>CAVYAQ010000003.1:0-767330 GCA_963766565.1 uncultured Actinomycetota bacterium
GTCTCAGCGTCAGTACCGTACTAGAGAGCCGCCTTAGCCACGGGTGTTCTTCCTGATATCTGCGCATTTCACCGCTACACCAGGAATTCCACTCTCCTCTTCCGGACTCTAGCCAAATGGTTTCCATCGGCGTCTCGAGGTTGAGCCTCGAGTTTTCACAACAGACCTATCTGGCCGCCTACACGCTCTTTACGCCCAATAAATCCGGACAACGCTTGCCCCCTACGTATTACCGCGGCTGCTGGCACGTAGTTAGCCGGGGCTTCTTCTGGAAGTACCGTCACCCTCTGGGCTATTAACCCGAGTAGCTTCGTCCCTCCTGAAAGAGGTTTACAACCCGAAAGCCTTCTTCCCTCACGCGGCGTCGCTGCATCAGGCTTTCGCCCATTGTGCAAGATTCCCCACTGCTGCCTCCCGTAGGAGTCTGGGCCGTGTCTCAGTCCCAGTGTGGCTGATCGTCCTCTCAGACCAGCTACGGATCGTCGCCTTGGTAGGCCATTACCCCACCAACAAGCTAATCCGCCGCGAGCTCGTCCCCGGCCGGAGGCCGAAGCTACCCTTCCCAGCCGCCCCGAAGAGCTGCTGGGCCATCCGGTATTAATCCGAGTTTCCTCGGGCTATCCCGGTGCCGGGGGTTGATTACTCACGTGTTACTCACCCGTTCGCCGCTTTCCCCGGTCCCGAAGGACCGGTTCTCGCTCGACTTGCATGTGTTAAGCGCGCCGCCAGCGTTCGTCCTGAGCCAGGATCAAACTCTCCGTGAAGAACTTGCTGCCGGCGGATGGTGCTTGCCGGCGGTTCTGTCACTTTGAGCCATATATCGCTCAAAGGTCATGCACCTTGCTGCTGCCGAGGCAGCCGCACGGGCACGACGAGGTTCTAGACCAGACGGGATCGTGGCCGGCCGACGTTTGCACGCAGCCGGACGAGACCGTCTGGGTCTCGACGTATGAACGCTGTTGAGTTTTCAAAGACCGGTGCCGCTAGGCGGCGTCTTGCCGAACTGCGTTCTAGCCAAAACTGTGTTCTAACCAAAAAAATGCCCCCGACTCGCGCCAGAGGCCTCCACTAGAATCGAATCGTATCCTTCTACGAATCGGCCTAAGGAAGCTCCTTGGTCGGTGAGGTCGGTTGACTGTCCTACTGCGGTACTGCTGTAACCCTTACCGCTCTTGTAACCCTTACTGCTCTAGCTGCTGCCCACAGGGCAACCGCAGAAGTGTAGCGCGTTTGATGTAACTGGGCAAGCCTTCGGTCGTGGGGCTGCCTAAGACCATCCGTTCGCCGGCTATACGAGGCGGGCGAAACGGCGCTTGCCGACCTGTAGCAGCTTACCGGCGAGCTCGGACCGCGGCAGGTCAACCGTCGCAACGGGCTCTCCGTCGAGACTGACCGCGCCCTGCGCGATCAGCCGCCGTGCCTCCGAGGTCGAGGCCACCCCGAGCGACGAGGCAAGCAGGGCCGGAAGATGCACGTCCTCGCCGAGAGGAAGCGACACTTCCTCGACCTCCTCGGGCGCCTCGTGCCGGCGAACAACCCGCGAGAAGTGCTCCTCGGCCGCCGCGGCAGCCGCCTCGCCGTGCGACCGCGCCACGATCGCCCGCGCAAGCGCGAGCTTCGACGCCATCGGCTCCCCGGCCGGCGCATCGGCCTGCACCACGAGGCGCCACCAGTCCGGGAGCAGCTCGTCGGGAATCCGCATCGTCCGGCCGAACATCTCGTCGGGCGCCGCCGTCAACGGGATGTTGTTGCCGACCGACGAGCTCATCTTCTCGCCGTCCCACGAGAGCAGGAGCGGCGTCGTCAGCACGATCTGAGGCTCGAGGCCGTACTGCGACATCACGTCGCGGCCGGCGAGCAGGTTGTAGAGCTGATCGGTACCGCCGAGCTCGACGTCCGCCTCGATCGCGACCGAGTCGTAGGCCTGCATCAGCGGATAGAGCAGCTCGGAGACGGAGATTGGCTCCTTCGCCGCCATCCGCTTCGCGAAATCGTCGCGCTCGAGGAGCCTCGCCACGGTGATCGTGCGCGCAAGCCGCACCACCTCGGCGTAGGAGAGCTTCGAGAGCCACTCGCCGTTGTAGCGCACCTCCGTGCGATCGCGGTCGAGCACCACCATCGCCTGCTCGAGGTAGGTCTTCGCGTTCGCGTCGATCTCCTCGTCGGAGAGGATCGGCCGCTCGGCCGAGCGCCCCGACGGGTCGCCGATGCGCGTCGTGTAGTCGCCGATGATCAGCACCCCCGTATGCCCTTCGTCCTGAAACGCCCGCATCCGCTGGAGGGGAATCGCGCGGCCGATGTGGATGTCCGGGGAGGTGACGTCGATCCCGAGCTTCACGCGCAGCGGCCGGCCGAGGGCGAGCTTCGCCTCGAGGCCGCCCTCCGGAAGCACGTCGACGGCGTTCCGCGTGAGGTCGGCCGGCGCCACAGGGCTACACTACCGAGCGCTCTGGCTCTGCTCAGGAAAAGGGATCGCCCGCGCAAGCGGCACCGTATTCGCAAGCTGAGACTGCTGGCCGTGCTCGCCGTGCTCGCCGTCCTCGGGATGACCGTCTTCGCGTTCGGGATGCTCACTGCGGTCGCCGCCCAGGTGTCCGAGTTGAACCCGCAGAACCAGAAGGCGCTCCACCAGAACACCTATCTCTACGCGAGCGATGGAAGACGGTGCTCGCCGTGCTGCGCGGCTCGCAGGCGAGAGTGGTCGTCCCGTCGGCCGAGATCTCGCCCAAGATCAAGCAGGCGATCGTCGCGATCGAGGACAAGCGCTTCTACGACCACCGCGGGATCGACGTGCACGGCATCCTCCGCGCGCTCTGGTCCGACGTGACGGGCGGCCCGGTCGAGGGCGGCTCGACGATCACACAGCAGTACGTGAAGAACGCGATCAACGGCGACGCACCGACGGTGACGCGGAAGCTGAAGGAGGCGGCGCTCGCGTGGAAGCTCGAGCAGATCTGGCCGAAGGACAAGATCCTGACCGCCTACCTGAACACGATCTACTTCGGGAACGGGGCCTATGGCGTCCAGGAGGCGGCGAAGGTCTACTTCGGGCACGGTGCCGACGTCGTGACACCGGCCGAGGCGGCGCTCCTCGCCGGGATCCCCGAGAACCCGACGCTCTACGACCCGGTGACGCATCCGACGGCCACACGCGATCGCCGGAACCTCGTGCTGAAGCAGATGTTCCTGCAGCACTACATCGATCGCGACGGCTACCGGACGGCCCTCCACACGCCGATGCCGAATCCGAGCTCGATCCGGCTGCCGGGGACGACGAGCGAGGCGGCCCCGTACTTTGCGAACTACGTGACCGACCAGCTCGTCTCGCGGTATCCCGGGAAGGTCTTCGGCGGCGGGATGAAGGTCACGACCACGATCGATCTGGGTCTCCAGAAGCTGGCGCGCAAGGCGATCGCGACCGCGCTGCCGCCCTCGGTCGGGCCGACGGCCGCGCTCGTCTCGATCAACGTCCACACGGGCGCGGTGGTCGCGATGGTCGGCGGGCGCAACTTCCACGCGAGCCAGTTCAACCTCGCCACGCAGGGCGAGCGGCAGCCGGGCTCGGCGTTCAAGGCGTTCGTGCTCGCCGCCGCGCTGAAGGACGGGATCGCGCCGTCATCGGAGCTCGACTCCCATCCGGTCGTGATCGACGCCGGCGGACGGGCGTGGAGCGTGACGAACTTCGAGCACACGAGCCTCGGGCCGATCGACCTCTCGAAGGCGATCGCGTACTCCGACAACACCGTGTTCGCGCAGCTCACGAACCTCGTCGGGCCGGGGAACGTCGTCGCGGCCGCGAAGGAGATGGGGATCACAAGCCGGCTCGAGCCGTACTTCTCGATCGGGCTCGGCGCAGAGCCCGCGACGCCGCTCGAGATGGCGCGCGCGTATGCGACCCTCGCAAACGGCGGCTACCGCCTCGACACCTCGATCTTCCACAACGAGCCGAACGCCGTTAAGGCGATCACGTTCCCGACGAGCCCGAAGCCGACGACGGTCGCGAACGACACGGAGCCGATCTCGATCCCGTGGCTCACGAACGGGAACGCCGGGATCGAGGATCAGATGCTCCAGGGGGTCGTGCAGTACGGCACAGGCACCGCGGCAGCGCTTCCCGGCTGGCAGGTGGCCGGCAAGACCGGGACGACGGAGAACTTCGGTGACGCCTGGTTCGTCGGTTTCACACCCGACCTGGTGACGGCCGTCTGGGTCGGCTACCCGAACAAGCTCGTGCCGATGCTCACCGAGTTCCACGGCCAGACCGTCGAAGGGGGCACGTTCCCTGCCCTGATCTGGAAGGCGTTCATGCAGAAGGCGCTCGCCTACGAGAAGCTCTCGCCGACGACGGCGCTGCCGGCCGCTTCTGTTCCGTACGCGAGCCCGTCGAAGGTGATCTTCCGTGACAACCGGCTCGAGCTCGATAACGGGAACTGCCGCGGCTCGGCGCTGCTCGAGTTCTTCAGCGGGTCCGCGCCCACCTCGACGGCGCCCTGCAAGGTCGACGAGGTCGAGGTTCCCGATGTCCGCGGCGCAACCCTCGACGACGCCAAGACCCGGCTGATCGGCCAGCCGCTTTCGGACACCGTCTCGTATGCACCGGCGAAACCGGGGCAACGGGTCGGCGTCGTCGTGTCCCAGTCGCCGGTGAACGGGACGCTCTCGGCCTACGACGAGGTAAAGCTCGTGGTCTCGCGTGCGGTGTACGGCGTGGTGCCGCATCTCGTAGGGATGCCGGTGCCGAAAGCGCGGAAGGCGCTGGCGCGGCTCGACCTTCGCGGGCGCGTCGAGGGCGGCGGCCGGGGACGGGTCGTCGCTCAGAGCCCGCCGGCGGGCGTGGCGGCTGGGCCCGGGATGCGCGTCGTCCTGACGGTCAAGCGGGCCTGAACGGGCGGCTGAGGAAGCGCGACCCCGCGAGGCCGTAGCGCCAGGGGAGGTCGGCGGCTTTCGTGAGGCCGATCCGCGTGCCGACGGCGAGCTCGGGCCTCGCCGCGGGAGGGACAAGGCTGAACGGCGGCCGGTCGAGCGGAAGCCCGTCCTCGGCGATCGTCACCGCCAGCGCCTCACAGAGTCGGCCGGGGCCGGCGCAGAGAAGGCGCACATCCTCCACCCCGCGCCGCTCTCGCATCGTGCCCAGCCCGATGGTCGGCTCGAGGGCGCGAATCAGTACCGCACTCGGGATCTCGCCCGGCCCGCAGACGAAGTTCAGGCACCAGTGGATCCCGTAGGAGCGGTAGACATAGGCGTGGCCGGGCGGACCGAACATCGCGGCGTTTCGCGGCGTGCGGCCGCGCCATGCGTGAGAGGCCGGGTCGCCGGGCGCATAGACCTCGAGCTCGACGATCAACCCGCCGACGCCCTCGACGAGAAGCTCGGCGCCGATCAGGTCGGGTGCGACCTCATGGGCGTCCCGATCGAAGTCCATCCACGAGCTCAGAAGAGACTCTCGGGCCCCCGGGGCTTCGTCGTCGCTTCGAGTAGGCGGCGGGCGCGGCGGCCGAGGTCGACGACGTCGAAACGTCCCTGCTCCGCCGCATCGGCGACTCGCTGGGCGAGGTCGAGCGCGCCGTCGACGATCCTCGTGTTCTCGGCCGCGGGGTTCGTGCCCATCGCCGCAACGATCGCTCGCTCGGTTCGCGAGGCGACGATCGGCTCGGCGATTCCGTCGACCCAGACACGCGTCCGCGCGCCGTGGCCGCGTTCGCCCTCCGCAAGCGGCTCGAGCGCGTAGATCTTGTCGGCGCGGACGTACTTGCCGAAGCCGAGGAAGATCATTCGGGGCGCGGTGTCGACCACCCGGGGATTATCGCGGCAGCGTCAGGCAGATTCCAGCGCGCCGCGCAAACCCTCGACGACGCGCTCCTGATCGTCGCGCGGCAGCCGGGCGTGGAACGGGATCGCCATCGTCCTCCGGCTGGCGTCCTCGCTCTCCGGGCACATCCCTTCCGCGAAGCCGTAGCGCTCCTGCATGTAGGACTGGAGATGGATCGAGGGCAGGTAGGGCGCGGTGGCGATTCCGTCGAGCCCGAGCCTCGCCATCACGCCGTCACGGTCGACGCCGGCCGGGAGCTTCACGACGTAGACGAACCAGGAGCGGACGTGGTCGGCGTCGTCGGGCAGCGGCGTCTCGAGGTCGAGCCCGCCGAGAAGCTCCGTGTAGCGCTCGGCGACTTCGCGCCGGGCCTCGAGGATCTTGTCGAGCCGCCCGAGCTGGCCGATTCCGAGTGCTGCGGAGATGTCGTCGAGGCGGTAGTTGAAGCCGAGCCGGCCGTGCTGCAGCCAGCTCGAGGTCTCGAGCCGGCCCTGGTTGCGCAACGAGACGAGCTGTTCGTGCTGTTCGGCGCTCGCGGTCGTGACGGCGCCGCCCTCGCCGGTCGTCACCTGCTTGTTCGGATAGAACGCCCACGTCGCGAGATGCCCGTGGGAGCCGAGCGGCCGTCCCTTGTAGACGGCGCCGAGGGCCTCACAGGAGTCCTCGACGAGCGCCAGGCCGTGACGGTCGCAGATCGCCCGCAGCTCGTCGAGCTCGCACGGGTAGCCGAAAATGTCGACGGCGACGATCGCCTTCGTCCGCTGGGTGATCGCTGCCTCGACGGCGGCGGGATCGAGGTTCAGCGTCTTCGGGTCGATGTCTGCGAAGACCGGGGTCGCGCCGACGTAGATCGCGCAGTTCGCCGACGCGACGAACGAGTACGGCGAGGTGATCACCTCGTCTCCCGGCCCCACACCGAGCAGGTGCATGCAGAGGTGGAGCCCGGCGGTGCCCGAGGAACAAGCGGCGCAGTAAGGCGCCCCGACCGCCTCGGCGAGCAGCTGTTCGAAGCGCGGGCCCACGGGGCCGAGGGAGAGACGGCCGGAGCGGAGCACCTCGAGCACGAGCTCCTCGTCGCGCTCGTCGATCCACGGGCTCGAGAGCCCTATGTCGCGTGAGCTGACGCTCACGCGCGGGCCATGCTCGGCACGAGCTCCCGCCACTGCGCCCAGCGGTCGCTGGCGCCGCGGACGGTGTCGAGGTAGGCCTTCTGCAGCTCCTTCGTGATCGGCCCGACGCCGATCTCGTGGTCGTCGACCGAGCGCATCGGGGTTACCTCGGCGGCGGTGCCGCACATGAAGATCTCGTCCGCGAGATAGAGGTCGGAGCGGATCAGGTTCTTCTCGATCACCTCGTAGCCGAGGTCGTCCGCGATCTGGACGATCGAGTCACGGGTGATCCCGTGGAGGATCCCCGTGGAGAGGTCGGGTGTGTAGATCTTGCCCTTCGAGATCACGAAGATCGTCTCGCCGGGGCCGTCGGCGACATTGCCGTCCGGCGTCAGCAGGATCGCCTCGTCGTAGCCGGCTCGCTGGGCCTCGTTCACCGCGAGCATCGAGTTCAGATAGACGCCGGTCGCCTTGGACGCATGCGGGATCACGTTCGGAGGCATTCGCTGCCAGGAGGAGATCTTCGTGCGAATCCCGTCGCGGAGCGCTTCCTCGCCGAGGTATGTCCCCCACGGCCACGACATGATCACGGTCTCGACCGGGTTCGAGCGCGCCGAGACGCCGAGCTGACCGAAGCCCGAGAAGGCGATCGGACGGATGTAGCACTCGGCCAGCCCGTTCGCTCCGAGCAGCTCCATCGTGGCGTCGCGCAGCTCGTCGAGCGAGTACGGGATCGCCATGTTGATCAGCCGGCCCGAGTCCTTCAGGCGCTGCATGTGCTCGGTGAGCCGGAAGACCGCTGGCCCCTTCGGCGTGTCGTAGCAGCGGACGCCTTCGAATACTCCCGAGCCGTAGTGGAGGCCGTGTACCCCTACGTGGACACGCGCGTCGTCCCAGTCGACGAGCTCGCCGTTCATCCAGATCTTCTCGGTCGCTTCCATCGGGATCTCCTTTAGCGGTCGGTCGCCGAAGAGTAGCGAGGGCCCAGCAGATCCGCCGTTTCAGCCCCCGTGAGCTGCTGGAGCTCAGTGGTTGCGAGGGCCGCGATGTGGGTCGCGGAACCGGCACAGACCCAGACGCGTGGGTGCTGGAAGAGCGTTCGCTCGATCAGGACGTGCACCCCCTCGGGGAGCGGGAACGGGGCGACGAGCCCCGGGTCGAAGCCGGTCGCCGTGCTGACCTCGGCGGGGGTTGCGGGCCTGATCGCGGCCGTCCCGGCGGCGGCGGCGACTTTTGCCTCGTCGGCGACCCGATCGCCCGGGACGAGCGCGACGACAGGCCGTTCGTCGCAGATGAAGACAACAACGTAGACGAACTCGTCGAGCGGGGAGCCGCTCGCCGTCGCAGCCGCTGCAGCGGTCGGGAGCTCCTCCGGGAACTCGTGAATCGTCGCGTCGATCGCCGCGGCGCGGAGCTCCCGCGCGACCCGTTCGACCGGCTCGGGCCACATGCCGGTCTCGCTACGCGGTGACGCGCTGCTCGTAGGCCTCGAAGGCCCGGCCGACTGCGACGCCGCGCTCGATGTCGGCCCCGAGCTCGGTCAGCGCGAGCTCGAGCGCGGCGAGCGCCGAGGCGATGTCGAAGATGTCGAACCAGCCGATGTGGCCGATCCGGAAGAGATTCGGCTTCAGTGCGCCCTGACCAGGGGCGAGCGTGACCCCGTGCTCTTCGCGGAGGTGGCGCAGGAGCACGGGTGACTCGATTCCCTCGGGCGTGCGGATCGCGGTGACGACCGCGGAGGAGTCGTCGTCGGGCGAGAAGAGCTCGAGCCCCATGGCCTTCGCGCCGGCCCGCGTTGCCCGGCCGAGACGGACGTGGCGCTCGAACGCTGCGTCGAGCCCGTCGTCGAGGATCATCCCGAGGGCGACGTCGAGGCCGCGGATCAGCGAGACGGCCGGCGTGAAGGCAGCGTCGAAGACCTCCTGTGCCTTCCGCGTGCCGCGCCAGTCGAAGTAGAAGCTGCGTGAGGGCGGAAGGGTCTCCCAGAGCCGCCCGGCGACCGAGGCCATCGCGAGCCCCGGGGGGCACATCAACGCCTTCTGCGACCCCGAGAGGACGACGTCGACTCCCCATGCCTCGGTCTCGAGCGGCACGGCGCCGAGAGAGGAGACGGCGTCGACGACGAGGGTCGCGTCGCCCACGGCGGCCTTGATCGCCTGGATGTCGGTGACGACGCCGGTCGATGTCTCGGACTGCGTGCAGAAGACGAGGTCGGCTCCGCTCTCGGCGACAGCCGCGCCGATCTCGGCCGGATCGGGGATCTCGCCCCACTCGTAGTCGATGCGCTGGATGTCGAGGCCGTAGTGGGCGCAGATCTTCGCCCACCGCTCGCCGAATGCGCCGGCGACGACGACGGCGGCGCGATCGCCCGGCTTCGTCAGGTTCGTGACCGCACTGTCCATCGCCCCGGTCCCCGACGCGCTGAAGAGCAGCACCGGATCCGGGGTGCGGAAGACCTCCTTCAGCCGCTCCAGCGTGCGCTCGTACACCTCCCGGAAGTCGGCGCCGCGGTGATGGACCATCGGCTGCGCCTCTGCGGCGAGCACCTCGGGCGGCACCGGGGTCGGGCCGGGAGTGAAGAGGTAGCGCTTCTGCATGGGCTCAAGGCTAGCCGACAGGGTCTCGGCCACCGACCGGCCGGAAGCGAAGAACCGGCGCCCGGCACCGTTGTTGCCGGCGTGATTCTCCCTGGATGGGAGCGTCCCGGCTTTCGGCCAAGCGGGAGCGGTTGGTGTCTGACCGACCTCGGCGCTCTTCGGATCAGCCGGCGAGCTTTTCGCGCACGCGCTCGCTGACCACGCGCGGGTCGGCCTTGCCGCCCGTCTCCTTCATCACCTGGCCGACGAAGTAGCCGAGGAGGCCCTCCTTGCCGCCGCGGTACTGCTCGACCTGGCCGGGGCTCGCGGCGATCACGGCGTCGATGATCGGGTCGAGCTCGGCCGCGTCGGAGACGGCCTTCTGCGCGATGTAGGGGTCGGCGCTGAAGCCTTCGTCTGCCGAGTGCGCGAGCGCTTCGTCGAAGGCAGCGCGCGGGATCCCGGCGCGGGCCGTGACGAGTTTTGCGAGCTCACCGGCGTCGACCTGTTCCGGATCGATCCCGGTCGCGACAAACGCGTTGGCGAGAACGTTCGCGGTCTCCTTCTCATCGGCACCGCCGGCGACGACCTCGGACCAGAGGCGGTCGAGGCCTCCGGTGACGAGGACGTCGGCGTCGTAGAACGAGAGCGTCCTCGCGATCCGGTCGATACGGGCGCTCGGCAGCTCGCCGATCTGGGCGCGCAGCGCGTCGACCAGCTCACCCGACGGCTCGATCGGGACGAGGTCGGGCTCCGGGAAGTAGCGGTAATCCTGTGCCTCCTCCTTCGAGCGGAGCGGCGGCGAGTCCTCGTTGCCCGGGTCGAAGTGCAGTGTCTCCTGCTCGACTGTGCCGCCGGACTCGTAGATCGCGATCTGGCGGGCGACCTCCTTGTCGATCCCCTTGGCGGCGAAGTTGAAGGAGTTCATGTTCTTCAGCTCCGTACGCGTGTGGAGCTCGTGCGTGCCGGAGGGGCGCACCGAGACGTTCACGTCGAACCGCATCGATCCCTTGTCGAGCTCCGCGTCCGAGAGCCCGAGCTCGACGACGGTCTGACGGAGAAGCTGCAGGAAGCGCTTCGTGTCGTCGGCCGAGTGGAGCTCGGGCTCGGTGACGATCTCGAGCAGCGGTGTGCCGCAGCGGTTGAAGTCCACGAGGGTCGCGGTCGCGCCGTGAATCCGGCCCGAGGCTGCGACGTGGATGTTCTTCGCAGCGTCCTCCTCGAGGTGCGCGCGGACGATGCCGATCTCGAGGTCCCCCTCGGGCCTCGGCACGGTGAGCTTGCCACCGATGCAGAGCGGTTCGTCGTACTGCGAGATCTGGTACGCCTTCGGGTTGTCCGGATAGAAGTAGTTCTTCCGGTGGAACACCGAGTGCTTCGCGATCTCGGAGCCGAGTGCGAGCCCGAGCTTGATCGTCAGCTCGATTGCCGAGCGGTTCGGAACGGGAAGCGCGCCCGGAAAGGCGAGACAGACCGGGCAGGTCTGCGTGTTCGGGCCGCCGCCGAAGCCGTTCTCGCAGCGGCAGAACATCTTCGTCCGAGTCTTCAGCTGGACGTGGACCTCGAGCCCGATCACCGGCTCCCAATTCATCTCCGCCGCACCGTCATTTCAGCCGCTCCGGAATCGGCTCGAACCCGATCCGGGCCTCGAGGGAGGCCGCGATGCGGTAGAGGGAGTTCTCCGAGAACTGCGGGCCGATGAGCTGGAGGCCGACGGGGAGCCCTTCGGAAAGCCCGCACGGGATCGAGAGCCCCGGCATGCCGGCCATGTTCGAGGGGATCGTCAGCACGTCCGTGAGGTACATCGCGAGCGGGTCGGCGGCCCTGGCTCCGAGCGGGAATGCCGTCGTGGCGCAGGTCGGCGAGACGAGCACGTCGAAGCGCTGAAACAGCGCCTCGTGCTCGCGCTTGATCACCGTGCGCACCTTCTGGGCGGTCGCGTAGTAGGCGTCGTAGTAGCCGGACGAGAGCGCGTAGGTGCCGATCATGATCCGGCGCTTGGGCTCGTCGCCGAGCCCGTCGTGACGCGTCCGCATCGCCATCTCCCGGAAGTCCGCTCCGTCGGAGCGCAGCCCGTAGCGGACTCCGTCGTAGCGGGCCAGGTTCGACGAGGCCTCGGCGGGGGCGATCAGGTAGTAGCAGGGGAGGCCGTAGTCGACCGAGAGCGGCAGCTCGCAGCTCTCGATCTCGGCGCCGAGCGCCGCCGCGTGGGCGATCGCTGCGTCGACCGCGGCTTTCACGCCGGGCTCGATTCCTTCGACCTCGTTGAGCTGGCGCGGCAGCCCGATGCGGACGCCCTTCAGATCGCCGGGCTCCGGGAGCTCGACCGGCGGCACCTCGACCGTGGTCGAATCGTTCGCGTCGCGGCCGCTGATGATCCCGTACAGGAGCGCGTTGTCGCGGACGTTCCGGGTGACCGGGCCGACCTGGTCGAGGCTCGAGGCGAAGGCGACGATCCCATAGCGCGAGACCGTGCCGTAGGTCGGGCGGAGGCCGACGTTCCCGCAGAAGGCGGCCGGAAGCTTGACCGAGCCACCGGTGTCCGAGCCGAGGGCCCAGGGCGCGAGGCCGGCCGCCACGGCAGCGGCCGAGCCGCCTCCCGAGCCGCCGGGGACGCGCGTTGGATCCCATGGGTTTCGGGTCGGGCCGTACGCGGAGTTCTCGGTCGAGGAGCCCATCGCGAACTCGTCGGTATTCGTCTTCCCGAGCGTCGGCAGGCCCGCCTCCTTGCAGCGCGCGGCGACGGTGGAATCGAAGACGGGGATGTAGTTCTCGAGGATCTTCGAGCCGGCGGTGGTCCGGATCCCCTTCGTCGAGATCACGTCCTTCAGCGCGATCGGGACGCCTTCGCCCTCGGGCTCGTCGACGAGCGTGAGGTAGGCGTTGAGCTCATCGTTGTGGCGGTCGATCGCAGCGCGATAGGCGTCCCAGAGCTCACGCGGCGAGGCCTCACCGCGATCGAGCAGCGCGCGGGCCTGCTCGGCGGAGAGCCGCATCGTGTCGATTCCGGCGCTCACCGGGACGCTCCGGCTGTGGCTTGCCGCGCCCGCGTTGCCCCACGTGCCCCTAGGGGGGCGCGAGCCTCCCTGGTGAAATTCTCGCAGAGAAGCCGTGACGTGTCTGTACCGGAAGTGAGACGGATGCGTGCCATCTGGAAGCCTCTACGCCGGCGGCGTCCGGAAGTAGTCCTCGTCGCGGTCCGGCGCGTTCGCGAAGACGTCCTCGAGCGGCAGGCAGGGTCGAGGCTCGTCCTCGGCCCAGACGTTCGCAAGCTCGAGCGGATGCGACGTCGGGGGAACGTCCGACAGGTCGAGCTCGGACACCTTCGAGACCGCATCGAGGATCGCCGAGAGCTGCCCCTGGAAGCGCTCGATCTCGTCCTCGGACAGCTCGAGCCGCGCCAGCCGCGCGACGTGGAGCACTTCCTCGCGTGTGATTGCCATCAGTCGATCCTTCCATAACGAAGGGCCCCTCTCGGAGCCCTTCGAACGCTCGGGTTCCGAACGAAGCTAGGGCGCCTGGACGTTCGCCGCCTGCAGGCCTTTGTCGCCCTGCACGACCTCGAACTGAACGCGCTGACCCTCGGTCAGTGACTTGTAGCCATCCATCGTGATCGCGGAGAAGTGAACGAAGACGTCGTCCCCGCCCTCACGCTCGATGAATCCGTAGCCCTTCTCGTTCGAAAACCACTTGACGGTCCCTTCAGCCAACTGTCTTGCTCCTTATTGCGCTCGCTTGCAGGATGGCTTCGTCCCCCGACCCCGATCGACGCGACGAAGCAGGGCAAAGCCTACCAATGCGGACGTGCGCGCAACTGCGGATTTCCCGTACCGATAGAGCGCGCGGTAGCCCGGCGTCCTGGCGTCATATCCGTGTTGAATAGGCCGATGCGCTGGCCGCGGAAAAACGATCCGGGCTCGATCCGCGCCCGCCAGGAGATCCTCGGCGTGGGCGGGCTCGTGACCTCCGTCGACCTCGAGCCGTTCGCCGGCGCGGCCGAGGCGCTCACCGGCGTGGCGGTCATCCCGGTCTCCGCCTGCCCGGTCGCGATCGAGCTCGGCTCCTACGAGCTGACCGACACCGGCACCCTCGTCGAAACCTCGCGGGCCGAGGAGACGGTGCACGTCCCACTTGCCCACACCGAGGGCAGCCTCACGCTCTCGATGACCCGCGGTTCGGCCGCCGCCGGAACGATCCGAACCCACGTCCTCGCCGACCGGATCACGCGCGCCTCCTGCTTTGTCTGCGCCGACGCGGCAGAAGCAGTCGCGCTCTCGCGCTGGATCGAGTCGGAGCTTCCCGCGATGCAGAGCTGGCTTCGCGAATCCGACGATCCGTCGCTCTCCCGCCATGCGCGGCTGCGCGAGGTCCGGACTCATGTCGTCGGACCGATGTGCCACGCCCTCTGGGGCTGGACGACCGGCGACGCCGTCGGGCCGAACATGATGACCCGCAACTCGTATGCGCTCAACATGGCGTATGTGATGCAGCGTGCCCCCGTGAAGCCCGATCGGGCATTCCTCGAGGCGAACATGGGCGGCGACAAGAAGCCGTCGCACCAGTACTTCTCCTCGGGCCACGGCAAGACGGTGATCGCCGAGGCGTTCGTTCCCGACGACCGGATCGAGCGCATGCTGCACACGACCGCGGCCGACCTCGAGACCCTTTCCTGGGCGGGGACCCACGGTGCGGTCGCCTCCGGAATGCAGTCGGTCGCGTTCACTCCGGCGACCGCGATCGCCGCGGTGTTTGCCGCAACCGGGCAGGATCTCGGGATGGTCGGCACCTCCTCGATGGCACACGGCACGGCGCGGAAGGTCGACGGCGGACTTCAAGCCTCGATTCGCTTCCCCGGTCTCGAGGTCGGCACGGTCGGCGGCGGAACGACGCTCCCCTCGGCGCGCGACTGGCTCGCCTCGATCGACTGCGCAGGCGCCGGCAAGGTCTACCGCTTCGCTCAGATCGTCGCCGCGGCCGCGCTGTGCCTCGAGATCAGCGCCTCGGCCTCGATGGCGACCGCCGGCAGCGAGAACTTCTTCAGCGCCCACCACGAGCGCGGCGGCCTCCGCTGATCGCCCTCGTCTTCAGCTACGACGTGGTCGGGGACGCCGCCGAGTTCGAGCGCGTCTACGGCCCCGAGGGCGAGTGGGCCGCGTTCTTCCGCGCGGGCCGTGGCTACGTCGGAACCGAACTTCTCCGCGACGCCGAGATCCCCGGCCGCTACCTGGTCGTCGACCGCTGGGAGTCGCGCGAGGCCTACAACGAGTTCGTCGAGGCGAACCGCGACGAGTACATGCGCCGCGTGGACGAGACGGCCTTCCAGCACGACCACGAGCTACGAATCGGGACGTTCGAGACGGTCTGGTGACACACCACCTGAGTGGAGGAGTTCGCGATGAAATTCATGCTGTTCACCTATCGGGATCCGAGCGTGGCGCTCGACGCAGAGCAACGAGCTTCGATTCCCGCTGCCGTCGCGGCGTGGTGTACCGAGATGGACGACCGCGGCGTACGACTCGAGGGGCACGTCCTGGCCCCGGTCGACGAGACGAAGACGGTCAGGATTCGTGACGGAGAGCTGCTGAGTGGCGACGGGCCCGCGGTCGAGCAGCACATCCAGATCGCGGGGTTCAGCATTCTCGAATGCGCGGATCTCGAGGAAGCGCTCGGAGTGGCCGCGAAGAATCCCGGGGCGTCGTTCGGGACTCTCGAGTTGCGCCCGTTCGCCGATTAGCTACCTGGGGCGTCAGCCCCCGGCTTGCTTCCGGATACACAGCGCCCCGAGGTCGATCCCGTAGACCGGCTGGGAGACCTGGCAGCCGGTCCGGGCCGAGAAGAAGTCGTAGTTCACCACGTTGCTGTAGGAGGCTACGGGTGCGCCGTTTCGGACGAGGTCGCTGTCGAGCTTTTCGTAGGCGAGATAGCGCGCCGGCCCCGAGAGCTTCGCGGCGGCCGCGAGCTTGCGCTTGAACGCCGGGTCGTCGAAGGTCGAGAACTCAGGGCCTTCGAGGATGTAGTTCAGGAAGTCCTCGGGATCCGGGTAGTCGACGAGCCACTCGCCGAAGCCGAGGTCGTACGGCTCACCCTTCGTTCCCTCGCGTTCGAAGAGCGCTCCGAGCGGGAACGTCTTCACCTCGACGTCGATCCCGATCGCCGCGAGGTCGCTTTTCACCACTTGTGCCATCACATCGCACGGCGACTGGTTGCACGTGTAGAAGACCGCTGTCCTTCGCTTCGCTCCCGCCAGAAGCCGAGCCTTGGCGAGATCCGGTGTCGAGGGGTAGGCGTTGACGGAGCCGGCGCCGAACAGCCCGGACGGCAGGTACTGGTCGAAGGGCCGCCCGCCGAAGGCAAAGGGGCTGCCGAGGCGGGCGAGCGCGCGCCGGTCGATCGCGTAGTTGACCGCCTGCCGGAGGCGGAGGTCGCGGAACAGAGGGCGGTTCGTGTTCAAGACGAGGAAGTCGAGGCCCAGGAGCCGGTCGACGAAGAACCGCTGCCGTCCGGCCTTCGCTGCCGCACTGCCGGGCCCGTACCGAGCTTCGAGCTTCGGGGCGTCTGCGGGATCCACGCCGTCATCCGCATAGTCGGTCGTGCCGGCCTCGATCTGGGCGTCGCTCTTCTGCCTCCCGACGCCGATCGTCAGCTCGATCCGGTCGGGGCGGCGCGGACGGCTGCCGGTGTAGTTCGGGTTGGGCTCGAGCACGACCGCCTGGCCGGGTGTGTAGGAGGCGATGAAGTACGGGCCTGCCATCGGGATCGTTGGCAGGCCGCTCGGATCGGTCGGGGTACCGGTCGGGACAGCGCAGAAGAACGGCATCGTCAGCCGGGAGACCAGGTCGGGCTCGGGTGAGAGGAGGTGGAAGGTGAGTGTGTCGCCCCGCGCGACAAGCCCGCTGATCTGCGCCGTCCTCCCTGCCTCGTAGGCCTTGGCGCCGACGACATCGTCGAGAAAGCCGAAGCTCGGCACGGCCCCCTTCAGCTTCGGGCTGAGGGTTCGCTCGATCGAGTACTTGAAGGTTTCCGCCGTGACCGGCTCGTTCGAGGGCGGCGAGAAGCGGAAGCCTTTGCGGATCTTGAACGTGTAGGCGAGCCCGTCGGCGGACCTGGTCGGCAGCGCCTGGGCGACCTCGGGAATCAGCCGCGCGCCATCGGGCGCCGGCCTGTCGGGGAAGTCGACGAGCTTCGCGCACGTCTCGTAGAGGAGCTGCCAGGACCACGGCGCGTAGGCGAGCCCTGGGTCCATGAAGTCGATCGCGCCCGGCGGCGCGTCGACGCGGATCGTGCCGCCCGAGCTCCCGGCAGGAGCTGTCGTGATCGCCTGCCGGTCGACCGTCACCCAGACCTTGCCGTCGTGGACGACGACCCCCTGTGGGCTGCCGCCCACGTCGATCGTCTTCAGGGGGCTTGCCGTCAGCGCATCAATGCGAGTCACGGTGCCGTCACCGCCGTTTGCGACCCACACGGACCCGACACCTACCGCGATCCCGACGGGATCCGCGCCGACGGTGATCGACGTCGTGACGGCGTCCGTGCCCGGATCGATGCGGGTGACGGAGTCGCCGAGCGAGTCCGCCACCCACACGCCGCCCTCGCCGACAGCGATCGCGCCCGGGCCCTCGCCGACCGTGATCGGCGTCAGCAGCCCCGTGGGATCGATCCGGGTGACCGTGTTCGCCTCGCTGTCTGCGACCCACACTGCGCCCGCGCCGATCGCAACCGCCGTCGGCCCCGCGTTCGGATCGATGTGCTGAACGATCCGGGCCGTCTTCGGGCTCAAGCGTGAGAGAAGCCCTGACGACGGAGCGACCCAGACAGCGTCGCCCTTGGTTGCCACCGTCCCGGAACCGCCTGGAACGACGTTGCCGATCCGCGTCGCACCCGCGTTCGTGTCGAACTGGGGATCGATCCGCGTGACGCTTACCGACGGGCTCGCCGGGTTCGAGCTCACCACCCACACGGCACCCGGGGTGGTCGCAAGGCCGGTGGGGCTGCCCGTGACCGGGATGTTGCGCGTCACCGCTCGCGTCGCCGGATCGACACGCGCGACGGTCTGGTCACCGAGATTCGCAACCCAGAGCGAACTGGCACCGTAGGCGATCGAGGCAGGCTGTGCTCCGACGTTCGGCACCTGGGCGACGACCTGGTTCGAGCCTGGGTCGATGACCGCAAGCGAATTGCCCTGCACCGTGAGCCCACCGCCGGAGCTGCCCTGGCCGAGCGCGAAGACCGGGATCGCGACGGCCGCTGCCACCACTCCGATGAGCGCCGCGCCCACGTACATGCGTCGCCGCTTTCGCCTCAGCTCCACGTCGAGTGTCTTCAGCTGGGCGAACTCGCTCTCCAGCCCTTCGATCACGAGCTGGTACACGTGCTGGGGCTGCTCGATGTCCTTGAGCCGGCGCCGGCCCAGATCGCGGATCGTGATCCCGGGCGGCAGATCCTCCTCGGCAAGCTCCTTCGTAGTCGAGGAGAGCAGCACTTGGCCGCCGTGCCCGGCGGAACCGATGCGCGCGGCCCGGTGCACGCCGATCCCCACGTAGCGCTCAGCTCCGACCTTGGGCTCGCCCGTGTGCAATCCCATGCGCACCTTGACCGTCGCTCCCTCGGGCCAGGGATGGGCCGACAGGTCGCGCTGGGCGTCGACGGCCGCAGCCATCGCGTCGTTGGCCGTCGCGAAGCTGACGAAGAAGGAATCGCCCTGGGTATCGACGACCCTGCCGTCGTGGGCGGCGAAAGCGGCGCGCAGGAGCCCGCTCTGCGCGGTCAGGAGCTCGTCGTATCCGTTCTGGCCAAGCCGGGTGAGCAGCTTGGTGGAGCCCTCGATGTCCGTGAAGAGGAAGGTGACCGTGCCACGATGAAGCTCAGACATGGTCCACCTTGCTCGCAAGCGTGAGCCGCCCGGGCGCCGATGTCAAGTCACGCGAACGCTGCGGCTTCTCAGACGGGTGCGATCACGCAGGCCGTTGCTCGAGCAGACTCGAGCACGGCGTTATGCGAGACCGAGCTCGTCAATACGAGCCTTCACGAGGCTCTTCACGAGGCGATCGGGCAACGGCTTGTCGATCGCGAATCGCAATGCACCCTTCGAGGTCTCGTAGCCCACCACAGCCGCCGCGAGCTTCGAGAGGACAGAGCCGCTATGAGGGAGGTAGCTCAAATGGTGCTTGAAAGCACCGAAGCCGGCCACTGTCTTGCCTTCGACCTTGAAGGCGGGCAGGCCGTAGGAGATGCACTGCTCCGCCTCTGGCACCACCGCCAAGATCGACGCCCTCAGCGCCTCCAGGGTGCTCCGCTTCGGCTCGTCGAGCTCTGCGAGGTACCGGTCGACCTCCGCTCTCCCCACGATGCGCAGTCTCGCACGGCGGCGCCGCCGACCGTGAGCTCCGAGCGGTCACATGTCGTCTTTTGGGTTCCCGACCGAGATCCAGACGCCGTCCGGCGTGGAGGCGACCGCTTTCGGCTCCGTTCCGCGCGGAAACCTGATCCGAGCGATGACGCGGTCCGTCGCCGGGTTGATCCGGACGGCATGGTGGTCCTCGAAGGCCCAGACGCCGTGCACGCCGGCGGTCACACCGAAGAGGAAGTCGGCCGGCGTTCCGAGGTCGATCCGCGCGACGATTGCGTGCGTGTCCGGGTCGATGCGGTAGACGGCGTGGACGCCGTAGGCTGCGACCCAAATGCCCCCGGCGCCCGCACTGATGCCGTCCGGGCTCGGGATGCCGCTGACTCGTATCGGCTTCGCGGCTCCGGGTCGGATGACGGACACGGTGCCGGAGTCCTGGTTTGCGACCCACAGCGCGCCGTACCCAAACGTCGCGTCGAGTGGATCGAGCCCGACCCTGATCGTCTCGGCGACGCGGCGCTGTGCGAGGTCGATACGCGTGACCGCGTTCGCCAGCCGATCGACCACCCAGAGTGAGCCGCCTCCGACGGCCAGACCCAGAGCCCTCGTCTTCACCCTGAACGACCGGACGATCTGCACTGTGCGCGGATCGATCTGCCATACAAACGGAAAGTCCCAGCCCGACACGTAGATGTTGCCGCGATCGTCGTGCGCGATGAACGCGACGGGATGCGGCTCCCCGATGGTCTTCACAGCATGTGTGCGCAGATCGACCCTCGAGACGGTGCGCTCGCGCTCGCTTGCCACCCAGAGTGCAACGGCCGTCGGCTCGAGGCCCACCGCGTCGCGCGCGATCGGAATGCTGCTGACGATCCTGTTCGTCTTGGGGTCGAGCTCGAGCAGCGTATTCGCGCGGATCGGAATCACAGCCCTTGCATGGCCCGACTCGACGACGGCGACAAACGTCGCCAGGGCCGCGGCCACCGCGACGAGGGCTGCCACGACAAGAGCCCGTCTGCGCGGACGGCGGGCCGACGGCTCGGGAGACGCCGGCGCGGGAGGCAGCGCGGCGGGCAAGAGCGAGGGATCATGACGGAGGATCCGCAGTTCGAGCTCGCGCAGCGCAGGCCCCGGCTCCAGCCCGAGCCCGTCTACGAGCGCCTGCCGGCCGCTCCGATACGTAGCGAGCGCATCTGCTTGCCGGCCGCTGCGATAGAGCGCAAGCACGAGCTCTTCGAGCAAACGCTCACGGGTCGGGTGATCGGCGACGAGCGCCTCGAGCTCTGCCACGAGCGCCGGCCCCTCGCCGGCGTCGAGCTCGGCCGAGATCCGCTCCTCGCTCGCAGAGACTCGGAGCTCGTCGAGCTGTCGCGCTTCGCCGGCGAGGGCCGGCACGTCGCTCAGTGCGCCACCCCGCCAGAGCGCGAGCCCCTGCGCAAATTCCCCTCGCTCGACGAGCTCGCGGAAGTGAAGCGCATCGACGGATACGTCGGCATCGAGCATGTAGGCGGAGTGAGCGAACTGGATCGAACCGGCGCCAAGGAGCCTGCGCAGGCGGGACACATAGGTCTGGACGACCTTCGTCGCGCTGCGCGGCTGCGACGCTTCCCACAACACGTCCTCGATCGTGGAGACCCGCACCGCCGTCCCGGCATGGAGCGCGAGGAGCGCCAAGAGCGTCCGCTGCTGAGACGTTCCCAGCTCGATCGGCTCATCGTCGACCAGCGCCTCGAGCGGGCCGAGCACGCGGATCTCGATCGGCATACCGCATTGTCGACCCCGCGTCGACCATCCGTCAACCGTCGGCTGCAATACATCCGGCATGTCCAAATCACACTCACGCGGCCTCCGGGCCGCCACACTCGTCCTGATCGTCGGAGCGCTACAGATCGGCGGCGCAGCCGCAGGCTCCGCACCTATCGTGCTGAAGGCAACCCTGACAGGCCCCTACCTCCACACGACCGCCACCGGAACCGGGACGGCCACGCTCACGTTCACCGACACGAAGGCATGCTGGAAGTTCACCTACAGCGGAATCGACACGCCGAACATCTCGGGCATCCACCAGACGCCTCCCCCACCCGCCGGCTTCCACAAGCACTCCGTGTTTCCTTACACGGCGACAACGTCGAAGAAACCCGGCTGCGAGGCGCTCGGCCGCTGGGGCGGCGCGGTAGGGGTGGCCTGGGCCAAGAAGATCATCGCGAACCCGGGCAGCTTTTACGTGATCATCGGAACGGGCCGTTATCCGAACGGCGCGATCGGCGGCGTGCTCCACCAAGGCTGAAGAAACCCTGGGGAGGCGCCCGCGGGTGCCTCCCCAAGCGTCACCGACGAGAATCGTGAGGGCGCGCTACCAGCCGCGGGTCTCGAGCAGGTCTTTCGGCTCGAGCGTTGCGGTCGAGATGCCGACCATCGCCTCGCCGAGACCTTCGGACACCCGTGCGAGCACGGCGGCGTCCATGAAATGCGTTGTCGCCTCGACGATGGCGCGGGCGCGCTTCTCAGGGTCGCCCGACTTGAAGATCCCCGACCCGACGAACACGCCGTCGGCGCCGAGTTGCATGCAGAGCGCCGCATCGGCAGGTGTCGCGATGCCGCCGGCCGTGAAGGTGACGACCGGCAGCCGGCCGTGCTCGGCGACCCACTGGACGAGATCGAGCGGCGCCCGAAGCTCCTTCGCCTCGGCGTAGAGCTCTTCGCTCCGCAGCGACTGGAGGCGCCGGATTCCGCCGAATACGGCGCGCATGTGGGTGACCGCGTTCACGATGTCGCCTGTTCCGGCCTCGCCTTTCGTCCGGATCATCGCCGCGCCCTCTGCGATCCGGCGGAGCGCCTCGCCGAGGTTCGTCGAGCCGCAGACGAACGGAACGGTGAACGCCCATTTGTCGACGTGGTTCTCGAGATCGGCGGGCGTCAGCACCTCGGATTCGTCGATGTAGTCGATCTCGAGCGCCTGCAGAATCTGCGCCTCGGCGAAGTGGCCGATGCGGCACTTGGCCATCACCGGGATCGACACGGCCTCCTGGATCTCGTGAATCATCCCCGGATCCGACATGCGGGCGACGCCGCCGTCCCTCCGGATGTCGGCCGGGACGCGCTCGAGGGCCATGACCGCGCTCGCGCCCGCCTCCTCGGCGATCCGCGCCTGGTCGGGCGTGACCACGTCCATGATCACTCCGCCCTTCTGCATCTCGGCAAGGCCGCGCTTGATCCGCATCGTCCCGGTCTCGTGTTCCATGAGCGTCATGCTAGCCGGAGCGGCCTCGACGGCTACTCCGCTGCGTCCGGCTCCTGCACGTCGGTCTGGGGAGACTCACCGGGCTCGTCCTCGTCTTCGAGCTCGTCCTCGTCTTCTTCGTCCTCGTCCATCGGCAGGAAGTCCGGCGGCCGGGCCGTGATGTAGAGCCGCTGGCCGTCGTCGAAATCGACCGCTGCGGTCGGGACCGGCTCCTGGCCGCTCATCAGCAGCTCGTAGAAGTCGGTCACGGTCGCCTCCTCATGGTTCTTCCCGTCCTGGGCGCGCGAGACGAGCACGCGCTCTCCGACCATGTATCGCCGCTCGGCCACGGCGCGATCCTACCGCGCCGCAAGACGCCCGAAAACGGCGATACGCTTCAAGCTTGGCCGACAAGGAGCATCCCGCCTCGAAGGCCGGCCGTTACGTGCGGGCGGCCGGGATCGTCGTCGGCAAGGAGATCGACAAGCGCTCAACGGCCGCGGCCGCCAAGCCGCCTGCGCCGCCCAAAGCGCCGCCTCCCCCACCTCCCCCGCCGGCCGAGACCACGACCTTCACCGGGAAGACGATCTTCCGCTTCTTCCTCGCCTCACTCGTCCTGCTCGCACTCACGGTCTTCCATGCGGCGGACTACGTGCCCGGGGACGTCCAGCGAATCGTCCGTCTGTTCTTCTCTGCGGTCCTCTTCGTCCAGGCGCTTCTCCTGCTCACGAACTGGCATCAGGCGAACGAGCGGATCGGGCAGCGGCTGCTCACGCGGATGTGGGGCCATCGCGGAGCGGCGAACAAGCGCGAGCGCGCGATGGCCCGAGTCGTGAAGGAGGGACTGACCCTGTTCGGGATCGCGTTCCTCGCTGCCGCGGTGTTCGAGCTCGTCGTTGCGTTCGTCGGCGACTGATCGACTGATAGGCGGAAGTCGGCTTTGCATAAGGGTTTCACTGCTTAACCTTCTCTTGCGAACCGGCTCATCGCCCCCTTACGCGCCGCGGGAACCATGGAGGTACCAACGACTCGGGAGGTTCCATGAAGTTCAGCAGCAGCCGGCTTGTCGCCGTCGCCGCCCTCGCGGGATGCATCGCGCTCCTCGCCGCGGTTCCCTCCTTCGCCAGCTCGGCCAAGACGGCCGGCACGACGGTCAACGTCACGATCTCGAAGACCAACGAATTCGCCTTCAAGCTTTCCCCGAAGTCGGTCAAGCACGGCAGCGTCACGTTCAAGATCTCGAACAGCGGCGTCCTGCCCCACGACTTCAAGCTCTGCTCGAGCAATAAGGGCGGCACTGCCAACTCGTGCGCCGGCAAGGTCACTCCGCTGATCTCGGGCGGCGCGACCGGCACCCTAACGATCAACCTCGCGAAGGCCGGCAAGTACGAGTACATGTGCACCGTTCCGGGCCACGCTGCCTCGGGCATGAAGGGCGTTTTCACCGTCTCCTAGCTCCACCCGCAGTCCCTCGAGCGGGACGGCCCGGCGACGAGATGCGTGCCGACCCGTCCCGCTACCGGTTTAAGCGCCTGTTAGGCACGGCCGCAAGCCCTTCATCGCGTGCCGGCCGTAGGGCATGCTCCCTAAGCCGATGCATCGGATGCATCGGCTTTTTTTCTATATGTCACTCTCGCAGCGGAAAGGGGTCGGGTGAATACACAGCTTCTCGGTGCACTGGTGGTCGTGGTCGTGATGATCGTCACGGTGCTCACGTCGTACTTCAGCTAGGGCGTTGGGCCCTGCGTAAGCGGCGGACGCGGATGCGCCAGACGATGAGACCGACGATCAGCGCAATGTAAATCACGCGAACCACGTCGTAAGTCGCGCCGTGATGGTGAAGCGTGATCCCGACCAGCACGAAACCTAGGACGAGAGCGATACGGATGGCGAGGAAGTGCTTGCGCTGCATACGAACAGGTGCAGTCTACGACCGCCGCCGACGACGCCCCGCCGATCGCGCCGTCTCTTACTCCGGGGGTGTGCTGAGGGTTCGTTGGATGAGGGTGTGCCAGGGGAGTGGTTGGGTGGTGAGTAGGGCTCGGATGGTTTCGCGGTAGGCGTGTTCGTTGTCGATGTTTTCTGTGCGCCAGCGGGCTTCGTTGCGGTAGGCGGTGAGGTGTTCGGGGCTGGGTCTGTGGTAGGCGGCGATCAGCGTTTTCGCGTGTGCCCGAGCGTCCGCGGCCGCGTCCGCGTCTTGGTGGGCGGGCTGGGTCGGGGTCTCTGCGGGTTGCTCGTTGAGGACGGCTTGGTCGACGGCGGCCGAGAGCGCTTTTGGCATCCCGAGCTCGACGAGCGAGCCCGACATCGCGGCCCGGATCCGGTGGCCGACGAACCAGGAGGTCTTGTAGCTGCCGCCGATGATCGCGTGGAGCTGGTTTGCGGGGAACCCCGCCTCGGATTCGAGGATCAGCTGCACCGCGAGCAGCCAGCGCGGGAGCGCCAGGTGCGAGTCGTGGAAGATCGTTCCCGACGAGAAGCGGAACTGGTACCTGCAGAACCGGCATTCGTGCTTCTCACGGGTCTGGATCCAGCCCACGCGGTCTGAGTCGCAACGCGGGCAGCGGACCCCGTCGGGCCAGCGCAGCTCCTCGACGTAGGCTCGCGCCCCCTCCTCGAGCCCGAGCGTCGCGATCAGACCCCGAAGCCGAGGATCCGGCGGACGCAGAGCATCGCCCGGCGCGGTGACCGGCACCGCGGCACGAGCACTCGCCGGGCTTGCCCACGGGTTCCACGGAACCTCGCTGATCGGCACGTGCACGACTACGCGCCGGCAGCAGGATCCGCACCGGTCGAGGCCTCGCTCGCCCAGCCGGGACCCGGCTCAGCAACCAGCGGAACGCTCGGACAGTTCATCCCCCAGATCTCACAAAGCTGCTCCGCGGTGCAGAGCGTTCCCGTATCAACACAAGCATTCGAATCCGTGCTCGACGGCAGCGACGTCACCGCCCCCGGAACGGAGATGGACGGAACCGACGGCGAGGCCACCGGAACGGTCGGCAGGATCGCGGGAAGGGTCGGCGGCTTCACCGGAACAGGCTTCAGCTTCCCGACGGTCACGACCTTCTTCCCCGGCTTCGCGGACTTGCGGCCGATCGGGCCCCTCTGCTTCACCACCCGATGGCCTGTGACGTGCCCGACAGCCCCCGCACCACCCCTCGACCCACTCATGCCGGCACCCGCAACCGGGGCGAGAAACACGAACGCAACTGCACCAGCCAGGATCAGAGCCGGGATCCTCTTGACCAAAAGAAGTGCCATTGCTCTCTCCTTGGTTCGCGTGGAGGGTCTGTGAATCTCCACGCCGACGGTATGAGGAGAGCCCCGCGGTGTCGCTCCGGCCTCAGATCTCCCGAATGTCTAATCCGAGACAGTCCAGGCCCTAGAATCAGACACGTGCACTGGGAGCTCTTCGAGGGTGTGCCCGCGACAGAGCTTCAGCCTGTCCTCGAGCTGGCGCGCCGTCGAACGTTCAGGCGCGGGGAGATCGTCTTCCATCAGGGCGACCCCGCGGATTCGCTCCACCTCGTCGTTCGAGGCCGTTTTGCGATCGCGCGGCGCACGGCCCGCGGCGAGGACGCCCTGCTCGCGATCTCCAGTAGTGGAGACGTGTTCGGAGAGCTCGCGCTCGTCTCGGGCAAAGAGAGGTCGGCAACCGTGTCGGCCCTCGAGGCAGGCGAGACGCTCTGCGTGTACCGCGCCGACTTCGAGGACCTCCGCACCAGGCACGCGAGCGTCGACCGGGTGCTCGTCACCGTGCTCGCGCGGCAACTGCAGCGGATGAACGAGCTTCTGAGCGAGGCGTTCTACGAGAATGCTCGACGGCGCGTCCTGCGCCGGCTCCTCGAGCTCGGACGTTTCGACGCCGAGAGCGGCGAGGAGGTCGTCCGGATCACCCAGGAGCAACTCGGAGCGCTCGCAGGCGCCTCGCGCGCAACCGTTGCCTCCGTCCTCGCCGGCGAGCGCGCCCGCAGCTCGATCGAGGTGCGGCGAGGGATGACAGTGCTCCTGGACCGGAGCGCGATCACGAGACGAGCGGGGTTGCCTCCCGCCCCTTCTGCCTCGGCGTCAAGGTGGTAGAGGCGATCCAGCGACCCGTCGGGTCGGTGACAGCCTCGGCCCCGTTCCGCGCCGACGACCGACGCGCAGCGCTCAGGCGGCGCCCGTACTCAAGCAGTGTTCGATGATTCCGCGGGCTCGACGACCAGGATCCCGTCAAATGTCCCGTCGGTCAAGTTCGGCAGGATCACGCTGACGACCCGACACAAGGCCTCGCCGTGAGGTACGACATCACCGACAGCCGCGTTGTCCGAGAGATGGTGTGTGCCAACGTCGTTGCCGTCCTGATCGACGTACTGGTATGAGGGCACTCGCTCGGAGCAGGTTACACCTGTCCAACCCCAATAGAGCCGCCTGCTCCGCGAGGCTGATGGCCGCCTGCACGTTCCGTTCGGCCCGGGGACGAAGTAATCAACTTCGGCCCCGGGCGTCTGCTGTCGTGGTTACGCGGCGACGACCGCAGTCTTTGCGCTCGCCTCGGCGAGTCGCTTGGCGATAGTTTTTATCGTGGCCAGAGCGGCCTTCTCCTGCGCCAGGTTCTCTGAGAGCAGTTCTGCAACCGCCGTTTCGCTCATCGCGACCGCGGCGGTGATCAACCCTTCGTACGCTGCGATCTCGTAATGCTCCGTCCGCGCGCCGGCGCCCGTCAGGAACGAGTCGAGCACTTCGGGAGACGGATCTTCTTCGTCGACGAACTCGTCGTGCTCGGTGTTGATTCCCTCGATCCCCGGGCACTTCTCGGCCTTCGGCTTCTCGCCGAGCAGCTTGAAAGCCTCCTCGACGTTGGCGACGTGTTGCTTCGTCTCCGTGAGGTGCTCTTCGAAGCTCTGAGCGAGCTCACGGTCGGTCGCCTCCTTTTGCAGCTTCGGAAGTGTCTTGACAAGCGTGTGCTCGACATAGAGCACGTCTCCGAGCTCGTGCAAGAACAGCTCTTTCGGGTCGGTCATCTCACCCATCGGATCTCCCATCGTTTTGTATCCGATGGTTCTGCCCGACCTCCCCGGCGGGAAACAAACGTGCCTCTCAAGCCGCTGCGCACCTGGTCGGCTCCCAGCTCTGGGAATCGCCGTAGAAGGCGGCGTCGTCCCCAGGAACGCGGTGTCCTTAGACCCTCGTGACGATGAGCTGAGTTGCGAGGAACGTGCAGGTCGTGCCGGGCGTCGCCTTGTAGTTCGCGAAGACGAAATTGCGTCCGGGTTGAGCGTGACCGCGCCGAGGACCTCTGCCGAGAGGAACGACCAGGACGACCCTAGCCCTTCGGCGGGCGATGCGGCGGAAGATGCCGGTCATGGTCGGTCATGAGGGCACTGGCGTTGGGTTGCGTCGGGCGTCCAATCGAGCAAAGGAGAGGACGCCCGTGAGCTTCTTGTTGAACGAACGCGGCCCGGCCGACTGGGAGCTCTGGCCGCGCCGCGCCGAGAATCAGGACGGATGGGAACCGCACAGTCAGGCGGTGATCGTGACTGCCAAGAGCGCATCCGATGCCCTCTCCGCAGCCCCGCCGCTTCCGGATGGCTTCGAGTGGCGAGCGGTCTCGATTCTCCGCCCGCCGGCGGGTCACTAGGCGGGCACGAACCGGGGCCTCGTGCCTCGCCGCCAGCGTCTCCCGCCCGGTCCCCCGGATCGGTGAAAGCGAAAGCCCCGCGGCTGCGGGGCTTTCGCTGTTGGGCCCGCTTGGATTCGAACAGCCCTGCTAATCGGGCTTTTTCTGCGTCCGGGGGTGCACCCAGGGGGGCACGCCGTGCGCGCGAACGCTCGCGAACGGCACGGATGAGCACGTCCGACACGGGTGGTCGGGGGCCTCGTGTGCGACCATGAAGTGATGGCAAAGGAGAAGACCACGCTCTACCTCGACGAGGACGTGCTCCGTCAGACGGAGGCCGCAGCCGCAGGGTCCGGTCGGGACGAGTCGGAACTGGTCGAGGACGCGCTCCGCCGCTACCTCGGACTCGAGGTCGTCGAGCAGCGTGTGGACCAGAAATGCCGCGAACGCCCTCGATTCAGACGAGGCCCTTGCTCTCGCGTACGCCGAGCTGAAGAACTTCCGCGCCGAGCGGGACTCGCCTGCGGCGTAGGTGCAGCGGATCGTCGTCGATCCGGGCGTTCTCGTCTCGGCGATCATCACGCCCAGCGGCCCACCCGCCGAGATCGTCCGGGCGACTCCGGGAGGAGCGTTTGCGTCTCGTCGTTTGCCCTCATCTCCTCGCCGAGCTCCTCGGCGTCCTGCAACGCGAGAAGTTCCGCGGGTACATCACGACCCACGAGGCCGAGCAGTACGTCGCCGGCCTCGCCTCGATAGCGGAGGCGCGTCCAGACCCAACTGCCGGGGCTCCGATCTCTCGCGATCCGAAAGACGACTACCTGGTCGCGCTTGCTCGCGAGGCTTCAGCAGACGCCTTGGTGAGCGGCGATGCCGACCTGCTCGTGCTCGATGGCACCGTCCTGCCCATCGTGAATCCGACCACGTTCCTCGAGGGGCTCGAACCCGAGCGCAAGTAGGAGCGTCGTACGATTTGGTCGGAACCCCGTTGGGGGTATAGAGAGCCGCGCCGCTAGGCAAAAACCCGCATGGCTAGGTGAGTGTGGATCACGGAGATGTACCGGATCTTGCGGGGCGCAGACCCCGGTGGAACCTCGATGTTCAGCCTCACCAACAGTCAGGTCGATTCGATCGACGCGGGTCGGTGACCGCGAGGCCCGGCCTTGATGCGTGAGTGAAGCGCTCGACGTTGGCCGTCGCTTTAGTCGTAGGCAGGGAGCAAGCAGAGCAGTTCTACAACACCGCAGGAGCATCAAGTTGAGGCAGCGTTGTTGTGCCAGTTCTCTCTTGCGCAAAAGGTTCATCACCGGTGCGGGGCGACGGATCGCCGGCAGGACGGCCATCGTTGTCCATGACCATCGTTCATACTGACCAGCCATTGAAACGCGTCAATGATGGGGAAGCGGTCGCTCCTCGGCGTCGGATCGGTAACCATCCCGCCGGACCGATTGTTCTGGGCACAGCCTCATGGGCAGTACACGACGAACCGCTCGACGCGGGCCGCGCCACCGCCGTGCTGGCGGCTGCTCTTGACGGAGGCGTCACGGTGATCGACACCGCCTTCGTTTATACGACAAGAACGGAAACGTCCTACGCCGAGCGCCTCGTCGGTGCCGCGTTGAAACAGATCCGAACCGATGAATCTATCCTGGTCGCAACGAAGGGCGGCCACCACCGCGATAAGGATACGTTTGCATTCGACGGGCGCCCCGACACGATTCGGCGGCAATGCGAGCTCAGCTTGATTGCACTTGGGTTGGAGCGGATCGGTCTCTACCAGCTTCACAGACCAGATCCGGAGGTTCCGATCGAGGAGACGATGGGGGTGTTCGCGGAGCTCCGTGACGAGGGAAAGATCGAGCTTGTTGGGCTTTCAAATGTCACGGCGGAACAACTCGAGCAGGCCCGGGCCGTCGTTGACATCACTAGCGTCCAGAATCGTCGCGAACCTGGGGCGCCTGACGTTGTTCTCGATCGATGCGAGGACTTAGGAATCGCATTTCTGACCTACTCACCGTTGGGAGGTCGTGCCTTAGCTCGCGAGCACGGCGCCCGAGGCGCCGTCGCGGCGATTGCCCGTACACATGGCGTCTCCGCCGAGCAGGTCGTCCTGGCCTGGCATCTGTCGGCCTCGCCCAACGTGTTTGCGATCGTTGGGGCCCGACGGGTTGAGACGATCCGCGACTCGGCTCGAGCCGCTACGCTCGATCTCTCGGCTTCAGAGCTTCTCTTGCTGGGCGGTTACCTTGCCTGATTCGGACCGGACTTCTCCGCGAGAACGTCCGTTGGACGCGGCGGGGGGCACCCTTCCTTCCCCGTTGGCCGATCTTGTGGACTTTGACCCGACGGGACCGGTCGAGGTGCGCACGCACGAGCTCCGGCTCGAATAGCAGGCGTCGATGCTTGTGGCCGATCCCGTCTGCCGCTTCTTCGATGAGGAGCTGGGTGCTCTGGTAGCCGAGCTCAAACGCTGGGTTTCGGACAGTGGTGAGAGGGACTAGCGACGTAGCGGCGAAGCGGATGTCGTCGTAGCCGGCGATTGCGATGTCTCGCGGGACTCGAAGCCCTCGCGCTAACAACGCGCGCTCGGCGCCGAGAGCGAGAAGATCGTTCGTGCAGAACACTGCGGTCGGAAGCACGCCCGCGTCGAGCAGCCGGGTAGCTGCCTTGGCTCCTTCCTCGATCGTCATTGCTCGGAGTCTCGATGTCATGGAACGCATCGAGACCGAGGGCGTGCTCGGAGAGCACGTTCAGAAAGCTGGTGCGACGCTCAGCACAGGGGGTGAGGCTGACGGGCCCGTTGATCAGCCCGATGCTGCTGGTGCCCGAACTCGATCGAGATGCTCGGTGACCAGTCTCGCGCCGCTCGTGTCGTTGACGGCGGCGCTGCACCAGTGGCGTGCGCTGCGGTGGCGGTCGAGCAGGACGACCGGGCGTGCCGCGGGCATGAATATCGCTGAACGCTGCTGAGCAGGGCTTGCGCTCGATGGGCGACATGAGGATGCCTGCGACTCGTTGTTCTTCGAGCAGCCCAAGCTGGCGGTCTCTCGCGTTCGCGGCGAGCCTCCGGAGCTACAGAGGATCAGGAGAAGACCTGCTTCGTCGGCGGCTCGCTCGACTCCGCGAGCGACCTCCGTGAAAAAGGGGTTATCGATGTCGAGCGTGACGAGACCGATCGCCTGACCGCGGCCTGCAGCTCGCAGCTGACGGGCGGCGTTGTTGCGCACGAAGCCGGTCTCGGCGATCGCCTCGAGGACGCGCTTGGCGGGTCTGTCCGGCAACGACCTCGGGTTGGTTTAGAACGTTGGAGACCGTGCCGAACAGAGACGCCGGCTCGATCGGCGACCTCGCGGATGGTTAGCCGTTGCACATGCGGCGAGCTTATCGGCCTGGGTCCGTCATAGAAGATCGACTGTGGCCTAGAGCCGAAGCGAGCTTTCTCTGAGTGTCGAATCGAGGTACTTCAGGCAGCGGCCCACTCGATGCGTTGCCGGAGCCGACCTCGAAGGTCGGCAGGCTCATCGACTCCGTGCGAGACTCGACGAGGGCGGTCGTATTGGGTGGGACGGTGGCTTGGACATGCAAGCACGCCGTCGACTGATCTGCCAGCCGACTTTCGGCGACCCCGTAGGGGGTGTGGTGACGCGCACCCGCGTGCGTCAACCCTCCGCCTCGGCCTTGGGCGCGATCGACGATCCGTCTGATAGCCGGGCGCTATCGGGAGCAAGCCCGGCCACGGTGCGGTGAAGCCAGTCGGCCACGGCGCCGAAGGCGTAGTGGTTGAACGACGTCATCTGGCCGGGATTTACGGAGCCGTCGGGCAGGAGGCTGTCCCAGCGCTCCCAGATCGTTGTCGCGCCCATCGTCACCGGGTAGAGCCAGGACGGGCAGCTGCGCTCGAGCGAGCAGCCGGTAGGCGGACGTCGAACTCGCCCGACGCTGCAGAGCGCATCGCAGATGATGGGCGTGCCGAGAAACCCGGAACCGATCCGGATACCCGTTCCTGGAAACGAGGTCGGCGAGCCGCTCGGCCGGCGAAACGCCGCCGCTCCTGGTTCGCGGACTAGCGCGAACTGGAGTGCGAGCGCGTATGCCGTTTGAGAGTCGCTCGTCATCGTGCCGTCGGGGAAGACATAGGCCGATGGAAAAAGCCTCTCGTACCTCGTCGGCGAGCGATCGGTATCGGGATTCGGTCTCGATATGGCCGAGAACAGCGGCGACATCGGCGGTGATCTCCGCTGAGCGGGCGTAAGTAGGCAGTAGCAACAGCGAGGGATCCGTCATGCCCTGTTCGGGATGGTCGGGAGGAGCCGCTGGGTCGAGCCAATCGCCGTACTGGAATCCGGTGTCCCAGAGGTGGGTCGGCCCGACGAAGGCGCGGACGAACTCGACCCATGCGCTTCATGCTCTCGAACTGCTGGGCCAGAAGACCACTGTCTCCAGTTCGCGCGTACACGACCCACGGAACGATCGTGGCGGCGTCTCCCCAGCCCGCCGTCGGGGCGTGCCAGTTGTGCCGATCGTTCTGGCCGCGGCGCGGCAGGACATCAGGGACGACGTTTGGCACGCGGCCATCACGTGCTCGCTGCTCGGCCGCAAGGTCGGCGAGCCACGAAGTCAGAAAGCCTGCGCTGTCATAGAGAAATGTGGCAGTAGGGGCGAATACCTGAACGTCGCCACCCCATCCGAGTCGCTCGTCGCGTTGCGGACAGTCGGTCGGCAGGTCGAGGAAGTTCCCACGCATGCTCCAGACGACGTTCTCGTGTAGCCGCTCGACGAGCTCGTCCGAACAAGAGAACCAGCCCGCGCGCTCGAGGTCGGAATGAACGACGACCGCTTGCACGGCACCCGCCGTCAGTTCGCCTGGCCAGCCGTCGATCTCGGCGTAACGAAAACCGTGGAAGGTGAACCGCGGCTCCCAGACCTCTTTTCCACCACCGGCGAGTGTGTAGCTGTCGGTGGCGGCCGCGCTCGCGGAGAGGGCGCACGCAAAGCTCGCCGTGTTCGAGTACCTCTGCGTGCCTGATCGTGATCGTGCTGACCGCGGTCGCCGTCGACTGAGATGCGAAGCCGACCGACGAGGTTTTGCCCGAAGTCGATGATCGGGCGTCCGGAGGGCGACTCGAGGATGTCCACGGGTTCGAGCAGCTCGATTCGTCGCACTGGTGGACCGGTCGGCGCGACGAGTGCGCTCGCCGGGCGCGGCGCGACGCGGACGCCGCTCCACTTCCTGTCGTCGTAGCTGGGTTCGGCCCAGCCGGCGAGCTCGAGACGTGCGTCGTGGTGCTCGCCGTCGTAAAGGCTGCTGGCGAGAATCGGCCCTGTGGTCGCGCGCCAGTTCGTGTCGGTGGTGACGATTTCGGTTGTCCCGTCCTCGAATTCGATCTCGAGCTGGGCAAGGAACGCGAGGTGGTCGCCGTAGAGGTTTCGCTGCTCACGGAAGCCGAGCCTGCCCCGGAACCAGCCGTCACCGACGATTGCGCCGAGGACGTTCGCGCCCTCGACAAGCTTCTCAGTGACATCGTAGGCCTGGTAGCGAAGCCGGTATTGGTAGCTCGTCCAACCGGGCGCAAGCACATCATCGGCCACCAACGCTCCGTTGAGATACAGCTCGTAGACGCCTAGAGCGGTCGTATAGAGCCGCGCCCGCCGGACGCTCGATCGACCGTGAATTCGCGCCTGAAGTATGGCGGCGGCTGGTCAAGTGAGGCGTCCTCGTCCCAGTCGGGCCCGATGAACTCAGCGATCCAGTCGCTGGACTCGAGAAGTCCGGCCTCGATCGCACGGCCGGCGCTCCAACCGCTCCACTCACCGTCGGTGCAGCAGACCCGCACCTGTACCTCGACACGCTCGCGGGAACGGAGCGCGGCGAACGGCCAGGGCACAAGGACGAGACTCGGAGGACTCGACGTGCGCAACCTCGCCGCCGCAACGGATCTCGTACGCCTTCTGATACCAGTCGGGCTTGTCCGTGAGAATCGCCCACGACAGCCGAGGCGCCGTGACCCCGAGCGGGAAGCCGTGGCGAGATGCTCCGCCCGCACGTCGGTGACCGTCTGATCAGCCCGGGCAAGCTCAGCCAAGGCGCTCACCTGTCCCGGTCGAGAACAGGTGGAGATCATCGGGCCGGACGCGCATCGTGACTCTCTCGCCTCGCGACGGGACGATGCGAGGGTCGATGCGTGCGATGAGGTCGGATGTCAACTCGCCGTTCTCGTGGCTCTCGAAGCTGCCGTAGATGTAGGCGTCGGCGCCAAGTTCCTCGACGATGTCGACGGTGAGCGCGAATCCGTAGTCGGATCGTTCGAGTGATTCAGGGCGGAAGCCGACGAAGACGCGCTGGGTCTGCTCCCAGCGCTGCAACAGCCGAGCGCGGGAGAGGGATCTGGAAACCGCCGATCTCGACCTTGCCGTCGATAACGGAGCTCTCGCGCACGTTCATCTGCGGTGAGCCGATGAAACCCGCGACAAAGACATTCGCGGGCCGCGCAAACAGCGTTCGCGGGGTATCGACCTGCTGCAGGACGCCGTCGCTTCATCACGGCGACGCGGTCACCCATCGTCATCGCCTCGACCTGGTCGTGGGTGACGTAGATCGTGGTGACGCCGAGTCGCCGCTGAAGCGGCAGCGATCTGCGATGCGCGTCTGGACACGCAGCTTCGCGTCGAGGTTCGAAAGCGGCTCGTCCATCAGGAAGACCTGCGGGTTGCGGACGATCGCGCGTCCCATCGCGACCCGCTGGCGCTGGCCGCCGGAGAGCGCCCTCGGCTTCCGCTCGAGGTACTCGCTCGAGGTCGAGGATCTTGTGCCGCCTCGACGACACGCGTCTCGACGCTCGGTCTTGTCGACACCTCGGCCATCTTCAGGGCGAAGCCCATGTTGTCGGCGACGGTCATGTGCGGATAGAGCGCGTAGTTCTGGAACACCATCGCGACATCGCGATCCTTCGGAGCGACGTTGGTGACGTCCTCGGCCGCCGATCCAGATCGCGCCGTCGTCGACGCTCTCGAGGCCGGCGACCATGCGCAGCGCTGGTGGACTTGCCCGCAACCGGACGGCCCGACGAGGACCAGGAACTCGCCGTCCTCGATCGTCCAGCGACGAGCGGACGTCCACGGCGGGCCGCGATCCGTCTTCGGATGACGATGCCGTGGTCGCCGTCCGTGAGAGCTGACGGAGGCCAACCGCGCGCTCTAGCCTTTGACGCCTCCGGCCGTGAGCCCGCTCATAACGCGCTTGTTGAGAACCAGGTAGAGGAGCAGTGTCGGGATGACGGTCATGCTGACGGCGGCGAAGGTCGGCGCCCCACTGGACCTGGCCGTACTCGACCGGTGAAGTTGAGCAGCCCGGTCTGAATGGTTCGCTTGCTGCTCGCTGCTGATGAACGTGAGCGAGAGCAGCAGGTCGTTCCAGATGAAGAAGAACTGGACGAGCGCGACGGTGAAGATCGCGTTGCGAGACCATCGGCAGCCGCGATCCGCAAGAACGAGCTGGTAGATGCTGGCGCCGTCGAACGTCGCGGCTTCGAGAATCTCGCGCGGCAGAGCCCGGAAGTAGCTCGCCATGAGGAAGACCGTGAGCGGCAGCCCGAACGCCGTGTAGGTGATGATCAGCGCCCACAAGGTGTCGATGAGGTGAATGTGGAAGTAGATCGTGAACAGCGGCAGCAGCACCATCTGCATCGGGATCAGGATCCCGGCAAGGAAGAGGAGCAGGACGACGTTGCGGCCGCGCCACCTCATGACCTCGAGCCCGAAGGCCGCGCTGAGCTGCGAACGCGATGATCAGCAACAGCGACGGGAAGACCGCGAGCACGCTGTTCTTGAAGTAGGTCAGGAATGTGGCCGGTGGTCCAGGCCGCGTCCAGTTGTGAAAGTAGAGGCCGTGAGGAAGCGACCAGATGCGGATCGACGGGAACTCGCTCGCTGGTCTTGAACGACTGCAGGAACATCCAGACGAGCGGGAAGATCTCGATCGACGAGCAGCAGCGCGATCGACGATCCATACGAACGAACGGAGACGCGCCTGCGCGCCGGCGGCCGGCTGAGACGAACCGGACGGCGACCGGGGAGCCGAGACGCCGCGGTGCCGCCGTGTCGGACCTCCGGTCATGCCGTGAGGTCCCTACGGGCGAAGCCGAAGAGCGGCGAGCGTGATCAGCAGGCAGATGATCAGAGCGAGCGCCGTGCGATCGTGCTGGCGTAGCCGTACTCGCCGTAGGAGAAAGCGTTGTTGAACATGTAGAGGGTGAACGGTGTGGTGGCCTGCCGGGCCCGCCGTTGGTGAGTGCGACGACGGAGTCGAAGACCTTGAGTGTGCCGTTGATGCTGAAGATCAACGCGGAGAACAGGAACGGGGCTGAGCAGCGGCAGGACGACGTACCGGACGAGCCGGCACGCCCGAGGCCCGTCGAGCCGGGCCGACTCGATCACCTCCTCCGGGATGTCGACAAGTCCGGCGTACAGCAGTACCGCGTAGAACCCCATCGAGCGCCAGACGTCCATCAGGACGAGCACGACAGAACGCGCTGCTGCCGCGCGCCGAGCCAGTCCTGGACTGGCCCGTCAAGCCGCACCGCGTGGAAGATCGAGTTGACGAGGCCGTATTGCGGGGCGATCGCGAAGAGCTTGGCGAACATCTGCGCGATCGCTACCGTCGGTAGCACGACCGGGAAGAACACGAGCGTCCGCACGAGCGTCGAGCCGCGCCGCAGGTAGAAGACGTACATCAGCGAGAGGAGATAGCCCGAACGCGACCTGCAGCACGTCACGACGACCGCGTATTTGACCGTGAACACGAGCGCCGCCAGAAGTGCGGGTCGTGGATCAGCGTGCGGAAGTTCTGCGAGCCCGACGTACTTGAAGCCCTCGATGACGTTGCCCGGAGAAGAACGTGTAGCCGAGCGACCAAACGACCGGGCCGAGGAGGACCAGCGTGTAGACCAACAGCGCCGGGCGCGACGAAGACGAGAATCGCGCGACGGTCTCGAAGAATTGCCTCCATCGTACTGCGCTGCTCCGAAGGATTGGAACGGAACGGCCCGGGCCCGAGGCGTGTGCCCGGAGCCGGGAAACTCCGCGAGAACGCTCAGCTGCCGCTGATGATCGCCTTCTGGACGGCGGTCATGAACTGAATGGGTGCTCATCTGACCAGTGACGAGCGGTGCTGCGTCCTGCTGTGAAACGGTCGTCGCCTTGGCGCTGATCAGCGCCTCGAACCAGAGCACCGGATTCTTCGCTGTCGCTAGCGTGTGTGAGGACGAGCTTCGTCGCCGACGAGAGATTGCTCGGGCATCTTGTGAACCTTGAACCCGCTGACCGGCTCCCTTCGAGCTCCAGCGCAACGTCGCCGTAGTTCTTCGCCATGTACTTCAGCCACCTTCAGTCGCTGGCGTCAGCTGCTTGGGGTTGATCGACGTAGGCTGGCCGGCGTTCATCGGAATCAGCGTCGCGGGCCCGTTACCGCCAGGGACATGCGGGAACGGGAAGAACCCGACGTTGCTGCAGGCCGATCTTATCCTGGCTCGGATCGTTCGAAGCCGCCGAGGACCCAGCTGCCCATGTAGAACATGGCCGCCTTGCCCTGGAGGAACAGGTCCTCGGCCGGCGAGTAGTCGAGCGATGCGACGCCCTTACCGAAGTAGCCCGCGGCGCCGAGGTCTGCGACCGCTTGCGCCGCGGCTACGTACGCCGGATCGGTGAGCTTCGCCTTGCCGTCTAATGACGTTCGACATCGCGTTGGCGCCGAGTCGTGCTGAAGATCAAGTTGCCGATAAAGCGGGTGATCGGCCAGCCCTGGATGCCGGACGCCGCAAACGGTTGAATCCCGCCGCCTGCAGCTTCGCGGCATCAGCGACGAGCTGAGTGCCAGGTCTTCGGGACGGTGATGCCGTTGGCTGCGAAGATCTTCTTGTTGTACCAGACCCTTCGATGTTGAACTCGAGCGGCAGCGCCGAGCTTGGGGCCGTAGATCTCTGAAGATCGCGATCGCAGCCGGTACGAGTGTTGCTACCCGAGCTTTGGAACTCCTGAGCGATGTGAGAACCTCCCTCGTCGCCATTGAGCATGAGGTCGACGCAGGCGTGTTGTAGAGCAGCGGCAACGCGTCTGCTCGCTGAAAGCTGAATCTTTGGTTGATGGTTGTTGTGGGAGTAGAGTTGTGAACGTGAATTAGGCGCTAGCTTGTTATAGCTTGGTACGCGTAGCACGGTGGTACAGCTGATTGTTTGCTGAACGGATAGGAGGGATATTGAGCTGGCGTTTTGCGAACGTGCACGCTACACACGCAGGTCACAGCGACTCGGTGCACGTGACAGCGAAACGCGTGTTTCATTACGATGTTTCTCATTGAATGCTTCTTTATTGAAGCGCTTCAAGAGTGTGACGTATCTCGTCTCGCGTGTCAACGCAACGCGATCACGTCTTCTCTTCGGTAGTTAGACGTGTGATAGTGCTTGAGTTAGAGCGTATGTTGACTAAATTGATGCGGTTCAACTATCTCGTCTAGAATGGAACGGTGTGAACAGTCTCGAGTGTTTCGGAGTTACGCAGTGGTGGATGAACGCTGAGGACTTTGGGTCTCTCGCTTGGAGTGCTTAACGCAACATGAATCAGTGTAAGGCGGCTCACTTCGTTCGCTTTGGGTTTCTTCTTTGTATTTAGTAGGTTTCTCTTGTAGTAGGTTGCTTGAGTTTGAGTTGCAAGGAGTAGTGTGGGTGGCTTTAACGTGCTGAAGAGGGCTGATGAGCTTAAGTAGGAGCGGATGCGTATCGAGCATAAGAGTCTGTGGTGAGGAAAGGTCGTTGACGTGTCTCAGCGATTATCGCGCGAAGATATGACGGGCGCGATCGCGGGCTGATCTGTTGTTGAGGTGGTTGTGGAGCGGATTCGACGCGGATCTGACCGGGCCAGGGCGGAGCGAATGGTTGAGGGCCACCACTGTCGTGCCGCCGTGTGCGGTCGGGGTCTGGTCGGTGTTGAGGCCGGCCGCTATCTGTTGCAAGCTCGCGCCTTCGGCTCGCTCGGTTCGGATTCGTTTGATGACCTCGGCGGGCAGGAGGGGCGGGCGACCTCGAGCGGGCGGCGCTGGGCGTGGCTTGGCGGCTTGTCTGCTGCTCGGCGAGCAGTCGCTCGAGCTCGTCGACCGGGATCAGCTTGGATCCCCATGGCATCTCGACCGTCTCGACGTAGGGCAGGACACGGCGGGTGAAGGTGGAGCGGCTGAGGCCGAGCGCCTCGGCTGCTTGGCTGCGTGTATAGGCGAGCCGCTCGACGAACGGAGCCTCGCGTGTGACCGCACGCTCGCGCCGGGCGGCCGGGCTCGACCCGTGGCGCGCCAGAACGGGTGCGGCGTCTTGGCAATCCGGCGGCGTGCGCGGTGCTTCGCCATCCGGACACCGTACACGAATCATGGACGGTTTTGCATCAATGAGTGCATCTGTGTCTCGCCTACTATCGACCGTTAGAATTGCTGTACGCGCGACGGGCGAAGCTGGACGCTTTAGCGCTCGATCGCCTCGTCCGCGACTGCGGTCGAGGTCGGCGAGGATCCGGAGTTGGCGGAGGGGGGTCATGTCCTGTTCGCGGCCGAGGGCGGCGGCCATGCGGGCGAGGTCGCCGATCGATGCGACGAGTGGTCGGAGGCCTCGGCCGAGTGGTTCGCGGGTGGCGGCTCGGCGGAGGTCGTCGTAGCCGCCGCGGGTGCCGGTGGGGCCCGGGACGATCTTGACCTCCCCGCCGCGGGTGCGGAACTCGATCACCGGTTCGCTGCCGTATCGTCGTTGCGTCGAGCGCGATCGGCTTGCCGTCGGCGCGCGCTGCTTCGAGGTCGTTGAGGGCGAGCGCGAGTCGCGTGGGGTTGTCGGCGTGAAGCGAGGGTGCGAGGTCGAGGCCGTGGGTGATCTCCTCCGTGCCTTGGACGACGCGGGCGAAGGCGCCGATCACGACGTAGGCCACGCCCCGGCCTTCGAGGGCTTCCAGCGGCGGCGTACGGGTCGAAGCGCTGCCCGGTCACCTGGGGCGGCCGCCGCGGTCGTCCTGGTCCTTCTGGTGCTTCTGCACGCGCCGTTCCGGGGTGAGGCGCGAGTTCTTTTGGAGCCGGTCGACGCCGGCGGGCTCGTACGGGACGAGCTCGAGCGGGAGGTCGAAGCCGCAGGCGCGGACGAGCTCGATCAGCGTCTCGGCGCTCGGGGCGACGGTTCCTTGCTCCCAACGTGCGATCACGCCGCGCTTTCGCCCGGAGCGGTCGGCGAGCTCCTGCTGGGTCAGCCCGGCACGGAGGCGGGCTTCGCGGATCACGTCGGCGCTCCTCACGGGGACGATTCTACGTCCGACTATCTTCCGTGCTTTGTCACTGATATGATACGACGCTCAGCGCGCGGCGCCATAACGAACGCGAAGGGGGAACGATGGCACGCACCCCGCCCGAGACGACTCCGGACCAACTGAGCCTCGAGGACTGCACGGACTCACGCAGCGCCCGAGCTCATCGGCGAATCATCGAGGCCGGCCCGCCGTCGGTCGGACCGACGGCACCAAACCGCACACGAGCTCCTCGCGACCCCGGACGCGCTGCTCACGCGCACCCATCTGCGCGAGCTCGGGCTCGAACGCCGCGCCGTCGACGCCGTCTTCCGCGCGCTCCCGGTCGTGTTCCTTCCCGGCTACTCGCGCCCCCTCATCCGGGCAGACCACTATCTGCGCGCTCGTCGAGCAGCACACCTACCGCGACGATCGCGTCCGCCCCACCCATGCCTAGCGTCTGGATCGAACGGCGCCAGACCGCCGACGGGGACACGCGCTACCGGGTCAAGTACCGGCTCGGCGGCCGCGAGAGCAGCCACCGCTATGCCGGCTCGTTCGAGACCAGGCGCGAAGCACTCGCCCGCAGCCGCTGGGTCGCCGCCGAGCTCGCCGCCAGACGCACACCTCAGCTCGGCCGTCTCGAGGACGCGCCGCAGGCACCGACCCTCGCCCAGGCAGCCGAGCAGTGGCGGGGCTCACGCGTCGACGTCACCGATGGGACAGCGGTCGGCCACCGCGTTCAGCTCGCCCGCGTCCTCCCACTCCTCGGCTCCCACCGCATCGACGAGATCACTACTGCCGACGTCGCCGAGCTCGTCGCTGCCCTCCACGACTCGGGCCGCAAGCGCGAGACGATCCGCAAGAGCCTCACCGTCCTCGCCCAGGTCCTCGACTTCGCCGGCGTCAAGGACAACCCGGCCCGAGACCGCGTCCACGTTCGGCTCCCGCGCGAAGAACGGCACGAGCCGACCCCGCCCGTCGCCGACCAGATCGAGGCCGTCCTCGACCCTCATGCCGCGGCTCTACGCGCTGGCCGTGCTCGTCCTCGACGCAACTGGCATGCGCGTCGGTGAACTCGAGGAGAAAGGCCTCCAATGCGGCGACCTCGACGAACCAAACACCCGCTGGCGCATCCGCCGCGCCGTCGAAAAAGGCCGGCGCGGACGCTGGGTCTCCCTCCCGCCCGACCTCTTCGAAGCAGTCCTCGATGACGCTCCCGCCGCGCGAGGACCGTCTCCCAGACCGGCCCGTCTTCCCCGGCCTGACCCAGGAACGGCTACGGACGGCGATCGCCCGCGCCTGCAAGGCGTCGGGCACACCGACTTGGTCGCCGCACGACCTGCGACACCGGCGAATCAGCCTCTGGCACCGACAAGGCGAAACCTGGGCGCTGATCGGCTCACGCGTCGGCCAGCGATCGCTCTCGATCACCGCGGACACGTACACGCATGTCCTGCTCGACGACCGTGAGCTCGACCATGCGGTGTTAGTGGCCGGACTCGAAGACCGTTGAGATTTGTGCTGCAGATGCGGTTCGAGCTTCAGACGTAAGTACCGTCGCGCAGGCGAGTGCAGCCGCGAAGGGAGATAGCGCAACCACGCCAAGAAGTGGCCGATTTGGCAGTCCACGCTCGGGGGGCGCCTTCTCGTAGGTGGCCAGTCGGAGGGCTTAGTGGTCGAATGGAGGGCTCGTGGCGCGGCTGAGGGTCGTGATGAGCGCGAGCATTGCGTCGAGCGCGGCCGCGAGCGGCTCGGAGTCGCGCTGCACCTGGGCGAGCAAGAGGCCGCCCTCAAGCGCGGCAAGCGTGGCAAGCGCGAGCTGGCGTGGATCGGCCTCCGGCGCTAGTCGGCCAAGCTGGTGCATCTGCAGGAGCCCGGCCATGATGCTGGCCTCCCAGCGATCGAAGGACGCCGCAACCAGTGCTCTGGCTTCTGGCTCCGTCTCGGCGAGCGCGGCACCGAGGGAGCCGACCGGACAGCCGCCACGCCCGTCGGTGCTGCGGGCGTGATCGACAACGAAGTTGCGCCACGCCCGTAGGCCATCGAGGCTGCTGAGGTTGAATTGCTCCTGCGTGCCGATTGCTCTGTCGGTCTGGCGCTCGATCACTGCGCGAACCAGCGCCGGTTTGTCCTCGAAGTAGTGGTAGAGCTGCGAGTTGCTGACCTTCGCGCTATCGCGCACTTCCTCGATTGTCGTGCGGGTGACGCCGTGCTGAAAGATCAGCTCTGCCGCTGCATCGACGATCCGCGCGCGGGTCGCTGCGCCTTTGCGCGTCAACCGCGGCCGGTCGGGACTCGGTGAAGACATCGTGACGAGTCTATCGCGAAAGTGGCATTGACATTCCAGAATGTCCCAGGCAAAGTGGCCTGAGCATTCCAGTCTAACGGACCATCGCGGGCTGTGTTACGGGGCCGAGCATCGCCTAGCCGTCGTATCCGCCGCGCCATTTAGCCCAACCTGGCTAGGCCCACAGAGATGAAGGGAATCCCCTATGAGCGCACTGCCAGAAAAGACTGTGTTGATCACCGGCGGCAACGCTGGGATCGGGAAGGAGGTGGCCCGGCAACTCGCATTACGTCACGATTTCGCCCACATCTACCTGGCGTGCCGGAACCCAGAACGGGCGAGCACGGCAAGGGCCGATCTCGAAGCTGAGACCGGCCGGAACATCTTCGGCATCGTCCTCATGGACGTTGCCGATCTGGGCTCGGTCCGCGCCGCCCTGGCCGACATCGACGGATCCGTCGACGCACTCGTCATGAACGCCGGTGTCATTGGCCCGGAGACGTTGAACTTGACCGCTGACGGGGTCACCGACGTGTTCGCAACGAACGTCCTTGGTCACGTTGTGCTCCTCGAAGGGCTCCTGGCCGAGGGGCGGCTCGGCGAGGTTGCGGTCTTCGTCGGAAGTGAAGCAGTCAGGGGTGTCCCGAAATTGCGGATGAAGGGGCCATCGTTCGTTTCAACCTCAGCCGACGAACTCGCGTCCGCCATCGACGGCAGCTACTTCGCCACCCACAAACCTGACTTCAACCTGGCCTTCGGGCAGGCCAAGTACATCGGGGCGCTATGGATGGGCTATCTGGCCCGCAAATACCCCGACCACCGCTTCATCACCGTAAGCCCCGGCAACACCACCGGCACCGGAGCAGCGAGTGGCCTCCCATTGCCGATGCGGGTAGCCGCCAAGTACGTCATGCCCGCCCTGGGCCTCGCCCACAAACTCGACGTGGGAGCGAAGCGGCTCGTCGACGGTGTCACCGACCCGACCCTGTCCAGCGGCGCGTTCTACGCCAGCGCGGCCAACAAGCTGAATGGTCCGATGGTCAACCAAGCCGAATTCGTCCCAGGCGTGGGCAACCCGTCGTTTCAGGACAACGCCAACGAAGCCATCCACCGCTTCATCCCCGAACAGGCGGTTACTTGACACCTCGAAGTCCGATTGGCATGTTCGGCACCGCCGTCGGCGGGGACGCTTGATCCTCAGGGATGCCTATTTGGCCGAAGTCGCGAAGGGAGAGGGCGGGCGTCGAACCGCCGTTCAAGGGCCGCCGGTCTGGCGTCATTCGCGAACACTCATATGGAGTGCGGCCTGTCAACCGCGCAGGGGTTAGCTCGCCCCGCTGTTTGCGGGGTTGGGTTCGGCGGGGGGAGCGCACCGGCTGTCGTCGACGTCTGTGTCGCGACTCATATGCGCGGGTTGGTGCCGCATGACCGGGTGTGCGAAATGAGGAGCGGAGCCGTTCTCTGGCGGCGAGCGTGGCCGGTTAGGGCTGCTCACAGTGTTCCCTCGGGTCGCTCCTCGCGTCGTTGCGCCGGTGCGCTCTCCTCGCCGAGCCGTTGCGGGTGGCGGCTACTCCATCGTCGCGAGCGCCCAGCAGTGTCCGGCGAGCTCGCGCGCGACGGCGACCACGACGATCAGGCGCGGCTTGCCTCGGGCCTCGAGCGCGTTCCAGCGTCCGTGCAGCCGGCGGGCGCTCGGTCCGCTTGGGCTCGCACGGCGAGGGACTTGCCTGTGCGTCTGCGTTCCAGCGTGACGCTCAAGCGCGGAGCGCTGCGTTGATGCCAGGCGGCCTCGATCAGAAGCCGGCGCGCGTGCGTGTTGCCGGTCTTGGTGATCCCGCCTTGCCGGCGGCGCTCCCCGCTCGAGTTCTCGCTCGGGGTGAGGCCGAGGAACGGGCCGAGCGATTCGGGCCGGAACCGGTTCCAGTCGCCGAGCTCGACGGTCAACGCGAACGCCGTCAGCGTGGAGACACCGCGGAGACAGACGAGCCGCTCGACGACATCGACGTACGGCTCGCTCGCGGCGAGCTCGGTGATCGCCTTGTCGAGCGCGTCCCTCCTGGTCTTCGCGTCGAGCATGCGGGCGTAGCACTCGTCGAACACGATCGCGAGCGGCCCGCTCTGGAACCGATGCCGGCGAAGCCACGCATCGTGGGCCCGCGTCCACGCGGTCGCGTCGTACACCGCCCCATGACGCAGGAGCAGCTTCGAGAGCCGATGCCGGGCCCGCATCAGATCACCGCGAGCGTCCTCACGAGCACGGACCAGATCACGCGCGGCCTCCTCCTCCGGCCGGGCACCCGCACCGGGGTGATCTCACCCAACCTGAGCAGCCGCGCCAACCGCTCGGCATCCCGCCGGTCAGTCTTGACCCGATCGGCCGCCGGCCGGATCTTCGACGGCGCCGCGACAACGCAGCTGATCCCCGCCTCGGCACACGCGCGCGCAAGCCCGTACCCGGTCGGTCCTGCCTCGTACACGACCCGAACCGGCGCCGGCAGCGTCTTCAACCACGCCACCGTCGCCTCAGTCCCCGGCGGCACCCTCAGCGACCGCACCTCACCGCTCCCCAGATCGATCACGCCCGCGACCACCGACCGAGCGTGCACATCAAGCCCGACACAGCTACCTTCGTTCATAACCGGCGCCTCCCGTAATTGCGGCTCTACCGCCGGGCCCATCCCGACGGCAACCCGCGCCTAACTTACGAGCGAGGCGCCGGGCACTCCATACGGTCTGGCGCAGGCGACAGTCATCGCTCCGCATGTGCGGGATTTGGAGCGAGCGGGCCGCCGCCTTTCGAGCTGCGTGACTTTCCGTATCGGCAAGTTGTGCTAACTTTCCGGTATGGAAAATCAGTCGTCGGGTTCGGTCCCTCCCAGCGCGGCCCGAGAGCAGCTACGGGACGCCCGCCAGAAACACGACGCATCGGTCCGTCGTGCAACGCTCCCAGCGGGGTTCATCCTCGCGTCGAGTGTCGTCTGCGGAGCGCAGACGGTCGCGCCGGCCTACAAGGGGCCGGGAAACGTGGTCTCCATCATCGCGGTCGTATGGTTCCTTGCTGAACTATTGAGGATGGCCGCTCGTAACCAGTGGCGTCCGTTGCGTTCGTGGCCGAAGCCTAAGTGGGGTCTCACCGAAGTGGCGCTCATCTCTGTCGCGGTGCTTGTCGGCGGCGTGGTCGGCCCCCATCTGCTCGCCAGCCACGGCAATACGGCTCTTGTGAGTCGGGGACTTGGTGGAGCCGTGACGGTGATCGTTGCGGCCTGCCTTTTCGCCGCGAAGGCTTCCTATCGGCGTCGTGCGTCTCGGGCATGGCAACGGTGAGCGAAGCGGTGTTCGACGAGCTGATCCACGCGCCCTTGCGCCTACAAATATGCGCGATGCTCTCGCCGGTGCGGTGGTTGCCGTTCTCCGACATACGCGACAGCCTGGAAATCTCCGATTCGGTTCTGAGCAAGCACCTGTCAGCGCTCGCCGAGGCCGGGTACGTGGAGGTTTCCCGTGTGCGGGCGGATTCACGTTCGCGGCGGCAGGTCACGCTCACCGAACCAGGGCGCACGGCGTTACGCGGGCACCTGGTGGCTCTGCAAGCCATCGTTGCCGCAGCCGAACCGACCATCATCGAGCAGCCGTCCGCTGCCCGTGCCCCGGAGCGCCCCCAGGCCCGTCGAGAGGTCCGCCTCGATCCTCGGATCGCGTAGGTAGCGAGCTGCTGCACGGTCCGAGTCGCCCCGTCGATTCGGCTGACAAACGCTCTGCCGCCGGTCAACGCGCGGACTGCGCCCATGTCACGACGACGACTTCGTCGCCACGCGCGTCACTTGGGGCTGGGCGCACACGGGCCGATCGAACACGAGACGCTAGCTCGGAGGCCATCGCGCACCCTGGCACAGCGAGCGCCATGCCCTCAGTCAGATGCTCGATGCGTCCTCGGGCGCGCTGCCGGGTTCCGCAGAACGGGCACTCCGCCGTCCAATCGCGATCTTGGAGGACACCATCCTCAGTCAGCATGTTTCCGGGCTGAAGCTTCTGACCCAGACGCGAATCGAACACCCGGATCTCGCGGTCGGAGGCTGAACAGCGAAACAAGTACGTGAGCGCCACGGTTGGACCGTACGGAATCTCACGGGAAGCGCTTGGGCCTCATAGCTGCACTCAATGTCGGTTGTCTCGCACAAAACGGGCTGCGCACCTCGAGGTCTGGATCTTCCGACACATCTCCGGGGGTGCACCCAGGGGGGCACGCCGTGCGCTTAGAGGGCATACATGTCACAAATGATCCGCATACCTAAGCCAAAAACGCATACTTTGTGACAGGAAATGGGCCCGCTTGGATTCGAACCAAGGACCAAGGGATTATGAGTCCCCTGCTCTAACCAGCTGAGCTACGGGCCCGCGGGAGGGACCGTAGCGCACCGCCAGTACGATGGCCCGCGATGGAGCGGGTGGACAAGGACTCCAACCGGGCTTTCTACGACTCGCAGCGGGCCGACGACCGGCGGCGGTTCGGCGAGCAGCCGACGAAGGTGCACCTGAACGAGACAATCGTGCCGTGGGTCGTCTCGCACCTGGAGCCCGGGGCGCGGATCCTCGATGTCGGAGGGGGAAGCGGCGTCTATGCGTCGGGGATCGTTCGGGCCGCGGCGGTATCTGTGGTCGGGGTGGACATCAGCCGGGCGATGGTCGAGCAGCGGCGGGAGGATCCGCTCCTGGAAGTGAACGTGGTCGGGGACATGGAGGCGCTGCCATTCGCCGACGGAGCCTTCGATGCCGTCCTTTTCGCGATGTCGCTCCACCATGTCCCGGATCCGGCGTTGGCTCTTCGTGAGGCATACCGGGTCCTGCGTCCCGGGGGCGTGCTCCTGGCAGTCGAGCCCTGCGCGCTCCGGGCAGGGTCGGCGGGCGTCAGCCGCGTGCCGGGCGTCGAGCACGAGTTCCGGTTCACGCTCCGGTTCCTGAGCCGCCGGATCCGCGAAGCCGGGTTCCGGATCGATCGAATCGCCGGCAGGCGGCTCTGGATCCGATTTACCTGGCGGCTCACGCACTCGCAGTCGTTGCGCGAACTGCGGTCGGGCGATCGCGTCGACCGCGTACTGACCAGGCTGCCTGGGGCCAATCGCCTCGCCGAGATCGCGCTCGTCCAGGCCACACGCGTCGGCCGGCTCTCTGAGGCGGACGCCCGCACCGGGAGTCTCGCCTGTCCCCGGTGCCGGGCACCATTCACCGGACCGGTGGAACGGCTCGACTGCTCGGGCTGCGGGACCGTGTATCCGGTCGAGGACGGCATCCCGATCCTGTTCACCGACAGCTCGACCTCTCGCTAGACTCGCTTCGGTGAAGGTCTTCCAGAGCGAGCGGAAGTTCAGAACGCGCGGGGGCCTCCACGTCACCGACATCACCGACGAGGTGAAAGCGATCGTCGGCGAATCGGGCATTGTCGACGGGATCTGCGCGGTCTACTCGCCGCACACCACGTGCTGTGTTCGGGTGAACGAGTTCGAGAGCGGCATGTTCGAGGACTTCGCTGTGCTGCTGCGGCGGCTGATTCCGCACGACACCTATTACGCGCACGACGACTGGGACCGTCGCACCGAGAACATCGACGAGACCGAGATGGCCTTCGGCAACGGCCACGCGCACTGCATGTCGATGATCCTCGGCTCCGCGAGCGAGTCGATACCCGTCGCCGACGGCGATCTCTGCCTCGGTACCTGGCAGCGCGTGCTCTTCATCGAGCTCGACCGCGAGCGCGACCGGCGCTGGCTCGTCAAAGTCGTCGGCTCCTAGCCGGCTTTCAGCCTCCGAGCCGCGGTACGATCGTCAGCGTGAGCTATTTCCTCATCCCGCTCGTGATCATCGCGGTCATCGTTTTGGTGTTCGGGATCTTCGTTCTGCTCGCGCGATTCCGCAACGGCAAGTACCTACGGCCGATCGTGCTCTGGCTGTCGAAGGTGCCGTGGCTGAAACGGCAGTTCGAGAAGATCAGCCAGGCGGCGCTCGAGAAGCAGAATCCCGACCTGGCGAGCGCCATGCGCAAGCTCCAGCGCGCCGGCGCGAACGCCGACATGAAGAAGCTGCAGGCGGTCTACAACTCCTTCACACCGGAGGAGCGTCGCGCCTACCAGGAGATGGCCGACCAGCAGGGCGGCGGGATCCCCGACAACGCGAACCGCCAGATGCGGCGGGCCCAGCAGCGGATGGCTCAGACCAACCGCGGGGGTCGCGGCAGCGGCGGAAGCGGCGGCACCGGCGGCAGCAGCAGCAGCTCGAAGCGCGGCAAGAAGCGTTAGGGCTGCTGAGCGGTTGCCTCGAAGTCCTCGCGCCAGCTCTTGTCGAGCAGCGGCCCGAGTGACTCCGCGATCTCGTCGAGCGCCTGATTCGAGCGCTTGACGACTCCGGCCATGCGCAGGAAGCCGTGGATCATGCCGTCGTAGCGGTAGCCCTCCGTCTCGACACCCGAGAGAAACAGCCGCTGCGCGTAGGTTTCGGCCTCGTCGCGCAGGACGTCGGCCTCGGCCGTCACGACGATCGCGCGCGGCAGACGGCGCATATCCTGAACGGCCGCGGGCGAGATGTTGACGTCCCCGCCGCCGTCGGCGTCGCCGATGTACTGCCGCCAGTACCAGGCCATCCCGTCCCGGGTCAGGCCGTAGCCCATCGAAAAGAGCGAGTAGCTCGAAGTGTCTTGCCGCGACGACGTGGTGGGATACACGAGAAGCTGAACCGCAAAGGGTGTCCCGTGGTCGCGTCCGCGGCGAGCCACGATCGTCGCAAGCGTCCCGCCGACGCTGTCTCCCCCGACACCCACCCTGTCGACGTCGATCCCGAGCTCGGCACCGTTCTTCATCGCCCAGCTCGCGGCCGCCCAACAGTCGTCGAGCGCCGCGGGATACGGATGCTCGGGCGCGAGCCGGTAGTCAACCGAGACCACGATGCACGGTGTCCGCTTCGCGAGCGCGCGCGCCGTGCCGTCGTGTGTCTCGATGCTTCCGACGACATACCCGCCGCCGTGGAAGTACACGAGCGCGCGCATCGGCTCGCTCGATTCGACCGGGCGGTAGATCCGCACCGGGACGCCGTCGGCGTCGCGATCCTCGACCGCGTACACCTCGTCGACCGGACCGAACTGCTCCTTCGCGATCGCCGCGTATCTCTCCCGATTCTCTTCCGGCGTCATCTGCTCGACCCCGACGACGCCTGCCTCCTCGGCTGCGCGCAGAACGGCGATGATCTCCGGATCGAGGTCGGGCACGCTCACGGCCGGCTCATCCTATGTCCTTGGTGGGCGCAGTCGAAACGGTGCATTGAACGGCCCGTAGACGTGATGCATGAAGTGCGCAACCGCGGTCATGGTCAGCACGAGCGTGTGCCCGTTCCGCTTGTCGATCCACGCCTCGAACCAGGCAGGCGTGACGGGATCGAAGAAGGTGATCTCGGCGGCGCTCCTCCCTTCGACCCGGCCCGAGGCGATCACGCGCGCGTCGGACACGCCCGCCCAGAACGGCTGCGGCTGCGTGATCGGCGGAATCTGCGCCGAGTGGATCCAGCGGCTCGTCGGGGTTGCGCGGTCCCAGCGGTTCAAGCCGATGATCCGTGCCGAGGAGTGGCCGCCGATCGTGTAGGCGAGTTCGTCCGGAGCGACGGCCCGGTACACGGTGTAGAGAGCATCGGTCGGGGTCGCAGCGAGCCGCTCGTGCCAGACGAGCGTCCTCAGATCGCGCCAGACCTGCCCGGCACGAGCGACCATTGCACTCCCGTCAGGGAGGATCAGCGTCGAGGGCAAGGTGAACGGATACCCCTTGGCGTCGAGCGTCACGACGACACGGCCGCTGAGACGGGACGTCGGAACCTGGCTCTGGTAGCAACCGGCCCCGCAGGCGGGCAGCTGAGTCGTCTGGCCCCCTGCGAGCAGCGAGACGTCCAACCCACTCGCAGCCGGCCCCTGCCCCGAGAGCACGGAGGCCCGCACGAGCGAATCGGGCTTCCCCGGCACGATCGCAAGCCCGAGTGCGCGCGTCCCCGCCTCCCGGCCAAGGACGAGCGCTCCCGGTGGAGGCGCCGGAAAGCCCGGCGTGGTCGGCGTCGCGATCTTGCCGGCGGCGACGGTGCTCGTGGTCGTCGCCGCGGGAGCCGTCGTCGTGGCGCTCGTATTGACCGGTCCGGGCTCCGAATGCAGCAGCAGGATCGCGACGACGAGCCCTCCCACCCCGGCCGCGACCGCCAGGATCGCCGCTCCGAGACGCGCGACCACGCCGGAACTTCAGCGGCCGCCGGCGGCGGCAGGCGCGACCCCGAACATAACCTGACTGTAACCGCAACGACTCGCCCCGGCTCTTGCGCTCGTCAAGACGGACACTCATAGTGATCGGCACGGTTCCAGAACAGCCCCCAAGGCGAAAAGGAGAGGCGAATGGCGATTGTGATGCGAATGGAAGCGCCCGGCGCGACGATCGAACAGTACGAAGCGCTGAATGAGGTGATCGGCCTCGACGACGACAACGCGCCCGACGGGCTCGTGATCCATGTGGCGGGGGTGACCGACGACGGGATCGTCGTGATCGACGTCTGGGAATCGGAGGAGAAGCTCAACGCCTTCTTCGACGACACCCTCGGCCCGGCGCTCGCGGACTCCGAGCTCGAGGCGGGCCCGCCCAGCATCTCGAAGCTCCACAACATGATCCCGCAGGGCGGCGGCTCGGAGCACAACGTGATCGTGGAGATACACGTCGATGCCGGGCCCGACGTCTACGACGACATGGTCGGCAAGATGCCCGCGCACGCGGGTGACGACTCGGCACATCCCGTGTCCGTCCACATCGCGGGCGTGAAAGAGGACGGATCGATGTTCATCGCCGATCTCTGGGAGTCAGCGGAGGCCTTCGCCGCGTTCGCCGAGTCGGAGGTCGTGCCTGCTGCGGACGACCGGGTCGGAGAGATCGAGCCGAAGTTCACGCCGGTGCACAACGTCGTGCGCGGCAAGTCGACCGTTTCGGCCTGAGCGTCAACTGCTTTCCGCCGGTGCCCGGAGCCGGGGCACCGGCGCCCCGCCGGTCGTGAATGCCGGAAGGCGAAGCCGATCGCGCATCACCTCGACCGCATCGGGGCTCGAGTCGCAGAGGATCGGGCGGCGGCCGGCTTCGAGCGCCGCCGCCCCGAGCGTGCCGCTGCCGGCGAAGAAGTCGAGGCACCAGTCGCCCTCACGTGAGGAGGCAGCGACGATCCGCCGCAGCACGCCGATCGGCTTCTGGGTCGGATATCCCGTCTTCTCGCGTCCGGTCGGCGAGACGATCGTGTGCCACCAGACGTCGGTCGGGAGCTTGCCCCGTACTGCCTTCTCGGGAGTGACGAGCCCGGGGGCCATGTACGGCTCGCGGTCGACCGCCTCCCCGTCGAACCAGTAGGCCGCGGGATCCTTGACGTAGACGAGGATCGTGTCGTGCTTCGCAGGCCAGCGCCGCTTCGTGCGGGCCCCGTAGTCGTAGGCCCAGACGAGCTCGTTGAGGAAGCATTCCCGCCCGAAGATCTCGTCGAGGAGCACCTTGCAGTAGTGCGACTCACGTGGGTCGAGATGGAGGTACAAGGTTCCGTCGCGCCGTAGCAGCCGATGCGCTTCGCGCAGACGCGGCTCGATGAAGGCCAGGTAGTCGTCGTGGCTGTCGGCGTACCCCAGGCTTCCGAGCACGGTCGTCCTGTAGCTTCGCCCGCGAAACCCGGTGCGGTCCCCTGAGGCATCGGCCTCGGTCGCGAGCCGGAGGCGGCGCTGCTCTCGCCCCGTGTTGAACGGCGGATCGATGTAGACCAACGCGAACGCCTCGTCGGGAAGCTGGGGCAGGAGCTCGAGGTTGTCGCCGAGGTAGATCCGCTCGTCGAGCATAGGCGCGACTCTAGGAAGCGGAGCGGACGCCCGCCGGGAGCACCACGACCTGGGGCCCGCTGCGGGCGGCGACGAGGTCGAGCTCCGACGGATCCCACGCCGCGCAGACCGCGGAAACCTCGGCGAGATAGGACGCTCGGGGCCGGGCGTCGAGCCACGGCGCCCAGTTGAGGCGCCTCGAGAGCTCGGCGAGCGTCGCCTCGACGACGTCCTTCGGCGCCAGATCGATCGTGAGCATGCCCGCGCAGTCCGGCGATCGGCGGAGCTCGTCGCGCTCTGAGGCAGAAAGCGTCCGCCTCGCGTAGGCCGCAGTGGCGGCATTGGGCTCGAGCTCGCTCGGAAGCTCGGCGTAACCGTCCCCGCCCGCCGCCGTAACCGACGCGCGGAGGAGATCGTCCGCCTCGAAGAAGCGCGGCCCCGAGCGCTCGAAGCGGCGAGCGTGCTCGAGCTCGTGCGGGAGCATCGGCCCGACGGCGATCTCGGGAATGCCGGGGAGCTCGCCCCAGACCGCCAGCCGGTGGGCACTCAGGCGATCCTCGTCGGCCCGGTCTCCCACAGCCTGGAAGACGGCGACCGTGTTCGGCCGGAGGACCCCGCCGGGGTGGAGGTAGGCGAGCGGCGTCGTCCCCGCCGGGCGCCGGACAGAAACGACCTAGACGACGACCGACGCGGGCTGAACTCCGGCGTCGGCGCAGGCCTCGAGCAGCGCCGCGTCGAGCTGGGAGCGATCGAGCACGGGCCAAGTCTCGCGGACGCGAGCACCGTGGCTATCCTCGAAGGCGACGCGATGCGGATCTATCTCGCAGGCCCACTCTTCTCCCAAGCCGAGCGGGACTGGCTCGATCACATAGCGGGTCGGCTTCGGGGCCTGGAGCTCGACCCGTTCGTGCCGCACGAGCACTTCGACGCTCTCGGCGAGCTCACGCCGGATGAGGTCTACCGCGTCGACGGGGACGGCCTGCGCTCCTCGAATGCGCTCCTCGCCTGGCTCGACGGGCCGGTGATCGACGACGGCACCGCGGCCGAGATCGGGGCGTTCGCGGAGCTCGTGCGGGGCGGCGATCCGCACTACCGCGGGATCGTCGGCCTCGTCACCGACCTACGGCTCCAGCGCAGGCGCGGCAACACGACCGGCGACGGGATGAACCTGTTCGTGGCCGGGGCGATCCGCTCGGCCGGGAGCATCTGCTGGACGGTCGACGAGGCGATCGCAGCGCTTCAGGCCCTCCCCGACCGGAACCCTTCCGGTTTCCTTGCAGACTCCTCATCGAGCGCCGGTATCCCATCAGGGGGCAATGGTGAGACGGGCTGACATCGGAAAGCGTGCGCTCGCAGCGGTCGTAGCGGGAGCGGCTGCACTGCTCGTATCCGTGGCCCTCGCCGGAGCAGCAACCGCGCCGACCGCGATCACCGGTCCCGTCACCGCCGTCGGTGCGACCTCTGCCGACGTGAGCGGCACCGTGGACCCGAACGGGGGCGCGACGACGTGGCACTTCGAGCTCGGGACGACGATGAGCTACGGCACGAACACCGCCGCGACGAGCGCGGGCTCGGGGACCGCGAACATCGGCGTCTCCTCCACCCTCACCGGGCTCACCGCGGGCACGACCTACCACTACCGGCTCGTCGCCTCGAGCGCCTCCGGCGGCACGGCCGACGGCGCCGACGGCATCTTCACGACCTCCGCCGGACCGGCAGTCGTCACCGCGGCCGCAACATCGATCGGCACGAGCTCCGCGACCCTGAACGGCAGCGTCGATCCGAATGGGCGCCCGACCACCTACACCTTCGAATACGGCAAGACGACCTCATACGGGACGAAGACGCCGGCGGGGAACGCCGGGTCCGGCACCGAGCCGGCGAACGTCTCGGCCGCGATCTCCGGGCTCACGGCCGGCCAGGTCTACCACTTTCGGCTCGACGCGACGAGCGACGCCGGACCGGTCCTCGGCTCCGACATGAGCTTCACTCCCTCCGGCGGCCCGAGCGTGACGACGGAGGCGGCGACGTCGATCACCTCGACCTCGGCCAGGCTCAACGGCACGGTGAACCCGAACGGACGCGCAACGACGTACTACTTCGACTACGGCACCTCGACTGCGTACGGCTCGACGACGGCGGTCGCCACCGCCGGATCGGGGACGACTGCCAGGAGCGTTTCTGCCACTGTGACGGGCCTCGGCCCAGGCGTCCACCACTTCCGCCTCGTCGCGACGAGCAGCGCCGGAACCTCGACCGGCGGCGATCTGAGCTTCGGGAGCGCCGGGCCGCCCGTCGTCCAGACCGGCTCGGCGGAGGGTCCCACGACAACCGGCGTGACATTGACCGGATCGGTCAACCCGAGCGGAAACGCGACCAACTGGTACTTCGAGTACGGAACCTCCGCGTCGTACGGGTCGAAGACGGCGTCGAAGAGCGCAGGCTCGGGAAGCGCGCCGACCGGCGTCTCGGCCGCGATCACGAAGCTCGCGGCAGGCACGGCTTACCACTACCGCCTCGTTGGGACGAGCAGCGCAGGCACCGTCTACGGCACCGACGTGACGTTCACGACCGTGGCCGCACTCACGCTTTCGGCCTCGACGTCGCAGGCGGTCTACGGGACAGCCGTGACGCTCTCCGGGGCGGTCTGGAGCCGGGAGACCGGCGTCAACATCACGATCTACGGCCAAGCGCTCGATTCCACATCCTTCTCGACGCTCGGCAGCGTACTGACCGGCGCCGGCGGTGCCTGGAGCTTCCTCGTTCGGCCGAAGCTCCAGACCTCGTACAAGGCGAGTGCGTCCGACGGTACGAGCTCGATCTCGACGATCGGGGTGCGGCCTGCCGTCTCGTTGCGCGTGATCACGGGCGGGCGCTTCTCGACCCATGTGGTCGCGGGCTCGTCGTTCGCCGGAAAGCAGGTGCAGCTCCAGCGACTCCTTCCGGGCAACCGCTGGAAGACGCTCGCCAAGGCGAAGCTGAGCTCGAAGTCCTCGGCGGTGTTCTCGACGACGGCGCTGCCGAAGGGCACCTCGCTGATCCGCGTCGCGATGAGCGTTAACCAGGCGGGCCGAGGCTATCTCGGCGCCTTCAGCCGCACCGCCACCTTCCACCGGTAATAGGGCGGCCGCCGCAGACCGCCGCGACTAACCCTTCGCCGTGAGGGCCGCGTTGATCGTGTCGGCCGTCTTCTGGCCGACGACGCCGTCCGCGGTCAGCCCGTTTGCAGTCTGGAAGGCGGTGACCGCGGCCGCGGTCGCCGGCCCGAAGTTCCCGTCGGCCTGGAGGCCCGTATAGCCCAGGGTGATCAGCGACTGCTGGAGCGTCTTGACCTGGGCGCCCGTGTCACCCGAACGCAGGGCACCGGCCGGGGGCAGGGTCACCGTGGACGCCGTCGTCTTCGTCGTGGTCGTTGTCTTCGTGGTTGTCGTCGCCGACGTGGTCGCAGGGGTCGTCGCGGCGGGCTGCGTCGTCGGCGGCGTGGTGACCGCTGGGCTCGAGCCGCCGCCACCACCGAACGCGAGGATCGCGACGAGGATGATCACCGCAACGGCCGCGATCAGGATGATCAGCGTGCCGCGCCTGCGCAGGAACTCATTCAGGTCGCCGAGCGCAGGTGGGCCGCCCGTCGAAGGGACAGCTCCGCCGCCACCTCGGCCGCCGGCCTGCGTCGTACGCGAACCGGAACCGCCCTGGCCCTCCGCACCGTCCTCCGGAAACCAGTCGAGGTCGCCCGCATCCTCCGCGAGCCAGTCGTCGCGTGGGTCCGGCCCACCGCCCTCTGTTGCTCGAGTCGACACCGTTCGGTCCTCCTCGGCCATCCCCTGAAGTGTGCCTTGCACGGCCATCTTCCCCGAGAAGCATTAGCGAACTGACCGGACGGAGTAAGTCTCGCGTGAGCTCCCCGCGATCCAGGCCCCGTTGCCGAGTAGGGTCTCATCGTGCCGTTCCGGCCCTCCGAGGAGATTCTCGCCGCGTACGCGCGCGTCCTCGTGGACTTCGCTCTCGGGAGCGGCAAGGGGATCGCGCGAGGCGACGTCGTGATGATCACGGCGGGCGAGGAGGCGAAACCGCTGTACGTCGCTGTGCGAAATGCCGTGCTGAGGTCGGGCGGGACGGTGATCCGCGACTACTCGCCGAGCGGGGCGGCTCGCTCGGCACTCGAGCTCGCCTCGGTCGAGCAGCTCGCGACCTTCCACCGTGCCTACTACCGGGGGCTCGCCGCGACGATCGACCACCGGATCGCGATCCTCTCGACGGACGATCCGTTCGAGCTCGACGGAATCGAGCCGGCCAAGCTCCTCGCCGGCAGGCGGACGTCGTACCCGTGGCGCGAATGGCTTGCGCGCAAGGAGGCCGAGGGCCGCTACACCTGGACGCTCGGGCTCTACGGCACCCAGGCGATGGCGAAAGAGGCGCGGATGTCGCTTGCCGCGTACTGGGACGAGATCACGAATGCCTGCTTCCTTGCCGACCCGAATCCGATCAAGCGCTGGCGCGAAGTGTTCCGCGAGATCGCCCGCGTGAAGCGGCGCCTCGATGCGCTCGCGATCCAGCAGCTGCACGTCGAGGGCGACGGGGTCGACCTCTCAATCGCGGTCGGCGCACAGCGCCGCTGGCTCGGCGGCACGGGGCGGAACATCCCGAGCTTCGAGATCTTCACCTCACCCGACTGGCGCGGGACCGAGGGCACGATCGCGTTCACCGAGCCCGTGTACCGCGACGGCGGGATGATGAAGGGCGTCAAGCTCCGGTTCGAGCGCGGGAAGATCGTCGAGGCGAGCGCGACCGCGAACGAGGCGCTCCTGACGGCGATGATCGAGAGCGACCCCGGTGCGTGCCGCGTCGGCGAGGTCTCGCTGACCGACGGGCGGCTGAGCCCGATCACCCGCTTCATGGCCCAGACGCTCTACGACGAGAACCGCGGGGGTGCGCAGGGCAACTTCCACCTCGCGATCGGGAATGCCTACCGCGACGCCTTCACCGGCGAGATCGCGAAGCTGCGAAGCCGCGACCTCGCCCGGCTCGGCTTCAACAGCTCCGCCGTTCACACGGACATCGTCACGACGGCGCGCCGCACCGTCACCGCGACCCTCCCGAGCGGGCGTAAGAAGGTCATCTACACCGACGGCCAGTTCACCGTCTGACCGCGCGCCTTCGCGCAACCACTGTCCCGAGCGGCCTCGCCTTCTCGAGCCACGGCCCGGGACAGTCCCCGGCCACGTCCGCGGCGGCCACGCTCGAAGCAGACACCGCCGTTTCGGACGCGTCCCGCGGGGCCGCGGCTGGGGACTGTCCCGGGACTAGGCCGTTTTGGACACGGTACGGTGAACGGCCGAACCGCGGGTCAGCCGCCGCGGAGGGTCATGTCGGTAACGCGCGATCCCGCCCAGCCGGAGGGCTTCCGTCAGAAATCGATCTCGAGGCCTTCCGAGGCGAGCTCGAACCGCGGGTCGGTCGCCCGCTCGTTCGGCCTGTGGGTGAGGAGCAGCCGCCGGGCGCCGGAGGCGGCGAAGGCCTCTTCTGCCTCGGGAATCGTGAGATGGCCGCGCAGGTCGGGCTCCTCGTCGTCGAGCGTGGCCTCGCACACGAAGAGGTCGGCGTCGCGAGCGAGCTCGGCCAGGGCATCGCTCGGGCCCGAGTCGCCCGAGTAGGCGAGCGAGCGATCGCCGTTCGTGACCCGGAAGCCGTAGGACTCGAGCCGGTAGTGCGGGACGCGGAGCGCCAGCAGTTGGAGGCCGACGACCGCCAGCGGCTCGCCGTCCACGAACTCGCGAACCCGGAACACCCGCTCGAACATGTCGTCGAACCCGCCGAGGCGAACCGCGAGATCCGCGAGCCGCGCACGCCCGCCGGGCGGCGCGATCAGCTCCGGCCGCTCGGGCACCGCGCCCGGGCCGGCAAGCGTGCCCCAGACCCAGGGAACGAGGTCGCCCCAGTGGTCGAGGTGGAAGTGCGTGATCGCGATCGCGTCGATGTCCGGCCACTCGTTCTCGAGCCGGAGCCGTCCGAGCACGCCGGGACCGCAGTCCAGGAGGAGCCTTCCGGTCCCCTCGGACTCGACCACGTAACCGGATTGGGCCTCGCCCGGATTGGGCCAGGCGGGCGAGCAGCCGACGACTGTGAGCTTCATCTCCGCGGCATCCTATGCAACCACCCCATCTGGGCCATACAATCGGCGGATGGCCGAGGCTCCCGTAGAGCTGCTGCGGAAGATCCCGATCTTCAGCAGCCTCTCGCCCAAGGATCTGAGGCAGATCGCCGACGCGATGACCGAGCGCCGTGTCGAGCCGGGGCGGACGCTCGCGGTCGAGGGCCAGCAGGGCATCGGCTTCTTCGTGATCGAGACCGGCACTGCGAAGGTGTCCGTCGGCGGTGACGACAAGCGCACGCTCGGCCCCGGCGACTCCTTCGGCGAGATCGCGCTGATCGTCGAGACGCCGCGTACGGCGACAGTGACCGCCGAGACCGAGGTGCAGTGCTGGGCGATCGCCGCTTGGGCCTTCCGTCCGCTCGTCAAGGAGAACGCCGCGGTCGCATGGGCGCTCCTGGACTCGGTCGCGAAGATGGTCGCGCAGCGCTGAGCGCGACAGCTTCGACCAGTCGGGCAGCGACCGCGCCGCGGATCGGGCCGATCTTCGCGGCCCTGATGCTGGTCGTGCTGCTGGCCTCGCTCGACTCGACGATCGTCGCGACGGCGCTGCCGACGATCGCCGGCGACCTCGGCGGGATCTCGAAGCTCTCCTGGATCGTCACCGCCTATCTGCTCGCCTCGACCGTCACGACGCCGATCTCGGGCAAGCTCGGCGACACCTTCGGGCGCAAGCTCGTGCTGCAGGTCGCGCTCGTGATCTTCCTCGCCGGGTCCGCGCTCTGCGGCCTGAGCCAGAACATGACCGAGCTGATCATCTTCCGCGGGATCCAAGGGCTCGGCGGCGGAGCGCTGCTCGTCACCACCCAGGCGGTGATCGGCGACATCGTCTCTCCGCGCGAGCGCGGCCGGTACTCCGGCTTCATCGGGGCCACCTTCGGGATCGCGACCGTGCTCGGACCGCTGATCGGGGGCGTGATCGTCGACCACTTCTCCTGGCGCTGGATCTTCTACGTGAACCTCCCGATCGGGATCGCCGCCTTCGTCGTGCTCCAGGTCGTGCTCCACGCTCCCGCCGTGCGGACGAAGCGGGCGATCGACTACCTCGGAACGGCCCTCCTCGCAGGGGGACTGATCGCGATCGTCCTTTACGTGAGCCTCGGCGGGACGACCTACCCGTGGTTCTCGGGCGGGATGCTCGTGCTGCTCGCGCTCGGAATCCTGCTTCCGGTCATGTTCGTCCTCGCCGAGCACCGCGCGGCCGAGCCGATCGTGCCGCTCTATCTGTTCCGGAACCGGGTCTTCGTCGTCGCGAGCGCCGTCGGCTTCATCGTCGGCGTCTCGCTCTTCGGCTCGGTCACCTACATCCCCCTCTACCTCCAGATCGTGAAGGGCGCGAGCCCGACGGGCTCCGGGCTCGAGCTGCTGCCGCTCGTCGGCGGGGTGCTCGTCGCCTCCATCGGCAGCGGCCAGCTGATCACGAAGTTCGGCCGCTACAAGCTCTTCCCGATCGTCGGCACAGCGCTGATGGTGGTCGGGATGCTGCTCCTTTCGCGGATCGGGGTCGGCACGAGCAAGCTCACCGCGGACATTTTCATGGCGATCCTCGGCCTCGGCCTCGGTTTCGTGATGCAGGTGCTGATCCTCGCGGTGCAGAACGCCGTCGACTATGCGAACCTCGGCGTCGCCACCTCGACAGCCACCCTCTTCCGCACGATGGGCGGCACGATCGGGGTGCCGATCTTCGGCGCGATCTTCGCGAACAAGCTCGCCTCGAACCTCGCGGACAAGCTTCCGCCGGGCGCGGCGGAAAAGGTGCCGGCGCACATCGGGCCGAGCCAGATCGACGCACTGCCCGCTTTCATCCATGAGCCCTTCATCGAGGCCTACGCGGCAGCGATCCGACCGATCTTCCTGATCGCGGCGGGGATCGCGGTCATCGGCTTCGCGCTCACCTGGCTGCTCGAGGAGCGTCCGCTGCGCGAGACGGTGACCGACCAGGGACTTGGCGACACCTTCGCCGCGCCCCGTGACGTCACCTCGCTGGCTGAGCTCGAGACGCTGCTCGGCGACCTCGCCCGCAAGCAGAACCGCCACCTCGTCTACGAGCACCTGACCGAACGCGCCGGTCTGCAGCTCGACGCACCTGCAGCGTGGCTTCTCCTGCGGATCGAGGAGGAGCCGGCACCCGACGACGAGGCCCTCGCCGGGCGACTCCGTCTCGGGTCTGACGAGATCCACGAGATGCTCCAGGAGCTCCGGGGCCTATCGCTCGTCGAGGCCGAGGCGCCCCGGCTCACCCAGGAGGGCGAAGCAGCGGCAACCCGGATGACCGAGGCCCGCTGTGACGAGATCCAGGCGATCGTCGAGGACTGGAAGCCGGAGGAGCAGCCCGAGGTGCGGGAGCTGATCCAGACGTTCGCCCGTTCGCTCGGCAAGACGCCCCCCGTCGGGGACCGCGTCGCTCAGCCCGCAATGCCGTAAGGCGCGTAGTCGGTCGGCTCCCCGGGCGAGACCAAGCCGGTTCCGGTAGGTTCCCGCCCAGTCGCAGGCTTCGCGCCCTGCGGCGAGGGCAGTGCTGCCCCGGTCTGTCGGATCTCACGACGGCCCGGGGCTTTCCGTCGTGGACCACGAAACGGAGAGGTGCAGGCAGATGTCAGCTCTTCAGCAGGCCGACCCGCAGCAGACAAAACGAATCTCGCCGATCGTCGACTACCTGACGGGTCTTCTCGAGCGCTTCACACCACTCGACGACGGCGCCGTCGCGAGCTACATCCCCGAGCTCGCGCGCAGCAATCCTGCCGATTTCGGGATCTGCATCGTGACCCTCGACGGCGCCGTCTACGAGGTCGGGGACACCCGCGTCTCGTTCACGATCCAGTCGATGTCGAAGCCGCTCACCTACGGCCTCGCGCTCGAGCGCCTCGGCGACGAGCCCGTGCATCGCCGCGTCGGCGTGGAACCGAGCGGCGACCCGTTCAACGAGATCAGCCTCGCCCCCGCGACGGGCGCGCCGGTGAACCCGATGATCAATGCCGGGGCGATCGCCTGCGCCGGGATGGTTGCGGCGCTCGACGAACACCCGCTCGCGCTCCTGCTCGACGCCTACTCCCGGTATGCCGGACGGCGGCTCGAGCTCGACGAGGCCGTCTATCTCTCCGAGAAGGCGACCGGCCATCGCAACCGCGCAATCGCCCATCTCCTCGGCAGCTTCGAGCTGCTCGACGTGACGCCGGAGGAGGCCGTCGATCTGTACTTCCGCCAGTGCGCGATCTCGGTCGACTGCCGCGACCTCGCGTTGATCGCGAGCACGCTCGCGAACGGCGGGATCAATCCGGTGTCGCGCGAGCGGGCGGTCGGCGAGGAAGTCGTTCGCGGGGTGCTGAGCGTGATGACGACCTGCGGGATGTACGACGCGGCCGGAGACTGGCTGATGTCGGTGGGGCTCCCGGCCAAGAGCGGCGTCTCGGGAGGGGTGTTCGCGGTTCTTCCCGGGCGCCTGGGAATCGGTGTCTACTCCCCGGCGCTCGACGAGCGAGGGAACAGCGTCCGCGGGGTTGCGGTCTGTCGCGCGCTCTCACAGGATCTCGCGCTTCACCTCGTCCGGCCCGGAGAGAGAACGGCGCCGTCCATCCGCGCACAGCACGAGCTCGGAGGGATCCGGTCGAAACGCGTCCGCCCCCACGAGCAGCGTGACGCGATCCTCGCCGGCTCGGCGCTGACGCAGATCTTCGAGCTGCAGGGCGAGCTCGGGTTCATGGCCGCCGAGGCGATCTCGCGCCGGATGACGGAGGCACGCATCCAGCCCGAGCTGCTCGTGGTCGATCTTCGACGCGTTGCCCGGGTAGACCGCGGCGGGGTCGAATTCCTGACCACCCTCGCCGAATCCCTCAGCGAATTCGGCGGAGCGCTTGCGCTGTCCGCTGTCGACAGCGACCTACGGTTCGAGCCTTCGGATGCGCTGCTCGTTTTCGGCGAGCTCGATGAGGCGCTCGAATGGTGCGAGGACGAGTTGCTCGACCGGGTCGGCTACAACGAGGAGTCGTCGACGGTTCCGCTCGAGGGACACGCCCTGTTCTCGGCGCTCGACGAGGGAGAGCTCGACCGGCTCGCGCCGGCGCTCGGGACGCTCGAGGCCCCGGCCGGGACCGTGATCGTCCGGGCGGGCGAGGATGCGGGCGAGGTCTTTCTCGTCACGGAGGGAGCCCTGAGCATCTTCGCCCCGGGCGGAGGCCGTCGCCTCGGCACCCTCTCGGCCGGAATGACCTTCGGCGAGCTCGGCTACCTCGAGCGCGGCCCACGAACCGCCGACGTGCGCGCCGACACGGACGTCGTCTGCACGACCCTCCCGTACGACGTCCTCGACGGCCTCGCGGTCACGGACCCGCGGCTCCACGGGAAGCTGCTCTACGGTTTCGCCCGCGTCGTCGTCTCATCGCTCAAGACGGCGAACGCCGAGGTCGCGCACCTCACACGCTAGGGGGCGGCGGGAACCGGATGTGCATGTGGTTGTCGTGATTCGCGTAGGGCAGCACGACGCCGGAGGGCCCCGTGAGCCCCGTCGAGAAGGCCGACGAGGACCAGCTGCGCTCCGGCGGCGACGAAGCGGTTCACGAGGTCCTGCGCGAGCCGGTGGTCGATCTCGTCGGGCTCGAGCGGCTCGCGGAGCTTCCCGTCCGTTCGCGGGTAGTAGATATCGACGTCGAGACCGTTCTGGTGCGAGACGTGCTCGTCGTCCATCGGCCCGCCGCCCTTGTAGCTGATGTCGCCGACAACGACCCGCGGCGCTTCCGGATGGGCCGCGCGGTAGGCCTCGATCACGGAGAGGACGGTCCGGATCGTGTGCTCGTTGCCGTAGAGGCGGTCGGGCGCGTTCGGCACGCTATTCGTGACGGGATTCCAGGTGACCCAGCCCGGGCCGTCGACCGGAAGCTGGGTCCCGTCGACCAGGTGGCCGTCGTAGGGGAGGCCGACCGAGGTCGCGTGGTGCCAGACGACCTTCGGCCAGGTCTCGGCCTTCGCCGTGCTCCGGTGTGCCGCTTTCGGCGTGCCACTCGTGTTGGCTTTGCTCGAAACCGTCCCTTTCAACCATGGAAGGCCACGATCGAACTCGAAGCTCAGGCTCGGCTGATCCTCGGCTACGACCGCGGCGCCGTGATCGCGAAGCCGGTTCGCGGCGAGCGGGATCATCGCAGCGGGCAGCAGCATCAGCCCCGCCGCCTTCAGCCGTCGCGTGTTCTGCCGCGTCTTCCGCGTGTTCCGACGCTGCCGCGAGGCGATGAGCCCGGGCGGCGGCCCGAGCGCGGGTGCGACGGACGCGGAAGCTTCGGAGCGCGGGCACTCCGGCTCCCTCGCGGAACCACAACAGGTCCGTGTCGAGCCACACCTCGCCGGGTTTCCAGCTCATCGAGCCCTCCAGCTCATAGAGACTTCTCGTTCGCGCGAGACGCGCCGTGTCCTTCGCTCCGGTGTGTCAGCCGCCGGTGCGAACAGCGACGATCCGGGCCGCAAGCTCACGTAGGAGCACGAGCGCGAAGCTCGGCTCGGTCTTCAGGAGCTGATCGAACGTCGCGCGTGGCAGCGAGAGCAGGCGCGCGTGGGTCGTAGCTCGCACCCGCGCGACGCGCTCCGCATCCGGGACGAGCAACGCCAGCTCACCGAAGAACTCTCCGGGCCCGAGCTTGATCTGCCGGCCCCGGAGCTCGATCTCCACCTGGCCGTCCAGCACGACGTACATCCCGCTCCCGTAGTCGCCCGCCTGCGCGAGAACCTGACCGGACTCGACCTCGGTAACGCCCGCCGCGGCGGCGGCGGCGAGGGAGTCGTCGCTCACCTGCGCGAAGAGCGGCGTCGCCCTGAGCTCGTTCGCGATCGCTTCGTCCGGCGCCATTCGTCGTTTCTATCACGCCGTCGGCCGGGCGCTCAGCCGTCAGTCGTGAGCGCGAGCGGCAGCGCCGGCTCGCGCGCAGGCTGCTGGCGGCGCGGAGCGGGCAGCTTCAGGCAGAGCAGGACTCCGACGGCGGGCGCGATCGCGCAGATCGTGAGCGCCGTCTTCAGGCTCGAGACGTCGGCCACCCCACCGAGAATCACCGCGGCGATCCCGCCGATCCCCATCGCGAGGCCGACGGCGAGCCCTGACGCCATCCCCACGTGACGCGGAAGGTAGAGCTGACTCAGGACCATCGTCACTCCGAAGCTCCCGACCACGCAGACGCCGACCAGCATCAGCGCGACCACCCCGGGGATGCCGCCGACGTAGACGAAGACGAGCACGAGCGGCCCGATCGCCGTCTGGGTGAACAGGAGCGTGCGGCGAAGCCCGATCCGGTCGGCGACCGGCCCGAGCACGAGGGTGCCCACCGCGCCGGCGAGGAGCATCGCGAACAGCAGGCGGTTGCCGCTCTCCTTCGAGTGGCCGTGCGCGACGACCCACAACGGCACGAAGGCGAGCAGGGCGAACCAGGCCACACTCCGGAGGACGATCACGCCGGAGAGCCACCCCATCGCGCCCCTTCGATCGTCTGCGGCCGAGAGCGTGTGGGTGTGCGCTGCCGGCTTCAGCTTCGAGAGCGACGGTAGGAGACGGATGAGGGCCAGCCCGCCGACGAGCACGGGCACCATCGCCAGCAGGCCGCCGACCATCCCGACCGACAGCACCAGCTGGCCGGTTGCGAACGCCCCGAGCGCATACCCGGTGTTCCCGCCGATGTTGAAGTACGACATCCCACTCGCACGCTTGGCGCCGCTCGCGTACGCGGCGAACTTTGCTCCTTCGGGGTGGAAGGCCGCGACACCGAGCCCTCCGACGAACACGAGCACGACCACGAACGGATAGAGCGGCGAGATCGCGGCTCCGGCGATGCCGACCGCCGCCAGAATCACCCCGCCCGGGATCAGCCAGAGCGCGCTCGAGCGATCGGAGAAGAGACCGAACAGCGGCTGCACCAGCGAGGAGGAGACAGTGGCGGCGAGGAGCAGCACCGCCGCCAATGCGTAACTCAGATCGAAGCGGTCGGTCAGGAACGGAATGAGCGCCGGAACGCTTCCGGAGGCGAAGTCGGCGGCGAAATGGCCGCCGGAGAGGTAGACCATCGCCTTCGTGTCGATTCCGGATCTCGCCTCCCCCACCCTACCGATGGTACTGGCGGCGATCAGGCGAGGACGAAGGTGCGGATCGGCTTCCTTCGCTTCGCGGGTACCCGTCAGACGAGCTGCCTCGCCTCGCGCTCGAGCGCGTGGAGCCGCCTGAGCCGCGGCGACTTGAACGTCCGGCCCGTCAGCAGCGTGGCGAGCGCGCAGGCGAGGAAGCATGCCGCACCGAGTGCGGTGTTCCAGTTCGCGGCCGCCAGGTCGATCATCGTTCCGGTCGAGGGGACCACGTAGCCCGCGATCGCCGAGATCCCGAAGAAGATGCAGCCGAGGAGGTTCACGGCCGGCTCCCACCAGCCCGTCGCGCCGCGCACAGGACGCCACCCGCGTCGCGGCGAGCCGCGATAGGCGATCACCCCCGAGACGAGGAAGCAGATCGAGCCGAACGCATCGGGCCGCCACACAAGCCGGTTGTAATCCGGGTTCGACAACGTGGTGTGCAGCGCCTGGTAGGTCGTGACGTTGAAGAACAACGTGCCGGCGGACTGGACGGTCGCCGCCCGCCATGCTGCCCTTCCACCCCCTTCCGTACGGCGCTCCGGGAGCGCGATCAGGGTCTGCACCGCCCCTCCGGCGGTGAACAAGATCGAGCCGATGAAGAACGTGAGCCCGTCGGCCTCGGCTCCGACGAGCTGCGCGTATCCCGGGAACGGGCCGACGAGGAAGCAGGCCGAGCCCAGCGCGAAGAACAGGGCCATGGCGCGCTCCCGACTCATGCTCCGAACGTTACGGGCCGGAAGCCGCCGCGCCCCGGCCCGCGTTGGGTGCTCAGACCGAGACGGTGACGCGCAGGAACGTGGCGGGGATCGAGGTGGTCTCGCCGCTCCCGCTCGCGTTCTGCTCGTTGAAGAGCGCCTCGAGCTCTGCTTGCAGCTCCGGCTCGCGGGCGTCGGCGGCCGCAGCGGCGTAGGCATTCATCGTCGGGCCGTAGTACGTTCTGAACGCGGCGAGAAGCTCCGACGGCGTGCCCGGGGAGTTGAAAGTGTAGGTGTCGCGCTCGACCGAGATCCGATCGGCGGCCACGCCGGCGCCGGTCAAGCGCTCGATCACGGTCTCCTCGACGCCCCACGTCATGGGGCTCACGAAGCCCTCCGGCGGCGGGGGTGAGAAGGCGGCGCTGATCCTCAGGATCTGGGCAACGAGGGTCGGGTCGCCGGGGATCCAGTTCCCCATCACGATCCGCCCGCCCGGCCGCGCCACGCGGACCATCTCCTTCGCGACGTCCCCGGGCTTCGGAGCGAACATCGCGCCGAAGATGCTGATGACGAGATCGAAGCTTGCATCATCGATCCCGGCCAGGTCGGATGCGTCGCCCTCCTGGAACCGGCAGTTCGCGAGGCCGAGGCTCCGTGCGCGCTCGTTTCCCGCCGCGACGAGGTTCGCGGCGATGTCGACGCCGAGGACGTCGGCGCCGAGCTGCGCTGCCGGGATCGCGGTCGTGCCGTCACCGCAGCCGAGGTCGAGGACTCTCTGGCCGCCGGTGATTCCGAGCGAGCGTACGAGCGACTCGCCGCTCTCGCGCATGCTGGCGGCGATGCGGGTGAAGTCTCCTTTTTCCCACAGCGCTTTGTTCGGGTTTGCGGGCTGGTCGCTCGTGGACATGTCGTTTGCTCCTTCGTCGATCGGGGGTCGGTTCGGGTCTCAGGCCTCCGCGCCCAGGCGTTCCGAAACCAGGCTGCGGATCGAGCGTTCGAACTCGGGCACGCCTGCGCGGATGCGTTCGAAGTCGGAATCGAAGAGCGCGAGCACGAGCATCTGCGTCCTGGCGATCACCGTCGCCGTCCGTCGCCCGGACGGGAGGATCGCGATCTCGCCGAACGTGTCACCGGGACCGAGAACGTGCGCGACTTCGCCGTTCTCACCCAGGACTTCTGCCTCCCCTTGCTCTACGAAGTAGATGACGAGCCCTTCCTTGCCCGACGTGATGAGCTCGGTGCCCGCGTCGATCTCGACCGCGTTCACGACCGCTGCGAGCTCCTCGAGCTCAGCCGGGGGTAGGTCGGCGAACGCCCGCAATCCGGCTATGCGTCTCGGGTCCACGGCTTCCATCCTGGCACAGGGTCGACCTGGGCGCACCACGAGCCGTGACGCTGACAGCCGAGCGGGCTTCTCCCTGCGGAGGCTACGAGGTCCTGGTGACGGCAAGCGCGTCGAGCACGCCGCCTGCGCAGGCGATGCTCGCCTTGTCGCCGATCGCGACCGAGTTCCCGATGAGTGCCGAGAAAGCCGGCGTGATCGTGCAGCTCAGATCCCCGACCGTGATCGAGCTCGAGCTGAAGCCCGTCACCACTCCCGTCTCTTGAGACGAGGGGGTGCCCGTGACGGTCGCGCTCGTCGTCCCGGTGGTGCCGCCCCCCGAGGACGTCGTTGTGGTGGACGAAGACGAGCTCGACCCGGAGGAAGACTGCGACGACGAGAACGAGGAGCTCGACGAGTTCGACGACGAGCTCGAAGACGAGGACGAGATGGAAACCGAGCCGGGGCTCCCCGGTGCCCCTGAGACGCTGACCGACCCGGGACTCCCGGCAGCTCCAAACGATGAGCGCCCGAGAGAGAACGAGCCGTGCTTGATCGTCTTCAACACACCGTGTCGGCAGAGGATCGCGGCCGACTGCCCGGAGGAGAATCCCGAGATCGAGACGCGAGGCTCGAGCCGGCATGCAAGGTGGCCGATCGAGATCCGCAGCGGTCCGAGCGCCGAGATCTTCCCGGTCGCGAGCTGCGTGGTGGGCCGAGTGCCGCTCGCACCGGCGACGCCGGTCGAAACCAACATCGCAACCATCGCTACGACAAGCCCGCGTCGCATCGCCTCTAAGTGTGCGCACCTCCGAGCAAGCTGTCAACGTGACTCACGGCCGCGAGCCATGCCACGGAGAGACCTTCGCCCTCTTTCGCAGACCTTTTCCCTGCTACGCGGGATTTCTCGCGGCCGCCGCGCATCTGCCGTGGTGAGTGGAGGCGGCGGGAGTCGAACCCGCGGAGGAATCCCGCCAACCCGGTTAGCGACGTCGGCACCCGAGGATTGCGGCGCAGTCTGCTGCGTCAATCGCGCGCGCGTGCACGCGCGGCGCGCCGGCGACTGATCCTGCGGACCGCGGTGCGCGCGAACGGCATTCCATGTGTCAGCGCGCCACAGGCGATCCGGCCGCCGAGCCCGCCGCCGATCGCAATGACGTCGAACCGAGGCCTTACCTGATCTGTCCACTCGAGCTTCCAGGGCTCCGCGTCGCCGAGGAGCTCGTGGGTCCGGCAGCCTTGGTCGCGCGCCCACTCGATCAGAAGGCCTTGGAGCACGAGGCCCGGCGATAGCTTCCGGTACGCCGGGTCGTAACCGCCTTTCACGTCGTACGTTCGGCCGCCGTCCAGAAGGACGAAGTCCGCGGCGATCGGCCGTCCGTCGAGGCGCAGGAAGGCGAGGCGCAGCATTCCTCGCGACGCGGCCCATGCCGCCACGTTCTTGTAGAACTGATGGGTGGCGGCGTCGGAGACGATCGCGGTGCCGAGCTTGGTCTTCCAGCCCGACGCTTCGAGCTCGAACGTTCCCCGGAGCCTTTCGTCAAGATCGTCGGATCCGTCGCTCACGTCCAGCTCTAAGGTGCCGTGCCGGCGGATGTGCTCGATCCGCGCCCGCGTCTTCCTCGGCAGGACGAAGCCGTCCAGCGGTACGTACGGAGATTGCTGGACGATGCGTTCGACCACCGAGTACCCGTGGCGGTGCGCGCTCTCCCGCACGGGGTCGGTGGCGGCGAGGAAGCGCGCCCTGAGGTAGGGGCGACGGATTGCGAAGGCCGCGTCCCAGGCGCTCGCGATCGCAGCGGTCGACCCGACTGGGGCAAAAGACGGCGTCTGCGCGTTGGTCGGGAGGCTGAGACCCCAGGCCTGGCGGACGATCGGCAGGACGGCGGTGAGCTCGCCGCCGTCGCGTACCGCAAGCACCTCGAGCTCGCCGCCGCCGAACGCGCGCCACCAGGCGGCGATCCAGCCGGGGCGGTCGAACGGGCTCGCCCCAGCCCGGTCTGCGAGGACCTCCCAGTCGTCGGCGATCGACTCGATCGTCGAGTGCTGCTCAACTCCCATGGCTTTCATCCCACCCGTGTCGATGCTTCTAGCTGGCGCTTCCTCGGCGGCCGGTCGCGGTCGAGAGCGCACTCACGAGACGCGCTCGTACCGGGGGATGGTCGATCACCTGGGACGGGCTCAAGGCGGCGCGACCGACGACCCGGGTGAAGAGCGCGATCGCCGGGAGCGCCCGGCGCGGTTCCCGCAACCCGCTGGAGAGCGCGCGCAGCTCCCCGCCCAGCCACACGTAGGTCACTCCTCGCGTGATCGGGACGTTCGCGAGCACCTCGTCGCGACCGAGCGCGCAGTGGGCTGCGAGTGCCGGCATGTCGAGCCCCGCCTTGACCGAGATGCCGACGGAGGCGGGGAGACGCAGGTTGACGTCGTGGACGTAGAACCTCCCGCCGCGCTCGATGAACTGCACGGATCCGGGACCGACGTAGCCGACGTGTCGGATCAGCCGCTCCGCGTCGGCGAAGATGATGCTGGGTGCATCCACGGGCACATACTGGACGGTGCTCACGCCGGCCTCCCGCGGGTTTGACAGCCTCGTCTGGACGGGGAGGGCGATGAAGGCGGAGCGGCCGGCGACGAAATGGATCCGCCATGGCGTGCCGACGATCTGCTCCTGGACGATCGCCGACCCTGTCGCGTCCACGAGACTACGAACGAGCTCATCGCGCTCTTGTTCGTTGTGAGCGACGACGGCTGCCTGGTGAACATGGCGCCCCCCCGAGCCGGTTCCCGCGGAGGCGGGTTTGATCACGCACGGCGGCGGAAGCTCGGCGGCTTGATCCGGGCCGGCGACGACGGTCACCGGTGTGTCTAGGCCGGTCGCAAGCAGCGTATGCGGCAGGATCGATTTGTCGCAGAGGGCCGAGAACTGGTTGGCGTCAGGCCCGACGACGACGGCAGGCGTGCGGCCGGCGAACGTCGTCAAGAGCTCGGTCGCGGCTTCATTGTCGCTCTGCATGACCGCAGCGGCAGCTTCGAGCTCGATCGTCTCGACGAGACCCTGAACGAAACCGGCTCCATCGACCTGTGGGCTCGGGACGAGCCTCACGGCGTCGCAGGAGCTGCGCGCGGCCCTCGCCGCGGAGGCGCTGCCGGCGGTGCCGACGACCCGGAAGCCCGCGCGCCCGAGCGACCGGCACGCCCACGCCCCGGCGCGGCCCTCGGCCTCGACAACGATGACGGTTTCGTTCATCCCTTCAGCATCCGCCGCAGGCGACCGGAGGCGCGTTCGAGAAAAAGCGATGCCGCCGAGATACGAGTGCTGCGGAGTTGCGTCACCGCGGACGGAGGCAGGAGGGGGATCGCGGCGAGGTACCGGGACCGATCCTCGACGAACTGCTTTCGCGAGGGAAGCGAATGGGGCAGTTGCTCGAGCCGGTTCGCCAGGTCGACTGTCAGGAGGCCGGCGTACTCGTCCCGCGTGAGCCGGAGCTCCGCCCCTTCGAGCCGACTGCGCACGCAGTACGGTGGTCCACCTGTGGAGAGATTGTCGTACAGGCTCTCCCGGGCCAGGGCGCAATAGAGGTACACGAGCCGTTCGGCGTCCGCTCCGATTGCCTCGCGGACCTCTCTCGTGCGTCGAGAGCGACGCTCGCCGTCTCGAAGACTTCGGTGCCGTAGACGCTGTGGTAGAGCCCAGCGAGGCAGACGTCGCGCTCGCAACCCCAGCCGACGAGCACGTCGTAGGTGTCCCGGAGGTGCTCGGACAGCGTCCCGCGCGGGTGATCGGTGTCCTCCGCGCCGATCTCCTCGAGAAGATCCAGAGCCCGTTTAATCTCTGCCTGCGATTTCATCGAACTCTCATCATCCCCCACACGCGGTCGGATCGTCTATGAAGCCAACCCTCGATCTTCAGTACGCGCGTTCGACTCGAGACTGCCGGGCGTTTCCGTAAATGGAGGCGGCGGGAATCGAACCCGCGTCCGCGGACGCACCGACGAAGCGTCTACAAGCTTAGGCTGCGATTGAAGTTTCGCCCGGGTAGCTGGTTCGCAACCTACCTACTGCCGGGCTAGCCATCCTGTGGTCTCGCGCCGCCGGCGATTGGCTTTCCTTTGGCGCCAGCCCGTTTTCTGATGCCGCGATCCCGAACCACGGGCCGAGTTCGGGGCGACACGCTGCGCTAGGTGTTTAGGCTAGGCAGCGAGTGCGAGGTTATTTTCCGCACTTGCGTTGTTTTTCCGGTTGTTTTGAGAGGCCGACCGGAGACCTCTGCTTGCAGCTCCGCCGGAGAACCGACCACGTCGAAACCATGGCGCCCCCGTATGTGTTTGTTGACACATGTTAGCCGGAATCACGGTGGCAGGATGGCGTCTGCGACCATCGCGACCGCAAGCCTCACTCGGCGCGCGCAGCCGCGGCAACGAGCTTCGCCGGCGCGACCTCGGCGAACGCATCCTCTGCGATCCCGGCGAGCTCGTTCCAGTCGACGCCCCTGTCGAGGCGCACCCCGAGCCAGCCGCGGTGGCCGACGTACGGGGGGACGAAGAACTTGCCCGGGTCGGCTTCGACGAGCATCGACTGGACGCCCTCCGGCGCCGCGCACCAGATCGCAAAGCGGCCGTCGCCGTGGTGGTCGGTGAGCACCATCACGAACGGCTTCTTGCCGCGAACGAAGAACGTCGGTGCGCCGTGGCTCAGCCGCTCCTCGACCTCGGGAAGGCCGAGGCAGATGCCGCGGAGCCGTTCGAAGGTGCGCTCGCGCTCCTTGGGGCCCATCATCGTCTCGACTTGAGCGCCCGCTCCATATCGCGCTTCGCGTCGCGGTCGGCGACCGCGCGGCGCTTGTCGCGGACGTCCTTACCGCGGGCGAGTGCAAGCTCGATCTTCACGCGGCCATCCTTGAAATAGAGCCGCGTCGGGACGAGCGTCAGGCCCTTCTCGCGGATCTGGCCGTAGATCCGGTCGATCTCCCGGCGGTGCAGGAGCAGCTTGCGCGTGCGGGTCGGATCGTGATTCGCCCGGTTGCCCTGGTCATACACCGCGATCTCCGCGCCGTGCAGCCACGCCTCGCCGTCGCGGACGTCGGCGTAGGCCTGCCCCAGCACGGCGCGGCCGTCGCGGAGCGACTTCACCTCGGTGCCGGTCAGCACGAGCCCGGCCTCGACCCGGTCGAGCAGCTCGTACTCGTGCCGGGCCTTGCGGTTGTCTGCGATCAGCTTCTCGGCCATCTCGGCTCGATTGTAGGGCGGCGGCTAGCGCCGACCGCGGCCGCGACGGCCTCCCCCGCTCTTCTTCTTCGCAGGGGGCTTGCGGTCTTGCGGCTTGCGCGGTGGGCGGCTTCCCTGACCGGCAGGCGCGAGCTCCACCTTGCCCTCGCTTCGCATGATCGACTCGACTCGAACCTCGATCGGGTCCCCAAGGCGGTAGCGCCGCCCCGAACGGCGTCCCACGAGCGCCGTTCCCGTGTCGTTCAGCTCGAAGAACTCCCCGGGCAGCTTGCGTGCCGGAAGCAATCCCTCGAAGACCTCGCCGAAGCGGATGAAGAGACCCGAGCCGATCATCCCGATGATCTCGCCTTCCCAGCTCTCCTCCCAGCCACGATCCTGCAGCGTGTCCTCGAGCAGCCAGGCGAGGCAGATGTCGTCGGCGAGGTACTCTAGCTTCCCCGCCTCGCGCTCGCGCGTCGACGTCTCCTCGGCAAGCGAGGACAGGTCGCCCGCCACCGTCTCGTCCCGGTCGCCGAGCTCGCGCAGGAGCGCACGGTGCACGACGAGATCGGGATAGCGCCGGATCGGCGAGGTGAAGTGGCAGTAGGCGGTGCTCGCGAGCCCCGAGTGACCGAGGTTCGCCGGGTCGTAGCGCGCCTGCTTGAGCGAGCGGAGGATCAGCGTCGGAAACGCCTCCCTCCCTCGGCCCGATTGCGCGACGTACTCCGTGACGCGGCGTGAGATCGCACCGGCGAGCTCCGCCGCCTCCTGCGGCGAGAGGTGCTTCGGTATCGGCGGCGTCGGCACCTCGAGGTCTGAGAGCTGGCTCAGGAGACGCATGATCGACTGCGGGTCGGGGCGCTCGTGGACGCGGTAGAGCGCCTGCCGGCCCCGCGAGGACAGAAACTCGGCGACATGCTCGTTGGCACGGATCATCAGCTCCTCGACGAGCATGTGAGCGTGCGGCTCGCTCTCGAGCCAGGCGCGATCGACGCGGCCGCGGGCGAACGAGAAGGCGACCTCCGGCGAGGTGATCTCGAGCGCGCCCCGCGCGAAGCGGGCGGTGCGAAGCGCGGACGCGAGCTCTGCGTTGAGCTCGAGTTGCTCGACGATCGCGGGGTCGGCATCGCGCCGCTCCGCCTGCCCGTATGTGAGTCGCGCGTTCGAGTTGATCACCGAGCGGTAGAAGCTCGGCTCGCCGTCGGGCGGCATCTCGACCGTCACGCACAGCCGATCGACGTTCGGGCGCAACGAGCACACGTCATCGGAGAGCCCGTGCGGCAGCATCGGCGCGACGAGACCCGGAACATACGTCGAGAGCGCGCGGTCGGCGGCGCCGAGATCAAGCGGAGAGCCCGCCCGGACGAAGAACGAGACGTCTGCGATATGCACCCAGGCGCGGATGCCGGCGGGCTCCCTCCGGAACGACAGTGCGTCGTCGAAATCCTTGGCGGTCTCCGGATCGATCGTGATTGTCGGCAGCTCGCGCAGATCCACGCGACCGTCGAGGTTCGGCACCGGCTCGTCGTACGGCTCGAACTTCCGTAGGGCGCCGTGCTCGACGAGCAGCGCCTCGAGCACGTTCTCGATGCGATCGGCGCTTCCGAGCACCCGCTCGACCCGGGCGCGGCCCTTCCCGGTGCGGATCACGGCGAGGTCGCCCTTGCGGAGGCTCCCGGCCGCTCCCTTAGGATCGAGGACGATCGGCACGCCTGGGGCGAAGTAGGGCTCGCCCGAGAGCAGCTTGCCGCGGCGCCCGACCTCGACCACGATCGGCATCTCGTCGGCGGCGCCGGGCATGCCGCGAGGCTACGGGTTCATGCGTGCGTGAGGGCGGGTTCGACGGGCCTGCGGACCGAAGAGCAGCCGGCTAGACCTTCAAGAAACGCCGGACCGTGAGGCCCGATCCGATCGCGCCGAGCGCGAGGCCGATCCCGAGCAAGACGAGCGCAGTGATCGGGAAGGCGAGGGCATGCACGTCGGAAGGGGTCGAAAACGCGCTGTTCAGGATCGCCGGAACGGCGACCTCTCTGCCGATCAGGAGCAGGAGCACGGCGAGCGCCGCCCCGCCGAGGCCGCAGAGGAGCCCCTCGATCATGAACGGTCCGCGCACGAACCAGTTCGTCGCGCCGACGAGCTTCATCACCTCGATCTCGCGGCGCCGCGAGAAGATCGAAAGGCGGATCGTGTTCGCGATCAAGAGCGAGGCCGAGACGAGCAGGATCGCGACCGCGATCAGGAAGATCGCCTCGACCCAGTGCGCGAAGCGGAGAATGCGGTTCGAGTCTCGCGTGTCCCGTAGGACCGTCTCCACTCCCGGCGCGAGCGGGTGAAGGCTCGCATAGAGCTTTCCGACGTTCTCCCCCTGCTTCGGCGTGACCTCGAGCACGTCCGGGAAGGGGTTCCACGGAACAGAATCGACGAGCGCCGGCTGCGACTTGCGCATCTGCTCGAGCGCGACGCTCTTGGAGATGAACTTCATCGAGCCGACGAGCGGATTCGACTGCAGGCTCCGCGCGACCGCATTCTCCTGCGCCGTGGTCGCCTGGCCGCCCTTGTCGGAGTTCATCTTGAACTCGATTCTCATGCTGATCTCGTGCTTCACATGGTTCGACCACGAGAGGGTCAGGGTGCCGAGAGCGATCAGCAGCCCGAGCAGGAACATCCCGATCAGGACGGTCATCATCGCCGCGAACGTCGTCGAAAGGTTGGCGCCGAGGCTCCGCCAGGCCTCGGAGACGAGCAGTCGCAGCCTCATTCGCCCGTATAACCGCCGCGGCGCTCGTCGCGGGCGAGCCGCCCGCCTTCGAGCTGGATCACGCGCTTGCGCATCTTGTCGACCATCTCGCGGTCGTGGGTGACCATCAGGATAGTCGTCCCCGACATGTTGATCCGGTAGAGGAGCTGCATGATCCCGACCGAGGTGTCCGGGTCGAGGTTGCCGGTGGGCTCGTCGCAGACGAGGAGCGGCGGGTGATTCACGAAGGCACGGGCGATCGAGACGCGCTGCTGCTCGCCGCCCGAGAGCTCGTCCGGCAGCGAGTTCATCCGGTTCGAGAGGCCGACCATCGACAGCACCTCGGGCACCTTCTTCCGGATCGAGCTGCGACCCTCGCCCTGGACCTTCAATGCATAGGCCACGTTCTCGGCGGCCGTTCTGTTCGGGAGCAGCTTGAAGTCCTGGAAGACGCAGCCGATGTTGCGGCGGAGCATCGGGACCTTCGAGCGCTTGAGCCTCGTCAGGTCGCGGCCGCCGACCACGATCTTGCCCTTGCTGGCTTCGAGCTCTTTCAGCAGCAGCCGGACGAGAGTCGACTTGCCCGATCCCGAGGCGCCCACGACGAAGACGAACTCGCCCTTGTCGATGTGGAAGGTCACGTCGTCGAGCGCGACCACATCGGGCTCGTACACCTTCGTCACGTTGTCGAACACGATCATCGACCCCGCGCCCGGCGAGCTTTGCTCGGGTACCGTCGGCAGGTCGGCGAGTGCCGTGCCAGTCGGTGAGAGTATGAGGTCTCGATCGTCCACGTTATGAATCGGTGCCTCGCTCATGCCGGACACCAAGGGCGAAGAGTCGGGAAAGCATAACCCAAGTGGCTACCCGACCCGCCCGGCAGCCTTCGCGAGCAGGTATTCGTGGATGAACGGGTCGAGGTTTCCATCGAGGACGCCGTGCGTATTTCCGGTCTCGTAGCCGGTTCGCGCGTCCTTGACCTGTTGGTAGGGATGGAGGACATACGTTCTGATCCATTCGCCGCCGAAGCCGGTGTTGGCGGCACCTCCACGTTCCTTCGCCATCATCGCCTCGCGCTCCTCCTCGGCCTTCTCGACGAGGCGCGACTTCAGGACGCGCATCGCGGTCTGCTTGTTCGCCGATTGCGAGCGCTCGTTCTGGCACTGGACGACGATCCCGCTCGGCAGGTGCGTGATCCGGACGGCGCTGTCGGTCTTGTTCACGTGCTGGCCGCCGGCGCCCTGTGCGCGGTAGGTGTCGATCTTCAGGTCGCCCTCGTCGATCTCGACGTCGGTGTCGTCCGGAAGGAGCGGCGCCACGATCACCGTCGCGAACGACGTCTGTCGGCGGTGTGCCGAGTCGAAGGGCGAGAGCCGCACGAGCCGGTGCTTTCCGCGCTCGGCTTTGAGGATCCCGTAGGCGTTCTCGCCGCCGATCGTGAAGGTCGAGCTCTTGAGCCCCGCCTCCTCGCCCGGGCTCGTGTCGAGCAGCTCGACCTTGAACCCGCGGCCGGCGGCCCAGCGCTCGTACATCCGCATCATCATCTCCGTCCAGTCCTGAGCGTCGGTGCCGCCGGTCCCCGATTGAAGGGTCACGACCGCGTCGTCGCCGTCGTACTCGCCGTTGAACTGCGCCGCCTCCTCGAGCCGCTCGAGCTCCGCAGTGAGCGGGCCGATCGTGGCGGCGATCTCGTCGGCCATCGACGGCTCGAGCTCGTACAGCTCGCGGGCATCCTCGTACTCGCTCGTGAGGCGCTCGTAGGTTCCGAGCCGCTCCGAAACGCGCGCATGCTCGGTGCTGATCCTCTGCGCCGAGGCCTGGTCGTCCCAGAATCCCGGCGCGCTCATGGCCGACTCGAGCTCGGCCTGACGCAACTTCAGCTTGCCCGGGTCAAAGGTAATCACGGACCCAGAGAAGCTGGGTCCCGATCCCTTCGAGCTGCTCCGAAAGCGGTGCGTCCGACTCGGTCATCGCCGCTCGATGGTAGCGGTCAGCCCGGTGGAGCGGTCGCTCGGGCGCGAACGCCGGCGCCTCCAGGGCGCTTGCGCCGAATCTGCGCAGCGCAGGCGAGGTGCCCGAGTGACCAGAGGCAGGCGCTCCGACGTCACTCGTGCGGCTCTCAGGCCGCGCTATGCACCGTGGCAGCGCTTGAACTTCTTGCCCGAGCCGCACCAGCAGGGGTCGTTGCGGCCGACGAGCTCGTGCTCGGACTTCACGACCGGAACGGGTGCGGGCGGTGGGGCACCGTTCCCCTGCATCGCGATCCCGTTCGGGTTGCCGCCTGCCGCCGCCAGCGCCTCGGCGCCGGCGACCGTCTCGTGCTGGTAGTTGAGCGGTGTCCCGCCGTTTGCCTGCTGGCCCGGCGGGAGCTGGCCGTTCCCGTTCGACGCGTCGCCGGCCTCGATCTGCGCATGGAAGAGGAGTGCCACGACCTCCTCGTGGATGAGCCGGCCGAGCTCCTGGAACATCGTGTGGCCTTCGTTGCGGTACTCGACGAGTGGATCCTTCTGCGCGTGGCCGCGGAGGTGGATGCCGTCGCGCATGTAGTCCATGTTCTCGAGATGCTCGCGCCAGCGGACGTCGACGACCTGGAGCACCATGAACCGCTCGAGGTCGCGCATGAGGCCCTCGTGGATGCCCTCGATCTGGCGTTCGCGCTCGAGGTAGGCGTCGGTGGCGTCGTCGAGGAACTCGGCGACGATCGCGTTGCGGTCGAGCCCCCCCAGCTCCTCGGCGGCGACGCCGGTCCCGTACAGGGCGTCCATCGCCGCGACAAGCTCTCCGAGGTCCCAGTCGTTCTCGATCTCCGCCGAGGTGTAGGCCTCCACGACGTTCTCGATCACCTCGGGCAGCCAGATCTCCTTGATCTCCTCGGAGAGGTCCTGGCCTTCGAGCACGGCGCGCCGCTGCGCATAGATGACCATGCGCTGAGCGTTCATCACGTCGTCGTACTTGAGGACGTTCTTGCGCTGGACGAAGTTCTGCTCCTCGACCTTCTTCTGCGCGTTCTCGATCTGGTTCGAGAGGATCTTCTGATCCATGGGCTGGTCGTCCGGAACCTTGAACCGGTCCATGATGTTGTAGAGCCGGTCCCCCGCGAACAGGCGCACGAGGTCGTCCTGGCCCGAGAGGTAGAAGCGCGTCTCACCGGGGTCGCCCTGACGGCCCGAGCGGCCGCGAAGCTGGTTGTCGATGCGGCGGGCCTCGTGGCGCTCCGTGCCGAGCACGTAGAGGCCGCCGAGCGCACGGACCTCGTCGTCGATCTTGATGTCGACGCCGCGGCCGGCCATGTTCGTCGCGATCGTGACCGCGCCGGTCTGGCCGGCGTCCTTGATGATCTCGGCCTCGCTCGCGTGCTCCTTCGCGTTCAGCACCTTGTGCGGGACGCCCTGGCGCTTCAGCAGCTCGCTGAGGAGCTCCGAGGTCTCGACCGCGATCGTCCCGACGAGCACGGGCTGGCCCGACGCGTGACGCTCCTTGATGTCGGCGACGACCGCGGTGAACTTGCCCTCGACCGTCTTGAAGATCAGGTCGTTCTCGTCCTTCCGGGCGACGTCGACGTTCGTGGGGATCGGGACGACCTCGAGGCCGTAGATCTCGACGAACTCCTTCTCCTCGGTCTTCGCGGTGCCCGTCATCCCGCCGAGCTTGTCGTAGAGCCGGAAATAGTTCTGGAGGGTGATCGTCGCGAGCGTCAGGTTCTCGTCCTGGATCGCGACGCCCTCCTTGGCCTCGACGGCCTGGTGGAGTCCCTCCGACCAGCGTCGCCCTTCCATGATCCGGCCGGTGAACTCATCGACGATCTTGACCTCGCCGTCCTCGATCACGTAGTCGGTGTCGCGCTTGAAGAGCGCCTCCGCCTTGAGCGCCTGCTGGAGATGGTTCACGAGCTGGACGTTCTCGGGCGCGTAGAGGTTCTCGATCTTCAGCGCACGCTCGACCTTCTCGATCCCGGACTCGGTCGCCGAGACGGTCTTGTGCTTCTCCTCGTAGAGGTAGTCGTACTCGTGCTGGAGCTCCGCATCCTCGACCTTCGATCCCTTCGAAGCGACGCCTCGGAGGCCGCGGGCGATCCGCGCCATATCGGCGTAGACCTTGGCGGCGCCGGTCGGCTCGCCGGAGATGATGAGCGGCGTGCGGGCCTCGTCGATCAGGATCGAGTCGACCTCGTCCACGATCGCATAGCGGTGGCCGCGCTGGACGATCCCGTCGAGCGAGATCGACATGTTGTCGCGGAGGTAGTCGAAGCCGAACTCGGAGTTCGTCCCGTAGGTGATGTCGGCCTCGTAGGCGGCCTTGCGCTTCGCGAAATCCATCTGCAGCTCGGCCTCGATATGAGCGACGGTCATGCCGAGGCGCTCGTAGACGCCGCGGTTCCACTCGGCGTCGCGCCTGGCGAGGTAGTCGTTGACGGTGACGAGGTGGACGCCCTGGCCGAGGATCCGCCCGTCAAGCGTCTCCACGGTGGGAAGCGCATTCAGGTACAGCGAGAGGCTCGCGACGAAGGTCTTGCCCTCGCCGGTCTTCATCTCGGCGACATCGCCCTCGTGCAGCACGATCCCGCCCATCATCTGGACGTCGAACATGCGCTGGCTCGACTCACGGAGTCGCGCCTCACGGACGGCCGCGAACGCCTCGAAGAGGAGGTTGTTCAGCTCCTCGCCGTTTGCGAGCCGCTCCCTGAACTCGACGGTCTTCGCCTTCAGCTCCTCGTCGGAGAGCGCCTGGAACTCCGGTTCCAGGGTGGCCACGTAGGCCGCCTGTTGCTGGATGCGCTTCATCCTGCGCCCCTCGCCGAAGCGGAATAACTTCTCGAAGCTGTCGCCCATCTCTGCCATGACTACAGGGTATCGGCTGGCCCCTGGCCGAGATTGAGCCGATTCGGTCTCGAGAGCTGGAACCGAAACAAGCCTCGAGTCGCTCGGCGGCGCTGGACGTTCGCTGACGGCGCCCTCGGTCACGGCAATAGGACAATTATTGCCGACTCCCAGTGCCCTTACAGATCAGCGCCCTTGCAGATCAGTGTCCTCGCAGCCCACTCGTCCATCACGCCCGATCGACGAAGCTCGTTCCGGTTCCAGCTCTCAGAGTGGATCCACCTCGACCTCGAACACGTCCCCTGCGATCCTGCGCGCCCGGACCGCGTGCTCGTCGCGCTCGAGTGCCGGAATCGAGCCGTGCTGCGGCACACCGTCGACGACGAGCGTTCGCTCGCCGGCGTGACTCGAGAGCTCCAGCTCATCGCCCTCGACGCCAGGGAGCCGGATCACCTCGATCCGCCGCGCCGCGACGGCCCAGCGATCTCGATCCCGACGGACGGCCTCGGCACGATACGGGCGGGCGACATCACGCTCGACGACGGCGGCGAGCGGCGAGAGATCCCCCTCCGCCCCCTCGCGGACGAGCTCCGCGGCCGAGATCGCGACGAACTCCAGCCGCTCCCCTTGCAGGTCGGGAGCCTGAGCCATCCTCACCACGTCCCACTCGCGAACGCGCTGGATCCCGTGAATGCCCGAGGCGTCCCACGGAGAGCGGGTGAGCTCCGGGCCCGGCGCGGCGGGGTTGCCGGCCGGCGGCGTGCCGTCGAGCTCCAGCCCGCCCTCTCGAGCCAGCTTCGCGTGCAGGGACTCGCGCCGCCGGAAGAAAGGCAAAGCCTAGACGCGGTGGTGCTCGGTTCGCCGCCGCCGCTCCAGCCTGCGCTTCTCGCGGTAGCCGACGATCTGCCGTTCCATCGTCTCGGCGATCCGGTCGATCGAAGCTCGGAGATCGCTCGTCGACTCGACGGCGCGGAGCGTCTGGCCTTTCGCGAAGACGGTCGCCTCGGCGGTGAACTGTCCGTGCTTCGTCTCCTCGACGAGCTCGACCTCGACCGCGGTCTCGTCGGCAAGCAGCCTGCCGAGCCGCGTGAACTTCGACTCGACGTATATGCGGACATCGGGTGTGAGCTCGGCATTCCGTCCCTTGATCTGAAGCCGCACCTGGCACCTCCTGCGTCGTAGGTCGGGTTGGAACGAGGTTAGCGCACGGTCCGGGCGAGGGTAACCACGTGAATCTCGCCCGCCCCTGCAGCCCGCAAAGCCGTCGCGGCGGCACCCACCGTCGCACCGGTCGTATAGACGTCGTCCACGAGCAGGACGGTACCCCGAACCGAGCCGCGACAACCGAACGCCCCGCGGACGTTCGCCCGCCGCTCCTCCCGCCGCAACCCGGTCTGGCGTCCAATCGGCCGCCGCCGGGAGAGGAGCGGGCGGAGCTCGATCTCCCATCGCCGTCCGAGCTCTCGGGCGAGCCCCTCGGCCGGATGATGGCCGCGCCGGAGCGAGCGGTCGCCGTCGGGCGGGATGTAGGTGATGAGATCTGCGGTCGGCCGCGGCACGCGCTCGGCGACGAGCTCGGCGGCGAGGGACGAGAGCGGGCGGAGACCGCCCTCCTTCCACGCCCGGACGAGCGGCCGCACGGGGCCGCGGTAGAAGATCGCGGCCCGCGCCGAGGCGAACGGCAGACGGCGACCGACGCACTCGCGGCACCGCTCGACCGGCCAGGCGGTGGGCGCCCCGCAGCGTGAACAGAGCGGCGCGGATACCGGAACGACGAGCCCGCTGCAGCCTTCGCAGAAGCTCGGCCCGGGCGTGCCACAGGAGACGCAACGTGAGGGAAAGACGAACTCGAGAAGCCACACAGGCAAGGCTACGACCGGAGTCGTAACGCGCGTGTACCAACTTCCTACCAGGTGCGTTACACCTTCAGATCGTGGGCGCGGCGCTCGTGGCCCCGGGTCGAGGCTCGCTCCAGGAGGAGGACCGCCGGCAATGCGGCCAGGCAGGCCAGCTCGCGAACGGCGAGCCAGGCTGACGGACGCCCCGGAGCGGAGGAGGCTTCGACCGCGATTCCCGACCCTCGCAACGCAGAGCGCACGAGCGCCCGGGCCCGCGGCCGGTGCCAGCGCGAGGTCACCACCACCACCTGGTCGGCTGCAAGCGCGCGGGCCGCTGCCGCGATCCCCGCCGCGTTACCCGCGGTCGAGCGTGCGGTCGTGTCACAGACGAGTGGAACATCCGGGCCGGTCCACGCCGCGCGCATCAGCTCGGCCTCGCCGCGGCCCCCGTGGCGGGCATAGCCGGAGAGCACGATGGCGCGGGCCCCCTCCGCGATCCCTTCCGCGTGTCTGAGTCGCGCCACGCAGATCGGATGCAGCTCGTCGCCGGGCCCTCCCGCCGAGTAGCCGAGCACTGCGACGACCCGCGCCGGCTCAGCCACCCGAGACCCGTTTCCAGAGGCGGCTCGCCGCGATCAGCGTGCCGACCACGGTCAGAACCAGCACGACGGCCTTCTTGCCCTGGAGCTTCGACTCGCCACTCGCGCGGTCACGCATGTTCACGGGCACCTCGTCCACGCGGAGCCCGGCGTCGCTCAGGCGCAGGATCGACTGCACCTCCGGCGCGCCGCTCGTGTACGGCCGCGCGAGCACCGACAGGCCCTTTGCGTTCGCGGCATACATCCCGCTCGTCGGGTCGAGGAACGGACGCCGGAGCGTGTGGGCCATCGAACGCCGCAGCAATGCCGTGCCGAACCGGCGCGCCCCTGTCGAGGGGTAGCGGTATGGCTCGAAGCCCTCGCCGCTCGCGAAGCGCGATCCGACCGCCACGTCGCAGTCCCGCGACCGGACCCGGTCGAGCAGACGCCGGAGCTCGCCTGCCGGATGCTGGCCGTCGGCGTCGACCCGGCCGCAGTACGCATATCCGTGCTCGAGCGCATAGGCGTAGCCGGCAGCGATCCCGGCGCGCAGACCGCGGTTGACGCCGAAGGAGAGGACGAGCGCCCCGTTCTCGCGTGCCACCTCGGCTGTCCGGTCGGTGGACCCGTCGTCGACCACGAGAACGTCGGCGGCCGGCAGCTCGCCTCGCAGCTCCTCGAGCACCGCCGCCAGGTTCTGCTCCTCGTTCCAGGCCGGTACGAAGATGAGCGTGTCCGGCTGCGCCTCGCTCACGGCGCGTACGCGTCCCTAACCGGTAGCCCCGCCGCTGCGCGGTAGCGGTTGTCGGCCTCGAGCAGCTGTTCCGGATCGCCGATGTCGAGCCAGGGCTCGCTGAACCGGAACCCGTAGACGGGCTCGCGCTCGCAGAGCCACGCGAGAAACGCGCCCGGCGGGTCGGATGCGTTGCCCTCGTCGAGATAGCGATCGAGGACGGCGAGGTGCGCTCGGGAGAAGAGGTAGGTGGCAGTCGAGACGAGGTCCGACCGCGGGTGTTCCGGCTTCTCCTGCATCCCGACTACGCGGTCCGAGCGGTCGAGCTCGATCACGCCGTAGAGTGAGGCAAGTGACGGATCGGCGAGTCGGTGCACGGCAAGCGCGCTCCCACCTTTCTCAAACCAGAAGTCGACATAGTCGCCCAGCGAGAACTCGAAGAGGTTGTCCGCCGCGATCACGAGCAGACCGTCCTCACCGAGGCCGCCGTGCCCGACCGCAAAGCGGATGTCGCCGAGCGCACCGAGACGGTCGTCGTTCGAGGACGTGCCGTCGTTCCAGACGACCACTCCACGCTCCGCACCCCACTGCTCGAACGCCTCCGCATACACGGCGTTCGTGACGACGTGGACGCCGTCGACCGTCCCCGAATCCTCGATCGAGTCCAGGATCCAGTCGATCATCGGCCTCCCGCCGACCGGCAGCAGCGGCTTGGCGGTCTCCTCGGTGAGCGGCCGCAGGCGCGTCGCATAACCAGCGGCGAGCAGAAGCGCCTTCACGCGGCGACGACCGCCCCTGCAAGCGACTCGACAGACGGAGGCCTGTGCGCGCCGTGCTCGGTGACGATTGCCGTGATCAACCCGGCCGGAGTGACGTCGAACGCGGGATTCCGGGCGGGGAAGTGCGCGGTCACCTCCGCCGGGTCTCGTTCCTCGATCGGGATCTCCGCGCCGCTTCCGATCGCGTGATCGACCGTCGAGCTCGGCGCGACGATGTAGAACGGGATCCGGTGGTAGGCGGCGAGAACGGCGAGACCGTAGGTGCCGATCTTGTTCGCCGTGTCGCCGTTCGCAGCGATCCGGTCGGCGCCGGTGACGACGACATCGACCTCGCCGGCGGCCATCCGCGAGGCGGCGGCCGAATCGGCGATGACGGCGTACGGGATGCCGGCGGTCTCGAGCTCCCAAGCCGTGAGGCGCGCCCCCTGAAGCAGCGGGCGGGTCTCGTCGACCCAGACATGGCTCAGGAGCCCGCGTTCCCACGCCGCGATCAGCGCTCCGACGGCGCTGCCGTAGCCTCCCGTCGCGAGGCTCCCCGCGTTGCAGTGGGTGAGCGCCCGCGTCCCGGGCGAGAACAGCGCTGCGGTGTGAGCAGACATCTCGCGGCACCGCTCGACCTCGTCGCGGTGAATCGCGCGGGCGTGATCCGCCGACGGATCGGAACGCATCTCGTCGAGCGCCCAGGCGAGGTTGACCGCCGTCGGCCGTGAGGCGCGGAGAACGGCGTCGGCTTCCTCCAGATCCTCGCCGAGCGCGGCCGCTAGGGCGATCCCGTAGGCGGCGGCGATCCCGATTGCCGGAGCGCCTCGGACGACCATCGTTCGGATCGCTCCGGCCACCTCGGCGGCGTTCCGGCAGGCGACGTCTACCTCCTCACCGGGAAGCCGGCGCTGGTCGAGGAAGACGACGGTGTCATCCTCGAAACGGACGATTCGCTCAGGCTGGAGCAACGGTCACGGCGTCGCGTCGACCGATCAGGTCCCCTCGTCCCACGAGGCCAGGTACTTCGCCTGCTCCTCGGTGAGGGTGTCGATCGAGACACCCATCGTCCCGAGCTTGAGCCGGGCGATCTCCTCGTCGATCTCGCGCGGGACCGGGTACACGCGGCGCTCGAGCGTGGCCGCGTGCTGAACGGCGTACTCCGTCGAGAGCGCCTGATTCGCAAACGACATGTCCATCACGATCGCAGGATGACCCTCGGCCGCAGAGATATTCACGAGACGGCCCTCGGCGAGCAGGTACAGCCGCCGCCCGTCCGCGAGCGTGAACTCCTCGACGAACTGCCTCGCCTCGCGGGTCTCGACCGCGAGCGCACGGAGCGCCGGGATGTTGATCTCGACGTTGAAGTGGCCCGTGTTGCAGAGGATCGAACCGTCCTTCATCACGGCCATGTGGTGTTCGTCGATCACGTGCTTGTCGCCGGTCGCGGTGCAGAAGATGTCGCCGACCTTCGCCGCCTCCTCCATCGGCAGCACCTCGAAGCCGTCCATCAGGGCCTCGAGCGCGGGCATCGGGTCGACCTCGGTGACGATCACGTGGGCGCCGTGGCCCTTCGCGCGCATCGCGACGCCGCGGCCGACCCAGCCGTAGCCGGCGACGACGAAACGCTTGCCGGCGAGCAGCACGTTCGTGGAGCGGATGATCCCGTCGAGCGTTGACTGCCCGGTGCCGTAGCGGTTGTCGAAGAAGTGCTTCGTGCGCGCGTCGTTGACCGCGATCACGGGAAACGCGAGCGCGCCGTCGGCCTCCATCGCCTTCAGCCGGATCACGCCGGTCGTCGTCTCCTCCATCCCCGCGATGATGTCTCCGAGCTGCTCGCGGCGGGCGGTGTGGAGCACGCCGATCACGTCGGCACCGTCGTCCATCGTCAGCTGCGGCTTGTGGTCGACGGCGGCCTCGATGTGCTGGTAGTAGGTGTCGTTGTCCTCGCCCTTGATCGCGAAGACGGAGATGCCGTACTCCTCGACGAGCGCCGCCGCGGCGTCGTCCTGGGTCGAGAGCGGGTTCGAGGCGCAGAGCACCACGTCGGCGCCGCCGGCCTTCAGCGTGCGCATCAGGTTCGCCGTCTCGGTCGTGACGTGGAGGCAGGCAGAGATGCGGTATCCGGCAAGCGGTTGCTCGGCGGCGAAGCGCTCGCGGATCGCTGCGAGCACCGGCATCTGCCGGTCGGCCCACATGATCCGGCGGACGCCCTCAGCCGAGAGCGCGAGATCCTTTACGTCGTAGCCTCTTGTGGTCGCCATGCGTCCTACCCCCTTCGTCGAGCCAGTTTAGAGATGAGTTCTCAGGCGGCGAGCAGCCGCTCGTGCTTGCGCTGCTCCCAGTCGATCCACGAGCCCGCGTCGTCGCCGGCGGCGAGCCACGCGTCCACTTCGCGGCGAAGATCGGGCTCTTGGCGGAGGCGGCCGGCGAACGCGATCTCGTCGATCCCGACGCCGTGGACCTGCCGAAGCTCGGCGAGCGCGCGGAGCCGGTTCAGTTGCGCGAGGCCGTACAGCCGGTAGCCGGCGCCGGAGCGCTCCGGCACGACGAGGCCCTGCGCCTCGAGGTAGCGGAGCATCCGCGCCGACCAGCCCGATCTCGCGGCGGCCGCGCCTACGGTGAGCCCGTCCATCCGCCAACCCTATCACATGTATGTCAAGGTTTCGGCGGGACGGCCGTGAGCAGCGCGTGGATCTGCCTCGCGAGCATAGCCACCTGCTCGGTCAGCTCCTTGTCCGCCCGGGTGAGCTCCGTGTTCGACTCGAGCAGGGCGAGCAGCTTGTCGGTCTCGGCCTTCGCCGCTTGCTCGAGCCGGCCGTGGCTCTTGTCGACGAGCTCGGAGTGGAGCTTGTCGCGGTCGGCCTGCCGCGTCTGCGCCAACAGGATCAGCGGCGCGGCATAGGCGGCCTGCAGCGAGAAGAGCAGGTTCAGCGCGATGAACGGGTAGACGTCCCAGGCGAAGCCGAGGTGGAGCTGGGAGGAGTTCAAGGCCACCCAGGCGATGACCGCCACGGTCTGCCCGACGATGTACTGCGGCGTCCCGAAGAACCGGGCCGCGCTCTCGGCAAGCCGCCCGAAGGAGTCGTTGCCGAACGCGCCGCGCAGCTCGAGGCGGCGGTGGTGCAGTTCGAGCTCGGGCGCCGTCTTCATTGTTGCGTCCGCCGAGGTCACGACTGGCTGTTCTCGGCGCCGTGCACCGCTCCTTCAATGCGCCGGATTCGCCGGGGCGACGGCCGGCGACGATCCCACCCGTGGACCGGAGCCGCCACCCGAAGTAGACGCACGACAATACCCCGTGGCCCACGAGCGCCACGATCTGGAGCTCCGGCGCACGGGCCGATCCTACGGCGCTCCGGGAGTGAAGCGAATCTAGGCGGAGATCATCTCGTGGACAGGGAACTCCTTGACGTCCGGCGGCCCGTCCATTTCGACTCCCGCGGCCGCCATTCCCTCCGCAATCCGTACCGAGAAGGCGTCGAAGTCCGCGCGAGACTCCCAGAAGTCGATGATGCCCCAGCCGCCTTCGATCGGCCCGGATGCGTGAAAGATGAGCCCTTGCACAATCGCACGCTCGGGATTGATGTGATCGTGGCCCTCGTCGAACTGCTCCTGCGTGACCCCCGGGAGCTTGATGCGGATGCCTACGGCCATCGCCGGCCTCTCTTTCGCTAGGGGCCCCGATCCTACGCCTCGGGGCGCCGAGATGACGCCCGGCACACGGCTCGTCAGGCGAAGAGCGACTTCACGAAACGGTAGAGGGCGGCCCCGACCGTGATCGTCAGGACGATCCCTCCAGCTCCGATGACGACGCCCACGACGAGCACGACGACGTCCTCGAGGACGATCGAGAGCGCGATCGCCACGGCACCCAACGCCGGCAGGGTGTCGAGGCCGGAGAACGGCGGAGCGAACGCGGCGGCGATCGCGAACACCATCAACACCAGGCCCATGACCCGCAGCCCGAGTCGATGCGCGAACACCCGGATGCCGCGCGGGTGAGAGAAGCGCTCCACCTGACGGATGCGCCTGACGATGAACGGAATCGCCTTGTCCGTCACCGTCGCGCCGAGGTCGCGCCGCGCGAGGCGTGCCGGCAGCCAGATCGTGCGTCTGCCGATGACCATCTCCCCGGCGAGGATCACCGTGATCGCCTCGAACACGTGCGTCACCCCGCCCGTCGGCAGCGGCAGCGCCGGCACGGCCATCAGCAGGAGGATCGTGACCGCGAAGCTCTTCTCGGCGAAGACGGCGTTCATCGATCCGAGCGTCTTCGGCCCATCGCTCCCGAGCCACCGCTCGAGCTCGTCGCTGAAAGCTTCGTCGGCCGGCGGTTCGGTCACAGGCTGAGTATCTCTGGGAGGCCGCACCGAACCGCGCCGAGCAAGGGGGCGCGACATGCGGTTCCATCGAGCCGGCCCAGCCGGAGGATCAGAGGCGTCCCGGGACAGAATCCGGAGCCTCTGCCGGCCTGCTCCTATGGTTCGGACGAAGGATCACAAGCGGTATCTCGCGAGCCGTGCGTGCCTCATACCTGAGATAGCCGGGGTAGGCGGCTGTGAACTCGGGCCAAAGCCGCGCCCGCCGCTCCGGATCGGCCTTCGTGGCAGTGACAGCTCGATGCTCCCGGCCGATCTCGATCAGCCCGGCCGGCTGCTGCTGCAGATTGAGCCACCAGGCCGGAAACCAGTCCATTCCGCCGTTCGAGGCGACGACGACCAGGTCGTCCCCGTCACGGACGAATACGAGCGGCGTTGTCCGCGCCTTGCCGGTCTTCCGGCCCGTGGTCGTCAGGAGCAGCACCGGCAGGTTCCCCGCCTCACCGGCAACTCGGCCCCCACTCGCGCGGAGCACCGCGGCGTGGACACCGCCGGCCGTTCTCATCGCGACACGCCAGAGAGGACGGCGAAGACGGCTTCGGAGCATGCTAGAGCCTGACATACCGCCCGCCGACTCGGCAATGGAAAGGAACGCATGGCCCCGGGCGTCAACCTGAGCGCGCGAAGCGCGGGCATGTTCGTCCCGGCGTCGTGGTCGCACGGATCAGGTGAGGGCGCGTTCGAGAGCCGCGCGGTCCGCGGGCTCGCCGTGTGTCGGCAGCACGATCTCCACGGGCTTGTCGAGCAGCGGTCTCAGGCCGGCAGCGACCTGCTCGACCGTGACGCCCTCCGGTAACCAGCTTGCGGGGATCTCGAGCCCTTTGCCGAGGTCGACCAGCGTATCGCCGGCGATCACCGCGCGAATTCGCTCGCTCCAGAGCACGAGGTCGAGCTGGCCTTCACGGCCCGGATACGCCTCCATCCCGAACAGCGAGTCGCCGATCGCATAGCGCGTCGCCGGGACGAGCTGGTCCTCGGGGCGGTCGGGCGCCGGTGCCCACACGGGAAAGCCGAGCGCTGCGGCGTCGCGCTCGTGCCAGGTGGAGGTGAGTACCGTGACCACCTCGCGCGATCCGAACAGCGCCCGGACGTCGTCCGGAACAGCGATCGGGTCTATCAGGATCAGCCGCGCGCCGTCGTCGATTGCGTACGCCGACACCGGCCCCTCCCACTCGGGATGAGTCGCGGTCCAGTGATCCAGGCCCTCGGGAAGCAAATCTGGGCTGATGTTAGGCACTACCTACGCCTCGCGCCTGGCAGCTGCTCACGACGGAGTGGGCTCACCGCTGAGATCGTCCCGACGTCGCCAATGATGCGTCAACGACGTGAGGCGCTCGACAGCACGAGTGGGCAGAAGGTAGGCCTGCTGGCGGGCCGCACACCGCCGAGGGTCCCGCTGTGAGACAGAGACAGTTGCCGCTTCTGAGCTGCGCTGTAGGTTGATCTCGTCAATGGAGATCGTTTGGTACACAGCGATGTCGATGGACGGCCGGATCGCTTCCGCCGACGGGAGCCTCGACTTCCTCGACGCCTCGCTCGCTGACGGTTCGGGCAACGACTTCGGCCAGTTCATCGCCGGAGTTGACGGCGCGCTCGTCGGTGCCTCGACCCTTCGCTGGCTGATCTCCCACGGACACGGCTGGCCGCACGACGACCTTCCCACATGGCTCGCAAGCCACGACGCCGATCTCACCGGCTCGGTCGAGCCCACGCGGGCCGCGTTCCGTCGGGTCGAAGGCGATCTCACGCCCGCTCTCGACGAGATGGAGCAGAACGCACACCGACGCATTTGGCTCGCAGGTGGCGGCGCCGTCGCGGCTCAAGTACTCGAGCTGGACCGGCTCACCGAAGTCATCGCGACCGTTGCGCCAACGGCACTCGGCCTGGGCCCCGCGCTATTCGACGCTCCAGCGCTACCGCTCCGTAGCTTCGAGCTCGTCGAATGCCGCTCCGTCGGTGCCGCCGCGAGACTGCGCTGGGTGCGGCCGAAGCAAGCAACGTAGCGATCGACGGACAGGGACACCCGCCTGCTCCCGTGCCCACGAGTGACGCCCGAGGATCGCCAGAATGGGATCGTGGAGGATGCACCGGAGCTAATGGTGCGCGATGCAGCACACTGGCGCGCTTGGTTGGCGAAGCACCATGATTCCTCGGCGGGGATATGGCTCGTCCTGGCCAAGAAGAAGACGGTCCAACCGACCAGTCTCAACCACGATCAAGCGCTCGAAGAGGCACTGTGCCACGGCTGGATCGACGGCCAACTCCGTGGCCGCGACGCCGGCACCTACTACCAGCGCTTCAGTCGCCGCCGCAGCCGTAGCGCCTGGTCGAAGCGGAACCTCGAGATCGCGGAGCGGTTGATCGCCGCAGGTCGGATGCATCCGGCCGGGATCGCCGAGCTGGAAAGTGCGAGAGCAGACGGTCGAAGCGAAGCCGCCTACGCGGGCTCTGCCAGCATCGAGGTGCCTGACGATCTCGGCGCTGCACTGGCCGCCGAGCCGAATGCGCTCGCAATGTTCGAGAACCTGAGCCGCCAGAACCGCTACGCGATCCTCTATCGGATCGCTACCGCCAAACGAGTGGAAACGCGAGAGCGCAGAATCATGCAGTTCGTCGAAATGCTGGCCCGCGGCGAGACGATCTACCCACAGAAACGTACCTGATCAACGACCAGGCGTCAGGTCTCGTGCCTGCGCAGCATTCGCGGATGACGCCAGACGGCGACGTCATCCATCGGAGTTTGGAAAGCGGGGAGACATGGGGTAGGTTGCGTGAAGACACCGGCGCCAGGGTGCCGGTTACCGATGAGAGGAGCAGCGATGTATGTCGTTGCGATTCACGCCATCGATGATCCCAAGACGTTCTGGGAGGCCGCACAGGCGGTACTCGCGGATCTTCCGGAGGGGACGACTCTGCACAGCGCGATCCCGAACGAGGACGGTTCTCGCGCCGTTTGTTTGTGGGAGTCGGGCTCGCTGGACACGGTTCGGGGCATTGTCGAAGGCGGCGCCGGAGATGTGAGCACGAACGAGTACTTCGAGGTCAACGCTGCGAATGCAGTCGGGCTTCCGGCCGTCGCCGCCGTTGCGGCGAACTAACGAGCAACCCCGTAGCTGCCCCCTAAACCCGGTTGGCTGCGGTGCGATTCCTGGACCTGGTGCTCGAGAGCCAGGTCCAGGAGCCCGGCAACCGAGACGAGGGCAACGACGCAGGCGTGCGCCAGCATCCTCCCGCCAGAGCATGGCCAGCTACGGCGCCGACGTACCTTCGCGGCCGTAACTGTCGGCCAGCCGCACCACGTCGTCGAGATCCGGGGTCGAGACCTCGAGGATCGTCGTGTCCTCGACCGCGGTGATCCGATGGACCGTGCCGGGCACGTAGTGGAAGGCCGCCCCGGGACCGACGGTCTCCTCGGCGAGAGCCTCGTCGCCGACGGCGCCGAGCTCGATCTTCGCGAGGCCCGACTGGATCAGCCATGACTCGTCCTTGCGCTCGTGGTACTGGAGCGAGAGCGAGTGGCCTGCCTTCACGAACAGCACCTTGCCGCAGTAGACCTCCGTGAGGGCCCAGATCAGCTCGTGACCCCACGGCTTCTCCACACGCCGGCTCTCGAATGCCCACGGAGCCAGGGAGCCGAGGCCGGTCACGCAAGCCACTCCGGGTGGGCCGCGACGTGGTCGGCGGCGGTACGGAGCTCCTTGGGAGTGTTGACCGTGAGCCAGAGCCCCTCGTGACGGTAGGCGAAGAGGCGCCCCTCGGCGGCGAGCTCCGGGAATGCCGTCGTCTCGTGGTCTCCGCGCTCGGGGAACCGCGCCAGGCCTTCCTCGGAGAGGACGTAGATGCCGCAGCTCACCCAGTAGGGGATCGCACCGGCCTCGCTGAAACCGCTGATCGCATCGCCCTCCCCCAGCTCGACGACGCCGAAGGGCGACCGGGGCTGGGCGACCGCGACGGTGCCGGCCGCGCCGACCTCCCGGTGACGGGCGAGGAGCGCGGGGAAATCGACGGCGACGAGCTCGTCGCCGTTCAGCGCGAAGACGTCGCCCGATTCCTCGCGGAGCCTCGAGGCGAAGACGATCCCTCCACCGCGCCCGAGCCGCTCGGGCTCCTCCGCGGCGACGACCTCCGGCCCGAGGCCCGCAAGCTCCTCCTCGAACGCGGCGCCCTGCCCGTCGGCACACGAGATGATCACACGGCTGACGCCGGCCTTCGCGAGCCGCGCCACCTGGTAGGCCGCCATCGGCCTTCCGGCGATGTCGACGAGCGACTTCGGTCGCCCGCCGGCGGCATCGCCGAGCCGCTCGGCCTTTCCGCCGCAGAGCAGGATCGCCTCCATCTCAGAGCCCCGAGCCGTTGGAGGGCCGGCCGATCCCCTCATACACAAACCCGGCGGCCCGAACGGCTGCGGGATCGAGGAGGTTCCGGCCGTCGACGATCAGTGGGTTCGCCATCAGCCCGTGCGTCTCCGCCGAAGCAAGGTTGGCGAGCTCCGGCCACTCGGTCACGATCACGGCCGCGTCGGCGCCGCGCACCGCATCGACGACCGTCGGGACGATCTCGACCCCCGCCGGAAGCACGCGGCCGTCGGCAACCGGGTCCCAGCCGCGAACCTCCGCGCTCTCCGCGAGGAGCCTCCCGGCGAGGACGATCGACGGCGCCTCGCGCATGTCGTCCGTCCCGGGCTTGAACGCGAGCCCGAGCAGCGCCACCTTCTTACCCCGGAGCGCGCCGAGGTGCTTCTGCAGCTTCCCGATCACCCGCCGCTTCTGGAGGTCGTTCACCTCGATCACCGCCCCTAGGAGCTGGAAATGATAACCAGAGTTCGATGCAAGTTGCTTCAACGCAAGAGAATCCTTGGGGAAGCAGCTACCACCGAAACCGATCCCTGCGCGCAGGAAATGCGGCCCGATCCGCCGGTCGTGGCCGATCCCCTCCGCCACCTTGACGACGTCCGCACCGGTCGCATCGCAGACGTTCGCGATCTCGTTGATGAAGGAGATCCGCGTCATGAGCGCTGCGTTCGCGGCGAGCTTGATCATCTCGGCCGAGTTGACGTCACAGCGGACGATCGGCCCGTCGAGCGAGTCGTAGAGGGACGGCAACCGCATCGCCGTCTGCCTCCTCGAACGCGCCGATCGCGATCCGGTCGGGATGCAGGAAGTCGCGGACGGCGTTGCCCTCGGCGAGGAACTCGGGATTGGAGACGTAGCCGAGGTCGAGGCCGCGGTCGGCGAGGCCGTGTCGGATCTTCTCGCCGGTCCCGACCGGAACCGTCGACTTCATCACGAGAATCGCACGCCCCGAGAGCGTGGGAAGCTGATCGACGACGCTCCACACGCGAGAGAGATCGGCGTCCCCCGACGGTGTCGGCGGGGTGTCGACGCAGACGAACAGGAACGGGCAGTCGGCGAGCTCGGCCGCGTCGAGCGTGAACGTCAGCCGCCCGCGGTTCCGCTCGAGCAGCTCGGGCACGTCGAGCTCGTGGAACGGCACCTCGCCGACCCTGAGCGCCTCGATCTTCTCCGGGACGACGTCACGGATCACGACTTCGTGTCCGAGCTCGGCGAAGCAGACCCCCGTGACGAGACCCACCCAACCGGCGCCGAAGATTCCCACCCGAGCCATGGCCCGGGACTCTACTTACCGTGCTTTCCGGCGGGCACGGGCTTCAGACCGGCCGCGATCGAGAGCATCGTCTCGTTCGAGAGCGAGTCGAGGAGGGTGTTCACGACCCAGTAGCTCCTGTCGTGGACGCGAAGCACGACCATGTGGAGGTTCGAGCCGGAGTAGTACAGCCAGAACTCCCGCCCCTTGATGTTGTGCTCGAAGCTCTTGTCCGCGAGGACGGGCGGGTTCGGCATGTTCGTCTCCTCGATGCCCCAGTACTCGGCGGCCCCCGTCTTGAACACGAGCCGGATCGCCTTCTCGTGGTGGGCCTTGTCGATCCAGTACAGCCGCTTGGCCTTGTCGCCGTACTGATCGTCCGGATACGACGAGCTCTCGAGCACCGTCGGCACCTCGAGCGTGAACGGGACCTTGTCCTTGTAGGGGGCGATCAGGTCGAGACCGGTCGTGCCGTCGTAGCGGACGTTCGGTGGGACGTGCTTGGGCTGCTGGGCCGGCCGCGGCTGCGCGACGAGCTGGTTGTGGAACGCGCTCCCGACCACCGCTACGACCATCGCTCCCGGGTCGAGAGCGCGCAGCTTCGCGCTCTTCGGGAGCGGACCGACATTCGCGGGGACGAAGAGCTTGGCGAGCGCATTCGCCGCGTCGAGCGCACCCTTCCGGTGCCGGTCGTAGTAGATCGCCGTGTGGAAGTAGTTCTCGGTCGGCGCGTTCGGCGAGGCGTTCCCCGGCGGCAGTACCGTCACGTACCCCTTCTGGCGGAGGAGGTAGGAGGCGTTCGCCGCCGAGCCGCCGACGCCGTTGCCGTTCAGCACGAGCACGGTCGTCTTCGAGGGCGCAGGCGCTGCGTTCTTGACCTTCAGCTTCTTCCCGACTGCTGCGGCATTCGCCGCCTTCGAGACGGTCACGTTCGGGTGCGTGAACTCCTGCACCGCCGCCGCGATGTTCTGGGGCGCCGTGCTCGTCTGGCTGTCGCCTGTGACCCCCGCGATCTTGTCCTGGAAGAAATGGCCGCCCGGAAGGCTGAGCAGGAATAGACCCCAGCCGAGGACGGAGCTATCACTGAGCGCGCCCGGAGGCGCCCCGATTTCCACGTTCTGTTTGAGGATCTTCACGAAGTCGAGGATCTGCGAGGGCCCGAGGTTCTTCGTCATCTGCTCCTTGAAGGCGCGCACGAACTCCTGCTGGCGGGCGATGCGGTGATAGTCGTCGTCGGTATGGCGGTAGCGGACGAACGCAAGGGCATTCGTACCGCTCAGGAGCTGGTAGCCGGGCTGGATGTTGATGTTCGAGTAATCCTCGGCGGCACTGCCGTCGTTGACGTGGTAGTAGCGGCGGTCGATGTCGAGCCAGATCCCTCCGATCTTGTCGACGAGCTGCTGGAAGCCGCGGAAGTTCACCGTGACGAGGAAGTTGACCGGGAGATGCGTCATGTGCTCGACGGTGTCGACGGTTCCCTTCGGCCCGCACGTGGCGTACGCCGAGTTGATCTTGTCCGTCCGCTGCGGCGTGGAGGAGCCCGGGCAGTAGATCGGGACTCCCAGATCGCGGGGAATCGAGAGCATGGAGATCGTCTTCGTCGCCGGGTCCGCCCGGATCAGCATCACCGTGTCCGAACGCGACTGCGAGGAGAACTCGGCGCCCGCCCGCTGGTCGTAGCCGAGCACGAGCGCGATCGCCGCGTGGCCCGGAAGCGTCACGTGGAGCTGCTTCTCGGCGATCTTCACCGGGATCGAGTGCGCACGCAGCCCGGAGACCGTATCGTGGAGATACAGGTAAGAGGCCCCCGCCGAGGCGAGCCCGAGCGCGACCACGAGCAGCAGCGCGAAGAAGAGGATCCGCCCGAAGAGACCGAGCCCGCTCCGCTTCGAGACGGGCGCCCGGTACCTGACGACGGAGCTCACGGCCGCCGGCGGGAAAACGGCATGGCCGTTTGTTCCGTTGGTCTCGGCGCCGCGGCCGACACCTCTCTTGAGCGTGGTCCTCATCTCGCTACACCGATCTCACGACACGGGTCGTCATGCCACAAAAACCGGCGCCCGGAGGCGCCTGCACAGCCAGGATATCGGAGCGGGCGGCCGCCAAGCCCAGCCGTCTTGTGCGAAGTTCAGCTTCGGCCGTTCCGGTCGGCCGCCGCGGGCGCGGCGAACACGAGGCCGGCCGCGACTCCGATCCCGAGCGCGCACACGATCACGAGGCACCCGCACGGCGCAGCAGGATCCGGGCGAGCCCGGCTTCGAATCGCTCGAGTTGGTTCCGGGCACCGACGGGCGCGATCACCGTGAACTCGTACTCGACGCGCCCCTCTCCGAAGAAGACGTAGTCGGAGAGCAACCTACCCTGGCCCTGGGGTGTGCGCACCTCGAGCATGGCGCGATATGCCGCGCTGACCGCACCTGTCTTCGGAAACGGCACGCGCGCTACCGACACGCCCGTCACGTTGGCAGTCTGCTCGAGCTGGAAGCCGATGCAGTTGGCGAGCTGCGGCGAGATCGTCCTCGCGAAGTCCTGCATCACCGCGTCGTCCGACGACATCACCTCGACGTCCTGGTCGAGCTCGACTCCGGCCTCCTTGAACGTGTAACGCGCATCGGCATGACCCGTGACCACGAGGTCGGACTCCTTCGGGCTGAAGCCGGGGCAATTCGGGGGGGTCAGCGGGCTCGCCGGTATCGGGCCGCCGTCCCAGCCTGCGCCGAGGTCGACGTGCTTCAGGAGCGCCGCAGACGCCCTTGCCTGATCGGCGTTCGTGAACCGAACGGTGGGGGGTCTCCGAGCGCCGTCGCCGTGATTATGAGCCCGAAGAACGCCGCGGCTACGAGAGATTTGGCCGCAACCACTTCTCCACTTGTACCACGGACAACCCCTTACGAGCAGCGTAGTCGGCGAGCTGCTCGGCGTCGATCCGGCCCACCGAGAAGTACTTCGCACGGGGATGCGCAAGGTAGATCCCACTGACCGCGGCACCCGGAACCATCGCGTAGGACTCGGTCAGCTCGAGGCCGATCTCGCGGGCTCCGAGCAGCTCGAAGAGCTTGCCCTTCTCGCTGTGGTCCGGGCAGGCCGGGTACCCGAACGCGGGCCTGATCCCACGGAACCGCTCGGCGCGAATGTCCCCGTCCGAGAGGTGCTCACCGGGGGCGTACCACTCGCGGCGCGCCCGCTGGTGGAGCCATTCGGCGAAGGCCTCGGCGAGGCGGTCCGCGAGGGCCTTGACGATGATCGAGTTGTAGTCGTCGTGTGCCGCCTCGTGGCGGGCGGAGAGCTCGTCCGTGCCGTGGATCCCGACGGCGAACGCGCCGATCGAGTCGCTCGCGGGCGAGACGTAGTCGGCGAGACAGCGGTTCGGCCGGCCTGCCCCGTTCTCGGCCTGCTGGCGGAGGAAGCAGAACCGGGTCCCGTTCAGGACGACATCGTCGCCCTCGGCGTGCGCAGGCCAGAAGCCGTAGACGCCGCGCGGGATGAGCAAGCCCTCACCGACGATCGCGTCGAGCTGGACGAGGGCATCGTCGTAGAGCTCCTGCGCCGCCGGTTTCTCGAGGATCGCCGGGAACTTGCCCTTCAGCTCCCACGCGTAGAAGAAGAACTGCCAGTCGATATACGGGACGAGCTCCTCGAGCAAGGGCTCCACGATCTGAGCGCCTGTGAACGGGGCCCGCGGCAGGTCGTCGAAGCTCACCTCGTCACGGTGCTCCCGCGCCTCGCCGAGCGGGAGGAGCGGGCGCTTCACCTTCAGCGCGTACTGCTCGCGCAGGCGCTCCTGAAGCTCACGGTTCTCATGGTCGAAGGCCTGGCGCCGGCCCGGGTCGAGGAGGCCGGAGACGACGTCGACGACTCGGCTCGCATCGAGCACGTGCACCGTCTCGTGGGTGTAGGCCGGCGCGATCTTCACTGCGGTGTGCTGCCGCGAGGTCGTGGCACCGCCGATCAGGAGCGGGATCGCCAGCTCGCGGCGCTCCATCTCGGCCGCGACGTCGACCATCTGCTCGAGCGACGGCGTGATCAGCCCGGAGAGCCCGACCACGTCGGCGCCCACCTCGAGCGCGGTATCGAGGATCCGCTCGGCCGGGACCATCACCCCGAGGTCGATGACCTCGTAGTTGTTGCAGCCGAGGACGACTCCGACGATGTTCTTCCCGATGTCGTGAACGTCGCCCTTGACGGTCGCGAGGACGATCTTCCCCTGGGCGCTGCCGCCGGCCTTCTCAGCCTCCATGTAAGGCTCGAGATAGGCAACGGCGCGCTTCATCGCGCGGGCCGACTTCACGACCTGCGGCAGGAACATCCGGCCCGAGCCGAAGAGATCGCCGACGATCCGCATCCCGTCCATCAACGGGCCTTCGATCACCTCCAGCGGGCGCTCGCGGGCGGCGCGGGCCTCCTCGGTGTCGACCTCGATGAAGTCGACGATCCCGTGGACGAGCGCGTGGGAGAGCCGCTCCTCGACGGGCGCATCGCGCCAGGCGAGGTCCCGTTCGCGCTTCACCCCCTCCCCGCCGACCCTCCCTGCGATCTCGACCAGCCGGTCGGTCGCGTCGGGGCGGCGCATGAAGATCACGTCCTCGATCCGCTCGAGCAGCTCCGGCTCGACGTCCTCGTAGACCGCGAGCTGGCCGGCGTTCACGATCCCCATGTCGAGCCCGGCCCGGATCGCGTGGTACAGGAACACCGCGTGCATCGCCTCACGGATCGCATCGTTTCCGCGGAACGAGAAGCTGAGGTTCGAGATCCCGCCGCTCGTCAGGGAGCCCGGGCAGCGCTCCTTGATCCGGGGCAGCGCAGCCAGGAACTCACGCGCATACGGCTCGTGCTCCTCGATCCCGGTCGCCACCGCGAGCACGTTCGGGTCGAAGATCAGGTCCTCGGGCGGGAACCCGGCCTCCTGCGTCAGCAAGTCGTAGGCACGGCCGCAGATCGCGACGCGGCGCTCGACATCCGTGGCCTGCCCCTCCTCGTCGAAGGCCATACAGACGACGCTTGCGCCGTAGTCACGGATCCGGCGGGCCTGCTCGAGGAACGGCGCCTCGCCTTCCTTGAGGCTGATCGAGTTGACGATCCCCTTGCCCTGGATCGACTGCAGCCCTGCCTCGAGCACGCTCCAGCGCGAGCTGTCGACCATCACCGGGATGCGAGCGACCTCCGGCTCGGTCGCGATCACGTTCAGGAACGTGCGCATTGCCTCGACGCTCTCGAGCAGGTCTGCGTCCATGTTCACGTCGAGCGCGTTGGCCCCGCCGCGCACCTGTTCGAGCGCGACCTCGACCGCACCGGGGAAATCGCCCGACTCGACGAGCGTCCGGAACCGCGACGAGCCGGTGACGTTCGTGCGCTCCCCGATCAGGACGAATCCGGTGTCCGGGCCGATCTCGAAGGGCTCGAGCCCGCTCCAGCGTGTCCGACGCGGCACCTCCGCCGGAACGCGCGGCGCGACTCCGCGCATCGCCTCGGCGATCGCGGCGGTATGTCCGGGGCCCGAGCCGCAGCAGCTTCCGGCGATGTTCAGCAGACCCGCCTCGGCGAACTCGCGGAGGAGGCTGCTCGTCACCTCGGGCGTCTCGTCATAGCCGCCGAAGGCGTTCGGGAGCCCGGCGTTCGGGTGGGCGCTCACGAGGCACGGCGCCGCGTGGGCGAGATCGGCGACGTACGAGCGCATCTCGTGCGCGCCGAGCGAGCAGTTGATCCCGACGACCAGCGGGTCGGCATGCTCGACCGAGGCCCAGAAGGCCTCGATCGTCTGCCCGGAGAGAGTGCGCCCCGAGCGGTCGACGATCGTCGCCGAGATCCAGAGCGGCAGATCCGGCACGTTCTCGCGTGCGGCTGCGATCGCCGCCTTCGCGTTCAGCGTGTCGAAGATCGTCTCGAGCAGGAGCAGATCGACGCCGCCTTCCGCCAGTGCGAGCATCTGCTCGGCGTAGCACTCCTTGACCTGGTCGAAGGTGTGCGTCCTCCACTCCGGGTTGTCGACCTTCGGGCTCAGCGAGAGCGCCACGTTCAGCGGCCCGATCGAGCCGGCGACGAAGCGGTCGCCGGCCGCCTCGCGCGCGATGCGCGCGCCGGCGACGTTCATCTCGTACACGTAGTCCTCGAGCCCGTAGTCGGCCTGCCCGATCGAGGTGGCCGTGAAGGTGTTCGTCGTCGTGATGTCGGCGCCGGCCTCGAGGTAGCGCTCGTGCGCCCAGGCGACGAAGTCGGGCCGCGTCAGGTTGAGGATGTCGGGATCGCGCGTGACGTCGCGCGGATGGTCGGCGAAGCGCGTACCGCGGTAGTCCTCCGGCCCGAGGTCGGAGCCGTGGATGAGCGTTCCCCAGGCTCCGTCGAGCACGAGGATCCTCTCCTTCGCCAGTCGCCTGATCTCCGTTGCCGCGTCGCGCCTCGCCATTCCACCTTCCATTGCCGAAGAGGACGCCGAGCCCGGGAACCGCGAAGCAGGCTGCGTGCGGCTCTTTAGGCGTTTGTTGAACCGGTCGCCAAGCTGCCTTTCAAAGCTCTCCGGTACTTCCCTGCCGCTAAATCTAGCGCCACCACCGACCCACCCGCCACCCGTGGCACACTGGCTCGATGATGCGGCTCTCGTTCCTGGTCTCGCTTGCGGTCGCCTGCGCGTTTTCGGCGACCGCTGCCGTAGCGGCTCCGGCGCCTTCCGGTGCCTTCTTCTTCCTCAACTGCACGGTCAGCCACAGCGCGCCCGACGACCCGATCGTCTACCCCGGCCTTCCCGCGCACTCCCACGATCACGAGTTCATCGGCAATGCCTCGACGAATGCGTACTCGACTCCGGCGAAGCTCGCCGGCCGCGCGACCACGTGCAGCAACAAGAAGGACTTCTCATCGTACTGGGCCCCGACGCTCTACGTCGCCGGCAAGCCCGTGGCGCCGCTCGACGTCACGATCTACTACCGGCGCCTGACGAAGGCGGCGGTGAAGCCTTTCCCACGCGGGCTCGAGATCGTTGCCGGCAACTCCCATGCCCTCACCCGGCAGAGCCCCGCGGTCACCGAGTGGTACTGCGGGGTGCTGAAGAGCTCGTTCTACGGCCCGCTCGCGCGCGACTCCGCCCCGGCGACGGCGCCGACTCCGACGCTCTCGGCCGCGGGGCTTCCGGATTGCGAGGCGCCGACGAACCTCGAGCTGCAGGTCAACTTCCCGAACTGCTCGAACGGCCGGGCGACGAGCTCGGACCACAAGAGCCAGATGGCCTACTCCCGAGCCGGACGCTGCCCCGCCTCGCATCCGATTCCGGTGCCGGCGATCTCGATCATCCTCCGCTACCCGCCGGTTGGCGGCACGAACGTCTTTCTCGCCTCGGGCGGGATCTACTCGGGACATGCCGACTTCATGAACGCGTGGAACGAACGGGCGCTTGCGGGTCTCGTCCGCAACTGCCTCGATCGCTATGTCGGTTGTGGGGCCGCCGGGGCCCCGGCAAAGGACGTTTCGTAGCCGGCCCGGCCCATGTAAACGGTCGGTAAGCGCACGGCTCCGAGTGGAGTACGGATTGCCTGATCGGGAATCACCTGCCGGTACCCAACGAAACGAGGTGAGATCGATGAGGCACCATGTGCACCGGCGGCGTCGGAGAGCCGTCCCGATCCTGGCGACCGTGGCTGCGTTCTCGGCGGCGATGCTCCTGAACGGGAGCGCGTCTGCTCGCAGCAGCGCCACCCCGCAGTCGAACTCGGCGCCGAGCGTGAGCGGGCAGGCGCGTGAGGGGCACCGGCTGACCGCCCTGAACGGCAACTGGTCGAACTCGCCGACGAGCTTCGCCTACCAGTGGCAGCAGTGCGATTCGACCGGTGCAGGGTGCAGCACGATCTCCGGCGCGACGTCGAAGAGCTACACGGCAGCCTCCGCCGACGTCGACAAGACGCTCCGCGTGGAGGTGACCGGATCCAACTCCGACGGCTCCGCGTCGGCGACCTCGCAGCAGACCGCGGTCATCTCGTCTGCGAAGGCTCCGGTGAACACGGCAGCACCGACGATCAGCGGTACGCCGAAGGTCGGCGAGCAGCTGACCGCGCAGCCCGGGACCTGGACCGGCGGCGTCTCGGCGTTCTCCTACCAGTGGCAGCGCTGCGATTCGCACGGCGCGAGCTGCTCGGCCGTGACGGATGCAACGGCGAAGGCCTACGGCCTCCAGAGCATCGACACGGGAAACACCCTGCGTGTCGTCGTGACAGCGACAAACATCTCCGGCTCGACAAACGTCAGCTCGAGCCAGACCTCGCTCGTCGGCGGAATCACGCCGGTCACGGTCAGGCACAACCACGCACCGACGATCTCGTTCGTCTCGCTGCGCAGGTCGGGCAGCCGCGTCTACGCGCGCTTCAGCGTCTGCGACGACTCGACGAAGACGGTCACGGTGGTCGAGCACGACGTGCTGACGGGCCGCCTCGGCTACACGCGGCACCTCGCAGTCGCGCCCGTGCCGTGCGGAACCCACGCGCGGAACTGGATGCTGATCCCGCGCTTCCGCCACGCCGGCCGCTTCACCGCCTCCCTGCGTGCCGTCGACAAGTCGGGCGCCTCGAGCAGGACCGTCAGCCGCACGCTCCGCTTCACGGGCGTCTAGCTCCCGCTGGGAACCGGGGCGCGCACGGCCTGCAGCGGCCGGGCGCGCTCCGTCCGCCCCCTCGACGTTGCCGTGACCTGCGTTCCACCCGGCACCGTGAAAGGCGCCCGCTGCCAGACAGACAGCGGCGACGCCCTCGACTGAGGGTCAGGCAGCCTGACGGAGGAGCAGTTTGCGCGAGCGCGCCGCGAGCCCGTGCTCGACGACCACGCGGGTTCGCCGGCTCAGCGACCTGCCACCGTCAGCTGGTTCTCGGCGTGCTTGATCCGCTGCTCGACCTGCCAGCGGTCGGCGTTCGAGCCGCCCTGCTCGATCGCGTCGAGGTCGGCCTGGGCCGCGTCGAGCTGCGCCTGGGCCCTCCCCGGATCGATCTCCGAGGCCAGAACCGCGTCGTCGACGAGGGCGATCGCCCGGTCGTGAAGCACCTGGAAGAAGCCGGGCCCGGTCGCGAACTCGAGCACGGTCTCGTCGTCTCCCGGATGGATCCGGGTCGTTCCGGCCTTCAGCGTCGCGATCAGGGGTGCGTGCCGTGCGAGCACTCCGATCTCGCCGATCTGCCCGGGCACGATGATCAGCTCGGCTTGCCCCTCGTAGGCGGCGCCGTCAGGCGTCACCAGAGAGAGGTCGAACTTCTTTCTCCCGGCCATGAGCTCCGAGCCGCCGTGCCTTACGCGGCCGCGAGCTGCTTGCCGCGCTCGACGGCGGCCTCGATCGCCCCGACCATGTAGAACGCCTGCTCGGGAAGGTCGTCGTGCCTGCCTTCGATGATCTCCTGGAAGCCGCGGATCGTGTCCTCGATCTTCACGTACTCGCCGGGCGTGCCCGTAAAGACCTCCGCCACATGGAACGGCTGCGAGAGGTAGCGCTGAACCTTGCGGGCGCGCGCAACCGTGAGGCGGTCCTCGTCCGAGAGCTCCTCGATCCCGAGGATCGCGATGATGTCCTGCAGGTCCTTGTAGCGCTGCAGGATCTCCTGTACGCGCGTCGCGGTGTCGTAGTGCTCGTCCGAGACGATCCCGCGGCCGAGGGCGCGCGAGGTCGAGTCGAGCGGGTCGACGGCCGGGTAGATGCCCTGCTCGACGAGCGCGCGCGAGAGCACGGTCGTGGAGTCGAGGTGGGCGAAGGTGTTGGCGGGCGCAGGGTCGGTGAGGTCGTCGGCCGGGACGTAGATCGCCTGCACCGAGGTGACCGAGCCCTTGCTCGTGGAGGTGATCCGCTCCTGGAGCTGCCCCATCTCGGTGGCCAGCGTGGGTTGGTATCCGACCGCGCTCGGCATGCGGCCGAGGAGCGCGGAGACCTCCGAGCCGGCCTGGACGAAGCGGAAGATGTTGTCGATGAAGAGCAGCACGTCCTGGCCCTGGTCGCGGAAGTACTCCGCCATCGTCAGACCGGAGAGCCCGACGCGAAGACGCGCGCCCGGCGGCTCGTTCATCTGGCCGTAGCAGAGCGCCACCTTGTCGAGGACGCCGGACTCCTCCATCTCGAGCAGCAGGTCGTTGCCCTCGCGCGTACGTTCGCCGACGCCCGAGAACACCGAGACGCCGCCGTGCTGCTGGGCGATGTTGTGGATCAGCTCCTGGATCAGCACCGTCTTGCCGACGCCGGCGCCGCCGAAGAGGCCGATCTTGCCGCCGCGGACGTAGGGGGCGATCAGGTCGACGACCTTGATCCCCGTCTCGAAGATCTCGATCTTCGAGGAAAGCTCGTCGAAGGCCGGCGGGTCACGGTGGATCGGCCAGCGCTCGGTCCCCGCAGGGGGTGCGTCCTTGCCGTCCACGGGCTCGCCGAGGACGTTCCAGACGCGGCCGAGCGTGACGTCGCCGACGGGCACCGAGATCGGCGCCCCGGTGTCGACCGCGTCGATCCCGCGCGCGAGGCCGTCAGTCGTGTCCATCGCAACCGCGCGGACACGGTCGTCGCCGAGGTGCTGCTGCACCTCCGCGATCAGCTCGGTGCCGTCCGGGCGCTTGATCCGGAGCGCGGAGTAGATCGCCGGAAGCTTGCCGGGGAAGAAGGCGTCGACGACGACACCCTTGATCTCGATCAGGCTGCCGACGTTGTCGGCGCCCCCGTTCGTCGTAGTGCCTGTGTCGGCCATTGGTCTCCTGGAAGCTCTAAGGGACGCGGCACGCCTCTCTCGGCCGCCGCCTCAGTTTATAGAAGCGCGCGGGAAGCGAACGAGGGAGCCGACGGTGCGTTTGCGATGACGTACACGGTCGGCTCGCTGCGCACGTGGTCCCGCGCGAATGCACGCTGTGCGGCGATGCTCGAGAAGTCGAGCGAGCTCCCGCTCTGGCCCGTGGGCGACGAGAATTGCGACACGGCGAAGAACACCGCCCCGGCAACGGCGAGCGCCAGAGCGCCGCCCCGGAGGGTGGCTCGCGCCTTGCGCGCCGCCCAGGCAGGCGCTGGAAGCACGACCGCTCTTGCCGGCTCGACCGGCGGCGCCCCGCGGAGCAGCGACGTGATCGCGCCGAGCTCGGCGCTCGAGGAGCGACAGCTCTCGCAGCGCCGCAGATGCCGTGCGAGCGCAGCCGACTCTACCCGGCTGAGTTCGCCGTCCAGGTCGAGCGATACCCATTGGGCGGCCCGCTCGCAGGCCGTCGTCCTGCGCCACCGCGTCATCTCACGAGGTGAGACGCTGCATGAAGGAGTGAGTTAGTCACGTGGGCAAGGCCCAGGTGCAACCGACCCGGATACGGCCAACCCGGGCACACGCGGCTACCCGGTCGCAAGCGGAGTCGTCCCGGCAAGCGGCCTCCGGAGCTCTTCCTCGGTCATCGGCCAGCGCTCGACCGGGAAGTGGCAGGCCGCCTCGTGCCCGCGGTCGAACTCGCGGAGCAGCGGATCCACGACATCGCAGGTCCCGTGCTGGAAGCGCGGGCAGCGGGGGTGGAAGACGCAGGCGTTCGGCGGGTTCACCGGAGAAGGCACATCGCCCGTGAGGACGATCCGCTGGCGGGCGCTGTCGGCCAGGTTCGCCGTGTGCCGCGGCACCGCGGAGAGGAGCGCCGCCGTGTACGGGTGGCGCGGATGGTCGAAGAGCGCCTCCGAATCACTCAGCTCGACGACGTGGCCGAGGTACATGACGGCGATGCGGTCGGCGACCTGGCGGATCACGGAGAGATCGTGGGAGATGAAGACGTAGGTCAGGTCGAAGTCCTTCTGCAGATCCTTCAGCAGGTTCAGGATCTGCGCCTGCACCGAGACGTCGAGCGCCGACACGGGCTCGTCGCAGACGATCAGCTTCGGCTGGAGCGCGATCGCCCGGGCGACTCCGATCCGCTGGCGCTGACCTCCCGAGAACTCGTGCGGGTAGCGGTTCACGTGCTCCGGAGAGAGACCGACGCGGGCGAGGAGCTCCTGGACGCGGCGCCGCACGTCGCGCTCGGTCTTGTGGATCGTGAAGGGCTCGCCGACGATCTGGCCCACGCTCTTGCGCGGGTTCAGCGATGAATACGGATCCTGGAAGATGATCTGCATCTCCCGGCGAAGCGGCCGGAGCTGCGACTGCGACAGGTTGGCGATCTCGCGGCCGTCGAACACGATCGAGCCGGCGGTGGGATCGATCAGCCGCACGATCAGCCGGGCGGTCGTCGACTTGCCGCAGCCGGACTCCCCGACGATCCCGAGCGTCTCGCCCCGGTTGACGGTGAGGCTCACGTCCTCGACCGCGTGCACGACCCCCTTCCCGCCCGAGAACACGCCTTGCTTCACCGCGAAGTGCTTCGTCAGGTTCGACACCACGACGAGCGGGTCGCTGCCCGGGGCGGCCTCATGGGCAGTCGCGGTCATACACTCGCCCCGATCTCGACTGCGACCTTCTTCTGCCACACCTCTCGCTTCGTCTCGGGGGCGAGCAGGCAGGCGTCGCGATGTCCGTTCGGGATCGCCTCGAGCGGCGGCACGCGCGTGGTGCACGGCTCGAAGCGGTAGGGGCAGCGCGGGTTGAAGGGGCAACCGCTCGGTGGGTTCAGCATCGAAGGGGGCGAGCCTTCGATCGGGAGCAGCACGTCGAGCCTCTTGTCGATCGACGGCATCGATTCGAGCAGCCCCCACGTGTAGGGATGCTGCGCGCCGCGGAAGATCTCATCGGCGGTCCCGTACTCCATCGCGCGGCCGCCGTACATCACCATCACGTGTGACGCCGTCTCGGAGACGACGCCGAGGTCGTGCGTGATCAGCATCACGCCGACGTCGAAGTCGCGCTTCACCTGGTCGATCAGCTCCAGGATCTGCGCCTGGACGGTGACGTCGAGGGCAGTCGTCGGCTCGTCGGCGATCAGCACCGCCGGGTTGTGCACGAGCGCCATCGCGATCATCGCGCGCTGCCGCATCCCGCCGGAGAACTGATGCGGATAGTCCTTCGCGCGGATCGCTGCGTTCGGGATGCCGACGGCATCGAGCAGCTCGATCGATCTCGACCACGCGATCTTCTTCGAGACCTTCTGGTGGGCGAGGACGGCCTCGGCGATCTGGTCGCCGACGCGGTACATCGGATGCAGGCACGCGAACGGGTCCTGGAAGATCATCGAGACGTCCCTGCCCCGGATCGAGCGAAGCTGAGCCGGCGTCAGCTGGAGCAGGTCCCGGCCCTCGAAGAGGATCTCGCCGGACACGTCGGCGTACGCGCGGTTCAGGAGCCCCATGATCGCGAGGCTCGTGACGCTCTTCCCCGATCCCGACTCGCCGACGACGCCGAGCGTCTCGCCCCGACGGATGCTGAACGAGAGGTCGGAGACGGCCTGGACGACGCCGTCGCGCGTACGGAAGCGGATTGTGAGGTTCCGGACGTCGAGGAGCGTCGACCCGCCCGAGCCCGGCTCGGACGAGCTCACGCCGCCCGACCCGGGCGCAGATGAACTCTCATTACGTGTACCGGACCCGAGGGTCTAGGAAGGCGTAGCAGATGTCAACGAGGAGGTTCGCGAGGGCGACCGCGGTCGCCGTGCAGATGACCACGCCGAGGACGCTCGGCAGATCCTGACCCTGGGCGCTCGAATAGGCGAGCCAGCCGAGGCCCTGGATGTTGAAGACCGACTCGGTGATGATCGCGCCGCCGACGAGCAGGGCGATGTCGAGCCCGAAGATGGTCACGATCGGGGTCAGGCTGGCTCGCAGGCCGTGTTTCAGGATCACCTTGCGCTCGGAGAGGCCCTTGGCGCGCGCGGTGCGGATGTAGTCCTCGCCGAGCGTCTCGAGCAGGTTGTTGCGCGTGAGCCGCGCGTAGATCGCCATGTAGAGCAACGCGAGGACGCACCACGGCAGGATCAGGTGCCCAGCCCAGGCGCCTATGCCCGCGGAGAGCGGCACGTAACCGGAGCCGTCGGTTATGTGGTTGATCCCGGGGATCCAGAGGTGCTTGACCCAGAAGACATAGAGCGCGATCAGGCCGAGCCAGAACACCGGCGCCGAGATCCCGAAGAGCGCGAAGCCCATCGCAGCCCTGTCCACCTTGGTTCTCCGTTTGACCGCGGAGAGCACGCCGATCGAGACGCCGAGCACAAGCCAGATGATCGCGGCGCCCATGATCAGGAACAGCGTCCGGGGCGCCCGGGTCAGGATCTCGCTGCGGATCGAGACATAGTTGCCGTACGAGTACCCGAGGCCGGGCCAGCCGTACTCGTCGCCGGCGAAGAAGTTCTTCACGAAGTAGAAGTACTCGACGTAGAACGGCTTGTTGAGATGCAGGCGCTGCTCGGCGAGCGCGATATTCGCAGCGGTCGGGAACTTGCCCACGAACCGGAGTGCCGGATTGCCGTTCGGAAGCTTGAAGAAGACGATGAACGTGATGAACACGACCACGTTCACGACGAGGACGGCCCAGAGGGCGCGCCGGATGATGTAGAGGACGAGATCGGTGGAGAGGCCGATCCCTCCGCCGGAGCCGGTGACGGCCCTGGCAGGTAGCAGAGCAACGAGGGCCACCCCGATCCAGCTTCCGACGAGCCCGTAGAGCCAGCCGTAGGTTCGCCCCCGGCGCGAGCCGATGTACCAGGCGACGAGGATCGGGAAGATCCAGAACGCCAGGAACAGCATCACCCAGACGTAGAAGCTCATATGCGAGGGATGTTGAGGGTCATCGCCTTCCTATAACGAATCCCCGGGGCGCCGGTGCGGCGCCCCGGGGGCCTACCTGAACGGTCGTTCCCGCGTTAGTTGAGAGCGATCTGCGAGTACGCGGGAGTGGTGCTGAACTGGTCGAACTGGTAGTGCTTGACGTTCGAGCTCGTGATGCGGGTCACGGTCGACCACATCCACGGAACCCACGGCACGACCCCCGTCGTGAGGTACTTGTCGAGGTTCTCGTAGCAGGTGGTGCGCGCCGGGTCGATCAGCTTCGAGCACGTGTCGAGCTGCTTGTCGACGCTGATGACTCCCACCCCGGTCTTCTTGTTGAACGGCTGGCAGTCACCGGTCACCTTCAGCGCCGTGCACTGCTTCGGGGTGATGCCCACGAGCGAGTAGTTCGTGTTACCCGTGGCGATGATGTTGCGGCCGTCGAAGAGCGGCGAGAAGAACGTCAGGGCGTCGGCGTAGTCCTTGCCCCAGCCCGGGCGCTCGGAGATCGGGACGTTCTTCGCGACCGTCTGGATCGTCGGGTACGCCCCGTTGATCGTCCTGACGGTGAAGGTGATGCCGATCTTCGCGGCATCCTGCTGCATCGTCGCGACCATGCTCGGATCGACTGCGCGGGCATCCGAGATCAGGAGCACGTTCTTGCAGACCTTCGCGACGCACATGCCGCTCGAGTTGGAGTACTCCGAGCCCTTCATCGCGAGCCGCGCCTTGACAACGCTGCCGTGGTCACCGATCGACTTGTACGGGGCATAGTCGGAAAGCGCGCCGCCGAAGATCGAGTCGGGCACGATGTGATTCGCGATCTGGCCGACCGCAGGACCGCCCCACGCCTGGCGGAGAGCTGCCTTGTCGATGATGAAGTTCATCGCCCGGCGGACGTGAACGTCATCGAACGGCGGCTGCGTCAGGTTCATCGTGATGTACCAGGTGCGGTCGCCCGAGTTCTGGAAGAAATGCGACTTCAGGCTCGGGGTGGTCGCGTACTTCTTGAGCACGTTGTTCGGGATGCTCGAGGTGGCCATGTCGAACTGCCCGGCCTCGATCTTGTTGTAGATGTCGACGTCGCTCGAGTCGATCAGGAAGCGAACCTCGTCGACGTAGTTCTTCCGCGTCGGATCCGTGCTCTGCTTGTAGTTCGGGTTGCGGACGAGGTCCATGATCGTCTGGCCGTCATAGCCGGCGACCGGCTTGATCGCGCTGCAACCGGCCTTGAGATCGAGCTGGTCGATGCCCTTGTACATGTAGCCGGCGGTCGAGATCAGGTCGTTGCCGTACTTGCCGGCCTGGCCGGCGAAGCACTTCGTGACCTCGGCAGGCTGCGGCCCCGTGGCCGGCATGCCCATCCGCTTGAGGAAGTCACCCGTCGGGGCGGTGAGGTGGAAGATGATCGTCGACTTATTGGGCGTCACGATCCCGGAGATGTGCTTGTTTGCACAACCGGCCTTCGTGCCGCACGCCGTAGCGTATGCCGACCAGCCCTTGATCACGGTGTAGTAGAACGAGTACTGACCGCCGTCCTTCGGGTTCGCGAGGCGCTGCATCGCGTTCACGAAGTCCGCCGAGGTGACCTGGCGGCTGACGGGCGGGCTGAACATCACACCCTGCTTGATATGGAAGGTGTAGGTCTTGCCGCCGTTCGTCGGCTTCGGCACCGAGGTCGCGATGTCGGCGACCGGCACGTTGCCGGGCCCGCCCGCAGTGTGGTTGTAGCCGATCAGGGTGCGCACGAGCAGGTTGTCGGCGATGCCGAACCAGTCGCCGAGATATTCACCGGTTGGATCGCCGTTGTCGGTGAAGTTGAATGCCTGTTCCCAGCCGACGTTGAGCGTTCCGCCGGACTTCAGCGTGCTCTGCTTCGCCGGGTGAGCTGACGCGCCGATCGCCGACGCGACGGCAAAGACCGCCACGACGCCGACGACCCACGTCAGCTTCCGAAATGGGTTTCTCACGATGGGTGTCTCCCTCCTTCTCCCGTGCCCCCATGGCACGGGAATCGCAGTGACCACGTAGTTAGACGATTCACGACGGTCACCGTTAGTTACTCAGCGGTCGGCCCGGACGTCGAGCGCGTCGCGGAGGCCGTCGCCGAGAAGATTGAACGCAAGCGTGGTGATCACGAGGAACAGGCCGGGGAACAGCATCAGCCACCACGCGGTGTCATAGAAGCGCTGCGCATCGTTCAGGAGCCCGCCCCAGGACGCAACCGACGGGGGGACGCCGAGCCCGAGGTACGAGAGTGCAGCCTCGAAGAGGATGCTCTGCGGGATCAGGAGCGTCGTGAAGACGATCATCGGCCCGGCGAGGTTCGGCAGGACCTCCCTCACGATGATCCGCCGGTTGGTGGCTCCCAGCGAGCGGCTCGCCTCGACGAACTCCTTCTCCCGGATCGAGAGCGTGAAGCCGCGGACGAGGCGTGCGACGTAGGGCCACGTGAACAGGACGATGATCGCGATCACGAGCTCCTGCCCGGGCTGGATCGAGATCGGCCCGATGATGCAGCCTTCCTTGCTGGAGCTGCATGCGGCCACGATCCCGATCGAGATCAGGAGCGAGGGGATCGAGAGCATGACGTCGCCGAAGCGCGAGAGCGTCGTGTCGAGTGCGCCGCGGTAGAAGCCCGCGATGAGGCCGACGACGAGCCCGATCGCGACGGCGAACAGCGATGCGAGGATCCCGACCGTCAGGGAGGTGCGTGCGCCGTACATCGTCCGGACGAACACGTCGTGGCCTTCGCCATCGGCTCCGAACCAGAAGTGCGCGTTCGGGCCTTTCGGGAGGCCGAACTCGTCCAGCATGGTCGCGTTGTAGCCGTGGTTCGGCGAATGACCCGAGATCGCCTTCGCGATCGGGCCGCCGAAGATCGCGAGGAAGATGAGGATCGCTATCACGACGGCTGCGACGAGCGCGGCCTTGTCCTCCCTGAAGCGCTCCCAGAACAGACGGAAACCGCTCTTTGCAGCAGTGGATGTGGCGCCCGCGGCACCGGGTGCCAGCACTTCGGTGGCGGCTGTCATCGTCTATGCATCCGCGTTAGAGCCGTCCGGGCCACGACTTCCAAGTATAAGACGTTACGAACCTGTGTAGGTTAGCCAGTCCGTAAAAACCACGATGACCCCTCTACTGGGTGAGCGCGTCGGCGCCGGCCACGACCTCCAGGATCTCCTGGGTGATCTCGGCCTGGCGGGCACGGTTCATCGCGAGCGTGAGCGTGTCGATCAGCTCGCCGGCGGCCTTCGAGGCGTTCCGCATCGCGGTGGCCTGGGCGCCGAAGAACGAGGCGGCCGACTCGAGCAGCGCCCGGTAGAGCTGCGTCTCGACGTAAACCGGGAGCAGTCGCTCGAGGATGTTCCTCGGCTCCGGCTCGAAGAAGAAGTCATAGGCCTGCTCGTGGGTCTCTTGTCCCGGAAGCTCGGTCGTGGCCGGCGGCTCGTCGTCCCCGTCGCTCGCCTCGGCGAGCAGCGCCTCGAGCGGGACGGGGAGCAGGTCGGCGACCGTGACCCGCTGGACGAGCGGCGAAACGAACGCGTTGTAGACGAGGACCACGCGGTCGACCTCGTGGCCGACATAGGCCTCGGCGATCGCTGAGGCGACCGTCTGGGCATCCGAGTAGGTCGGCTTGTCGCTGAAGCCCGTCCAGGCGCCGGCGATTTCGAGCCTGCGGAAACGGATCGTCGACTGGACCTTCCTACCGACCGGGAAGAACCTCACTGTCTGCCCTTCAGCCTCGGCCTCGCGCATCAGCGCCAGCGCGCGCCGCAGCACCTGCGCGTTGAACGCGCCCGCGAGCCCGCGGTCGCCGGCGACCACCACGATCCCGACGGACTTCACCTCGTCCCGTCGTTCGAGTAGCGGCAGCCGCACGGCACCGGCCGCTCGCGCAGTGCCGGCCATCAGCTCGGTCATCCGGTCGGCGTAGGGCCGCAGCGCCTCGACCCGAAGCTGCGCCCGGCGCAGGCGCGCCGAGGCGACGAGCTCGATCGCCCGGGTGAGCTTCTTCGTGTTCGAGACCGAGCGGACGCGCCGCTTCAGGTCCTGCGTCGAGGCCAACCGCTAGCTCTCCGACTCGACGTTGAAGATGCCCTTGAACTTCTCGATCTCGGCGGTGAGCTTCTCGGCCGTGTCGTCGGAGAGGTCCCCGACTCGCGGATCGTCTTCAGCACGGTGCCGTCGGTGCGAAGCTGCTGGCGGAGCTCCTCCTGGAAGCGGGAGACCTGGTCGGTCGGAATGTCGTCGAGGAAGCCGTTGATCCCGGCATATAGGGCCGCGACCTGTTCCTCGACCGGCCACGGAGCGTACTGAGGCTGGTTGAGAGTTGCGACCATCTTCGCGCCGCGGTTCAGAGCCTGCTGGGTCGCCTGGTCGAGCTCGGAGCCGAACTGGGCGAAGGCCTCGAGCTCACGGTACTGGGCGAGGTCGAGGCGCAGGCGCCCGGCGACCTTCTTCATCGCCTTCGTCTGAGCGGAGGAGCCGACGCGCGAGACCGAGATCCCGACGTTGACCGCCGGGCGGACGCCCGAGAAGAAGAGGTCGGCCTGCAGGAAGATCTGCCCGTCCGTGATCGAGATCACGTTCGTCGGGATGTAGGCGGAGACGTCACCGGCCTGCGTCTCGATGATCGGGAGCGCCGTCAGCGAGCCGCCCCCGAGGGCGTCGTTCAGCTTGCAGGCGCGCTCGAGCAGCCGGGAGTGCAGGTAGAAGACGTCGCCGGGGAAGGCCTCACGGCCCGGCGGGCGGCGAAGCAGCAGCGAGAGCTGCCGGTAGGCGTCGGCCTGCTTCGTGAGGTCGTCGTAGATCACGAGCGCGTGCTCGCCCTTGTAGAGGAAGTACTCCCCCATCGCGGCTCCCGCGAACGGCGCCATCCACTTGATCGGCGCCGCCTCACTGGCGGGAGCGGTGACGATCGTCGTATAGGCCATCGCCCCGGCCTCGCGCAGCCGCTCGTAGACCTGCGCAACGGTCGAGGCCTTCTGGCCGACTGCGACGTAGATGCACTTCACGTTCTGGTCGTGCTGGTTCAGGATCGTGTCGACCGCGATCGCGGTCTTGCCGGTCGAGCGGTCGCCGATGATCAGCTCGCGCTGGCCGCGGCCGACGTTCGTCATCGCGTCGATCGCCTTGATTCCCGTCTGGAGCGGCTCCTTCACCGGCTGGCGCTCGATCACGCCCGGCGCCTTCCACTCGAGCGGACGCGTCTCGGACGACTCGATCGGGCCCTGGCCGTCGAGCGGGTTCCCAAGCGGATCGACGACCCGGCCGAGCAGGCCCTCGCCCACCGGCACCGAGGCGACCTTGCCGGTACGGCGCACGGGGTCGCCCTCCTTGATCTTGTCCCACTCCCCGAACAGCGCCACGCCGACGTTGTCCTCCTCGAGGTTGAACGCGAGCCCGACGACGCCGTGGTCGAGCTCGAGCATCTCGAGCGCGACGCAGTTCTCGAGCCCGTGGACGCGGGCGATCCCGTCGCCGAGCGAAAGGACGGCACCGACCTCGGCGAGATTCGTGTCGACGTCGAACTCCTCGATCCGCTTGCGCAGGATGGAGGTGATCTCTTCTGGCCTCAGCTTCATTGCCGGCTAGCTCCTTGTGGTTGCGAGTTCTTGACGAAGACGGTCGAGGCGGCCGCGGACGCTCGCGTCGAGGCGCATCGACCCGGCCTGGAGGACGATGCCGCCGATCAGGTTCGGGTCGACGCTGCGCGCCGCCTGGACCTTCCGGCCGGACTTCTTCTCGATATCGGAGACGATGCGCTCGAACGCGGCGTCGGTCAGCTCCTGGGCGGTGGTGAGCTCCACGTCGAGCACCTGCTCCTCCGCCGCGACGAGCGACTCGAACTCGGCCGCGATCGCCGCGATCTCGCCCGCGCGCCCCTTCTCGACGAGCAGCTTGACGAAGTTCCGGATCAGCTCGTCGGCGCCGCCGAGGATCTGCTCGAGCACGTCACCCTTCACCTGCGACTCGGTCTCCGGGTTCACGAGGACGGCCGCGAGCTCGGGCACGGCGACGATCGCCGCGGCGAGATCCTCGAGCTGCTCCCGCACGGTGGCGAGGCGGCCCTTCTCCTGCGCCGCTTCGAAGAGCGCGTTTGCATAGATGTGCTGCGGAGTGGCTATGAGCGGCTCGCCTCCAGTTGCGAGAAGTCGATCTCGGCAAGCGCCTCGTCGATCAGGCGCTGCTGGTCGGCGTCTGTGAGCGTCTTGCGGGTGATCTTCTCCGCCGCCTCGATCGACAGCGAGCCGACAGCCTGCCTCAACTCGTTCAGAGCCTGGACCTTCGCCTGCTCGATCTGCCGCTCGGTCTCCTCGATCCGGCGGTGCCGGTCTTCCTCGGTTTCCGCGCGCATCCGCTCCTGCTGGGCATCGGCGAGCCTGCGTGCCTCGGCGAGGATGGCTTCGGCGTCGGTGCGGGCCTGGCCGATGAGCGCCTTGTGCTCCTCGAGCAGGGTTCGCGCCTCGTCGCGGACGCGGTCGGCCTCCTCGACCGACTGCCTGATCCGCTCGCGGCGCTCGTTGATCAGCTTCTGGATCGGCCCGAAGGCGTAGCGCTTCAGCACGAAGAAGGTGATCGCGAACGCGATCAGGGTCCAGATCATCAGACCCGGAATGACCTTGATCAGAGGACTCGTTGCTAGGAGTGCTGTGCCGACTGTCATGGGCTTAGACCGGCATCGGGCTTAGACGAGAACGAAGCCGAGCAGGCTTCCGAGGAAGCCGTAGAAGACGACGGCCTCGGTGAGGGCGAATCCGAGCCACATCAGGCCCTGGAGCTCACCGCGGAGCTCGGGCTGGCGGGCGACGGACTGGATCATCGAGCCGAAGATCATCCCGATGCCGGCACCTGCACCGGCTGCACCGAGCCCGATGCCGAGCGCGAGCGCGATTGCCTTGCCGGCATGCACCACCGGTGCATTGGCGACGTTGACGGCGATAAGACTCATCATCATTGTGTCAATCTCTCCTTATTCTGGGTTCAGGAAAACCGCTTCACGAAAGCAACGCTTCGAGAAAACCACTCAGTGCTCCGGCTCGATCGCCGTTCCGATGTAGATAGCCGAGAGCGCGGCGAAGATGAAGGCCTGGATCGTCACGACGATCACGACCTCGAAGATGTAGAAGACGAACGCTGCAGGGAGACCGAAGAACCGCCAGGGTGGCGTGTGGATGATGAAGACGAGGCCGATCATCGTGAGGATCAGGATGTGGCCGGCGAGCATGTTCGCGTAGAGACGGACGGACAGGCTGATGAGCCGCATGAGCTGCGAGATCACCTCGATCGGGATGATCAGCGGCAGGAGCAGCTTGGGCACCTCCGGGATCCACGACTTCAGGTAGCGCCAAAGCCCGTTGTAACGGATGCCTTCGATGTGCTGGAACACAAAGGTCATGAGGGCGAGCGCGAGGGTGACCGAGATCGTGGAGGTGGCCGCGTAGATCCCCCAGACCGGGAACCCGTGGTAGGTCTGGCCCGTGATCGGGAGCGGGATGAAGCCGAGCAGGTTGACGACGAAGATGAAGATCATGATCGTCGCGACATAGGGAAACCAGATCGGCATCGCCTTCGTCGGCAGCCCCGTCTCCGCGACCTGGGTCTGGGCGATGTCGTAGATCACCTCGCCGAAGGTCTGGCGGGTGCCGGCGACGACCTTGAGACGCCAGCGCATCGTCACGATCCCGATCACGATCGAGAGCAGCGCCCCGAGCAGCAGATAGACGACCGCACGGTTGATCGAGAGGTCGAGGGGCCCGAGGTGGATCGACACCCAGTCCTTCAGCGTGAACTCGTCGACCACGCTGAACTTCTTGTCCGCGGCCGAGGCGGAGGCGGGCGCCAGCAGCGCGAGGCCGACCAGTGTCGCCAACAGCCCTTTCAGCTTCATGTGCCTGCTTCCCCTCCGTAGTACGCAACCAGCGACGTCCCGAACTCTGCCGTAAACGCGAGCGCGTAGACCGCGACCGCGGAGACTCCCACCTGCTGGTTCGAGACGGTCACCGCGAGCAGCACAACCATCGCCGTGATCGACCTGACCATCCTGCCCAGGGCCACTCCTCCAGAGCTCGCGAGATTACCCATCCCAAGCGGCATCCGCTGGAGAACCAATCCGACCGCCTGGCTGGCGGCCCACAGCACCGCCGCGATCGCCCAGCCGGAGATGGGCCAACCCATGACGAGGAAGAGCGGGAGCGCGCCGACCACCACGATCGAGCCGACGATCGCCGGGGTGTGGCCACGGGGGACCGGCTGGCGGACGAGGACGCTGGGCATCAGGCGAAGTACTCGTGGTAGCGGAGGTAGACGCCCCCGATCCCGGCAGGGATCCCGATGACCGTGCCGGCGATCAGCCCGAGCTTGAGGTTCCCGGCGATCCAGCCGAGCAGCGTGCCGACCGCGATACAGAGCGCAGTGATACCGGCAAGCACTGCGCCCGCCTCGACAGGGGGAAACGGACGCGGCGAGGGCGGCTCCATCGGGCGCCAGCATAGCTGAGCGCTGCGGGAACGGGTGCGAGTTCGTGACAGCTCTATCCGGCGCGGTTGAGCGGCTTCGGCCGCACTTTGTTTCAACCGTTGCTAGCCGGCTATGCGGACTTTCGAACCTCGCCGCGCGTGGCTTCCTCGCGGCGCCTGATGAACGGGTTCGCGAGCTTCACGATCTCGAGCAGGTAGACGACGTAGATCGAGGTGCCGACCGCGAGCAGGCCGATGACCGCGTCGAGCGCCACGGCCGGGAGGTTCCAGTCGCCGCCAGGATGCGGATGCACGAACTTCGTCGCGAGCGCCGCGAGGGCGAGACTCCCGCACCAGAGATAGAGGTAGATCACCGACTTGCGCTGCGAGAAGCCGATGTTCTCGAAGCGGTGATGCAGGTGGCTCCTGTCGGCCACATAGAACGGCCGGCCGGACTTGATCCGCTTCGCCACGACGAACGAGGTGTCGAGCAGCGGGACTGCGAGGACGAGCAGTGGGAGGACGAGCGCAGCGAGGGCGGCGGTCTTCGAGAGCCCCTGGACGGAGACGGCCGCGAGGGTGAAGCCGAGGAGCAGTGCGCCGGAGTCGCCCATGAAGATCCGCGCGGGGTAGAAGTTGTGCCGCAGGAAGCCGATGCAGCCGCCGAGGACGGCGGCTGTGAGGATCGCCGCGTTGATGTCGCCGCGGGCAAGGTCGATCACGCAGAAGGAGAACGCCGAGATCGCGCAGACGCCCGCGGCGAGCCCGTCGAGCCCGTCGAGGAAGTTCACCATGTTCATCACCGCGACGATCCCGACGATCGTGAGGACGATCCCGACCTCCTTCGGCAGGGTCTGGACGCCGAGGAGCGGGAACGTGAAACGGTGGACCCAGACGCCGAAGGAGACGACGATCGACGCCGCGAGGATCTGACCGGCGAGCTTCTCCCACGGCCTGAGGCCGCGGAAGTCGTCGATCGCGCCGACGGTGGTCGCAACGGCGGCGCCGAGCAGCAGCCCGCGCATCTGGCCGTCGAGATTCAGGAAGGCGAGCGCCGGCACGAAGATCCCGAGGAAGAGCGCGAGCCCGCCGAGTCGCGGGATGCCCGTCGGTGTCTGCCGGCGGCCGTTCTCCGGGCGGTCGACGACGCCGAGGAGCCGCGCCATCCCCCCGACCGCAGGGGTGAGCAGGACGACGATCGCAAGCGCGATCAGCGAGGCCCAGAGGACTTCGAGATGGCCGGTGAGCGCGTGCCAGACCAATCTGCGTCCTACTTCGTGCCGTAGAGGCGATCTCCCGCATCGCCGAGCCCGGGGACGATGTAGCCCTTGTCGTTCAGGTGGGAGTCGATCGAGGCCACTAAGATGTTGACGTCGGGATGAGCGTCCTCGATGTGCTCGACGCCCTCGGGGGCGGCGATCAGCGCGACGAGCGAGATGTTCGTCGCGCCGGCGCGCTTCAGGATCGCGACGGCATGGGCGGTCGAGTTGCCGGTCGCGAGCATCGGGTCGAGCAGCAGCACGTCGCGCTCGGCGATGTCGGCGGGGAGCTTCACGTAGTACTCGACCGGCTCGAGGGTCTCCTCGTTGCGGTAGAGGCCGATGAAGCCGACGCGCGCGACGGGAATCAGCGAGAGCACGCCGTCGAGCATTCCCATCCCCGCGCGGAGGATCGGGCACGCGGCGACCTTCTTTCCCGGGATTCGCTGGGCCTGCGTCCACTCGAGCGGCGTCTCGACCTCGACGTCCTCGAGCGCCATCTCCTTCGTCGCCTCGTAGGTGAGCAGCAGCGTCAGCTCGTTCACGAGCCGGCGGAACATCTCGGTGTCGGTGGTGACGTCCCGCAGGAGCCCGAGCTTGTGCCGGACGAGCGGGTGGGTCACCTCGTGAACGGTCAAGCGACGTAGGTCGTGTACCCGCGGAAGCCGGGATAGAGCGGGCGGCGGTTGCACAGCGCAGTCGAGCGGGCGGCGAGCGCCGCCACGTCGGCGTCGTCGGAGAGCGCTCCGACGATGATCGACGCCACCTCGCCGAAGTCGTCCTCGTCGAAGCCTCGCATCGTCGCGGCCGGAGTGCCGATCCGGACGCCCGAGGCGACCATCGGCGGTCGCTCGTCGAACGGCACCGTGTTGCGGTTCACGGTGATCCGGCACTCGTCGAGCCTGTCCTGCGCGGCGAGGCCCGTCCACTCGGTGTCGCGCAGGTCGAGCTGGACGAGATGGGTATCGGTGCCGCCGGTGAGGACGTCGAGGCCCCCGTCGATCAATCCGTTCGCGAGCACGTCCGCATTCGCCCGCACGCGGCCCTGGTACTCGCGGAACGCTTCGGTTCCCGCGATCCGGAAGCAGGTCGCCTTCGCCGCGATCGTGTGCATCAGCGGCCCCCCCTGCATCCCGGGGAAGAGAGCGCGGTCGAGCGCCTGGGCGTGCTCCTCCGTGCAGAGCACGAAGCCGGCGCGGGGGCCGGCAAGGGTCTTGTGTGTCGTCGAGGTGACGAAGTGCGAGTACGGGACCGGGCTCGGATGGAGCCCGGCAGCGACGAGCCCGGCGAAGTGCGCCATGTCGGTCATCAGCATCGCCCCCACCTCATCGGCGATCTCGCGAAAGCGGTCGGCCTCGACGAAGCGCGGGTAGGCCGAGCCGCCGCAGACGATCAGCTTCGGCCTGACCTCCTTGGCCTTCGCGAGCACCTCGTCGTAGTCGACCATCATCGTCTCGCGCGAGACGCCGTAGTGGTGGAACTCGTAGAGCTTTCCCGAGAAGTTCACCTTCAGGCCATGTGTCAGGTGCCCTCCGTGGTCCAGTGAGAGGGCGAGGACAGAGTCGCCCGGCGAGAGCACGGCGAAGTACACGGCCATGTTCGCCTGGGCGCCCGCGTGCGGCTGGACATTCGCATGCTCGGCACCGAAGAGGGACTTGGCGCGCTCACGGGCGAGCTCCTCGATCTCGTCCACGACCTCGCAGCCGCCGTAGTAGCGCTTGCCCGGGTAGCCCTCGGCGTATTTGTTCGTCGGGGTCGATCCGATCGCCTCGAGCACCGAGGGCCAGGTGAAGTTCTCGGAGGCGATCAGCTCGATCTGGCCGCGCTGTCTTTCGAGCTCCTGGCCGAGCGTGGCCGCGATCTCGGGATCGACGTCGGCCAGGCCCGCGGCCCGAAGCTGCTCGAATGTCTCCTGTGCGATCGCCATTCCGCTCCCTTCCTCGAGGCCTCGAGCCATCGTAGTCGGCGCGGCCCGATCAGGCGACGCGCGCCGCCGAGAGCGCGTCCTCGACACGCTCGAGCGCTTCCTCGACCGGGCCGGCGCCCTCGCGGAGGACGCGCGGCTCCGGCGGTGTGAAGTCGATGACCGTGGACGGCTCGCCCGAGAGCGGGCCTGCGTCGAGCTCGGCCGCGCAGCCGGCACGGATGTCCCCGGGGACGGCCTCGAGCGTGGCAGCCGCGGCCTGGCCCGGATTGTTGGCACTGGTCGCCGCAATCGCCCCGACCGCGTCGAGCACGTACTGCACCTCGCGTGGGAGCTCCGCCACGCGGACACCGATCGTCTCCGGGCTCGTGCCGGTGAGCCATGGATACCGGCGCGCGGGGTTCGCCAGTACGAGCGTGTAGCGCCCGGGAAGGAGCGCGCGCACGATCACGGCGGAGCGGCCCCGGAACTCGGGCACGCATTCGAGGAGCATCTCGACGCTCGAGGCCATCATCGCCGTCGGCTGCGTGTCGCCGCGGCCCTTGATCTCGTAGAGATGCCTGACGGGCCCTCCGCGGAACGCCGAGGCACAGAGCCCGTACACCCCGTCGGACGGGAGGATCACCGCCTTGCCGGCGCGGATCGCCCCGACCGCCGCCGCTACTCCTTCGGCATCCATCGCGCCTCGACCACCCTTTCCCTTCCGGCGAGATCGCGTCCAATCGTAACCTCGGCGTACCCGAGCCCGGCGAGCAGCCCCCGGACGTCCGCGGCCTGCGCCGCGTGCGATTCGAGCACGATCGCCCCACCTGGTGCGAGCTTCTCGCGGGCCTGGCGCGCAAGACGCTCGGTCTGGCCGTCGGCCACGAGCGCGAGCCTCGGCTCCCAGTCGCGTACCTCCGCCTGGAGCGAGGCGAGCTCTCCGGCCTCGACGTACGGCGGGTTGGAGACGACGAGATCGAACGGGCCGGTGAGGCCGCCGAGCAGGTCGGCCTCGACGAGCTCGACGGCGAGCCCGAGACGCTCGGCGTTCTCGCGAGCGAGCGCGAGGGCCTCGGGCGAGACGTCGGTCGCCGTCACACGCGCCTCCGGGCGCTCGTCGGCGAGAGCGAGCGCGATCGCGCCGGTCCCGGTTCCGACGTCGACCACGCGCGGCTCCTCGAGCCCGGCGATCGCCGCCAAGGCGTGCTCGACGACGATCTCGGTCTCGGGCCGGGGCACGAGAGCGCGGGCATCGGTGCGCAAGGTGAGCCGCCTGAAATCCCAGTCGCCGAGGACGTAGGCCAGCGGCTCGCGCCGCCCGCGACGCTCGACGAGCGGGCGGGCGGCGGCGCGCTCGGACTCGTTGAGGGGCCGGTCGAAGCTCGTGTACAGCTCGAGGCGGCTGAGACCGAGCGCCCGCGACAGGATCAGCTCCGCGTCGAGCCGGGGTGAATCGATGCCCTTGCGCGAGAGGTACCCGGTCGTTGCCGCGAGCACCTCGGCGAGCGTCAACCGTCTCCGCCCTCGAGGGCGCGGCGCTGCGCGTCTGCGGTGAGCGCCTCGGTGAACTCGTCGAGGTCGCCGGCGAGGACGTCCTGCAGCCGGCCGCTGACACCGACCCGGTGGTCGGTCACCCGGTCCTGCGGGAAGTTGTAGGTCCGGACCTTCTCGGCGCGCTCGCCGGAGCCGACCTGAGCCTTCCGCGCCGCCGCCTGCTCGCGCCTGCTGACGCTCGCGCTCTGCCTCGTAGATCCGGGCGCGGAGCACGCGCATCGCCTTCGCCCGGTTCTGGAGCTGCGAGCGCTCGTCCTGCATCGCGACGACGATCCCGGTCGGCTTGTGGGTGATGCGGACGGCCGAGTCGGTGGTGTTCACCGACTGCCCGCCCGGGCCCGACGAGCGGTACACGTCGATCTCGAGATCCTTCTCGTCGATCTCGACGTCGAGGTCCTCCGCCTCCGGCATCACGGCGACCGTGGCGGTGGACGTATGGATTCGCCCCTGCGACTCGGTGTCGGGGACGCGTTGCACGCGGTGGGTGCCGCCCTCGTACTTGTAGACCGAGTAGGCGCCGCGGCCCTTGATCGCGTAGACGCCCTCCTTGATCCCTCCACCGTCGCTCGGGCTCACCTCGAGCTGCTCCCAGCGGAAGTGCCGGCGCTCGGCATACCGCTCGAGCATCTTCGCGAGATCGGAGGCCCAGAGCGCGGCCTCGTCCCCGCCGACGCCCTGCCTGATCTCGACGATCACGTCCTTGTCGTCCGCGGGGTCGGGCTCGACGAGCGAGAGCTTGAGCGCTTCTTCGAGCCGTGCGACCTCGGCCTCGTAGTCGGGAACCATCACCGCCAGCTCGGGATCGTTCCTCGCAGCGTCGAGGTCGGCGAGCGCCTGCCGCCATTCCTGAGCGAGGCGGTAGGAGCCCTCGAGCTTCTTCAGCCGTCGCCCGACCTCCTCTGCTTCGCGGTGGTCGTTGTAGACCGCGGGATCCGAAAGGCGATCCTGGGCCTCCTGGTAGGAGCGCTCGAGCTCCTCGATCAGCGATTCGAAGTTGGACATGGCCCGCGCGCAGGTTAGCCCGCGGGCGGTGTCCGGTTATTCCTCGGTCGCCGTGGTGACCCCGTTGGCTCCGGCTCCGGCTGCCTCGTCCTCTTCTTGCTCGAGCACCAGCTCTGGCAGCTCCAGCGTGATCTCGATCGCCGCAAGCGCGCGGGAGATCGGGCACATGATCTTCGCGCGCTGCGCGATCTCGTAGATCTGCTCGTCGGTGAGCCCGGGAACGGTGACGCGGGCCGTCAGGGCCGACTGCGTGACTCCGATCCCGACCTCGAACGAGATCTCGCACGAGACCTGCATCTCCTCCGGCTCCCATCCGGAGCCGACGAGGCCCGACGTGAACTGCATCGCGAAACACGACGCGTGCGCGGCGGCGAGGAGCTCCTCGGGGCTCGTCATCCCCTGCTCGTCGTCGACCCGGGACATCCAGGTCACGTCGAGCTCGGGGAGAGCGCCGCTCGTCGTCCCCAGGATCTTCCCTTCGCCGTCGACGAAGCCGCCGATCCACTCGACGTCAGCTCTGCGTATGGTCGGCATCTACGCCATGACCTCCACTCGCCTGTCTGCCGGCGTCAGCCGGCCTTCATGGTCCAGAACCTCGCGAAGGGCGCGAATCGAGACCTCGAGCTGGTCGAGGGAGGGCTCGCGCGTCGTCAACCGCTGAAGCCACATCCCCGGGGCGAGCACGGTCATCACGAAGCGGTTGTGGGCGTGCTTCCCGGCGAACCGGATCAGCTCGTAGGCGAGGCCGGCAATCGGCAGGAGCAGGAGAGCACGGGTGACGATGATCCAGTACCAGGGGAGCCGGCCGAAGGGGGCATAGACGAAGGCGCTGAGCACGATCACCCAGAAGAGGAACGAGGTGCCGCAGCGCGGGTGGATGAGGGAGAAGCGCTGGACCTTTTCCGGTGTCAGCTCTTCCCCGGCCTCGAAGGCGTTGATCGCCTTGTGCTCGGCGGCGTGGTATTCGAACACGCGCTTGAGCGGCGGGTACAGGCTGAGGAGCGCGAGGTAGCCCACGAAGATCGTGATCCGGATCGCAGCTTCGGCGAGCACGAAGAGCACGCCGTTCGAGATCGGCAGCAGATCCGCAAGGAGGCCCGGGCCGATCTTGAACGCCCCGATCGCGAAGCCGATCGCGACGACGAACGAGCCGACCATCGCCCAGCGGCCGATCTCCTCGACCTCTTGTTCGAGCTCGCTCTCGCCTTCTTCGCGTTCTTCAGCGGCCGCGTAGCTCGCCGAGATCGAGAGCGCGCGAAAGCCGATCGAGAGCGACTCGCCGAGTGCGACGACACCGCGAATCAGTGGAAGCCGCAGGATCCAATGGCGCGCCATCGCGGAATCGATCGGGCAACCGACCTGGGAGATCTGGCCGTTCGGCTTGCGGACGGCGACGGCCCAGTTCTTCGGGCCCCGCATCATGACGCCCTCGAGGACGGCCTGACCGCCGATTGACTGTGCCATACGCTTTAGGAAGAGCTCGAGGCTCTGCTGGCCCTGGAGGCCGCCTCAGCCTTGTCCAGCTTGCGCTGGAAGCGCTCGAGACGCCCGCCGGTGTCGACCAGCTTCTGCTTCCCCGTGTAGAACGGGTGGCATTGCGAGCAGATCTCGACGTTCAGCTCGGGTGAGGTCGAACGCGTCGTGAACGAGTTCCCGCACGAACAGTGAACGGTCGCGAATACGTAGTCCGGATGGATCTCGCTCTTCATCGAGAACCCAGGATACCAGAGGCAGTCTGGGTCGAGACGTTGCCGCCGCTGACAATGACGACGGGCCGTTCCGCCTTGATCTTTCCCGCGAGCATCGCTGCCGTCGCGACCGCGCCGGCCGGCTCGCACGCAAGCTTGGCGCGCTCGTAGAGGAACCGGAAACCGGCCGCGATCTCCTCCTCGCTCACGAGGACGCGCTCGAGCTGACGGCATGACTCGATCGCGAGGCGCCCCGCGAAGGGGGCATTGAGGCCGTCCGCGATCGAGAGCGGCGTGACCGGCACCGGCTTCATCGCGGCGATTCCCGCGTGGAGGGCCTGGCTCGTCTCGGGCTCGACGGCGATCACGCGCATCGGGCCCTCGCCGAGCGCAGCGACGATCCCGCCGATCAGGCCGCCGCCCCCGACCGGGACCACCACGACGTCGGCATCGGGGGCGTCTTCCTCGATCTCGAGGCCGACGGTACCGGCGCCGGCGAGCACGACCGGGTCGTCGAACGGGTGGACGAGCGTGCGGCCGGTCTTCTCGATCAGCTCGTCCAGGCGCCTGAACGCGCCCGCGGGGTCGGTCGCCTCGAGATCGACGTCGGCGCCGTATCCGCGGGTGGCCGCGATCTTCTGGCCGGAGGCGCCCTGCCACATCACGACGAGCGCGCTCACGCCGTACTCGCGGGCGGCGAAGGCGGCAGCCTGCGCGTGGTTGCCGGCGGAGATCGCGATGATCCCACGGTTCTTTTCCTCGGCGGTCAGGCTCGCGAGCTTGTTGATCGCGCCGCGGGGCTTGAACGACCCGGTGCGCTGGAAGAGCTCGCACTTGAGGTGGGCACCGAGCGTGCGGGAGGCGAGCATCGGCGTCCGTGCGAGGTGAAGCTCGACGACGGGCCGGGAGCGGAGGACGTCGTCGCGGCTAACCACGCTGCCGCACCGCCTCGAAGAGGATGATCGCCGCGGCGGTTGCGGCGTTCAGGCTGTCGGCGCTCCCGCCCGCAACCGGGATCGAGACGGCGCGGTCCGCCGCCGCGATCCAGTCGGCGCCGAGGCCGCGGTGCTCGGCGCCGACCAGCAGGGCGAGCGGGGACGTCAGGTCGGCGGCGGTGTAGCTCGTAGGCGCGTCGACTGCGGCGGCGACGAGCTCGATTCCGAGGCCGCAGATCTCCTCGAGGGCCGCCTCGACCACGGGAAGCGTGAATACGGCGCCGGTCGAGGCGCGGATCGCATTCGGGTTCCAGGCGTCGCTCCGGCCTTCGGCGATCACGAGCGCGTCCGCGCCTGCCGCCTCGGCCGTTCGCGCCATCGCGCCGAGGTTCCCCGGCTTCTCGACGCCGACCGCGACGAGGAGCAGGCCGGCGTTCCGGGGCAGCCCGCGCTTCGGCACCTCGACGACGGCGATCACGCCCTCCGGCTCGGCGCGGTAGGCCATCTTGGCGAGCACGCGCTCGCTCACCGCCTCACCCTCACCCCACTCGAGCAGCGCCGGCGCGTAATAGGTCGCCACGATCCGAAGCCCCGCCTCCCGGGCCCTACCCACCTCGCGCGGCCCCTCGGCCAGAAAGAGCCCGCTCCGCCGCCGCTCGCTCCCGCGCCGCAACCGGACCACGTCCTTCACGCGCGCGTTGTCCACCGAGGTGATCACACGACGAATCTACCCATCGCCCACGCGGACGCGACCCAGACGTCTCAGGCGGGGTCAGGCCCCGCCTTGAGCGAGGGTCGGGCGGCGGCGATTGGCCTGCGAGGCAACATCGGAACCTAGGACTCGATCCCGCTCGTGGAGCCGAGAACCGCGTGCGTGGGCCGCAAGTCAGAGGCGGGGACAGGTACTGGAACAAAAGTGTCACGGAAGTGAGCCAAAAGCGCAAAATTGTCCCGTTGGACAACAGCGCTCGGCTATGGTCGCTGCATGGCGCGTGGGCGGAGAGTCGAGGGTCCGGGCTTCTATCACGTCGTCGCGCGGGGCAACAACAAGCAGCAGATCTTCGACGACTACCTCCGCCCGGTCTTCCTGATCCAGCTCGGGGAGGTCGCAGCCCGGGCCGGCTGGCTCGTTCAGGCATGGGCGCTCATGTCGAATCACTTCCACCTCGTCCTCCACGCGGGCGAGCCCGGGCTCGCCGACGGGATGAAGCGCCTGAACCTGGGCTTTGCACTGAAGTCGAACACCCGGTTCGGCCGGATCAACCACTGCTTCGGGGCTCGGTACTGGAGCACCCCGATCGAGAGCGAGGAGCACCTGTTCCGGAGCATCCGCTACAGCCTCTGGAACCCGGCCCGGGCGGGGATCGGCACGCACCCGGCCGAGTCGACATGGACGAGCTACGCCGCGAGCGCCGGGCTCGTGAAGGCCCCGCAGGTGCTCGCGCTGGACGCGCTGCTCGATCCGTTCGGGACCGGGCCGGTGGGGGCGTTCGACTCCTTTCGCGGCTTCGTCGACGAAGGCCGCGAACGTTGCCTCGCGCCCTGGCAAAGCGGCACCGGGATCCTCACGTGAGCGTGTACTCGGGGCCGGAGCCGCCTTCGGGCGGTGTGAGGCGGCCGCCCTTCGCCGAGATCGCGCCGCACTGGACGCAATTCGACGGGGTGACCGAAACGGTCACCTTGCCGTCCTTTCCGGGCTCGACCTCGTAGACGCCCGCAGGGCACATTCGCTCCCAGAGCCGGCCGAGCACTGCCGGCACCTCGGTCTGTACCCGGATGTGGTCGGGCTGGTCGTCGCGCGTTCGGTTCCCGGAGAGGAACACCGACGAGAGCTTGTCGAAGGTCAGCGACCCGTCGGGCACCGGGTAGGAGGCGGCACGGTCGGTCGTGTAGATCGGCTGTTCCGAGTCCAGCTCCGTCGCGCTGTCCCCGACAGGACGGCGGCCGCCCATGAGCGTCTCGACACCCGCGAGCGCAGCCCCGCGCCAGAAGCCGCCCGCGAACCCCTGACGCATGTTCCGCACGCGGCGCAGGTCGCTCCAGACGAAGGACGACCTCAGCGCCTCGTCGTAGCCGGCGAGCGAACCGGACCCGAACGAGCCCCAGGCAGCCTCCGCCGCGAGACGACCCGACTCGATCGCATAGTGCACGCCCTTCAGCGCCGGCACGTTCACGAGGCCCGGGCCGTCACCCGCAAGCAGAACCCCGGGCGCGGAGAACCGGCGCGGCAGCGCCACGAACCCGCCCTCCGGGATCGTCTTCGCACCCCAGGCGATTCGCTCCCCGCCCTCGAGGAGCGGCCGGATCCGCGGATGCGTCTTCAGCTCCTGAAGCAGATCGTGCACCGACAGCTCGGCGTCGCGGTAGTCGAGGCCGACGACCATGCCGATCGTGAGCATGTCTTCGCCCATCGGGTAGATGAACGACCCACCGAACTCGCGGTAGCGCGCTCCCGACCGGAGCGGCCAACCCATCGTGTGGATCACCTCGCGGAGCGGCCGGGGCACCTTCCAGACCTCCTTGACGCCGAGCGCCCACGTCTGCGGGCTCCCACCCGAGAGCTCGAATCGTTCGAGCACGGCCGTCGTCAGGTGGCCGGCTGTGCCCTCGGCCAGGATCGTGACCTTTGCCCGGATCTCAGAGCCCGGCTCGAAGTTGCCGAGCTGGGCGCCGTCCCGGGCGCGCCCCTTGTCGCCGGTCCGTACCCCGACGACGGCTCCGCCCGACACGAGCAGCTGCTCGGCCGCGGTCTCCGGGAGCACCAGTGCGCCGGCCTCCTCTGCCACCTCCGAGAGGAAGCGCGCGAGCCGCGACAGCGAGACGACCTGGTTCCCGTGGTTTCGCATCGTCGGCGGAGTCACGGGCAGCGGCACCGAGCGCGACGAGGTCAGGAAGAGCACCGACTCACCCGGAACCTCGCCGTAGGACGGAACCTGCTCCGGCGTGCGCAAGCCGTCGAGGAGCGCATACAACGGCTTCGGGTCGATCACCGCTCCGGAAAGCAGATGCGACCCGGGAGTCTTGCCCTTCTCGAGCACGGCGATCGGAACCTCGCCGAGCTCCGCCGCCTGCTCGGGCTCCGCCGCCGCGAGCCGGCCGAGGCGGATCGCCGCCGCAAGCCCTGCCGGCCCCGCGCCCACGACCAGGATCCCGACTTCGATCGGGTCATCCGAAGCGGGCTCGGCGATCGCCTCGGACTCGCTCCAGGGCGGCGGGTAGTCGGCCGGCCTCACGACGCGCGGCGAGCCCGCACGAGCTCCGTGAGGCGCGGGACGATCTCGTTCAGGTCGCCGACGACGCCGAGATCGGCGTAGTCGAAGATCGGCGCGTTCGGATCCTTATTGATCGCGATGATCGTGCCCGACGACTGCATCCCGACCTTGTGCTGGATCGCGCCCGAGATCCCGACGGCCACGTACAGCCTCGGCGAGACGCTCTTCCCCGTCTGGCCGACCTGGGCGGAGTACGGATACCAGCCCGCGTCCACGACCGCCCTCGTCGCCGCCACCGCCCCACCGAGCGCTGCGGCGAGCTCCTCGACGAGCGCGAACCCCTCCGGCTTCCCGAGCCCGCGCCCGCCCGCGACGACGACGTCGGCATCCTCGATCGAGGGCCCGCTCGCCTCGTCGACCGCAGGCTCCACGAGCTCGGCCAGCAGTGAATGCGGCTCGAGGCTCACCTCCAGATCCACACGTTCCGCCGCCCCGCCGGTCTCCACCGGGTCGAACGCCCCCGCCCGGAAGAGCGCCAACCGAACCGGGGAGATCCAACCCGCATCCACGAGCACGGAGTCGGCGAGCGCAGGCCGCTTGCCGACGAGCGCTCCGCCTTCAAGGACGAGATCCGCGAGATCCCAGTTCAGCCCTGCTCCGAGCCTCACCGCGAGCGCGGCGGCGATGTCCGAGGCGAGCACCGACTGCGCGAACAACACCGTGTCGAAGCCCTCGTCGCGGACGAGCGAAGCGAGCACGTCGACCCGCGGCTGCGGCAGCGGTGCGGCGAGCCGCACGTCGTCCGCGACGAAGACCCGTGCGGCGCCGAACGGCCCCGCGTCCCCAACGAGCCCGCCGACGCCGGCTCCTGCAACGACCCCGGCGACCTCGCCTCCGAGCGCGGATGCTTTGGCAAGCAGGCCGAGCGCCGGCTTCGTGAGCCCGTCGCCGTGGTGCTCGAGGAAGACGAGCGTCTTCACAGAAGCCGCCTCTCGACGAGGAAGCCGACGATCTCCTCCGGTGCCTTTGCTGCGTCGTCGAAGACCCGGCGATCGCCGCGCGGCGGCGGCGGCGAGACGGCGAGCACGCTCGTGCACGCGGCGGAGACACCGCCCATGTCTGCCTCCCCGAGCGTCTCCTGCGGCTTCGACTTCGCGCCCATGATCCCCTTCAGGGAGGGATAGCGCGGCTCGTTGATCGAATCGGAGACACCGACGACCGCGGGAAGCGGCGCTTGGATGCGCTCGTAGCCGAGCTCGGTCTGCCGCCTCCCGACGACGGCGCCCTCTTCGAGGGTGAGCTCTGCGACCTGCGAGATCACCGGGCGGCGCAGCAACTCGGCGACTGCCGCCCAGAGGCATGCGCCGTCGCCGTCCGACGACTGCTGACCGAAGAGGACGAGGTCCGCCCTCTCGCGTCCGATCGCGCCGGCGAGAGCGTGCGCCGTCGTGATCAGATCAGCACCCTCGAATGCCTCGTCGCTCACGAGCACGGAGCGGTCCGCGCCCATCGCGAGCGTCTTGCGAAGAGCCTCGCCCGCCGCCGGCGGCCCCAGAGAGATCACGATCACCTCGCCGCCCGCGCCGTCGCGAAGCCGCAGCCCCTCCTCGACCGGGTGAAGGTCGAAATCCGAGATCGCAAGCTCGCCGCCCCGTTCCAACCGCCCGCTCACAGGGTCGATCCTCCGGCCGGACACGGCATCGGGCACCGCCTTCACACACGCGACGATCTTCATCGGAGGCGCACTCTACGCAGCCGCGCCGTTCAGGCGGGAACGCTCGCGCGCAGGAACTCCACGATCTCGCTCGTCGCCGCCCCCGGAGTGAACACGGCGGCGACGCCGCCGGCAAGCAACTCCTCGATGTCGTCGCCGGGAACGGTGCCGCCGACGACGACGAGGATGTCGTCCGCCCCGCGCTCGCGAAGGCCGTCGACGACCCGCGGCACGAGCGTCATGTGGGCACCCGAGAGGATCGAGATCCCGACGGCGTCGGCGTCCTCCTGGATCGCCGTCTCCACGATCTGCTCCGGAAGCTGGTGAAGGCCCGTGTAGATCACTTCCATCCCGGCGTCGCGCAACGCCCGGGCGATGATCTTCGCGCCCCGGTCGTGGCCGTCGAGCCCGACCTTCGCGATCACGACACGCAGAACCCGCCCCTCTGCCACGCCGGAAGTCTAGATGGGTGGTTCCGCGAGATCGTCTGCTTCGGGGCGCGTTGGACGGTCTGGGGTCCAGATCGTGCAGCCGGACACGCGAGATCGCGGAACCACCCATCTAGGACTCCCGCTCGCCTCCGGGCCTCCAGAGCGGCTCCGCGCCGCCCGAGTTCGCGGCCCGCGCGAGCACGAAGAGCAAATCCGAGAGCCGGTTCAGGTACACGGCCGCAAACGGGTCGACAGTGCGCTCCGCCGCGACCTCGAGCACCTCTCGCTCGACCCGCCGGCAGACGGCACGGGCCACGTGCAGACGCGCCGCGGCCTCGGTGCCGCCCGGGAGCACGAAGCTCCGCAGCTCTCCGAGCCCGGCATTCGCCTCGTCGCAGTCGGCCTCGAGCCGGTCGATCGCGCGCTGGTCGATCCGCAGCCGCGCATCGCCTGCGACGTAGGGCACGGACAGATCGGCACCGAGGTCGAAGAGTTCGTTCTGGATCCGCTCGAGCCGGGGATCGCCGGCTTCGACCTGCGCCCAGCCGAGCACCGAGTTCAGCTCGTCCACCTCGCCGTAGGCCCGCACCAGCGGGTCGAGCTTCGAGACCCGCGAGCCGTCACCGAGAGAGGTCGTCCCGGCATCGCCGCCCCGCGTGTAGATCCGCGTCAACCGGACGGGCTCGTCGCGCTTGCGCACCACGTGCTCGACTATAGGTCTATTTGAGAACCGGCTCGAGCTTGTAGCCGACGCCGAAGCGGGTGTGGATGAACGAGTGCGTCGGCGAGATCCGATCGATCTTCTGCCGCAGGCGCCGGACGAACACGTCGACGGTGCGATCGCGGTGTGTCTCACGGCGGCCCCAGACCTTCTGGAGCAGCTCGTCGCGCGTGATCACGCGGCCACGGTCGAGGGCCAGCGTGTAGAGCAGCTTGAACTCCGTCGGCGTCAACCCCGCGCTCACGCCGGCGACGTAGGCCTGAACCTCGCGCGGATCGATCCGGAGCTCCTCGATCACGACCGCCTCACCGCGGCGATCTTCCGCCGGGCGCACGCCGCGCCGCGCCGCTGCGATCACACGGGCGACGAGCTCACGCATCGAGAACGGCTTCACGAGATAGTCGTCGGCGCCGATCTCGAGCGCGTGGACGCGGTCGTGCTCGGTTCCCCGGGCGGAGACAACCACGATCGGGGTACCGATCCCCTCCGACCGGGCGGTCTCGATCAGCTTCCAGCCGTCGAGCTCGGGGAGCATGAGATCGAGCACGCAGACGTCCGGGTTCTCGAAGCGGAGACGTGCCAACCCGAGCTCGCCACGTCCGACCACGATGGGATCGAGCCCGGCGGCTGCAAGGTGTCGTGCCATTCCGTCCGCGATGACATTGTCATCTTCGACGATCAGGATCTTTCCCATCTACGCCTACCATAGTTCCATGTCGGGTTCGGAGCGGGTTTCAAACTGGTGACGATCTGGTGAAGACGCCCTTCAGGAAAAAGGGTGCCGAGCCCGAGCCCGAACCCGGCGAGGCGATGACGGCGCCCGAGACGAGCGACAACCACGGCCCCCCGAGCGAGGACTCGTTCGACGCGCTCCGCGCCGGCTTCACCGCTTCGGTCTCGCACGAGCTGCGAACCCCGCTCGCACGCATCCTCGTCCTGCTCGACTCCGCCGACCTCCCGGGGGCGGACATCCAGGCGCTCCTCGACCAGGCACGGGCCGAGGTCCAGAACGCCGGCGAGCTGATCGACGAGATCCTGTTCCTCTCCGAGCTCGAGAGCGAGATCGAGGTCGTCTCGCTCGGGATGACGAACGCCCTGCCCGTGCTCGAGCAGGTGATCGACGAGCTCGCGACGAGCGGCGCCCGGGCCGGGCTCGAGCTGAAGGCAACCGGGGATACGAGCCTCGACCTTCCCCTGCGCCCGCGAATGCTCCGGATCGTTGCCGAGAACCTCGTCGAGAACGCGATCCGCTACGCCGGCCACGGGGCCACCTTCACCCTCTCGATCGAGCACGAGCCGGGCGCAACCGTGCTGGCGGCCGCCGACGACGGAATCGGAGTCGGCCCTGCAGACCTGGCGCGCCTGTTCGAGCGCTTCTGGCGGGCCGACGCCGCTCGCGCGACCCGCGGCACCGGGCTCGGCCTCGCGATCGTGAAGCATGTGGTGTCCGCCGCGGGCGGGACGGTCGAAGCGGCCGGAGCCCGCGGCGAGGGGCTTCAGGTGCGCTGCATCTTCCCCGACTGACCCTCAGCCGCCGAGAACACGCGGGGCGTGCGACGACGAATACACGTCCTTCCGCGCGATCTTCCCGTCGCGGATCGGGAACACGTCCACTCCGTCCCATTCGATCGCGATGCCGTCTGGACGGGTCGCCGTCGCCGTCCACTCGCTCACGGCGAAGTCGCCCGCCGAATAGAAGCGCCGCCCCCGGAAGCGGAGGCTCGGCCAGCGCTCGAAGATCCCGCCGATGTGCGCCCGCACCGCGTCGGCGCCCTCGACCCGCTCACCGGCGGTGTGGTTCTCGAAGACGATGTCGTCTGTGTGGAAGGCGCAGAGGGCGTCGAGATCCTGGCTGTTCCACGTCGCGTCGTAGGCCTCGATCAGCGCTCGAGTCGTGTCGCTCACGGGCCAATTAAACAACAGAATGGTTCAACACGGAAGGGCGCCCGTCGGCGCCCTTCCGCTCTGTCACCCCCGGACGGGGAGCCTCGTCGGCTCAGATCACGTGCAGCCGCCGGAGGGGCACTGGATGAGCTTCAGTGCCTTCTCGGAGGCGGCCAGGATCTTCACCGGGAACGTCGGCACGAAGATGAGCTTCGGGCCGTACTTCTTGTCGCCGACCGTGAGCACCCAGAAGATGAGCTTCCGGAGCTCGGAGGCCTTGGCGCTCGAGGACGGGACGATGATGTAGGTGTAGGTCGAGATCGGGTAGGCGAGCTTGCCCGCGGACTTCGGCGGGTTGACGATGTGCATCTCGACGCCGTTCGTGGTGGAAGCGGGCGTCGGGAAGGCCGCAGCCGCAGCCGCGATCCCGCGGAGCCCGGGAGTCGCGAACGCGCCCGCCGCGTTCTTGATCGAAGCGACCTTCAGGTGGAGCGGAAGCGTGTAGGCCGCGCTGAGGTAGCCGATGGCCCCGGGCGTGCTCGAGATGACGCTGGCGATTCCCGCATTACCGCTTGCGCTCGTACCGACACCGCCCGGCCAGTTGGCCGAGGTGTTGACACCGACCGTGTTCGCGAAGCTCGGGCTGATCTTCGCCAGGTAGTCGGTGAACGCGTAGGTGTCGCCCGAGCCGTCCGAGCGATGCACCGGGGTGATCGCGAGGTTCGGCATCGTCAGCTTGGGGTTCAGCTTTGTGATCTTCGGGTCGTTCCAGTTCGTGATCTGCCCGAGGAAGATCCCGACGATCGTCGGGCCGTCGAGATGGATCTGGTTCGGGACCCCCGTGATGTTGTACGAGAGCGTGGTCGCCGAGAGCGCCCACGGGATCTCGATGCAGCCACCGCAGGCCGATGCCTGGGTCGTGCTGAGCGGCGCGTCGGAGGCGCCGAAGTCGTAGGTGCGCGCCGTGATGTTGGCGATGCCGGTGCCCGAGCCGACCGACGCGTACGAGAGCGAGTAGCCGAAGGCCGACCCGACCGCCGGGATGAACTGCTGCACGAGCGGGTTCACGAGGCTCGAGCCGGAGCCCGAGATCGGAACGTCACTCTGCTTGGTCTGCTTGGCCGACGCAGCTCCCGCCGACAGTAGGCCGACCACTGCCGCGAGGCCGAGAAGGGCGAATGCCTTCCTCTTCATCGAACTTCTCCTTGTCCTGGGAAATGACGTTGCACGGCGCGCGGTTTGCGCGCCGACGGAAGCCTGCACGTACGACCGTTCTCCGGGTGGTACGACTCTGTGACGAAGAGGTGACGAACTGGTGACGCGCTACTTGCCCGCGCTGCTTTACTTGACGGCTCCCAGCTTGCGCCGCGACCGGTCGAGGAAGAAGCGAGAGGTGAGGCTCGAGATGAGCACCACCACGATCAGGGTGAACGCCGCCCCCCACGCCACCGCCTGTCCACCCGCCTGGTCGTAGTCGCTGAAGATCGTGAACGGGATCGAGCTCACGGCCTGCGAGGGATTCCAGGTCACTGTCTGGGTCGTCGCCGCGCACACGAAGAGGAGCGGAGCGGTCTCGCCGGCCGCGCGCGCGATCGCGAGGGTCGTCCCGGTCATGATCCCGCCGACCGCCGTCGGGAGGATGATCTGCAGCACGGTGCGCCACTTGGAGACACCGAGCGCGTAGCTGGCCTCGCGGAGGCTGTTCGGGACGAGCGAGAGCACCTCCATCGTTGTCCGCGAGATCAGCGGCAGCATCACGATTGCAAGCGCGAACCCTCCCGCCCAGGCGCTCGGACGGCCGCCGAAGGTGAGGATCGGCACCTTGGAGGTCACGAGGAGCCCGTAGACGAAGATGCCGATCACGATCGACGGGAACCCGTTCAGGATGTCGAGGTAGAGCTTGACCTGGTCACCGAGGCGCTTGGGCGCGAACTCGCTGACCCAGAGGGCGGTGAGCACGCCGACCGGCACCGCGATCGCCGAGGCGATCACGACGAGCATGAACGTGCCGACGATCGCGGGCGCGATCCCGCCGCTCAAGCGCCCGAACTCGTCGAACTTGGGGCCGTCGATGAAGAAGTGGAAGCTCAGCGCCGGCAGCGCGCGGATGAACACCGAGACGACGAGGACGCCGAGGACGCCGATCGCTAGCGCTGCGGCCCCGACGGCCGAGCCTTCGGCGATCCGGCTGAAGATCAGCCGCCGGCGGCCGAGGCCCGTGGCCTTGAGCGACGGGCGCTCAACCGGCTCGTGCGCCCGATCGCTCATTTCGCGCGCTCACGATCGAAGCGATGGACGATGCGCTGCGCGATGAAGTTCGTCGTGAACGTGATCACGAGCAGGATCAGCCCGAGGTAGATCAGCGACGCACGATTGAGCGGCGAGATGTTGCTCGAGTACTGATTCGCGATCTGGCTCGCGAGCGTCGTTCCGGGGTCGAACAGGTTGAGCCTGATCGGGAAGCCGCCGCCGATCACCTGCGTGACCGCGATCGCCTCGCCGAGCGCCCGGCCGAGCCCGAGGATGGTCCCCGCGACGACGCCGCCCCGCACCGAGGGCAGGACGACTCCCCGCACCATCTCCCAGCGGGTCGCGCCGAGCCCGATCGCGCCTTCCTCGAGCTCGGTCGGCACGCTCACGAAGAGCTCCCGGCAGATCGATGAGATGATCGGAGTCGCCATGATCGCAAGCACGATCATCGCCGTGAACACGCTCTGTGCCGTCGGCGGCGGATTGCCGAAGAACGGGATGAACCCGAAGACGTCGTTCAGCCACGGCACGATCGTGCTGTGCAGGAACGGTCCGAGCACGAGGATCCCCCAGAGGCCGATCACCACGCTCGGAACGGCAGCCAGCATGTCGATCAGCGAGCCGATGGGGCCGCGAATCGAGGGCGGCGCGAGCTCGCTCAGGAAGAGGCCGATCGCGATCGAGACCGGAGCTGCGATCAGCACGGCCCCGAACGAGGTGAGCAGCGTGCCGATCAGGTACTCCCGGGCGCCGTAGAGCTCTGGGACCGTCCCCGTCGGTAGCCGCCAGGTCTTCTCCCAGACGAACGAGATCCCCCACTTGCTGATCGCCGGCCAGGCCTGCTTGACGAGCTGCCAGGCGATCCCGACCACGAGGAGCGTCGCGAGGAACGCAGCGATCGCCGTGATCACGTTGAGCCCCCGGTCGCCGACCCGGTCGATCAGTCCGCGGGTCTGGCGAAGCCCACCGGCCTCGGCGGGCGGCCCCCCGCCGGCGGGCAGGGGCGCAGGAGCGGCGGCAGCTTCCACGGGCCGTAGGGTTCCAGCGCAGCGGCCTGTGCGCGAGGGCCTGTCACCACTTCGCCACAGAACGTTCACATCACGTCCACCCTGCGACTCCATTCCCGCCGCGACACTCGACTCGGTGAACGTGGCGGAGCCGCCCCACCCGGGTACCCCTGCGCTGACGCCGTCGGAGCGGACGTCGATGTCGCCTCCGCTCGCCGTGAATCAGCCTCCCTCATTCGAGCCCACGTCGAAGCCGACGGTGTTCGACGTCCAGAACCTCTCGGTCTCTTATGGGAAGGCGCTCGCGGTCGGCGGCGTCTCGCTCGACATCTACCAGAACGCGATCACCGCGCTGATCGGCCCTTCCGGCTGCGGTAAGTCGACGTTCCTGCGCTGCCTGAACCGGATGAACGACCTGGTTCCGAGCGCGCGAATCGACGGGAGCCTCATGTTCCACGGCACGGATCTCTACGGGCACGGCGTCGACCCGATCGAGGTCCGGCGGCGGATCGGGATGGTCTTCCAGCGCCCGAATCCCTTCCCGAAGTCGATCTACGACAACATCGCGTTCGGCCTGCGCATCCTCGGGATGAAGGACAACCTCGACGACCGCGTGGAGCAGGCCCTGCGCGGTGCGGCGATCTGGGACGAGGTGAAGAACCGGCTGAAGCGCTCGGCCCTGGGTCTTTCCGGAGGACAACAGCAGCGGCTGTGCATCGCGAGGGCGATCGCCGTCAAGCCCGACGTGATCCTGCTCGACGAGCCCGCCTCGGCGCTCGACCCGATCTCGACCCAGGCGATCGAAGATCTCATGCACGAGCTGAAGAAGGAATATACGCTCGTAATCGTGACCCACAACATGCAGCAGGCCGCGCGTGTCGCCGAGATGACCGCGTTCTTCAGCCTCCAGGTCGAAGAGGATGGAAGCCGCCACGGGATCCTCGTCGAATACGACTCGACGGAGAAGATCTTCAAGCAGCCGTCGGACGAGCGCACGGAGGGGTACGTCACCGGACGGTTCGGTTGAGGCAACTCGGTTGAGGCAGCCCTTCCACGAGCAGCTCGCACAGCTCGAGGCGGCGCTTCAGGAGGAGGGCGACCTCGTCCTCCGCGCACTCCGCTCGGCACTGAATGCCCTCGCCCGCGGCGACGACGAGCTCGCCGACGAGGTGATCGGGTTCGATGACGAGGTCGACCGGCGCTATCTCGCGATCGAGACCGGCGTTCAGTCCCTCCTTGCGCTCCAGACCCCGGTCGCATCCGACCTGCGGCTCGTGCTCGCGGTGCTCCGCGTGAATCTCCACCTCGAGCGGATGGCCGATTACTGCGTCACCGTCGCAAAGCTCACGAAGCTGATGGGCGGCCTCGATGTCAGCGACGACCGGCTGCTCGGCTCGCTCGAGGACATGGGCCAGCGCGCCGAGCAGATGATCCGGGTCGCGATGGACGCCTTCGCCGACCGGGATGCCGACAAGGCCCGCTCGCTGAACGATCTCGACGACCTGATCGACCGCGCGAACCGGCATGCAGTCGACGATGTGCTCTCGCTGGGTGACTCGAGCGAGGAGCGGGAGTATGGTTTGCGCATGCTCGTGATCTCCCGTTGCGTCGAACGGATCGGCGACCACGCGGTGGACATCGGCGAGCAGGTCGCCTATCTCGTTACGGGCGAGCTGCGCGAGCTCACCGATGCCTCGCACCCGGTCTCTGACGTTTGAGCCAGGCAGAGGTGCAGGACGCCGGCCGGCGCACCCGGCTGGCGAATGAACGGACCTATCTCGCCTGGTGGCGGACGGGCCTAACCTCGCTCGCCGTCGCCGTCGGCGTCGGCAAGATCGTCCCCGGGCTCTCGAACGTGACCGAGTGGCCCTATCAGGTGGTCGGCGCCGCCTACGGCGTGCTCGGGATCGGGTTCATGGTGGTCGCGCACCTCCGCGTCCGGGCAGTCGAACAGGCCGTCGATGCCGGAACCTTCGCGCGGCTCGACCAGCGGCTCGGAACGGGGCTACTCGTGGTCGGCGTGCTGATCGGCACCGCGACGGTGGCGCTCGTCGTCTTCGGCCACAACTAGGAAGCCGCGAAATAGATGCTCGTCGCGATCCCGACGCCGATGCTGTAGATCGCGAACGGGAGGAGCGTACGGGTCTGGAAGAACCGCATCAGGAAGCGGATCGACAGGTACGCGGTCCCGGCCGCGGCAAGGGCTCCCGCAAGCGCCGGGCCACGGACGCCGTTCCCCTCGCTACCGAGGAGCTCCGGCAGCTTCAGGAGCGCCGCGGCACCGATGAGGGGCGTCGCGAGCAGGAAGGCGAACCGGGCTGCATCCTCGTTCGAGAGGCCGACGCGGAGCCCACCGCTCATCGCCGCCCCCGAGCGGGAGAAGCCCGGGATCAAGGAAATCGCCTGAGCAGCACCGACGCCGACCGACTGCCACCAGCCGACCTGGCGCGCGATGCGGGTGTCGTCGTCGCGGTCGGTCTGGGGGGCGCGACGCCGAAGGCGCTCGGCGATCAGGAGCATGACGCCGTTCAGCGTGAGGAAGAGCGCCGCGGACGACGCGGAAGCGAAGAGCTTGCCGAGCCTGTCCTGGAAGGCAAGCCCGAGGATCCCCGCCGGGATCGTTCCGACGACCAGGAGCCATCCGAGCTTCGCGTCGCTGTCGTCGCCGGCAATCCCGCGGTCGCGAAGGGACCGTCCCAGCCCCTTCACGATCCGCACCCAGTCCCGCCAGAAGAATCCGAGCAGCACGAGTGCCGTCGCCAGGTGCAGCGCGACGAGAAACGAGACGAAGTACTTGTCATTCTGGTGGATGTTCCAGCCGAGGAGCTTCGGCAGGATCACCGCATGACCGAGGCTCGAGATCGGGAACAGCTCGGACACACCCTGCACCGCGCCGAGGATGATCGCTCGCGGATAGGTGATCAGCGAGTAGACGATCACGCGGCGGGCTTCGCAGCGCTCTTCTTCGGGCCGCTCCTGAACCAGGCGAAGACGAGACACGCGGCACCGAGGAGCAGGGCGGCGATGCCGTGCTTCGCGTGGTGGTGGCTCGACCCGGCCTGATGGCCCGGGAAGAAGCTCGGCAGCGAGCTCGCCGGCTCGATGAAGTAGACGACGCCGATGACGATCAACACGATGCCGAGGATCAATGCGGCCACGGCGAGCAACCGGTCTCCCTGCATCGCCGGGAGCATAGTGACGAGCGAGAGCCCCATGGACGCCGAACCGACCGGCTCGAACGCTCCGAGCGCCGAGCTCGGACATACAGTTCACCACATCGCAACCCCACGTACACCACCGTTCGGGGATGATGTCGAGCCTTTGGCGACGACACCCCGCTCACTGACCGAGACGCCGAGTCAGAACCTGCTGAACAGAGAGCTGTCGTGGCTCGAGCTGAACCGGCGGGTGCTCGAGCTCGCCGCCGACCCCGCCGAGCCTCTGCTCGAGCGCGTGAAGTTCTGCGCGATCTTCTCCTCGAACTTCGACGAGTTCTTCATGGTGCGGGTGGCCGGCCTGCTCGACCAGGTGATCGCTCGGGTGAACGTCCGCTCGCCCGACGGGCGGACCCCGCAGCAGGCGCTCGCAGAGGTGCGCGAAGGCGCGCTCGAGCTCGGTGCAGCGCAGTCGCGGCTCTGGCGCGACGAGCTCGTGCCCTCGCTCGCCGCCGAAGGAGTCCTGATCGGCGGCGTGGAGGACGCGAGCGACGAGGAGCTCCGCGAGCTCGAGACGCGCTTCGCCCGCCAGATCTACCCGGTGCTGACGCCGCTCGCCGTCGGCCCGGGCCAGCCCTTCCCCTACATCTCGGGGCTCTCCCTCTCGCTGGGGGTGACGGTGCGCGACCCTGATTCGGGCGAGGAGCGCTTCGCGCGCGTGAAGGTTCCGGAGACGTTGCCGCGCTTCGTGGCGATCGGGGAGCGCGGGCTGATGATCCCGCTCGAAGGGGTGATCTCGCATTACCTGAGCTGGGTGTTCCCCGGAATGGAGCTGACCGAGCGCGCCGCCTTCCGGGTGACGCGCGACGGCGACACCGAGATCTCGGACGACGCGGACGATCTGCTCGAGGCGGTCGAGAGCGAGCTCCGCAAGCGGCGCTTCGGCGCCGTCGTGCGGCTCGAGGTCTCGAGCTCGATCTCGCGCGCGATGGTGGCGCGGCTCTCCGAACGGCTCCTCGTTCGCCCCGATTCCGTCTACCCGATCCATGGGCTGCTCGACCTGCGCGACGTGATGCAGCTCTACAACCTCGATCGGCCCGACCTGAAGTACGAGCCGTGGGTTCCCCAGACGCAGCGCCGCCTCGCGAAGCCGACCGACGGCGACCTCTTCGCCGAGATCGCGGCGGGAGACATCGTTGTCCAGCATCCATACGACTCGTTTGCGACGAGTGTCGAGGCGTTCGTGACGGCGGCGGCAAAGGATCCGGCGGTCGCGACGCTGAAGACGACCGTGTACCGCACGAGCCACGACTCGGCGCTCGCCCCCGCGCTCATCGAGGCGGCCGAGAACGGCAAGCAGAGCGTCTGCATCGTCGAGTTGAAGGCTCGGTTCGACGAGCGCCGCAACATCGAATGGGCCCGTTCGCTCGAGCAGGCGGGCGTCCATGTCGTCTACGGCTTCCCGGACATGAAGATCCATGCGAAGACAACGCTCGTGATCCGCAAGGAAGGCGACGGACTCCAGCGTTACGTGCATATCGGGACCGGGAACTACCACGCCACGACCGCGCGGATCTACGAAGACGTCGGGCTCTTCACGGCCGACCCGGAGATCTCGGCCGACATCGCGGACCTCTTCAACTTCGTCACGGGCTTCGGACGTCCGCGGGCATTCCGGAAAATCCTCGTCGCGCCGTTCAACCTGCGCCGTGAGCTCGTCGAGCGCATTCGGGCGGTCGGTGCGGCGGCAGCGGCCGGGGAGCACGCGCGGATCCGGATCAAGGTGAACAACATCGCCGACCCGGGGATCGTCGAAGAGCTCTACAAGGCCTCCCAGGCCGGCGCCGAGATCGACCTGATCGTGCGCGCCGTCTGCGTGATCCGGCCGGGGATCCCCGGACTGTCGGAGGGCATCCGCGTCCGTTCGATCCTCGGCCGGTTCCTCGAGCACAGCCGCCTCTACTGCTTCGAGGCGGGAGAGACCCGGAGCTACCTGATGGGGAGCGCCGACCTGATGCCGCGCAACCTCGACCACCGGATCGAGATGATCGTCCCGGTCGAGGCGCCGCACGTGAAGGCCGAGATCGAGACGATCTTCCGGCGCCTCCTGAACGACAACTCGCAGGCCTGGATGCTCGCGGCCGACGGCACGTGGGACCGTGTCCAGCCGGAGCCGAGCGAGCGGCGGCGCGTCTCCCAGCTCGTCGCGATGCGCGGGCGGATGCGCGCCCGCCGGCGCGCGACCCCGGGCGTCTAGCGGGCGCCGGCATGTGGCTCCGGCATCATGGAGTAATGTCGGTCGGCGTCATCGATGTCGGTTCGAACACGGTCCGGCTTCACATCGGGCAGGACGGCGAGGCGCTCCATCGCGAGAAGGCGATGCTGCGGCTCGGCGAGTCGATCGAACGCACGGGCGGGATCCCGGACGCGAAGCTTGCGGAGACGGCGGCGCTCGTCGAGCGCTTCGTCGCCGACGCAAGGCGCCACGGGGTCGAGCGGCTCGAGGTGCTCGTGACGAGCCCGGGCCGCCAGGCCGCGAACGGGCCCGAGTTGCTGTCCCGGCTCGCTGCCGCCTCGGGGGTGCCGGTTCGCCTGCTCTCGGCTCAGGAAGAGGGGCAGCTCGCGTTTCTCGGCGCCGTCTCGGCGACCCGGGGCGGCGCACGCCGGCTGCTCGCCGTCTGCGACGTCGGCGGCGGTTCCGCCCAGGTCGCGGTCGGGACGAGGCGCGACGGCGTGGCCTGGGTGCGCTCGATCGATATCGGCTCGATGCGCCTCACGAGCCGCATGCTCGACGACGACCCGCCGGGAGATGCGGCCGTCGCCCGCGCGCGGATCGAGGTGGAGAGGATGCTCGAGGGGTTTCTGCCGCCTGCGCCCGCGACGGCGCTGGCCGTCGGCGGCAGCGCACGCGGGCTTCGCGCGATCGTCGGCTCGGTACTCGGCGCGGACGAGCTCGACGAGCTCGCCGGAATTCTCGCCCGCACCGCCTCTCGCGAGATCACCGAGCTCTACGGCGTCCCTCCCGATCGCGTGCGGACGCTCGCAGCCGGCGCCGTGATCCTCGGAGCGATTCGCGAACGGCTCCACGTCCCGCTCCGGGTGGTGCGAGGCGGCGTTCGCGAGGGCGCCGTGCTCGAGCTCTCGACGCGGGTCGAAGCGGCCTAGAAAGCCGCGTCTGCCCGGCGCTCGACGGTCGTCATCGCCTCGGGCAAATCCGCGCGTGCCTTCCGTCGGCGTGCCCGCTCGAGCTCGACGATCCTGCCGGCCGCGAGGCGCGACTCGTCGCTCGCGAGTGCTCGCACGCGCTGCTCGGCCACGACGGCGTCCTGATGTTCGCCGATCACATCCTGAACCTTGCTCAGAGCGTGAGCCAGGCGCTCGAACGGCTCGCCTTCGGCGGTCGCGGCGAGCTCGGCCGAATAACGAGCGTGCTTCGCGTGAATGCGAACGGTGTGGAGGCGCTCGTCGGTCGGGGACTCGCCGAGGTCGTCGTAGCCTGCTCGGAGCCTGTCGAGCTCCTTGCGTGCGAGCCGGGCGAGGGACACGTCGCCCTCCGAGGCCCGAAGGTCCGGGAGGACCGACTCGAAGCGCGCGAGCAACTCCCGGTAGCGGCCCGTGTCGATCGCCGTGAGGAGGCCGTCCCGCTGCCGGAGCCGCTCCCGCTCGAGCGCGGCGATGATCGACTCGGCCCCGGCCTGGTCCGGGTCGAGCTCCGGGACGAGCCCTCGCAGGCGCTCGATCAGCACGTCGAGGTCGCGCACGGGGCCGGTGATCCCGCCGAGCCAGCGGAGCTCGCGGTCGAGGGCTGCGAGCTGGTCGCGGACGAGCGGTCTCGAGGCGCGGATCAGCGCCCTCGTCCGCCGGCTCGCGACACGGAAGCGATGGAGATTCTCGGGGTCGGCGCCTTCACGGACACCCGGCTCCGAACGCTCGATCGCCCGCCGCTGCTGATCGAGCAGGTCCCGGAGATCATCGATTGCAGGCACTTTCGCTCTGATCCTAGGGCACGAGCGGACCGAAATGGCGTTTACCCGAAAACGTCGTCAGCGCGAAGTGATGGAGATGTACATCAACAGCACGGCGCTCAGGTGTAGCCGAAGAAGCCCTGACCCGACTTGCGCCCGAGACGCCCGGCCGCCACGTGCTCCCGCAGGAGCGGGCACGGTGCGTACTTCGGCTCGCCGAGCCCTTCCTCGAGCACCTCCATGATCGCGACGCACGTATCGAGCCCAATCAGGTCGGCGAGCGCGAGCGGGCCGAGCGGATGACCGAATCCAAGCTTTGCGACGGTGTCGATCGCCTCCGCGTCGGCCACCTCGCCCGCGAGCGCCCAGACGGCCTCGTTGATGAACGGCATCAGGATCCTGTTCGAGACGAAGCCGGCGACGTCGCGCGCCTCGACCGGCTCCTTGCCGAGATCCCGTGCGAGCTCGACGATCGCCCTCGCGCACGCGTCGGAGGTCCGGTCGGCGCGGATCACTTCGACGAGCTTCAGCACCGGCACCGGGTTGAAGAAGTGCATCCCGACCACGCGCTCGGGGCGGTTCGTTGCCGCGGCGAGCGTGCCGATCGGGATCGAGCTCGTGTTCGAAGCGAGGATCGCCTCCGGCGGGAGCACCTCGTCGGCCCGGCGGAACACGTCGGCCTTGACCGCTGCGTCTTCGACGACCGCCTCGATCATCAGGTCGGCCGGCTCGAGCGTCGAGACAACCGAGATCCGTGCGATGACCGTTCCCGGATCGGCGCCGCCCTTTGCGGCGAGCCGGTCGAGGCTCGAGGAGATCGCCCCGAGCGCCCGCTCCGTCGCGCCCGGAAACGGATCGTGCAGCGATACCCGACGGCCCGACGTCGCAACCACCTGAGCGATCCCGCTGCCCATCTGCCCGGCTCCGACGACGAGAACGTGCGGAAAGCCCGCGCCGGCCATCAGCTCACTCGCCCGAGCAGCTCCGCGTCGCGCGAATAGCTGAGGAGCGCCGGCGCCTGGTCGAGCGGGACCCATCGCACCTCGTCGACCTCGTTCTGGGCGAAGGGCTCCCCGGTCGGTTCCATCCGGTAGTAGCGCACCTCCTTCTCGCGGCCGCGAGAGTCGAGGTAGTGCGTTCGCCCGACCTCCTCGCCGACCTCGCAGCGGAGGCCGGTCTCCTCCTCGACCTCGCGGCGGGCCGCCTCCTGCCAGGCTTCGCCGGCTTCGAGCTTCCCCTTCGGCAGCGTCCAGTCGTCGTAGACCGGCCGGTGCACGAGCAGCACGCAGCCGCCGCGGAGGATCACCCCGCCCGCGGCCGAGACCCCGCTCATACCTCGATCAGCAAGGCATCGCCCTGCCCTCCGCCCGAGCAGATCGCCGCCAGCCCGAGCCCACCGCCCTCACGGCGGAGCTCATGGACGAGCGTCGTGAGGATCCGCGCGCCCGAAGCGCCGATCGGATGGCCGAGCGCGACGGCGCCGCCGTTCACATTGACGAGCTCGTCGTCTGCTTCGAGCAGCCGCGTCGAGTGGGCCGCGACCGAGGAGAAGGCCTCGTTGATCTCGATCCGCTTCACGTCGTGGATCGTCTTTCCGGCTCGGGCGAGCGCGATCCCGGCGGCTTTCGCCGGAGTGCGTGCCAGGTAGGCGAACTCATCGGCGACGTACCCCTGCGAGACGATCGTCGCGAGCGGCTCGATCCCGCGCCGGCGAGCCCAGTCCTCGCTCGCGACGAGAACGCATCCTGCGCCGTCATTGACGCCCGGCGCGTTCCCGGCCGTGGTCGTCCCGTCGAGGTCGAGCACCGGCTTCAGCGAAGCGAGCTTCTCGAGCGAGGTGTCGCGGCGCGGGCTCTCGTCGGCATCGACCTCGCCGACGGCGACGAGCTCGTCGCGGAAGCGGCCGGCGTCGGCAGCCGCGAGGGCGCGCTGATGGGAGCGAAACGCCCAGGCGTCCTGCTCTTCCCTCGAGATCCCGAGCTCGCGGGCGACGAATGAGGCCTGCTCGACCATGTGCAGCCCGTCGAAGCTCGATTCGAGGCCGTCGTGCACCATCAGGTCGATCAACGTCCCGTCACCGAGCCGGTAGCCGAAGCGCGCCCGGGCGAGCGCGTACGGCGCGTTCGACATCGACTCCATTCCGCCCGTGACCACGAGCTCGGCGTCACCCGCCCGGATCATCGAATCTGCGATCTCGACCGCGCGAACCGATGACGCACAGACCTTGTTCACGGTGTCGGCGGGGGTCTCGATCGGGATCCCGGCACCGATCGCGGCCTGGCGCGCCGGCGCCTGGCCGGCGCCCGCCTGCAGCACCTGACCCATGATCACGTACTCCGGCTCCTGCGGCTCGATCCCCGCGCGTTCGAGCGCTGCACGGATCGCGATCGCGCCGAGGTCGGTCGCCGAATGCGTGGCGAGACCGCCTCCGAGCCGGCCGAAGGGCGTCCTCACTGCGCTGACGATGACAGTGCGGGCCATCGTCAGCGCACGAAGCTCGTATCGGAGGTGAGACGGCTGGCGAAGGCGACGACGAGCGCGATGACCGCTTCGAGATCGTCGAGCACACCGAGCTCGCACGGCGAATGCATGTAGCGGATCGGGATCGAGACGATCCCCGTCGGCACCCCGCCCCGGCTGCGGTGGACGTCGTCGGCGTCGGTATGGGTGGCGCCGGTCTGGACCTCGATCGTGTGCGGGATCGCGTCCTCCTCGGCGGCCTTCACGAGCAGGTCGGAGACGAGACGGTTGGCCACGGGCCCACGGGTGATCGCCGCGCCCGAGCCGAGCTCTACCTTCCCTGCCCGCTTCGAGCTCTCACCGGGCGCATCGGTCGCCCACGTCACGTCGAGCACGAGCGCGACGTCGGGCTCGAGCGCGAATGCCGCGGCCCGGGCGCCGTCGTGGCCGATCTCCTCCTGCACCGAGGCGACCGCGACGAGACTCGCGTTCGCGCTTCCCGCCTCCGCGAGCCGCCGGGCGGCCTCGAGCGCCGCGTAGGCACCCAGGCGGTTGTCGAGCGCGCGCGACACGATCCGCCCGTTCGCCAGCTCCCGCGGCTCGCCGTGCCAGACCCCGACGTCGCCCGCGGCGACCCGGGCCGCTGCGTCCTGCTCGCTCACTGCGCCGATGTCGACGTGGAGGTCGTCCGCTCGAAGGGCCGTACGCTCGGCGCGTTCGCGTCGGGAGCGCGTCCGGACGCCGACGACACCCTCGACCGGCCCGCCGCGTCCGGCGACGAGGACCCGCTGGCCCGCGAGCACCTCGGCCGCGAAACCCCCGAGGATGCTGAAGCTGAGGAGGCCCTCGCCGTCGATGTGGGTGATCGAGATCCCGATCTCGTCGATGTGGCCGATCACCGCGAGCGTCGGCCGCTCTCGGTTCCCCACCCGTGCGAACGAGGTGCCGAGCGTGTCACCGTGCACCGTCGCGAACGGGGCCGCTGCTTCCCGCCAGATGCGGGAGGCCGGCTCTTCGGCACCCGAGGGGCCGACGGCGGTGAGGAGCTCATGCAGGAGCCTGGGAATCGGCATGGCTTGCGGATTGAATCAGGAGCGCCTATCGTGGGACGGAATGACTCCCTCCCCGTGCACGAGTTGGTGGTCCTGGCGCGCGAGCGGGGCGGGAGCGTGCGATTGATCGCGCACGACAGCCTCCCCCGCTCGACCGAGAAGACCCCAGGCGGGTCTTTTTTGTTGCGATCAGCATGCTTGCCCCGAACACCTTGCTTACCTCGAACCGGATGCAGACAGCCATCGACACCGATCTCCTCACCCCGCTCGGGGCCTACCTCCGTCTGCGCGGGCTAGGGTCGGCGAGCTTCCTGCTCGAGTCGGTCGAGCAGGGACGGCTCGGGCGGTATTCGCTCGTCGGCTGCGGAACGCGGCTTCTCTCGTACGAGGAGGCCGAGAGCTGCGGGGAGGCGGTCGTTGGCTATCTCGGGTACGACTTCGTCTCCAAGCTCGAGCCGACCGTGCCGCTGCCCGACGCGGGGCCGGGCCTCCCGGAGAGCCGCTTCGTCGCCGCCGACATCCTCGTTCGCTTCGATCACGCACTCGGAGTCGCCGAGGTGCTGCGGGGCGGCGGTGAGGTAATCGAGGCGCTCGAGGCCGACGCTGCTGCGCCTCCTCGTGAGTCCGGAGCGGCGGCGAAGACCCGCCGGTATCCGTCGCAGGCGGGCTACGAGTCAGGTGTTCTCGCCTGCAAGGAGCTCATCCGTCGCGGCGATGCCTTCCAGATCGTGCTCTCACAGCGCGCCGAGCGGCCGACGTCTGTCTCGGCGCTCGCGCTCTACCGCTCGCTCCGGCGCGTGAATCCCTCCCCCTACCTCTTCCTGCTCGAGCTCGACGGCCTCTCGCTCGTCGGCTCCTCGCCGGAGACCCTCGTCAAGTGCGACGGCTCGCACGCCTCGCTCAATCCGATCGCCGGCTCGACCCGGCCCGGCGAGGGCGACGCGGCGCGCCTGCTCGCCTCGGACAAGGACAGGGCCGAGCACGTGATGCTCGTCGACCTCGGGCGGAACGACCTCTCGCGCGTCTGCGTGGCGGGCACGGTCCGAGTGGCTCGGTTCCTCGAGCCGGAGCGGTTCTCACACATCACCCATCTCGTGTCCGAGGTCGTGGGGGAGTTGCGAGACGGGCTCAGCCCCTTCGAGCTCCTGCGCGCCTGCTTCCCCGCCGGCACGGTCTCGGGCGCGCCGAAGGTGCGCGCGATGCAGATCATCTCCGAGCTCGAGGACTACCGTCGCGGCCCCTACGCCGGCGCCGTGCTCTATGCGCTTCCGGGCGGCCCGCTCGATGCGTGCATCGCAATCCGGACGATCGTGCTCGAGAGCGGCGTGGCGCATCTCCAGGCGGGCGCCGGCATCGTCGCCGACAGCGACCCGGCAGCCGAGCACGAGGAATGCCTGCGGAAGCTCGCAGCGCTCGAAGCCGCGATCGACCGGGCGGAAGCAGGCTAGATGCTGCTGCTGATCGACAACTACGACTCGTTCACCTACAACCTCGCACACCTGTTCGGCGAGCTCGGGGTGGAGGTGCTCGTGCGGCGGAACGACGAGATCACGAGCGAGGAGATCGCGGTGCTCTCGCCCTCGCACCTCGTGATCTCCCCCGGGCCCGGACGCCCCGAGAATGCCGGCGTGTCGGAGGCCGCGGTGCTCTTGCTCGCGGGCCGGGTGCCGGTGCTCGGCGTGTGCCTCGGCCATCAGGCGATCGTGCGGGCGTTCGGCGGCGAGATCGGCCAGGCGCACGCGCTCGTGCACGGGAAGTCGACGGCCGTGAGCCACGACGGGAAGGGGATCTTCACGGGTATGCCGGAGGGGTTCGAGGCCGGGCGCTACCACTCGCTTGCGGCGACCTCGGTCCCCGCCTGCCTCGAAGTGTCGGCTACGGCGGCCGACGGTGAGGTGATGGCGGTGAGGCATCTCGAGCTGCGGGTCGACGGCGTGCAGTTCCATCCGGAATCGGTGCTGACCCCGCTCGGGCCGGCGCTCGGGCGGAACTTCCTGGAGCGCAAATGATCCAGGCCGCCCTCGCTCGCCTGCTCGACGGCCACGACCTCTCGCGTGAAGAGGCCCGCGAGGTGATGAGCTCGATCATGGCGGGCGAGGCCACGCAGGCGCAGATCGGCGGGTTCCTGGTCGCCCTGCGGCTGAAGGGGGAGACGGCCGAGGAGATCGCGGGGTGTGCCGAGGCGATGCGCGAGCATGTCGTGGCGGTGCGGCCGAGGCGCGACGATCTGGTCGACACGGCGGGGACGGGTGGGGACGGTGCGAACACCTGGAACATCTCGACCGCGGCGGCGCTCGTCGCGGCGGCGGCGGGCGCCGGGGTCGCGAAGCACGGTAACCGTGCGGCCTCGTCTACGACCGGCGCGGCCGACGTCCTGGAGGCGCTCGGCTTCGAGCTCGAGCTGCCGCCGGAGCAGATCGCGACCTCGATCGACGAGCTCGGGTTCGGCTTCCTCTTCGCCCAGGCCCATCACCCCGCGATGAAGTACGCCGGGCCGGTGAGGCGCGAGCTGGCGGCGCGAACGGTGTTCAACGTCCTCGGGCCGCTGACGAACCCGGCGGGAGCGCGTGCCCAGGTGCTCGGGGTCTACGCGCCGGGGCTCGCGCGCACGATCGCCGAGGCGCTCGTGCAGCTCGACGCGCGCCGCGCGTTCGTGGTGCACGGCGCGAACGGGATCGACGAGCTCTCGCCGGCGGGACCGAACCTCGTCTGCGAGGTCGCCGGCGGCGCGGTCTCCGAGTACGAGCTCGACCCGGAGGACCTCGGCATCGATCGTTGCGACCCGCGCGGCCTTCGCGGCGCCGACCCGGAGACGAACGCGCGCGAGCTCCGGAACGTCGTCGAGGGCGAGGTCACCGAGGGAGCACACCGCGACGCCGTGCTCCTGAATGCCGCGGGGGCGATCGCCGCCGCCGGGCATGCCGCAGACCTCGCCGAGGGGCTCGCGCTGGCCCGCGTCGCGATCGACTCCGGCGCCGCCGGAACGCGCCTCGACGAGCTGATCGCCTTCTCCCGAACGGCCGTGACCCCGTGAGCCAGGCGAAACCAAGGCACAGGCGGGGTCAGGCACTGCCTCTGAAGTGGAACGCGGCTGGAACGGAAGTGCAACTTCCTGGCTCCAGGCAACAGGAACAATCCCTGCAAGGTCGCGATATTCCCGGCGGCCCAAAGGCGGGGACAGGTACTGGAACAGAACTGGAACAGAAAGCGCCCCGGAGAGGCGATCTGGGAGAGCAGGCAACAGGATGAGATTCACCGACTCGCTCGCTCGGCCCGGGTTCGGGGCGATCGCCGAGTTCAAGCGGCGCTCGCCCTCGGCCGGCGACCTGCGCCCCGCGGGCGATGTCTCCGAAGTCGCGCGTGCCTACGAGCGCGCGGGCGCGCGGGCGATGTCGGTGCTCGTGGACGAGCGCTTCGCGGGATCGTGGGACGACCTTCGGGCGGCACGGGCGGCGACCTCGATCCCGCTGCTCGCGAAAGGCTTCTTCTCGACACCGGCCGAGCTGCGCACCGCCCGCGAGGCAGGCGCGGACGCCGCGCTTCTGCTGCTTCGCGATCTCGACGACGAGAGCTGCGCGGCGCTGATGCGCGAGGCCGAGCGGCTCGGGCTCGACACGCTCGTCGAGGCGCACGATGCCGCCGAGCTCGCGCGCGCGTCGGCACTCGGGGCGCCGGTGATCGGCGTCAATGCCCGCGACCTCTCGACCTTCGAGATCGACCGGCGCGGCCAGCTCGAGCTGCTCTCGCGGGCACCGCGCGACCGGATCGTCATCGCCGAGTCAGCGATCGCGAGCCGGGCCCAGGGCGCGGCCGCGGAGCTCGCCGGCGCAGCCGGGATGCTCGTCGGCTCGACGCTGATGCGCGCCGCCGATCCCGGCGCGAAGCTCGAGGAGCTGCTCGCGCGTCCGCTCGTGAAGGTCTGCGGCCTGACCCGGCAGGATGACGTCGACGCCGCGGTCGAAGCCGGCGCCGACCTCGTCGGCTTCATCCTCGCCAGAGAGAGCCCGCGCCGCACCGACAGGCTGCTCGACGCACCGGAGACCGTCCTTCGGGTCGCAGTGTTCGTCGGCGAGGAGCACGAGACGGGCGCCGACCTCGTCCAGCTGTATGCCAGGGACGAAGGCCACCGGGCCCGCGATGCCTTCCTGCGCCGGCAAGGCGAGCGGGTCGGTACCGTCGTGGACTTGCCCTGGGAAACCGAGGACCCGACACACCTCGAACGTGCCCGAGCCCAGTCCGGGCGCGTGATGCTGGCCGGCGGGCTCGGTCCCGGGAACGTCCGCGCCGCGATCGACGCCGTCCAGCCCTGGGCCGTCGACTCCGCGCGCTCGACCGAGCGCGCGCCCGGGATCAAGGATCACGATGCGGTGCGCGCGTGGGTCGGAGCAGTGCGATGAGCGTCCAATCGAAGGTTGGCCCATGAACACTTTCGGGATCTACGGCGGACGCTATGTCCCGGAGACGCTGATCCCGGCCCTCGACGAGCTCACGGCGGGCTGGATCGCCGCCCGTGCCGACGATGCCTTCTGGCGCGAGCTCCACGGGCTCCGCACGAACTACGCCGGCCGCCCGACGCCGCTCACCCGCGTCGCCCGCTTCGACCCTGACCGCCGCGTCTACCTGAAGCGCGAAGACCTCCTCCACACCGGCGCGCACAAGCTGAACAATGCGCTCGGCCAGGCGGTGCTGGCACAGCGGCTCGGCAAGCGCCGGATCGTCGCGGAGACCGGGGCCGGCCAGCACGGTGTCGCGACCGCCACTGTCTGTGCGCGCTTCGGGCTCGACTGCGTCGTCTACATGGGGGCCGAGGACATGCGCCGGCAGGCACCGAACGTGGAACGGATGCATCTGCTCGGCGCCGAGGTCCGGGCGGTCGAGTTCGGAACCAAGACGCTCAAGGAGGCGACGAGCGAGGCGATCCGCGACTGGATCACGAACGTCGAGACGACGCACTACCTCATCGGCTCGTGCGTCGGCCCTGCGCCCTACCCCGAGCTCGTCCGCGAGCTGCAGCGCGTGATCGGCGAGGAGGCGCGCGAGCAGATCCTCGCGGCCGAGAGCCGGCTGCCGGAGGCGGTGATCGCCTGCGTCGGCGGCGGCTCGAACGCGATCGGCATCTTTGCCGGGTTCCTCGACGACGCCGACGTGCGGCTCGTCGGCGTCGAGGCCGCAGGCGCCGCGAGCCTCGGGAGCGGGCGCACCGCCGTCCTCCACGGCGCGCGCTCCTCGGTGCTCGCCGACGACGACGGTCAGATCGCCGATGCCCACTCGATCTCGGCCGGGCTCGACTACCCAGGCGTCGGGCCGGAGCATGCAGCTCTCCGCGACTCCGGCCGCGCCGAATACCTGCCGTGCACCGACGAGCAGGCACTCGCGGCATTCCACCGCCTCGCCGAGACCGAGGGGATCATCCCGGCGCTCGAGAGCTCCCACGCGCTCGCGCGGACGCTCGACCTCGACGCGGAGCTCGTCGTCGTCTGCCTCTCGGGCCGCGGCGACAAGGATCTCGCCGAGGTCCTGAGCCGCGGATGAGCAAGAAGCTCGTGATCTACCTGGTCTGCGAGCCCGAGACTCCGGAGCTCGCCGCCGCGGCGGTCGAAGGCGGCGCCGACCTCATCGAGCTCGGGATCCCGTTCTCGGACCCTCTCGCCGAGGGCCCGACGATCCAGCGCGCCTCGGAGCGCGCGCTCGCGAAGGGGATGCGCACCGCCGAGTGCCTCGATTGCATCGCGACCACACGCACGCTCGTCCCGGTGCCGCTCGTGCCGATGACCTACGCCGCGATCCTCGAGGCCTACGGCTACGAGCGCTTCGTCGACGACAGCCGGAAGGCGGGCGCGAACAGCGTGATCGTCGTCGACCTCCCGGTCGAGGAGCACCCCGACGTCCCCCGGATCCAGCTCGTCGCCCCGACCTCGACCGACATCCGGATCGCGATGTGCGCCGGCGCGACCGACGGCTGGCTGTACCTCGTCTCCGTCACCGGCACGACCGGCGCCCGCACCGAGCTCTCCCCGGCGCTCGCCGGGCTCGTCGAGCGCACCCGGGCGATCACGGACAGGCCGCTCTACGCCGGATTCGGGATCTCGACGCCGGAGCACGCCGCCGCGGTCGCGAAGCTCGCCGACGGCGTGGTCGTCGGCTCACGAGCCGTCCAGGTCGCCGAACAGGGACCGGACGCGCTCCGCGAGTACGTCAAGACGCTTCGTGCTGCGATCGACTCAGTGGCCTGAGACCCTCACGGCGAAGACCGAGCGTCCCGGACGTGAATCGCCGCCCACGCCGGCGCGATGCAGCCACAACGGCAAGCGATAGGCTCGCAGCGAATGGACGCCGTGGTCAAGGTCGCCTGCATCCAGGCCGAGCCGGTCGTGCTCGATCGCGAGGCGACGATCGACAAGCTCGAGCTCCTCGCGGCCGAGGCCGCCGGCGCCGGCGCGCAGCTCCTCGTCTTCCCGGAGGCGTTCGTCCCGGCCTATCCCTCATCGATCTGGGCGAAGGCGCTCGCCGGGTGGGCCGAGCCCGGCGCGACCGAGGCGTTTGCCCTTTTCGCGCGCGAGGCCGTCGCGGTTCCGGGCGAGGCCGAACGCCGAATCGGCGAGGCGGCGCGCGCGAACGGCGTCTGGATCGTGACCGGCGTCACCGAGGTCGACCCGGAGCGGCCCTCGACCCTCTACAACACGCTCCTCACCCACGCCCCGGACGGCACGCTCGCCTCGAAGCATCGCAAGCTGGTGCCGACGAACCACGAGCGGATGGTCTGGGGCACGGGCGACGGCGGCGGATTGCGCGCGATCCAGACCCCACTCGGGCGGCTCGGCGGGCTGATCTGCTGGGAGAACTACATGCCCCTCGCGCGCTTCGCGCTCTACGAGTCCGGGGTCGAGATCTACATCGCCTCGACAGCCGACGACGGCGATGCGTGGCAGGCGACGCTCGTCCACATCGCCCGTGAGTCTCGCGCCTTCGTCGTCGCCCCCTCCCACTTCCAGCGCTCCGAGGCCTACCCGGCCGACTTCCCATTGCATGCGCTGATCGCGGACGCCGGCATCATCGGCCGTGGCGGCTCGGCGATCCTCGCGCCCGGCGGCGCCTATCTCGCCGGCCCGCTCTACGACGAAGAGGGCATCCTCTACGCCGAGCTCGACCCCGCGCTGCTCTGGGCCGAACGGCAGCGGTTCGACCCAGCCGGCCATTACCACCGGCCCGACGTGCTCGGGCTCCGCCTCACCCCGCTCGAGCCGTGACCCGGGTCGTGGTCGTCGGTGCCGGCGTCTTCGGCGCGGCCACGGCTCGCGAGCTCGCGCGTCGCGGCTTGGACGTCAGCGTCATCGAGCAGTACACGCCGGGCACCGTGCGCTCGGGCTCAGGAGGAGACACGCGCCTCCTGCGATTCTCGCACGGCGACGAGAGCTGGTACTCCCAGTCGGCACGCCGTGCCCTCGAGCTCTGGCACGAGCTCGAGCGGGAGTCCGGGCAGCGCCTCTTCGAGCCGGTCGGCCTGGTGTGGTTCGACTCGGGCAGCGGCGATTTCACCCAGAGGAGCGAGCACACGCTCAAACGCCTGGGGATCGCATGCGAGCGCCTGACGCCCGAGGAGGCGGCCCGGCTCTTCCCGTCGCTCGGCGGCGAGGATCTCCGCTCCGCCCTCCACGAGCCGGACGCGGGGGTGCTCTACGCGAGGGCCGCGACGAGAGCGCTTGCGGCCGGCCTCCGGATCGAGACCGCGCGTGTGACCCCGGCGAGTCCCCCCGAAGCCGAGATCGTGATCTGGGCCTGCGGCTCCTGGCTTCCCAAGCTCTTCCCAGGCCTCGTCGAGCAGCGGATCGTGCGGCGTGACGTGTTCTTCTTCGGCGCGCCCGGAGAGTGGTCGGGCACGCCCGGCTTCTGCGACTACGACGGCCCCTACTACGGCCACGGCGAGCTCGGCGGGCTCGGGGTGAAGATCGCGCCCGACGTGGGAGGCGTCGAGGTCGATCCGGACGAGCTCGACCGGCTACCGGACAAGGAGATGGAGCAGCTCGCGCGCGAGTACGCCGCCCGCCGCTTCCCGTCGCTCGCGGACGCGCCGATCATCGGCTCACGCGTGTGCCAGTACGACCTCACGCTCGACACGCATTTCCTCGTCGCCCGTCATCCCGAGCGTGCGGCCTGGTGGCTCCTGGGCGGCGGCTCGGGCCACGGGTTCAAACATGGGCCGGCGCTTGCCGAGTACGTCGCCGACTGCGTCGAGGGCAAGCGCGAGCCCGAGCCGTTCCACGCGCTTGGCGCCCGCAGCGGGCATGCGGGCCTTCGAACCGCGGAGAGCTGAAGCGCTCCCACGACGATCAATCAGGCCTCGGGCCAGAAATCCGGAGCGTATTCCGGTTTCGGGTCGTCTGCCCGGATCGAGACGATCACGAGCTCGACATCTTCGGGCTCGTCGTTCCAGACCGAGCGGAAGACGTCGGCGCCGACGCGCACGGCCGTGCCGGGGCCCGCCTCGATCACCTCGTCTGCGAGCTTGAACTGAAGCGTGCCCGAGATCACGAAGTACACCTCTTCCTGCTCGGCGTGCCGGTGGCCGTAAGAGCCCCTCCCACCAGTGTGCTGCGGCATCCGGCGATAGGTGAACGCGACCTGCTCGCAGCCGAGGTCGTTCGTGAGCATCCGCATCTCGCCGGGGTAGTCGCCGAGGACGTCGTCGACCTGGTCGAGCTGCGTTACGGTGAAGCCGGACATCGTTTCCCTCCCTTTCTCTCAGTGGGCGGCCACTAGTATCGAGCATCTGAGCGAGGGGACGCGCAAGCGGTTGACGCTCGTGGCCTGCATCCTGGGGTCGACGATCGTGTTCGTCGACTCGACGGTCGTGAACGTCGCGCTGCCCGCGATCGAGCACGAGTTCGGCGGCGGGCTCACGCTGCAGCAATGGGTGGTGGACGCCTACCTCCTGACGCTCGGCTCGCTGATCCTCGTCGGCGGCTCGCTTGGCGACATCTACGGCGAGAAGCGCGTGTTCGTGATCGGTGTAGTCTCCTTCGCGGCGACCTCGGTGCTCTGCGCGCTCGCATGGGACGGAAACTCGCTGATCGTGGCACGCGGCTTGCAGGGAGTCGCGGGCGCGCTCCTCACTCCCGCCGCGCTCGCGACGATCACCGTGTCGTTCAGCGGCGAGGAGCGCGGCGCCGCGATCGGAACCTGGACGGCGTGGACCGGGATCGCGTTCCTGCTCGGGCCGACCATCGGCGGGTGGCTCGTGACGGCGGTCTCGTGGAGGGCGATCTTCCTGATCAACGTCCCGATCGCGATCGCCACGTTCGCGCTGATCGCGGTCGCGATCCCGGGTGGCGGGAACCGAGGCACCCGCGAACCGGTCGACTTCCTCGGAGGCGCATTGTGCGCGATCGGGCTCGGCGGGCCGGTCTACGCCCTGATCGAGGCGCCCAGCCACGGCTTCTCGAGCCCGCTGATCCTGATCACGCTGTTCGGCGGCATCGCCGTCTTCTGTCTCTTCATCGCCTGGGAGAGCCGCGCACCGACACCGATGCTCCCGCTCCGGCTCTTCCGCCGCCGCAACTTCTCGTTCGCGAACCTCGAGACGTTCACGGTCTATGCGGGTCTCTCGACCCAGGGCTTCTTCCTGGTGCTCTTCCTGCAACAGATCGCGGGTTACTCACCGTTCAAGAGCGGGCTTGCGACCGTGCCGATCACGATCGTGATGTTCTTCGCCTCGGGCCGCGTCGGGCGGCTCTCGATTCGCTACGGCCCCCGCGTGTTCATGGGCACAGGCCCGTTCATCTGCGCCGTCTCGACGCTCTGGATCAGGACGCTCTCGCCGACGTTCGACTACTGGACGGAGCTTCTTCCCGCGTTGCTCCTGTTCGCCGCCGGGCTGTCGCTGATCGTCGCGCCGCTGACGGCGACCGTGCTCGCCGATGCCGGGGCCGGTGACGCAGGGATCGCGTCAGGCGTGAACAACGCGGTCGCCCGCGTGGCGGGCCTGCTCGGGATCGCCGTCGTGGGGGCGGCGATCGCGGGAGCCTCGACGAACCTCGACCTGGCCGGGTTCCGGACCGCAATGGCGATCACGGCGGCGCTCTTCGTGGCCGGGGGGGCGATCGGGTTCGCGGGCATTCGCAAGGTGCGATCTGGCGGCGCCGTGGCGGGCGAGGCCGGAGTCCCGGCATGAGCAGCAGGCTCGACGAGGGCTCGATGGCGGAGGCACCGGCGCCACCGGCGCCGGAGCGGCAGAGCCGCGCTGCGGAGATCGTCTTCGACCGCGTGACGAAGCGCTACGAGGGACGGGACGAGCCGGCGTTGCAGGAGCTCTCGCTGACGATCCCGGCGGGGACGTTCTGCGTGCTCGTCGGCCCCTCCGGCGGCGGCAAGACGACGGCACTGAAGCTGATCAACAGGCTGATCCCCTTCGACGAAGGCGAGATCAGGATCGACGGGCGCTCGATCCGCGACCTGCCGGTCGTGGAGCTCCGCCGGGGAATCGGGTACGTGATCCAGCAGGTGGGCCTCTTCCCCCACATGACGATCGGCGAGAACATCGGCACGGTGCCGCGGCTCCTCGGCTGGCCGAAGGACAGGATCAAGGCCCGCACCGCGCAACTGCTCGAGCTCGTCGGGCTCGAGCCCGGCGACTCTGACCGTTACCCGACCCAGCTCTCGGGCGGCCAGCGCCAGCGCGTCGGGCTCGCCCGCGCGCTCGCCGCCGACCCGCCGGTGCTGCTGATGGACGAGCCGTTCGGCGCGCTCGACCCGATCACGCGGGCGCGCCTGCAGGACGAGGTGCGCCGGCTCCATCGCGAGGTCGCGAAGACCGTGATCTTCGTCACCCACGACATCGACGAGGCGATCAAGATGGGCGACCGGATCGCGATCCTGCGAGAAGGCGGCGTGCTCGTGCAGTACGACACGCCGGACGAGATCCTCGCCCATCCCGCAGACGAGTTCGTTGCCCAGTTCATCGGCGAGGACCGCGCGCTTCGGCGGCTCGCGCTGCGGCAGCTCTCGGACGTCGAGCTCGAGCCGGTTCCCGCGGACCGCCCCAGGCTCGAGGTCTCGAGCCGGACCACGGTGCGGAACGCGATCTCGATGCTGCTCGGGGGCGAGGGGGACAGGCTCATCGTGATCGGCGACGACGGGAAGGACCTGGGGATACTCACGCTGGCCCGCGCCGCAGCCTTGCTCGCATGATCGCCGGCGGCCCCGTCGTCGTCCCGAACTTCGGCTCCGGAAACTCGTGCGTCACCGGTGACAACCTCTTCTGCCCGAGCTGGGTGAGGGAGCATTGGGGGGACACCCTCTGGCCCGCACTCGAGCAGCACATCGAGCTCTCGGCGTTCGCGGTCGGAGTCGGAGCGGTGCTCGCGCTCGGGCTCGCGCTCTTCGCCCACCGGGTTCGCGAGACGCAGCAGCCGATCTCGATCGTCTCGGCGCTGATCTACACGTTCCCGAGCATCGCGCTCTTCCAGCTGCTGATCCCGCTCACGCCGAACACCGACACGACGATCGAGATCGCTCTCGTCTCGTACACCCTCGTCATCCTCTTCCCGAACTTCGTCACCGGTCTCGACTCCGCACCGCCCGAGGTGCTCGAGGCGGCGCGCGGGATGGGGCTCACCCGCGGCCAGGTGCTCCGGCGCGTCGAGCTTCCGCTCGCGCTGCCGGCGATGATCGGCGGCCTGCGAATCGCGGTGGTCTCGACGATCGCGGTCGCCACGATCGCCGGGACTATCTCCGAGAAAGGGCTCGGGTTCCCGATCTTCTACGCGATCCAGCTTCCGATCCCGTTCAAGACCGAGATCTACTCGGCGGGTGTGCTCGCCGTGGCGCTCGCGCTCCTCTGCGACACGGCGCTGATCCTGGTCGGGCGCGCGGTGACACCGTGGGTGAGGGCGGCGACGCGATGATCCTCGACGCTGCGAACCCGCACACGTTCGTGCTGGCGCTCCGTTTCATCCTCGACAACCCGCAGCTACTCCTGACCAAGGCCTGGGAGCAGATCGAGCTCTCGGCCGCCGCGCTCGCGATCGCGCTCGTGATCGCGCTGCCGCTTGGGATCCTGCTCGGGCACTTCCACCGCGGCGCGAACGCGGCGATCGGTGCCTCGCTGCTCGGCCGCGCGCTTCCGAGCATCTTCCTGATCGCCGTCTTCCTGACCGTGCTCGGGCTCGGCTTCACGAACAACATGGTCGCGCTCGCCGTGCTCGCGGTCGGCCCGATCCTGACGAACTCGTACCTCGGGGTCGAGGGAGTCGACGCGGACGCGGTCGAGGCGGCGCGCGGGATGGGTCTCTCGAACACCGGGATCCTCACCCGTATCGAGCTGCCGCTTGCGCTGCCGCTGATCTACATCGGCATCCGTGTCGCGGCGGTCACCGTCGTCGCGACCGCGCCGATCGCTGCCTACGCCGGCGGCGGCGGGCTCGGCGACATCATCGCGAACCAACCGACCTACCGGCTCGCCGGCGTACTCGGGGCGTCGATCTGCGTGATGGCCCTCTCGGCGGGAGTATGGGTGGGGCTACTCGCGTTACAAAGAGCCACTACCCCCAAAGGGGTCAGGGCGGCTAGGGTCCTGGCTCCGGCAGGGGACTACGGAAAGGAGCGGTTGTGATCAGAAAACACACCCGGAGGGCGGCCAGAGCGGCCTTCGCCATCTCGTTCGGGGTCGCGATCGTCCTCGGGCTATTCGCCGGGACGGCTCGCCCGGCGACACGTGCCACCCCGACGATCGTCATCGGTACGAAGAACTTCCCCGAGGAGTTCGTCCTCGGCGAGCTGTACAAGCAGGCGCTGCAGGCGAAGGGCTTCAACGTCTCCTACAAGGAGAACATCGGCTCGACGGAGATCATCCAGTCGCAGCTGACGAGCGGGAAGATCAACTTCTATCCCGAGTACACCGGTGTGATCGTGCAGGACGTCTTCGGCCACAAGAACTCGCCGAACACGGCGTCGGCCACCTACAAGCTCGCGAAGAGCCTCGAGGCGGGCAAGGGCTACACGCTTCTGAATGCCACCCCGTTCTACGACACGGACGTGCTCGCGGTCACGAATGCAACGGCGAAGAAGTACGGGCTGAAGTCGATCTCCGACCTGAAGAAGGTCGGCGCATTCAAGCTCGGCGGCTTCCCCGAGTGCCAGACCCGCAACACGTGCTTCGTCGGCTACACCAAGCAGTACGGGCTCTCGAAGGCGTCGTTCGCCTCCGTCGGGAGCGTCTCGCCCTACGCCGCGCTCGACTCGGGAGCGGTGCTCGCGGCCGACGTCTTCTCGACCGACCCGCCGCTCGCGGCCCCGTCGAAGTACACCGTGCTGACCGACCCCAAGCACGTCACGGGCTTCCAGAACGTGGCGCCGATCGTCAAGACCTCGGTCGCGACGGCCGCTGGCTCGACGTTCGCCAGCGCCGTGAACGCAGTCTCCTCGAAACTGACGCTGCCGGCCATCATCGCGATGAACAAGGCCGTGGAAGTGGACAAGCAGTCGGCCGCTTCCGTCGCCGCGCAGTTCCTGAAGGCCAACAAGCTCACCTAGCCGAGCTGTGCGCGTCGTCGTTCTCGGTGGGGGGTCTTCCGGCGAGCATTTCGTCGGAGCCCTCCGCCGGCTCGACGGCGAGGCCGCGCTAGAGCTCGTCGAACGGAATCTGGTGGGCGGCGAGTGCTCCTACTGGGCCTGCATGCCGACGAAGACGATGCTGCGCGGCCCGGAGATCGTCGCCGAGTCGCGCCGGGCACCGGGCGTCGAGTCGGCCACGATGGACGCGGCAGGCATCTTCGGCTGGCGCGATCTCGTCGCCGAGCGCGACGACTCGGGGCAGGTGAAGTGGCTCGCGGAGAGGAACTGCGAGCTCATCCGCGGCGAGGCGACGGTCGTCCGGCCGGGGCTCGTCCGCGTCGGGGTCCGTGAGCTTCCCTACGACCGGCTCGTGATCGCGACCGGTTCCTCTCCCGAGATCCCGCCGATCCGAGGGATCGAGGAGACGGGTTACTGGACGAACGTCGAGGCGACCGAGACGACGGAGGTTCCCGGCTCGCTACTCGTGCTCGGGGGCGGGCCCGTCGGGTGCGAACTCGCGCAGTTCTTCGCTCGGATGGGCTCGAAGGTGACGCTCTTCGAAGCCGGGCGGCGCCTTCTTGCGAACGTCGATGCCGACGCCGGTGAGCTCCTTCACGCCGCGCTCGAGGAGGACGGGATCGACGTTCGCGTCGGGGCGAAGGCGGAGTCCTTCGACGGCAAGACCGCCGTGCTCGCAGGCGGTGAGCGGGTCGACTTCGAGCAGCTGCTGGTCGCGGCCGGGCGCCGGCCGAACCTCGAGGGGCTCGACGCGCTCGGGCTCACCACCGGGAGCAACGGAATCGAGGTCGATCAGCGGCTCCGCGCGGCAGAGAACGTCTGGGCGATCGGCGACGTCACCGGTGTGGCGCTCCTGACGCATGTCGGCAAGTACCAGGCCCGGATCGCCGCCTACGACATCGCCGGCCGCGAGACCCGCGCCGACTACCGCGCGATCCCGGCCACGGTCTTCACCGACCCCCAGGTCGCGACGGTGGGCAGGCTCGAAGGGAAGATCGCGGTCTGGAAGCTCACCTCGACGCCGCGCCTCTCGACCTACGAGCGCCCCAAGCGCCCGGGGTTCCTGAAGCTCGCCGCCGACCCCGAGCGCCGTGTGGTCACGGGCGCGGTCGCGGTCGGTCCCGAGGCAGGCGAATGGCTCCAGCAGCTCACGCTTGCGATCCGCGCCGAGGTTCCGATCGAGGTGCTGCTCGACGTGATCCAGCCGTACCCCACGTTCAGCGACGCCGTCTTCCTCGCGCTGCGAGAGCTCGGCTTCGATCTCTAGCGCAGGCCCGCCGCGGTCACCGCAAGCAGGGCGAGCGACAGCCCCGAGGTGATGATCACGGTCGCCCCTGCCACCGCCCCGAATATCCGGCCGTTCGCGTAGCCGCCCATCAGCTCGCGATTCGACGCGAGCCGCCACACGAAGTACAGCGTCACCGGCAGCAGCACGCCGTTCACGGCCTGAACGGCTACGAGCAGCGCGATCACCGGGAGTCCGGGAACGAGCGCGACGAGCATTCCGATCGCGATCAGGACGGTCACCACCCCGACGAAGACCGGCGCCTCGCTCGGGCGCCTGCTGATTCCCTTCTCGAACCCGAACGTCTCCGCGACGACGTAGGCGGCGGTCACCGGCAGGATCGCCGCCGCAAGAAGGCTTGCTCCGAGCAGCCCGAGGGCGAAGAGCACCTCGGCGTAGCGGCCGGCGAACGGGACGAGGGCCTTCGCGGCGTCGGCAGCGCTCGAGACGGTGCGATCGCCGTGGACGTAGAGCGTCGCGCCGGTGGCGATGATGATGAAGATCGCCACGAGGTTCGCGAAGACCGAGCCGATGACGACCTCGGCGCGCTCCCCCGCGAGCTCGTCGGGCCCGATCCCGCGCTCGACCACCGCCGACTGCAGGTAGAGCTGCATGAACGGTGTGATCGTCGTTCCCGCGGTCGCGACGAAGAGGAACAGGAAGGCCGAGGTGAGATGGATGTGCGGCGCGACGGTCGCGCTCGCCACGGCCCCCCAGTGGGGATGGGCGAGGATCGCCGCGACCGGATAGGCGAAGAACGGCAGCGCCATCAACACGAAGATCCGCTCCGCCACCCGGTAGGAGCCGCGGACGACGAGTAGCCAGATCCCGACCGCGGCGACCGGCACGGACGCGTACTTCGGGATCCCGGCCAGCGAGAGCGCGGCGCCGATCCCGACGAACTCGCTGATGCAAATGCCGAGGTTCGCCACGAGCACGGCGACGGTCGAGAACGTCGACCAGCGGACGCCGTAGGTCTCCCGGATCAGCTCGGCGAGGCCCTTGCCGGTGACCGCGCCCATCCGCGCCGCCATCTCCTGCACCACGATCAGCGAGATCGTGATCAGGACCATCAACCAGATCAGGTCGTAGCCGTACCTCGCGCCGACCGAGGCGTAGGTCGCGACGCCGCCTGCGTCGTTCCCGGCATTGGCCGCGATCAGTCCCGGCCCGAGAATCGCGAGCAGCGCGAGAAGACGTGCGAAGAGAGCGCTACGCGGGCGCAGCCGCGGGCGCCGGGCAAGAGCCCGGTCGCGCACGGACGAGATGGCAGCGCGTACTGAGCGCGCCATCGAGGTCCAGGTTCAGGAACAGGAGCAGGAGTGCGATCACCACCTACCCAGGGTAATCGTCGCGACCCGCGCTTTCTATTGCGGTTCGGTTAGCTCACTCCTCGCCGAGCAGCCCGAACCGCCGCCGCCAGCCTCTCGGCAGCGTGAGCTCCAGCACGTCGTCCACGGTGACGACTCCGATCGGCCTGTCCTCGGCGTCAGTCACGGGAACGACGGTGAGGTCGTAATCGGCCATCAGCCGTGCGACCTCCTCAATGTCTGCGTCCGGGCGGACGCGCTGCGGAACCCGTGCGATGTCGGCGACCATCCCATCGAGCTCGGCGCGCAGCAGGTCTGCAAGCGCGACCGCGCCAACGAGGCGCTTGCGGGTGTTCATCACGAACACCCACGCGAGCGAGTCGGCCGGGACCGACGACCGCTGCACGCGCTCGAGCGCCTCGGCGACGCTGGCCTGGCCGTACACGCAGACGAACCCGGGGCTCATCAGCCCGCCGGCGGTCGCCGGGTCATAGCCGAGGAGCGCCCTGACCCGGCGCTGCTGCACCGGTGAGAGGAGCCCGAGAACCCCGTCGCGCCGCTCTCCCTCGAGCGTCCCGACGAGATCGGCCGCGTCGTCTGCCTCCATCCGGCCGAGGAGCGCGGCCACGTCGGGGTCGGAGCGCTCGTCGAGGAACTCGAGCTGGTGAGCAGCATCGAGCTCCTCGAACACGTCGGCCTCGAGCTCGGGATCCGCGCCGACCGCGTCGATGATCTCCCCGCCCTCGCTGTGGGACGCCGCCTCGACGAGGTCGGCGAGGTCCGCCGGGTGGAGCCGGGCCAGCCGGGGATGCGGAACCCTCAGCCTCACCGTCGGCACGTGTCCCGTGAACGGCTCGACGCTCGCCCAATCGGTGAAGCTGCTCGACCTGACCGCGGGCGAGAGCGCGCGCGGCAGCAGCCGGCGGGCAAACCCTCTCGGCCCGACATCGACGCCGATCACGCGGTACCAGCCCTCGAGGCGGGCGAGCTCGATCTCGTTCGAACGGACGAGGCGCGCCCCGTCGATGTTGATCAGCTGCCGGTCGAGCACGTCCTTGCGCAGCAGGACCTCCTGCGGGCGCCGCTCGAACGGGCGCAGGTCGAGCCGGGAGCCGTGGAGCGTCGTCCGGCCCTGCTCGATCCGGGACACCGCTTCGGCCGGAACGAACACCTGTCGCCCGGCCACGGTCGCGAGCAGACCCGTGACCGGCGGATACTCGTCCTCGCCGAGCCGGACGATCAGGTCGTCGACACGTCCGACCTTGCCGCCCTCCTCGTCCCAGAGCTCGCCGCCGACGACGAGCGAGAGATGGAGCACCGGCATCCGGGCGGCTGCCATGGCGGTCAGGTCAGACGGCTACCGAGAAACGCGGCGGAACCGATCGCGGCGAGCAGCATCAGAGCCACGGCGGCCGCGAACCAGGAGGTGACCTGGACGCGCTTGTGGGTACGCCCGATGCTCGAGCCGAGCGTCTTGTAGATCTGGACGACGCTCGAGGCGGACTGCGCGGTGTACGACTTCCCACCGGTCACGGCGGCGATCTGGCTCATCGTCTGGGGGTCGGGCGGCACGGGAACCGAGTTCGTGAACGCGCCGAAGCCGAAGGTGACCTTTCCGTTCGGGGTCCCGAGCGAGACGGGGTAGATCCGGATCCCGGACGCCTTTGCGATGTGCGCTGCCTGGAGCGGCTGGAGGATCCCGCGGTTCTGCGCCCCGTCCGAGAGGAGCACGATCGCGCCGGGAACGTACTGCCCCTTCTTGCGGACGTACCCGGACTGATGCAGCGAGGTGTTCAACATGTGCACGGCGACGCCGATCCCGTCACCGACGGCGGTTCCGGCCTCCGGCTCGAGAAGCGCAACCGCCTGCCGGATCTGGTCCCGGTTCGAGGTGGGCGCGACGAGCGGCTCGGGCTCGGAGCTGAACGCGACGAGGCCGACCCGGAACTGGCTCGGGAGGCGGTCGAGGAACGTGCGCATCGCGTCGATCGCCGCATCGAGACGGGTCGGCTCGACATCGTTCGCGCGCATCGACCCCGATACGTCGACGAGGAGCACGATCGTGGCGTTCTGGTCGGGCTGGGAGAGCCGAAGGCGCGGGTGCGCGACCGCACCGGCGGCAAAGACGAGCGCGAGCAGTAGGAACGCGAGCGGCACCAGTCGCCGCCAACGGCTGCGGCGAGTCGGGAGCACCCCGGCGAGCACCGTGAGGTTCGTGTAGGCGATCGGAAAGCGGGCGCCCCGGCGATCCACGAGGATCGCCACGAGGATCACGAGCGGGACCGCGAGCAGCAAGAGCAGAAAATAGGGAGAACCGAAGCTCATCACGCCGCGCACCTCACGCCGAGCTGCACCTGTGCGCCGGCACCCGCCCGGAGCGCTTCACTGACGCTGACGGACATCTGCACGCGCGCACCCACCCGGTGGCTCAGAACGCGGATCGCTGCGGCAAGACCCGGCGCAGGCGGCTTCGCGGACGTGAACGCGGTCGCGCTCCAGCTGTCGACGAGTGTCTCGCCGGTGGGGCACGACAGCATCACGACCCGCTGGAACCCGGGCTTGACCGGAAGCGACGCGAACCGCAGATCGAGAGGAGGGCCGACCGGGGTGGAGCTCGCGGCGGTCGTGTTACGGACGGCAGAAGGCGTTGGGAGACAGCCGATGAAAGGCTTGAAGGCGCCGGCCCGGTGGTGGGCGGAAACCGCCCGGAAGAGCGCGACGGTGTTCGTCGTGCGGCCGAAGGCGACCGGGCTCCCGAGGATGCCGTCGAACGAGGCGCGGATATCGATCGAGGTCGCGAGACCGTCGGTTCCAGCGACGATCCCTTTCCGCTGGGGGCAGGCGAGCGCGTAGACGACCTCGCCGTTCGCGGGGACCGCCACCCAGGGGCCTTCGACGGGCACGCACCGCGGGATCCCGTTGCACTCGTTCGCGGCGCCGGCGGGACCCGGGAGCGCCGCAGCGGCTAGCAGCAGCACAAACGCCGCAGCGACCACGCCGCGGCGGTTCAAACGAGCCTCCGGAACCAGAAGGCCGAAAGACCAGCGGCGACGAGAATGAGCACGAAGGCCGCAAGCGTAACGCCCACGGTGATCTCGCGATATTGCTTCGAATAGACGAGCCGGGAGCCGAGAGCCTTGTAGACCGCCTCGAGCTGGGCCGGGGAATGGGCGGCGAAGTACGTGCCACCGCTCGTCTTCGCGATCGACTTCAGCGTCGTCGGATCGACTGGAACCTGGGAGACATACGGGACTGTCTTCTTGCCCTGGCCGAGCGGCACGTTCTGGTGGACGACGCCCGACGCCGTTCCGACCGAGACCGTGGAGACCGGAATCGCAGCCTTCTTCGCCAGTGTCGCTGCCTGCTCGGGCGTCGTCTTGCCGGCGTTGCTGCCCCCGTCCGAGACGAGCAGGATCGACGCAGGCGGATGCGGCGCGCCCGGCTTGCTCGGGCCGACGGCCCGCTTCGCCACCGTGACCGCCTCCGCGAGCGCATCCCCCATCGCGGTTCCGTCGAGCTGTGCCTTCGCGGGGAGCGCCTTCACGATCGCGGAATGGTCGTAGGTCGGCGCCACCTTCACCGCGATCCCGCTCGCGAAGGTGATCAGCGCCACGCGATACTTCGAGGGAAGCCGGTTCATGAACTGCGTCAGCGCGGAGTCGGCCGCGAGGAGGCGCGTCGGCTTGACGTCGTTCGCCCCCATCGAGCCCGAGGTATCGACCATCAGGACGATCGTTGCCCCCTCCTTGGCCTCGGTGAACTTCGCCTCCGGCCTTGCGAACCCGAGGAGCAGCAGCACGAGCGCGACCCCGAAGATTGTGGCCGGGATATATCGGAGGCGGCCTGACGATCCGGAGGTCATGTTCGGCAGCAGCTGCGGGGACGACCAGCGGGCCGCCTTCTTCGCGCGCTCGCCGTCGATCCAAAGGTAGACGCCGACCGCAACCGGGATCAGCAGGAGGAGCAGCAGCAGCTCGGGCGACTTGAACGACACGTGGAATGCGATCACGAAGAACACCGCGAGGGCCGCGACGACCAGGACGACCACGAGCGCGATCGCGAGTTGCGCCCAGGACGGCCTCCTTCCCTTCACGAGAAGTCGCTCCTGCGCAGGAAGGCGGCGAGCTCGCGAAGCCAATCGCCCTCGGTCGAGAGCGCGACATGGCGCACGCCCGCGGCCGCGAGCATTCGCACGAGCCCGCTGCGCTCCTCGGCCGCGGCGACGGCGAACCGCTCGCGCAGCCCCTTGTCGCCCGTGTCGACACGGAGCTGGCGGCCCGTCTCGGGGTCGACGAGCCGGAGCTCTCCGACGTCTGCGAGCTCCTGCTCGCGCGGGTCGCGGATCTCCACCGCGAGCGTCGGGTGGCGGCCCGCGACTCGGAGCAGCGCGTTCCGCCAGTCGATCGGGCCGCGGAAGTCGGAGACGATCACGACGAGCGACCGCTGGCCGGCGAGCCCGTCGAGGAGGGTCAGAGCCTCCGTGAGGCTGCCGCTACCGGCCGGGTCGTCGCGCAGGGCCGCCAGCGTGAGCAGCAGGCCCCGGCGCCCCTGGCGCGGACGGCGCCATTGGGGATCGCCGCTCCCGAATGCGATCATCCCGAGCCGGTTGCCGCGCCGGGTCGCCGCATGACCGATCGCGAGCGCGACGCCCTCGGCAACGTCGGCCTTCCGGCGCTCGGCCGTGCCGAACGCCATCGAAGCCGAGGCGTCGAAGACGAGCCAGGTGACGAGCACGCGCTCGGCGAGCTCGACCCTGACGTGCGTCTGACCGGTTCGAGCCGTGACGTTCCAGTCGATCCGGCGCACGTCGTCACCGGCCTCGTACGGGCGGACCTGATGGAGCTCGGTCCCAACCCCGGCAAAGCTGGACCGGAAGTCGCCCGCGAGCAGCCCGTCGACGCGCCGCCCGATCGCCAGCTCGAGCGCCTCGAGGCTCTCGGCAGTGATCGCCCCCGGCCCCGGCTGCGCGGGTGTCCGGACACGTCCGGTGGCGGCGATCAGGCCTTTCACGCCGCGACTGTGGCAGTGCGCCCGAGGTCGATCTGCGGCGCCGGGATCGAGGCGAGCACGTGGTCGAGGACCTGATCCGAGGTGACCCCTTCTGCCAGCGACTGGTAGGAGAGCACGAGCCGGTGGCGGAACGCATCGCGAACCAGCGTCTCCACGTCGGAGGGTAGGACGTAGTCGCGCTGCCGGATCACCGCAAGCGCCCGGGAGGCCGCGATCACGCTGATCGGCCCGCGAGGGCTGGCGCCGTAGGAGACATAGGGAGCGATCACGTCGAGCCCGACCTCGCTCGGCTTGCGCGTCGCGGTGGCGAGGTCGACGACCCAGCTCACGAGCGCCGGGTCGACGAACACCTTCGAGGTCAGCTTCTGGAGGGCCGTCAGACCTTCGAGTGTCAGGACCGGCTGAAGCTGCGGTGCAGGCTCCAGCGAGCGCAAGACGACGGTCAGCTCCTCGTCGTGCTGGGGATAGTCGACGAGCACCTTCAGCATGAAGCGGTCGACCTGCGCCTCGGGCAGCGGATAGGTGCCCTCGGACTCGATCGGGTTCTGCGTTGCGAGCACGAGGAACGGCTCGGGGACCTTGTGGGTCGTGTGACCGATCGTCACCTGGCGCTCCTGCATCACTTCGAGCAGCGCGGACTGGACCTTGGCCGGCGCACGGTTGATCTCGTCGGCGAGCAGGAAGTTGCAGAAGACGGGGCCGAGCTCGGTCTCGAACTCGTGCTTGTCGGGACGGAAGATGCGCGTGCCGACGAGGTCGCTCGGAACGAGGTCCGGCGTGAACTGGATGCGGGAGAACGACCCGCCGAGCACCGACGCCGTCGTCTTGATCGCGAGCGTCTTCGCCAGGCCGGGAACACCCTCGATCAATAGGTGACCGCCCGCAAGCAGGCAGATCAGCAAACGCTCGAGCATCGATTCCTGCCCTGCGATCACTCGCCTGATCTCGAAGAGCGCCTCCTCGAGCTTCGCCAGATGCTCTCTATCTTCTGCGGTAAGACGGTCCTGCGCGTCTGCCATGTCTACCTCCTCGCTTTCGTTCCACAAAAGCAGGCGCTCCTGTGAAACGGATGAGAATCCCGGGCTGAGCCGGCGTGACAGGAAAGGTAGCTGGCTCCACGGGAGCCGGCTGGTGCGTGATGCAGATGTACGGCTACATCACGTCTTCCTGAAACCTATGCCGCGGTCGCTCCGTTCCGGGCAGGATCCGGCCTCAGGATGAGGGTCTCGCTCGGAGCGTTCGTCAGCATCCACGTGAGATCCTTCGGTGTGAAGCCGCGATGCCCGCGGGCGGCGGCGGGCACGACGATCCGGTCGAAATGCTCGGCCTCCCAGAGGCGCTTGAGGGCGTGGATCGCGGTGCGGCCGCTCTCTACCCTGGCGTCGACGGGCACACCAGCACGCAGCGCGGCGTGCTCGACGGCCTCGAGGAGCGGCATCGCCATCGTGACCTGCTGCTGCATCGGCACCTCCTGGGCCTGCTCGAGCGGCACGACGATCAGGTAGGCCGGCACGAGCGTCGCGTCCTCGGCCCGGGCGATCCGGATCCCGGCGGCGAGGACGGTGGGATCGAGGCCGCCGCCGGTGAACGGGACCAGGATCCGCTCGACGTTCTGTTGCAACCCGTTGCGCTTGGCCGGCCTCGGGCTTCGCAGGCGGAGCCCGATCACGACGAGGGCTCCTGCGAGCGCAACGAGCGCGACGATCAAGGCGAACGTCATCGCTCGGCCTCCTCGCGCAGCGCCCGGTCGGCGACGACGCGGATGTCGATACCCGGGAGGTTGCGAACGAGCTTCGACACGAGCGAGCCGCGTAGGATCTCCGTGCGGCGGGACTCGTCGGGCGTTCCGAGGAAGACATAGGTCGAGCCGCGCTCGGCGACGATCCGCTTCACGGTCTCCGGGAGGCTCGAGCCTTCGACCTCGATGAAGTGCGCACCGAGGATGCTCGCCAGTCGGCGAAGGGCCGCCAGGGCAACCGTCTCGGCCTCGTCCAGGCGCTGGCCGGGACGCTTGACCCAGACGGCGTCGATCTCCGAGCCCAGCCTCTGCCCCGAGCGGAACGCCCGTCGCAGGATGCGCTGCGAGCGCGGCTCGGGCGTGACGAGCGCGAGGATGCGCTCGGCCACCGCCTGCTGGCTCAAGGGATCGAGCACGGCGGTCGTCCGCCGAGCCTCGACGTCCTCGGCGAGCTCCCGGAGCACGAGCTCTCGGAGGGCGGCGAGGTTGTCGAGGCGGAAGAAGTTGTCCAGCGCGGTTTCGATCCGCTCGGACGGATAAACCTTGCCGGCGCGAAGGCGATCGCGGAGCGCCTCGGGGGCGAGATCGACCAGGACGACCTCGTCGGCCTCGTCGAGGATCCGGTCGGGGAACGTCTCCCTGACGCGGACGCCCGTTAGCTCGAACACCTCGTCGTTCAGGCTCTCGAGATGCTGGATGTTCACCGTGGAGGTCACGGCGATCCCAGCCTCGAGGATCTCGTCGATGTCCTCGTAGCGCTTGGCATTCCGCGAATGGGCGAGATTCGTGTGGGCGAGCTCGTCGACCAGCGCGAGCCCCGGGTCGCGCGCGATCACGGCATCGACGTCCATCTCGGCGAGCTCGCCGCCGCCGCGGCTCACGAGGGACGGTACGAACTCGAGGCCCTCTGCGAGCGCGGCGGTCTCCGGGCGATCGTGGGGCTCGAGGTAGCCGATCACGACGTCGACGCCTTCCGTCTCTGCCTGACGTCCCTCCTCGAGCATCCGGTAGGTCTTGCCAACGCCCGCGGCCATTCCGAGCAGGATCCGGTAGCGGCCACGCAAATGCTCCCTCCCGGCGACTACGCCCCGAACACATTGTGGACTACGAGGTCGATCAGCTTGATCCCGATGAAGGGCAGGATCATCCCACCGAGGCCGTAGATGAGCAGGTTCCGGCGCAGGAGCGCCGTGGCGCCGATCGCGCGGTAGCGCACGCCTTTCAGGGCGAGCGGGACGAGGGCCGGGATGATCAGCGCGTTGAAGATGATCGCCGAGATGATCGCGCTTTCGGGCGTGCCGAGATGCATGATGTTGAGCGCGTTCAACGGCCCGCGCTCGCCGGGCTTCGCCGCGTAGGTGAACGCGAACATCGCAGGCAGGATCGCAAAATACTTGGCGACGTCGTTCGCGATCGAGAAGGTCGTCAGCGCACCGCGGGTGATCAGGAGCTGCTTGCCGACCTCGACGATCTCGATCAGCTTGGTGGGGTTCGAGTCGAGGTCGACCATGTTGCCGGCTTCCTTGGCGGCCGACGTGCCCGTGTTCATCGCAACGCCCACGTCGGCCTGGGCGAGCGCGGGTGCGTCGTTCGTGCCGTCGCCGGTCATCGCGACCATCCGTCCCTTCGCCTGCTCCTCCCTGATCAGCGCCAGCTTCGCCTCTGGCGTCGCCTCGGCTAGGAAGTCGTCGACTCCCGCCTCCTGAGCGATCACGGCTGCGGTGACGCGGTTGTCGCCGGTGATCATCACCGTACGGATGCCCATCCGGCGCAACTCGTCGAAGCGCTCGCTCATGCCGCCCTTGACGATGTCCTTCAGGTGGATCACGCCGAGGACGAAGTTGTCCTGCGCGACGACGAGCGGCGTCCCACCGACGCGAGCGATCTTGTCGACCTCCTCGTCGAGGCGCGGCGGCACCTTGCCGCCCTGTTCCTCGACCCACCGCTTCACGGCGTCGGCGGCACCCTTGCGGTACTGCTTGCCGTCGAAATCGACCCCGCTCATCCGGGTCGTCGCGGAGAACGGGATGAACGTCGCGTCGAGGTCCGACAGCTCGCGGCCGCGGAGCCCGTACTGGTCCTTGGCGAGCACGACGATCGACCGCCCCTCGGGCGTCTCGTCGGCGAACGAGGAGAGCTGCGCGACCTCGGCGAGCTCGGAGACGGGAACGCCGTCGACGGGCACGAACTCCGAGGCCTGGCGGTTGCCGAGCGTGATCGTGCCGGTCTTGTCGAGGAGGAGCACGTCGACGTCGCCGGAGGCCTCGACGGCACGGCCGGACATCGCGAGCACGTTGCGCTGGACGAGCCTGTCCATCCCGGCGATGCCGATCGCCGAGAGCAGCGCTCCGATCGTCGTCGGGATCAGCGCGACGAGGAGCGCGATCAGGACGGTCTGCGAGGTGGCCGTCCCGGCGAAGGCCGCGTAGGGCTTGAGCGTGACCACGGCCGCGAGGAAGGTGATCGTCAGGCCGGCGAGCAGGATGTTGAGCGCGATCTCGTTCGGGGTCTTGCGCCGCTCTGCGCCCTCGACCAAGGCGATCATCCTGTCCAGGAACGACTTCCCCGGCTCCTGGGTGACCCGGATCACGAGGTGATCCGAGAGCAGCCTCGTGCCCCCCGTGACGGCGGAGCGGTCGCCGCCGGCCTCGCGGATCACCGGTGCGGACTCGCCCGTGATCGCCGACTCGTCGACCGAGCCGACACCCTCGATGATCTCGCCGTCGGCGGGGATCACCTCGGAGGCGCTGACGACGACGATGTCGCCCCGCTGCAGATCGGGCGCGGGCACGTCCTCCGTCGCGCCGCTCGCGAGGCGCCGGCGTGCCGTCGTCGCGGTTCGCGTGGCGCGCAGCGCACTGGCCTGGGCCTTCCCGCGGCCCTCTGCGACGGCCTCGGCGAAGTTCGCGAAGAGCACCGTGAGCCAGAGCCAGAAGGTGATCACGCCGACGAACCAGAGCGAGCCCGTGTCGCCGCGCACGAGGTCGAGCACGAAGATCCCGGTCGTGATCACGCTGCCGAGCTCGACGATGAACATCACCGGGTTCTTCAGCTGGAGCCTCGGATCGAGCTTCGGGAACGAGTCCTTCACGGCGCCCGCGACGATCTCTCCCGAGAAGATGCTGGCCGACCTGCGCGCCACTATGTGCCCGCCTGGCGGTCGAGCGCGAGGTTGAGCTCGAGCACGTTTACCCCGGGCTCGCCGAAGAAGCCCCACGAGCGCCCGGTCGTGTACTTCGAGACGAGTTGCTGGACGGTCGTGAGCGGAAGCTTGCGAACCGCGGCGATCCTTGCCGACTGGAGCTTGGCGTAGGCGGGCGAGATGTCCGGGTCGATGCCCGAGCCGGAGGTGGTGACCGCGTCGACGGGGATGTCGTGGATCGTGAGGCCCGGGTTGTAGGGGCCCTCCAGCTCGAGAATCGCCGCGGCGGCAGCCTTGACGTTCTTCGCCAGGTCCGGATTCGTCGGCCCGAGGTTCGCGAACGTCGTCGCGCCGGCGTTGTACGCCGGAGAGGTGGCCGAGGGCCGCTCGTGGAAGTACCGCGGCCCCGAGAACCCCTGGGCGGCGAGCTTCGAGCCCACGACCTTGCCGTTGACCCTGATCAGGCTGCCGTTTGCCTGGCTCTTGAAGGCGACCTGCCCGAGGCCGGTCATCAGGAGCGGATAGCCGAAGCCGAGGACCGCGGTGATCACCACGATCGCGATCACGGAGCTGAGCACGTTGCGCATCAGTGCATCAACCCCTCGACGATCGGGCCGAGCGTCAAGGCCGGGAAGATCATCAGGCCGGCCGTGAGCGCGATCACGCCGACGAGGAGCACGACGAAGGTCGGGCCGTCGGTGCGGAACGTCCCGGCTGAGACCGGGGCGATCTTCTTCTTCGCGAGGGTGCCGCCGAGCGCCAGGGCCGCGAACATCGGGACGAAGCGCCCACACAGCATCGCAACCGTTCCCAGGTCGGCGCTGAAGTTCGTCAGCCCGAAGCCGGCGAAGGCGCTGCCGTTGTTGTTGCCCTGGGAGTCGTAGGCATAGAGCGTCTCGGTGAACCCGTGGGCCCCGGGGTTGAAGATCGATGCGATGCCGAGCTTCGTCGCGATCGAGATCGCAGCGAGCACGAGCACCATCGTCGGCACGAAGAGGGCGCCGATCGCCGCGTATTTGATCTCTCGCGCCTCGAGCTTCTTGCCTAACCACTCGGGCGTCCGCCCGACCATCAGGCCCGCGACGAACACCGCGATCACGATGTAGAAGAACATCCCGTAGAGGCCCGAGCCGACGCCGCCGAAGATCACCTCGCCGAGGAACACGTTCACGAGGGGCACAGCTCCGCCGAGCGGCGTCTGCGCGTCGAACCCGCCGTTGACCGAGCCGTTCGAGGCGTCACTCGTTGCCACGGTCCAGTTGCTCGTCGCCGCCTGGCCGAAGCGAACCTCCTTGTCGGCCATGTTGCCGCCGCTCTGGCCGCTCCCCTGCGTGATGTTCACGCCCGAGCTGCGCAGCACCGCGCTGCCGTGCTGCTCGGCCGGGAGGTTCAGGGCGACGCCCAGTGCGAACACGACGAACATCGCGGTGAACACCGCCACCGCGTGGCGTCGGGCGAACACCAGCTTCCCGAACATGAACACTTCCGCGGCCGGGATCAGCAGGATCGCGAGCATTTCGATGAAGTTCGAGAGGCCCGTCGGATTCTCGAACGGCACCGCGGAGTTGGAGTTGTAGAAGCCGCCGCCGTTCGTCCCGAGCTGCTTGATCGCGATCTGCGAGGCGACCGGGCCGCGGGCGATCGTCTGCTGCGCCCCCTGGAGGGTCGTTGCGGTCGCGTGACCGTGGAGGGTCTGCGGAACCCCCTGCCACAGCAGGAGCACGGTCACGATGATCGAGAGCGGAAGGAGCACGTAGACCGTGCCCCGGTAGAGGTCGACCCAGAAGTTCCCGAGCGTGTCGGCCGAGCGGCGCGCGATCCCGCGCACAACCGCGACGAGAACCGCGATCCCGACGGCTGCCGAGACGAAGTTCTGGACGGCGAGCCCGGCCATCTGCGTGAGGTACGACATCGTGTACTCGCCGCCGTAGAACTGCCAGTTCGTGTTCGTGATGAAGCTCGCCGAGGTGTTCAGCGACAGGTGCGCCGGCACGCCCTTCATGTGGTCCGGGTTCAGGAACAGGTGGCCCTGGGCGCGCTGGATCGCGTAGAGGAGGAGCCAGAAGAGGATGCTGAAGACGAGCACGCTCATCCCGTAGCTCTTCCAGTCCTGCTCCCGGTCTCGGTCGGTGCGGACGATCCGGTAGAAGCCACCCTCGATCGAGTCGAGGAACCGGCCCGCGACGCGCGGGACCATGAAGACCCGTGCCATCCAGAGGCCGAGCGGGTAGGAGAGCGCGATCAGGACGAGCGCGTAGACGACGATCTGCGAGATCCCCTGCCCCGACATCTAGAGCTTCTCCCCGCGCAGGAGCGCGTAGAGGAGGTACACGAAGACGAGGAGCGAGACGACGAGCCCGAAGACGTCGGCGGCCGACATCAGACGCGGTCCAGGAGGATCAGGAGGAGGTAGACGAACGCGAAGCACGCCGCCCCGATGCCGAGCGCAGCGAGGTCGTACATCAGCGGCCGATCCCGTAGTCGGACGCCTGCCCGGACGAAACTTGCATGCCTGCCACGCTAGGAGCGGGGCGCTGAAGACCGTCTGAGGATCGCGGTTGGCGACCTGAAGGAAGCCTTAAAGTTCGGCGAGCGGGTTCACGAGGCGATAGCCGGCGCCGGGCTCGGTCAGCAGGTAGCGCCGGCGGGCCCGATCGGGCTCGAGCTTGCGGCGCAGCTGCGAGATGTTCACGTGGAGGAGGTTCGACTCGCTGCCGTAGCCCGGCCCCCAGACCTCCTGGAGCAGTGCCCGGTGGGTCAGCAGCTTCCCTTCGTTCGCGGCGAGCACGCGGAGCAGCTCGAACTCGTGCGGGGTGAGGTGGACAGGGGCTCCGGCCATGGTCACGGTGTGCTTCTCGAGGTCGACCACGAGCTCGCCGACCTCGAGCACCGGACCTCCGTCGGGGATGCGACGCCGGAGGACCGCGCGGAGCCGGGCGAGCAGCTCGTCGATCCCGACCGGCTTCGTCACGTAGTCGTCGGCCCCCGCATCGAGCGCCGCAACCTTCTCGCGTTCCTCGCCGACCGCCGAGAGCACGATCACGGGCGCCGAGCTCCACTTCCGCAGCTCGCGGCAGACCTCGATGCCGGTGCCGTCCGGCAACACGAGATCGAGGATCACGGCCTCGGGGGGCCGCATCGCGGCCGCCGCGAGCGCCGACTCGGCGGTCTCGGCGGTCTCCACCTCGTATCCCGCGCCGCGCAGGCTCGTCCGAAGCGCGCGCAGGATCTGCTGCTCGTCGTCGACGACGAGAACCCGCGGCGCCGCGTTCAACCGGTTACCGGGCTCATACCTCGACGGGCTCCGGCACGGCCGGAAGGGTGAGCACGAAGGCCGCGCCCTGGCCCGAGCGGGACTCCACGGAGAGCCGGCCGCCGTTTGCCTCGGCGAAGCCGCGGGCGATGGCGAGCCCGAGGCCGGCCCCGGGCGCCCCGCCCGTGCGGCTTCCGCGGTGGAACGGCTCGAAGATCCGCTCGAGCTCGCCGGCCGGAACGCCCGGGCCGTGGTCGATCACCCGCACCGACGCCTCCGACCCGGTCGTCGTGACCTGCACCCTCACGGGCTCGCCCGACGGCGAGTACTTGAGGGCGTTCTCGACCAGGTTCACGAGCACGCGCTGGATCTGGTGGGGGTCGACGGAGACAGCCGGGGACTCGTCGGGAAGCGACACCTCGACGCGAGCCGCGTCCACCCCGAGCTCCTCGAGGGCGGCGGCGGCCAGCTCTTCGAGCTCGATCAGCTCCTGCTCGGGCTCGGCGGCCCCGGCCTGGAGGCGCGAGAGGTCGAGCAGGTTGCCGACGAGATGGTCGAGCCGGTCGGAGGCGGCGAGGATCGTCGCAAGCAGGTCGGCGCGGTCCGCGTCGTCGATCGCGAGGTCGGGCCGGGCGAGCGCCCCGGCCGAGGTCGAGATCGCCATCAGCGGGGTCCGCAGGTCGTGGCTGACCGCACGGAGGAGCGCCGTCTTGATCGCATCGGCCCGGCGCAGCGCCTCGGCCTCGAAGGCCTCGTGCTCGAGCCGCTCACGGTCGATCGCAACCCCGAGCAGCGAGGCGAGCGCAGGCAGCACACGCCGCGTGCTCGCGTCGCGCCCACCGCCCTCGAGGCGGATCGTCCCGACCCGCCGCCCACTTGCGGTCAGCTCGTACCCCTCACGAAGCTCGGGCCCGAGAGTGATCTCGGCGTGCTCGGCGTGCAGCGCCCGCGCCGCCTCCTCCGAGATCCGCTCGAGCTCGTCCCCGACCGTCCCGTGCTCGAGCAGTGAGGTCGCGATCTCGGCCAGTAGCGACGCCTCTCGCGCCCGCCGGCGGGAACGAGCCGCGAGCTCGGAGACGACGACCGACGTCGCGACGAACACGAGCAGTGCAAGCCAGTTGCGCGAGTCGGCGAGCGTCAACGTGTGGATGGGCTCCAGGAAGAAGAAGTTGAACGCGAGCATGCTCGCGACCGAGACGCCGATCGCGTAGGCGAGCCCCCAGAACACCGCGACCGGCAGCACCGCGAACAGGTAGAGGACACCGAGGCTGAGCACCGGAATCCACCGGTCGAGCACCGCGATCACCCCGGTGACCGCAACCACGGCCACGGTGCTCGCGACAACGCCTGCGGCGGCATGGAAGCCGGCGCCTTCCCGCACTCTGGCTCGAAGGCCCATTACTTCATCATCGCTCAGCCGATCGCGACCATGCGGTCGATCGCCCCGCGTGCGCGTGTTGCGACCTCGGGCTCGACCGAGACCACGTGCTTCAGGTCGCGCAGCGAGTCGCGCGCCTTCTCGAGCGTGATCATCTTCATGAACCGGCAGACGGCAGCCTCGCGTGCGGCGACGAACTCCTTCTCGGGGACCTCCCGGTTCAACCGGTGGATGATCCCCGTCTCGGTCGCAACCACGAACTTGCGCTTGTCCGAGCTGCGCGCGAAGTCGACCATCGCCTCGGTCGAGAGGATGTGGGTGCGATCGTCTCCGAACGCCATCGCCTGGCTCGCGCAGCCGCATTCGGGGTGGACGAGCAACTCGGCGTCCGGCGCGTCGGCGTGCCAACGCTCGATGTCGGCCGGGCGGATGCCGGCGTGGACGTGGCATTCGCCGAGCCAGATCCTCAGCTTGCGCCCCGTGACGCGCTCGAGCCAGAGGCCCAGGTACATGTCGGGAAGGAACAGGATCTCGCGGTCGGCAGGGATCGCCTCGATCACCGCCCGGGCGTTCCCCGAGGTGCAGCAGAAGTCGCTCTCGGCCTTCACCGCGGCGCTCGTGTTCACGTAGGAGACGACGACCGCGCCCGGATGCTCCGCCTTCCATTTTCGTAGCTCGGCAGCATCGATCGAGGCCGCGAGCGAGCAGCCGGCGCGCAGGTCGGGAATCAGCACCGTCTTCTCGGGGCTCAGGATCGCCGCGGTCTCCGCCATGAAATGCACGCCGCAGAAGAGGATCGTCGAGGCGTCGGTCGCGGCGGCCTCGCGTGAGAGGCCGAGCGAGTCGCCCACGAAGTCGGCGGCGTCCTGCACCTCTGGAAGCTGGTAGTTGTGGGCGAGGATGACGGCGTCGCGCTCACGAGCGAGTGCGCGCACCTCGTCCGCCAGAGTCGTGACGCCGGCGGGCGTCGGGATGTCGAGTGCGGTCATGACACCTCCAGATCGAGGGAGACGGAGAGCGATCGGGCCGCATGCGTGAGGGCGCCGATCGAGATGAAGTCCACGCCGGTCTCGGCGTAGGCGCGGATGTTCGTGAGGGTGATTCCACCGGAGGCCTCGAGCGGCACCCGGCCACCCGCGATGTCGACGGCCCTTGCAACGTCGGCGACGCTCATGTTGTCGAGCAGGATCCGGTCGGCGCCGGCGGCGAGCGCCTCGGCGACGTCCTCGAGGGATTCTGCCTCGACCTCGACCGCGGTGGCGTCATGGACGGCGACGGCGACGGCGTCGCGATCGCCCAGCATCGCCACGGCACGGCTGATTCCACCCGCGATTCGCAGATGGTTCTCCTTCAGCAAGATCGCGTCATAGAGGCCGGCACGGTGGTTGCTCCCGCCGCCGCAACGCACCGCGTACTTCTCGAGCGAGCGCAGGCCCGGCGTCGTCTTGCGCGTGTCGAGGATCGTCACGCCGGTCCCGTCGACGAGGTCGACGTAGCGGGCAGTCAGCGTCGCGACGCCGGAGAGCCGGGCCAGTAGGTTGAGCGCCGTTCGCTCCCCCGTGAGGAGGGCGCGCGCCGGCCCTTCGAGCCGAGCGACGACCGCCGGGCCCGGGATCCGTGAGCCCTCCGCGAGGAGGGGCTCACCCTCCACGCCGGCGTCGAGCGTCGCGAACACACGGAGCGCAGCCGGGACGCCGCAGACGATTCCCCCCTCCTCGATCAGGAGCTCGGCGCGTGCGCGGGCCGACACGGGGACGACCCCTTCCGTGGTGAGGTCTCCGTCGCCGACATCTTCGGCAAGTGCGGCGGTCACGACGCGGTCGAGCTCCCGGGCCGTCAGCTCCATCGCTCGAGCACCGGCCGCTCACCACGCCGCAGGACGACATGCCCGAGGAACGCCTCGTCCTCGGTCGGGAAATCGGAACGAAAGTGCGCGCCTCGGCTCTCACGGCGCTCGAGCGCGGCGGTGGCGATCAGGCGCGGTAGCAGCGCGGGGGCAGAAAGCAGCCGTTCGAGGCCCTCGGCGCACCGGATCACGCCTGCGTCGTCCCAGAGCTCGTGCCGGGAAGCTCCGCTCACGCCCGTCGAACCGGGTACATCCTGCCGCCCGGCCGCGTCGATCGCAGGAACAGCGAGGGCGGCAACCCCGGCCCGGCGGCCGAAGACGAGGCATTCGAGCAGCGAGTTCGATGCCAGCCGGTTTGCGCCGTGCACGCCGGTCGCCGCGCACTCTCCGGCGGCGAACAGGCCGGGCAGAGTCGTGGCGCCGTCGAGGTCGGTCACGATCCCACCGACGGTGTAATGGGCCGCCGGGGAGACGGGGATCGGCGCGGCACCGGGGTCGAACCCGGCGCGCTCGAGGGTCGCCATCAGGCCCGGGAAACGCGCTCGCTCGATCCCGCGCAGGTCGAGCCCGGCATGGCCTCGCTCGGCGATCGCTCGCGCCACGACGTCACGAGGTGCGAGCTCGTCGATGAAGCGATTCCCGGCGTCGTCGACGAGCAGGGCACCCTCGCCACGCAACGCCTCGGAGAGCAGGAAGCCGTCGTCGAGGAGCGCGGTCGGGTGGAACTGCACGAATTCGAGATCCGCGAGCGCAGCGCCGGCACGGTAGGCGAGCGTGAGCCCCTCACCGAGGGCACCCGGTGGGTTCGTGGTGCGCGCCCAGAGTGCCGCGTAGCCACCCGTCGCGAGCACAGTCGCCGGCGCTGCGACCGGGCCGTGGTCGGTGAGCACGCCGGCACAACGTCCTTCACCCACCGAGAGCTCGAGCACCCGGACGTCGTCGAGGATCGTGATCCGTGGGTGCGCACGCACGCGTTCGGCGAGTACCGCCGAGATGGCCTTCCCGGTCTCCGCCCCGCCGGCATGGACGACGCGGCGCACCGTGTGGCCTCCCTCCCTGCCGAGCCCTTCGTCGAAGCCGACTCCGAGCTCGACGAGCTCGGCGATCCGCGCAGGGGCCTCCTCGACGAGCGCGGTGACGGCGCTCGGACGGCTGAGCCCCCTGCCCGCGCGGAAGGTGTCGGCGGCATGGAGCTCGGGCGAGTCGCCCTCCCCCACGGCCGCGGCGACACCGCCCTGGGCCTGCCAGCTGTTCGACGATGCGACGGGCGCCTTCGCGAGCAGAAGCACCTCCGCCTCGGACGCCGCCGCGAGCGCGGCTGTGAGGCCGGCGACGCCCCCGCCGACGACGATCGTGTCGAACGGTCTAGGCTCGTCGCCCAGACCGGATGAGTCGGGTTTTCTCCCCATAGTCGATAACCTTCTTTCGGGAGTCTAGCAATGTTTGCGACCACAGGACGAAAACAGTGAATCCGGCGCAGACAGTCGTGGGCGTCGTGCTGCAGGTACGTGCCGGGCGGCTGCAGGTGCTGCTCTGGGAGCGCGCGCTCGAGCCGTTCTCGGGGCTCTGGTCGCTCCCGGGGGGCGATCTCGCGGCCCGCGAGACCCTCGAGCAGTCGATCCGCCGGCACCTGGCGGCCAAGGTCGACGTGCGCGAGCTCGCCCACCTCGAGCAGCTCGAGACGCGGAGCGATCCCGACCGCAATCCGCTTCGCTGGGAGCTCGCGACCGCCTATCTCGGGCTCGTCCCCGTCGACGTCGATCCGGCGCTCCCCGGCGACACCCGCTTCCATCCGGTCGACGAGCTCCCGGAGCTGGCCTTCGACCACGCGCCGATCGTGCTCGCGGGCCGCGAGCGGCTGCGGGCGAAGCTCTCGTACACGAACATCGGCTTCGCACTCGCGCCTGCCGAGTTCACGATCTCCGAGCTACGCGACCTCTACCGCGCAGCGCTCGCCCACGACCTCTCGGCGACGAACCTGCAGCGCGTGCTCCTGCGGCGCCATCTCCTCATCCCCACCGGCACCCGGCGGGAGCCCGGCCCGGCCGGGGGGCGCCCGGCGGCGCTCTTCGGCTTCCGCGCCCGGAGCCTCGAGATCACCGATCAGTTCGCGGTGCTGCGCCCGCCTACGACCTGAGCCTGCGAACGAGCGCCCAGGCGCCCGGAAGCGCGAGCGCCGCGAGGTAGAGCTTCACGAGGTCGCCCGCGACGAACGGATAGACCCCGTCGGTGAGCGCCGTGTTCCAGCTGCCGCCGATGACGTGGTGCAGCCACACCGCACCGCAGACGTAGATGACGACGCTGCCACTCAGCATCAGCGTGACCGACGAAGCGAAACGCTTGTCCCAGCCCCGCTCGGCGAGCCCGCCGGTGAGGGCGGCAGCGAGCACGAATCCGACGATGTAGCCGCCGTCCGTCCCGCTGAATACCGACCAGCCGTGTGTGTGATCGGCATAGAGCGGCACGCCGACGATCCCGAGCAGAAGATACGCACCCAGGCTCGTTGCGCCGAGCAGCGGCCCGTAAGCAGCGCCGACCAGCAGCACGGCAAACGTCTGGCCCGTGATCGGGACGGGCGTGAAGCCGAGCCGGAAGGAGAACTGTGCGGCGAGCCCGACGAACGCCGCCCCGCCGAGCACGAGCAACGCATCGGTCAGGAGGCCGGAACGGGGAAAGACGGCAAAACGGAGGGTGGCAGTTTGATCTTGCATCGCGGTTTAGACCAGGGCGGCCGAAAATCGGTTGCACCGAGCCGGAGCCCGTCTCGCGCCCCTTGGTTGCAGCGCTATTGTGGAATGACGACAACCTTGTAACACCGGGCAAGGCGGCGCCTTCGGATGAAAGACATCATCGAGATCCTGGAGAGGTGGACGGGCGAGGGAACCGCAGTCGCCCTGGGATCCGTCGTGGAACGGATCGGGTCCGCGCCGCGCGATCCGGGCGCTACGCTCGCAGTCTCCTCGAAGCACGAGGTTGCGGGCGGCGTCACCGGCGGCTGCGTCGAGCCGGCGGTGATCCGCGAGGCGATGGACGTGCTCGACGGCGCGCCCGGACGGCTCGTCCACTACGGCCTCGACGACGATGACGGGTTCGACGTCGGCCTCAACTGCGGCGGCAAGATCGCCGTTGCCGTCTACCGCCTCGATCCAAAGCTCGTGCCGCCGGTGGCGGAGGCCGTCCGCACCGACCGGCCGATCGCCGTGACACTCCGGCTCGACCACGAGCGCTTCGGCGAGCAGGCGATCTACTCGCCGAACGGCGGGATGAACGGAAACGGCGCCGACGCAGCCGCATCCGCCGCGGCCCATTCGCTGCTCGAGGTGGGCGAGAGCGCGCTCGTCGCGACCGCCGACGGCGAGAAGCTGTTCGTCGAGTCGTACGCGCCGCGTCCCAAGCTCTACCTCTTCGGAGCCAGCGACCATGTGGCCGCACTCGTTCCGGTCGGCAAGCAGCTCGGCTACCGCGTCACGGTCTGCGACCCGCGCACCGTGTTCCTGACGAAGGAGCGGTTCCCGGACGCCGACGAGCTCTGCGACGACTGGCCCGACCGGTTCCTCGAGCGGGCGCCGATCGATGCCCGCACGGCGATCTGCATGATGACGCACGACCTCAAGTTCGACGTCCCGGCACTCGAGCTCGCACTCGGGTCGGACGCCGGGTTCATCGGCGCGATCGGGAGCGAGAAGATCCGCGCCGTGCGCAACGCCAGGCTGCGAGGACGGGGTATCGGCGATGCGGATCTCGCCCGCCTCCACGCGCCGGTCGGGATCGCGATCGGGGCGCGGACGCCCGACGAGGTCGCGATCTCGATCGCCGCGCAGCTGATCGAGGCGAAGGTGGTCGCCCACGAGAAGCGAGTGGATTCGATCTCGCGCGCGACCGTTCTCTCATAAGCCCTGCGGAAAGCATCCGCCGGCCAGTCCGTCGCGGGGGAAGGGTCTCGATGAGCGCCACCGGCGTTTCATGCTGCCTCGGCGAGCCTCAGTTTCACCGCCGGCCGCGCTTGAGCGTCAGAAGAGCGAGACGACGGTGTCCCGAGTCAGCTCGTTGATCGAGCCGAGAACGACGTCGGCTTCCGCAACGGCATCGCCGGGCGGGAACCGGACGTTCGGGATCGCGATGCACGCCATCCCTGCGGCCTTCGCCGAGCGGATGCCGTTGTGGGAGTCCTCGATCGCCGCGCAGTCGGCCTGTGGGATCCCGAGCCGGCGCGCTGCCTCGAGGTAGACGTCGGGCGCCGGCTTGCCGCGGGCGACCTCCTCGGAGGACACGGTCGCCTCGAACAGGTCGGTGAGGCCGCCGGCGTCGAGCACGGTATCGATCAGCTCGCGGTTCGAGGACGAGGCGAGGCCGAGCGTGAACGAGGCGGCCATCCGCCGGACGGCGTCGGGTGCGCCGGGAATCCACGGCGGCCCTTCCCCGTAGCGCTCGAGCATCCGCTCGACCACGATCCGGTTGATCTCAGCCGGCGTCTCGGCAAGACCGATCGTCTCGTGCATGTAGCGCGACCACTCGGGCGAGCTCATCCCCATCATGTCGCGCTGCGCGCCCTCGTGCCAACGGCCTCCGCGCTCGCGGGCGAGCTCTTCCCGCACGTCGTCCCAGACGTGCTCGGAGTCGACGAGGACCCCGTCGAGGTCGAAGACCACCGCCGTCACAGCGCTGCAGCCGTCACAGGGACACGTACCGCCGGTCGAAGTAGACGAGCGATCCCCGGCCGGGCCCGGGCTCGAGCGAGCGCACGACCCCGACGAAAAGCACGTGATCGCCGACGGTGAGGCGGTCGACCGTCTCGGCAACGATCCAGCCGACGGCGTCCGAGAGGAGCCGCGGGTCGTCGTCCCTTACCGCGATCCCGTCCCAGAGGACGAGCGGCGGCACGTTCCGCGCGAAATGCTGCGCGAGCCGCGCCTGTCCGCCGGCGAGGATCGAGACGCCCCACTCCCCCGCCTCCTCGAGCACCTCGAAGAGCGACGCCGACCGGGCGAGCGAGATCGAGACGAGCGGCGGCTCGAGCGACACGGAGACGAGCGACGAGACCGTCAACCCGGCGCGCCGGCCGCCGTGCTCGGCGACGACGACGCTGACCCCTTCCGGCCAGCGCCGGAAGAGATCCTTCTGCGCCTCGCCTTCCCCAGCCACCCGGAAAGCTCTATCAGGAGCCGCGGCCGGGCACCGAGCCCCGCCGCTCGAGGCGGGGTCAGGTACCGAAACAAAACTGGAACGAAAGCGCGACGACCGTGTGACGGCCGGCCGAAGACTCCCAGCACGTTGCGGGTTACCGCACGCCGAAAAGCGGGGTCAGGTACCGCCTGAAACGCCCTCATCTCGGTGGCGTACGAGGGCCAAGGCAACACGCGGGCAACGCGCCCGGTGCCCGCGTCAGTTCGGGCGGCAGAGCGAGTCGTGCAGCCCGGCGATCGCCAGGTTCCGCTCGGCGTCGGTGGTCTTGTCGTACGCCCCGGGCGCAAGGCCCGTCCACATCACGTCCGGCGTGACGCCCGGGCCCATGATCGTGGCCCGGTAGTCCTTGCCGGTTCCGGCCGGGTGACCGGAGTGCGGGTTGACGCTGTAGCAGAACACCCCGTCGCCCTTGTGGGTCAAGAAGCTGTTCTCCCGCCGCCAGCCCGGGCCGTAGGCCGAGTCGTAGGTATCGAGGTAGACGTTCCGGCCGAAGCTGTCGAGCGGCTGGCCCACGGAGGTCGAGTGGAGGCCGTAGACCGGCACCCCGCCGTAGGTGAAGGTCCCGTAGAGGTGATTCCACTGGTGCCACGACCAGTCCGTGTTGACGGTCAGCACGGCCAGCGCGCCGTTCCAGTGGGAGAGATGCACCTCGTAGGCGTCGTCCTGCTTCGTTCCCAGGAGCCCGTAGTCCGGAAGCTTGCGCTGCCACTCCTGGACGGCCCAGTAGCTGCCGTCGCTCGCCGTGCAGGCAGCGGTGCCCCAGGCGAGCTTCGGGCCCGTGTACTTTCCACAGCCGGCGTGGAAAGCCGTCTTCCAGTAGTTGTCGGCATAGAGCTGGAGTGCGCGGAGCTTCTTCACGACCGGGGTCGTCAGGTAGCCCGGCGTCCCCTTGATCTTGTGGTACTCGCGCGAGAGGGCCTGCGCCTCCGGGTTGTGCAGGAAGTATTTCTGGTAGCCGCCCGAGTAGTCGAGCTGGAATGCAACCTGCTTGGCGCCGGGCTTCGTCGGGGTCGCGTTCTCGGCGCCCCAGGCGAGCACGTGCACGACGCGGCCGTTCGAGCGGTAGGTGAGGAGTGCCTCACCCTTCGCGTTGAGCTGCATGGTGAGATCGGTGACCGTGCTGGTGGAGATCACCTGGGAGGCGCCGGCGTTCGAGACGAAGACCGCGGCAGCGCATAGACAGAGGAAGATGAGAGCTCGCCGCATGTCCCTGGGGATCGGCGTGCGCTCGCGGGCGGTGAAGTGAAATCCCTCGGATGCGTCACTCGTCCGGGCCCGCGAGCTCCTCCGCCAGGAGACCGAGAGCGTAGAGCCGCCAGGCGAGCTCGAGGTCGGAGGCCAGGAACAGGCCGGCCTTGCGCACGAGGGTCAACTCACGGGCGAGCCGAATCAGCTCGTCGAGCCCCGCCGCGAGCGCACGCTGGCGCTCCGGTGTGTGCAGGTCGGCGGCGAGAGCCTTCACCCCCCGGTCGTCGACCCCCGGCTGACGATGGGGGTCGCCGCCCGCTGCCAGCAGGAGCAGCGCGCGCCGTCTGGCCGCGTTCAGCTGCGCCTCGTCCAGCTCGACCCGGCGCCCGGCAAGCCACGCGAGGAGCCCCGGCGGGTCTCCGAGCTCGCCGGCCTCGAGCCGCTGGAGCACGCCGAGCAGTGCCGCGGTCTCGGCATCGCTCATCCCCGGCTCGTTCATTTCCGGGGCTCGGCCGGACGGACGATCGCGAAGACCGGTACGAGCAGGACGAGGCCGACGAGCGCGCCGCCCACGACGTCCGTGATCGTGTGAGCCGCCTGGAGCACGAGCGCCGGCGCAACGAGCACGACCCAGACCACCGCCAGGCGCGTGGCCCGCGTCCATACGAGCACTACCGCGCCTGCAACGAGCACCCCGCGCAACATGTGCCCACTCGGAAACGAGTCGTCGAAGGCGGCGACGTGGATTCGTACGCCGTTTGCCGTGCCGTAGAGTGCGGGGCGGACGAGCAGGTCCTTGCCGGCGACCTCGATCGCATTGCCGATCACCCAGGCAGCCGGCAGCGCCAGCGCGGCGATCGGGCCGAGCCGCCGCCAGAGGAGAATGGAGGCGCCCGCGATCACGACCCCGGAGGCGAGCACCGAGCACGGGTACGTCCAGAGGTTGAGCAGCTTGATCGCCGTCGCGGAGTGGATGGTGAACGGCCGGTAGAGGCCGGCGCTCGAGCTTCCCGCGGGCGAGGCGGGGGCGAGCCAGGGCATCAGGTGATCGAGAGAGAACTGATCGAGACGCGTCAGTGCCCCGGCTGCGACCAGCGCGGTCAAGACGACGAGCGCGAGGACGAGCGAGGCGAGGACGGCGCGCGCGCGCGGAGTCGGCGCCAGGGCGAACATGCGGTCGCGGAGCGCCACGACCTGAGGCTATCCTCGCCGAGCCGTAACGAAGATCGCGTGCAGCGCGCTGCGCGTCCTCCTAGGATTCGCCGTGGTGCACTACACGATGCTGTTCTCGCCGCACGTCCGTCGGCTCTTGACGCCGATGCACCACCTCCATCGCATCAGGCATGACATCGGCCACCCGGTCGAGATCCATCGCTACGGCCTGGCGGGCCGGAATGCGCTGCTTCTCCTGCTCGGGGCCTCGCTCGCGACGTTCGTCTGCGTACGCGTGTACACCCGGCTCGCGCGCCGCTACAACTGGCCGAGCAGCGAGCTCGGCGGAGTCCACCTCCACCACATGGTCGTCGGCGTGGTGATCGTCCTCTCGGCCGGGATGGTCGACATCTCGCTCGCCCCCGGGGACACAGGCCGCGCGATCCTCGCCGTGATCTTCGGAATCGGCGGTGCGTTCATCCTCGACGAGTTCGCGCTGACCTTCCATCTTCGCGACGTGTACTGGACGGAGGAGGGCCGCCGCTCGATCGAGGCGAGCGTGATCTGGATGCTGCTCGGCGCGCTGCTGCTCGTCGGTGTGTCGCCGTTCGGGATCCACGACAAGACCGTCGTCCCGCGGACGATCGGCTTCACGGTCATCGGGGTGAATGTGCTCCTCTCGATCATCACGTGCCTGAAGGGCAAGCTCACGCTCGGGCTCGTAAGCGTCTTCCTGCCGCCGGTCGGCCTCGTGACCGCGATCCGTCTCGCGCGCCCGGGATCGGTTTGGGCGCAGCTCTTCTACCGCGACAACCCGGCAAAGCGCGTGCGCGCGGAATCCCGCTTCCACCCCGAGCACTCGAGCCTCGAGCGCCTCCGGATCCGGTGCGTCGACCTCGTCGCCGGGGCGCCGAATCCGTCGCCGCGCGTCTAGTCGCGTTCCTTGTGGTGCCTATGCGCGGTAGGTCCACGCGCAGCCGCATACACAACCGGCAGCTGGGCGAGAGAATGATGGGCGGGCCGTACGGGGATGAGCGGCCCGCCCATCGTGGGCTAGCCCAGACTGATGAGACGCCGGGCTTCGGGATCCGATAGTTGGGAACCGTCAATCGTCCAAAATGAGCCGAAAGAGACAAAGTCGGATGAGCCGTGCCCCCGAGGGCGGAGGGATGCGCCCCACCGGGGTTGGGTGACCGGGACGGAGTACTGTGGATGGATGCTGCGCGCTGCCGGTGCCGCCGCCGTCGTCGCGGCGCTCGGGGTCGTGACCGTCGCCTTCGGGGTCGGAGCAGCGCCGAAGGTCCAGGTCGTCAGGAGCTCGTCGACCGGCACGTGCCCGTTCCCGCTCGAGATCACGGTGACCCGGAAGCCGACGAGCGGGGTCAGCACGACCGTGCTCCAGTATCGGTTTGCCGGCCCGGCCAAGATCACGCTCCGCAATGGCAAGACGGGACGCACTGCGACCCTCGTCTCGCCCGGGTCTACCGCCGTGAACACGAAGACGGGCAGCGTCGGCTTCACGGGTCGCCAGGTCTGGTTCTGGTCGGCCGGCGAGAACATCCCGTTTCTCGCCACGGACGGGACGGGAGGCATCGCGGCCCCGTACAACGTGCTCAGACCGGGGACCTCGCGTGCGAGCGTGATCGATCCCTGCGCTCTCGTCGCCGGGCAGAAGCCATCGACGAGACCGCGCACGAGCCGAGCGCCCTGGGGCCTGCCCGCCTACACGCTCAGCCAGATCGCCTACGCCGACCTGATCCCCGACGTCGGGGCGCTCGTCCGGCACGACCACGTGCACCTCGACATCCTGGTGAACGGCCACAAGGTCACGATCCCCGCCGGCGTCGGGCTGGCCGGGCCCTTCGACACCGGGCCATGCCCGCTGGGCTCGAAGCTCGGCGACTGCGCCACCGGGCACGTCTACTTCGCGAAGGCGGCCGTCGCGCCGATCCACACGCACTCGACAAGCGGGCTCATCCATATCGAGCCCGACCGCAAGGGCACCTATACGCTCGGCCAGTTCTTCGACGAATGGGGCGTCCGTTTCGACACGAGCTGCCTCGGCGGCTACTGCACGACCGGCGGCAGCCAGCTCCGCGTATATGTCGACGGCGAGCGCGTGGCCGGCAATCCCAGGAACCTCGTGCTCGGAAACCGCCAGGAGATCGCGGTCGTCTACGGCGGGCCCAAGGCGTTTCTCTCGGTCCCGTCGAAGTACACGGGCGGGTGGCCCGGCCTCGGCTGCGGAGGCACCGGGGAGCGCTCCTGCTTCCCGTAAGCGGCTAGCGGACGGAGACAGAGAAGGCCTGGTTGGCGCCGAGACCCGGCGCGAAGACCCACGTCCCGGCCGTCAAGGTGACCGGGCGGCTCTTCGTCCCGACGAATGAGCCGCCGGTGACGCTCACCGACTTCGACCTCCGTGAGAGCGTGAGCCCTTTCGTCGAGCTCTTGTCGGTGACGACGATCGTGTAGATCCCCGACTCGAGCGTCGAGACGCTCTTGCCCTTGTAGGCGATCGAGAGCTTGCCAGAGGCGTTGACGACGGCCATCAGCTTGCCCCGTACGGGAGTCGCCGTCCGGAACGGGTTGACCGACGCCGCCGTGCCGTGATCCGAGGCCGAAAGGCCAGATTTCCCGACGCTTACCGGAGGGGTCCCAACGGTCGCGCTCGACGTCGAGAAGGTGTAAACGACTGGAGGAACGACATCGTCGTTGCGCCAGGTGTACGTCGGGTTCGGCAGGAGGTGGACGTTGTAGGTCAAGGCGGCGAGCTCTCCCTCGTCCATGTTGTCGACGATGCTCGTACCCGGTCCCTTCAGGTCGAAGTACGGCACGTTCGCGCAGCCGCCGGGGCCGAGGAGTTGCAGGGTGTAGTAGTCGGCCGGGATCGTCGTCGGCGCACCGCTCGTGGTGCCGAGCGGGGTGCCGTCGACGAGCGAGACGGCGATCTGGCCGGAGGTCGAGAACTGGACGTTGATCGCCGGATTGTCGGCCGTCCGGGCCTGAGCACCCGGCGCCACTACGAAGAGCGCCGCGAACAGCGCACCGGTTCCGAACAGGCGCAATAGGTTCCTGCCGATCCAATTCGACATGCCGACCTCCTCATCGACACGGTACTCGCCGGCTCCCGCAACGACAACCTTTCGCCTAACCGAACGTGAAGGCGTATGCCTGTACTCCGGGTGAGAACGAGAGGTTCAGCAGGGCGCTCTTCGAAGCCTTCGAGCTCTCGAGCGTGTACAGCTTGTACGAGTCGACGTCGACCGACCTTGCCGCCTCGCCCGGCACCGAAACGTTCACCTTCCCTCGGCCACCGAGCACCAGGTAGACGTCGTGACCCTGAAAGTGGAGGGTCAGGCCGGCGCCCTTGCCGGCGACGGCCTCGTCGGGCCCGACGGTCCACATCCCGGAGTACGAGAGCGCGTCCAGCGGCACCTTCGCCTTGGCCGGGTAGCTCGCGAGCCTGTTCTTCGCGATCGGGCCGCCGACGTAGCGGGTCGGGTCGAGGCGGACGTAGCCGAGGTACGACTCGGGCGTCTGGGCCCCGACCGGCGTCAGGTCGGGCACGGCCGGCGCGGTGACGCTCGCGACGCCGAGCAGCTCGGCAATGTTCTGCTCCATCTCCGAGTAGCCGCCCTCACCGGTCGAGTAGGCGCGGATCCGACCCTGCTGGTCGATCAGGTAGTCGGCCGGCCAGTACTCGTTCCCGTAGGCATTCCAGGTGGCGAAGTTGTTGTCCTGGACCACCGGGTACTTGATCCCGAGGCGCTTGATCGCAGCCTTTACATTCGAGGAGACGTGCTCGAACGCGAACTCGGGGCTGTGGACGCCGATGATCTGGAGCCCGTAGCGGTGGTAGGTCGAATACCAGGACTCGAGATGTGGGAGCGTGCGCAGGCAGTTGATGCACGAGTAGGTCCAGAAGTCGAGGAGCACGACCTTGCCGCGAAGGCCCGCCAGTGTCAGCGGCTTCGTGTTGAACCAGTCTCCGCCTGCGATGATCGCGGGCGCGGCCGGGTTGAGGATCGGCAGGCCCGACGCCCCCGGCCCGGGCTGTGCCGTCGGGGTGGTCGTGGTCGTCGCCGCGAGGATCGACTTGCGATGCGTGATCGACTCGAGCGCGCGCTGTGCCGCCTTGCTCTGCTCGATCGGGTTCTGAAGCGCGGCCGTGTAGCCGGGAAGCCAGGTCGACGCCCGTGTGTCGAGGTTGAACGCGAACGCGAGCGCCACGACTGCGACGACGACTCCGGAGATGAGGCGCAAGCGCGGTGCCTGCGAGCGAAGCCGTCCGGCGAGCTGCTGGCCGCCGAAGGCGATCAGGAGCATCGGGATCGCGGCGCCGACGGCGTAGGCAATCGTGAGCACGACGACCTTCCAACCGACCGTCTCGGTCGCGGCCTTCACGGAGATCGCCGCGAGCACCGGCCCCGCGCACGGAACGAACACGAGCCCGAGTGAGGCACCGAGCACGAAGCCACCTCCGCCTGCACGGAACCGCGTCAGCCCGGCAAACGGCTTCTCGATCCACTGGGCGAGCCTTGGAATGAGGAGCGTGGCTGCGACGACGAACAGCAGGGCGATCGCGATGTTCCGGAGGAGATCCTGTGGGAGCCCGAGCCGATCGAGGAGCCAGGTCGCAAACAGCGTGAAGACGACGAAGCTCGAAACGAGGCCCGCGATGATCCGCAACGGCTTCCGGCCTGTCGCACCGCCTGCGAGAAGGATCGGGAGCACCGGAAGCACGCACGGCGAGATCGCCGTGATCACCCCGGCCAGGAAGCCGATCCCGATCAGAACGAGCACACCTCGAGGGTAGCCCGAAGCGATTAACAGGTTCTTACATTTTTGCCGGAAGCGGCTTCTCGAGCCAGTGGTGCGCGTGGTGCTCCTCGTTGAAGGGCGCCACCTCCCGGTATCCCGCCGAGCGATAGAGGTTCAGCGCCTCGGTGAGCGCCCTGTTCGTCTCGAGCCGCACGGAGCGCGCGTCACCTGCGGCCGCGACGGCCTCGAGCTCGCCGAGCAGCCGCCGGCCGATCCCCAGCCCCCGCTCGCTACCCCGCACCCACATCCGCTTCAGCTCCGGCGGATCGTCGCCGCGGAACCGCAGGCCCCCGCACCCGACAGGTTCTCCGTGCAGCCGCGCGAGCAGGAAGACCCCCGCCGGCGGACGGAAGTCGTCGAGGGTCGTCGAGACGCTCAGGGACATGTCGAATCCGGACTCGAAGCGTTCGTCGATCTCGGCGAAATACCGGCCGATACAGAGCTGAACATCGCGATGTGACGGATCGGCAGGTGCGATCTCGACGAGCGAAGCAGTCAGGAGGCGCTCCACCTCGGCCATCGCCTCCACGAGCCGCTCGCGCCGGCTCTTTCCAAGCGGCTCGAGCAGTGACCTGGCGAGGCCGTCGGCAGCCTCGTCGAGAAGCTCGCGCTCCCTGCGCCCCTCGGGCGTCAGCCGCGCCACGCGGACCCGGCGGTCGCCGCGATGCGGCTCGACGACGACGAGCCCGTCGGCCTCGAGCGAGCGAAGTAGCCGGCTGAGGTAGCCGGAATCGAGCTCGAGGAGCGACCGCAGGCGGACGACGTCACAGCCACCGGGGCCGATCTCCCAGAGCACCCGGGCCTGGCCGAGCGGCCGGTCCCGCGCGAGGAAGCTGTCCTCGAGCGCCCCGACGCGCTGGGTCACGAGCCGGTTGAAGCTCCGGATCTGTTCCACGTCGGCTTGGGCAACCGCGTCCAACGATCACTGATCTTAGTCAGAGATCGGCCGTTCCTCTCGAGCGATGTCGAGCGCGAGCGGTGAGCGCGTGTCGAGGGCGGTGCGGTTCTCTCCCGCGCCCGCCCCCGACTTCAGCAGCAAGCATCTCAGTGGGGGCCGTCGAAGAAGCCCGCGCACAACAGTGCGCCAACAGCGGTCACGCCGACCAGCAGGACGCGGGTGCCGTGGAACTTGATGAACATTCTCGTCATCTTCGATTCACCCCCTCTCGGAGAGCGGCGGCGGCCCGGAGGCCGCCGCCCTAGTCCCCTACCGCGAGAAGTGATTGCCGTCAGTTCCCGGGGCAGGGAGCTTTGAAAAGCACTGCCAAGGCCGAGATCGGCAACAAGGGCCGAAGACTTGAGCCCGTGCCCCATTCGGGGGGTGCGCTCGCGAATTGCGAGTCGGACCCCCGGCGAGGTGAGCCATCGACGCAGGCCGGCTCCCGAATCCGGTCTGGGGATCAGACGCAAGCGCGTCGCTCCGAAGATTCGGGATCACCTCTCTTCTATCGAAGCCCCGGGCTCCTCCCGACATCCCTCGATCGAGTGATCCTCGTCGGTGTTCTGCAGACCTGGGTCAGGCGTCCTCGACGGCAACCGCCGGCGCAACCCGGCTCGCGAGGCGAAGCTCGACGGATCCGACACCCGGGCGCCCGTGCCTGTTTGGGAGGGCTCTCCTACCTTGGATCAGGGTCATCCTGGGCCTTGGGCCGGGGTCCCGCATGAGGCGCGCTCTTACGCTGCGACCAGCGGGAGACGGCGCGCTGCAGTGCGCCCCCTCCCGCTCCAACTGCTTGTCTCGTTCCCCGAACGGTTGACCTCGCTTCCGTGACGCGAGTCGTCTACGATCGTTGCGCGGGTGGGCAACGAGCCGTTCCCCTGTGGCTGCCCACCCGCCCCCCTCGTTTCCAGCGGAAGTTGCGGTCACAGAAGGTAGAGCGGAATCCCGCATCGTTACTGGGATTCCGCTCTCTAACAGGCGGCGGGGGTGGGATTTGAACCCACGGGACGCTTTCACGCCCAACGGTTTTCAAGACCGCCCCGTTCGACCGCTCCGGCACCCCGCCGTCCGCCCGCATTCAACCTGCGATCAGGGTTTCCGGGCCGGGCCGCCCGTTCTTGCACGGATCCGAGGTGAGAACCGGGCCGTTTGCAGCGCGAATGGCCGGAGCCTGACCGGTGGGTCAGTGCCGGACCCGGGCCGGAGCGCCGAGGGCGACGAGCGCGTCGGGCACCTCGCCCGCGAAGTTCTCCAGGATCGCGAGCAGCCAGCGGTCGGTCACTGCGGTGCCGTTCAGCGTATGGGGCGTCTCGAGCCGTTTCTCGCCCTCGCGGTAGCGGATCCCGAGGCGGCGGGCCTGGAAGTCGGTCGTGTTCGAGGTCGACGTGATCTCGCGGTAGCGCTGCTGGTGAGGGAACCACGCCTCGATGTCGTACTTCTTCGCGGCCGGATCTCCGAGGTCGCCCGCGGCAACGTTGACCACGCGGTAGGGGACCCCGAGCGCCTGCACGAGCTCCTCCTCGATCGCGAGCAGCCGGTCGTGCTCCTCCCCCGAGCGTGCGGGCTCGACGTAGCTGAAGAGCTCGACCTTGTTGAACTGATGGACCCGGAACATCCCCCGGGTGTCCTTGCCCGCCGCACCCGACTCACGGCGGAAGCAGGTCGAGAACGCGGAGTAGCGCAGCGGCAGCTCCTCGAGGATCTCCTCCATATGGAAGCCCGCGAGCGCTACCTCCGAGGTGCCCGTGAGGTAGAGGTCGTCGGCCTCGAGCGCGTAGATGTTCGAGCGCTCCGTCGGAAAGAACCCGGTGCCGTACATCGCCTGGTCGCGAACGAGCACCGGCGGGATCAGCGGCGTGTGGCCGTGGGCGGCGGCGCGTTCGATCGCGAAGCGATAGAGCGACATCGCGACGAGCGCCGAGTCGCCGACGATGTAGCCGAAGCGTGAGCCGGAGAGCCGCGCCGCGCGCTCCATCTCGAAGCGGCCGACCGCGGTGTGCTCCGGACCGGGCGGGCCCGGCTCGCCGACGCGGCGGAGCTCGATGGCGTCCTCGTCGGTCGTCCCGTCGGGCGCGGAGGGATCCGGCGGGTTCGGGACCTGGGTCAGGAGCTCGTCGCGTTCGGCCTCGGCCGAGGCGAGCCCGGCCTCGGCGGTCCTGAGCTCCTCCTTGACGGCCGCAAGCTCGGCGAGCTGGTCGGCTGTCGGCTTGCCCTTCAGCTTCAGCTTCGTCCTGAGCTCCTCGACCTGCGGCAACAGCGCACGCCAGCGCGCATCGGCGGCGAGCAGGGCGTCGAAGCGCTCTGCGGCGCCCTTCCGGGCGAGCGCGGCGCGGAAGCGCTCCGGATCGGAGCGGGCTGCGCGCAGGTCGATCATCCGCGGGAGTCTAGAAGGGCCTCGAGCACCTGAGCGACGCCTTCCTCGCCGACCGGCGGGCAGACGAAGCGCGAGACGGCCTTCACGCGTTCGTCGGCGTTACCGACGGCGACGCCGTAGCCCCAGGCGACGAGGTCGAGGTCGTTCTCGCCGTCGCCGATCGTCACGGTTTGCTCCTGCGCGAACCCGAGCCGGGCCGCGAGGAAGGCGAGCGCCGACGACTTCGAGACGCCCTCGCTTGCGAACTCGAGAAAGAACGGCAGCGACTTCGTGACGAAGAGCCGTCCCGCGAACTGCTCGCGCATCTTCTCCGCGAGCTCGTCGAGCGCCAGGGGATCGCCGATACAGACGAGCTTCGTCGGCGGCCGCTCGAGCCACGAGCGGAGATCGCCGACGACGTGCAGCGGGATCCGCTGAAAGGTCGAGTACTGCTCCGCCTCGGGCGTGACCTCGGCGACGTAGAGCTCGTCGGCGACGTAGACGTTGAGCCCGAACCCGGCCGACTCGACGGCGCCGATCACCTCGCGCGCGAGTGGGAGCTCGATCGGCTCGTGCAGGATCCAGCTCCCGTCCGGATCGACCACGGCGGCACCCTGGTAGCAGACGAGCGGCTCCGCCGAGGCGGCGGGCTCCAGCACCCGCTGCGCCGACTGCACCATCCGCCCGGTGCAGACGATCACGCGCAGCCCGGCCGCCTGCGCGCGCTGCATCGCCGCGAGCGTGCGCGGCCTGATCACGTAGTCGTCCGCGATCAACGTCCGGTCGAGATCCGTCGCGACGACCTCGACGTCGCGGGGGAAATCGGCCGGGAGGCTCAGGGGCCCTTGACGAGGAATGCGATGACGTCCGCGAGTTGCTTCGGCGTCAGCGAGTGGGCGAACGTGGCCGGCATCACGTTCGGGTAGCCCGGCGCGACATAGGCGCCCGGATCCACGATCGACTCGTGGACGAAGTCCTCGAGCGAGCCCTGGCCCGCCGCCTTCGCGTACTCCGCGAGATTGTCGAGGTTCGGCCCGACCTTCCCGTTCGTTCCCGCCGGCGTGAAGACATGGCACGCGCCACAGCCCGACGAGACGAAGACAGCCTTGCCCGCCGCCGGATCTCCGACGACGACCGCGGGCGGCTTCGGCGCCTTGCCGACGATCGTCACGGGCGTCGGCGTCGTCACGTGCTTGCCCCCGGGCACCGTGGTGCCGCAGGCGGCGAGCGTGAGGGCGACGAGGATGAGCGGGAGAACGAGGCGCACAGCCTGCGAGTTTAGCCAGCGGCCGGCGATTCCCTAAGACGAGGGTTAATCACCCACTGGAGCCCGGCGTGCCGGGGATACCATGATTCGCATGAAACGTCAGTCATATGGTCGTGATACCGGGCTCACGCTGCGGATGCTGCTCACTACGGGCCTGCTCGGTCTGCTCTACGTCATCTTCGCCGTTGTCCTCTTTAGCGTCCTGAACGTCGGGCTCGCCCCGATGCTCCTGATCGTCCTGGGGATCGCGGTCTTCCAGTACTACACCTCGGACAAGCTCGCCCTGGCCGCCGCAGGCGCCAAGGTCGTCACTCCCGACGAGGCACCGGAGCTGCACCAGATCGTCGAGCGCCTCTGCGCGATGGCGAACCTCCCGAAGCCGAAGGTCGCCGTAATGGACACGCCGGTGCCGAACGCCTTTGCAACAGGGCGCTCGCCCAAGCATGCGGCCGTCTGCGTCACCACCGGCCTCTGGCAGCGCCTCGACCAGAGGGAGCTCGAAGGCGTCCTCGCCCACGAGCTCTCCCACATCGCAAACCGGGACGTGCTCGTGATGACCGCGGCGAGCTTCTTCGCGATGCTCGCGGCGCTGCTCACCCGCTTCGGGCTGTACTCCGGGATGTTCGGCGGCTTCGGCGGCGGCAGCCGCAACAACAACCAGAACGGCGTCCCGGTCTGGCTCGTCATCCTCGCCGTCTCGATCGTCGTCTACGCGGTCAGCTTCGTCCTCATCCGCACGCTGTCGCGCTACCGCGAGTACGCCGCCGACCGCGGCTCCGCCGTCATCACCGGCGCTCCGGAGTACCTGATGAGCGCGCTCCAGAAGATCTCGTCGCAGATGACCCTGATCCCCCAGCAGGATCTGCGGCAGGTCGAGGGGATGAACGCGTACTTCATCATCCCGGCTCGCGCGAAGGCCTTCACCTCGGAGCTCTTCATGGATCACCCGCCGATCGAGAAGCGCCTCGCCGCACTCGCGGAGATCGCCCGCGAGATGGGCCGGCCCGTCAGCTGACTTGGGCCTACGGGACGCGCTCTTCGGGCGCAAGCAGCTGTCGCAACCGAAGGACGACCGGCTGTTTGCGCTCTCGACGGCGGCGGTGACGCTGCAGACCGAGCTCGGCCTGAAGACCGCGGGCAAGGCAGCGGTCACCTACAAGCCGCTCTCCGCCGGCGAGTTCGCGTCGGTCGGAAACGACATCGAGTCGCTCCTCAAGGCGGCCGCGCGCTCGTCGGGCTCTGAGATCGAGCGGAAGTCCGACTCCTTCGGCTTCGAGTGGCTGATCGTCCACGACGACGAGCTCGAAGACCAGGTGACCGCGGTGCACGCCGTCGCCCAGCAGATGACCGAGCAGGGCTTCGGTGGGCAGCTCCTTGCCGCCCCGTTCCTCTTCACCGGGGGGCCGCACCCCGTCTACTGGATCTACGGCTTCAAGCTCGGCAAGTTCTGGCCGTTCGTCCCGACCGGCGAGGGCCAGGAGCGCGACAACGCCTACGAGCTCGAGCTGAAGGCGAAGCTAGAGCAAGAGCTCCCGGTCGAGCAGGACCTGACGCGCTGGCTCGCCCTGTTCGACGCACCGCTCTAGCTGCGGCTACGTCGTCTTGTTCGCGCGGGTGCGCGGCGCCGGCTTGGCCGCGCCGTCCGCAGCGTCTGCAGCCGGAGCTTCGGCCGCGGGCACGTCGGCCGCCGGTGCTTCGACCTCTTTCGGCGCGTCTCCCTGGCCGAGCTCGGCCTTCAGCTTCGCCAGCTCGTCGTCGACCTGGCCGCTCTGCGAGATCTGCGCGAGCTGCCGGTCGATCGCGTCGCCCGAGGAGGTGAAGTCGTCGAGCGCGCCGGCGTCGGTGAGCTCGTTGATCGCATCGGCACGGGCCTGCATGTCGAGCGTCTTGTCCTTCGCCCGCTGAACGGCCTGCCCCACGTCGGCCATCTCGCTGGAGATCCCGGTCGCGGCCTCGCCGATCTTGACCTGGGCCTCGGCTGCGGAGTACTGAGCCTTGATCACTTCCTTCTGGCTTCGGAACTGCTCGATCTTCATCGGAGCTGCTTCTCGCCCTCGATCAGCTTCTGCTGCTGAGCCTCGAGCTGCTGGCCCTGCTGCATGATCCCTTCGAGCTGTCCCTGGATCGCGGCCTTCCGCGTGAGCGCCTCGCGGGCGAGGTCCTCGCGCGCCTGCGAGCGCCTGCTTCGCCTGACCGTCGAGCTTGTCGGCCTGCTGCTGCATCGAGGTGTACTGGATCTCGAGCCGCTTCTTCGCGGTCGTGACGTCCGCGATGCCGCGCTTGACGTTCTGGAGCTGCTTCAGCTGCTCCTCGTAGGAGTAGTCGAGCGTCTCGGCAGGGTTCTCGTGCTTGTCGAGGGGCTTCGAGTACTTCGCCTTGATGAGCGTCGTCGTCCGCGACCACAGGCCTGGCATATCGCCTCCAAGAAGGGTGTGTGAAAGCCAAGCCTAGCTCGCCGTCGGGAGCCACGGGCGTCGCGGTCGGCAAGCCGCTAGCTTTCCAGCGTGCTCGTCGCCCGCAGTCTCGACCCGCAGTACCTCTCGAACGGCTACATCGTCGGGGACGAGCCGAGGGGGCACCGCCGTCTTCGTCGACTCCGGTGCGCCGATGGAGCCTCTCCTCGCCTTTGCCCGCGAGCACGACCTGACGGCGACGCACGTCCTGCGCACCCACTCACACGGCGACCACGTCGTCCACGAAGGAGAGCTCGGGCTTCCCGTCGTGACGGGCCCCTTCACCGCCGGTGGGCTCGAGATCGAGGCGATCCCGACGCCCGGGCACTCCGACGACATGGTCTGCTTCGTCGTCACCGACGGCGGCGAGGAAGAGCTCGTGTTCTCGGGCGACACGCTCTTCAAGGACGCAGTCGGCGGCGGCGACTTCGCAGCGATCAAAAGCGCCGTGATGGATATCTACATGGCGATGCCCCATGACCGGCGCCTCCTCCCGGGGCACACCGACGAATCGACGATCGGACGGGAGTGGGACGAGAACCCGTTCGTCCGCGTCTGGCGAGGCATCGAGCCTGAGGGCACCGAGCGGGTCGCCGTGCGCGGCGCTCCCGCGACTCTCGTCGTCTGGAGCCCCGACTACGACGGCAACGGGAAGGCCTGGGTGCGCTTCGATGACGGAGTGGACGCGATCGTGGGCGGCTCTGCGGTAGCGCGCCAGGCGAACGTCACCGGCACGTAGTTATCTCGCCAGCATCACCTCGGTCGACTTGATCAGCACGACCACGTCGTCGCCGCGGCCAGAGCGAGCCGTTTCACGCTGTGCTCGATGATCGCGGCCACGACCTCGTCGCCGCCGACGTCGATCACCACTTCGGCCATCACCGCCCCCTTCTGAAGATCGACGATCTTCCCGGGGAGCTGGTTGCGCGTCGAGAGTGTCTCGTGGATCTCGCTGCCCTTCGAGAGCATGACCTCGGTCGCCTTCACGAGCGCGGTGACCTGGTCGCCGTCCTTCAGACCGAGGCGCTCCGCGCTGTGCTTCGTGATTACGGCCACGATCTCGCCGGCGCTCGTTTCGACCCTGACTTCAGCCATCACCGGGCACTCGCGCTGCAGCCCGAGCTGCTGCTGCTCGACGAGTCTCTCTCGGCGCTCGAAGTCCAGACCCGACACGAGGTTGAGTGGGAGCTCGGCGAGATCCTCGCCCGGCGACGATGGTGATGGTCTCCCACCAGTACTCGGACGCGCTGCTCTTCGCCGACCACATCGTGGTGCTCGCCGACGGCCACGTGAGGCAGCGGGGGACGCACCTCGACCTGCACCAGAATCCGGCGTCGTCCTACATCGCCGAGATGGTCCGGGTCAACCGCTTCGAAGGGACCGTGACCGCACTCGATCCCGGGTCGCGCGGGTGCCGCGTCGCACTCCGATGGGCAACCGAGCGACAGTCCGAGTTCGAAGCCACAGCCGGCGCTTCCCGAGGCGCCGACTCGTTCGGACCCCTGACGGGAGCAACCCGGGAGACCGCGCGCCCGATGGGTAGCCGCGGCGCGGATCTCCCCACCTCTGTCCGAAAAGGACAGTACGGTGCCGCAGTGCGCCTGATCGTCGCCCGCTGCGAGGTCACCTACACCGGCCGGCTCCATGCCTTCCTGCCGGCATCGACGCGGCTCCTGATGATCAAGGCCGACGGCTCGGTGCTCGTCCATGCAGACGCCGGCGGCTTAAGCCGTTGAATTGGATGACGCCGCCCGTCGTACTCGAGGACGGCGGTGACCTTCTCGTCGTTCGCAAGCGCGCCGGCCGCTCCGAGGACAGGCTCGAGATCCGCCTGCTCGAGGTGCTCTCGGACATCGAGCACGAGATGGGCGAGGCCGCGGCGCTCGAGAAGGACGGGGTCGAGCGCGATCTCCAGCTTGCCCTCGCCGCCGCGCCCGAGGCGATCGCCGAGGGCCTCAGGCTCGTGCAGCGCGAATGGCCGACCGACATCGGCCCGGTCGACCTGATGTGCCGTGACGAGGACGACGGCTGGGTCGCAGTCGAGATCAAGCGCATCGCCACGATCGACGCCGTCGAGCAGCTCGCCCGCTACCTCGAGCGCATCCGCCTCGACCCGGTCAAGGGGGCTTGCAAGGGCATCCTCGCCGCCCAGCAGTTCAAGCCGCAGGCCGTCACGCTCGCCGAGTCGCGAGGCATCCGCTGCGCCGAGGTCGACCTCGCAGTCCTCCGCGGCGAGCGCGAGCCCGAGCTGACCCTCTTCACCGCCTGAGCCTCGCTACACTTCGGGCTCGACGGGGCTATAGCTCAGCTGGGAGAGCGCCTGGATCGCACCCAGGAGGTCGGCGGTTCGAGCCCGCCTAGCTCCATCGTTCGAAAACATCTCGGTCGAAGCGGCGAAGGGGGTCTTCTGCGCGCGGCGTTCGGTTTCGGAGCGGGGGTCTTCCTCGTCCTCGTGGGCAGCGTGACGGGCAAGGCGGGGGCGGATCCCGGTTGTCGCCCCTTACGGACGATCGTCTACGCAGCGACAGGGTCGATGTCGGTCGCACAGGCGTTCGCTGCAGATCCGTCGCCGTGTGCCGAGTATTTCGTGTCGGTGCCGCCGTTGGCTGCGGACAAGACGCAGATTCGGGCTGGTGTCGCACCGCAGATCCGGGCACTCGGGTCGAGCTTTCATGCGCTGGCCGAGGTGAACGTGACCGCGTGGCAGGGCTGGGTGACGAGTACCGGCAACTCCTGGTATCAGGCCGGTGTCGAGGCGCGGACGAGGATGGAGGCTGCGGGGTTCGACGTGAGCGCCGGCGACTCTGGGCGGTCAACGAGCTCTCCTCTGCAGTCCGGACCGGCACCGGCCCGAGCCGTCAGAACATCCGTGACCTCGTCCACGGCCTCTACGACGGTGACGGCACCGAGCCCGCGGCGCGCGGCGTCGTGTTCGTGAGCGGGATCGGGCAGCCGACGGCCTCTCTCGGGACCTACAAGGCGAATCTCGAGTCGTGGCTGCAGGACCCCGGGTTCTGGGGCGACATGAGCGCCTACGTGAGCGACTTCCTGCAGGAGAGCTACGGCGATGTCCGCGACTACGGCGTCGCGGGAGCGGACGTGCCGACCCGGCTCGGCTACCTGAACGAGTACCTCGAGCATGTGCAGCGACTCGCCTCCGTCTCGCCCTCGACGGCCGCTGCAGCGGCGTCGTATCTGCGGAGCGGGTATGCGCCGCTGGCGAACGCCGCCTGGGCGTGGAGCTCCGGCTTCGGGTTCACGGCCGTTCCCTACGACCAGATGGAGGACTACGTCTCGGCACAGGTCGACGCGATGCGCTCCTACGAGGCCGGGCTCGGCTTGACGAGCGACCGAATAGGGTTCGCCTGGGACCCGTCGAACACGCTCGGCCTCTCGAGCTCCGACTTCGCGAGCCAGACCGGATCGTTGCTCGCCCGTCTGGCGGCGGCGATCACGGCGTCCGCCGATCCTGCGGCCCCCGGCGCCGGTGCGTGCCAGACGCCGTGGTGCACCGCGAACGTCGATGGGGCTGCATTCACGCCTGCCTGGAGCACGTTCTCGTCGTGGACGACAACCGGGCCGGCGTTCGGCTCCCCACCCGAGACGGTGCCGGCCGGCTCGGCGACGGAGCCGATGAGCGTCGAGACGCAGATCGGCGGCATCGTCACGGCGTTGCCGATCGACACCACGGTCGAGCTCTCGTCGAGCTCGCCCGGCGGATCGTTCTCGGCCTCTCCGGCCGGTCCCTGGTCGCCAACCCTCGCCCTCACCGTTTCCGCCGGATCCACGAGTGCGACGTTCTACATGCGCGATACGCAAACCGGAAACCCGACCGTCAGCGCCACGATCGGAAGCCAGGCGGCAACCCAGATCGAGATCGTTACCGCGCCCGCAGCACCGCTCGCGCTCGCGGGAGCCGGCAACACCGTCACCTATGCGGTAGGCGGCCCTCCGGTGCCGGTCGATCCGTCCCTCGCGGTGTCCGACGATCAGAGCGCAACGCTCGACTCTGTGACGGTCGCGCTCGCCGCCGGTGCGAGTGCCGGTGACGCCCTTACCGCGACCACCACGGGCACCGCGATCACCGCCTCGTACTCGGCCGGCGCGCTCACGCTGAGCGGCAGCGACAGCCTGGCCGATTACCAGACAGCCCTGCGGAGCGTCAGCTTCAGCGGCACGGACACCGCTGCCGGCACCCGAACGGTCATCTGGACTGCAAACGACGGCAGTTCGAGCGCCTCTGCGGAATCGACGATCGCCTACACGACGGCCCCGGGCACACCGGTCGGCGCCGCCGCCCAGGCGGGCGACGGGCAGGCCGCGATCACCTTCGGCGCGCCGGCCAACGACGGAGGCACGCCGATCAGCTCCTACACCGTCACCTCCAGCCCGGGGGGACTGACCGCAAGCGGGACGAGCAGCCCGATCACCGTGACGGGGCTCGCGAACGGGACGAGCTACACCTTCACCGTCACCGCCGCGAACGCCGCCGGCACCGGTCCGCCGTCGACCCCCTCGAACCCTGTGACTCCGACCGCCGCCGGCGGAGGCGGGGGCGGCAGCAGCGGCGGAGGCGGCGGAGGCGGAGGCGGAGGCGGCGGAGGCGGAAGCCCGCCGAACCTCGACGCGACGCTCAGCGGCCCGGCGGGAGCGGCCGCCGGGAACAGCGTCTCGTTGACGATCAGCATCGCGAACAAGGGCGGCATCGCGTTCGATACGACGGTGACGGTGACGACGAACGGCCTGAGCAAGCTCACGGCGCAGGCGATCTGGGGGCTCGGTGCCGGCTGTTCGGTCAGCGGGACCACCGTGAGCTGTGACCTCGTCTCGCTTCCGACGGGCGGGGCGATCCCCGTCGCCGTGATCAGCGGCACGGTCGCGAGCCTCCCGGTTTCGGCCGTGGCAGCGATGACGACCGTTCCGGCCGACAGCGACCCGTCCGATAACGCTGCAACGTGGTCGGTCCAACAGACGCAGCCCCTCCCGGCGCCGGTCACGCCGACCCCGACCGCGAAGCACGTGACGAAGCATCCGCCGAAGCCTGCGGCGGCGAAGACGGCAAGCCTGACGATCGCGCTCGAGCCCGGCCCCGCGGCGGGCTCCGTCCGCAGCAAACGCCTTCGGAGCGCCCGCGCGCTCAGGCTGGGTAGCTCGGTGACGCTGACCGCTGCGGCACACCGTGGCTGGCGCTTCGGCTACTGGGCGGCCAACTGCGGCGGCAAGCGGTTCAGCCGGAGGCCGACCTGCACCGTGACGATGAACAAGACGAAGACCGTCACGGCCGTCTTCGTTCGCGCAAGACGTGCGAAGAACTGACGCCGACTCGCACGGGCTCGGCCCCCCGCAGCCTTCGCTACGTCGTTCGGGGCCGCGCTCGACCGAAGGGCCACGCGTCGCTTTCGAGCCAGGCCGAGACGGCCCGCCGGAGCGGCCCGTCGAGCGCCGGATGGCTCGCCCGAACCCATGACCGGGTGCCCTGCGGATAGATGTAGACGCAGCCGATCACGTCCTCTGTCGCAGGATCGAGGACGCTGTAGGTGAACCCCTTGCGCTCCCGGAAGTGACGGGCGTGCATCTCGAGGTCCGCGAGGTTGCGGGCGAGTGTCATCGGAGCAGGCCACGGATCCTCACGGCCGGCCCAGTCGGGAGAGGCGTGGATGTGCTCGACGCTCGACATCCAGGCGGCGTGGTCGCGCTCGTTGTGCTCGGGCCCGAGCGGCTCGAGGCGGAAGTTCGGGGTGGCGAGGCCCGCGGGCGGCTCGAAGCCGTCCGGGACGAAGCCCACGTCACGCTCGACCACCGTGAGCTCGAACGGCGCACCCGCCCGGTTCGGCGGGACGAGCTCGCAGGCAAAGCACTCGGCGACCGCGGCGGCGAGCCCGGCGGCGTCACGAGGCCGCGCGCCAGAGATGAGCAGGTGCCGGGCAACCTCGCCGCGGGTCTTCTTGGCCATGTGCGAGACGGCGCGGCGGACACCGTCTCGCTCCTCGACCACGTTCACGTGCACCCAGCCGCTCGCAAGCTCGCGGGACGGGCGCCACGCGGCACGGTATGTCGCCGAGCGGCAGTCGAGCAGCACGCGCCCGGCCGCCGCGGCATCGAGCGGGGCCCGCAGCCCGTCTCGCCAGTGCGCAGCGTCGAGCTCTCTCCTGTAGGCGGGCACGCGATCGGCTGCGCGAAGCGCCCCGAACTGCGCCGAGATGATCACGAGCTCGCGCGCCGCCCCGGACGGGAGCGTCGCAATCTCGAGCGCCGCGTAGAGCACGCCCGTGTACAGCCGCCCGGCGGGCGTCGCGGGGGCCCGGCACAGCTCGTCGTCGAGGATCGCCTCCCTGAGCGGACGCAGCTCCGGGAACGAGAGCGCGGCGAGGTCGATGGGCCTGCCGCGGACGGGAGCGTTCTTCGTCTCGCTCGGCGGCAGCAGGACGAGCGGTCTTCGACGAGCGGCCATAGGTCGCATCCTCGCAGTACGCTCTATCCGTGACGACGCAGAAGGGCCTGCTGATCCTCGCCCTCCTGGTGTCGATCGGGGCAGCGAGCGAGACCGGCGCGATCGCAGCGCCGCAAGCCTCACCGGCGGGGCCTTCGGTCGTCGTCCGCCAGCAGCTCGAGCCGACCGGCGGCACGGCTCGCGGCGGCCTCTACGGGAGCGGAATCGCGATCTCGGGCGACGGGAAGACCCTGCTCGTCGGAGCGCCGGGGAACGGCAGCTCGGGCGGGGCGGTCTGGGCGTTCGCGCGTTCGGCCACCGGGTGGAGCCGGCAGGGCAGGCTGGTGGTCACGACCGGGCCGCGACCGGCCTGCCTCGGAACGAGCGTTGCGCTCTCATCCGCAGGGACGAAAGCGCTCGTCGGCGATCCGTGCTTCGACGGAAATCGCGGCGCGGCGTGGGTGTTCGGGCACTCGGGATCGACCTGGAAGCAGCTCGGCGGCAGGCTCGCCGGCCGCGCCCGACAGGGAGGTGCGAACTTCGGCGCTTCGGTGGCCCTCTCGGCGACGGGCAACGTCGCGCTCGTCGGCGGCGCCGACGACAACCACAACGCAGGTGCCGCCTGGGTGTTCCGCCGCGACGGCTCGAAGTGGTCACAGCAGGGCTCGAAGCTGCGCGGCCGGGGCGAGGTCGGAGGCGGCCAACTCGGCCTGAGCGTGGCGCTCTCGGCGAACGGGAGGATCGCCCTGCTCGGCGGGCCCTCCGACGACAACTCGAAGGGAGCAGCCTGGGTGTTCACCCAGTCGGGCCGAGGTTGGAAGCAGCAGGGCGCGAAGCTCACCGCAAAGGGCGGGGAGGCAAACGCCCAGTTCGGCTTCAGCGTCGCTCTGTCGGGGTCCGGCGGGACCGCGCTCGTCGGCAGCCCGTCCGCCGGCGAATGGGGGCAGGCGATGATCTTCAAGGCAGCGAACGGGGTCTGGAGCGAGCAGGAACGGCTCGCGCTCGACGGCAAAGGAGCGTACGGGCTCACGGGGGGCTACGGCGTCAGCGTCGCGCTCTCTGCTGCCGGGAACACCGCTCTCGTTGGTAGCGGCCTCCACAACACGGATGCGGCTGCCGCGATGCTCTTCACCCGCAGCGGCGGAACCTGGACCTCGCGCGGACTCACCCTCGCGACGCCGCGCGCGATCACCGAGGTGACCGTGGCCCTCTCGGGCGCCGGGACGATGCCGATCGTGGGCTCGCCGAGCGCTTTCTCGAACGCCGGGGCAGCGTGGGCGTTCTCGTTCCTGAACGTCACCCCGCCGACGTTCAGCTCGACGCCGCAGCCGCCGGGCAAGAAGAGCCCTGCCGGCCCGCTCGCAGCCTAGTAGGCAGACTGTCTCGGTGCGGCGCAGGCTCATCGTGTTCGCCGTGTCCTGGGCGGCCGCGGCGCTGCTTGTAGACGCCGGCTCGGGAGCGATGCTCGACCGGGCCGCGCAACCCGCGGGCACCTGCAGCGGAGAGATCCAGAGCGGCGTGAAGTGCCTCCACGTCTCGGTCCCGCTCGACTGGAGCGGAGCGGCTCCCGGAAAGGTGTCGCTCCGGGTCGCCGAGTACGTCGCCCCGAAGCCGCGCGGGGTGATGTTCCTGCTCGCAGGCGGCCCCGGTCAGCCCTCGTCCGAGTTCTTCTACCTCGGTCGCGACGGACTCTGGCAGCGGACGTTCCCGGGCTACACGCTCGTTGCCTTCGACCCACGCGGGACCGGCGGCTCGGACCCCTTGAGGTGCCGTCCGGCGGCCTCCTCGGACACCGATTACGCGCGCATCAACGCGGCGTGCGCCCACGAGCTCGGCACGGCGCGCAACTATTACCGGACCGTCGACAACGCGATGGATATCGATGGTGTCCGGAAGGCGCTCGGGTTCCGGCGGATCGGGATCTACGGCGCCTCGTACGGCACGGACCTGGCCCTCACCTACGCGCACATGTTCCCGGCGCAGACGACGCGGCTGCTGCTCGACTCGGTCGCTGGTCCGTACAACGACCTGTCGCTCGTCGCCAGGATCGCGAAGGCGATCCCGCAGACGCTCAGGACGTACTGCGCCCATGCCTGCGTAGGGCCGACGCGGAACTACGCGAGCGACGCGATCTCGCTCGCGAACTCGCTCGCGGCGAAGCCTCTACGCGGTCGTGTCCTTCAGAGCGGCGGCGGGCGCCGGCTCGCGCAGCTGACGGCGATCGACTTCCTCGATCTCGTCGTCGAGTCCGACCTCAACCCGGGCATCGCCGCGGAGCTCCCGGCGGCGGTGGAAGCCGAACGTCACGGCGACGCGACCCCACTTTTGCGCCTCGAGGAGTTCGTGAGCCCAGCCGGCGAGTCTCAGGACGCCGATCCCGTCCACACGGCGACCGTGTGCGACGACGGGCCGTTCCCATGGCGGCCCGACACGCCGATCGCGGCGCGGCCCGCACTGCTCGAGAGCGCGCTCGCGAGCGTTCCCTCCAGCGCCTACGGGAAGCTCGGCTCGTGGGCCTCGGCGATCGGCGGCGCCCCCGCTTGCCTCGACTGGCCCGTCTCGTCCGTTCCAGCGCCCACGATCCCGGCCGCCTATCCGAACGTCCCCGTGCTCGCGATCGCAGGCGACCTCGACCTGCGCGCCCCCACCTTCGAGGCGCGCAACGTGATCCGCCATTTCCCCCGGGGACATCTCCTGACCGTGGCGAACACCGGTCACGCGCCCCTTGCCGACTCCGAATCGCCCTGCCTCACGGATGTCGTCAAGCGCTGGCTCCGCGGTGCCCGCGTTCCGGCCTCGTGTGCCGCGCGCCCCATGCTCGCGCCGATTGCGGCGCTCCCCCATGGGAAGACGGCCGGAGCCGCCAGGACGCTCGCGCGGGTGCTCGCGACGATCCGCGAGGCCGAGGCGACCTGGGACATGACCGGAACCGAGGAGAGCTCGGCCGGGCTCGAGGCGGGAAAGCTCACCTCCACCGACGGCGGCTTCGACCTCTACGGCTACCGCGTGGCACCGGGGATCTCAGTGAGCGGCGAGATCGCCTCGAACACCGGCGCGCAGCCGTGGAGCTTCGGCGGGGTCGTCTCCGTGAACGGGCCCGGCGGGACCGTCGGCTCGCTGGCCCTGAACAGCGTCGGGCTCACCGGCAACCTCGACGGCAGGCTCGTCGTCGACGGGCATCTCGCGGGAGCGCTCCCGACCGGCCCCACGAGGCCGGCCCACTGGTCGGACTGGATTCCCCCGCTCGGCTCGCCTGCGGCGGTCACGAACGGAATCGCTGCGCACGTGGGCAGCACCTATCTGCTCGACGGGACCGGCGGCAGGCTCGCCCGCGTCACCGCCGCTGCAGCCGATTCCCGGCACGGTCCGCTCGGGCGGCCACTCTCGGTGATCTCGACTCGACTCCCGTTCGACGCCGGCGGCGGATACAGCTTCGCGGAGACGTCCACGACTTGGACCTACGACCTGTGCGGGGCGGGGCCCGGATGCTCGCTTCCCGGGACTCCGTCTCTGAACCGCGGCCGGGTCATCGCCCGTGAGTCGCTCGAGCTTGCGCTCTACACGTTCGAGTTCGAGCCCAGGATCAACTCGGTCGTGATCTTCACTCCGCCCGTGGCCCACGATGCGGAGGACAGGAGCGTGTTCTACATCCAGAGGAGCCAGCTCGCCCACGCGCTCTCCGTTCCGCTCGACCGGACACTGCCGCTTGCGACCCCGCCGCTGCCGACGACCGAGGACACGGCGGAGCGCGCGATGATCGATCGGCTTGCCTCCCGGCACCTCTATTTCGAGTACTCGAGGCGGGTCCACGACGGCAGCTCCGAGCTCGTGCTCTTCTCGACAGACCTCGGCTGACGCGCGCTAGAACCAGCCGCGGCGCTTGAACATCAGAAGCAGGCCGATCACGGCGAGTAGCTCCGCGCCTAGCCCGAACACGAGGAACGGGCCCGTCCCGGCAACGTGGCGGACGAGGAAGCTGAAGTTCTGGCCGAAGAAGCCGGTGAGCCAGGTGAGCGGCAGGAAGATCGTTGCGATGATCGCGAGCTGCTTCATCACGGTGTTCAGCCGGTTCGAGACCGTGGAGAGGTAGACGTCCATCGCGCCGGAGAGCAGGTCGCGGTAGCTGTCGATCAGGTCACTGATCCGGATCAGATGGTCATAGATGTCTCGGAAGTAGTGCTGGTCGGCATCCGCGAGGCCTGGGAGGTCGTCGGTCGAGCCCATGAGCTTCGCGAATGCGTCCCGCTGCGGCGTGACTGACTTGCGCATCCCGACGAGCAGGCGCTTCATCCCGAAGATCTCCTGGAGCTGGCGGTCGTCGGCCCTGATGAAGATCGCGTTCTCGAGTGCGTCGATCCGGTCGTCGAACTCGGCGAGGATCGGGAAGAAGCTGTCTACGAGGCCGTCGACGATCCCGTACAGGAGCCGCGACGGATGGTCGACCGGCGCAGCGCGCTTCTTGTACCGCTCGCGAATGTCGGCGAAGGCCGGGCAGTCGTCGCGGTGCACCGTGACCAGAAAATGCTCCGAATAGAAGCAGTGCACCTCGACGAGCCTGTCCTCGTCGGGGGCGGCGCCGAAGATGACGATGAAGGTGAAGTCGTCGTAGCCCTCGATCTTCGCGCGCTGGCCGAAGTTCTCGGAGTCCTCGACGGCCAGTGGGTGGAACTTGAAGACGTCCCTCAGGATCTCGAAATCGGCCGGCACGGGCTTCTCGACGTCGAGCCAGAAGAACTTCCCGCCGTCGAGCAGCCTCTCGACCGTCTCGCGGTCGAAGTTCACACGCCCGGTTCCTTCCGGGTGGTAGACGTGGCAGATCGACTTCGCGTCGGGGGGCGCCTCCGAAACCGTCACGGCGGGCGAGGTGTCCGTTTCCACGGGACGATCCTACTCCGCGGACTGGTTGGGTAGGTCCTTCCAAACCTCACCGGGGCGGCCGCTGCCGCCCCGGGAGGTCACGTGAACGATCAGACCGGAGCCGCGTCGTCCCAGTGGACGAGCAGGCCGTAGAGCATGATCACGGTCAGCGTCAGCACCGTCAGCGCCCACAGGGAGTACTGCGCGGAGCCGAGGAAGCCGAGTTGGACGAAGAACGAGAGGAAGCCGACGAAGATCGTGAACCAGCGCGCCCAGCCGGCGCCGGAGAGAAGGCCGAGGCCTGCCAGCGTTACGATGATCCCCCAGACGATCATGATCCAGCCCCATGTCTTCACGTCGAACACGATCACCTGGCTCGAGGTGAGCACGTAGTACTGCCCGCGGATCACGGCGATCAGCCCTTCGATGAAGTTGGCGATCCCGATCACGAGCACTAGGCAGCCGGTGAAACCGATCCAGCCGCTCCAGGCACTGCTTTTCATGCCGATCTCCCTTCGGTTGGTTTTCGGCTCTACGCTCAGGAGTACGCCCTTTCGGGCAACACCCCTCTAAACTCCCCTCGATGTCCGAGCGACGCGCCGTCGACGGCCCGAATGGCCGTGCGCTCACGGTGCGGGAAGGTGGGGACCCGGCGGCGTCCCGGTGCTCATCCACCACGGGACCCCGTCGTCGAGCCTTCTCTATGCACCGCATGTCCGCGACGCCGCCGAACGTGGGATCCGGCTCATCTCGTATGACCGGCCGGGCTACGGAGGCTCGACCCGTGACCCGGGACGCGCCGTCGCCGATTGCGCCGCCGACGTCGCTGCGGTCTGCGATGCACTCGGGATCGAGCGGCTTTGCACCTGGGGCGTCTCGGGTGGTGGGCCCCATGTACTTGCGACCGCCGCACTCCTGCCCGACCGTGTCGCGGCAGCCGCTGCTCTCGCTTCGGTCGCTCCAATCGATGCCGAGGGGCTCGAGTTCACGGCCGGGATGGGAGAAGCGAATGTCGAATCGTTCAACGCGAGCCGTTCCGGTGAGGAGCGACACCGCGCCCAGCACGAGCTCGAGCTCGGCGGCGTTCGCAGGGCGACTGTCGAGCACTTCCTCGAGGCGTGGAGCTCGATCATCGGACCGGCGGATCGCGAGGCCCTCACCGGCGACCTCGTGGAGTTCGCGCTCGAGAGCATTGCGGCGGGGATCGAGCCGGCCTCGGACGGCTGGTTCGACGACGACCTCGTCTTCGTCAAGCCCTGGGGCTTCGAGCTGGCGTCGATCGAGGTGCCCGTGCTCGTGTGGCACGGCGTGCAGGACAGGTTCGTCCCGTTCGCACACGGCGTCTGGCTTGCCGAGCACATCCCGGGCGTCGAGGCCCGGCTGACCACCGAGGACGGCCACCTCACGATCCTCGAGCACCGCACCGGTGACGTGCACGAGTGGCTACTCGCACGCTTTAACGACTGAAAGCCGCTCGCGCGGCTCTCAGTCCTTGTAGGGATCGACCACGTCACGACCGGCCATCGCCACGCCCAGCGGGCGCAGCGTGTGCTTGACGCGGATCGTGTCGCCGTGGGCGGCGAGTACCTCCGGCAGGCGCTTGTACACCTCCGGCGCCTCGTCCGCACCACCGCCGACGAGCACGATCCCCCGCTCGCGCAGGCCCGCCTGCACGGCAGGCCAATCGACGAGGCCGGGCGAGATCTGCTCCTCCACCCAGACCTTCGGCACGCGGCCGTGCCGGCAGTGCCTGCTCGGCGCGCACGGCGACTGCTCGGCCTCGAAGACGCGGTCGCAGTCGCGGTTCGTGCACGCCCAACGCTTGCGGCGCCGCACGCGGCCCGCCGACTTGGCGCGGCTCATCACCCGGCCCGCGCCGTGAACCGTCGAGTGCAGCGACTCGTCCGCCATCATGCTCTCCGCTCCCTCGAGGATCACCGACTCGTCGCCCATCGAGCCGCCGACGAAGCCCTCCTGGCCCGGGCGCGCCGGCGTGCAGCCCTTGCGCACGACCCAGTAGGTACGGCCGAAGTGCTCCTCTCGCCACGCGAAGTTGTGGTGGTTGTGCACCTCGTGCACGGCGTCGGCGCCGAGGATCTCGAGCACCTTCGCGACGACGATGTCGCGCCCGGCGTAGGCGTACTCGCCGGCGAGCTCCATCGCCGAGACGTAGGCCTGGCCGAGCTCGGAGCCGGCCTCGAAGAGCACCGGTGGAGCGTCCATCTCGCCCTCGACGGCGCGTGCCGTCGAAGGCGAGACCCTGCGCGAGCGCGAGGAAGCCGGAGGCGGTCTTGTGGCCGAAGCCGCGCGAGCCGAAGTGCACGCCGACCCAGATCGCGCCGTCCTCGTCCTCCATCACGTTCACGTAGTGGTTGCCCGAGCCGACGGTACCGAGCTGCGAGTGCGCGAGCTGCGCCAGCCGGCGCTGTGGCGTGAACTCGGCGTTCCGGATCCTGTCGATCACCGGGTGATCCGACCGCTCCGCCGCGGGCACGCCCATGCCGAACGAGATCCGCCGGGTGATCTCGCCCATGACGCGCTCGATGCCGCCGAGCGCGTCGATGTCTGCGCGGGTCAGCTCGGTCCGCGACCGCCTTGTTGCCGCAGCCGATGTCGTAGCCCACGCCCGACGGCGAGACGTAGCCCTCGTAGGCGATCGCGCCGCCGATCGGCTGGCTGTAGCCGACGTGATGGTCCGCGCAGAGAACGCCGAAGTCTGCGTCGCCCGCCGTCATGCATCGCTCGAGCTGCGCGAGGCTCCGCGCGTCGACCTCGCCGAACGTCTTGATCGTGCTCATCTGAACCTCCTTTCGTGATTGTCGCTTGTCTGGGAAGACACCCGGCGGAGTCGAACCGCCCTCGACGCGCTTTGCAAACGCGTGCCTCGCCGCTCGGCCACGGTGTCATGGGGCCGGCCGGGCGCGGTGCCCGGCCGGCCGGCCCGGCTTCGGCTAGGCACGGAGCGCCCGGCGCTCCCCGTGCCGCCTGTCGTACGTCTCGAACTCGGCGAGGAGCGCCTCACGGAAGAGGCGCAGCGCCGAGACGAGCGTGTCGAGCTTGTGCAACGAGTTCTCGCGTCCCTCGGGTGTGTCGACCTCGAACTCGAGCGCGATCCGGCGATTGCAGTCCGCAATCTCCAGGATCGTGCGGGGCTCGAAGTTCTGCGGACAGCAGCTGCAATCCGCAGTACACGCCTCGTTTCGCAGCATGGGCCGCTCCGAAGTGTCCTCGACGTACACGTAGACGAACGCGGCCTCGTGGAAGCCGGGCAGGTTGAGCAGCGTGCGCTCGTTGATGCGAGCGCGGTAGGGCATGCCCATCCCGCTCCTTTCGTGATCGGCCGCCACGCGCCTGGCGGCGGGTTTCGGGTCGTTTCACCGATCACGGCGCGGGAGCCTTCCTTCAGACGGATCCGACCTGCGCCGCGATCGAGGCGTTGATACCGCTCATCGCGTTCTCCTTTCGTTTCCTGGGGTCACTGCTGCCGGCTGCGAACGAGGGCTTCCTCGAAGCAGCCGTAGACGAATCTGTCGAAGAGGACGAAGGTCACGAGCTCGATGCTGTCGAGCTCCGGCAGGATCGAGCGGGCCGAACCGATCGCGGCCGTCGCGGCGTCCGGCACCGGGTACCCGAACGCGCCGGTGGAGATCGCCGGGAAAGCGATCGTGGCGCAGCCGAGCCCGGCGGCGACTCTGAGCGCATTGCGGTGGCAATCGGCGAGTAGAGCGGGCTCGCCGTTCTGACCGCCGCGCCACACCGGGCCGACCGTATGAATGACGTGGCGCGCCCCGAGCAGTCCGCCGGTCGTCGCCTTCGCCTCTCCGGTCTTGCAGCCGCCGAGCAGACGGCACTCGTCCAGGATCGCCGAACCGCCGGCGCGGTGAATCGCTCCGTCCACCCCACCGCCGCCGAGTAGCGAGCTGTTCGCGGCGTTCACGATCGCATCGCCCGCGAACCTCGTGATGTCGCCTTCGACGATGGTGATCCGATCCCGGCGCATTCGGACAGCGTAGTGAGAGCCCCCGAGAGGATTCGAACCTCTGACAGCCCGGGTTCGAAGCCCGGTGCTCTGTCCGCTGAGCTACGGAGGCAGGGGGGCCTAATGGCTCCCTGAAGTAGTCGCTGCGCGTCGCACCGTCGAAGCGGCCCGCGTTGCGGCAACAGTTCTTGAACCGGCGACCCGATTCGCATGGACAAGGGTCACGGGCGCCGAGCTTCTCGAGAAGCTCCTTCTCGCCGCCGCGAACGCAGCGATGGCCGCGCTTGACCGCGGTTTCGGAGGGATAATCCGCGCCTCCGCTTACTCATCGGCTCAAAAGGACGCCTCGTTGTCTTCTTGCTTGGACATGACCTTCTCCCTTCTCGCCATTCAGAGGTGCGGATGGAGGGGGTCGAACCCTCATGGATCGCTCCACCGGTTTCTGAGACCGGCGCGTATGCCGATTCCGCCACATCCGCAGGTACATGCGCCACCCGTGCTGCCCGGCCGAAACCGGCGAGACACGGCGGCCTAACCCCAGCCTGAGCCAACCCCAGCGAGTAAACCTGAGCTAACTCCAACCTGAGCTAGCTCCAATCTGAGCTAGCTCCAACCCCATACCCGCCGGTAGGCGCTCACGAGGAACGCATCGACCGCCGCCCGGTCCGGCTCGTCGGGGAGCGAGGTTCGCGAGAGCGCCTCGCCGAGACGCCCCGCGACCTCGTCGATCTCCGCGAGCGTCTCGTCGAAGGACCGCTCGGCGAGGCGCTCAGGTCCATCAAGACCTCCTTTCCTGTGCTGGGGCCGAAAGGGCAGGCGGGTGAGGAGGTCGCGATTTGCAACCTGCTGCACCCGCCCGTTCAACCGAGGGTCGGGATCATGCGGCCCGCGGCCGGTCTGGTGCCGGCTTCGGCCGCCGTCGGTCTTTCCGTGCCTGCCGGCGAACCTCCAGGGAGATCACCTTCGCCGAGCCGCTGGTCGTGCGGCGGCGTCGGTGCACGGACCGGACCAGGTACAGGCGGTACATGGTTCGCTCCTTCCGTTGAGGGGTGCGCTCGCGGCGCACCCCTCTCAGAGAGCGCCGCGAGCGAAGTCGGCGATGAGCTGCGGCGTTGCCGTGTCGAAGCCGACGACGTCGAGCATGCCCGGGTCGTTCGGGTCGGCGATGGTGAAGCCGTTCGAGACCGTCTCCGACGACGACAAGCCTCGCGTCGATCCGAGCGCGGCGGTAGTCGCGCGAGCGCCTGGACCGGGTGGACGTCGCCGGCCCACGTCTCGGTGTCGGTGTAGATCACGAACGTGTCGATCTCGCGCTCGTGCTCCAGCGCGTAGAGCATCGGCAGCGCGCAGTCCGTGCCGCCGAACGGCAGGTCGGCACCGCCCGGATGGCGTCGTCGAGCCGCTGCCGCGGGCTGATCGGGAGCGGGGTGATGCCGTCGAGCGGCCGCGGAGCAGTGGACCGGCCTTCCAGCCGCGACTGCCGGCGAGAAGCCGACCGACTCGTACTGCGTCTCGGTCGCCGCCGTGACCAGCGCGAGCGCCGCCGAGGCGTCGCGCGGCGACAGGCCCGGGCACGCCGGCGACCAGGCCACTCGCCATCGAGCCCGACACGTCGAGCGCGAGCAGGAGCCGCTTGCCCGTCGGCTCGACGTTCCCGAACGCCGTGTAGAACGCGGCGTCGAGCGCGTCGACGATCTGCGGCACCGGCGTCCAGCTGCTGCCGGCCGCGGACGCCGTGACCCGCCGCGTACGTGCGAGCGCCGACAGGAGCGCGATCGGGTGAACGCGCGCCTTGCGGATGCGCTGGAGGTCGCCGAGCTGCGCGACCGCCTTCGCCGTGCCCGCCGAGCCGGGCGTCGAGCACGCCGACGCGGGTCATCGTCGCGAGGTTACGGATGAGCGCCGTCATCGGCATGTCCTCGAGCAGCGCCTCCCAGACCTCGGGCGAGGTCAGGTTCTCGCTCGGAAGCGCCTCGCGCGGGAGGCCGTACTCGCGGACGAGCTCAGCCGACCGCGCCGGCGTCGTCGCCGCCTGCGCGAGCGCGAAACCCTCGACGATCCGCGGCAGGCCGTCGGTCGAGCCGCCCGCGCGATCCACTCGAACAGGCGGCGGTGCTCGTCGGTCAGCGAGGAGCGGTCGGGTTGCCCGCGCCGACCCGGCCCGCCGGGTGGGCGAGCCGCAGCAGGTCGCGGTGCGTCATGCCCTCGCGCTGCCGGTACTTGACCGCCTGGTAGGCGAGCGACTCCGGCGAGCGGCCGGCGTACCAGCCGCCGACCGCGCGCCGGAGCGAGCGGCCCCAGCCCCGGAAGCCCTCGACGAACGCCGCGAACTGGAACAGGTGCGTCGCGGTGCGGGCAGACGCGCGGCAGCGCCTCGAGCGCGGCCTTCCGGGTCGCCTCATCGCCGCGCCTGCCGCCATCGCGAGCGCGAAGATCGCCGGGTCGTTCTTCGGCGCCCGGCCGGCCTCGCTGACCGCGACGATCTCGGCGACCGGCGAGACCGTCCGTCGCGAGGCACAGCTCGACCGCCTGCGCGTTCTCGCGGGTGAGGGTGCACTCGCCCGCGTAGTACGTGCCGCCCTCGGAGCCGAGGATCAGGAAGCGACGGAGCCGCATCCAGCTCGTCGATCGCCCAGGCGAAACCGCCTGCGCTGTTGCGAACCTGCTTGGAGCCGGGAATCCGCGCCGACTGAGGCGGACGCCGCAGGCTCATGTCGCTTGAGATAGGTCATTGTTGAAACCTCCTTTCCGGGTCTTGGTTGGACGGCGTGAAACCACGGTCGTGGATGCCGAGCTGAGACGTTGTGACTGAGCTATTCCGCCGCCGAGGCCGCGGAAGCAGGGGTCGAACCTGCGACCTTCCGACTCGCGCCGGGCGCTCTGCCGAGAACCAGCTCGATCCGGCCCGTGGGGACTGATCTGCTGCGGTCATGGAAGGACGGCCGATCTGCTCTTCCGCTGAGCTACCGAAGCTTTGGAGGCACCGGGCAGGGATCGAACCTGCGCTCGAAAACGGCACATCGCCGGCCCGCAGCCGGAGTTCATGTCGCGGTCGTGGAGTGCGGTCGAAGCGGATTCGAACCGCACGCGCGCTTGATGGCACGCGTTCACCCAGAGATAACCGAGCCGCTCCGGCCCGCGACAGTTGCAAAACGAGCAGGCTCACCAGGACTCGAACCCGGACCCCGCGAGGTTGGAGCTCGCGATGCTTCCGTTACACCACAAGCCTTTGATCTCTCTCAAGCCCCCGGCAGGAGTCGAACCCGCACCTCGGCCGTACAAAGGGCGCGTGCTTGCCGTTGACACTACGGAGGCGTGGAGCCGGCGGCCGAAGCCCCGGGGGCTCTCAGCGTGCGAATCCGACCTTCGGCCGGTCGGGAGGCTCCATGCTCTGGGCTAGCGCGAACAGGGTCGCGAGCGAACCGTTCGACATTGTGATTCGTCTTGCGGCCTCCTTGCTTTGCCCCGCCCGAGGCCGGACGGGCGAGAGTGGAGACGGAGGGAGTCGAACCCTCGTCGGCCGCTTGCAAGGCGGGCGCTCTGCCGGTTGAGCTACATCCCCGGATTAAGCGGTGAGAAGGTGCGGACGGGTGGAGTCGAACCACCACAGCGCGAGGCGCCGGCTTTACAGGCCGCGGAGCTCACCGGGTGCTCGGCGTCCGCACGTTGCGCGACTCGAGGGCGGCCGACCGGATTCGAACCGGCACCGCGAGGCTCACGACCTCGGATGCTGCCGTTACACCACAGCCACCACGTCGTTCAGGCCACGGAAGGCCATGTCGGGAAAGGACACGTAAGGTTCGGGGGCGGTGTTACCTCTACGGCTCCTGGCGCTCGCCTCGGCCGCGATCCTCGTCTGCGCGGTCGCGACCGCCCGCGCGACCCCCCGCGCCGGCGTCCAGGTCGGACGGATCGATCACGTCGCCGACGGCGACACGGTCGACCTGACGAACGGCCAGAAGGTGCGGCTCGTGCAGATCGACACGCCCGAGGTCTACTTCACGCCCGAGTGCTACGGCAAGCAGGCCTCGGCGCTGACGAAGCGGCTGCTCCCGCCGGGCACGCTCGTGCGGCTCCTGCCGGAGCCCGCGACCGACCTCGTCGATCAGTACGGCCGGATCCTCCGCTACGTCGTACGCGTCCGCGACGGGCTCGACGTCAACATCCAGCTCGTCAGGGTCGGTGCGGCGGCACCTTACTTCTACGACGGCCGCCGAGGGCGCTACGCCGCGCTGCTGACGCGCCTCGCCCTCCACGCGAAAGCGCATCGCCTCGGGCTCTGGGGTGCTTGCCGGGGTACCCCGTACGACCCCGACCGGGGCGTCGACTCGGGTGCCTTGAACGGCCGCTGAGGCGGGGACGACCGGACTCGAACCGGCGCCGTCTCGCTCGACAGGCGAGCGCTCTTCCCCTGAGCTACGCCCCCGTAATGGCGCGGGTGGGATTCGAACCCACGGTCTCGAGCTCATGAGGCTCGCGAGGACAACCACTCCTCTACCGCGCTCCGCTCTCTTGCAAGGTCTGGCCGGCAGGAGTCGAACCTGCGGTCTCCGGTTCCCGAAACCGGCGGGGTGGCCACGCTCCCCCACGACCAGATGAGATACCCCCGGCGGGACTCGAACCCGCGCTTCCGAGCTGAGAGTCCGGCGTGATGCCCTTCGACCACGGGGGCGAGAAAGCTCCGGCGGCAGGGATCGAACCTGCGCCTCGCGATTAACAGTCGCGCGTCTTACCACTCGACTACACCGAATCGATACGAAAAGTGGCTCCGGCAGGAGTCGAACCTGCAACCCTCCGCTCAAGAGGCGGCAGCTCTGCCGATTGAGCTACGAAGCCAGGATGTGACCGGCAGGGATCGAACCTGCGGCGCCCCGCGTTTCAAGCGAGCGCTCTACCGCTGAGCTACGGCCACGTGGAGAAACGTTGGCGGAGCCGGAATCGAACCGGCCTCCCCTCGTTCATCAGACGGGTGCTCGCCACTGAGCTATCCGCCACCGATCATTCGGCCGGCGATCGGTAGTCGGCAGCCACGCTCGAGAACCTCATCCATGAGGACTCCTCTCAGCTGCCGAAATGAACTTCGGAAGGACGCTCGGCAGTCTTCGCCCTCCGTCCACCTTCGCTCACGAAGGTCGAGGCAGCGGCGAGCTCGGCGGCCTCCTTCTCCGTGGCGCGTTTGTCGCTTCTCTGCTCACGCCCACGGCTCCTGCCGCAAGCGATCTTGTCTATGCCACTCGCCTGCTCTTCGACCCTGGATCGCCGTTCCGCAGCTGCGCGGCTGCGGGTTCGGTCGTCCTACGTGGAGGAGCTTTGGAGCCGGGCGCTCTTGTTCCAGATCGAAAACTGCAGGCAAAAGCCGACCCGCTATTGCGGTGGCGTCTTTCTCTGCGTCTGGCACAGAGGAACCTTTCTCTCTCAGGCGGGGCCTCGAGTCGTACGTGTCTTTCTCAAGCTGGGCATCACCTCTCTGGTCTCGGGTTGTGAGTCTTGAAACGACGAAGGCGACCTTCCGGTCGCCCTCGCTTCGAGTCGCATTTGGCTCATGTAGAGCTAGATGCGGCCCCCTGCGAGGGCGGACCTGTCGGCCTGGCCGACGTTGCCGAGCTCCGTCTTGGCACACGGCCGACCGAACATGGTCGTGGCGGCGCCGTCGACGGGGTTTTGATGGGTGAGGTTGGTTCTGTGCATACGTGTTCCTTGGTTGTCTGCGAAACCATAGACGAAGATCCGAGCGAGCGCAATGGTCACAGACAAACTTTTTGCGGATATGTCCCGGCTCGGTCTGAAATCTCGTCCAAAAACACTCCGTAAATGCCACTCCCATGAACGGAATATCCGCTGCCTGTGACTCGTTTGATCAATTGCGAACAAGTGAAAGGAACATGCATGAAGACGGGAATCCACCCCATCCAGCACGAGGCGCAGATGACCTGCGGCACGTGCGGCACGAGCTTCGAGGTCAGGACGACGGCCGGTGCGCTGACGCTCGAGACCTGCTCCAACTGCCACCCCGCCTACACGGGTCGCGCAGCGCGCACGGTCGGCGGAAGCCGGATCGAGCGCTTCGAGCGCCGCTACAGCCGCTCGCCGCTGTAGCGGCTGTCCGCCGCGGGAATGGACGCGGCACTTCAGAAGTTGAAGCTACTATGATCGACGTAGCTTCCAAAGAGAGGGTGATCGCACGTGAGCTCATTGCTGCTCGTACCGCTTGACGACCTGGTCGTCTTTCCGAATATGAACGTCACGATCGCCGTCGACGTCGGCAACGAGGAGCAGGTTCTGCTCGTGCCGCGGCACGAAGGCGAGTACGCCAAGGTGGGAACCGTCGCCGAAGTCGGCGAGCACGTTCGCATGCCCGGCGGCGGCAGGGCCGTGAATCTCGTCGGCCTCCACCGTGCCGAGCTCGGCGCGGCCCACACGGACCCGCAGGGGAACTTGCGAGTCGAAATCACCGAGCGGCCCGACGAGGAGCCGGCCGGGATCCACACCCGCGAGCTCGAGACCGAGTACCGCGCCACGGTCGAGGAGATCCTCGAGCTGCGTGGCGACGACGGGCGCATCTCCTCGTTCGTCCGCGCGATCCGCGAGACGGGGGCTCTGGCCGACACGGTCGCCTACGCGCCAGACCTGCGCTTCGACCAGAAGATCGAGCTCCTCGAGACGATCGATGTCGTCGAGCGGCTGAAGCTCGCACTCTCGCTCCAGCGCGAGCGGCTTGCCGAGCTCCAGGTTCGGCGCCGGATCCGCGAGGACGTCGAAGAGGGTGCCGCGAAGCAGCAGCGCGAGTACGTGCTGCGCAAGCAGATGGAGTCGATCCGCAAGGAGCTCGGCGAGGACGACGCCTCGGTCTCCGAGGATTACCGCACGAAGATCGCCGAGGCGGGGATGCCGGACGCCGTCCGGGAGCAGGCCGAGCGCGAGGCCGCGAGGCTCGAGCGCATCGGCGACTCGACGGGCGAGTCCTCGATGATCCGCACGTACCTCGACTGGCTGGTCTCGATCCCGTGGTCGAAGCGCTCCGAGGAGCGGCTCGACCCGATCTTCGCGCGCGAGGTGCTCGACGAGGACCACGCCGGGCTCGAGGACGTGAAGGAGCGGATCGTCGAGTACCTGGCGGTGCGCAAGCTCCGCGAGGAGCGCGGGATCGCCGAGGACAAGCGCTCGGGAGCGATCCTGACCCTGATCGGCCCCCCCGGGACCGGCAAGACCTCGATCGGCGAGTCGATCGCCCGTGCGCTGAACCGCGAGTTCGTGCGGATGTCGCTCGGCGGGGTCCGCGACGAGGCGGAGATCCGCGGCCACCGCCGCACCTACATCGGCGCCCTGCCGGGCAGGCTCGTACGTGCCCTCAGGGATGCCGGGACGATGAACCCGGTGATCCTGCTCGACGAGGTCGACAAGGTCGGCTCCGACTGGCGCGGCGATCCGTCTGCCGCCCTGCTCGAGGTGCTCGACCCGGCGCAGAACCACTCGTTCCGCGACCACTACCTCGACGTGGAGCTCGACCTCTCCGAGGTCATCTTCATCGCGACCGCGAACGTCGCCGAGACGATCCCGGGGCCGCTCCTCGACCGGATGGAGGTCATCCGCTTCGACGGCTACACGACCGATGAGAAGGTCGCGATCGCCCGTGGCTACCTCTGGCCGCGCCAGCGCGACCGCTCGGGCCTGCTCGAGGAGGAGGTCACGATCTCGGACGGAGAGCTCGAGACGATCGTCTCGCAGTACACACGCGAGGCCGGCGTCCGGCAGCTCGAGCGCGAGCTCGGCAAGCTTCTGCGGAAGACCGCGACGAAGCTCACGACCGGGGCTGTCACCCCGCCGATCGAGATCGACGAGCCGCTGCTTCGCGACGCACTCGGGAAGCAGCGCTTCTACCAGGAGGCAGCCGAGCGGACGGCCGTGGCCGGCGTCGCGACGGGGCTCGCGGTCACCGGGACCGGCGGCGACGTCCTCTTCGTCGAGGCGACGCGGATGGCGGGCAAGGAGGGCCTCGTGCTCACGGGCCAGCTTGGCGACGTGATGAAGGAGTCGGCGCGTATCGCTCTCTCCTACATCCACTCGCACGCAGGCGAGCTCGCGATCGACGAGGACGCCTTCGAGGGCTCGAGCTTCCACGTTCACGTGCCCGCAGGCGCGATCCCGAAGGATGGCCCGAGCGCCGGCGTCACGATGTCGACGGCGCTTGTCTCGCTCCTGACCGGACGGCCGGTGAAGCACACCGTCGGGATGACCGGCGAGGTCACGCTCCAGGGACGCGTGCTGCCGATCGGCGGGCTCAAGCAGAAGGCGCTCGCCGCCCATTCCGCCGGGCTCACCGACGTGATCATCCCCGAGCGGAACCGCGCGGACATCGAGGACATCCCCGAGGACGTCCGGGCAGAGCTCAGGTTCCACCCGGTGATGACCCTCGGCGAGGTGCTCGACCTGGCGCTGGAGCCCGCGCCGAGCCCGCTCCATGCGGTGTCGTAACTGCACTCCGCTCCCCGAGGAGGTCCGCCGCGCGGCGGGCCTCCTCGAGCGGCGCTGGACGATGTCCATCCTCGTCGCCTCGCACGAGGGGGCCGTGCGCTTCAACGAGTTCCTGCAGATGCTCGGCTCCGTCCCGCCGGCGACCCTCACGAGCAGGCTGAGCGAGCTCGAGGAGGCCGGGATCCTGGTGCGCGTCGTCGTCGATGCGCGCCCACCGCGGGTCGAGTATCGGCTCACTCCTCGCGGCGAGCAGCTCGGCACGGTCGTGGTCGCGATCCAGAGCTTCGCGCTGACGGCCGAATAAAAACCGCGAGCCACCGGCGTCCGTAGATCCGGCGATGGGAGTCACCCGCCGTCGCTTCGTCCGCGCCGCGGCTGCCGCCGCCGTCGGCAGCCGCTTCTACGGGCTCGCCGAGGCGCTTGCCGCGCCGGCGCGGCTCGGGAACACACTGCCTCACTTCCCCGAGCAGCACATCATCCAGGACCTCCACGTCGTCACGAGCGAGGGCGTGATCATCTTCGAGCCGCCGCGCTACAGCGAAGTGGTCACGGCGAACCTCCGCGTCGAGCCCACCCCGAAAGCCGTCGCCGAGGCTCGGGCGGAGCTCGAGCACCGGATGCAGCTGCTCGACGACCGCTACCCCTCGACGCCCGGCGGGCTCGCGGCGATGGTCGCCTACGGTCTCCCCTACTTCGAGCGCTTCGTGCCCGCGCAGTGGCAGCGGAACGAGCCGCGCGACCTGCGGGCGACCTCGGCCGACGGGAGGGCCGTCGGCGCGCTCGGCCCCGCCGAGCGGTTCCCGAGCGATCCGCACGGGCTGCTGCTCGAGGCGAACGAGATCGCGGTGCTCCTGCGCAGCGACTCGCCCGAGCGGATGGCGGACGGTTACGCCACGATCTTCGACGGCGCGGAGTTCCTGGAGGTCACGAGCCGCCGGAAGGGCTTCGCCGGCGGCGGCTACGACGGCGGCCCCGGGCTGCCGAAGCTGATGGCGACCGCGGCCGGAATCTCGGGGGCCGACTCGATCCCGCACGGCGCCGAGCTCTTTCTCGGGTTCACCTCGACGCCGAAGGAGAAGTCGGGCCGCGAGCGGATCGTGAACCTCGAGACGCTGGGCTACGTGGACCTCGGGCCGACCGAGTACTTCCGGCACGGGACGCACATGCACCTCTCACACCTCTACGAGAACCTCGAGGCGTGGTACGGGCACTCGTCGCATGCCGGCCGCGTGTCGTCGATGTTCCGGCCGGGGTTGAAGGTCGCAGAGGGCAAGCAAACCCTCGCGGAGGGGCCGGCGCAGACCGAGAGCGCCGACGATGTCGTGCGCGACGCCCACCACCACGGCCTCGTCGGGCACATCGGCTCGATCCAGCCGGCCTCGCGGCTCCAGAATCCCGTGGTCGGGCCCGACGGCGTCCATTACGGGATCGGGACGCCGATCGCGCACCGCGCTGACTTCAATACGCTCGACCACCCGTTCGCCTTCAGCTCCGATCCGGTGCGCGACGGGATGAAGGCGGCCGCGGCTGCCGGCCTGCACTTCGTCGTCTTCAACCCGACGAGCGACGACTTCCGTCGAAACCGGCTCGCGATGGACGGGCGGCTTCCCGGCCTCGAGCCGCTTCCGATCGGGGCTCGCTCGCCCCACATGGGGATCAACCACGTGATCCGTGCCACGCACCGGCAGAACTTCCTCGTGCCGCCGCGGATCCACCGCTCCTTCCCGCTCTCCGAGCTTCCCGCCTGACCCGGGCGGAGAACGAGCTGCGCCTGGCTCGAAGGCACATGTCTCGAATCGACACCTGAACGTCGGCGAGATGTGATGCGCTTCGTTCCGGTACCTGTCCCCGCCTCTCGCATCGCGGTAACGTGGCGATTTGCAGGGGCTCTGGTGTTGCCTGGAGGCCGAATGTTTCAGTTTCGTTGCACCGTCGTCTCACTTCCGAGGCAGTACCTGACCCTGCAGTTCAACCCTGCGGTTCGAAGTGCGGCGCGGTCTCGGAGGGACACCGGGCTACACGCGCTCGAGCCCGACGTAGTTCTCGGCCAGCGTGGTCGCAGCGGCGGTCGAGGTCGTGAGGTACCGCAGCTGGGAGAGCTGGAGCTCCCGGCCGAACTCACCGGCCTCCTCGTCGCGGTGGAGCATCGAGGTCATCCAGTACGAGAAGTGCTCGGCGCGCCAGACCCGCCGCAGGCACGCCTGCGAATACCCGTCGAGCCCGGTGCGGCTGCCCGTCTGGCGCCACTCGATGATCGCCTCGGCCAGCGCCCGGACGTCGCCGATCGCGAGGTTGAGCCCCTTCGCGCCCGTCGGCGGGACGATGTGGGCCGCGTCGCCTGCGAGGAACAGGTTGCCGTGCTGCATCGGCTCGGCGACGAAGCTCCGCATCCCCGTCACGCCCTTCTCGAGCACCGGCCCCTCTCCGAGCGTCCAGCCCTCGATCCCGAGCCGGGTCTGCAGCTCCGCCCAGATCCGGGCATCCGGCCACTCCGTGATCTCCTCGTCGGGACGGCACTGGAGATAGAGGCGCGAGAGCTCCGGCGAGCGGAGGCTCAGGAGCGCGAAGCCGTGCTCGTGGTGCGCGTAGACGAGCTCGTCATTCGAGGGCGCGACGGCGGCGAGGATCCCGAGCCAGCCGTACGGGTACCCGCGCTCGTAGGTGTGAAGTGCGCCGGCCGGAATCGCGGAGCGGCACACGCCGTGAAACCCGTCGCAACCGGCGATCAGGTCGCATTCGAGCTCGTGCTCGGCTCCAGCACGTGTGAAGCGAAGCCGGGGCCGGGCGGTTTCGATCTCCCCGACGGAGACCTCGTCGACCTCGAACAGAAGCTCCGAACCGGTGTCCAGCCTCGCGGCGATCAGATCCTTCACGACCTCCGTCTGGCCGTAGATCACGATCGAGCGGCCGCCCGCGAGCTCGCTGAGTGGGATCCGATGCCGATCGCCCGCGAACTGGAGCTCGATCCCGTGGTGGACGATCCCTTCGCGCTGCAGTCGCTCCCCCACGCCGGCCGCGACCAGCAGGTCGGCGGTTCCCTGCTCGAGCACGCCCGCGCGGATTCGATGCTCGACGTAGTCACGGCTGCGGATCTCGAGGATCACCGTCTCGATGCCCGCCTGCTCGAGGAGGCGCCCGAGCACGAGCCCGGCCGGCCCGGCGCCGACGATCCCCACCTGCGTGCGCATCACGCGGGAGGCCGCTCGAACAGCGCCGCCTGGCCCTGGCCGACGCCGACGCAGAGGGTCGCGAGGCCGTACCGGCCGCCGCGGCGGCGGAGCTCGTGCAGAAGGCTCACCGCGAGCCGCGCGCCGCTCATCCCCAGAGGATGGCCGATCGCAATCGCGCCGCCGTTCACATTGACCCTCTCCGGGTCGAGCCCGAGCTCGCGGATCACCGCGAGACTCTGCGACGCGAACGCCTCGTTCAGCTCGACGAGGTCGAGCTCGTGAGCGGCGATCCCCACGCGGCGAAGCAGCTTCTTCACGGCAGGGACGGGGCCGATCCCCATCACGCGCGGGTCGACGCCGGCGACGGCGCTCCCGGCGAACACGCCGAGCGGCTCGACGCCGAGCGAGCGGGCGCGCTCTTCCGAGGCGATCACGAGCGCCGCGGCGCCGTCGTTGATCCCGCTCGCGTTGCCCGCGGTCACGGTGCCGTCCTCGCGGAAGACCGTCCGGAGCGCCGCGAGCTTACCGGCCGACGTGTCGGGTCGCGGATGCTCGTCGCGGTCGAGCTCCCCTGCCGGAACGAGCTCGTCCGCGAATCGGCCGGTCTCCTGCGCCGCAGCCCACCGGCGCTGTGACTCGAGCGCGAAGGCATCCTGATCCTTGCGGGAGACCTGCCAGCGTTCGGCGACGTTCTCGCCCGTCTCCCCCATCGACTCGAGCGGGAACATCGCCTCGAGCCGCGGGTTCGGGAAGCGCCAGCCGAGCACGGTGTCGTAGAGCGTGCGGTCGCCGCGCGACCAGGGCACATCGGGCTTCGCCATCGCGAACGGAGCACGAGTCATCGACTCGACGCCGCCCGCTACGAAGAGGTCGCCGTCTCCCGCCGCGATCGCGTGGCACGCGCCGACGACCGCCGAGAGTCCCGACGCACACAACCGGTTCACGGTCACGCCCGCAACGGACTCGGGCAGCCCCGCGAGGAGCGCCGCCATCCGCGCGACGTTCCGGTTGTCCTCGCCTGCCTGGTTCGCGCAGCCGAACCAGACGTCCTCGATCTCGCCCGGCTCCACCCCGCTCCGCTCCACGGCAGCCCGGATCGCAAGTCCGGCGAGGTCGTCGGGCCGCACGCCCGACAATCCACCCCCGAACCGCCCCACCGGGGTCCGCACGGCGGAGATCACCACCGCGCGGCTCATTCGGGCTCCTCGGCCTCGAGCACGCGCTGCGCGAGCGCGAATGCCGCGTTCGCAGCCGGGACGCCGCAGTAGATCGCGCTTTGCAGCAGGATCTCCTTGATCTCGTCCCGGGTGAGACCGTTGCGCAACGCGGCGTGGAGGTGCAGCTCGAGCTCCTCGTCGCGGCCGAGGGCGATCAAGGCAGTCAGCGTGATCGCGCTTCGCATCCGACGGTCGAGCCCGTCGCGCGACCAGATCTCGCCCCATGCATAGCGGGTGATCAGCTCCTGGAAGTCGGCGGTCAGCGCCGTCGTTTTCTCGACGGCACGGTCGACGTGGTCGTCGCCGAGCACTTCGCGGCGCACCTTCATCCCGCGCTCGCGGCGCTCGTCGCTCACGTCACCGACTCCCGGTAAGCCGCGAGCGACCGGTCGACGAGCTCCCGGGCGGAGCCGAGATAGGTCGTCGGATCGAGAATCGCGTCGAGCTCCTCCGCGCTGAGCGAGCCCGAGAGCCCCTCGCGGAGCGATCCGCCCGCCGCGGCGCCGCCCACGAGATGCACCGCCTCGTCCCGATCCATCCGGGCCGAGAGCACCTGAACGGCGCGCTCAGCCATCACCGCGCCCCCCTCGAGGTCGAGATTCGCGCGCATCGCAACGGTGTCGACCTCGACTCCCTCGAGCACCTCGCGCATCGCTGCGGCCGCACCACCCGCGAACATGAGCGCCTCCGAGAGCGCACCCCATTCGGCGTGCCACGCACCGACCGGGCGCTCGAGCTCCCCCGCGAGGCCGCCGACAAGAATGCCCGCCGCTGCTGCCGCACGCCGCGCGCAGGCCGAGGCGATCGCCGACCCGACCGGGTTGCGTTTCTGCGGCATCGTCGAGGATCCGCCGGCTCCGGCCGGCTCGCGCAGCTCACCGACCTCCGTCTGCTCGAGCAGCGCCACGTCGAGACCGATCTTCGCGCAGACGCCCGCCGCGATTGCGAGGGCGGAGCCGAGCACGGCGACGCGCGAGCGGTCCGACTGCCACGGTATCTCGGGATCGAACAGGTCGAGCTCCTCTGCGAACTGCCTCGCCACGGCAGGCCCGTCCGGGCCGAGTGCCGCGAGTGTTCCGGCCGCTCCGCCGAGCTGCGCGGCAAGCCGGACCCCCCATACGTGCTCCCGCGCCGCCATGACCGCGCTCAGCCACCCCGCGGCCTTCAGCCCGAACGTGCTCGGAACAGCCTGCTTCAGGAGCGTGCGCGCGGCCATCGGCGTCTCACGGTGCGCCTCCGCGAGGGCCGCGCAGGCAGCGGCGAGACCGTCCAGATCCTCGAGGATCAGCTCGACCGCACGCCGGCTGACGAGCATCGCCGCGCTGTCGACGATGTCCTGGCTCGTGGCGCCGAAATGGACGAACGCCGCCGCCTCACCGCCGACGGCTGCGCGCAGTGCCCGCACAAGGGGCTCTGCCGGGTTCCCGGCCGCTCGGCCCGACGCCACGATCGCCTCGACGTCGTACCGACCGATCACGCACGCCTCCGCAATCGGCCCCGCCAGATGCGCAGGGATCACTCCTGCGATCGCCTCGGCATTCGCGAGCGCGCGCTCGGCCTCGAGCATCGCCTCGAACCACGCGCGGTCGGACACGGCCGTCCGCAACGCAGCGGGCACGAAGATCGCATCGAACGTCATGGCCCGAAGAACACCGTCTCGCGGTCGCCCTGGAGCCGGATCTCGAAGCGGAGCGAGCCGTCCGGCTCCTCGGCGGCGACGAGCGTGGCGCGACGGTCCGGGTCGACCGTCGAGAGCACCGGGTCGTCGGGCGCATCCGGGAAGTAGAGACGGGTCGCGACGCGCTTCAGGAGCCCCCGCGCGAACACACCCACCTCGAAGAACGGGGCCCTCTCGGGCCGGACGACGACGAATGCGAACCGTCCGCCGTTCCGCGTATCGCAGCGCGCGAAGCCGGCACCGTCCTGCCAGAGCTCGACGACCGCGTCCGGCACGCCCTCGCCCGCACCGTCGAGCACGCTCCCGTGCAAGCGGACTGCTCCGGGTGCATCGGGCGGAACGAGCTCCGCGCCGAACGAATCCGAGATCCCGATGTGCAGGAACGGCCCGATCGTCTGGGAAGGCGTGACGGGGTTCATCGGCGGTCCTCGAACGGCGTCGCACGAACGCCGCGAAGCACGATGTCGAAGCGAAAGCCGAGGGCCGAATCGGGCACGGTCGTGTCCAGGTCGAACCGCGAGATCAGCCGCTCCCGCGCCGCCGGATCGCGGATCGAGCCGAAGATCGGGTCGAACGGAAAGAGCGGGTCGTCCGGGAAGTACATCTGCGTCACGAGCCGCTGCGAGAACGCGCGTCCGAAGAGTGAGAAGTGGATGTGCGCCGGCCGCCACGCGTTCGGGTGGTTGCCCCACGGATACGCGCCCGGCTTGATCGTGACGAACCGGTAGCGGCCGTCGAAGTCGGTCAGGCAGCGTCCGCCGCCGTCGAAGTTCGGATCGAGCGGCGCCTCGTGGCGGTCACTCTCGTGCCGGTAGCGCCCCGCCGCGTTCGCCTGCCAGATCTCGATCAGCGAATCGCGTACGGGCCGGCCGTCCTCCTCGACGACCCTGCCGCTGACGACGATGCGCTGGCCGAGCGGCCGCCCGTGATGGCGGCTCGTGAGATCCGAGTCGGCGGGCTCGACGCGAACGTCCCCGTACGCCGGCTCGGAAGGGTCGCCCTCGTCGGGCAGCGGCAGCAGAGGCTGAACGGGCGCCCTCAACCGCGTCGAGACGTACGGCTCCCACAGGTACGGCGGGTCGATCTCGTCCATCACGCGGCATTCTCCTCGGCAAGCGTCCTGAACGAGCGAAGCGCATCTAGCTCGGTCGCCGTCGGCGGCTTCCCTACGCGAACATCGGCCCCGACACGGAGCTCCCAGCCCGTCGCAGCCCGCACCGTCTCGAGCTCGACACCGGGATGCAGCGAGGTCAGCGTCAGCTCGCAGGTCTCCGGATCCGGCTCGAGCACGCCGAGGTCGGTGACCACGGCCGTCACCCCTGCACCCGAGAACCCGAGCGCATCCCGGCTCCCCGGCCCATCGCCGAAGCCGACCGTCGAGCGGAAGTCGAGCCGCTCCACGAACGTTCGCGCCGACTGCTGCAACATCACGAAGGTCTCCTTGCAGGAGGCCGCGATCTCGGGCGCGCCGCCCCCGCCCGGAAGGCGAACCGTTGGCCGGTCGTAGTCGCCGATCACGGTGCTGTTCAAGTTGCCGAAACGGTCGATCTGGGCGGCCCCGAGGAAGCCGACATCGATCCGCCCACCCTGGAGCCAGTAGGCGAAGATCTCGGGGACCGAGACGACCGCATCGGCGGTCTCGGCCAGCTCGCCGTCGCCAATCGAGAGCGGCAGATGCCGGGGCTTCGCGCCGATCGTCCCGCTCTCGTAGACGAGCACGCAGCCGGGTGCATGGGTGCGGCGGGCCAGGTTGGCGGCCCTGCTCGGCGAGCCGATCCCGACGAACACGATCTGCCCGTCGCGCAGCCGCCGGGCCGCCGCGACCACCATCATCTCCTCGGCCGCATAGCTCATACGACGGCCGGCTCGAGGATGTGCCGGGCGATCCACGCCGTGAAGCGCCCTCGGTCGCGGCTGATCTCGTCCCACGCGACGTAGAAGGCATTGTCGCGGTCGTAGTACCCGTGCGCATAGGACGGATGGGCGCCGTGCGGAGCGACCGCGACGGCGGTGATCGCCCAGCCGGGCAGCACGACCCCGCCGGCGCGCGGCTCGAGCTCATCGACGATCTCCTCGACCGTCACGAGCGAGCGAGCCGCCGCCAGCACGGTCTCTTTCTGCACGCCGGCGATCCCCCAGAGCTGGACATTGCCGCGACGGTCGGCCTGCTGGGCATGGATGATCCCCACGTCGGGCCTGAGCGCCGGCACGGCAGAGAGCTCCTCGCCGGTGAACGGGCAAGCGATCGCCGCCACCCGGGTCCTCGAGGCGAGGTCGGTTCCGCGGTAGCCCCGGAGCACCGCGAACGGCAGGTTCGCGGCACCCGCCGCGTAGGCCGCAGCCATTCCGGCATGCGAGTGCTCCTCGAGCTCGAGCGGCGCGGGCCATTCATGCTCGACCGCGTCGCGGAAGCGGTGGAGCGATCCGACACCGGGATTCCCGCCCCAGGAGAAGACGAGCTTCCTGGCGCAGCCGGCGCCGATCAGCTGGTCGTAGATCACGTCCGGCGTCATCCGGACGAGCGTCAGCCCCCGCCGGCCCTGCCGCACGAGCTCGTGGCCGGCTGCGTACGGGATGAGGTGCGTGAATCCCTCGAGGGCGACGGTCTGATCGTCTCCGACGAGAGACGAAACCGCGTCGACGAGGCTCAGGATCTCTGCCACGTCCGCCTTTCGCTCAGAAGGGGAAGGGGTGGGTGCCGCTCTGGACCGTGATCCAGCGGAGCTCGGTGAACTCGTCGACGACGGCCTGCCCGCCGAACCGTCCGAAGCCGGAATCCTTGACACCGCCGAACGGCATCTGCGGCTCGTCACCGACCGGCTGGTCGTTGACGTGGACGATTCCCGCGTCGAGCTGCTGGGCGAGGGCGAAGCCCCGGTCCGGGTTCGAGGTGATGATCCCCGACGAGAGGCCGTAGCTCGTGGCGTTCGCCCGCTCGACGGCCTCCTCGGGGCTTCCCACCACCTCGATCGCCGCCACGGGCCCGAACGTCTCGTGCGTAGCGAGCTCCGAGTCGGCGGGGACGTCGGCGATCAGCGTCGCCTGGTAGCAGGGGCCGACGGCCGCGCCGCCGGCGAGCACCTTCGCGCCTGCCGCGACCGCATCGTCGACGCGCTTCTTCACCGTGGCGACCGCCCCCTCGTTGATCAGCGGCCCGATGATCGTGTCCATCTCCTTCGGGTCGCCGGCCTTCAGCCCGGAGGCCTTCTCGGCGAGGCGAGAGGTGAACTCGTCTGCGATGCCGCGCTCGACGATGATCCGCCGCGCCGACATGCAGATCTGCCCCTGGTGCAGATAGGCGCCGAACGCGGCGGCCGAGACCGCATAGTCGAGGTCGGCGTCGGCGAGCACGATCAGCGGATTCGAGCCGCCGAGCTCGAGCACCACGCGCTTCAGGTGGCGGCCGGCGGCCTCGGCGAGCTTGCGCCCAGTCGCGGTCGAGCCGGTGAAGTTGATCCGCCGGACGGCCGGGTTCTCGACCAGCTCGTCACCGATCTCGCCGGCCTCGCCGGGCGCGTGGGTGACGATGTTGAGCGCACCGGCCGGCAGTCCCGCCTCGGCGAAGATCTCGCCCCAGAGGAGGCCTCCTGCATACGGCGACCACTCGGACGGCTTCAGCACGACCGTGTTCCCGAGCGCGAGGGGTGCCGCGATCGCTCGCGCCGAGAGGATCAGCGCCGCATTCCAGGGCGCGATCGCGCCGACTACGCCGACCGGCTTGCGGATCCCCATCGCGAGCGTGCCCGGGTGGTCGGAGGGGATCACCTGGCCGAGCGGCGCATAGGCGAGCGCTGCGGCCTGGCGGAAGAGCCCCGGGACGAAGCCCATCTGGAACATCCCGAACCCGAACGTGCACCCCGTCTCGCGCGCGAGCCACGAGACGACTTCGTCCCGACGCCGCTCGAGGATGTCGGCCGCAGCAAGGAACACTCGCTGCCGCCCGGCCGGGACGGTCGACGCCCAGCCGGGCGCCGCGGCCGCCGCTGCGGCAACCGCTGCGGCCGCCTCGACCCGCGTTCCGGCCGCGACGTAGGCGACGCGCTCGCCCGTGAACGGGTCCGAGTCCTCGAACGCGCCGCCGTTTCCGACCCACTCGCCACCGATGAAGTGCTTCAGCTCGGGGACACCGGTTTCAATCGCTGTCACGTGCGCTCCTTTCGCTTACCCCATTCTCGGGGACATTCAACTGCACGCCGCGCAACTGGTGGCCGACCGGCAGGAGCTGGATCCCGTAGCGGTCGCGAACGGTGCCCCAGAGCCCGCGCGGCAGGAACAGGGCAAACAGGATCGCTGTGATCCCGAGTCCCACGAAATACCAGACACCGTTCGACTGAAAGTGATTCTGGATCAGGAACAGCACGATCGCGCCGATGATCGGCCCCTCGAACGTGCCGAGCCCACCGACGAGCACCATGAAGATCATGAAGGCGGTGTAGTTCACCCCGAACACCGAGCCCGGCTCGATGAAGAGCGTATTCGCGAGAATCAGCGCCCCCGCTCCACCACAGCCCGCCCCGGCGAGCACGAACAGCACCCGCTTTCCGGCGACGACCCGCACGCCGAGGGACGCGGCGGCCTGCTCGTCGTCGCGGATCGCCTGGAACGAGGCCCCGAGCCGGCTTCGCAGCAGCACGAAGAGCACCCCCAGGAAGAACGCCGTCATCCCGAGCGTCAGCCAGTAGGTGTACGACTGACGCGCCTCGGGCGAGTAGTAGTTGAGCGCGATCAGCGAGGTGCCCGTCCCCGCTCCGAGCGAGGCGTCGAACGCGACGAGGATCGCGGCCACCTCGGCGAGCACCCACATCCCGATCGCGAACTGCGCGCCGCGGAGGCGCAAGACGAGGAACGAGACGGGAATCGAGATCGCGCCGCAGAAGAGTGTCGCCACGATCATCGCCTGGTAGGGGCTCATCCCGTGGTTCACGAGCCAGACCGTCCCGTAGGCGCCGAGGCCGATGAAGCCCTGCTGGCCGATCGAGACGAGGCCGCCGTAACCGGCGAGCGCGTTCCACATCGCGGCGAGGAGCACCAGGATGAGCACCGAGGTCAGCTTCTCGGTCGCATTCTGCGACAGGGCCACCGGGACGAAGATCAGCGCCACCACGAACAGCCCGAAGCCGCTCGTGAAGCCGGCCGAGAGACGAGTCCAGCGTTGAACCGTCACTGCGGGCCTCCGACGAGCCTGCGGCTCGTCATGCCGTCGCCGTCCTCAGCCGGAAGATCCCGCCACGCGGCGAGGCGAGCACCGCCAGGAACACGAGGTGGCCGGCGAGCGCGAAGTACTGTGGGTCGATCTGCGCCCCGATCGTCTGCGCGACTCCGAGCACGATCCCGCCCGCAAGTGTCCCCCAGAGCGAGCCGAACCCGCCGATCACGACGGCCTCGAACGCGAAGATCAGGAGCGTCGGCCCCGTGAAGGGGTCGAACGAGGAGCGGATCCCGAGGAACATCCCGGCCACGGCGGCGGTCGCCACGGCGATCGCGGTTGCGCGCGCATAGACGGCGCGCGAGTCGATCCCGACGAGCTCCGCCGTGTCAGGATCCTGCGCCGTGGCCCGCATCTGGCGGCCTTGCTGGGTTCTCGAGAGAAAGAGCTGCAGCCCTCCGAGCGTCGCGATCGAGGTGGCGAGGATCAGCGCCCCGATCGCCGAGATCGAGATCTCGTTCGTGAGCTGCCAGCTGTCGGTCGCGATCTGGCCGGCCTGCCCGCCCAGCGAGCGGACGTCCGGCGAGAACTTCTCGAGCAGCAGGTTCTGGATCACGATCGAGAGGCCGAACGTGGCGAGGAGGGGCACGAGCATCCCCGACCGGAGCGAGCGGTCGAGCACGGTCCGCTGAAGGGCGTAGCCGAGAACGAGCATCACGGGCAGCACCGGCACGAGCGCGAGGAACGGCGTCGTGTTCCAGTGGTCGAGCACGACGTAGATCAGGTAGGCGCCGAGCACCGCGATGTCGCCGTGGGCGAGGTTCACGATCCGCATCACGCCGAACATCAACGCGAGCCCGCAGGCGAGGATCGCGTAGAACCCGCCGAGGAGGATGCCCTGGATCAGGGCGTTCACCCATGTCATCTCTTGACCCGTGTCATCTGGCGCTCCCGTGCAGGCCGAAGTACGCCTCGGTGATCTGGTCGCGGGTCAGCTCCTTACCCGTCCCTTCGAGCACGAGCCGGCCCTCGAGCATGCATGCCACCCGCGCCGCGACCGACGTCGCGCGCGTCAGATCCTGCTCTACGAGAAGGATCGTCGCCCCCTCGGCGACGAGCGTCTCGAGCGAGCGGTACACCGCCGCGACGGCGATCGGAGCCAGGCCGAGCGAGACCTCGTCGAGCAGAAGCAGCCGCGGATTTGCCATCAGCGCGCGGCCGATCGCCGTGGCCTGCTGCTCGCCGCCGGAGAGCGCCGCCGCCCGCCGGTTGCGGAGCGGCTCGAGCAGCGGAAAGGCCTCGACCACGGTGTCGACCGTCCAGCGCCCGCCGCGTGAGCGCTGACGGCCGACGAGCAGGTTCTCCTCCACCGTCAGGTCGGGAAAGAGCCGCCGCCCCTCGGGGACGAGCGAGATCCCCATCCGCACCCGGTCGTGAGCCCGGATGCGCGTGATGTCGGCCCCGTCGAAGACGACCCGCCCGGCCGCCGGCCTGTGCGCCCCGGCGATCGTCCGCAGGAGCGTCGTCTTCCCTGCGCCGTTCGCTCCGACGAGCGCCACAGTCTCGCCCTCGGCCACCGAGAGCGAGATCCCGCGCACCGCCGGCAGCAGCCCGTGCCGGGCCTCGATCCCCTCGAGCGAGAGCAGGCTCATGCCGGCACGCCCCCGAGGTACGCGTCGACGACGGCCGGGTCGCGCATCACCGCCTTCGGCTCGCCGTCTGCGATCACCCGCCCCGCGTCGAGGCAGACGAGGCGCTCGACGATCTGCACGAGCACCCGGACGATGTGCTCGATCCAGACGATCGCGACGCCCTGCGCACGCACCTGGCGGATCGTCTCGACGAGCTCGTCGGCCTCTGCGTCGGTGAGCCCCGCGCCGATCTCGTCCAGCAGGAGCACCACCGGATTCGTCCCGAGCGCCCGCGCCAGCTCGAGCTTCTTGCGATCGAGCAGCCCCAGGCTCTCGGCCCGGCGATTCGCGAGCCCGGTCAGGGCGCACAGCTCGAGGACCTCGATGCAGCGGGCATACGCGGCCTGGCCGCGCAATCCCCCTCCCGTCGCGCTTCCCACATAGACGTTCTCGAACACGGTCATGTCGCCGAACGGCTTCGGTACCTGGTGGGCGCGGCCGATCCCGAGCCGGCAGCGCCGGCTGACACCCGAGCGCGTCACGTCGGCGCCGCGGAACGCCACCGAGCCCTGCGAAGGCCGGAGGGCCCCCGAGAGGACGTTCAGAAGCGTCGTCTTACCGGCGCCGTTGGGGCCGACGATGCCGATCGCATCGCCGGCCCCGACTGCGAAATCCACCCCGTCGAGGACGACCAGCGCACCGAAGCGCCTGTGGATCCCGGCGGCGGCAAGGATCGGTTTTGCGTCCGACCCCTCCATGCCCCGAGTCTAGGAGTTGTAGGGCTTCAGCTTCGCCTGGATCGGGACGTTGTGGTCGTCGGTGTGCTCGCAGAAGACCCACTCGTACGGGAAGGGGCCGCTCTTCGCCTTGATCCACTGACCGCCGGGGATCGGCGTCTGCACCACGTTCGGCACCGGCCCCTTGCTCCAGTGGAGCTGCCCGACCGGCGTCATCACGTTCAGCGTCTTCATCGCGTTCGCGACCGCGGTCTTGTCCTTCGGGTTGCCGCTCGCCCTGAGCGCGGCGACCCCGACGTCGAAGAGCGCGAGGCTCGGGCCCATCTGCTGGTTCCACTGCTTGTGACTCTGATTCGTGTAGCCGGAGGCGAGCGCCTTGTTCGAGATCCCCGTGAGCGGCGAGTGGTACGGCCAGGTCGGGCCCCAGTACGCGCCGCTTGCGAGGTTGTAGCCGAGCTTCCCGAGCGCCGAGACCTGCGAGGCGAACAATCCCGTTTTCGCAATCTGGGCGATCTTGACCTGCTTCGTCAGCCCCTGTTGGGCGGCCTGGCGCCAGAAGGTGGCGAAGTCGGGCGGGATCGGAAACGTGTTGAAGATCTGGATCCCGGCCTGCTTGAACTTCGTGATCTGCGCCGTGTAGTCGGTCGTCCCGTCCGTGTAGGCGCCGGGGTCGATGATCTTGTAACCGGCCTTCTCGAGCAGCGGCCCGAGCGCGCCGCGGATCGCGTTCCCGTCAGCGTCGTTCGGCCACATCACGCCGACGACCTTGTTCGTCGGTACCTGCGGCCAGAGGTGCGTGTAGGTGTCGAAGAAGTTCTGGACACCGAAGCAGAAGTGGTAGGTGAAGCGGAACGGCGAGGGCTTCCCGGGCTTGGCCCCGCGGCCGAAGTACCACGCCTCCCACGGGACGACGGTCGAGATGCACGGGACGCCGGCCGCCTCGCACGCATCGGAGACCGGGTTCACGACCTCCGGGGTCGAGGTGGTGAGCATCAGGTCGACGCTCTCGGAATGGATCAGGTCGCTCGCCACCTGAGCGGCGACACTCGGCGTCGACTGGGCGTCCTTGTCGATCACCTGCACCGCGTACTTCGTCCCGCCGATCGTAAGCCCGCCGGCGAGCGCCTTCTTCGCGAGACCGAGAACGTACGGATCGGGCTCCCCGAACCCCGATGCCGGGCCCGTCAGCGGGCTGACGAAGCCGATCTTGATCGTCTGGTCGTCCTCGGAGACGCGCGGTGCCGCCCAGATCTGCGGAGCGGCAGCGCCGGCGACGGCGAGGCCGCCGGCTCCGACTCCCGCGCGCTTGAGCAGATCGCGCCTCGAGATGGGTTTTCCTTCAGACATCAATCCCTCCTGATTTCCGCTTGGGGAGTTGTTGGCAGAAACTCGGCGCCAAAGCTACGCTGGTCGTGTCCCACGTGTCAAGACGCCGTCCCGACTGGCGGAACACTTCCAGATGGCAACCCCAACACGCGAGGCCGGCCATTCGCAGTCGCTCGAACGCGGGCTTGCGATTCTCTCGACGTTCACGAGCACGAGACCGCTCTTCGGCGTGAGCGAGCTCGCGCGCGAGGTCGGGCTCAGCCGCTCGAGCGCGCATCGCTACATCGCGACGCTGGCCGCGCTCGGCTACCTCGAGCAGGACCGCTCGACCCGGCGCTACCGGCTCGGGCCGCGCGTGCTCGACCTCGGATTCTCGGCGATCAACTCGATGGAGCTCCGCCAGATCGCCGCGCCAAACCTCCAGGAGCTCTCCGACGGCACCGGCCACACAGTGAACCTCGGCGTGCTCGACGGCGTCGACATCGTCTATATCGACCGCTGCCGCAGCGCGAGCCACGGCCAGCGCGAGATCGACCTCAACCTCCACGTCGGCTCGCGGCTTCCGGCCTACTGCACCTCGATGGGCAAGGTGCTGCTCGCCGCGCTCGAGCCCGAGGAGCTCGAGGCACGGCTTGACGCGACCGAGCTGACGAGGCGGGGCCCGAACACGATCACGGCCCGGGCCCGCCTGCTCCAGGAGCTCGCACAGGTGGAGGAGCGGGGCCTCGCGGTGAACAACGAGGAGCTCGCCTACGGGCTCAGGTCGATCGCCGTGCCGGTGCGGGGACAGGACGGGCGGGTCGTGGCCGCGATCAACCTCGCCGTCCACCGTTCGCTCGTCTCGATGGAGGACCTCGTGGTGCGGCTCGCCCCGAGGCTCACGGCAACGGCGCGCGAGATCTCGGCGCGGATCGGCTATCGCCCAGGCTCCTAGGTACCGGCTATCGTCCAGGAATGGCCGTGATCGCAGGACACCGCGAGCAGCTTCTGGTCGGGGGCCGGTGGATCGAGGCGGAATCCGGCGACCGGTTCGAGGTAACCGATCCGGCGACAGGGGACCCTGTCGGCTCGGTTCCCGACGCCGACCGGGCCGACGTCGAGGCGGCGATCGATGCTGCCGCGGCAGCGCTCGAGGGCTGGCGCTCGCTCGCGGCGATCGAACGCGCGCGGATCCTCCGGCGCTCCGCCGAGCTGATCCGCGAGCGCAAGGACGAGATCGGCGCCGTGATGACGGCCGAGCAGGGCAAGCCGCTGGCCGAGGCTGTCGGCGAGGTCGACTACGCCGCGGGGTTCCTCGAGTGGTTCTCGGGCGAGGCAGAGCGCGTGTACGGCCAGGTCGTCCCCGCGGCGAACGCGGCCAACCGCGTGCTCGTTCTGCGCCAGCCTGTCGGAGTGACCGCTGCGATCACACCGTGGAACTTCCCGGCCGCGATGATGACGCGGAAGCTCGGCCCCGCAATGGCGGCCGGCTGCACAAGCGTCGTCAAGCCGGCGAGCGCGACTCCGCTCACGGCGGCACTCGTACTGCGCGCGATCGAGGATGCCGGCGCGCCGCCGGGGGTCGTGAACCTCGTCACCTCGCGGTCGGCCGCGATGGTCGCAGAGACGCTCTTCGGTGACGCACGCGTGCGCAAGGTCTCGTTCACGGGCTCGACCGAGATCGGCAAGGAGCTGATCCGCATGTCGGCCGGGCAGGTGAAGCGGCTGTCGCTCGAGCTCGGCGGCCACGCGCCGTACCTCATCTTCGACGACGCCCCGCTCGAGGAGGCCGTCTCCGGCCTCGTCGCGTCGAAGTTCAGGAACGCCGGTCAGACGTGTGTCTGCGCCAATCGGGCGTTCGTCCAGCGCGGCGTCTACGACCAGGTCGTCGAGCTCTTGACCGAGAGGACGAAGGCGCTCACCGTGGGCCCGGGTACGGAGGCCGGCGTCACGATCGGCCCGCTGATCGACAGCCGCGCCGTGGAGAAGGTCGAGGAGCACGTCCGGGACGCGGTCCGGCGCGGGGCACGGCTGACGACGGGCGGCGCGCGGCCGGCCGGCAACGGCTTCGAAGGTGGATCGTTCTACGAGCCGACCGTCCTCGCCGACGTGACCAGGGAGATGCTGATCTCGCACGAGGAGACCTTCGGCCCGGTCGCCGCAGTCGCGCCGTTCGACACCGAAGAGGACGCGATCCGGCTCGCGAACGACACCGAGTTCGGGCTCGCCGCCTACTTCCACACGCGGGACTACGCGCGCCTGTTCCGGGTCGCCGAGCGCCTCGAGTACGGGATCGTCGGCGCGAACTCGGGCGCGATCAGCTCGCCGAACGTCCCCTTCGGTGGGGTCAAGGAGTCCGGGTACGGACGCGAGGGCGGAGACTTCGGGATCGACGAGTACCTCGACGTGAAGTACGTGCTCGTCGCCGGCGTCGACTGACGCCCCATGGCCCTCGACTACGCGCGGGACCTCGGCGATCCAGGCAAGTTCCCGTTCACGCGCGGGATCCACGAGACGATGTACCGCGGCCGGCTCTGGACGATGCGCCAGTTCGCGGGGTTCGGCACGGCCGAGGAGACGAACGAGCGGTTCCGCTACCTCCTCGCGCACGGCCAGACCGGGCTTTCGACCGCATTCGACATGCCCACGCTGATGGGCTACGACTCGGACCACCCCCGCGCCCTCGGGGAGGTCGGGCGCGAGGGCGTGGCGGTCGACTCGCTCGAGGACATGCGCGCGCTCTTCGCCGGGATCCCGCTCGGCGAGATCTCGACCTCGATGACGATCAACTCGCCCGCGGCGATCCTCCTCGCGTTCTACACCTGTGTCGGCGACGATCAGGGCGTCCCGCGCGAGAAGCTGCGCGGCACCGTGCAGACCGACATCCTCAAGGAGTACATCGCACAGAAGGAATTCATCTTCCCGCCGCACGCCTCGATGCGGCTCGTCACCGACATGCTCGAATGGGCGACCGCCGAGCTGCCGCAACTGAACCCGATCTCGATCTCGGGCTACCACATCCGCGAGGCAGGATCGACCGCGGCGCAGGAGCTCGCCTTCACGCTCGCAAACGGATTCACCTACATCGAGGCGGCGCTCGCCCGCGGGCTCGCGATCGACGAGTTCGCGCCGCGCCTCTCGTTCTTCTTCAACGCGCACCTCGACTTCTTCGAGGAGGTCGCAAAATACCGCGCCGCCCGCCGGATCTGGGCGAGCGTACTCCGGGAGCGCTACGGCGCCCGCGACCCGCGCTCGCTCCACCTGCGCTTCCACGCGCAGACCGCGGGCGTCTCGCTGACGGCGCAGCAGCCCGAGGTGAACATCGTGCGGACGGCGATCGAGGCGCTCGCGGCGGTCATCGGGGGCACGCAGTCGCTCCACACGAACTCCTACGACGAGGCGCTCGCCCTCCCCGGCGAGGACGCCGTCAGGATCGCGCTCCGGACGCAGCAGGTGATCGCCCACGAGAGCGAGGTGACCGCCACTGCGGACCCACTGGGCGGCTCGTTCTACCTCGAAGAGCTCACCGACGAGCTCGAACGAGAGGCGCACGAGTACTTCGAGCGGATCGACGCGCTCGGCGGAGTCGTCGCTGCGATCGAGCAGAACTTCTTCCAGGCCGAGATCGCAGACGCGGCGTTCCGCTTCCAGGCCGAGGTCGAGCGCGGCGAACGGATCGTCGTCGGCGTGAACCGCTTCGCCGACGCGGCCGGGACCGAGCCGCCGCTGCACCGCTCCGACCCGGACCTCGAGCGGAAGCAGGTGGAGCGGGTGAAGGCACACCGGGCGCGACGGCCACGGGCCAGGGCGGCGAGCGCGCTCGGGACGCTCCGCACCGACGCAGCGACCGACGCGAACCTGATGCCGGCGATCATCGCGGCCGCCCGCGCGGGCGTGACGGTCGGCGAGATGTGCGATGCCCTTCGCGGGGTCTGGGGAACCTGGCGCGAGACGCCGAGCTTCTGAGGAATATCTCGTCACGGCAATCGAGGCCGTCGGCCGCGACGGGGCACGAGGTTGGCTTGGCGAGTCGAGGAAGAGCGGGTTCCAGCGCCTGGCTCCGCCGTGCGCCCTTCGCGTTTCCCTCGTTCAAGCGATCGATCGCAAACCTGGAAGGCCGATGCAGGTGGCATGCTGCGTCGCCTCGTGGCCGGCCTGCTCGCGATGTCGTGCGCGCTCGCGGCCCTCGTCGTCTCGCCGGCCCTTGCCGGCAACTCGCGGCAATCATCTGGGCGGAGCGCGTCCGCCACGATCGACCTTGGCCTCCTCGAGCAACTGAACGAGATCCGCGCGGCCCACCACCTGGTCCCGCTCGCGCTGAGCCCAGACCTGAATGCGGCCGCGTCCCTCCACTCGCGCGAGATGCTCACGAAGGGCTTCTTCGCCCACGACTCCGGAAACGGTCAGGTCTTCTGGAAGCGAATCCAGGCGTTCTATCCCCAGGGCGGCTTCGGCTTCTGGTCGGTCGGCGAGAACCTCTTCTGGACGTCGGGCCCTCCGAGCGCCAGCGAGAGCGTGCATGCCTGGATGGCGAGCCCGGAGCACCGGGCAAACATCCTCGATCCGGCCTGGCGCCAGATCGGGATCTCGTCGGCCACCTCCGCCGATGCGCCGGGGATCTTCGGCAACACCGACGCCACCGTGGTCACCACGGACTTCGGCGTCCGCCGGTAGCTCGAACCAGGCGCAAAAACGCACCGAGCACGGTGGCGCTTTCGTCCACCGCCTCCACTGACCTTCGGCTCGGGCCTTGCGGCCTTCGCCTCGAGCCCGTGGAAGCAGCTTCGACCTACTTGCGCTCCGTGCTCGGTGCAGGCGGCACAATAGCCCGTCCGGCCGGTAGCGCAAGGGCCCGAGCGGTGGAAATGACGCTCGCAGCGCGAAAAACCGGGGATCGGGGTTTGCGTCCGTGGCCTCGCGGAAACTTCTTACGTTGCTCTAAGCTCCCGGGCGCAGACTCCCCGGGTTCCATCCGGCGGGCCTGCCACGAGGCCCAGCCTGAGACGAGGGAGATTGACGATGCTTCGGATCTGCGACCACCCAAACTGCGCCACCCTCACCCTTGGCACGCTGTGCGCCGCTCACGAGCAGGCACCGGCGCCGACCGTGCGCTTCCCACGTGGCCGCCCGTTCCCCATCCGGCCGGTGTCGACGACGCGCGAGGCCTTCGCGCTCGAACCGCAGGAGTTGACCCCGGCTCCGGCCGTATCCTTCGGAGGTGGCACGGCGCTCTAGAACAGCAGCCTCCGCGGCGCTTGGCTGTGCCGCCGTTTTCGCTGTCGCGGTATTCGCGTTCGCCGGAGGCGCTGCAGGCTCGGGAGCAGCCGGCCCGGTCGCAACGGTGATGCCGAGCGTGATCGGCACCGCGGCCGCCGGGAAGCACCTCACAGGGCTCTCGGGAAGCTGGGGAGGCTTCGGGGCGATCACGTACCGCTTCCAGTGGTACCGGTGCAACGCCGCCGGCGCGAGTTGCCTCTCGATCCAGGGCGCGACCTCCCCGACGCTGGCTCTCGGCACGAGGGACGTCGGGAAAACGCTCGGGCTGACCGTCTCGGCGACGGACTCGACCGGCACCACCGCGGCGTACGCGAGCCTCGTCGGGCCGATCGCTCCCAACCGGCCGCTCCTCGAGTCGACCGCGCAGCCCGTCGCAACCGGTCCGCCCGTCGAGGGCAAGACCGTCGAGGTGACGACGGGGACCTGGAGCCCCGTCCCGGCGAACCTGAGCTACGCCTGGGAGCGCTGCAACTCGAACGGCCGCGCCTGCGCCGCGATCCCCCACGCCACCTCGAGCCTCTACACGATCGGGAGCGCAGATCTCGGCCACGCACTGCTCGCCGTCGTCCAGGCCTCGAACGGCTCGGTCATCCAGAACACATTCAGCACCTCGACCCCGGCGGTGGTCGACCCCTCGGTGAAGGGGCCGTCTCGGACGATCGGCCCGGCCGTGTCCGGCCCGACCGAGGGTGGACAGATCCTCGTCGGCGCGACCGGGATCTGGAAGGGTGTCGGGCCGATCGTCTTCGCGTACAAGTGGTACCGCTGCAACCTCGTCGGCGCGGCCTGCGCGCTGATTCCGGGGGCGACGACGTCGAACTACACGATCGTCGCGAAGGACATGGGCGACACGATCGGGCTCACCCTGCAGGTCATGGACTCCACGGGCGCCTCGGTCGCGTACGCAAGCCTCGTCGGCCCGGTCGCCCCCGCCGGCGCTCCGCTGACGGCGACCTCACCGCCCACGATCTCGGGCACGGCGAGAGCCGGGGGCGGGCTGACCGTCGACCCCGGGCTCTGGTCGGCGAAGACGAGCGGATTCGCCCACGTCTGGCTTCGCTGCAACAGGAACGGCCGACTCTGCGCTGCGATTCCCCGGGCGACCGGGGTCAGCTACACGCCGGTCGCAGCCGACACCGGGCACGCCATCGTCGCGGAGGTCGTCGCGACCGCGGGCACGGTGAAGCAAGCAGCGTTCAGCCCCGCCACAGACCCGATTACCTGACCGCCCCGCGCCCGCGGTAACGTCAGCCGGTGGCTCCCGCCCCGGCACGGCTCGCGCTCGCGGCGCTCTGCGCGGTCCTCTTCCTCACGTTCCTCGACAACACGATCGTCAGCGTCGCCCTGGCCGACATGCAGAAGTCGCTCTTGGCCGGGGTCTCGAGCCTGCAGTGGATCGTGGACGGCTACATGCTCGCCTTCGCCGGGCTGCTGCTCGTGGGCGGCACGCTCGGCGACCTGTTCGGGCGTAAGAAGGTGATGCTCGGCGGCGTCGGGCTCTTCTGCGCGGGCTCCCTCCTCGGCGCGCTCGCCCACGGCACCTCGACACTGATCGCGGGCCGCGTCGTGATGGGCGTCGGCGCGGCAGCGTGCGAGCCGGGCACGCTGTCGCTGATCCGGCAGATCTACCGCGAAGAGCGGGCGCGCGCACGCGCGCTCGGGGTGTGGACGTCGGTGTCGGGGGTCTCGCTCGCCGCGGGGCCGGTGCTCGGCGGCCTCCTCGTCGCTGCGTGGGGCTGGCGCGGTGTCTTCTGGTTCAACCTCGGCTTCGGGCTCGTTGCGCTCGCGGTCGCAGCGTGGGCGCTCCCCGAGAGCTCCGACCCCCAGGGGCGCTCGCTCGACCTTCCCGGGCTCGTCACGGGGGTCGTCGCCGTCTCCGCGCTGACCTTCGCCGTGATCGAAGGCGAGAACGCGGGGTTCACGACCCTTTGGATCGACGGCCTCTTCGCACTCGCAGCCGCCGCAACCGTGCTCTTCGTCGTGATCGAGCGCCGCGCCCGCGACCCCGTGCTCCCGCTCGCGTACTTCCGGATCCCCGCCTACTCGACCGCGAACGCCGTCGCCTTCGCGACGAGCTTCGGCCTGTTCGCCGTGTTCTTCTTCACCGCCCTGTACCTCCAGGTCGACGCCAAATACAGCGGCGGGCGGATCGCCGAGGAGTTCGGTGCGATGGCGCTCGCGATGGTCGCGGCCGGCTGGGTGTCCGGACGCTGGACTTCGGCACGGGGGCCACGCTGGCCGATGACGATCGGCTGCCTGCTCTCGGGCGCAGGCATCGTCCTCGTCGACCGGATCCTGGCGGTGAACGTCTCGAAGCTCGAGCTCGCGGCCGCGCTCGCCCTCGTCGGCTTCGGGCTCGGGCTGACCCTCGTCGCCGTAACCTCTGCGGTGCTGACGATCGCGCCCGCCGAGCGCTCGGGGATGGCGGCCTCCACGGTGAACACGAGCCGCGAGCTGGGCGGCGTGCTCGCGGTTGCGATCCTCGGCGCGGTGATCAACGGTCGGCTCGTGAGCGAGCTGAACGGCAAGCTCGGGGCGCTCGGGGTGGGGCCGGAGCTCCAGCAGCTCGTCGTCCATGCCGTCACGCACGGAGGGCTGCCGGCCGACGCGACCCTTGCAATCCTCACGAACCCTGTCGTAGCAGCGAATCCCGGCGTGATCCCGAAGATCCTCGACGCGGCCGAGACGGCGTTCGGGCATGCGCTCCACTCGGGCCTGCTCGTTGCCGCGATCGTCCTCTTTGCGGCGGCTATCGGGTCGTTCGCGGGAACAGGGAAGGTCTCGCCCGCCGCGCGCTGATCAGAGCGCGGCGGCCATGCGCGAAACCGCTTCCTCGACGAGCGCCCGCGAGGTGCCGATGTTCAGTCGTGCGAACCCCCGCCCCGGCTCGCCGAAGGCGGGCCCGGCGCTCAGGGCGACCCTCCCGCGTTCGAGGAAGGCCTCGGCCGGGTCGTCGCCGAGCCCGAGCTCGCGGCAATCGAGCCAGGCGAGATAGCCGGCCTGCGGTTCGACATAGCCGACCTGCGGCAGGTGCTCGCCGAGCAGCTCGGTCAGCGCCTGCCGGTTCCGGTCGAGATGGGTGACGAGCGCGTCGAGCCACTCCCCGCCGTGCTCGAATGCGGCCAGTGCGGCGAGAACCCCGAAATGGCCGGTGTGGTAGGGCAGGTGCTTCGGGAGGCCGGAGACGAGACGGTCGTGCATCTCGTCGGAGCCGGAGACGATGACTGCGCACTTCAGCCCGGCGACGTTGAAGGCCTTCGACGCGGACGAGATCACGACCCCGTGCGCCGCCGCCTCCTCGCCGAGTGAGACATACGGAACGTGCCGGTTGCCCGGCATCGTCATCGGCCCGTGCACCTCGTCGGAGATCACCGTCGCCCCGTACTCGGCGGCGATCACCGACACCGCTTCGAGCTCCTCGCGCGTGTAGGAGCGCCCGGTCGGATTGTGGGGGTGGCAGAGCAGGAAGGCCCGCGCACCACCTGCGAACGCGGACTCGAGCGCCTCGAGGTCGAGCTGCCAGCCCTCGTCGGCGCCGTGGAGCGGCGCTTCGACGACCCGCCGGCCGATCTCCGCAGCGACGCCGAAGAACGGCGGGTAGACGGGCGGGGTGATCACGTAGCCCTCTCCGTCCGCGAGCAGCAGGCGCAGCAGCTCCGCCACCGCCGACATCACATCGGGGACGAGCACGACCCGGGCCGGGTCGACCTCCCAGTCGAACCTGGCCGCAGCGAACGACGCGAATGCCGCGCCGAGCCTACTCGCCTCCAGGTACCCCGTGTCGTCACGCGACACCGCCTCGAGAAGCGTCTCGCGGATCGGCAGCGCGAGCGCGAAGTCGGTCTCGGCCACCCACGCCGGAAGCACGTCGGGCGGGTAGGTCGCCCATTTCGCGCTGCGCCGGCGCTTCAGCAGCTCGAGCGAGACGTCGTCGAACGGGTCTGCGTCAAACACGCGCGGTGATCGTGATCCCGCCGCGGGCTTTCTGCTCGAGCTCGATCCGCACCCGGTCGGGCGGAAGCCCGAGTGCGTCGGCGATCTCGTCGCGGATCCTGACTGCGAGCGCTTCGCAGAACGCCCCCTCGTTGCGGAAGCGGTTCAGGTAGAGCTTGAGCGACTTCGACTCGAGGCAGAGCCCGTCGGGCCGGTAGTCGATCGTGAGCCGGTACATGTCGGGCTGGCCGGTGATCGGGCAGACGGCCGTCAGCTCGTCACTCGTCAGCTCGACGTCGGCGACGCCGGGATTGGCAAAGGTCTCGAGGCCGGCGTAGGCCTCCGAGCCCGGCCGTCCGAGCGCCACGAAGTCGGTGGAACGAGGAGCGGCTGTCACGGAGATAGCCTAGATGAGCGGTTCCACGAGATCGTCTGCTTCGGGGCGCCGGCCCAACGAGGCTGCGTACTGGCGACCTGCTCCGCTCGGCGGAGGGCTCCGAGCGGCCAGGGGTGGCGGCGTTCGGGCAAGGGTTGCGAGCGAACGCCCGCCGCACGCATGGTGCTACCGTTTTAGAACGATGTCTCGGGGCGCTTACGGGAACTACTCGCTGCCGGCGACGGCGATCTGCCCCGGGTGCGGGACAATGGTCACGCTGCCGCCTGAGCCGCTCTACCCGGACTCTCCGCCGGCGATTTGCGCCGCCTGCGAGACCGAGGTCCCGGACTACCGGCGTGAGTCGTACACCCCGTCGGCGAGCATGCCGACGGCACAGGCGCCGCAGACCCCGACGCCCGCGACCGCCCATCTCTTTCAGAGCCTCGAGCTCGAGGACCGCAAGCTCTCGCGCGGCGGGCTCTTCAGATCGCTCGGCGGGCTACTGGCCGAGCGAGCTGAAGACGCCGTCGAGAACGCCAAAGACCGCTTCAACGGTCAGACGTAGCGGCCCGGACCGCTCAGTAGTCGTAGCCCCCGCCGCTCCCGGCGGTGGTGCCCGAGTCGCTACCGGTGCTGGAGCTCGAACTGGAGCTCGAGGTGGAGCTCGAGCTGGGACTGGAGGTTCCCGCGGTCGCTGCAGCCGGCGCGGCCTTCACGAGCGCACCGCTCGGGGCGATCACGTACCACTTCTTCTCGAGCCCCTGGCCGTTGACCTGGCCCTTCTTCGTGTCGCCGGCAAAGCGATAGAGCCCGTAACCCGCGTAGGTGACCTGCATCGTGCCGTCCGGCCGCTTCAGCGTGCCGAGCTTCGAAGCCGTGATCCCGGGCCCCGCGACGGGCTTCGCGTTCTTCGCGATCAGCACCGGCGGCCACTGGGCGGCACAGGCGCCGACGCACTTGACGAGCTTGCCGTGGTCGACGGTGTAGTCGTAGAGCGTCAGCCCGTTCGCGCCGACGATGATCTTGCCGAGGGTGGCGTTGCTCGCCGCGGTGACCGTGGCCCTCGTCGCCGCACCCGTCGCCGCGATCACGAGTATGCCCGCGCCGACGATGGCCAGTAGGGCCGCTGCGAGCTGATTTCTCCGGGTTCTCATCACATTGCCTCCTTGCGCTGGGTTCACCCGGGACTACGACGCGAAGGGCGGCGCGGTTTTTCCCGGCCGGCTCAGCCCATCAGGGCCGCCGCGGCCGCGGGGTCGAACGGCGCGCCGGCCGCGATCAGCTCGGTCGCGGAATCGATCTTGCCCCAGACGTCGACGAGCAGGAACCCGCGTGGGCGCCGCTCGCCGTCGAGGTAGGTGACGACGCCTTTCCGGAACGGCTCGGCCCAGTCGGCAACGGTCTCCTTGCGCGAGTCGACCTCCCCCACCGCTTCGTAGCCGAGCTCGAACAGGTCGGAGTAGAAGAACGGAAGGTGCGTGTACGGCGTGTCCGCACCGGCCATGTTCGCGCCGACCGCCCGCCCGTGGCTGTTTGCCTGGTCTTCATGCTCGACGCGGATCTCGGTTCCGAGCGCTTTCGCAGGGAAGCGGGCCACATCCCCCGCCGCCCAGACGTCGCCGGTGTCGCCGGCGCGCCCGTATTCGTCGACGACGATGCCGTCGGAGACCGTGAGGCCGGACCGTTCGGCGAGCTCGGTCGCGGGCTCGATCCCGAGCCCCGCGACGACGGCGTCGGCCGCAAGCCTGCGCCCGCTCGCGAGACGAACCGTGTACCCACCGTCCCCAGACTCGAGTCCCGAGACGGACTCGCCCGGCAGCACCTCGACCCCGTGCCCGCGGTAGAGCTCGTTGACCGATTCCGCAAGGTCGGCGGGAAAGAGCCGAGCCCCGATCCCTGCCTCCGGAAAGACGAGCGTGACCTTCGAACCGGTCGAGGAGAGCCCCGCCGCAACCTCCGAGCCGATGAACCCGCCGCCGATCACGACGAACTCGTTCCCTTCGCCTTGGGCGAGCGAGTGGAGCTTCCGGAAGTCCCCGATCCGCCTGTAGTAGACGACGTCGTTGCTCGTATCCCAGGGGAAGCGGCGAGGCCTGCCGCCGGTTGCGAGCAGCACCTGCTCGTAGCCGTAGCCCTCGCCCTCGGCGTCGGTGGCGGTGCGAGCGTCGCGATCGAGCTTCGCGATCCTCTTGCCGAGATGCAGCTCGACGCCGAGCTCCGCGGTGCCGCGCCAGATCGACTTCTCGTCCTTGCCCTGCCAGAGCGCCTTGGAGAGCGGTGGCCGGCTGTAGGGGGGATCGACCTCCTCGCCGACGAGCCCGATCGAGCCGTCGGCGTCGTGGTCGCGGATTCCCCGACAGGCGGCATCGGCCGTCATCCCGCCGCCGACGATCAGGTACCGGTAATCGGGCATTCACATCCTCCCTTCATCGCGGTTCCCTATAGCTTCGCAGTGCCGATGCCGATCAGTTGAGGGATGTACATCTCACGTGGCGAACGGCTTGCGCCGGTGCTTGCGGTGGGCGCGATGGCGGCAGCCATCCCTGGATCGAGCGAGTGGGCCTTCGGGCACACGGCCGTGTCGATCCCGCCCGTGGTCCACTTCTATGCGGTCGGGATGACGGCCGTCGGCGCTGCGGTCGCCGCGCTCGTCCTCACCGGGATCGGTGCGCGCTTCTGCGACACCCGCACGGTGCTGATCGGTACCGCGTTCGCGGTGATGGCAGCGCTCCTGGCGCTTCACGGGATCTCGACCCCCGGGTACCTGTTCCCCTCGACCGGCTACGGCGAGGTGATGTTGACCGGCGGTGCGACGCTCCCGGCAGGGGCGCTGATCCTGGCACTGTCGGCGTTCCGGCTCCCGTTCACCCGGCGAGTGAAGCCGCTGCTCGTGCTCCAGGCCGTCCTGATCCTGGGGATCGTCTCGCTCGGCGTGCTCGGCCTGGTCGATCCCGGGCTCATCCCGGAAGCGCCGGCCGCGAACAGCCCGGCCGCGATGGCCGTGCTCTTCGCCGGGCTCGCGCTGTTCGCCGTGCTCTGCTGGCGGGCGCTGCGCACGTACCTGCTGACGCGCCGCGTCGCCGACCTGCTCGTCGCGATCGGGATCGTCTGGCTCGGAACAGCGCTCGTGGCCGCACTGACGCTCGGTTACTCGGACCTCGGCTGGTGGCTCGGGCACATGTTCGAGCTCGACGGGATGATGATCGTCGCGATCCCGGTCGCGCTCGATCTCGCCCGCACCGCCCAGGCCCGGCCGCTCGCCGGCGACCTGAACGCGGCCGACCTCGTCTCCTCGGAAGAGGTCTTCCTCGGCTCTCACGTCAGGGCGATCACGCTGCGACTGGCGGAGAAGGACGCCTACACCGAGCAGCACACGCGCCGCGTCGCCCTGCGCGCGGTCCAGGTCGGGCAGCGGCTCGGGCTCTCGCGCCGGCGGCTCAGGGCGCTCGCGATCGGCGGGCTCGTGCACGACATCGGCAAGCTCTCGGTGCCGGACTCGATCCTGAAGAAGCCCGGTCCGCTCACCGATCACGAGTACCAGGTGATCAAGCGCCATCCCGAATGGGGCGCGAAGCTGCTCGACGAGCTCGGCGGCTTCCCCGATTCGGTGCGGCGCCTCGTCCGCGACCACCACGAGCGCCTCGACGGCACTGGATATCCGTCCCGCGCCACGGGCGGCGAGCTCGGTCTCGACACGCGCATCCTCAGCGTCTGCGACGTGTACGACGCCCTGATCTCGCCCCGGGTGTACCGGGCGCCTTGGACGCACGACGAGGCGATGAAGCTCCTGCGCTCGGAGGCCGGAACGGCCTATGACGAGCGGTGTGTCGAGGCGCTCGGCGACCTGCTCGCGGGCGAGCGCCCTGCTCCCGCCGTCCCGGCCGGGCACGCGGCCCCGCACTCCCCGATCCCCGTGACCGCGTGGTAATGGCAGTCGGCAAGCTCTCCCGCGCCGCCGCTGCACTGACCCTCACGGGCCTCGAGGGGCTCTCCGCCTCGCACGACGTCTTCCGGCTGATGGCGTCGCGCACTCCCGTCGGGATCTTCGTGGCGTCGCCCTCGGGTGAGTACGAATATGTCAACGAGAGCTGGTGCACGCTTGCGGGCCTGCCGCCCGAGAAGGCCCTCGGATCGGGCTGGGAAGCAGCGCTCCATCCCGAGGACGCCCAACGTGTCCTGCAGAGGTGGGAGCGAGATGTCGCCGTCGGAGCAGACAGCGCGGAGGAGTACCGCTTCCTGAAGGCCGACGGCTCGACGTCCCGTGTCGAGAGCCATGTCACCGCCATGCGCGACGACGCCGGAGCGCTGATCGGCTGGGTCGGTACCTGCCTCGATCTCGCGGGTGCCCGTATCGTCGAAGACAACGGCACGCCGGAAACCGACCGCTACAAGGTCGCCTTCGACAACGCGCCAATCGGGATGGGACTCGTCACGCCCGAGGGAACCTGGCTCCAGGTCAACATCGCGTTCTGCCGGCTGCTCGGCTATTCCGAGGAGGAGCTGCTGGCGCTGTCGCTGGCCGAGCTCACCGTGCCGGGCGATGTGAGCGTTCAGGCCGACGAGGCCGACGAGATGCGGCACGAGACGCGCTACCTGCGGGCCGACGGCACCGCGATCTGGGTCGCGGCGTCGACCACCCTCGTGCGCAACGAGAGCGGCGAGCCGCTCTACTACGTGCTGCAGGTCGAAGACATCGGCGACCGCAAGCAGACCGAACGCGAGCTCCGCCGGCTCGCGGACCACGACCCGTTGACCGGGTTGCTGAACCGCCGTGGCTTCATGGACGGCCTGCGCCGCGAGCTGCGCCGCATGGAGCGCCGGGGGGAGTACGGCGCTCTGCTTCTCCTCGATCTCGACAACTTCAAGCTCGTGAACGACAACGCAGGCCATCCCGCCGGCGACCAGGTGCTGCGGACGACGGCCGACATCCTGCGCCGCCGCCTCCGGGCGACCGATGTGATCGGGCGGCTCGGCGGCGACGAGTTCGCGGCGCTCGTCCTGAACGTGACGCCCCGGCAGGCCGGCGAGATCGCGGCAGAGACGACCGAGACGCTGCGTGCGATGACCGTCACCGCAGGCGACGTCACGATCGAGGTCGCCGCGAGCATCGGCGTCGTCGCGATCGACGAGCTGCACGGCGAGAACGAGGAAGAGCTGCTGGCGGCCGCCGACCGCGCGATGTACCGCGTGAAGAGCCTCCGGCGCGACGGGTAGATGACCCCCGCCTCGCTCGGATCGGCGTGGAGTCTCGACCCGCTCGTGCTCGGGGTGGCCGCCGCCTCGGTGCTCGTGTTCGCGCGCGGGTTCATCCGGCTCCGGCGCCGCGGCCGCTCCGACCACGCGGGTTGGGCCCGGGCTGCGTTGTTTTGCTGCGGGCTGACGTTGATGACGCTTCCCCTGGTCTCGCCGCTCGACGCCGCGGCGGACGGTTTCCTGCTTTCCGCGCACATGCTGGAGCACGTCCTGATCGGCGATGCGGGCCCGGCGCTCGTGCTGCTCGCGCTGCGCGGGCCGCTACTCGCGTTCGTCGTGCCGGCGGCCGCAATCCGTTTCGTGGGGGGCCGTCGCCTGTTCTCCGTGCTCGATCACCCTGTTATCGCCGTGTCCGTCTGGGTCGCCGCGCTCGCCGCCTGCCACGTCCCGGCCGCCTACGACGCCGCGCTCCGCCACCCGTGGCTCCATATGCTCGAGCATGCGACGTTCGTCGGCGCGGGCTTTCTGATCTGGGCCCAGCTGATCGACCCGGCCCGCCGCGGCCGGCTCTCGACCGGCGGGCGGGCTGGGCTCGCGGGGGCGATCTTCTTGCTCGGCCAGGCGCTCGCCGGCGTCCTGCTCCTGAGCCCCGTCGCGCTGTATCCGTTCTACGCCGAGCAGCCGGTGCGCCTGTTTCGGATCGCTCCCCTCGCCGACCAGCAATACGCCGCGCTGATGATGATGGGAGAGCAGTTCCTGACCCTCGGAACATTTCTGATCCTCCTAGGCGCCTCCGTGTTGCGCGCCGCCGAGCGCCGAAGCCTCATCGTCGCGGCATAGGTCGGAGACGAAGTTTCCGCTCGTTGCGGGGAACTGCGTTTCCGGGATCCTTGTGCTCCGCCCGCCCCGGGCGTAGTCTGCGGCTCTCACCGAGCACGGAGCGCGAGTAAGTTCGATGTCGCCCCCAGAGACCGAACGCGGAAGGCCGCAAGGCCCAGGACGAACGGCCTGTGGGGACGGCGGATGAAAGCGCCACCGGCTCGGTGTTCCTTTTCTCTCGTAGAGCCATAGGCTCTGTGCGAACCAGTGCTGAGGCGCTTCCAGAGGTCCTGCAGGATCGCCGCCGACGGTAGCCGGCACGCTACCCGGCGGCGATCCATGGTGCGATTGAATAGGACAGGGCAATCGTTCCGATCGCCCTGGCCCCGAGAGCGATCGAGCCTAACTGACCTTGAGTAGGCCCTTCATCCCGCCCGCAGCGTGGCCGGGAACGGTACAGAGGTACTCGTAGGTGCCCTTCAGGGCGACGGTCGTCCTCAGCGTCGTCGAGCTGCCGGGGTTGATCAGCTTCGTCGACCTGCCCGTGCAGGAGTTCGCGAGCGAGGAACTGCTCTTCGAGCACAGCTTGAAGTCGTGTGAAATCGAGCCCTTGTTGGTGATCTTGAAGACGATGATCCCGCGCTTCGCCGAGCTCTTGGAGAGGATGAAGTGAAACTCAGTCGGCTTTCCCGCCGTCACGTTGATGGTCGTCAGGAGAGCGGGTCTCGCCAATGCTGCCGGCGCGGCGAGCGCACCGAAAGCGAGGCACGCGGCAAGAGGAAGCAGAACTTTTGACATGGAATCCTTCCGTCGGAGCTTTGCAGTACCAGCCCAGCCTATCGAACCCGCGTGGACGCCCTTCTCGCGAATCTCCGGGCGATCGGTCAGTGAGTTTGCCGGGGTCACGGTCACGCGCTCTCGACGGCGGACGTGAAACGTGCGCGTTCTCTGCGAAGTGGGGCCAGCTGAAGACCGAGTGCGGCGCATCCGAGGATGAACGCTGCGATCACCCAGTCGAGGTGGGGTGGCGAGTAGGAGAAAGTAACGCGGTGTGAGCCCGGCCGACCGCCGACGAACACCTCGGGCTCGGCGGCCTGGTCGAGGCGGCTAGCGACGTAGCCGGCGAAGGCCGTCGGCACCGGGACGTCATCGACGTTCAGGGAGGAGATCACGACGTAGGAGCCGTAGTTCGGCTCACCAACGCGGCGAGCCCGCTGCGCAGCCCGAGCGGGTTCGCATCAGCGATCCCAGCCAAGTGCGGCACGTTTGCGATCAGCACGACTGCCGCGACCGCAAGCAGATACCAAGCGTCACCACCCCGCAGCCGCCCACAGGTGGCGCCACGAGCCACCTCGGCACTCTACCCCGGGATCGTCCATCCCCTCGCCGGCGCATGGCCCATCAGCCCGCGACTCACGCCTGACCGCCGCGCCCGCATCGTCCAGCTCGGAAGCGCCGTCGTCGCGAGCCCGGCTGCGCCACCGGGTGCCGAGCCGCTAGCCGGGCTCCAGCTTCCAGTCGATGTTCAGCGGCTCGCAGACCCGCCCGAGCTCGCCCTCGAGCCGCTCGGCCGGAAGATCGGCCGGCGCGGCGACGAGGAGCTCCATCGCGAACACGGGCGCCCCGGTCTCGGGCGCCGCCTCGAGGGTCGTCTCCATGCTCTCGATGTTCACGCCGAGGCTCCGGAGCACGTTCGCGACCTGATGCACGAGGCCCGCCTGGTCGAGCGCCCGACCGCTCAGCCGGAAGCGGACCCTCGATCCGGCCGGGCCGCCGCCATCGCCCCGTGCGGCCGGCGTGAGCTGCGCGTGGATCCACGTCTTCCCGGCGAGCGCGTCGAGATCGCTTGCGATGCGATTGATCGCTTCCGCTGACCCCGCGATCGAGATCGCGATCGCGAACCGGCCGTGCAGGTTCGCCATCCGGCTGTCCTCGATGGATCCGCCGCGGGAGAAGACGAACTCCGAGACCTCCTCCACGAGCCCGGGCCGGTCCTTCCCGATCGCTGTCAACACTGCCCGCTCGGTCACGGAGCAACGCTAGCTTCCGGGGGCGCGAACGGGAAGCCCGCCGTGGCGAGCGACGATCCGTCGGCAAGGATGCAGAACGCCTCGTAGGGCCGCAGCATCGCCGTCCACCCGGGTCCCTGCCCGCCCATCGCGAATGCCGCGGTGGCGTAGGCGTCGGCCGTCCCGAGGTCGCTGCCCGCGATCGTGACCGAGAGCAGCCCGCTCGGCGGCAGGCCCGTGTGCGGATCGACGATGTGCCTGCCCCGGGCGTACTCGCCCGAGGTCGCAAGCGCGAGATCGTTGCCCTCGACGACCGCAGCGATCCGGTCGAGCAGCTCCGGATGCTGGATCCCCGTATGCCAGGCCGGCTCGGGCAGGGCGGCGCCACGGGTTCGGATGTCGCCCGCTGCGTTGATCGAGTAGTTCCGCACCCCTCCCGCCTCGAGCAGCTCGCCGGCCCGATCGACCGACCACCCCTTCACGAGCCCGGACGGGTCGACGGACAGAAGCGCCTCGTAGCGTGCATCGAAGTACCCGCCCGTCTGCTCGCGAAGCTCGTCACAACGCGCGAGGATGAAGCGCACATCCGGGTGACAGTCCCGCACCGCGAGCTCGCCGCGGTTGATCCGGCTGATCTCGCTTCCGGTCTTGTAGGTGCTGAACCGCTCGTCGACCTCGCGGAACCAGTCGAACACCGCCTCGACCAGCTCGTCCAAGACCGGATCGCGCACGTCGAGCACGATCGGCATCCCCATGATCTGCTCGACCCACTGCATCTAGTCGACCCAGTATCCCGGGGAGCGCGTCCCTGGAAGAAACTACGGAGTGAGTGCCTTCGTCAGCGCCGCCTGCAGCGACTGGCGCCACGCGACAGTGGTGTTCGTCGCACCCGAGATGTTCTCGAGCTTTGTGCCGGAGGAGGCCTGGAGCTGCAGCGTCTCGGTCTGGAGAAGCGGCAGCGCCTGGGCGTTGATGTACTTCGACTTCGGCGTGTGATCCGGGAAGGTCGGCCAGCTGATCCCGGTGATCTTGATCGACACCTTCGGCTTGGCCGAGCCGCTCGTGACCTCCGTCTTCACGACCTTGAGCTGGACGATCATGAAGCCCCACTGATGGCACTTGACCGACGCCCCCGTGACGGTCTCGCTCGTGACCACTTTCTTCTTGATCGAGGTGCCGCCCTTCGCACTCTGGGAGACGGCGTATGCGTTACCGACCATGCTGAAGAGCACGGCGGCGCAGAAGGTGACAGTCAGGGACTTGCGCAGCACAGCCAAAACCCACGTTACAGGGAGAAGCGCTCGACGTGAAGATGGTTCCCGGAAACATTTGCATTTCGCAAACTTGGCACGATTGAATCGATCATCCCGACCGGGCCGCAGATGAAAACGTCTCGCTCGGTGATGTCAGGTACGAGCTCCCTCAGGTGCGTCGGAGAAAGGAGATGCGCGCCCTCGGCCGAGGCGTGGTCACCGATCACGTAGTGCACGACGGCGTGCCGCTCGTCGGCGATCCGGTCCAGTTCGTCGGAGAAGACGACGTCGGTCGACGAGATGACGCGGTACAGGGTCACGACTTCGCCGCCCATATTCTGCATCAGCGCGCGCACCGGCGTGATCCCGATCCCGCCGGCGATCAGGAGCGACTTGTCGAGCGTGCGAGTGTCGTCGGTGAAAACACCGAACGGCCCTTCGGCGAACACCCTCGTCCCCACCGGGATCTCACCGAACCTGGCGCTGTGGTCGCCGAGGTCCTTGACGGTGATCCGGAAGGACTTCCCGTCGGGCGCCTCCGAGATCGAGAACGGGTGCTGCGTGTACCAGAACCCCTTCGTGAAGAACCGCCAGAAGAAGAACTGGCCGGCCTTCGTCCCGAGCCTGTCGAGCCTCCGGCCCGTGATCCGCAGTGAGATCACTCCGGGCCCCTCGTGGATCACCTCGGCGACCTTCAGGTCGTAGCGGAACGTGTTGATCACCGGCAGGACGAGCCGGTACCAGAGCATGAGCACGAGCGCGCCGACGTAGAGCAATCGCCAGTAGTTCGTCACGGTGAGGATCGCCGTCCAGCTCCAGCTCCAGGGCTTGTCCGCGGCGACGAGCTCGTCTCCGTCCGGGATCTGGTGGAACCAGGCGAGCGCGATCCCCGCGTAGGCGGTGAAGTGGATCGCATACCACCACTCGTACGAGAGCTTCCGCCGCACGATCACGAGCGAGGTGACGAGCACGATCACGAGCAGCGCGGTGCCGATCGTCGCGGTGATGATCCCCGGGTAGGGCGAGGTGGTCGGCGGACCGAGGTTGATGCTCAGAGACGGCGGCGGGGAGCCGCTGACGACACCGCCGCCACTCGGGACCGAAGGCTGCGGGAGTGTGAGCCAGTTCCAGTACTCCTGGAACCAGTTCACGCCATCCTGCTTCGCGTAGCCCCAGACCGTGCAGACGACATGGACCAGGATGAGGTAGATCACCGCGTGACCCGTCCAGCGGTGCCAGATCGTCAGCTTGTCGAAGCCGACGATCCGCTCCAGGAAAGGCAGCCGCGCGAGCAGCAGGACCACGATCAGCGCCAGGTAGCCGGCGAGGAACGCCGTGAGGCGCCCCATTCCGAGCAGGAAGTTGTCGAAGGAGTTCCAGTGGTAGCCGATCTGGTCGCCGTAGCGGCCGGAGAGCGTGATCCAGATGACGAGCGCGAGGTTCCCGAGCGTGAAGATCCAGAGCGCCGCCGAGACCGTGTGCCTCCGTGTCTCGCGGCGGCGCTGAAACGCGACGCGATCCTCCGCGACTCCAGGAGCCGGATGCTGTGGAGTCGAGTTGCTCATGGGAGTTGCTTGACCCCGCTCGAGCCTAAGCGGGAGGGACAGGGAAGCATAGTTCCGGCCCCCGCCCGGAGCGTCTGCGGCGAAGATGCGCAGGTGAAGGTGCGCTCGATGAGGGTGAGGAGGACATGAGCCAGGAAGAGCCTTACGGGCCGCTTCGCCGCGACGTCCGGATGCTCGGGTCGCTGCTCGGCCGCGTGCTCGTCGAGCAGGAGGGCGCCGAGTTCCTCGCGGCCGAGGAACGGATCCGAGCGAGCGCGCGGCTTTCGCGAGAGATCGGCGACCCGGCGCCGGTTCGGGAGGCGCTCGGCGCGCTGCCGCCGGAAGAGCAGTCCGGCATGCTCCGGGCGTTCGCCCTCTACTTCCAGCTCGCGAACACGGCCGAGCAGCATCACCGGATCAGGCGCCGGCGCGCGTATGCGATCGAGCATCGGGCGCCGCGCGAGTCGCTCGCGGAGGCCTTCGAACGGCTTGCCACGGTGCCCGAGGCAGAGCTCCGGCAACGGCTCGCGGACGTCTCGCTCCAGCTCGTGCTGACCGCCCATCCCACGGAGGCGACCCGAAGGACGCTCCTGCGGGCGCACGTGCGGATCGCGAACCTACTCGCGCGCCAGGACGATCCCGAGCTCACGGCAGCCCAGCGCGAGGAGCTCGAGGACGAGCTGACCGAGGAGATCACGATCCTCTGGCAGACCGACGAGGTCCGCGCCGACCGGCCCCGGGTCGGCGACGAGATCCGGCACGGTCTCTGGTTCTTCGAGGAGAGCCTCTTCGATGCGGGCGAGCGGCTGCTCCGCGAATACCGGCGCCTCGCACCAGGCACCCCGCCGCCGTTCTCCTTCGGAAGCTGGATCGGCGGCGACACCGACGGCAACCCCGAGGTGAACGCGCAGACGATCACGGCGGCACTCGAGCGAGCACGGGAGTCGGCGCTCTCCCGCTACCGGGCCGACGTGCGCGCGCTCTCGATCTCGGTTTCTTCGAGCGGCTCACTCGTCGGGGTCTCGGCGGAGCTCGCCGACTCGCTCGCGCGCGATGCCCGCGAATGCCGCGGGTACCGCGATGACGTCGTGCAGATGATGTCGAGCGAGCACTACCGGCGGAAGCTCTCGTACATGTGGTGGCGGCTCGGGAACGACGGCTACTCCGGCCCGGATGCGCTCCGCGAGGACATCGCGATCGTGAAGCGCAGCCTCGAGGCGAACCGGGGAGCACGGATCGCGCACGGCGCGATCGACGCCCTCGACCGCCGCGTCGAGCTCTTCGGCTTCCACCTGGCGAAGCTCGACGTGCGGCTCCACGCGAGCGAGGTGCGGAACCCAACCGAGCGCACGCGCGAGGTCTTCGAGGCCGTCTCGGCCGCCCGTGAGCGCCACGGCCCGCAGGCGCTCGACACCGTGATCGTCTCGGCGACCGAGACCGCGGCGGACGTCCTCGGCGTGCTCGACCTGACCGACGAGAAGGTCGCGGTCGTTCCGCTCTTCGAGACGATCGCCGACCTCGAGTCGGCGGCGGATACCGTCCGGGAACTGCTCGCCGACGAGCGCTACGGCACGCGCGTGGCCGAGCGGGGAAACCGGCTCGAGGTGATGGTCGGCTACTCCGACTCCGGCAAGGACGGGGGCTACCTCGCCTCGCAGTGGGGTACCTACCGGGCGCAGGAGGCGCTTGCAGAGGTCGCACGCGAGCGCGGCATCGAGCTGACGATCTTCCACGGCCGAGGCGGCAGCGCCGGCCGCGGCGGCGGCCCGACCCATGCCGCGATCCTCGGCCAGGCTCCGGGCCAGCCGCCCGGGCGGCTGAAGCTCACGGAGCAGGGAGAGACGATCTCCTTCAAGTACGGCCTGCCGGGGATCGCCTATCGCAGCCTCGAAGCCGCCGTGGCGGGCACGGTGCTGAGCGCCTTCCCGGAGATCGTCGGGCGGACGCCGGATGCCGGCGAGCGCCTCCTGCTCGACCGCCTCGCGGGCCTCGCCGAGCGGGCCTACCGCTCCCTCGTCTGGGAGACCGCGGGCTTCGTCGACTTCTTCCGCGCCTTCACTCCCGTGGACGAGCTCGCGCTGCTCGCGATCGGCTCGCGGCCGCCCAGGCGCCCGGACGGCCCGGACTACCTGGCGGCGCTGCGGGCGATCCCGTGGGTCTTCGCCTGGACGCAGAACCGCACGCTGCTACCGGCGTGGTACGGCTGCGGCACGGCCCTCGCCGGTGCCGACCTGGGCGAGCTCCGCCGTATGTACCACGAGCTGCCGTTCTTCAACTCGCTCGTCGACAACCTCGAGATGACACTGGCGAAGTCGAGTCTCGAGGTCGCGCGCGAGTACCTGAGCCTCGTCCCGGAGAGCCTTTCCCCGGACCGCTTCTTCGCTCCGATCGCCGCGGAGCACGAGCGCACCGTCGCTGCGGTGCTCTCGATCGTGGGCGAGGACCGCCTGCTCGACCGGAGCCCCGTCGTCCGCCGTTCGATCGGGATCCGGAACCCCTACGTCGATCCGATGAACGCGATCCAGGTCGAGCTTCTCCGCCGCCATCGCGTGGGCGACGAGAGTGCCGGGCTCCCTCTCGGCCGCTCGATCGCCGGTATCGCCGCAGCGCTGCGGAACACGGGTTAGCAGGGATCAGGTGTACGGGGGATGAAGCGGCAGGATCATCGGCTTCCTCGGCGCCTGTGAGAAGTCGAACTCCGAGAGGAGGTTTCCGAGGATCTTCGCGTTCTCCCGGACGTCGGGTCGCGGGTCGGGTCGGCCGTCCGTCTTCGGGATCAAGGCGGGCGCCGTTCATGAAGTCGTCCTCGATGAACTTGAGGTAGGCGTCGAAGCTCAGCGTCTGGTGGTCGATGTAGCCCTTGCGGGCGTACGGGCTGATCATCACGCCGGGAACGCGCAGGCCGTAGCCCTGAGCATCCACGGTCGGGGGCGGGACATGGTCGTAGAACCCACCCCAGTCGTCCCAGGCCAGGAAGATCGCGGTCGAGTCCCAGTCGGGGCTGCGCATGATCCGGTCGATCACGCCCGTGACGTAGGTCTGGCCGTCGGAGATCAGCGCCGGCGGGTGGTCGCTGACCTTCTGGGTGGGCGTGACCCAGGACACCGCGGGCAACGTCCCCGCCTTCGCCTGGGCGAGGAAGTTCCGGAACGGCTGCACGTCTCCGAGCTGGCCGTCCTCGCGCACGGTGTCGAACCAGAGGAGCGGGTTCCAGATCCCGGGGGTCTTCGCGTTCTGCTTCACGGCCTTGCAGAACATCGCGTTGTCGTCGCAGTCGGGCTGGGTCCCGTTGAAGACGTAGTAGCCCCAGCTCACGTGATGGGCGTGCAGGAGGTAGGTCAGGTCGGTCCAGGCGTAGTCGGGCACGGTCCCGGTCGGGTTCTGCGGGCTGTCGGGCGGCGAGCCCGGCGCCTGGATCGCCGGACGGCAGCTCATCGGATCGGCCCGCTGCGAGCAGCGTGCCGACCACCCGGAGACCAGGTAGAGGTGTGAGGGCAGGCTCCAGGAGGTGTCGGACTCGAACAGGTGGTCCTGGAGCACGAACGCCTTCGCCCATGCCCAGTAGTTCGGGATCTCCCGGTAGTCGTGATAGCCCATGACCGATTCGGCGTCGGCCGGGGCGAGCGAGCACGTCGGCGCCTGGACGTAGGCGACGCAGGCGAGCTTGCGACCCGAATGGGCCTGGCGGATGAAGCCGTCCATCTTCCCCCCGTCGATGTCGCGCATCGCGTCGAGGTGGTCGTGCGGCCCGCCGGCATTGCGGTCGGCCGAGGTGTGGTAGGGGCGCACACAGGCGTGCGTGTACGGATCCGGGACGCAGACCGTCGGAACGCCGTCTTTCATCGGGATCCCGTCCGCGCCCGGGAAGGTGCCGAAGAACGAGTCGAACGACCGGTTCTCCTGCATGATGATCACGACGTGGCGGATCTTGTGGATCCCCCTCCCGGCCGCGGCGTGGGCGACCGGGACCGTGCGCCGTGCGGGCGCCGGCGAGAGCCCGAGCGCGACCGCGACCAGGGCCGCGGCCACGAGCGCGGCGGCACCGAGACGGATCGTGCTGCGCATCCGCGGCAACGGTAGAGCGGGATATGTTGAGCGCGCGTTAGCCCCGTGTGGTGTTGGTGTTCGCCCCAGCGCCGCCCCGGACCGGGAGAATGGGGCGATGGCAGACGTGGCGAGCGCAGACCTGCCCCGCGCAGAGGAGATCTATGGCCGTGCCGCCGGCGAGAACTTCTCCGTCGCCTCGATCGTGCTGGGGCGAACGGCGCGGCGGCACCTGCTCGCGATCTACGGCTACGCGCGCCTCGTCGACCAGATCGGGGATGACGCGGCGGGCGATCGACTCGCGCTGCTCGACGCGTTCGAGGCGGACCTCGACCGGATCTTCGCGCGGGACGAGCCCGAGCATCCGGTCCTTCGCCGGCTCCGGCCGACGGTGGATGAGCTCGCCCTGCCGCGAGGGCCGTTCGTGCGCCTGATCGAGGCGAACCGGCGAGACCAGCAGCTCGGAGCGTACGCGACCTACGAGGAGCTGATCGCCTACTGCGACCTCTCGGCTAACCCGGTCGGCGAGCTCGTCCTGCACGTCTTCGGCGCCGCGACCGCGGACCGGATCGCGCTTTCCGACCGTGTCTGCTCGGCGCTCCAGCTCGCCGAGCACTGGCAGGACGTGGCCGAGGACCGCGCCGCCGGGCGCATCTACCTTCCGGCCGAGGATCTCACCCGCTTCGGGGTGTCGGAGTCGGACCTCGACGCGGCTACGGCCGGTGCCGAGCTACGGCGGCTGATGGCCTTCGAGGTCACCCGCGCTCGGGGGCTCCTCGACTCCGGCGCGCCGCTCGTGAAGCGGCTCCGGGGGCGAGCGCGGATCGCGGTGGCCGGCTACGTCGCCGGCGGGCGCGCCGCGCTCGGTGCGATCGAGGCCGCCGGATACGACGTGCTCGCCGGCCCGCCTCGTGCGTCCGCCGCCCGCCGCGTCTGGCCGACTCTCACCCTCATCGCCGGCGGCGCCTGACGATGCCGAGCGTCGCGCTGGCCTACGAGCACTGCCGGGGCATCGCCCGCGATTCCGGCTCGAGCTTCTACGCAGGCATGCGCCTGCTCGCGCCCGACCGCCGGAACGCGTTGTTTGCGGTCTACGCGCTCGCACGCGAGATCGACGACATCGCCGACGGGGAGCTCGCGGCGGACGAGAAGCTCGCGGCGCTCTCCGCGGTCCGGGTGAGGCTCAGGCAGCCCGGTGAGCCCGACGAGCCCGTGGGAATCGCACTCGCCGACGCCGCCCGGCGCTTCCCGATCCCGCTCGCTGCCTTCGACGACCTGATCGACGGAGCGGAGATGGACGCCCGCGGCACCGTCTACGAGACGTTCGCGGAGCTCGAGCGCTACTGCCGGTGCGTTGCCGGCTCGATCGGGCGCCTGTCGCTCGGCGTGTTCGACTGCACCGACCGTGAGCGCGGCTCCGTCCTCGCCGACGACCTGGGCGTCGGGCTGCAGCTCGGGAACGTTCTCCGCGACGTCCACGAGGACGCCGCGAACGGGCGCGTCTATCTGCCGCGCGAGGAGCTCGTCCGCTTCGGCTGCGAGGCCCGTGACGGTGCGTTCTCGGGGCCGATCGAGCTCGTGATCGCGTTCGAGGCCGAGCGGGGGCTCCAGAGGATCCGCGACGGGCTCGCGCTCGTGCCGCTCCTCGACCGCCGGAGCGCCTCGTGCGTGCTCGCGATGGCCGGCAAGTACCGCTTTCTGCTCGAGCGCATCGCCGCCGATCCCGCGCTCGTGTTGCGGGGCCGCATCTCGCTTCGGCCGTGGGAGAAGGGGCTCGTGCTGGCCCGGAGCCTCGCCGGTGTCGGGGCATGAGCTTCCGGGTTGCAGTCGTCGGCGGCGGGCTCGCGGGCCTCTCGGCGGCTATCGCCTGCGCGGACGCCGGAGCCGAGGTGACGCTCTACGAGGCCCGCTCGCGGCTCGGCGGCGCGACCTTCTCCTTCGAGCGGAACGGGCTCGAGCTCGACAACGGGCAGCACGTCGCGCTGCGGTGCTGCGCGGCCTACCTCGGCTTCCTGCGGCGGATCGGCACCGAGCGGCTGCTGCCGCTCCAGCGACGACTGCACGTCCCCGTGCTCCGCGAGGGTCACGAGCCCGCGCTTCTTTCCCGCACCGGCCTGCGGCCGCCGCTTCATCTCGCTTCGACGCTGCTCAGGTACGGGCCGCTCGGGACGCGGGAGCGGATCTCGGCGGCCCGCGCGGCGGCCGCGCTCCAGAGGCTCGACCCAGACGACCCCGCGCTCGACGAGCAGGCCTTCGCCGGCTGGCTGCGGTCGCACGGCCAGTCCGAGAACACGATCGCCGCGCTCTGGGACCTGATCGCCCTCCCCACGCTGAACCTGCCGGCCGAGGAGGCCTCGCTCGCCGCGGCAGTCAGGGTCTTTCGCACCGGGCTCCTGGACTCGGCCGATGCCTGCGACATCGGGATCCCGGTGGTCCCCTTCCGCCTGCTCCACGCCGAGCCGGCTGCGGCGGCGATCGAGACCGCGGGCGGCCGCGTCCAGGCCGGCACGAAGGTCTCGGGCGTGACCGGGAAGCACGTGCAGACGGACGCCGGCACCGACGAGGCGGATGCCGTGATCCTCGCCGTCCCGCACGAGCTCGCGGCCGAGCTCGCGCCGCCCGGAACGGTCGATGCCGACGCACTCGCGCGGCTCGGGGCGAGCCCGATCGTGAACCTCCACATCCACTACGACCGCCAGGTTCTCGCCGAGCCGCTCGCGGCGGCTCTCGACTCGCCGGTGCAGTGGATCTTCGACCGGACGGCCGCGGCGGGCGCACGCGAGGGCCAGCTCGTGGCCATCTCGCTCTCCCATGCGACCGACGAGATCGGGAAATCGGTTGCCGAGCTCCGCGAGCGCTTCCTTCCGGCGCTCGAGCGCGTGCTGCCCGCGGCGGGCGCGGCCGGCGTGATCGATTTCGCGGCCACGCACGAGCCGCATGCGACCTTCGCCGTGGCGCCCGGCACGCGCAGGCTCCGGCCGGGCACGGTCACCCCTACGCCCGGTGTCTACCTCGCCGGGGCATGGACGGACACGGGCTGGCCGGCGACGATGGAGAGCGCGGTACGGAGCGGGCTCGCGGCGGCGACCGCCGCGATGACGAACGGCACGGTGAGAGGAACGGCCCGGTGAGACGACTGGCACGTTGAGCTCGAACGCGGCCGGCACCGAGAGCGGGCGGCGGGCGAGCCGGGTGTAACGGTCGTACAGGATGCGGCGGGACCAGTCACAATCGAGGTGGCATGGCAAGCGAGTTCTCCGATCCAGCCTGGTGGCCGACCCCGCCTCCGGAGCCGCCGCGCACCGTCTCGATGACGAAGGTGGTGTTCGGCACCCTGCTTCCCGTTGGCGCCGGGATCCTGATCGCCGTCGTCGTCCTCACCCAGAAGCACCACCACTCCGCGGCCGACTCCCATTCCTATGCGGCGTTCCAGGCCTGCTTCGAGGCCCAGGGCGGCGATAGCCAGGCGGCGAGGACGAACACACGGCTGCTGCAGGAGGACGCCGAGGCCTGCCGCGACCACCTTCCGCCCGGAACGAAGCTCCCGTCTCTCGCCGCAACGTTGAACGAACAGGCCGCGCAGGCGGCGTTCCAGAAATGCATGCAGGCCGCGACCGCGAACCTCCATCACGGCTTCGGCGGGGGCGGCTTCGGGGGCCGCTTCGGCGGCTCATCGGCCGAGCACGCCTTCGAGAAGGCCGTCGCACTCTGCAGGGCCGTCTCGACGCCGACGAGACCGGCCCACAACGCGCCCGCGGCACCCACGTAGAGCGCCCCTCCGCCACGTTCGCCGCGGAGCCCGACCGAACCGATCGGGCACGGCCGGCGAACGAAGCGCGTCAACCCCCGTTCGAGGGGTCACGAGAGGAGCTTCAGATGAACACAGTCAGCCGGCGCTCGTTCCTCAAGACGGCCGGCGTCGCGACGGGTGCGGCGGCGATCACCGCTTCACCGGCAGCCGCGGCGGCGATCCAGCCGAGCGCCACCGAGACGATGCCCAGCGGCCCGCTCCCCCACGAGCCGATCGTCGCCATCATCCGCGATGCGGGTCTTGGCGAGGTGACCGTGCTCTCGGGACGGACCGAGAAGACCTACCGGGACAAGGTGCTCGTGCGGCGGCTCCTGAAGGCCGCCGACCAGAACCACCTCCCCCGCTCGAAGCAGGAGGTCGCATAGATGTCCTCGCACCGCGAAGCCCCCGAGATCTCCAAGGACCCCGTTGCCGACAACGCCGACGTCTATGCGTTCGTCAGCCCGGACAATCCGAGCACCATCACGATCATCACCAACTTCGTGCCGCTCCAGGGGCCGGCGGGCGGCCCGAACTTCTTCGAGTTCGGAGACGACGTCCTCTACTCGATCTACATCGACAACGACGGGGACGCAAAGCCGGAGATCGAATACCAGTTCCGGTTCAACTCGACCCTGCAGAACCCGAAGACGTTCCTCTACAACACGGGGCCGATCGGCTCACTCACCGATCCGAACTGGAATGCACGCCAGCTCTACTCGGTCACGCGGATCGACGCAGGGCCGCCGCCGAGGCACCATGGCCCTCCGGCCTGGAACGCCTCGCCGGGCCCGGCGTTTCCCAACGGGCCGACCACCTCGACCGTCATCGGCACGAACCTGCCCTGCCCGCCGTGCAACATCGGGCCGCGCTCGACGCCGATGTACGAGGCAAACCTCGGCTCGGCGGCGGTACAGACGACGCCGACGGGCGAGAAGCTGTTCTGCGGCCAGCGGAACGACCCGTTCTACGTCGACCTCGGGTCGATCTTCGACCTGGGAGGACTGCGGCCGTTCAACGCCGCTCATCTGCTACCGCTGCCGACGGTCGCAGGGGTGGACGGGACGAAGGCCTTGAACATCCACTCGATCGCGATCCAGATCCCGATCTCGATGTTGACCAAGGACGGCTCGATGCCCACGGATATGACAAGCTCGACGGCCGTCCTCGGGATCTGGAGTGCGGCGAGCCGGCGCAAGCTGCGCCTGTTCGACGACTTCGGGCCTGGCGACGCGACCGAGACAGGCCCGTGGGTTCAGGTCTCGCGCCTCGGCAATCCGCTCTTCAACGAAGTGATCGTCCCACTCGGGATGAAGGACGACTGGAACCGTGGGTATCCGGTGAACGACTCCGAGTACCTGCCACTCGTCCAGCATCCCGAGCTCGCACGGCTCCTGCCCGTCCTCTATCCGAACCACGTGTTCGATCAGCTCGCCGCCCTGTCGGCGCCGAGGGCCGACCTGGTGGCGATCCTGCTCACGGGCCTCCCGAAAGGCGTGCTCCCCTCGGCGCCGACGTTCCAGAACTACACGGGGCCGACGATCGCGGACATGCTCAGGCTGAACGTGGCGGTTCCACCGAACATCGCCACGACGCCGAGCATCTACGGGATCCTCGGCGGCGACCTCGCGGGCTTCCCGAACGGACGGCGCGTGAGCGACGACATCGTCGCGATCGAGCTCCGCGCGATTGCGGGCGTGACCTACCCGCTCGTCGACTCGACCCATACGTTCAAGCCGGACATGGCGGCCGGGGAGCTCACACAGGGCATCCCGGAGCCCGCGACGGGCCCGGGAGATCGCTACCTGGCGACCTTCCCGTACGTCGGGACGCCCTACGACGGATACGACACGCCGTCGAGCTAGCGACGTCGAAGGAACATCGACGCGCCGGCGGCGAGTTGGCCGCCGGCGCGGGAACGGGAGAACGAAATGCGGGACCACGACCACGACCACGACCACGATCACGCCGCCGGCGCCGGCGCCGGTGGCGGCGGCCATCTCCACCACGCCCCGGACGGGATTCGCTCGGGCCCGGTGGTGCTCGACCTCGGTTCCGGGGTCGGCGCGCTGATCGTCCACACCGCCCCGGGGCTTCTCGGCGTCGAGGTCGAGCTCAGCCCGGCCGGCGACGACGAGATGCGCCAGCACAAGCAGGTACTGCAGCGCCCGCTTGGCGGCTCGACGGCCACGGTTCTCGTCTACGACAACTTGCCGGAGGGCGACTACACGCTCTGGCTCGACGAGGCGGAGCCCGTCAGAGGGATCCACGTGACGGGCGGTCAGGTCGCCGAGCTCGACCGGCGGCATGCACACAGCTCGGGCTGAACCGGATCGTCCGGGCGGGCTGACTGCGGTGGTGCCCGTCCGGACGTCTCAATCCTCCCGGAGCCACCCGAGGCGGCGGGCGAGCCGGATGCGCTCGTCGTCGGTGAGAGACCAGTTGCGAAGCACCGCCCAGACCTCGGCTGGTCGGGTCTCTCGTGACCACGTTCGCACTCGCAGCTCATCGGCGCCGGCCGTAGCGCGAATCGCCTTCCGCCAGGCCAGGTGCTGGGTCGGCGCGAGCCTGCGCATCACCGAGCCTCGGCGAAGCAGCATTCGGTAGTCCTCCGCAACGTCCGCCTCGTCGAAACCGTCGTACATGGCCGAAATCAGGCGCTCGAACCTGAACCGGCTCAGACGGCCAGCGGAACGAGCTCGAAGCGCTCGACGTCGACGAGCCCCCGATCGGTGATCTTCAGCGACGGGATCACCGACAGCGACAGGAAGGCGAGCATCTGAACGGGTTGCGGGAAGGTGACGCCCAGCGCGCGAACCGCGCCGGCCAGCTCCCGGCTGGCGTCGAGCACGTCCGCGAGCGATCTGTCGGAGAGCAGGCCGGCGACCGGCAGCGGCAGCTCGGCGAGCACGCGGTCGCCTTCGGCGACGACGAGCCCGCCGCCGAGGTCGCGCAGGCGGTGCGCGGCCGTCAGCATCGAGGCGTCGTCAGCCCCGACGATCGTCATGTTGTGGGCGTCGTGGGCGACCGTCGAGCCCACGGCGCCGCGTTTCAGGCCGAACCCGTGGACGAACCCGAGGCCGACCCGCCCGGTCTGGAGATGGCGCTCGAAGACGGCGATCTTCGCCAGGTCGCGCGCCGGGTCGGACACGGCGACTCCGTCCACGACCGTGAGCTCGTCCTCGAGGGCGGCGGTGATGATCTGGTCCGGCACGAGCCCGATCACCCGCGCCCTCCCGCCGGCCTCGTTCGCACGGGCCCAGGGGATCGCCAGGTCGCGTGCCTCGATCGGCGCGACGTGGACGGTGCGCTTGACCCACTCGGGCACCTCGGTCGGAGGGATCTCGGCGACCGGCCGGCCGCGCTTCAGCACGAGGTCCGGAACGAACGACTCGAGGTCGGGAAGGACGAGGATGTCCGCGCGGCGACCCGGAGCGATCGCGCCGAGATGCGTGAGGCCGTGGTAGACGGCCGGATTCAGTGTGGCCATCACGATCGCGTCCTCCGGCGCGGCGCCCATCGCGACCGCATCGCGCACGATCGCGTTGATGTGGCCGTCGTCGGCGATGTGCTCGGGCTCACGGTCGTCGGTGCAGAACGCCATCCGGTGGGGGCCGTACTCGGCGACGAGCGGCAGGAGCACACGCAGGTTCCGCGCGCTCGAGGCCTCGCGGATCAGCAACCAGAGACCGGCCCGGAGGCGCTCACGGCCCTCTTCGAGGGTCGCGGCCTCGTGATCCGACTCGATCCCGGCCGCCGCGTAGGCGTTCAGCTCGCGCCCGCGGAGTCCCGGCGCATGGCCGTCGATGTGCCTGGCGAGCCTGAGCTTCGCGAGCTCCGAGTCCGAGCCCGAGACGACGCCGGGGAAGTTCATCATCTCCGCCAGCCCGAGCACGTGCGTCCGGCGGAGGAGTCCCTCGAGATCGCCGGTGGAGAGCTCGCGCCGTGGCGACTCGAAGCTCGACGCGGGCACGCACGAGGAGGCCATGAAGTACACGTCGAGCGGAAGCCCGGCGGCCGCGTCGAGCAGCCAGTGGACGCCGTCGGTACCGAGCACGTTCGCGATCTCGTGCGGATCGGCGACGATCGCCGTCGTGCCGAGCGGGAGCACGAGCCGCGCGAACTCGTCGAGGAGGAGCTTCGACGACTCGATGTGCAGGTGCGGGTCGATGAACCCCGGCACGAGCCGGCGCCCGGCCGCGTCGAGCGTCTCGACCCCCTCGTAGTCGCCGAGCCCGGCGACCACGCCGTCGACGATCGCGACGTCCTGCTCGAGCCACTCCCGCGTGAAGACGCAGAGGACGCGGCCCCCGCGGATCACGAGATCCGCAGGCTCCTCTCCACGGGCGACCGCCAGCCGCCGTCCGAGCTCGACTCCCATTGAACGATGATCGCACGCCTGCCGCTATCGTTGCCCGCTTCGATGACCCGTTCGAGCCGGCGCGAGCGTTGCATCTTCGCCTAGAGCGCCGACTCGACCAGCCCAGGTGGCTCACGGTTGCGGTCCCGGCGGCCTCGATCCTGTTCGCATTCGTGCTGGCCGGGATCGTCCTGCTCGCGACCGGCCACAACCCGCTCGAGACCTATCGCCAGCTCTTCGATGCGGCATTCCTGCAGGCAGGGGCGATCAGCCAGACGCTGATCACGACGACGCCGTTGATCTTCACCGGGCTGGCCGCGGCGGCTGCGTTCCGGATGCGGCTGTTCAACATCGGCGCCGAGGGGCAGCTCTATCTCGGCGCGGCGTTCGCGTCCGCTACGGGCCTCTACCTCGGCGGGCCCGGCGGCTCCTCGTTCTTCGTCGTCGCGGCGATGATCGTTTCGGGGTGCCTCGGCGGTGCGCTCTGGGCCCTGATCCCCGGGGTGCTGCGGGCGTTCTTCAAGACGAACGAGATCATCACCTCGCTGATGCTCAACTACGTCGCCGGGTACCTGATCACGTACCTGATCTTCCAGTCCGAGTCGTACTGGCGCGACACCTCGGGATTCAACGCCTCGGTCTTCCCCACCTCGAAGACGCTGCCGGGCTCGGCCACCTGGCCGTCGTGGACGATCGGCGTGCAGGGCCAGATCCTGATCCCACTCGGGCTCGTGCTCGGTCTCCTGACCGCAGTCGTCGTCTGGGTGCTCTACACCCGGACGCGGTTCGGGTTCGAGGTGCAGGTGCTCGGCGACTCGGAGCGCGCAGCGCGGTACGGCGGCGTCCGCGTGCGCCGCAAGATCCTTGCCGTGATGGCGCTCTCGGGGGCGATCGCAGGCCTCGGCGGTGCAAGCCAGGTCGGTGACTTCAGCCACTCGCTCGACGGCGACCCGAACGGCCTTCAGAAGCTCGGTTACGGCTACACGGGGATCGTGATCGCGGCGCTCGCCCGCTACAACCCATTCGCGGTCTGCCTGGTCGCATTCCTGATCGGCGGCCTCGAGAACGCCGGCAACACCCTCCAGGGACCGAGCTTCCCGGCCGGGCTCGTCGGCGTGATCCAGGGGATCATCCTCTTCTGCGCGCTCGGCGGCGAGGTGCTCGTCCGGCACCGCCTCCGCTTCGTGCGCGACGCGAAGACCCCGGCCGTCGTGGACCCGGCATGAACCACAGCCTGGTCGTGGTCGTGATCGCGTCGGGCATCGCTTACGGGACGCCGCTCCTCTACGCCTCACTCGGAGAGCTGCTGTCGGAACGCTCCGGCGTGTTGAACCTCGGCGTCGAGGGGATGATGCTCGTGGGCGCGGTGATGGGCTTCTGGGCGGTACAGCGCTTCCATCCGACGACGGCGGTCGCGCTCGCGGGCGGGATCCTCGTCGCCGCGGTCGCCGGGGCGCTGATGGCCTCGATCCACGCGTTCGTCACGATCACGCTCCGTGCGAGCCAGATCGTCTCGGGGCTCGCGCTCACGATCTTCGCGGGCGCGGTCGGGCTCTCGTCCTATCTCGGGAACGACCTGAACCTCGCCGACCAGCCGGCCGCCCACGAGTTCGGCCACGTGTTCCCCGCGGGGGTCCGCTCCTGGCCGATCGTGGGCCCGATCGTCTTCGGGCAGAACCTGCTCGTCTACTGCTCCTGGGTGCTCGTCGTCGCGATCGCCTGGTACCTGAACCGAACCCGCCACGGGCTGAATGTGCGCGCCGTCGGGGAATCGCCGGCGGCGGCCGACGCGATGGGGATCGACGTGACGCGCTACCGGTACGCGCACACGCTCGCAGGCGGCGCGCTCGCGGGCATCGCCGGCGCGACCTTCACGCTGGCGATCACGCCGTCGTGGACGAGCAACGTGACCGGCGGCGCCGGCTGGATCGCGATCGCGCTCGTGATCTTCGCCTTCTGGCGGCCGGAGCTGTGCCTCGTCGGCGCGTACTTCTTCGGCGCGCTGCAGGCACTGGCCCCGGAGCTGCAGGCCCGCCAGATCAGCCTCGGCCCCACGGTGCTCTGGACGAGCTCGCTGCCGTACATCGCGACGATCGTCGCCCTCGTGATCGTGTCGGCGGGGAACGCGAGGCGGCGGCTCGGGGCGCCGGCGGCACTCGGGCGCCCTTACACCCGCGAGGAGCGGTAGCCGGAATCCGTAGGCTCCGGGACGCGATGGAAGAGCTCTCGATCGGAAGCTGGCTCACGGATCTCGCCTCGGCAGCCCCTGCGCCCGGGGGTGGGGCCGCGGCCGCGCTCGAGGTGGGGATCGGCGCCGCGCTCGTCGAGATGCTCTGCAACCTGACGATCGGGAAGCCCGCCTACGCCGAGCACGACGGAGCGATGACCGCGGCCCGCGACAGTGCGGCGGAGTTGCGCACTCAGTCGATGGGCCTTGCCGCCGAGGACGCTGCAGCGTATTCGGCCGTGATCGCCGCCTACCGGTTGCCGAAGGAGAGCGAGGCAGAAGCGGCCGCGCGGGAGGAGCGGATCCAGGCGGCGCTCGCGGTAGCCGCCGATGTCCCCCGGCGGACGGCGGCCGCGGCCTCCGCGGTGCTCGACCTCGCCGAAGCGATCGTGCCGATCGCGAACGTCAACGTGATCGCAGACGGTGCCGCGGCTGCGGGCGCGGCGCGGGCTGCGCTCCAGACAGCGCTGCTCAACATCGACGCCAACCGATCGTCGATCACGGATCCGGGGCTGCGGGCAGAGCTCGCGGAGGCGAGCTCGGAGGATCGAGGGAGACCTCACGCGCGCCGACGCGATCGTGACGACGGTCCGCGAGCGGTCGGCGTCGTGACTCTGCTCGAGGGGCGGGCACTCGCCACCGTGATCCGTGAGCACGCAGCGGCCGCCGCCGCGACGGGGCCGACGCCCGTGCTCGCAGCGCTCGTCGCGACCGACGATCCCGCCACGGCCTGGTATCTCGGCTCGATCGCGAAGGCCGCCGCCGCAACGGGGATCGAGCTTCGGGAGGAGCGGGCAGCCGGCCGCGCCGCGCGTGCTCGCCGCGGCTCGATGCCCTTTCCGCCGACCCCGAGGTGCACGGGATCATCTGCCTCACCCCGCTCCCGGAGGGCCTGACGCTCTCCGTGGCGGGCGAGCGGATCGCACCCGGAAAGGACGTCGACGGTGCGAGCCCGACGAGCCTCGGACGCCTCACGGCAGGGCTCGAGGCCTACGCACCCGCGACCGCGCAGGCGGTGATCGAGCTCATCCGAAGCTCCGGCACGAGCCTCGAAGGCGCGCACGCCGTCGTCGTCGGCCGCTCGACGGTGGTCGGGAAACCGCTCGCGATGCTGCTACTCGCGGAACAGGCGACCGTGACGATCTGCCACACCCGCACGCGCGACCTGGCGGCCGAGACCCGGCGCGCCGACGTGCTCGTCGCAGCGGCCGGCCGCGCCCATCTGATCGGGCGGGAGCAGGTCTCGCCCGGCGCGCTCGTGGTCGACGTCGGGACGAACGAGGCACCCGACGGGAGCATGGTCGGCGACGTCGACACCGCGGCCGTCGAGCCGATCGCATCGGCCGTGACGCCGGTACCCGGCGGAGTCGGGCCGGTCACGACCGCGATCCTGCTCCGGAACGCCGTCGCAGCCGCGCGCCGCTCCTAGCCGGAAGGGCACTGTCGTGCGAGGTCATCCGCCGGCGTTCGAACGCGGCCGGTCCGTCACAGTTTCGAGGCAGTACCTGACCCCGCCTTCGGGCCCTCGGTTCCATGCCGAACTGCAGGGAGTTCCGTGTTGCCTGGACGCGTTTTTGAGGCGCGAGAGCCGTCGAAAAGACGGCCCAGACAACACGGGGGAACGCCGAGACCGGGCTAGAAGAGCCCCTGCGCCACGAACCCGCCGGGCCTGATTCCGGCGGTACCGCAAAGAGGCCGCTCCCGGTGTGGACGATGTACTCGCCGAGTGCGTCCTGCTCGCCGAGGCGGCGCTGGATCGCGACGAACTGCTTGTGCGGATCGCGCTGGAACGCGATGAAGAAGAGCCCCGCGTCCAGTTCACCGGTCACCGGATCGATGCCGTCGGTATAGGAATAGCCACGCCGGAGGATCCTCTCGCCCCCGTTCGTTGCGGGCGCGGCGAGACGGATGTGCGCGCCGGCGGGGATCACGTGGACGCCGTCCCTCCCCTTTGCCGTCAGGTCGGGAGTATCGTGCTCATGGCGGCCGGTGAACGGAGCGCCGCTCGCCTTGAACCGGCCGATCGTCTGCTCCTGGTCACCGAGCGAGGAGCGGTCCCAGGTCTCGATCCGCATCCGGATCCGCCGGGCGACGAGGTAGCTCCCGCCCCGGAACCAGGCCGGCTCCTCGTCCCCGACCCAGATGAAGCGGCTCATCGCCTCTGCGTCGTCGCCGTGGATGTTCCTCGTACCGTCCTTGAAGCCCTGGAGGTTCCGCGCGGTGGACTGGCTGGACCGCGTCGAGGACGTCCGCCCGAAGCCGAGCTGCGACCAGCGAAGAACCGCGCCGCCCCGCGCGATCCGCGCGAGGTTTCGGACGGCATGGAACGCCACCGTCGGATCCTCGGCACAGGCCTGCACGCAGAGATCGCCGCCGGACCTCGCCGCCTCGAGCTCGTCGCCCGGAAGGGCCCCGATCGGTCTGAGCCGGGCCGGCTTGCGCGCGGCGAGGCCGAAGCGGTCCCTCCCGCCCTGCTCGAAGACCGCCTCGCCGAGGCCGAAGGTGACCGTGAGCTTCGCAGGCGGCAGCCCGACTGCCTCCCCGGTGTCCACCGGCGGCGCGTCGAGCCTGCCGCCGGCAGACCCGACGGGCCTGCCGGCCGTCATCGCCGCCGCGGCGGCAGTCCATTCCCGCAGCAGCTCGCGTAGCTCGGCCTTCGTCTCGACCGTGAGGTCGAACGTGGCGAAGAAGAGCCGATCCTGGGCTGCCGTCGCGATCCCTGCCTGGTGCTCGCCGTGGAACGGAACCGACTCCGTGCCGGCCGGGCTGCTCCGCGCAGCGAGGCCCGGGCCGGCGCTCACGGCGAGGCCGACGGCACCGCTGCCGACGGCCGTCAGGAACCCGCGCCTGTCCAGGGATCTAGGCACCGAGTTTCGAGGCCATCGTGGACATCGGCTCGGCGAGGGCGTCCACCTGCCCGGAGAGCGCGCGGCGGTCTGTCGAGCTCAGGGCGTCGTAGAGCGCGAACCCGAGCGGTGTCGGCCGCCGGTATTTGTCCAATCCCGTCTGCAGGGTCGCGAAGCGGGAGCGGATCGTCGCCACGAGCGCCGAGTTTCCGCCCTTTACGAGTGCCGGAGTCAACAGCACGAATGCCTCCCTGGCGCCGTCCAGGTTCGCCTGGAAGTCGGCGAGGTCGGTGTGCGAGTAGCGCTCCTCCTCACCGGTGATCTTCGAGCTCGCGATCTCGTTCAACAGCTCGACCGAGCCGGTGGCAAGCTCGGCGGGCGTCAGCTGGAGCGTCTTTACCTTGCCGTCGAGTGTCTCGACGTCCGCCACGAGCTGCTTCCCGAGCGCAGGAGCGCCCGCGGTCGTCGACTTCTGGAAGAGCAGCTGCTCGATCTTGTGGAAGCCGCGCCACTTCGAAGCGGGAACGTCGTTCGCGCGCGCGTCGATCTCCGGGTCGAGGCTGCCGAAGCTCTCCGCAACGGGCTCGATCTGCTCGTAGTGGGCGTGCACGGGCCCGTAGAGCGTCTTCGCGCGGACGAGGTCGCCGGCGTCGAGTGCCGCCGAGAGCTCGCGCGCCCCCACGAGCAGCTTGGCCGCCTCGGAGCCGACCCAGCCGCGGTAGGCAGTCGTGGCCGCAGCGAGCTGGGGCGAGGTGGACGCCGGGGCGCAGTGTGCGGTCCCGGCGAGGATGGCAACTGCCGACACCAGCCCCACACCGAGCACATTCCGTTTCTTCACTCGATCTCTCCTTGTCAGTCGGGCGGCGGGCCGCCGCCGGATCAAATAAGGTTACCCTTACATCTTTTGTAAGGCCGAGAGAACCGACGTCTTGCGTCGGGTACAGTTTGGGTGTGGCAAGCGCGACACGTCCGATTCTCCTTCCGTGTCACGGCGCCTCGCGGCTCGGGATCGCCTCGGCCGAGGTGGCAGAGCACCTCGAGAGCCACGGACTGGCTGAGATCGTCGACGACATCGAGGAGATCGTCGCCGCCGCGCGTGAGGGGCGCGAGGTGATCGCACTCGACGCCTGTGCCGCAAGCTGCCAGGCGCGGCTGCTCGATGCACGCGGCATCTCGACCCTCCGCGCGCTGAACCTGTCCGACGACGCTTCATCAGGGCATGACGTCGGCGAGGCGACCTCCGCCGGTGAGCTCGAAGCGGCAACGAGCCCCGTGAAGCGCACGCGGCGCTCGCTCCCCGTGCAGACGGGCGAGCTGAGCTCGCGCCGCGCGCACTCGCACGAGGACTACCTCCTGGCGCTGGACACACTCACCTCCCCGGTCGTCGAGTGCGGCGCGATCGTCGATGCGCCGACGCTTTCGGCCCACGTCGCGCAGATCCTCGGCATCTCACGGCCGGCTGCCGGCGAGACGCTCGCACGACTCGAGGACGAGGGGTTCATCCGCCGCGGGGTCCACAAGGACGTGCTGCTCACCGTGGACGGCCGGGCTCGGGCCGACCGGATCCTGCGGAAGCAGCGGATCCTCGAATGCTTCGCGGCGCAGACGCTCGGTTACACCGTGGACGAGTGCTTCGAGCGAGCCCGCGAGATCGCTCCGGGATTCGACGACGAGGCCCTCGGGCGCGTCTGGGCGGCCCTCGGACGCCCGGAGCGCTGCCCTCACGGCTGGCCGGTCGATCCCGAGCGCTCGCGCCGCGAGACACGGGGCCTGTTCGCCCTCTCGACGGCGATCGAACCGGGCAAGCTCGCGGTCGAGCGGCTCGACGAGACGAGCCGCGAGCGCCTCAGGGCACTCCTCACCGCCGGGATCGAGCCGGGCAGCTCGCTCGAGCGGGTCAACGTGAACGTGGCGGCCGGAATGGTCGATTTCGTGGCTGCAGGCGAGCCGCGGGCGATCTCCCTCCTGCTTGCCGGCTCCGTGCTCGTCCGCGCAGCGTAGTTGGCCGCCCGGAAGCTCTGGCAGCCCTCACAGGCCCAGATCGACGGCTCACGCCTCCTGGCCTACACCCGGTGGCTCGAGCGCGAGCGCGGGCTCCGCTTCGGATCCTACGCCGAGCTCTGGCAGTGGTCGGTGACCGAGCTCGAGGCGTTCTGGGCCTCGCTCTGGGAGTTCTTCGAGGTGCAAGCGTCCCGCCCCTACGAGGCCGTTTGCCCCCATCGGGCGATGCCCGGCACCCGCTGGTTCCCCGGGGCGCGCCTGAACTATGCCGAGCACATCTTCGCCGGCGAGCGGCCAGATGCCGTCGCGCTCGTCCACTCCTCGGAGCTCCGGCCGCTTCGGGAGACGACGTGGGCGCAGCTGCAAGCCCAGACGGCCGCAGTCGCAGCGGGCCTCCGCTTGCTCGGCGTCGGCCCAGGTGATCGAGTCGTCGCCTACCTCCCGAACATCGAGGAGGCCGTCGCCGCGTTCCTCGCGTGCGCGAGCATCGGCGCGATCTGGTCGTCGTGCTCGCCGGACTTCGGCGTCACGGCGGTCGTCGACCGCTTCGCGCAGATCGCGCCGAAAGTGCTTCTCGCCGTCGACGGCTACCGGTACGGCGGCCGCGACCACGACCGCCTCGGTGCGGTCGCGGAGATCCGCACGGAGCTCGCGAGCCTCGAGCACACGGTGGTCCTGCCCTACCTCGACGAACAGGCGGCCCTCGCGGGCGCACGTTCGTGGGGTGAGCTCACGGCCGACCGGGAGACCGGGCTCGGCTTCGAGCAGCTCCCGTTCGAGCATCCGCTCTGGGTGCTCCACTCCTCCGGCACGACCGGCCTGCCGAAGCCGATCGTGCACAGCCACGGCGGGATCCTGCTCGAGCACCTGAAACTGCTCCACCTCCACTTCGACGCCGGGCCCGGCGACCGCCTCTTCTGGTTCACGACGACGGGCTGGATGATGTGGAACCTGCTCGTCGGCGGCCTTCTCACCGAGGCTCCGATCGTCCTCTACGACGGCAGCCCGGCCTACCCCAGCCTCGACGTGCTCTGGCAGCTCGCAGCCGACGTGGGGATAACCTGCTTCGGCACGAGCGCCGCCTACCTCTCGAGCTGCCTCAAGGCCGGGGTCGAGCCCCGCGCCGGACGCGATCTCTCTCGCCTGCGGAGTGTCGGCTCGACCGGCTCGCCGCTCTCTCCAGAGGCCTTCCGCTGGGTCTACGACAAGGTCGGCGCCGGGACCTGGCTCTTCTCGATGAGCGGCGGCACCGATGTCTGCACCGCCTTCGTCGGGGGCGTACCGACCCTGCCCGTGTACGAAGGCGAGCTCCAGGCACGGGCGCTCGGGGCGAAGGTCGAGGCGTTCGACGAGGAGGGCCACTCGCTGCTCGACCAGGTCGGCGAGCTCGTGCTGACCGAGCCGCTGCCGTCGATGCCGACCGGGATCTGGGGTGACGAGGACGGCACGCGCTACCGCGAGAGCTACTTCGACATGTATCCGGGGGTGTGGCGGCACGGCGACTGGATCGAGATCACCTCGCGCGGCACGGCGATCATCAGCGGACGGTCGGACTCGACGATCAACCGCGGCGGCGTCAGGATCGGAACGAGCGAGATCTACCGTGCCGTCGCCACGATCTCCGAAGTGCAGGACGCGCTCGTCGTCGACCTGACCTGGCCCGGTACGGCAGGATGGATAGTGCTCTTCGTCGTGCTCGCCGACGGAGCCCTGCTGGGCGATGCGCTCACGAGGCGGATCGCGGCCCGCCTCCGCGAAGACTGCTCGCCCCGCCACATGCCCGACGAGGTGCGCCAGGTCGATGCGGTCCCGAGGACGATCTCCGGCAAGCTCGTCGAGGTCCCGGTCAAGCGCATCCTGATGGGTGCCGACCCGGACGCGGTCGCAAGTCGCGAATCGCTCGCCGATCCCACCGCACTCGACCGCTACATCGAGCTCGCACGGAGCGGCGAGCCGCTCGGCCGGCAAGCATAGAATCGGCTCGTGGGCACCGGCTCCTTCGCAGGCGGGGTCCTCCACGCGGAGCTGCTGCCGCCCTCCGAGGAGCTCGCCGCCTGCGCCGGCACGGCGCTCTAGGCAAGCCCGAGCCCGCGGGCGATCACGAGCCGCTGGATCTCGTCGGTTCCCTCCCCGATCGTGAGGATCTTCGCGTCCCGGTAGAACCGGCAGACGGGGTACTCCTCGATATAGCCGTAGCCGCCGTGGATCTGGACCGCTTCATCTGCGGCCCGCAGCGCGACGAGGCCCGACTTGAGCTTCGCCTGGGCTGCCGCGAGGGCGAACGGACGGCCCGAGTCCTTCAGCCTCGCGGCCTTGTAGGTGAGGAGGCGGGCGGCCTCGATCTCGGTCGACATGTCGGCGAGCTTGCCGCCGATCGCCTGGAAGCGGCCGATCGGCTGCCCGAATGCGTGGCGATCCTTCGCGTAGGCGAGGGCCTCGTCGAACGCGCCCTGTGCGAGCCCGACCGCCATCGCGGCAACGCCGATCCGGCCGATGTCCAGCACTTCGAAGAACTGCTTCAGGCCGCTGCCGCGCTCACCGAGCAGGCTCGCCTCAGGAACGCGACAGTCGGTGAACGAGAGCGGCCGCGTGTCGGAGGCGTTCCAGCCCATCTTGCGGTAGGGCTCGCCGGCCTCGAAGCCGGGAGTCCCGTTCGGAACGAGCAGGTTGGAGATCTCCCGGCGGCCGTCGCGTTCGCCCGTCACCGCCGTGATCGAGACGACGCCCGAGATCTCCGTGCCCGCGTTCGTGATGAACTGCTTCGCGCCGTCGATCGTCCACTCGCCGTCGTCGAGGGTCGCGCGGGTGCGCGTGTTGCCGGCGTCCGAGCCCGCCTCCGGCTCGGTCAGTCCGAAGGCGCCGAGCCGTTCCCCCGAGGTGAGGAGCGGCATCCATTCGCGCTTCTGCGCCTCGGTGCCGAACAGGTAGATCGGCTGGGTCCCGAGCGAGGTGTGGGCGCACATCGTGATCGCGACGGATGAGTCGACCCGCGCCAGCTCCTCGACCGCCAGCGCGTAGGCGAGCGAGTCGGCCCCGGCGCCGCCGTATTCCTCGGGAAACGGGATTCCCATCAGGCCGAGCTCGCCGAGTGAGCGGACGATCTCGTAGGGGAAGGCCTTGGTGCGATCGAGCTCGGCCGCGACCGGAGCGATCTCGTGCTCTGCGAACTCGCGAACGGTGGCGCGAAGCGCTTGGTGCTCCTCGGGGAGGTCGAAGTCCACGGCGAGGCTACCCCTGCTCACTCCAGCTGGGTGAGCGCCCTTCCAGAAACGCGCCCAGACCTTCCTGGGCCTCGTCTCTCGTCCTCAGCTCGGCGATCAGGCGCTCGGTGTCGGCTGCCTGGAGCGGCGCGCGCGCGATGAGCTTGGCGATTCGAACGGCCTTCGGCCCGGCAGCCAGCAGACCGGCGACGACTCGCTCGACCGCGGCTGCGACGTCGTCGGCGAGCTCGCTCACGAGCCCGATCGCAAGCGCGCGCTCCGCGTCGAACCGCTCGCCGGTGACAAACAGCGCCCGGGCCGCACCGGAGCCGATGCGGGCGACGACGAACGGAGAGACCACGGCCGGAGCGATCCCCACCTTTACCTCCGTGAAGCCGAAGGTGGCATCGCGGCTCGCGACGACGACGTCGCAGCACGCGAGGATCCCGCAGGCGCCGGCGAGCGCGGGCCCGCTGACGGCGGCAACGACCGGTGCAGGGCACCCGTCGACGGCTTCGAGCATCGCCCGCCAACCCCGAGCTTCGTCGAGGTTCTGCTCCGCGGTCGTGGCGATTGCGGCTCGCATCTCGCCGAGGTCCGCGCCGGCCGAGAACGCCGGGCCTTCGGCGGCCAGAACGACGGCGCGGGCATCACCTGCAAGGGCAAAGCCCTCCGTCAGCGCCGAGATCAAGGCGCTGTCGAGAGCGTTGCGCCGTTCCGGGCGGGCAAGAGTCAGGCGCAGCACAGCCCCCTCCCGCTCGACACGCAGACCGCTCACGCCGTCACTCTTCCAGTTCCACGAGCATCATGCCGCGGGCCACGACATCTCCCTCGGAGACATGCACGGCGCGAACCGTGGCCGCGTGGGGCGCCGCGAGCGGCATCTCCATCTTCATCGCTTCGATCACGACGAGCGTGGCGCGGGGCTCGACGCGGTCCCCGGGACCGACGAGAACGCGGATGATCGTGCCGGGCATCGGCGCGGTGAGCGCATCCGGCACATCGCCTGCATCGCTGCCGCCGGCGGCCCCGTCGAGATCGGGTGGCGCCGTCACGGGAGGTGCGGCAAGGTTGAGGCGGAACGCCGCCTGCCAGGGAGCCGACGGCAGCCGTGGAGGCGGGGTGAGCGGCGAGTAGCGGGTCAGGAATTCGGTCGTCGTCTCACCGGCGTGGAAGGCCGGATGCGCGACGAGCCAGCGCAGGAACCGGAGGTTCGTGACGAGGCCCTCGACGACCGTCTCGGCGAGCGCGTCCCGGAGCTCCGAGATCGCCTCTTCCCTCGTCCCGCCGTGGGCGATCAGCTTCGCGATCATCGGGTCGTAGCTCGTGCCGATCGTGTCACCCTCCTCGACCCCGGCGTCCACGCGAACCCACTGGGGAAGGCGCAGCCGCTCGATGCGGCCGGCCTGCGGCAGGAAGGTGCGGGGATCCTCGGCGTAGAGCCGCACCTCGATCGCATGGCCGTCTCGGGGAAGTCCCGTGACCTCGAGCGTGTCCCCCTCGGCGATGCGGATCTGGTCGGCGACAAGGTCGCGGCCGGTGACGAGCTCGGTCACGGGGTGCTCGACCTGGATCCTTGCATTCAGCTCCAAGAAGAAGAACTCGCGCCCGGAGACCATGAACTCGGCCGTGCCCGCGCCCAGGTAGCCGATCGCGGTCGCGAACCGGACCGCAGCTGCCCCGAGCCCACTTCGGAGCTCGTCGTCCAGCGCAGGTGACGGCGACTCCTCCAGCACCTTCTGGTGACGGCGCTGGATCGAGCACTCGCGCTCGCCGAGCGACACCGTCCGTTCGGAGTCCGCGAGGAGCTGCACCTCGATGTGGCGCGCGTCGTCCAGATACCGCTCGAAGAACACCGTCCCGTCGCCGAAGGCCGCTCTTGCCTCGCGTTCTGCAGCCTCGCTTGCGTCGTCGAGCTCTTCCGGAGCGCGTACGACCCGCATACCGCGGCCGCCGCCTCCTGCCGCTGCCTTGATCAGCAGCGGGTAGCCGATCTCGCCGGGATCGCCGGTAGGGAGCGTCGGCACGTCCACCGACGCGGCGATCCTCTTCGCTTCGAGCTTGTCGCCGCCGGCCCGGAGCGCCGAAGGCGGCGGCCCGATCCAGACGATCCCGGCTGCCTCGACGGCCTCGGCCAGCTCGGCGCTCTCGGAGAGGAACCCGTAGCCGGGATGGACAGCGTCCGCTCCGGTCTCGCGGGCGGCTCGAACATGCTCGGCCGGGTCGAGGTAGGTCGCGATCACGACCGTCTCGCCGGCGACGCGGCAGTGGAGCGCCCCGGCATCGTCCGGAGCGGCGACGGCGACGGTCTCGATCCCGAGCTCGCGGCAGGTGCGGAAGATGCGCACTGCGATCTCGCCTCGATTCGCGACGAGTAGCTTCCGGATCCGCCGCTTTCGAATCGAGGGGGCGCTCACATGCGGAAGATCCCGAAGCGGGTCTCGGGGATGGGCGCCTCGAGCGCGGCCGAGAGCCCGAGCGCGAGCACCTGCCGTGTGTCGAGCGGATCGATGATCCCGTCGTCCCAGAGCCGCGCGGTCGAGTAGTACGGGTTGCCCTCTTCCTCGTACTTGGCGCGGATCTCGTCGGGGTCGGCGCTGCCGACGGTCGTGAGCACCGTCGCTGCTTGCTCGCCGCCCATCACCGAGATCCGGGCGTTCGGCCACATCCAGAGCTGCCTCGGTCCGTAGGCGCGGCCGCACATCGCGTAGTTGCCGGCGCCAAAGGAGCCGCCGACGACGACCGTGAACTTGGGCACGTCGGCGCAGGCGACCGCCATCACGAGCTTCGCGCCGTCGCGGGCGATCCCGCCTGCCTCGTACTCCTTCCCCACCATGAACCCGGTGATGTTCTGCAGGAAGAGCAGTGGTATCCGCCGCGCGCACGCGAGCTCGATGAAGTGCGCGCCCTTCTGCGACGACTCGGCGAAGAGGACGCCGTTCGAAGCGAGGATCGCGACCGGGTAGCCCTCGATCGCGGCGAAGCCGCAGACGAGCGTCTGGCCGTAGCGCTGCTTGAACTCGTCGAGGCGGGAGCCGTCGACGATGCGGGCGATCAGCTCCCGGGGGTCGATCTGGGTGCGATGGTCGTCGGGGACCAAACCGTAGAGCTCGGCCGGGTCGGCGGCGGGCGGCTCGGGATCGGCCAGCTCCCAGGGCGGCTCGGGCGAGCGGCCGTGCAGGTTGCGGACGATCCGTCGCGCGATTGCGAGCGCGTGCTCGTCCGAGTTCGCGTAGTGGTCGGCGACGCCCGAGTGCCGGGTGTGCACCTCTGCGCCCCCGAGCTCCTCGACGGTCACCTCCGCGCCCGTCGCCGCCTTCACGAGCGCCGGGCCGCCAATGAAGATCGACCCGGTGCCGCGGACGATCACGGTCTCGTCGGCCATCGCCGGGACGTAAGCGCCGCCGGCCGCGCAGAAGCCCATCACGACCGCGATCTGGGCGATCCTCTTCGCAGACATCCGGGCCTGGTTGTAGAAGAGCCGGCCGAAATGCTCCTTGTCGGGAAAGACGTCGGCCTGAAGCGGCAGGAAGGCGCCGCCGGAGTCGACGAGGTAGACGCACGGCAGCTGGTTCTGCTCGGCGATCTCCTGCGCCCGCAGGTGCTTCTTCACGGTCAGCGGGAGGTAGGAGCCGCCCTTCACGGTGGCGTCGTTCGCAAAGAGCATGCAGAGCCGGCCCTCGACGGCGCCGATCCCGGTCACGATCCCGGCCGAAGGCGCTTCGCCCCCGTAGAGCTCCCAGGCGGCGAGTGCGCCGATCTCGAGGAACGCGGTGCCGGGGTCGACGAGACGGTCGATCCGCTCACGCGCTGTCAGCTTGCCGCGGCTCCTGTGCCGTTCGAGTGCCGCCGGGCTGCCCCCGGCGGCGACGGCGGCGGTGCGCTCGCGAAGCTCGGCGACGAGCGACTCCATACGGGCGGTTCGACGGTTGAACTCCTCCGCCCCGGTGTCCACGTGTGAGTCGAGCGTTGCCATCCGCGTACCTGACCGTATACCCGCGGGCGTAGGCTTGAGAGGAGGTGGAGTTCGAGATTCCCGAGCGGGTTCGTATTCGCGAGGTCGGGCCGCGCGACGGCTTCCAGAACGAGCCCGAGGTCGTGGCAACCGGAGACAAGGTGAGGCTGATCGATCACCTCGGCGGCACGGGCCTCCGCCGGATCGAGGTGACTTCGTTCGTACGACCCGACGTGCTCCCGCAGCTCGCCGACGCAGAGCAGGTCCTCGCGGGGATCTCGCTCGCGGAATCCGTCGAGGCGGCCGTGCTCGTCCCGAACCTCCGCGGCCTCGACCGGGCGCTCGCACTGCGCGACCGTTTCCAGCACGTGAGCGGGTTCGTGTCCGCGTCGGAGACCCACAACCGGATGAATGTCGGACGGCCCGTCGAGGAATCGGTCTCGGAGCTCGAGGTCGTGATGAGCCGGGCGCGTGAGGAAGGGCTCTCAGCAGGTGCCGTGATCAGCGTCAGCTTCGGCTGCCCGTACGAGGGTCGCGTCGAGCCGGAGGCGGTGTTAGCGATCGCGCGGCGCCTCGTTTCGGCGGGTGCCGGGGAGATCGGCTTCGGCGACACGACGGGGATGGCGAACCCGCTCCAGGTGCGCTCGTTCTTCCCCGCCGCCCGCGAGGCGCTCGACGGCGAGGTCGAGCTCACCGCGCACTTCCACAACACGCGGGGCCAGGGCCTCGCAAACGTGCTCGCCGCGCTCGAGTCGGGCTGCGAGTCGTTCGAGTCGAGCTTCGGCGAGATCGGCGGCTGCCCTGTCCCCGCCGGCGCCACCGGCAACATCGCAACCGAGGACCTCGTCTCGATGCTGCACGAGATGGGGATCGCGACCGGAGTCGCTCTCGACGCGCTCCTCGACGTCTCCCGCGAGCTGGCCGCGGTTCTCGGCCGCCCGCTCGGCTCCCACACGCTCGCTGCGGGCCCCGTCTCGTGGGATCCCGGCGCTATCGGCTGAACCCGCCGAGGAGCATCCGTCGATTCCGGCCGCGTCTCTTCGAGCCAATGGCCCGGGACAGTCCCCGGCCTGGTCCTGCGGAGACGATGCGCTTTTCGGAGGTGGCCTTCCGAGTCACGCCCCTGCGAGACGTGGCCAGGGACAGTCCCGGGCCCGGTCCTGCGGGGGCATTGTCCGAACCGGACGGGGCTGTCTTCGTACTGCGACGGCGCCCGGGAGGATGTGAAGCTCGTCGGCTGCGACGGCCGCGGTCAAGGACGTTCGAGCTCGGCCGTGTAGGCGCCCCGGCGGGCGGCGCCGTTCAGTGTTGCCCGGTGGAGATACGCAGCCTGCGCCGCCGGGACGCTCGCCGGCTCGCCCGCCCAGGCCTCGAGCGCCGCCGTCTGGAGCGCCCGCCCGTAGGAGAACGAGAGCTGCCACGGATGGGGTCCGCGCTTCACCATCGCGTTCAGGTGAGCGGTCGCGTCCTCGTCGCTCTGGCCACCGGAGAGGAAAACGATCCCCGGAACGGCTGCCGGGACGTGGCGGTAGAGCACCTCGAGTGTCCGCTCTGCGACCTCCTCGATCCCCGCCCGAGAGGCCGCCTCGTAGCCGGACAGGACCATGTTCGGCTTCAGGAGGCTCCCGCGAAGCTCGACACGCTGGTCGTGAAGCTCGGTGTAGAGCGCCTGGAGCGCCCGGCCGGTCGCCTTCACGCTCTCGTCGATCGAGTGGTCGCCGTCCATCAGCACCTCGGGCTCGACGATCGGCACGATCCCTGCTTCCTGTGCCAGCGCGGCGTAGCGGGCGAGAGCGTGCGCGTTCACCCAGGCGCAGTACTCGCTCGGACGGCCCGTCCCGATCGAGTAGGTGGCACGCCACTTCGAGAACCGCGCCCCGAGCGTCCGGTACTCGGCGAAGCGCTCGCGCAGGCCGTCGAGGCCCTCGGTCACCGTCTCGCCGGAGGCGAGCGCGAGCGGCTTTGCTCCCCTGTCGACCTTGATCCCCGGGATCACGCCGTGCTCTGCGAGCAGGGCCGGGAAGGGAGTGCCGCCGACGGTGCTCTGGCGGATCGTCTCGTCGTACATGATCACGCCGCTGATCGACTCCTCCGCGCCGAGCGTCGTGAAGAGCAGGTCGCGGTAGGCCCGCCGGGTCTCCTCTGTCGACTCGACGCCGATCGCCGCGAACCGCTTGGCGATCGTCCCCGTGCTCTCGTCGGCGGCAAGAATCCCTTTGCCCTCTGCGACGAGGGCGCGAGCGGTCTCGAAGAGCTCGTTCACGGCGTCGCGCCATACGGTAGTAGTTTTCGGGCTCCCCCAGCCGGAAGGAAAGGAATTCCATGGGCACGATCGTGGTAGGAGTGGACGGCTCGGGCGCCTCGATCAAGGCGCTGCGGTACGCGGTCGACGAGGCCAAGAAGACCCCCGGAACCGAAGTCAGGGCCGTCAGCGCATGGCACGTCCCCGCCGGCGTGTACGGCAGCGGCTGGGCGCCGAGCGACGTCGATCTCGACGAGTTCCGCAAGCTCGCCCAGAAGGCGCTCGACGACGGGATCGCGGCCGCCGACGTCGGGAGCTCGGGCGTGACCGTGACCCCGGTCCTCCGCGAAGGCCAGCCCGCCGAGGTGCTCTGCGACGAGGCCGAAGGCTCGGATCTGCTCGTCGTCGGCACGCGCGGGCTCGGCGGCTTCCACGGCCTGCTCGTCGGCTCCGTGAGCCAGCAGTGCGTGCACCATGCGACGGTGCCCGTGGTCGTGATCCGGCCCGACAAGCCCGAGAAGCACTAACGCGTCCTCGCGAAGCGCTCGACCGCCGCGAGCAGCTCGGCGGCCTTCGCCTCGGCATCGGCCGCCTCGCCCGAGGCCATCGCGTCCGCCACACAGTGGCGGACATGGCCGTCGAGGACCCGGTACGCGAGCGAGTCGAGTGCCGTCCTCACCGCCGAGATCTGGGTGAGGACGTCGATGCAGTAGCGATCCTCGTTCACCATCCGCTCGATCCCGCGCACCTGACCCTCGATCCGGTGGAGGCGCTTGACGAGCGCTGCCTTCTCGCCGTGGTATCCGGGGCTCTCGTCGATCAGCGGATGCTCCTGAAGCGCCGAAGGCGAAGGCTGTTGCCGACGACGAAGAGGCTCGAGCAGGCCATCGCCGCGGCGGCGACGATCGGACTGAGGAACCCTGCAACGGCCAAGGGTAGCGCGGCGAGGTTGTAGGCGAAAGCCCAGAAGAGGTTCCCGCGGATCGTGCGGAGCGTCCGGCGCGCGAGCCGCACTGCGTCGACCGCGGCGCGGAGGTCGCCGGAGACGAGCGTGATCTCCGACGCCTCGATCGCGATGTCGGTTCCGGTGCCGAGCGCGAGCCCGAGCTCGGCCTGCGCCAGCGCCGGGGCGTCGTTGACGCCGTCGCCGACCATCGCGACGACCCGGCCCGCGCGCTGCAGATCCACGATCGCCTGTACCTTTCCTTCCGGATCGACACCGGAGATCACGCTCTCGATTCCGACTTCCGCGGCGACGCGCTCGGCGGCCGCGGCGCCGTCTCCCGTGAGCAGAACCGGCTCGAGGCCGAGCGCACGGAGCTCATCGACCGCCTCGGCGCTACTCGGTTTCACCTCGTCACGGAACTCAAGGCTCGCCCTCGGCTCCCCGTCCCAGGAGACCTCGATCCGGGCTCCGTTCCTACCCACTTCGACCTCGTGACCCTGGACGATGCCGGCAACGCCCGTTCCGGGGGTGCTACGGAACCTCGCGACGGACGGCAGCCCGCCGAGCTCCTCGTGCGCGGCCCGCACCACGGCTCGGGCGACCGGGTGCTCGGACGCCGCCTCGACGGCGCCGGCGAGCCGCAGCACCTCCGCCCGGCTCGAGCCGTTCAGCAGCGAGACGGCGGCCAGCTCGAGCTTCCCCGGGTCACGGTCCCCGTCTTGTCCAGCACGATCACGTCGATCTGCCGGGTCCGCTCGAGCACCTCCGGGCCCTTGATCAACACGCCGATCTCGGCACCGCGGCCGGTCCCGACCATCAGCGCGAGCGGCGTCGCGAGCCCGAGCGCGCAGGGGCACGCGATGATCAGCACCGAGACGGCGGCGGTGAACGCATCGGCCGCAGAGCCGCCGAAGGCGAGCCAGCCGGCGAGCGTGAGCATCGCCAGGACCAGCACGAAGGGAACGAAGACGCCCGAGACCCGGTCTGCTAGCCGCTGCACGGGCGCCTTGCCCGACTGCGCCTCCTCGACGCGCCGCGCGATCTGCGCGAGCACCGTGTCCGAGCCGACCCGGGTCGCTCGCACGACGAGCCGGCCGGAATCGTTGACGGTGGCGCCCTCGACGGCATCTCCGACCGAGACCTCCGCCGGGACGGGCTCGCCGGTGAGCAGCGAACGGTCGACTGCCGAGGCGCCCTCGACGACGACGCCGTCGGTCGCGATCTTCTCGCCCGGCCGCACGACGAAGAGATCGCCGGGCTCGAGCTCCGAGACCGGAACGCTCACCTCGGCGCCGTCGCGGATCACGGATGCATCGCGCGCACCGAGCTCGAGCAGGCCGCGAATCGCCTGAGAGGCTCGGCCCTTCGACCTCACCTCTAGGTAGCGGCCGAGCAGGATCAGCGTCGTCACCGTGGCCGCAACCTCGAAGTACGTCCCCGTCGAGAGCCCGGCAGCGAGCACGACGGCAGACCATCCCCAGGCGCTGAGCGTCCCGAGTGAGATCAGGGTGTCCATGCCCGCCGACCCGTGGCGCGCGCTCCGCAGCGCCGAGCGGTGGAAGCCGCGCCCCGCCACGAGCACCACCGGGGTCGAAAGCGCGAGCGCCACCCACTCCCAGCCGGAGAAGCGCAGCGAGGGAACCATCGCGAGCAGGACGACCGGAACGGTGAGGACGACAGCGAGCGCGAGCCTGCGCCCGAGCACATCGAGCGGGTCGTCATGATCGTGGGTCGTGGTCGCGGTACCGGTCGGATGCGCCCCGTAGCCGATCGACTCGACTGCGGCTACGAGCTCGGCCAGCGGGACCGCCGGCTCGCAGCGCACGGTCGCCCGGCCCGTGGCGAAGTTGACGGTGGCATCGACCCCGTCGAGCCCGTTCAGGCGCCGCTCGATCGCAGCGGCGCACGACGCGCACGACATCCCCTCGAGCTCGAGCCTGACGGTATCCGGCGCTCGAGCAACCATGCGCTCATAATACCCTAGGGGAGTATCAGGTCGGAACCGGGCGAGACGCCCGCAGGTGGAACGCGAGCAGAAGCTGCTCGAGCCCATGGATCAGGGCCCCGGCTCCGATGAACACGAGCAGCAGGATCTCCTTGTGCCCGAAGTCGCCCGCCGCCCAGAACGCGAGCCCGACCTGGACGAGCCCGGTCACGAGGCCGAGCCACCGCGGCTCGAGCGACCCCGTCAGCGAGAGGATGATTGCGAGAAGCCCATTCAAGAGCAGGTAGAACGCGAAGATCGCCGCCAGCGCGCTGAAGGTATTGCCCGGGTGGACGAAGGCCACGATCGCGATCACCGCGAACGCCACGGCGAGCACGACCCGGCCGAGGCGCCACCAGCCGTGGGCCGTCGGGATCAGGACGAGCTCCTCGATCGCCGCAGCAAGGCAGACGACGCCCATCAGGATCGAGATCGCGGTCACGCTCGCGTAGCTGAAGCGGAAGAGCAGGAGCGAGAAGAGGATCCAGAGCGAGCCCGTGACGATGAAGACCCACCACAGCTTCGCCGGATCGCCCTGTGCTTCGCCTCCGCTGTAGAGCCGGCTCCTCATCCCGCGCACTCTAACGCGGCGGCCACGATAATCAGCGGGTGGCGAGGGAACGGCACCGGTAGATGGCCGAAGGCTCGGCGGCCCCCGAGGTCGCGCACAAGTTCATGCACCCGTCGCATGCCGAGGACGGCGAGCACAAGCTCCGGCACGAGCTGATCGAGATCGCCGAGGCCGTCCTGCTCGCGATCGTCGCCGTCGCGACGGCGTGGAGCGGCTACCAGTCGACGCTCTGGGACAGCAAGCAGGCTCACCTCTACGGCGTCTCCTCACGGGACAGGGCGCTCGCAACGCAGTCGGCGACCCTCGCCGGGCAGCAGCAGCTCTACGACTCGAACGTCTTCTCGTTCTGGCTCCAGGCGAAGGCCGTGGGCGACGCCCAGCAGCAGGCGGTCTTCGAGAAGCGCTTCCGTCCCGAGTTCGCCGTCGCGTTCGAGGCCTGGCTGAAGACCGACCCCTTCCACAACCCGAAAGCGCCTCCCGGCCCGCTCGTGATGAAGCAGTACCGGAACGCGGCGACCGCCAAGGCCGCCGTCTACAACGCCGAGGCGACGTCGGCCTTCGCCGAGGGAACGGACGCCCGCGAGACCGGCGACAAGTTCGTGCGCGATACCGTTCTGCTCGCGACGGTGCTGTTCCTGATCGCGCTCGCCCAGCGGTTCAAGGTGCGGGCCGTCCGCGTCTCGATGCTCGCCGTGGCGGGGATCCTGCTCGCGATTGGCCTCGTGATCGTGTTCACGCTACCGTCGACCTGATGACCGCCGAGGTCGCCCCCCACCCCACGCCCGAGGAACGCGCAGCGCACGGGAGGGCCGCACGGGAGTCCTGTCCACGGCGGAGCCATGCGAGCTTCGAGTCGGGCGGCCGCGACCCGATCGCCCTGCTCGAGACGCAGGCGACGACCCGGATCCCGGAGCTCGTGCCGATCCGGTACGGCCGCATGCTCGTCTCCCCGTTCGCGTTCCATCGGGGAACGACCGCGATCATGGCCTACGACTTCGGGCCGCTGCCGCGATCGGGGCTCGACGCCCAGCTCTGCGGCGACGCACACCTCGGCAACTTCGGCGGCTTCGGCTCTCCCGAGCGCGACCTCGTCTTCGATCTGAACGACTTCGACGAGACGCTGCCGGGGCCGTTCGAATGGGACGTGAAGCGGCTCGCGGTGAGCATCGAGATCGCGGGACGGGGCAGGAAGCTGGGCGCGGAGGCGTGCCGGAGGGCCGTCGTCGCGATGGTCCACTCCTACCGCGAGGCGATCCGCCGGTTCGCCGGGCTCGGGAACCTCGATGTCTGGTACACGCGCGTCAGCGTCGACGGCCTGGTCACGAAGCTGAGCCGGGAGCGGCAGGAAGAGGAAGCCTCCACGGTCGCCCGTGCCGGCGCGAAGGCACGAACCCACGATCACCTGAAGGCGTTCAGGAAGCTCACGACGATCGTCGACGGTGAGCCCCGGATCCGCTCGGACCCGCCGCTCGTCGTGCCGCTCGCCAAGCTCGTCGGCGGGCTCGCCGATCGAGAGACGGTCGAGGAGCTCGTCCGCTCGATCCTCGCCGGGTTCCGGAGCACGCTCCTGCCTGACCGCCGCCGCCTGCTCGACTCCTACGAGATCGTCGATGTCGCCCAGAAGGTCGTCGGTGTGAGCAGCGTGGGCACCCGGTGCTGGATCGTCCTCCTCGTCGGCCGGGACACGAGCGACCCGCTCTTCCTGCAGGTGAAAGAGGCTCAGGCCTCCGTGCTCGAGCCCTACCTCGGCTCCTCCGGGTTCGCGACGCACGGCCAGCGCGTGGTCGAGGGCCAGCGTCTGATGCAGGCGGTGGGCGACCTGTTCCTCGGCTGGCACAGGGCGACCGAGCTCGACGGCGCGGAGCGCGACTACTTCTGCCGCCAGCTCTGGGACTGGAAGGGGTCGGCGAACCTCGACACGCTCGATGCCGGAACGCTCGGCCCCTACGGCCAGCTTTGCGGCTGGACGCTCGCCAGGGCCCACGCACGCTCGGGCGACCGGATCGCGATCGCCGAGTACCTGGGGAAGAGCGACACCTTCGACGTATCGATCGCAGCGTTCGCCACCGCATACGCCGACCAGAGCGAGCTCGACTACGAGGCGTTCCGGCAGGCCGCCGCAGACGGCCGGATCGAGGTCGTCGAGAACCTCTAGCCAGTTCCTCCGGCGGGGCCGTACCGAGGCTTCGCCACCGTCTATCGGGAGGAGATCGTGAGCTTCTTCGCCTGCTCGAACTCGTCCTGGGTCAGCGCGCCCTTGTCACGGAGCGCGACGAGCCGGTCGAGCTCGTCGGCGGTGGAGCTGCCGACGGTCGCGGCCGGTCCGGCCCCGTGCTCCCTGTGATGGCTCAGCTTGCGGGCCGAGGCGGTCATCCGCGCGACCACCGTGACCTCTGCAGGCTCGAGGCCGGCAGTCGGGAACTCGACGAGGGTCTGGCGGCGGAGCACCCAGACGCCGGCGGCGAGAAGCACGGCGAGGAGCAGGATCCCCCACCAGGTGCGCAGCGCGTGCGTCGGGCCCCACAGGATCAGGAGCAGCCAGACGACGCCGGTCACGGCCCAGGTGATCCCGGGCCGGACGTTCAGCACCGGGGCGACCTCACGGCGCAGCGACCTCGCGAGCGGCGTCGGGCCCGCGATCAGCGCCGCAAGCACCGTCAGCAGCCCGTACATCACGATCGCCCAGCCGATCTGGCCCAGGATCGAGGTCTCGATCAGCCACAGGCGCCTGACGGAAGTGTGGTTCTCGGGCTGGGAAAGCGTGTTCACGACGTAGTTGCCGATGAAGTGCCGGGCGACGAGCGTGACGAGGCCGACGATCGTGAGGCCCCAGCCGATGTGGGCCAGGGTCTTTCGCCGCTCACCGGCGGCGAGGTACATCGCGAGCACGTACATGCCGAGCACGAGCACGAGCAGCCAGACGCTCAGGATCTTGATCGCCCTCACGCCCTTCTGCGCCGTCGAGAGCTGATCGGAGTGCGCAACGGTGATCACGCCGACGTCGGGGGGCAGCCTGTCGATCACCGTCGCCGGGAGGCCGAGCTGGGTGGCGACCTCTTTCAGCAGCACGCCGATGTCGAGCGTCACGTCTCCGTTCCCGGTCGAGATCCCGTGCCCGGTCTTGTTCTCGAGCACGGCGACGAGCTGTTTCTGGGCCGCCGAGCTTGCGCTGACGAACAGCTTCTGGAACCTCGGCTGGGCGAGCAGCAGCTCGACCGCCTGGGTTGCGGGCTCGCGAAGGGCGGCGGCCGCGGGGCCCGCAAGCTGCTTGAAGTTCGGCGGAAGCTCCGCCTGGAGCTGGGCCGAGACATTGACGTTGTCGTAGATCTGGGTCACGACCTGGTTCGCGATCGCGGAGCGGATGGTCGGATCCTGGATCGCCTGCGCGCTCGCCTTCGTCCAGGCATGGTTGTCGAGCACCTGGCGGTGAACCCAGGTCGTGAGCACGGAGAGGACGGCGATCACCGAAGCCAGGACGACGAGCGTCCAAACGACAGAGCGCCGCCGGCGGCTCAGCCTCGGCGCCGGGATCTCCACGGCGGGCAGCGCTGTCGTGGCCGTGCCCTCTACTCCGACCTTGCTCACGAGACGAGCATACTTGCGCGGAGCGAAACCCGGGACCGGGCGCCGGGTTCCGGCGCCCGATCCCGATCCTCGAGTCGCAGTCGGGCGAAGAGGCTGTCGCGCCTGCGTCTCAGCGCAACTTTCCCCGTCGGCTCGGCGCTTTTGGTTAGCCGAGCGCCTTGGCCTTCAGCTTGTCGAACTCGTCCTGCGTGATCGTTCCGGCGTCGAGGAGGGATTTCGCCTTCGCGATCTGCTCGGTCGGATCGCCGGTGCTCGCCACGGTCTTGATGTAGCTGTCCATGTCGGTCTGCGCCTGCTGGACCTGCTTCATCTGGCGCTGTGCCATCCCGTCGCCGTTCACGATGTAGTAGGTGAAGAGCCCGATGAACGGCAGCACGATCAGGAAGAGCACCCACGCCGCCTTCTTCCACCCCGACGCGTCATGCCGCGAGAAGAGGTCGATGATGACGTGGAACAGCAGGATGAAGAAGATGACCATGAAGAAGATCACGATCAATGACCACAGGAAGGTCAGAAAGGTCGTTGCAAGCATGCTCCTCCTTAGATGTCGATTTGCCCCTGGCCCGAGACGTGGAGATCATCGCCCACGCAGCGGACGGGCGCAAACCTATCGCACCGCCCTTGCCAGCCCGAATGAAGGCCCCTGCTGAGCGCGCTCGCTGACCCGGTCGTGCCGGCCGGAGGCCGCAGGCTGCTCGTCGCGGCGGTCGCGGCCGCGGTGGCGGTTGCCTTCGCCGACTCCTCGATCGTCGTGCTCGCGCTCCCGGCCGTCTACGGGGCCTTCGACACGAGCCTCGTCGGGGTCTCGTGGGTGATCACGGCCTACAATCTCGTCGTTGCGGGAGTCGCGTTCGCGCTCGTGCCGATCGTCGGCCGGGTCGACGTGGGCCGGGTCAGCCGCGGCGGGCTGCTGCTCTTCTTCGCAGGCTCGGTCGGGTCCGCCGCCTCCTGGAGCCTGCCGGCGCTGATCGCATTTCGCTGCCTCCAGGGTGCGGGAGCGGCGATGCTCCTCGCAGGGGCGCTCGCGTTGCTCGCAGCGCTCACCGGCTCGATCGCGCGCGGGCTTGCGATCTGGACGGCCGCCGGGACCTTCGGGGCCGCGGCGGGCCCGGCCCTCGGCGGCGTGCTCACGCAGCTCTTCGACTGGCGCGCGATCTTCGTGTTCCAGGCTCCTGTCGCACTCGTCGCGCTGGTGGCCGCCTTCGAGTCGCACCTCCACCCGCATGTCGAGGCCGAGCACCGCTCGAGCCTCGCCGCGAACGTGGCGCTGGCGTTCCTCTTCGGCGCCCTGGTGGGCGCGCTCTTTCTTGCCGTTCTGCTCGTGATCACCGTATGGGGCCTCTCGCCGATCGCGGGCGCCGCGGTCGTCAGCGCACTTCCGGTCGCAGCCTACGCCTCGCGCCGGCTCGAGCGCGAGCTCTCCCCGCGGCTCGCGGCGGGGTCAGGGGCGGGCCTACTCGCAGGCGGGCTCGTCGCGCTCGCCTTGCTGCCGTCGACGAGCAAGGCTCTCGTCGCGATCGCGCTGGCGCTCTGCGGTGTCGGGCTCGGACTCGCGGTACCGGTCCTCACCCATCGTGCCGTGACCCCCGGCAAGGGCGCGGTCAGGAGCGCGACCATGACGATCGGCGCCCGGCACGCCGGGCTCGTCGTGGCACTTGCCCTCGTCGCACCCCTCCTCTCCCACGACCTCGAGCAGGGAAGCAAGCGCGCGCTCCTCGCCGGCACGCGGGTGATCCTCGACGGCAACGCGCCGCTGCGCCAGAAGGTCCCGATCGCGCTCGATCTCAGATCGGCGATCGAGAAGGCGCCGAAGGGCGTCGTCCCCGATCTCGCCGAGCCCTTCGACAAACGCGGGGCCGCGCACGACTCGAACCTCCGCGCGGTGCGAGACGGGTTGGTCGGTGCGCTCCAGGACGTGGTGACCCGGAGCTTCCGTCGCGCGTTCGGGCTCTCGGCGCTCTTTGCGCTGCTCGCGTTGATCCCGATCCTCGCCGCCCGAAAGGCGGCTGCGCGATGACCACCCGCGGCGGCAAGCTCGCGCTCGTCCTGCTCGGAGCCGTGGCAGCAGCCCTGATCGCGCTCGAGCTGGCCCTCGGAGCGGTCGGCTTCGGCGGCGCGAAGCTCGCCGACCCCTGCACGTCGAAGCCGGCGTTCGCCGGCGCGGGGGTCGACGGCGCCGTCCAGCGAATCGCGCTCTCGGGCCTGAACGGGGCCGCCTGCAGGCTCGGCACGAGCCGCGAGGAGCTCGTCCTCTCGTTCTCCCCCGGAAGCGGCGAGAAGATCCGCTGGACACGCCCGACGATCGATGCCGCGGTCCGCGCCGGCATCGACCGCGCCGCCACCGACACCGCGGGCGGCGGCGTGATGGGAAGCGTCGTTGGGTTCCTGCTCCGGGAGCTCGTCGCCGAACCGATCGACTGGTTCCTCGGCGAGAGCTAACTGCGCGGCTCGAGCGGAACTGCGTCGGCGCCCTGGAGGTCTCGTCGCCACCCGCTGAGCACCGTGTGGACGGCCGCTGCGCCGACGATCGGCTCGTCAGGCGAGGCGAGCTCCTTCGGGTAGAGGATGAACGGCCGGGTCTGGAGGCCCCCGAGGCCGCCGTGGAACGAGATCAGCTCCTCGAAGGCGCAGCCCTCCTCGAGCTCGGGGTCGTAGAAGCTCCCGACCATCAGGTCTCCGACATGCTGGAAGCCGTCGGTGCGCAGCAGATGTGCGGGTGCGTTCGGCGAGAAATGCTCGAGCGGGTCATCGCCCTCGAGCGTGCCGTCGGCGAGACGGCGGACGCCGCGCGGGCCGAGGACGAGCGGCCCCTGCTCGCTCGAGCGGACGAGCAGCCAGCCGACGTGTGGATGCTCGCGCAGGGCCGGGATCAGCTTCGGGTGCCGCTCTTCGATCTCCTCGAGCGTGAGCCGGCGCGGCTCCTCGGTGAGGTAGACGAGGCCGAGGTTGCCGGAGCCGAGCACGATCGCGGAGCCGTCGGCCCGGGCGCCTTCCTCGGCTTTCTCCTTCGGGGCGCCGGTCGCCTCCCGCAGGGCGAGCCCCGCCATCGCGGACTGCTCGTCGCCGCCCGCGATCGCCTGGACGTTCATCGACTCGAGCGATTCCGCGACGAGATCCTGCAGCGAGTAGCCGTTCCGCTGCTTGAATGTCGCGCCCTGCGTCTGCCCGTGGTCGGAGAGCACGACGATGCGGTAGGGCCGCGGCGCGAAGCGGCGGGCGCGGTCGATCCGCCCGAACTGCTGGTCGAGCTTCCGCAGCGCCTCGAGGGTGTCGGTGCGCTCGAGCCCGGAGTGATGGGCGACCTCGTCGTAGCTCGAGAACGTCGCGTAGACCGCGGGGCCGCCGCGCATCATGTCGGTCAGGACGCCGTACACGATCAGGTCGCGCACGATCACGCACATCGTTGCCCGCAGCAACGGGTAGATCCCGCCGCGGTGCCCGCGCGGCCGTACGTCCCGCCGTGTCGAGCGCATCGCCGCCGTCCATTCGAGGACGAGCTCCCAGACGAACAGCACGAACGTCCGCGTCACGTTGAAGCCGTTCGCGAAGAACGCGCGATAGCCCGGATTGGCACGCTTCTCGGCGCTCATCCGGCTGACCGTGAGAATCACCTCGTCGGCCTCACCCGAGAGCAGGTTCCCGCGGCTCGAGCCGCCGTTCACGAGTAGCCCGATCCCGGTCGCATGGATGCGCTCGATCTCCTCGCAGTCGGCGGGGCCCGAGCACGCGATCGTGCGGCCGTTCTCCTTCTCGACCCATCGGAATGCCGGGATGTTCTCGTTCGAGCCGAGGAGGATCCCGGCCTGGCTCGCCCCCGTCTGCGAGGAGAGGTCGGGCTCCCACTCGACCACGCTGTGCGAGCCGTCTGCGACCCACGAGGCCATCGTCGGCGCGTTCCCGTCGCGCATCGCCCGCCGCAGCACCGGCAGTGCCAGCCCGTCGATCTCGAGGAAGATGATCCCGGGAATGTCGGTTGTCCGGAGGTCGCCGCGCCTGCGCGCGATCCGCTGCACCACCCGGAGCGTGTAGGTGTCGTCGTCGTTCGTCCCGAGGATAACGTCCAGCACGACCCCGACGGCGGAGGCGACGAGCGCCGTGACGAGCGCCCACCAGAAGCTCGAGACATGGATCGCGGACGAATCCAGGCTGGAGACGAGCAGGAGCATCGCCGCGTCCGCGAGCAGGATCAGCACGAAGCCGAGGAGCGCCATGAACGGCAGGCGCAGCGCCGCGATCAACGGCGGCACGATCGCGTTCAGGACCGCGATCGCGAGGGTCACCACGATCGCACCGACGAAGCCGTTGACCGAGACGCCCGGAACGATCAACGCCGCCACGAAGAGCGACGCGGCCGAGAGCAGCCATCCGAGCAGGAGCCTGGGCGCACGGAAGCGCGGTCGCCCGGGCTGCCAGACCACCGGCTCACCGTATCCGGTGTTGTCCGGCATCTTCGCTGGGCCGCCTGGCAGCTTCGGTTTTTCGCCGAGCATCTTCGCCAGGGAAGCTAACAACAGCCCGTCGGCCGAGCTCGGAGAGCCTCGCTGAGCCCGCGGCAGGTCACCTACCTGGGCCACGCGAGCACGCTGATCGAGCTCGACGGGATCTCTCTGCTCACAGACCCCGTCCTACGCCGGCGAACGGCTCACCTGCTCCGGGCCGGGCCGCTCCCCGAGGTCAGCCGCCCCGACGCGATCCTGATCTCGCACGGGCACCTCGACCACCTCGACCTGGGCACGCTCGAACGCCTTCCCCGCGAGACGCTCGTGGTCCTCCCGCGAGGCCTCGGCGGGCTCGTGCGGTCGCGCGGCTTCGAGCGCGTGGAGGAGGTCCTGGAGGGCGACGAGGTTCGAGTCGGCGACGTTGCCGTTTGCGCCACACGGGCCGACCACGCGGGCCGGCCGGCGCCGGGCCGCTCGGGCGCTGCGGTCGGCTACCTCGTGGGCGGAAGCGGCAAGGTGTACTTCGCGGGCGACACCGACATCTTCGACGGGATGGCGGAGCTCGCCCCCGGGCTCGACGTTGCGCTGATCCCGATCTGGGGCTGGGGGCCTACCATCGGCGAGGGCCACCTCGATCCCGTCCGTGCCGCGGAGGCGCTCGCGCTGCTCCGGCCCCGAATCGCCGTCCCGATCCACTGGGGGACGCTGCGGCCGTTCTACCGCAGCACCCACGCCGCGTTCCTGAGCGAGCCGCTCACTGCGTTCCTCGAGGCGGCGCGCGAACGGGTGCCGGAGGTCGAGGTGCGGGCCGTCGAGCTCGGCGAATCGGTGCCTTTCTGAGTCGGTCAGGCTCGGTTCAAGCGAGGTTGTAGGCGAGCAGAGCGAGTGCGAGCAGGACGATGAAGATCGAGCCGAGGAAGATCACGAGACCGCCGATCGCGATCAGCGGCGTCACGCCGCTCTGGCCTTCCTGCTCGATCTCGTGGAGATGATGCGCCTCGTGCTCGGCGCCGCGGAACGGCCGCAGCACGGCCCGATAGAGCCTCTGGTACAGGCTGCCCGCGTGCTTGACCGCGTCCGTGCCGGCCGGCATGCCTACCTCACGCTGCTTCCGTCGCTGCGGTCTGGACTTCCCGCTGAACTCCGCGCCGGAGCCCGACGAAGGCGACGACGGCGCCCGCGGCCATCACGATCGCCATCGCGTAGAGCACGGACCTCGTCGCATAGGCGAAGTCGAGGCGGACGAAGGCCGGGATCGCTCCGGTGTGCCCGTTCGACTGCAGGATGCTCCTCGCCTCGGCGGAGGCAACGTCGTGCGGCACCTTCCTGTCGACGAGCGAGGTCGTGACCCGGGAGTGCAGCTCCGAGACGAGCAGGCTCCCGAGGATCGCGAAGCCGAGGCTGGCGGCGTAGTTGCGAACGGTCTGGGTGATCCCGGTCGCCTCGCCGTAGGAGAGCCTCGAGGCGCGGTTGACGGCATCGGTGCTCGCCGGCCCGAGCATGAAGCCCATGCCGGCGCCCGTGAGGATGATGAACCAGATCTGCGAACCGAGGTCGAGGCCGGTCACCTTCTGTCCCCAGAGCCAGAATCCCACTGCGGCGAGGGTGCAGCCGACCACGACCGGGCGCTTGGCTCCGCCGCGGTCGAGCATCCGCCCGCCGATCTGCGCCGCGATCACGAAGCCGATGAAGAAATAGAGCAGCACGAGGCTCGCCGAGGATGCCGACTTGCCGAGCGAGAGCTGGGCGTACTCGCTGGCGAAGAAGAACGTGGGGATGAACGCGAGGTTCGAGATCCCGAGCACGAGGTTCTCGACCGCGAACGGCCGGATCCGGAAGATGTTCACGTCGATCAGCGGCGAGGTGGTGCCGCGCTCCACGAGGACGAACACGACGAGGATCAGTGCGCCGGCGACCACGCAGGTGATCGTCTTCGGATTGCTCCAGCCCCAGGTCCCGGACTGCTGGAAGCCGAAGATGCTGAGCGAGACGCCGGCCGCGATCAGAACGAGCCCCCTGTAGTCGATCCTCGCCGGCTTGTGATCCGTGACGGGATGTGAGAGCACGATCAGGATCAGCGCGATCACGGCCACGGGGATGTTCACCCAGAAGATCGCGCGCCACGTCCACTGCGTCAGCACGCCGCCGAGGGCCGGCCCGAGCGCCGTCAGGCCGCCTGCGATCCCGAAGAAGAGTGCGAGCGCCTTCCCCCGTGCGTGGAGCGGGAAGGTCTGCACGACGATCGCGAGCGCGGCGGGGAACATGATCGCCCCGCCCGCTCCCTGGATCACCCGGAAGGTGACGAGCCAAGCCTCGGCGAAGCTCCCCTTCGGCGTCAGCCCGCACATCGCCGAGGCGCCGGCGAAGACGATCACGCCGATCATCACCATCTTGCGGTGGCCGACCGTGTCCGCGAGGCGGCCGCCGAAGGCGAAGAGCGCGGCAAGCGAGAGCAGGTAGGCGTTCACCACCCATTGCACGCCCGTGCTCGTGAGCCCGAGCTCGCGCTGGATGTTCGGCGCCGCGATCGAGACGATCGTCTGATCGATGAACGTCATCGAGACGGCGAAGATCATCGCCGCGAGCACGAGGTTCCTCGGCCCGGATCCGCTCTTCACGCTCATCCGGCGGCCTCCGCCGCCAACTCGTCGAGGAGCGAGGCCATCGCCTCGAGCGTCGGGGCGAGCGAGCCGACCTCGTAGCCGCCGGCGAGCTCACGCGGATCGCGATGCCCGACGAGCACCGCGTCGCCTTCGCACCAGACGAGGATCCGGAGCGGCAGCTCGATCCCGATCCTCCGGTCGGCCTGCATCAGCGGCGTTCCGGCCCGTGCGCTCCCGAAGAGCACCACCACCTCGTCGTCGAGCTCGAGCCCCACCTCGCGTGCGCCCGCGGCATGGTCGATCTGGCAGAACAGGGTGAGCTGCCGGTGCTCGATCCCGGCGATCAGCCGGCCAAGCGTTTCTTCGTATCCCGAGGAACTCCGCTTCCCTGCGAGCGACTGCACGGGCGGGAAACTACCTATCGGCGAGCGCCGATGCGTGCCCTTTTTCAGGTGACGCGGTCGGGTTCGCGCCTTGGCGCGGGGCCACGGTACGCTTTGCGACGAGAGCTCGCACCGCTCCGACGTGCTCTCGTGCAGAACCGTGTCGCCGCCGAAACGCCAAGCAGCTCCCGATGCTTCGACAGGCGGCGCTCCATCGCGTGGTAGATCCCTCACCCGGGCCGGGCTCCTCGCAGGCGCAGGGGTGGTAGCGGCCGGGATCGCCGCCGACAGGCTGCTCGGAGGCGGGCACGCGCTTGCCCGCACCGGGCCGTGGTCGAGCCGGGACGTGAACCGGTACGTCTCCCGCCCCGACCTCGTCCCACCGAAGATCGCCGTACTGCACCGCGCAGCAGATACGGCGCCGGGGCTGCTCTTCCTCGGCCCTTCGTCAGGCCCGGGCCAGCGCGGCGCGCTGATCGTCGACGACACCGGCGAGCCCGTTTGGTTCCACCCGACCGTACCGCTGACGGTCATGAACCTCCGCGCCGCGATCTACCATGGGGAGCCGGTTCTCACCTGGTGGGAGGGCAGGACGAAGCACGGGCTCGGCGTGGGCGACCATGTCATCTTCGACCGCAACTACCACGAGCTCGCGCGCTTCCCTCCGGGCGACGGCCGCGGATCCGACCTCCACGAGCTGATCCTGACGCCTACCGGAACGGCACTGATCACCGCCTACGACATCCCGACGGTCGATCGCTCGAGCGTCGGCCACAGCCGGGGCAGGGTGATCGAGGGGATCGTCCAGGAGCTCGAGGTCCCGAGCGCCCGCGTGCTCTTCGAGTGGCGGAGCCTCGAGCATGTCGCGCTCACCGAGTCCTACTCCCAGGTCGCGCCCGCGTTCGACTACTTCCATGTGAACTCCGTCGGTCTCGCCCCGGACGGGAACCTGCTCGTCTCGGCGCGGAACACGTGGACCGTCTACAAGGTCGACCGCGGCTCCGGAAAGGTGATCTGGAGGCTCGGCGGCAAGAAGAGCGACTTCGCGATGGGCGCGGGCACGCGGTTCTCGTGGCAGCACGACGCCCGAAGCCACGGCTCGGGCGAGCTCGTGACGCTCTTCGACAATGCGGACGACCCCCAGGAGGAATCGCAGTCGCGAGGCCTCGCGCTCGCTCTCGACGAAACCCGCATGCGGGCGACGCTCGTGCAGCAATATCTCCACCATCCCCCACTTCTCGCGCACGCCTTCGGGAGCGTCCAGGTGCAGCCGAACGGGAACGTGCTCGTCGGCTGGGCAACGCAGCCCTGGCTCACCGAGTACACGGCCGGCGGCGCGGTGCTGCTCGACGCGAAGCTCCCCCACGGTGGGCAGAACTACCGGGCGCTCCGGTTTCCCTGGACCTCGACGCCGACCGACCCGCCGGCGCTCGCCTCGAGGCCGACCGCCTCGGGCGACCTGCTCTACGTCAGCTGGAACGGAGCGACTGAGGTCAGCCGGTGGCAGGCGGTCGCAGGGAACCGTCAGGACGACCTGACACCGCGGGTCACGGTCGCGAGGAGGGGCTTCGAGACGATGCTCCACCTCCCGTCCGGCGCCGGGAAGTTCGCCGCCGCGGTGGCGCTCGACGCGACGGGGAAGCCGATCGGGCGGTCGGCCGCAATCCGTCTCTGAGCTCGGGCGCCGACTGCCGCGAACGCTATCTTCGCTCGGCGTCAAGGGGGGCCGCCGGTCGTTCCGACGCCTCGACCGATGACGCGCACCGTTCACCTCCGCCGCTGGCAGAAAGCCGCCCTCGACCAGTTCGTGGCCTCGCCGCGAACCGACTTCCTCGCGGTCGCCACCCCCGGGGCCGGTAAGACGACCTTCGCGCTCACGGCTGCGAGGCATGAGCTCGGGGCAAGGCCGGCCCGTCTCCTCGTCGTCGCGCCGACCGCTCACCTGAAGGAGCAGTGGGCGCGCGCGGCGGCGGCGTTCTCGCTCCACCTCGACTCGTCGTGGTCCCCCGCCGACGGCGCGATCCCAGCCGACATGCACGGGATCGTCACCTCCTACCACCAGGTGGCGACGAACGCCCCCCTCTTCGCGCGGCTCGCCCGCGGCGCGTTCGTCGTACTCGACGAGCTGCATCACGCCGGCGAGGAACGAGCCTGGGGCGAGGCGATCCAGGTCGCGTTCACGCCGGCCGGACGGCGGCTCGCGCTGTCGGGAACGCCGTTCCGCTCGGACACCTGCGCGATCCCGTTCGTCACCTACACGGGCGACCGCGCCGTCCCCGACTTCGAGTACGGCTACGGCGACGCGCTCGCCGACCGGCGAGTGGTGCGACCGGTCTTCTTCCCGACGACGAACGGCCACATGGAGTGGTCGGCGCCGGACGGCTCCGTGCATTCGGCAACCTTCGACGACCGCCTCGATGCGACCCGCAGCAGCCAGCGGCTCCGGACCGCGCTCTCGCTCGAGGGCGATTGGCTGCCCGAGTTGCTCGGCGCCGCGAACCGCCGCCTCCAGGAAGTGCGCGGCGAGCAGCCGGACGCGGGCGGCCTCGTGATCGCGACCGACCGCGAGCATGCCCGCGGGATCGCCGCCCTGCTTCGCGGGCGGTTCGGGACCTCCGCCCGGCTCGTCACCTCCGACGACCCGCAGGCTTCGGCCGCGATCTCGCAGTTCGCCTCGTCGGCGGAGCCGTGGCTCGTGGCCGTTCGGATGGTGTCGGAGGGCGTCGACATCCCGCGGCTACGTGTGGGCGTCTATGCGACGACGACGGCGACCGAGCTGTTCTTCCGCCAGGCGGTCGGACGCCTCGTCCGCTGGACGCGAGGAGTCGCGCGCCAGCGCGCATGGCTCTTCATCCCCGACGACCCGCGGCTGCGAACCTATGCGGCGGGGATCGCCGAACAGCGTCGCCATTCGCTTCGGCGCGACGAGCGGGAGCGCGACGACGATCCCGAGGCGGGCGAGCTCGAGACCGCCGGCCCGGAGGAGGAGCAGATGTCGTTGTTCGCGGTGATCTCTGCGGTAGCGACGAGTGGGGTCGATCCAGCCGATGACGATGTCCTCGACGACGACAACGACGCCGACCAGGACGAGAGCGTGGAGCTCGCTCTTGCACCGCCGCCTCCGCTTCGCGGTGAGGTGCACTGGGGTGCGACGGCCGGGCTCTCGCGTCGCGAGGAGAAGCAGGAGCTTCGCGAGGCCAACGCGCGGCTGGCCCGGGAGCTCGCCCGCCGCACCGGCCTCACCCACGCCGAGGTGAACGCCGAGCTCAACCGGCGCTCGGGCCTCCGGCGCGTCTCGGAGGCGACGCTTCACCAGCTCGAAGAACGGCTCGCCGTCGCCGAGAAGTGGTTCCTCGCGGCCTGACGTTTCTCATCCCGTCTCCCGGTCAACAACGCCCGCAAGGAAGCGAGCGGAAGGAGAGCGAGATGGCTGGGCGGCTTCAGGGAAGGCGGGTGGCGATCATCGCGACGGACATGGTGGAGCGGGCCGAGCTCGTCGAGCCGCGGAAGGCGCTCGACGACGCCGGAGCGACAACGGAGCTGATCTCACTCGAGACGGGCGCGATCCAGATGGTCAACCACGACCAGATGGCCGACCAACAGGACGTCGATCTGGCGATCGGCGACGCCGATCCCGGCGACTACGACGCGCTCCTGATTCCCGGCGGCGTTGCCAACCCCGACCGGCTCAGGCTCGACGAGCAGATGGTCGGCTTCGTGCGGGAGATCCACGCGGCCGGGAAGCCGATCGCCGCGATCTGCCACGGGCCCTGGATGCTCGTCGAGGCCGACCTCGTGAGGGACGCGACGGTGACTTCCTGGCCGTCGCTTCAGACCGACATCCGCAACGCCGGCGGGAACTGGGTCGACCGCGAGGTCGTGGTCGACGAGGGCATCGTCACGAGCCGGAGCCCCGACGACATCCCGGCGTTCAACGAACGCATGATCGAGGAGTTCGCCGAAGGAGCACACCAACGCCGGCCACGAGGTGCCGAGGCACTGAGCTGAACGGAGTTCGAGACGAGGAGGTTCGAGATGGCCACAGCGAAGCAAACGACCGCCGCCAGGGAGAACATCGAGAGAGCCCAGCGGGCGGCGAGGACGAAGCGAACGATCTCCCACCTGCCCGAGAGCACGCGCCGCGACCTCGCCAAGCAGGCCGCCAAGGGACGCCAGCGGGGCGGTAAGCCCGGCCATGCGCTCGTGGACAGGAACCGGGAGCAGCTCTACGAGCTCGCGAAGAAGGAGCAGATTCCGGGCCGTTCGAAGATGGGCAAGTGGGAGCTCATCGACGCGCTCCGGGCAAAGCGATGAGCGCGGGGGCAACCCAGACACGGGCTGCCGCGCGCTCGGCGGAGAGCCCGATGCGGGGGGCGCCAATGAGCGCTCCCCCTGCCAATGAGCCCTCCCCCTAGAGCCGCGCGGCCGCAAGGAACCGCCCGCCCGCGCGTCAGTTGACGTCGCGGCGTGCGCCCACTGCGATCCCGACCACGGCGAAGAGCACCGCCCAGCCGACGAGAACCGCGGCACCCGCTGCCGACGGCAGGTGGTGGCCGCTCGTGATCCCCATCGTCGAGTCCTGGGCGTGAACGGGCGCGAAGCGGCCGACCGAGGGCACGAACGCGTAGAGGAGGTTCTCGGCCACGAATCCCCACGCAAGGAGCCCGATGATCGCGCCGACCTGGCTGCGGACGATCGCCCCGAGCCCGACGCCGATCGCGCCCCAGAGCGCGACCCCGACGAGCGTGCCGAGGAGAAGCTGCGTCACCTGGCCCCCGTCGAGCAGGAGCGTGATCCCGCGTGCGGAGAAGATCAGGTAACCGAGGGCGAACCCGAGGCCCTCGCCGACGATGCCGAAGACGAGCCCGGCGAGCAGGCCGGCGAGGACCTTCGCCACGAGCACTCTGGAGCGTCTCGGCTGGAACAGGAACGTCGGCCTGATCGTGCCGAAGCGGTACTCGCTCGTCACGAGCATGATCCCTGCGATCGCGGAGAAGACCCCCGCGAGGCTGCCGACGCCGAGCACGCCGCGCTGGTCCTCCACCGTCGTCAGGTCGGGCGCCTTCGTGAGCAGCCCGGAGAGCAGCGCGAAGAGCAGGATCAGCGCGACCATCCCGAGCACGATCCCGATCGTCGTCCGCGTCGAGCGGACTTTCAGGAGCTCCGACCGCAGCTGCGGGATCACGCCGGCTCGTCCGAGGTGAGCTCGAGGAAGATGTCCTCGAGCGACGAGCTCTCGACCACGAGCTCGTGGACGGGAACCCCCGCGGCGAAGGCGATGTCGCCGACGCGCTCGCTCGTTGCCCCCTGCACGAGCAGCGAGTCGCCGCCTCCGGTCGTCGACTGGAGCTCCGCCTTCTGCAGCGCGTCCTGTAGCTTCGCCGGCTCCGGTGTGCGGATCCTCACCGCGCCGCCGACGCGGGCGGTCAGCTCCTCGAGCGAGGATTCGATCACGAGCTTGCCGCGGTTGATGATCAGCACCTGATCCACGGTCTGTGCGACCTCGGCGAGCACATGGCTCGAGACCAGCACCGTCCGCTGCCCGGCCGCGAACCGGCGCAGGAAATCGCGAAGCCAGCGGACACCCTCGGGATCGAGGCCGTTCGCCGGCTCGTCGAGGATCAGCAGCTCCGGATCCCCGAGCAGCGCCGCGGCGAGGCCGAGGCGCTGGCGCATCCCGAGCGAGTAGCCCTTCACCCGGCGCCCCGCTGCCCCCTGGAGATCCACCTGCTTCAGCACCTCGTCGACCCGCGAATCCGGCAGCGAGGCCGCCTGGCCGAGCATCCGCAGATGGTCGCGGCCGGAGCGGCCAGGGTGGAAATCGGTGGCCTCGAGCACCGCGCCGACCCGGAGCGCGGGCCCTTCGAGAGCTGAATACAGGCTGTCGAAGATCGTCGCGCGCCCGCTCGTCGGCGCCGCGAGCCCGAGCAGCATCCGCAGCGTGGTCGTCTTGCCCGCTCCGTTCGGCCCCAGGAACCCGGTGATCGTGCCCGACTCGAGTGCGAACGAGAGGTCGTCGACCGCGACGACCTTCCCGAACCGCTTCGACAGCGACTCGGCCCGGACCACTACCGTCATGCGGCTGCCCTCCCCGGCCCTCGGCGTCGCTTGCCGGGGCTCAGGACTTCGCTTCGTTCAGGGCGACCGCAGCGCGGATGAGAGCTGTGAGTGCCTTCTCGTCGATCTCGTCGCCTTCGTGAAAATCGATCGCACGCCTGACGTTGCCGTCCAGGCTCGAGTTGAAGAGGCCCGCAGGGTCATCGAGCGAGGCGCCCTTCGCGAAAGTCATCTTCACGATGCTCTTGTACGTCTCGCCGGTGCAGATGATCCCGTCGTGGTACCAGGTGGGCACGCCGCGCCACTTCCATTCCTCGACGACGCCGGGATCGGCCTGCTTGACGAGTGCGCGGAGGTGGGCGAGCATCTCGCCCCGCCAGTCGCCGAGCTCCGTGATCCTCGCGTCGATCGATTCGGAAGGCGACGGGGCTTTCGGCGCGGCGTCCGGCATCTCGTCTGACTCTACCGCGCCCGTTCAGGACAAGGCGGCAGGCGGCTGGCCGCTGCGGCGCTGCCGCTCAGGTAGTTCGAGAGGACGATTCAGGCTAGTAATGGCTGTTGTCGGCGAGTGCTTCGCCTCGGCCGAGCTTTCGGCCGGTCGTGTCACCGGTGCTGAAGTACGGCCACATCAGCGCCGTGTCGTCGTCCTTCGACGAGTTCGTGACGTGGTCGAACTGCAGGACGTGACCGATCTCGTGCGCCGCGATCGTCTGGATGTCGAGCGCGTTCGAGGCGCCCGTGGTCGACCACTTGTACGCCGTGTTGAACCTGATGTCGGACTCGATCGGCTTGCCGGAGCCGTCGTACCACGTGAACGTGCAGGCGAGCGCCTGACTGCAATCCTGGTCGTTCTTCATGCTCCCCCAGTCGACGACGCTCTTCCCGTCCTGCTTGCTCGCCTGGGCGGAGGTCTTGCCCTCGTAGGACGCAGGCGGGTTCGCCTGGTCCTTGATGCCGCAGTAGTTGATGTCGTTCGTCCATTCGCTCTGCGCGTTCCTGACCGCCTGGACGACCGCGTCGCGGCTGAGCCCGGGAGCAGTGGCGCCGATCCACCACTTCCTCGTCTTCTTCCAGAAATTCGGCCCGATCTTCGCCTGCGAAGAGCTGCCGCACTTCACGTGCGCCCCCTCCTGTGCGGCCACGGCATAGGACGAGTCGACGGCACTCGACAGTGCGCCGGAGCGGCGGTAGAACGCCACGCCGAGCACATGGTGATCCGCATCGCCGTGCAGCGCGGCGAACCGGCTGCCGTCCCGGCGATAGAGCGTGCAGAGCAAGAAGCGTCCGACGAGCGCTCGCCGCACCGCTCGGCCTCCGGACGGGACCGTGAAAGCGATCTCGCCGAGCTGGGCGGACGAAAGGCTGAGACCGCACGGCCCCCCCGCACCGGTTGCACTCGCTGCCCACAGCGCGCCTGCGGCACATGCCGCCGCAACGCCCACGAGCACGGCCACGGACAAACAGCGTTTCGGCACTTCAGCTCTTCATCGGCAGGAATGCGCGGGCCGCGCCTTTGCGAGGATACTCCTTTCTCCCGCACCGCCGTGACGCCGAGGCGCCGGCGAGAGGGGCGATCACTTCGCTCTCAGAGGAGCTCACACCGGACCGCGAGGTAAGGACATCGACGTGCTCCGTAGCCCTCGCCGAGATGTGGCGAACTCGTGAAAGGCCTGTGACGCGGTGGAGAGCAGCGGGTGCCAGACTGTTGCAGGCGAAGAAAGAGGGCACGCTCAATGCGATCGCGCTTCCGCTCGACTGGGCGAACTACGGCGAGATGATCACCACCTTCGAGAAGAAGTACGGGTTCATCGGGACGATGAACCGCCTCGAGGCAACCGTTGTCGACGGCTCGAGTGGAGATGTCGACCACGGCGGAATCGTGCTCCGCGTCGCCGAGGCGCGGGGCCGCACCAAGGGGCAGCGCGTGCTCGTGCTGATCCGGCCCGAGACGCTCGAGCTGACCGCCACGACAAACGGCGGCGGCGCCGGCGGCAACACGGTCACCGGAGACGTGCTCACCCACACCTTCCTCGGGCCGGTAACGCGGCTGACGGTCGCCGGGCCGGCCGGAAGCCTGATCGCGGACATGCCGACGGCGAGGGCCGAGGCGCTTCCCGTCGGCTCCCGCGTCATCGTCCACGTGCCGGACGAGGGCTCACGCCTGCTCAGCCTGGGCGGCGAGCCGTAAAGCACTCGAGTGCTTCCCGGGGAACGTCGGTGAAGACGCCCGTCACACCCGCCCGGGCCAGCTCGAGGAGTCGTGCCTGCTCGTTGACGGTATAGACCGTCGTCGCGAGCCCGAGTCGCTGCGCGGCCCGGATGGCGCGCGGGGTCGCCCGCCTGTCGTCGAAGCCGATCCCCCAGCAGCCTCGTGACGCCGCGACTCTGACCGGGACGAAGGCGACGTGCTGCACGGTGCGCAACCCCGGTCGCAGCGCCCGGACGCGAGCGATCGCGCCCGGTTCGAAGCAGACCACCACCGCGTCCTCGTCGAGCAGCGCAAGCGTCCGCTCGACGATCCGGTGGCGGCGGTAACGGTACGGAGTCTTGAGCTCTACCATCACTCCGATCCGGCCGACGCAGAGATCGAGCACCTGGGTGAGCGTCGGGAGCCCGTCCCGACTGCGCGGCTTCTCGTGGGAGACGACGAGCTCCCCGTCGGGCCGGGCCCGAACGTCGAACTCGACGAAGTCGGCGCCGAGCTCGATTGCGCGCTCGAACGCGGGCAGCGTGTTCTCGGGCAGCTCCGCCGAGGCGCCGCGATGCGCGATCACGAGCGGCCGCGTCGTCACCACCCGGGGAGGCGGCCCGAGCCCTCGGAATCGAGCCCATCTCGGGCGGCACCGGGCATCACGCCCCAGTATCCCGACTTCGAGCTGGAACCGAAACAAGCCTTGAGTCGCTCGACGAAGCTCATTCCGGTTCCAGCTCTTAGGCGCGTTCCGGGCTCGACTGCCGGCATGACCCTCGATCGGTAGCGTTGGCGCCGTGGAGGGCTTCCTGACCGAGGCTGCCGGCTGGTGTCCGCCGGCCCACGGTACGGCGTGCTTCGACATGCTGCCGGCGACGATCCTGCATGCCCTGACCGGGACGAGCGTCGACCGTCCGCTCGAGCTGGGGCCGCTGGCACGGCGCTACGAGCGAGTGGTGATCGTCTACTTCGACGCTTTCGGCTGGCAGTGGTACGAGCGTCACGGGGCGCATCCGCTCCTCGAGCGCGCGCGTGACCACGGGCAAGTCTCGAGGCTGACGAGCCAGTTCCCGTCGACCACCACCGCACACATGACCACGATCCAGACCGGGCTGCCTGTGGGCGTGCACGGCGTCTACGAATGGTTCATGTTCCTGCCGAAGGCAGATCGGATCATCGCCCCGCTCCTCTTCTCGTTCGCGGGAGACGCCCTTCCCAACACGCTCCTCGCCCACGGAGTCTCCGCGGCCGACGTCTTTCCGGACGGGGCGTTCTACCCCAGCCTGAGAGACGACGGCGTCGCAGCGCACGTCGCGCTCCCGCTCACGATCGCGGCGAGCACGCCCGGGGGGATGCTGCTCCGCCACGCCGCCGTGCACCCGTTCTCCGGCATCGCGGACGGGGTCGCCGCTCTCGGGAGCGCGATCGCCGGCGCCGATCGCGGCTACGGGTTCATCTACCTGCCGGACGTCGACACGGCGATGCACAAGCTCGGCCCCAACGATCCGGAGGTCGAGAGGCTGATCGACGAGACGCTCGGCGTCCTCGATCGGAGCCTGTCCGACGGGTCACTACCCGAGGGAACGCTCGTCCTGATCACCGCCGACCACGGGATGGCTGCAGTAGACCCCGCCCGCAGCCTGTACGTGAACGAGCTCTGGCCCGAGCTCGCCGAGCACCTCAGGACCGGAGCCGACGGAGGGCCGCTGGCACCCGCCGGCTCGAGCCGCGATCTCTTCCTGCACACGCGCCCGGGCAGCCACGAGGAGGTGCGGACGACACTTCAGGCGCGGCTCGAAGGGAGCGCGGAGGTCCGAAGCGTCTCCGAGCTGATCGAGCACGGCATCTTCGGCCCGGTGGTGAGCGCCACGTTCCGGGAACGGGTCGGCGACCTCGTCGTTCTGCCCTATCCCGGCGAAGCCGTCTACTGGAACGAGCCGCCTCGCTTCACGCAGCCCTATCGCGGCCAGCACGGCGGCCTCTCACACGCCGAGATGGAGATCCCGCTCATCGCCTTCGTGATCTGACGCCTGGCTTGCAAGCGCGGCAAGTCCGGGAGGATGCGGGTACACCTTGGGGATGAGCGAGTTCGATCTGCAGGCACTGATCGCGGCCCATCTCGGGAGCGAGCTCGACTTGCATGCCGCGGCGATCAACCCACAGTTCGTGCGGGTGCTGCGGACGATCGGGTTCGACCGGCACTGGGCCCGCGCATCCGGGGCCTATCTCTATGACAGCGAGGATCGGCGCTACCTCGACATGCTGGGCGGCTACGGGATGTTCAACGTCGGTCGCAACAACAAGACGGTGCGAGACGCGCTCGCGGCCGCACTCGAGCTGGAGACGCCCGGCTCGGTGCAGCTCGGCGTCGGCACGCTGCCGGCGGTGCTCGCCTCCCAGTTGCTCGAGCGGACGCCGGCCTCGCTGCGGCGTGTGCTCTTCACGAGCTCCGGCACCGAGTCGGTCGAGGCTGCGATCAAGCTCGCCCGCGCAGCCAGCGGACGGAGCCGCGTCGTCTTCGCCGACCACGGGTTCCACGGCCTGACCCTCGGTTCCCTCTCCGCGAACGGCAACGCCGAGTTCACCGATCGCTTCGGCCCGCTCCTGCCGGGATTCGCCCATGTGCGGTTCAACGACCTCGACTCCGTCGAGGCCGAGCTCAGGCAGGAAGACGTCGCACTCGTCCTGCTCGAGCCGCTTCAGGGGAAAGGCATCGTCCTTCCCGCACCCGGCTATCTCGAAGGGGTGCAGGCCCTGTGCCGCCGGTACGGGACGCTTTTCTGCGTCGACGAGGTCCTGACGGGCTTCGGGCGCACTGGCCGGATGTTCGCGTCGGATCATTTCGGCCTCGAGCCCGACCTGATGACGGTTGCGAAATCGCTGTCGGGCGGCTACGTGCCGGTCGGTGCGTGCCTCGCCAGCGAGCAGGTCTTCGGGCGCGTCTTCGACTCGATGGAGCATGCGGTCGTGCACGGGTCGACCTTCGCCCCGAACGACCTGGCGATGGTCGCGGGGCTCGCGACGCTGCACGAGCTCGACGCCCAGGACCTCGTTGCGAGGGCCGCACGAACCGGCGAGCTGCTGCTCGAGCGGACGAGGCCCCTCGTCGAGTCCTACGGCGTCCTCCGCGAGGTACGGGGGCTCGGGCTCGCCTGGGCGATCGAGTTCCAGGAGCCCGAGGGGAGCCGCGTCTCCTGGCGGATCCTCGAGCGGCTCCAGGCGGGAATCTTCTCCCAGCTCGTCGCCGTTCCTCTCTTCACCGACCACCGGATCCTGATCCAGGTCTCCGGACACCGGCAGAACGTGCTTCGTGCCCTGCCGCCGCTCACGCTCTCCGAGGACGACGTGGAGGAGTTTGCGGGGGCGCTCGAGCAGGCGGTCGCGGCCGCGGCCAGGATGCCGACGGCGATGATGCGGTTCGCAGCGCGGGCGGTTCGAGCAGGACGTGACGGCAGCGGCGGCCGGCAGCCGGCGCGGAGCAGCTAGGAGCCGATTACCGCCCGGAGCGACTCGCGGAGGGAGTGCGTGGTCGCGAGCACGGCCGTCGGCTCGTAGCCGCAGTGGGCCATGCAGTTGTCGCAGCGGGGGTCGCGTCCGCGGCCGTAAGCGCCCCAGTCGGTCGTCTCGATCAGCTCGCGATAGGTCTTCGCGTAGCCGTCGCCCATCAGGTAGCAGGGGCGCTGCCAGCCGAAGAGCGAGTAGCTCGGGATTCCCCAGGGGGTGCACTCGAAGTCGGCTTTCCCTTCGAGGAAGTCGAGGAAGAGCGGTGTGTGATTGAGCCGCCAGCGCTTCCGGCCGCCGTTCGCGAACGCCTCTGCGAAGAGAGACCTGGTCTTCGCGACGCCGGGGAAATGCTCCTGGTCAGGCGCCTTCTCGTAGGCGTAGGCGGGTGAGATCTGGATTCCGTCGACCTGGAGCTCGTCGTTCAGGAAGTCGAGGATGTCGCGAACGGTCTTCGGGGTGTCGGTCGAGAGGAACGTCGTGTTCGTGTTCACTCGGAACCCCCGCGCCTTCGCCTCCCGGATCGCCTCGACCGCCTTGTCGAAGACGCCGTCGCGCTCGACGAACTCGTCGTGCCGCTCGCGGAGGCCGTCGAGATGGACGACCCAGGCGAAGTACGGCGACGGCTCGAACAGATCGAGCTTCTTCGTCATCAGGATCGCGTTCGTGCAGAGGAAGACGAAATTCCTGCGGGCGACGAGCTCCCTCGCGAGCACGTGCACCTCCGGATGCACGAGCGGCTCGCCGCCGGCGATCGAGACCATCGGCGCCCCGCACTCCTCGATCGCGGCAAGTGCCTGCTCGACCGGCATCCGCTTCTTGAGGATGTGCTCGGGATACTGGATCTTCCCGCAGAACGAGCACGCGAGGTTGCACTGGAAGAGCGGCTCGAGCTCGACGAGCAGCGGGAAATGCTCTCTCCGGCGGAGCTTCTGGGCGAGCAGATACCCGCCGATCTTGACGCTCTGGCGCAGCGGGACGCTCATCGGGCCTCCACGCTCGAGGGAAGGCGGAACCGGAGCGATTCCGTCGTTGTCATCCGCTCCTCGACCTCGGCGCCGCCCAGCGCGTCGAGCGCGGAAACGAGCCTGTCGACGAGCGTCTCCGGCGCGGAAGCGCCGGCCGAGAGCCCCACCGTCTTCGCGCCCGCGAGCCACGCGACGTCGACCTCGGTCTCGTCGTCGACGAGGTAGGCGGGCGTTCCCTCGCGTTCAGCCACTTCGACGAGCCGCAGCGAGTTCGAGGAGCTCGGCGAACCGACGACGAGCACGACGTCGGAGTCCTGTGCGATCTCGCGCACAGCCTGTTGCCGGTTCGTCGTCGCGTAACAGATGTCGTCCGAGCCGGGCCCCCGCAGGGCTGGGTACCGCTCGTTCAACCGATCGACGATCTGGGCGGTCTCCTCCACCGCGAGCGTGGTCTGCGTGAGGTAGGCAACGCGGCTCGGATCCGGCGCCTCGACCCGTGCGGCGTCGTCGAGGTCCTGGACGAGCACCGTCGCCTCCGGCGCCTCGCCGAAGGTGCCCTCGATCTCCTCGTGGCCCTCGTGCCCGATCAGGAAGACCGTGTTCCCCGCCGCCGCGAAGCGCCGCGCCTCGGCGTGCACCTTGCTCACGAGCGGGCACGTCGCGTCGATCACGTCGAGCGACCGCTCCTGGGCGGCGCGCCTCACCGCCGGCGAGACGCCGTGCGCAGAGAAGACCGTGGTCGCGCCTACCGGGATCTCGTCGAGCTCGTCGACGAAGACCGCGCCGCGGCGTTCGAGCCCTGAGACGACGTGCTCGTTGTGAACGATCTGCTTCCGCACGTACACCGGCGCCCCGCGCTGCTCGAGCGCGAGCTCGACGATCTCGATCGCCCGCTCGACCCCCGCGCAGAACGACCGAGGCGCGGCGAGGAGGATCCGTTTCGGCCCGAGCGCGGCGGCCCACTCGCGAAGCGCGGGTGCCGTGCGTCTCAGGGCGAGCAGTGCGCGAGCCCCGTCCGGCACGGTTCGGAGGTCGAAGAGCTCCCGCTCCGACGACTCGACGACGACGCGCACGACCGCGAGCGGTCTTCCGGCGGCTCCATCGGCGAGCCAAGCCGACTCCATGTCGGCGGCGATCACACCATTCTCCCGGAGTATCCGGCGCTCGGCGGGCCCGCTGAGCCGTTCGACCGACGCAACGGGACCGAGATGAACCCGGAGCCCACGCCGGCGCAGCGCCGCCCCGAGCAGCGCGCTTCCCGGTACCGGCACAGGGTCGCGGCCCGTGCACCGAAGCTCGGTGGCGAGCACCACGTCGCCGGCCGCGAGCTCCGGCGCAACCCCGGCGCAGACCCCCGCGACAGCGAGGCCTCGAACGTCCTCGATCGCCAGCGCCCGTGCCGCAGCGATCCGGGCGCGGGCCGCGCCCATCCCAGAGCGAACGACACGCAACCCGCCGGGGCGGCCGACGGCGGCGGCCTCAAGCCGAAGCGGCGCGAACACGAGTAACGACTGCGCGCCCATTCCGAGCCCTCCTTCCAGCCAACACGCGGCCGAGCGCCGACACCGGAAAGACCTGACGGTAGAGGTGGTAGTTGATGTAGAAGTCGCCGGGAAAGCCGGTGCCCGTATACCAGGGCTCGTCCCAGCTTCCGTCGGCATGCTGGGTCTCGACGAGGAACCTGACCGCGCCCTCGACCACGGGCCCGCTCTCTCCGGCGGCATGGAGCGCGAGCAGCGCCCAGGCCGTCTGCGAAGCCGTGGAGCTCCCACGTCCGCGCGACGACGGGTCGTCGTAGGAGCGCAGGTCCTCTCCGAACCCCCCGTCGTCGTTCTGAACCGTGGCCAGCCAGGAAACGGCGCGCTGGACGCTCTCGCTGCCCGCGAGCCCACACGCGGCGAGCGCCGGGACAGCGGCGCCGGTGCCGTAGAGGTGGTTTGCGCCCCAGCGCCCGAACCACGATCCGTCCGGCTCCTGCTCGGCCAGCAGGTACTCGATTCCACGGAGAGCCTGGGGGCTCCGGGCCAGTCCCGCGAGGGCGAGCGCCTCGAGGACGTGTGCCGTCACGTCGACGCTCGGAGGATCGGTCACCTCGCCGAAGTCGCAAAACGGGAGCTTGTTCGGAAGCCGGCTCTCGTTGTCGGCATCGAATGCACCCCAGCCGCCGTTCCGCGACTGCATTCCGAGGAGCCACGAGATGCTGCGGGCGACGACCGGGCCCTCGACGCCGGCCCGCAGGAGCGCGATCACGATCTCGGCCGTATCGTCGACGTCCGGGTAGTTGTCGTTCGCGAACTCGAAGGCGAACCCGCCGGGCTCGAGCGTAGGGCGGCGCACCGACCAGTCCCCGCGCACCCTCACCTCGCGCCTGGCGAGCCAGTCGGCTCCGAGCGCGATCGAATCGTGGGCGGGTGAGAGACCGGCATCGAGCAGCCCGACCAGCGCGAGGGTCGTGTCCCAGACCGGTGACTGGCAGGCCTCCACACGGCGGCCGACCTCGTCCTCGATCGTGAAGCCGTCCAATCCGGCTAGCGCCTTCACGAGCACCGGATCGTCGATCGGATATCCGTAGGCGTGAAGCGCGACGATCGACCAGACCCACGGGGGCTGGATCCCACCCCAGGAGCCGTCGGCCTCCTGGCGATCGAGAATCCATCGCTCGGCTGCCTGGAGCGCCTTTCGCCGGAGGAGCCCGAGCGGACGCCGCTGGTAGACGTGGAGCCCACGGTCGATCAGCGTGAAGGCCTGGCCCCAGGCATCGAGGGCCGGGGCCTCGGGCTCGCGCCCGGTTCGGAGCTCGTCGACCGCGAAGGCCACCGGCTCAACGGGGCGGAGAGCCGTCGCGATCTGAAGCGGCACGATCGTCTGCCGGGCCCAGCAGCCGAACGAATAGATCGAAAGCGGCGCACGCGCGGGCAGCAACATCTGCTCGGGCGGGAGCACCGGAAGCCGCTCCCACGGCCACAGTCCGAGCAGGGAGAGCCACATTCGCGTGAAGACGCGCGTCGCCTCGACGCCTCCTGCCTCCTGGACGAACCCGGCGGCGCGGCGCATGTGCTCCGCCTCGGGCGGATCACCGGCAAGGCGCAATCCGATGTAGGCCTCGACCGTGGTCGAGAGATCGGGAGGCCCCCCATAGAAGGTGGCCCACGTCCCGTCCCCGCGCTGCTTCGACCTGATCCAGCTCGCCGTCGCACCGGCCTTCCGCTCGTCGAGCAGGCCCAGGTAGTGGCGCAGGAACAGATCCTCGGCGTCGATCGTGACGTTCGTCTCGAGCTCACCCTTCCACCAGCCGTCGCCGTGCTGGAGCGACAGCAGGTGCCTACTCGCGCGTTCCAGAGCGCTCCGCGCCGACGGAGTGCTCGATCCCGGCCGCTGAGTGATCGTCGCGCTCACTCGCCGATGACCTGGATGAATACCTTCCGCTTCCGCGACCGGTCGAGCTCGCAGAAGAAGATCTTCTGCCACGTCCCGAGCATCAGGCTGCCTTCGATCACCGGGACCGTCTGCGAGGCGGACGCGATCAGGCCGGCCCAGCAGTGTGAATGCCCATTCGGGAACTCGGCGGTGTCCTCTTCAATCCCTTCTGTCCGGATCTCGAGATCGTCGTGGCGGTAGTAACGCCCCTCCGCCGGAACGAGAGCTCCGAGCAGCTCGGCGAAGTCGGCGGCGAAGCCGGTCTCGCGCTCGTTGATGATGATCGCGCAGGTCGTGTGCGGGGAATAGACGAGCGCCATCCCGTTCCTGATTGCCGCCCGCTCGACGACGCTCCGAACATCGTCGGTCACGTCGATCAACTGAGCAGCATGCTCGGTCACGAGATCGTGATTTTCGAAGCGGTGGATCATCCGGCCCGCCTGCGGAAGGCACGGCGCCCCGAAGGGCCCGACCGGCAGTTTCCCGGAGCCGGACGCGTCAACGATGTGTCTTCCAAGCCCAATGAATGCACGCAAATCCTCCAAAGCGGCTCTTTACGTCAACGTAAGGTTTGGTGGAACACTACCTGACGCGCGAATCACCGGACAAACTATCCCCGCGGCTCCCCTGTTGCTCGTGTAGCTACCGCCTACCCCCGAAGGGGCCGCGCGTAAACCCGTCTGACAACTCGGCGGGGTGAGTCAGCCGGCGGATGCCCCTCAGGACGAGCGCGAACGCCGCTGCCTGGAAGACCAACTCGCTCGGGATCATGTAGTCCTGCACCCCGAGCTCCGCCGCGAAGATCGAGATCCCTGCCGCTGCTTCGATCAGGAACAGAGCGACCGTCAGCCGATCCCGAAGCCCGAGCGCCAGCCAGGCGCCGAGCGCCAGGCCGGCGAGGAAGAGCGTGGTGACGATGCCCATGTGGAGCCAGTCGAACACGATGTCGACCGCGTACGGCGTCAACGGCACGATCGCCATCAGCGCGAGGAGACCGGCAACGGCGTCCCGGAAGCGCCGTGCCGGGGCCGAGCCGCAGTCGAGTCCGGCCAGCCCGAGTGCCGACAGCGAGATCAAGATTGCGAACCCGGCCCCGAATGGAACGCCCGTCGCCACGGAGTTCCCGTAGTAGCTCATCCCGCGCTTCACGGCCGCCCACGACGGCTGGATCGCGCAGCAGGCGAGCATCAGAAGCACGAAGGCGCATTCGCCGCTGACGACGTACTTCAAGGCCCGCCTCTGCCCGGCGATACCGGCGCCGACGCCGGGCGCGAGTTCGACGAAGCTCTGCGGTACCACCGCCATCACGGGCGACGTACCCAGAACCTTTACTGCTCAACCATCTCGAGCTTCCCGCCGGGATGGGTCCGCTCGGTCTCGGGCGAGCCTGCGAAGTATCCGCTGATCGCCCCGGCAACGAGGATGAGGAGAGCCGAGGCCAGGAGAGCCGTGTCGAGGCCGGAGTGGAAGGCGCCGTAGGCAGCGCCGATCACACGTTGGACGATCGGGCCGTAGCTCGCCTGCTTGCCCGTGAGGTGACCGCCTGCCGGGATCGTCCCGTTCTCGACGGCGTGGATCACGATCGACTGGAAGTTCGCAGGGATCCCGAGCGTGCGCAGCCGCGCACCGAGGTCGCTCGTCAGGTGGGCGTTCACGAGCGCGCCGAGGACGGCGACGCCGAACACGGCACCGAGCTGCCTGCTCGTGTTCGAAGCCGATGCGGCCATTCCGGAGTGCTCGGCCGGTACGAGCGCGAGGACGGCTGCGGTAACCGGGACGATGGCGATCCCGAAGCCGAGCCCGGCGAGCGCGAGGCTCCACGTGAGCGGCCAGAAGCTCGGGTGGGTCGGCAGGTAGTGGCGCGTCAGCAGAATCCCGAACGCGGCGATGAAGCAGCCTGCCGTCATGGGGAGGCGCGCCCCTCTGCGTGCGACCCAGCGACCGGCGAGCAAGGAGCCTGCGATCAGGGCGGCCGCCATCGGCCCGAACGCGCCGGCGGCGCGGTATCCGGAATAGCCGGCCACCTCCTCCAGATACAGCGCCGTGAAGAAGAAGATCGAGAAGATCCCGAAGTACACGGCAAAGGCGACGGCGAGCGCGCTGCTGAAGGCCGGCAGACGGAAGTAGCGAAGGTCGAGCATGGGCGAGGGAGCTCTCGACTCGACCACGATGAAGACGACCGCGGCGACCGCGGCGACGGCGAAGAGCACATCGACCCAGGCGGTCCGGTAGCCGGACGTCTCGCCTTCGATGATCGCGAACGTCGCGGCACCGACGGCGAGCGCGCCGAGCAGCAAGCCGGGAAGATCGAGCCGCGCCTGCTCGGGGTCTGCGCTCTCCGGCACGAACCGGGAGGTGACGAGAAGCAGCACGGCGGCGAACGCGACGTTGAACCAGAAGACTCCGCGCCAGCCGGCCGCGCCGACGATTGTTCCCCCGAAGACCGGCCCGCAGGCGAGTGCAAGCCCGGTGACCGCAGCCCAGATCCCGACCGCGCGTGCCCGCTCCCGCTCGTCGGGATAGAGATGGCGCAGCACCGACAGCGTTCCCGGCTCGGAGGCCGCCGCGCCGATCCCCATGATGGCGCGCGCGCCGATCAGAACGCCCACGTTCGGCGCGAGCGCGCCGAGCAGCGATCCCGCTGCGAAGACCACGACGCCGCCGAGCATCAGCTTCCGGCGGCCGAAGCGATCGCCGAGACTGCCGCCGGTCAGGAGCATGGTCGCGAACACGAGCGCATAGGCGCTCACGACCCACTGCAGGCCGGCGACTCCGGCATGCAGATCGGACTGGACGCTGCCGAGCGTGACCGAGACGATCGTGGTGTCGAGGAAGGTCAGGAAGGCGACGGCGCAGACGGACGCCAGTGCGCGACCTCGACTCGACCGCAAGCCGGTCGGCATGCGCTCTCAGCCCCACTCATGCGTGCGGCGTCACGCGGTAGTTCAGGGTCCTCGTCGTCGCGCCGCTCGTGATCGTCAGGCGAAACGTGAGCGGCACCCCGGTCGAGTTGGCCGGCCAGATCACGAAGTCGGTGAACGTCCCCTTGAACGGCACCTTCGTGACGTTGCCCTTCTTCTTACCGAACCCGACAGGATGCTTGCCGCCGAGCGGGTCGACGATCTGCGCCGTCACCGTCCCGGCCGCCGGTTTGCCGGCCAGGGTCGCCGAAACGGTGTAGGGCCAGTGCGTCTTGATCTTCGGGGCGTGCCCGGACGCGCTCAGCCGCACCTGGACTGACGAGCCCGCCGAGACGAGCAACGTCGCGACAAGCGCCACCTTCACGACGATCGAGCCCACTCTCGACTACCTCCTCGGTCCGGGTCCGGCTCAAGCTTATCGCCGGAGTGCGACTACGCGGAACGTGAGAACCGCGATTCGAGCCGGGCGCATGCCCGTCCGACTGCCCGCCCAGCAGGCGGGCGCAGTCGACGTGACGGAGCCTCGTCAAACCCTGGAACGGAGTGCCGCCGCCGCGACCTCGAGGTCGGCCACGAGCCCCGCGAAGGCCTCGTCGTGATCGTCGGAGCGGAGTACCGCCGACGGATGGATCGTCGCGACGACGACATCGGCGAGGTCGGACTCGAGCAGCCGACCGCGGCTCTTGGTCACCCGGAACTCGCGCCCGAGGAGCGTCTGGGCCGCGGTCGCGCCGAGCAGGACGATCGCCCGCGGGGAGAGCGCCTCGAGCTCGAGCTCGAGCCACGGCCGGCACGCGACCTGCTCGCTCCAGCTCGGCGTGTCGTGGATCCGCCGCGGCCCGCGCGCCTTCCACTTGAAGTGTTTCACGGCATTCGTGAGGTACGTCTCGTCCCGTTCGATCCCCACTGCCTCGAGCGCCCGGTCGAGGACGCCGCCCGCCGGGCCCACGAACGGCATTCCCGCCCGATCCTCCCGGTCGCCCGGCTGCTCGCCGACGAGCACGAGCGTCGCGTTCGCCGGGCCCGCTCCGAACACCGCCTGCGTGGCGTCGACGTAGAGCGGGCAACCCCGGCAGTCCTGCACCGCCTTGCGCAGCGCGGCGAGCCCTCCGCGCTCGGAAGGTAGGGCGCCGCACCCGGATACTTCGCCGCCACAGGCCTCTCGTACCCCGGGACGGACCCCCGTCACACGTGATCTACGTCGTCGCACGAGCCGACCGCCTCCAAGTGCGGGTCGAAGGGCCGTCGTGTCCCTACGATCCCCAGCGCGCCGGTGTGAAGCCTGACGCGCCGATCGGTTCGCGAGCGTAGCGACTCGGTGCGTTAGCGTTCGAGCTCGTGAGCAACGGAGACGACGGCCAGCGAGTCGAAGCAGCCGCCCTCGGACAGGCTCAGCGGGTCTACGCGCTCACCGATCGCCTTCAGGTGCAACTACGTGTGCTCGACGAGTCCCCGGCTTCCGTCCAGCAGTCGGCCAAACGCGCCGTAGTCGGAGATAACGAGAACACAGATATCGAGGCCCTGGCCTTCATCGTCCTCATTGAAGCCTCCAAGTCGGCGCAAGAGGATTTGAGGGAGATCATGGATGGTGTCAAGGCGATCAACGAAGCCAAGGCAGCGGTTCGCGCCTCCATCGGCGGCGAACCGCCGAAATCCTCAGTCGACGTTGAGAGCATCCTCCAGGTGATGTTGACGGTCCACGGCAAGGAACAGGACGAAGAGATCGCGACGCTCCAGCGAAGCCTGGACGCCGGCGCGGAGTTGAGCGAACTCGACAGCCTGCGCTTGCAGTTGGCGATGGATCGGAACTCGAAGATGATGTCGGCGCTCTCGAACCTCCTGAAGAAGCTCGCCGATACCAACAGCGCCATCGTTCAGAACCTCAAATGAGGCCCACGTACGCGAAACCGGGTGCGTTGAACGCCCATCTCGAGGCCTAGCCCGCGGAAGGCAGCACACATGAGCGATCACGAGCACGGAAAGAAGCACGAACTGGACGCCGGAACTGCGGCCTGGCATGTGATGCTGCATCACACGCGGCATAACGAACTGAGTGAGGACACCGCCCAGACGCCCGGGATGCGACGTTACGAGGCGATCTCGGGCAAGCGCAACGGCTCCCGGAAGATCTGGATGGGCAAGAACCGCGTCGGACCGGGACTCGTCTCCGCCGATCACCACCACGGCGAGGCCGAGACCGGGATCTACGTGGTCTCGGGGCATCCCGTTTTCGTGTTTCTGGAAAACGACGAGGAACGTAGGATCCAAACCGAGCCCGGCGACTACATCTACGTCCCGCCGTTTGTCCCACATCGCGAAGAGAACCCGTCCCTCGACGAGGAGGCGGTCGTGGTACTCGCCCGGAGTACGCAGGAAGGCATCGTCGTCAACCTGACGAGCCTGCGAGAGCACGTGCCCGAGCTCGACGAGTTGATCCTCGAGCTGACCGAAGAGGACGGCGGAACCCTCTAGTCGAGCCACCCACGATCAGCGCAGACAATTACGCACCTGAACGGCTCGACTGCCCCCGGCCGCCGTCGTTGGGAGAGAACACACGATCGTGACCCCAGTCGACCGCGACCGTTTTGCCCTGCTCTCAGACGAGGCGGCGCCAGCGGTCGAACACGTCTGCGAGGTCCGGGCGTCGGTCGTGTGGAGCAAGGACGTAGAGCCGATCGCGCGCCTGAATGACGGTGCTGCCACGCGGCGGGATCGCTCGGCCGTCGCGGTGGATCGCTGCGATGAGGGCATCGCGCGGCAAGCCGAGCTCGCGCACGGCCGATCCGTTGATCGCGTGGTTCTCGGAGACGTCGAACTCGAGGAGGTCGAGTTGGCTCAGCGGCCCGGCCTCCGCCGCCTTCTCAGCGGGAGGGCTAGCAGGCAAGGCGAGACCGAGCCAGCGCGCCGCGGGCTCGAGCGTCGTGCCCTGAACGAGCGCCGAAACCACGACTACGAAGAAGACGATGTTGAAGATCGACTCACGATGGCCCACGTGCGATTCGAGCACGAAGGTCGCGACAACGATCGGGGCGGCCCCACGAAGTCCCGCCCACCCGAGCAGGACGCGGTCGCGTTGAGTGTAAGACGAAGCCAGAGTCGAGACCCACACAGCCGCAGGGCGGGCCACGAACATCAGCGCCAGCGCCAGAGCAACGCCCGGCAGCGCGACATGAGGAAGCTCGTGTGGAAACACGAGCAGACCGAGCAGCACGAACAACCCGACCTGAGCGGTGAAGGCGACACCCTCGTGAAACGCGGCGAGCTGCCTCCGGTACCGGGACGGCGTGCTTCCGACCGCAAGCCCAACGAGGTAAACGGCGAGAAACCCGCTGCCGCCGAGCGTGTCGGCAACGCCGAACGAGAACGCCGCCGCCGCAACGGAGACCACCGGAGCAAACGAGCCGATCGCCTCCGGGATCCGAGCGAAGATCCAGGACGCAACTGCGCCGAGCACGATCCCCGCAAGCAACCCAACACTGATCTGCCGGCCCACGAGGAGCGCCAACTCGCCCAGCCCATGCGATTCGGGATGCTCGATCCACGCAATCAGGCCCACCGTGAGCGCGATCGCCATCGGATCGTTCCCTCCGGACTCCGCTTCCAGCGTCCGCGCAAGCCGGCGGGGAATGTGCGTGAAGCGAAGGGTCGAAAAGACCGCGGCAGCGTCGGTCGAGGCGACGACCGCTCCGAGAAGAAACGCCTCGAGCCACGTCAGGTCGAAGAGCCCGTACGCGATCACACCCGTGACCAGCATGCTCACGACAACCCCGATCGTGCTCAGAAGCGCCGCCGGAACCGCAACTGAACGGAGCCGCCGCCAGGAGGTCTGCAGACCTCCCTCGTAGAGGATCAGGCCGAGCCCGATCGTCCCGGCCTCGCGCGTCAGATGGGCATCGTCGAACCCGATCCCACCCGGCCCATCCGAGCCAAGCAGCATCCCAAGCCCGAGGAACGCAACGAGCACCGGCAAGCCGGTTCGTGCCGCCCCCAGTGCGAGCGCCGCGCCCAGACCGAGAATGGCGCCCACGACAAGAAGTGCAAGTCCCTCATCCACCCCCCAATCTTCGCTGCGCCACCCCTCCCCTCAAGGGACCTGCCCCAGCAATGGACAACCGCTTCGAGAGCGATGAACGACGACGAGGTGTGGATCGGGCTGCGCGTTCAGTTGTTGCTGCTGCTGCTGCGGTGCGCGAGCACCTCTCCGGCGATGCGGTCGGGACCCGGCAGGAAGGCGTCCTCGAGCGGCGGGCTGTAGGGGATCGGCGTGTCGGGCGTGGCGATGCGCCACGCGTCGTCGATCTCCTCGAGACCCCGCTCGGTCACGAGCGCGAGCACCTCGCCGGCCCAGCCTCCGGTCAGCGGGCCCTCCTCCACGACGGCGATCCTGTGGGTCTTTGCGACTGACGCGAGGATCGTCTCGATGTCCAGCGGGCGGATCGTGCAGAGATCGACGATCTCGGCATCGACACCTCGGGCGGCGAGCTGCTCCGCGGCCGCGAGGCAGTCGTGGACGCCCTTCATCGCGCTCACGAGGGTCACGTCTCGGCCCTCACGCACGACGTGAGCGCGCCCGAGCTCGGCGACGCCGTCGTCGAGGGAGCCCTTCACGGAGTAGAGCCGCTTGTGCTCGAAGAAGATGACCGGGTTCTCGTCGCGGATCGAGGCACGAAGCAGCGCGTAGGCGTCTGCAGGGTTCGAGGGCGCAACGATCTTCAGTCCGGAGATACCCATCAGCCACGAGATCGGCATCTGCGAGTGGATCGCCCCGAACCGGCCGCCGGCGCCGACGACCGACCGGATCGTCAGCGGCACACTCTGGCGTCCGCCGCTCAGGAACCAGTACTTCGTCGCCTGGTTGATCAGCACGTCCATCGAGAGCGCCAGGAAGTCGCCGAACATGATCTCGAGCACCGGACGCGTGCCCGTGATCGCCGCGCCGTACGCGGCGCCGGTCAGGGCCAGCTCCGAGATCGGGGTGTCGAAGACCCGTTCCGGGCCGTACTTCTCGTACAACCCCTGCGTCACCGCGAAAACACCGCCCGCAAGCGCAACATCCTCGCCGTAGAAAACGACGCTCGGGTCCGCCGCGAGCTCGTCGTCGAGCGCACGGCGGACTGCCTCGCGCAGCTCGATCTTGCCGCTCTCGCCGGCACGGGCGACGCGCGCGGGGGCCGAAGTCGCCGGCGTTCTGCTGCGGTCGGTCCGGAGCCGCGCGATCACCGCCCCGAGGGCGACCGTCTCGCCCTCGGCCGCGACGATCTCGTCGAGCACGCCGTCGGCTTCGGCCTCGTAGACGGCCGTCGCCTTGTCGGTCTCGATCTCGACGAGCGGCTCGCCTCGCCTGACCTCGTCGCCGGGGCGCTTGAGCCAGGCGAGGACGGTCGCCTCCTCCATCGAGTCCGAGAGACGCGGCATCCCGATGTCGATGGTCACACTGCCCCGCCGATTCTCGGTGGGTCGCAGAACTCGGAGATCGAGAGCCCCCTCGGGAACGGCGCCGCGAGCGCTGCCGCCTCGATCCGCTCCAGCTCGGCCTCGACCTCGGCCTCGACCGCCGCGGCCTCCCTTTCGGCCATCCGCTCGCGCGCGACCGTCAAGGGGTCGCGCTCCCGCCAGCGGGCAAGCTCGCCCTCGGGCCGGTAGGAGCCCGGGTCGCTGCGCGAGTGGCCGACGAAGCGATACGTCCGTGCCTCGACGAACTCCGGGCCGCCGCCCGCCCGCACCCGGGCAACGACCTCGCCGGCAGCGGCCCGAACCGTGTCGACGTCCATCCCGTCGACCTCCGTCGTTCGCACCTCGAATACCGCCGCACGTGCGACGATCCCGCCCGGCGTCACCGCCTCGAACGGCGTGTACTCGCCGTAACCGTTGTTCTCGCAGACGAACACGACCGGCAGCGACATCACCTTCGCGAAGTTCAGGCACTCGAAAAAATACGCCTGGTTCACGGTGCCGTCCCCGAAGTAGGCGACCGCGACCGAGCCCGAGCCGCGCAGCGAGAGCCCCGCTCCCGTCGCCGTCGCGATGCTGCCGCCCACGATCCCGTAGCAGCCGAGAACACCGTGATCCGGGTCGACGACGTTCATCGAGCCGGCGCGACCGCCGTTGACGCCGGCCTCGCGCCCGAGTAGCTCGGCGAGCAGTGCCTCGGGGTCGGTTCCCATCGCAAGCAGATGGCCGTGACCGCGATAGGTACAGGCGACGCGGTCGCCGTCGGCCAACGCCGACGCGAATCCGACCGCAACCGCCTCTTGACCCGAGTAGAGATGCGTCGTTCCGTACACCTCGCCTCGCAGAAAGAGGCTCTGCACGCGATCCTCGAAACCCCGGATCAGAAGCATCCGCCGATAGAGGTCGAGCGATTCGGTCGGGCGCGTCATGTGCGACGCCGAGTCCAGGAGTCGAGCGCGACCGCCGCGATCAGGATCAGGCCCAGCGTGATCTGCTCGTAGAGCGGGTCGAGACCGAGCAGCGTGTAGCCGTTCCCGATCAGCGCGATGAAGAGGACGCCGATCACCGACCGCCAGACGGCCCCGTCGCCGCCGAGGATGCTCGTCCCACCGACGACGATTCCGGCCAGGACGGTGAAGGCGAACGTCGTCGAGTCGGTCGAGGCCTCGGCGCTCAGCACCCGCGAGGCGTCGATAACGCCGGCCAGCCCGGCAGCGGTACCGCTGAGCACGAACGTGAGCACACGGACCCGGTTCACACGCACCCCGGCGAGCCGCGCCGCCTCCGAGTTCCCGCCCACGGCGTACATGTACCGGCCGACCGTGGTCCACGCCAGGATGATTCCGAGCACGATCACAGCGCCGATCATCAGCCAGATCGACGTCTTCACGGTGAACCACTCGGTCTGTGCGAGCTTCCCGAACTCGGTGTTGTTGAAGAGGACTACGAGGTTGCCCGAGGTGATCCGGCTCGCGAGCCCGGCAACGACGAAGGCCATCGCGAGGGTCGCAATCAGCGAGTTGATCTTGAGAACCGTCGTCACGAGCCCGTTCACGAGCCCGACGGCCGTTCCCGCGAGGATGCCGATCGCGATCGCGAGCCAGGCGTTGTGATGCTGCGCGATCTCCGCCGCGGTGACACCGGCGAGCGAGTAGACCGAGCCGACCGAGAGGTCGATCCCGCCGGCGACGAGCACGAGCGTCCCGGCCGCGGCGACGATCAGCGTTGCCGACTGCTGGTCGAGGATGTTGAGCATGTTCACCTTCGTGAAGAAGGGAGCACTCGTCAGGGACAGGATCACGAACAGCGCGGCGAACGGGATCAGGATCCCGAGGCTGCGCAGGCGGTCGTAGTCGATCCGCTTGACGCTCTCGACGCGAGCCGAGACGGCGCTCATGCCGGGGTCTCCGAGAATGCGGCCGCGAGAATGGATGCCTCGTTCAGGCCGGCGCCCGCGAGCTCGGCGACAGTGCGGCCGCGGCGCATGACGATGACTCTGTCCGAGAGCCCGAGAATCTCTTCGAGCTCCGACGAGATCAGCAGGATCCCCATCCCGGACTCCGCGAGCGACACGAGCATCTCGTAGATCGCCCGCTTCGCCCCCACGTCGACGCCGCGTGTCGGCTCGTCGGCGATCAGCAGGCGCGGCTCGCAGAGGAGCATGCGCGCGAACAGCACTTTCTGCTGGTTTCCGCCCGAGAGGGCGCCGACACGTGCGGTCGGGCGCGCGCCGCGGACCTGGCAGCGTTCGAGGATCTCGAGGCCGGCACGCCGCTCGGCGCCCCGCCTCACGAAGCCCATGCCGCTCAGCCGCCCGAGACGGGCGAGGGTCGCGTTCTCGAGTACCGAGCGGGTAAAGATCAGGCCCGAGTCCTTGCGCGACTCGGGAATGAGCGCCGTGCCGGCCGCGAGCCGGCCGCGCGGGCCGCCCCGCGCGGCGGCGCCGCCGCTGAAGACGACCGTGCCGGCGGAGACCGGCTCGGCCCCATAGATCGCCCGGGCGAGCTCGGTGCGACCGGCGCCGACGAGACCTGCGAGCCCGACGATCTCGCCGGCCCGCACCTCGACCGAGGCATCGACGACACCGCGAGCAGCAAGTCCGCGAACCGAGAGCGCGAGCGGCGCGTCGGCCGCCGGCGGCCGATGCGCCGGGAACGCCGCCGTGAGTGGGCGGCCGAGCATCGCCTCGACGAGCGAGCCTTCCGACGCCTCCGCCGTCGCAAGCTCCACGACGACGCGCCCGTCGCGCAGCACGGTCACGGTCTCCGCCAGCGCGAGCACCTCGCGCAGGAAGTGCGAGATGAGCAGGATCGTCTTCCCGCGCGCCACGAGCTCGCGGACGATCTCGTGCAGGCGCTCGGTGTCGGGCTCGCTCAGCGCGGCCGACGGCTCGTCCATCACGATCACGGTCGCGTCGCGCGCCAGAGCGCGGAGGATCTCCACCTGTTGCTGCTCGGCGGTGCGCAGCCGCCCCGCGGGCATGGTCGCCGACAGGTCGAAGCCCGCATCGTCCGCCAGGTTGCGGAAGCGGCGGTTGAGCGCACGCCGGTTGACGAACCCGAACCGCCGCGGTTCCGAGCCGAGCAGCGCGTTCTCGGCGATCGACAGCCTCGGCACGACCGAAGGCTCCTGGGCGATCAGGGCAACGCCGTGGTCGAGCGCCTCCTTCGGCGTGTGGAACGCGACCGCCGAGCCTCCGATCGCCATCCGGCCGCCGTCCGGGACGATCGCGCCGGCGATCACCTTCCCGAGCGTGGACTTGCCGGCGCCGTTCTCGCCGATCAGCGCGTGCACGGAGCCCGGCTTCAGCTTCAGCGAGACGCGGTCGAGCGCCAGGACGCCTCCGTAGTGCTTGGAGACGTCCTGGAGCTCGACGTGGTCAGCGCTGTCCTGCTCGGCCTCTGGCATCTCTTAGCCGGGCCACTCCCCCTTGAACTTCGCGACGTTCGCCTTCGTCACGACGCCGGCGCTCGGTTCCGCGTCGACCGTGTCGACGCCGCCGCAGCCCTTGCCGGTCTTGACCGCCTTGATCGCGCAGTTGACTGCGTCCTTCCCCTCGGTCGCCGGCAGCTGCATGATCGTGCCGAACCACTTGCCGGAGGCGACACCCTTCAGGCCGGCCTCGCTGCCGCCGTACCCGATCAGCGTCACCTTCGTCGGATCGACGGCCTGGACGGCGCCCTCGATGCCCTGGTCGGAGGCGGCGATCACGTTGATGCTCGAGTTGCCCTGGACCATCGTCTGGACGGCCGCGAGAGCCTTCGAGGGCGTGAAGAAGCTCTGGCCCTCCGAGACGACCTTGATCGACGGGTGCCCAGCGATCGCCTTGTTGAAGGAGTTGCGGATCGCGACGTCGAGCGCCGAGGCCTTGATGTCGTAGAGGTAGCCGACGTTGCACGGGTTGAGGTTCTTGGCCGCGCACGCCTTGACGACGAGGTTCCCGAGCTTCGTACCGATGTTGGTCGGGACGAAGACGACGTTGCCGGAGAGTCCGGGGACCTGGGGCTTCGAGGTGCCCAGGTTCGGGCCGAGCTCCTGGTCCATGTTGACGACCTTGATCCCTTTCGAGATCGCCTGCTTGACGGCCGGGATCAGGCCGGTGCCGAAGATCGGCTGAACGATGATCGCCTGGTACTGACCCGATGTGGCAGCTGTCTGAAGCTGAGAGAGCTGCGTGTTCGGGCTGTTGTTGGCGTCGAGGACGGTGATCGAGGCCCCACCCTTCGAGGCTGCCTGCTTGGCAGCGGCGAGCATCGGCGCGTCGTAGCTGTTGGCGACGGCGAACGACAGGTAGGCGATCTTGACCGGGCTCGAAGACGTGCGCGCGCTGGCCCGCCCCGTCAGCCCTGCCGCGGCGCTTGCCACGACGAGGACGACAACGAGCGAGGCAACGCCGACGACCGACCTTCGCCGCGGGTTCGGAGAGATGCGTTTCACTGCGAAAGACCCTCCTTCTGGTACTCGATTGGATTCCGACTCAGGCCACAGGGCGTGTCGGTTGGGTTCCGGCTTACGTCGGAAGGGGCGAGCGACGGCGTGTTCGTCGTGGCGCACCTGGTAGAGACTCCGTCGGGGGCACGCCGGTTGGAGAGCCGGCGAAACGCAATCCCGGGCGCAGTCGCATCCACAGCCGCGCGAGTTTAGGAGAACTGCACAGTTCCCGTCAAGTGGTTACTGACACTGCACGGATCAACCCGCTGCCGTGGCCGCGGCACTCTGGACCCAGTTCGGCTGGACGGCCGTGTGCGCGAGCAGGTGGTCGAGCGACGACGCCGCCCGGTCTCGAGCCCCACGCAGGTCGGCGTCGACGAGCTTGCCGCCGCGCTTGAGTACCTTCCCGGCCACGACCACGGTGTCGACGTTGCGCGTGTCCGCCTGAAGCACGAGCGTCGAGACAGGGTCGATCACCGGATAGGTGTTCGTGTCGTCGCCGCGGACGAGCACGACGTCGGCCTGCTTGCCCGGCGTCAGCGAGCCGGTGCGCTCCTCGATCCCGCAGACGCGTGCGCCTTCGATCGTGGCGAACTCGAGCACCTCGCGGCTCGTCAGGAGCTTCGGCTCCTCCTCGCTCCCTGCCGCGAACGCGGCCTCGTGCGCCAGCAGGCGGTCCTGGGCGAACAGGAAGCGCATCTGCGTGAACATGTCGCCCGGCACGGTCGTCACGACGTCGATCGAGAGGCTCGGTCGGAGGCCGTGGGCGAGCGCCTTCGCCGTCGGAGGGGTGCCGTGGCCCATGATCATCTCGACGGTCGGCGCGATCGAGACCTTGCCGCCGGTGTCCGCGATCAGCTGGAACTCCTCGTCCGAGAGGTAGTTGCAATGGATGTAGGTGGTGTCCGGGCCGAGCAGGCCGAGCTCGTCGAGCTGCTTGACCATCGAGAAACGCCCCGCGTACGGCCCCATTCCGACGTGAACGCTGATCGGCGCGCCGACGTCGCGGGCGAGCTCCCAGTCGTGCTTGACGACCTCGGGCGTGCAGAAGCCCGGCCCACGGGTGCCCATCGCGAGCGTCATCAGCCCCTCGTCGCTCGAGAAGTAGCGGTCGCGCACGCGGCGGATGTCCTCCGGCGCCTCGAGCGTGCTCGTGTACCACCAGTCGGCGAGGGAGGTGTTCGGGTTCCCGTAGCAGTAGACCGCGCGAAGCTTCGCGTCGGCGAGGCCGCGGATCGCCTCGTCGGCGTGCTCGGGCGTGTTCGAGATGTGGGACCAGTCGAGGAGCGTCGTCACGCCGGCGTCGATCGCCTCGAGCGAGCCGAGGTAGTTCCCCGCGTAGACGTCCTCCGGCCGATAGGCGGGAGCGAGCTGGTCGAGGACGATGTCGAAGTAGCCGCCGAGGCTGACATCCGGCGCGATGCCGCGGATCACCGTCTCCCAGGTATGGCGGTGCGAGTCGATGAAGCCGGGGATCACCATGCAGCCGGCCGCGTCGACGACCTGCGCGTCGCCCGCCTCGATCGACGGTGCGACCTCTGCGATGCGGTCGTCCTCGATCAGCACGTCACCGCCGTAGATGTCCCCGATCCGCGGATCCATGCTCAGCACATGGCCCCCGCGCAGCAGCAGGCGCTCGGACACGATCAGCTCCCTTCTTCGGTCATTCGTCCAGTCTCACTGAACTTGGCGGGCGAAGTGTTAGCAACTTCCCGGCTCGAAGGCAATGGCCGAAAGCGCTGATCTGCGTCCATTACAGGGGCGGCGTCGATTCCCGGCTTCCACCTCTAGTTGACTCACACTGCACTCCGCCTCTATCGTGCGGGCCGATGAGCGACGGAGCGGTGGTGATCGTCGGCGGCACCTCGGGGCTCTGCCTGCGGCTTGCCGAGATCTACGCCGGGCGTGGGCGGAACGTCGTGATCACAGGGAGGCGCCTCGAGCGGACACGCGAGGTGGCCATGTCGATCCCGGGGCCGGGCGAAGTGACCGCAGCAGCGGTCGACCTCTCCGACCCGGAATCGATCGCGGGCAGCCTGGCCGGCATCGGCAACGTCGACCGGCTCGTGATCGGCGCGATCGAACGCGATGAGAACACCATCGCCGACTACGACATCGAGCGCGCCCGCTACCTGATCACGATGAAGCTGATCGGGTACACCGAGGTCGTCCACACGCTGCTCACGCGGCTCGCGCCCGACGCGTCGATCCTGTTCTTCGGCGGGCTCGCGCTTCGCCGGCCCTACCCCGGCTCGACGACCGTGACCACGGTGAACGGCGGCGTCCTCGGTATCGTCAACACACTCGCCGTCGAGCTCGCGCCGATCCGTGTCAACGCGTTGCATCCGAGCGTCGTGGGCGACAGCCCGTACTGGTCGGCGAAGCCGCAAGAGGTACTCGACGCGCTGGCGGAGCGCACTCCTCTCGGACGCTTGGTGACGATGGACGAGATCGCCGACGCGGCGCTCTTCCTCCTGGAGAACCGCGCGGTCCATGGGACGAACCTCGAGGTGGACGGCGGATGGCTTCTGACCTAGCCCTCGCGGAGGTGGAAGAAATGGAGCAGACCGGCGCGCAGGTGGCAGTGGTGGGGCTCGGGAACATGGGCCTGCCGATCGCGGAGCGCATCCTCGAAGCCGGCTTCGCGGTCTCGGTCTTCAACCGCTCACCGGGACGTGAGGTGCCCGGGACGGCGCTCCTCGGCGCCGCGCGTGAAGCGCTGGCGCATGCCGACATCTGCGTCACGAGCCTGGCCGACGACGCCGCCGTCGACGCCGTGATCCTCGGCTCCGACGGCATCCTGGCGCACGCCCGGGCGGGAACGCTGCTCGTCGAGATGACCACGATCTCGGTCGACGCCTCGAGGCGCATCGCAGACGCCGCCCACACGCGCGGCGTCGACTACGTCCGGGCCCCGATCAGCGGCAACCCCGCCGCGATCCGGAGCGGCAAGGCCGTCGTCTTCGTGTCCGGTAGCGAGGCCGCGGCGGCGCGCGCCGAGCCGGTGCTGCAAGCGATCACGCCGACAGTCCGCTACACGGGCGAGGGCGAGCTCGCCCGGGTGCTGAAGCTCGTCCTCCAGGTGCTGATCGGCGGCACGGCGGAGCTGCTGGCCGAGGCGCTCGTGCTTGGCGAGTCGGCCGGGCTCGACCGCGCGACCCTGCTCGAGACGATCGGCGCGTCCGTGATCGGCTCGACCTTCGTCGGGTACAAGACGCCGCCGCTCCTCGCCGACGACTACTCGGCTACGTTCACGACGGAGATGATGCGCAAGGACATCGACCTCGTCCTCGACCTCGCCGGCGGAAACGGCGTCGAGCTGCCACTCACCGAAGAGCTGCGCTCGCTGCTCGCGGCCTCGAGCAACGCCGGTCACGCGGACGAGGACTTCGCCTCGCTCCTGCTCTATCTGAAGGAAAGGAGCCGTCAATGACCGATACGGTGAACATCGCTTCGCGCGGGGCGACGATGGCCGTCGACTGGGAGCAGCGCGTCGACTTCGACCGGCTCCGCCGCCATCGCCTCGCCCGCACCAGGCAGTCGCTGGCGGCCTCCGACCTCGGCTGCCTGCTCCTCTTCGACCCGAACAACCTCCGCTACGTCACGAGCACCGCGATCGGGACCTGGGAGCGCGACAAGAACATCCGCTTCGCGCTTGTCTTCCGCGACGACGATCCGATCCTCTGGGACTTCGGCTCCGCCGCGCGCCACCACCAGCTCTACTGCCCGTGGTTCCCCGAGTCGAGCTGGCGCGCCTGGGTGCCGCCGATGCGCGGCGCCATGCGCAACGAGACGGGCGTCCCCGGAGCGCTCGCCGAGATGATCTGGACAGAGCTCCACGAGCGCGGCCTCGACACCGAGCCCGTCGGGATGGACGTGCCCGACATGACGACGCTCCTCGCGCTCCAGGCAAAGGGGCTCGAGATCGCCGACTCCCAGCCCGTGATGCTAGAGGCGCGGAAGCTCAAGTCCGAGGACGAGCTCGCGCTGCTCGACCAGGCCGCCGGAATCGTCGACGCGGCCTACGAGACGATCTACCGGATGCTCCGGCCGGGCGTGCGAGAGAGCGAGGTCGTCGCCGCCGCGATGCAAGTGCTGTTCGACCTCGGCTCCGAGCACGTCGAGGCGATCAACGCGATCTCGGGCGACCGCTGCAACCCGCACCCGCACACCTTCTCCGACCGGCTGATCCGGCCGGGCGACCAGGCGTTCTTCGACATCATCCACTCCTTCATGGGCTACAGAACCTGCTACTACCGCACGTTCAACGTGGGCTACGCGACACCGCCGCAGCTCGATGCCTACAAGCAGTGCCGCGAATGGCTCGACAACGCGATCGAGCGCGTCCGCCCGGGCGAGACGACCGACGCGATCGCCGAGGTCTGGCCGACGGCGCAGGAGATCGGGATGAAGGACGAGCGCGCCGCCTTCGGGCTCCAGTTCGGGCACGGGCTCGGCGTCGGGCTGTACGAGGCGCCGATGATCTCCCGCCTCCACAGCTTCGACGACCCGATCGAGCTCGAGGTCGGCATGGTGTTCGCACTCGAGACCTACTGCGCGGCGACCGACGGTCGCTCGGCGGCACGGATCGAGGAGGAGGTCATCGTCACCCCGACCGGCCCGCGCGTGATCACGCGCTTCCCTGCCTCGGAGCTGCTCGTGACCGGCCGCACCTACGTGCGTGGGGCCGACTTCGCCGACGAGGGGGTGACCGTCTGATGCACCGGCTCGTTCGCAGAGAGGAGATCGAATTGGCGCCGGCCCTCCCCGAGCACAGCTCGGGCTTGACGCGCTGCGTTCTCGTCGGCGGCGCGACCGGCGCGACCCACACTGGGCTGACGCTCGTGGCGCTCGAGGACGGCCACGTCGACAGTCACCTTCACTCGTTCGAGACCACCTTCTACGTGCTCGAGGGCGAGCCCGTCCTCTACCTGGAAGCCGAAGGCCTCCGGCTCGAGCCGGGCGCGTGCGGCGTGCTACCGGTCGGCCTCGCGCACGCGTGGCGCTCGGATGCGCCGGCGAGGTGGATCGAGATGGCTTCCCCACGCCCCCGCGGCGAGGGCCAGCCGCCGGACACCTTCTTCCTCGGCCCGACGCCGGACGGCGAGCCCGCGGCGCTCGACCTGCGCGACCCGCGCAACCGCCACCTCTTCCTGCTCCGCAAGGCCGACATGGACATCGACCGGCTGAAGGAAGGCGCCCTCGTCGACGAGCCGACGGTTTCGGCGAGCATGGCGACCGCCGCGCTCGCCTACAGCGGGATCACCGTGAAGATGCTCGTGGACAAGCGGCTCGGCGCCCAGCTGCAGACCATGTTCATGGTCGGCTACCAGCCCGGCGCCGTCGCCCACCCACACGACCACCCCTTCGAGGAGTCGTACGTCATGCTGGAAGGCATGGTCGACGTGGTCGCAGACGGCGAGCGCTACACCCTGAGGCCGGGAGACGTCTTCTGGACCGGAGTGGGCTGCATCCACGCTTTCTACGAAGTGGTCGGGAACAAGGTTCTGTGGCTCGAGACCTCCTCCCCGGGGCCGCCCGACCAGCACTCCTACCGCTTCGCGCGCGACTGGGAGTATCTGGCAGCGCGGATCGACCCGGCGACTGTCGAGAGCGTGACCAACGCCTGATGGCTGCCGTCCAGCCGCTCCCCGACCTGCCCGAGCCCTCGCACATCGGCGAGCGGCTCCGCGACGCCCGCCAGGTGGCCGAGATGACCGTACGCGAGGTCGCCAGGCGCGTCGGCGTCTCACCCAGCCTCATCTCCCAGATCGAGCGGAACAAGGTGACTCCCTCAGTCTCGACGCTCTGGTCCCTCGTGACAGTGCTCGGGCTCTCGATGGGCGATCTCTTCGACGGTGTCGAGCCCGAGGCGGGCGAGATCGGGCCGCGTCCGGCCGCACCGCCCGCCAAGGACTCGCGGGTCACCGCACCGGGACACCGGCCGGTGATCAACCTCGAGTCGGGCGTCACCTGGGAGCGACTGACCGCCGACCGCGACCAGATCGTCGAGTTCCTCACGATCGTCTACCCACCGGGCGCCGAGTCGTGCCACGAGGACTCGCTGCTGCGCCACAGCGGCAAGGAGTACGGCTACGTGCTCAGTGGTGTGCTCGGTGTACGCGTCGGCTTCGACGAGTACGAGCTGCTTCCCGGCATGGCGATCTCATTCGACGCGTCCGCCCCGCACCGGCTCTATGCGGTGGGTAGCCAGCCGGCCGAGGCACTGTGGGTCGTGGTCGGGCGGCAGTCCGACTCGCCGCTCATCCCGTAGGGATCCGGACATCGTTCAGCTCGGCTGCACACGCTGCCGGAAAGCATTAATCTGCGGTCAACTGTCACCGCCCGAAGGAGGGAACCCGTGCTGATCGCCACCAAGGATCTCGTACTGCCGACCACGGTCACCGGCTCGTGGCCCCGCCCGACCTGGTTCACCGGAAACCTCTACGAGCGGCCGTTCTCCTCGGCGATGGCAGACGTCACCTACCGCGAGCAGTTCGTCGACGCGGTCGGGTCGGTCCTCAACGATCAGGAGCTTGCCGGGCTCGACATCCTCACGAACGGCGACTACCACCTCGACGCCGACATCGGGGGACGCTCGTGGTTCTCGTATCCCTCCGAGCGCTTCGAGGGCATGTCGAAATGGGACAGCGAGACGACGTTCGGCTGGCGCTACCCGGTGGGCTCGTGGCTGAACGAGATCGTCGGCGGCTGGAAATACCACACGGTCGACGGCAAGGTCGGTCCGGGGACGCCGCTCGAGTTCGCGAAGATCTGGCGGATCGCGCAGGCTCGGACCGAACGCCCGGTCAAGTTCGGGACGATCGCCTCCGACCTCGCCGCCACGGTGCTGACGGTGAAGACCGACGCCTACGCAGAGGACAAGCAGGATCTGATGTGGGATATCGCCACGATCCTGAACGCGGAGCTCCGGGAGCTCGCCGCCGCCGGCTGCAAGGTGATCCAGATCGAGGAGCCCGCGATCCACAGCGCTGCCGCCTACGGCGCGGCGCCGGAATACCTCGACTTCCTCGTCGATCTCTTCAACCACACGGTCGAGGGCCTCGATGACGCCGAGGTCTGGGTGCACACGTGCTGGGGCAACCCGGGCGCGCAGCACTGCTTCGACCCGGCGATCTCCTACGAGCCGTCGGTCGACATCTACCTGAACCGTCTGAACGCGGACGTGTGGACGATCGAGTCGAAGGAGTCAAATCACAGCCTGCTTCCGGCGTTCGCTCCGTACAAGGGCAACCTGCCGAAAAAGGTCGCCGTCGGGATGATCAGCCACCGGCGCCTCCAGGTCGAGACGCCCGAGGACGTCGCGGCCGACATCCGCACCGCGCTCGAGTACATCGACGCCGACAAGCTCGTGCTCTCGTCAGACTGCGGCTTCGGCCGCCAGGGCGTCCCGCGGCCGATCGCCCTCTACAAGGCGGCCGCGCTCGCGCAGGGGGCGAACATCGTCCGCGGCGAGCTCGGCGCCGAGCAGACCGCCGTCCGCGCGGCCGACCCCACGCTGCAAGTCGACGACATGCAGGAACTGGCGGCGGTCGACTGACGACCAGAAGCTCTGGATGTTCGGGTGCGCCGCGGTTCGGCAGCTCCGAGCGAGTTGCTCTCGAGGCCGCTTGCTCTCGGGCAGAGGCGTTCGGCGGGCTCAAGTCGCAGGGCTGCCGCTTCGCAGGACCTAACGAGCGTTTACGCGCTCATCCAGCAGGTCGGCGTCGTCAACGACCACATCCACGGGCACTTCCGAGCGACAGGCTGACCGGCGAAGGCGTCCCAACGAGGCCCATCACGCCGCGCGGCTCGACCCTTCCGGAGACTCGTCCCGATCGATCCCGGCGAGCGCGTCCGAGAGCGCCTCGAGGGCATCGGCCTCGATGAGCCGAACACGTTCGCGGCCGATCGAGAGCCGACGGGAGATCTCCTCGATGCTCTTCGGCTCTCCGTTGAGCCCGAATCGGAGCTCGACGACCGATCGATCGGGCTCGGGAAGACCCTCGACCGCGGCGCGAACGTGCTCGCGGCGCAGCACGTCATGCACGCTCTCGACAGGGTCGGCAGCTTCCGGATCCGCAAACAGGTCGCCGAGCTCTCCGGTGCCGTCGCTTCCGACGACTGCGTTCAGCGACACGGACGCGGTCGCCGACTCGAGAGCTGTGACGACTCCGTCGACGGGGATCCCCGTGGCATCAGAGAGCTCCAGATACGTCGGCTCACGTCCGAGGATCTCGGCAAGCGCCTCCCCGGTCCGCGCGAGCTCCCGTCGCTGGTCATGGATGTGCACCGGGATCCGGATCGTGCTCGACTGGTTCGCGACGGCGCGCTGGCACGCCTGGCGGATCCACCAGGTCGCGTAGGTCGAGAACTTGAACCCTCGCCGCCAGTCGAACTTCTCGACCGCCCGATTCAGGCCGATCGTGCCTTCCTGAACCAGGTCGAGCAGCGGAATCCCCTGCCGCTGATAGCGCTTCGCGATCGAGACGACGAGACGAAGGTTCGAGTTCATCATCCGCGCCTTTGCCGCAGCGTCGCCGCGCTCGATCCGCTTCGCGAGCGCCACCTCCTCCGCGGCCGTCAACAGCCGATACTGCGAGGCCCGGCGCAGGAACATCCCCAGTGCGTCGCCGACATCCGAGGCCCCGCTGCCACCGGACGGCTCCTCGAACCGGTCGGGTTCGGCTGACTCGATGAGCTCGACGTTTCGCTCGGCCAACTGCTCACGCAGCGACGCGAGCTCGTCCTCTTCGAGGTCGAGGCCCACGGCAAGCGCCTCGAGCTCTGAGGTGGTCACGGTCCCACGTTCCTCGGCTTCTGCCAGGAACTCCTTCAATTCCAAATGTTCACGAAGGTCGCTCATTCGTTCCTTCTTGTTGTCGCTTCGAACAGGCCCCTGCAGACGCCCCTTCCACCGTTCCCGAGTGGGCGCGCTTCGTGGGCCGATGCGCTCGCCGCCGGCCCAGGCCGTCTTCCGTACCCGAGAAAGGCACGACCCCGAAATCGTTCTCGCCGGGACGTTGCCTTAAGTGCACCTCCAGTGTGCCAGACAGCTCGGTCGACGGCGCAGCGGACGTTAGCTGCCGCTGTGGCCGAGGGCGCCGGCTCGACCGATTGCCGTTGCGGAACAGGAAGGGGTCGCGTCCGCCGCTACCGCGGGCGGCTAGTTCTCGCCGATCGGTTCCACCGTCACCGTCGAGGTGAGGAAGGCGTCGTTGTCGACCGAGGTCACCCGGGCGCGGAGCGACGTTGGAGCGCTTGGTGAGTCTCCTTGATCTGCCTCGATGACGATCTCGTTTCCGTATTCGAGAGGAAGGTCGCTGCGATAGCGCTTCCACGAGATGCTCGGGCTGAGAGCGTTGCCCGGGTCGATCACACTGACCTTGTATTCCGGCATATGCGGATCTTAGTACGGCCGCGAGAGCGGCTCGAGACGTCCGGTCCGGGGTGTCAGTTCGGGAAGACGGCTCGGAGCGGGCTCTGGCGCCGCCCTCCTAACCGCGGCCTAGTTCGTGGCAGCTTCCAGCGCCCCCTGGATCTGAGGGACCCAGGCCGCCATCCCGGCGGTAGGAACGAGTCGGTGGCTGTCGTTTCCGAGCTCCCGCTCTGCTGCGACGAGCCCTGCCATGGCCTCTTCCGCGATCTGCCTGAGGTGATCCCGGTCACGCGCGGTTATGTCACCGCCGTCCGTCGCCGTCACAGCAGCGACGAGTTCGGCGAACGAGTTCGACGCATAGTCGGGTAAACCAGAAGGATCGAACACCTCGCCCTGCTTGATCAGCGCCGACTCTAATCCCATCCCCGACGCGATACTACTCGGCTCCCGGCCACCGGCTACGGCTGCTCCTCGGTCAAGCCGTCAACTGCGATCCGACCGAGCGCCGCGAGATCGTCCATGAACGGGTGTAGGCACCCTCGTCGAGTCACCACCTTCGGCGAGAAGGATGACCCGTTTGGGTCCTACCCGGACACTCACACCCCGTACCGTGGAAGGCAGAGGCTCAACGACCCGTCGTGAACGTCCGAATCATCCTGGCGGGGCCTCTGACAAACCCACACGATTTGGAGAGGAATCTCACTTGAAGAAGCTCATTCTCGTGGCTGCCGTCGCAGCCGTCGCAATCATGGCAATCGCCTCAATCGCCTCGGCCGACGTTGCTCGCTATCAGCAGGCCACGGGCTCACGGTGACCAGCGGTTCACGGCATCACGTACGTCCACAACTACACCCTCACCGACAGCAACCCCTGTGGCAACGGCTCGTTCACCGGCACCGGCGTCAGCACATCGGTCGTCCCGAACGAGGCCATCACGGGAACGATTAGCGGTCAGAACATCAACATCAGCGGCGTGTATCCGCCCACCTACGTCCCCGACCCCGGCTACACCTGGAGCTACAACGGCCCGCTGAGCGGTGGCGGCGCCTACGCCGACTCGCACGACAACCAGGTTGCGATCTCGTTCGCAGTTACCACGACCAACTATAAGAACCACGGCGACTACGTCTCCTCGCAGGGCGGCGGCAACGACGCGGCCCACTCGTGCATCGGGATGCCCATTCACTAAGGGGCATCGACGACTAGCAGTTCTACGGGGGCGGCCTTCGGGCCGCCCCTTCGGTTTGTGTGACGTCGTCCCCGCTCTCGACGAGGTCGCGCAGTTCGGCCTCCGCCAGGCAATCCGGCCTCGTTCCGGGCCAGCTGTTCGCGAACCTTCGCGCACCCGTTTGCCTAGAGGCGTTGGTTATGCGGAATCATCCCGTCGAGCGAACGTCCGAGCGAGCCTGAGCGAACGCCGACCCTTGCCGTTCTTGGCTCACGAGATGCCCCTGCCACGCCTCGTGGATCGTCCTTACGACGAACTCAATTGTTCGGCGACCACCGGGCTAAGGATCCGCATCTAGCTCCCCGAGATCTGACGTCCCTGGTTCGACCGTCAGCCCACCACCGACGAAGCCACCGTCCGTCACGTCCTCAGGCCGATAGGTTGCGACGACCGTCGAACGGGCTCCTGTGTAGCTGTGCGAAGCGCCGATGACTACTTCGAGCCGCGCACACGATCCGAGCTCGAAGAGATCGTCAAGGGCCAGGCGACCCCCCTTCCACTCGTCCAACAACGGAGGTGGAAGGAATAGCGCGTACTTCTCCTCGATTGCGTGGGCATCGAGACGTACCACACGATCCCGCACGACAATCGGCAGCTCCCCGTCGCCGCCGACGGGAATCCTGATCCGAATCCACGTCTCGGGAAGCCCCTTACGCAGACCTCGGATCCGCAAAGAGACAGTCACCCTGACATCCACGAGAGGTGCGTCCGGGAGCCACGGCCGTTTGACGTTGAGAACCTTTATGCGATGGAGCCACGGCGTCACGCCGCTGTCGTCGGGCAGCCTGCTGATTCGCTCGGAGAGCTTGATCCTCGGGGTGATTGCCCGTGCCGTTATCCACCAAGTGGCAAGACCGGAAATGACTCCGACAGCGATGCCGACAAAGACGGTCGCCGCCATGACCGGATCATCTCCAGGGCCTGCGGGCGTGTCAACGCCGGCCACGCGATAATGACGCAAGCCATGGGCGCGACGGCGCCAGTCCGAGCCAGGGAGAAAGGGAAAGGGCCATGAGCATCATCGACGGGGCGCTGAGCGCCAATGCAACGATCGCCAAGGACTACAACTCCGGCCGTGGGAAGCCGCCGGCACCCAAGATCGCAATCGTCACCTGTGCGGATCCCCGGCTGAGCCGCATCGAGCAGATGCTGGGTCTTGCGGAAGCCGATGTCGACATGATCAGGAACTTCGGCACCGTTATCGATGACGACGCCGTCCGGTCGCTTGTTCTCTCGACCAGGCTGCTGGGAAGCCGAGAGATAATGATCATCAACCACACCGACTGCGGGATGCTCAGGTTCACCGACGAGGAGATGGAGCAACGGCTCCGCAAGGAGACGGGACAGGCGCCCATCGCGCCGGCAAGGTTCTACAGCTTCACCGACGTCGAGCAGAACACCCGGGAACAGATTCAGAAAGCCAGGTCACATCCATGGATCTCCCGCGACGTTCCAGTCAGGGGGTTCGTATTTGACGTCAACACCGGTCGGCTTGGCGAGGTGTTCCTGGACAGCGAGACCGCCACTGGTTAGGGCGCAGTCGATAGCCAATGAGCCGGCGAAGCCACATTCGACGTCTAAGCGCGGGCCCGGCTTCGAGAGATGGTGGGGTAATCGGTCGCGCGGAAGCAGCCGTGGACGTGGTCGTTGACGACGCCGACGTTCTGCATGAACGCATACACACTCGTAGGGCCGACGAAGCGGTAGCCCTGCAACTTCAACTGCTTTGCGAACGTTTCCGCTTGCGGGGTCGATGTAGGAAGGTCTGCGATCGACCGAGGGGACCGCTTGCGGCTGACGGCGTGCGACTTCGCGAGTTCCCCCAGGCTCGGCGAGGCGGTCCTCATTGCTCGGGCATTGTCGATGGTGGCCTGGATCTTTGATCGGTTGCGGATGATCGAGGGGTCCTCGACCAGCCGGTCGACGTCCGGCCCGGTCATCGCCGCGACCTTGGCGACGTCGAAGCCGTGGAATGCCTTGCGGAACGCGTCTCGCTTCCTGAACACGGTTGCCCAGCTCAGCCCGGCCTCGAACACGCCCAGGGTGAGGGCCTCGAACAGCGCCGACTCGTCGTAGGTGCGGAGGCCCCACACTTCGTCGTGGTAGTCGGCGATGGCCGAGTCGTCGGCGCGGATCCAGGCGCAGCGCGGCTTCCCGTCGTGCCCGATGATGACGTCACTGCTCATGCCGCTGATCAGCCGACACGGAGACTGAACGACAAGGGGGTCCGCGGCATCACACGTTCAGGCCATCTCGTAATCGCGTGCGAGTCGCGCCAACGCGACCCGGGAGTTGATGCCGAGCTTCGAGAACACGTGTCGGAGATGACTATTTACGGTGTGTGGCGAGACGAAGAGGCGGTCGGCGACCTCCCTGTTGGTGAGCCCTTCGGCGACGAGCCGTGCGACGGCGAGCTCCGCCGCCGTCATCGCCGCCCAGCCGTTCGTCTCGGGCTCGGCGCTGACCAGGCGGCGTCGGACGCCGAGCTCGCGCAGATGGCTGCGGACACGGCGGGCGTCCCGAGTCGCTCCCAGTTCGGTGTAGAGCTCGAGGCTACGGCCGAGAGCGTCGACGGCGGATTCGCGATCGGTCGGGGTGACCTCGGCGCCAAGGTCTTCGAGTGCCGCCGCCAGCTCCAGCGGTCGTAGTGCATGTTCGAAGAGATCGACCGCGGCCCGGAGGTCGGCCTGGTTCCGCTCGAGCAGTCCGCGGACATGTGCTGCCGTGGCCGCGATCGAGAGGATGCCCGGGTTCAGCTCCGATCGCCGTGCGCTGTTGGAGAGCGCGAGCTGTGCGAGCTCGTCGTCTTGTGTGGCAAGCGCGATGCGGACGAGCATCACTTCGTCTGCGACGTCGAATGGGAAGCGGGGCAGGATCGCTCGGCCGTCGGGCTCCGTCGGTGCGCGGAGCCAGCCTCGTGCTGCTTCGGCGTCGCCTGACGCGATCGCGAAGAGCGCGAGCAGCCAGCCTGCGTGGCGCCGCACGGCGGGTGTGCCCTGCTCGAGCATGACGTGCGCGATGTCGCCGAGGCGGCGGCCCTGCCGGGTGTCGCCGGTGTGGATCGCGAGTCGCCCGAGCGCAACGATGCCGGCAGCCTCGAGCACCGACGCCGCCCGCGTTCCGTCCTCGAGGGCGAAGCGACCTTCGAGCAGGGCTGCCGCCTCGAAGACTCGTCCGGTTCGCAGCAGCATGCGGCCGTGCCAGGTTTCGAACATCTGGTATGCCCATCCTTGATGGTCCCGTTGCGCGGCAGCGAGGCCGCGAGCGGCTATTGCCATCGCCTCGTCGTGTCGGTCGGCGACGCTCAGGAGCTCGCCGTGCCACATGTGCGCGAGCCGCAGCCGCTGATCGTCACCCGCGAAGATGCCGTCGCGATAGGCCTCGGTGATCAGCTCATGAGCCGGTCCGAAGTGGTCGTCGGTGTATTCGAGCGCGCTCTCGGCAACACGGAGCGTGAACGCCGCTCGAGCGTCTCGGGCGGATTCGACAGAGGCACGGGCTTCCTCGAGCACCTCGCGGGACTCCTCGAGGCGACCTGCGGTGACGAGATTGTGGAAGAGACAGGCGAGGTGGCGGGCGCGCAGGGCCGCGGGGAGGTCAGGGAGGTTCAGGGCGAGGCGTCCTGCACCGATTCTGATCTCCGGGGAGATCGCGAACATGCCGGCGATACTGAGGCGCACTTCTGCCTCCTGAAGCGTCGGGAGCGTCTCGCGGAGGGCGCGGTCGGCGAAGGCGATCGCTTGCTCGCTTTCACCGGCGATGTGCAACGAAATCGCCGTCGTGCCGACGATCTCCCCGCGCCGGGGATCCTGCGCCGGTGCGATCTCGAGCGCGCGCTGGCCGAAGTGTGCGGCCGCGTCGGGATCGGTCGTGGCCAGTGCCTTTGCAGCCTCGAGCAGCGTTGCGATCGCTACCTCGTCACCGACTTCGGCGCTTGCCGCGAGTTGCATCGCAACTTCGACCGGCAGGGCGCCGGCTTCGAGCAGGACAACCGCCGCCTGGCGGTCGAGGGCGCGGCGGGCGGTCGCGGGCACGCTGGCGCGCACGGCCTCGCGTGTGAGGTCGTGCCAGAACGCGAGCTTCTCGTCGCGCTCGACGAGCAGGTTCGCCTCGAGCAGCTCGCCGACCGGCGCGAGTAGGTCAGAGGCCGGCCGGCCGAGGGTCCGCGCCAGCTCGTCGAAGCTGAACGTTCGGCCGAGTGAGGCGGCGACGGTGACGGCGTCGCTTCCTTCGTCGGAGAGCCGCCCGAGCCGCTCGCGCATCTTTGCCTGTACTCGACGGGGCATCCCGCCGTCGACCAGCTCGGCGCGGCCGTCGACCAGGCGGATGCGCTCTTCTTCCTGCAGTCCGAGGAGCGTCTCGACGACAAGGAACGGACTTCCACCGGCTTCCGTCAGCTGCTTCAGGATCGACTGATCGGGATGGGCATCGAGCATGTCCGCGGCTAGGTGTGCGACCGCCGCGTCATCGAGTGGGCCGAGTGTGATCGGGCACGCCCCCTCCTGCTTCAACTGTTCCAGGGCGTGCACGAGTGGTGTCGCCTCGCGCGGCGGGCGAAGTGCGATCACCCAGGCGATCGGCAATCCCATCAGTCGCATCGGCAGGGTGCGAAGCGCCGCGATCGTTCCACTGTCTGCCCAGTGGGCGTCGTCGATCGAGATCAGGAGCGGAGCCTCGAGGGCCGCCCGTTCGAGCAGCTGCTGCAGGTCGCGCAGCAACCAGAACCGTTGCTCGGGCCGTGCATGGAGAGTGCCGAGCTCGCCCGGATCGAGCAGCGCTTCGGTTCCGTCGAAGAGAGCCGCCAGGAGCGTCGCCAGCTCGACGATCGTCTCGCTCGGGTCGGCGGCGCTGCGCCCGACTCTGATCGCGAGGCTACGAGCGATCGCCCCGACCTCGGCGAGCAGGCGGCTCTTGCCCATGCCCGCGGCGCCCTCGACGACCACTACCACTTCGGCGCCGCCGTCGGCGATCGCTTCGAGCTCGGCTCGAATCAGCGCGAGCTCCGCGTCGCGCCCGTGGAACTCCCACGCGGGACTCGTCGACATCTACTCCTCCCGCGCGAGCATACCCGAGTCGCATGGCGCCCTTTTCAAACCACACGACCGTGTGATGCGCTCGGCGCTCCGGCTAACCACACTCGCGTCTTACGACTCGATGAAGGGAGTGGGCGAAAGATGAACGGACGACCGAACATCGTTCTCGTACATGGCGCATGGGCCGACGGGTCCTGCTGGAGCGGCGTCATCGAGCGCCTCCAGGCAGACGGCTTCCAGGTGCGAGCGCCGCAGTTCCCATTGAGCTCGCTCGCCGACGACGTGGCGCGGCTGCGCCAGGTGCTCGAGTTCCAGGACGGCCCGACGATCGTCGTCGGGCACTCCTACGGCGGCCAGATCATCACCGCGCTCGGCACCGACGCGCCGAACGTCGTCGGGCTCGTCTACATCGCCGCGTTCGCACTCGACGAAGGAGAGTCGCTCGGGGCGCTGCTCTCGCAAGGCCCGGTGACGCCGGCGCTCGCCCATCTGTTCACCGACTCGCGCGGCTACGGCTGGCTCTCCGAAGACGACTTCGTCAACCACTTCGCCGGCGACGTCGAGCCGACCCGTGCACGCGTCCTCTACGCGGTGCAGCAGTCGCTCGCCTCGTCCGCGTTCACCGACGTCATGGGCACGCCGGCGTGGAAGTCGCTGCCCTCGTGGTACCTCGTCGCGGAGAACGACGAAGCGATCCCGCCGGATGCCGAGCGTCAATTCGCGGCGCGAATGAGCGCCACCACGACCGAGATCCTCTCGAGCCACGTGGCAATGATCTCCCACGCGGCAGAAGTCGCCGACCTCGTCGAGAAGGCAGCCGAGGCCGTCGGGGCCGTGACTCGATGACTGTGGTCGAAGCGTCGCTTGCGTATGTCGACGTTCGAGCGCAGCGAGTCGCGGCCGACAACGCGATCGACTACGCGTACCGCGACCTGGGAGCGAGCGACGCACCGCTTGTTCTCCTGCAACACTTCCGCGGCAATCTCGACAACTGGGACCCCGCGCTGATCGATGCACTGGCCGCTCATCGTCGCGTGATCACCTTCGACAACACCGGCGTAGGCGCGACCACCGGCAGGACGCCGAGCACGATCGAGGCGATGGCCCACGATGCCGTCGCCTTCCTCGAGGCGATCGAACTCGAGGAGGTGGATCTGCTCGGCTTCTCGATCGGCAGCTTCGTCGCGCAGGAGATCGCGCTCATCCGCCCTGATCTCCTGCGGCGCATCGTGCTCGCGTCCGCCGCGCCGCAAGGCGCGGCCGGGATGCACGGCTGGACGCCCGAGGTCATCGGAGCGGTCGGTGCGCCAGAATCGAACCCGGAGGGATACCTCGACGTGTTCTTCGCGCCCACGGACACGAGCCGCGACGCAGGCCGGCAAGCAGCCGGACGCATCTTCGGGCGGACCGCCAACCGCGACGAGCCGACGACCTGGCAGACCCGGCAAGCGCAGTACGACGCGGTCTGCGCGTGGGGGATCCCGAATCACGCCCTACTGCAACGAGTGACCGCGATCGAACTGCCCGTGTTCGTCGCCAACGGCGATAGCGACCCGATGATCCTTCCCCGCTACTCGCACCTGCTCGCCGGGCTCCTCCCGAACGGGCAGGTCAAGATCTACCCGGACTCGGCTCACGGCTTTCTCTTCCAGCACCACGCCGAGTTCGCAGCCGACGTCCACGCCTTCCTCGAGGAGCGCAACTGATGCCGATGATCGACGTGTACGCGGCTGCAGGCACCTTCGCCGACAAGCGCTCCCTCGCCCAGGATCTTGCGGCAGCGGTCATGCGCTGGGAACAGGTTCCCGAGCTCCCCCTGTTCGCCGACAACACCGCCGCATTCATCCACGACATGGACGCCGGAGCGACCTCCAACGTCGCAGGAGACGACAACTACGTGCGAGTCCAGGTACTCACTCCGATCAGTGTCCTCGATCGGGAGAAGCAGCTCGGCGTCGTCAAAGAACTGACCGAGATCGTTGCAGAGGCAGCCGGCGATCCGAGCCTAACCGAACGCACCTGGGTGCTCCTGACGGAATCGCCAGAAGGCGGCTGGGGAATCGCCGGTCACGCGAACACGAACGCGGACATCGCCGCGCTCGCACGGGCGGCGCTTGCCGGTGACGAGCCGCCGGTCGCCGGCTGACGCAGTCAATTCAAGCGACCTGAGGAGGAGACCAGATGAGCGTCGGGACGGGATCGCCAATCACGACGTACTTCAGGGTCTGCGACGGCGTGCGTGTTCGGTTCGCGGACACCGGCGCGGACGTGGACTCGGATACCACGGTGCTCCTGCTCGCGCCCTGGCCCGAGAGCGTGTGGGCCTTCCGTCGCATCTGGCATCAGCTCGCCCCGCTCGGCCGGACCGTCGCTATCGAGATGCCCGGATTCGGCCACTCTGACCAGTCACACCCGGAGCTTATCGCCCCGGATGCCGCCGCCGAGTTCCTCGCTCGCCTGATCGACGAGTGGGGGCTCGGCGCTCCGCACGTCGTCGGCCCCGACGTCGGCACAGCCGCTGCGTTGTTCCTGGCGGCGAGGACGTCCGAGCGCGTGACCAGTCTGACCGTCGGCGGCGGAGCAGTCCGCTTTCCGATTGCTGCGGGCGGCGCCCTCAAGGACGTCATCGAGGCGCCGAGCCTGGACGTCGTACGTGCACTCGACGCGAGAACCAACATCGGCTACGCGGTCGAGGCGGGCGCGGCGAGCGACATCGAGCCCGAAGTCCACGAGGATTACGTCAGCGCCTACGACCTCGGCCGTTTCGCCGAGTCGGCACGGTTTGTCCGGCACTACCCGGAACAGAACCCCGTTCTACGCGAGCTGTTGCCGACAATCACCACGCCAACCCAGATCATCGCCGGTCAAGACGACGATCTCGTTCCCTGGTCGAACAACGAGTACCTCCACGAGCTTCTGCCGGTTAGCGAGATTCACGCCCTCGACGCAGGGCACTTCGCCTGGGAGCAGGCCGCGGACGAATACGGCCGACTGGTTGTGGACTGGATCGACCGAGGGTACCTGCGCCGCGGAACTGCGTAGACGTGGGCTGATCATCGGCAACCACCCTTTGGGGCTCAGCAGGTCCGGCCTGGCAAGATGCAGGCGACCCACGCGGTGTCAATGTCCGAGCACACCTACTTCTTGTCCGCCGGCGAGGGCCGAACGACCTCGTTGACCGTCGAGGAGAGCGGCGCGGGCCGGCCGTTCCCCCTCCTCCACGGAGGCGCCGGCCCGGCCTCGATGCGTGTCCTCGCTACCCGCCTGGCCGAGGCGCTTCCGGCGCGGACGCTCGCTCCGATCCATCCCGGATTCGGGCTGACCGACCGCCCCGACGAACTCACGAGCATCGCCAGCCTCTACGCCACCCTCCTCGACCAACTCGCCCTGGAAGACGTCGCCGTGATCGGGAACTCGATCGGCGGGTGGATCGCAGCCGAACTCGCCCTCCTCGAGCCGCCGGCTCTCACCCAGCTGATCCTGATCGACGCGGTCGGGATCGACGTCCCGGGCAATCCCGTCGCGGACGTCTCCAGCCTCCAGGTGCCGGAGATCATGAAGCTCTCCTTCCACGACCCGTCACCATTCCTGCGAAATCCAGCGCTGCCGGCACCGCCGAGGTCGCAACGTTCCCTGTCGTCGATGCAGTGAAACTCAACCGCGGAGGCGGCCGAGCCCTCGCGCCGCTGACTGAAGCCGGTAGCATTAGCCAAATGCTGCGTGCCCGCTGCGCCGCCGTGGCCGCGATCGCCGCTTTTGTCGTCGTCGCAACATCTGCCGCGGCGCCGCGCCTGCCGACGTTGAGTTTCTCCGTTTTCGTCCACACCTCGGAGAACATGGACAGCATCGTCTGGACCGGCAAGCAGTTCCTGTACGTCCAGAACACGCAGAACACGGTCTACTCGGCCCCGCCCAAAGGGCTGCCGATTCATATCTTCGCGAACATGCCGCCGCTGGTCGAGGAAACCCGCTGCATTCTCTCGCCTGGCACGCACGGCTGGCCTGCAGGCGTGATCTTCTGCCATTCGCCAGACGACAAGATCTACGAGATCCCCGGCACCGGCGGCACTCCACAGGTGTTCGCGACGCTGCCGGTTCCAACGGGCACAGTCTCCGACGGAGCGCTCACCTGGGACAATGTCGGCCACTTCGGTTACAAACTTGTCGCGGCAACGGGCCGCTCCGGCGCCAACGAACCCCTGAACGGCACAGTATTCACGATCGATCCGTCCGGCGTTGTCCATCAGATCGGCACCTACCAGGGGCCGGGTGTCGATGAGGTCGCGATCGCGCCCGCCGGCTTCGGTACGTACGCAGGTGATGCGCTCCTCGGCGAGGACGGCGGTGCCGTCCCCTCCGACCTGGTGGCGATGGATCCAACCGGTACGACCGAAACAGTGGTCAGGCTCGCCGACGGACTGAACCCGATCATCCCGATCCCTCCGGCGACATCACGGAAGGGCCTACCGCAGCCGGGGCTCTACCTGACTGACGACGAGACGGGCGACGTCTACTTCGCCCCAGCCGCGCCGCTTGTGCCCTACGTGGGCGACGTCCTGATCGGCGCTGAAAACAGTCCCCTCTTCTGGGTGCTCGTGCCGCACGGGAAGTCCTACCGGGCTCTCCCCGTACGCCACAACTTGCTGCACTCAAGCAGCATCGAGGCCGGGATCATCGTTCCGTAGCAACGCCCGGAGGCCCGCGCGAATATCCCGGAATCCTCGCTAACGCCACAGCCCCTTCGATCCACAGCGCATCACCTCGAGCCCGCCTGTCTGCAAGAAGTCAATGGCTTCTCGCGGGTCTCCGCCCATACCCTCATGGCTGGGCGAAGCGGGACACACTCGACCCCGCCACCGCCAATCCCGAATCAAACGAAGAACTACGGATGTGCGAGGAGCAGCGATGTGAACCAGCGGTGGCACCGCGGGCGGCGGCCAACCGGGACACGTGACCTGCCAAGGTGCAGCGACCTGACTGGCGGAGTGCTGAGAGTCGTGGTTCTCACCGACCCACGGCCGTGGAACGAAGGAAGCAGAGAGGAGTCAAACGGCTGGGGGAACGTTCTTGGAACTCGATGTCGAGCGGGTTTCGACGACAACCCCCGGAGCCTCGTCGCGTGCGCGCAGAGGTTCACCGCTACGACAAGCCACGACGTCCCGGTGATGTAGCCGGGTTTTGGGGCCGTACTAACTGACCCCAATAAGCCGCGCGTGGTTGTGCCGTGCACTACCGGACCGAGGCGCTGAACTTCCTGGAACCGCCCGACGAGTTCCTCGAGGCGCTCGGCGCGCCAATCGCCATACGTTCGCCGCGGTGACGCCTCGACGGTCGTGCTACCCGATCCTCCACTTCGCCACGACCGGCGGTGAGGGATCGAGCAGGCCGTCAGGCCCAATCCGAGCGTCCCGCCGCGAGCCCGCCTCCGGAGGCGTGCTCGCGGGCGATGAACTCACAGGCCCTCGCCGTGATCGCCATGATGCTCAGGGTTGGCCCGACAGTCCCATCGGTGACGTAGCAACTGGCGTCGGTGACGAAAAGGTTCGGAACGTCCCAGGACTGGTTGAACTCGTTCAGCACCGATGTCGCCGGGTCGCTTCCCATCCGTGCACCACCGCACTCGTGGATGGAGGCACCGATGGAGAGGGCTCGGTTGAACCCGCGCCGGAAGATATAACGGCTGATCCGGTCAGCATCCGGCCAGACGTTCTTCGAGCTCAAACCAAGTGTCGAGCCGCAGAAGTTGACCTTGAAGCGCGCGGCATCGAGCATCTCGAGCGTGCAGCGCACCTGCTCACGGAGCAGTGCGCGATCATTGTCCGACAGCGTCACGGTGATATGCGGGACAGGTACGCCCCAGGCGTCCTTCTTGCTTTGGTTCAGAGTGATCGTGTTCTGTCGGCTGGGCAGCATCTCGCCGAATCCCATCACGCCGAGAGAGCCAGATGCGCCCGCCGGAACCGGGAGTCGACCGGCAACCATTTGGAAGGCGAAGCCGGTCGCGAAGTCATCGCGGTTGCGCTCACCGATGTTGTAGAAGCGCGGTATGTAGCAGCCGCCGGCAGGGGGGTAGAACGGATCCGTCGGTGCAGAGTTGTCGACCTCGAAACCAGGGAAGTCCGGCGTGAAACCGTAGGTGAGGCTCGGGGTCTGATCCATGAAGTACCTGCCGAGCAGCCCCGACGAGTTACCGAGGCCGTTCGGATGCCTCGTAGACGCGGAGTTCAGCAAGAGCCGCACCGACTCGATCGTCGAGGCACAGAGAACAACGAGGTCGCCGGACACGCGGTGTTCCTGTTTCGTTTGGCGGTCGACGAACATGGCGCCCGTCGCACTGCCTGTCTTCTCATCGACTGTGATCTGCTTTACGACAGCGTCCGTGCGGGTCGTGAGGCGACCGGTTTCACGTGCGGCAACTATCCCGAGCGGCACACGGTGCGGGTTCGGAGCGGCGTAGCGCCACGAGACGACTCGGCGCTCGGGCCACCGCGACTCGACGACATGTTTGAAGTGGCGCTCAGGAGAGGTGAGGAACCCGGGGCCGACGTACTTGCCGTCCGGAAGCTGCGGCACCCCGTCGGAGTTGCCGTACAGGCCGATGAACTCTTCAACGTGGTCGTACCACGGCTCGAGATCTCGGTATGAGATCGGCCAGGGATCGCGACCGTCGCCGCCGGCGAAATCGAACTCCGACATCCGCAGCAACATGCGGCCGTACGTGTGGAGGCGGCCGCCGAGCTGTCGGCCGCGGATCCAGAGAAAGAACTGGCCTTTCGGCGTCGTATATGGGTTCTCACGGTCGTTCACGAGGAACGGACTGGCGGAGTCGCGGAAAAACACCCGCCGAGACTGGATGTGCTGGCCGCGAAGCCCTGCCTTGATGCGAGGGCCGAGCCCTATACCCATGGCGCGCGGAGGGGCTTCGACCGGTGGTGTGAAGTCCGCCTCGGTGATGTCGCGTCCCGCCTCCAGTAGGAGCACATCCAGTCCACGCTGGGTGAGCTCTTTCACGGCAATGCTTCCCGTTGCCCCGGACCCGATGACGATCGCGTCGAACTGCTTATCGATTGCCATTCGCTTCTCCAGTTGCGGAACACCAGCTGTACCGCAGTCCCCAACGAAGGGACCGCAAGTTTGCACTCCGGGTCCTCGAGGTGCTGCTCGCTGCCGAGCGGTCGAGGAACGAGCCGAGGTTCGTCAACGTCGAGAGCACCTGCGAGCAGCCGTCGGAGTGACAGGCTTACCGGTCATGCCTGCGCCAGCGGGCGGAGGAGCGAGAGCTGGCGCCCCTCCGCCCTGGTTCGCGCGTCGTATCGAGTCAGATGACTGTCATTTCGGCAGCGGCGGAGCTTTGACCCCGTTGTAGAAGCTGCAGCTCGTCGAGTCTTCCCATGCTTTCTCGGTGCTGCTGTTGACGTTGCTCTTGTTAATTACCGAGGTCGGAACGGGGATGATGGCCGGGGACGCCGTCTTGACCGGACCGGAGCGCGCCCCGTGCTTTTTCACGTATGCGAGGATGTCCTCGGCCGCGTAGACGCCCTTGAGGTAGTCGGGCTGCGAGATCGAAAAGGCGATGTCGCCGGACGCGATGTCGGCTCTGATCGGCGGGCTCGAGTCGTACGCGACGACGTGGATCTTGCCCTTGTCGTGGGCCGCGAGGATCGCGGAGACCGCTCCCAGGTCCGAAGCCGCATCGGTGGCGATGACCACCTTCAGATCCGGGTTGGCCTCGATCCAGGCGGCAGTGATCGAAGCGCTCTTCGACTCGCTGTTGGCCCCATACTGGATCGGTAGCACGTTCAGACCCTTGTGCTTCTTGATCAGGGCGACGGCGGGCTCGAACTTCATCTCGTCGTTGGTAAGCCCGGGCTCGAGAGCGATCACGCCGACCGTGCCGGTACCGCCGGTGAGCTTCGCGACACCGTTTGCAACCTGTGCGCCGGATTTCGACTCGTCGGACTGGAAGCTGTGGTACGCGACGAAGGGTGTCAGGGTCCCGTCGGTCAGATCAATCGGGACTCCGTCGCTCATGAGCGATTTGATCTTCTGGTTGAAGGCCGTCGCCGAGAAGGGGAGCAGGACGACCCCGTCGGGGTTCTTCAGGGAAATCGAGTCGAGGTAGGACAGCTCACTCGGCACGTCACCCGTTGTCGGACCTCCCCACGACCACGACCAGCCGGCCTTCTTGAAGACGCTTTGAGCGCCGCAGGCTGTCGGCACCAGCGACGGATCGGTACTGAACACGGTAACCCCTGCAGCTGTGCCCGAACCCGCCGAGCGGGTCGTCTGTTGCGCTCCTGCCGTGACCGCACACAGCGCGGCCAGGCACAGCGCGAGCGGTATTCCGACCGCTACGAGCTTCCTGATCATGGTTCTCCAGTCCTCCTTGTTCGTCCGTTCATACTGGCCTCGACGAGTCGAACCCACGGGAGCCCTGCGTGTGGCGAGGGCTCCCGGGAACCGCGATGGCGCCGCCACCTTCGGCAGGCAGACGCCTGGGGGTAGCGTCGGCGACTTTCAACCGTCCCTCATTTGAAGAGTGGTAATTATCAGATGTGCGACTCATGTTCAACTGGGAGCGGCGACGGTGGTCTGAGGCCGTTCGGGCATCCCCGTTCGCGCCGCGCCCGTCGAGTTCCCGATAACAGGTGCTAGAGCCCGGATTGCCATAGCGACCAGCCATCTCTTCGCCTCGGAAGCCTGCGAGACAACGTCCGTCGGCTCGGGTTGGGATCGTGGAACGTGCAGATTAGAAAAACCGCTGATCTGATAATCTCGCGCCGCAGATGGACGAGGGCATCGATTCCCTTCCGGTGGGCGACGTCCGCCTCGACCGCAGCCGGTCGAATCAGGGGGCTGTCGGCGTCACGATGACCCAGACTGCTGTGTCGGCGCTCAGAGACATGATTGTCAGTGGCGAGCTCCGGTCGGGATCGTTGCTGCGGCTCGACGAGATTGCGAGCCGGCTCGAGATGAGCGTCTCTCCCGTTCGCGAAGCGCTCCGCCAACTCGAGGTGCTAGGTCTCGTCGAGCACGCTGCGTACAAGAGCGCGACGGTGACAACGCTGAGCGTCTCCGAGATGACGTCGGTCTACGAAAGTCGTGTCGCAATTGAGACGCTCGTCGTCCGCCGCCTCGCGGCGCAGATCTCGAGCCTCGGGGATCTCGCGCCGCTCGATGTCCTACTCGCGGGGCTCACGGCTGCGTACGACGCTCGCGACCGCTTCGCGGTCGTGCGAAAGAACACGGAGTTCCATATGGCGCTCGCAGCGCTCACCGGGTCCGGTCTCTACGAGCGACTGATGGAGCAGATACATAACGCCTGGGAGCGATACTCCGCGTATCTCATCTCGAAGGACAGCCCCGAGGACACCTTCAATGCCGAAGAGGCAGGCCATCTTGCGGTGCTCGCCGCGTTGCACACCGGTGACCCTGATGCGGCGGAACTCGCAATGAGGAGCCACCTACTCGTGTCGAGAGACATCTTCCGCCGTTTCGCAGAGGACGTCGACGCTGACGACATCGATCGAAACGACCGCACTTGGCTCGGCTCGCTCCCAGGCCTCGCAGCCGTTCTTTCGACGGCCTCTCTACGTTGACGGCCACTGCAGCGATGGAACACTCTCGCGAGCAGAGTCCGAATGCGGTCGCGGCAAAAGGCGTGTCGAAGCGCTTCGGGCATGTGGATGCACTTCGCAACGTCAGCATCCACGTCGACTACGGCGAAATCGTTGCGCTCTACGGAGACAACGGCGCCGGCAAATCGACCCTCATGAAGACGATGTTGGGCATCTTGCAGCCCGATGAGGGGGTCATCGAGATCGCCGGCGAGCCGGTTCAGCTCAACTCCATACGTGACTCGCAGGCGCGCGGGGTCGACGCGGTGCACCAGGATCTGGCCCTGCCTCCTCACCTCTCCGTTATCGACAGCATGTTCCTGGGGCACGAAATCCTGTCTCCCGGTCTACTGGGGTACTTCGGCTTTCTGGACAGGCGCGAGATGTCACGCCGATCCGCCGAGGCACTCGACCGGCTCGCGATCCGATTGGCATCGACTCGGCTCCCCGTGCAAGACCTGTCTGGCGGACAACGTCAAGCGGTCGCGGTAGCCCGGGCGGTTATGTGGACGAACACCGCCCTCCTCATGGACGAGCCGACCGCCGCACTCGGCGCTCGGCAGAGCGACATCGTCTGCGAAACGATCCAGTCGATCGCGGCGCGCGGACTCGGTGTCATGGTCATCTCGCACGACCTTCCGCGAACGCTCGCGATTGCCGATCGCGTCGTCGTTCTCGTCCGTGGGGCGGTTGGACTCGACGCACCCGCAAAGGGGCTGACGGTACCCGAGGTCGTCGAAGTCATGGTCGGACACCTCGTGGCCCGTCACGGCTCAACGGAACAGGACGAAGCGTCGTGACGGACGTCAACCCCTCCTCTTCGAGACCGCTCGAGATCGCGGATGCAGACGAGCCGGCCGTCAGTTCCTGGAGAACGCTCGGTGGTTCCGTCATCGCGAAGACCGTGTTCTGGGTCGCTCTTGTCGAACTCGGTCTGATCGTCCTCTTCGGTTTCCTTTCACCACATCACGTCTTCTGGACCAGTGGAAGCTTTCAGAACATCTCGCTCGACGCTGCGGAGATCGTTCCGCTCGCCGGCGTCTTGGCGCTGCTCCTCGGAGCCGGCGAACTCGACATCTCGGTCGGAGCCAACATCATCTTGGCATCGGTGATCGGCGGGAAAGTGATGCTCAACATCACCTCCCCCACTCTCAATCAGCTCGCCAACGGTGTGTTCCCCCACGTCCTCCTTGCGGTCATCCTCGGCATGTTGGCTTGCCTCGCCTCAGGCATGACCGTTGGCGCGATCAACGGCCTCATCATCACCCGGCTCCGGGTCAACTCGTTCATCGCGACTCTGGCGATGCTCGGAGCCGCAACCGGTGTGGCGGAGATCATCACGAACGACTCAGACCTCGCCAACATCCCGACCCCGCTTCAGAGTGATTTTGGGGTTGGCAGGATCGGGAGCTTGCCGTACCCCGCATTGAGTGCCCTCGTGATCATCGTCATCCTTTGGATCACGGTGCTCAAGACGAGGTTTGGGATGCACACGGTCGCCCTGGGTTCTTCTCGCGAGGCGGCCAGGCGAGCCGGGCTGAAGGTCGAGCGCGCCATCGTTGTTCGCTTCATCCTGGTCGGCCTCGTGGCCGGATACGCGGGCTTCATCGACCTGAGTCGGTTTGCCACGACAAATATCGGAGGGCATCAGACCGACGCACTCGCCGCCATCGCCGCAGCTGTCATCGGAGGCACCAAACTCTTCGGGGGCGGCATCTCGATCCCCGGCGCCGTTATCGGCGCACTCCTGGCCGTCATCCTCCAGAACGGGCTCGTGCTGATCGGGCTGCAGAACTACTACCAGCTCATCGCCGTCGCCGTGGTGCTCGTCGGTGCCGTTTACATCGACCAGCGAAACACGAGGGCATCCACATAACGCGCATTGGGATCATCGGCTGCGGTCGTGTCGTCGAGGAAGGGCACGCACCTGCTTTGCGGCCGTTGATCGATTCAGGACGCGTGGCGGTGGTTGGGCTCGCCGACCCCAGCCAAGAACGGCGCACAGAAGTACAGAAGGCGCTCGGTGGAACCCCCGCTGCGGGGTATGACACGTGGGGGGAAATGCTCGGCTCCGAGCTCGACGCGGTGCTCGTCGCCGTCCCCCACTACCTTCATGCCCAGGCGATCATCGATGCGGCCGCGGCGCAGGTCGACATGTTCGTCGAGAAGCCACTCGGGTTGAACCTGGACGAGGTCGACCGCATCGCCGGCATCGTCGACGGCAGGCGCGTCTCGATCATCCACAACTGGCGCTTCAACCCCGACATCGACGCAGCGGCTGACGCGATCCAGAACGGACGGCTCGGGGACGTCTACCTGATCCGCAACGAGATGATCTTCGGCACCCCCTGGACGAGCAAGGACCCGAATTCACCCGGCTGGCGGTTCGACCGAACCAAGAGTGGTGGCGGCGTCGTGATCGAGATGATCTACCACGCCATCTACCTGGCCGAGACCTTTGCCCGAAGCCCCGTCGCGAACGTGACGGCAAACCTCGCAAACAACGCGAACTCGGGAACGGTCGAAGACACAGCCGTGATCACACTCACTCACACGAGCGGCGCGAGCACGTGCATCCAGCGAAGCTGGGCAGTTGCAGCCGGAGGGATCGCGGTTCATGAAGTCCACGGCTCGCAGGGCAGCATCCGCTTCCGCCAGCTCGATTCGATCTCGATTGGACACATCATGCGGGGTGACTACGCGGCACTCCACTCACAACCACAAGCACCCGCCCCGCCCCCCGTCGAGATCTTCGAGAGAGTCACAGACGGCTGGAGACCTCTGCCTCTTGCATCCGAGGAGATGGATTGGTGGATCGGCATGCGCCGCATTTACGAGCGCACACTCGATGCGTGGGACGCCGCGGAAGAGGCGCCGATCGGAGTAGCCGCTGCGCGTCACAACATCGCCGTCATCGAAGCCATCTACGCCTCTGCTGCGCGCGAGGCCGTCGTCGACTTGGCCGAGCTCGAGTCCTAGAATGTCTTCGGCTTCCATTCAGGGGTCGCAGCGCTTCGAGCTCGGTTACCACCTGATCAGCTGGGACCTCGCGGGCCATCCGTACACCGAGGCGTATCCGGTACTCGCGAAGCTCGGTCTTCACCACGTCGAGTCATTGCTTGGCAATAGCCTCAGCATGGATCCCGCGCGACGGTACATGCCGCTTCCCGGCGCCGGGGTACCTCCCGCGTTCACCGACACCGACGCGTTCAGCAGGGTGGCCATGCTCGGGCGCGCCGCCGACTACGGGCTCAACCTCACCTCGCTTTTCGTCAACGCCACCTACGTCGACGAAAGCCTGTGGCGTCGCGAGCTGGATGTCTTCGAAGCGGCGCTCTGGATCCTCAAAGGGCTTGGAGGACGCATGCTCGTCTGCGGCGGCGGGCCACCAGAGCGACTGCTCCGTCACGACGACGAGTTGTATCGGAGGTTCTCCGCCGCGCTCAACGACGTCGGGAGCCGAGCGGCCGCAGCGGGCCTCGACGTCACGTACCACCCACACCTCGACTTCTTCCTCGAGAGAGCCGAGCAGATCGACAACGCGCTCGAGTACCTCGACACATCGGTCGTCGGCCTTTGCCTCGACCCCGCCCACCTCTTCGCTTCGGGCTCAGACCCCAAAGCCGTTCTACTTCGACACGCTGCGCATGTCCGGCACGTCCATCTCAAGGATTTCCGTGGGGAGCCTTCGAGCCTCGCCGGCTGGAGCCGGTACGAGGCCTTTTCGGTGTTAGGCGAGGGCAACATCGATCTCAAAGGGTTCGTCGACACCCTCATCGGCCAAGCCTACGCAGGGCTTGTCGTGATCGAGCTCGACCTCTCCTCAACTCCCGGTGAGGACTGCGGCAAGAACGTCACATACGCCACCGAGCAACTGGGCCTGACGGTGTCAGCGTCCACGAACCCAAGGGAGAACCGATGAGATTCGCGTTATCACCACTGCAGTGGCTCGCGACTGAGGACGGCTGGATCGACTTCACGGGCGGCCCGCCCCTCCCCGATCTCTGTAAAGAACTGAGAGCGATCGGCTTCGACGCAATCTCCGCCGGCATCACGCCCGACGTGGATGTTGATGCTTACCGCGAGCTCCTCGCAGCCACGGATATGAAGTGCTCGCCGGGCTATCTGAGCTGCCCGCTCGACCGTGAAGACGCACGCTCGGAGTTCATTCCGCTCTTCGACAAGCTCGCGCGTGCCCATGCCGGACTGGGCCTGAGCGAGGTCTATGTCGGGGCGAGCATGGTGCCGGACGGAGCGCGCGTGCGCGAGCCTGCACTCGGAGTGGAGCCCGACCAGGCCAGGCTTGCGCGCATCGCAGAAAGCCTGAAGATCATCGGTGAGGTCACTCTCAGCCACGGCGTCAAGGCGTGTCTTCACCCACACGTCGGGACGTGGGTCGAGACCGGCGACGAGACGGAGTGGATCCTCGATCGCGTCGACCCGGAGCTACTCGCCTTCGGACCGGATACCGGACACCTTGCGTGGGCGGGCGCCGATCCGCTGACGCTCATCACGCGTCACGCCGACAGGGTGCGGACGATGCACATCAAGGATCTGCGCCTCTCCGTCGCCGAGGAGGCGAAAGCGCAGCGACTTTCGTACCGCGACACCGTCAAGGCGGGACTCTGGGCCGAGCCGGGGCGTGGGGATCTCGACTTCCGCGCGTGCATTCTCGCGATACCGGATCAAGAGCGGCTCTGGGGGATCATCGAAGTCGACCGACCGGATGCCGGCCCGCCGCTCGAAAGCGCGCGCGTGTGCGCCGAGTGGGCGGAAGAAGCGAGCCGCTGGTAACGCATCGGCGCCAGCAGCGCGTCGTTCACCCAAGGGCCTCTGCCAGGAGCCCTTCCATTCCGCGCACTGAGCGCGCGAGCAGATCCTCTGGTGGACTGTTCATGCTGTAGCCGAGAAGCTCGACGTCGTAGGAACCCCTGTATCCGGTGCGTTCGATCGACTTGAGCGTGTCCGCCAATGGGAGCTCGCCCTCACCCGGCGGCTCACGCACGGTTCCCTGTGAGACTCGTCGAAGGTCAGCGACGTGAACGCCGAGGATCCTGCCGGCGCAGCGTTCGATGGACTCTTCGGGGCTCACCCCTCGCTGCCAGGCGTGATAGGTGTCGAGGTAGAGGCCAACACGCGGACTCCCGACGCGGTCGACGAGATCGAGTGCAAGATCGATCGTGTTCGCGAAGTCGACGTCAGTGACGGGTTCCACAGCCAAGAAAGGTGCAGACGCACTCGAACGGTCGAGCACTTCGGTCAGCACATCGGCGGCCAACTGTTCTGCCTCCTCGTACGGTTGTCCATAGAGGCGCCCGGGCACGACGACGAGGCAGGAAGCGTCGAGCGCTTCTGCGACGGAAAGTGCATGGAGCGCGTACTCGGTGCGGCGTCGCCGCGCTTGCTCATCCGGTTCGGTGAGAGGGCCGGCCAGGATCACGTGCGACACCCGTAGGCCTGCAGTGACGATCCGCGAGCGGGCATCGTCGACGATCTCGGGCGAGAGCTCAGCTTCGGGGAACCAGAAGGAATCCATCGTCTGGCGCTCGAGTTTGTGCAACCAGACGCCTATCGCCTCCACGCCTGCCTCACTGTAGGCCGCGGCATCCTCGGCGAGCGACCATCGGGCGGTTGTCACTTGACTGATCCCGCACCGCCGGAGGGTGCCTGCAGGATCGTTCACCGACGCGGGAACAGTGTCCGGCGAGCGTGGACGCCGCGACGGCACGCGCTCACCGGAAGGCTCACCGGTACTCGATCGTGACGCGGCGACCGTCTGAGGCCGAGCGGACAATGGCGTCGCACACCTCCGCGGCGCGATAGCCGTCCTCGAAGGTCGCTCCATCGGGCCCGATGGCATTTCGGCCGGCAATCGCCCCCAAGACGTGCTCGAGCTCGTGGATGAAGGAGTGTTCCCAGCCGAGCATGTGACCGTGAGGCCACCACCATGACCAGAACGGGTCGTCGGCCTCGCTGACGAGTCTTGTCCGGAAGCCGCCCGTCCCCTCGCTGACTTGAAGCTCGTTGAGGCGCTCGAGATCGAATGCGAGTGAGCCGCGTGAGCCGTTGATCTCCCAACTGAGCGCATTCTTGCGTCCGATTGCAAAGCGGCTCGCTTCGAACGTACCGACGGCGCCGTTGTGAAACTCGACTGCAGCCTCGAAGGCGTCGTCAACCGTTCGACCGGCTTTGTAGGTCGCGGCGACAGCCGACACCGAGCGGATCTCCCCGACGAGGTAGCGCGCGAGATCGATGACGTGGGCGCCCAGATCCCCGAGCGCCCCTGAGCCGGCGAGTTCGCGGTCGAAGCGCCACACCGGCGCGTCTGTGGTTCCCCACTCTTGAAGGTATCGACCACGGAAATGGTAAATCTCGCCAAGCTCGCCAGCGGCGATCGCCTCGCGAGCGGCGCGTACCGCGGGCAAGAAACGGTAGTTGAAGGCGCAGAGATTGACGACCCGGGCTGCCTCAACTCGCTTCCAGATCTCATAGGACTCGCCGGCGTCGCGTCCAAGCGGCTTCTCACAGACCACGTGCTTGCCGGCTTCTGCCGCGGCGATCGTCGGCTCCGCGTGCAGATTGTTCGGACCGCTGTTGTCGAAGAGCTCCACATCACCATCGTTCACCATCTCTTCCCAACGCGTGGTCGAGCGCTCGAAGCCGTACCGTTGCGCCGCCTGGCTCACCGCATCGCCATCGCGTCCCGCCAGGACAACGAGCCGGGGCTCGAGAGGCGGCGGCCATGCCATGTATCGGAGCGTCTTGTAGGCATTCGCATGGGCTTTGCCCATGAAGGCGTAACCGAGCATGCCGACCCCGATCGTCGGCACGGCAGCGCCTCCCGCTGCCTGACCCATCGATGTGAATCCGGGCTCGCTCACTCGTGCTGCATCGCGGCATCGAACGCCACATTCGACGACGGGAACGCGCTGCGGCGAACGAAAGCCACGGCGTCCCGCGCACCGTACTCTCTGTCCATTCCCGAGTCTTCCCACTCGATCGAGAGCGGCCCGCGGTAACCGATGCGATTGAGCGCTCGCAGGAATTCCTCAAAGTCGACGTCCCCATGACCGGGGGAGACGAAGTCCCATCCGCGTTGTTCGTCGCCGAAGCCAAGATGAGACGCGAGGATGGAACGACGCCCGTCCAGACGCCGCTTGGAGTCTTTGATGTGGACGTGGTAGATCCGGTCGGCGAACTCGAGCGCGAAGCGGGCGGGGTCGAGGAACTGGTGCGCGAAGTGCGATGGATCGAGGTTGATGCCGAACGCCGACCGCCGCTCGATCGCGGCGAGCGTCTTCTCTGTGGTGATGAAGTCGTAGGCAATCTCGGTCGGGTGCACCTCCAGACCGAAGCGAACGCCTTCGCCATCGAAGACGTCGAGGATCGGGTTCCAAGCTTCGGCGAATTGGTCGTAGCCGCGCTCGATCTCGGACGGGTCGTTCGGAGGGAAGGAGTACAGCATGTGCCAAATCGGCGAACCGGTGAAGCCGTTGACCTGTGTCACCCCGAAGCGCGCCGCCGCTCGTGCCGTGTCCTTCATCCGTTCCGCAGCTCGGGCGCGCACCCCTGCCGGGTCACCGTCGCCCCAGACATCCGCCGGCAGAATGGCGCGGTGCCGCGCGTCGATCGGGTCGCACACCGCTTGGCCGATGAGATGGGAGCTGATAGCAGCGCAGGTGAGGCCGTTCCGATCGAGCTCCTCACGAAGACGGCCGCAGTACCCGGAGTCCGCGACCGCCTTTTCGACCTCGAAGTGATCGCCCCAGCAGGCGAGCTCGAGTCCATCGAAGCCCCACTCCGACGCACTCGCTGCGAGCGCTGACACGGGAAGGTCAGCCCATTGGCCGGTGAAAAGCGTGACCGGACGCCCCGTGGTGGTTGCTTCAGGGCTCGACACGTTGCCCTCTCGGCCCCCGAGCCTGAGCCCGTGTGTGTTCTGCCTGGGCGACGATGCTTGAATCTTCGAAGACCATGTTGACGGTTCTCCTTAGAGGATGATCGAGATCGCGCCCATCGGCGCGAGCCTCCAAGCGTCGAGGAGCACGCGCTTGCTGCGAATCTTGAAGCCGGCTTCCGTGCGTGAAAGCAAATACTCGTAACCTCCTACGTAGCAGTCGGTGTCGAGGTTGCGGAACCGCCAGACCATGAATCCGGCCTGTGCCGAAACAGTGCCGTCGTCCTCCTCGCGCGCGCGCACGTTCGAGATCACATGGCGCGTCGTCGACCACGGATATTCGCGGTGTGCCCGCACGCTCTTGAGCCGCACGGCGAGCCCCTTCAGCAGCTTGAGGTCGTGGTAGATGTACATGAGGTCGTTGTCCGGATCGGCGTTCGGGTTGTCGTTGGTGGGAACTATGTAGCGGGCGTCATCGCTCCAAAGGGCAACCCAGTCATCGACGTTCCAGTCATCTAGCAAAGCCGCCTCGTGGTAAAGGAAATCTTCGACTTCGGCGCGCAGTGTGGAAGCCACGCCTGCGCTCACGTGAGCGCGACCCGCTGCTCCGCGAGCAGATGCTCCTGCCACCGTCGCCAGAAGCCACGGATCTGCTCTTCGCCGGTCAGAGACGGCACGGCGTCGTGGTAGCCACGAGAGAGGATGCTCCACTCGGCGACGCGGGCCGCCGCTCCCTGCTGACACGATTCCAGCGCCTCGACATCGTCGGGAGTCGCGAGACCGCCGGGCCCGGCGAACGTGACGTAGCTCTCCAGCCGCACCGAGCGGACGGACGGATGCTCGTTCCTCGGCGCGAGCTCGTACTGAGCTGCGTCCATATAGCCGACCGCCGTAGGCTGAATCGTTCGAATCGCCACCGCGTTGTTGTCCATCAGAAACATGTTCGGGAAGATGAAAAGGTTTCGGTTGAGCTCGGCCATCGCGCGCCCGCGCTCGCCCATTTGGTCGACGAGGGCGTCGTGGATCTGCTCGATCTGGGGTCTTGTCTCCGCTCCGAACTGTGGGCTCCACTTCGCGACAGGGCGCCCCCAGGCACCGCTGTACTCGATCACAGCGTGTCCATTCCCGAGGGCGTACATCGCACCGGTGCTCGGCGTGACCGTGGCGCCGCTGTCCTTGAGGAACTGGAAGTAGGTGTGGTGCGTCGGGGCGAGGTGGTAGCCGTCCATGCTGTTCTCCACGAGCAGCTTCCAGTTCGCCTTGATGCCGTACTGGTGCGACCCCCGCAGCACCTCCAGGGAGCCACGCACCGCGCCGCCGTTGCCACTCAGCACGGATGCAGCGACATCCGACGCATCGGCGAGGTTGTCGATGTACTCGCGCGCGCCCGCCAAGTACGTCGGCAGATCATCGGCGTGAGGGTCGAAGTTGACGAAGATGAAGCCGCGATAGCTCTCGACGCGGGGCACGCGCACGAGACCCAGATCGCACTTGTTCCATGACCCGCCATACGACTGCTCGTCGGGAACCCCGATCAGCTGCCCCTCTGTATCGAACGTCCACGCGTGGTAGAAGCACTGGAAGGTATTTGCGTTACCCCGGTCGGTGCGGCAGATGGTCGCGCCGCGGTGCGTGCACGTGTTAGCGAAGACGTTGATCTCGCCCGACTCACGGCCGCGGACGAAGAAGATTGGCTGGTCGGCAATCATCCGCCGCCTGTAGTCGCCGGCCTCCGGGATCTCCGATTCGTGACCGAGGTAGAGCCAGCAGTGTTTGAAGATCGTTGCCAGCTCCGCGGCGTGCACTTCGGGAGACGTCAGGACTGAGCGGTGATACGCGAAGTACTCGTCCTCAGGACGTTCGACGATCGTCCCTTCCACATCCAACTCCATTGCCCCGATTACAGCACACATCTGATAACCACGACTGCCCTCTCGACCGAGACGCCCTCAGATCGGAGCAACACCAAGCTAGGTCTGCGTAAGTGTTCGTCCATAGGATGCTCTACGCAAGCCGGTTGAACGACCGAACCGCATCGCCGCGATTCCAGCAGAGATCTGATAACCGTGAGGGCCCATCGACGGAGGGCAACAAGATGAGCCGCAGAGAGGACCACTAGCCGTGCGCGTGTACGAGGCACTCGCCGAGGCGTTTGTGGACGAAGGAACGGGCATCGTCTTCAACCTCATGGGCGACGGCAACAAGCTGTGGCTCGTCGAGATGGCAAAACGCCCGCAGGTCAGGCTCGTGAACGCCCGCCACGAGGGCGCCGCGCTCGCGATGGCGGATGGATTCGCCCGCGCGGGCGGCGACGTCGGGGTGTGCGCGGTGACCTACGGGCCGGGAGTTACCCAGCTCTCGACCTCTCTCATGGTCGCTCGCAAACGCAGCTCTCCCCTGGTGATCTTCGCCGCTGATATCGCAGCGAGTCTCCGCGACAGCGGCGATCACCTGGACGTGAACGAGCGGGGCCTATTGGAGGCCGCCGGCGCCTCGGTGCGCGAGCTGCGCGATCCCGCGCACGCGTATCAGATCGTGCGCTTGGCCTTCGAAGAGGCGCGTAGCGAGCGCCACCCGGTTGCGCTGCTCCTCTCTTCCGACCTGCAAGAGAAAACGATGCCACTCGCGCCGTCAGGCTTCGAGTCGGCGCCGAAGGCCACGAGACCGGCGCCGGATCCGGCGGCGGTCGGCGCCGCCGTCGATCTCCTCGCCGACGCCCGGCGGCCTATCCTGCTCGCCGGTCGCGGCGCGGTCGTCGCCGGCGCGCGCAGGTCATTCGACGAGGTCGCCGAGCGTCTCGGCGCTCTCGTCACGACCAGCTTCGGCGCGAAAGGCTGGCTCGACGATCATCCTTTGCATGTCGGGCTCAGTGGAGGATTCGCGCTGGACGCCACCCGGCGTTTGCTGGAGCAATCCGACTGTCTCCTCTGCATCGGTGCACGATTGAACAACCACACCACCGACAACGGCCGGCTCTTTCGTGACAGCTCCGTCGTGCAAATCGACGTTGCTCCCTTGGGGGCACCACGAGCGAGCCTCAAAGTCGACGTAGCCCTCATGGCCGATGCCGATCTCGGCCTACAAGCGCTCTCGGCCGACCTCGCACAACGCGGCCACCGAGCCCACGGTTGGACACCTGAGATCCATCAGGCCGTCATGGAGAGTGATCCGCGCCTGCAGCAGATCGACTCGCAGCCCCTCGTCACGGACGAAACGGGGAGCGACCCGCGGGCGCTCATGCTGGAACTCGATCGTTCCCTCCCAGCCGATGCGAGGATCATGGTCGGCGGCGGGCACTTCATGGGTTTCGTGGCTCAGTACCTCACCAATACAGGGCAGCGCTCATTCGAGATGGTGTTCGACTTCATGACAACCGGACAGGCCGTGCCTGCGGCAATCGGCGCCGCCCTTGCCGATCCTCGACGCACCGTCTGTGCCTTCGAGGGCGACGCCAGCTTCATGATGCACGTCCAGGAGATCGACACCGCGACCCGTTACGCTGCGGCGCTGCTCATCTTCGTCGTCAACGACCAGGCCCTCGGCGCCGAGTACCACAAGCTTCGCGCTCACGGCCTCGACCCCAGCGAGGCGCTCGTACCAATGCCCGACGTCGTACGGCTCGTAGAGGCACTCGGCGGGCGAAGCATCCGCATCGAACGGCCGGAGGACATTCGAGAAGTGATGGACTGGTACGACCCCGCCCGCGGACCACACGTCGTGGACTGCCCGGTGTCGCGGAGCGTGGTCGGGCCGGAGTGAACCGCGCCGTCTCGACCTCACCCGTCCGGGATCCGAAGCCCTCAGCGGGCAGGCGCAAGACAATCCGCACCGACGTCGGCGAGAGCGGCGTAGCCGAGGTTGGCGACCGTGGCCCGGAGATCCCAGAGCAAGTGGTCGAGCATCGTCCCCACCGCTTCTTCACCGCCGACCGCAAGCGCGAACAAGAGCGGACGCCCGACCAGCACGGCATCGGCGCCCCGCGCAATCGCCTTGACGATGTCGGCCCCGGTGCGGATACCGCTATCGAGCAGCACGGGTACCTCGTTCCCTACAGCGGCGCGAATCGCCGGCAGCGCGTCGATCGACGGCACTGCACCAGGCAAGACGTGTCCGCCGTGGTTCGACACGACGATGCCATCCACTCCGCACTCGAGCATGCGAACCGCACCCTCAGCGCTGAGCACGCCCTTTGCCAGCACCGGGAGGGAAGTCAGCTCGCAGAGCCACGCAATCGCCTCCCCGTCGAGCTGGTCGTGCATGGCGCGCCGCCCCGAGAGCGTCCTTGCCTCTGCCGCGGCAGAATCGAGCGGATTGCCGTGCCGAGCTCGCTGCACCGGGTCGCTCGCGAGCTGATCAGAGAACCCGGCGATCATCGCCTCCGGATGCATCGGTACTGCCCCCGTGTCGACAGTGATCACGATCGCCGAGCAGCCGGACCGCTCGGCTTCGGCCACGAACTCCGCAGTCGCCGCACGGTTCCCGATCCAGTACACCTGGTACCACCACGGGCGTCCGGCGAGTGCGGCGGCGATGCTCTCCGCGCTTTTCGCCGTGTAGCTGCTACAGCACATCGCCACCGGCCGCGATGCGGCCGCGCGCGCTACCGCGAGTTCGGCGTCGGGGTGTACGCGGCCGATGAAGCCGGTCGGCGCGATCACCACCGGGGAGTCGAGTGTCGTGCCGAGCATCCGCACCGACACGTCGGGTAGCTCGTCGTAGGCCGGCGGCTGCGGCACCAGCTCCAGGCGGCGGAACGCATCGACGCATTCCCGGACGCCCGCGCCGCTACCCGGGCCGCTGCTGATGAACTCGAACGTGAGCGGATCGAGTACATCCCGTGCCGCTCGCTCGAGCTCGTCCACCTCGTCGCGCACGGATAGCCAGAGCCGTCCCTGACCGTCGCCGCTCATACGCATCGCGAGTTGGACCGACGCCCAAAGATCTCGAGGAACACACTCAGCACTTGCTCGGTCGGTCGGTCGACGATACGGGCGTCCTTCCCCCCGGAGCTGCGTGCCAGGTCTTCACAGGCCTCGACGCGCGCCGTGACCTCTTCGTCGAAGCTCGAGACGACAACCGGGACGTGTTGCACGCCCTCGCCTTGTCCGGCGAGGAAGCGTGCCGATCCGCCCCTATCGCCGCGCGGTTGGATCAGCTCCCACGGGACATGACCGACCATCGTCGTCGCGAGGCGCCACGCGCACTCGACCGGCTCTGCGTCCTCTCGAAACTCGTCGACACTGTGGGAGTGCAACTCGTGGCACTCCGACGGGCCGACCCCGCAGTCGTCGACGTATCGCCGCATGGTCGGTTCCACGCCGTGGACGTCGATTCCGATCTGGAGTGTGTCGGTGAAGCGAAGCGAGCCCATCCGTCTACGCTAGTTCATCGTCTTGCGGATCGGACTCGGTACCAATCGACTCACGAACACGCCCGGGCGGGTCGCCTTCGTACGCGCGGCCATCGGCGCCGGAGTGACACACGTCGACACCGCCCACTCGTACGCCGGCGGCGAGAGCGAGCGGACGATTGGAGCTGCCCTTTCACCATTCCGGAAAGGAATCGTCGTCGCCACCAAAGGGGGCCTTCAACCCGGCGAAGGGCGCCCCGGGCTCCTGGCCGCACAGATCGAAGACAGCCTTCGCCGGCTCCGGACCGAGACGATCGACCTCTACTACCTGCATCGAGTCGACCCCGAGACGCCCCTCGCGGAGAGCCTCCGCTTGATCGCGGACTATCGGGACGCGGGGAAGATCCGCGATGTGGGGCTGTCCGAGGTCGGCATCGGGGAGATCGAGCAAGCCCGTGCGATCGTCCCGGTTGCGGCGGTTCAGAACCACTACAGCCTGACCGAACGTCGCTCGGACGATGTCGTCGACCACTGCACTCGGGAAGGCATTACGTTCGTCCCGTTCTTCCCCTTACGCGGCGTCGGCGGCGAAACCCTCGCCGAGATCGCCAGACGATACAGCGCCTCGCCGGCTCAGATCGCCCTAGCGTGGCTCCTTCGACGCTCGCCCGTGATGCTCCCAATCCCGGGCACCCTCATGCTCGACCATTTGCGACAGAACCTCACCGCGACCGAGATTGAGCTGAGCGACGCAGACTACGACGCCCTGAGCGACTGGGACGCGGACTAGGAGAGAGATGGGCTGCCGTCGGCGGACGGCGACACCGACCGCGTTCCTGCACACGCGCATCGCGCGACGCTGGCCGCTGAGCACCTCCGGCCGCCAGCTCGCGGGTCGCATGCGTCATCGCATGAGCAGGCCGCCGTTGACGTCGAACGTCGCGCCGGTAACAAACCCGGCCTCGTCGGAAGCCAGGAACGCAACCAGCGCCGCGACGTCGTCGGGCGTGCCGAGCCGGCCAACCGGAATCGACCGGGCGAGGGCCTCCACCTCGTCGCCGGACAGCGCGCCCATCACCGGCCCATCGATCGCGGCGGGCGCGACGGCGTTTACGGTCACGCCAAAGGGCGCGAGCTCCTGGGCGACGACCTTCGTCAGCGCAAGGATCCCGCCCTTTGACGCGGCGTAATGCGCGCCGTTGACGACGCTGCCGACCTGACCGGCGAGCGAGGAAAGATTGACGATCCTGCCGCTGCCCTGATCCCGCATCACCTCGCCGGCAAGACGGCAGCCGAGAAACGTTCCGCGCAGGTTGACCGCCTGCACCTCGTCCCACTCGTCCTCGTCGATGTCGAAGAATGGCCGCCGGATCGTGATCGCCGCGTTGTTGACGAGGACGTCGAGCCTGCCGTTCCGCTTGATCGTCTCCTCTATCGCCGCCGCGAAGGAGATACGGCTCCGCACATCGAGCGCCACGTCCTGCGGACCGAGCGCCGCTTGGTCGGCGCCGACCACCTTCGCGCCGCGGGCCCTCAACTCGCGGGCTATTGCCTCGCCAATGCCTCGAGCCGCGCCGGTGACGAGCGCGACCCGCCCGGCGAGATCTGTCACTGATCCTCGATCTCGGCGAGGGTCATGCGAACGACCTCCATCCCGGCCGAGGCCTTCGGATAGCCGACGTAGACGGCGAGGAGCGACACGAGCGCCTCGAGCTCTTCCCGGGTCGAGCCGTGATCGATCGACCAGCGGACATGCCCTTCCAGTCGAGCCTCCGCCCCGCCCTGCGCGATCAGCGCCGCGACGACGATCAGGCTACGGTCACGCAAGCTCAGGCAGTCGTCGGACCAGGCACCTCCGGCGGCGTTGATCGCCTCCTCGCCGAACCGCTCGCCGAAACGCTCCGCGAACCAGGTCGGAACGTCGGCGCGCCCGATGCCGAACTGGCTTGCATACGCGTCCAGTCCACGTTCGTAACGCTCGCTCACGGCGCGGAGTCTACGGCGCACCGAATCCGGAGCGCGCCGAGAACGATCCTCGAGCACACGAGCCCCGTCCCCGGCACGGCGGAGTCACCACGCGCCGCCCGCCGAAGCAACAAAAAAGCAGTGTGCAGACGGTTTTGCGATGGCGTTACGGGTGTCTAAGCCGCCGGATGGCAGAGCAATCGTGTCACTCGACCGTCTCGAGATGGGCGAGCAGCCTGATCCCCAATCAGACCAGCTGGTGCTCGCCCGGTCACCGACAGGGCCCAAATGCGACCAATACTGGGTTCGCACGTGGTCGAACCTCTATCCGATGGTCGAGCGAACACTGTGGCAAGGCCAACTCCAGTCAGGCGTCGCAGAGTCGGCAACAAAAGGGCCCATTTGCGGGGCCTTTGATGGGCGGTACTCATCGTGCAAGCCGTCGAAGCGACCGCCGCGGCCGCCTGACCAGAGTCTGAGCAAGCGTTCGTCCATGGCGAGCCGACCGTGGCACGTGCTCAGGCGTCTGTGAGAGTCGAGTAGTCGGTCCGTCAGGGGCCGTTGCGAGCCTGGTGCTGGCCGGCGGCTGCGAGGACCTCTCCAACCGAGGTCTTCTCCGTCGTACCGTACGACCTCAAAGTCGCCAGATGCTCGTCGGTCAGCTTGGGGAATAGCTGCTGCGAGCTCTCGCGGGTTTTGCGAGTGCTCGCACAGGACGCTGCCCCCGATCGTGCCCGTTCTTTGCGATGGAACCGTCGTCGGTACGCTCGATATCGAGGATCCGGCACGGACGCCTTTGGCGACGAGGATCAGACCCTTTTCGGGCTTGTCGACGCGGCGCTAAGCGATCTTTGCGCCTGAAGGCGGACTGACGCGATCCGTTCGAATCCCAAGCGGATCCAAGTACGCTGTAGACGGCGAACGCAAATAGATCCGAGCCGGGAGACGAAACGACTGGTTCGACATCGTCGTATCAGACCTCGAAGCCGCTCCCTGCGCCAGTTCTCTCACAGCACCCTGAAATACCGCGGCGATATTCTGACGGAATGACGAAGACGGCGACGTGGACGCATTCCGGGAAGGGTGAGCAGCTCTGGTTCCTGGGCACGCTGGCCACGATCAGGCTGTCGGGCGAGGCCAGCGACGGGAGGTTTGCGCTGATCGAGTTTCTCTTTCCACTCCACGCATCGCCACCGCTTCACACCCACCCGCAAGACGAGAGCTACATCCTGCTCGAAGGAAAGCTGACGGTTCAGGCCGACCGGCAGCGGTTCGAACTGATGCCGGGAGGGACCGCCGTCGTTCCGATGGGAGTTGCGCACACCTTCCGGGTCGACAGCGACGAAGCGCGCGTGCTCGTGCTCAGCACCCCGGCGGGGCTGGAACGGATGGTGCGAGACGGGGCGGTGCCGGCGACGAAGCCCACGTTGCCGCCTGGCCAGACGCCGCGACCGTCGCCCGAGGAACTCGAGGATCTCTTCCACGCCCACGGACAAGTCAACGTCGGCCCGCCGCTCGCGCCCGACGACTGATCCGGCCGGACCGAAATGTCTGGCGCAAGCGCGCTGGCCCACGCCACGGCATCTCGCTGCCGGTTGGGATTTCTTAGGCGCGGCAGCTGGTTGTCATCAGTCGGGAGGGCTGACGAGGCCTGTCTCGTACGCAGCCACGACTGCCTGTGCGCGGTCGCGGAGTCCGAGTTTGCGGAGGATGTGACTGACGTGTGTCTTTACCGTCTCACTGCTGAGCACGAGGCGGTTGGCGATCTCTTGGTTCGAGAGCCCTGCCGCGACGAGGCTGAGAGTCTCGACCTCGCGGGGTGTGAGGGCGTCGAGATCCCGCGTGTGGACGCGCTGAGGGGGGCGGAGGCGTGCGAACTCGGCGATCAGGCGCCGCGTTACGGTTGGTGCGAGGAGCGCATCGCCGGCGGCGACGACTCGCACCGCATCGAACAGTGTTTGGGGCGGCGCATCTTTGAGCAGGAAGCCGCTCGCTCCGGCCTGAAGAGCGTCGTAGACGTATTCGTCGAGGTCGAACGTCGTCAGGATGAGGACGCGCGGCCCCTCGACGGCAGTGCAGATGCGGCGGGTCGCGAGGATGCCGTCGAGGACGGGCATCCGAATGTCCATGAGGACAACATCCGGGCGATGTTCGTCGCTCTGTTGCACCGCCTCCTCGCCGTCTGCCGCTGTTGCGACGACGGTGATGTCGTGCTGGGTCTCGAGGAGCGCAGCGAGTCCCGCGCGCACAGCCTGTTGGTCGTCGACGACGAGGGCGCGGATCGTCAAGGTGCCGCCGCGGTCGGCAGCATCACCTGTACCTCGAAGCCGCCACCTTCTGCCTGTCCTGCCGAGAAGGTGCCGCCGGCGAGGGACGCGCGTTCACGTATGCCCAGAAGCCCGTGACCCTCGAAAACTTCGCCGGCGGGCGGCCCAGCCGCGTAATCCCGAATCCGCAGGTGAAGCGCGTCGTCGGCATAGCGGAGTTCGACATCGACGTCTGCACCTGGCGCGTGTCGCCGCGCATTCGTCAGCGCCTCCTGGAGGATGCGGTAGGCGGCCAGATCGGTGCTCAGAGGCAACTCCGCAACCGCGCCCTGCCGATTGAAACGGATCTGGGTTCCGGTCGACTTCGCCTTCCCGATCAGCTCGTCGAGCTGATCGAGCCCTGGTTGCGGCATCCGGTCCGACTCGCCTCCCGCGTCCTCACGCAGGACTCCCAAAAGCCGACGCGTCTCGGTGAGCGCCTCTCGCGCCGTGGCGGCGATCGATCCAAGCCGCTCGCCGGCCGCTGCCGAAAGATCCGACGAGGTCAGTCGCGCAGCCTCGCTCTCTATAGCGATCACGGACAGGTGATGAGCGACGATGTCGTGGAGTTCCCGGGCAATGCGTGCGCGCTCCTCCATCACCGTCTGCACGCGCACGCTCTCGGCCATCGCCTCTTCGGTCGCATCGAGCGCTGCGACCGCCAGCCTGCGTCTGCGCACCGACTCACCGACGACAAGCGCGGCGAGACAGAAAAGCAACGGAGCGGTGCTTCCCAGCGCGTTGTACGGACCGGTGAGCCGAACGACGGTGACAACGAGAAAGGGTATGAGCAGCGGCATGGCGACGACGAGACCACGGCGGGCCACGAGGTGCGCCACCAGGAACAGGGCGATGCACACGCTCACGACGGTCAACGCCGGATTCTCCGCGCGCATGATCGTGACGGTCAACAGCGTGGCTGCGGCTGCGGCGAGCGCGGGCCGGGACCGCCACAGCACGACCGGAACGAGAGCGAGAAGGCTCAACCCGATCACCCCCGATCTATCGAGCGGTCCCCCGTAAGACTCGAAGCGGCTCGCCTCGTAGACGGCGAGCACTGTGATCGCGACGACCGCAGCCTGCTCGCCTCCCGGCCTCAAGAGTTGACGGCGCGTCGCCTCGAGCAGCCGATCAATTGCCGAGTAGTCCACCACCCCCATTGTCGCCGCTGCTCGGGTTGCCCGCCTCGCGCCGATAGATGATCTTCAGCCTCACCCTGCAGAGCGAGAGCGCGAGCGAGACTCACCGTTCGGCGGCAGCCGAAAGACGGCTCTTGCGCGCGACGCGGCAGGTCGACGGGGCCTCTACCGTCCAAGGGGTGCAGATCTCAGGCTCACGGCCTCATCGCCAGACGGTCGGCGCCGCTGTCACGGGTCTCATCGTGGTCAGCGCCGCCACACTCGCGGTCGCCGCCTCCTCCAGCATCGGCGGAGCACGAGCAAGGTCCGCGAGTGAACCGGCGAACTGCATCTCGGCGGCCACCTGCTACACGCCGCACCAGTTCCAGGTCGCCTACGGCGTCGAGCCGCTCCTCCAGCACGGAATCGACGGCCGCGGCGAAACGGTGGTGCTGCCCGAGCTGGCCGAGTCGCAGCTCTCGCCACCGAACGTCACCGACCTCCGCAAGGACTTCGCCGTCTTCGATCGTCTCTTCCATCTGCCGGCGCCGCATCTACGGTTCACGAGTACCTTCGCAGGGCTAAAGAAGCCCTGGCTGGCGTATGGAGAGGAGGTTCTGGACGCGGAGATGGTCCATACGATCGCTCCCGGCGCCGCGCTCACCATCCTCCTGGTCAAAGGAAACTCGCTGGACAGCGCCGACCAAGCGGTCTCGGCCTCGATCGCTGCGTTGCGAATGGGCGCCTCGGAAGGCGCCGTCATTTCTCTCAGCCCTGCAGGCCAGATCGGTGGCGAGCACTGTGTCACACACATGCAGCTCGAAGAGTTGAACAACGCGCTCCGCACCGATGCCCACGACCACGTCACCGTCGTGGCGGCCACTGGTGATTCGGGAGCGGCAGGGGAGCCCTGCGCACTCATCGACGCGCTCTCCGCCGGAATCAGCAGCAGCTTCATCCCACGAAGAGAAGTCACGCTCGTTGCCTCAGACCCCCTCGTACTCGGCGCCGGCGGCACGACCCTCAGGGCGAACCATACAACCGGCTCCTGGATCGGGGAGACAACCTGGGGCCTCCCCGACGGCAGCCCCGGCACGGGCTTCCAGGCGTCAGGCGGGGGCTTCAGCCGTCTCTTTCCCCGCCCCCCGTATCAGAACGCGGTCCGCGGGATCGGCTCGATGCGGGGTGTCCCTGACGTCGCAGCCGACGCCAACCCGAACCCCGACAGCGGAGTCCCGGTCGTCACAAGCAACTCCGGCGCTGGCTACACGATCAGTGAACACGGCGGCACGAGTGCCAGCGCCCCGATCTGGGCAGGGATCATCGCGCTCGCCGACCAGTACGCGAAACACCACCTCGGCCTGATCAACCCGGCCATCTACCGAGTCGCGCGCAGCCCTCGATACAACCAAGCCTTCCACGACATCACGAACGGAAGCCGCAACACAGCGGAGTTCCCGCACGGAACGATCACCGGCTACCGGGCAGAGCCAGGTTGGGACCCCGTCACAGGCTGGGGCAGCCCGAACGCGAAGGTTCTCGTACCCCTACTCGCTTCCGACGCAACCCACTAGCCGCCGCACCTCGAACACGCCGCGGCGTCCGCCAATACCGGCACCCGTGCCCGGCGGCCACGCGTCCGGCCTTCGCGGTTGGTGCTCGTTTCGAATGCATCGTCGGCTCGGGATGAGCCCTTATCCAACCGAGGGTCCATACACCGAGAGCGACGAACGGAAGCGGCGGACCACCTGCTGCCGCACAGCAGCGCACGACCAACGTCGTAGGGTTCGCCTGTGTCCGGGCGCAGTGTGATCTCCGTCGTCGGCTGCCACGCGGGCGGCGAGGTAGGGAACGTCGTCGTCGGCGGCGTCCTGCCGCCGCCGGGCGTCACGGTCTTCGAGCAGATGCAGGCGCTCCGCGCCGACGACTCGCTGCGGATGCCCCGGCTGCACGAGCCGCGCGGCAGCGTCGCCGTCCACGCGAACCTCGTCGTTCCCTCCCAACGCGACGACTGCGACGCGGGTTCATCATCATGGAACCGACCGAGTACCCGCGATGTCCGGCTCGAACACGATCTGCCTCGCGACGGTGCTGCTCGAGACGGGGATGGTCGAGATGCGCGAGCCCGAGACGACCCTGCGGCTCGAGGCTCCCGCCGGTGTCGTCGAGGTGACGGCGCGCTGTGCGAACGGGAAGTGCGAGAGCGTCGAGCTGACGAACGTGCCGGCCTTCGCCGACCGGCTCGACGCCGCGCGGGTCGCTGCACATACTCGGCGGCGGCGAGCTTGCCGCGCACGATCGTCCGTTCCAGCTCAACGCAGAGCTCATCCTCGGGCTCGCGTGACCACGCCCCCGCCCGCCAGTCTCTCCTTCAGCTATCCGAACTCCTGGAGCGCGACCGCTTTCAGCAACTCGAACCACGCACGACGGCGGGTCGTGGCGTTGTATCGCGTTCGGCAGAACGATGTCGAAGGCGACTGCGGCGGCAGCGCCGCTCTACGACGACTCCCTCGGGATGGGGCCAGTTGAACCTCGTGGGCCGAATATCGTTCAGACGCTCGCCGCCAGACGCGCATGCGGCCGCAGGGTCAGCCGCAGCGTCGCGACCAGATCGCGGAGGATCACGTCGAGAAAAACGCGCGCGATCGTGTCGTCCCGGCCGAAGAGCTGCTTGAACGGATCGTGAGGCAGGACGAGCAGGAGGGTTCGTTCTCGCGTGACCGCTGTGACCGGCGACGGGTGGTCGTCGATGAGGCTTTCGTAACCGAATGCCTTGCCTGGGCCGGCTAGACCTACGCGGACTTGGCGATCGCCTCGTATCAGCACCTTCTCGACCGCACCGTTGATCGTCAGGTAGCACGCTGCCGACGGTGTTCCTTCGGCGAGCAGCGTCCTTCGAGGCGGACACATTGCATAGCTTCCCGAGGTCAGGAAGCCCCACAGGGCCACGGCATCGAACTCGTGGAAGCTCGCCATGCGGCTCAGGTACGTGGTGTCGGGCGGGCCGCAGGGCTCGAGGTCGGCGAGCGCGAGGACCGGGTCATCGCTGGTCGCCCTGGTCAGCTCGCCGCTAAGCGTGAGCGCGAGCTGTGCGAGCTGGTTGCGTAGACGGCCGGTGAACTGCGAGGCAAGGCGGCGTTTCAGCTCGAACGCCGACGAATCCGGGCGTGTGAGCAGCGCGGCGAAGTCGTATCGGCCGAGCGCGAGCATCGTCGTCGGCTCGGTCGCTTGCACTGTCATCGTGTGCTCTCCGCCCTCGAGCAACCCGATCTCACCGGCCACGTCGCGTGGCCCGGCCCGGCCGATCTCGACCAAGCGGTCGCCGGGCACTCGAAGCGATGCTGAAATGCCGCCCTCGACGATGAAGACCAGCTCCCGCGCCTGATCGCCTTGGCTCCAGAGAATCTCGCCCTCCCTCACCGTTCGCCGGCGTAGCACACGAGTCAGCTCTAAAAGATCGATCTCGTCGCGGCCCTTCAGCAGCGGGACCGTCGCGAGGAACTCGGCCGTCTCGCGTTCAGACATCGAGGTCGCGCGTCTCGAATTCGAGCCCGTTGGGGCCGAGCTCGGCAGTCAGCATCGAGTACTCGGGCACCTCGAGCCACGACGAGTGATCGCTCGTCAGCGGCTCCGAGGCGATGATCACCGAGCGCGGGGTCCCGGCCACCGTCATCTGCCAATCACCGTTGTGCTCGGCGTACTCCCCGCCGATCGCGTACCAGAGACTGACGAAGGGAAGATCCGTTTCGAGAAACTCGTCCTCGGGCGGGTACCAGCCGTAGTCGAACGAAAAGCGGGTCGCAATGACTGCGCGTCCGGTGCTGACGCAAAGATTCACCGGCGAGGACGTGTCGATGCCGTGAGCTGCGCGAACTTTCCGGAGAATCCGGAGAGAGGCGGCCGTCGCCTCGGCGAGCTCGCGCGTCTTCGGAAGCCCGTAGGGATCGTCGAGTTGTGACAGGATCAGTGCATAGATCCACTCGGAGTCGGTCGTCCCCTCGATGAGCTCGGCAAGGTCGGGCCGCACGTGCTCGACGAGCGAGTAGCGCATACGTGCGAACTGACGCAGATGTCCGTTGTGCGCCAGGACGACGCGGGCGCCTCGGAAGCGAAAGGGGTGCAGGTTCGTGTCGGCGACCACGGCCTCATCCGTGTAGGTGACTCCGCGCACGTGGGCCACGAGACACGTCGGAGCGAGCTTGCCAGAGAGGGACCGGAGGTTGCCGTCGAACGACGGAAGGGTGGTGGCCCGGTAGGTGAACGGATCGTCGGGTCGCAGCGAGATCGGATCCCAGGCCTGTAACCCGAACCCGCCGAGGTTGAGGAACGTGTTCATCATCTGAGGGCTGTACGACTGCGTGACGAGGCTGTTGTCGGGATCGAAGAGCAGATTCCGCACAGGGAGCGGCTCCCCGAGGTATGCGAGAACCCGGCACATTCGCCGATCGTACTCACGGGCGCTCCATCCCGTCCCCTCGGCGGATCGCGGTGGCCGGGCTAACATGAGATTTTGAGCTACGCGTGAAGGAGGGGTCGATGAAGCAGTTCAATTGCGGAGACGTCGTGCCGGGCTGCCAGTGGGTCGGGCAGAACGAGGCAGACGAGAAACTGTGGGCGGAGATCGCCTCGCACGCCCGTGAAGCACACGGGATGGAGGAAGTCCCGCCAGACGTCGTCGACGCGATCCGGGACAAGATCACCGAGGTTTAGGTTCCGAAGCCCCCGGCAGGGAATGCGCCGCGCTCGAGAAACGTCTCCAGCGCAGCTGTGTACGGAGCGAGCTCAAGGCCCTGGTCGCGCACCCAGGGGTCGTTGTAGTATGTGCCGACGTAGCGATCGCCGCCGTCGCAGATCAGGGTGACGACGCTTCCGCGTTCGCCTCGCGAGAGCATCTCTGCGACGAGCAGCAGCGCACCCCAGACGTTCGTTCCGGTGGAGCCCCCGACGCTGCGGCCGGTGCGTTCGCGAACGAGGCGCATGGTCGCGATCGAGGCAGCGTCGGGAACCTGGATCATGCGGTCGACGATGTCCGGCAGGAAGGACGGCTCAACTCGCTGGCGTCCGATCCCTTCGATGCGCGACGCGCGGCCGGTGAACGTCGACGAGTCACCGGTCCAGGCGGAATAGAAGATCGAGTCCTCCGGGTCCACCACGCACATGAGCGTTGAGAGCCGTCCGAAGCGGGCGTAGCGTCCAATCGTCGCGCTCGTCCCACCTGTGCCGGCGCCGACGACGATCCACGCCGGAACCGGATGACGCTCGAGAGCCATTTGGGTGAAGATCGACTCCGCAATGTTGTTGTTGCCGCGCCAATCGGTCGCGCGCTCCGCAAAGGTGAACTGATCCAGGAAGTATCCGCCGAGCTCGCTCGCCAGCCTCTGTGCTTCGGCATACATGGTCGTCGGCTCATCGACGAGGTGGCATGACCCCCCCTGGCTCTCGATCAGCGCGATCTTCTCAGGGCTCGTCGAAGCCGGCATGACTGCGACGAACGGCAGGCCCAGGAAGCGGGCGAAGTACGCCTCCGAGACGGCCGTCGAGCCGCTCGACGCCTCGACGATCGTCGTTCGCTCGGTGATCCACCCGTTGCATAGGCCGTAGAGGAACAACGAACGGGCTAGTCGATGCTTGAGGGAGCCCGTCGGGTGAACCGACTCGTCCTTCAGGTAGAGATCGATGCCCCACTCGGCCGGAAGCGGGAAGCTGTGCAGATGCGTATCGGCCGAACGGTTGGCGTCCGCCTCGAGCCGGGAAACCGCCTCGTCCGCCCAGGCCCTGGAACCGAGCCGCTCTCGGCGGAGAGGAGGTGTAGGCATGCGCTCAAGTCTGCCGAACAGCACTCAGGTCAGGAAACCGCCGCGACCCCCTCGTTGGAGGCTCCGACCCGGGACGAGACGATCTCCTCGACCGTCTTGGCACTCTCGGGGTTGCCGAGGACAGCCGAAAGGAAGTCCATCCTGCGAATCGTGAGCAACGAGGAGTCCGTCACCGCCGAGACGGTCGCTGTTCGCGGAACGTTGTGGAGGAGTGCGATCTCGCCGAAGAAGTTGCCAGGGCCAAGCATCCGGAGCGGACGGCCGTCCGAGCTGACCTCGAGCGACCCGTCCACGACCAGATAGAAGGTGTCACCCCGCTCGCCCTGCGCGACCACCGCCTTGCCCGCGGGAACGGTCTCCGGGAGTGCGGCCCGAGCGAGCTTCTCCAGCGAGGTCGGCGCCAGCGGCGCGAAGAGCGGCACGGCGGAGACGGCGGAGAGTGCCGCCTCGGGCACGGAGGCGTAGTCGTCGACCCGGTCGAGGCCCGGGTAGATGACGAGCGCGACGGCCGGCAGCAGCGCGCCGCCGAAAGCCAGGGATCCCCTGATCCCGATCAGGTGAATCAGCGCCGGAGCCGCGATCGACCCGATTCCAGTCGACGCAAGAATTCCGACATAGAACACACCGAACACACGACCCAGCACGCGGTCGTCGGCGACGCGCTGCATCTGCGTGAAGCCGGCGACGTCGAGCACCGCGTTCCCGATGCCGGACACCACGAAGGCCGCCACCACGACCATGACACCCGGCCGGACAGCGATCGCGATGAGCGGCAGCCCCCACACCGCGAGGGCGAGAGCGATCGGCCGGCCGAGCCGGCGCATTCCGACCATCGACGTGGCGCCCAGAGCGCCGAGCACCACACCCGCCCCGAACGTCCCGCTGATGAACCCGACAGCACCCTCGCCAAGACCCAGAGTCGTCAGCGTCAGTGAGACGACAAGCACGTTGAGCATGCCACGGACGAACGTCTGCACCCAGAACCCACCGATGATCGCGGCGAGGTCGCGCAGGCGGGCGAGCTCCCGGACGCCGCCACTCAGCGATTCGGCAACTGAACCGCGATCCCGCCGGGCAGCCAGGGTCGGGTCGACATCCGCTCGCACACCCGTCAGAAGCAGAGCACTCACGAGCGAGAACCCGGCTGCGACGCCAAGGGCCGCCGGCGGGCCACTCACTGCGAGGACGACGCCGGCGAGGGCCGGGCCGAGCAGCGTCGCCAGGCCCTCGAACGTCATCTGGGTGACGTTCGCAGCCACGAGCTCCTTGGGCGACCGAGCCAGTACCGGGGCGAAGGCGAGCTGCGCGGGGCGGCACGGCGCTGAAACGACACCCACGATGCCGATCAGAAGATACGTGAGCGCAAACGGCCCGTTCTCCTGAATGACGGCCGCGACCCCCGCAACCAGCAGCGCCTGCGCCACGTAGACGACGACCAGAACCCAGTGACGGGGATAACGGTCCGCGACAGCCGCACCGAACGGAAGCGCAGCAGCGGCCGGCAACATCCGCACCAGCCCGACGAGACCGACCGCCGCCGCGCCGCCGTTCCCGTATGCCCAGACCGAGACGGCCAGGAGCGACGCCCACTCAACCACAAAGAAACTGCCCCACGCGAGCTCGAGGCGCCGGAGCTCCCGGTTCCGAAAGACCTCGACGACGGCGCCGGCCTCGCCAGCTACAGCATGCTTCAGACCCCTGATCGCGATCCTCTCGGCCACGTCGGCGCGAGAAACCGGCCGTCGCGCGACAGTACCAGCTGTTGCGCCGCGCTCAATGCAACGGGGTCACCACCGTCGTTCCGTAGAGCGGCGATTGAATCCGTATGGCCCCCGCGCGGGGTTCATCGCGGTCCTCTGGCCCACAACGCCGTCGTGCGCAGGCAAGCGGCCTCCGCGATCGATGTGCTCCTTCGCGATATGCAGCCGCATTACCTCAACGCGCGCCTCTGGGTGGTGGGCGACCAGCGGGTGACGGTCGACGTCCCGGTGAGCCCGGACCACGCAGTCCGTCCTCCGCCGCCACGTTGAGCTAACGACGTTGCGACGCGAGTACCTCAGCGACGTGGCGCTCACGACGGCAGGGCTCGGGATGATCTGGGAGCAGCAGGCACTCCAGCCGAAGCTCGGCGGAATCCTCGGGCGCAGGAAGGCGGGCTGAGGCTCCAGCGTGGCAACGGCAACACCCCCGTTCCGAGCCGCCGGTTCCACGGCTCGGGACGGGACGGTTGCCCACGGGGGGATCCAAAGACCTTGACCTCGCGCTCCGTGGCGCTTACAGAGCAAGCCGGAGCGCCGGTTGTCGCGCCCCGTGGCTCAGAACGCAGTTACGGGGGAGGAGGGCGGGTTACCACCGTAGACCTGTCCGCAGAGATGAGGATCATTGCCAGGCGCTCGCCACCCGATTCGGGTCCCACCGCGCAAGTCGCCGTATGGAGCGACGCGCCCGTAGAGGGAGCGGCGGCGAGCCGTGAAGCCCGCCGCCGCTCGCCGAGTTACCGGTGCTAGGCCCCGTGTCCCTAGCCGTCAAACCTGAGCGGCCTGGCCTGCGCAAACGTGATTACGCCTCAGAGCCTCCGCCGTTGGTTTCACCAATTCGCTCGCGGGTACGAACAGCGGCAAACCAAATAAAGAAACGAGAGGAAAGGGGAACGTTATGACAACGATGGAGATCTGGGCGTATCGTGAACAGTCGCTCGGTTCGCTCGACCTGACGGGATATGGGGTCGAGGCGCTCGACGGGTCGATCGGGAAGATCGACGAGACGAGCAACGATGTCGGATCTGCTTACATCGTGGTCGACACCGGGCCGTGGATCTTCGGGAAGAAGGTCTTGCTGCCGGCGGGTGTGATCAGTCGCGTCGAGGGAGACGAAGAGAAGGTCTACGTCAACCGCACCAAGGATCAGATCAAGAACTCGCCGGAGTTCGATCCCGATACCTACCACGAGGACTCCTACCGGAGCGAGGTCGGGGCCTATTACGGCCGCGGCGGAGCCGGCTGGCAGGACTCCTAGCCCGCTCGGGCTTGGGTTTCCCGGAGCGGTCGTGCGCATTTCATCACCTGATGCGCACGGCCGCTTGCCGGCATCGGGCCGACGTGCACCGGCCGCAGACTTCGAAGACGGCAAGCGGTAGGGTGCGAAATTGCTCGAATCTCGGCCAATCGCAGGTATTTTTCCGCGGATGTCGAATCCTCGGTTTGCATCCGGCAAAGGCGGGCAGAACGTCCATACAGGATTCGGAACGAACGAATCCGTTCATCGACCAAAAGGACGGGAGAAATGGGCTATGGACTAGTAGGACTTCTCGTAATCATCTTGCTTGTCGTTGCGATCGTGTACTTCGTTCGTCGAGCGTAAAGTACGAGACAACAGACACCAGATCCGGCACTCAATACGGTTGCGATTGCCCTGGCCTCTAGCACACCCAGTCGGGAACCCGCCTTCATAGTCGGCTTTGGAAGCGGAGGGCCGGTAACGGCCGGGCTACAGCGCTCGCACACCGATCATCAAGACCTCGAACCCGAATAGCAGCCACAACAGGCGCACATGTCTAGGAAGCCCCCTGAAGGCCTTGAACGCACGGTTCTTCATTTCCCCCGGGACCCAAGCACCGTCTCATGAGCCCTCGATGAGAGCGCGTTCGATCGGAACCGGCTGAGGGGACGGGACCGCCGTCTGCACGTTCGCGGCGCCTACGCTGAAGCGATGGTTTCGGTTCTCGTGGTCGATGACGACGTCCTGATCCGACGCATGCTCGAGCGGACATTGACGGCGGAGGGCTACCGGGTCGAGGGCGCGGCGGACGGGGGTGCGGCGCTCGCCGCGGTCGAACGCGCGGTGCCGGACCTCGTCGTGCTCGATGTGGCGATGCCGGGACTTGACGGTCTGGCGGTGTGCCGGCGGTTGCGCCGCTTGGGGCTTGCAGTTCCCGTCCTGTTGCTGACTGCTCGCGACGCCGTCTCCGATCGGGTGGCGGGTCTCGATTCCGGCGGGGACGACTATCTTGTGAAGCCGTTCGCGTCCGAGGAGTTGCTCGCTCGCATTCGTGCCTTGTTGCGGCGCGGGAACGAGCCGAACGAGGTGCTCGCGTTCGACGATCTCGTTCTCGATCTGCGGACGCGCCGGGCTCGGAGGGGAGCGGCGGAGATCGAGTTGAGCGGGCGCGAGGCGGAGTTGCTGGAGTTGTTGCTTCGGAACCCGAGACAGGTGATCAGCCGTGAGCTCGCGCTCGAGCGGGTCTGGGGGAGCGAGTCGGCGGCGAGTCTGAACGCGGTCGATCGGTGCGTGTCGTATTTGCGGCGGAAGCTTGGTGAGCCGCAGGTGATTCAGACGGTGCGTGGCGTCGGGTTCATGGTCGGGGGATGATTCCGCGTTCGCTCGGGGCGCGCTCGGTGCTGGCTGCGCTCGCCTCGATCGTGTTGGCGCTCGTTGTGGTCGCGGCGGGTGTCGATCTACTCGTGGGCAGGCAGTTGCATCGATCGCTTGACCGCTCTCTTCGGCAGCGGGCGGTGGAGGTGGCGCAGCTGAGCGCGACGGCCCCGGCGCTGCTCCTCGCTCCGGGATCGCTCGATACGCCGGCGAGCGGAGCGCAACTGGTAACGCAGGTGGTCGACCGGCGAGGGCGACTCGTTGCTCGCTCGCTGGGGCTCGGCGGTCGCGTGCTTCCGATTCGAGGAGTCGCCGAACAGGTGATTTCGAGCGGCCATGGCCGTTACCTGGATGCTCAGTCGGGGTCGGATGACCTTCGTGTCTATCTCGCCCCGCTCGCGGATTCGGGTGGTGTCGCGGCCGGAGGCGCGGTTGCGGTGGCGGCCTCGACGGAGTCTCTCGAGCAGACGTTGTCCAGCGTCCGCCTGTTCGTGCTGGTCGCGGCGCTGATCGCCGCGACCGTGGCGACGCTCGCGCTGACGTTTCTGATGCGGCGTGCGCTGGCGCCACTCGGCCGGTTGACGCGCGCGGCGGCGGAGATCGAGCAGACGGGCGACCCACGGCGAAGGCTGCCGCAGCCGGAGGGCGACGACGAGGTAGGCCGGCTGGCAGCGACGCTGAACCGGATGCTCGCTGCGTTCGAGCGGACGCGCGAAGGTGAGCGACGGTTCCTGGCGGACGCCTCGCATGAGCTCCGGACGCCGCTGACCGCGCTGGTCGGCAACGTCTCCTATCTCGCCCAGCACGGCGCGAACGCCGAGTTGATCGCCGACCTGGAGCACGACACAGACCGGCTTGCACGGCTGGCAAACGACCTTCTGACGCTTTCGCGGGAGGAGTCCGGGGCGGCCGTGCTGCCGGACGAAGTGGTCCGGCTCGACGAGCTCGCCCGTCGCCTGGAGGGCGCTGACCTCGAGCTCGAGGGTGAGCCCGTCAGCGTGCGCGGCGACAGGGATGCGCTCGCGCGAGCGCTGGAAAATCTGGTGGAGAATGCCCGCCGGTACGGGGAGGGTGTGATCACGGTCGAGACTCGAGCGGTCGCGGGGCTCGCGCTGCTCACGGTGTCGGACGAGGGCCGGGGTGTGTCAGCCGACGAGAAGCAGGAAGTGTTCGAGCGGTTCTGGCGGGGCCAGACGACCGGGCCGGGGTCGGGCCTCGGCCTCGCGATCGTGAAGGCAACAGCGGAACGGCTCGGCGGTCGCGCCTACGTCGAGGGTGCGACGTTCACGATCGAGCTCCCGGCTGTCAGAGATCTCTCAGAGTCGGAGGGTAGAAAGGACGGCGACGAGCGAGAACCCAAGAAAGGATCGCGATGAGCTACCTGCGGAGACTCTCAACCAGAGGCTTGATTCTTGTCCTTGCCGGCGTGTGCGTGGTCGCAATTGGCGGCGCCGCGCTGGCCATCGCCGCCGGGGGCGGAGGTCCGACTCCTCAGTCGAAGCCGCTCGACCAGGCGATCGAGGACGCGCTCACCGCGACGCATCCGGACGGTGTCACCGCGCGGGTCGATTTCACGAACACGCTCTTCCCGTCCGGCGCCCTTCTCGGCCAGACCGGCTCAGCGCTGATGTCCGGGGCGTCCGGCCGGCTCTGGCTCACGAACGACGGCCACGGCCGGATCGAGCTCCAGTCCGACAGCGGCGACGTCCAGATCGTCTGGGATCCCACGGCGATCTCGGTCTACGACGCCTCCTCGAACACCGTCTACCGCGCCAACCTGCCCACGAGCGGCGGAGGGAGCGGCTCGGGCAGTACCGACTCGCTGCCCACCCTCGCCGACATCGACACGTTCCTGACGAACCTCGGGATGCACTGGGCGCTCTCGGGTGCGGAGCCGACCGACATCGCCGGTCAGCCCGCCTACAGCGCGACGATCTCGCCGAAGCATGACGGCGGGCTGCTCGGCTCGGTCGAGCTTGCGTGGGACGCGACCCAGGGGACACCCCTGCGTGTCGGTATCTACGCGCAAGGCAGCACCACCCCCGTGCTCCAGCTCGCCGTCTCTGACATCTCGTACGGCCCCGTGGCTTCCGGCGACGTCGACGTTGCGCCTCCCGCCGGCGCGACGGTCGTCGACCTCGGCTCCGGCCCTGTCGCGGGAAGCGGAACCGGGACCGAAACTCCGGCGGTGACCGGGCTCGACGCGGTCACCGCGGCGGCGAGCTTCCCGGTCGTCGCCCCCAGCTCGCTCGTCGGCCTACCGCTTCAGGACGTTCGCCTCATCGGCGGAGACACGGTGCTCGTGCTCTACGGGCAAGGGCTCGGCGGGATCGCGCTCGTCGAGCGCGCAGCGGACCCGTCAGGGAGCGGAAGCAGCCAGCTCTCGGGTCTGCCGAGCGTCTCGCTCGACGGTGTGACCGCGCACGAGCTCGCCACGCAGCTCGGCACGGCGCTCTCGTGGCAGACGGCAGGCACGAGCTTCGTGCTGGCCGGATCGCTCCCGGCTGCTGCCGCCGAGACGGCGGCTCGGGCCGTGAAGTGAGCGATGCGCCGCCGGTGGAAATGCGCGGGCTCGTTAAACGGTACGGCGAGCTCGTCGCAGTCGACCACGTCAACCTCACCGTCGACCGGGGAGACGTCTACGGCTACCTCGGCCCGAACGGCGCCGGCAAGACCACCTCGCTGCGGATCCTCCTCGGGCTGATCCGGCCGACCGAGGGCTCCGCACGCCTGTTCGGCCGTGACCCGCTGATCGACGGCGCCAAAGCGCTCGCAGGCGTCGCGGGATTCGTGGAGGCACCGCGCTTCTACCCCTACCTCTCGGGGCGGCGAAACCTCCGTCTGCTCGCCGACTACGACGCGCCGCCGTCGGGCTCTCGGATCGACGAAGTGCTCGAACTGGTCGAGCTCCGCGACCGTGCAAAGGACCGGGTCGGCGGCTACTCGCATGGGATGCGGCAGCGACTGGGGATCGCCGCATCCCTGCTCAGGCAGCCGAAGCTGCTTCTGCTCGACGAACCGACCACCGGTCTCGACCCCGCCGGGATGCGCGACATGCGCGAGCTCGTTCGCAAGCTCGCAAGCGAAGGAATCACGATCCTCCTCTCGAGCCACCTCCTCTACGAGGTCGAGGAGCTCTGCAACCGAGTTGCGATCATCCGCAAGGGAACGATCATCTACCAGGGCACCCTGCACGACCTCCTCGCGACCGCTAGGAGCGGCTACCGGCTTCGCGCCGTCGAGCCGGAGCGGGCACGCGCGGCCCTGCTCGCTCAGCCGGGGATCGAGAACGTCGTCGCGAGCGACGGCGACCTCCGCTTCGCAGCCGACGAGGATGCCGTCGCGGCGCTCACGCTCGCACTCGGCCACGCCCGGATCGCCTTTACCGCGCTCGTTCCGGAAACGGAAAGCCTCGAAGATCTCTTCCTCGGGATGACGGGCGGCGAATCCTCGGACCACGATCGGGCCGCCGCGGTGGCCGTATGACCGGCGTCGCCCGCATCTACCGCTGGGAGATCGTCAAGCTGCTCGCCCAGAAACGCACCTATCTCGGGCTCCTCGCGGCAACGGTGATTCCGATCATCTTCGTCGTCGTGCTCGAGATCCAGTCGGGCAGCGGCCCGAGCGACGTTCCACTCGGGCGCTACCTGCGCGACACCGGGCTCGCCGTCCCCTTCGTCGTCCTGTTCTTCATGTCGATCTGGGGGCTTCCGCTCCTCACCGCGCTCGTTGCAGGGGACATCGTCGCCTCCGAAAGTCACAACGGCACCCTCAAGACGATCCTCACCCGTTCGCGCGACCGTGGGGAAGTGTTCGCCGGAAAGGCGCTCGCCACCGCGAGCTACACGATCGCGCTTGTCTTCCTGATGGGGATCGCCGGGGTCGTCGCAGGCAGCATCGCGTGGGGTTTCCATCCGCTTACCTCGCTGTCCGGCACCCAGGTCTCGGCAGGTCACGGGCTCACACTCCTGCTCGGAAGCCTCGCGATCTACACGCTTCCGCTCGCGGGCATTGCCGCGTTCGGCCTGCTCCTCTCGACGATCACCCGAAACAGCGCTGCCTCTGTCGTCGGCGCCCTGATGTGGGCCCTGTTCATGCAGCTCCTCGGCGTTCTCCCCGGCACCGAGAGCATCCGTCCCTATCTCCTCAGCACGCAGTTCGACGCCTGGCACGGCTTCCTGCGCGTTCCCGCCGACTGGGTACCCGTCACCCGCGCACTCTGGGTCAGCGCCCTCTACATCGCGCTGCCGCTCTTCGGCGCATACGTCGTCTTCCTACGACGCGACGTCGCGGGCGAATGAACGCCGGCCCCGACATGGCGATCGAGATCCGGCGTTTCGCGGGACGCGAAAGTCGTCGGTCTATCTCGAGCATGTTCTCCCGAAGAACGCCTTCATCAGAATCCTCGCGGCCGGCGAGTGGAGAGGGCTTGCGGCTCTCTCGCTGCTCGACGAGCACGGACCATACGAGCTCGACAAGCAGAACGCTCATCAGGTGGCCGACGAGGCCGGGAGCCTCCGCGCGAGCGGCGAGCTGATCGAGCTCGACGGCGATCTCACCTCGATCGCCGAGCTCGCGCGCTGGTGCGCACGCGCCTCGGAGGCATCCTGGATGAAGATCGAGGAAAAGGCCGTCGGCCCGCTTGAGATCACGCACTGAGAGCGATCGCACCGGGGACGCGCGAGCCTCTCAATCGGGCTCGTTCGTCGGCACGAGCTCACTGGTCACGCGGCAATGAAACCGCAACTCGGCGTGGGGGCTCACGACGTCCCGATCGCTGGACAGGACTCGAGCCCGCCTCCCGTCGATTGCGACTGTGTCGCCGACGAAGGGCAGGTGGTCGGTATAGCGGATCTCGGTTTGGCCGCTCAACCTGACCACGATGAGCTCGTAGAGTGCGATAGGTCTGCCTGCCTCTCACGCTTTGGATTGAGCCCAAGGATCTGTTAGATCACCTGACTATGACCTGATCACGGCGAGGCAACGAAGCGGCTGACCGAACCGAACCGCGGTTTTCTCCTTCTCCTCTCATCATTACCGGCGTACGCTCGCGGCGGAGCACTTGGAGCACCGGCGTGGCCTTGCCCTCGATCAAAACCATTCAGCCAGGGACGTGCATGAGTCTCGCAAGAGAGTTGCCTCGGAGTCACCGCCGGCCGAAGGGAAGCCGTGGCGGCTGACCAGGCACCGTCGGTAGCTACGCCGGCCGAGGACGAGCTCGTCGAGGCGGAGCTCGAGCGTGCGCGCTCGGGGCGGCGTAGAGGCCGGGCGCGGGTCATCGGGATCATTGTCTCGATCGCAGTGATCGGCGTCGTCTTCGCGGTGGTGTTGCCGAAGATCGCCGGCTACCGCGAGGTCTGGGATGTCGTGAAGACGTTGACCTGGGAGTGGATCGTGGCACTTCTCGCCGTCACTCTCATCAACCTCCTGAGCAATGCCCCCCCGTGGATGGCCGCCCTCCCAGGGCTTGGCTTCATCAATGCTCTGAGGGTGACAATGGCGGCGTCGGCGCTCTCACTGGTCGCGCCCGGAGGTACTGCGGTCGGAATGGCAACCCAGTTCGGGATGCTCAAGAGCTGGGGTCTCGAAGGGCGCCCCGTCGGGCTCGCGGTCGCCCTGACGAACATCTGGAGCCAGCTCGCGAAGTACGGGTTCCCGGTCATCGCTCTTGCCGGCCTTGCGGCCGAGGGAGGGAGTAACAGGAGCCTCGAGCTCGTGGCGCTGATCGGGCTGATCATCTTCGTGGTGATCGTTTCGGGCTTCGCGGCCGGGCTCTCGAGCAAGCGGTCGGCCCGGGCCGTGGGTGATCGGGCCGCCCGCGCGGCGAGCTGGAGCAAACGGCTGATCCGCAAGCGGCCGGTCAGTTGGAGCGGCGCGGAGTTCGTCCGCTTCCGCTCCGAGACGATCGAGCTGCTGCGCCGCCGCTGGCACGTGCTCACCGTCGCCACCCTCGCAAGCCAGCTCGCCGTCTTCGTCGTACTCGTGGTGTCGCTCCGCGCCGTCGGTGTGACGCGCGTCCAGGTGACCATCGTCGAGGCGTTCGCCGCCTGGTCGCTCACACGCGCGCTCGGCTCGATCCCGATCACACCCGGCGGTTTCGGCATCGAGGAGCTCGTCCTCACCGGCACCCTCGTCGGCTTCGGGGCCGACAACGCTGCAGCTGTGGCGGCGACACTCATCTACCGCTTCCTCACCGTCGTTCCCATCCTCGTGCTCGGACTGCTTGCCGCCGGCACCTACAAGGTCGGCAAACCCAGGGTTCCGAGCGGTGAAGGAGCAATCCGGAGCCCCGGATGAGCGTGGCTGCCCTCACTCCCGGCGCGACTCCTGCCCGGAGTCGTGTGCGGACGATCGTCGTCTGGATCGTCGTCCTCCTCGTGATCGGCGCCCTCGCAGAGCTGCTCGGCTGGAACATCCGCGGCTGGCTCGACGAGGTGTGGGACACGATGACCACGATCTCCACGGCCAGCCTGGTGGCAGCGATAGTCGTCAAGTCCTTCGGGACGACAGTGACCGCGTTCGCGTGGTACTCGATCCTCCGGTACGCCTACCCGGGCGAGGTTCGCTGGCTCCACGTCCTAGCCGCGTACGCCGCGTCGGTCGCGCTGAACGGCCTCCTCCCCGCGAACCTCGGCACTCTCGTCTTCCTGATCATGCTCACGCAGGTGATCGCCTCGGCGGCATTCGCGGGAATCCTCGGGGCCTACGGCGTCGAGAAGATCTTCTTCTGCGTGATCGGCGCGTTCCCGTACCTTTATCTCTTCTTCACCGTCGGCGGCTCGTTCGACATCAAGTTCGGCTTCGTCTCCGCTCACCCTGCGGCGTTCTTGATCACGCTTGCGGGCGGAGCATGGCTGCTCTTCCTCGCCGCTCGCCGAATCTGGCCCAGGATCGTGCGCTGGTGGGAGCAGGCCAAGGAAGGCGGCAAGATCCTCGGGCAACCGCGCAAATACCTGCTCCTCGTCGCGCTCCCGTCGTTCCTCGCTTGGTGGGCCGGCCTCATCGTGATCGCGATCTTCCTGCACGCCTACCGGATCCCGGTCACGTTCGACACGTTGATGCACGTCATGGCAGGGAACTCGATCGCGAATGTCGTTTCGGTCACGCCGGGCGGAGCGGGCGTGAACCAGGCGTTCAACGTCGCTTCGCTCAACGGTGTGACCACGGCGACCAACGCGGCCGCCTACTCGACCGCCCAGCAGCTGATCACGACCGCCTGGAACATCGTCTTCGGGATCATCCTCATGACCTGGGCCTTCGGCTGGTCGGGGGGCAAGTTGCTCCTCACCGAGTCCTACGCGGACGCCAAGCAAAAGGCGGCAGAGCAGAAGGCGGCGCGCGAGGCGCGCAAGGCTGCAGCGGCTGCCCAGCAATCCTGAATGCAGCCTCCCCGCGGCGCGCCGCGGGGAATGCCCCGAGACCAGAGCCGGAGCGAGCAGGTTGTCGATCTGGCCGATCGCGCCGGCCATCCCCTCCTGCATCCCCATCCCGAGCATCTTCTCGATCTGCTCGACGTCGACGAAGTGGGTCACCGCGGTCATCCGCGTGCCGCCGTCGATGCCTTCGAAGGTGACGAAGCCGGCCATCGGCTCGATGCCGGGGGCGGGCTCGCCGTCGTCGCCGGCGAGGCCGTTTGCGAACTCGAGGCGGCGCGGCTTGTCGATCGCGTCGATGCGCCACCAGCCGCGCGGCTTCTCGCCGGCGGGGCCGGTCACGTGGTAGCGCACCGGCCAGTACGCTCTCTCTGCAGCTTCGCGGTCGCTCCCCGCGAGCTCTATCAGGGCCATCGTGACGCCGTGGCACTCGGCCGCGGACTCGCTCTTGACGCCCCACGCGTGGTCGGCTTCGCGGAAGAGCGTGACAAGCACGTTGACCTGCGCCATCGTGAGAGGCCGGTCCGTGAGCCACGCGCGGAGGTTTTGGCAGACGCTGTCGGTGAGGAGCACATGGCGGGTCGCGACGTCGGTGACCCCGAACGGGATCTCACTGGCGGGGGCGTGCGTGAGTTGGCGCATCGTCGCGGTGCTGACGCAGCCCGGCATCGTCCGGAGAGCGGTCTCGGCGATGAGCCGCTTTGGGAGCGCGATCGAGGTGGCGGCGGCTGCGCCTGCGGTGACGACGACGGCGGCGGCGACGGCCGCGATTACGGCGAACTTGATCACTCGGTTCCTCCTCGCTAGGCAGCCGGGCGTCTTGTCGAGCCGTCCCTATTCGTGCGCGCGCGGGCGGTGTCTGCCACGCGATTCCGTCTCATCATGCTTCGCTCAGCCAGCCCGGCAATGACACAACTGCGCCATCTTTGACCTGTAACCGCGCTTGCGGCACCGCCGAATGTGGTTCCCAACCCGGTCGTCACTGGTCGTGCGACGTTGCCTAACACCGTCCGTCATCGAGGGCCGTCGGGTGACCTATTGTTCATTCGGGAGCAGTACCCGAGGCGTAGGATTGCGAGCAATGGTCAGCTTGCTCGTGGCGCTCACCGTTGCTCCCTGGTTGCACCCTCTTGCGTTCAGTCCCTTGCCAGGATGGCACGCGGGGACGAGCGGCAACACGAAGTCGGCCTACGTTGGCTCAGCTCACCACGCGGTCGTGCCGCTCGAGTCCGCCGCCTGGATCGCCACGAACGTTCGCTACACGGATGAAGCGACCGCGGACCCGCCGAACAAGACACTGGCTCACCTGGCACCCGATGGCATCGTCGTCTGGGCGGTGACCTATGCCCCGGCGTCGAACGGACAGCCGATCCAGCTCGACCTTCGAAGGGCGAGCCACTTAGCGTGCTGCGACGGCCCAGTGCGGGTTGCAGGTGGCACATACGAACTCGCCGGCTATGGCCCTCGCCGCGCGTATTCCATGATCGTGCGGGTGTACTTCGGCTCACGACCGACCAAGAGCCTTGTTGCGGAGGCGCAGCTCGCACTAGACCATCTGGAACTTCCTTCGCCCGCATAGCGTCGCCAAAGCCGTCGTACGGCCCGTCTACCATCGCCGCCGGAATGCCGAAGCTCGGCGCAGAGAGCAGTGGATCGACAAGTGCGTCGAGGCACTCGCGAACGTGCGTCCCGAGTACGCCGGCGCCTTCGCGTGCCCGATCTGCCTACGCCTGATTACGGACTTCGACGAGGTCACCATCGAGCACTCGCCACCCAAGAGCCTCGGTGGGCGTGCGGTCGCGCTGACCTGCCGCGACTGCAACAACACCGCTGGGCACACGATGGACTGGCAGGCGAGGCAGTTCGAGCACGTTGTTGATCTAGGACGCAAGACCCTGTCGAAGGAGTCAAGGTGACGCTCGCCGTCGGCGATGGCGAGATGAACGCGATGGTGACGAGCACCGACAACGGCGTCACGATCGTAGGAACGCTCGATCACTCCAACCCCGAGAAGCACGCCGCTTGAGCGTGTGCTCGCCCCGTGGCTCGACGGCGGCATCCACCACATCGGCGCTACTTCCGTTCCCGGCCTCGCCGCCAAGCCGATCATCGACATGATGGTCGGTGTTCGCGATCTCGACGAGGCGCGAGCATCGTTCGGGCCACTGGGCGAGCAGTCGTACATCTCGACGCCCCACCGACCGGGCATCGCGCATCACTTCTCTAAGCCGTCACCGCGACTCTCGGAGTACGGTTGAGCGGAATCCGTCCAGCGACCGAACGCCTGAGCGAACGCGAACGAACGCTAGTCCTTGCCATTCTTGCCACGCGTCCCAGCCTCCGCGGTTGGTGCTCGTTTGCCAAGAACACGCCTCGTTTCGACCGACGGTGATCCTCACCACGATGGTAACGAAGCGCAACGGATCAAGCGCCGTTCAGGAATCCGTTTACGAGCACCGCGAACTCGGTCGGGTACTGAAAGAGGAAGCCGTGAGCGGAGTCGGGGAAGATCCGTAGCTGAGCGTTGGGGATGTGGTCGGCAAGCACCTGGGAGTTGATCGTTGGGATCATGCGGTCGTTGTCGCCGTTTGCCACTAGCGTCGGCTGAGTGATCCCGGCGAGCCGGTTGAGCTGGCTTGCGTCGGGGATTCCCCACTCGACGATCGCGTCGTACTGCCTTTCGGCGACCTGGGCGCCGTTCGGCTCGTCCTTGTCTTTGGCGCGGCTGAAGGCGCGTTGGACGTAGGCGCGGCCGAGAGCGCGGCTTGTCTCGGTGACGTCGAAGAAGATGTGGAGAAGGTCGTCGATGCCGTTGTTCGGCGCGTTCGCTGTCTGTTCGATGTCGAAGATCCACCCGTGCATCTGGTGGCCGCCGCCGCGGGGCCCAGTACCGGCGAGCACGATGCGCCGGACGACACGCGGGCGCAGCAGCGCAATCTCTTGCGCGATCATGCCGCCGATGGAGTAGCCGAGCAGATCGACGCTGCGGAGCTCCAGCGCGTCGAGGAACGCGATGGCGTCGCGCGCCATCTCGGTCACGGTGCGCGGCACTTTCCCCGAGGAGAGGCCGACACCGGTGTTGTCGAGCAGGATCACCTCGCGCTCGGCGGCGATCTCGTCGACGAGCAGCGGGTCCCAGTTCTCCAGATTGCCGCGAAAGTGCTGGAGGAAGACGACCGGCGGCCGTCCCTCTCCGACCTTGCCGAAGCGCCGGTAGGCGTACGTGATCCCGTTCTCGGCATCAACTGAGAGGTTCTTGGCGGTCAGATGACCGATGGTCGCCTCGGGATGACCGTTCAAGCTCGGACCCGCTCTTCGGACGCGCGCCACCCAGGACGACGCTCGAGCTCGATCACTCCTTGAGCCCACCTCGGCATCGGGTTACGCTCGCGGTCCTTGGCTCTGCGGACATCACACGGTCAAGTCATTCGTAAGTGTGAGCCCGCTTCGGCTCTGGTTATCCGTTCTCGCCGGCAAGTCGCGCCAGCTCGACTCGTGAGTTGATTCCGAGCTTCTGAAAGATGTTACGAAGGTGACTGTTGACCGTGTGTGGAGAGACGAACAGCCGCTCCGCAACCTCGCGGTTGGTCAATCCCTCCGCCACAAGGAGCGCCACCGAAAGCTCGGATACCGTCATAGCCGCCCAACCATTTTCCGCCGTCTCGGACGAAACAATGCGGCGTCGCACGCCGAGTTGTCGGAGACGGCCCCGAACACGGCGAGCATCCCAGTCGGCCCCTACCTGCGTGTACACCGCAAGTGCGTCGCCGAGAACCTCGATCGCTCGCCCGCGTGCAGTTGTTGCAAGGCCGGCGCCGAAGTCTTCGAGCGCTGAGGCGTATGCGAGGCGGCGAGGGCTGTGCTCGAAGAGGGTTGCCGCCGCCTCGAGATCGGCCATGCTCCCGCCGAGTAGGCCGCGAACATGCGCGTAGGTCGCGGCAATGGAGGTGATGTTGGGATTCAGATCGTGCCGGTTTCGCGCGTTGGCGAGGGCAAGAGACGCGAGCTGGTCGTCTTGTGCAGCTCGTGCGATGCGAGCCAGTTGGATCTCGTCGGTGACCTCAATCGGGTATCTGGGAAGAGTCTGGCGTCCGTCGTGTTCGAAGGGTGCGTGAATCCAGTGGCGTGCGGCTGCGTAGTCGCCCTCGGACGTGGCGATGAGGGAGAGCAGCCATGCGGCGTGGCGCCGTACGGCGGGGGTGCCTCGCTGCCAGATCACCTGCGCAATGTCGTTGACGCGACGGACCTGCCGTGTGTCGCCAGCGTGGATGGCGATTTGGCCGAGCACGACGATGCCCGCAATGTCGAGTACGCCGCCTGAGCGGGTTCCGTCTTCGCCGCCGAACCGCCGCTCGAGTGCAACCGCCGCCTCGGAAAGCCGTCCGGTCTCGAAGAGCATGCGCGCGTGCCACGTCTCAAAGTTCTGGTAGGTCCACTCTTGCCGGTCCCGCTCGGCAGAGACCAGACCGTCGGCTGCAATCGCGAAAGCCTCGTCGTAGCGGTCGAGGTCGCTGAGCACCTCGCCGTGCCACATGTGCGCGAGCCGAAGCCGCGTATCGTCCTCCATACCTGCGCCTTCGCGCCGCGCGCTTACGGTCAACTCGAGCGCACGCCCGAGCTGACCGTCGGAGTACTCGATTGCCATCTCAGCGAACGTCAGCGTGAACGCGGCACGGCCATCTCTGCTCGAAGCGACCGCGCTCCTCGCCTCCTCGAGGATCTCGTGTGCCTCCTCCAGCCGCCCTGAGACCATGAGGTTGTGGACGAGGCAAGCGAGGTGCCTGGCACGAAGTACCTTTGAGAGGTCCGGGAGCGCCAGCGCTAACCGGCCCGCGCCTGCTCGCACGTCCGGCGAAATCGCGAACATCCCGGCAATGCTCAGTCTGACCTCTGCCTCCTGCTCGGCGGGCAGAGTTTCTCGCAGAGCAGTGTCGGCGAATGCCCGTGCCTCCTCGCTATTGCCGGCAATGTGCAAAGCGATTGCCGTCGTCGCGACGATCTCACCACGCCTGGGATGCTGGTTGGAAGAGATTTCGAGTGCGCGCTGGCCAAACCGTGCCGCTGTCGTCGGGTCGGTCGTTGCCAGCGCCTGAGCGGCCTTCAACAGAGTGACGATCGCGACCGCGTCACCCTGTTCTGCGCTCGCTTCGAGCTGAAGTGCAACCTCGACCGGTAGGGCCCCACTGGCGAGCAGCACATCCGCAGCCTGACGGTCGAGTGCCCGCCGTACCGAGACTGGCACGCTTGCACGAACGGCCTCGCGCGTGATGTCGTGCCAGAAGCTCAGCTCGTCGTCCTGTTCGACGAGCAGATCAGCCTGGATCAGCTCGGCTACCGGACTGATGAGCGTCGATGGTGGCACGCCGATCGTCCTCGCAAGTTGACTGAACGAGAACGTCCGGCCGAGCGACGCCGCCACCGTCACCGCGTTGCTCGACGCCTCCGACAATCGCGCTACCCGCTCGCGCATCCCCTCACGGACACGGTCAGGTAATCGCCCATCGACCAACTCAGCCTGGCCGCCAGCCACCCGTATTCGCCCCTCCTCCCAGAGACCGAGGAGCATCTCGACGAGCAGAAACGGACTTCCGTGAGCCTGTCCGATCAGATCGAGTGTCGCCTCATCGGGGTCGGCCCGCAGCACCTCTGCCGCCAACTCGGCTACCGCCCCGCTCTCGAGCGGACCGAGCGAAACAGTGGCTGCCCCGTTCCGCTTGAGCAACTCGAGCGTACTCACAAGCTCCGCCGACCCTTGCGAAGGACGAACCGCAATGACCCACGCGATCGGGAAGCCCGCAAGCTGCATAGACAGAATGCGAAGCGCAGCCGCCGTGCCGCTGTCGGCCCACTGCACGTCGTCGATCGAGATCATGATCGGCGCTTCGAGCGCCGCCCGCTCGAGGACCTGCTGCAAATCCTGCAACAGCCAGAACCGTTGGTCAGGGAGCGCGCGGAGGTTCGGGAGTTCGCGACGGTCAAGCAGCGGCTCGTGGCCATCGAACAGGGCGGACAGCAAGGCTGCCAACTCAACGACGCTCGTGTCGGGCTCAGCGGCGCTACTGCCGGTCGCGACGCCAAGGCTCCGGCCCATCCTCTGCACCTCGGTCAGCAGGCGGCTCTTGCCCATTCCGGCGCCGCCCTCGACGATGACGACCGCTCCGGCGCCTTCGCCGAGACACTCGAGTTTGGCGCGGATCAAGGCGAGGTCAGCGTCACGCCCGTGGATCTCGAACGCATGCGTCATTGAGCCCGCCTTGGCTTGCTCATGGATTCGGGCTCCAGCGGGAGCGGATCGAGACGTCAGCGACATCGCTCGCGGTGCCGAGCCTACTCCCTCGGGTCTCTCGAGATGGACGGCAGCGCCCACTCGGACCGTCGACCTCTCGGCGGCGGCAGAAGCGTGCCATGCGCTCCGAGCTCGCGCTCGCGAGGGTCCGCTACCAGGCAGTCCACCCCGCACTCGGAATCACCTCCCTGATCAGCAACCGGCTTCGGAGATCGTCTGGGGATTCTGCGACAGCGTTGCTGCGCGAACATCACTTGAACACGCCATTTCGTTAAGCACCAGCGCGTCGGCGCCTGCGCCGGCGCGCGCACAGGAGCTTCAGACAGGGCCGAGTTCGACGAGGGTGCCGAGACGGCTGCACCGACCCCGTCCTTCGAGCGGCCGTGATTATGGCGCGTTCTTTGGGCGCTCCCGGAACCGTTCCCTCACAGCACGCGGACAGACGCGCACACCAATGCGATGAGCCGCTGAGCGCGGGAAGGCATCCATCATCAAGGGTCCTCCGGGCTCACTGGAGCAATCCCTCCAACCCGGAAGAACGCGGGAGATATGACGCGCCCAGGCCATGTCAGCGGACTCCTTGTGATGCACGTTTGCCGGCATCCACCAAGAAACGGCCCAGCCAATCACACAACACACGCCTAGGTCGGCCTGGCCGTGGCTACGCGGCGGATCGCTCATCGCATCCCAATAGCAGGAGGGTTATCGTGTCTAAGCCAAGCATCGTTTTCTGCCACGGCATTTGGGCAGACGGTTCGTGTTTCAGCAAAGTGATCCCGCCGCTCCAGGCCGAGGGGCACGAGGTGATCGCCGCCCAGTACAACCTCGACACTGCCCAGGGCGACATCGACGCCGTGATTCGCACGCTCGGACGGGTCTCGAGTCCCGCAATTCTTGTCGGCCACTCCTACGGCGGCGCTGTCATCACTGGCGCTGGAATCGACGACCGGGTCGCCGGCCTCGTGTACATCTGCGCGCTCGCGCCCGATGAGGACGAGACCGGAGCGGAACAGCAGGCCAAGTACCCCACCACCTCGTTGTTTGGGCAGATCGAGGTCGCGGACGGCCGGATCTGGATGCTCCCCTCCGGCATCGGCTACTTCTGCGGAGACCTGTCTCAGGAGGAGCAGCAACTCGTGTGGGCGACCGCGACGCCCCCCGCCGTGAATCTATTCAACGAGAAGCCCGAGGGCGCTGCGTGGAAGACGAAGCCGAGCGCCTACATCGTCGGCAATAACGACCACGCCGTTCACCCAGATCTGGAGCGCGCGTCGGCCGAGCGCATGGGCGCCACGACCTACGCAGTCGACAGCAGCCACGTGCCGATGCTCTCCCAGCCCGACGTCGTGCTCACCGCGATCCGCAACCTCGCCGCAACCCTCTGACGGTAGGCCAGCGCGCGGTGGCGGGGCCGGCGAACACGCCGAACCCGTCACCGCGTGACGTAACGCCCGGCCTTCAAGAGAGGAGACAGAAAGGGTCATGAACGACACGAACACCCGGCCCGACACGATCCAGTTGCTTGTAGTTGCCGACACCTGGTGCGATGCCGAACAGGCGTGCGAAGAGGTATGGGAAAACCTCAGGGAGCGACCAGGAAAGGTCTTCGTCATCAGTCCCGCCCTCACAGGCCGCCTCCACACGCTGGTATCTGACATCGATCAGGAGTACGCAGGCTACTTGCGATCAAGGACGCGCTGTTCTTCTTCCGGGCCGACCAGATTCTCGTCGTCACATGGGGGCAGATGCCGCGTGAGCACCTGCCCCCGGTGTGATTACGTGACGACGATGCCTGCCGGCTTCGCGCCTGCCGGGAGTGCCGTGGGCGATGTTGTGAGCTCGGTCAGGGTGCCTCCGTTGGCGCTGAAGGCGCTTATCTGGTCGGTTCCGCTGTCGACGACCCAGAGCGTGGTGCCGTCAGGTGAGAGGCGGGCGTCCTCAGGCGCGAGGCCGGTGCCCTTGATCGGGGTGCTCTGCAGGAACGTGATTGCTCCGTTGAACGAGATCGAGTAGCTTGAGATGCTCGCTGAGGCGGTGTTGACGACGAAGAGGTAGCGGCCGTCGTGACTGATCTCGACCCAGCAGGATGCGGATCCGTCGTTGCTGACCGGTGAGGATCCGATTGGCGCGAGCACGCCGTTCCAGCTGTCGGTGAAGCTTGAGACGAGGCCTGGGCCGGGGCCTCCGGCTGCGACATGGGCGTCAGAAACGATAAGTAGCGACGGGTTGACGGGGCTGAATTCGCTTCCGAGCTGCCCGAAGCCTTGGGCCGGAGTGAAGCTTTGCGCGGCGAAAGGTGAGCCGGGAGCGGGGTTCAAGTGCCCGAGAAAGCCGACGGTGAAGCTATCGATTGCCGAGCTTGCGATTTCGGTACCGACAACGCGCGTGCCGTCTCCGTTGAAGAGGACATCGCCGGGCTTGGCCGCGTCCGGGAGGGTGACGGTCGAGCCGGGGAGTGCGTGCAGGCCTCCAAAGAGATCGAGGATGAAGCCGGCGTAGTTGGTCTGTCCCGTGCTCGTGGCGGTGCCCTGGTTGGCGACGTAGACAAGCCCGTTGTGGATCGCAAGGCTGACCGGGTTGGCGCCGTTAGACGAGACCGGCGCGCCGATAGGCTCGAGGGCTCCGTTGGGTAGGACGCGTGCGACCGAGATCTGGTTGCTGCCACCATCGACGGCGAGCAGGTAGCGCCCGTCGGAGCTCAGCGCTAGTGCTCCCTGGGAGGCGATACCTGCGCCCGTGCCGGAGCCGCCAATCGCGAACGGCGAGCCCGGGGTCGGGGTCAGGCTCCCGTCGACATGTCGGTCGAACGCTGCGACAGTGTTGCTGCCGGTCGTGTTGTCGTTGACATAGAGATGGCCGACAACACCCGAGGAGCCGCCGCCTCGACCGCCGAATCCGAATCCTTGCCCTTGCGGGTTGCCGAACGACGGCTGATCTCCCCGCCCGTTGGTGATCGCTGCGCCGCCGGCTGCTGCTATCGCACCCGCCGCCAGGCAGGTGGCCAGGATTGTGATGCAAAAACCCTTCATTCAGATGCCTCCTGTTGCACTGTCGGGGATGATTCCCCGAGGTCGCAGTCAGGGTTGCGAGCATCGATTTCCGAACTCTGTCGACGGCCTGAACAGCTGCTTAAATCGCCGATTCCCAAAGATGTCCTTCGGCGAGCGACCGATAAGCATTGAGGGCATCCGGGGACGACGCGGGCCCGGTGAGGGAAACGCACGCGCCCCCACATGCGCTGTTTTCAGCCCAGACCCGGCCATCGTGAGCTTCGACGAGCCCGTGGGGCCGCTTCCGGCTGGAGCTGGCGAACGGCGGAGTCGACGAGATCGGAAAGCGGAACGCGTTGAACGCCGGGTCTAAGGGCGCCGGAGCCGATTCGGGCGAGCTCGAAGAGATCATCGACGATCGTTGAGAGGATGCGTACCTGTTCCCGGAGGGTGGACAGAGAGTCGGCGGGAGTGATGAGGTCATCCTCAGCTGCATCGATCACCGCCCGCATGGCGCCGAGCGGTGCGGCAGGTCGTGGCTTGCCGACGCGACGAGCTCACGACGAGCGTCGAAGATCCTTCGATGCTTCCGGCCACCAGTTGAACGAGGCTGCGAGCTCCGCGAGCTCGCTCGGCCCGCCGGTCGGGGCCCGGGCTGCGAGATCTCCTGACGCGAACCGACTCGAGGCGTCCGCTACTCGGCGCAGCGACTGCGAGATCGAGCGCGCAAAGAGCAGGCCCGCTCCGGCCGCCGCGGTCGCTGAGCCGGCGGCGACGGCGAAGTTCTTGCGATCCGCGCCCGTGTGGAACATGACCCCCGGGGCGAGCACGGCCACGAGAGGGCAGACGGAGACGAGGGCAAGTGCGGCGAGCTGGACCCGGACCGTGGGAACGGCGCGAAGGCCGTAGGCGACGACAAGCCCAACCGCGAGGCTGGAGACGGCGACCGCGAACGCGAGGGCGATCACGGGTCGAACCGGTGGGCGACGCCCCATACGGTCTAGATCCGGACCGGACGGGGCCCGGTCGGGGTCGCGTTTCTCGCGGAGCCGCCGGACACACACAGTGACCGTGCCACTGTCGAGCGCGGGCGAGTGGCCCCAACACGATCCATGATCTGGCTTCGCGAAAGCAGCGGGTGCTGGTTGGAGCCGAGAAACCAGAGCAAATCGAACTCTTCGCGGTGAGCGCGACATCCGTGCTGCCTTTCGTCACGACCCTGCTGCCCCAATCCATGACAACATCGTCGAGCCGGATCACGGTGCCTGCCTCGAGCGAACCGCCCGACCTACCGAGAACCGTCACACCTTGCGGTCAGCTCACGGGGTGAGAACGGCTTGGTGACGTAGTCGTCGGCACCGAACTCAAGGCCCACGATCCGATCGTCCTACTCGCCACGCGCCGTCAGGATGATCACGGGCATATCTGAGCGTCCGCGGATCCAGCGGGCACAGCTCAAGCCCGCTCGTGCCGGGAAGCATCACGCCTAGGACGACGAGAGCCAGGTCGGAGGTCTCGATCAGCTCGCGGGCGCGATCGCCGTCAGCTGCCTCGAGCGGCGTGAAACCGTCCCGTCGGAGGTAGCGGGACGATGACCTCACGACGATCGGCTCATCCTCGACGACCAGAACGGTTGTCGTTGCTTCCTATTCTGGGGTCCATTTGGGGTGGTGGGTGTCGGCCCACTCCTCTTTCACCGTACCCAGGGTGATTCCCCGCAGCGCGTGACGGGTCGTCGGGTGAATCACAGCGAGGTAGAGGTGGCCGATAAGTAGAGCCATCGAGGCGTACAGAAGCCCGTCGTGGAGCACCACGGTGCTGGCGAAACGAAGCCGTGTGTCGCGCTCCCCGAACCACAGGAGCAGCCCCGAGACCAAGAACAGCACGATGAACGCTGCGGTCAGCGCCGTATTGAGCTTCTGGCCCGCGTTTAACCTGCCCTGGGGGGCGGGGCGGCGGCCGAGAAGCCAGCGGACGTCATCCGTGTCGAACCTATCGACCTCACGCGCGAGCTCGCGGAGCCCACGGCGGTCGCCGAGGACCGCGATCAAGGCGAGCACGCACACCCAGGCAATCCCCGACCAAAAGTGCAGGCTCTGGACTATCGGGCGACGCCCGACCAGGATCGCGAGGCTCGGCAAGTACAGGACGAGCCCCGACCCGAGCAGGAACAGGAAGAAAGCTGCGTTCGCCCAGTGGAGCGTCCGCGCAGTCCGCGAGAACCGACGCCTGTAGCCGAGTTTCACGATCCGTATCCGTTCGAATGGCCGACCCAGGCGTCCTGGTCGTAGCCGAGCTGCTCCCAGTAACCGGCGCTCGGTTTCGGCACCAGGTTGATGCCCTTGAGCCACTTGACGTTCTTGTAGCCGTACATCTCTGGGATCACGAGCCGCACGGGAGCCCCGTGCACCCGGGGAAGTGGCTGCCCGTTCATCTCGTAGGCGAGCATCACGTCGTGCAGGCCGGTCTGCTCCATCGTCAGCGAGTCGACGTAGGGAAGCTCCGCCGAAACGAACTCGAGCGCATGAGCCGAACTGGCAGGTTTCGCCGACGCGAGCACATCCGCGAGCCGGACACCGCCCCAATGCACGTTTTCAACGGTCCATCCGGTCACGCAGTGGAAGGTCGAGACTTGGGTTGCCTTCGGTAACGCAAGGAGATCGTGGTAGGTGAACGTGGTCGGGTGCTCGACGTGACCGCCGACTTCGAGCCGCCAGGTGTCGCGGTCGAAGGTCGGCATCGAGCCGGAGACCGTGTAGATCCGCCATCCCCCTGACGGGATCAGCGGTACGGCCGACTCGAGGGGAGAGACCACGCTCGAGATCTGACCCCAGACGCTCTTGCCCCAGTAGAGCGACGAGACGCCGCCGACGACGGTTCCCAGGAACACTCCCCGCCCGTACCGCCGGGGCGGCCGTGCGGCGGCGTGCGTCTCGTTCGTCGCAGACATCTCTATGCGTGTGCCATGCCGGCGAACAGGGCCCCGCGCAGTTCACCCATGTGGCTCTTCGTGTCGACCCACACGCGGTAGGAGCCCGGCTTCGCCTCGATCAGATCAAGCGCCTTCGTCGTCACGGCACCACAACTCTTCGCCTTGTAGCTCGGGCCGAGCTTTGCGACGACCATTCCGGCGCTGTCGCGGATCGAGGCCGACGTGATGCCGTCGGTCATCACGTCGAAAGTCCAGCAGAGCTGACCCTTCATCGCGTTCGATTGGAAGTTGACGACGCCGTGCTCGCCCATCCCGGAGAGCTTCGCGCCGAGCACCGGATGCATCGTCGCGGCTCCGGCGATTCCCGCTCCCAATGCCGCCACCGAGAACGCAGCAACAAGCAATCCCTTTCTGAACACAGACCCTCCTTCGTATCGACAGCGTTACGAAATGCGTCCTCGGAGGATCGGGCCGCCAGGTTTCCGGAACGTTGCCAGCTCCTTACCAATCGCTTAAACCTCCTTAGAGATCGAAATCACAATGAATTCTGCGGTCGTCTGAAGCAGACGAGGCAGCAGCCGATCGCGAGGAAGGCTTCGTGGATCGGCGCGGCGGTCGTAGCGGACGAGCAGCCGCTTGAGCTTGTGCAGTCAGCGAAGGTGCGCTCGACGACCCAGCGGACGCGGCCGAGCCCTGAGCCGTGGCCGCTTTGGCGGCGTGCGTCTCGGAGCCGACACCTCGGCGACGGAGCTCGCGACGGCACTTGTCGTGGTCGCAGCCACGGTCGGCGGTCACACAGTCGGGAGGCCGGCGAGGCCGCCCGACCTTGCCACGAACCGGCGGCACACGGTCGACGAGCGGGACCAGCTGGGTGACGCCGTTGGATTGCCGCCCGTCAGCGCCCAGGCGAGCGGGATCCCGGTCGGCTCTAGGAGAAGGTGATGCTTGGAACCCGATCTGGCTCTATCAACCGGGCTCGGGCCGGTCGCGGTGCCCCTTTTTCTGCCTGGGCGTGACTCGAGTCCGCGACCGCGCGCGACCACTCCAACTCGCCAGCGGCTCGCAGTTCCGCCAACAGCCGGCCGTGCAGCCGCTTCCACACGCCAGCCTCATGCCACTCCACCATCCGCCGGTAACAGATCGAGCCGGAACCAAACCCAAGCTCGAGCGGCAGATGCCCAAGCTGCGCCGCGCTTATACGGCCTCGTAGACGTGGGCTGAGGTAATGCTCTTGTCTTCGAGGAGGGCGAGCTGCCCGGCGACCTTCACTGGGCTGCCGTCCGCGGTATTCATGATCTTGAGCGTTTCGTCGAGCGCAGCATCGGCTGCAGCCTTGTCGTCACCAAAGCTCAGGATGTGCTCGTTCGGAGGCGTGTTGACCTTCAAGTACCAAGCCACGGTCGGAGGCTAACAGCACGGGCCGGAGACGGATACCTCGCGAGCGTAAGAGTCTGACGCTGATTCTCCCGTGAGCTACATATCTAGCGTCGGGGTTCGCCGGGTATAGCCGCGAGGTCAGCGCTGACGCTGGCTGCGAGACGAGTCGCCGCCTCGACGGAAACGAGCCGTCGAGCGGGGCCGGTCGTTGTGCGCGCTAACGTCACTCGATGCGACGGATAGCGGTGCTCGTGCTTTCGGCGGCGGCCCTCTCGGTTCTGCCGGCAGGTAGCGCGGCGTCGACGTTGTCGTCGAGGCCGACCTTCGGCGGCGCGGGCATGGAGGCGCTCGGGACGCTGCTGCATGTTTGGTACGGCGGCAACGGTACGTGGCGTGAGTGCGACACGGCTGGCTGCCCGGAGGGTACCGGCGATTGGGGAGTCGATTCGCTCACCTATGCGCTCTACCTGCGCTGGGCTACCGCGGCCGACGCGAGCATCCCGCCCGTGATGTCCGCGCTCACGACTGCTGGGCCGAGCTACCCGGGCCCGTGTCTGCTTCCGTCGTGCGACGGCTGGAGCGATGTGCCCCAGTGGGACGCGATCGCCGCCGTCCGCGAGTATCAGGTGACGAAGGATCCGGTTGCGCTCGCTCACGCCGAAGCGTCGTTCGCCTACGCCCAGGGATCGGACGCTTTCGCGCTCGGCGCCTGCCCGCGGATCCGCTATCAGCAGCCGTCGGGCGCGATCAACCACCTGAAAACCCTCGAGACCGACGCGAACGCGATCAAGGCGGCGATCCTGCTCTATCAGGCAACCGGTCAGGCGGCCTACTTGCAGTCGGCGACGACGCGGTACGGTGCGGTGAGGAGCTACTTCCTCGACCCCTCGGCGTCGCTCTACACCGTTTATGTCTTCGACGACGGGACGAGCTGCACGCAGGTGCCGCAGCGCTTCTTCGCGTCGGTGAACGGGGACATGATCTGGAACGGGGTCGAACTCGCGAAGCTGACTGGCCGGCACAGGTATCTCGACGAGGCGGTCGCGACCGGCGAGGCGGTCGCGTCGCGTCTTTCGGACCCTGCCGGCGTGTTCGCCGACCTCCAGGCCGAAAACGACATCGTCGAGCCGCTCGTCGAGGGAATGTACGCGCTCGCGACCGAGGCGGCCCAGCCGTTTGCGCGCAGCTGGATCCTCACGAATGCCGCCGCCGCGCTTTCCGCACGCACCACGGACGGCTCCTTCGGGCGCTTCTTCGACGGGCCTGCGCCCCAGACGACGATCACGGCCTGGCAGACCAACGGCGGGCTCGCGCTCGAGATCGCGGCTGCCGCGCTCACACCCGACCAGACGGTGCCGGTCACCTCCCGCTGGGCCTCCGCGCGCAGGGTCGGGCGCTCGATCGGACCGAGCGGATCGATCCGCTTTACCGGCTCCGGGATCGCGCTCCTCGGCACCCTAGGCGAGGTCTGCTGCGAGTCGGGTCACGCCCAAGCGTTCGTCGACGGCAAGGAGACCTACGACGAAACCGGGATCTGGCAGAACAAGTCAAGCCTCGGCCGGAAAATCCCCGGCGAGATCCTCTTCGCATGGCGCTGGCCGAAACGCGGCACACACACCATCAGCTTCGCCCCCGGCGTCTCGAACGGAAAGGAAGGCACCTCGTTCCTACACATCCGCGGATACCTGATCCTGACCTGAGGGCCCCGACTGCGAGCCAGATCGGCCGACATCCCGCCGGGCCGAGGCCGGCATTCGGGCCCCCGTTGTCGGCGGCGGTCGTCGCGCTCGGCGCGCAACCGCGTCTCGCGCCGCGAGACGACCGAGCTCGCAGACAGCGATTCGGGGTCGAGCTTTCGACCCGGCGGTCGGCGCGATCGTCCAGCCGATCGGCGCAGCGCACCCGAGGCAGCCCCGGAAGGAGCAGGAGATCAAGCGCTCGCCGGTCGTCAACACCAACGCGACCGGCTGGAAGACCGCCGGGGACCACGGCCGCGAGCGACGGGCATGAACCGACTGGTGCTGCGGAGCGAAGGCCTACACGCACGCCGGTTGGGGTCTCGAGCCAGGAGTTGGGGGCAGATCAGGCGTGGGCAGGTCTCAATCCCGATTCGCTCCCCCAGATGCCGTGGAATTCATACTGCTCAGGGTTCTCGCCCGCGCGAAATGCGTGACCGGAGCGGACGCGTTGAGTGGAAACCTAGTCGCCGTTCGGGCTCAGCGCGAGCCGCTCGTTCGGCCACCTCCCGAAAGCGCCATCAGCGACAGCGCGAACGAGTCGAAACCGTAACCCTGTCAGACGCGCGGGCGGCGTAGTGTTGGTGCCTCACTCTCAAAGGGAGGCTTGCGATGGCATTCGCACGCGTTGTTGCCTTCGAAGGGGTTGACAAGGACCGGATTGAGCAGTTGAAGCGGGAGATGCAGGAAGGGGAGCCGCCGGAGGGGTTTCCGGCGGCGGAGATGCTGATGCTCCACGACGCAGAAAACGACAAGTCGCTCGTGCTCCTGATCTTCGAGACCGAGGATGAGTATCGGCTTGGCGACGAGTTCCTGAATGCGATGCCTGCCGGGGACACCCCGGGGAGGCGAACGTCGGTCACGAAGTACGACGTTGCCCTACGCACGACGCCAACGCACACCTGACCACCCCGACACCGAGTCGAGTTGAGTTGCGCCCGCACCAGTCTCCGACCGGCTTGCTCGATCGGTACCGGAGCGGGCGCCTCAGCGGGTCGAGGTCGACGGTTGCGCCTGCTGGAGCACCTGGCGACGAGCGGCCTGGATCCGCTCGACCGGGGTGGGGTGGCTCGAACAACATCAGGTCGATTGGGCGGGGCGGGTCGAGGTCGGACAGGTTGGCGGTTGCGAGCGAGCGGTTGGTGGCCTCGAACGCCGCGAGGTCGTGGGTCAACCCGAGCGAGAAGCGGTCGGCCTCGCGCTCCCAGCGCCGTGAGAGCGCCGACCCGAGCGGAGCCGCGGGAATCTCCAAGGCCGCGGCCAGTAGCAGGACGAAGGGCACGACTCTCGGGTCGCCGGCACTGCCGGGCGCCCCGATCGCGGTGCGCAGATCTGGCCAGCGAAGGAGCGTCCAGAGGACGAGGACGAAACCGGCGAGGCCGACCATGCTGAGCAGCGCCCCCTTGATCAGGTGGTGGGCGCGGCGGTGGCCGAGCTCGTGCGCGACGACGAGGCCGATCTCGGCCGGGGCTGCTTGCGCTAAGAGCGTGTCGAAGAGGACGAGCCGGCGCGTCGGTCCGAGCCCGGACACGTAGGCGTTTGCCTTGCGGGTACGCCGGCTCGCATCCGCGACCAGCACCTCCTTGATCGGGAGCTGCGCCCGCTCTGCGAGCGCGCGCAGCTCGGTCGCGAGTTCCCCATCGTCGAATCGGGTGAACCGGTTGAAGATCGGCTCGATCACGAGCGGGGCGAGCAAGCCGAGCGCGAGCACGACCACCGCCCCAGCGGCGATGGCTGCCAGAGGCCAGAGGTGACGCAGGAGCCACGCCGAGCCACGAGACCCAGAAGCGCCGCGCTGGAGAGCACGAGACCGACCACGAACCCCTTGCGCGATCGGCGGCGAAGCCCGGGAGCTCCTGCGTCGAGAAGCCCACCTCCGCTCACGCACGAAACCGGCCCAGAACGACATCGGCGTTCGCCGCAGCACCCGCCCATCGTGCGACCCACCGGCTCCGAGGAGCCCTCCGACCGTGACGTCATCGCGGTGGAGCCGTCGGGGTTCATTCGCGCGCAGCAGCAGCCGTTCCGCAGGCGCAGCGCCGTGCGTGACCCCCAGCGCGAAGAAGCTTCCGTTTGAGGACCAGCCGTTCGACGCCGCGATGGCGTTTGCCACGAACCACGATTCATCACTGGCAGGATCCGATTGCCGGCCTACGCGAGATGCGGCGGGTGGCTCGCCGCGTGGTGGTGTTCACGTGCGAGACCACTGACCGAACCTGGCGTCGCCGGTTCTGGCTGACTCGTGACTACCCCCGAGCTCACCGCATCCCGGGTCGGCCTCGCCACGGAACTCGCCCGCGCGATCGGAGCCCGGATGGAGCCGGTGCTCATTCCGTGGGACTGCGCTGGCGGCTTCTTCGAAAGCCCACTGGCGCCGGCCCGAGGCATACCTGGACGAGAACGTCCGTCGCGGAATATCGATGGGGACCAGCGTCGGGCCGGACGCCGAGCAGAGGGCGGTGGGCAGCCTCCGTGACGACCTCGCATCGGGTCGATGGGCGGAACGCAACCGCGACCTCCTCGATCTCGACGCATCAGAGCTTGGCCTGCGCCTGGTCATCGCCTGAACCCCGCGACCGCCGGCTAACGCGTCGCCTTGACCTTCGCCACGTCACGTTCGGCTGCCCCAGCGTCCCGGAATGACCGCTGAGCAGCGCAGGAACTACTTCTTCTTCGGAGGCAGCGACCGAGCGTAGGTCGCGCCGAGCTCGACCCATCTCGCGAGCTCGGTCACGGTGCCCAGGTGCTTCGGATTGACCCGCAGCCAGCCCGCCATCACCCGGCCGCGCATCTCGAACTCATCAGCATCGGTGGTCGCAAGGAGGTCGTCCGACTCCTCGGGATCGACATGAACGAGCACGCCTCCCTGCCCGCTCGCCGCGATCGCCATGTTCCCGCCGATAAGAAAAGCGAGGCCGCCAAACATCTTCTGCTCGCTCAGGTTCGGCTCGCCATCCAACAGCTCGCGGACACGAGTCGCAAGCGCCTCGTCATAGGCCATGGTGCGATCGTAGCGAGCAAGCGAAACATGAAGCTGAACAGCGTGAACGGCGACCGGGCCAGAGGACGGACGGCTGCGCCAGACCGTATGGAGTGCCCGGCGCCTCGCTCGTAAGTTAGGCGCGGGTTGCCGTCGGGATAGGCCCGGCGGTAGAGCCGCAATTACGGGAGGCGCCGGTTATGAACGAAGGTAGCTGTGTCGGGCTTGATGTGCACGCTCGCTCGGTGGTCGCGGGCGTGATCGATCTGGGGAGCGGTGAGGTGCGGTCGCTGAGGGTGCCGCCGGGCAACGAGGGGACGGTGGCGTGGTTGAGGACGCTGCCGTCGCCGGTTCGGGTGGTGTACGAGGCGGGGTCGACCGGGTATGGGCTTGCGCGTGCGTGCGAGGAGGCGGGGATCAGTTGCGTTGTGGCTCGGCTGCCACGATAACGAGGCTACGCTGCGATGCGGCCGAGCTTCACCAAGTGTGCATGGCGAGGCTGCACGTCTTCGCCGGACAAGCCCATACGGGGCTCGAACATCCCTGCAAATAGGCACTTTTTCGTGAACTGTGAGCACCGAGTGGTCACCGTATGCACCCCTCCGAGCATGTCTGACACAAAACGACCGGTTCCTCAAGCCGGGACTCGAGTCAGTCGTTCGTGCTCGATCATGAGACACTGCGATGATGCGGGGGACCCACGAGACGAGACGAGGTATTGACCATGTACGCAGTTATCCGCGCATACTCCGGAAACCACGATCTCGCCGACGCGCTCGCCGAGCACGAGGAAGACGTTCGGCAAGTCATCGGCGGAATCAACGGGTTCAACGCCTACTACCTCCTCAAGCTCTCCGAAGGAACGAGCACGATCAGCGTCTTCGAGGATCAGGCCGGAGCGGAGGAGTCGAATCGCGCCGCCGCGGCGTGGCTGGCCGAAAACCTGCCCGACCTGAAAGTTGACGCACCATACGTCACAGCTGGCGAGGTGCTCGTCGGCTTCTAACGCGCCCGGACGCTCCTTTCCCTGCATAAGCGAACCGGATGCCTCAAGTGGCGAGGCCCCGACCACCTGGTGCTCGCTCGATCACCGGCCGCGCCCAAACACGACCAATACTGGCTTTGAACGCTAACGAAACCCCCTATCCCAACGGTCGAGCGGACACTGCGGCAAGGCCAATTTCCGTCAATCGTTGCGGACTAAGACAACAAAAAGACCCATTACGGGGGCCTTTGATGGGCGGTACTGGGCTCGAACCAGTGACCCCCAGCTTGTCGAGCTGGTGCTCTCCCAACTGAGCTAACCGCCCCGGTCTCGCAAGAGTCTAGCCTTAGCCTGGGACTCGTCGAGCTGGAGGTGCAGATGTCGTTCGTCGTCGTGAACGCCGTGACCGTGTCGGGGGAGGCTGGGGCCGAGTTCGAGGAGCGGTTCGCGAAGCGGGCGGGGAAGGTGGCGAAGGCGCCTGGGTTCGAGGCGTTCGAGCTACTCAAGCAGAGCGAAGGCGGCCGCTACCTCGTCTACACGCGGTGGGCCTCGGAGGAGGACTTCAGGTCGTGGATGCGCTCGGCGCAGTTCTCGGACGCGCACGCCCAGCATGCCGAGCGCGGGCCGCTCGACGCGGAGAGCGAGATCTGGCGCTTCGAGGTGCTGGAGGCGGAGTACGCGGGGGCGTAGAGCGCTACAGCTTCTCGAGCGGCGCGTACTCGAGCATCAGCCGCTTCTCGGAACCGCCTTCGAAGCGCACGGTGACGACGCCGTCCGCCTCGATCTTCGTGACGATCCCGACGCCGAGCGAGCCGTGGCGGACGTTGTCGCCGGTCGAAAGGGACGGCACCTCGGCCCGCGGCGCGACGGGACGGGAGGCGGCGGGTGCGCCGTAGCCGGACCACGACGCCGGCCGCAGCCGCTCTCGCTCGACGCCCTCGTCGGGTAGCTCGTCGAGGAAACGCGAAGGGAGGTTGACCTCGCTGCGGCCGTAGAGCGCGCGGCGCGAGGCATGCAGCATCGTCAGCCGCTCCTTGGCGCGCGTCATCCCGACGTAACAGAGGCGGCGCTCCTCCTCGAGCGAGTTCTCCTCGAGCGAGCGCGAGTGCGGGAAGATCCCCTCCTCGAGCCCGAGCATGAACACGGCCCGGTACTCGAGCCCCTTCGCATTGTGCAGGGTCATCAGCGTGACCTGCCCTCCGCCCTCCTCGTCGCGGATCGCGTCCTGATCCGAGTAGAGCGAGATCTCCTGCAGAAACGATGAGAGCGACGGCTCCTCGGCCGCCTCCTCGTACTCGCGCGCGACGCCGACGAGCTCCTCGAGGTTCTCGATCTTCCCCTCCGCCTCCCACTTCGGCAGGGTCGCGAGCAGATGCTCCGGGTAGCCGGTGCGCTCGATCACCCGCTCGAGGAGCGCCGCGATCGAGAAATCCTGCCCTTCTGCCATGAGCGACTGCAGGAGCGAGCGCCAGCTCTGCACGGACTTCAGCGATGCGGTCGCGAGGCCCGCCTCCTCGGCGCGGCCGACCGACTCCCAGAGCGAGATCCCCTCGCCCGCCGCCAGGGCGTTCAGCCGGGCGAGCGATGTGTCCCCGACGCCGCGGCGCGGCCGGTTCGCGATCCGCGTCAGCGAGACGGAGTCGTACGGGTTGTCGATCGCCTGGAGGTAGGCGATCGCGTCCTTGATCTCTGCGCGCTCATAGAACCGCGGCCCGCCGATCACCTGGTAGGCGACCCCCTGCCGGACGAGCACGTCCTCGAGCACGCGGCTCTGCGCGTTCGTCCGGTAGACGACCGCGATCTCGCCGAGGCTCAGACCGTACTCGAGAAGCGCGGCGATCTCCGAGGCGACGAACCGCGCCTCGGCATGCTCGTCCTCCACCTCGACGACGCGCACCGGCTCCCCCTCGCCGAGCTCCGACCAGAGGCTTTTCTCCTTGCGCTCGCGGTTGTGCTCGATCACCGTGTTGGCCGCATGCAGGATCGCGTTCGTCGAGCGGTAGTTCTGCTCGAGGGGGATCACGCGCGTATCCGGAAAATCGCGTTCGAACTCCAAGATGTTCCGGATGTCGGCTCCCCTGAACGAATAGACTGACTGATCCGGGTCGCCGACCACCATCAAGTTTTGTGAATACTCGCGAGGAGCTTCAGCAGCACGTACTGGGCATGGTTCGTGTCCTGGTACTCGTCGACGAGGATGTAGCGGAAGGCCTTTGCCCACCGCTCGCGGGCCTCGGGAAAGCGCTGGAGCACCTCGACGGTCAGCATCAACATGTCGTCGAAGTCGACGGCGTTCTGGGTGAAGAGCTTGCGCTGGTAGAGGCCGTAGACGTCGGCGACGGTCTGGTCGTAGAAGCTGCCGACGCGGGCGGCGTACTCGTCCGGGCTGATGAGCTGGTTCTTCGCATTCGAGATCTGCGAATGGATCCCGCGCGGGGTGAAGCGCTTCGGGTCGCGCTCTAGCTCCTCGAGGCACGAGCGAACGAGGCGGATCTGGTCGGACTGGTCGTAGATCGTGAAGTTCGAGCGGTAGCCGAGCCGCTCGGCCTCGCGGCGCAGGATGCGGCCGCACGCGGCGTGGAAGGTCATGATCCAGATCGCCCGGGCCCGTGTGCCAACCGCGGTCTCGATCCGCGAGCGCATCTCCCCCGCGGCCTTGTTCGTGAACGTGATCGCGAGGATCTCGTTGGGATGGACGCCCTGGGTGAGCAGGTAGGCGACCCGATTCGTGAGCACGCGCGTCTTCCCCGAGCCCGCACCGGCTACGACGAGCAGCGGCCCCTCGGTGGTGAGGACCGCCTCGCGCTGGGCGTCGTTCAGGTCGGCGAGCTGGAGCTCGAGGCGGCCTGGGGCGACATCGTTCCACCCTAGCGAGGGCGCCAGCCGCCGGGCCCGGCTGGCAGCGAAGCTCCCGTCCGCGGCGGACATCGACAGCCTGCCGGGGTTCCCCGAGCGCACCCGGGCGGGTAACCGCACCGATCGGCCACCCGGCGAGTGGCAAAGTGAGGCGATGGGGACGGCAGCGGGAATCGAGCTCAGGGGGCTCGCGAAGTCGTTCGGCGAGGTGCGGGCCGTCCGCGGGATCGACTTCGCGATCGAACGCGGCGAGACGGTGGCGCTCCTCGGGCCGAACGGAGCCGGTAAGTCGACGACGATCGACATGCTGCTCGGGCTGCTCGACCCGGACGGCGGCACCGTGTCGGTGTTCGGATCGCCGCCGCGGGCAGCGGTCGACGCCGGCGAGGTCGGCGCGATGCTCCAGACGGGCGCGCTGATCCGCGACCTCACCGTGCGCGAGCTCGTCGAGATGATGGCGTCGCTCTATCCGAACCCGCTCGGCATCGACGAGGTGCTCGAGCTGACGGGAATCGCCGAGATCGCCGACCGGCGCACGCAGAAGCTGTCCGGCGGCCAGACCCAGCGTGTGCGGTTCGCCGTCGCGCTCGTCAGCAACCCCGAGCTGCTCGTCCTCGACGAGCCGACGGTCGCGATGGACGTCGAGGGTCGCCACGGCTTCTGGACGACGATGCGCGCGTTCGCCGCCCGCGGCAAGACCGTGGTCTTCGCGACCCACTACCTGGAGGAGGCGGACGCCTACGCCGACCGGGTCGTGCTGATGGCCAACGGCTCGATCGTCGCCGACGGCCCGCCGAACGAGATCAAGGCGATGGTCGGCACGCAGACGATCCGCGCCACCGTGCCCGGCGCGCCGCTCGAGTCAGCTCGAGGCGCTTCCCGGCGTCACCCGCGCCGAGCGGCGCGGCGATCGGTCGTGCTCTCGCTGCACCGACTCCGACGCGGCGATCCGCGCACTGCTCGCCGCTATCCCGGCCGCCCGCGACATCGAGATCAGCGGCGCCGGGCTCGAGGAGGCGTTCCTCGAGCTGACCGGCAGGCGAGACGACGAGGACGAGCGGCGCATGAACACGCGCCTATCTCCGCTTCGAGCTGCTCCGGACGTTCCGCAACCGCCGGTTCTTCATCTTCTCGCTCGGATTCCCGGTCGTCCTCTACTTCCTGATCGCCGCGCCGAACCGGAACGAGGCGATCTCGGCAGCCCGGGCTGTCGGCGCCGCTCTACTTCATGGTCGGGCTGGCGGCGTTCGGGACGATGAACGCGATGCTCTCGGCCGGCGCCCGGATCGCCGCCGAGCGGGCGGTCGGCTGGAACCGCCAGCTCCGGATCACGCCGCTGACGACGCGCAACTACTTCCGCGCCAAGGTCTTGACGGGCTACGTGATGTCGGCGTCACGCTCGTGGCGCTCTACATCTGCCGGGACCGTGCTCGGCGTGAGCCTCACCGGCGCGCGAGTGGGTGCGGATGACCGGGCTGATCCTGGTCGGCCTGCTTCCGTTCGCCGCGCTCGGGATCGTGTTCGGCCATCTCGCTGACGCCCGACTCGATCGGCCCGGCGATGGGCGGCTCGACGGCGCTGCTCGCGCTCCTCGGAGGCGTGTGGTTCCCGATCACGAGCGGCGTCGATGCAGACGATCGCCGAGGCGCTGCCGTCGTACTGGCTCGTCCAGGCCGGCCACGTCGGGCTCGGCGGCGAGGCTGGTCGACGACGGGCTGGCTCGTCGTCGCAGCCTGGACGGTCGGCGCCGCCGTGCTCGCCCGGTGGGCCTACCGGCGCGACACGAACGGGTCTAGCCGCCGACGACCGCCGACGCGAGCTCGGGCTCGAGCCACGCGACCGCGGCTGGCGATCAGCTTCGAGTCTTCCGACTTCAGCACGACTTCGACCTCGGGCCCGTCGGCCGTGAAACGGGGATACGAGCCGATCGAGATCGCCGGCCAGCGGACGGTCGCGCTCGCGAGGACGTGGACGATGTCGCTCTCCCGGGTCCGGTAGACGTGCCGCCAGGAAGAGATCGGCTTCCCGCCGCGAAGCTCCTCCGCGTAGGCGTCGAACATCGCCTCCATCTCTGTCGGGCAGGCCGGGAAGCACCCAGACGTTCTCGATCCTGAAGCCCGGCGCCCCTCCTTCGGGTTGCGCAGCGGGCGCGTGCCGGCGGGAAGACGCGCCCAGCGCGCGGCATAGTCGGGATGCTTCGGGAAGCGGCGCCTCAGATCCGCGGCGAGCTCGGGCACCTCGACCTGGGCCGACGGCGAACGCCGCCGCAAGCGCCTCGCGGGTCAGGTCGTCGGGCGTGCCGCCGAGACCGCCCGTGACGATCAGTCACGTCCACCAGCTGCCGCTCGCGGTTCACGAACTCCGCCACGGTCGCGATCTCGTCCGGAACGGACGCGGCGATTGCGACCCGCACGCCCAGGGACTCGAGCCGCTGGGCGAGCCAGGCGGCGTTCGTGTTGACGACGTCGCCGGAGACGACCTCGTTCCCGATCGTGAGGAGCGCCGCACGCACGAGCCGAGTATGCGGGATCCGCCCGACCCGGCGCACCGGCACGGAACCCCGGGGTCGATAACCGATCGCGCTCTAAGCTTGCGCGGTGCCATCCCGGCGACCCAGCGCGGCCGCTGCCGCCGTAGCTCTCGTCACGCTGCTCGCACTCGCATCGGTCACCTACTCGGGACGGCACGCCTGGAGCGGCCTGCAGCATCGGTACCGCGCCGCAGCGCAACTCACCGCGACCGAGCGCCTACGGCGCCGCTCACGAGGATCGGCGCGCCCACGGGCGTCTTCGACTTCTCGGCTACTACACCGGGCGAGGCGACCGCATCTTCCTCGACGTCCCTCCGGGCCCGAGCCGCTCGGTGTTCGCGACCGCGGCGCGCTTCTCTCTGCTGCCGGCAACGGTGACCTCGAGCCTCGCGGACGCCACGGTCGTGATCTCCTACGGCGCCGATCCGCATCGACTGAAAGTCCCCTTCGTGACGCAGGTTCGGCTGGGCCGGAAGCCGGTCTACGTCTCGCGGATCAGCTCGCCGTGACCTCACGGATTGCCGTCCTCGCGGCGGCCAATCTGGTCATGCTCGCCTTCGGTTGTGGTCTCCTGGCGCTCCTGCGACTCGCCCGGACGCGTCGCGAGCTCCTGGCGCAGCTTCCCCTGGCCTACGCCGTCGGGCTTGCTGCGACCGGGATCCTGGCCGCCGAGCTCGCCGTTGTCGGCGTCGCGGTCGGCCCGGTCGTTCTGTCACTCGTCACGGTCGTCGCGCTCGCGGCCGGCCTGCCCGGGCTTCCAGCCGGCGGGCCCTGGAGACTGCACCCCCCACGTACCAAGGATCTCCCGGCGCTTGCCTTGCTCGCGGTGACCACCCTCTACGTCCTCGCCGGACTGCGGCTCGCTGCTGTCGCACCGCTTGCTCCGGGCGGGCTCTCGAGCTGGGATACGCGCGCGCGGGCTCTCTTCAGCCTCGGCCATCCGGTCACGGCGGTGTTCGCCGGGGTCTCCGACGGCGGGCTCCAGCAGCCGCTCCTGCTCCCCGCGCTCGAAGCGGTCGGCTTCCGCTTCGCAGGAGGGTTCGACGGCACCCTCCTCGATCTGCAGCTGACCGCGTTCAGCCTCGCGCTCGTCGGCGGCGCCTGGACGCTCCTGCGCGGCTCCACGAACCGGCTCCTGCTCACGGCCTCGCTCCTTGCCATCGTCACGGCACCGGCTCTCTTCAACCGGCTCCTTGCCGGCTCGGCCGACATCCCCCTCGCTACCTTCCTCGCGCTTGGGGTGGCGGGCCTCGCACTGTGGCTTCGAAGCGAGCGATCCGCCATGCTCCGGGTTTCGACGCTCTTCCTCGGCGCTGCCGCGCTGACCCGGACGGAAGGCGAGTGCTTCGTGCTCGCGGCGTTCCTCTCGGCGGCACTCTTCAGCAGCAAGGCGGGCCGGCGACCGCTTGCGATCGCGGCCACCGTCGTGTTCGCGCTCGCCGTCCCCTGGCGGGCCTGGCTCTGGGTGAACCGGTTGAGGGTGGAGCCGTACGCCGTCTCGCACGTGTTCCATCCTTCGTTCCTCGGCCCCGAGAGCGGGCGGCTCGGTCCTGCGGCCTCCGAGCTCCTGCACGAGCTCTGGCGGCCCTCGAGCTGGAGCCTCGTCCCCCTGCTCGTGATCGGCGGGCTCGCCGCCGGCTGGGTGCTCGGCCGCCGCAGGCTCGCACTGTTCGGGGTGAGCTGGATCCTGGTCTCGCTCGCAGGTCTGCTCGCGATCCTCTGGATCGCGGCGCCCGGAGCCGAGCTCGGCCTCTCCGCGACGACTGCGGGCCTGCTCGTCGGGGGAGCGCTGCTCGTCCCGCTCGCGCTCTCCGCCGCGCCCGAACCCGCGCTCGAGCCTGAACCGGCCCGCGCCGCTCATCCGCTGACACGGCTCCTGGAACCGGTTCGCGCCGCGATCCCGCTGCCGCATCGAACTCCGGAGGCGGAAGGCGTGAGCGACCCGCAGTCCGCTCACGGGCTTCCCTGGCGGCGACCGCGGCGAGAGCTGCTCCTGCTCGCGCTCGTCGCCGCCGCGACCCTGAGCCCGGTCTACGCGATCGACGCACAGGACGTCTCGCGGCTCTGCCTGACCCAGTCGCTCGTGCACTTCCGCGTCAGCAACGACTACTGCCTCTCGAACATCTACGCGCGGGACAAGTCGGTCTATCACGGCCACCTCTACTCGGACAAGGCACCGGGGATGTCCGTTGTCGAGATCCCTACCGCCGAAGCCGTGCGGCTGCCGAGCCCGTATGACTGGCCGTACGAGGGTCTCCGCCTGTGGGCCGTCCGCGTGCTCGCAAGCGGGCTTGCGCTGATCGCGGGCGCGTTTCTCGTCGGCCGGATCTCCGAGGGGATCGCTCCCGGGTACGGCGGGGCGGCGCTCGTCACCTATGCGCTCGGAACGCTCGTCGCTCCGCTTGCAGCGGCTAACTTCGAGCACGTGACGGCCGGGACGGTCGCGCTCGGGGCCTTCGCGCTCGCGTGGCGCAGGAGGCCGTTTGGGTCCGGGCTCGTCGCGGGCGCCGCCGTGGACTTCGCCTACGAGGCGGGCCTCGTCGTCCTGATCCTCGCGGCCTACACGGGCTACAGGCTCGGCTTCCGCGGGATCGGCAGGTTCACACTCGGCCTCGTTCCTGCCGCCGTGCTCCTCGGGGCCTACGACCGGGCGGCCTTCGGCGCGCCATGGCATCTCTCCTACAGCTACGTGTCGGCCGAGTTCTCGGCCCCACAGTCCGCGGGGCTCTTCGGCATCCACCTCCCCTACCTGCACGCGATCCACGCCGTGCTCGTCGGGCGCGGCGGCCTGCTGCTGATCTCACCCGTCCTCGTCGCCGCTGCCTACGGGCTCCTCCTGCTGCGCCGGCGCTACCCGGCGGAGGCGGCCGTCTGCGCAGCGGTGACGCTGGCGTTCCTGTTCCTCAACACGGGGTACTTCGATCCGTACGGCGGCCTCTCACCGGGCCCGCGTTTCTTCGTGCCTGCGATTCCGTTCCTGGCCCTCGGGCTCGCGTCGGCATTCGCTGCACGCTTCTGGCTCACGACGGCGCTCGCGGCGCTCTCGATTCTCCCGATCACCGGCCTCACCCTGACCTGGGCCAACGCACCACCGGCGCACGGCTCGATCTGGGGCGACCTGAAGGCGCTGCGCTTCGAGGGCGCCTCGTCGCAGCTCGTCCAGGGAGCCTCCTCGAATGTCCTCCGCTGGCTTGGAGCGGGCACATTGACAACCGCGCTCTTCGTCGGCGCGTCCGCGGCGCTTGCCTTTCTGGTCGCGCTTCCGTTCACACTCGCGCGCGACGGCTGAGACGCTATCCTCGCTCGCGCCGGGCACATACACCCCGGCCGGTGTGAATCCAGCGAAGCCGGTGTGAATCCGGCGCTGTCCCGCAACTGCGATGCCCTTTCGTCGATTGACGAGCGGGGACGAGCCAGGTCGCCTGAGTCATGCCGACGAACTCAGCCCTCGGAGGAAGGGCGGTTCGCGCGGCGCCGCCGCCGGGCCACCTCCCTCCGCTTCGAAGCGGAGGTTTTCATGGTCAACGTACGGTATTTGTGGGCTCTGGCCCTGGTAGCTCTCGTGCTCGCGCCTACGGGGTCCGCGGCGAGAGGCGCCGCAGCGGCGCCGACGCGGATCGTCTCGCTCTCCCCGACGGCGACCGAGGATCTGTTCGCGATCGGCGCGGGCAAGCAGGTCGTCGCGGTCGACAACCAGTCCGACTATCCGAAGAACGCGCCGAAAACGAAGCTCTCCGGGTATACGCCGAACGCCGAGGCGATCGCCGCGTACAACCCGGATCTCGTGGTCGTCTCCTACGATGGGGGCCACATCGTCGCGGCGCTCGGAAAGCTGAAGATCCCGGTGCTCGTCGAGCCGGGCGCGGCGACGCTCGCGCAGGCCTACGGGCAGATCACCCAGCTCGGCAAGAAGACCGGACACTCCGCAACCGCAGCGAACGTCGTCGCCGGGATGAAGACGAAGATCGCGGCGATCGCCGCCTCGATGCCGCATCAGAGCCCGCCGCTCACCGTCTACCACGAGCTCGGAACCGATCTCTACTCGGCGACCTCGAAGACGTTCATCGGGCGGATCTACACCCTGCTCGGACTGAAGGACATCGCCGACGCCGCCGACAAGACGGGCTCGGGCTACCCGCAGCTCTCCGAGGAATACATCGTCTCGGCCGACCCGAAGCTGATCGTGCTCGCCGACACGGTCTGCTGCGGCCAGACGGTAGCGAAGGTCGACAAGCGCCCGGGCTGGGGCACGATCGCGGCGGTCACCGGGAACGGCGTGCTCGCCGTGAACGACGACATCGCCTCGCGCTGGGGACCGCGCATCGTCGAGTTCATGCAGCAGGTGGCGGCGAAGGCAAAGGCGCTTCAGGGGAAGTGAGCGTTGCTGCGCAGCCGGCGGCGGAGGCCGTTTCTCTGCCTTCGCCGCCGCGCGCGCTCTGGCCGATCGTGGGGGCCGTCGTGTTCGTCGTCGTCTCGGCGCTGATCGGCCTCTTCGTCGGCCCGGCAGGGATCGCGCCCGGGGCGATCCTCCGGGAGGTCGTCTCGCACGTCCCGCTGCTCGGGATCCACTCGCACCTCTCGGCCACCGACTCGGCGATCCTCTGGCAGCTTCGGGCGCCGCGGGTCGCGCTCGGGCTGCTCGTCGGGGGGATGCTGGCGCTTGCGGGCGGCTCCTATCAGGGCGTCTTCCGCAATCCGCTCGTCGATCCCTACCTCCTCGGGGTCGCCGCCGGCGCCGGGTTGGGGGCGACGATTGCGATCGCCTACGCGCAGGGCGCGGCCGATTCGTGGGATCTCCTTCCGATCGCCGCCTTCGCAGGCGCTCTCGGCGCGGTCGCGCTGGCCTACGCGCTCGGCGCCTCGGCGATGGGCGCCGGCAACCCGGCGGCGCTGGTCCTCGCGGGGCTCACGATCGTCGCGTTCCTCACCTCGATCCAGACGTTTATCCAGCAGCAGCATTCGCAGTCGCTGCAGGAGATCTACAGCTGGATCCTCGGCAGCCTCGACACCGCGGGCTGGCACGAGGTGGTGCTGGCGCTGCCCTACGTCGCGATCTCGTCGGCCGTGATCCTCCTGCACCGCCGCACCCTCGACGTGCTGGCCGTGGGAGACGACGAGGCGGCTACGCTCGGGATCAACGTGCGCCGCGTCCGCCTGATCATCGTCATCTCAGCGACCGTCGGTACCGCGGCTGTGGTCGCCGTCAGCGGGCTGATCGGCTTCGTCGGGATCATCGTCCCGCACTTCGTCAGGCTCGCGATCGGGACGAGCTACCGCATCGTGCTACCGCTCTCGCTGCTGCTCGGAGCCGGCTTTCTCGTGCTCTGCGACGTGATCGCGCGCACGATCGTCTCACCGGCGGAGCTGCCCATCGGGGTCGTCACGGCGTTCTTCGGCGCGCCCTTCTTCGCAATCGTGCTGCGCTCGAGCAGGACGTTCCGGTGACCGCGGTCGTCCTCGATGCGCTCTCCGTCGAGCTCGGCTCGGCCCGGGTGCTCGACGGCGTCAGTGCGCAGATCTCGCCCGGCGAGTGGGTCGCCCTGATCGGCCCGAACGGCGCCGGGAAGAGCACGCTCCTTCGCGCGAGCGCCGGTCTCCTATCCTACGGCGGCTCGGCCACGCTCGACGGCGACGAGGTCTCGTCGCTCCCGCGCCGCGAGGTGGCGCGGCGGCTCGCGTTCGTTCCCCAGGCGCCGCTTCTGCCGCCGGGGATGCGCGTCGACGAGTACGTGCTGCTCGGCCGGACGGCGCATCTCGGCCCCTTCGGCGGCGAGAGCCCCCGCGACCTCGAGATCGCCGGCCGCGCGCTCGCCCGCCTCGACCTCGGCGCGCTTGCCCACCGGCGGCTCCAGACGCTGAGCGGCGGGGAGCAGCAGCGAGCCGTGCTCTGCCGGGCGCTCGCCCAGGAAGCGCCGCTGCTCCTGCTCGACGAGCCGACGACCTCGCTCGACATCGGCCGCCAGCAGCAGGCGCTCGAGCTCGTTGCGGCCCTCCGGGAGCACGGCGAGCTGACGGTGCTCTGCGCGATGCACGACATCACGCTCGCGGCGCAGTACGCAGACAGGCTGATCGTTCTCTCCGACGGCCGCGTCGTCGCCGAGGGCCCCCCCGCCGAGATCGCGAGCGCGGAGCTGATCTCCGAGCACTACGGCGCGACGGTGCGCGTCGTCGGCGAAGGCGAGACCCTTGCGGTGATCCCCGTGCGCCGCATCTAGATGGTCGCGGTCGCGATCGAGCTCGACGGCGTCCTCGGCGACACCCGCCCGCTCTACGACGCGTGGCTCGAGGACGTCTCACGCCGCGCCCACGTCGACCCCGGCCGTCTCGAGGAGGAGCTTCCGAACTGGCGGGTGTTGCTCGAGCGCTTTGCCGAGGATCACGCCCCCGTCTACCTGCGTCCCGACGCCCGCGCGACGGCAGGGCTGCGGCGGCTTCAGGCCGAGGGCGCGCGGATCGGCGTCTTCACTGATGCGCCGGACGAGCTGGCGAGGATCGCGGTTGCCCATCTGGGGGCAGCGAGGCGGATCGAGGCGCTCGAGACTGGCCCGGGCGCGCTCGAGCGCCTGCTCGAGCGGCTCGGTCCCGACGCTCGCACCGTGCGCTCGCTCTCCGAGCTCTAAAGCGGAACGCGGCCCCGGCCAGACGGGCGCTGCGGCGAGAATCAGCCGAGGGCGTAGATGTCGAGCACGCCCGTCGTTGCGTGGTCGTTGTCGTTGCCCTCGCCCGCTGCGACGCGCCCGTCGACGACGATCGGGCTCTGCCAGTGAGCCTCACCGATCGGTAGCCGGCCGACGAGCTTTCCAGTCGTAGGCACGTACACGTCGATCGAGCCGCTCCACTGCACGTACAGGAGTCCGCCGGCAACGACTGGGCTCGTTCCACCCGTCGAGTTCGACCAGACCTCGTGGAGGCGCCCGCCGCCGAGCCGCCAGGCTGCCGTGCCGTCCGAGGTGGCGAGGAACACCCAGGTGCCCTTCCAGGTCGCAGGCTCGGAGAAGAGGTCCGTTGGGCCGGGAACGCTCACGGTCTGCAGCTCGCCACCGGTCTTGGCATTCACTCCGGCAAGCTGGGAGAGCCGGAGCAACCGGAGCAGGCCGTCCTTTCCGCCCTGGACGAAATAGCCGTCCGAAAGCAGCGCCGGGGCCGTCGAGCCCAGGTCGAGATCGTCGGCGTTCAGCTCGGTCTGATTCGCCGGCGACCAGTGCTTCAGGAGGCGCTTCCCGTCGGGTGAGAGCACGAGGACGCTGTCACCCCAGTTTGTCTCGCCGTCAAAGGGCGCGTTCCCGGTCGCAACGAGCAGGTCCCCGGTGGCCGGATCGACGACAGGGGCGGAGCGCCCCCAGATCGCGGAGTCAGAGGCGTCGCAGGAGGACGGCTGGATCAACGCGTGCCGGTCCGAGCAAAGCGAGTTCCACACGCTCGCGAGCTTGCCGTTCGCCGGGTTCAACGTGACCACATGGCCCTGATAGGGCGGAGCGTCCCCGATGTAGCCGTCGGTCGCAGCGAGCACGAGACCGTTCGCGTAGTTCAGCGCCGAGGCGAGCTTCTCATGCGTGGGATCGCGCGTGATCGAGGTGGCCCAGAGCACGTGGCCGTTCGCGATCGAGAGCTTGCGGATCTCACCGTCGGGGGCGCCGGCGTAGAGCGCGGTCTGGCCCGGGTCGACGAGCGGGGTCATCGTCGTGATCTGCGCCGACCCGGCGTAGCCGGAGTATCCCGGCGGGGTGAAGCGCCAGAGGATCTTGCCGCTGGGGGCGTCGATCGCGAGCGTGATCCCGTAGCTCGTGGTGACGAAGAACGTCTCGTGCGGCTTCCCGCCGATCATCGCGGCGTGCAGATAGACCGGCGAGGAGTCGACCGTGCCGGGGAGCTCGATCTGTCGCCGCCGGAGCTTGCCGAGGTTCTGTGCGGTGATCCCGGTCGAGGCCGGACCGACGTCGTTGCGGGCCGGCGTGAAGCCGAACTCGGGCCAGTCCTGGTCGCTGCTCGCCGCTCCCCCACCGCCGGCGGCCGCCAGAGACAACAACGCCGCAGCGACGAAGAGGACCGCGAGCCGGGAGCTCACCTCAGGGCTGGCGGACGAGGATCTTGCGGAGCTCGTCCTCCTTGCCGGGCTCGAGAATCACGAGCACGGAGTCGCCGGCCTCGAGCTGCATCGAGCCGTCGGGTGCCTCGGCCTTGCCGTTGCGGCCGACGGAGATCACGCGGGCGCCCTCCGGCAGCTCGACTTCCCGGATCGCCTTGCCGGCGCAGGCGGCGTCGCGGTCGACCATGATCTCGACGATCTCGAGGTTCTCCTTCCCGAGCTCGAGCAGGTGGATCAGGCCGTGCTCCGGCACCTCGTGCTCGATCAGGCCCATGATCGATGCGGTCGCCGAAACGGTGGGGCTGATCCCGAGGAGGTCGAAATAGGGCTGGTTCCTCGGGTCGTTCACGCGGGCGATCGTCGTCTCGACGCCGTAGCCGTCGCGGGCGAGCTGGCAGATGACGATGTTGTCCTCGTCGTCGCCCGTTACCGCAACGACGACGTCCGGTGGGCGCTTGATCCCGGCGCGCTCGAGCACGAAGATCTCCGTAGCGTCCCCTCGGTGAACCTGGTGCTCGAGCTCGGCCTCGAGCTGGTCGAAACGACTCGGGCGCTGCTCGATCAGCGTGACCTCGTGCCCGCTTCGGATCAACGCCCGCGCGAGATTCGAGCCCACCTTGCCGCCGCCTGCGATGAGCAAGTACATGCTTAGGCTAATGCGCCTTCGACGGCGCGCACCGCGTTGGTGAGCGTCTCGATCGCACTCTGGGTCGGGCAGACGACGTTCAGGCCGCGGCCTCGGTAGAACTCCGCCCTCGCGGGGTCGAGGATGCGGACGATCACCGAGCGCACGCCGAAGCTCTTCTCGGCCATCTGGCCGATCACGATGTTCGAGTTGTCGCCGTCGGTGGTGACGACGACCGCGTCGGCATCCGCCATCCCCGCGCGCTTCAGCAGCGAGATGTCGATCCCCTGACCGACGTGGAACTCACCGGACCAGTTGTCGCCGAGCCGCCCGAGCGCGTCCTCGCGCTCGTCGATCGCGCTGACCTCCCAGCCGGCCGCGCGCAGCTGCAACGCGACCGCGCTCCCGACGCGGCCGCACCCGATGACGAGGACTTTCACGCGGGCCAGCGTAGCTCAGGCCGGACCCGCCGAGTCGCGTGACCGCGGGGCGTTCGGCCTCGATTGTGAAACGGCGCGATCAGTCAAGGTCCGCTTCCTCGTCGAGCACCCGCTGCGGGAAGGCAACGACGAGCACCTCGCACGGTGCCTGGCGGAGCACGAAGTCGACCGTGGGCGAGAAGAAGCGCGACTGCCGGCGCCACCGCGGAGAGGAGCCGAGGACGATGAGGTCAGCGTTCGACTCCTTCGCCCGGTCGACGATCGCCCTCCCGATCGCGCGACTGCGGACCGTCACCGAGCTCACCTTGACGCCGAGCTCGGCCCCGAGCGCGGCCGCCTCGGCCAGCGACTCGTCGGCCCGGGCGTCGGCGGCGGACATGTCGGCGTCGAGCTTCAGATCGAGAGGAACGCAGACGACATGGAGAGCCTCGACGGTGGCTCGGTGCTCGGCGGCGAGCTTCACCGCGGTCGCGGCCATCTCCTCGCCGATCACGCCGAGCTTCATCGGTACGAGCACGCGCCTGAACCGCGGGACGTCGGCGAAATGGACGGTGTCGGGCGCGGTGACCCGTTCGGTGAGCCCCTCGCCGTGCGAACGGCGCACGGCGACGAAGACGATCAGCCCGACGAGCAGCCAGGCGGGGCCGCCGTAGCGGGCGCCCGGATGGGTCACGATCGCGATCACCCAGACCGCGAAGGTGAGGATCGCCCCGACGATCGCCGGAATCGGGATCTCGGCGCGTCGGATCGTGATGTTGAGCGGCGTCCGATACGGCCGTGGCAGGTCGGGTGCTGTCACCCGCAGCTTGATCACGGCGATCTGGGTCGCGGTGAATGCAAGCAGGACACCGAACGAGAACACGCTCGCGAGGAACGCGACGTCGTGGTTCAGGAACCCCGAGGCGATCACGATCGCACTCGAGACCGACGTGACGGCGATGATCGCCTGCGGCGAGACGAGCGTGCGCCGGTGGAGGCGGCCGAACACCCGAGGGAGCTGCCCGTGCTCCCCGAGCGAGTACGCGAGACGGCAGAAGCCGGAGATGGAGGTCGTCACGGAGGCGAGCAGGATCAACGCGCCGCTCATGCCGACGAAGAACCGGATCGTGTCGCCGAGGGTCCGATTCGTGTGCGCCCGGATCTGGTCGGCGACCCCGACGAGCGGGGAGCGCAGCCAGGTCGTGCCGAGCTCCGTGTGCGGCCCCGGGAAGGCCGAGAGCCCGACGATCGCGATCGCGACGTACGCCGTGACGACCGTGCCGATCGCGAGGAAGAGCGCCCTCGGCAGATCGACACCGGGGCGGCGCGCCTCCTCCGCCAGGTTCGCCACGGTCTCGAGGCCGGTGAACGCGAGCATCCCGAGCGGAATCGCGAACACGAGCGAGCTGACGGTCGGCGCGGTGCCGAGCGAGGTACCCTTCAGCACGGAGCCGGGCGAGACGAGCAGCGCGAAGCCGAACACGATCAGGACGAGCTGGGTCAGGAGGTCGAGGGCCGGGACGATCGTCCCGATCGCATACATCGATGGACGGCGGACGAGCCGGATCGCCCCGACGGCAACGATCACGCCGACGCCGACGACCACGTCCCACGGGTTGCGATCGAGGGCGCCGATCTGTAGCGCGCCTGCCAGGTAGTGCGGGACGAACAGCGCCGAGAGCGCGATCACGATCAGGTAGTCGAGGAAGAGCACCCAGCCGGTCATGAAGCCGGCGAGGTCGTTGTAGGCCTTGCGGACGAACGTCGCGGCCCCGCCCGTCTCCGGTAGCGCCGAGGTCGCCTCTGCGTAGGAAAGGGCGACGACGAGGAACAGGACGCCGACGCCGAGCAGCACGAACGGCGTGAAGCCGACGGCATGCAGCGCGATGATCCCGAGCGCGAAGTAGATCGACGAGGCAATCTCGCCGTAGGCGACCGAAAAGAGCGAGCGTGCGTCGAGCTCGCGACGCAGCCCCGGCAGCTTCCTGGCCATTAGCGCGGCCTCGGCAAACGCCGGACGCCGTGCTCGCATGACTGGCTCGCCGGCACTACCGCGTGCGCCTGTTCAGGTAGAGCCGCCCGGCGCCGGCGGCGAGGAACCCGATCCCGAGGACGATCCCCACCTCGCCGCCGCCGAGCGAGGCGGTGCGGACGAGGAACGCGATCCCGAGGCCGATCATCACGAGGGGCAGCACGTACGAGATCCCGCCGCGCCCGCTCAAGCCGGCCGCCGGGGAGCAGGGTCACGTACTGCCACAGCGGTGTGACGGAAGCGGGACGGAAGTGTGACGGCCAGCGTGGAAGTTCCTGCTCTTAGCGGACGGCTCTCCGGCCCGAGGCGGGGTCAGGTACGCAACGGAGTGCACGGCGGGCTCACGCCGCTTTCTTGCCCGCCGCGACCATCACACGGCACTGGGCGTTCTTGAGGACGTAGTCGACGGTCTTGCCGAAAATCGCCCTGTGGCGGCCGCGGGGAGCACCGAGGACGACGATCTCGGCCTGGCGGCGCCCGGCCTCCTCGACGATGGCCCGGCCCGCCTGACGCGCGCGCACGATTCGGTCGATCGTCCGTACGCCGTAGGCCGACGCCGCAAGACGGGCGTCGTCGAGCAGCCGGTCGGCCTCGTCCTCCTCTGCGTCCATCGGGGCCTCCAGCGGGCGGTCGAGCGGAACGACGATCACTCGGAGCGCGACGATCGTGGCGCCGCGCTCGGCCGCAAGACGCGCGGCGATGTCGATCGACTCGTGCGACTCGGGCCCGGAGACGATCGGAACGAGGATCGTCCGGTACTCGAGCGCGACCGCCGGCCCGAACTGGAGCGGTGCGATCACCGTCTCCCGCAGCGGTAGACCCAGCCTGCGGCGGTAGAAGTAGTAGAAGACGAACCCCGCCGCGAGCCAGCCGAGGCCGGCGTAACGGGTCGGCGCGTCCTGGATCACGACCACGAGGAACGCGAGGCCGGTGCCGATCCCGCCCACGATCGCGAAGATCGGCCAGCTCGACCCCCCGGAACGTGAAGTTCGGCCTGACACGGTAGGGATCCTCGACCGGCGGCGGCTTGCGCCGCAGTTGGATCACCGAGGCGTGCGCGATCGTGAACGAGAGCATCGCGCCGAACGCGTACATCCTCCCGATGAAGTCGACGTTCCCGGGCAGCATGAAGAGGATCGAGAAGAAGCCCGCGAACACGAGCAGCGCGAGCCACGGCGTCTTGAACCTGGGATGGAGGCGCCTGAACAGCTCCGGAAGCTGGCGGTGGCTCGACATCGAGTAGGTGATCCGCGAGGCGCCGATCACGCCTGCGTTCGTGGCGATGAAGAGGATCGTCGCCGCAAGCACGCCGACGTAGATCTTCGCGGCGGACAGCACCGCGCCATGCAGGCCGAGGTTCTCGACGAGGCCCAGCACCGGATCGTTCTCGAACCCCTGAGGCGGCGGCAGGCCGAGCTTCGTGACGTACGCCCCGCTCGCGTCCTTGTACACCGGAAGCGCCGAGAGCGCCACGAGCGGGAGCGTGAAGTAGATCGCGAAGACGGCGATCGCCACGAGCCGGATCGAGCCGGGGATCGTCCGCCTCGGATCGCGAGCCTCCTCGGCAAGGTTCGACACCGTCTCGATCCCCGTATAGGCGATCATCGCCACGGGAATCGCCAGCGCGAAGTTCGACCACGTCGGCGCGATCCCCCAGTGGATGTTCTCCTTCAGCACGTGGGGGCTGAACACGAGGGCGAACCCGAGCCCGACGAGCACGAGCTGCGTCGCGAAGTCGATCACCGCGAGCCCGACGTTGAGCGCGGCCGCCTCCTTGACCCCGACGATGTTGATCCCGACGAGGACGACGACGACGATGATCCCGCCGATGATGTCCCACGGGTTCGTCTTCAGCGGCGCCCAGAAGATCGAGAGGTAGTGCGGCACGAAGAACGCCGAGATCGCGACCGTGATGATGTAGTTGAGCATCTGCGCCCACGCAGCCACGAAGGAGACGAGCTCGTTGAACGCACGCCGCGCGAAGCTCGACGACCCGCCCGCCTCGGGGAAGAGAACGGTCCCCTCGGCGTAGGTCGCGGCCGTGCAGGCGAAGATCAGCCCCGAGATGACGAAGACGAGCGGTGTGAGCCCGAGCGCAATCGCCGCGGTGACGCCGAGCGCGTAGTAGATCGACGAGCCGACGTTCCCGTACGCGGTCGCGAAGAGAGCCGGCGTTCCCAGCACGCGCTCGAGCGAATGAGACTGCCGCCGCCTTCCTGGCACCGGCTGAATCTACTCCGGCCCGGGGTCGATGCGATCGAACCTACGCATCTTTTCCAGATCGCGCGATTTTCTCTATCGGTTCCGGAGGTCTCGAGACGCAGGTTGGGGGGAAGCCGCGAGGCTTTCCCCCCAAACCCGGCCGTTACGAGTGGATGCTGACGAGGAGCGGGATGATCAGGATCGCGACGATGTTCGTGATCTTGATCATCGGGTTGATGGCGGGACCTGCGGTGTCCTTGTAGGGGTCGCCGACGGTGTCGCCCGTAACCGCAGCAGCGTGGGCTTCCGAACCCTTGCCACCGTAGAGGCCGTCCTCGATCATCTTCTTCGCGTTGTCCCAGGCGCCGCCGCCGGCGGTCATCGAGATCGCGAGGAAGAGGCCGGTGACGATGGTGCCGACGAGCAGGCCGCCGAGCATCCGGATGCTGATGATCCCGACGATGATCGGGAATGCGATCGGGATCAGCGCCGGCGTGAGCATCGACCTGATCGCCGAGCCCGTGACGATGTCGATGGCGCGACCGTACTCCGGACGCTCGGTGCCCTCCATGATCCCGGGGTGCTCCCGGAACTGGCGGCGCACCTCCTCCACGACTTCGCCGCCGACCCGTCCGACCGCCTCCATCGCGAGCGAGGCGAAGAGGAACGGCATCAGGCCGCCGATGAAGAGACCGGCGATCACCCACGGATCGGAGAGCGAGAAGAAGGTCGTGATCCCGTTCTCCTGCAGGCCGGTTGTGTACGAGTCGAAGAGAACGAGGGCGGCGAGAGCGGCAGAGCCGATCGCGTAGCCCTTCGTGACCGCCTTCGTCGTGTTACCAACCGCATCGAGCTTGTCGGTGACGCCGCGCACCGCCTCGGGCAGATCCGCCATCTCGGCGATACCGCCCGCGTTGTCGGTGACGGGGCCGAATGCGTCGAGCGCGACGATCAGGCCGGTCATCGAGAGCTGCGCCATCACAGCGACGCCGATGCCGTAGAGCCCGGCGAAGTGGTTTGCGACCAGGATCCCGGTCGCGAGCACGACCACGGGCAAGGCTGTCGCCTGCATCCCGATCGCAAGTCCTTCGATGATGTTCGTCGCGTGGCCGGTCTGCGAGGCCTTCGCGATCTTCAGCACCGGCGGCCAGCGCGTGCCGGTGTAGAACTCGGTGATCGCCACGAGCAGGAAGGTGACGATCAGTCCAACGAGCGCGGAGATGTAGAGGTCCCAGAAGTCGAAGCGCGCGTTCTCGAACGCCTTTGTGACCGGGATGAAGCCGGCCGCAGAGATGATCGTCGCCGCGAGCACGGACTTGTAGAGCGCGCCGATGATCGCGTTCTCGCCCCTGCCGAGCCGGGCGAAGAAGGTGCCGAGCACCGAGGCGATCGCCGAGACGCCGCCGAGGGCCAGCGGGAAGAGGTAGAGCTTGCTGGCGCCGAACGTCGTCTCCGTCCCGAGGAGCATGACCGCGACGGCCGTGACCGCGTAGGTCTCGAACAGGTCGGCGGCCATCCCGGCGCAGTCGCCGACGTTGTCGCCGACGTTGTCGGCGATCACGGCTGCGTTGCGCGGATCGTCCTCGGGGATCCCGGCTTCGATCTTGCCCACGAGGTCGGCGCCGACGTCAGCAGCCTTCGTGAAGATGCCGCCGCCGAGCCGGGCGAAGACCGAGATCAGCGAGCCGCCGAAGGCGAGCCCGACCAGGGCATGGATGGCCTTCGTCGGCGAATCGTTGAGTGCCGCCGTGAGGAACCAGTAGTACCCGGCGACGCCGCCCAGCGCGAGCCCGACAACGAGCAGGCCCGTGACCGAGCCCGCCCTGAAGGCGACCTTGAGCGCAGGTGCGACCCCGTCGCGCGCCGCCTCCGCGGTTCGCACGTTCGAACGTACGGCGACGTTCATGCCGATGAAGCCGGCTGCCGCCGACAGCGTTGCCCCGATCAGGAACCCGAACGCCGTTCCCCAGCCGAGCTTGTCGTAGACGCCGATCAGGATGAACGGCACGACCGCGACGCCGGCGATCGTGACGTACTGACGCTTCAGGTAGGCGGCGGCGCCCTCCTGCACGGCGCGCGCGATCTCCTGCATGCGCTCGTTGCCGGCGGGCTGCTTGAGGAGCCATGCGGTCAGCCAGAACCCATACCCCACCGCCACTGCTGCGCCGACAAGGCCGACCAGCACCGCATGATGCATGAACCAGTCCATTCGCTTCGCTCCCTCCAGAGACAGGTCCGCGCCGAGGGTTCGGCGCGCGCGCGGGATTCTACTGTGACGCGGTGACGGCGTCGGCGTAAGCGAGCTTCAGGCCAGTGACCGCTCCTTCGAACTCCTTCCGGATCGCGTCGTCGACTTCGCCCTCGAGCAGCGGAAGCAGCGCATCAATCGCATCGATTGCCTTCTTCGCCTCGGGAGCGTCCTTCATCTCGAGCTTGCCGTAGGCGACCGAGGCGAGGGTCGAGACGGTCGAAAGGATGAGCTGCGCGACCTTCGCCTGCCGGATCGCATCGAGCATCGCGTCGAGCTCACCGGCCTCCACCGGATCGACGTTCGCGTCGTCGTGGTCGTGGTGCTCGTGGTCGTGGTGCTCGTGGTCGTCGTCGTCGTGGTCGTGGTGCTCGTGGTCGTCCTCGTCGCTCAACTCGCTCACCGGCCCCTCCTTCTGTCGCCTGAACCCTGTGCCCAAACCTCTGTCGCCCAAACCTCTGTCGCCCAGGCCTTCGGTTGCATAGATCTCCTCGAGCGTCGCCCCATCTTGCCCGAGCGCCTGCTGGCGCTCGGCGGAGTTTGCCGCCGGGACGGCGAGAAAGGGCGCCGCACCGGTCTCTGCAGCGAGCGGGGCCACCCACTCGATCAGGGCCTCGATCCGCGCCCGAGCCGGCACGGGCCCGCCGAGCTCGAAGTCAAGAAGCTCTCCGGAGAGGCCGTAGCGGATCGCGCGCCAGAGGTTCTCCTCGAGCATCCTGTTCGGCAGATCGGGCAGCGGCTCGCCCTCGTCGATCGCACGGGCGCAGCGAACGGTGAGCGAGTGGGCGAGCGCGGCGAGGCTCTGCGCCTCGGCCGGGTCGGGCTGGGCATCGCAGATCCTGATCTCGACCGTCGGATACGCGAGATGGGGCCGCACGCTCCACCAGAGCTGTGTGTGCTCGTCGATCGAGCGCGTGCGGTACAGGAACGCGACGTAGTCCTCGAACCCCTGCCAGCCCTCGTAGACGTCGGGGATCCCGCACCGCGGGAAGGTGCGGGTGAAGAGCTGCGTCCGGGCGGAGTGCAGGCCGGTGTCGACCTCCTCGACGAAGGGCGAGCTCGCCGAGAGGGCGAGCAGCTCGGGCAGGAACCGGCGCATCGCGTTGCACACGGCGATCGCACGATCGGCGCCTCGGATCCCGACGTGGACGTGCAGGCCGAACGTGTTGTTGCGCCAGACGACGTAGCGGAGGAGCTGGTCGTTCCGGCGGTAGTGCGGCGTGTCGATGATCCGCTGGTCCTGCCAGCGGCTCCACGGATGCGTGCCGGCTGCACCGAGCGCAAGCCCGAGCCCGCGTGTGAGCTCTGCGAGCTGTCCGCGGCGCTCGACGAGCGTTGCGGCCGCCTCGGCGAAATCAGCGCACTTCCCGGTTCGGACCTCGGCCTCGGAGGCGATCAGCTCGCCGACGAGATGCGGCTCGAGCTCGGTGCCCTTCGCGGCCGCCTGGACCTCCTCGAAGCGGTTCGCGAGCGCGAGCGTCTCCCCGTCGAGCAGGGCGAACTCCTCTTCGACCGCGACGGTGAAGTCGGTTCCTGCCTCGAATGCCGCCCGCGCGGTGGCGAGTTGCTCCTCGGGGGAAAGGCGCTGTTCCTCGCCCATGGGTCGCGAAGGCTACGCGACCGGCGCGAGCAAGCGCGCGGCCACGCCTCCCCACGACCAGCGATCCGACGCAGTGGCGCGCGCCGCGGCGCGAATCGCGAGCCGGTCGGGATCGGAGAGGGTGAGGAGCCGGGCGAGCTTGTCCCGGAGCTCCTCCGCGTCTCCGTTCGCGAATGAGGCGAGGTCGCGAAGATGCTCGGGGTAGGAGGCCTCGAGCCCGGCGGCGACCTCTGCAAGGCCGCTGTGGCGGGCCACGAGCGGCGGGCAGCCGCAGGCGGCGGCCTCGGCGGCGACCATCCCGAACGCCTCCGGGAAGATCGACGGCACAACCGCGACCTCGGCGAGCGCAAGGAGATGCACGAGATGGCGATGTTCGAGCGGCCCCGTGAAGAGCACACGCTCGGGCGGCAGCGCGGCCGCGAGCTCCTCGAGCTCTGCCCGGTAGTCGCCGAAGCCGACGATCACCGCGCGGGCCGCGAGCGGACCGAGCGCTTCCAGGAGCAACTGGACGCCCTTGTTCTCGATCAGCTTCCCGAAGTAGACGACGGTCGGCCGCTCTCCGGCGAGAAACGCCGCGAGGCGCTCGGCATTCCCCTCGTCTGGCATGCGCTCCTCGGCGTTTCCGGGATTCGGGGCGTCGTCGCGTGCCTCGGCGACGAGGTCGGCGAGCGCCTCCTCGCGCGCCTGCGGAACGAACTCGTCGACGTCGACCCCGGGCGGCACCTCGAGCACCCGGCCCACATGGCCCGTGACCTCGGCGAGTACCTCGCGGATGTGCTGCGAGCCGACGAACACGGCCTCTGCCGGAGCGAGAACCTCCGCGCCCCAGCTTTCGAGCTCCGGGCGGCCGCGCATCGAGTACTCGAGCTCGGAGCCGTGCGCCTTGACCCGGAACCGGCCGCCGACACCCGCACCGACCGCCCCGCCCAGGAGCACGTGGTTCGCGAACACGAGGTCGGCCGGCAGCAGCGCCCGGAGCGCCTCGACGTTCGCCGTGACATACGCGCGCCGCTCCTCCACCGTGAGGTCCTGGAGCAGCCGGGCGTCGAGGCCCTCGTAACGGTCGAGGACGAACACGGGCAGCAGCCCCCCCGGCAGCGCGGGCCGCACGACCCGGGCGCCGCCGAGGTCGTACTGCTCCGACGCAGGCTCCTGGCAGACGACGACCACCTCGTGACCCTGGAGGCTCCACTCGCGCGCCAGGGCCCGCGTGTAGACGTTCGAGCCCGTTCCGCCGAGCAGGTAGCCGTGCCAGAGCAGGATGCGCACGGGTCGCCGACCGCGTCAGGTGAGGTGGAAGTACAGGGCGTGCAGTAGCTCGACCGCGGGGTTCGAGGTATGCACGGTGACCTCGGCCGGGCAGTCGAGGAGCGCCTCGGTGTAGTTGAAGATGATCTGCACGCCGGCCTCGATCAGGTCATCGGCAACGTGCTGGGCCGCGTTGGCCGGGACGGCGAGCACGCCGACGACGATGTTCTTGTCATGGACGACGTCCTTCAAACGGGCATAGGGGCTGACGAGGATCGAGCCGATCGGGCGACCGACGACCTTCTCGTCGATGTCGAACACCGCCGCGATCGTGATCCCGTGCTCGATGAAGATCGGCGAGCCCGCAATCGCCTGGCCGAGCCGGCCCGCGCCCACGAGCGCGATGTTGTGCTGGCCCTGCGTACGGAGGATCTTGCGGATCTCGGCGAGCAGGCCGTCGATCGAGTACCCGACCCCGCGCTTGCCGAACTTCCCGAAGTTGGAGAGATCGCGCCTGATCTGCGTCGCGTTGATGTTCGTGTAGTCGGCGATCTCCTGTGAGGAGATGCGGTCCTTCCCCATCTTCTTCGCCTGGGTCAGGACCTGGAGGTAGCGCGAGAGGCGGGCGGCCACTCCCACGCCCACGCGATTCTCCAGCGGACGGATCCCTTCGGGCTGACTTTGCAACATGAACGAGGGATTCTGCACTAAGGCATGGACACAGCGTTCGGTTCGTCACAATCTCGACGCTAGAGCCCCAGTTTGTGACGTAGCTCGGTTGCCTCGACGCGATACACGGAGACCCGCTCACCCGCGACCTCGATTACCGGGATCCACTCGCGGTAGCGGCGCTCGAGCTCCGGCTCGCCGGTGATGTCGACCTCGTCGACCGTGAATCCGAGCTCGGCGGCAAGCAGCCCGAGCTCGGCTCGCGCCCGCTCGCAGAGGTGGCAGTCGCGGGCAACCACCAACGTCACTGCAGAGGCCGCGCTACGGATAGATGCCCCTGATCGTCGTTGCTTCGGCAACGCGCTGAACGGCGAGCCCGTAGGCCGCCGTCCGCATGGAGATGCTCCGTGCCTCGCGGAGCTCCCAGGTCTCCCTGTAGGCGTTCGAGACGATCTTCCGGAGTCGTTCGTTGACCTCCGCCTCGGTCCAGAAGAGCTCCTGCAGCCCCTGCACCCACTCGAAGTACGAGACGACGACGCCGCCCGCGTTCGCGAGCACGTCGGGGATCACGAGCACCCCGTTCTGCTCGAGGATCGCGTCCGCCTCCGGAGTTGTGGGGCCGTTCGCGCCCTCGAGCACGATTCGCGCCGCGACGGCCCCCGCGTTTGCCTCGTCGAGCACGTGCTCGAGCGCGCAGGGCGCGAGCACGTCGCACGGAAGCGCGAGCAGCTCCTCGTTCGTCAGGGCCTCGCCGCCGGGAAACTCGGCGAGCGCGCCGCCCGCGGCCTTGTGCGCGAGCAAGGCCGCGACGTCGAGGCCGCCTTCCGCATGCCTGCCGCCCGAGCTGTCGGTGACGGCGACGATGCTCGCGCCCGCGTCCGCCGCGAACCGGGCGAAGAGCGAGCCGACGTTTCCGAAGCCCTGGATCGCGATCGCGAGCCCCGCGAGCGAGCGGCCCTGGCGGCGGAGGGTTTCCTCGAGCGCGAAATAGACGCCCCGCCCGGTCGCCTCCTCGCGTCCGGGAGAGCCGCCGACCGCAAGCGGCTTCCCGGTCACGACACTCAGCACCGAATAGCCCTGGTTCATCGAGAACGTGTCGAAGATCCACGCCATCACCGCCGGGCTTGTGCCCACATCCGGGGCCGGGATGTCCTTCTCCGGGCCGATCTCGTTCACGATCTCCGACGTGTAGCGGCGGGTCAGCCGCTCGAGCTCCCCGGCAGAAAGCGCTTTCGGGTCGCAGATCACCCCGCCTTTGGCTCCGCCGAAGGGGAGATTCATCAGCGCGCACTTCCAGGTCATCCACATCGCGAGCCCCTTCACGCCGTCGAGTGAGACTCCGGGGTGGTACCGGATCCCGCCCTTCGAGGGACCGCGCGCGACGTTGTGGGTCACCCGCCACCCCGTGAAGACGTGCACCGAGCCGTCGTCCATCGTCGTCGGGATCGCGACCTCGACCGACTTCTTGCACGCCGCGAGAATGCCCACGAGGTCGTCGTCGAGCTCGAAAGCCGCCGCGACGTCCCGCAACTGCTGCTGCGCGATCCGGAAGGGGCTCTCCGCATGGCTCATCGCGCCGACCTACTCTATCCGGAAGGTGACCTTGGCCCTGCTCGCCGGGCCTGCAAGCGTTGGACGCGCGACGATCCTGACCTCGTAGCTTCCCGGTTCCAGCACCTCGCCGGTGGGACCGCGACCGGTGAGCCCGAACTCGTAGGCGCCCGGCAGCAGATCGGGCACGCGGGCGAGCACGCCGAGGTAGGTGCCGCCGGCCGTGTAGAGCAGCAGGTCGAGGCGGGCGACCGGCTCGATCTCGACGACCTTCGCGCCGGCGATCCGCCCGGCGACGATCGTGAGCACGGCCGGTTTCGAGTCGGAGGGCGAGAACTCTGCCGGTCTGAGCCGTGCCCGGCCGATCAGGCTTCCCGTGAACGGGCGGAACACGATCGCCCACGGGATCCGGAGCGCCTGGCTGCCCGCGGGCTTCAGGGTCAGGTTGCCGCTGACGACGGGTAGCGCCGGGCGCGACGAAGCGGCGGCCGTGACCTGGACGGTCGCGGTCTGGCCCGGGCGGAGCTGGAGGCTCGCGGGCTCGATGTCGACGAGCCGGGAGCTCGAAGCGAGCGTCAGGATCAGCGGGCGGCTGGAGACGTCGCGAACCGTCAGCAGCTGCTTCTGGCGCCACCGCGGCCCGCTCCAGGGCCCGAAGGCGAGCGACGTCTCGCCGGCGCTGACCTCGCCGACCGCACTCGCTCCGGGATCGACGAGACCGGCGCCCGCCGCGGCCGCTCCGGCCCCGAAGGACCGGGCGGAACCGGCGAGCAGGCTCGCCATGTCCGCCGCGGAGAGCCCAGGACGGGCCTGCGCGAGGAGCGCGGCGGCACCGGCGACCTCGGCGGCCGCGACGCTCGTTCCCGTGACCGAGACGAAGGCGGGCTCACCGTCGCCGCCGACGGCCGTGTCGGAGGTCTCGACGCCTACACCCGGTGCCGCGAGCTGTGGGTCGAGCAGTCCACCGAAGGTGAGCCCGCGCGACGAGAACGGCGCAACCCGGCCCTGATCCGCGTTCGCGTCGACGGCCGTGCTCCCGATCGCTGCGGCCACGGGGAACCCTTTGCGCAGGGTCGCAAGCGCAGGCTGCGCGTAGCTCTGCGGAACTCCGATCACGGGCACCTGCGAGCCGGCGAGGGCGCCCGATGGGAGGCGCCGACCGTAGACGAGAACTGCGGCCGCGCCGTCGCCGACCGCGGCATTGACGGTCGCGGACGGGTTCACGCCGGCGGCAACGAGTGCGGCTTTCCCCCGAAGCGCGCCGCGAGCACCGGGGCGGGCGACTGCGAGCTCGACCGCGTGGCCCGGCGAGACCGTGCCGAGGAGGGGCAGCGAGCCGTCGGCGAGAACATCCAGTCCCTGCCGGAAGACGACGCGCACCGATGCCGTGACCGGGCGTGAATCGGTCGCTCCGACGGTCAGCGCGCCGCTTGCGCCGGAAGGGCCGGCGATCGAGCCGAAGAGCGGCCCGGCGAGCCCGTCGTTCCCGGCGGGTGCGACAACGAGCGTGTCGAGCGCGAGGGCCCCGTCGACCGCCTGCGACTCGGGACTGTCGGGAAACGAGGCGAACGGCTCGGCCACCCCGAGGACCGCGATCCGCTCGGCGTCGTGGGTGTCGCCGTCGCCGTTGGGATCGACCGCCCGGTCGAGGCCGGCGATGAGCTGGTCGCTCGTCGCGTAGACCGCGTTCCGGCCGTTTGCGGTGGGTTGCCAGCCGGCGATGCGGATCGGGAGCACCGAGGCTCCCTGCGCGACGCCGTGGATCCCATCCGGCCCGCCCGAGCCGACGAGAACGCCGGCGAGCTGGGTGCCGTGCCGCTCGACCTGGCGCCGGTTCTGCGGGTTCGTCTGCGCCGTTGCCGAGCCCGTCCCGCCCACGATGTCGATTCCCGGCTCGACCCTTCCCCCGAGATACGGGTGCGAGAGGTCGACTCCGGTGTCGAGCAGCGCGATCGTCAGCCCGGTGCCGTCGAACCCGGGCAGCCTCACCGCGGCTCCGGCAGATACCCCTGCGGCGGCGGGCTCGGCGGCCGAGAGCGCCGCCGGATAGGCAACGCGCACCGGGTAGACGCCGGCAACCTCGGGGTTGTGCTCGAGCAAGGCAACCGCGGAGGGGTCGAGGGTGGCCGAGAAGCCGTCGAGCACGCGCGCAAAGCTGTAGTCGGGCCGCACGGTCAGGTCGTGACGTGCGAGCTGGGTCAGCACCTGCTGCTGCGCGGCGTAGGCTTCGGCAGTCCAGCTGCGCTCGGCCTGCTCGGTAGCCCCCTTCGCGTTCTCGAGGCGCTGCGCGACCGACGGGGTTCGGAGCACGACGATCTCGCGGCCCGCGAGGGTGACGGCGGGACGGCTCGGGCCGACGAGGCCGTTCCACGACGCGGCGCCGGCGGGCGGGACCGGCGTGGTGGCCGGCGGCCCCTGTGACGAGCGAACGGTGAGCCACGCGGCAACGCCGATCGCGGCGACGAGTGCGATGCGGAACTCAGGCCGTCGAAGCAAACGCATCGAGCGCAAGGTACTCGTCGCCCGGGACGTGGGCCGTATATCGCGCCGCCGAGGCGATCATCGCCGCGTTGTCGGTGCACAGGCTGAGCGGCGCCGCGACCGCTTCGGGGAGGGCGGCGCGAAGACTCGAGTTGGCAGCGACCCCGCCGACGATCGCGATCCGGTCCGGAGCCGCAGCTTCGATCCGTTCCCTGAGCGCGCGAACGATCGCGCGCTGGTAGGAGGCCGCAAGATCGGCGCGGCGCCGGTCGAGCTCGGCCGGTGGAAGCTCGCGGACGGCGTAGAGGAGCGCGGTCTTCAGTCCCGAGAACGAGAAGTCGAGCCCGGGCACGTTCGCGACGGGGAACGAGTACGCCTCGGGGTCGCCCTCGCGCGCGAGGCGGTCGATCTCGGCGCCACCGGGGTACGGGAGCCCGAGCAGCCGCGCGCCCTTGTCGAACGCCTCGCCGGCCGCGTCGTCGCGCGTCGTCCCGAGGACGGTCACCCCGCCCCAGCTTCTGTCCTGCACATCGAGGAGCAGCGTGTGCCCGCCGCTTGCGAGCAGGCAGGTGAAGGGCGGCTCGAGAGCGAGCGGCCGGAGGTAGAGCGAGGCGACATGCCCGTGCAGGTGGTTGACGGGGACGAGCGGGAGTCCCCGACCCCACGCGAGCCCCTTTGCCGCGGAGAGGCCGACGAGGAGCGCCCCGATCAGCCCGGGCCCGGCGGTGACAGCGACTGTATCGAGGTCGTCGAGAGAGGCCCCGGCCTCCTCGAGTGCCTCGCGGATCACCGGCGAGACGAGCTCGAGATGCCGCCGCGAGGCGATCTCCGGCACGACGCCGCCGAACGCACGATGGAGCTCGGCCTGCGAGGAGACGATGTTCGAGCGGATCTCGCCGTCCGCCGTGATCACGGCCGCCGCGGTCTCGTCGCACGAGGTCTCGATCCCCAGGATCACCCGGCGGTCATGTCCAGAACGGCCACGGCTGGGGACAGTCCCGAGCCGTGTCTCGCGGGGACAATGTCCGGTCGGAGCGCGGAGATCATGGTTCGGTGTCGGCCTCGCGCCACATGATCAACGCGTCTTCGCGGTTGTCCGTGTAGTAGCCGCGGCGGATGCCCTGGCGGACGAAGCCGAGCCTCTCGTAGAGGTGGATCGCATTGCCGTTCGAGACGCGGACCTCGAGCGTGTAGCCGCGCCGCTGGTCGTCCTTCGTCAGCTCGAACACCCGCTCGAGCAGCAGCGTCGCGATGCCCCGGCGGCGGTAGTCCGGGTCGACGGCGACGTTCATCACGTGCCATGCGTCGACATAGCGCGAGTTGACGACGTAGCCGATGAGCTGCTCGCCGTCGAACGCGCCCAGGCAGACCGAGCTCGCCTTGGCCAACTCGGAGGCGAACATCGAACGCGACCACGGCGTCTTGTAGGCGCGCTGCTCGATCCCGTCGATCGAGGTCAGGTCGGAGAGCCCGAGCGGGCGGATCTCGGTGCCGATCGCGGTCACCGGCTCGCGACCGCGTCCGGGGCGCGAAGGTAGAGAGGCTCGATCGCCTCGGCGGGCCCGAACTCCGAGACCTGCTCGATCAGCCGCAGCGCGGAGGGAAGGTGAACCGGGTCGTCGTCTTCGGGGATCTCGGCACCGGCGGCCTCGAAGAGCTCCCGGTAGCGCACCGCTCCGTCGCCGACGAGCCGCAGTCCCTCGACCTCGAGCTCCTCGGGGCGGCTCACCGCCGGCCCGACCGTGAAGACCTCGCCGCGGCGCGCATCGATGACCGGGACACCTCCCGAGAAGGCCTCCAGGCTCGACACACCCGCAGCGGGGATCCCGAGGGCGAGCGCGAGCCCCCTTGCGGTCGCGAGCCCGATCCGGATCGAGGTGAAGCTGCCCGGTCCGGTCCCGACCACGATCGCATCGATCCCCGTGGACGCGAGCCCCGCCGCTGCCGTGAGCTCGGCGCCGGCGGCGAGCACCGACCGCGCCTCGACGAAGCGCTCGCCCGCCGGTACGCCGTCACGGACGAGCGCGCAGACGGCAGTCGAGGTTGCGGTGTCAAAGGCGAAGATCGTCGTCACTGTCGATCGTGATTCTCCGGTGTGTGGGGTCGATGTGAGCCAGCGTGACGGCGGCTTTCGCCGACTGAAGCCAACCGCCCGCGTGCTCCGGCCACTCGACAAAAACAATCGTGCCATCGAAGTACGGTTCGAGGTCGCCCCAACGCTCGTCGCCGATCCCCTCGAGGCGGTAGAGGTCGAGATGAGCGACGGGAACGCGCCCTTCGTAGCAGTGCCCGATCGTGTACGTCGGGCTCGAGACGATCCCAGTCACCCCGAGCGCACGGCAGGCTCCGCGGACGAAGGCTGTCTTCCCGGCACCGAGCTCGCCGGAGACTGCGACGATGTCCCCGGGCGAGAGCACCGTCGCGAGCCTTCCCCCGAGCTCCTCCGTTTCGCCCTCCGAAGCGGTCGTCACCTCCATCACCGCAAGATAGGCGACCTTCGGTCCTAGAACAGGCCCAACCTCAAAAAAGACCCAGTTGTACGGCGGCCGGCTCCGGGGCCAGATCGGGCGCCGGTTGTGGGTCCGGCTCCACCCGGGGTGTGGGACCGCTTCCGAGCAGCGCGGGAAGGCGTTCGAAATCCGCCTTCAGCACGTCGAGCATCTTCGGCGTGTACAGGGCCGCGGCCGGGTGGAAGATCGGGAACAGCAGCACCCGCGAGCCGCCCAGCACGACCTCCTGCTCCTGGCCGTGGACCTTCGTGATCCCATCGGGCTTACCGGAGAGGAGCTTCGTCGCGAAGTTGCCCAGCGTCGCCACGACCGTCGGCTGGATCAGCTCGATCTGGCGGAAGAGGTGGCTCTCGCACGATGCGATCTCCTCGGGCAGCGGATCGCGGTTCCCGGGCGGGCGGCATTTCAGGACGTTTGCGACGTACACGTCGTCACGGGTGAGCCCGATCCCGTCGAGCAGCTTGCCGAGGAGCTGGCCGGCGGCGCCGACGAAGGGGACGCCCTGCTTGTCCTCGTGGAAGCCCGGCGCCTCGCCGACGAACATCAGGTCGGCGGTCGGCGAGCCCGAGCCGAACACGACCTGGGTGCGGGTCGCCGAAAGCGCGCAGCGGGTGCAGCCGGCGACCGAGTCGCGGAACGCGGCAAGAGCCGCTTCGCCCGTCAGGGCCTCAATGGCCGCAGCCACAGCTCCCGCCACAACAGCCGCCACTCGAGCCACCGCCGACATTGCCGGGACCGCCGACACTGCTCGGGGCTTTCGTGAGGCCGTGGGCCGCGAACGCTGAGAACTGCCGCTTCGCCTGCTCCGACCCGCAGTCAGGGCAGGGAGGGGTCTCGTCCGGCCGGACGAGCTCCTCGAAATGCGACTCGCAGCTCATGCAGACGTACTCGTAGATCGGCATCGCGTCCTCCAGGCTACCACCGTGCTCAGCGACGACATCAACGCGGGCATGTTGCGCTTCGCGTCGGACGGATGCGCGCGCTATCCTCGTCGGTGCCCGGTATCCGCGTGCGGAACTGGAGCCGAAACCAAAGGAGTTCCGATGAGAACGCTGCGAACGATCGCCGAGTTGAGGCATGCGCTTGCGCCCCTTCGCGCCGAGCGGACGGTCGGGCTCGTTCCCACGATGGGCGACCTGCACCGCGGGCACCACGCGCTCTTCGCCGCGGCCCGCGAGGAATCGGGCACGGTCGTTGCAAGCATCTTCCTGAACCCCGCACAGTTCGCCGATCCCGCCGACCTCGCCGCCTACCCTCGCGACCTCGCCGCCGACCAGAGCGAGGCCGAGCGCGCCGGCGTCGATCTGCTCTTCGCCCCTACTCCGGCCGAGCTCTACCCGCCGGGCTTCGCGACCTGGGTCGAGCCCGAAGGGGCCGCGCTCGGGCTCGAGGGCGAAACCCGGCCCGGGCACTTCCGCGGCGTCGCGACCGTCTGCCTGAAGCTGTTCACGATCGTCCGTCCGGACGTCGCCTACTTCGGCCGCAAGGACGCGCAGCAGGTCGCCGTCGTGAAGCAGCTCGTTCGCGACCTGAACCTCGAGCTCGAGATCCGCGTCGTCCCCACCGTCCGCGATGCCGACGGGCTCGCCCTCTCGTCGCGCAACAGGCGCCTCTCCGCCGAGGAGCGCAGGCGTGCGGTGGCGATCCCCCGTGCGCTTTCGACCCGTGACCCCGAGCGCGCCCGCGAGATCCTGGCCGGATCCGGGATCGAGCCGGACTACGTCGCCGTCGCCGAGCTCGACGGCCCGACCCTCGCCGTTGCCGCGCGTGTGGGCGACACCCGCTTGATCGACAACGTCCTCCTGGAAGGAGAGCCCGAATGAGCACACGGCCTCGCACTCCCGCACAGCAGGCGCCCGCCCCGGGAGGGTTCGCCCTTCCCGAGCTGGCCGAGATGAAGCGCCGCGGCGACCGGATCACGATGGTGACCGCCTACGACGCACCGGCTGCGCTGCTCGTGGACAAGGCGGGCATCGAGCTCATCCTCGTCGGCGATTCGGCCGCGATGGTGATGCTCGGGCACGAATCGACGATCTCGGTCACCCTCGACGAGATGATCTTCCTCACGCGCGCCGTCACCCGCTCGGCGCGCCGGCCGCTCGTGATCGGCGACCTGCCGTTCGGCTCGTACGAGATCTCCGACGAGCAGGCGGTCGAGACCGCGATCCGGATGGTCAAGGAGGGCGGCGCCGCGACCGTGAAGCTCGAGGGCGCCGGCCGCATGGTCTCTCGCGTGCGGGCGATCGCCGACTCGAACATCGGCGTGATGGCGCACATCGGGCTGACCCCGCAGTCGGCGACGAAGCTCGGCGGCTTCCGTGCCCAGGGCCGGACCGCGGCGAGCGCGCTCGAGCTCTACGACGACGCGCTCGCACTTCAGGAGGCCGGGGCGTTCGCGCTCGTGCTGGAGGCGGTTCCGGCGCCCGTTGCCGCGCGGATCACCGAGACGCTCGAGATCCCGACGATCGGGATCGGCGCGGGCGCCGGCTGCGACGGCCAGGTGCTCGTCTGGCACGACCTCCTCGGGCTGTACTCGGGGACGGCTCCCCGCTTCGTGAAGCGTTACGCCGGGCTCGCCGACGAGATCGGCGAGGCGCTCGCCGCGTACGTCGGCGATGTCCGCAACGGGACGTTCCCGGAGGAGCAGCACACCTACTCGATCCCGGAAGCGGAGCTCGAGGAGCTCGAAGCTGTGCTGGCGGAACGCGGCTAGAAGAGGAGAAACGCACCGGCGAGGACGATCGGCGGAGCCGCGGCGAGAAGCGCCCGGCCGAGGCTCCAGCCGTGCACGGCGCGGACCCCGATCACGAGCAGACACGCCGACCAGAGCAGGAAGGCGATCCCGAGCGCCTCGAAGACCTTCCCGCCCGTGCCGGAGTCGGGGCCGCCCTCGTGGAAGAGCGCACTGCCGTAGGCCGCGAGCTTGACCGGAAGGAGCACGAGCGACAGGGCGACGGGAACGCTGGCGAACGCGAGCACGTGGCGGGCACGCCGGTAGGAGCCCTGCGATCCGAGCAGCAGCGCCACACGGTGGAGCACGCCGCCGAGGAGCCAGTAGAAGACCCCGCCGTACAAGCCGCCGGCGAGGAACGTCCAGACCGCGACGATGAGCGGGTCGTAGCCGTTCGCCCCGTCCATCAGGTGGGCCGCAGTTCTCGTCGAGAGCACGAATGCGATTCCGGCGAGCCAGACGACGAGCAGCACCGGCTCGGACCGCAGCGCCGCCGACTCGTTGCCGTCGTCGCGAAGCGCGGCGAAGACCGGCCTCGGTGCGGACAGCACGAGGATCGTCCGGATCCACCACTCTCGCATCGGGATGACGGGGGTTACGGAGCGATGCCCTGGGTGACTGTGAGGCCGTTCGGGCAGAGGTAGGTCACCGCTCCCATGCTGTCGTTGCCCTGGGCGATCCAGTGCTTGCCGCCCGGGCAGACCTGCTTGTGGCTGAAATCGAGGGCCCAGGCGGCCATCCCGCCGAAGAACAGCACGACGACGAGCACAGAGAGCCCGATGAAGAACCTCTTCCTCGACTGCGGGCTCATCTGCGTCGCCCCTGGAACGGCGGCCTGGCTCACGGGGGAAAGGTTATGCGGCAACGACTGCGCGGCGCTCGAGGAGCGGTCGCAGGAAGCGACCGGTGTAGGAGTCGCCGACGGCCGCGATCTCCTCGGGGGTGCCCGTCGCAATGAGCTCGCCCCCCGCCTCGCCGCCCTCGGGGCCGAGGTCGACGAGCCAGTCGGCCTGCTTGATCACGTCCAGGTTGTGCTCGATCACGAGCACCGTGTTGCCGGCGTCGACGAGGCGCTGGAGCACCTCGAGCAGCTTCTCGATGTCGGCGAAATGGAGGCCTGTCGTGGGCTCGTCGAGGATGTAGAGGGTTCGGCCCGTCGCGACCTTGCCGAGCTCGGCGGCGAGCTTCACGCGCTGTGCCTCGCCGCCCGAGAGCGTCGTCGCCGGCTGGCCGAGGGTCATGTAATCGAGCCCGACATCGTGAAGTGTCTGGAGCCGGCGGCGGATCTTCGGAATCTTCGCGAAGAACTTCAGCGCCTCCTCGACCGACATCTCGAGCACGTCGGCGATCGTCTTGCCCTTGAACCTCACCTCGAGGGTCTCTCGGTTGTACCGGCGGCCCTTGCAGGTCTCGCAGGGAACGTAGACGTCGGGCAGGAAGTGCATCTCGATCTTGATCTGCCCGTCGCCCTTGCACGTCTCACAGCGCCCGCCCTTGACGTTGAACGAGAACCGGCCCGGCTTGTAGCCGCGCACCTTCGCATCGGGGGTGAGCGAGTACAGCTCGCGGACGTGCGTGAAGAGATCGGTGTAGGTGGCCGGATTCGAGCGTGGTGTGCGGCCGATCGGGCGCTGGTCGATCTCGATCACCTTGTCGAACGCCTCGATCCCCTCGACCGAATCATGCTCGCCGGGCTTGATCCGGAGCTTCTGGAGGCGGTTTGCGAGGGACTTGTAGACGATCTCGTTCACGAGCGTCGACTTGCCGGAGCCGGAGACGCCAGTGACGGCGATGAAGCGGCCGATCGGGAACTCGACGTCGATCGACTTCAGGTTGTGCTCCCGTGCGCCCCGCACCGTGAAGGTGCCGAGGTCGGCGGTGCGGCGCTCCGGCACTGCGATCTCTCGCTCGCCCGAGAGGAACTGCCCCGTGACCGACTTGCGGTTCCGCTCGACCTTCGCTGCCGTCCCTTCGGCGACCACATGGCCGCCGTGCGCGCCGGCCCCCGGGCCCATGTCGACGAGCCAGTCGGAGCTCCGCATCATCTGCTCGTCGTGCTCGACAACGACCACGGTGTTCCCGAGGTCGCGGAGCCGCTCGAGCGTGCCGATCAGCCGGTCGTTGTCGCGCTGGTGGAGACCGATCGAGGGCTCGTCGAGGATGTAGAGCACGCCGACGAGCTGCGAGCCGATCTGGGTCGCGAGCCGCAGCCGCTGGGCCTCCCCGCCCGAGAGCGTCGCCGACGCCCGGTCGAGCGCGAGGTAGCCGACGCCAACGTTGTCGAGGAACGTGAGCCGCTCGCGGATCTCCTTCACGACCCGCGCGCCGATCAGCTCCTCGGTCGCCGTGAGCTCCAGCCGGTCCAGGAAGCGCAGCGCCGCGGCGACGGAAAGCTGAGTGAACTGGTGGATGTTGCGCTCGCCGACCGTGACCGCGAGTACCTCCGGCTTCAGCCTCGCGCCCTTGCAGACCGGGCAGGGACGGAACGACATGTACTCCTCGATCCGCTCGCGCTGGCTCGAGCTGTCGGTGTCGCGGTAGCGGCGCTGGAGCGAATCGACGATCCCCTCGAACGCGATCGTGTAGGCGCGGCGGCGGCCCATCCGGTTGCGGTACTGGACGTAGACACGGTCACCTCCGGTGCCGTGGAGGAAGTAGCCCTGCTGGGTCTCGTCGAGCTCCGCCCAGGGGCGGTCGGTCGGGATCTCGTAACGGTCGGCGATCGCCTGGATCACCGACTCGTAGAAGCTCGAGTTGCCGACGGCCCAAGGGACGAGCGCGCCCTCGTCGATCGAGAGGCTCGGGTCGGGAACGAGCAGGTCGGGGTCGATCTCCTGCTGCGCGCCGAGCCCGGTGCAGCGCGGGCAGGCGCCGTGCGGCGAGTTGAACGAGAAGATCCGCGGCTGGAGCTCGGGCAGCGAGACGCCGTGCTCGGGACAGGCGAACCGCTCGGAGTACGTGCGGCTCTCACCGCTCTCGAGCAGGTCGACCACGACGAGCCCTTCCGCGAGCGCGACTGCGGTCTCGACCGACTGCGTGAGCCGCAGGCGCAGGTCGTCCTTCATCACCAGACGGTCGACGACCACCTCGACCGTGTGCTTGAACTTCTTGTCGAGTGCCGGCGGCTCGTCGAGCAGGTACTGCTCGCCGTCGATCTTCACCCGCGTGAACCCTTCATTGCGCAGCCCCTCGAGCTCGGCCCGGTACTCGCCCTTGCGGTCGCGCACGACGGGTGCGTTGACCGTGAACCGCGTGCCCTCGGGCAGAGCGAGGATCTGTTCGACGATCGAGTCGACGGACTGCCCGACGATCGGCCGGCCGCACACCGGGCAGTGGGGCCTGCCGACCCGCGCGTAGAGCAGCCGCAGGTAATCGTAGATCTCGGTGACCGTGCCGACGGTCGAGCGCGGATTCCTCGAAGTCGTTTTTTGATCGATCGAGATCGCAGGGGAGAGGCCGTCGATCGAGTCGACATCGGGCTTCTCCATCATCTGCAGGAACTGCCGCGCATAGGCCGAGAGCGACTCGACGTAGCGGCGCTGGCCCTCGGCGTAGATCGTGTCGAAGGCAAGGCTCGACTTCCCGGAGCCGGACAGCCCCGTGATACAGATCAGCGCGTTCCGAGGGAGCCGGACGGTGATGTCCTTCAGGTTGTGCTCCCTGGCGCCGTGGACTACGAGCTCGTCGGCCGCCATCTGGGAACCATTGTACCGAGCGAACGGACGTTCGTTCAAGGTACGCGCATCTCCATCCGCACGAGGATGCGACACTGGACCGGTGGTCGGGCTGGCACTGATCGGCGCCGCGGTCGCGACCGCGCTCTTTGCTGCGCTCGCGCTGCGGCTCCCAAGCCTCGTCTCCACGCTGCTCTCGGCCTACCTGGCGTACGTCGGCAACCTCGGCCTCGTCACGCTCGCGCTCTCGCCGTTCCACGAGGTGACGCAGGCCGGACTCGCCGTCGCGGAGGGATTGCTGCTCGCGGCTGCGATCGCTGCGTGGTCGGCACGCGGGCGCCCTGGGCCACCGCTCCGCGCTCTCCGGCCGGCGCTGCGCGAGGCGGTCTCGGATCCGGTCACCGTGCTGTTTCTCCTCGCCGTGGCCGTGCTCCTCGGGTACGAGGCCGTGCTCGCCTCGACGCCCCCGAACAACATGGACTCGCTCACCTACCACCTCGCGCGCGCCGCCGCCTGGACACAGCACGGCGGGATCTACTGGATCGCGAACGCGCCGGAGGTGGAGCTCAACGCCTACCAGCCGTTCGCCGAGCTCCAGGACTTCTTCCTGATGGTCGCGACCGGAGGCGGACGGCTCTACGCACTCCCGCAGTATCTTTCCGAGCTCGCGATCCTCGTCTCGATCTACGGGTCCGCGCGGAGGCTCGGTTACGCGGTGCGGCCCTCGACCTGCGCCGCCGCGCTCGCGGCCACGTTCTCGGTGCTCGCGCTCGAGGCGGTCACCGGGCAGAACGATCTCTTCGCCGCGTCCTTCCCGGCGGTCGCCGCGTGCCTGCTTCTCGGCGCCGTTCCCGCCGAGGCTGCGCTGGCCGGGGCGTCCGTGGCGCTCGGGATAGGGACGAAGCTCACGACCGGGCTCGTGACGCCGATTCTGGCCTGGCTCGCGCTTGCACGCGGCCGCCGGACGTTCTTCACCGCGCTCTTCGGCGGGCTCGTAGGGCTCGTCACGATCGGGATGTGGGGGTACGTGCTGAACGTCGTCCACACCGGTCACATCTTCGGCGCCGGCACTGGAAGCGTGCAGGATCGAGCGAATCCGGCGTACCCGCGAAGCGTCGCGAACGCCTTCTACCTGGCCTACGGGTTGATGGACACCTCGGTGCTCTCGTACCACGTCATCCATTGGCTCGCGCTCCTCGGCGCGGTCCTAGCGGTGGTTGCGCTCCTGTGGTGGCTTCGCCGTGGTCACCGGCGGGATGCGGTCGAGGAGGGAGCGGGGATCGCCCTGCCGTTCCTGGCGCCGCTGCTCGTGGTCGGCGGAGCCGCGCTCGTCGCGTGGGGCGCGCGGGCGTGGGGATTCCCGATCCGAGGGCCCGGTGGCCTGCTCGGGCCGCTCGACGCCAACCTGAACGAGACCTACACGAGAATCGCAAACGAGGACTACTCGGCCTACGGCCCCGTCGGGATCGTCGCCCTGCTTGCCGCGGCCATCCTGGCCGCGGTGGCGTACGTGCGCGGCCGGGCCGACATGCGCCATCTCTCGCTCGCCTTCGCGCTGCCGGTGTTCCTCGTGCTCGTCTCTGCCGGTTCGGTCTGGGTGCCCTTCCTGATCCGCTACTTCCTGCTGCCCGCCGTGCTGACGGCGCCGCTGATGGCGCTCCTGCTCCGACGGCGGGCGGTTGCCGCCGCGTGGCTCGCGGTCGCGGCCCTCGCGATCGGGTTCACGTTCGCGAAGAGCCAGCCGAAGCCGTTCACGAGCCCCTATGGATACGGGCACCCGTGGGACTACAGCGCCGAGGAGGCGTTGTCCGAGAACTCCGACGGCTCCTGGGCCGACGCCCTTCGCGCCTACGGGGCGGACGTTCCGCCGGATGCGTGTGTCGGCGTTTCGATCTCGGCGAACGAGCCGACCTACCTCCTCTTCGGACCGCACTTCGAGCATCGTCTCGTTTTCCTCGGCCCTCAGGACCCGCTGTCGGCCGCCCGTTCGTATGCCCTCAGCTACGTGGTCGTCTCGAGGCTTGCCCCCGAGGCGGTCGTCCGGCAGTTCCAGGACGCCGGATGGACGACGCGGCCGCTCGGAGCCTCTTGGTCGCTGCTCTCGGTGCCGAGCGCGGGGCCGGGAACGTGCCTCGCCTGAACACGGCGCCGTCGCGCCGCGGGATACCCCGTCCTCGCCAACGTCGCGGTTGCGCCGGCTCGATCTGGGGTAGCGAGCCGGTCGCTAGGCCTTGCGCCAGCGGCCGAAGACGAGGCCGCCGAGGGTGAAGCCGAGCCCGAACGTGCCTGCGCTGAAGCCGCCGATCGCGATTCCCTTGCGCCAGGGGGAGAGCCGCTGCCAGCGCGTGAGCGCCTCCATCTCCTCGGCCGTGAGCAGCTCGCCGCGCCGCCTTTTGCGCATTGCACCGCCCGCGCGGACGCCGAGATAGAGATCGTCGAAGATCTCGTTCCCGGACTCGTTTCTCATGGTGCTCACTGTAGCCTGCTTCGACGGTGTCATCGAGCGTCCTTCACGTGTCGGACCTGCATTTCGGCGCGGGAAGGTCTCTCGACGACGAGCCGGTCGGCGCCGGGATCAGGGAGCTGGTCGAGCGGATCCAGCCGGAGCTTGTGATCGCAAGCGGCGATCTGACCCACGGCGGTCGCGCCGCGGAGCACGAAACGGCCGCGCGTTTCCTCGAGAGCCTCGAGCGGCCGCTGCTCGTCATCCCTGGCAACCACGACATCCCACCCTTCTCCCCCGCGCGTTTTACCCGCACCTGGCGCGATTTCAACGCTCACTGGCAGACGGCGACCCCCGTCTATTCCTCGCCCACCGTGCAGGCGATCGGGCTGAACTCGGTGCGGCCGCTCGGCTACCAGCGCGGCCGGCTCCGCCGCTCCGAGCTCGAGCGGGCCGTGCGGCTGCTCGGCGAGGGGGAACCGGATGCACTCCGCGTGGTGGCGATCCACCACCAGCTTGCCGGGGCGCCCTGGCGCGTGCGGAAGCTGCCGCTGATCGCCAGGAGCCGGGTGCTTGCACGGCTCGCAGATGCAGGGGCCGAGCTGATCGTCGGAGGCCACATCCATCAGGTGACGGTCTGCGAGCGGCGTGACTTCGAGGTACTCGGAGCCGCGTCGCGACCGTGCGTGCTCGCGACTGCGCCGGGGCTCGGGCGCCCGCGCCCGGGACGGCGCTACGAGGTTCGCGGCGCGCTCGTCCACCGCTTCGACGAGCATTCGCTCACGGTCGAGACGCACATCTGGGACGGGGAGGCCTGGGTCGAGAGCTCGACGCGGACGTTCCCGCGGAATCGAATTTAGGTCGCTGCCGCGACCTGATCGAGGGCATGGAGCTCGCGGCGGAGCTCCTTGATCTCGTCGCGGAGCTTCGCCGCGTATTCGAAACGGAGCTCCTCTGCGGCGGTGAGCATCTCTTCCTCGAGCGTGACCACGAGCTTCTCGAGCTCGCCGCGATCCAACCCCTCGACCTGACGGCCGCGGCGGGAGCGCTTCGGGACGTTCGGCGAGTCGAGCATCAGGAACTCGGCGATGTCGGAGACGCCCTTCGAGATCGAGATCGGCGTGATCCCGTGCTCCTCGTTGTAGGCGAGCTGCTTCGCCCGCCTGCGGCCGGTCTCGTCGAGCGCGTAGTTGATCGCCTCGGTCTGCTTGTCGGCGTACATCAGCACCTTGCCGTTGATGTTGCGGGCGGCGCGCCCGATCGTCTGGATCAGGGCCGTCTGACCGCGCAAGAACCCCTCCTTGTCGGCGTCGAGGATCGCGACGAGCGAGACCTCGGGCAGGTCGAGGCCTTCGCGCAGCAGGTTCACGCCGACGAGCACGTCGTACTCGCCTAGGCGGAGGTCGCGGATGATCTGGATCCGTTCGAGCGTGTCGATCTCGGAGTGCAGGTAGCGCGCGCGGACCCCCGCCTCGAGCAGATAGTCGGTGAGGTCTTCCGACATCTTCTTCGTGAGCGTGGTGACGAGCGCGCGCTCCCCCTTCTCCTCGCGGCGGCGGATCTCGTTCAGGAGATCGTCGATCTGGTTGCGCGTCGGGCGCAGCTCGATCTCGGGGTCGACGATCCCGGTCGGGCGGATCAGCTGCTCCGCGATCCGGGTGGAGTGGCGCAGCTCCCAGTTGCCGGGCGTCGCCGAGACCATCACGAGCTGCGGCACCTTCGCCAGGAACTCGTCGAAGCGAAGCGGGCGGTTGTCGAGCGCCGACGGGAGCCGGAAGCCGAAGTCGACGAGGGTCTGCTTGCGTGACCGGTCGCCCTCGTACATGCCGCCGATCTGCGGCACCGTCTGATGCGACTCGTCGACGAAGACGACGTAGTCGGAGGGGAAGTAGTCGAGCAGCGTGTGCGGTGCAGAACCGGCCGGCCGGCCGTCGAGGATGCGCGAGTAGTTCTCGATCCCGTTGCAGAAGCCGAGCTCCTGCATCATCTCGAGGTCGTACTCGGTGCGCTGGCGGATCCGGTGGGCCTCGAGCATCTGCCCGGCGGCCTCGAACTTCTTGACCTGCGCCTCGAGCTCGGCGCGCAACTCGACGACGGCGCGCTCGACCGTCGGCTTCGAGGTGACGTATTGCGTCGCCGGGAAGACGGTGACCGTGTCGAGGCGCGAGAGCACCTCTCCGGTGAGCGGATCGAAATGCGTGATCGCCTCGACCTCGTCGCCGAAGAACGAGACGCGGTAGGCCGTCTCCGAGTGCGCGGGCTGGATCTCGAGGACGTCGCCCTTGACCCGGAAGCGGCCGCGGCCGAGGAGGGTGTCGTTCCGGACGTACTGGATGTCGATCAGCTTGCGAAGCACGAGGTCGCGGTCCTGCTCCTCGCCGACGTTCAGGAACACGACCTTCTGCTCGTACTCCTCGGGCGAGCCGAGGCCGTAGATGCACGAGACCGAGGCGACGATCACGACGTCGCGGCGCGTGAGCAGGTTCGAGGTCGCTGCGTGCCGCAGGCGGTCGATGTCGTCGTTGCGCGAGCTGTCCTTCTCGATGTAGAGGTCGGCCTGGGGAACGTAGGCCTCGGGCTGGTAGTAGTCGTAGTAGGAGACGAAGTACTCGACAGAGTTGTGCGGGAAGAACTCGCGGAACTCGTTGCAGAGCTGGGCCGCGAGTGTCTTGTTGTGGGCGATCACGAGCGCGGGACGCTGGACCTTCTCGATGATCCACGCCATCGTCGCGGTCTTGCCGGTGCCGGTCGCCCCGAGGAGCGTCTGGTAGCGCTCCCCGGCCTGGAGCCCCGCGGCGAGCGTCTCGATCGCTGCCGGCTGATCGCCGGTCGGGGCGTAATCGGCTGTCGTCCTGAGCTCCGCCATCCCAACAAGGGTACCCCGACGGCCCCCGGCGGCCTGATCACGGGATGCGAGCGGGCTCAGCCGCAGCGCGGAGGATCCAGGATCACCACAAGCGGCCGATCTCTAGCCGGCCGACTTCACCGCGGGGGCTGTCAGTCGCCCCAGTCGAAGTCCCGCGAGCGCGTCCACAGGCTCTCCTCGGAAACCTCTGCAGACTCTTCTTCCGGCTCCGCCTCCGGCTGTTCCGCCGTAGGGCCGTCCTCGACCGGAAAGCTCGACTCGGCGGGCCACTCGAGGGACGTGGGCTCATCGACGATCGACTGGGCACCGTCCATCGTGTCCTCGATGCGTGCCTGCTCCTCGGTCTTGAACAGGGGATGGTTCTGGAACGGGTCGTCCGGCATGTAGCGCTCGAGCGGCATCTCCGGCTCGAGGGCTGCGTTGCGGCGCCTCAACTCGAGGTGCTCCTGGATGACCGTTGCAAAAACCGACGTGGTGTCTACGGGCATTCCGTCCTCCTGGTCGTTCGACATGCTCGGGAACCAGTCTAACGCCTTCTCCACGCCCGGTTCAGGGGCAGGTGACGTATTGTGAGAATCCGCAGATGGCGAAATCGAAGCTCAAACGCAGGAACGCGCTCAGGACCGCCGCGCTCGTCTGGAGCCTCTGGCGTTGGCTTCCGCGCAAACAGAAGGGCCAGTTCTACACGCTCGCGCGCCGGCACGGCCCCTGGCTCGTGGGTCGGGAGTTGCGGCGCCGGCGGAAGCTCCACAAGCACTAGCGCGGCCTCTCCAAGCGTTTCACCTGGAAGTCCATGGGCCGGGCGCCCGTGCTAAAGAGTCAATGCCGCGACCGCGATCCGCTCCTGTTCGAGCGCATGCGCGGTGGGATAGCCCTCGGCCGTGCTCGCCCGCCACGGACGACCGACATACCGGACGGGCACCCCGGCGGCGGCCTCCTCGAGCCGGTGGCGGATCGTGCGCCAGGCGCCCATGTTCTGCGGCTCTTCCTGTGCCCAGACGACCTCGTCGAGGGCGGGGTACGAGGGGATCAGCGTACGCGCGGCCGCGACGGGGAACGGATAGAGCTGCTCGATCCGGGCAACGGCGATCTCAGCGGTCGCTTTCGCGGCTTCGTGGCCGACGATGTCGTAGTAGATCTTGCCCGTGCAGAAGACAAGTCGGCGGACGCGAGCCTTGTCCGGCTTGATCGCGTCGATCACGGGCTTGAAGGTTCCCTCGGCGAGATCGGAGAGAGGAGAGGCGGCCTCCTTGTGGCGAAGCAGGCCTTTCGGGGTCATCACGACGAGTGGCCGCGCGACCGGGTCGAGCGCCTGCCGTCGCAGGAGATGGAAGTACTGGGCCGCGGTCGTGCAGTTCGCAATCCGGATATTCTCCTGGGCCGTGAGCTGCAGGAACCGCTCGAGGCGGGCGCTCGAGTGCTCGGGCCCGTTGCCTTCGTATCCGTGCGGAAGGAGCAGCGTGAGGCGCGATGTCTGCTTCCACTTTGCGAGGCCGCTCGAGATGAACTGGTCGACGATGGTCTGCGCCCCGTTCGCGAAGTCTCCGAACTGAGCCTCCCAGAGCACGAGCGCGTCGGGGGCTGCAGTCGAGTACCCGTACTCGAAGCCGACGCAGCTGTATTCGGAGAGCGGTGAGTTGTAGACCTCGAACGACGCCTCGGAGCGCTTCAGCCCCTGCATCGGGATCTCGATCTCGCCGGTGCGCGCGTCGTGGAGCACGAGATGCCGGTGCGAGAAGGTACCGCGCTCGGTGTCCTGGCCGGTGAGCCTGATCGGCACCCCCTGGCGTAGCAGCGAGGCGAAGGCAAGGGATTCGGCGTGTCCCCAGTCGATGCCGCCCTCGTCCAGCGCGGCCAGGCGGCGTTCGAGCTGGCGTTCGAGCTTCGGGTTGATCGTGAAGCCCTCGGGGACTTGCATCAGCCGCCGCGTGAGACGGCGGAGCCGCTTGGCGCCGACGGCGGTCTCGACATGGCCCTGGCCCTGGCGTGGAAGCTGCTCGTCGTGGGATTTCGCAGGGATGCTCTGGCCGAACGAGGCGCGGAGGCGGTCGTGCGCCTCGCGCAGCCTGGCCGCGACCTCGTCGTCGAGCCGTTGCACCTCATCCGTCGTCATGACGCCGCGCTCGACGAGCTTTGACGCATAGAGCTCGCGGACGCTGGGGTGGCTGTCGATCTGGGCGGCCATGAGCGGTTGCGTGTAGGCGGGCTCGTCCTGTTCGTTGTGGCCGAACCGCCGGTACCCGACGAGATCGATGACGACGTCGTGGCCGAAGCGGGCGCGGTAGGCCAGCGCGAGCCGGATCGCGGAGATCGCAGCTTCGGGATCGTCGGCGTTGACATGAATGATCGGGGTGTCGTAGCCCTTGGCGAGGTCGGAGGAGTGGCGCGTCGAGCGCCCCTGCGCGGGATCGGTCGTGAAGCCGACCTGGTTGTTCGTGATGATGTGGAGGGTGCCGCCGGTCGAGTAGCCCTCGAGCGCGTAGAGGTTGAACGTCTCGGCGACGATCCCCTGCCCCGCGAACGCCGCATCGCCGTGCAGGAGGATCGGCATCGCCACCCTGGGATCGTGCGCCCCGTCCCTCGAGCGGCGGTCGGTCTGCGCCGCGCGGGTCATCCCCTCTACCACGGGATCGACCGCCTCGAGATGGCTCGGATTCGCGGCGAGAGTCACGGCGATCGTGCCGCTCGAGGTAGCGCGGACTCCCTCGGCGCCGAGGTGATACTTGACGTCGCCCGTACCGCCCTCGGCGTCGGCGGCGACGACCTCGATCGTCCGCTCGCCTTCGAACTCGCGGAGGATCTGCTCGTACGGAAGACCGATCGTGTGAGCGAGGACGTTCAGGCGGCCGCGGTGTGCCATTCCGAGAACCACCTCGCGCGCGCCGGATGCGGCGGCGAGCTCGATCGACTCGTCGAGCATCGGGATCAGCACGTCGAGGCCCTCGAGCGAGAACTGCTTCTGGCCGAGGAACGAGCGGCGGAGGTAGCGCTCCATCCCTTCGGTCTCGCAGAGCCGCGCGTAGAGGAGCCGTTGCTCCGTCGGCTCGAGCGGGGTGCGGAACCGCCACGATTCGATCGCCTTCCGCAGCCACACGCGCTGCTCGTGGTCGCCGATGTGCTCCATCTCGTAGCCGAGCGGGCCGCAATAGGTCTCCCCGAGCCGCGGGAGTGCCTCCTTCAGCGAGTCGCCGTCGACATGGATGCGGAGGATCGAGGTGGGGATCCGGGCCTGCAGCTCGGGCGTGAGCTTCGGCTCCAGCCTGAGCGGGTCGAGGGCCGGATCTCCGATCGGCTCGGCTCCGAGCGGATCGAGCCTTGCGGCGCGATGACCGTGCATGCGGTGAGCCTTCACGAGCGCCATCGCGGCCGCGACGCCGCCGAGCAACTCGCGATCGCCGGGGTCCGACGGCGAGACCCGAGGCGCGGAACCGCCGGGATCCGCCGGCGCGACCCGGGCCCCAGAAACGTCGTGATCGAACCGTGGCTCCGGAGAAGTAGGCGCCTCGGCCGTGCCGCGACCGTTCGCGGGAGCAGCGTCGCCGTTTCGCGGCGCCCCGGCGAGCAGCCGGGCCAGCCCGGGGAGCTCCCGAACGACGGGGTTGTCGCCCGCTTCGAAAAGGTCACGCCACTCTGGCTGGACGGCCTCGGGGTTGTCGAGATACTCGTCGAGGAGCAGACGTGCGTAACCGGCATTGACGCCGTCGACGTCTTCCATTGCAATCACTTGTTTTGTACCAGGTTCGCGGTTCCTGCCCGAGTCGGCCGAGAGCACGCCGAAGCACGAGGCCGGCAGGCTGCCCGCCCCACGCGGGTCAGTACAGGGGACGCGAGTACCAGACCGTGATCGCCGCGCCGATCACGAAGCAGACCATGATTGCGCCCGCCGCGATCAAACCGAGGCGCCGGTGCTTGTTGCTGACCGAGACCCCGACCATCGTGATCACGAGCGCCGGGAGAGCAATGAGAAACGGGCGGAAGAACAGCTCCACCACCGCTCCCACGAGAGCGATGATGATGAGCACGAGCGAGAGCAGGTCGTGACTGGACCCCGCGCTGACGGGTGTCGCCTCGGGCTGTGCAGTCATGCCGTCCCCCGGGCGCGTTCCTGCCGGCGGGACTGACCCTGGCGCGGGCGCGCCCGGTCAGGCGTTCCACGACGGGAACGGGACGAAGAACCTGACGGCGTCGGCCGCCTCCACGGTGCCCAGTTCATGCCTTCGGTGCCTCCTTCGGATCCGAGCTCCGGCTCCGCCTTGATCGCCCACCAGAGCACGTAGCCGACATAGGCCACCGGCAGCTTGAGCAGGATCAGCACGACAAAGAGTTCTTCCCAGAGCGCCAATGCGGTCAGAAGTGTACGCCAAGCCGTGGCCGGCGTGTTCGGCACCGTCGAGCGCAGCGGCCGGGCAGATCGACCTCAGGTGAATCGCCTCCCCTCGTCGCGGCGATATCCGGCCGCCGCAATGCACGCGAAGATCGCGGCGAACCCGGCGAGGGCGAGCCACGCCCACCAGTCGGTCCGGGCTCCGATCGCGCTCGCGACGAGGGCATCCGACAACGCGCGTGTCGGTAGCAGCCGCGAGATCCCGCGCACCGCATGTGGGAGCCCGGACGGTCTGATCCAGAGGCCGCCGGCATAGGCGAGGACGAGGTAGAGCAGGTTCGCGATCGGAAGCGCTCCCTTCGCCGGAGCCCAGTACCCGAGCGCGATCCCAAGGAAGGCGAATGGGATCGTTCCGGCGAGGAGCGCCAGGGAAAGCTCGAGCCAGCGCTCCGCCGGGAGCGAGGCGCTGCTCGTCGTGACGGCGGTGATCAGGAGCAGCGCGCCGGCCGCGCAGGCGAAGACGACCGCCGAGAGAAGACGGGCCGTGAGCCTGACGAGCGGGCCCACCGGCAAGGTCCTCAGGTAGGCCTCCCAGGGCGAGGCCCGGTCGACGGCAATCCCGACCCCGAACTGGAAGAACGCGACCCCGATCACCGCGAACCCGGCGAACGTCGCCATCCGTGCCGTGGCGGCGAGCGGCGGTCCCGGCGAGACGAAGAACAGGAAGAAGACCGTCGGCAAGAGCAGCGTCGGCACCAGATAGGCCGGATAGCGGACGAGCTCCGCCGTCATCGTGCGCGCGTGGAGCAGCGCAAGCTTCATGCTGCCGGCCTCACCGTGCGAGCTCCGCCCCGGATCTCGCACGCGCTGCGAGTGCCTCGTCGAGCGTGAGCGGCCGGACCTCGAGCTCCGTCAGTGGGACGCCGGCCCGCACGAGGCGCTCTAGTTCGGCGCCTGCATCGCGGGTGAAGATACGGACGAAGTCGCCGTCGCGTTCGCCGCCCTCGACGACGCGGTCCCGTGCGGCCCTGAACCTGATCACCGTGAAGCCGGCGGCCGCCTTCACGGCTCCGACCGGGCCGTCGGCGGCGATCGCTCCGCCCTCGATGAGGACGACTCGCTCGGCGAGCGCGTCCGCCTCTTCGAGCTGATGCGTCGTCAGGAGGAGCGCACCCCCGTCGCGAGTGTGCGCGCGGATCGCGTCCCAGACGGCGAGGCGTGCCTCCCGGTCGAGCCCTGCGGTCGGCTCGTCGAGCACGACGAGCCGGGGCTTGCCGGCGAACGCGAGTGCCACCCCCACGCGCCGGCGCTCGCCGCCCGAGAGCCCACCGAACTGGCGGTTCACGAGCCGTGTGAGCTCGAATCGGTCGTACAGCGTCCCTGCCGGGACCGAGCGCTCGTAGTGGGCGCGGACGAGGTCGACGACCTCACGCACGCGAAGCGTGGCGGGGAACGTCGTCTCCTGCGGCGTCGCCCCGACATCCCGGCGCGTCGAGGGCCGGCGCGGATCGGCTCCAAAGACCCGGGCGGTGCCCTCATCGGGACGCCGCAGGCCGAGCAGTGTCGCGATCGCCGTCGTCTTACCGGCTCCGTTCGACCCGAGGAGCGCCACCACCTCGCCCTCGCGCACGGCAAACGAGACGGCATCGAGAGCCGTGACACGGCCGAAACGCTTGCTCACCCGATCGAGCTCGGCCGCGATCAACGGATGAGCTCTCCGCTCGATTCGACCTGCTCCCGAAGCGCGAGCTGGAAGAGGTTGTAGGTGAGGTGCGCCGCGATGCAAGCGCCGAGCGCGCCTGTCGCGAGGTACAGGCCGCCGAACACGAACCCGGTTCCGAGGTGCAGGCCGGGACGGGCGCGATGGGCGAGCGCGAAGCCGAGGGTGCTGCCGGCAAGGGCGGCGACGGCTCCCGAGTGGAGGAGCTCACCGAGGATCGCACGCCGCCAGAGGACCTCCTCGTTGGCGGCGGCGAGCCCAAGGACGAAGCACCTCGCAGCCGCATCGGGCACCAGTGCCGGTAGCGAGGGACGCCGCATTGCGACCGTCGCATACAGGATCGCGCCGACACCCACTCCCACCACCGCGGCCGTGAGCGCCGGGATCCGGAGCCCCGGCCGAGGGGGCGAAAGCGTCGCGAGGACCACGATGGAAAGCACGGTCGCCAGCGCAAACCGAGCCCAGAACGACCGCCCGGTCACACAGCACCACCGAGCACGAGCATGTGCACGCTCGCCTCGTCGAGCCCGTCCGCGTTGACGACTTCGTCGAGTCGTCGGTCGTAGAACCCGCCGAACGGCAACGCCGCAACGTCGAGTTGGGCGGCCACGAGAAGCGCGTTCTGGACGAGGTGCCCCGCCTCGAGGAGCGCAAATCGATATCCTCGCTGGCCGTACTTGAAGCGGGAGCGCCAGAAGACGCCCGTCACCACGATGATCGCGGAAGCGGCATCGGCGATGCTCGGGTCGGCAAGCGCCTCACGCACGGCGCGCCGATCGACCGGCCCGAGCAGCGAGAGTCCGTGCCGGAAGGGGTTGTAGTGGTAGACGCCGGGCTCGAGCCCGGCGACGGCCTGCGCGAGAACATAGAGCTCGAGCGGATAGAGCGCGCCCGCTGAGGGAACCGGCCGCCGCATCTCCGTTCGCGTTCGGCCTCGTGCAGCGTACGAACACGCTAGGAGCGTCGCGAGCTCGCGCAGGCGGATCGGCCGCAGGACCCTCGGTGGCACCGATCTTCGCCGCTCGATCGCCTCGCCGAGCCGGATGCCCAGGGGCAGCGGCGGCGGCAGGGCGATCGCGACCCGGTGATCCTGCGTCCGGCCCGATCGCGACGCGGTGCGAGCCAACTCCCGTCCGAGCGAAAGCTCCGTCAGCACGTCGAGGCGTTCCGGTGCGATGCTCGGGTAGAGGCGCGAGGCCTCGTGGAACGCCTCGGCCGGGTCATCGAGCGAGACGGCAGCGCCGCCGTAGACCAGGGACGCGAACTGCGCCGTGGGCATCGCCCGCTCCGATGGGTAGCCCGGGCGTCCGTTCATGGAAACGGATGGGGGTCGGGGTTGACGGCGTCCTCGGCCAGAACACCTGATCGCAGCCCGAGCATCGCGGCTGCTTCGTAGAGCCGCGAGCCCCCGAGGAACCGTGCGTCGTGCGAGACGTCGAGACGGCAGAGCTCGGGCGTGATCACGCGGGAGACCGTGAGACCGAGCTCGGCCACATCGGGTGAGGTGACGTCGACCGCGTAGGCCGACGAGCCCGCGGCCTCGACCCTGCCGCACAGAGCCGTGAGCCAGCCCTCAGCGCGAGAGCCTTCGAGCGGCGTTACCGAGCCCGCCGCGACTCTGGCCGGGCTCGCGTCGAGGAACAGGGTGGCGTCCGCGTTGGCGTGGTCGGCATAGCGGAGAATGTGATCTTCGAAAGTGGCGACTCCACTTGCATGGGCGGATTCCTCTCCGGCATGCAGAAGCGCGAGCTTTGCGCCTGCCGAACGGCAGGCGAAGGCCTCGGCAAGTGCTTTCCACCAGGCCCTCTCGACCGTTGGCGCCGCCGCGGCACCAACACCGAGCGCCCCGGGGAAGCCCGCAGGAGCCCGCACCACGCCGAGGACCGTCGGAACCCGATGGAAGATCGAAAGGTCGACACCCGAAAACGCGAGTGCCGTGCTCTCGAACGAAGCGGAGTGCAGGTCGAGAAGCGGGAGTGAAAGCCGTCCCGCCCAGAGAATCATGAACGCGTCGCGTTCGAGGAGCTCGAAGAGGCCGCGCACGAGCGTCTCGAGCCGAGTCTCACCGCAGGCCAGTCCGCTACTCGTGGCGTAGCCGATCGACGATGCCCCTTGACGCGCCGCCGCACCGAGATAGACGAGCTCGGCCGGCAGAAATGCGCGACCGCCGCCTGGAAGCTCAGCCCCTTCGATCCACGCGACCCTCGTGTCGGCAGTGAAGCGCTCGAACGGGAGCCCGGCAGACTCGTGCTGCCGCTCGGAGAACAGCGCGAATCGGTGCGGCGCGACGGCTTCGGGAAGCTCACGCGCAGCCGCGACCACGAGCTTCTCCGCCGGGACATACGTTGCCGAGTAGCGCTCGATCGCCTCCCCCACGGCTGCAGCTGCCGCCTCCGACCGCGAGGTGCCCGTTCCGCCGATTCCGCTCAGATGCTCGAGCGAGCTCCCGAGCAGCGACTTCCCCTGGCCCACCTCGCATGCCGCCTGGAAGAGCCTCGGCTCGCTCGTCGAGGCGAGACACTCCTCGACCGCTGTGACGATGCCGGTGTACGCCGAGACAGCGCGCCGAAGCCCCGGCGAGAGCGCGCCGATCACGTTGCCTCCGACTCGGCTTCGTGCCACGGAAGCGGCGGCGCGAGACGTTCGGCGGTCGAGCAGGCGGGGCAGCGAGGGACGCGCAGGATCGGGTGAGAGGCAACGGAGAGCACGGGGCGCAGCTCGAGCACGTGCAGAGCGCCCGGAAGCGTCGTGTCGCAGCCTGCCGCCCAGCCGAGCACGAGCTGCGCGGCGACCCCTGCTGTGATCGCATGCACGGGCGCGAGCTCGCCCGCGGTAGGCGGCGAGGACTCGATGCGGAGGAGGTCCCGCCCGTACTCGAGATGCGCCGCGAGACGATGGAGGAGGCACTCGTAACATGCCGATTCACCCGGCACGACGAGAGGCCCGACGGTAGCGATGAGGCCGTCGAACGGCCTTACCCCCAGCCAGCATCTCCCTGATTCCAGGGCGAGCGCGTTCCAGCCCGTTAGACGCGGCGACTCGATCGCGGACGGCGCCACGACCGTGAGGTCGACCGCGTCGACGCCGTCCCACCCGCCCCGGACGACCGTGCCCACGCCGGCCGAGTGGAGGATGCGTGCAATCGCCTCGCCGGCCCACGAGTCGCCGATGACGCCCACCGACGCGCCCCGCAGACGCCCGACAGCCACAGCGGGAGCGAGGCCGTAGTGCGCAGCGAGCCAGGAGGCCGACGCCGGCGCCCCGAGCTCGAGAGCAGGCCCCTCGGCGAGCACGCCGTTCGAGTCGAGGAGGCCGAGCGCCAGCTCGACCGCAGGCCGAGCCGGCTCCCCGAGCCGCACGACGACCTCGTCGATCGTTCGAGTGCCGTCGAGCAGCGGCAGCAGCGCGGGCAGCAAGAGCCGTACCGCCCGGCCTTCGAGGACGACGACCGAGCGCCCGTGTTCGAGCAGGAGCCGGTCGCCGTCCTCGACGAGGCGGTACCAGGGAGCCAGCAACGGCCGGATCGGAGCGTTGGGGCTCAGTCGTCTCCCCCGCTACCCACCCGCCCACCGCAGCAGCAGCTGCTGCTGCAACAAACGAGCAACATTGCGAACGACGAGCTCTTGCGCCCCTTGACCTCGACCGTGAGGTCGAGGAGCTCGCCTGTCAACTGCTCGTACATCAGCGCCTCCTGTTGTCGATATGGACAACCTAGCGGCGGGAGTGTGACGCGCGGGTGACAACTTCGTGCCGGATGTGGAACACGATTTGATCCTGCCCTGCTCGATCCCTCCCGGCTAGTGGCCATTTGGGCCAGGGCGCGCAAGCTGAGAAGATGCAACGACCGGTGCATCTCGCCCGGAACTCCTGGAGAGGAAGGTGGTCGACCCGTGAGCCCGAAGACCCGCATCTGCGTCTCGACAGCGACGGCAGCGGCGCTCGCCGCCGTCATGATGGTCGGGCTCGCCTCAGCCCAGGCGAGGCAGACGCACGCAACCAGCGGCCCGCAGCCCGGCGGCACCTACCGCGTCGCCTTCGAGCAGGCCTTCGGGTTCACTGACGGCTTTGACCCGACCGGCGAGTACTACACCTACTCGTTCGACATCTTCTCGAACCTGATGATCCGGACGCTCGTCGGCTACGACCACGTCGCCGGCCCTGCCGGGAACGTGCTCGTGCCGGACATCGCGACGACCGTTCCCAAGCCGACAAACGGCGGCAAGACCTACACCTTCCACTTGAAGCACGGCGTGAGGTTCGGCCCTCCGGTGAACCGGGAGGTGACCTCGACGGACATCCTCTATGCGATGGAGCGGATCGCCCATCCGAAGGACGGCGCCGAGTACGGCTTCTACTACTCGCCGATCGTCGGCTTCGACGCCTACGGTGCGGGCAAGGCGAAGACGATCGCCGGGATCAAGACGCCGAACGCGACCACGATCGTCTTCGAGCTGACGAAGCCGACCGGCGACTTCCTGTACCGGATGGCGATGCCGGCCACCGGGCCGATTCCCGAGGAGGTGGGGAAGTGCTTCGAGGGCGAGGCCGGAAGGTACGGAAAGGACGTCGTCTCGACCGGGCCCTACATGATCGAGGGGGCCGACAAGGTCGACGACTCCTCGTGCGCGAAGCTGAAGGGAATGGGCGGCTTCGACGGGATCTCGAGCCTGACCCTCGTCCGGAATCCCGACTACGACCCGAAGACCGACTCACCGGCGGCGCGACAGAGCTTCCCCGACGAGTTCCAGTTCACGATCGATGCGAACTCGAGCGACATCGTCGACCGAGTCAGCGCCGGCGAGCTCGAGGACGAGAACGGCCCGAGCCTGCCGCCGCAGGCGCTCGAGCAGTACTCGAGCCCCTCGAAGCGCGGGTACCTCCACCTGAACCCGGCAGACGGCACCTCCTACCTTTCGATGAACCTGACGCAGCCGCCGTTCGACGACATCCACGTGCGGCGCGCGATGAACTGGATCATGAACAAGACGGCACTCCGCCAGGTCTGGGGCGGCCCCGATCTCGGCAAGATCGCGAACCACATCGTGCCGGACTCGATCTTCGGCAACCAGCTTTCGGGGTTCGCGCCGTACAAGACGCCGGGCGACGCCGGCAGTCTGGCCAAGGCCAGGGCGGCAATGAAGGGGTCCAGGTACGACGTCGACGGGAACGGCACCTGCGGAGCCCCGGCCTGCAAGAACGTGCTGCTCCTGACCGACACCCAGTCCGCGTTTCAGCGCATGGTCCCGATCGTGCAGGCCGACGCGCAGAAGCTCGGGATCACGTTCCACGTCGCCACCGTCAACGGGGCGTACCCGACGCTCGAGACGACCTCGAAGAACATCGCAATCGCGGTCTTCCCGGGCTGGTTCAAGGACTACGCGGATGCGCTGACGTTCTTCTCACCGCTCTTCGACGGGCGGACGATCATCCCACAGGGGAACACGAACTACTCGCTCGTCGGGATGAAGCCGTCCCAGGCAAAAGCACTCGGCGTGACCGGAACCGTCAGCGGGATCCCGAGCGTCGACGGCCGGCTCGACCGGTGCGCCGCAGAGTCCGGGCAGACGCGGGAGAGGTGCTACGAGGATCTCGACCGGACGCTGATGACGAAGGTCGTGCCGTGGGTGCCCTACCTTTCGCCGAACAACGTGCACATCGTCGGTTCCGACGTGACGCAGTGGCAGTTCGACCAGTTCAGCAGCAATACCGCCTACGCACACGTGGCGGTGCGCTAGCCGTTCGCCGGCCGGTGGCGCTCGCGGAACGCGCGCGCCTTCTCGCGGTTCCCGCAGCTCCGCATCGAGCACCACGCCCGCGAATGATTGCGGGCGCCGTCGATGAACGCCCACTCGCAATCCGAGGCCCGGCATGCCTTCAGGCGCTCCCACGAGCCGTCGGCCATGGCCTCGTGGACGGCGATCACGATCCGCCCGAGCGCGGCGTCGGCTCCATCCACCGCCGGCAGGAGCTCCGCCTCGCCGTGCTCGAAGCGCAGCTCGATCCGGGCGCGGCGCGCGGCGCGGTCGAGGACCGCGAATCCGCCCTCGGTGTCCACCTCGAGCCCGGTGTTCCCGAGCAGCAGCCGCCGCAGAGCCTCGCGCAGCTCCACTGCGTGCTCGAGATCCAGGGACGTGGCCGAGACGTCGCCGAGCCCTCGAGCGCCGAGCCACGCCGTGAGTGCAGGCGGCGCGTCAAGCTCCTCGATCCCGTCGAGAAGGTCCCGCGTGTTCACGAAGTCCCGAACGAGCTCCGTTTCTGCCATCTCCGTTCCAGCCGCTTCTCCCACTCCTAACCTTTCAACTTGCTTTGCCGGTTACGTAACCTGTATAATCGTAACACGGGTTATGAGAGAGATGACGAGACGGCGACAAGGAGGAACTGACATGCATCCGGAATTCTTGCAGAGGACACTCCAGGACAAGGCACGCGAGCTCGATCTCGCCGCGCAGCGCGCACTCCTCGGGCAGCAACCACCGGCCGCACCGGCGCCGATCGAGGCCGTGATCTTGAGGCTCTGCTCGGTCCACGATGACGATGCACTCGATGCGCTGGCGCAGCTCGAGGGCGTGCCGTCACCGACCGGCCGCCAGGTCGTGGCCGAGGTCGACGGGGTCGTGGTCGCTGCCTATCCGCTGGGGCTCGGCTCGCCCCTGGCGGATCCGTTCCGGCCGACGGCGCATCTGATGCCGCTCCTCGAGCTACGCGCACGCCAGCTCGCACCGGAGGAGCGGCGCGGCCGCCGGTTCCCGTTCCGGAGCGCCCTGAGGAGCGCGTGAGCTCCCGCAGTCACGCACAATAGGAGCCGTTGACCCCCGGGCATACCTACGCCGCGCTCCTGCGCGGGATCAACGTCGGCGGACACGCGAAAGTGTCCATGCGCGAGCTCGCCGAGCTCTTCGGGTCGCTCGGCCACGGAGAGGTGACGACCTACATCCAGAGCGGGAACATCGTGTTCCGGGGCGCGACCAGGATGCACGCCGAGATCGCACGGGAGCTCGAGAAAGCGATCGCGGAGCGGTTCGGGTTGAACGTGACGGTGGTCCTCCGGACACCCTCCGAGCTCGTCTCGATCGCCGCCGGGAACCCGTTTCCCGGAGCCGAGGATGAGCCTTCGAAGCTCCATGTGCTGTTCCTCGAGCAGCCGCCGGCTGCAGCCGCGATCAAAGGACTCGACCCGGATCGCTCGCCGGGCGACCTCTTCCACGCCGCCGGCCGCGAGATCTACCTTCGCTTCGCCACGGGCGCCGGCACGACGAAGCTCACGCTCGACTGGTTCGAGCGGCAGCTCGGCGTCAAGGGAACCGCCCGGAACTGGAACACGCTGCTCAAGCTGATCGAGCTGACGGAAGCCCGATCGGACGTGTGAGGCCTCCGAGACAGTCCTGCTCGAGGATCACGGTCTCTTCGCCGGTGCCTCGAGCCGTTTCGGGCTCAGCCGGCAGCCTCGGCGCTGCGCAGCCCGCGGATCGCCCAGGCGCAGAACAGCGCGACGAGCCCGGCTGCCGCGAGGTATGCCGCGAACACCTCGGTCGGGCTGCCCGGCGATGAAGCCGCGGCCGGCTTCGAGCACCCGGGTGAGCGGGTTCACGACCGCGACGCCGTGGATCCAGCCGTGGAGCAGGGCGAGCGGCACGTACACCGGGGCGAAGAAGAGGACCAGGAAGACCGGCATCTGCATGATCGGGCCCGGCCTGCATCGTGCGCAGCCGCATCGCGACGCCGCACGCCCAGAGCGGGCGGCGATGTTCACGATCGCGGCGAGCGTGTAGAGGCCGACGCAGGTCGAGCGCGTTCCCGCCGACCTTCATCCCGACGGCGAACGCGACGACGGTGAGGAACGGCGCCGGTGACGAGCCAGCGAACCAGCGCCGGCGACGGCGTAGCCGAGCACGATCCCGCGTGCGGTGCGGCGCCGCGAGCAGCAGCCGCCGGGCGAAGCCGCTCTCGAAGTCGCGGGCGATCCCGAAGCCGGTGAAGACGCCGCCGAAGGCCGCCGACTGGAGCAGCACGAAGACGAACTGGAACGCCGTGTAGCCGCTCGGGGAAGTCGAACCGGGCGCGTGCTGGATCCCGCGAGAGCCCGCCGGCGAACGCGGTGAAGAAGAACAGCGGGAAGAGCGAGCGACGGGATCAGCAGCGCCGGGTTCGTGAAGACGTTGTGCAGCGTCCGCCAGGCGACGCCCGCGCGCGACCGGCGAGTTGCCTCATGAGCGCGCGAGCCTCTGCCGGAGCGCGCGCGCCGCGAGCGACGAGCCGCGACGCGCGATCGCGCCGGCGATGCCGAAGCCGAGCGCGAGCGCCTCGCCGTCCCAGCCGGTGATGATCAGGCTGCGCACGCACTCGATCAGGTACGAGACCGGGTTCACCGTCGCCGCGTCGCGGAACCAGGTGACGCTCGATCAGGTTGCGCGGGATGTTCATCGACGAGATGAACAGGAACACGAAGAACACCGGGAAGAGGCCCTGCACCGCCTCGCCCGAGCCGGTGCTTGAGCGCCGCGAAGCATCCCGAGCGCGCCGAAGGCGAGCGCGACGAGCACGTGCGAAGACCGAGCAGCACGAGCACGCCGGCGACGCCCGACTCGCGAGCCGCACGCCGACGGCAGCCCGACGGCGAGGTAGACGACGGCCTGGAACGACGCCGAGCGCCACGGCGCCGCCGAGCTGGCCGGCGAGCAGCGCGACCCCGCGCATCGGCGTGAGCGAGAGCCGGCTCAGGAACCCGGTCTGGATGTCGCGCGCGAGGTCGGTGCCGGCGTTCATCGTCGCGAACAGGGCGCCCTGGATGAACGGCACGGCCAGCGCGAAGGCGACGAACGAGTCGTCGGGAAGCCGGGCAGGTGCGTCTCGGCCTTGAGCCCGCCCGAGTTGACCGCGAGCAGCATCAGCGGGAAGATGAGCGGGGCGATCACGTTCGCCGGCTGGCGCAGCGTGCGCACGACCGAGCGGCGGGCGAGCAGGTAGACCTGGTCGGCGACGAGGCTCATACCGGCTCCATCGACAGCGCCGAGGGCTGGGCGTCCTCGTCGTCGCCCGCGCCCTCGAGCGAGCGGCCCGTCTTCGCGAGGAACACGTCGTCGAGCGAGGGCTGGTGGAGCTGGAGCTGGCTCGATCGCGAGGCCCTCGGCGTCGAGCGCGCGGACGACCTCGGCGAGGTCGGCCTCGGCCGGTTCGGAGGCGCACGGCGACGCCCGCGTGGCCGGCGACGGCTCGCCGAAGCGGGCGAGGATCGCGGCGGTGCGGTCCGCGTCGTCCGGGTCGGCGGGCATCGCCTCGACGGTCGGCCGCCCGACCTCCGCCTTGAGCGCTGCCGGCGTCCCCTCGGCGACGATGTGGCCGTGGTCGATGATCCCGACGCGGTCGGCGAGCACGTCGGCCTCCTCGAGGTACTGCGTCGTCAGGAAGACCGTGACGCCGTCGTCGCGCGCGAGCCGGCGACCTCCTCCCAGAGCGCCGTCCGGCTCTGGATGTCGAGCCCGGTCGTCGGCTCGTCGAGGAACAGGATGCGCGGCCGGTGGACGAGCGCGAGCGCGAGGTCGAGCCGGCGCTTCATCCCGCCCGAGTAGCCCTTCACCTTCCGGTCGGCCGCCTCGGTCGAGGCCGACCCGGTCGAGCAGCTCGTCGGCGCGCGTGACCGGCGCTCGATCGCGCGGCAGCGCCTGCAGCGTCGCCTGCAGCCGCAGGTGCTCGCGGCCGGTGAGCAGCGGGTCGAGCGCGGCCTCCTGCAGCGCGGCGCCGATCGTCTGCGCGCACCTCGGGGCCCTCGCTTGCACGACGTCGAAGCCGCCGACCCGCGCCGTGCCGGCGGTCGGCGGCAGGAGCGTCGTCAGCATCAGCACGGTCGTCGACTTGCCGCGCCGTTCGGGCCGAGGAAGCCGTAGATCTCGCCGGGCTCGACGCGGAGGTCGATCCCGTCGACCGCCCGCGGGCCCTTGCGAAACTCGCGGACGAGCTTCACGGTCTCGATCGCGCTCATCCGGCCGAGTCTAGGTATCGGTGCCCCGCTGCCGCGGACCCAATGCTCTCGCCCGGTGTGGCGAGCCCCCGCGATCCGAGGTTGCTCGTCCTGGGACGCGATCGCCACTATCTCCCTAGTCGATGGACGACCACAACGACCTGATCAAGCGCGGAAGACCAGGCTGCAGCTCGCGATGGAGGTGCAGTGCGGTCGCGAACCATGCCGAGGACTCGGCGAGCGCACTGCGAACAACTGATGGACCCAGTCGGGCTCGAACCGACGACCTTTTGGCTGCCAGCCAAACGCTCTCCCAGCTGAGCTATGGGCCCTCGAAGCTCCGCGTCAGTCTAGCGTCGAACTCGTAGTCGGTCGCCGAGTTGATCCCTGCGGTCTGATTGTTCGGCGACGGCGAAAGCCGAAGATGGACCAGTCGCTTGCTCGCGAACTCGCTTGCTGGCAAGCAGTAGCAACGATCGAGTTCCGCGCAGTACGCGGCGATCAGATCGATCTCGTCGACCGGGTATCGCTTCACGATCATTCCGGCAGGCCCTCGCCGGGACGTGTAGCAGCGGACGACCACGACGTCGCCTTGCCGCATCGCCCACTTGCATTGCGTGCGAAGTAGTCCCGGCCTTAGGTCGAGAATGAGGTCGTAACGCTCGTCATCGAGGGGGCGAGACACCCCGATCCCGTGCAGGATCGCCTGCCGGATGATGGCGTTCTCGGCGATCAGCCCTTTCTGGTTTGTAGTCAGTTCGAGCAACAGCACGAACGATAACGCGCCCTTCGGACAAACGTATCCTAAATAGACAACAGGCTCAGGCGCTTGCCGCTTCGTCCAGCGGCTCCTGCTCGACGTCGCCCCAGAGATCGTCGAGGCGGTAGAAATCTCGCGCCTCCGGGGTGAAGACATGCAGGACGACGTCGAGGTAGTCGGCCACGATCCACGTCGCCTCCCGCTCGCCGGCGACGGAGCGCGGCAGCAGGCCGTCGTCCTGCTTCAGGCGCACGTGCACCTCGTCGTAGATGCCCTTCGTCTGGCGCGCGTTGTACCCCGTGCAGACGACGAAGTAGTCCGTGTAGCTGCACACCGGGCCCATGCTGAGGATGACGACATCCCTCGCGAGTTTCTCCTGTGCCAGCGCCGCAATCCGGCGAGCCTGTTCGATAGACGTCAAGCGCCGTCAGTGTAGCCGCCGCGGCCGTAGAGGCCGTCGCGCTCGATCAGTGCCCACACCGCGGCCGGGACGAGTGCGCTCACGTCGTCCCCCTCGTCGAGACGCCGGCGGAGCTCGCTGGAGGCGATCGGCAGCGCCTCCAGGTCGAAGAAGCAGACTCGCTCGGGATGCTCGAGCTGTGCCAGGACGGCGTCGAGGCTCTCACGCGGGAAGCCTGGGCGCGTCGCGACGCCGAGCCTGACGAGGCGAAGCACCGCCTCGGGCTCCTTCCACCCGAGGAACCCGGCGAGCTCGTCGGCGCCGAGCAGGAACACGGCCTCCTCCCACTCCGGATGCTCGCGCAGCATGTCGATCGTGCGCGCGTGGTCGTCGAGCACGACCATCTCGTCAGGGAAAGCGGCGCGGGCGAGCTCGAGCCTGACAGGCGCGGGCGTCTCCACCGCTTTGTGCCCGGGGTCGGCCGTGACGATCACGAGCGCCTCGGTGAGGGCGAGCTCCTCCCCGGCGCGCGCGAGCAGCGCAACGTGACCGTTGTGCGGAGGGTCGAACGCGCCGCCGAAGAGCCCGATCACGGGAAGAACTCGAACGACTCCTCGCCGATCTCGACCGCGGCGCCCTTGCGCACGCCGGCCGCTACGAGCGCGCGCTCGAGCTCGTCCTCGCTCGGCGGCGTCCCGACGACGCGATAGCCGTCCTGGGTGCGGAAGATGCTCCACCGGCGCGCTTTCGGCGCCGGGCGGTAGACGAGGAAGTCCGCAACCGCATCGTCATCCCCAGGAAGCTGAGCCGGCTCGGGAATCATCGTGAAGAGCGCCTTGCGGAGCTCCTCGATCCCGGCTCCGGTCGCGCACGAGATCCTGAAGACGGCGGTGATCCGCTCGTCGGAGATCGTGAACTCCGGGTTCGGCTCGAGATCGAGCTTGTTCAGCACGACGAGCTGCGGGAGCCGGTCGAGGCCGGCGCCGTAGGCAACGAGCTCGGTGTCGATCGTCTCCCATTGCTCGTCGGCCGGCTTCGAAGCGTCGATCACGTGCAGCAGGCTGCGCGCCCGCTCGAGATGTGCGAGGAACTCGTGACCGAGCCCGATGCCCTCGCTGGCGCCTTCGATCAGCCCTGGGACGTCGGCGACGACGAGCTGGCGGCCGTCAGGCGACTCGACCGTTCCGAGAATCGGCTGGAGCGTCGTGAACGGGTAGTCGGCGACCTTTGGGCGCGCGTTCGAGAGCCGGGTGATCAATGACGACTTGCCCGCGTTCGGCAGCCCGACGAGCGCGGCGTCGGCGAGCAGTTTCAGGTGCAGGTCGACCTCGTGCTCCTCGCCGGGGAACCCCACCTCGGCGAACCGCGGCACCTGGCGCGTCGAGCTGACGAAGCGGGCGTTGCCACGCCCGCCGCGGCCTCCGTGGGCAAGGCGAACCCGCGCATCCGGATGCGCCAGGTCTGCGACCAGATCGTCCCCGTCGTACACCTGGGTGCCGATCGGGACGCGGATTTCGACGTCCTCGCCGTTCGCGCCGTGCTTACGGGCGCCACGACCGTTGCCTCCCTTCGGCGCGGCGACGAGCTTGCGGCGCTGGAGCGAGGTGAGATCGCGCAGATCGCGGTCGGCGACCGCGATCACGTCGCCGCCGTCGCCTCCGTCGCCGCCGTCGGGGCCCCCCTTCGGGACGTACTTCTCCCGCCGGAACGAGAGAGCGCCGTCGCCGCCACGGCCGGCCTTCACCTGGAAGTGCGCCCGGTCAGAGAACACGGCAACCGCCGGACGGCGGGCTACTCCGCGTCGATGACAGCGACCGAGCGGCGCTCGCCGCTCTTGCGGAACTCGGCCTTGCCGTCGCGGATCGCGAAGATCGTGTCGTCGCGGCCCATCTTCGTGCCCGGGCCGGCGCGGAACCTGGAGCCGCGCTGGCGCACGATGATCTGACCGGCGCGGACATCCTGGCCGGAGAAGATCTTCACGCCGAGATACTGCGGGTTCGAGTCGCGGCCGTTCTTCGACGAGCCGAGTCCTTTCTTATGCGCCATCGGACGCCTCCTCCTGATCGGCGGGCTCAGCGTCGGCTTCCGGCTCAGCATCGCCCTCCGGCTCCGCCTGGGCTTCGGGCTCAGCCCCGGTCGGCGGCTCGGCCTCGGCCTGCTCGTGCTTCTCGAGCGCCGACTCGAGCGCGGTCAGGGCACCCTTGCGAGCCTTCGTCTCGGTCTCGTAGGTGATGGCCTCGTCGAGCTCGATGATACTCCAATCCTTCGCTGCTTCGATGATCTGGGCGATCGTCATCTCCTCGTAGCCTTCGGGCGGCGACGCGAGCGGCGCTTCGAGCTTGGGATGCGGTGCGTGGTCGGTCTTCGGGGTCTCCGCAACGGCCGCGACAGCAAGACCCTCCGTCTTCTCGACCTTCGGCGGCGCCGCTTTCGCGGCCGCGCGCTTCGCCCCGCCGGCGCCGAGCGTGATCTCCACGCGCGAGGTGGCCGCGCGGAAGCCGTTGTGGCGCTTGTAGCCGGTGCGGCGCCGGTACTTGCCGATCACGATCTTCGGCCCACGCTCGTGAGAGAGCACGGTGGCGGTGACGGCGACGTCCCCGAGCAGGACGACCGGCTCGAACGTCTTGCCCTCCTCGGTCGGCAGGCGGTCGACGACAAGCGTCTCGCCGTCGCGAACGCGGTGCTGCTTGTTGCCGAGTTTGATGATCGCGTAGTCCATGGTGAATGGCTGTGGCGTTACGAGAGCTCTGGGCGTACAAACGCAGGCGTTGCTCGCCCGCGGACGTCAAGTGTAGCGGTTAGACGTCCCCCCACTCGCTCATCGGCGTGTATTCCCAGTTCTCGCCGTCTGCGCCCTGCTGGGCTGTGGCTACGACAGGCTGCTTCGCAGCCGCCGGCTCGGGAGCCTCCGCAGCCGTGGGGATCAGGTCGGTGCCGTTTTCGGCGTTCTCACCGTTCTCGGCGGCAGTCGCTGCGGGCTTGCGGCGGCGATTGCGTCCGCCCCGGGAGCCGCGACGTGTCGGAGAGCGCGTGGGCTGGCTCTCACCGTCGCCGGGCTCGTCGCCGTTCTCGTCGAGCTCGCGGCTCGGGAGATGGATCACGGGCGCGACTGCTTCGTCGGGGCCGGACTCGGTGTCTTCGTCGGCGCCGGAGTCTCCGTCCGTCGAATCGGTGCCGTCGCCGTTCGCCGCTGCCGCAGTCTTCGGCTTGCGATTGCGACCGCCGCGCGTCCCACGTCGGGTGCGCTTGCGCGGCGTTACCGGAGCCTCGCCGTCCACCAGTGTTTCATCGCCGCCTTCGGCATCGGGCTCGCGCTCGGGCTCGGGCTCGGCCGCCGCGACGGTCTCCCCGGCCGGGACGGCAGGCATGCGGGAACGCTGCCGCCTCGGAGCCCCGACAGGCTCTTCGGTCTCCTCGGAGCCCTCCTCGACAGCCGTGGACTTGGCGGCCGCGGGCCTGCGGGCACGCGTACTCCTCGCGGGAGTCGGCTTCTCGGCCCCTTCGGCCTCGTCCGGCTCGTCGAGCTCTTCGACCTCGTCATCTTCGGCTTCGACTGCCTCGGCCTTCGTCGCCCGCCTTGCGCGGGTGGGCCGTTCGGCCTCGGCCTCGGCGGTGATCGGCTGCTCGGCCTTTACGCCCGCCTCCGCGAGCACGGCGTAGGCGACGCCTTCCATCACGGAGACGATGCGGACGTTCACCTTCTTGCCGACGAGCTTTGCCGCATCCGGGACGACGACCTCGAATCCCTTGACCTTCCCGGCTCCAGCGTGTGCGTCGAAGAGACCGAGCTCGCCGAGCTTCAGCTCGACGTCCTGGTGGACCTCGAGCGGGGCTTCGGGGGCGAGCTTCTCGACGGTGCCTTGCTCGAGCAGTCGAACGTGGTCGAGGTGCACGTCGGGCAGACCGACGAAGAAGAAGCGCCGCTTCGTGACGTCCTCGAGCTCCTGGAGCCGTGTGCCGTCGCCCACGATCATCCCTGCGACCTTCGCGTTCAACTCGACCTTCAGCGCCTTCGTGCGCGAGCCGGGGGCAACGAGCGCGCGCAACCGGCGCTCCACTTCGACGGCGGCTGTGCCCTCGGAGACGATGATCCCGTCGCCGTCGCAGGTCGGGCACTTGCGCGTCATGACCTCGCGCGGCCCGTCTGTCACGTTCTGCCTCGTCATCTCGACGAGCCCGAGTGGTGAGATCTCGACGACGTAGGTCTTTGTGCGGTCGCGCTCGAGCTCCTGGCGCAGGGCGTCTTCGACCTGCTGGCGGTTCTTCGGGTTCGCCATGTCGATGAAGTCGATGACGATGATTCCGCCGACGTCGCGCAATCGGAGCTGGCGGACGACTTCCTTGACGGCTTCGAGATTGTTCTTCGTGATCGTGTCTTCGAGCCGGCCCGGGCCGTTGCGCTTCGAGCGCGAGCCGACGAAGCGGCCGGTGTTGACGTCGATCACCGTGAACGCCTCGGCGTAATCGAAGATCAGGTAGCCGCCGGAGGGCAGATCGACGCGGCGGTTGAGCGTGGACTGGATCTCCTGCTCGACGCCGAAGGCCTCGAGCAGCGGCTCGCGCTCCTTGTAGCGCGTGACCCGTTCGACCATGTGCGGCGAGGTCTTCTTCAGGTAGCCGACGATCCGCTTGTGGGTGCGGTCGTGGTCGACGACGAGACCCTCGAACTCGCCGGTGAAGAGGTCACGCGTGACCCGCAGCGGCAGCTCTGCCTCCTGGTAGATGAGCGCGGGCGCCTTCGACTTCTTCGCGCTGGCGTCGATTGTCGCCCAGAGGCGCTGCAGGAACTCGAGGTCGCGTGCGATGTCCTCGGGAGAGGCGCCCTCGGCCGCGGTGCGGACGATCACACCGCCGGTCTTCGGGGCGATCTCTTTGAGGATCGCCTTCAGGCGGTTGCGCTCGTCGTCCTCGAGGCGGCGAGAGACTCCAAGGCCGTCTCCGTGCGGGACGTAGACGACGAAGCGGCCGGGCAGTGAGATCTCGGTGGTGAGCCGGGCGCCCTTCGTCTTCATCGGGTCCTTGACCGCCTGCACGAGCACGGTCTGGCCGCGCTGGATCAGGTCCTGGATCTTGCGGGCGCCCTTGCGGCCTTCGAGCTCGGGCCCGACGATCTCGTCGACGTAGAGGAACCCGTTCTTCTCGAGGCCGATCTCGACGAACGCGGCCTCCATCCCCGGGAGGACGTTGTCGACAGTCCCGAGGTAGACGTTGCCCGCGATCGAGCGCTGCTCGGGCCGTTCGAGGTAGACCTCGACGACGACGCCGTCCTCGATCACGGCGACGCGCTTCTCGCCGGGATCGACGGAGATCAGGAGCTCGCGCTTGGCCTTCGGGAGCGGCGCTCGGCGCGCAGCGGTGCGGCGGGGCGGCCGAGGCGAGCGGCCTTTGCGCTCGGCGGGCTTCTCCTGGGCCGGAGCCTCAGGCTTCTCCTCGGGCTCGGCGGCGGCCTCGACATTCACGGCCGTCCCTGCCGGGCGCTTCTTCCGTCCGCGTCCTCCGCGGCTCCCGCGGCGGCGTCTCTTCGGTTGTGTTGATTGTCCGTCTGCGGCCGGTGAGGTCTCCGGCGGCGTCGTTACGGTCGGCGGATCAGGTTCGACAGTCGGAACGGCGGCCTCGGAAGGCGCCTGTTCCGGTTTCGCCTTCTGTCGGCGGAACCAGGCTAGTGGCAAAGAGAATCTCCTTCGAAATGGGTACGCGCAGCCTCGCGTCGAGCGGGCGCGCGTCTAGGGTTGAAAAGCAGAGGGCTTGTGAGTGGTGCGGCATTGCCTGCACTAAGGGTAGCACCGCCCTCCCGGTCGCACCGCTTTCGCGGAGCGCGGCGCGTCAGGCAGCTTCACTCGCTGCAGCCTCGTCGGCCGACGAGAGGCGCGAGCGCCGGGTGCGGACGACGCGAAGCCGCTGCTGAAGGCGCGCCCAGGCCCACGGCTCGATCTCGGAGTAGCGGGACCCGCGTTGATCCTTCGTTGCATCGGCGTATTCGAACCAGGCGTCTGCCTCTTCGATCAGCAGAAGCTCGTGGAGCTCAGGATTTGACGTCAGGGGCATCCAGTGTCCTCCTTCCGGTTGAGAGGGAGGGTAGGACCGGAGTCGGACGGAGCGCGAGGGCTCAGGTGAAGCGGCGACGGAGCGCCTCGCCGACGGCCCACGTTCCCGCGAATGCGATGGTGCCCCTGACGAGTGGTCGGGACAGCGGAAGCGACTCGAGCCGCCGGGCGAGCTGCCGGCAGCCGAGGCCGACCCCGATCACGGCCGCGAGCTCCGGCCAGAGCACCTTGACATCTGCCTTGCGTCCTCCCACGACCGCGATCCGGACCGCGAGCATCGCCTCGTTCAGCGTCAGCGCCGGCAGGTCCGCTCCGGGAACGAAGACGGCGGCGCCGATCAGAGCGTTCTTGCGCACCGTCCCCCTGATCAACCCTTGGACGACGGGCGGGCGGAGAACGGGCAGGCGCGCGGCCAGGCCGGGGGCGTCGGAGCCGAGCACCCGGGCGAGCGCAACCGCAACCTCGGTAACGGGCAGGCCCTGGCCCGGTTGGATCGGGACGAGATTCGTGTCGAGCACGTAGGGCAGCGAGTCTCCGTCCGTGACGCCGATGATCGGCGTCCCGGCCAGCGAGGCCGCGCGCAGGGCGTCGCGGTCTGCGTTTCCGACCCAGACGAGCGCGGACAGGCGGCCGGCGGCGGCATTCTCCGACACTGCGGCCGCGTCGCCGCCGGCGCGGAGCTCCTTCGCGAGCAGCGGGACGAGCTCACGCGCCCCGGCCACGGCGATCGGCCCCTCCCCGCCCGTGGCGCTTCGTACCTTGCGGACGCCGCGGAGCACCGAAATCGGCACGGCGCGATTCACAGGAGGCTTCGGCTCCGAGGGCCTTCCGGCCGGCTCACTGACGCCGCCGCCCGCCTCGCGCGTGGATCGAGAGCAGGATCCCGACGGCGGCGAGGTTGCTGATCATCGACGAGCCGCCGACGGAGATGAACGGCAGCGGGATCCCGGTGATCGGCGCGATTCCCATCGTCATTCCGACGTTGACGAACACCTGCACGAGGAAGGCGAACACGATCCCGGCGGCGACGATCGCGCAGAACAGGTCTCGGGCGGTGGTGACGATCTTGAGCCCGCGCCAGACGATCAGCAGGTAGAGGAGGAGCAGGACCGAGGCGCCGAAGAAGCCGCGCTGCTCGGCGAGGGAGGCGAATGCGAAGTCCGTGGCATGTGAGGGCAGGAAGCTGAGCGCCGTCTGGCTCGCACCGCTGACGCCGCGGCCGCGCACACCGCCGGCCCCGACCGCGATCTTCGACTCGACGAGGTTGTAGGAGTTCGAATCGGTGAGGCGATGTGTCTGGTAGGGCTTGAGCACGTTCACTCCGGCCGAGGGCAGCCACCAGAGGATGCTGAGCACCGCGATCAGCGCGGCCGCGGCCAGCAAGACGAGATAGAGCCAGCGGATCCCGGAGACGAACAGCACGGCGGCGAGCACGGAGCCGTAGACGATCGCCGTGCCGGCGTCCGGCTGCAGGAACACGAGCAGGATCGGCCCGGCGGCGAGCGCGATCGTCTTCAGCGCCAGCCCCGGCCCCGAAACCTCCTTCGAGCGGTCGGCAACGAACGCGGCGAGCGCGAGGACGAGGAGCACCTTGCCGAACTCGGAGGGCTGGAAGGTGAACGAGCCGAAGGCGATCCAGCGGCCCGCGCCGTTTGCGCTGGCCCCGACGGCGAGCACGACGCCGAGCAGGGCGCAGAGGCCGAGATAGATCACGCGCCAGAACCGCCGGTAGACCGAGGGATCGATCAGGAAGGCCGCGACGAGGAGGACGCTGCCGGCGGCGACGTAGAGCAGCTGGCGGCCGGCGGCGCTCCCACCCGGATCGTGCCGGGTGATCCCGCCGATCGCCCAGATCCCGTAGGCCACGACTCCGATCGTGGCGGCGAGCAGGACGAAGTCGATCCGCCGGACGGAGCCGAGGAGCCCCGCGACGTCGTTGCCGGAACGGCTCCTGAGGCCGCGTGAGCGCGGGTCGACGGCTTCGATCGCCATCTAGCGCGGCCTCCGCAAACGTCTCGCCTGGATCTCGGTGGGCTGGTCGGTCTGCATCAGTCGGTCAGGTGGCTCGTGACGGTGCCGTGCTTGTGGAACCACGACTCGAAGACCTGGAGCGCCGCGGGGGCGGCGGCGGTGCCGCCGTGGCCGCCGTTCTCGATCACCGCGCAGACAACGATCGACGGGTCGTCATAGGGGCCGTAGCCGCACCACCACGACTGGTTCAGCTCGACGGGTTGGGGGTAACCGGGGAGCGTCACGTCCTTCTGCGCGGTGCCCGTCTTGCCGGCGATCGGGACGGGGAAGTTCCCGAAGACGCCGTATGAGGTGCCGTAGACGGAGTGCGTGCCGGCGTACAGCCCCTCCTGCACCGCTCGCAGGTAGAGCGGGTCGACGCCCGTCGAGGTCGGCTGCTGCGTCGCGAGGTCGCGCAGCACCTGCGGCGGAGACGAGTCGCCGGTCGACTGCTCGACGTCCTGCGCGACATGCGGCGTCACGAGCTTCCCGCCGTTCGCGATCATCGCGTAGAACCGCGCCATCTGGATCGGCGTCACCTCCAGGTCGCCCTGGCCAATCGCGAGCTGCACGGAGTAACCCGGCTTCCAGGTGCGGTCGACGGTGTCGCACGGCGGGCCGCCGTAGAACTTGCAGCGCCAGTCCGGCGTCGGCACGAGCCCGGCGCTCTCCGGGCCGACGTCGATCCCCGTCGCCTGTCCGAACCCGAACCTCGAGGCCCAGAGCTGGAGCGTCGGCCCGCGGTCGGAGTTCAGCTTGTAGAAGTTCGCGCCCACCTGGTAGAAGTAGGTGTCGCAGGACTGGGCGAGCGCCTGGGTGAGCTCCATCGGCTGGTTCACGTAGGGGTCCCAGTTGGTGAAGGCCTGCTTGTAGAACGTGAAGCTGGGCCCGCACTGGATCGGCGTCGTCGGCGTGAGGATCCCCTCCTCCATCGCAGCCAGGGCGGTGACGGGCTTGAAGACCGATCCCGGCGGGTAGAGGCCGTCGATCGCCCGGTCGAGCCCCGGGGAATTCGCGGCCTCGGCGGCTTTCGCCTGCTCGAGCGGTGCCAGCTTGGCCGGGTCGCGGCTCACGAACACGGACGGCTGGTAGGTCGGGTTCGAGGCGAGCGCGAGCACGGCCCCGGTCTTCGGGTCGAGCGCGACGATCGCTCCGCCGTCTGCGAAGCGGTCGTTTGGCACACCGTCGGCCCGCGCGTCGGCAATCCCTGCCGTGAGTGCCTTCTCGGCTGCCTTCTGGAGCCCGATGTCGATCGTCAGCTTCAGCGTATTGCCCGGGAGCGGAACGACCTTCGCGGTGATCGGGCTCGTCGGCTCCCCGAGCGAGTTGACGGTGAGCTGGTCGGAGCCGTCCTTGCCCTTGAGGTAGCGGTCGTAGTTGCGCTCGATCCCCGCCTGCCCCATGTCGTCCTGGGGCGTGTACCCCTCGCTCTTCGCCGCCTTGACCTCGCTCGCGCTGATCGGGCCGACGGAGCCGAGCACCTGGGCGAGCAGCGACCTGTACGGATAGGTCCGAATCGGAGTGTCGGCGGTCGTCACCCCGGGGAACTCGAGCTGGTGCTCCTCGAGGTAGTCGTACTGGTCCGAGTGGATCCCGCGACGCAGGACGACCGGGGTGAGCGGATCGTTGATGTGAGGCCTGATCAGGGCGACGATCTTCTTCACCGGCATCTCGACGATGCTCGAGAGCGCCGTCAGCTCCGTGGCGCGTGCCGTCGCGCCCTTCGGCAGGTCGGCGGGCCAGACCTCGAGGCTCGTGCCGAGCACGTTCCCGACGAGCGTATGGCCGTGGGCGTCGACGATGAACCCGCGAGGCGCCTCGACCTGGATCGTCCGGACGAAGTTCGTGTTCGCCTCCTTGCGGTACTTCGCGCCGGAGAGCACCTGCAGGGCCCAGAGCCGGAGGAACAGCACCGCAAAGACGGCGAGCGCGACGAAGCCGAGAATCGCGACGCGGAGCGCGAGCTGCGGTGTGAGCCGGTACGGCTCCTCGACGCGCGGGTCCGCGGGCAGGAAGCGCCGTGAGCGCGGCTCGCTAGCCAAGGAGCCGCACCTCGTGAACGCGGTCGGCCATCTCGACCGGCGGGAAGAGCCTGCGCGCGAAGGTGTAGACGGGCCAGGTGAGGATGAGGTTCAGGAGGATCGTCGCCGGCAGCCCGGACAGATACGGTCCGGCGGGAGCGGGCTGTCCGAGCACGAAATCGAGGGCGAGCGTGCCGATCCCGTAGAGCAGCGAGATCACGGCGACCGACGTGTAGGGAGCGTGGAAGCGGTCGCGGGCCGTCGTCTCCCCGTAGCGGCCCGTCCAGAAGCCGGCGAGCGTCAGCAGGAGCGAGGTGAAGCCGAGGATGCCCAGGGTCGCGGTGTCGATCAGGTAGCCGGCGCAGAAACCCGCGACCGCGCCGAAGATCGAGCCGCGAAGCAGCGAGATCGCGATCAGCGCGACGAGGACGACGTCCGCGCTACCGCCGAACGGCTGGTACACGTCGAGTACCGAGACCTGGACGAGCACCGCCACGAACAGGAACGCGAACGCTTTCAGAACGTCGCCGATCATGACTTGGTCGCCCGGTGGCGGTGGTGGGCGGCCGGCGCCGGCCTCGGGATCAGCACGAGCACCGACTCGAGCGACGAGAAGTCGACGAACGGCTGCACCTGGATGTCCTTGAAGATGTCGGTGTCGCTCTGGCTGACGCCGGAGACGTAGCCGATCGCGATATTGCGCGGGAAGATCGAAGGCAGGTCCGAGTCCACCTGCGACCCGGCCGTGATCACCGTGTCGCCGGCGTTCACGACCTTGTCCTTGCCGATCCGGTCGAGGACGAGCGAGTTGGCGCCCGTTCCATGGTCGAGGAGCCCGACCGCCGCGAGGTTCTTCTCGTCCACCGCCCGCACGGCGCTCGTCGGGTCGGTGATGAGCGTCACACGTGCTTCTGTCGGGAACACCTTCGAGACCGTGCCGACGAGCCCCTCGTTCGTCACGACCACGTCCTCCTGCGCGAGCCCCTGGTTCGTCCCGGCCGAGATCGTGACGCTCTGGTCGAGCATGGACGGGCTCGAGAGCACGCGGGCCCCGACCTCCGTGTAGTCCTTGGGGTAGCTCGGCGACTGGACGTAGTGCAGTTGCTTGTGCAGATAGGCGTTCTCGTTCTCGGCCCCGGTCAGCGCGGCGTTCTTGCGCCGCAGCACGGCGATCTCGGCTACGAGCCGCTTGTTCTCGGCCTTGGCATCGAACAGGCCGTGCGTCCAGTTCGCGGCATCGCGGAACGGGCGGGCGACCCGGTTCGCGGCGATCTCGAACGGGCGTAGGACCGACGCCGAGAATCCCTCGACCGGATCGAGCGCGCTCGAGCGGAACGAGACCGTTACGAGCGCAAGCGAGAGCACGACCAACCCCACCACGATGAACCGGCGCCGAAGCTGGCTCGATCGGGTCGAGGAGTGGCCGGAGGCAGCGGCGCGCTGGACGGAAGAGCCCAGGACCGCAACGCGGACGTTCCGGTTGCGAGGCACGAGCGAAAGAAGTCTACCCGCCTCGCCGACGGGGCTCGCGACGGACCCGGCGTCCGGGCCAATACCGAGGCCGCATCGCCGCGGCAGAGAAGGCGGATTCGGGCAACCGAGCCGAGCAAAGCCGAACCGACTCAAAACCCATGCCCGATCCGGGCCAGGCCAAAACGGGCCTCCGCGCCTGGCCGCCCCACCCGGGTGGGGTGGCCAACCCGCCACCCACGCTGCCAATTCTAGGCGCCAACGTGTGACGTGTCTGCACCAACTTCCTGAAATTCTCCTGCACACCCGTCCCGCTAGGACGGGGGCGGCCGCATCCGGGAGACGCGCGGCCCGGGTCCTGCGAGGCGCTCGTGCGACCGCCGGACAACTGGGCCCTCGGGACGAGTTGGAGAGGCCGCTCCGGCTAGTAGCGTCCGCGACCGTTTCGCGATCGCGAGCGGGCCCGGGCGCTGTTGCGCATCGCTTCGAACTCCTCGAGGCTCCGACCCGACCCGACCGCGACGCACGTGAGCGGCGACTCCGCGAGATGGGTCGGCATGTGCGTCTCCTGGCGAAGCCGCTGGTCGAGCCCCTGCAGCAGCGCACCGCCGCCGGCGAGCACGATCCCGCGGTCCATGATGTCCGCCGCGAGCTCGGGCGGGGTCTTGTCGAGCGTCGACTTGATCGCGTCGATGATCTGCGCGATCGGCTCCTCGAGCGCGTGGCGAACCTCCTCGCTCGAGAGGATAACGGTCTTCGGAAGCCCGGTCAGCATGTCGCGGCCCCGAACCTCCGCCTGCACCTCCTCCTTGAGCTCATGGGCGGAGCCGACCTCGAGCTTGATCTCCTCCGCGGTCTGCTGGCCGATCAGGAGCTTGTACTCGCGCTTGATGTGGTTGATGATCGCCTCGTCCATCTCGTCGCCGCCGACCCGGAGCGACTGCGAGACGACGATCCCGCCGAGCGAGATCACCGCAACCTCGGTCGTACCGCCGCCGATGTCGACGATCATGTTCCCGGTCGGCTCGGCCACGGGCAGGCCGGCCCCGATCGCGGCGGCCATCGGCTCCTCGATCAGGTAGGCCTGGCGGGCGCCCGCCGAGAGAGTCGCCTCCTCGACCGCGCGCTTCTCGACGCCGGTCACGCCGGAGGGGACGCACACCACCACGCGTGGATGGGCGAAACGATGCTGGTGCACCTTTTGGATGAAATGCCTGAGCATCTGCTCGGTGACATCGAAATCCGCGATCACGCCGTCTTTCAGCGGGCGGATCGCACTGATCGTCCCCGGCGTGCGGCCGAGCATCCGCTTCGCCTCGAGCCCGACCGCATGGACATCGCCGGTCGACTGGTCGATCGCCACGACCGACGGCTCGCTCAGGACGATGCCCCTACCGCGGACATAGACGAGCGTGTTGGCTGTTCCGAGGTCAACGGCCATGTCGCGGCCGCCGAAGCCCGTCAAGTAGTTGAAGATGCCCATGGTGGAAGCGCGGCTCACTGTACCCGCACTGATGCTCGCGCTCGGCTCCGCAGCGCTCCATGCCACCTGGAATCTCCTGGTCGCACGGGCCCGCGACGTGCAGGCGGCAACCGCCGCGACGTTCGTGCTCTCGGTGGCGATCGCCGCGCCGTTCGCCGTGATCTGGTGGAGTGCGGAGCCGGCGGTGTGGCCCTATGCACTCGCCTCCACGATGCTCGAGACCGTCTATGTGGTGGCGCTCGCCTATGCCTACCGAACCGGCGAACTCTCCTTCGTATACCCGATCACGCGGGGGATCGCGCCGGTGCTGGCGCTCGGAGCCAGCGTCGTCCTACTGGGCCACGCCGCGTCGTTCGCCGAGGTCGGTGGAGTCCTCCTCGTCGGCGCAGGTGTTGTGCTCGTCCGCGGCCCGGAGGGCCATGCCGACACGCGGGCGATGCTGGCGATCGCGACGATCGCCGCCTCGATCGCGGCCTACACGCTCGTCGACCGGGTCGGGATCCAGCATGCGGGCGCGTTCACCTACTTCGTGCTCGTGCTCGCCGGCCCGTGCCTCGTCTATCCCCCGCTCGTGGGAACAAGGGCGATCCGGAACGAGATGAGCCTCGCGACTCTCTGCGCTGCCGCGGCGAATGTCGGTTCGTTCGTGCTCGGGCTGCTCGCGCTCCGGCGGGGGGCCGCGGCGCCGGTGCTGGCCGTTCGCTCCTCCTCGATCGTGATCGCGACGTTGCTCGCCGGGCGCTTGCTCGCCGAGCGGGTCTCCCCTGTGCGACTCGCCGGATCGGTCGTCGTCTTCGGCGGCGTGGCGCTCCTCGCGCTCTAACCGAATCCGTACTCTCCGGGAAACCGACTGGCGAGCAGCCGGACGAGCACGGCAGCGGGAAGCCCGACGACGTTGAGATAGTCCCCGTCGATCCGCTCGACGAGCGACGCGCCGAGGCCCTGGATCGCATAGCCGCCGGCGCGTCCCTCCCACTCCCCGCCCTCCACGTAGCGCGTGAGCTCTGCGTCCGCGAGCGTTCGAAACGTGACCCGGGTCGTCTCGGCGTGAAGCTCCTCCCACTCCGCGTTTCGGAGGCAGAGACCCGAGACGACCTCGTGCGTGGCACCGGAGAGAAGCCAGAGCATCCGCCGCGCATCGGCGGCGTCGGCGGGCTTCCCCAGCCGCTCGCCGCCGCATTCCACGACGGTGTCGACTCCGAGAACAGGACGTCCACCGCCGTCGACGGAGCGCGCCTTACCCGCGGCGTGCTCGAGCGGGTCGCCGCTTGGCGCTTCGTCGAACGCCGGTGAGACGACCTCGAACGCCACCCCGAGCTGGGCCAGGATCGCCCGTCGCTGCGGCGAGGTCGAGGCGAGGACGATCACGCCGGCTTCCGAGCCGTCCAGATCTCCTCAAGGGGCCACCTGCGGCCCCATTCCGGCGTCACGTACGAGTAGTACGGGTGTCTCTCCGCGCTCTCGGGCGCCTGGACCTCGATCAGGTCGTCGAGGCGGAACCCGTTCTGATGGAGGTTACGGATCCGCTCGCCGTGCGGAAGATGGAACTCGATACCGTCGGGCGTCTCGATCCGGTGCATGCCGAACTGCGGCCGCAAGAGGCGCTCCCCGATGGTCTCGTTGTCATCCCAACACAGGTGCGAGAGCGTCGAAGCGCACAGGAAGATCAGGCGGCCGCCGCGGCGCAGGAGCCGCGCGGCCTCGGGCACCCAGCGCTCGGGGTCGACCCAGATCGACGCGCCGTACTCGGAGAAGGCGATGTCGAAGCTCTCGGACGGCAGCCCGGTGTCGCCCGCGTCGGCCTCGACGAGCGGGAACTCGATCCCTGTTCTCGTCATCATCCGCCGGGCGGTCTCGAGCTGGGCGGGGGCGATGTCGACGCCGACCGGCCGAGCGCCCATCCGCGCGAAGACCGCGGACATGTACGCGGTACCGCAGCCGAGCTCGACCACGTCGAGACCATGAAGGTCGCCCATCACGCCGAGCTCGGAGTCCGGAACGCCCCAGATCCCCCAGGTGACCTCGGTCTCGGCCCACTTCGCCGCGGCCTGCTCGTCCGTGTACTCGGAGTTGATCTTCGTCCAGAGCGCGCGGTTCAGCGCCGCGTCGTCAGCCCAGCTCACGACGTACCACCCAGATCTGCTCCATCGGAAAACGCCGCGCCCATGCCGTCTCCGCGGGCGTCCGATAGGTGGAGTCCGCTCCCTCGGGCGGTCGAACCTCGACGAGCCGCTCGATCGTGAAGCCGTTCGCGCGAAAGAGGGCGATCCACTCGCCGTGGGGAAGCACGAACTCGACCATCCCGTCGGGCGGCTCCATCCGGTGGAGGCCGAACCAGTCGCGCTCGAGAATCGAGCCGTACGTGTCTGTGCGCTCGTCGAGCGCCACCCAGGAAAGGGGAGTCGCGCCCGAGAATGCGAAGAGGCCGCCGGGACGGAGCACACGCGCGACCTCCGGGACGACCAGATAGGGATCGGCGAAGTTCGTCGCGCCCCAGTCACAGAACACGATGTCGAACGTGGAGCCAGCGAACGGCATCTGCTCCGCGGGCGCCTCGACGAGCGGGAACTCGCTACCGTCGTTCCTCAGCGCCGCACGCGCGAGCTCGAGCCTGGCCGGCGAGATGTCGAGCCCGACCGGCCGCGCGCCGAGCCGGAGCAGGGCCCGCGACCATTCGGCTTCCCCGCAGCCGAGCTCGAGCATGTCCTTGTCCGCCACCTCACCGAGGATCTGCAGCTCCGATTCGGGTGTCTGCCAAAGCCCCCAGGCAAGACCCCGCTCGATAAATGCAGCGTTTTTCGCGTGGTAGCTGTCTGTGATGCTGTCCCAGGCGTCGCGGTTTCGTGCCGCGTCGTCAGGCCAGCCCATCGGGGAACCACAGGCCGATCTCACGCTCGGCCGACTCGGTCGAGTCGGAGCCGTGCACGAGGTTGTTCGGCATCGCGAGGGCGAACTCGCCGCGCAGCGAGCCGGGGTCGGCATCCGCCGGGTTCGTCGCGCCGATGGTCTTGCGCGCCGTGGCGATCGCGCCCTCGCCCTCGAGCACGAACGCGAGCGTGGGGCCCGACGTGATGAAGTCGACGAGCTCGCCGAAGAAGGGCTTCTCGGTGTGCTCGGCGTAGTGCGCGGCACCGAGCTCACGCGAGGCGACGACTAGTCGGGCGGCCCGAAGGGTGAGCCCGCGCCGCTCGAAGCGAGCGACGATCTCGCCCGCGAGACTCCGCTCGACGGCGTCCGGCTTCGCCAGGATGAGGGTGCGCTCGACGGCCATGCGGCGAGGAGCTTAGCGAGCTTTGGTGCGCCGAGCAGGACGTGGCGTGAGCGCGAGCCTGGCTTCGACCGGTACGGGAGTCGCACAGTAGGGACAGACCTGCCAGGCCGGCTCGAGCGGCTTGCCGCAGTCGGTGCACGGCGACCGGAGCTTGGTCGTGCAGACCGGACAGACGAGGAAGTCCGGCTCGACCTCACAGCCACAGACCGTGCACTTCACCTCGGGCCCCCCGAGCCGGCTCTCGATCGCCTTGATCTCGAGCTGGCGCTCGCGTACGTCCTCGAGGTACTCCGGCGGGCGGAACAGCATGTACACGAGCGGCCCGAGGAACGGCGGGATCGCGCCGACGATCGTCGCAAGGGTGATCAGGATCGGATCCTCGATCCGCCTGCGCGCGTCCTTGAAGACCCAGAAGACGGTCGCTAGCCAGAAAAGGACGACGAGGCCGATCAGGAGCAGCTCGATCGTGTCCCACGTTCCCGAGTGGAAGAATTTGTGGACGCCGCTGAAGATGCTCCCCGTCATAAGAAGTACCGTCCGATCAACCAGCCCGCTGCGAATGCAAGCCCAACGTAGAGGGCGAGGAGGACGACGGCGAAGATGACAACACTGGGGCGCCCACGAGCCTTGGAAATGGTACGGGTTCTAGCCATCGAGCGATAGCGCCGCGAGCAAGTACAGCGATCCTGTCACAAGAACGGCACCGTCTCGTCCGGCGAGCTCGCGGCCGCGGCGAAGAGCTGCGTCCGGATCGGTGATCGACTCGACATGGGCAAAATGCTTCCGGGCGAGCTCCGCAAGCTCGTCAGCCGGGATCGCGCGCGGGTTTCGCGACTCGGTCGCGACGAACGTCCGCCCCAGCGACGTGAGCGCGCGGATCATCTCGACGGCGTCCTTGTCCTCGAGGATCGAGACCACGAGCGTGTACGCGCGGCTCGGTATACGCGCAAGCAGATAGAGGATGCCGGCGAGGTTGTGGGCGCCGTCCCAGATCTCGAGCGGGTGCTCGGACCGACGCTCCAGACGCCCCGGCACCCTGACCGCTTCTGCGACCGACGGATCGACACGGTCTCCGAGCAGTGCTGCGGCCGCAGCGACGGCCAGAGCGAGGTTCGATCCGGAGACGAGCTCGACGGTTGCGGCGCCTGCGGCGCGCGCCTGCGCCTCCCACTCGGGCTCGCCGAGGACGACGTGGCTTCCGGGCACCACGACCGCAAGCTTTTCCGCGGCGATCTGCTCGCGCGTGTCGCCCAGCACCTCGGTGTGCTCGAGCGACACGTTGGTGAGCACGACGACGGGGGCCTGGAGCACGTTCGTCGCGTCGTGGCGCCCCCCGAGGCCGGCTTCGACGACCGCCGCGTCGACCGGGCGCGCGGCGAACTCTGCAAAGGCCGCGGCCGTGAGAACCTCGAACTGGGTCGCACCGCCCGAGTGGGGTCGAACCCGGGCAAGGGCGGCGTCGAGGTCCGCGTGCTCGCCGTCCACCTGGATCCGCTCCGACCAGGCGCGGACATGGGGCGAGATGTAGGCGCCCGTGCGGAGCCCCGCCGCCGAGAGGAGCGCTGCCGTCATCAGCGTGGTCGAGGTCTTCCCGTTCGTGCCGACGACATGCACCGCCGGGAAGGCGCGCTCGGGCTCGCCGAGGGCGGCGAGGAGCTCGCGCATCTGCCGAAGGCCGAACTCGGCCGGCCAGGGCGAAAGCCCTTCGAGCCAGCGGCTGTTGTCAGCCTTCGAGCGCCTCGAGCTCACGGTGGTACCGCTCGAGCTTCTCGCGCTCGGCCGTGACGACCTCGGCCGGAGCACTCGCGACGAACCGCTCGTTTGCGAGCATCGCCTCGCTCCGCTCGATCTCCTTCCGTAACCGCTGCCGCTCCGCATCCGCGGCCCCGGCGTCCTTCGCCCCGGCGCGCTCGGGCTTGACGACTGCGTCGAAGATGCGCTTCTCCTCGCTCTCGAGCGCGACGAGGGCGCCGCTGCGGCGAAACGTCGCCGCCGCGCTCCTGGACACGTTCCATCGACTCCGCGGCGGCCGGGTCGATCGTGGTCGGCTCCGGCCACGGGCCGAGGATCAGGCGCCCCTCGCCGTGGAACTGCGACCAGATCTCCTCCGTCACGTGCGGGATCACCGGGTGGAGCAGTGCGAGCAGGCGCTCGAGCGCAGCGAGCGCCGTCGCGATCGCGGCCGGGTCGTCGGCGTAGAGACGAGGCTTGATCGCCTCGGCGTACCAGTCGCAGAAGTCGTCGAAGGTCAGGTGGTAGAGCGCAGCGGCGGCGTGCGAGAAGTCGAACCGCGGCAGCAGCTCCTCGATCTCGGCGCGCGTCTCCTCGATCCGCCCGGCGATCCAGCGCTCCTCGAGCGCTTCAGGCCTGAACTCCGGTTCCGCGCCGTCGGCCTTCTGGAGGATCAGCCGCGCGACGTTCCAGAGCTTGTTCGCGAGCCTGCCGCCCTCCTCGATCGCACCCCAGCTGAAGCGGACATCCTGCGTCGAGGAGATCTTCAGCAGGCCGTAGCGGGTGGCATCTGCGCCGTGCTTCGCGACCGCGTCCAGCGGGTCGATCCCCGTGCCGAGGCTCTTCGACATCCGTCGGCCGTCGAGCGCGAGCACGGTCGAGTTGATGATCACGTCGGTGAAGGGAATGTCGCCGACGAGGAACAGGCCGGAGAAGATCATCCGGTTCTCCCAGAGGCGGATGATCTCGCGCGCGGTGACGTTGACGTTGCCCGGGTAGTAGTGGGCCAGCTCGGGTGTCTGCTCCGGCCAGCCGAGGGTCGCGAAGGGCCAGAGCGCCGACGAGAACCAGGTGTCGAGGACGTCGGTCTCACGTTCGAGCCTGCCCGAGCCGCACTCCGCGCACGCCGAGGGCGGCGGCCAGGTGCTCGTCTGGTGGCCGTCCGGGCACGTCCAGATCGGGATCTGATGACCCCACCAGAGCTGGCGGGAGACGCACCAGTCGGGAGCGTTCTCGAGCGACTCGATCGCGAACCGGTGCTGGCTCTCGGGGTGGTAGCTGACACGGTGCGCCTCGAGCGCCTCGATCGCCGGCAGGCCGAGCTCGTCCATGGAGCACCACCACTGCGGCGAGACGAGCGGCTCGATCCGCGAGTGGCAGCGCTCGCACCTGCCGACCGAGTGTCGGTAGCTCTCGCGCTTCTCGAGCTGGTCGTGCACCTTCAGCCAGTCGACGACGCGCTCGTTCGCCTCCTCCTGGGTCAGGCCCTCGAACCCCTCGGCGGTCATCCGGCCGTCGGGGCCGATCACGGTCAGCGTCTCGAGGCCGTGATCGCGGCCGATCTCGAAGTCGATCGGATCATGGCCCGGGGTGATCTTGAGCGCGCCCGAGCCGAAGTCCGGCTCGACGCGCGCATCCTCGATCACGGGCACGGCGCGGCCGACGACCGGGACGACGACCTCCTTGCCGACGGCGTCCTTGTAACGTGCGTCGTCGGGGTTGACGGCGACTGCGACGTCGGCCAGGATCGTCGCGGGCCTGACGGTTGCGATCGTGATCGAGCCCGAGCCGTCGGTGAACGGGTAGCGGGCGTAGGTGAGCGCGTCGTCCAGCTCGACGTGCTCGACCTCGAGATCGGAGAGGGCCGTCTGGTGGTAGGGGCACCAGTTCACGATCCGGTTCGCGCGGTAGATCCAGCCGGCGTCCCAGAGCCGGACGAAGTACGTCATCACGGAATCGACGTAGCCGTCGTCCATCGTGAACCGCTCGCGTGAATAGTCGAGCGAGCAGCCGAGCCGGCGGAACTGGCCCATGATCACCTTCCCGGTGCTCTCGAGCCAGGCCCAGGTGCGCTCCAGGAACGCCTCCCGACCGATCGCCTGACGGGTCGTTCCCTCGGCGATCAACTGCTTCTCGACGACGTTCTGCGTCGAGATTCCCGCGTGGTCGTATCCCGGCTGCCAGAGCGTGTCGAAGCCGCGCATCCGGTGCCAGCGGATCAGGCAGTCCTGCATCGAGCCGTTCAGCGCGTGGCCCATGTGGAGCTCGCCGGTGACGTTCGGCGGGGGCACGCAGATCACGAAGGTCTCCTCACCGCGCGCGCCGGCGCCGGCCTTGTAGAGGCCTTCGGCCTCCCAGGTCTCCTGCCATCGCGCCTCGACGCCGTGCGGGTCATACCGTGTCTCCATCATCGGAGCCTCAGCCTAATCGGCGCACGGCTCTCGGCCGGACGGAAGCCGGGCTGCGACATCGGTATCAGGTCAGGCAGGAACTACGCCGACTCTTCGGCGAGCACGTCGCCGCTTTCGGAAGCGGCGCCGGCCGACGTCACGAGCGTCGGCTTGAGGTTCTTGTCGATCGTCTCTTTCGTGATCACGCACTTGGTGACGTCGTTGCGCGAGGGCAGCTCGAACATCACGTCGAGGAGCGCGTTCTCGATGATCGAACGAAGGCCGCGGGCGCCGGTCTCGCGCGCGAGTGCCTTGTCGGCGACCGACCAGAGTGCGTCGTCGGTGAAGTGCAGGTCGATGTGGTCGTAGTTGAAGAACCGCTCGTACTGCTTGACGAGTGCGTTCTTCGGCTCGGTGAGGATCTGGACCAGGTCCTCGCGGCGTAGCTGATGCACGGCCGAGAGCACCGGAAGCCTGCCGATGAACTCGGGGATCAGACCGAAGTTCAGGAGGTCCTCCGGCATCACCTGGGCGAGAAGCTCTGCGCTGTCGCCGTCGCGCTTCGACGAGATCTCACGCCCGAAGCCGATCGCGTTCTTGCCGACGCGCTTCGCGATGATCTTGTCCAGCCCGGCGAAGGCACCCCCGCAGATGAAGAGCACGTTCGTCGTGTCGATCGAAAGGAACTCCTGGTGCGGATGCTTGCGTCCGCCCTGCGGCGGCACCGAGGCGACCGTGCCCTCGAGGATCTTCAGCAGCGCCTGCTGGACGCCCTCCCCCGAGACGTCGCGCGTGATCGACGGATTGTCGGCCTTCCGCGCGATCTTGTCGACCTCGTCGATGTAGATGATCCCGGTCTCGGCCTTCTTGATGTCGAAATCGGCGGCCTGGATCAGCTTGAGCAGGATGTTCTCGACGTCCTCGCCGACGTAGCCTGCCTCGGTCAGCGCCGTCGCGTCGGCGATCGCGAACGGCACGTTCAGGATCCGTGCGAGCGTCTGGGCCAGATGGGTCTTGCCGCATCCGGTCGGCCCGAGCAGCAGGATGTTCGACTTCTGCAGCTCGACGTCGCCGTCCTCGGTGCCCATCTGGACGCGCTTGTAGTGGTTGTAGACGGCGACCGAGAGCGTCCGTTTGGCCTCCTCCTGGGAGACGACGTATTCGTTCAGCTGCGTGTAGATCTCGAGCGGCTTCGGCAGGTTGTCGAGGTCGAGTGCCGACGGAGCGGTGAGCTCCTCGTCGATGATCTCGTTGCAGAGATCGATGCACTCGTCGCAGATGTAGACGCCGGGACCGGCGATCAGCTTCTTGACCTGCCGCTGCGACTTGCCGCAGAAGGAGCAGAGGAGCTGCTCGTTGCCGTCACTCGGGCGCGCCATGTCGCTACTTCGCCACGGCCGGAAAGGCTAGGCCGCCGCCTCCGAGCGTGACGCCACGTCGCGATGCGTGATCACGCTGTCGATGATGCCGTACTCGCTGGCTTCCTGCGGGCTCATGAAGAAGTCACGCTCCATATCTCTCGACACATCTTCGATGCTCTTGCCGGTGTGCTCGGAGTAGATCTCCTCCAGGCGGCGCTTCAGGCCGATCACCTCGCGCGCCTGGATCTCGATGTCGGTGCCTTGCCCCTGGAACCCTCCGGACACCTGATGGATCAGGATTCGCGAGTTCGGCAGCGCCATCCGCTTTCCTTTCGCACCGCCCGCGAGCAGGAGCGAGCCCATGCTCATCGCGATCCCCACGCAGATCGTCTGTACGTCGGGCTTGATGAACTGCATCGTGTCGTAGATCGCGAGCCCGGCATACACCGAGCCGCCCGGCGAGTTGATGTACAGGAAGATGTCCTTGTCGGGATCATCGGACTCGAGATGAAGGAGCTGGGCGATCACGAGGTTCGCGATCTGGTCGTCGACGGGGGTTCCGAGAAACACGATGCGCTCGGCGAGCAGTCGCGAATAGATGTCGAACGCACGCTCGCCGCGTGAGGTCTGTTCGACGACCATGGGAACTAGAGGGCTCATCATTACTCCTTGTCGCCGGGTGTCCACAGTTTTTTCTCTACGGGTGCGCCTTCTTCCTTGCCGGGCGTCCAGATCGCCTCTCGCGCGCTCGCGAGCTCCTCGGAGATCGGAGTCACCTCCGCAGCGATCCGGTCGACGGCACGCTTGAGGCGAAGGTCAGAGCGCACACGGTCGGCACCGCCGGCCTCCATGAACTCCTCGATGTCCTCGTCGCTCTCACCGTCCTCGCGCAGATCCGAGCGGATGTCGTCGTCGGAGACCTCGATTCCGAGCTTATCGGCGACGCCCTCGAGCAGGAGCTCGGTGCCGATCGACTGGACGGCCTCCTCGCGGAAACGCTCCTCGAGCTGGCCGCCGGTGATCCCGAGCGCGCGCAGGTAGGCGACCGGATCCATCCCGCGCGACTCGATCTGCCGGACGAACGCGTTCAGCAGATCGCGCGTGCGGACCTCGACGACGAGCTCTGCCGGAACGACGTTCGAGGCCTTCAGCAGCTCGTCGACCGCCGCGACGCGGAACCTGCCCTCCGCGTCCTTCTCGAGCAGTTCCCCGAGGTGGCGCGAGATCTCGGCGCGAAGCCCGTCGTAGGTGTCGAACTCCGACGTCGCCGTCGCAAGGCTGTCGTCGAGGGGCGGCAGCACGCGCTCGTAGAGCTCCTTCAGCGAGATCGTGGCGGTGCGCTTCGGCCCGTCGGGCGTGTCCCATTCGACCTCCTCGTGGTCGCCGACGGGCAGCTGCCGGACCGCCTCGTCGAACTCAGGCACGAGACGCGCCGTCCCGACCTCGACCACGTAGTCGCGCTGCCCGGTTCCCGCGTCGGTGACGATGTCGACCACCGCAACGTCGCCGTCGCGCGCGAGCCGGCCGTCGACCGGCGAGAGCGTGGCCGCCATCTGCTGCAGAACCTCGAGCTCGGCATCGACTGCCTCGTCGGTGATCTCCGGCTCGAGCCGCGGCACCTCGAGCTTCGTCCAGTCGGCGGGCTCGACCGGCCCCTGCACGGGGAACTCGGCCTTGAACTGCCAGCCCTCGTTGTCGCCGCTCGGGAGCTCGTAGTCGAACTCGGGGAACTCGGAGGGGCGGACACCGTTCGTCCTCGCCGCGCTCCAGAACCAGCTCGAGATGTGCGATTCGACCGCCTCCGAATAGAGGCGCTGCTTCCCGATGCGCTGGACGAGGATCGCGGGGGGAACCTTGCCGGCACGGAAACCCGGCACCTTCACGCGGTCGGCGAGGTCGTGTGTGGCGTGCTCGACCGCGTGATGAACCTCGCTCGCCGGAACCTCGACGGTGAGGCGGACGCGGTCCCCTTCGAGCCGCTCGAGCTGGGCCTCCATAGGCGAGCCATTGAATCAGGAACGAGCGGCCTCGCGCACCTGAGCCCGGATGCACCGCCCGCGCGAATCGGTGGATCAGGGCTTGCCGCGGGTAGCGTGGCACGATGGATCTCGAGGCCGCAATCCGAACGCGCCGGACGCACAAGGCCTACGAGCGCGAGCCCGTCGACCGCCGGACGATCAAGGAATTGCTCGAGCTCGGCCGCTGGGCCCCGAACCACCACCTCACCGAGCCGTGGCGCTTCCGCGTGATCGGCCCGGAGACCTTCGACCGACTTGTCGCCGCGGGCGCCCCGAACGAGGCCTCGAAGCTCGGCCGCGCGCCCACCCTCGTCGTCGCGAGCGCCACCCAGACCGGCGACGACTACCAGAACAGGGAAGACGTGCTCGCGACCGCGTGCGCCGTCTACATCGTCCTGCTTGGTGCACACGCGAGGGGCCTCGCCTCGTACTGGCGCACCCCCGCGCTCTTCGAGACCGACGCCGCGAGGGCGATCCTCGGCTTCGAGGAAAACGAGCAGTTCGTCGCCCTGATCCACCTGGGCGACCCGGCGACGACGCCGGAGGCCAAGGCGCGAAAACCCGTCGAGGAGTACACGACGTTCCTTCCCTGACGGGGTACGATCGGGCTACCCGGCACGCGGGTGTGGCGGAATTGGTAGACGCGCCGGGTTTAGGTCCCGGTGGGCTTCGGCTCTTGGAGGTTCGAGTCCTCTCACCCGTATCAGCTCTCCATGCCGGCTCTCGCTAGGGCTCGGGCTTCTCCTCCTCGTTCGACGGCGCGTGCGGGTCGATCACCGATTCTGGCCCGAACGGCGGCGGCGGCACGCCGGGCTCTGTCATCCCGATCAGCTTCTCGGTCATCGTGAGCTCGCGTGGCGCGCTCGAGTCGGTCTCGGCGAGCCCGAGCTCCTCCAGCGAGAACGGGAAGTCCTCCGGCAGGTTCTCCGGGTCGAGCTCGATCACCTGCGGCTTCAGCTGGGGCGGCCTCGAGCTCAGGACGTTGCCGCCCACCGGATAGATCTCCTGCTGGAAGGTGGTGAGGATCTCGGTGGTCGGGAAGAACGAAAGGACACGGAGCGCATCGGAGCCGTGCGCGTAGATGTCGTGATCCATCCCGGGCTGGAAGACGAGGAACTTCCCGGCCTCGAGCCTCTGGGTCGAGCCGATCGTGAAGACCTCGCCTTCACCCTCGGCGACGAACGCGATCTCCTCGGCGTTGTCGGAATGGAGCCCGGTGTGCTTTCCCGGCTCGATGATGTAGTAGGCCGCCGAGCCTGCGGTGGCGCCCTGGTTCTCGCCGACCGGGAAGATCACGACGAAGCGCATCGAGGGGTCGTACTCGTTCCACACCTCGACCCAGTGGGGCGTAGCTTCTGCCTCTCCTGCCGCCTCGCCCGCAGGCGCGTCCGAGGCCTCCTGCCTCTCCGTCTCGGGCTCCGCGCCGGCGCCCTTCTCGTCGCCTTCTTTCGGCTCAGGTTCAGATGCCATGATCCTCCTCTCGCAGTTCGCGACGGAGACAGCGTAGTGGACCTGGGTGCCTTGGAAAACCTCCGTGATGCCCAGGCGGAATATGGTACGAAGGAGTCGTGACCCGAGCTCGGACCGGGGTGTTGGCGCTCGCAATCGCCGTGGCGGTCGTGGTCGCGTCCAGCTCATCGGCCGCGAACGTCAAGGGGACGAAGTGGGTCGACAAGGCGGGCGGGTACACCATCACGGTCCCGAAGACCTGGGAGCTGATCCCCCGCACGACTGCTCAGGTGAACACGTCGATCGCGACTCTGGACAAGAAGAAGCAGACTGCCCTGGCACGCTTCTACAAGGCGCTCATCGCGACCTCGGCCGGGAAGGACGGACTGAAGGCCTACCGCTTCCAGGCATTCGCGTGGCCGGACAGCGAGACGCAACCCGTACCCGTCCAGGTCTCGCTCGGCCTCGCCAGGACGAAGACTCCGGTGACGACGAAGGCCCTGCCCTCGGTCGCCGCCGTCTTTGCAAACCAGCTCGCCTCCAACAAGGGCGCGAAGATCACCGTGCCGAAGATCGTGACCCTCCCGGCCGGCAAGGCCGAGTTCATCGAAGGCACGCTCCCGATCGGCGGCGGGATCGAGAACGGACTCGAGCTGTACCTGATCCCGCGTGGGAAGACGGTCTACGAGCTCGCCTTCCAGATCGAGGCCTCGCAGCTCAAGACCGCCACACTCTTCACCTCGATCGCCCGGCAGTTCAGCTTCCTGTAGTCCCGCGCTCATTGGGCCCGGGGCCGTGCGGCTACCCTGGCCCGACGCGCCCGTAGCTCAGTGGAAGAGCGGCGGCCTTCTAAGCCGATGGTCGGAGGTTCGAATCCTCCCGGGCGCATGAGCTCCGGCCCCGGGCCGGCGCCGCCGATACGATGTCCGCGCTTGGTGGCGGTAGCTCAGTTGGTAGAGCCCCGGGTTGTGGTCCCGGTGGTCGCGGGTTCGAGTCCCGTCCGCCACCTCTCCACGGCCCCGTAGCTCAGCGGACAGAGCGGCAGCCTTCGAAGCTGCGAGCGGTGGTTCGACTCCACCCGGGGCCACTTTCGTCCGTAAGTCCGGAGCTCACGCCCTGAAGATCTGCGGCTTCGCCGGGTTGCGGCGCAGTGGCCGCTTCGGGATGGCGCCGGACGCGGCAACCGCCCGGCGGCAGCCTGTGTGGACCCGGCCGTTACAGGTTTGCCCGTCCAACATCGTCACCGAGTTCGAGAACGCGTTCGTGACGTAGACCGTGTTCGTTCGCTCGTCGACGGCGACGCGGCGTGGGCTCATGCCGACTGGGGCGACCGGGGCCCGCGTCGCAGCCGCGATGGACCGTGGCGTTGCACGTCATGCCGTCGATCACGCTCACCGTGTTCGCACTCGTATTGGCGACGTAGACGGTTCCCGTCTGCTCGTCCACGGCGATCCCGCGGGCGCCGGAGCCGGCGAGAACGTGGACCGGCTTCTGCTTGCAGCCCGTGAACACGCGTGCGTTGCACGTCCTGCCGTCGTACTCGCATCGGGCCATCTTGCCTCGTCCGTCCCGATCGGGACTGACGAATCCCGGTCGCCCCCCGAGGACAAGTGAGACGAGGACGGCCGGCTGCCGGCCGGCCGTCCTCGCCCGATTGGCCCCGCGTGCCTAGTTGAGATTCACCACGTACCAGACGCGGCCGCCGGATGTGGTGACCTGGAACAGTGGGGATGGCTGCACCGCCACGGCTTCGGCCTCCTCGGCATCGGGCGCGTCGGGATCGAGGGGCGGCCGGCCGCAGTGCTCGGGAGCCTCGGCGATTCGTTCGTTCTCGTGTTCCAAATTCTCGTCCCTTCTGAAATGGGCTGGTGGGGGCGTCGGCGACGGCCCCCGTGTACGCGTCTAATTGTTCCTCGCCGTCAAGCCACCTGCGGATATCTGGCTCTCGGCCGACCAGGACTACCCCAGCCGACTCACCAGAACCGCGAGAGGCGGAAAAGTCGGTTTCGCGCGTCCATAACCACTGGCTCACCCGCACACCGGCCAACCCCACTCTGCTCACGACGGCGATACCGAGCGGCTTCAGGCAGGTATCCGCTTCACCCTGATCGGCCCTAGCGCCGCGTTGACCACGGGTCGCGCACCGGTACTGCAACTGCGTTTGCGCCAATCTGGAGGACGAAAAGAGAAGAAGAAGAAGAAGCGGGTGGCGGGAATCGAACCCGCGTAATCAGCTTGGAAGGCTGGAGCTCTACCATTGAGCTACACCCGCGAGGTGGGTCAATCCTAGCGAGGCGGGCTCAGCGAAGGCAGCCGACGATCAGCGCGAGATCGCTGTCGCTCGGGGTGGCGTGCCAGAGAACCACGGCGTTCTTGTAGCGATGGAGGACGGAGGCCAGCCCGGCCCTTACGTTCGGGAGTGCGAACCGCTCGTAGGCGCTCTCGATGTCCTGCCCGCTGTTCACGTTCTGCCCGAACGCGACCTTGGCGAAGTTGCCGTCGGGGAGATCGGCGCGGAACGCACCGCCGGTTGCGGTGTTGGCGACGAAGTCGAGCTGTCCCCCGAGCTTGACGCCTCGCTGCATCAGGCACGTCTTCGAGGGTGCCTGCGAGTAGACCTTCGACCCCCCGCACCCGGCTAGCGCAACTGTGATCAGGACCGCAAAGACGGCGAGCGCGAGGCGACCCATGGCGCAGTAGTGTAGTGACCGCAGCGACTCGGGCTGGACTACATTGGCGGGATGGTCGGGGACGACGAGATGCTTGTCGCTTACGCACGGCTTGCGGTTCGGGTCGGCATCAATCTCCAGCGGGGACAACGGCTCGCGGTGAACGCGCTCCTCGAGCACGCCCCGCTCGTCCGTGCGGTCGCCGCCGAGGCCTACCGGGGCGGGGCGAGCTACGTCGATGTTCTCTACATCGACCAGCACGTGCGGCGATCACAGATCGAGGGCTCGCCCGACGAGTCGCTCGGCTGGTCGCCTCCTTGGATCGTGCAGCGCCTCGACGAGCTCGGTGCCGACGGCGGGGCGCTCCTCGGGATCACCGGAAACCCCGAGCCGGAGCTCTTCGGCGACCTGGACGGCAGCCGGGTCGCGCGGTCCCGGATGCGCGAGGCGACCGAGGCCTCGCTGCGGCTCACGGACGGGCTGATCAACTGGTCGATCGTCGCGTTCCCAAACGAGGGGTGGGCGAAGACGGTCTTCGGTGAGCCCGATCTCGACCGGCTCTGGCAGGCGGTTGCGACGGCCGTCCGCCTCGACGAGCCGGACCCCGTGGCGGCATGGAAGGACCATCTCGCTGCGCTCGACGTCCGTGCGAGCGCGCTCAATGCTCGCCGCTTCGACTCCCTCCGCTACCGCGGGCCCGGCACCGACCTCTCGGTCGGGCTCCACCCGGACGGCGACTGGCTCTCGGCGATCGACGTCTCCGCGAGCGGAATCGAGTGCGTCGCGAACATGCCGACCGAGGAGGTCTTCACGGCTCCAGACGCACGACGCGTCGACGGCACCGTGAGCGCCACTTACCCGCTACAGCTCCAGGGCACCGTGATCAGGAACCTGCGCATCCGCTTCGAGGGCGGCCGGGCGGTCGAGATCCACGCCGACGAGGGCCAGGACTTCATCCGCGCCTTTGCCGCGAGCGACGACGGCGCCTCGCGTCTCGGGGAGGCGGCGCTCGTCGACAGGACCTCGCGCGTCGGCCGCACCGGCCTCGTCTTCTACGACACCCTGTTCGACGAGAACGCTGCCTCCCACATCGCGCTCGGCTCGGCGATCGCGCAGGCGATTCCACGGGCGGCCGGCCTCGCCGGCGCGGCGCGCCACAAGCAGGGCATCAACAGCTCGTCGCTCCATGCGGACTTCATGATCGGCAGCCCCCAGGTGAACGTCTGGGGCGTGAGCGCGGGCGGCGACGAGACGCCGATCCTCGCAGGCGGCGACTGGGTTCTCTGACCGCCTACACTCCGTGAGCGGCGGGACGTAGCTCAGCCTGGTTAGAGCGCCTGCTTTGGGAGCAGGAGGCCCCCGGTTCGAATCCGGGCGTCCCGACTGGCGATTTGCAGGGATTTTGTCGTCCACGGCTCTGAGCACCAACTGTTCTCCATGAGACACTGATGGAACACCAGGGTTGTTGGTTCGCCGAAAATCAGCGATTCCGTGGCGATTGCTGCCTGGCGGCGAGCCCCTTTCACTCCCGCAAGAACAAGCCGTTTTGGCGGCGAAGGCGACCGGCTTTGTCCATCCCGGAGCGGCGACAGATCGGCGTAGGCCGGCTTGACACCTAGAGCTAAATGCGCGAACCTCGGCGGCGTCTGGAGATTCTCGGAGGGGGATCAGCTCTGGGTCGAGTGCTGGAGATTCGTGAGCTGCGGAAGACGTTCCGCGGCGAGCCGGTTGCGGTGCACGCGATCCGGTCCGCGAGTCTGACCGTCGAAGATGGCGAGTACGTCGCGATCATGGGACCGTCCGGATGCGGTAAATCGACACTCTTGAACGTGATAGCGGGCCTGCTCGCGCCGAGCGGAGGGGAAGTCGTGCTGCTCGGCGAATCGCTGGCGGGTCGCTCCGAAGACGAACTGGCAGCCCTTCGCCGGGTTCACATTGGGATCGTTTTCCAGTTCTTCCACTTGATCGAGGGGATGACTGCGCTCGAGAATGTGATGCTGGCAGCGCTGATCGCCGGCGTCGATCGGCGAGCAGCGGATCGTCGGGCGCGTGAGGTAATCACGATGCTCGGGCTCGAAAGCCGGTCGCATCTCCTTCCGAGCGGCTTGTCGGGCGGCCAACGACAGCGCCTCGCGATCGCAAGAGCGCTGGCGAACAAACCTGCGTTGTTGCTGGCCGACGAGCCCACGGGCGCGCTCGACTCGGTGGGTGCTGCCGAGATCATCGAGTTGTTTGATCGCCTCAACCGCGACGGACAGACGATCATGCTGGTGACGCACGACGAGAGTGTTGCTGCGACCGCGGGTCGTCTGATAAGGATGCGTGACGGACGCATCGGTGACGCCGTCCTCGAGGTCACCCCGTATCTGGCACGGGATGCGTGAGCTGCCGGCACGCGAGGTAGCGGGCGGAACACTCGCGCGTGGACGTCCGCGGCTCCGCGTCTGGGCGCGGCAGCGAGGAGTGTGGTTGACAGCCGGGGTGCTGACGGCGGCGACGCTCGCTCTTGTCCTCTTGGCGATGCACGCGCTGGTCGGGTGGCCCCCGTTGAAGACTCTGCTCGTCTGCTTGGCGCCGGCGGCACTTGGAGTCGCTGCGGCGGAGATGTCGTCCCTTCGGCCCCATGGCGCCCGAGTGCTCGGCGCCTCCGTCTGGGCAGCGGCACTACTCTTCGCCTGCGTCGGCGCCGTCGCGGCGATCGCGCTCGGGCTCGGCCACCCACCCGTGGGCGCCGAGGGAGATTGGCTCGCCGCCTCGATCCTTGCCGCAGCAGCCGCTACCGTCTGCAACCCGCCGTTTCGACGATGGCTCGAGGACTGCACCTCCCGCTTCGCGCCACAGCCGGCTGCTGGGGCCGCAAACGTGCCTGCCGACCTGCTCGAACGCCGCCAGGCGCAGGGCGCCCGTCTCGACGACCTGCTCGTCGAGCTGGCAGAATCGCTGTGCGCGTGCTTCGGGTTGCGCGGCGCCGAGTGGTGGATCGGCGCGGACGGTTCCTATGAGCGGGCTGCGTCCGTGCCGCCCCGGCGGAGCGAGCGGCTCGTCCTCAGCCGTACGCAGGAGACGGTGCTCGCGCGGATGGGGCTGGTCGGCGAGGAATGGCTCTCGGTATGGCTCCCCGCACTCGCTGGAGCCGACAGAGGTGCGGTCGTCGCACCCGTCAGCCAAGGAGGGGAGCTGGTCGGACTCCTCGTGCTCGAGCGCGGGCCCGTTGAGGTAGGCGACGCAGCCGTTTACGCGAGGATCGTCGCTGTCGTACCAGAGCTCTGCGATCGGATCGGCCCGCTTCTACAGAACGCACGACTCGATACCGCCCTCCGTGAGTCTGTCGCCGAGCTCCGCTCTCAGGCCTCAAAGCTCGCGGCGTCGAGGGCGCGCGTGGTACACGCCGCCGACGACGAACGGCGCCGAATCGAGCGGAACCTCCACGACGGTCTCCAGCAGCATCTCGTTGCGGCCACACTCGAGTTGCGGCTCGCACGAGAGCTCTCGGCAAGCGATCGGCCGCGTGCCGACGAGATCATGGCCGGCCTCGAGCGCGGTCTCGAGCACGCCCTCGAGGAGCTCCGCGCGCTCGCTCACGGCGTCTATCCGCCGGCACTCAGGGACCAGGGGCTGAAGCCCGTGCTCGCGGCAGCAGCACGTCGGGCGACGCTACCCACCCGGGTCACAGTCGAGACCAGCAGGCGGCATCCGCCGGAGGTGGAGGCGACCGTCTACTTCTGCTGTCTCGAAGCGATCCAGAACGCGTGCAAGCATGCCGGGCATGGAGCGGCCGTAAGCGTGCGCGTTTGGGAGCAAGCGAGCGGCGTCGCCTTCGAGATCACCGACGACGGCTGTGGTTTCTCCTCTCGCGAGCCACACGGCATCGGGCTCCTCAACCTCGAAGACCGGGTCGGTGCGCTCGGCGGGACCCTCACGATCGACTCGGCACCCGGTCGAGGCACCAGGATCCACGGCATCGTCGCAGCTACCCAACCGAAGGGCTGACGCGGCCACTTTCTGGCTCATCTGGCGCGCCGAGTTCCGGCGGCACGGACGAGGCTGGCTCGTGCTGACGCTCATCGCCGGGCTCCTGTTCGGAATCTCGCTGACCGTTGCCGAAGCAGCGCACCGAGCCGGAACGGTCGTCGATCGATACGACGCGGCGACGCAGATCGAGGATGCCGAGGTGCCGTGGATCAGCTTCGAGCCCGGGCCGAGAATCGATCTCGACGCCGCGGGTCGCCTGCCCGAGGTCGAAGCAGCGGGCCGCGCCTTGGCTGTGGTGCCATTTGGCCTCGTCAGCGACGCAGGGGTCGTCGCTCACGTCGGCGACTTCGAGTTCGACGTACCGATCGACCCAGACTTCACGCGTACGGTGGACCGACCTCTGCTCCTCGCGGGTCGGCTTCCATCTCCTCGGCGACCGGACGAAGTCGTGGTCGACCAGGTGATGGCGGCGAGCCTTCGGCTCCACGTCGGGAGCCGCCTCCGCGTTCGACTGCTCACCCCGGTCGAGGGACGCGACCTGATCGCCGGAAGGGCGAATTTGGATCGAGCTGGCCGACCCTCGCCGGCAGGGCTCGGGTCCGCTCGTGCGGCTCCATGTCGTCGGAGTAGAGGCCTGGCGCGAGGATGCTGATCTACACGGCGAGCTGATCGCGAGCCCCGCCTTCGCCCGGACCTACAGGCGCTTGCTCGGCGCTCCGACGTCGTCATACCTCGCCGTCCGACTTCACAGACCTAGTGACTTCTCTGCGTTCGCAGCCGACGTGGCGAAGCTGTACCCGAGGGGGGCCCCGGTGTACGCCGACGCATCCGCGCCGTTCGGGTCGGCGGTCGTCGCCGTGATCGACCTGCAGTCGACGACCGCTTGGCTGCTTGCCGCGGCGGCCGCGGTGGTCGCGTTTGTCGGCATCGCCCCCGCACTCGCACGCCGGACGGCCCGCGCGAGCGCCGAGCAAGACGTGCTGCGCGCGATGGGACTGCCACAGCGAAGACTCATGTTGTCCGCAATCGCCGGCCCTGTAGCAGTCGCGCTCGGCGCAGGCACGATCGCCGTGATCATGGGCGCTCTGGCCTCACCGCTAACCGCATTCGGGGTCTCGCGCACGTTCGACCCGACGTCGGGAATGCGGGTCGACTGGGCGGTGCTCCTCATAGGAGCAGCGGCGGTTACACTCGCACTTTCGCTGGTCGGTGCGCTCGCCACCCGATACGTAACCGTGTCGGCAACCCGGGAAAACGAGCCCAGCGACCACCAGCGCAGGCGATTCGGGCTACAACCCTCGACGATCGGAGCGATTCCCGTTCCTGTCGCCTTGGGCATCGCCAACGCATTCGGAGGCGGGAGCGGGCGGCTGCGGGTATCGACCGTCTCGACGATCGCAGCGATCACCGCGATGATCGCCGTCGTCGCCGCAAGCCTGGTCGTGGCGACCAGCGCGACCCGACTGCTTGACAGTCCAAGGCTCTACGGACAGAGCTACGGCCTCGTGGGAAGCGTCGGCGGCCAGGCTTCAGCGGCTTTGAACCGCGCGGTGCAAGGGGTCAAGAGGGATTCCCGGGCGGTCGCCGCGACCTCAGCCGGCATCGCTGCAGCGACGATCGACGGTCGGTCGATTGATCTGCTCGGAACGATGCCGATCAAGAAGAGCGTCCCGCTCTCGCTCATCTCCGGGAGGGCGCCGCTCGATAGTCGCGAGATCGCGCTCGGCCGAGGGACACTTGCGGCGCTTCACCTCGACCTCGGCGACGTGATTCGCGTGCATGGCTCACGGCGGACGTTAGTGATGCGCGTCGTTGGCACCGTCGTTCTCCCGTACGTGCTCTGGGAGGCGCAGGGGGTCCAGCTCGGCGACGGAGGCGTCGTCACACTGGGCGCGCTTCGATCGCTCGACCCGGGCACGTCTGTCAGCCGGATCCTCGTTCGCACGGCTCACGACGTCGACACCGACCAAGAGGTCACCGCGCTTACCAATGCGACAGCGACCGAGTGGGATGCGGCGACGACGCCGCCTGAGGTCGGGGAGGTAACTCATGTGCTCTCGGTTCCGTATCTGCTCGTGGCGCTGATCGCGGCCGCCGCAACCGCAGCGCTCGCACATGTCCTGATCGCGACGACTCGCCGCAGGCGGCGGGAGATAGCGATCCTCAAGACGCTCGGGATCAGCCGTCGCGCGATCGCCGCGTCCGTCTTCGTCCAGTCGGCCACTACGAGCGGGACCGGCTGTTTGCTGGGGCTCCCGCTCGGGCTCATCCTCGGCTTATGGACCTGGAACACCGTCGCAGACCGAATGGGGGTCGTCGCACAGCCCGTACTTCCGCCCGCTAGCGCGCTCCTCGTCCCGGCGGCGTTTGCTCTGTGCGTGTTCGTCGCCATAGTGCCGGCACTGCTGGCCGTACGCGTCCCGGCTGCCGACGTTCTGCGCGCCGAATAAGGGGGTCACTGGGCGGAGAGGTAGAGAAGCACCGCGGCGACCCGGCGGTGGACATCGGGCGCAGGCCCGAGGTCGAGCTTCGTGAAGACCGCCGACACGTACTTCTCGACGGAGTGCTCCGTCAGAAACAACGTCGCGGCGATCCCCGCATTGTTCTTGCCCTGCGCCATCAGCTCGAGAATCTGGAGCTCCCGTTTCGTGAGGCTCGCGAAGGGAGTCCCGGCGCGCCGCACGTGAGAGACAAGCCCGTCGACGACCTTCGCATCGATAACTGACTCACCGGCAGCGACCGCCACGATCGCGGCCGCAAGCTCGTCTATCCGGTGGATCCGTTCTTTCAGCAGGTAAGCCCGCCGGTCGGATCCCCGCTCGAACAATGCAAGGGCGTAGGACGGGTCCGCGTGTTGGCTCACGACCACAACGCCGATCTCCGGATGGTCGTCACGCAACTCGTTCGCGATCCGGATGCCCTCGTCGGACTGGCCGGGAGGCATTCGAACGTCGGTGACTATGACGTCGGGCTCGACAGCCTCGATCGCCGCGCGGAGGGAGACGTAGTCGTCGCAAGTAGCGACGACCTCGATCTCATGGCGACGCTCGAGCAGATGCTCTATTCCCTCTCGCACAAGAAGGCTGTCGTCGGCGACGACGACTCGAATCGTCACTGTGTCAACGTTACCCGGGGCAACGACCGGAACCGACGTCCGCCGGTCGCGCCGCCGCTTTCGGGTGGTAGCACCTGTCAGATTCGGGAGCCACCCCGATGGTCGTCACCTGTTCGGTCTTCTAGCTTTGTTCCGATGCGAGATATCGCATAGCTGAACAAGCGAATAAAGACTCAGATGAGATGGTCCGAGAAGGACTTCCAGGTCGCTGTGAACGCGAACATGATCGGTTCCCGCAGGGAGCGTGGCCTTTCGGTGAGGATGCCGGGGCTGGTCGTGGCTGGTGCTGTTGCGTTGGTGTTTCTCGCCCCGGTTGCGGGTGCCGGCATGAGTGGGTCGAGGGGTGGTGCGGGGGCTGTCGGGCACGTCACAGGCCATCGGGTGGTGAAGCATAGGGGCCCGATCGGCCGCGAGTCCGCGAAGCCGGGGAAGAAGGTCGTGACCGTCGGGAAGCTGAAGCCTGTTCCGGCGAAGCCGCCGACCCTTCCCGCGATCCTGCCGAGCGTTCCGGTGGCCTCGCGTCGGTTCCGTCCATCTCCGTTCCGGGGGCGGTGACGTCGCTGCCGTCGAGCACGGATTCGAATGCTTGTGTTGATACGGGAACGCTCTGCACCGCGGAGCAGCTTTGTGAGATCTGGGGGATGAACTGTCCGAGCGTTCCGCTGGTTGCTGAGCCGGGTCCCGGCTGGGCGAGCGAGGCCTCGACCGGTGCGGATCCTGCTGCCGGCGCGTAGTGGCGTGCACGTGCCGATCAGCGAGGTTCCGTGGAACCCGTGGGCAAGCCCGGCGAGTGCTCGTGCCGCGGTGCCGGTCACCGCGCCGGGCGATGCTCTGCGTCCCCCGGATCCTCGGCTTCGGGGTCTGATCGCGACGCTCGGGCTCGAGGAGGGGGCGCGAGCCTACGTCGAGGAGCTGCGCTGGCCCGACGGGGTCCGCTGCCCGCGTTGCGACTCAGACCGCGTGGGCTGGATCCAGACCCGTGAGAAGCACGAATGCCGGTTCTGCAGGTACCAGTTCCGCTTCTCGTCGGGAACGATCTTCCACGACTCGCACCTGGCGCTCCCGCGCTGGCTGCTCGCGGTGCAGCTGATCCTCGAATCCGAGGCGGGGTTCCCCGCAAACCAGCTCCACGCGATCATCGGCGGCAGCTACAAGACCTCCTGGTTCGTCGGCCACCGGATCCGGGCCGCGATGTCGGGCTCGCTCGTCGAGCTCGGGATGCCAAAAGCGCTCTCGGCCGCCGTCGACCAAGCCGTCCTCAACGAGCAACCCGCAGAGACCCCGACCCAGCCCGCCCACCAAGACGCGGACGCGGCCGCGGACGCTCGGGCACACCCGAAAACGCTGATCGCCGCCTACCACAGACCCAGCCCCGAACACCTCACCGCCTACCGCAACGAAGCCCGCTGGCGCACAGAAAACATCGACAACGAACACGCCTACCGCGAAACCATCCGAGCCCTACTCACCACCCAACCACTCCCCTGGCACACCCTCATCCAACGAACCCTCAGCACACCCCCGGAGTAAGAAATGCAGCGATTGCTGGACGACGGCAAGCCGGATGTCCGCGATCAGGAGTAGCAGCGACGCGATCTCCCGCAGACGTTACGGCGTCTGTGCGACCCCTTTCACTGCGAGAAGGTGAGATGGGACAAAAACCGATGCCTCTCTCGCATCGGGTTACGTCGGGCTCACGCTCCTCGTCCAGTTCGAATCCCGGCGTCCCGATCACGACGAGTTCGATTCAGCTCGGCCCGGGCGCCGGCGCCGCAGGCACGCGACCGAGCCTCAGGTCGCGGCGATGCGCGAGCGCAGGCGAAAGTGCGGCCGCCAGGATGAGGATCGTCGTGAAGATGATCAGCCAGAAGAAGATCGCCATCACGATCCCGAGCGCGCCGTAGGTGGACGTGTACCAGTTGAGCCAGTGCGTGAGGAGAATCGACGAGACGATCCGCATCCCGATGAACCCGACGACGGTGAAGATCGCGCCGGGCACGATGTCCCGCGTTGCGACACGGCGGTGAAGGAGCTCGCGCGGCGCCCAGGTGAAGAAGCCGACGAGGACGCCGAGCCACGCGATGTCGAGGAGCCAGCCGATCCATGACGGCGCGCCGTGCAAGGCTCGCGTCTGCACGAGGAAGAGCGCCGACATCACGATCAGCGCCAGGATCACCGCGAGGTAGCGGCTCTGATCCGCGATCACGCGCTTGCGCAGGTCGATCCCCCAGGAACGGGCATGGACGAGCTGGAGCACGCGCCCCAGGCCGAGCCCGAAGAAGAAGAGGTTGACGAGGCCGATCAGCACCGAAGTGAGCTTGTGCTCCCCCGCACCCACGAGCACGCCGTGGAAGAACGTCGCGGTCGAACCGGTCAGCCCGAGGCGGTGCTCGACCCGGTCGGCCCATCCACTCGGGTCGTCGTAGACGAAGCTCGACTCGATCAGGAACGCCGGCAGCAGCGTCAGGAAGACATAGGCAGCGAGGAGAACCGCGTAGAGCTGGCCGTCGGCGGCCTGGTAGCGCCGGACCCAGCCGATCGTCGCGCCCTTGCGCGAGGCCGGATCCTGGTTCTCGATCCAGAGCCTGCCGCGCTCGTAAGCGACGGTTCCCCGCTCGCCCGCGCCGCGGGCGCGGGCCGCGACGCCCGAGGGAGCCGGGTTCGAGGGCTTCGAAGTAGTTGCGTCCGGCTCGTTGGGCATGGCGGGGGTCGTGCCTGCGATGCCGACAGACCGTGGACGCTTGCTCGTGCGACCGCTCCCCGTTCTGCCGAGCGCAGCCTACGCAGTTCCGGCCACCCGCGACCAAGACACCAGAACAGGCCCCTGCACATGGCCCGAGGAGCCGTGGCCCGAAACGTTTAGACCAGGGACAGTCCCTGGACGTGGCCAGAGAAGCCGTGGCTCGAAAGGCCAGGCGGGGAGGGGCTCCGTCGCTGCCGGCCCGGCCTCCCGTCCGGCGTCAATAGCCTCAGCCCGTGAGCGAGGCGCCGCTTCCCGTCGAGCCTGCCGAGCACGCCAACCGGCGGCTCGGGTACGCGATGGCGGCGGGCGCCGCGGTGCTCTGGGGGATCAACGGAACGGTCTCCAAGGTGATCCTCGCCTCCGGGGTCTCGTCGCTGCGGTTGACCGAAGTGCGCTGCGCGGGAGCGTTCGTCGGGCTCGTCGTCGTACTGGTGGTGCGAGATCCGGGGCGGCTGCGAGTGCCGTGGCGCCGGATCCCGTTCCTCGCCGTCTTCGGGATCTGCGGGCTTGCTTTCGTGCAGTGGTTCTACTTCCTCGCGATCCACCGGGTCGCAATCGGAGTCGCGCTCCTCGTCCAGTACCTGGCACCCCTCCTCGTCGCTCTCTGGGCCCGCTTCGTCTACCACGAGCCCGTGCGCCGGCGGATCTGGGTGGCGCTCGCGCTCGCCCTCGGCGGGCTCGCGCTGATCGTCGACCTCGGAAGCGGCGGGACGGTGTCCGGCGCGGGGATCTCGTTCGCGCTGGCGGCGGCGGTGACCTACATGCTCTATCTCCTGCTCGCCGAGCGTGCTGTCGCCGACCAGGGCGCGATCTCGCTGCTCGCGTGGGGATTCGGGTTCGCGACGCTCTTCTTCTCGATCATCGCGCCCTGGTGGAGCTTTCCCGGCCACCGTGTCAGCGCCGATGTCTCGCTACTCGGCCACCTCTCGGGCGACCACCTCCCGGTCTGGGGGTTGATGACCTGGATGGTGATGCTCGGGACGATCGTGCCGTTCTTCCTGCTCGTGAGCGCCCTCCGCCAACTGCCCGCGACACGCGTCGCGATCATGGCGATGCTCGAGCCGGTCGTCGCCACGATCGTCGCCTGGATCTGGCTCGACGAGGCCCTCGGTGCCACGCAACTCGTGGGCGCGATCGTGGTTCTGGCCGCGATCGTGATCGCACAGACCGCTCGTTAGCGGTTTTATCATTTACAAAGATGGGTCAGGCGGCCCATGTTCCTCCAGGGCTCCACGCGTTACAGTTTGGATGCACTGGGCGATGCGAACCGTCGAAGGCGACTCGTCGCCGAGACGGAGAGCATTAACTCGAGAGAGCCCGTCGCGCCGACCCCCCGAGCGGCGGGCTTTCTCGGCTCTTCCCGCCGCTAGGATCCTCTGTTGATGGTTGTCGAAAAAGTGCTGCTTGCCGCGCCGCGCGGCTATTGCGCGGGGGTGGAGCGGGCAGTCGAGACGGTCGAGCGCGCGCTCGAGCTGTACAACGCCCCGGTGTATGTCCGCAAGGAGATCGTCCACAACCGCCACGTCGTGGCCGAGCTCGAGGAGCGCGGCGCCGTCTTCGTCGAGGACGAGGCGGACGTGCCCGAGGGCCAGACCATGGTGCTCTCCGCTCACGGGGTCGCGCCTTCCGTGCACGTGAACGCCGGGGCGCGCGGGCTTCGTACGATCGATGCGACCTGCCCGCTCGTGACGAAGGTGCACGTTCAGGCCCGCCGCTACGCCGCCGAGGGCTACACAGTCGTGCTGATCGGCCATGCCGGCCACGAGGAGGTGGTCGGGACGATGGGCGAGATCCCCGACTCGATCGTGCTCGTCGAGTCGAGGGACCAGGTCGCCGCACTCGAGCTCCCGGCCGACGTCCGGCTCGCCTATGTCACCCAGACAACGCTCTCGGTGGACGAGACGAGCGAGGTGATCGCGGCGCTCCGCGAGCGCTTCCCGACGATCCGCGCACCCCAGCGTGAGGACATCTGTTACGCGACCTCGAACCGCCAGTGGGCGGTGAAGGAGCTGCTCGCGAAGATCAATCTGTTGCTCGTGATCGGCTCGAAGAACTCCTCCAACTCGAACCGGCTCGTGGAGACCGCCCGCGCCGGCGGCGTTCTGTCCTACCTGATCGACGATGAGACCGAGATCGACGAAGCGTGGTTCCACGAGACGATCCGCGTCGTCGGGATCACGTCCGGAGCCTCGGCGCCGGAGAACCTCGTCCAGCGCGTCTGCGCCTGGTTCCGCGACCGGGGCGTGCCCGACGTCGAGGAGCAGCGCTTCCTCGAGGAGAACATCGAGTTCCGGCTCCCGGTCGAGCTGCGCCGGGAGCTCGCGCTCGCCGACGCGCAGGAATAGTCAGCGGCCGGGGCCGCCGAGCGCCCACGCCCACTCGGGGCCATCCGCCCTCGGGCGGAGAGCGCCACGGGTTCGCTAGGCGGCGGCCTTTTCGAGCCGCAGCTCGGGCCCGAGCTCGACCGAGATCGCGAGCGTCTCCGTGGCGATACGGTCGGAGAACGGCTCCAGCTCCGGCTCCGAGATCCACAGCTTGATCCGGTCGGTGATCTCGAGCCCGGAATCCTTGCGGAGCACCTGCACCGAGCGGATCAGGTCGTTCACGCGAGCCTCGAGGCGGAGCGCGTCGTCGAGGGTCGTCTCCAGGGCGACCGTGACCCGGCCGTCGGTCGCGACCGCCCAGCCGTCGCGGCCGATGCGCTCGACGATCACCTCCTCGGGCTCGAGCGTGTGGCCGTTCACCTGGAACCGGCCGCCTGCGAGCTCGGAGAAGCGGCCCTCCGCGAGAGCGGCGCTCACGTCGCGGAGGCCCGAGCCGAGCTTCGGCCCGAGCTTCGGCAGATTCGGCTTCACGCGGAGCTCCGAGGCCTCGACGTCACCGAACCCGATCTCCTTCACATTCAGCTCCTCGGTGATCTCCTCCATGTGCGCCGCGGCGAGGGGCGCGCCCGCCACGACCATTCTTCGCAGCGGCTGTCGGCCCTTCAACCCGGAGCTCGAGCGCGCCTGGCGGCCGAGCTCGACGACGGCGCGAAGCTCTGCGATCTCGGCGAGCAGCGTGCGGTCGGGGTCGGCGACCTCGGGCCAGCCGGAGAGATGGACCGAGGCTTCGCGGCCCGGGACGAGGTTCCACCAGAGGTGGTCCGTGAGGAACGGCACCATCGGCGACACGGCGCGGAACGACTGGACGAGCGCGTACCAGAGGGTGCGGAGCGCCTGGGCGTCCTCGCCCCAGAATCGCTTGCGCGAGCGGCGGATGTACCAGTTGGAAAGGTCGTCGACGAACGCCTCGAAGGCACGGATCACGTTCACCGTCAGGGTCGCCTCGTACGCCGCCTCGGCCTCGCGGATGAACTCCGCGGTGCGCGCGACGAGCCACCGGTCGAGCGAGCGCTCGACGGGCGGGCCGCCGTCCAGATCGGTCACTACCGGCTCGAAACCGGCGATGTTCGCGTACTCGACGAAGAACGAGGCGGAGTTCCAGTAGGTGAGAAGCTTCCGCTTGATCTCGTGCGCGGGCCCGAAGCCGAAGAGCAGGTTGCGGTCGGGCGGCTGGGCGCAGTACTGCCAGCGCATCACGTCGGCGCCCATGCGCGCGAACGCGTCCTCGGCGTCGATCATGTTCCCCCACGAGCCGTGCATCTCGCGGCCGTCCTCGTCGAGCATCTTCTCGTACCCGAGCACGCGGTTGTACGGCGAGCGGCCCACGAGCACCACCGACATGAAGAACTGCGAGTAGAACCAGAGCCTGATTTGCTCACGCATCTCGGTCACCCAGTCGGCCGGGAACCACTTCTCCCAGTAGGCGTTGTCGGGCAGGTCGGCTTTGGTCAGGCCTTTCGCGGCGCCGGTTCCGTAACCCTCGTCGATCCACCCCGGGTTCTGCCAACCCAGCGTCGAGAAGGGGACGATCCCGGCGTCGAGCCAGACGTCTCCGACCTCGACCACGCGCTCGACCCGCTCGCCGCAGGCCTCGCAGCGGATCGGGACGCGGTCGATCCAGGGGCGCCGGAGCTCCTCGAGCTGGTCTAGGCCCTCGAGCGCACGCTCGGCGAGCTCGGCCTTCGACCCGATCACCGTCCGGTGCCCGCAGTCGCAGACATAGAACGGCAGCGGCAGACCGTAGTAACGGCGCCTCGAGATGTTCCAGTCGCCCATGTTGCGCAGCCAGTCGTCCATCCGTTTGCCCATGTACTCAGGCACCCACTCGACCTTCGCGTTCTCCTCGAGCAGCTTCTCGCGGATGCCCTCGACCGAGATGAACCAATCGTCGGAGATGCGGTAGATGATCGGCGTGTCGCAGCGCCAACAGTGCGCGTAGTTGTGGAGATGCGTGTCGACACTGACGAGGAAGCCACGCTCGGTGAGATTCGCGACGATCTGGTCGGCCGCCTCGACGGTCGAAAGACCGTGCAGCCAACCGTAGTCGTCGTAGAAGTGGCCGGCCTCGTCGACCGGGGCCAGCACGGGCAGGTCGAGCAAGCGGCCGAGCTCGAAGTCCTCGGGGCCGGCGCCGGTCGCGATGTGGACGATCCCGGTTCCCTCGGCGAGCGAGACCTCGTCCCACGGGACGATCCGGTGCTCGACGCCCGCGCCCGGCGCGAGATTGTCGAAAGGGCCCTCGTAGCGGAGGCCGACGAGCTCGGCGCCGGGAACGCGGCGGACGAAGGTGTCGCCGGGGAAGCGCTCCGCGAGCACCCACTGGCCGTTCTCGCGCAGGCCGTATTCGCCCTCGGGGTGCACGGCCGCGGCGACGTTCGCCGGAAGCGTCCACGGCGTCGTCGTCCAGATCACGACCGACTCGCCGGGACGGTCGACGAGCGGGAAGCGGACGAAGAGCGACGGGTCGCTCCGCTCCTGGTAGACGCCCGCCTGGGTCAGCTCGTGCTGGGAGAGCGAGGTGCCGCAGCGCGGGCACCAGGCCGTTGCGCGATGGCCGAGATACAGCCAGCCGCGCTCGTTCACGATCTTCAGGAACCGCCAGATGTACTCGATATTCGTGTCGCTGAAGGTGAAGTAGTCGCGGCCCCAGTCCATCCACTGGCCGAGCCGGATCGAGCCGCGCGTGAGCTCCTCGGACGACTTCACGACAACCCCGCGGCAGCGGCGGGCGAACTCCTCGAGCCCGAACTCCTCGATCTCGCGCTTCGAGTTGAAGCCGAGCTGCCTCTCGACCCCCACCTCGATCCACAGCCCCTGGCAGTCGAACCCATTCTGGTAGCGCTGGTCGAAGCCCTTCAGCGCCTTGTAGCGCTGGAACACGTCCTTGAGCGTCCGCCCCCACGCGGTGTGGACCGCGAGCTTCTTGTTCGCGGTGACGGGGCCGTCGACGAACGACCACTTCGGGCCGCCACGATTGCGGGCTCGGAGCTGCTCGAAGGTGGCCTCGGTCTGCCACCGCTCGAGAACGGCGAGCTCGATCGCATTGTTGTCGGGCTTCTCTGGAAGCGGTTCGAACACCCTTCGATTCTACGGAGGGGGAAGAATCCGCCCCGGCCCGCCGTTAATTCAGCTGTAAACCCGATGAAAGGACACAAGAAATTGGCTCTCGAAGCAACCGATGCGACGTTCCAGGATGTCGTCCTCGACTCTGAAGGCAAGGTCATCGTCGACTTCTGGGCGGAATGGTGCGGCCCGTGCCACGCCGTCGCGCCGGTGCTCGACCGGATCGCCGACGAGCGCGAGGACGTGAAGATCGTCAAGGTCAACGTCGATCACGAGCAGGGGTTGGCGCAGCGCTACGGAGTCTCCTCGATCCCGCTTATCGTGCTGTTCGAGAACGGCGAGCCGCAGGCGCAGTCGGTCGGGGCGCTGCCGAAAGGCGCGCTCGAGCGTGCACTCGGACTGAGCGAAGAGTCCTAGGTTCATCGAGCCCGCCGCGGTATCGTTGCGGCGAGATGCGGCGGGCGCGCACGCACCAACGTGAGCATGTCGGGGTTGGATCGGCCGAAGTGGAGCCCCGCGTCGATCCGATAGCGGCGTCGTTCGCGCAGCTGCAGCGCGCCGCCGGTAACAAGGCGGTGGTCTCGTTGCTCTCGCGCGATGCCGATAAACCGGACACGACGGGCAGGGCCCCCAGCTGGACGATTGTACTGCCGGATCCGATCGGCGTCCTCCCGCTCGAGAGCTATTCGTGGAACGGCTCCAACGAGATTGCAGCGACCGTCGCGGGCTCGGGCGCGGACCCCAGGCTGTTCCAGACCGCCTCGAACGGGACCCCGCTGGCGGTCGTGAAGCTATCGAACCCATACCTGGAGATCACGATGACAGCGGTCGTCATTACTTCGCTCCAGGTGAGCAGCGGGCATGTCGAGCTCAGGTTGAACGCGAAGACGACCGAGATGAAGAGGCCGGAAGAGGCCAAGGGCAAGCCGGCCTAAGCGCCGGCAAGAACGGCGTCCGCGAGTCGCGGCCACATCTCGAGCGCCCAGTCGCCGAACTCGAGGTCGGTGAGCACGGCGAGCGCGATCCCGGCGTCCGGGTCGATCCAGAGGAACCCGCCGCCGCCCCCGAAGTGGCCGAAGGTGCGCGATGAGTTGCGCGTGCCCGTCCAGTGCGGTCGCTTTCCGTCGCGAAGCTCAGGACCGAGGCCCCAGTCGTTCGGCTCGAACCGGCCGACACCCGGCAGAACGCCGTCGAGCCCGGGGAACTGCAACGTGACCATCTCGGCAAAGGTCTCCGCGGCGAGGCGCGTGGGCCGCTGGAGCTCGTGCGCGAGCTCGATCAGCCTCGTGAGGGGCAACCTGATCCCGTGGGCCGGCGAGCCCTGGAGCGGGAAGCCCCAGACGGCCTCGAAATATCCGGCGAACGGCATTCCAGCGGCCTGGGCGACGTGCTCGGCAGCGAGCTCGATCCCGGTGTTCGAGTAGATCCGCCTCGTTCCGGGGTGTGCGATCGGCTCGAAGCCGTCGAACGGCAGCCCGGAGGCATGCGCGAGTAGGTGGCGTAGCGTCGAGCCGGGTGGGCCGGCCGGATCCTCGAGCGAGACGACTCCCTCTTCGACGGCGACGAGCACCGAGACGGAGGTCGCGAGCTTCGTCACGGAGGCCCAGCGGAGCGGAAGGCCGATCTCGCCGTGTGTGGTTTCGGAACCGTCCGGGTACACCACAGCGACCGCGACGTGATCGCACGGCCAGTCGTCCACTTGCCGTAGGGCCTTCATTTCATCGACACTACACAGGGATGGATCGCAAGCTGATCTCGTCAGGGGCCGTGTTCGAGGATCGCGTCGGCTACTCGCGCGCGGTGCGCGTCGGGCGGTCGGTCTGGGTCTCCGGGACGGCGCCGATCATGCCGGACGACGCCGACCCGCCGGACGACCCGTTCGAGCAGGCGCGAATCTGCCTGGAGACCATCGGCCGGGCACTCACCGAGGCCGGTGCGGGGCTCGACGACGTCGTGCGGACCCGGATCTACCTGACCCGGCCCGGTGACATCGACGAGGTGGGCCGGGCGCACCGCGAGGCGTTCTCCCTTGCACGACCGGCGACGACCGCGATCGTCGCGGTGCTCCTGGACTCGCGCTGGCTCGTCGAGATCGAAGCCGAGGCCGTGGTCGGCGGCGAGGGATGACCGGGCAGCTCGACCGGGCCCGAGCGTCGGAGTCGAGCGTCCTCGATCACCGCTTCGGCTCGTCGGCGGCCTACACGCTCGGCGTCGAGGAGGAGTACATGCTCCTCGATCCCGAGACCTGGGACCTGGTGCAGCACATCGACTCGGTACTCGCGAAGGTCAGGGACGGCGAGTTCGAGGCGCGGGTCAACGCCGAGCTGATGCAGTCGGTGATCGAGATCACGACGCCGGTGTGCGCGAATGCTCACGAGGTCGATGCCCAGCTGCGCAAGCTGCGGCGGTACGTCGCGGAGATCGCGGCGGCCGACGGCTGCCGTTTCGCCTCGGCGGGGACGCATCCGTTCAGCCTGTTTGAGCGGCAGCGGATCACCGCGAGGGATCGATACCGCAAGCTCGTCGACCAGTTCCAGTACATCGCGCGACGGGAGCTGATCTTCGGGATGCACGTGCACGCGGCGGTCGACGATCCCGACAAGGCGATCCAGGTCATGAACGGGTTGTTGATCCACGTGCCGGAGTTCCTGGCGCTGTCGGCGAGCTCGCCGTTCTGGCGGGGAGAGCCGACGGGGCTCGCCTCCTCGCGGCAGATGGTCTTCTCGGCCTTCCCGCGCTCGGGCGTGCCACCCCGGTTCGAGAGCTACGAGGACTTCTCGGCACTCGTCGGCCAGCTCGAGCAAACAGGGTGCATCGCCGACTACACCCACATCTGGTGGGACATCCGGCCGCATCCGCGGCTCGGCACGATCGAGCTGCGGATCTGCGATGCGGTGACGCGAGTCGAGGATGCCGTTGCGCTCGCGGCCTACTTCCAGGCACTCGTGAAGATGCTCTCCGAGCATGTCGAGTCGGTGGGGACGCCGCCGAGCTTCCACCGGATCCTGACGACCGAGAACAAGTGGCTCGCCGCCCGCCACGGCCTGGCCGCGCCCGTGATCGACCTCGTCACGGGCCGTCGCAATCGGGTGCCGATCTCGCAGCTCATCCGGCGGACCCTGCGCGACCTCGAGCCGCACGCGCGAGAGCTCGGCTCCGAGTGCGAGCTCGAGGGGATCCCCGAGATCCTCTCGCGCGGCAACGGCGCGGAGGAGCAGCTCCGCGTCTGGAACGCGAACCGCGACATCGCCGAGGTGGTTCAGGAGCTCGCCGCGGCGAGCGAGATCGGCGCGGGTAGCGCCGGCTGAAACGCACCCCGGCGGCGCCGTCGCTCGCAGATTCTCCACAGCTTCCTCCAGGGCCACGCGCCAAACCGGGGTCAGACCCCTTTACGAAGCGCGTGGCGCCCGCAACCGCAGTTCGGCTCCAGTCCAGCGTTCGCGACGTCAGACCCGTAGCCGCGCGCCGGGCCGCTTTGTAAAGGTGCCAGACCTCTTTACGGTTGTCACGCACGTGTGACGGGTTCTCCACGATCCGTGTAGATTCCGCGCCGATCCGTCATGAGCACCGTTAACACCCAAACCGCCTCGCGCGCGTCGCTCGTTCCGACAGCGCTGATCGGGATCACATTCCTGGTCGTTGCGATCGTCTTCCTCGCCGGATCCCAGTGGTACACGGCGTTCAAGACGGTCCACGTCCTGTTCGTGGTGGTCTGGGTCGGCGGTGGAGCGGCGCTCACGATCCTCGGACTGAGGGCGGAACGCGCGACCGACGGCGCCGAGGTCACCGGGCTTGCGCGTCAGGCGGCGTTCCTCGGCGAGAGGGTGTTCGCGCCCGCCGGGCTCGTCGTCGTTGCGACCGGCATCGGGATGGTCTCGAACGGCGACCTCGGCTACGACCACTTCTGGATCGCGTTCGGGCTGCTCGGGTTCCTCTCGACGTTCGTGATCGGAATCGCGGTCCTCGCCCCGAGAGCGAAGAAGCTCGTTTCGCTCGTCGACTCGAAAGGCCCGGATGCGCCCGAGACGCGAGCGGCGGTGTCGACGATCCTGCTGATCGCGAGAGCGGACATGGCGGTGCTCCTACTCGTGATCATCGACATGGTCGCGAAGCCCTTCTCCTAGCGCTCCAACCGCCTCAGCGCGCGCGCGTTGCGAGCTCGTCCTCGACTGCCGCGAGGTCTAGCCCGCGGGCGGCGAGCAGCACGTAGAGGTGGTAGATCAGGTCGGCCGTCTCGGAGACAACGCGCTCGTCGGATTCAGCGAACGCGGCGACCATCACCTCGACGGCCTCCTCGCCGACCTTGCGCGCGACCCCCGGCACCCCCTCGTCGAGGAGCTTCGTCGTGTAGGAGCCCTCGGGCCGAGACTGGGCGCGCTCGGTGATCGTGCGCCAGAGGGCAGGCGCGAAGCACGAGAGCGAGCCGGTGTGGCAGGCAGGTCCCGCGGGGCGGACGCGGACGACGATCGCATCCCCATCGCAGTCGTTGCGGAGCTCCTCGACCGCCATCGTGTTCCCCGAAGTGGCACCCTTGTGCCAGTACTCCTCCCGGGAGCGGCTCCAGAACCACGCCTCGCCCGACTCGCGGGTGCGCCGTTCGGCCTCGGCGTCCATCCAGGCGAGCATCAGCACCCGGCCCGTGTCGGCGTCCTGGACGATCGCCGCGCGGAGCTCGCCGTCAGGCGGCATCGCGCACCTCCACCCCGAGCTCACGCAGCTCGTCGCGGAGCGAGGTCAGACGGTCGGGATCCTCGTGGAGGATCGACGCCAGCAGCGCGGCCTGCGCGACTTCGAGCGCCGCCGCGACATGCGAGGCATCGCCGGCGCCGCCCGAGGCGATCACCGGCACCGACACCGCATCGACGACCGCGCCCGTGATCTCGAGGTCGTAGCCCTCGCGGGTGCCGTCCGAGTCGATCGAGGTGAGCAGGATCTCCCCCGCCCCGCGCTGCTCGGCCTCGACCGCCCACTCGACGGTGCCGCGCGCGGTCTCGGTCGTGCCGGCGCGGGTTCGGACGCGGCCGCCCTCGGTGTCGATCGCGACCACCACGGCCTGCGAGCCGAGCTTCTCCGCGAGCGCGGTGATCAGTGAAGGGCTCGCGAGTGCGGCCGAGTTGACAGACACCTTGTCGGCGCCCGCGCTCAGGAGCGCGTCGGCGTCCGCCACCGAGCGGATCCCGCCGCCGACCGTGAACGGGATCGCGAGCTGCTCGGAGACCCGGCGAACGACCCCGACGAGCGTGTCGCGCTCCTCGAGCGTCGCCTTGACGTCGAGGAAGACGAGCTCGTCCGCGCCCCGGTCGGAGTACGCCGCGCCGAGCTCGACGGGGTCGCCGACATCGCGAAGCTCCTGGAATCTGATGCCCTTGACGACGCGCCCGGCGGCCACGTCGAGGCACGGGATCAGACGCGGGAGAGGAATCGCTCCCTCACCTCCCTCAGCACGCGGTCGAGGTACCGCGCTCCGGCGGCACCGCTCTTCTCGGGATGGAACTGAACGCCCAGGAACGACCCGGAACGAACCTCGGCCACGATTCCCTCCGACCACGCGGTCGCACACGGAGTCTCGGCGGCGTAGGAATGGGCGAAGTAATACGCGGCCTCCCGATCCGGCATCTCCGCGTGATGTAGCTGTGCGTCTACATCACGAGCAACGGTCGCCCAGCCCATGCGCGGGATCCGCCCCTGGGTGAGCCTGACCGAGCGGCCGGGAAGGATCCCCAGGCCCTCGACGCCGCCGTCCTCCTCCGAGTATTCGAGCGCGAGCTGAAGCCCGAGGCAGACGCCGAGTATCGCGCGGCCCTCCCCCACGCGCGTGCGGAGAACGCCGTCGAGCCCCTGACGGCGAAGCTCGTTCATCGCGGATCGCGCCGAGCCGACTCCCGGGAGCACGGCCAGGTCGGCGGCCGCGACGTCGTCGACGAGCTCGGCGCCGAGCCGGCGCATCGCGATCTCCACCGAGCGGATGTTTCCCGCGCGGTAGTCGCAGACGGCGACCTTCACAGCTTCCCCTTCGTCGACGGGATCCCGCTCGACTCCACCCGAAGCGCGGTCTTGAGCGCACGCCCGACTGCCTTGTATGCGGCCTCTGCGGTGTGGTGGGCATCGCGGCCGGTGGCCTCGACGTGGATCGCCATCCGGGCCGCCTGCGCCAGGCTGCCGAAGAAGTGGCCTGCCATCCCGGGCTCCGGCTCGATCGCGAGCTCGGCGAACGGCCGGCCGCCGAGATCGACGGCGGCTCGCGCGAGTGCATCGTCCATCGGTACGACCGCGTCCCCGTAGCGCGCGATCCCACGGCGGTCGCCAAGGGCCAGATCGAGGGCCTCGCCGAACGCGAGCGCCGTGTCTTCGACGGTGTGGTGATCGCCCGTCTCGAGGTCGCCCGTGCCCTCGACGGTGAGGTCGAGCCCGGCGTGAAACGCGAGCTGCTCGAGAAAGTGGTCGTACAGCCCGCCGCCCGTCTGCACGCTCACGCGGCTCGCACCGTCGAGACCGAGCCGAACCGAGATGCGCGTCTCCGCCGTGGCACGCAGATGGCGAGCTCTCCGCCCCGCAGCCTCCGCGACGGGTGACGGCCGGTCGAGAATCCGGGCGAGCGCCTCGACCACCAGATCGTCGTCGACGCGGTCACGCACCGTCAGCCTGATCGCGTCGGGGTAGGCACGCACGACGAACCCCTGGCGGAGCAGCCGATCCCCGAGCGTACGCCCGTCCTCGACCGGGACGAAGAGAAAGTTGGCGTACGAGGGAATCGGCGGTAAGCCGATCGCGCCGAGCGCGGACGCGAACCGCTCACGCTCCTCGATCACGGGCCGCAGCTCGGGCGGCGAAGCGAGCCCGGCGAGCGCGAGCGCAGCCGACAGCGTCGAGACCGGGGCCGGCGCCTGCCGCGCGTTCAGCTCCTCGGCAACCGCGGGCGCGGCGAGCGCGTAACCGACCCGCGCACCCGCGAGCGCGAAGGCCTTCGAGAACGTCCGCAACACGATCACGCCGTCGTCGAGGAGCGGGATCGCCGTCTCGCCGCAGTATTCGAAGTAGGCCTCGTCGACGACGAGGGGCCGGGACTCCGGAAGCGGGCGCAGCGCTCCATCGGGGTTGTTCGGGCGGCACGTGAAGGTGAGAACGGGGTCGTCGTCCCCGACTTCTGCGCGCGCGAGCTGCGCCGCGATCCGGTAGAGCGGGTACGTCGGCGCCTCCGGGATCGCGATCGTGTCGCCTGGGCCGGCGTAGCTACGCGCGACAAGGAGGATCAGGTCGTCCGCGCCCGTGCCGAGCACGACGTTCTCCGCGCCGAGACCGTTGTACGCGGCGATCGCCGACTTGAGCTCGTGGTAGCCGCCCGGCGGGTAGCCGCTGATCGACGAGAGCGCGCGGGCGATCATGCCCGGGCGGGTGGAGGGCAGCGGCAGGGGCGGCGTGTTCTGGTCGAAGCGGATGACCTGCGAGGGGTCGATCCCGGCAAGCCGCGCGACCTCGTCGTTCGGAGGAGCCCAGGTGTAGGCCCGAAACTCCGAGGCGAGCTCCTTCATCGCCGCACCGCCGCGGCGTGCGCCGGCATCCCCTCCGCCGCGGCGAGCGCCTCCACCGTCGGCCGGATCAGGGCAAGGCCCTCGGCTGTCAGCCGCTGGGTCGTGACCGGCTTGAGGAACGTCTCGATCCCGAGCCCGCCGGTCGAGCGGGCCCAGCCGCTCGTCGGCAGGACGTGGTTCCCGCCCGTCGCGTAGTCGCCTGCCGCCACCGGCGAGAACGGCCCGACGAAGACGGCTCCGGCGTTCCGAACCTGGCCTGCAAGAGACTCGGCGTCGCCGAGCAGCACGAGGTGCTCCGGCGCGATGGCCTCGGCCTCCTCGAGCGTCGCGACGACGCGGCATACCGTGTCCGGGCCGTGCTCGGCCTGCGCCGCGAGCTCCAGCTCGACGATCCGCGGATCGACGTCGGCCGACGCAACGACGACGACCTCAGACGGTCCGCCCGGCAGGTCGATCGCCACGTCGCGCTGCACCTCGAGCTTCGCCTCGTTCACGTACGCGTTGCCGGGCCCGACGATCTTGTCGACCTTGCGGACGTACGCCAGCCAGCCGATCGCCTGCGGGCCGCCGAGCGCCCACACCTCGTCGACCCCGAGCTCGTCGGCCGCGGCCGCCACGAGTCCCGCACCTGCCGGCGGCGTGCAGACGACGAGCCGCTCCACGCCGGCCGCCTGAGCCGGCACCGCACACATCACGAGCGTCGAGACGAGGTTCCGCGGGACGTAGATGCCGACCGTCCGGAGTGGGACCCAGCGCCGCTCGAGCAGCACTCCGGGCTCGACCTCGAGCGAGATGTCCGCCGGTCGCTGCGCCTCATGCCACCGGCGGACGCGGTCGGCGAGGGCGAGCAGCGCCTCGCGCGGCAGCAACTCCGGATCTGCAACCGCGCGCGCCGGCTCGACCCCGTCGAGCTCCTCCGCCCAGCGGCGAACCGCGGCATCGCCGTCGCGCTGGATCTCCTCGATGATGCTCACGCCGGTCACCGGGACATCCGCTCGACGGGAACGACGAGGATCGACGAGGCACCGGCCGACTCCAGCTCGGGCAGCAGACGCCAGACCTCGGCCGAGGGGACGAGCGCGTGAACCGCGACCATCCCGGGCTCGGCGAGCGGGAGGACGCTCGGCGAGCGTGAACCGATGATCTCGCACACCGCGTCGAGCCGCGACTCCGACGTGTTCAGCATCAGGTAGCGGTGGGCGCGCGCCTCGACGACCGCGCGCATCATCGAGACGAGCTGCGAGGCGTCGCCGCCCGGCTTCCCGATTAGCACCGCCTGCGAGGAGAAGAGCTGTCCGAGCGAACGCAGACCGTTCGTCCTCAGCGTGTTGCCGGACGAGACCAGATCGACGATCCCCTCGGCGAGCCCGAGGCGCGGCGCGATCTCGACCGAGCCGGTCACGTCGACGAGCTCCACCTCGACCGGCAGCAGCTCTCGAGCAAGCCGCGGATAGACCGTTGCGATCGTGGCGCCGGCGAGCTCCTCGAGCGTCTGGAAGCGCGACTCCTCGGGCACTGCCGCCTCGAGCCTGCAGGAGCCGTAGCCGAGCTCGAGCAGCTCCTCCACGCGCGCCCCGCGCTCGCGAACGAGATCCTGCCCCGTGATCCCGCAGTCGACCACGCCGTCCTGGACGTACTCGGGAACGTCGGCGGCGCGAACGAGCAGCACGTCGACCGGCGCGTTCCGGCACGGGAACGCGAGCGCACGCTCCCCCGGCTGCTCCGGCCCGAGCCCCGCGTCCTCGAGCAGCGAGACCGACGGCTCCCTCAGCCGCCCCTTCACCGGGACGGCGATCGTCAGGCGCTCGACGTTGCCGCCTTTCGCCGATCGAGCGCCAGCCGGTAGCCGCCCTCGCCGTGGCGAAGCCAGTGCGCGACCCGCGTCACCGTCGTCGTCGAGGCGTGTGTCCGCTGCGCCACCTCCAGGTATGGCAGACCGCTGTCCACCAGTTGGGCCACCGCCCACCTGTGTCCCATCGCTTCCAGCTCCGCGATCGTGCAGAGATCCCGCAGGAACCGCTCCACCTCGTCCCTCGACTCGAGCGCGAGAATCGCCTCGGAGAGCTCCTTCAAGTCCCCAGTCCGCCATGCGTGTCGCCCCTGTGTCATTTGAGCTGCTCTGCCATTTGAACTGCGTCTGTCATTTGCTTTGCCATATTTGCACTCGCGATGTTAGCACGTTTAACATGCGAATGTGCTACCTGAGTTGGATCTACGCGAGTGGCTCGCTGCCTCGATCGAGGTGATCCCGGCGGTGGACGTTCTCGGCGAGGACGCCGTCCGCCTCCATCGTGGCGACTACGGCCAGGTCGTGGACGAGGCGGGCGACCCTGTCGCCCTCGCGACCAGGTTCGCAGAGGCCGGAGCGAGGCGGATCCACCTCGTCGATCTCGACGGCGCCCGGTCGGGACACCCACGTCCCGACCTCGTGCGAACGGTGGCGAGGGCCGTCGCTCCCACTCCGCTCCAGGCCTCGGGAGGCATCCGCTCGCTCGAGGACGCCCGCGCGTTGATCGAGGCCGGCGCCGACCGGATCGTGCTCGGCACCGCCGCCTTCCCCGACCCTGCGCCTTGGGCGGCGGCGCTCGGCGAGCAGCTCATCGTCGCGCTCGACGTCCGGGACGGGATCGTACAGCGGGCAGGCTGGACCGCCGAGTCGGGCCTCACCACCGAGCGGGCGATCGAGCTCTGCCTGGCCGCCGGCGTCGAACGCGTCCTCTGCACCGCGATCGACCGGGACGGCACGCTCGCCGGTCCCGACCTCGAGCTCGTGCGATCGGTCGCGGTCTCCGGGCTCGACGTGCTCGCGGCCGGCGGCGTGAGGTCACCCGAGGACGTGCGCGCGCTCGCCGCCGCCGGTGCCGCTGCCGCCGTCGTCGGCCGGGCGATCATCGGCATGCGGTTTGGTCCTTAGGTAGATCCAAAATCAGGTCTTGAGCGAAATGTAAGAGCACGGCTCGGGCCGTTGACCGCCGTGCCCGCTCTTGTCTATCGTGTGACAGGGCCGTGAACTGCCGCCCGATGCGACGACACGAGGGAAAGCTCATGCACAGGCTCGCGATCACGCTGGCAGTTTCGACGACACTCGCGCTGGCAGCCGCGGCCGGTGCCGCGCTCCCGGTCAACGGGGCGTTCGCGGGTAAGACCTCGCTCCGGTCGATCAACGGCTTCTACGACCTCGTCACATTCACCTCAGCCAAGAACGGCATGGTGATCAAGAAGTTCGTGTTCGGGACGCTCGGCTGCTTCGGTACCTCCGGCTATCCCGTAGGAGTCGATCCCTACGGCGTCCCGGAGAACACGGCAACGGTCAAGGGCTCGATCCCGGTGAGCAGCAAGGGAACGTTCCTGCTGACGACGAAGCCGACGCTTCCCGACCCCGAGGGCATGGTCACGACCGCCGTGATCCAGGGGACGGTCATGAGCTCGAAGTCGATCGCCGGCACGATCACGGTTTCCCAGCAACAGGACGGTGACACCTGCGGCCCCTCGAAGATGAAGTTCACGGCCGCTCCGGGGACGCCCTCGAGCCTCGGCCTCGGGCCGTAGCCGAGTCCCGGAGCGCTCTCTCCACCTCGCTGCTCGCAGGGGCGGCGGCAAGCGTCATCGTCGTCGCCGTTTCGGCGCCGTTCCTCGGCCGCTATGGATGGGACCGCGACGAGCTCTATTTCCTGACGGCGTCGCAGCACCCGGCACTCGGGTACGTGGATTTCCCGCCCGTCGCCGCCTGGGTCGCGTGGCTCGTGACCCACGTCGCCGGCAACTCGCTGATCGCGCTCCGGCTCGTCTCGCTCGCGTGCGGGGTCGGCACGGTATTCCTGGTCGCACTCACCGCGCGTGAGCTCGGAGGCCGGGTGCCCGCCCAACTCGGAGCGTCGCTCGCCTGGGCCGCGAGCCCGTACATCCTCGGCTCGGCAAGCATCTTCCACCCGACCTGGTTCGACACGCTCGCGTGGGCGGCATACCTCTACGTCATGGTGCGGATCCTCGTCCGCCCGGAGCCGCGTCTCTGGCCGCTGCTCGGCGTGGTCGCAGGCATCGGGCTGGAGGCGAAGTACACGATCGCCTTCCTGATCGCCGGGTCGGCCGTCGCGTTACTTGCCTTCGACCGGGAACACTCCGAACGCGGGGCCCGTGGATCGCGGCCGGGATCGCGCTTCTCCTCCTCGCCCCGAACCTCGCCTGGCAGGCCGCCCACGGGTGGCCGAGCATCCACTTCGCCTCGAGCCAGAACGCGAAAACGGCCGCGGACACGTCACGACCCGTCTACGTGGCCGAGCAGATCCTCTTCCTCGGGGCCACGTTCGCCGTCGCCGTGATCGGCGTCGTCTCGCTCTGGCGGCGCCGCCTCCGGGCGCTCGCCACGATCCCCGTCCTGGTCACGATCGTGTTCTTCTTCGAGCGCGGCCGCGGCTACTACCCGCTGCCGGGCGACGGCCTCGCGGTCGCGGCAGGGGCGGTCGCGATCGAGTCGTGGACGCGGCGCGGCCGCCGCCGCGTGCTCATCGCGACCCTTGTCCTGCTCCAACTCGCGGCGATCGCGCTCGTCGCCCCCGTGATCGTGCCGATCTACCCGGCGCGCACGATGATCAGCCGCGGGATCTGGAAGAACAGCTTCTTCAAGGACGAGATCGGCTGGCCGGAGCTGACGAACCAGGTCGTCGCCGCCTGGAACGGGCTCCCAGCGGCCGATCGAGCCGGCGGCGCCGTCGTCGCCTCGAACTACGGGGAGGCCGCGGCACTCGCCCATTTCGGCCACGGTCGTCTTCCCCTCGTGCTGAGCGGTCATCTGAGCTGGCAGTACTGGCACCCCGCGCTCGACCAGCGCCACCTCGTCACCGTCGGCTACTACCCCGACGAGCTCCGTCCGATCTGCAGCTCGTGGAGGATCGTCGCCTTCATCCACAACGGCTGGCATCTGGCGAACGAGGAGCTCGGCCGCCCGATCGCGACCTGCACGCTCAAGCAGCCGCTCTCGGCCTATTGGCACCAGACGGACTTCGCCCGTGACGTGCTCTGACCGCGGTTACACTGTTTTCACCGCGGCGCTGCGAGATTCCGAACCGGGTCAGGTCCGGAAGGAAGCAGCCCTAAGGATCCCTCGCAGGTGCCGCGGCTTTTTCCGCTGACACGTTCCCTCAGCCCACACCGGGCATCGCGAGCCGGAGCTGGTGGCTGTTGGGCTAGACGTCGCCGTGGCGGTCGGCGATGCAGAGCCGCACCCAGTAGTCGATCCGCTCGAGCAGCCGGCTCTCGAGCTCGCTGCGCGTCACTCCGGTGGGAGCATCGGCTTCGGCGATCTCGACCCTGACCTGGTGCACGGATCCTTCGCTCGTGCGACCGATCTGGTGCCTGTCCTCTGCGATCACGGTGACGTTCTCCACCTCGTCGAGCAGCCACCCGGCGAGCCGGTCGATCTCGCTGAGCATGACGGTGCGGCCCGCGAAGATGCCGAAGTTGACGTGGATCTCGATCGCCGGCGCTTCCTCCGGAGTCGCGAGGAAGGCAAGGTTCGAGGGTGCTTCGGTGTTCATCCGTGCGTCCTTCCACGTTTCGCGCTCTCGCAATCCTCGCGGAAGTCGCGGCCCTGATTCGAGGACGTGTGGCCGGCTCGGGAGCCTAGGCAGCGAGGCCTGCGAGATCTCGCAACGCGGCGAGCCGCGACAGCGCCTGGCGCTCGAGCTGGCGGACCCGCTCCCGAGTCAGGTCGAGCTCGAGCCCGATCGCGTCGAGTGTCTGCGGCTCGCCATGGAATCCGAAGCGAAGCTCCAGGATCCGCCGCTCGCGCCCCGGGAGCACGTCGAGCGCGTTGCGAATCGCCTGGCTCCGGAGCGAGCGTTCGGCCTCGTCGAAGGGGTCGGGCGCCTCGCGGTCGGCGAACAGGTCGCCAAGCTCTCCATTGTCTTCCGCGCCGACCTTCTGGTTGAGCGAGACGGACGCCGTGGCGGCGGCAAGCGCGTCGTCTACGTGCTGGATCGTGAGCCCGGTCGCCGTCGCGAGCTCTTCGTTCGTGGCCTCGCGTCCGAGCTCGACCTCGAGCCGCCGCGCCGCATACGCGAGCTTCTGCCGGCGCTCACCGACGTGCACCGGAAGTCGGATCGTGTTCGCGTGGTTCGCGACCGCGCGCTGCGCCGACTGACGGATCCACCAGGTGGCGTAGGTCGAGAACTTGAACCCCCGGCGGTAGTCGAACTTCGTAACGGCGCGGTCGAGACCGAAGGTCGCCTCCTGGATCAGGTCGAGGAACGGGACACCGAGCCCGCGGTAGCGTTTTGCGATCGAAACGACGAGCCGGAGATTCGCCTCGATCATCCGGTGCTTCGCCTCCAGATCGCCGCGCTCGATCCGCTTCGCGAGGGCGACCTCCTGTGCGGCGGTCAGCAGCTTGTGCCGTCCGACCTCGGCCAGGAAGAGCTGAAGGCCGTCGCCGATCCCCGAGGACTGGCCGGTCTCGTGGACGACTTCCTCGGGCTCCGGCGCGGCCTTCTCCTCGGATCGTGCCTCCCGCACCTCGAGCCCCGTCCGCTCGAGCTCGCGGGTGAGCTCCTCGACGTCGGCGTCGGCCAGCTCGTGCTCGACGGCGAACGCCTCGAGCTCGGCCGGCTCGATCCAGCCGCGCTCCTCCCCCGCCTCGACCATCGTCTTCGCGGCTTCGCTCTCGAGCAGCCCGGCCAGTTGAATCTGCGTCATGTGCCTGCACCCTCTTGTCACCTGCTCGTGACCTGTTGTGGACGACCTGAACCTTCGACGGCCGATCGAGCTCTCGATCGCACCCGTCCCTCGCCTCGCGCGCCCTAGCAGGTGCGCCGAAGTCGTCTGGGCCTCTGCCGGCGCCCTGGCAAGCAGCGCCGACTCGATCATCCTACTCCGATCGAGGCGATCTGGCCGAAGGGCCGCACCCTCGAGCGATCAGATCACCTGCGCGACGCTCATACAGCAACAGAGCGGTCGAACCCGGCGGTGATCGAACAGCCGGAGGGGGCCCGTCGCCGGGCCCCCTCCCTTTTTTTGGCTCAGGCGTGAACAGCCGCGCCGACGAACTGAAGCAAAGCGTCGTTCACCTGGCCGGCGTGCGTCCAAGCGATCGCGTGTGGGCCGCCTTCGATCACGACGAGCTCACAGTCGTCGATGAGGTCGGGTAGGCGCTTGCCCGTCTTCGGGAACGGCAGGATCCTGTCTGCGTCGCCCTGGATCACGAGCACCGGCACGTCGAGCTTCGGCAGATCGGCCCGGAAGTCAGTCTCCCAGGTCGGGATGCACGCCACCGCTGCGATCGCCGATGCGGCCAGGGCGAGGCCGAGGCTGCTTGCGAACGCCTCCGGGCTGACGAGCTTTCCGGCGTACTGATCCATGTTGTAGAAGTTGTCGAGGAACCCCTTCATCCACGCCGGAATATCGGCCTTGGCCGTCTCGACGAACCCCTCGAAGAGACTTCCCGGCAGGCCTTCCGGGTTGTCGTCGGTCTCCAGCAGGAACGGCGGGATCGGCGAGACGAGCACGCCTCGCCGGACGCGGTCCGAGCCGTAGTTGCCGAGGTATCTGGTGACCTCGCCCGTTCCCATCGAGTGCCCGACGAGCGTCACGTCCCGCAGGTCGAGCTCGTCGAGGAGCATTTTCAGGTCCGATGCGAACGTGTCGTAGTCGTAGCCCGCCGACGGCCGGCTCGAGTCGCCGAATCCGCGGCGGTCGTATGTGATCACGCGATGGCCGGCGTCGAGCAGCACCGGCACCTGCTTGTCCCAGGCGCGGCCGCTCAACGGGTAGCCGTGGATCAGGACGACCGGCTCTCCCGACCCGTAATCCTCGTAATGGAGCTTGATGTGTCCGGAGTTCTCCTCTCCGGCCTTGACGTAGGGCATCCCTCTCTCCTTTCATGAGGTGGCCGCGCTCCGGGCGTCGCCACCGATACGCCTTCCGGCCTTGCGATGCGGTCTGTCCGCGTCGCCCGCAGACCCGAAGCCTCGCACATCGCCGAACCGATCCGAGACCACGCTTTGGGTGCGATCGCCGACGTGGTGAACGACTCGTCTGACGGCGGCAACAACGAACGCGCTAGTCACGTCGACGAAGCGTAGGGCTAGTCGCAGTGCACGGGTGGTCGCCATTTGGAGACGGACCTGGTCGGGAACCGCGATCGGCTGTCCCTGACGTTCCTCACCTGCGGCGCTCGCCAGAATGCGGTGCGCGGAGGCGCCAAACCGAGGTGGCCTCCGGTCGAGAGCCTCTCTACCGGTACACGAGAATGGCTAACCTACATACTCCCGGGCGCATAGCTCAGCGGGAGAGCGCCCGCTTCACACGCGGGAGGTCCGTGGTTCGATCCCACGTGCGCCCACTGGCGAAGACCCCGCTCAGGCGGGGTTTTTGTTTTCAGAAGGCGAACGCGACATCGGTTGAAAGTCCTAGATGTCAGTGCTGTGTCAGCGGCGACCGAGCGTGGACCGTGTCGTGAATGAGCATCAGCCGGATCGACCAGAACCCAGGTCGCGGCTCGGGTAGCCCCTGCCGAGCCAGCAAGAACCCGGCCACCGTGACGGCGGCCGCGACGAGCCAGAAGATCACCCCGGCAGCCAGGACCCACGTGGTAGATCCCAAAAACATCGTGATGAGACCCACGACCACTATGACCAACGCCAGGTAGCCCACGCGAAGCGCCCAGACGGCCGTCCTCCAATATCCGTTGCGCTGAAGCTCCGCTGGTTCGTCGATATCGGAGATTGTACGGGGAGCCACGGTTCTCCGTTTGGAGTCGCGAGCTCGCGAGGTCGCGAAGTACCGGTCGATCAGGCGTCGTAGCTGCGGCCCGAGACAGTGTCAGTGATGATGCGTGAACAGCCGCTCGACCAAGCCGAAGAAGGGGAACCTCACAGCGATCGCAGCGTCACCCCTCGAGGATGACAGTGAGTTCAGGAATGACGCCCGGGCCCACCGCTCGAGATGAGACGGCGTGCTACGGCGATGACTCCACGGCTGACGGCATCGAGGGCAACCACACCCGCCAGCACGAGCGTCAAGACGACGGCGGGAGCGCCACCCTCCCGGTCGCCTTGGGCCCGTACGAACATGATCTCCGCAACGCCGAAGAGAACTGCGACGGTGAAGAGCGCTCGACCGGGTTGAGAGAGCCGAAGCCAATGGCCGAGCCATCGCCAATAGCGTCGCAGCAATGCCACGCGCGGATTCTAGGCCAGACGAACGAGCCCCTGGTACGACGAGTCCTCCACCTCGGGACCGAGCGGGGAACCTCCTCGGCGGCCGCCCGCCGCGGAAGCTCGTCCCCGTCGCCGCCGGTTCGAGCAGCCGAAGCGCGACGCGGGATGTATGCGACGATCGCGCGATGGCGACGAGCCTCGAGATCGCGCAGGCTGCGACCCTCCGACCGATCGCGGAAGTCGCGGGCGCGCTGGGGCTCGGGCCCGGGGAGATCGAGACCTACGGCCGCGACAAGGCCAAGGTCGCGCTCTCCGTCCTCGACCGGCTGGCGGACGTGCCCGACGGGAAGCTGATCGCGGTCACGGCGGTCACCCCGACACCGAAGGGCGAGGGGAAGACGACAACATCCGTCGCGCTGACGCAGGGGCTCGCGCGAATCGGGCGGCGGCCGGTGCTGTGCCTGCGTGAGGCCTCGCTCGGGCCGGTGTTCGGGGTGAAGGGCGGCGCGGCCGGAGGCGGCTACTCGCAGGTGGTGCCCATGGAGGACCTGAACCTCCACTTCACGGGCGACCTGCACGCGATCACCTCGGCCAACAACCTGCTCGCAGCCATGATCGACGCGCACCTGCTGCACGGCAACGAAGCGGAAATCGATCCACTCGCGATCACCTGGCGGCGCTGCCTCGACATGAACGACCGAGCGCTCCGCGACACGGTGATCGGCCTCGGCGGCAAGACGAACGGCTATCCGCGCCAGAGCGGATTCGACATCACCGCGGCCTCGGAGACGATGGCGATCGTCGCGATGTCGCGCGATCTCGCCGACCTCCGCCGCCGGCTCGGGGCGATCACGATCGCCGAGACGCGGGACGCCACCCGGGTGACGAGCCGAGGACATCCGTGCCGCAGGCGCGATGGCGGTGATCCTAAAGAAGGCGCTCGAGCCGAACCTCGTGCAGACGCTCGAGGGGCAGCCGGCGTTCGTCCACTGCGGGCCGTTCGCGAACATTGCGCACGGGTGTAGCTCGCTCGTTGCGACGCGAATGGCGCTGAAGCTCGGCGAGTTCGCGATCACCGAGGCCGGGTTCGCCTCCGACCTGGGGATGGAGAAGCTGTTCGACATCGTCTGCCGGCTCGGCGGGCTGAAGCCGAGCGCGGTCGTGCTCGTCGCAACCGTCCAGGCGCTGCGACACCACGGGCGCGGCGAGCTCGCGCTCGGCGCCGAGAACCTCGGCCGCCATCTCGGGATCGCCCGCGAGTTCGGCGTCACCCCCGTCGTCGCCGTGAACCGCTTCCCGGGTGACACCGACGAGGAGCTCGAAACCGTGAAGCGGCTCGCCCTCGAGCTCGGTGCGCACGGCGCCGAGATCAGCGAGGGCTTTGCGAGAGGCGGTGAGGGAGCCGAGGCGCTGGCCCGCGCCGTCGCGCTCGCCGCCGAGGCCGAGACCCAGTTCGCGCCCATCTATGAGCTCGGCTCGCCGATCGAGGCGAAGATCGAGACGATCGCGCGGCGGATTTACGGCGCGGACGGCGCCGACTTCACCCCGCAGGCCCGCCAGCGAATCGAGCGGCTCACGGCGGCCGGTCTCGGCGGGCTTCCGATCTGCATGGCGAAGACACACCTCTCGCTCTCCGACGATCCGGCGAAGCTGAACGCGCCCGAGGGGTTCCGCATCACGGTGCGCGACCTGCGCCCCTACACCGGCGCCGGCTGGGTGCTCGCGCTCTGCGGTGAGATGCAGACGATGCCGGGCCTCGGCGCGCACCCGGCCGCGCTCGAGATCGACATCGATGCGGACGGGCGCACGGTCGGCCTGTTCTAGCGACGGAAGAAAATCGACTCGTTGCCGGTCTTGCCTGCATGGCGTCCATGTGGGATGGTCCCGGGCGATGAGTCGGGTGGAGGCGGGGCAGCCGGGAGACGGCGGAGCCGCGCCGGTCGAGCGCGCATTCCTGATCGCCGATGTCCGCGGCTACACGCGGTTCACGCGCGAGCACGGCGACGCCGAGTCGGCGCGGCTCGTGATCCGGTTCGCCGACCTCGCCCGTGACGCTGTCGCAGCCCGCGGCGGCCAGGTGATCGAGCTTCGCGGCGACGAGGCGCTCGCGGTGTTCACCTTGCCCGTCCAGGCCGTGCGCGCCGCGATCGAGCTGCAGGCCGCCTGCGCGGAGGAGGAGACCGCCGACCCGACCCTGCCGCTTCATGTCGGGATCGGGATCGACGCCGGCGAGGCGGTCCCGGTCGAGGACGGGTTCCGGGGCTCGCCGTTGAACGCGGCCGCGAGGCTCTGTTCCCAGGCCGCAGCTGGCCAGATCATGATCACCGCCGCCGTTGCAGAGCGCGCCGGGATGATCGAGGACGCCCAGTTCGTGAGCCGCGGCCTCGTCGAGCTGAAGGGGTTCGAGCCGGGGCTCGAGGTCGTCGAGGTCATTTCCGCCAGGCCCGGGGTCCCACTGGACTCGTTCGAGGCGAAGCCCGCCCCGTTCGAGCTCGAGCCGAAGGCGCCGGTCGCCGGGCGCGCCACGGAGTTGAGCTGGCTGCGCGGCACCTGGCGCCAGGCGCGCCGCGGCAACGGGCGGATCGTCTTCGTCTCGGCGGCCGCGCAGATGGGCAAGTCCGCACTGGCTACCGAGCTCTCGTCGTTCGTCCTCGGTGACGGCGCAACGGTGATCTACGCGGGTGCAGGCGGGGTGGCGGCGGCGCGTGCGGTCTCCGCTCTCGACGACGCCGGCGGTGACGGGCACCCGACCCTCGTCGTGCTCGACGACCTCGACCTGACCGCCGAGGCCGTGGGACCGGCGCTCGAGAAGCACTGGGAGCGGATCGAGGCGGAGCCGACGCTCGTCCTCGGGCTCGTGCGCGACCCGGATGCGACCCCGATGCTCGCCCGCCTGATCTCCCACGCGGATGCCCGCGGCGACGGCCACCGCCGTCTCGGGCCGCTCGGGGCGGAGAGCATCCGCGAGATCGCAGCGCTCTACGCGGGCGACGACGTCGCCGATGTACCGCTCGAGTCGATCGCCCGCGGCTCGGCCGGCGTTGCCGGGCGGGCCCACGAGCTGATGAGCGTCTGGGCCGAGCAGGAGGCGTCCAGGCGTCTCGCCGCCGCCGGCGAATGGCTCGCGACCGAGCGCCGCGAACGCCGTGCCGACCTCGACTTCGCCAACAACGTGATCGGGCTCAAGCTGGCCCGCCTCTACGGCGACGGCGAGGCGCCTCCACCGGGCGCCGTCACCGAGTGTCCGTACAAGGGCCTCGCCTCGTTCGGGCCAGACGACGCCCGGCTGTTCTTCGGGCGCGAGCGGCTCGTCGGCGAACTCGCAGCACGCACGGTCGGGTCGGGGCTCCTCGCGGTCGTCGGCGCCTCCGGGAGCGGCAAGTCGTCGCTGATCGCCGCGGGCCTCCTACCCTCGCTCCGCGAAGGACTGCTGCCGGGGAGCAAACGGTGGCATCCGGTGGCGATGCGCCCCGGGCCGCACCCGCTCGAGACCTTGGCCGCACTCGGGCTCGAGAGCGCCGACCCCACGGAAAGGCTCGTCCTCGTGATCGACCAGTTCGAGGAGCTCTTCACGTTGTGCACCGACGAGGACGAGCGCGGGCGCTTCGCCGACCGCATCGTCGCGATCGCCGACGACCCCGACCGGGCCGTTGTCGTCGTCGGCCTGCGCGGCGACTACTACGACCGCTGCGCCGCCTACCCCGCGCTCGCCGCGCTCCTCGCCGCAAACCAGGTCCTCGTCGGCCCGATGGCCCTCGATGAGCTCCGTCGCGCCGTCGAGCTACCGGCGCGACGGGCGGGAGCTCGCGTCGAGTCGGCACTCGTCGAGCGTATCGTCTCCGAGCTCGGACACGAGGCGGGCGGCCTCCCGCTGCTCTCGACCGCCCTCGTCGAGCTCTGGTTCGCGCAGACCGACAGCTGGCTCCGCCTCGAGACGCACGAGAGCCTGGGCGGCGTCCGGGGAGCCGTCGCGCGGCTCGCCGAGAGCTCCTATGGCGAGCTCTCCACAGATCAGCAGGAAGCGGCGCGGCGCTTGTTCCTCCGGCTCGTTCAGACCGGCGAGGACGGCACGCTCGCACGGAGGCGGGTGCCGCTGACCGAGCTCGATCTCGGACGCGATCCCGAGCTCGCCGCCGTGGTCGCGACCCTCACCGCAGACCGGCTGCTGACCGCTCACGGCGGCGCCGTCGAGGTCGCCCACGAGGCCGTCCTCCGCGAATGGCCGCGCCTGCAGAGCTGGCTCTCGGAGGACGCCCAGGGCCGCGAGGTTCGAGAGCATCTCACCGAGAGCGCCCGGCGCTGGAAAGAACAGGACCGGGACGCGGCCGATCTCTACCGGGGTGCCCGGCTCTCGGCTACGCGCGACTGGGCCTCGGCGCATCAGCGCGAGCTCAACGCCCTCGAGCGCGAGTTCCTCGCCGAGAGCAGCGCAGAGAGCGAGCACGAGCTGACGAAGCAGAGACGGACGAACCGCCGGCTCAAGGGGCTGCTCGCCGGAGTCGGGCTGCTGCTCGCGCTCGCGATCGGCGCTGGAGGGATCGCCCTCGTCTCGCGGTCGGATGCCCGGCACGAGGCGACCGTCGCGCTCGGCCGTCAGCTCGGTGCGGAGGCCGTCTCCGAGCCCCGGATCGACCGGGCGATGCTGCTGGCGCGCGAGTCGCTCCGGCTCGACCGCTCTCCGCAAACCGAGGGAACGCTGCTAGCGACCCTCCTCCGGAGCCCAGCGCTGATCGGCACGTTCAGCCTGCCCCCGAGCGACCGCCCCCAGGAGCTCCGGGTCTCACCCGACGGGCACGAGATCGCGGTCGTCGCGAACACCAACCGCATGTACCTGTTCGACGCCCGAACGCACAAGCAGCTCCGGACGTTGCCGCTAGCGAACTTCGACTACGACTACGTCCCGGGCACACACGATCTCTTCGCAGGCGGAACGGGATCGCTTCCGTACCTTCTCGTCGATACAGGCACCGGACGGGCGGTTCGCAGGTTCGAGCTCAGCCAACTCTGGGAGAACACGCTCTCGACGCCGGTCGAGCCGCTCATCATCACGCCGGACGGCCGCCGGGCATTCCTCCTCTGGGCAGTCGAGCATCCCGACGGCACCGTCGGGGCGAGCTACGCGGAGGCCTGGTCGATCCAGCACGGGGGCCCCTCTCGGCTCGTGCCGCTTCACGCGACGGGCATCCTCGCGGCGACCGCCACGCCGGACGGACGGCTCATCGTCGTCGACGACAATGTGATCACCACCTGGGACACGGCGACGATGAAGCGGATCTCGACCGTGGCAGGACCGCATCTCTCGGGGCGCGATGCCCGCGGCGCCCTGAGCCCGAACGGGCACACCTTCGCCTACGGCCTTGCGGACGGAACCGTGCACTTCTTCGACGTTGCGACCGGCAAGACGACAACCGGACAGGGGGGCCACTCGGCCGAGGTCGAGTCGCTTGCCTTCTCGCCCGACTCGCGTCTTCTCGTGAGCACGGGCGACGATCGCACCGTGATCGTTTGGGACGCCAACACCGGGGAGCCGGTCGAACGGCTCGTAGGCCACGGGGGCCGCGTGATCTCCGCCGCGTTCTCGAAGAACGGCAAGACGCTGTATTCGGTCAGCCTCGACGGCACTGTCCTGGAATGGGATCTCGCGCGCAGCCGGCGCTTCGGCGACCCGGTCCGGGTCGGGCAGACCCTGAACGGCAACAACGCCTCACCTGACGATCCGGTCCCACGCACGCCGATTCTCGCGATCTCCGCCGACGGCCGGACCTTCGCGGTTCATTCGGCCCCCGCCTCGGTCGCCCTGTACTCGACCGATTCCCTACAACCTCTCCGGACGATCGCCCTGCCCCCCGGGAGCCCCGTCTGGGCGGCGGCCTGGGCAGGTCCGGAGCTCGTGCTCGGCACCGACTCCGGCGCCGTCGAGGAGTGGTCGACCTCCGGAGCTCCGAGGCTCACGCGTCGCCTGCCCGGACTCCCCACAGGTCGTCACCGGCCCGTCCGAGGCCTCGCCACCGCCGACTCCGGGCACCTCGTCGCGGCGATCGACGGCTACATCGGCCCCCGACCGAAGGCCGGTGGACCTCACCTGGACTACGGGTACCTCGTGATCTGGCGAGACGGCCGGATCGTGGGAAAACCGCTTCGGCTCCGTACCTTCGCCGACAGCGTGGCGTTCTCGGCCGACGGCTCTAAGCTCGCGCTCACCACGGACGACGGCCGCGTGCTCGTGATCGATCCCGACACGGGGCGCGCCGAGCGCACGATTCCGGTCGTCGCCCCCGCCAACTCGGTCGTGTCCTTCAGCCCGGACGGGACGCTCGCGGTCGGCGCCTGGTCGGGCATCGTCCAGCTTCGGGACGCGGCGACCGGCGCTCAGCTCGGCCACAACGTCGAGGTGGCGCAGTGGCCCGTCGACGCGATTGCATTCGATCCGACCGGGAAGACGTTCGCGACCTCGCTCGGCCCGGGCGGTTCCGCCGCGAGGATCTGGTCGACCTCGACGCTCCAGCAGTTCGGCTCCGATCTCGGCGGAACCGGTTCCGACCAGAACATGGCCTTCACGCCCGACGGGCGCTACCTCCTCGTCGCCGCCGACGACGGAACAGTCACACGCTGGCCCATGAGCCTCGCGGCCTGGGAGCAGCACGCCTGCGCCGTCGCCGGCCGGAACTTCACGCGCGAGGAATGGTCGCGCTACGTCGGGAGCCGCCCCTACGCAAACGTCTGCGGCTCGACCTGAGGGGCGGGATCCGCGCGCGAGCCTACGCGGCGGCTTGCGGCCGCTCGAACGTGACGTACGGCCTCGCGCCGACGTGAACCGTCGCGGAGACAGCGAGGCCGGCGGCGTGACAGCGGCGGACGGCCTGGATCACGTCCTCGACCGCCTCCGTCCCCCGGACAACGACCTGCCATTGGCCCTGCTCCTCGATCAGCGAAACCTGGAACCCAGCAGTCCCGACGAGCTCCCGCATCAGGTGCGCCGCGCCGACGGCATCGGAGTGAATGCGAACGATATTCGCGGCCGAGCTCATCAACTCGAGCGGCACCTTCTCCGCGACCCCGACCGGAACCCTGCGCGACATCCGGGATCTGAGTATCCCGTACGCACCGGATCCAAACCTCCGGCCGTTGCGGCAACGGGAGGATCAGGGCACCTGGAGGCGCACGGACGGGCGCCGCCGTGATAAACGAGGGGCAGTGGCCGGCTCAGCCTTCGCCCCAGGCGCGGTAGACCTCGAGGCACGCGCCGTCGTGCTCGCTCACGAGCTCACCGACGGCCTGAAGCCGCTCGCCCGCGTCGCCTACAACTATCGGTGGAGCTGGACGCGCGAGGGCGAGGACGTCTTCCGCGACATCCACGCGCACCGCTGGGAGCTCTCGGGCGGGAACCCGGTGCGCTTCCTCGCTGATCTTTGGCCCGCGACGCAGGCGGCGGCCGAGCGAAACACGGAGCTGATGGCGCGGGTCGAGGCGCTCGCCGCGAAGGTCGAATCGGATCTCGCGGCGCCGGTGCGGCGGCGGCCCGGGATCGACGGGCCAATCGTCTTCATGTGCGCCGAGTTCGGCTTCCACCAGTCGATGCCGATCTACTCGGGCGGGCTCGGAGTGCTCGCGGGCGACATCCTCAAGGAGGCCAGCGACCAGTCGCTCGAGATGATCGGAATCGGCCTCCTGTACCGGCGCGGCTACTTCCGCCAACGGCTCGACATCAGGGGGCGCCAGCAGGAGTACTGGATCGACACGGATCCCCACGGGCTGCCGATGGCGCGGGTGACGAACCAGGAAGGCGTCCCGCTCCTGCTCGAGGTCACGCTGTTCGGCGCCCTGCTGCGGTTCCACGTCTGGCGCGTCGACGTCGGCCGGATCCCGCTGCTCCTGCTCGACGCCGAGCTGCCGTCGAACGACGCGGTGCAGCGGTGGACATCGGCCCGTTTGTACGAGGGGAACCGCGCCGTGCGGCTCGCGCAGTACGGGCTGCTCGGGATCGGCGGCGCGCGGGTGCTCCAGGCGCTCGGGATCGACCCGGCCGTGGTTCATCTGAACGAGGGACACCCCGCTCTGGCAGCGTTGGAGCTCGCTGCGGCGGAGATCGCGCGCGGTGTCCCCCGCGAGGAGGCGTTCGAGCACGTCCGGCAGAAGTTCGTGTTCACGACGCACACCCCGGTGGCGGCCGGGAACGAGACGTACGCGCCCGACGAGTTCCTGCCCGCGTACTCGGATCTCCGCGAGCGGCTCGGGCTCAGCGACGAGGAGTTCCTGGACCTCTGCCGCGGTGTCCCCGGCGAGCATGACCGGCCGGGGATGACGCCGCTTGCGATCAGGATGAGCCGGCGCCGGAACGGGGTGAGCCGGCTGCACGGCGAGGTCTCACGGCGCATGTGGCGGCCGCTTTTCCCCGGGTCGGTCGAGTCCCCGATCACCCATGTCACGAACGGCGCCCACGTTCCGACTTTCGTGTCGGCGCCGATCCGGCGGGTGCTCGAACGCCATCTCGGCGACGCGTGGCTCCGCGACCCGGACGGCGCCATCCACTGGGAAGGCGTCCGCGAGATCCCGAACGCCGAGCTCTGGGCTGCCCGCTGCGAGGCGCGGCGCCACCTCGTCGACTACCTCCGCGACAAGTGCGGCCAGGACAGCCTGCTCCGCGGCGAGCAGCTCGAGTACGTGCGCCGGATCGAGCTGAGCCTCGACCCGGACGCGCTCACGATCGGGTTCGCTCGGCGGCTTGCGACCTACAAGCGCTTCCATCTGCTGAACTTCGACGCGGAGCGCGCCCGGCGGCTCTTCGCCGGCGACCGTCCCGCCCAGCTCGTGATCGCGGGAAAGGCACACCCCAATGACGAGCCGGGCAAGGACGCCCTTCAGCGGTTCTACGACTTCGAGCATGCCGACTGGGAGGTCGCGGGACGCGTCGTGATCGTGGAGGACTACGACATCGGGATCGCGCGCCAGCTCGTCTCCGGCTGCGACCTCTGGCTGAACCTGCCCCGCAAGCCGATGGAGGCGAGCGGCACGAGCGGGATGAAGGCGACGTTCAACGGCGCACTTCAGCTCAGCGTCCTCGACGGCTGGTGGGCGGAGGGCTACGACGGCACGAACGGCTGGGCGATCCCCGGCGACGGCGACGAGGATCCCGAGACGGTCGACGCGCGCGACGCGGAGCTCTTCTACGACCTGCTCGAGCACGAGGTGATCCCGATGTTCGCCGAGCGCGACGCGGACGGTGTGCCCCAGCGGTGGTGCAACCTGATCAAGGAGGCGCTCGCCACCCTCGCGCCGCAGTTCTCCGCCACCCGGATGGTGAACGAGTACGTGGAGCGGATCTACCACGCCTGAGCTCCCCGGATAGGCTTGCGGCGTGGCGAGGACCTTCGCGATGGTTCTGGCGGGTGGCGAAGGGAAGCGCCTCTGGCCGCTCACGATCGACCGGGCGAAGCCCGCGGTTCCGTTCGGGGGGAGCTACCGGCTGATCGACTTCGCGCTTTCGAACCTCGTCAACGCCGGCTACATGCGGATCGCGGTGCTCACGCAGTACAAGAGCCACAGCCTCGACCGGCACGTGGCGAGCACGTGGCAGCTCTCCACGCTCTTTGGCAACTACATCGCGCCGGTACCGGCGCAGATGCGCCGCGGGCCGCACTGGTTCGCCGGCTCGGCCGACGCGATCTACCAGAACCTGAACCTGATCTACGACGAGAGGCCCGAGGTGATCCTCGTCTTCGGGGCAGATCACGTCTACCGGATCGATCCGCGGCAGATGATCGACCAGCACCTCGCGGGCGGGGCCGGTGTCACGGTCGGCGGCTTGCGGGTGCCGATCGATAAGGCGAGCGAGTTCGGGGTGATGGAGGTCGGGCCGGACGGCCAGAGGATCGCGGCGTTCAGGGAGAAGCCGGAGCATCCTGTCGGGCTGCCCGATGCGCCCGACGAGGTGTTTGCCTCGATGGGCAACTATGTCTTCGGGGCGAAGGACCTGATCGAGGCGGTCACCGCAGATGCCAGAAACGACGCGTCGAGCCACGACGTCGGGCGCGACATCATCCCGATGTTCGTCGAATCCGGCCGGGCGCAGGTATTCGATTTCGCGAGCTTCGACGTGCCGGGCGTATCGGAGCGCGAGCGCGGGTACTGGCGAGACATCGGAACCCTCGACGCCTACTACGCAGCCCATGTCGATCTGATCTCGCCGGATCCGATCTTCAACCTCTACAACGCCGACTGGCCGATCCTGAAGGCGGCCGACCGCCTGCCGCCCGCGAAGTTCGTGTTCGAGAACCCCGGACACACGGGGATGGCGGTCGACTCGATGGTGTGCGCAGGAGCGATCATCTCCGGTGGGCTCGTCCGGCGCTCGGTGATCTCGCCCGAGGTGCAGGTGCGCTCTGGGGCGGAGGTGGACGGGTCGGTGCTGATGCACTCTGTCGACGTCGGCGAGGGGGCTGTCGTGCGAAACGCGATCGTGGACAAGAACGTCGTGATCGAGCCGGGAGCGCAGCTCGGCGTCGATCTCGAGCTCGATCGGCAGCGGTTCGTGGTCTCAGCCGGCGGGGTCGTCGTCGTCGGCAAGGGTGCGCGTGTCCCGGCCTGAGCGTCCGACCGGAGGTTGGCCCATCAGTGAAGCAGCCCGGTGTCAGGCACCGGCTTGGCACCGGTGAGAGACGGGCTCTCCGTCGCGCTCCTGACGCGCGAGTACCCGCCCGACGTCTACGGCGGCGCGGGGGTTCACGTCGAGTATCTGGCGCGGGAGCTGGCGCGGCTGATGGAGGTGACGGTGCACTGCTGGGGCGCGCCGCGGCCGGCCGGCAGCCCGGGCGAGCCGCACGTCGTCGCGCACGAGCCCTGGGCCGCGGTCGACGGCCCCGCGCCCTATCTGGCGGCGCTCCGGGCGGTGTCGATCGACCTGACGATGGCAGCAGGCGTCGGCGGCGCGAGCCTCGTCCACAGCCACACCTGGTATGCGAACCTCGGCGGCCACCTCTCCAAGCTCGTGCACGGGATCCCGCATGTCGCGACGGTGCACAGCCTCGAGCCGCTGCGGCCTTGGAAGGAAGAGCAACTCGGCGGCGGCTACCGCGTCTCGAGCTTCTGCGAGCGCACGGGGCTCGAGGGCGCCGACGCGGTGATTGCGGTGTCGAGCGCGATGCGCGACGACGTCCTCCGCGCCTATACGGCGATCTCGCCCGAGCGCGTCACCGTGATCGGGAACGGGATCGATACCGACGAGTTCCGGCCCGATCACGGCACCGACGCGCTCATGACCCGTGGGATCGACCCCGACTCCCCCTCGATCGTCTTCGTGGGCCGGATCACGCGGCAGAAGGGGCTCCGCTACCTGCTCGACGCGGCCGTCGATTTCGAGCTCCCGGTGCAGCTCGTACTCTGCGCCGGGGCGCCCGACACGCCGGAGCTCCACGACGAGACGGCCACGAAGATCGAGAGTCTGCGCGCGACCGGCCGGAGCGTGCTCTGGATCGAGGAGATGCTGCCGCGACCGGAGCTGATCCAGATCGTGACGAACGCGTCCGTCTTCGTGACTCCATCCGTGTACGAGCCGCTCGGAATCGTGAACCTCGAGGCGATGGCCTGCGAGACCGCGGTCGTGGCGACCGCGGGTCGGCGGGATCCCCGAGGTCGTCGAGGACGGGGTGACGGGACTGCTGGTCCCGCTCGAACTGGCCGACGACGGCTCAGGCGAGCCGGCCGACCCCGCGCGGTTCTCGTGGGAGATCGCCGAGCGCGTGAACGCGCTTCTGGCCGACCCGCCGCGTGCCGAACGCCTTGGCCGGGCCGGCCGCGCTCGGGCCGTCGAGCGGTTCGGGTGGGCGGCGATCGCCGAGCGTGTCGCCGCCCTCTATCGGACGGTTCTCGAGTGAGCTCGGGTGCTCGCGTGAGGCTGGGGACGGGCCGTCACAGTTTCGTTTCGGTACCTGACCCCGCTCTTGGCACCGCGGGGAGGCCCGAGGATCCTCGAGTTCGGGTGTTGCCTTCCCCCACCATCGACGTTTCCTCAGGGGCCGCACAAGGCGGTACCTGTCCCCGGGTTCTCCACAGCGGGACATGTCCAGAAGGGCACGGATGAGCGCGCCGCCGAAGAAACGGCCGGCGCGGATCGAGATCCAGGAGGTCTCGCCGAGCCTCGACTGCGGCCGATACCCGGTGAAGCGCACGGCCGGCGGCTCGCTCGAGGTGCGCGCCACCGTGTTCGCGGAGGGCCACGACGTCGTGCGGGCGGTCGTGCGACACCGCGAGCCGGGCAAGCGCAAGTGGATCGAGACGCCGATGGAGCCACTCTTCGACGACCGCTGGCGCGGGTCGTTTCCGGTCGAGGCCCTCGGGCGCTGGGAGTACACGATCGCGGCGTGGATCGACCGGTTCGCCTCGTGGCGCTACGAGCTCGAGCGGAAGCTCGACGCGGGCCAGGCCGACCTCTCGGCCGAGCTCACCGAGGGCGCGGCGATCCTCGGGGTGAAGGGCCTCACGGTTGAGGAGGCGCTGGCGGCCGAGCCCGACCTGCCGCGTGAAGCGGAGGCGACGCTGCCCGAGCCGCTCGGGCTGATCGTCGACCGCGAGCGCGCGGCCTTCGGCGCCTGGTACGAGCTCTTCCCGCGCTCGTTCGGCGGTTTCACCGGCGTCGAGGCCGTCTTGCCGGAGCTGGCCGAGCTCGGCTTCGACGTCGTCTACTTCCCCCCGATCCACCCGATCGGGATCACCCACCGCAAGGGCCGGAACAACGCGCTCGTCGCGGCGCCCGGCGACCCCGGAAGCCCGTGGGCGATCGGGGCGTCCGAGGGCGGCCACACGGCGATCGCCCCTGAGCTCGGCACGCTCGCCGAGCTCGAGAGCCTGGTCGCGGCCGCCGCCGAGCATGGGCTCGAGCTCGCAATCGACCTCGCCCTCCAGTGCTCGCCCGACCACCCCTGGCTGAAGCGAGCACCCCGAATGGTTCAGCCACCGCCCCGACGGCACGCTGAAGTACGCGGAGAACCCGCCCAAGCGCTACCAGGACATCTACAACCTGAACTTCGACTCCGCCGACTGGCGCGAGCTCTGGCGGGCCCTCCTCGACGTCGTCCTCACCTGGGCCGGCCACGGAATCAGGATCTTCCGCGTCGACAACCCCCACACGAAGCCGGTCGCCTTCTGGGAGTGGCTGATCCGCGAGGCCCAGGCCGTCCATCCCGATCTCGTGTTCCTCTCCGAGGCCTTCACGCGGCCGGCGATGATGGCGACCCTCGCGAAGGCCGGCTTCAGCCAGTCCTACACGTACTTCACGTGGCGGAACACGCGCTGGGAGCTCGTCGAGTACCTGACCGAGCTCTCGAACGGCGCGATCGCAGAGTTCTTCCGGCCGAACTTCTTCGCCAACACGCCGGACATCCTCACCGAGTACCTCCAGTCCGGAGGCCGCCCTGCCTTCGAGGCACGGCTCGTGCTGGCAGCGACGCTCTCGCCGAGCTACGGGATCTACTCCGGCTTCGAGAACCTGGAACGCACGCCCGCGGCGCCGGGCAGCGAGGAGTACCTCGACTCGGAGAAATACGAGGTGAAGGCTCGGAAGCTCGACGGGCCGCTGCTCCCGCTCGTCGCCAAGCTGAACCGGATCAGGCGCACGCACCCAGCGTTCCGGCGGGTCGACAACCTCACCTTCCTCGAGACGACCAGCGAGCAGCTCCTGGCCTACACGAAGGACGAGATCGTCGTCTGCGTCAACCTCGATCCGCACGGCCCCCACGAGGGCGCAGTCACGATCCCGTACGAGCTCGGGCTTCCCTCGAGCTTCCCCGTCCGCGACCTGCTCGGCGGCGAGAAGTGGGAGTGGAGCACCGGCCAGAACTACGTGAGGCTCGTGCCCGGCGAGCGTCAGGCGCACATCCTGGTGGTCGAATGACGAAACCGGCCGTCCTCGACCCTGCGCTCCGGCAGCTCGTCGCCGGCGATCACCACGACCCGCACGCCGTCCTCGGCGCCCATCCCGACCGGAGCGGCGCTCGTCGTGCGCGCCTTCCGCCCGGGAGCAACCGCGATGCGCGTGATCCCGCAACGCGGCGCGCCCGTCGAGATGGAGCCACTCGACGGAGCCGGTCTCGGCAGCGGGCTCTTCTCCGCCTACCTCCCGCGCCGCAAGCCGCCGCTCGACTACAGGCTCGAGGCGACGTGGGCCAACGGTTCGAGCCTCGTCTACGACGACCCGTATTCCTTCCCGCCGGCGCTCGGCGAGCTCGACATGCACCTGATCGGCGAGGGCCGTCACGAGGAGCTCTGGGAGCGGCTCGGCGCGGAGGAGCGCGAGCTCGAGGGAATCGCCGGAACGGCGTTCGCCGTCTGGGCGCCGGCCGCCCGCTCGGTGAGCGTCGTCGGCGACTTCAACTTCTGGGACGGCCGCGTCCACCCGATGCGCTCGCTCGGCTCGAGCGGCGTCTGGGAGCTCTTCGTACCGGGGATCGCCCCGGGCACCCGCTACAAGTTCGAGATCCGCCACGGCGCGGAGACCCGGCTCAAGGCCGACCCGCTCGCCGAGGCGGCAGAGAGTCCCGCCCGCGACCGCCTCGGTCGTCTTCAGCCCGGGCCACCGGTGGGCCGACGACGATTGGCTCGAGCGCCGCGCCGCCGCCGATCTCCTGGCTCGGCCGCTCTCGATCTACGAGGTGCATCTCGGCTCCTGGCGCTGGAACCCGCTCGAAGGGAACCGACCGCTCACCTACCTCGAGCTCGCCGACGAGCTCGCCGACTACGTCGCCGACCTCGGTTTCACCCACGTCGAGCTGCTGCCGGTGATGGAGCACCCGTTCGCGGGCTCGTGGGGCTACCAGGTGACCGGCTACTACGCGCCGACCTCCCGCTTCGGCACGCCCGACGACTTCCGCGAGCTTCGTCGACCGGCTGCACCAGGCGGGACTCGGCGTGATCCTCGACTGGGTTCCGGCGCACTTTCCCCGCGACGATTGGGCGCTCGCCCGCTTCGACGGCACCGCGCTCTACGAGCACGCGGACCCGCGCCGCGGCGCGCATCCCGACTGGGGCACGCTCGTCTTCAACTACGGCCGCGTCGAGGTGCGCAACTTCCTCGTCGCCAACGCGCTCTACTGGCTCAAGCGAGTTCCACGCCGACGGCCTGCGCGTGGACGCCGTCGCCTCGATGCTCTACCGCGACTACTCGCGCGCCCCGGCGAGTGGATCCCGAACGAGTACGGCGGCCGCGAGGACCTCGAGGCGATCGCCTTCCTGCAGCGAGCTGAACGCCGTCACCCACGGACAGGTGCCCGGCGTGATCATGGCCGCCGAGGAGTCGACGGCGTGGCCCGGGCGTCTCGCGCCCGACCTCGACCGGCGGGCTCGGCTTCGGCTTCAAGTGGAACATGGGCTGGATGCACGACACGCTCGCCTACTTCCACGAGCGATCCGATCCACCGCGCCTACCACCACGACAAGCTCACCTTCGGCCTGCTCTACGCATTCACCGAGAACTTCGTGCTGCCGCTCTCACACGACGAGGTCGTCCACGGCAAGGGCTCGCTGCTCTCGAAGATGCCGGGCGACCGCTGGAAGCAGCTCGCGAACCTTCGCGCCCTCTACGCCTACATGTGGGCGCATCCCGGGAAGAAGCTGCTGTTCATGGGCGGCGAGCTCGCACAGGAGCAGGAATGGAGCCACGATCGGAGCCTCGACTGGCACCTGCTCGGGAACCCCGCCCACGCCGGCATCCACGCGCTCGTCCGCGACCTGAACCGCGTCTATCGCGACGAGCCGGCGCTCTGGGAACGCGACTTCGACCCATCCGGGTTCGCCTGGCTCGAAGCCAACGATGGCGCCTCGAACGTGCTCGCGTTCGTCCGCTTCTCGGCGCGACGGCTCGCGGAGCGTCGTCTGCGTCTGCAACTTCTCGGACGCCGTACGCTCCGGCTACCGCGTCGGCCTCCCGCACGAAGGCGCCTGGCACGAGCTGCTCAACAGCGACGCTCCGGGCTACGGCGGCTCCGGCGTCGGGAACGGCGCGCTCGTTGCCGAGGAGCGCGAATGGAACAACCAGCCGTGGTCGGTCGAGCTGACCCTGCCACCGCTCGCAGTGATCTGGCTCTCGGGCGGGGGACCGGCCTGAGCGCCCATCCCGGGCGCCCGTTCCCGCTGGGCGCGACTCCGGACGGCGAGGGAACGAACTTTGCGCTGTTCTCCGAGCACGCCGAGCGGGTCGAGCTCTGCCTCTTCGGAGCGGACGGACCGAGATCCGGCATGAACTCGCGGCGCGCTCGGGCGCGGACTGGCACGCGTACCTCCCCGGCGTCGGGCCCGGGCAACGCTACGGCTACCGCGTCCACGGTCGCTATGCCCCCGAGCGAGGGCCACCGCTTCAACCCGGCGAAGCTGCTGATCGACCCCTATGCGCGCGCGATCGAGGAAGGGATCGACTGGGAGGGCGGCCCGCGTCTTCGGCTACCAGCCGGGCAACGAGGACGGCTCGGTCCCCGACGACGAGGACGATGCCGCCGCGATCCCGAAGTGCGTCGTCGTCGATCCGAACTTCGACTGGGAGGGCGACCGCCTGCTCCACACGCCGTGGGACGAGACGACGATCTACGAGCTTCACGTCGAGGGTTTCACCGCGCGCCATCCCGGCGTTCGCGAGGATCTGCGCGGCACCTACGCCGGGCTGGCCTCGGATGCCGCCGTCGGGTACCTGAACGCCCTCGGGATCAGTGCGGTCGAGCTGCTGCCGGTCCACCACTCGATCTCGGAGGAGTTCCTGCACAGCCGCGGCCTCGAGAACTACTGGGGCTATTCGTCGATCGGCTACCTCGCCCCCCAAGCCCGCTACGCCGCGACCGGCGACCAGGGCGAGCAGGTGAGCGAGTTCAAGGGAATGGTGAAGGCGCTTCACCGTGCCGGGATCGAGGTGATCCTCGACGTCGTCTATAACCACACGGCCGAGAGCGACCACCGCGGGCCGACGCTCGCCTTTCGCGGGCTCGACAACGCGGCCTACTACAGGCTCGACGGCGACCGGCGCCGCTACGTCGATTTCACCGGCACCGGCAACACGCTCGACACCACCCACCCGGCCGTCCTGCGCCTCGTGCTCGACTCGCTGCGCTACTGGGTCACCGAATGCCATGTCGACGGGTTCCGCTTCGACCTCGCCGCGACGCTCGCACGCGACCCGCACGACTTCAACCGCCGCTCCTCCTTCCTCTCGGCGATCCATCAGGATCCCGTGCTCTCGCGGGTGAAGCTGATCGCCGAACCGTGGGACCTCGGCTCGGGCGGCTACCAGGTCGGGCGGTTCCCACCCGGCTGGTCGGAGTGGAACGATGCCTACCGCGACACGATGCGCGACTTCTGGCGCGCGCAGACGAACGCAGCCGCATTCGCGGGACGGTTCACGGGCTCGCGCGACCTGTTCCGCGATGCGGGGCGTGCACCGTGGGCGTCGACGAACTTCGTCACGGCGCACGACGGGTTCACCCTCGCCGACCTCGTCTCCTACAACGGCAAGCACAACGAGGCGAACCTCGAGGACAACCGCGACGGCCGCGACGACAACCGCTCGTGGAACTGCGGCGCCGAGGGCCCGACCGACGACCCCGAGGTGAACGCGCTCCGGGCGGTGCAGCAGCGCAACTTCCTCGCGACGCTGCTGCTCTCGCAGGGCACCCCGATGCTGCTCGGCGGCGACGAGCGCGGCCGCACGCAGGGCGGCAACAACAACGCCTGGTGCCAGGACAACGAGACGTCGTGGTTCGACTGGGAGCACGGCGACGAGCAACTCCTCGGATTCACGCGGCGGCTGCTCGAGCTACGGCGCCGCCATCCGGTCTTCCGGCGAGAGCAGTTCCTCCACGAGGGTCATCCGGACGCAACGGTCCCGGATGCCTGGTGGTTCCGCCCCGACGGTCGCTCGATGGCCCAGCGCGACTGGCAGAGCCCGGATACCCACGTACTCGGCGTGTTCCTGGGGAGCGACGAGGGCGACCCGGCCGTCTTCCTGCTCAACCCGACCTCGGAGCCCGTGACCTTCAGGCTGCCGCCGCGGCGTTTCGGGCTCGAGTGGGGACTCGAGCTCTCGACCGCGTTGCCCGACGCGGCGGGGGAGATCTACCGCGGGCGGGCGGCCGTCGAGGTGACGGCCCGCTCGCTGCTGCTCCTCCGCCGCGTCAGGTAGTCGATCAGGCGACTCCGCAGGCGACGGAGGAGTTGGGCCACGCGTTTCCGCCGAACCGGTGGCCGTTCGCGCGCCAGATCCGAAAGGAGACGACGAGCTGCTCGCGGGGCGTCGCGGCGGCAGGCTCGTGTGGGAAGGAGCTGGGCGCTTCAGCGACCCAGGTGCCGACGTCGATCTGCATCCCGCCGTGATCGCGGGACGGGTAGCCGAGCCAGTCGCGGGTTGCGTGCCAATCGACTGATTCGTGCCGGTGGATGCACATGGCTTCGGTGAGCCACCAGTGCGGAAGAGCAAACGACAGGGCGCTTTTCGCCGCACTGGCATTCTTGGCGACCGTGGCGTTCCTGGCGCCGGCGGTCGCGGTGGCAATCGAGGCGGCGAGGAGCGCCGGGATTGCGAACGTTATGGCGGTGCGGTACCGCAGGATCGAACCTCCTGCTAGGGGACACGGCGCGAGTCCTTGTCGTTTTGGGGACTCGTCAGAGCCGCCGCTGAATCGCGAGATTCAGGGCGGCGAGGGCTACCTGCGACCGGCGGCTGCTCTCACACGAGCAACCGGACCGCGGGTGAACGTTCACTGTAGGTACTCGGCCGTGGGTGCCGCTGCTTTAAAGGGCCAAATGCAGGCCTATCGGCCGGCTCGAACCGGCCGAACGGCTAGCGGACGGCGCGTTCTGTCTCGTCCGCGAGCCAGCCGAGCAGCCCCTGAAGGCCGCGGCCGGCGGCGAGCTCGCGCTGGCGATTGGCGCCGTTTCGGACGAGGAGCGGCCAGGCGCAATCGAGCTCGGCGGCGCAGCCGAGCTCGGCTGCGAACGGCTCGAGCTCGAGCAGGAGGCCGGCGATCCGCGCGCGCGCCGGCTCCGGCTCTCCGGTCACCGGGTCGACGAACTCTCCCTCGAGCCCGTCGCGCACGGCGCGCCAGCGGTTCTCGGCGATCACGTGTGAGGGATGGACGGGCAGGCTCCCGGACTCCCGATAGCGCAGTCGCAGCGATGCGACGAGCGACTGGCAGACGGCGACGAGCGCGACGCTGTGGTCAACGGGGGTCTGCGCGTCTGCGATGCGGAACTCGATCGTGCCGAGGTCGGGCCGGGGCCGGAGATCCCACCACAGATAGGTGAGGTCGGGGAAGAGCTTCGCCGCCGCGCCCCACGACACGAAACCGGCGAGCTCCTGCCAGGAGGCGAACACCGGCGGGATCGCGGCGCGGGGAAGGTCCTCGACGAGCTTCAGCCGGCTCGAGGCGAGGCCCGCGTCGCCGCCCTCGAAGAACGGCGAGTTGGCGCCGAGAGCGGCGAGCTCAGGGAGGTAGCTGCGAGCGGCGTTGTAGATCGCGAGCGCCTCGTCGGCGTCGCCGATCCCGACGTGGACGTGAAGGCCGCTAGGCATGCCGCGCCTCGTGACCCACGGGTACTCGGAGGCGATCCGGCGATATCGCGGTCGGTCGGTGATGCGAACGGCCCGGGTCGATACCGGATGCGTGCCCGCGGCCAGCAGGCGCACGCGGCCGTCGAGCCCCTCGACGAGGGTCGCCCGCGCGAGCGCCAGCTCGCGGCCGAGGTCGGCAGCGCTGAGTGACACGGGCATCACGAGCTCCACCTGCGAAGAACGGAACTCGGCCTCGAACCTCGCGCCCGAGACCGAGCTCAGCACGAGCTCGATCTCGTCGACCGGTTCGTACGAGACCGGATCGACCAGGATCAGCTCCTCCTCGAGCCCCAGCGTCAGCAGGTCGCTGCCGGAGAATCCCTGCTCGTAGGACGCCGCAAGCGACTCCCCCGCCGAGACCTCCCCCAAGGCGACATTCTCGATCAGACCTGTTACATCTGTCATGCCTGAATCGTGCTCCCCGTAGCTGAGACGAAGTTGTACCGATCCTGTGACGGTCCTGTGACCCCAATTTCGGACAATCCCACGTTCGAGAACGAACGCGGCCGGGCTACGCTTCCGGTGCATCGGTCGAAACCATCCGGCGGGTGCCTCATCCATGATCGTCCTCATCGTCCTCATCCTCTCGCTGCTCTTCCTGCCGTGGCCGTGGAACCTCATCGTGATCCTCGTCGCCGGGGTGCTCGAGCTCTCGTTCTGGCTCTTCGGCCTCCGCTACAGCCGCCGCCGGCGGGCCCAGGTCGGCGTGCAGACGCTGATCGGAGCGACGGGCGAGGCGATAACCGCACTTGCCCCGAAGGGGCAGGTGAAGGTCGACGGGACGATCTGGGAGGCGCGAGCCGCGGGCGGCGCCCGTGCCGGGGACGAGGTCGTGGTCAAGCGCGTCGACGGGCTCACGCTCGAGGTCGAGAAGTCCGGCGCCCCGGCATGAGCAGCACCGCCGCCCAGGATCCGGACCTCTTCGAACGGTGGGTGCAGGAGGCGATCGACGCGCTCCCGCCCGACATCGCCGCGATGGTCGACAACGTCGCCTTCGCGATCGACGAGGAGCCGCCTCCCGGCCAGAACCTGCTCGGCCTTTACCGCGGGATCCCGCACACCCGGCGCACCTCGGGGTACGCGGGTGCGCTGCCCGACCTGATCACGATCTACCGCGGTCCGCTAGTCCGGCACTACGGCCGCGACCCGGCGCTCCTTCGCTCGCAGGTCCGGCGGACAGTGCTCCACGAGATCGCCCACCATTTCGGGATCAGCGACGAGCGGCTGGTCGAGATCGACCGTTACTAGTGCTCCCCGAGTACGTCGTCTGCCCCGCCTGCCGGGGCAAGCTCGATCCCGAGCTCACCTGCGCCTCGTGCGGCCGGAGCTACGCGATCGAGGACGGGATCGCCCGGCTGCTCGATCCCACCGGCCCCGGGCTCGAGGCGAAGCTGCGCGAGCTTTCTGCGTGGCCCGAGCTCGCAAAGGAGCAGGGCTGGTATGGAACCGACGACCGGATCGACGAGGCACTCCCGTTCCTGAACCGCGACCTCGGCTGGGAAGACCGCGCCTGGGGTGCGACCGAGCACGGGTTCCAGACCCTCCTCGACCGTTACGTGAAGCCCGGTGACCGCGTACTGGAGATCGGCGCCGCGAAGAGCTGGGCCTCCCAGCATCTCGTGCCGCTCGGCTGCGAGTACGTCGCCTGCGACCTCGTCGTCGACCCGCTGATCGGGCTCGGCCGCGGGCGGTTCTTCGAGGAGCGCGTCGGGCCCTACCTCCGCATCCAGGCAGACGGCGAGCGACTCCCGTTCGCCGACGGCACGTTCGACGTCGCCTTCTGCGTCGCAACCCTGCACCATGCGATCGACCTGGGCGCGATGGTGGGGGAGCTCGCCCGCGTGACGCGCCGCGGCGGCATCGTCGCCGGGCTGAACGAGGGCACCCGGGCGGTTTACCGAAGCGGCGAGAACCCGGACCAGGAGCATGAGAAGGAGCTCGGGATCAACGAGCACGTGCACACGATGTGGGCATACGTCTGGGCATTCACGCGGTCGCGCCTGCGTCCCGTCCGGCTCGACTACGCGCAGGGGACTGCCGAGCTGGCCGGGCGTAACATCGCGGGCAAGCTGCTCGAGCTGGGACGGACCCCGGCGACGCTGTGGGCGCTCAACGCCTATGCGTATTCAGGGCTCAGCCTCTACGCCCGCCGCCGGTAGCTTTCGCGGCCGTGGCCACGATCGTGCAGAAATACGGTGGCACCTCGGTTGCCGGGCCGGAGGAGATCAAGCGCGTCGCGCGGCGGATCGTCGGCACGGCCGAGCGGGGAAACAGCGTCTGCGCGGTCGTCTCGGCGATGGGCCACACGACCGACGAGCTCGTCGAGCTCGCCGCGCAGGTCTCGGACGATCCGCACCCGCGCGAACTCGACATGCTGCTCACCTCGGGCGAGCGAATCTCGATGGCGCTCGTCTCGATGGCGATCAACGACCTCGGCTATGTCGCCAAGTCGTTCACGGGCTCACAGGCAGGGATCTTGACCGACACGAGCCACGGCAGGGCGCGGATCGTCGAGATGCGGCGCGGCCGCGTCCACGAGGCGCTCGAAGAGGGAAAGATCGCGATCGTCGCCGGCTTCCAGGGCGTCTCGACGACGAACGACGTGACGACACTCGGCCGCGGCGGCTCGGATACGACGGCGGTGGCGCTGGCGGCGGCGCTCGGTGCGGAGGTCTGCGAGATCTACACCGACGTCGACGGGGTCTACAGCGCCGACCCGCGTATCTGCCCGACTGCGGTGAAACGGGATCAGGTTTCGTTCGAGGAGATGCTCGACCTGGCGGCGAGCGGCGCACGCGTGCTCGCGCTGCGGTCGGTCGAGTACGCTCGCAACCACGGCGTGAAGATCCACGTCCGCTCGTCGTTCAACGAGTCGGAAGGCACGTGGGTCATCAAGGAGGAGGACATGGAACAGGCGATCATCTCGGGCGTCGCGCACGACACGAGCGAGGCGAAGGTCACGATCCGGCGCGTGCCCGACCGGCCCGGCGTCGCCGGCCGCACCTTCCGACCGCTCGCCGAGGCCGGGATCAACATCGGCGAGATCGTCCAGAACACCTCGGTCGACGGCCACGCCGACATCTCGTTCACGCTCCCCGAGAACGAGCTCCAGAGTGCCGAGCCGATCCTCGAGCGCCTCTCCGAGGAGATCGGAGCCGAGGGCTTCACCTCCGAGCGCGACATCGCGAAGGTGTCCGTCGTCGGCGCAGGGATGAAGACGAACCCGGGCGTCGCGGCCGCGATCTTCGAGTCGCTGGCCGAGGCCGGGATCAACATCGAGATCATCTCGACCTCCTCGATCCGCGTCTCCTGCGTCGTCCCCGCCGCCGACTGCGAGCGGGCCGTGAACGTGATCCACGAGCGCCTGAAGCTTGCGGACGACGTCGACTATCAGGCCTGAGCGACGATCAGTGTGCGGCGGGTTCGGCCTCGGGCTTGGGCTCGCCGGCGCTGGCACCGACGCCGTCGAGCGCAGACCGGGCCGTGGCCGTGAAGAGGTGGTACAGGATCAGCAGCTGGATGAGCGCGAGCGACTCCGAGCGGTGCAGGTCGGTGCCGATCGTGAACTCGCCGAGCCGCTCCGAGCGAAGGTGGCTCGCGAAATGGAGACTGCTCCAGATCATCTCCTCGATCGCCTCGGCGCGCTCGCGCTCGAGCCGGCCCGGGATGTGGAGCAGGAGCTCGCCGTCGGCCTCGGTGATGCGGATCCCGCCGCCGGCGTCGGCCTCGCCGTCGAGCACCGACCGGAAGTCGGGATGCTTGAGGGTCGGCCGGAGGATGAGCTGCGCGTCCAGGTGCTCCTGGTCGCCCGATGGATCCGGCAGAAACGCGACGACGATGTCGGCGTGGGCCTGCTGGGGGCGAATGAACGCCTCCGAGTCGGGCTCGCGCTTGTCGAGATCCGACAGCACCTGGTCGGTCGTGTAGCCGCGGCGCGAGCAGTCGCGCTGGACCTTCCACTTGCGGCGCAGGTCCTCGGGTGGGGCGAGATAGATGCGCACGTCGAACAGGCTCCGGAGCTCCTCGGTGTAGTAGCCGAGCAGCCCCTCGACGACCGAGAAGCGCTTCGGGTCGATGCGGACGAGCGGCCCGAAGGTGCCGTCGTGGTGCTGGTAGACCGGCTTCAGGATCGGCTCGCCGTTCCTGAGGTGCGCCATCTGCTGCGCCATGATGTCCATGTGGTTGCAGTCGGGATGGAGCGGCGTGATGTTCCGCTCGGCCCGCTGGCGGCGGTCGTACTTGTGATAGTCGTCGACGCAGACGTGCGTCACGTTCTCGTCGCCGAGGACGCGGACGAGACCTCGCGTGAGGGTCGTCTTCCCGGCCGCAGAGTCGCCGACGACACCGAGAACGATCGAGCGCCCCATCGCTTCGGGCACGCTCAAACCGCCCCGAGGACGGGCTGTTCGTCGTCCTCGGGCTCGTGGTCTTCTGCGAACACGCTGCTCGCAAGGATGTCGTCGGGAGTGATCGTCATCAGCTCGTCGCGGGTCAACTCGCCGACGCCGTCGGCGAAGAGACGATTCGCCTGGCGCAGCCGCGAACGGTCGATCGAGTTGCGGACGCTTCGGCCGTGGGCGAACCGCGGCCGCTTGACGCGCCGTTCGAGGTAGGCGCGGAACGCCGCCTCGGCACCCGGGCCGAACACGTAGTTCTGGTGCTCGAGCATCAGGTGCGCGATCGCCATCAGCTCGTCGACGTCGTAGTCCGGGAAGTCGATGTGGTGGGCGACCCGCGAGCTCAGGCCCGGATTCGACCGGAAGAAGTCGTCCATCCGGTCCTTGTAGCCGGCGAAGATCACGACGAGGTTGTCACGCTCGGCCTCCATCACCTGAAGCAGGATCTCGATCGCCTCGGCCCCGTAGTCCCGCTCGTTCTCCGGCTTGTAGAGGTAGTAGGCCTCGTCGATGAAGAGGACGCCGCCGTAGGCCCGGCGAAGCACTTCCTTGGTCTTCGGGGCGGTATGCCCAACGTACTGCCCCACGAGGTCGTCGCGGGTGCAGGCGACGACGCGCGGCTCCTCGATGTAGCCGAGCCGGTGCAGCACCTGCGCCATCTTCATCGCCACCGTCGTCTTGCCGGTCCCGGGGTTGCCGGTGAAGGACATATGCAAGGAGGGCCTCTCCGAGGCAAGGCCGACCTCACCACGCAGCTTGTCGATCAGGAGCAGCGCCGCGATCTCGCGGATCCGCGTCTTCACCGGCAGGAGCGCGATCAGGTCGCGGTCGAGCTGGTCGAGGACCTCGAGGACGTTGGTCGCGCTGAGCGCAGCGCCCAGATCAGCGCTGTCGCGCGGCGCGGCCGGGTCGGCCTCGGCCTCGTCGACGTCGTACTCCTCCGGCTCGGCGGCCTCGGTGAGCTGGCCCTGCGGCCTCATTCCGAACTCGAACGACATGCTTACTCGCCGGCCCCGTTCGTCGCTGCGGCAGCGGCGCCGTTCGTGCCTGCCGTGTCCTTGTACGGGATCATCCGGAAGCGGTTCACGCGGCCCGGGCCCTGGATCCGATCGAGCTTGAACGACGTCTCGACGGTCGGGCGGTTGACGATGAACGAGAGCGCGCTCGTCTGCCGGCCGCGCTTCGGGTCGTAAGCGATCACCTTGATGTAGTGCTCCGGGAAGGCCTCGCGCGCGGCGCGGACCTCGCGGAGGAGGTTCTCGGTGTCCTCGACCTTCGTGTCGAAGGCCGGGAGGCCCCACAGCTCCCAGTAGGCGTTCCGGGGATGGACGTCGTCGGAGTACTCGATCGAGATCGCCCAGCCGTGGGACACGGAGTATTTGAGCTGCGCCTCGATCTGCTCGTCCGTGAGCTCCGGCAGGTACGAGAAGGTGCCCTGTGTGATTTTCATCTCTGCTCCTCCTCTCAGCCCGCGACCGACGGCGTCTCGATGACGTCGGGCATGTCGGTGGACTCGAAGTCGAACGTGATGTCCTTCCAGACCTGGAGTGCGGCGTTCAGCTCGGGGCAGCCCTTGGCGGCCTTCTCGAGGATGTCCGGGCCCTCCTGGAAGTAGTCCTTGCCCTCGTTGCGGGCGAGGATCATCGCCTCGGTGGCGACGCGGTTTGCGGTCGCGCCTGCGGCGATGCCCATCGGGTGGCCGATCGTGCCGCCGCCGAACTGGAGCACGACATCCTCGCCGAGGTAGTGCAGGAGCTGGTGCATCTGGCCGGCGTGGATACCGCCGGAGGCGACCGGCATCACGCCCGGCATCGAGCCCCAGTCCTGGTCGAAGAAGATGCCGTAGCGCGGATCCTCGGGGATGAAGCTCTCGCGCAGGATGTCGTAGAAGCCCTTCGTGGTCGAGGGATCGCCCTCGAGCTTGCCGACGACGGTCCCCGCGTGGATGTGGTCGACGCCGATCAGGCGGCACCACTTGGCGATCACGCGGAAGCTGACGCCGTGGGTCTTCTGGCGGGTGTAGGTGCCGTGACCGGCGCGATGGAGGTGGAGGATCATCCCGTTCGCGCGCGCCCACTTCGCCATCGACTGCATGGCGGTGTACCCGACGGTGAGGTCGATCATGATGATGATCGAGCCGAGCTCCTTCGCGAACTCGGAGCGCTCGTACATCTCCTCCATCGTTCCGGCGGTCACGTTCATGTAGCTGCCCTTGACCTCGCCGGTCGCGGCCTCCGCGCGCATCACGCCCTCCATCACGTAGGAGAAGCGGTCGTGCCAGCGCATGAACGGCTGCGAGTTGATGTTCTCGTCGTCCTTGGTGAAGTCGAGGCCTCCCCGGAGCGCCTCGTAGACGACGCGGCCGTAGTTCTTGGCCGAGAGACCGAGCTTCGGCTTCACGGTCGCGCCGAGGAGCGGGCGACCGAACTTGTCGAGGAACTCGCGCTCCATCACGATCCCGTGCGCGGGGCCCTGGAAGGTCTTGACGTAGTGCAGCGGAATGCGCATGTCCTCGAGCCGCAGCGACTTGAGCGCCTTGAAGCCGAAGACGTTGCCGATGATCGACGAGGTGAGGTTGGCGATCGAGCCCTCCTCGAAGAGGTCGATGTCGTATGCGATCCGCGCGATGAACTGGTCGGTCCCGGGGACGGCGTCGACCCGGTAGGCCTTGGCCTGGTAGTGCTTGTGGTCGGTGAGGCGGTCGGTCCAGACGACCGTCCAGGTCGCAGTGGACGACTCTCCCGCTACCGCAGCGGCAGCCTCGATCGCGTCGACGCCCGGCTGCGGAACGATCCGGAATGCGCACAGGATGTCGGTGTCCTTCGGGACGTAATCGGCGTCGTAGTACCCCATTTCCGCGTAAGGGGTGACGCCCGCGGACCAGCGATCTTTCTTTTCCAGGCTGGATCCGGAGGGTGACGGACTCATGAAATTGCTCTCTCCCGCTCGATGATGGGCCTCTGTAGCGTACGTCAACGAACGATAGAGTGCAAATAAGAGTATTGGGGTTTTACATCATGTTTTGCCAATGTGTTCGGAGCGGGTCGCGATCTGCTTGAATCGACCTCGTGACCGCGCTCTACCGTAAGTACCGGCCCCAGACGTTCGCCGAGGTCGTCGGGCAGGAAGCGGTGGTGCGGACGCTCTCGAACGCGATCGAGAGCGGGAAGATCAGGCAGGCCTACCTCTTCGCGGGCCCGCGCGGGACGGGCAAGACCTCGATGGCGCGCATTCTCGCGAAATCGGTGAACTGCGCCGCGGGGCCCACCGCACACCCGGACAACACCTGCCACGCCTGCGTCTCGATCACGAACGGAACCTCGCTCGACGTGATCGAGATGGATGCCGCCTCGCAGCGGGGGATCGACGACATCCGCGAGATCCGCGACCGGGTCGTGCTCCAGCCGGTGGAGGGGCGCTCGAAGATCTACATCCTCGACGAGGCCCACCAGCTCACCGATGCGGCGTGGAACGCCCTGCTGAAGCTGATCGAGGAGCCACCGCCCCACCTGCTCTTCATCTTCTGCACGACCGACCTCGCGAAGGTCCTGCCGACGGTCCGGTCGCGGTGCCAGACGTTCGTGTTCCAGCGGCCCCGGCTGCCCGATCTCGTGCGCAAGCTCCGGCTGATCGCAGACGGCGAGTCGATCGAGGTGCCGGATGCGGCTCTGGCGCTGATCGCCCGTGGTGGGCGTGGCGCCTATCGCGATGCGGAGTCCACGCTCGATCAGTTGTCGGTGGCGACCGGCGGGAAGATCACGGTGCAGGACGTGCTGATGCTGCTCGGCGCGGTCGAGGACGAGGTGCTCTTCCGTCTCTGCGATCTCGTCGTGGACGGGGATACCCCGGGTGCGCTCGTCTTCCTCGAGGAGCTGTCGGAGCAGGGGCAGGATCTCGGCCGGCTCGTGACCGATCTGCTCGAGCACCTGCGCCAGCTGATGCTCGTGCAGCACATGGGCGAGGTGCCGGACACGCTGCCCGTGACCGAGGAGGCGCGCGAGCGGCTGCGCGAGCAGGCAAACCAGCTCGGCGCGCCGACGGTGCTGCGGCTGATCGACCTGCTCGCGGTCGCGGTCGAGGACATGCGCCAGGGCGGCGACCCGCGGCTGCCGCTCGAGCTCGCGCTCGTGAAGGTGACGCGGCCGGGGTCCGATCTCTCGCGCGAGGCTCTCGCCTACCGGCTCGAGCTGCTCGAGCGCAGCGGCGGCCACGGCCATGCCGAGCCGGCGAGGACGAGCGGGGCTCCTGCAGCGTCCGTTCCGACGGCCTCGACGGCTCCCTCCGACGAAGCGATCGCCGCGGAGCCCCCGGCTCCTGCCCCTCCGAGCGTTGTCCCCCCGCCACCGGACGTGAAGCTCGAAGAGCTCCAGGAGGCATGGCGCCGATCGGTCCTCCCTGCGGTCGAGGAGCGCTCGATCCCGGCCGGCGCGATGCTCGCAGAGGCGCGTCCCTCCTCTCTCGAGGGCGACGTGCTCACCCTCGAGTTCCCCGAAGGCGCCCGCTTCCACCGTCAGAAAGCCGAGGAGCCGAAGAGCGTCGCGATCCTCCAGGATGCGCTCTACGACATCACCGGCCGACGCCTGGAGCTCCGCTTCGAGACCGGCGAACGTCCGCCCGCCGAGCACGCCGACGCAGACCACCCGGTGAGCGAAGAAGAGATCGTCGAGCTGATGAAGTCCACGTTCGACGCGCAAGAGCTCGACGTCTAGCGAAGCCCGCCAGCTCGTCCCGAGACGACTCGGCCGTTTCGCACCCGACCTTCCGAGTCACGTCCCCGCAAGACACGGCTAGGGACAGTCCCCGGACGGGCCTGCGAGCGACGATGTAGTTTCGGCAGTGGCCTTTCGGGTCGCGTCTCCGCAGGACGTGGAGCGGGACAGTCCCCAGACGTGTCTTCAAGCGGCACGGCTCTTTGAGCAGGTGCGAGCTGGGTCGAGGATCGTAGGAGAGCTGTCCGACCGGGGCGCACGGGCACAATGGCGCCGTGTTCAGCCCGTCGGTGGAGAACCTCGTCGCCCAGTTGACGCGCCTGCCGGGAGTCGGGCAGCGGACTGCGCAGCGGCTTGCGTTCCACATCCTGCAGCGGCCGCCCGAGGAGGCGCTCGCCCTGGCCGCCGCCCTCGCGGAGGTGAAGGAGCGCGTCCGCTTCTGCAACGAGTGCGGCAACCTGACCGAGGAGGAGACCTGCGGGATCTGCCGCGACGGTCGCCGCGACCACACGACGATCTGCGTCGTCGAGCAGCCCGTTGACGTCGTCTCGCTCGAGCGCACTGCCGCCTACCACGGTCTCTATCACGTGCTCGGCGGCGCGCTCAGCCCGATCGACGGCGTCGATCCTAGCGATCTCCGGATCGACGAGCTGATCCGCCGCGTCGATGCGAACGGCGTGACCGAGGTCGTCCTCGCCACGAACCCGACGATGACCGGCGAGGCAACCGCGGCCTACCTCGCCGACCGGCTCCGAGCCAAGGTCACCGTGACCCGCCTCGCGAGCGGCCTTCCCGTCGGCGGCGACCTCGAGTACGCCGACGAGGTCACCCTGGGCCGCGCGCTCTCGGGCCGGCGCGAGATCTGATCCGGCCGGGGGAACCCCGCTAATCTGGGAGCGATGGCCCGCGACACCCGTATCGGCGTCGTCGGCGGCACAGGCGCCGTCGGCACGGTCACGCTCGGCCTGCTCGCGGAGCATGGCTTCGAGAACGTGCGCGTGTTCGCCTCGGCGCGCTCGGCCGGCCGCCAGGTCGCGGGCCGCACCGTCGAGGAGGCGACGCCAGAGGCACTCAGCCGCGGTGACATCGACCTCTTCCTCTTCTCGGTCGGCACAGGCGCCTCGCGCGAGCTCGTCCCCCACGCGATCGAGGGCGGCGCGACTGCGATCGACAAGTCTTCCGCCTACCGGCTCCAGGATGGGATCCCGCTCGTCGTTCCCGAGGTGAACGGAACACGTGCGCTCGAGAGCTCGATCATCGCGAACCCGAACTGCTGCACGATCCCGCTCACCTGCGTGCTCAAGCCACTCCACGAAGAGGCGGGGCTCGTCCGCGTCCGTGTCGCCACGTACCAGTCGGTCTCGGGCGCCGGCGCGAAGGCAATGGACAGGCTCGAGCACGAAGCGCCACGCGACCACGACCTCCGGATGGACTGGGAGTTCGACGGCGAGGAGTTCGACGAGGAGGCGAAGCTCCGCGCCGAGACCCAGAAGATCATGGAGCTGCCCGACCTCCCGATCCAGGCCACCTGCGTGCGCGTGCCGGTGATGGTAGGTCACGCCGAGGCGATCTGGATCGAGACCGTGCAGGAGCTCACGCCCGAGCGCGCGACCGAGATCCTCGGCAACGCGCCCTCGATCCGGCTCGAGAGCTTCCCGAGCCCCGGTAAGGCAGCCGGGATCGACGACGTCCTCGTCGGCCGGATCCGCCGCGACCCGACCGTCGACCGCGGGCTGGCGCTCTTCCTCGCGAGCGACAACCTCCGCAAGGGCGCCGCTCTGAACGCGATCCAGATCGCCGAGCTCGTGCTGGACGGCGACTCGCGGGCGCGCGCCGCCTAACCGAGAAGCACGACTCCCGAGAATCCGTTCCCCGGACGCAAGGGGAACCGAAGACGTGAGCAAGTTTTTTCGGCCACTCGCGTCTTGCTCCTTGATGGGACATTCCCGACAAGGAGGCACTCGATGAGAAAGGCCCTGCTCGTCCTCGCCCTCGCAGGTGGCGCCGTTGCGGCTCAGGCCAGCGCCGGCGCCGCATCCACACTCCGCGGCGTCGTGATCTCGAGCCTGCCCACACAGGGCGAGCTCGTGATCGCGTCGGCGAGCGGAGCGACCACGACCTTGCGTTCGCCCTCGCTCCCGGCCACGGGAACGGTGATCAAGACCTCGGCGTTCGCGCTCTCGGACGGCACCTCCGCCGCCCGGAGGCGCAGAGCCAGGATGACCGCGGTAGCGGTGGGAGCCCGGGGGGTCCTGCCCCGAGCGGCCAGGAGACGGTAACGACCGAAGTACCCGAGAACGCGACCACGAGCGGAGACGCACCGGCCCCCTCGAGCGGCTCCTCGAGCGAGGCGGGCTCGCCGGGGGGCCCGGACGAGACCGATCCGAGCGGTTCGACGAGCTCGGGCGAGCCCAGTGGATCGGGCGACTCCGGAAGCGCCGGCGCCGACGGATCCAGCAGCTCGAGCGGCGGCCGCGGCTCCTCAGATCACGGCGGCTGAGCGAACGCTCAGGGCCGAGGCGCGGGGACCGGCTCGGGCATGAACGCGTCCTTTACGACACGCAGGACCCGCTGGCGGCGGCCCTCCTCGACGGGAACGAGCCCACCCAGCTCGAGCCGCGCGAGCCCGACGCGGCCGGAGGCGCGCACGACGCGGAAGCCGAAGTCGGAGAGGAAGTCGGCCGGGAACACGGTTCTGTGCTCGTGGAAACGGGTCTGCGACGACTCGCCCTCGACGTAGCGGTAGGCGAAGGTCTCGATCGAGGCCGCCCCGCGGTCGCGCGCCTCGCCGATCGCCGCCAGGAAGAGCGACTGCAGCACCCAAGGCGCCGACTCGTCCACAAGGTAGGCACATGTGATCAGAATCGCGTCCTCCGAAGGCGGCCCGGCCGGAAGCTCCCACGCGTGCGGAAAGAGCGGTGCCGGCCCGTACTGGATCACGCCCAGAGTGCGTCCGTCGTCGCCGTAGTAGACCGTCCCGAACGAGCCGAGCTCGTCCTCGACGCGCTCCATCCAGCGGTCCTTGTCGATCTCGCGCCGCGAGCCGCGCGACTGCCACCACACGCAGTCGTGGCACACCGACGGCGCGGTCTCGAGCGTCAGCTTCGTGAGCTCCCTGAAGCTACTCCCGCTCATCGACCTCCTCGACGACGACGTTCACGCTTGCCGGGCGGGTGTCGGTCATCCGCTCGAGGTAATCGGCCACACGCACCTGGACCCCTGCGCAGACGTCGGGAATCGAGACGCCGTAGCGCAGCGAAAGATGCAGCTCGATCCCGTCGCCCTCGACCCGTATCCCCTTCCGCACGCCTTCGACAACACCCGCAACACCTTCCACCTCCCGCGCCGCATCGGCGGCGTAGCGTGCGACCACGTCGGGAGAGACGCCCTCCACTCGGCTCTCCTCCACTCAGTTCCCGAGCTTCTCCAGGACGGGACCGACCGAAACGACGTGGCGCTTGAACTTGAGCGCGGATTCGCTGATCCCTGCGGCAACTCCGATCAGCTGCGAAAGGTGCAGGATCGGGATCCCGAACTCGCGCCCCGTCACCGCTCTGAGCTTCGACTGCCACGCATCGAGCGAGAGATGGCAGAGCGGGCACGGGGTCACGATCGCATCCGCGCCGGCCTCGATCGCCTGCTCGATCGGCTGCACGAGCTCGCCGAGGGCCGTCTCCTCGCGCGCCTGGATGATCGGGAACCCGCAGCACTTGAGCTTCGCCGGGTAGTCGACCGCCTCACCGCCGCAGGCCTCGATGATCCGCTCGAGCGACGACGGGCTGTCCGGGTCCTCGAAGCCGAGCACACGCGAAGGCCGAAGGATCTGGCAGCCGTAGAACGGCGCGATCTTGAGCCCTTTCAGCCCCTTGTGCGCCGCTTCCTGCAACTTCGGGAAGCCCTCCTCGCCGGCCAGCTCCCAGAGCAGATGACGGACATCGACATCGCGTTCGTAGGCGGGAACGCCCACCGCGAGCAGGTTCGCGTTCACGCGGTCGCGGAGCGCAGCATCGCCCATGAGCTGAAAGTTCGCCTGCCGGAGGTTCAGCGTGCAGACGTTGCACACGGTCATCAGCGTGTCGGAGCCGGTAGCGGCCGCGTAGGAGAGGATCCGCGCGTTCAGATGGAGGTAGTAGTCGGGCTCCGCCTCCTGGATGTCCCCGGCTCCGCAGCAGGTGACCGACTCGAGCTCGATCAGCTCCAGGCCGACCTTCGGCGCCAGCGCCTGCGTCGAGGAGTCGAGCTCCTTCGCCGACAGCGACGCGAGGCAGCCCTTGTAGTAGGCGACCTGCTTCATCCGGCGGCCTTCTCGCCCTCGACAAACGGCTTCGGAAACGACCCCGGGCCGTACGGGTCGTGGCCGCCGTCATGCTCGCCATGCGACAGCTTCGCGAGCGCCGCCTCGCCCTGGACGATCCCTGCGTAGCCGTCGCGACCCTGCTCGTGCAGCAGATCATGAAGCCGCCGCGACTCGCGCACGTCCTTCGCCACGTGCGGCGGGAACGGCGGGGGCACCTTCCCGACCTTCGCGAGCCCGAGTGCAAACCTCGCCTGTCTGATCGACTCGACGATCCCCTGCGTCTTTGGCACGAGCTCGGTCTCCCGCAACCAGCCGGTCGTCTTCGCCGAGGTCACGAACCACTTTGCGTGCTTGGCCCCCATGTCCCGGTCGATCCCCTCCTTGATCGACTCGGCGCCGAGCTTCGCGATCGCATCGCGCGGGTCGACGCCCTTGGGGCAGCGCTCGTTGCAGAAGTAGCAGCGGGTGCACTCCCAGACGCCGTGCTGCCCGTTCACGCCCTCGAGCCTCGTGTTCTTGGCGCCGTCCCGGGGATCGCCGACGAAGCGCATCGCCTTCGCGAGCGCCTGCGGCCCGAGAAACTCCGGGCTCGACTCCATCGCGTTGCACTCGGAGACGCAGAGGCCGCAGTTGATGCAGAGCGACTCCTTGTGGACGACGTCCATGCGCCGCTGCGTGATCAGGTGCTCGCGCCCTGCGGGGGGCACGTTGTAGCCGGGCTGGAGGTAGGGGTTCACCGACCGGAACTTGGCCCAGAAAGGCTCCATGTCGACGACGAGATCCTTCACGATCGGCAGGTTCCCCATCGCCGAGATCACCGGCACGTGACCCGACTCGGCGATCTCGCTCATCCGCGTCTTGCACGCGAGCACCGAGATGCCGTCCATCCGCATCCCGCACGAGCCGCAGATCATCATCCGGCAGCTCTTGCGGAAGGCGAGCGAGCCGTCGTGGCGGTCCTTGACGATGTCGAGCACGTCGAGCAGCGTCGCCCATTCGGGCGCGTCGACCTCGTATTCGGCGAGCTTGCGCTCGCCCGCCGCGTTCGCGCGCCAGATCTTCAGTGCCATTTTCATCAGTAGCTCCTCACCGCAGGTTGCCACTTCGTGATCGTGACCGGCTTCCATTCCAGCTCCGGGCGCCCGCCCTCCCAGGTGACCAGCGTATGCCGCAGGAAGTTCGCATCGTCGCGCTCGGGGAAGTCGTACGGGCGCGCGTGGGCGCCCCGGCTCTCCTTGCGCGCGAGCCCGGCAACGACCATGCAGTCTGCGAGCTCGAGCAGGAACCCGAGCTCCAGCGCCTGGGTCAGATCGTTGTTGAAGACCTCGCCCTTGTCGTCGACGATCACCTTCTCGTAGCGCGTGCGAAGCCCCTCCACGGTCTTTCCCTGCGCCTCCATCTGCTCCTCGCGCCGGAAGACGCCGAAGTTCTCGTGCATCGTCGAGGCGAGCTCGTCGCGGATCGCCCACGGACGCTCGCCCTCGCGCCGGTCGAGGAGCACCTTCAACTCGGCCTCCGCGTCCTTCAAGGCCGAGTCGGGCACGACCGGATCGTCGAACCGAAACGCACGGTCGGCCGCGTCCTGGCCGGCCCGCCGGCCGAACGTGATCGTCTCCATGAGCGCGTTACCGCCGAGGCGGTTCGCGCCGTGCACCGAGACGCAGGCGACCTCGCCTGCGGCGTAGAGCCCCTCGAGCGACGTCCGGCCCCAGAGATCGGTGTCCACCCCACCCATGTGGTAGTGGGCTCCGGGCCTGACGGGGATCGGGTCGTAGATGGGGTCGATCCCGGCGAAGACCATCGAGAGCTCGCGGGTACCCGGGAGCCTGGAGATGATCTTCTCCGCGCCGAGGTGGCGAAGATCGAGCATCACGTTGCCGTCGATCCCGCGGCCCTCGTCGATCTCGACCTGCTCGGCGCGTGAGATCACGTCGCGCGAGGCGAGCTCCATCGCGTTCGGCGCGTACCGCTTCAGGAACCGCTCGCCGTCCTTGTTCAGCAGGAACGCGCCCTCGCCGCGCGCGCCTTCCGTGATCAGCACGCCGGTCGGCGCAAGCGTCGTCGGGTGGAACTGCATCATCTCGACGTCCTTGAGCGCCACTCCGGCGCGCAGTGCCATCGCCATCCCGTCGCCGGTACAGGCATACGCGTTCGTCGTCCCCACGTAGAGCCGTCCGGCGCCGCCGGTCGCGAGGATCGTCGTGCGGGCCGGGATCGCCTGGAGGCCGCCCGCGAGGAGGTTCCACGCGATCACCCCGACGCAGCGCCCACCGTCCTCGACGAGCTTCCACGCGAAGAACTCCTCGTAGACCCGGATCCCGCGCTTGATCACCTGCTCGTAGAGCACCTGGATCAGCACGTGACCCGTGATATCCGCGGCGTACGCCGTCCGTGGCGCGCCCGCCGCCCCGAACGGACGCTGGGCGATCCGCCCGTCGTCGGTGCGCGAGAAGATCGCGCCCCAGTTCTCTAGCTGGAACACGTCGCCGGGCGCCTCGGTGCAGAGGATCTCGACCGCGTCCTGGTCGGCGAGGTAGTCGGACCCTTTGACCGTGTCGAACGAGTGCAGCTCGGCGTTGTCCTCGGATGCGTTTCCGAGCGCTGCGTTGATCCCACCCTCCGCGGCGCCGGAATGGCTGCGTGTCGGATGGATCTTCGAGAGGAGCGCGACGTCCGAGCCTCCGTCAAACGCTTCGATCGCTGCGCGCATGCCCGCACAACCGGCGCCGATCACGAGGACGTCGTGCGCCGTTTCCACAACTCCGACGCTAGCGGATCGGCCGGGCTACGCGAGCCATAGGCAGTAGCTATAGCTGCCAGTCGCCTCCGCGCAGTACCGGCACCCGCTCGCCCTCCAGGGTGACGCCTGTCACCTCGAGCTCGGACGAGCCGATCATGAAGTCGATGTGGATCGCGCTCTCGTTCAGGCGAGCGCGATCCTCCTCGTCCTCGGCGGAGGACAGGTACGCGCCCCCGAGCGCGATGTGGCTCGCGGCGTTCTCGTCGAGCAGCGTGTCGAAGAAGATGGTCCCCGACGGCCCGATCCGGCCCTGACGGTCGACCAGCGCAACCTCGCCGATCCGGGCGGCGCCTTCGTCGAGGGCGACCTTGGCCCTGATCGCCTCGACGTTCTCGTCCGCGTCCACCTGGATCGCCCGTCCACCCTCGAAACGCACGCGAAGCCCCGTGACGATCGCGCCGTCCTTGAGGACGAGCGGCCTCGTCGAGGTCACGTGGCCGTCGACCCGCAGCGGGTCGGGGGCGCTGAAGACCTCTTCCGAGGGCAGGTTCGGCAGGTGGCGGATGCCGCCTGCGGTCTCGAAATCGCCGGCCTGCCAGTGGGATGACCGGAGCAGCCCGATCTTCAGCTCTGTTCCCGGGCCGCTGAGCTCGAGCGCGTCGAAGCGGCGGGCGTTGAGCAGCTCGGCCGAGGCCTTGAGCCCGGCCACGCGCTCGTCCCAGGCGGCGACGGGGTCGGCCTCGTCGAGCCGGAGGATGTGCCAGAGCTGCGCCCAGAGGCGCTCGTAGGCCTCGTCGGGGCCGAGGCCGGGGTAGACCATCTTCGCCCAGTCGGGATGGGGACAGGGAATGACGCACCAGTTCGTGGAGCGGTCGTTGATCACGCCCATCGCCTCCTTGACCCAGGGCAGGAGGTCGCGGCCGAGGCGCGCGCCGTCGAGACCTTCGAGCGCGTCGGGCGCGATGATCCCCGCGAAGGCCATCCGGGCGCCGCAGCGCTCCGCAGCGTCGAGCAGGCGCTGGCGGAACCACGGCGGCACGTAGTCGAGGGTGTCCTCCGACGCGCCCTCTATCCGGGCACGCTTCACCCAGGGGTCGTAGTAGAAGACATCGACGAACTCGGCCCCGTGCCGATAGGCCGCTGCCGTCACCGCCCGTGCGAGCTCCTCCTGACCCACGGTTGCGGTGAGGAGCAGGATCTGACCCGGCTGGACGTTCGCGCCGTGGACGCCCAGCTCTGCGACTGCGTCGAAACGTTCGTTCACGGCAGGCGATCGTACAGCCAGCGAGAAACCGTGGAGATGAACCTCGAGCCGGCCGTAGAGCGGTTTGTGGCGTCGGCCGGCCTGGCCGACGCCACGCGGCGCGCCTATGCAAGCGATCTGCGGGACTTCGCCGGCTGGTACGGGAACGGAGCGGTCGAGAAGATCGACACGCGGCTGCTCGCCGAGTACACGGCTGACCTGGGTCGTGCGCGGCCCGGCGGGAAGCTCTCGCCGGCGACGATCTCGCGGCGCCTGGCGGCGGTGCGGGCCCTCCTGAGGTTCTCGCTTGGAGCGAGCCGTGTCCCCGAAACGCCGCTCGCGCCGCGTCGCGGGAGGAGGTTGCCCGAGGCTCCGAAGGCCGCGGATGTCGAGGCGCTGATCTCGCAGTTCGACGGCGACGACGCCCTTGCCCTCAGGAACCGCGGGCTGTTCGAGCTCGTGTACTCCGCCGGCCTTCGTAGCGGCGAGGTCGTCGGGCTCGATCTCGGCGACGTCGACTTCGAGCAGGAGCACGTGCTCGTACGGCACGGCAAAGGCTCGAAGGAGCGTGTCGTCCCGCTCGGCGAGGTCGCCGCGCATCGGCTCTCCAGCTACCTCCGTGAGGGCCGCCCCGAGCTGGCACGCGGCGCCGAGCCCGCGCTCTTCCTCTCGTCTCGCGGGAGGCGGCTCGACACCTCCACGCTCCGCCGGCTCGTGCCTCATCCACACCGCCTCCGCCACTCGTTCGCCACCCATCTTCTGGAAGGGGGCGCCGACCTGCGCACGATCCAGGAGCTGCTCGGGCACGCGTCGCTCTCGACGACGCAGATCTACAGCCACGTGAGTGCGAAGCGCTTGCGACGGGTCTACGACGAGGCTCACCCCCGATCGTGATCCGGGCGGAGGACAAGGTCGATCCCGAGGTCGAGACGTTCCTCGCCGTGTTTGCGACGCAGCGCGCGCCCAGGACGGTCGAGGCCTATCGGCGCGACCTCGCGGCTCTGCGTGCGTACCTCGGGACCCCGGTCTCGCGTGCGAGCGTCGACGAGCTCGAGCGCTATACGGCGGAACTGAGGGCCGACGGGATCTCGGCAGCGACGCTCGCCCGGAGGATCGCTGCGGCTCGAAGCTTCTACCGGCACCTCCAGTTGCTCGGCATTCGCGGGGACAACCCGGCCGCGGAGCTCGCACTTCCTCGTCGCACCCGGAGGCTTCCGCGGACGCTCTCGGCCGGCGAGGCCGAGCGGCTGATCGAGGCGGCGAACGGCGCCTCGCCGCGGGGCCTGCGCGACCGCGCCCTGGTCGAGCTCCTCTACGGCTCCGGGCTGAGGATCTCGGAGGCCGTGGGCCTCGAGAAGAACGGCGTCGATCTCGACGAGCGCACCGTGCGCGTGCTCGGCAAGGGAAACAAGGAGCGCGTCGTCCCTGTCGGGCGGCAGGCGGCCGAGGCGATCCGGCGCTATCTGGCCCGCGGCCGCCAACACCTCGACCGCCGGCACCGCCCCGAGCTCTTCCTGAACGCCAAGGGCGGCGGGCTCACCCGTTCGGGCGGCTTCCTGATCATCCGAGCCCTGGCCGCGAAGGCGGGGCTCGAGCCGGCGCGCGTCCATCCGCACCTGCTCCGCCACTCCTTCGCCACGCACCTGCTCGAGGGCGGCGCCGACCTCCGTAGCGTGCAGGAGATGCTCGGCCACGCCGATCTGACCACGACAGAGCTCTATACGCACGTCACCGACAAGCGCCGCCGCGATGCCTACTTCGCGGCGCACCCGCACGCCCGCCGCGAGGGCTGAGCTACTTCGCGGGGCCGGCCTTGCGCCGGAGTAGCTGGGCGATCTTCGAGGCGGCGTCGCGCAGCTCCCGCCCTTCCTCGTCGTTGTCGGCGAGCGCCGCGAGGATCGCGATCGTGTCGCGTTGCGGCGACCCGTTACGGAGCGAGATCACCGCGAGCCGGCGGACGGCGTCGTTGCCGTCGTTCGAGACGAGCTCGTGCAGCAGCGGGCGGACGCCGTTGATCACGCTCGGGTGGTCGCGCGAGAGCAACTCGAGCGAGATCAGCGCCGAGCCGCGGCAGGCGGGGCTTTCGTCCTCGAGCCCGCGCCGGAGCAGCTCGATCTTCTGGCGGAACCTGAACTGCGAGATCGCCCGGTAGGCGACCGCCCGCTCGCGGTAATCGCGCGAACGCGCCGCCGCTTCGAGCTCCTCGTCCCACTGCGAGCGCATGACCGCGAGCTCGCGCTCCTCGCCGCGATCCGCCAGCTCTGCCGCCTGCGCCGCTGCCTCCGCGAGAGTCAAGCCTCGGCCGCCGAGTGCGCCGGCTCGCCGATGTACCGCGCCGACGGACGAATCAGCCGGCCCGTGCGGCGCTGCTCGACGATGTGGGCCGACCAGCCGGCCACCCGCGCGCAGCCGAACATCGCGGGATACATCTCGGGCGGGATCTCGGCCACATCGAGCACCACCGCGGCCCAGAACTCGACGTTCGTCTCGAGCACGCGGTCGGGAGACTTCTCGCGCAGCGCTGCGAGTGCCGACTGCTCGAGCGCCTCGGCGACCTCGACCCGCGGCGATGCGAGCTCGAGAGCTGCGCGTCGCAGGACACGTGCGCGCGGATCCTCGGCGCGGTACACCCGGTGGCCGAAGCCCATGATCCGCTCGCCGCGACCGAGGATCGCGCTGACGTATGCATCGGGATCGCCGCTTGCCTCCACCTCGTCGAGCATCCGGAGCACGCGTGTCGGGGCACCCCCGTGCAGCGGACCGGAGAGCGCACCGACTGCCGAGGACAACGAAGCGGCACAGTCCGCGCCGGTCGACGCGGTCACCCGTGCGACGAAGGTCGAGGGGTTGACGCCGTGCTCGGCCGCCGAGACCCAGTAGGTATCGAGCGCCTTCACATGCCGCGGGTCGGCCTCGCCGCGCCAGCGGATCAGGAACTGCGCGGCGGCGTTCTCGCCGTGGGCGACCTCGGCCTCCGGAACCGCGGGGGCCTCGCCGCGGGCCGCCTGCGCGACGATCGAGAGCGCCGCGGCCGAGAGCCGAGCCAGATCGTCCCGCGCCTCCTCCGGCGAGATGTCCACGAGCTGTCGCAGCCCCCACTTCGGCCCGAGCGTCGCGAGCCCCGCCTGCAGGTCCGCCATCACCGAGCCGCTCGCGTCCTGGAGCTCGATGTGCTCCGCCTGGGGCATCCCGGGCTCGAAGCTCCCGTCCACGAGCAGGCCCCAGACCTGCTCGAACGGATAGGCGTCCACCAGTTCCTCGATGTCGATCCCCCGGTAGCGAAGTGACGACCCTTCGCGGTCGGGCTCGGCGATCTCGGTCTCGAAGGCGATCACGCCCTCGAGCCCCGGCCTGAAGTCGTCCATCGCCGAGACGCTAGCGGACAAACGCCGTTCTGCAGCCGGTTTCGACCGTTCGCCCGGCCGGAAGCCCGCGCCTACGTAGAATCCGCGTCCCATGGCTCATCGCGTGACTCTCATCCCCGGCGACGGGATCGGCCCGGAGCTGACCGAGGCGACGCGCCGCGTGCTCGACGCGACCGGAGTCGAGTTCGAGTGGGACGTCCAGCCGGCGGGCGCCGACACGATGGCGGCCCACGGCGGCAACCCGCTTCCCGAGGAGACGCTCGAATCCGTCCGCCGCAACGGTGTGGCGCTGAAGGGGCCGATCACGACCCCGGTCGGCGAGGGCTTCCGCTCGGTGAACGTCGGCCTCCGCGTCGCACTCGACCTCTACGCCCAGGTGCGCCCATGCAAGACCTACGCGGGCGTACGCACTCGCTACGAGGACGTCGACCTCGTGGTCGTGCGCGAGACCACCGAGGACATCTACGCCGGGATCGAGTTCGAGCAGGGCGCGCCGGAGACCGAGGAGCTGATCGCCTGGTTCGCAGCGCACGGGCGGAAGATGCCGCAGCCGGACACCGGGATCTCGATCAAACCGACCTCGATCACCGGCACCCGCCGGGTGTTCGAGTTCGCGTTCGACTACGCGCGGAGGATGGGCCGCTCGAAGATCACCGCCGTCCACAAGGCGAACATCATGAAGTTCACCGACGGGCTCTGGCTGCATGTCGCGCGCGAGGTCGCCGCCGAGAACACCGACATCGAGTTCGAGGACAGGATCGCGGACAACATGTGCATGCAGCTCGTCCAGCGGCCCGAGGAATACGACGTGATGGTGCTGCCGAACCTCTACGGCGACATCATCTCCGACCTTGCGGCCGGCCTGATCGGGGGCCTCGGCGTCGCCCCGGGCGCGAACTTCGGGCGAGGCGTGGCGGTGTTCGAGCCGACGCACGGCTCCGCGCCCAAGTACGCCGGCCAGAACAAGGTGAACCCGCTCGCACAGCTTCTCTCCGGCGTGTTGATGCTCCGCCACTTGGACGAGAGGGAGGCCGCCGATCGTTTGGAGGCCGCGATCGCGCAGTTGATCGAGGAGGGCAAGTACGTCACCTACGACATGAAGCCCTCCCGCGACGACCCGACCGCGGTCGGGACGAGCGAGGTCGCCGACGCCCTCGTCGAGAAGCTCGGGAGCGGCGTCACAGCTTGAGCGGGCGGCGCCGGGTCACGGTCGTCGGGGCGGGGAACGTCGGCGCGACCTGCGCTCAGGTGCTCGCGACACGCGACTACGCGGACGTCGTCCTCCTCGACGTCAAGGAGGGCCTGCCGCAGGGCAAGGCGCTCGACATCGCGCAGATGGGCGCCGTCCTCGGGTACGAGCCGAACCTGATCGGCTCGAACGACTACGCCGAGTCCGCCGGCTCCACGGTGGTCGTGATCACTGCGGGCGTTCCGCGCGGGCCCGGGATGAGCCGCGACGACCTCGTGACGACGAACGAGAGGATCGTCGCCGACGTGACCGCCAAAGTCGTCGCGCAGTCGCCGGATGCGATCCTCGTCGTGGTCTCGAACCCGCTCGATGCGATGTGCCACGTCGCCAAGAACGTCTCCGGGCTGCCGCGCGAGCGGGTGTTCGGCATGGCCGGCATCCTCGACACCGCGCGCTTCTCGACCTTCATCGCGTGGGAGACAGGCGCCTCGGTGAAGGACGTGCAGACGCTGGTGCTCGGCGGCCACGGAGACCAGATGGTGCCGCTCGTCAGCGCCACCCACGTCGGCGGCGTGCCGTTGCGAAAGCTCGTCGTCCCCGACCGGATCCAGGCGATGATCGAACGTACCGCGAAGGGCGGCGGCGAGCTCGTGGATCTGCTCGGAACCTCGGCCTGGTACGCGCCCGGTGCTGCGGTGGCCCAGATCGTCGATGCGGTCATGCTCGACGAGAAGCGGATCCTGCCGTGTGCCGCGTTTCTCCAGGGCGAGTACGAGATCGACGGGCTCTATGTCGGCGTTCCGGTCAAGCTCGGTGCCGGCGGGATCGAGGCGATCGTCGAGCTCGACATCGACGCCGACGAGCACAGCGCCCTGCAGGCTTCGGCTGCGGCCGTGCGCGACGTCGTCGGCGTGCTCTCCGCCCGCTGAGCAGCTAAAAGCTTTCCTAACCCGTCCCGCGGGCGAGCACGGATCTGCCCCTGCCGTCTACAGTGATTCCTGTGGAAGCGGCCGTGCACCCCGAGCCGAGGTCGCGCCGGCGCTGGGCGCTTCGTGTCCTCACTCCTACGGCGGCGCTGACAGCCGGGGCGATCCTCCTCATCTGCGTGATCGGGCTCGAGCTGACCGACTCGAACGACTACATCTTCCTGCCCGATCGCGCGCATCCGGTCGCACCGCTCGTGAGCGTCGCCGGCGCGCACTCGAAGAGCGGGCCGGGCGGCATCTACTTCGTCGACGTGATCGTCCGCAAGGCCACGCTGCTGGAGAAGATCTTCGGCGGGCTGCACTCCGGCTCGACGCTCGTCCCCGCCGACGAAGTCGTCCCGACCGGGGTCTCGAGCTCCGAGGAGGACCAGGTAGACGTTTCGGAGATGCAGACCTCGCAGCAGGTCGCAGCCGCCGTCGCCCTCCGTGCGCTCGGGAAGAAGGTCACGACGAGCACGAACGGGGCCCTCGTGGCCGAGCTCGAACCGGGTTTCCCGGCCGCGCGCAAGCTCCGACTCACCGACCGTATCGTCGCCGTGAACGGGACCCCCGTTCACGGCCCGATCGACGTGACGGGCGTGATGGGCGGCAGGCCGATCGGGACGAGGTTCCGCTTCACGGTCGAGCGCGCCGGGAAGCGCATGGTGGTGCCGATCACGACGGTGGCCGCAGGGAAGGGCTCCAGGCGGGGAGTTGTCGGGGTGATCCTCGAGCCGGACGTCCAGATCCACCTCCCGACCAAGGTCTCCATCGACGCGCACGGCGTCAGCGGGCCGTCGGCTGGGCTCGCCTTCACGCTCGACGTGCTCCAGGTGCTCGGGCGCAACGTCGATCGCGGCCACAAGATCGCGGCCACGGGAACGATCGCACTCGACGGCACGGTCGGCCCGATCGGCGGAATCAAGCAAAAGACGATCGGGGCCCGCGAGGCGGGTGTGGATGTCTTCCTCGTCCCGAAGGCAAATGCGGCCACTGCCAGGAAGTACGCGCACGGTCTCCGCATCATCCCTGTGAAGAACTTTCAACAGGCGTTGCGCGCATTGTCAACGTTGCCCCTAGAGCGCTAGAAACCTGGGAATTCCGCCTCGTGCTAAAGGGGCGGAAACTGCGCGTTTTCTCTCCTGGCAGCCCTTGATCCGCGGGCGTGCGTGCGTAGGATCGCTTCTCGTTCGGCACCCGCCGGAACGTCGACCAAGAAGGGTTCCCGACCTACAACATGACAAAACATCAACCGACCTGCCAGGACTGCTACTTCCGCCGCCACGGCCTCTGCGCCCTCGTCGTGGATCGGCCTTGCCCCACCTTCAGAGCCGCCGAGCGCGTCCTCTCGCCTCCAGCCCATCCGCCGCTCGTTCCGCGACCCCTCGCTCAGGTCGCCGCGCGCGCCTGAGCGGCTAGGCGGCGAGTGCGGCGGCGAGCCGCTCGACGCCCGTGTCGATCTCCTCGGGCGTGACATAGCTGTAGGCGAGCCGGATCGTGTTCGCGCCGCCGCCGAAGTCGGTGCCGAGCACGGCCGTGACGCCTTCTGCGCGCTCGAGCACCTCGGCGGCGTTCGTGCCTTCGGGGAGCTCGAGCCAGACGAAGTAGCCGCCCTGGGGGTGCGACCAGCGCGAGCCGGTCAGGTGCTCGTCGAGCGCTGCGAGCATCGCATCGCGGCGTACCCTCAAGAGCTCGTTGACGCGCTTCAGGTTGGGCTCGAAGTTCCCCCGGTCGATGAACTCGAAGATCACCGCCTGGCTCAGCAGGACCGGCGTGATGTAGGTGGCGTTCGCGCGATCCACGAGGGGCGCGGCCAGCGGCTCGGGCACGATGTACCAGCCGACACGGAGGCCGGGCGAAACGGTCTTCGAGAACGAGGAGGTGTAGATCGTCGACTCCGGCGAGAGCTCGAACATCGACGGCGGGGCGTCTCCCTCGAAGCGGATCAGCCCATAGGGGTCGTCCTCCAGGATGAGCGCTCCTGCTGCCAGCGCGTAGCCGACGATCTCGCGGCGGCGATCCTCCGGCAAAGTCCGGCCGCTCGGGTTCTGGAACGTCGGGATCGAGTAGATGAAGGCCGGCTTGCCATGGGTGTCGAGTGCCTGCTTGACCGCGCCGGGAAGGAGGCCGTCGTCGTCCATAGCCATCGGGACGGCGGTCATCCCGTTCTCGCGGAGGATCTTCAGCGGCCGGTCGTAGGTCGGGTCTTCGACGAAGACGGTCTGGCCGCGGCCGAAGTGCTGGGCGAGGAGCACGAAGCCCTGGAGGGCGCCGTTCGTGAGGATGATCCGGCCCGGCGGCACCCTGAACCACTCGCCGAGCAGCTCCCGGAGCGGCGCGTATCCGGCACCGGAGCCGTAAGAGAGGATCGTCTTGCCGTCTCGCTCGAGGACGGTGCGGGCGCAGTCGGCGAGCTCCTCCTCGGGCAGGCATTCCGGCGCCGGGACGCCACGCGCAAAGGAGATCGATTCCACGGCCACGAATCTAGCCGCTCGGCGCTGTGAGCCGCGCGGCGACGAGCTCGGCCACCTCGGTCGGCGTCGTCCCTACCTGGATCCCGGCCGCCTCCAGTGCTTCCTTCTTCGCCTGGGCGGTGCCCGACGAGCCGGAGATGATCGCCCCTGCGTGGCCCATCGTCTTGCCCGGGGGCGCGGAGAAACCGGCGATGTAGGCGACGACCGGAGTCGTGAGGTTCGCCGCGACGTGGCGGGCGGCCTTCTCCTCCTCGTCGCCGCCGATCTCGCCGACGAGCACGACGAGCTCGGTCTCCGGGTCTTCCTCGAACCGGTCGAGCAGGTCGATGAACGACGAGCCGATCACGGGGTCGCCGCCGATTCCGACGATCGTCGAATTGCCGATCCCGCGCTCGGCGAGCTCCTTTCCGATCTGATAGGTGAGGGTGCCCGAGCGTGAGACGAGCCCGACCGCGCCCGCCGCGAACACCTCGGCCGGGATGATCCCGACGTTTGCCTTCCCCGGCGAGAGCACGCCCGGGCAGTTCGGGCCGATCAGGGTGACGCCGCGGGCCCGGACGTAGGCGCAGAGCTTGAGCGTGTCGTGGACGGGGATGTGCTCGGTGATGCAGACGACCGTCTCGATTCCGGCGTCGACCGCCTCGTAGACCGCGTCGGCGGCGAAGCGCGCAGGGACGAACACGAGCGACGTGTTCGCGCCGGTCTCGGCGACGGCTTCCGCGACCGTGCCGAAGACCGGGATCCCTTCGACGTCCTCACCGGCCTTTCCCGGGGTAACGCCGGCCACGACCCGAGTACCGTGTGACCGGTTGCGGAGACCGTGGAACCGGCCCTCGCTGCCCGTCAGGCCCTGGACGACGAGGCGTGTGTCGGGGCCGACGAGGATCGCCATCAGCCGGGCTTGCCGCGGAGGGCGATCCGCTCGAAGGTGACGTTCCTGTCGTCGATACGGTCGGCGAGCAGGCGCCTGACCTCGGCGGCCTCGTCGCCCCCGCAGGCCGTGCGCTCGAGCCAGGGCTCGAGCTCGATCGGGTAGGAGAAGACGCGGACATGCTCGACCTCGATCCCGGCGGCGGCGAAGAAGTCCCGCCACTCCTGCTCCGTGTAGTTGCGCACGTGCGAGGGATCGCGGAGCTTCTCGGCGCGCTCGGCATCCTCCCCGCCGTACAGGTTGTCGACGACGACGACGCGCTCGGCCGCGACCCGCCCGAGCTCCCGTGTCGCGGCGGCGATATCGGCGAAGTGGTGCGCGGCCACCCGCGTGACTGCGAGCTCGAAGCTCGAGTCGGCGAACGGGAGCTCCTCGGCGAAGCAGATCACGTCCGGCTGCATCCCCGGCGCCGGGTCGCAGCTCACCACTTCGAGGCCCGCCTCGCGCAGACGCCGCGCCACATGCCCACCTCCCGTCGCGACGTCGATTGCCGTCTTGCATCCATCGGCCCACTCGACGATCAGATCGAGATCGGGGCCGGTGGTGTGCGCCGAGCTCGTCCGGTAGAGCTCGGCACGGTCACTCCAGGGATCGCTCAACTTCACGCCTCCTCCACTCGAGCTTCTCCGGCGACCTGTGGACAATAAACCCCGCCGGCGTTTTCAGACATGGCCAAATGCAGGGAAGGAACCTGCAACAACCGTGTAACAGACAACACCGAACCGCTGACGGCCACACGCGCCCGAGGGACGAAAGGCGGGGTCAGGCACTGCCTCGAAACGGTGACGGAGAGTCCACAGGCCGTGCTCACGCGGCGAGCTCCACGGCGCGACGGGCGGCGGCGAGCATCGTCGGCTCGACGTGCAGGCCCGGCCTCGCCGCCTCGGCAAGAATGTTGCGACCCTCCTCGGCGTTCGTGCCGTCGAGCCGCACGACGATCGGTACGGCGAGCGCGGTCTGATCGAGCGCGGTGAGGATCCCGCGGGCGACCTCGTCGCACCGCGTGATCCCGCCGAAGATGTTGAAGAGGATCGAGCGCACCTGCGGGTCGCGCGCGATCACCTCGAGCGCCGAGACGACTCCTGCCGCGGAGCCGCCGCCGCCGAGGTCGCAGAAATTCGCCGGCCGTCCGCCCGCGACGACGACCACGTCAACGGTGGCCATCGAGAGCCCCGCGCCGTTCCCGAGGATGCCGACCGACCCGTCGAGCTTCACGTAGATCACGCCCCGCTCGCGTGCGAAGGCCTCGAGCGGATCGCCCGCCGACAGGTCGCGAAGCTGCGCGAGCTCGGGGTGCCGGAAGAGAGCAGAGTCGTCGATCGTCACCTTCGCATCGAGGGCGCGAACGACCCCGTCCGGCGTCACGATCAGCGGGTTGATCTCGCAGAGCGTTGCATCGCACTCGACGAAGCAGCGATACAGAGACTCGGCAACCCGCGCGATCTGGTCGCGCTCGGCGTCGCTGGCAACGCCGGTGAGCAGCTCGCGCGCGTGGTGGGCCCCGTAGCCCTCGAGCGGGTCGACGTGCACTCTCGCGAGCGTGGCCGGGTTCTCGGCCGCGACCTGCTCGATCTCGACGCCGCCCTCCGTCGTGAACATGAGGAGCGCCTGCCCGGCCCCGCGGTCGAGCGCCACGGAGAGGTAGTACTCCTGGGCGATCTCGGACGCCGACTCGATCCAGAGCCGCTCGACCCGATGCCCGCGGATCTCGAGACCGAGGATCTCGTCGGCACGCACAAAGGCCTCGTCCGGACCGGCGGCGAGCTTCACACCACCGGCCTTGCCGCGCCCACCGGTCAGGACCTGCGCCTTGACCACGACCGGCCCGCCGAGCTCGACCGCCGCCTGCCGCGCCTCCTCGGCGCTCCACGCCACACGTCCCGCCGAGACGGGGATGCCGTGACTCGCGAGGAGCTCCTTTCCCTGGTGCTCGTAAAGATCCACGGCCTGCCCAATCTATCCAGGCTCGCGATCGAGCGTATTCTGCGGCTGTGCCGGTCGCCGATCAGCTCACGCTTGCGCGGATCGCCTGCGCGCCGCTCGTCGTCGCCCTGTTCTCGGTGAACTTCGGCAGGCACGACTACTGGGGAACTGCGGTCTTCTGTGTCGCGATGTCGACCGACTGGTTCGACGGGCGGATCGCCCGCCGCTCGGGCCGGACGACCTCGTTCGGCTCTCTTCTCGATCCCGTGGCCGACAAGGTGCTCGTCCTCGCCACGCTCGTCGTCCTGCTCGACCAGGGCGTCTTCCCTGCATGGATGGTCGCCGCGATCGTGGCCCGGGAGCTTCTCGTCAGCGGGCTCCGGCTCGCCGCGCTCGAGCGCGGAGTCGTGATCGCGGCCCGCGACCTCGGCAAGCTGAAGACATGGTCGCAGGCGATTGCCGCCGCGGCCGGCGGCCTCGCCGCGGCCGGCCTCTGGAGCACGAGCATCTCGTGGTGGCTCCTGCTCGTGGCGGTCGCGCTGACCTGGGTATCCGGCCTCGACTACGCCCGCTCGGCGCCGAGCGTCCTGCGCGGCCGCGCCGTCGCTTCGTCGTAGGCGGCCAAAGACGGGCAGGCCTCCGGCTGCTATGGCTACCCTCGCGGGATGGACCCGAGCGACCGGTCGACGATCTGGCCCTACGACGAGCAAGGCGAGCCGCGGGAGTTCTTCTACACGCGCTACGCACATCCGGCAGGCGCCGCGGCCGAGGCAAAGCTCGGGGAGCTCGAGGGCGGCGAGGCGCTCCTGTTCGCATCCGGGATGGCCGCGGAGACCGCCGTGGTGCTCGCGTTCGCGCGGCCCGGGACGACGATCGCCCTCGCCGAAGGGGCTTACTTCGGAACTTCGGTTCTCTTCCGCACGCTCGAGCCGTGGGGCCTGCGGTTCGTCGAGTTCGACCAGACTGGCCCTCCTCCAGAAGACGCCGCGATCGTCTGGGTCGAGTCGCCCGCGAACCCGACGCTGACCTTGCCCGACTGGAAGGCGCTGCGCGAGTGGAAAGCCCGGACCGGGCCTGCGGGCCTGATCGTCTGCGACGCGACCGTTGCGACGCCGGTCTACCTGCGCGCGCTCGACGAGGGTGCCGACATCGCAATCCACTCCGGAACGAAGTTCCTCACCGGGAACCACGGCGCGCTGCTCGGGGCGGTCGTGACACGCGAGCCGGAGCGCCGCAACGCCCTGCATCACCTCCGCACGCAGACCGGCGGCGTTGCCTCACCTCATTCGGCGGCGGCGCTGCTCGCTGGGCTCGACTCGCTCCCCGGCCGGATGCGCCACATCACCGAGACCTCGGCCGAGCTTGCGCGGCGCCTCGACGGGCATCCGGGCGTCCACCTCGTCCGCTACCCCGGCTACTCGGGCCTGATCTCGTTCGATGTCCCGGACCCCCGGCGGGTCGAGACGAGCACCCGCGTGATCGTCAACGCGACGAGCCTCGGCGGAGTCACCTCGACGATGGAGAGCCGCCACCGCTGGGAGGGGGACCGGATCCCCGAGGGCCTCCTGCGGCTGTCGGTAGGGCTGGAGGACGTCGATGAGCTCTGGGCCGATCTCGAGGCCGCGCTCTCGTGAAGCACGCGACCGAATACCTCGTCTTCGAGACCCCGAACCGGCGCGACTACCTGAACATCACAGACCGCGTGAACGAGATCGTCCAGAAATCCGGGATCCTGCACGGGCTCGTGCTCGTGAACCCGATGCACATCACCGCGGCGGTATTCGTGAACGACGACGAAGGCGGACTGATCGCCGACATCGACGACTGGCTCGAGCGCCTCGCCCCTCACGAGCCGGTCTCGAGCTACCGCCACAACTGCGGCGAGGACAATGCCGACGCGCACCTGAAGCGCCAGCTCATGGCGCACCAGGTCGTGCTTCCGATCACGGACGGGAAGCTCGACCTGGGGCCGTGGGAGCAGGTGTTCTACGCCGAGTTCGACGGGCGCCGACGCAAGCGCGTCGTCGTGAAGGCGATCGGGGAATGAGCGGCGAAGACGCCGCGATCGGGGCTGCCGAGGCGCTCGAGCTGCTCGATTGGAAGCGGCGTGTGTTCGGGCTGTACGGGGACGTGCGCGCAGCCGCCGACCCGGCCACGGCATGTGCAGCCTGGCGCGCCGGCCGCGACGAGCTCTTCGGTTCTCATCCCCAATCGCCGGTTCCGGCAGCGTCTCGGGCGGTGTATCCGGGCGTCCCGTATTTCGACTACGACCCGGAGCTGCGCGTACTCGCGGAGGTCGAGCCGGTGCCCGCTGTTCACACTCAGATCGGCTCGAGCGGCACCGAGCCAATTGCGTTTCAGCGGATCGCACGCGCGGTGTGCGAGCTGGCGGGCGCCGAGAACGCGCTCGAGCTCTACTGGCTCACCGGCTACGGCGGCGGGCTCTTCGTCCCGTTCCGCGACGAGACCTCGGGGGCCGAGACCTACGGCGGCGGCCGCTACCTCCTCGACACCGTGAAGGGGGCGGATCTCGGCACCGAGAGCGACCGGCTCGTCCTCGACTTCAACTTCGCCTACAACCCCTCTTGCAGCTACGACCCTCGCTGGGTCTGTCCCCTGTCACCCCCGGCAAACCGGCTGCCTGTTCCGATTCGCGCGGGCGAGCGGATGCCCGCGGAGTAGAGCCGGAGATGGGATTCGAACCCACGACATCTTGATTACAAATCAAGCGCTCTGCCAGCTGAGCTACTCCGGCGTGGATTCCATCCTAGCCGTTCGCCCGTTGCCTCTTTTGACGCGGAACTAGGATAGAACTTGGCGCTCGCGCTGGTGATTGAGGATCTTCCGCTTGACCCGCTGCAGCGCGTTGTCGATCGTCTTCGTGTCGCACCCGAGCTCTTCCGCCATCGTCTCGTAGGAGCACCCTTCGAGATAGAGCCGCAGGGCGTCCGACTCGAGCGGGGAGAGGGTCGTGCCGAGGCACCCGACGAGGCTCTGGAGCTCCTCGCTCGAGATCACGCAGATCGCCGGGTCGTTGACCGCAGAGCCGGGGAGCGCGTCGCCGAGGGTGCAGTCGCCGTCCGGGTCCTGGCCGGCCGGGGTGTGGCTGAAGGAGACGTAGGTGTTGAGCGGCGAGTGCTTGAACCGGGTCGCGGTCTTGATCGCGGTAATGATCTGCCGTGTGACGCAGAGCTCGGCGAAGGAGCGGAACGAGGTCTCCTTGTCCGGCCGGAAGTCGCGCACGGCCTTGTAGAGCCCGATCAGGCCTTCCTGGATCAGGTCGTCGTTGCCGCCGCCGACGAGGAAATACGCGCTCGCCTTCAGCCGCACGAACGGCGTGTAGCGGCGGATGAGCCCGTCGAGCGCGACGGTACTGCCGTTGCGCGCCTTGAGCACGAGCTGGAGATCCTCAAGCTCTCGTTGAGCTTTCTGTGCCGTTCTCGGTGCCGCTGCTGTTCTCATGCTCACTCCTGAAACCCCCATTTTGCGCCCTTTGTCCCGGTGGTTGACACGGTCGTCGGCAGATAACCCTCACCCTTAAGTCGAGGTGAATCTAGCAGGGACCGTCCGAAAAGACAAGACCTACTTGCAATGGACCCGTTTGCAATGCTCGAGAGAGCTTACGCGGGCTCGCCGCGGCGCAGGCGCTCGAGCTTTGACCGGGTGGCTTCGTCGAGCTTGTCGCCGAGCCCGCCCGGCGGCTGCGGGGGCGTCCCGGCCGGGCGGAGGTCGCGGAAGAACGTCTGCGACGAGAGGTTCGCGGTCTCGCGGCCGGCGGTACCGAGGACGGTCGCGTCCGAGGAGACGAGCAGCACCTGCTCGCGGGAACGGTGCTGGGCGGCAAGCCGTTCGAGCATCGTGTCGGCGTCGGGCGCGAACCGCACCTCGAGCGGGCCGAGCGTGGCATCGTCGCCGGCTCCGTCGAACACGACGACGCCGCGGGCGCCCTTCGTCGCGACGAAGCTCGAGAGCGTATCGACGAGCTCGCGCCGGTCGGTGAGCGGCCCGGCGTGGAGGAGGTTGTAGCCGTCGAAGAGATAGAGCGTCGGCTCGGCCATCAGCCGCCTGCGCCGCGCTGCCGCCGCGCCTCGTAGAGAAGAACGGCCGCCGCCACGCTGACGTTCAGCGACTCGACCACTCCTGCGGACGGGATCGAGACGAGCGCGTCGCAGCTACGGCGGACGAGCGGGCGCAGCCCCTTCCCTTCCGCCCCGAACACGAGCGCGACCCCACCCGTGAGATCGGTGCTCCACATCGAGACCTCGGCCTCGCCTGCGGCGCCGTACACCCAGAGCGACGGGCCCTTTACCTGCTCGAGATAGCGCGCGAGGTTCGTGACGACCGCGATCGGCAGGTGCTCGATCGCGCCGGCCGAGGAGCGTGCGACTGCCGGAGTGACGACGGCCGAACCGTGCGCCGGGACGACCACCCCGGTCGCGCCGGCTCCCTCGGCGCTCCTGCAGACCGCGCCCAGATTCCTGGGGTCGGTGATCCGGTCGAGCACGACGAGCAACGGCCGGTCGATACGGGCGAGCTCCCACGCGTCCGCGTACTGGAAGGGCTCCACGCGCGCGACGACCCCCTGGTGGTCGCGCGTATCCGCAAGCTCGCTGAGCTCGCGATCGGGCCTGAGCCTGGGCGTGACCTCCGCGAGCCACGGCTCCGCGGCGACCGCGCGCTCGGTCGCGAGCACCTCGAGCACCTCACGCCGCCCACGCAGCGCTTCGCGAACCGCGCGGCGCCCGTATACGAGGTCGCCGCTCACGACCGTGGAACGAGGGCGTACCCCCCGGACTCGTCCCGCAGCTCCCAACCTGCCGTCTCGATCTCGGCTCGCAGCTCGTCCGCGGTCGCAAAGTCACGTGCGGCGCGGGCGGCGACACGCCGCTCGGCGAGAGCGACGACCTCGGGCGGCGCCGTTCGAAGCTCGCCGAGCGACCCGAGCCCAAACACCTCGAGCGCCCGCCGAAGCAATCTGTGGTCACGCCACTCGTGCATGACCGCGAGAGCCGCGGGCGTGTTGAAGTCGTCCTCGAGCGCTGCGGCGAAGCGCTCCCAGGCACCGGAAGCCGCCGGCGCCGAGGCGCTTCGAAAGATCTCTCGAAACCTCTCGGCCTGCGCGGCCGCCTGGGCCATCGTCCCGTCGGAGAAGTCGATCGGCTTGCGCCAGTGGCCGCCGAGGAAGAACACGAGCACCGTCTCACGCCCCCACCTCCCGAGCACCTCCTGGATGGTCGCGATCTTCCCTCCCGACTTCGACATCTTGTCGCCGGTCGACTGGAGCAGCCCGTTGTGTGCCCAGATCTCGGCGAACGGATGCCCGAGCGCACGCGACTGCGCAACCTCGTTCTCGTGATGAGGGAAGACGAGATCGAGCCCTCCACCATGGATCTCGAATGCCGGTCCCAGCAGCGCCTCCGCCATTGCCGAGCACTCGATGTGCCAGCCCGGCCGTCCCTCGCCCCACGGTGAAGGCCAGTGCGTGTCCTCGCCCGGCTTGTTCGCCTTCCAGAGGGCGAAGTCGCGCGGGTCCTCCTTGCGCGCGTTCGGCTCCTGCTCCTCGACCTGATCGGGGCGCTGCCCCGAAAGCCGGCCGTACTCGGGGAAGCTCCCAACGCGGAAGTAGACGTCGCCCGCGACCGCGTAGGCGAATCCGCGCTCGACGAGCTGCCCGATGAAGGACACGATCTGCGGGACGTAGTCGGTCACCTTCGGGAGCTCGTCCGGCATTCCGAGGCCGAAGCCGCCGGTGTCCTCGAGGTACCACCCGGTCGCCTGCTCGGCAAGCGCGGCGCTCGCGCCCGGCGCGGCCTCGTAGATCTTGTCGTTCACGTCGGTGATGTTGTGGACGAAGTCGACCTCGTAGCCGGTGGCGCGGAGCCAGGAGCGCAGCCACATCCCGATCACGAAAGGACGCGCATTGCCGATGTGGGCGCGCGCGTAGACCGTCGGGCCGCAGAAGTACATCCGCACCGGGCCGGGCGGCGGCGGGAGCTCGACGAGCGATCTCGAGTAGGTGTCAGAGAGCCGCATCGATCCGCCTCAGTGTCTCTTCTCGCGAGAGGGCCGCGAGCACCGACCAGAGCTCGGGCCCGCTGTCTCGGCCGGTCAGGGCCCGTCGCACGGCGCGGAGGTGCCCGCCGACCGACTTCAGCTCGCGAACGATCGCCTTCGCCCCGTCCTTGTCGAGGCTCTCCACCGACGCCGCGCGGAGCTCACGGAAGCGCTCGAGTGTCTCGCGCTCCTCGGGAAGCTCGACCGACGGCGGCTCGAGGATCGTCAGCGCGAGCTCCCGGGCCTCGTTCAGGTCGTGCGCCCCCGCAGAGCCGGGACGACCTCGACCGGGAACGGCGAGCCGGGCGGCCAGGTCTTCTTCCGGTAGCTCGTCGATGACCTCGACCGCCAACGACCGGATCCGCGCCAGGTCCAGGTGGACGTCGTGCTTCGGGATCCCGAGCTCCTCGAGGTAGGCGCGTACCGCCTCGGGCGGGATCCCCTCGGCGCGGAGCGACGCGACCGATGCGCCCTGGGCGCGCTTCGAGAGCTTCTTTCCGTCCGGGCCGAGCACGAGCCCAAAGTGGATGTACTCGGGGGGCTCGGCGCCGAGCGCGACGGCGAGGTCGCGCTGAAAGCCCTCGTTGGGCCGGTGGTCATTGCCGCGGATCACGTGCGTGATCCCGAAGTCGGCATCGTCGACGACGCTCGCCAGGTGATAGGTCGCGGTGCCGTCGTCGCGAAGCAGGGTCACGCCCTGGAACCGCTGGGGCAAACCGGCGGCGGCCTCGCGGTACCGATCGAGCCGCTCGCTCTGGCGGACAGGCCCTTCATCCCAGTCGATCCCGAGCCAGCGGAGGTCGTCGAGAATCGCCGCCTCGCCGCCGGGCAGGTTCCGAGCCGGGTCGGTGTCGTCGATGCGCAGCAGCATCGTTCCGCCGAAATTGCGGTTTGCGACCGCGCCGAGAGCGTTGCCGATGTGGAGCGAGCCTGTGGGACTGGGAGCGAAGCGGACCTTCAAGGTTTTCCTAGCCTAGGCCAAGGCCCCATCGCGATCGATACTGCGATGCCCCCGGCTCCTCCAGCGTCGCTCTCTACCGTGAAGCGGGCGCCAGCCGTACTGGCCAGGGCTCCTCGAGTCGGCCCTCGCAATCGGGCGTCTGCCTTAGCTGGTCTCTCGCCCCGGTAAGCCTCTCGGGCCGTGGCGCAAGCGGACAATGTCCGGGGACTGTCCCAAGACACGTCCGGAACGTCGTGCCGGACGGAGAGCCGTCTAGAGTGGCGGGTGTGCGCGAGAGGCTGCTCCGCTGGTATTCGGGCAACGGGAGGGAGCTGCCATGGCGGCACACGCGAGATCCGTACGCGATCCTCGTCTCGGAGGTGATGCTGCAGCAGACGCAGGTCGAGCGCGTGATCCCTCGGTGGGTACGCTGGCTCGAGCGCTGGCCCACGGTCTACGCACTAGCCGCGGCGGCGCCGTCGGAGGCGATCCTCGAGTGGCAGGGGCTCGGCTACAACCGCCGGGCGGTGAGTCTCCATCGAGCGGCGCGGATCGTGGCGGAGCACGGCTGGCCGGACGACCTGACGGAGCTGCCGGGCATCGGCCCCTACACCGCAGTCGCCGTCGGGAACTTCGCGTTCGGGCGCGACGTGCTTCCGGTCGACACGAACGTCCGGCGCGTGCAGGAGCGGACGGGCGAGAGCTTCGACGGGGAATGCGCACAGGCGCTCTTCGACCTCGGCGCGACGGTGTGCCTCGCGCGCATCCCCCGCTGCGGGATGTGCCCGCTTGCCGTGACCTGCCCGTCACGAGGCCGCCGCTACGAGCCGCTCAGGAAGCAGTCGCCCTTCGAGGGGTCGTTTCGCCAGCGTCGAGCGAAGGCACTGCGCGCGATCGCCGCCGGGGGCACGGCCGCCGACGACGATGCGGTCGTTTCGCTCGCCCGAGACGGGCTCGTGACGATCGGCGCCGACGGCGCCCCGGCCCTTCCGCAGTGAGCGTGGCGGCCGGCCGCGAGGTCGCCGCCACGCGCCATTCGCGGTCAGCCGCCCTTTCCAACCCTCAGGATCGGAGCGTTCAGCACGATGCCGGCGTTCGTCATCGTGAGCTTCCCGGCCTTGGCGAGGGCGTTGATCTGGTCGTCCTGCCCGAGTACGACCGGCTTCACACCCGGTTTCCAGGTCACCCACACCTCCGCCCAGAGCGGGTTGTAGTTGGTCTCCCCGGGCTCCGAGCCGAACACCGTGAGCTGGCCGGCCGCGGCACGGCCCTTCACGAAGTACTGGAGCGGAAGCCCCTTGCTGCTCTTCAGTTCCGCCGAGTAGTTGACATGCATGGCGGCTGCCTGCGCCTTGTTCGACACGTCCGTGATCAGGTACGTGTCGATGTGATGGTCGTAATACCCTTTGTAGACGGGCTGTGCCGCCATCGTGGGCTTGCCGATGTTTGGCAATCCCCCTGCGGCCGAAGCGATCGCGGCGGCCGCGACGGCGGCAACGCAGCTGAAAGCAACGAGAATCGATATGCGCAAGTCCCCTCCTCGATTGTGGTTCGAGGTGACTACGCAGCAGGCAGGGTTTCGGTTCTCGGGACCGCGCCTACACGCGATGGCGCACCCAGACGTTCGGCTCGGCGTGTCGGCCCCGGCCGGCGCGCACGACGAGCGGAGCGAGCATTCCCGGAACGACATACTCGCCGTCCTCGGGGAAGGCCATCCCGGTCCACGCCTCCCAGTCGGCGACCGTCTCGTCCATCACGAGCGACTCGGGCGCCGGCGCCAGGATCTCACCTCCGGCACGCTCGTGGAGCCGGAGCCAGGGATCGAAGTGCGCACCGTCCGGCCGGCGCCAGGTCAGGTACCGCTCGATCGGAATCAACGGGTAGCGATCCTTCAAGGTCGGGCGCACCGGAGCGAGCACAGCGCCGAGGCCGGCCCTCCGCGCGGCGTCGCGGGAAGCATCGAGCATCCGGCCCCCGAGGCCCTCGCCCTGCCGGCCCGGAGCGACGCTGATCACGAGCATCGAGAGCGCCGTCGGCTCGAGGCCGCTGTCGAAGCCGAGCGGCAACGACGCATCCCAGCCTGTCGGAAGCCCGCTGACGGTTCCGTCCCAGTGGATCGCGAGCGCGTGAGCCTCGGCGACCACCTCCGGGCCGTCGAGTAGGGCCTGCTGGAACGCCGGAAACTCGCTGTACAACCGGCTCCAGTACCGGGGCCCCATCTCGTTGTGGTTGATGAACTCCGGGAAGACCTGCGACGGAAGGCTGCGTGTAGCGACGAGATCGGGACGGTCGGCGTAACGGACGAGCTTCATCGCCGTTCGAGCAGCGCCACCGCGTGTGCCGCGAGGCCCTCACGTCGGCCCGCGAACCCGAGGTGATCCGTCGTGGTGGCCCGGACGTTCACCTCGCCCTCGCCGACGGCCTCCTCCAGCCGTCTCCGCATCTCAGCGCGATACGAAGAGATCCGAGGCTCCTCGCCGACGAGCACGCAGTCGGCGTTGACGAGCCTCCAGCCGGCCGTCTTCACCTGACCGTACGCCTCCGACAGCAGCGTAAGCGACGAGATCCCGCGAAAGCGCTCTTCGCCCGAGGGGAACAGCCCCCCGATGTCGCCGAGACCGGCCGCGCCGAGCAGCGCGTCGATCAGCGCGTGCGCGATCACGTCGCCGTCCGAGTGCCCGGCAAGGCCCCGCGGGTGGTCGACCTCGACCCCGCCGAGCACAAGCGCCACGTTGTCGGCCAGCGCGTGCGCGTCGTACCCCATCCCGATCCGGACATCCGCCACGGCCGGAGGCTACTCCCGTCGCGGCATCAGCCAGGCTTCGACGCGCCGGAGGTCGTCGCGGGTCGTGACCTTCAGCAGCCGTTCGTCGCCCGGAACCACCTTCACGCGTCCGCCGGCCGCCTCGACGAGGGAAGCGCAGTCGGACCCCTCCCCGTGCGCCGCTGCCCGAAGGACGTCTGCGAGGAACGCTTGCGGGGTCTGCACGGCAACGAGCTCGTCACGCGCGGGAGTCTCCACGACGACGCCCCCGCGGACGCGCTTCACGGTGTCCGCGACCGGCAGCCCGGGAACGGCTCCGTCGAAGCCTTCGCCGAGCGCCTCGAGCAGGCGCGGGACGAGCTCGGGCGGAAGCACCGGACGCGCCGCGTCGTGGACGAGAACGACAGCTGCGTCGGCGGGCACCTCAGCAAGCCCGGCGCGAACCGAGGCCGATCGCGTCGCTCCACCGGGGACGCACGCGAGGACCTTCGCGGCACCGAGCTCCTCGGCTACGAGGATGGACGGCTCCTCCCAGCCGGGGGGCGCAACCACGACCACCCCGTCGATCCACTCGCTCTCGTCGAGCCGCCGCAGGGACTCCGCAAGCAGGGGAAGACCGCCGAGGCGCGCAAACGCCTTCGGCCGGTCATCCCCGAGCCGCTCTCCCCGCCCGGCGGCGACGAGCACGGCCCAGACGCTCATCGCTACGCGGGGGCCGGAGCCTTCGGCTTCGAAGCCGCGGTCGCGGGCCGTTGCGCCGGCGCGCGCTTGGCTGCCGGCGCGCCCTCGTCGGTGAGCACGCCCTCGAGCCAGTCGAATGCGTCGTCTTCCGAGAGGTTCTTCGCGTACATCAACTCGGACGCGAGGATCTTCTTCGCCTTCACGTACATCTGCTTCTCGCCGGTCGAAAGCCCCTTCTCGCCGTCGCGCAGCGACAGGTTCCGGACAACCTCCGCGAGCTCGAAGATGTCACCGGTCTTCATCTTGTCCCGGTTGTGCTTGAAACGCCGGTTCCAGTTCTTGGGCATCTCGGTACCGCCGCTCGTGAGGTACTTGACGACCTTCTTGACGGCCTCCTCATCGATGACCTTCCGCAAACCGACCCGTTCGGTGTTGTCAGCCGGAACGGTGACGGTCATGTCGTTGTGGAGGATCTTGATCGTCAGGTACTCGCGGGTCTCGCCGAGAATCTCCCGCTCTTCGCTTTTCACGATGGTGCCCGCACCGTGGTGGGGGTACACCACCTTGTCGCCGACCTTGTACAAGCGTACTCCCTCTCCCGTGTCATGAAAGCGCCGGCGGCCACTTGGGCTACCGGCGAAGAGCACCAATACTACCAGAAATCCGCGTAAAAGCGCCATTTTTGCAGGGTTTTTCGAAAATCCCTGCTCATGGGTGCTTTCGGAATCAACAACGGCTTCAGACCCTGAAACTGCACCTCGGAAAGCGCCTATCGCTTCTGTTCGATCGCCGCCCCGAGCGCCTGGCGAAGCGAGTCGGCCGAAATCGTGGCGCCGTCCGTTCCGGCGGGCGCGAGCACACTGACAATCCCGAGCTTGCGGCACTCCTCGACCCGTCGCGACGCCTGGGTCGCAGCGCGCAGCCGTCCCGTGAGGCCGATCTCGCCGAAAGCCGCCAACCCCTCCGACACCGGTGCCCCGCGCGCCGCCGAGGCAATCGCGAGCGCGATCCCGAGATCGGCACCGGGCTCGTCGATGCGGACGCCGCCCGCCACGTTCACGAACACATCCGCGCTACCGAGCGGCAGCCCTGCGTGGCGTGCCAGGACCGCAACGATCATCGCGAGCCGTTTCGGGTCGACCCCGGTGCCAACCCTTCGAGGGATCGCGAGATCCGTCGGGGCGACGAGCGACTGGATCTCGAGCAGCAGCGGCCGCGTTCCCTCGAGTACGCAGGTGACGGCCGCCCCGACCTCACCCGGCTCGGTCCGACCGAACAACGCCGATGGATCGGGCACGCCGACGAGCCCCGTCGCCGTCATCTCGAACACCGCGATCTCGTCGGTCGAGCCGAACCGGTTCTTCGTCGCCCGCAGCACCCGATGAGCGTGGTAGCGATCGCCTTCGAACTGCAGCACGCAGTCGACGAGGTGCTCGAGCACACGTGGCCCTGCGACCGACCCGTCCTTCGTGACGTGACCGACGAGGAACACCGCAACCCCGGCCTCCTTCGCCACCCGCAGGATGCGCGACGCCGCCTCGCGTACCTGCGACACCGAGCCGGGCCCGGAACCGATCTCGGAGGCATACAGCGTCTGGACGGAGTCGATCACGCAGACGTCCGGGCGCTCGCGCTCGAGCGTGGCGCATACCGTGGCGAGCTCGGTCTCCGCCAGGATCTCCACGGCCTCGCAGCCGCCGAGCCGCAGCGCCCGCAGCTTCACCTGAGACACCGACTCCTCGCCCGTCACGAGCAGTGCCCGACGCGTGCCCGCGATCGCCCCGAGCGCCGAGAGGAGCAGCGTCGATTTGCCGACTCCGGGCTCGCCGCCCACGAGCACGAGCGAGGCCGGCACGAGACCGCCGCCGAGCACCCGATCGAGCTCTCCCACCCCGGTCGGGATCCGGTCTGCCTCCTCGGCCTCGACCTCGACGAGCCGCAGCGGCGTCCGCGCCGGGACGGAAGCGATGCCGCGGACCGGGGCAGCCTCCTCGACCATCGTCCCGAATGCCCCGCACCCCGGACAGCGCCCGAGCCAGCGCCCGGAGCTGGTGCCGCATTCGGTACAGGAGTGGTGGAGCGCTGCCGCCTTTGCCATGAGGCGAACAAGTGTACGCCCCCCACCCGACGGCACCTCGCCCGAAGCCGGCGACTGCCGCCGAGAACGTCGCGGGGCCGCCGAGGCTTCGTCTAGCCTCAGCTCGATGGCACGAGTGAAGCTCCGGAGCCGCCGAGAGGTCGTGGAGCGTGTTCGTGAGATCTCCGAGCAGCTGAAGCGCGCCTTGTCGATGCTCCCCGACGCCGAGGACGATCCGGCCGTGATCGAGGCCGTGTGGCAGGGCGAGGGGCTCGGAATGCTCCTCTGGGCGATGGGGCTCGCGGAGCTCGAGCCGTACGACCGGCCGTTCGATGCCGAGTGGCTGCTCGCGACGCCGACCGCGCACGGCTCGCTCAGGGCGAAGGCCGAGATCGAGCACGCGCGCGAGACGGCCCGGCTCTGGCACTGGCGTGCTCGCACCGATCTGCTTCGCGCGGGGGACAGCGTGGACCTGCCTGCCGATTGGGACTCGTTCGAGCAGTTGATCGCGGTCGCGGCGATGCGCGGGTACGAGCGGGGGCTGCTTCCCTCACCGCTTCGGGGCGACTTCGCCGCACACGGCACCGGCTACAGGGAGCTCTCAACCGCGCAGCGAATGGAGGCACTGTCGATCGCCTGGGAGCGGCAACGGGCTCTCGAGTGGCTCTGCGGTGCGGGCAAGTCGTGGGCGGAGACGCCAACCGCTACCTGAGTCCGTCCGGGTTCGTTGCTAGTTTTGAAAACATGAAGTTGTCACTCGTCCTCACCTTGGGTCTACCGGCGCTCGTTGCCTTGCTCCTCGTCGCTGACGCCGGTGCCGCGCCCGCTCCGCCGATCCTCTACGTACAGGGCCTCAACTGCCCCGCGCACAAGAGCTGCACGCGTCTGCCTGCCTACTTCGACCGGATCCGGAAGATCACGAGGGTCGGCTTTCCCTCGACGCAGCTCTCGAGCGGCGCGTCCAGCGACTCGAGCCCGAGCTGGTCGCGCAACCACCGGCGGATCGCCTTCGTGCGCGAGTCCCACAACGGTCTCTCGTACACGATCCGAGTGATGAACGCGAACGGCAGCGGCGTGCGGGCGCTCACCCACGGGAACGTGGTCGATGCCGAGCCGAGCTGGTCTCCCGATGGAAAGCGGATCGTATTCCGGGCGAACTCGCCGGATCGGCGGACGTTCGACCTGTACACGATCGGCGCCAACGGCAAAGGGCTTCGCAACGTGACCCGCAACGCAGACAGCGTCGGCGCGCTCGACCCGGACTGGTCGCCGAACGGCAAGCTCATCGCCTTCGAGCGGACGAAGCAGGGCTCGGGGGCCGGAACCGGGATCTACACGATCCGACCCGACGGGACGGGACTGAAACGGCTCCGGATCGGGGGTCAAGATCCGGCGTGGTCGCCGAGCGGGAAGCGCATCGCATTCGTCCTTCCCGACCCCGCCTCGGGCGGGAAGATCCAGATCTACCTGATGAACGCCAATGGAGCCGGACGAACCCGCCTGACGAACGGTCCCGAGAGCACCGCACCGGCGTGGTCCCCCGACGGGAGCCGGATCGTCTTCGTGCGGGGCACCCAGATCACTCTGATCGGCGTGAACGGTCGTGGACTGAAGCAGGTCACCCGCAGGCTTCACGGGGGAAAGTTCGTGGATACGCCCGACTGGTGATCCGCCGCGGCACGGACCGGGCCCGTGCCCCGGGAACGACCGTGCTCCGAGAACGTCGCTGCCTCCAGAACGACGATGCCTCGAGAATGACTACGGGCCGCCTTCGAGGTTCGAAACCTCTCGGCGGCCCGCGGTCAGACCTGTGTAGCTCTTGCCGAATCAGTCCGGGTCGTGCCCGTCCTCCGGCGCGTCGACGTCCCCGTCGCCCTTCGACGCCGTCGCGCCGACCTTTGCGGGCTCGGGCGCGTCGACCGGCGGGATCACCTCGATGTCGACCTCTTCCTCGTTCTTGCGCTTGACGACGATCGTCGAGCCAGGCGCGAGGCTGCGACCGAGGACGAAGTCGGCGAGCGGATCCTCGATCAGGCGCTGGATCGCGCGGCGGAGCGGTCGGGCACCCATCGCCGGGTCGTAGCCCTTCTCGACGAGCATCTCTTTCGCCTCCGGTGCGAGCTCGATCGTGACCTCGTGCTCTGCCATCTGCACGCGCAGCCGGTTGAGCATCAGATCGACGATCTGGAGGATCTCCTCCTTCGACAGCTTCGGGAAGACGATGATCTCGTCGATCCGGTTCAAGAGCTCGGGCCGGAACGCCTTCTTCAGGTCGCCCATAACACGGCTCTTCATGTCGTCGTAGGAGAGCCCCTGCTCGTCGGAAAGGTTGAAACCGAGAGCCTGGTTCTTCGAGATCGAAGTCGAGCCGATGTTCGAGGTCATGATCACGATCACGTTGCGGAAGTCGACCTTGCGCCCCTGCGAGTCGGTCAGCTTCCCGTCCTCGAGGATCTGGAGCAGGATGTTGAAGACGTCGGGGTGAGCCTTCTCGATCTCGTCGAAGAGGACGACGGAGTACGGCTTGCGCCGCACCGACTCGGTGAGCTGGCCGCCCTCGTCGTAGCCGATGTATCCGGGAGGAGAGCCAACCAGCCGTGAGACTGCGTGCTTCTCCATGTACTCCGACATGTCGATCTGGATCATCGCCTCCTCGTCGCCGAAGAGGAACTCGGCGAGCGTTCGGGCGAGCTCGGTCTTCCCGACGCCCGAGGGGCCGAGGAAGATGAACGAGCCGGTCGGGCGCTTCGGATCCTTGATCCCGGCGCGGGCACGGCGGATCGCCTTCGAGACGGCGACGATCGCGGCGTCCTGGCCGATGACGCGCTTGTGGAGCTCCTCCTCCATCCGGATCAGCTTCTGCGACTCGGCCTCGGTGAGCTTGAACACCGGGATCCCCGTCCACATCGAGACGATGTCGGCGATCTCGTCCTCGCCGATCTGCGGCTGCTCGGACGGCTCCTGGTTGCGCCACTCCTCCTCGAGCTCACGCTTCTTCTGCGTCAGCTTGCGCTCCTTGTCGCGGAGCGAGGCGGCCTTCTCGAACTCCTGACCCTCGATCGCCTCCTCCTTGTCCTTGCGGACGCGCTCGATCTCATCCTCGAGCTCGCGGTAGCGCGGCGGTGCGGTCATCGTCTTGATCCGCATCCGGGAAGCGGCCTCGTCGATCAGGTCGATCGCCTTGTCGGGGAGCTGCCGGTCCTGGATGTAGCGGTCGGCGAGAGTCGCCGCGGCGACGAGGGCGTCGTCGGTGATCTTGCACCGGTGATGCGCCTCGTAGCGGTCGCGAAGGCCGCGCAGGATCTGCACGGTGTCGTCGGTCGACGGCTCCTCGACGCGGATCTGCTGGAAGCGGCGCTCGAGAGCCGCGTCGCGCTCGAGGTACTTGCGGTACTCGTCGAGCGTCGTTGCGCCTATCGTCTGTAGCTCGCCGCGCGCAAGCGCCGGCTTCAGGATCGAGGCGGCGTCGATCGCGCCCTCGGCGGCACCGGCGCCGACGAGGTTGTGGAGCTCGTCGATGAAGAGGATGATGTCGCCCCGCTGGGTGATCTCCTTCATCACCTTCTTCAGGCGCTCCTCGAACTCACCGCGGTACTTCGAGCCCGCGACGAGAGCCGCGAGGTCGAGGGTGTAGATCTGCTTGTTCTTGAGGATGTCCGGAACCTGGTTGGCGCTGATGCGCGCGGCGAGGCCCTCGACGACGGCGGTCTTGCCGACGCCCGGCTCGCCGATCAGTACCGGGTTGTTCTTCGTGCGGCGCGACAGGATCTGCATCACGCGCTCGATCTCGGTCTGCCTTCCAACCACCGGGTCGAGCTTCCCGTCGGCAGCCAGCTTCGTGAGGTTCCGCCCGAACTGGTCCAGGAGCTTCGAGCTCTTCGACTTCTCGCCCGTCGGCCCGCCCTGGGCCGGCCCGCGCCTTCCCGGACCGGAGAGCATGCGGATGATCTCGTTACGGATCTTCTCGGCGTCGGCGTCGAAGTCGAGCAGGATCCGCGCCGCAACGCCTTCGTTCTCGCGAACGAGGCCGAGCAGGATGTGCTCGGTGCCGATGTAGTTGTGGCCGAGCGAGAGCGCCTCGCGGAGCGCGAGCTCGAGCACTTTCTTGGCGCGCGGCGTGAACGGGATCTGCCCGCTCGTGACCTCGTCGCCCTGGCCGACGATTCTTGCGACCTGAGCACGTACCTCCTCGACTGTGATGTCGAGTGACTCGAGCACCCTCGCGGCGAGGCCTTCCTCTTCGCGCAGCAACCCGAGCAGGATGTGCTCGGTCCCGATGTAGTTGTGCTTCAGCGCCCTGGCTTCGTCCTGTGCAAGGACGACGACCTGGCGAGCTCGCTCCGTGAATCTCTCGAACACCCTGACCCTCTCTGCCGCCTGTGACGGCGCCAACGGTTTCCCTGACCCGTCCTACTTCCCTGACTCGCAAGAACCATGGTACCGAGGCTCACGGCCGTCGGGGCGTCCCCGGACTAGAGACGGTGCCTGCCTGAACATGAGCGACGGCGACCTCGGTTTCCTTGAGCGAGCCAGGGTAGCGCTACCGGGGTAGCTCGCGCAGAGCCGGAAATAGGATCACGTCCCGGATCGAGTCCCTGCCGAGCAGGAGCATCGCGAGGCGGTCCATCCCCATCCCGAGACCGCCGGTCGGAGGCATCCCGTAGGAGAGCGCCTCGACGTAGTCGGGGTCGCCCTGTTCCGCCTCGACGTTGCCGCCGGCGCCCTCGTCGGCCTGCATCGCAAAGCGCGCCACCTGCTCCTCGGGGTCGTTGATCTCCGTGAAGGCGTTGCCGAGCTCCATCCCGCCCGCGTAGTACTCGAACCGCTCCACGATCCCCTCCTCCACCGACGGGCGCGCAAACGGCGAGAGCTCCACGGGGTAGTCGTAGAGGATCGTCGGCTCGATCAGCCCGGGCTCGACGAAGTGCGAGAGCGCGTGGTCGACGAGCTGCGCCCACGTCCGGTCGTGCTCGGTCGTGACTCCGCGTTCGCTTCAGCTTCGCTCTGAGCTCGGCCTCGTCGCGCGTCCAGAGGCCGTGCACGGCCAGGGACTCCGTCAGCTTCAGCCGCTGCCAGCGCGAGAGGTCGAGCTCGTGTCCGCGGAACGTGACGGTCGTCGTGCCGAGGGTCTCGCCGGCGACGCGGGCGACGAGCCGCTCCATCCTGTCCATCGTGTCCTCGTAGTCGGCGTAGGCCTCGTACCACTCGAGCATCGTGAACTCGGGGTTGTGCTTGAACGAGACGCCCTCGTTGCGGAAGTCCTTCCCGATCTCGTACACGCGCTCGAGGCCGCCGACGATCAGGCGCTTGAGGTAGAGCTCCGTCGCGATCCGAAGGTAGAGCGTCTGGTCGAGCTCGTTGTGGTGCGTCTCGAACGGGCGTGCGAATGCGCCGCCGTACCTTGGTTGCAGGATCGGCGTCTCGACCTCGATGAAGCCGTCGTCGTCGAGGGCCCGGCGGACCGCGCTGATCATCCTCGCTCGGAGCATGAAGTCGCTGCGGGTCTCCTCGTTCATCAAGAGGTCGAGGTAGCGGCGCCGGTAGCGCTGCTCGACGTCGGTCAGGCCGTGAAAGGTGTCCGGGAGCGGCGCACGGATGGGTGAAAGCAGCTCGAGCGAGTCCACCGCGAGTGAAGGCTCGCCGCGACGCGACTTCGCGGGACGGCCGGTCACGCCGACGATGTCCCCGAGGTGCACGTCGATCTCGCCCACGCGGTCCTGCGAGCAGAGGAGCTGGATCCGGCCCGAGCGATCGACGAGGTCGAGGAACGTCAACTTTCCCATGTCGCGCCGCGCGAGCACTCGGCCGGCGAGCCGGCGCTCGTCCGAGGCCTCCGTGTCCGGATCGAGCGGCTCCGCCTCGGCCCGCACGGCGGCGACCACATCCCGATCCGGAAAGCGCGTCGGAGTCATCCCGCAAGACTAGGCGACAGGGCGCCTCATCATCCACGCTCGCGGACCATCGGCTGGAGTCCGGGTCTCGTGCACGACTTCGAAGCCGTGGGCTTCGTAGAAGGCCAGGTTCGCCTCGCTGTTCGTCAGCAGGGCGCAGGGAATGCGGTCGGCAGTTGAGTGGTCGATTCCGGGCTGCATCAGCGCGCTCCCGATCCCCTCTCGCCGGTGCTCGGGATCGACGCCGATTCCCGCGAGATACCAGTGTGGCTCGGGCACGGTGGCGGCCCGAATCGTCTCGACCGCGCGTCCGTAGGCGAAGAACCGCGACGTCGCCTCCCGCGCTCGCAACGGCGTCGCGACGAGCGCGCGGAGCATTGGACCGACATGGATCTGCGGCCGCCCGGGTGCGAGCCAGCGCGCGCAGCCGGCGCTGCGCAGACCGGCGGTCGTCCACACCTCGGCCTCGGTCACCTCGAAGTTCATCCGGAAGAGCCAGGGCAGGAGGGCCGCGCGCCGGTGGGCGTTCGGAACGACCCAGCGCCACGCAGGATCCTCCTGAAACGCCCGCGCGAGCATCCGGCTCGCCTCGTCGATCTGTCCGTCCTCCAGCCGTGCGATTTCCATCGGGCGACCATAACGCGGAAACCTCCGCGGCCACCCGGGAGAGCAGCGAGCTACGCGGCCTTGATCTCCAGGATCTTGAACTTGAGCGCGCCCCGGGGGGCCACCACCTCGACCGTGTCGCCCTTCTTCATGCCCATGATCGCCCTCCCGACCGGAGACTCGTTCGAGAGCTTGTTCTCGGACGGATTCGCCTCGGCGGAGCCGACGATGTGGTACTCGACGGTCTTGTTCGCCGCGATGTCCCGCAGGCGCACGGTCGAGCCGACCGAGACGCTGTCCTTCGAGATCTCCTTCTTGGTGATCACGCGGGCCGAGAGGAGCCGCTCCTCGAGCTGGGCGATCCGATGCTCGAGCATCGCCTGCTCGTTCTTGGCGTCGTCGTATTCGGCGTTTTCGGTGATGTCCCCGAACTCGCGGGCAACACGAATCCGCTCGGCAACCTCGCGGCGCTTCTCGGTCTGGAGATAATCGATCTCCTGCCTGAGCTTCTCGTAGCCCTGGGCGGTGAGTATGACTTCCTTCAAAGCACCTCCTGAATGCCTCGAACGCGCCCTTTCCGGGCGCGCGAGCGGGCGGCCATAGTAGCGAGCGGCGCCAGTAGTCGCAAGGCCTGCCGCTACGATCGATCGCGATGTCCGCCGATCTGCACGAGCCCGACCTGGGCGAGCACTGGTTCCTCGGTCCGGTCGAGATCCCTGGCCGGCTCGTGCTGGCCCCGATGGCGGGGGTGAGCGTCCAGGCCTTCCGACGCCAGGGGCGCAGGTTCGGCGCGGGTCTCGTCTGCTCCGAGATGGTCTCCGTGGCGGGAATCCAGCACCGCAACGAGCGAACGCTGGGCTACCTCCGCGTTGCCTCCGACGAGCATCCGCTCGCGATCCAGATCTTCGGCTCCGACCCCGCCGCGATGGCCGAGGCGGCGAGGATGGTCGAGGCCGCGGGCGCCGACATCGTCGACATCAACTTCGGCTGCCCCGTGCGCAAGGTGACGAAGACCGGGGCCGGCGCATCACTGCTCGACGACCCCCGGCACGCCGCGCGGATCGTCGGCGCAGTCGCGGGTGCGACGGCGCTTCCCGTGTCCGTGAAGATGCGACGCGGGACGGCGAACGGCTCGCGGGACTGCCTCGTCGTCGGCACCCGCCTCGTCGAGGCGGGTGCCTCGTCGCTGACGCTCCACCCGCGCTCGGCGAAGCAGATGTACACGGGCACAGCGGATCACTCGCTCACCGCGGAGCTCGTTGCACTTGTCGACGTGCCGGTGATCGCCTCCGGTGACATCACCTCTCGGGCTCGGGCGCGGGCGGTTCTCGCCACCACCGGCGCCGCCGCGGTGATGGTCGGCCGCGCCGCGCAGGGCAACCCGTGGGCGCTCGCCGAGATCATGGGCGAGAGCCACGACCCGTCGCGCGAAGAGGTCGTCGCCGAGCTGCTCCTCTTCATCCGAGAGACGGTGCGAGAGCTCGGCGAGTACCGCGCAACCGGCTTCCTGAAGAAGTTCTACGGCTGGTATCTCGGTCACGGCCGTTTCCCGAAGCCGTTCAAGCAGGAGCTTGTGATGCTGTCGACGATCGAGGAGGTCGAGCTGAGGCTCCTCGCCGCCGCGCCCGGTGCGGCGGAGGTTCTGGAGCGGCTCGAGACGGAGCTACCCGACGTGGACGAGGTGCTGCTCGACTCGCTCCCGATCTCGCTCTACGGCGGCGGCTGAGAGATCGCGGCCCGGATCGACGCGATCCGGAGCCGGGAGACGGAACCGCGGGAGAACGGCGCTCGTGGAGAAATCGTTTCGAAGTTGGTACAGACACGGCCGACCGAACCCCGTAGAATTGGCAGTGAGGGTGGCGGGTTGGCTTCCCCACCCTGGGTGGGGAACGGCCGTCGGGGCGTTTGGCCGAAAGGCCAGGGCGAAGACGGCCGGTACTCATCCGCACCGGGCACAGATGGGGTTGTCCTGGTGGGTCGGGTCGGGAGGCGGCGACCGTCTGCCGGTCAGCGATTCCGCTCCCACACGATCCGGAGGCCCTGCAGCGTCAGCTCCGGGTCGACGGCGGTGATCGTTCGCGAGTGCGGGGCGATCAGTTCCGCGAGGCCCCCGGTGGCGACGACCGGTGCCTCGGGAGCGACCAGCTCCTCGCGAATCCGGTCGACGATCGCGTCCACCTGTCCGGCGAAGCCGTAGACGAGCCCCGACTGCAGGGCGGACACCGTCGTCTGCGAGATCACGCGCTCCGGAGCGACGAACGGCACCTTGGGCAGCCGTGCTGCCCGCGCGAAGAGCGCGTCCATCGAGAGCTGCACGCCCGGCGCCAGCACGCCGCCGGCGAACTCGCCGGCGGCCGAGACGACGTCGAAGTTCGTGGAGGTGCCGAAGTCGACGACGATGCAGGGGGCGCCGTGGCGTTCGCGCGCGCCGACCGCGTTCGCGATCCGGTCCGGGCCGACTTCGCGAGGGTCGTCGTAGCGAATCGGCATCCCGGTCGAGACGCCTGGGCCGAGCACGAGCAGGTCGACCCCCGCCCACCGATCCGCGAACGCCTCGTATTCGCGCACGAGCGGCGGCACCGAGGAGCACAGGACGAGCCCTTCCATCGTTTCGAGCTCCACGAGAGAGCGAAGGAGAACGCCCAGCTCGTCGGCTGTCTGAGCCGGGTTCGTGCCGACGCGAAACTGCTTCGCAAGCGCCGGCCCTTCGAACAGCCCCAGGACCGTCTGGGTGTTGCCCACGTCGATCGCGAGGAGCATCGGCCGGGTGCCGGGAGTCCCTAGAGGTCTTCGTCCTGGGGCCGCTGGTCGCTCAGGCGCTTCGCGAGCTCGTCAGCGGTGAACGCGGGCTCCTCGCCGTCGGCGCGGAGCTCCTCGACCGTCAGGTCGCCGGTCGTCCAGAACTGCACCTTCGGGATCATTCGCGTCGGGCGGCTCTTGTCCCACACCCACACGTCCTCCATCTTCACCTCGAAGAACGGGAAGCCGGGCTGGGGCACGTACTGCCAGTCGAGCTTGTTGCAGAGATAGGTTCCATCCTGCGTGAGCACGCAGTACCGGAAGAGCGAGTAGACCGCCCCGTACTCCTTCTTCAGCCGCAGCTCGAGCTCGGCCTCGAAATCGTCGAGCTCGTCGAGATGACTCATGCGGAGGATTGTAGCCTCGTCAACAACTCCGAGACCTCCCCGAGACCTGGGACGACGAGATCGGGCGCCAGTTCGGCGAGCGGCTCGAGCACGAAGAGCCGCTCGGCGAGCTGCGGATGCGGAACCGAGAGCTTCGACTCGTGGTGCTCCTCCTCCCCGAAGACGAGCAGGTCGAGGTCGATCGTTCGCGGCCCCCAGCGTGTCCCGTCTCGGACTCGCCCCAGCTGCCGCTCCACAGCGAGCAGGCGCCCGAGCAGTTCGTGCGCGGTCTCCGTCGTGTCGAGCTCGGCGACAGCGTTGACGAAACTCGGCTGGTCGGGCACACCCCAAGGCTCCGTCTCGCGAAGCGCCGAGAGCCGGCGCGCGCCGATCAGCTCGGACGCCTGCCGGATCGATCCCTCTCGGTCGCCCAGGTTCGCTCCGAGGCCGACGTAGGCGAGGGTCATCGGCGCCGTTCCACGGTGGCTGCGGCGAACTCCAGGTCGATCCCGGCCGGACGAGCCTCCGGCTTGCGCACCCGAACCCTCACCCATTCGGGCTCGAACCGGCTGACGAGCTCGTCCGCGATCGCGGTCGCGAGCGCCTCGAGCAGGCGGAACTGACCGGCGGCGACCTCGTGTACCGCGGCGGCGACCTTGCTGTAGTCGACCGCGTTCTCGATCCGGTCGTCGGAGCCGCGGTCGCCCACCTCGAGCTCGACGTCGTAGACGAACTGCTGGCCGTGCTCGCGCTCGTAGTCATGGACCCCGTGACGCCCGAAGAGCTCCAGCCCGCGAAGCTCGATCCTCACGGGCCCTCGTAGACGGCTGCGGCGGCGCGCAGCGCCTCGACATGCGCCCGCACGTCGTGGACCCGGAGGATCCCGGCGCCCCGCTCGTAGGCTGCGACGGCCGCACCGACCGAAGCCGCAGTCGTCCCGACCGTCGCCGAGGGGTCGCCGAAGAGACGTGCAAGCGTGCTCTTTCGTGAGAACCCGACGACGAGCGGCCGCCCGATCGCGGCGAGCTCCGGCAGCCGTCGGGCGAGCTCGAAGTTGTGCTCGATCGCCTTCCCGAATCCGATCCCGGGGTCGAGGCAGATGAGCTCCTCGCGGATTCCCTCGGCGACGGCGAAGGCGAGCCGCTCCTCGAGAAACGCCTTCACCTCGGAGACGACGTCGTCGTAACGGGGATCGACCTGCATCGTCCGCGGCTCGCCCTTCATGTGCATCAGGCAGCAGTAAGCGCCTGCCCCGGCCACGACGCCCGCCAGCTCCGGGTCGCCCCGCAACGCCGTCACGTCGTTCACGAGCTCGGCCCCGAGCTCGAGTGCGCGGCGGGCGACCTCCGGCTTCGCGGTGTCGATCGAGACCGGAGCTCCTGCCAGCGCCTCGAGTACCGGCACGACCCGCCGAAGCTCCTCGTCCACCGGGACGCTCTCCGACCCGGGACGCGTCGACTCGCCGCCGACGTCGATGATCGCTGCGCCCTCGTCGAGCATCCCGAGCGCGGTCGTCGACGCGGCATCCGGCCACAGGTTCGCGCCGCCGTCGGAGAACGAGTCGGGCGTGACGTTGATCACGCCCATCACAGCCGGGCGGGCGAAGCGCTCCTCGATCGACGGCCGTGACTGCACCGCCGGATTCTTGCTGTTAGGAGGCCCCTTCGGGCTCGGGCGGCTGCATCGCCGATCCCGGCAGCGGGAACGGGCGCGGCTGGCGCTGCGCCTTCGGCTTCGCCTTCGGGGCAGGCTGCTCGGGCTCCGGCTTGACCTCGGGGGCGAAGACGTCGTCCTCGCTCTCGCCGTCGAGCAGGCGCACGAACTGGTCCTTGTCGATCGTCTCCCGCTCGATCAGGATCTGGGAGATCTTGTGCAGGTCGTCCATGTGCTCGCGCAGCACCTTGAGCGCCATCTCGTGGCCCTCCTCGATGATCCGGCGCACCTCGTCGTCGATCTCGCGCGCGACCTCTTCCGAGTAGTCGGGCTCGTGGCCCATGTCGCGGCCGAGGAACGGCATGTCGCCGTTTCTGCCGAGCACGCGCGGGCCGAGCTTGTCGCTCATCCCGTAGCGCATCACCATCCGCTTCGCGATGTCCGTGACCTTCTCGAGGTCGTTCGAGGCGCCGGTCGTGATCTCGTGGAAGACGAGATCCTCGGCCGCGCGGCCGCCGAGCGTCATCGCGATCGTCTCGATCAGGGCGGTCTTGCCCATGATGTAGCGGTCCTCGACCGGCAGCGAGATCGTGAGCCCGAGCGCCTGGCCTCGGGAGACGATCGTGATCTTGTGCACGGGGTCGGTCTGCTCGAGGTAGTGGCCGACGAGCGCGTGACCCATCTCGTGGTAGGCCGTGATCCGCTGCTCCTTCTCCGAAAGCAGGCGGGCCTTCTTCTCCGGGCCTGCGATCACGCGCATGATCCCTTCCTCGAGATCGTCCTGACCGATCACCTTCTTCCCGTGGCGCGCCGCGAGGAGCGCCGCCTCGTTCACGAGGTTCGCGAGGTCGGCGCCGGTGAAGCCCGGCGTACCGCCCGCGAGCACGTCGAGGTCGATCTCGGGCGCGAGCGGCTTGCCCTTCGAGTGCACTTCGAGGATCTTGCGGCGGCCGTTGCGGTCGGGCCGGTCGACCACGATCTGCCGGTCGAAGCGGCCGGGGCGAAGGAGCGCCGGGTCAAGGATGTCCGGACGGTTCGTTGCGGCGATCAGGATGATGTTGTCCTTCATCTCGAAGCCGTCCATCTCGACGAGGAGCTGGTTCAGCGTCTGCTCGCGCTCGTCGTGGCCGCCGCCGAGGCCGGCGCCGCGATGGCGCCCGACGGCGTCGATCTCGTCCATGAAGATGATGCAGGGGTTCGCCTGCTTGGCCTGCTCGAAGAGGTCGCGGACGCGAGAGGCGCCGACGCCGACGAACATCTCGACGAAGTCCGAGCCGGAGATCGAGAAGAACGGAACCCCTGCTTCGCCTGCAACCGCGCGCGCGAGCAGCGTCTTGCCGGTGCCGGGAGGCCCGTAGAGCAGGACGCCCTTGGGGATCCGGGCGCCGAGCGCCTGGAACTTCTTGGGGCTCTCGAGGAACTCCTTGATCTCCTGCAGCTCCTCGACGGCCTCGTCCACCCCGGCCACGTCCTTGAAGCCGATCTTCGGCGAGTCCGGGGCCATCCGCTTCGCGCGTGACTTTCCGAAGCTCATCACCTTCGAGCCGCCGCCCTGCATCTGGTTCATCAGGAAGATCCAGAACCCGATCAGGAGCAGGATCGGCAGGAACGAGGCGATCACCGATGTCCACGAGAAGCCGCCGGTCCCCTTCGAGTCGAACTTGACGCTCTTCGTGCGGAGCATGTCCTCGAACTGCGTCGCCGACTGGTCCGTCGGGTAATGGACGCTCACGGTGGTCTTGCCGTCGGCCTCGGTCGCCGTGATCGCGCGCTTGCTCGGGTTGAACTCGACTTCCTGGAACTTCGTCGACCCGCTCTGGATCGCCGTCCACAGCTGCGAATACGTCGTGATCTCCGACGAAGCATGGCGCGGCTTCGACATCAGCGTGTTGCTCGCCAGCCAGACGACGAGCACGATCGCCAGGAGTGGAATGAATGCGCTACGGAAGAGACGACTCACGAGTGTCCGCTCAGGGTACCGGAACCCCCTTCGCAGGGGAACCCGGGGTTCCCCCACGGGCCCGCTCCTTTTTCGCTCCTCAGACGCCTTCGGGCATCAGCTCGGCGTGCAGCACGCCGACATACGGCAGATTCCGGTAGCGCTCCGCGAAATCCAGGCCGTACCCGATCACGAACCGGTTCGGGATCTCGAAGCCCGTATAGCGAACGTCGACCTCGATCTCGCGGCGATCGCTCTTCGTCAGGAGCGCGCAGACGGCGAGGCTCGCCGGGTTGCGCGACTCGAGATTGCGCATCAGGTAGGAGAGTGTCAGCCCGGAGTCGATGATGTCTTCGATCACGAGCACGTGCCGGCCCTCGATGTTGATGTCGAGATCCTTGAGAATGCGGACGACGCCCGAGGAGTCCGTCGAGGCGCCGTAGGAGGAGATCGCCATGAAGTCGATCTCGCAGGGGACGCCGATCGAGCGCATGAGGTCGGCCATGAAGAAGACGGCGCCCTTGAGGACGCCGACGAGGAGCAGCTCCCGGCCGGCGTAGTCGTGCGTGATCTCATCGCCGAGCTCGTGGATACGGCTCTGGAGGCGGTCCGCATCGATCAGGATCTCCCCGACCGCGCGCTCGAGCTCCGATTGATTCATTCGCGCACCGCCTCGATCCCGTCGGCCCGGACCACGCCCGGAACCGCCACGACCTCGTTCCCGCGGACCACGAGCGGCCAGCCTTCGCGGTCGGAACGGGGAATTTTCGCGTCGACGAACACGTCCTGGATCTTCTTCGAGCGGCCGGCGAGACGATCGCCCGGCCTCCACCCTCTCACGATAAGGCCTGGGAGGTCGGAGCGGATGAGCCACCCGCCGAACGTCACCTCGCCCGCCAGTGGAACCGGCCCCCGCTCGAGCCAGAGCCGGTCGTGCTCGCGGACGGCCTGGATCCCGCTGCCGAGATCGATCCGCCGCGACGCCGCCGGCGTGTCGAGGAGCTCGGCGAGCGCCGGCGGCATCGTCCGGCGCGTCTCGAGCGAGCGGAGAATGTTCTCGCGGGCGGCCGGATGGATCTGCGCGAGGAGCGGCAGGATCTCGCTGCGAATGAGCCCCCGCGTCGTGGCGGCGTTCGAGGAGTCGAGCCGGAACCCGATGCTGCGCTCCCGGCAGAACGCTTCCGTCTCCTCGCGCCAGAGCGGCAGCAGCGGGCGGACGATGCCGTCCTCGCGGCGAGCCTTGATTCCCCTGAGGTTGCCGCTCGTCGCGAGCCGGTAGAGGATCGTCTCGACCTGGTCGCTCGCGGTATGACCGGTCGCACGCAGGCGACCGGGCGCCTGCCCGTAGCGAAGGTCGCGCAGCCCTGCCTCGGTGAGGCCCGCGCCGTCGGCCCGGACGATCTCGGCTCCGAGCGCCTCCGCACAGAAGCGCGCATCCGCATCCGACTCGGGGCCGCGGAGCCCGTGGTCGATGTGAAGCGCCGAGGCGCGATAGCCGAGCTCGCGCAGCGCGAGCAGGAGACAGGTCGAGTCCGCGCCGCCCGAGACGAAGCAGAGCGCCTCGCCGCCGGGCTCGATCAGGCCGTGGCTCGAGACGTGCTTCTCGATCCGCGCGAGCAGGTCCATCCCGGGAGTGTGCCCCACTCAGAACGTCGGCGCCTGGAGCCAGCGCTCGAGCACGCCGGCGACGGCTTCGAGCTCGTCGCGCGCGAAGGGGTAGGGCGTCGCATAGGCCGCAAAGGGCATGCGTGCGGCAGGTGCCTTCCCATCCTTCGCCTGGAGCGCGTAGGCGAGCGGGAGCGAGTGCGCGACGAGGAGGATCGCCTCCTCCGGCCGCGCGAGGAGCCCGCGGTAGGCGCGTGCATACCGCTCGACGATCGTGGCGCGGCTCTCGCCGCCAGCGCCCGGGACCGCCGAGGACGTCGAGGCGGCGGCCCAGGCCCGGTAGTCCTCGAGCGGCCCGCCCTCGTAGGGCCCGTAGCGCGGGTCGCCGAGGCCGGGAAGCACGAGCCGCGGAATGCTCCGGCCGGCGATCGCTAGGTCGGCGGTCTCGTCGGTACGTGGGAAGCCGGTCGTCACCACCAGGTCGATCGGCGCGTCGCGCAGCGCGAGCCCGAGTGCCCGCGCCTGCTCGCGTCCCTCCGCCGTGAGCCCTCCGGGGACGGCCGGATCACCGTTCAGGAGCGACCGAACGCTGAACTCGCTCTCGCCGTGCCGTGCGAGGATCGCCCGCTCCATCAGAAAAGGAGCGAGCGGTACCGCCCCACGAGCCGCATCCCGACCGACTCGTAGAGCGCGATCGCGACGTCGTTCTCGGTGCGGACGAAGAGCGTCACGATCGGCGTCGTCTCGAGGAGCAGCCGGATCAGGTCGCGCATGCCCCGAGCCCCGTAGCCCCGCCCCCGCACCTCGGCATCGACCCAGACCTGCTGCACCTGCACCGCGGCCGGCGTCCAGGCGGAAGCCTCGGCCTTGAAGAGGACCACGCCGTCTTCGAGCCAGAGCCACGAGCGACCGTCGACGATCTGGGCCTTCGTCCGCCACCGGAACCCGTCCGGATCTCGGAGCAACGGGTCGACGCCGAGCTCGTGCTCGTGCGAGGCTGCGCAGACCGGCACGAGCAGATCGAGATCGTCGAGGGTCGCAGACCGGAGCCCGCTCGCGCCCGGTGGAGGCGGATCGGCGATCGCATACACGGGCTGCCCCGGCCGGTCGGCGCGGGGATCGCCCATCAAGCCTTCCGCCTCTCGCCAGAGCTCGCCGACCGCACGCTCGTCTCCAATCACCATCTTCGAGGTACATCCCGCAGCCGCCTCCGCAAACGCACCGCAGCCGTAGCCCGACGGCACGAGGTTCGCGCCGAGATGGCAGAGCGCGACGAGCAGGCCGCCCTCGTCGCCCACGCCGACGAACCTGCCGTAGCCGCGGCGCGCGACATCCTCGAGGAACACGCGCTCGATCGGGTCGCGCGAGCAGAACTCGAGCACCTGGTGCGCGGTCGGTTCGATGACCTTTCCCGTCATGCCTCAAGAGAATGTAGAAGTTCGACGGCGGTTGCAGCCGCGCTTCGAATAGGGTTCCGGCGCGATGCCGATCCATGTCCGTGCCGAGCCCGGGGAGTACGCCGAGGCGGTGCTCCTCCCGGGAGATCCCCTCCGGGCGGCCTACATCGCCGAGACCTACTTCGACGACCCGGTGAAGCGGAACGCCGAGCGGGGCCTGCTCGGCTACACCGGTACCTGGAAGGGCAAGCCGGTTTCCGTTCAGGGCACGGGTATGGGCTGCCCCGGAGCGACCATCGTCTTCGAGGAGCTCGTCCAGCTCGGCTGCAAGAAGCTGATCCGCGTCGGCACCTGCGGCGGGCTTCAGCCGGCCCACGCGCTCGGCGACCTGATCGTGGCGCTCACCGCCGTCCCAGCCGACTCGACGGCGATGCATCTCGTCGGGAACGAGCCCCACTGCCCCACGGCCTCCTGGTCGCTGATCCACGAAGCGGTTCACCTTGCCAAGCACAGCGAGACGGAGCTCCACGTCGGCCCGATCGTCTCGAGCGATCTCTTCTACAACCCCGACGGTGGGCAGTACGAGCGCTGGTCGTCGCGGGGCATCCTCGCGGTAGAGATGGAGGCTGCGGCGCTCTTCACCGTTGCCGCACTGAAGAAGATCGAGTCGGCGTGCCTGCTCACCGTCTCGGACATCGTCGTCGAGGGCGAGTTCAAGCGGATCAGCGACGAGGAGCTGAAGGCGGCCGTCGACCGGATGACGAAGCTCGCTCTCGATGTGGCGATAGCCGACCAGGGGTAGCTCCGCCCCTTGTGCAGCTTCCTCCCGTGAGCGAGCCGCGGGCGATCTTCCTCGTGAACCCGGCGAGCGCGAACGGCGCCACCGCCAAGCGCTGGCCGAAGCTCCGGGCCCGGGCGGCCGAGCTCGGGCTTCGAGGCGACGAGCTCCTCTCCGAAGCCCCCGGGCACCTCACCGACCTGGCACGCGGCATCGCGGGCGAAGGGCGGCTGTTGGTCGTCGTCGGAGGCGACGGCACGCTGAACGAGGTCGCAAACGGGATCGCCGGCACCGGCGCGGAGGTCGCGGTGCTGCCCAACGGCACCGGGCAGGACTTCGGGCGGACGCACGGGATCCCGTCCCGGTTCGACGATGCCGTCGAGGTGGCGCTCTCCGGCAGGGCCCGGGAGGTCGACCTGGGCCGCGCCGACTTCCGCGGACCTGACGGAGAGGAGGCGAGCCGGATCTTCGCCAACGTCGGGTCGGTGGGGATGAGCGGTGCAGTCGCGCGCCGGGCGAACTCGATGTCGAAGGCGCTCGGCGGGCGCACGACGTTCTACTACGCGCTCGTGCGCGAGTTCGCCCGCTGGAAGAACACCGAGGTCACGGTCACCTGCGACGGCGAGGAGCGCCGAGGGCCGATGCACGACGTGATCGTCGCGAACGGCCGCTGGCACGGAGGCGGAATGAAGCTCGCCCCCGGCGCGGACGCCCGGGACGGCCTCTTCGACGTGGTCCTGATCGGCGATGTCACGAAGCTCGACTTCGTGACCACCTCGCCGAAGCTCTACAGCGGCGGGCACATCGGCCATCCGCGCGTCGACGTGCTCCGCGGCGCCGTGCTGACCGTCGAGGGCGCCTCGCCGCTTCCGCTCGAGCTCGACGGCGAAGTCGCCGGGACGACGCCGGTGCGATTCGAGGTGCTGCCCGGTGCGCTTCTGCTGCGAGCTCCCGGCTAGCTCCCGTTCGTCGCCTCGGTCGATGCCGCGTGCGGTGTCGCCGTCGTTGCAGCGGTCGTCTTCTTCGCCGTGGAGCGCGTGCGAGTCCTCGACGCGGGCTTCTTCGCCTTGCCCTCGAGCGCGGTGAGGCGCTTCTCGATCGACGTGAGGCGCTTCTCGATCGATTCGAAGCCGGCGAACACCTTCCCACCCTTGTCCTTGAGCTGCGATGCCCCCTGCAGGGCCGAGCGCGTCGCCGGGTTCTTCGTGATCTTCCCGAGCGCGTCCTCGCCGACAGCCTGGAGTTGCTCGATCACGGACTTCTTGCTGTTCTGCGGCATCTCAATCCACTCCTGTCCGTTAGTCACCGTCCGGAAACCTAACGATACGCGAGCCGGTGGCGGCGCTCTGTTGACAACTGTCAGCGAAGGCGTAAAGTCCGCCATATGTCCAGAAGAGCCATGCTCAGAAGAGCCGTGCGATGGGCAGGCGCGAACCTCGCGCCACTCGTGCTGATCCCGCTCGCGGCCGGCCTGATCTGGATCGCGGTGTGGCGGGTCTGGCTGCCGCCCGCAGACGGCGGCGGCACGGTCACGACATCGGTGACGACGGTGAACGCGAACGCGAAGACCGACCCGACCCACAAGGTGACGCGTGTCGTGCGCGCGGCCCGCGGCAGCTCGCCGTCGCGCCGATCGGAGGCGCTTGCACTGGCGCTCGTCTTCCTCGGCGCGGGAGCAGCGGTCGTCGCGGTCTTCCACGCCCGGATCGCGAGTGTCGAGCTCGGCAAGGACGGGATCAAGCTCGACCTCGATCCGGCCGGGCAGGCCGGGGCGGCGGCGCTCGTCACCCGGCTCGCGGCGAGCGGCGCGCCGCCGTGGAGCTACGGCCGGGGGCTCGACCGCTACCTCAGGGCGCTGGCATCTCGCCGAAGTGCCGTCGGGACGAGGCCCGGGCCGGCCACGGCCGTCGGGCCCGGTTCCGAGCAGACCGTCGCGCTCGCAGACCGGATCGCCGACGAGCTCCTCTGAGCGAAGTCGTCACTCCCGCGGTCTACCCTCGGGGCATGATCGTCGCGCACCTCGATCTCGACGCGTTCTTCGCCGCTGTGGAGGAGCTCGAGAATCCCGAGCTTCGGCGGGTTCCGCTCGTCGTCGGCGGGGACCCGCGCGGCCGGGGCGTCGTTGCGACCGCGAACTACGTGGCGCGGCGGTTCGGGGTCGTGTCGGCGATGTCGTGCGCCGAAGCGCTCCGCAGGTGCCCCCAGGCAGTGTTCGTGCGGCCGCGCGGCTCGCTCTACAGGGAGTACTCGCGCGAGGTCTGGACGATCGTGCGCGAGATCGTGCCCACGGTCGAGCAGGCCGGGATCGACGAGGGCTATCTCGATCTGGGCGAGCTCGCCCCCGCCTTCGACGATGCCCGAGCCCTTGCCGAGGCGGTGCGCGCCGTCGTCAGGGCGCGCACGAGGCTCTCCTGTTCGCTCGGCGTCGCAAGCTCGAAGGTCGTGGCAAAGGTCGCCTCGGACCGCCGCAAGCCGGGTGGGCTCACCGTCGTGCGACCCGGGCACGAGGCGGGTTTCCTGGCGCCGTTCCCGATCCGCGTGCTCCCGGGCATCGGCCCGCGAGCAGGCGCACGCCTCACGGCTGTAGGAGTCGAGACGATCGGCGCCGTCGCCGCGCTCGGGGACGCGGAGCTCGCTGCGCTGCTCCCGGGCAAGGCCGGCCAGGTCGTGCGGGACCGGGCCCGCGGGATCGATCCACGGATGCTCGAGGTCTCGAGCGAGCGGATCTCCATCTCGAGCGAGGAGACCTTCGAGCGGGACGTCGCCGACGTAGAGCGGCTCCACGGCGAGCTCCGACGCATGGCTGCCGGGCTCGCGCGCCATCTCGAAGAGCACGAGCAGGTAGCGCGCACCGTCGTCACGAAGCTCCGCTACCCCGACTTCTCGATCCGGACACGGTCGACCTCGCTCAGCGCCGGAACCGACGATGCCGGGCGGATCGGCGAGCTGGCCTGCTCGCTGCTCGACCGCGCGCTCCGCGACCGGCCGGGGCCGCTCCGGCTCGTCGGTGTCGGGCTCTCGGGCCTGACCGATCACGCGCAGCTCGAGCTCGCGCTCTGAGAGAGTGCGGCCGATGGAGGGCTTTCACCAGGCAGCGGCGGTCAGGGTTCGCTTCGCGGAGACCGACGCCCAGGGCGTCGCGCACAACTCGAACTACCTCGTGTGGTTCGAGGTCGCGCGCGTCGAGTTCCTGGAGCGAGTCGCGGGTGGCTACCAGCGCCTACGGGACGAAGGGATCGAGTCGCTCGTGCTCGAGGCGCACGTCCGCTTCCTCGCGCCCGCCGTGTTCGACGACCGGCTGCTGATCCACACACGCTGCCTCGATGCCCGCGGCGCGCGCTTCAGGTTCGAGTACGCAATCGAGCGCGCCGGGCAGGTGATCGCCGACGGCTGGACGGCGCACGGCACCGTCGACAGAGCGACGCTGCGCCCGACGCGGACCCCTCAGTGGTTGCGGGAGGCTATTGCAGGTTGCGAGCCGCCTGAGCGGGACTCGCCGGAGTCGTAGTCGTTGTCGTCGATGCGGGCGGGGTCTTCGGCTTCGACTTCGGCTTCGGAGGCGCCTTCGGCGTCGGCCCCACGAGCAGGAGCTCGGGGCTCGAGCGGTAGCTCGAGTACCACGTGTTGTCGGACATGAGCTTCCCGTCCGGGGCGTAGACGAGTCGCTCGACCGAGGTCGAATACGCGTTCTCACCGGGATCCTGAACCTCGCTCGTTCCCGGCGCGAGCGAGGGATCGAGGGTCTTCTCGACCGGCGGCGGGCCGACGAACTTCAGCGGCGCGGTGTTCGTGACGACGCGTCGATGCTGCGGAGTCCCGTACAGCGAGACGACGAGCGAGGATTCGCCGACGAAGGTACGGAGCAGCAGCCAGTGGCTCGTGTCGTTCACGAACTTGAGGTCGATGTCCGGGTAGTCGACGGTGGCGTCGCGCCCCAGCGGGTAGTGCGAGATGTAGAGCGCGTGATTCGTCCGCGCCGTGATCGGAAGCCCCGCCTCGTAGGCGGCGTTGAAGACCGTCGTCGAGACCTGGCAGACGCCTCCTCCGAGGCCCGTCTGGAGCTCGCCGTTGATGATCACGGGCGCCTCGACGAAGCCTTTCGCGGCGGTGCGGGCGCCTGTCGCCTTGTTGAACGAGAACGTGGCTCCGGGGGCGATCAGCTTGTTGTCCACGAGGTGGGCGACGAGCTCGACGTTGTGAATCCGGTTCGCGATCCCGCCGTAGATCGTCTCGTAGCTCGAGACGAGGCCCGTGATCCCCATCGCGTTCGCCTCGGCGGTGGTCCGGCCGGGGATCGAGGTGGCGATCGTGAGGTGCGCCACGCGATCGTTGGTCGACTCTGCCGCCGCGAGGAGGGCCGCGGCCGAGCGGGGCACATCCAGGCTCAGCCCCGTGACCGCCGGCACGACGACGACCCGGCTCCCGTATGCCGCGAAATGGGCGCTGCGGGCCGGGCGGCCGACAAGGTGGTCGAGCTTCTCGAAGTAGGCGTTCGCGGCCGCGCCGCCCAGGATCGGCGCACCGCCCTTCACCGTCGGCAGCTGGAGCATCCGGGCGATCTGGTCGGGGTCGAGCTGGAACGCCCGCTTTCCGGCGATCACCTTGACAGGCGCCGAGATCGCGCGTTCGGCAACCGCACGCGCTCCGTTCAGGTCCGGCCCGGTGATCGCCGGCTGCTGGACGGCGGTCGGGAGCTCGACCGGGCCCGAGCGTCCGAGGCCCGCGAGGGCGGCGACGAGGATCTTCGCGGCATCGTTCCGGTCGAGCACCTCGCCGGGCTGGCCGGGGACGATCCCGATGTTCAGGCCGTGGCGCACGAGCCGCGCGGGCTTGTACGGGCGGTCGACCTTACCGGCGATCACGCTGATCTCGTAGTTCAGCGCCGCCTGGTAGGCCTCTACCTTTGGCGTGATCTCCGAGGGGAAGAGGCGCAGCTCGAGCCGGCTGAAGCCGCGGATGACCTCCATCCCCGAGCCCACTCCCTGTGCTTGCTCGACGGCTTTCGACCAGTCCGGCGTGACACTCAGCTCCTCGGGACGGATCCTGAACTGGTGCGTGCCGGCGACGAAGGTCACGGGAACGTGCGAGAGCCTCGCGCCTCTCTGCTCGAGCTTCGTGCGTGCGGCCGCGGCATCGAGACCGCCGACGTCGACACCTGCGATCGTCGTGCCGGCCGCGATCGTGCCGGGTGAGCCGGAGAAGAGAAATCCGACCGCAACGACGACGGCGACGAGCATCGCGACCGCGGCAGCGACGCGAAAGTGGCCGTCGCGGACGGCAGGGGCGGTACGGCGAACACGGGCAGGCGGCATGGAAGCGCGGACGCTCAAGGCGGCAAATCCTATCGGGCGCCTGCCGGGGCTACGGTGAAATTTTGGTGAGGACGCTTCCTATTCGCTCGGTGGGTGCCTCCTCTTCCGCCTGGTCCGGGCGGGGCGGCTCACGGCGCGCCACCGCGGCGGCCCCGAGAACGACGCAGCCGAAGGCGACGAAACGGAGCCCACCCAGCACGCCCGGGGGCATCGTCTCGTGGAAGATCGCGAGGCCCGCCGCGATCGGGAGGGCGTTCGTCATGAACGACGAGAGCCCGGCGGTCGCGAGCGCCCGACCGCGCTGGAACGAGAACTGGATCAGCACGAAAGCGAGCCCGTGGCAGGCCCAGACCGGCGCCGCGAACAGCACGAGCGCGCCGCCGTGCACCGCCTCTTTCGTCCCCACGTCGGCGGCCGCGTAGGTGACTCCGGCCGCGAGGCCGAAGCCGGCACCCGGCGCAAGCCGCGGCGCAAGCGGGCCGATCGCGAGCGCGACGACGACGAAGGAGACGAGAAACCAGACGGCGACGGCGGTCCACGACCCGGCGGCGCTGCCGCTCGAGCCCCCGGCGAGCGAGACGGAGAGAAAGACGAGCCCGAGAACCGCGAGCCCGACCCCGAACCACTCGCGACGTGGAAGGGGCGTGCCTTCCTCGCGCTGGACGAGCACGGCCAGGAGCGCGAGGCCGCCGGCCGAGACGGCCTGCACGAGGGAGAGCGGCGCCAGCCCAAGGGCGACGATGTACAGCGCCCAGCCGGCGATCCCGATCAGGAAAGCGTTTCGCCAGCGGCGGTTCCCGAAGAGAAGGCCGAGCGAGCGCCAGGGATGCCGGAGTGTCAGGCGCGGCAGTTTCGAGGTGATCGAGTGCTGCGCCACCCACGACCAGTTGAAGGCCGCGGCGGTCAGAAGGGCGAGTGCGAGCCCGAGAACGAGGGAAGCGTGGGGGAAGATGCCCATCTGCATCTAGTCTTGCGCGGTGGAGTTCGACCTCACAGCCGAGCAGCGACTGCTTCAGGACACAGTACGTGCCTTCGTCGATGACCGGGTCCTTCCGGTCGCGGTTCGAAACGACATCGATCACCGGCTCGATCTCGACCTGATCGCAGGGATGGCGGAGCTCGGGATCCTCGGGATCGTGATCCCGGAGGAATACGGCGGCGCGGGGCTCGACTTCGTCGCCGAGGCGCTCGCGTGCGAGGAGATCGAGCGCGGCGAGGCCGCGTTCCGGACGCTGATCTCGGTGCACGTGGGGCTGAACTCGCTCTCTCTGCTGCGGTACGGCTCCGAGGCGCAGAAGCAGCGATGGCTCGTGCCGCAGGCCCACGGGACGAAGCTCGCCTGCTTCGGGCTGACCGAGCCGGAGGCCGGTTCCGACGTCGCGGCGATGCGCTCGACCGCACGCCGCGAGGGCGACGTCTACGTGCTGAACGGGCAGAAGAACTGGATCTCCTACGCGACGGTCGCCGATCACGCCCTCGTGTTCGCGAAGACCGACGCGGAGGCCGGCCACAGAGGGATCACGGCGTTCATGCTGGAGAAGGGGACGCCCGGGTTCACCTCGGCGGACACCGAGAACAAGCTGGGGATCTGGGCGGGGTCGACGGGCGAGCTCTTCTTCGAGAACGTCGAGGTGCCGGCCGAAAACCGGATCGGCGAGGAAGGGCAGGGGTTCGAGATCGCGATGTACTCACTCGACCAGGGGCGATTCACGGTTGCTGCCGGCGCCTGCGGTGTGGTGCGCGCGTGCCTGGAGCGCTCGACGGAGTACGCGCGGGATCGTGAGACGTTCGGGAGCGAGATCGGGCGCTATCAGTTCGTACAGGACATGATCGCGAAGATGGTGCTCGGATACGAGACGTCGAAGCTGCTCGTGATGCAGGCGGCCTGGATGAAGAACGCGGGCAAGCGCTCGACGCGCGAGACGTCGCTCGCGAAATGGCATGCGACGGAGTCGGCCTTCGAGGCTTCTCACCTCGCGATCCAGGTGTTTGGCTCGTACGGCTACAGCGCGGAGTTCGGGATCGAACGGTATTTCCGCAACGCCCGAGCGCCGATCATCTACGAAGGAACGACCCAGATCCACAAGATGATGCAGGCCGAGCACGCCCTCGGCTACCGGCAGTTGAACGGCGCCCATGGCGAGGTCTCTCCGATCTGCTCGTGGGCGCCGGCGCTCTCACCGGCTCACGCGCGCTCATAGGCCGAAGCGGCCGCTCCACGGCCAGTCGTGCGCGGCGGTGCACAGACCGGCGCGCACAGGGTTGTTCCAGACGTACTCGCACGCGTTACCGAGGTGGTCGTCGCCGTCGATCACCTTTGCGTGAAATCTCGACTGGAAGAGATGGCCGACGCGGCCGTATCGGTCGTTGAACTGCCTGGCGTACGTGCCGTTGATGCGATGGAACCCCCAGGAGACCCGTTTGAGCTCCGCCTCGACGATGACGTGGAAATGGTTCGGCATCGCGCAGTAGGCATGACACTTCCACCCTGCACGCAGACCGTCGAGATGGAGGATCACGTCGAAGAACGCGTGGTCGTCGTCGTCGAGGTAGATGACGCAGCGATCGACACCTCGTGCCGTCACATGGAAGACGCCGTAGCTCGGAAGCACCGATCGCGGGAGCCGAGCCACGCCGGGAACCTAGCCCCGAAGCGCCCTCACCGCATCGTCGCTTCAAGCCCACGACCCGGGCCGCGTTGCCACTTCAGGCCATGGCCAGGGACGTACGCGCGACCGCTTCGCCCCCCTTTTTGCGTCGATCAGCGACGCGTCAACGATCACCCGCGACCAACTCAACCGTTCCCGCTCGACGAGCTGGTCTTGCAACGCGGCAAGCACCCGTTCGAACACCCCGCGCTGCTGCCACTCCCCAGCCGCCGCCGACAGGTCTCACCGCTGGGCAGCCCCAACTCCCGATACGGCACCTCCGACCAGGGCGTATCCGTGAACAACACGTACAAGATCCCGTCCAGGCACTGCCGCGGCGAGTACCGAGACCGGCCCGGATACCGGAACCGTCGCGGCGGATCCTCGAGCCACGGGCCCACAAGCGCCCACATCTCGTCGCTCGACCGCCACCGATACCCCCTCACACGACCCACCCGACGCTCCGCAAAACCGCATGAGAAATAGTCATACGCCACCGGTTCGACGTCACAGAAGGTCCCGGGGCATCCAGTCCCCAGCCGTGGCTCCGCGGGACACTGTCCAGGGACAGTCCCTGGACGTGGCCCCTGAGGACAGGTCAGAGCTCGCCGTGCCAGTAGTCGACGGCCGCCGAGCGAGGGAAGAGGAGCTTCACCTCGCCGTCGCCCGACCAGACTCCGACCTTGTCGCTGTCGGGATAGACGGCGACGGCGGTCTTCTGTTTCGTCGAGAGCATCGCGACGAGCGCCGTCTCCGCGCCGTGGTTCGTGACCTTGTGCGCGCCTTCCGGGCCGGCTGGGAAGCAGACGACGTCGCCCGCATCGAGCTTCGTCTCTCCCTCGGGGTCGCGAAGCGTCGGACTGCCCTGGAGCACGAGCAGCCATTCCTCGCTGGGATATTCGTAGTGGTAGGGGCAGATGCTCTGCCCCTGGGACAGCTCGTAAACCGTCATCCCGAGTGCGGAACCGCCGACGAGCGGCCCGATCCGGGCGTACGGGACTTCGTACCCGGCCGGATCGCCCTCGTCACGAGCCCGCGGCGCGTCGAAGAGATTCGCCTCGGGCGTCACTCGCCCTCCCAGTAGTCGACCGCATCCTCGAGGCGAAACACCTTCCTCGGATGAGAGACGCCGACCTTCCCGCTGTCCGGGTACTCCGAGACCTCGAGGGACGCGCTCGCGGAGATGATGAGCACCGTTCCGGGCCCGCGAACCTGATGGGCGCCGTCCGCCCCCGTCGCAAAACAGACGACGTCGCCCGCGCGAAGAACCCGCTCCCCATCTGGATCCCGCAAGGTGGGCGTCCCCGAGATCACGACGACCCACTCCTCGATCGCATGATGGAAATGGAACGGGTAGGTGCGCTCCCCGTCGGGCAGCTCGTAGAGCGTCGCTCCCATCTGGGAGCCGCCGATTGCGCGGCCGATCCGTGCGGAGCGCGACCGATACCCCTCGCGATCCGAGGAGTGCCCGAGCTCGGGCCTGAAGACATTGGCGCGACGCACCTCGCCAGACTATTCGAGTCCGAGGGCCGCCGAAAGCCCCCGCAGATCGGGCAGAGCATCCCCGAACTCGGGATGACGCCCCTCGCGATCGATCAGCACCGCCCGCATCCCGACCGCGCGGGCCCCCTCGATGTCGTCGGGCACCGTGTCCCCGACCATCGCCGCCTGCTCCGGACTGACGCCGAGCAGCGCCAGCAGCGCGAGGAAGATCGACTCGTGCGGCTTCGTCTTGCCATGCGCGAACGAGGTGAGCACGGCGTCGGCGTCGAGGCCGTGATGACTCACGAAATCGGTCAGGTTCCGCGACGAGTTCGAGAGCAAGCCGATCGAGAGCCCATGGGCGCGGACCGAGGCGAGAGCCGGCACGACGTCGTCGTAGAGCTCGAAGTGATGAGAGTGCGCCCACCTTCGCTCCATCTCCACGGCAGCGCGATAGGTGTCCCCCGCGCCTCCCATCCCGATGATGATCCGTTCGGTGAAGAGCACCCAGATCTCCTCGTCGTGGTCGAGCTCGGGGTGACGCTGGACCTCGGAGAAGGCCGCCGCCCGTGCCTCCTCGTACCGGGACGGATCGAGGTCGAAGCCGTAGCGGAGCCCGAGCCGGTGGTAACCCTCCGGCCCGAGGTCCGGCCCCGGCCGGGCCAGCGTGAAATCGACATCGAAGACGACTGCGCGAAGCGTGGCCCCAGGCATGAGAGCCCAGGATAGAAGCGGCCACGGGGCCTGCGTCGCCGCCTCCAACGCACGGAACCTGCTCACGGAGGACGGGCTCACGGGGGAACCCTGTTCGGTTCCCCCGTGCTCCATCGGGGTGCCCAGATTTGAACTGGGGGCCTCTCCGACCCGAACGGAGCGCGCTACCAGGCTGCGCCACACCCCGAGCGGGAGAATGGTACCGGTACCGGAGCGTCGGGCCAACCCGCTTGCAAGACAACCGCTCGATCAACTATCGTACGAGCTGGTGAACAGGCTCCGGACAGGGCGGGTCGCGCGGTAATGCCTGCCTCCGGATACCTGCGGAAGATCCAGCCCGCCTGCGCCTCGAGCGCGGCGGGCTGTTTTTTTGCTGCACGACTGTCGAACTCGAAACAGGATTGAGCTCACGACGAAAGGACAGCATGGCCAACCATCTGACGCCTGAAGAGCTTTCCAAGGAAGTCGGGATCGAACGCGCCGAAGTGATCCGGATCTGCATCGAGGAAGCCGTGCCGATCTACCAGGGAAAGATCGACAAGACCCTCTTCCAGGCTCATCTCGCTGCGCTGGACGCGCTACCGCAGCAGCACTAGCTGTCAGCAGAGCGAAGTCCCGGTCTAGCCCGTCGCGGCGCGTTTCTTACGCGCGGCGGGCTTCTTCTCGGGGGAGCCGCCCTTCGAGGCGGCAACCGAGGCCCGTAGCGCTTCCATCAGATCGATCACCGGAGCATCCTCGGCCTTCGCTTCCGGCTCGACGAGCTCCCGGCCCTCGAGCTTGGCCTCGAGCAGGTCCCGCAAGCGCGTGCGGTATTCGCTCCGGAGCTCGGCCGGGTCGAACTTGCCCTCGAGCCCGGAGATGATCTGCCGGGCCAACGCGAGCTCCTCTTTCTTCACACCGGTCGCGGCGACGGGCTCGTCGATCTCCTCCTGGCTCCTGACGTCCTCTGCCAGAAACAGCGTCTCGAGCGCCAGTGCATGCCCCTTCGGCCGGATCAGGCAGAGCTTCTCCTTCCCTGCCAGGACGAATGACCCGAGCCCGACGACTCCGGCTTCGGCCATCGCCTCGATCAGGAGCGCGTAGGGCCGGCGCTGCGCCTCGGTCGCGGCGGGAACCAGGTAGTAGGTTCGGTCGAAGAAGATCGGGTCGACCTCAGCTGCAGGGACGAACCGCCGGATCTCGATCGCGCGTGAGGTGTCGAAGCTCTCGAGCGCTTCGAGCTCCTCGTCCTCGACCGGCACGAACTGTCCCTTGGCCGCCTCCCAGCCCTTGACGATCTCATCAGGCGCGAGCTCGACGTCGTGGAACGGGCACCAGCGCTTCTGCTTGATCGGCGTGAGGCACGTGCGATGGAGCAGCTTGAACTGGACGTCCGATTGACGCGCAGAGGACGCCGTGGCCGGCGAGAGCCCGACAGGAATGCTGACGAGCCCGAAGCTGATCGATCCGTTCCAGGTTGTGCGCATGAGCAGGTGAGAAGTCTAGAGGGCGGTTCCCACTCTTCGCCTCCCCCACACCGGGTTCCTGCGCGTGTGGTGTGAGTGCGAGCCGTCGGGCTACGAAACGCGGCGTGCGCCGTCGTAACCCGCAGCGTACGAACCGCTGTCGAGGCTCGAGACCTGGACGACCGTGCCCGTGTGCGGGGCGTGGACGAACTCACCGCCGCCGATGTAGATCCCGACGTGCCCGTCGCCGTCGAAGAGGACGATGTCTCCGGGCTGGAGCTGATCCTTCGGCACCGGCGTCCCGACGCTCGCCATCGCGTAGGAGGAGTGCGGCAGCGAGACGCCGACCTGCGAGTAGGCGTACATCACGAGCCCCGAGCAGTCGAACCCGCCGGGTGAGGCGCCCGCCCACACATACGGCGTCCCGAGATACTGCAGCGCCACACCTGCTACGCCGGTGTGGCTCGACGGCGGGACCACGGTCGCTCCCTCAGGTGTCGACGCGGTCGCACCGACTGCATCGGTGGCAAACGTCTGGGAGGCCTGAACCTGGGTTCCCACGACCCTTGCCTGCGCAGCCTGCGAGGCTCTCAGCTCGGCGGCCTGCTGGGCGGCGAGCAGCCGCTGTACCTCTCCGTTCAGCGACGTCAGCAGACTCCGCTTCTCCCCCAAGCGCACCTCGATCGCATGGCGCTCCTGCGTCCGCTCGGCGAGGAGCCGCGTGACCTGCGCCCCCTCGGTCGCGAGCGCGGCTCGGCTCTCGAGAACCGCGTCCTTGAAGTGCACGACCTGAATGGCGACCTGAGTGTCGAGGCTGGAGACGCGGTTCGCGGTGTCGATGCGCGTCAACACCTGCCCGAGGTTCTGCGACCCGAGGATGACCTCGAGTGTCGAGGTCTGCCCTGCCGTGTACAGCTTGACTAGCCGGACGGCGATCGTCCGGCGGCTCTTCCCGAGGTTGCGCTTCGCGATCACGAGCTCGTGACGGTTGGTCACGATCTCCGCGCGAACCCGTGCAAGCTTCAGGTTCGCGAGGTTGACGAGCTCGTCCGAACGACCGAGGCTCGCGTTCAGCTCGTTGATCTCACCCACGACCTGTTGCGCCTCGGCCTGCGTGCCGGAGATCGACGGGGAAGGCGAAGCGGCGGCCTGCGAGGCCGTGAAGAGAGCCGCAGCGAGAAAGAGCAGCACGTATGGCGCAAATCCCCACCTCGCAGCCTGCGAGACCTCCGAGGATCGGCGCACCGGGTGGGTCCGGCACGTCACGAAGGGGGGACGTTAGCAATCCGATCAGGTACCGGCAACCGGGGACCGCCCCAAAAGCCCTTCAAAACCCTCACTTGGGCTTCCGGTCAAGAGGGGAAATCGCGCCCCGACTGTGGTACGGTCCTGCACTTGCTCGGGGAGGTCAAGGGGAAGAGGGGGTTGCTGCTGGGGGCGGTGGCATGCCTTGGCATGCTCGCGATCTCGCCTTCGGGCGGCGCCTCTCCGGCGCCGGCGATCGGGCCTCTGCAGGCCGAGCAGGCTGCGCTCGCGGCGAAGTCCCGGGCAGCGGTTCTCGATCTCTACTCTCTCGACGAACGGCTCGCGACTGCGAAGCAGCGGCTCGGGACGCTCGACGCTGCCGGCCGGCGACTCGTGAGCGAGCGCGCATCGCTGCACCACGAGCTTCACCTGGCACGCCTCGACGTTCACCTCTCGCAAGTCCGCCTCGCCGCTCGCCTCCGTTTCATCTACGCCCACGGCGCAACGAGCTCGCTCGAGGTCATCATGGGCGCGAACTCTCTTCAGGACGCGATGACCCAACTCGACGACTTTAACCGCGTCGCAGCAGTCAACGACGACGTCGTGATCCAGGTCCACTCGGCTCGGATAGAGATGCTTCAGCTCAGGCGGGAGCTCGGTGCCCGCGAGCGCACACTCGCCGCGACCACCGCCGCCGCCGAGCGGACGGTGACCGAGCTCGAACAGCTCCACTCAGACCGCGTCGCGTACCTCGCGCAGCTCACGAGCGAACGGTCGCTCGACACGGCGCGTATCGCTCGGCTCAACACCGAGGCGAACGCCGCCGTCGTCCGCTCGGTGACTCTCGCGACCCCGGCCCAGACGGACATCGTCGAGCCGACCGCGTCGCCCGTGGCTGCGGCGATCACCTCCTCGGGCACCCGCACCCTGACCGTCAGCGCGACCGCGTATGACCTCCCGGGCAGGACGTCGACGGGGCTACCGGTCGGCTGGGGGATCGCGGCGGTCGATCCGTCCGTGATCCCGCTCGGAACCCACATCGTCGTCCCGGGTTACGGCGTCGCCGTCGCCGCCGACACCGGCTCGGCGGTCGTCGGGGCGACAATCGATCTCTGGTTCCCCAACCAGGCCGAGGCCAGTGCCTGGGGCCGCCGAACTGTCACAATCGACATCGCATAGATGACGATCCTCAGGGGGGAGGCTGTGAGGGTGGGCCCAGCGACGAAACATGCCGTGGAAGCCTCACCTCGCGTACTTCTTGTCGACGACCACGACCTGTTCCGGCGCGGGCTCCGGACCCTGCTCGAGGCTGAAGGGGTCGACGTGATCGGGGAGGCGGACACGGGACGGGACGCACTGGCCCAGATCGGCGTGCTCGCTCCCGATGTGGTCGTGATGGATCTGAACATGCCCGGGATCACCGGCGCGGAGGCGACCGCGAAGATGTCGATGACGGCACCGACCACGCGTGTCCTCGTCCTCTCGGCCTCGAACCAGGATGCCGACGTGATGGACGCGATCATGGCGGGTGCGTGCGGCTATCTGCTGAAGGACTCCTCGATCCACGATCTCGTGACGGGGATCCGCGCCGCGGCAAACGGCGAGTCGCTCATCTCGCCGGCGATCGCCTCGAAGGTGCTCGGTCGGCTGCGAGCAGCGAGCCCCGCTGCGCGCGAGGAGGCGGCCACCGGGCTTTCCGACCGGGAGATGCAGGTTCTCCGCCTGATTGCAAGCGGCAACGACAACTCCCAGATCGCGGCCGAGCTTCACATCAGCCCGAACACCGTCAAGAACCACATCTCGAACATCCTGATGAAGCTCCAGATCGAGAACCGTATTCAGGCCGCGGTCTTCGCGGTCCGTTCCGGCCTGGCCTGAGCCCGTCGAACCCTGAGCCGCGCGGCGTCGGCCGGTGCACGCGATCTCGACCCTGGACGCGTCTTTCGCAGCCACGTCCAGGGACTGTCCCCGGTCTAGACGCTTCGAGCCACGGCCGCGATGGACATGGCCAGGGACTGTCCCTGGTCTAGACGCTTCGAGCCACGGCGGCTTTGGCCACGTGTTTTGCGGGGGCTCGCTGGCTGCGGGATAGCTTGGGTCTCGTTGCGAGGAATCCGATGGGTCGGGCAGAATGCGGCTCGGTGCGTACCCTCGCCGCTATCGTGCTTGCCCTCGCGCTCGCGGCCGGCGCAGCGGGCGCCGACTCGGGAACGCTCCACAGCCGCCTCGCCGGCGCGTTTCGAGTGCCGGGCGTCGTGGCCGGGGACTCGACCGCGATGGTCGTATCGCTGCCGAGCGGCCGGGTCGTCTTCGCCCGCAACGCCGACCTCTCGCTCGAGCCGGCCTCGAACGAGAAGCTCTCCGTCACCTACGCCGCGCTCGTCGAGCTCGGAGCGGCCTACCGGTTCCCGACCGCGCTCCTCGGCCAGGGCGGGCGTGTCGGCGACACGTGGGAGGGCCGGTTGATCCTCAAGGGCTTCGGCGATCCGAGCCTCACCTCGAGCGACCTGCACCGTCTCGTGAACATCCTCTGGCGCGAAGGGATCCGCCACGTCACGGGCGGGGTCGCCGCCGACGAGTCGGCCTTCGACACGAAGCGCACCGCTCCCGGCTGGCTCCCGTCGTTCGCCGGTAACGAGTCGCCGCCGCTCTCGGCTCTGATCGTCGATCGCGGGGCGGTGGGCAATCGCCTCGTTGCCGATCCGGCGCTTGCAGCCGCACGGCGCTTCGACCGGCTTCTGCACCAGCGCGGGATCACCGCACGGGGCGCGATCGTCCACAAGGCCGGGCTGCAGGCTGTGACGCTCGCGACGATCTACTCCGATCCGCTCTCTCAGATCCTCCAGTTCATGGATCACTGGAGCGACAACTTCACCGCGGAGATGGTGTTGAAAGCAATCGGCTTGCGAGGCCGTCGGCCACGGCACCACGGCGGCCGGCGCGGACGTCGTCCGGCGCGACCTGCGCAGGGCCGGGGTGCCGGTCGCAGGCGTGCATATCGCCGACGGTTCGGGCCTCTCCCGCGACGACCGGGTGACGGCCCGGGAGCTCGCCACCCTGCTCGTACTCATCTGGAACGACCCCACGATGCGAAAGGTCGTCTGGAACTCACTCGCCATCGCCGGGCGAGCCGGGCACGCTCGAAAACAGGCTGCTCGACAACCCCAGGCACCGCCTCGTCAGGGGTAAGACGGGGACGACCGACATCTCCTCCGCACTCTCGGGCTACGTCGGGACCCGCTTCGCGTTCGTGACGATCGAGAACGGCCACCCGGTGGACTACTGGGCCGCGCACTCGGCCGAGGACGGCGTCGCCGACGCCCTGCTCGACGACCTACCCGCCTCAGGCCAGTAGCGCCTTCAGGTCGGCCTCGCCGAGGACCGGGACACCGGCAGCCGTAGCCTTGGTCAGCTTGCTGCGGCCCGGGGCCTCGCCGACGATCACACCGGTCGTCTTCTTCGAGACGCTGTCCGAGACCTTGGCGCCGAGCGCCTCGAGCGCTGCGGTCGCCTCCTCACGCGTGAAGTCCTCGAGGGTGCCCGTGACGACGTACTGCCTCCCGGTCAGCGGCCCCTCCTTGCGTACGTCGGCTTCGTCGGCCTCGAAGTTCAGCCCGAGGCCGCGCAGCTCGTCGATCAGCCGGCGGTTGTCCTCGTCTGCAAACCAGTCTGCGATCGCTTCTGCGCGCTCGGGGCCGATGCCCTCGCACTCGACGAGATCCTCCGGCGTGGCGGCAGAAAGAGCGTCGACCGAACCGAAGTGCCGCGCGAGGTTCTGCGCGGTCACCCAGCCGACATCGGGAATGTTCAGCCCGAAGAGCACCCGACGGAACGGCATCGTCCGCCGCGACGCCTCGATCGCCGCGATCGCGTTCCGCGCCGAGATCTCGCCGTAACCGTCCTGCTCCGTCAACTGCTCGGCGGTGAGGCGGTAGAGATCCGGCATCGAGCGGAGCAGGCCCTCGGCCCAGAGCCGCCGCACGAACTGCTCCCCCACCCCGTCGATGTCCGCCGCAGCGCCGACCCAGTTGATCAGCGTCTCGAGCCCGCGCGAGGGGCAGGCGCGATTGGGGCAGCGGTGCATGACCTCGCCCTCGGGCTTGACGATCGCGGTGCCGCAGAGTGGGCAGTGCGTCGGCATCCGGAACTCGTGCGTGCCCGGCGCGTGCGCCCCCGCGGGCCCGACGACCTGCGGGATCACGTCCCCCGCCCGCTGGACGATCACCCGGTCGCCCTCCCTGATCTCCTTGCGGTTGATGTCCTCTTCGTTGTGGAGCGTCGCCCGGGAAACGGTGACGCCGCCGACCTGCACCGGCTCGAGGACCGCCCAAGGGTTCAGCGCGCCCGTCCGGCCGACGCGGATCGCGATCTGAAGCAGCTTCGTCTCCGCGGTCGCCGGCGCCCACTTGTAGGCGCGGGCCCAGCGCGGCCGCGAGTGGAGCGCGCCGAGCCTGGCCTGCTGGGCCAGCGAGTCGACCTTGACCACGATCCCGTCGATCTCGTAGTCGAGCTCCTTCCGCTTCTGCTCCCAGTCGCGGCATGCCTTTGCGACGGCTTCGATCGTGTCGAGCCGCTCGGCGTGCGGGTTCGTACGGAAGCCGTGCTCCCGAAGCCAGGCGAGCGTCTCCCAGTGGGACTCGAGCTCGAGCCCCTCGCGGCGTCCGACCCCGTAGGCCCAGGTGGCGAGCGGACGTGAGGCCGTGATCGCCGAATCCTTCTGCCGGAGCGAGCCGGCGGCGGCGTTGCGGGGGTTCGGAGCGAGCTTCTGCTTGGTGCCGGCGAGGCGCGCGTTCAACTCGTTGAAACCCGAGATCGGCAGATAGACCTCGCCGCGCACCTCGAGCAAGGCAGGCGGATCGCCGCCCAGCATTCGCAGCGGCACCGTCTCGATCGTACGCAGGTTGACCGTGACGTCCTCGCCCTCGATCCCGTCGCCCCGCGTCGCCCCACCGACGAGCACCCCGTCCTCGTACGTGAGGTTGATCGCGAGCCCGTCGATCTTCGGCTCGATCACGTAGACGACCGCCTCCTCGCGGTCAGCGGTGTCACCGCCGAGCCGCTTCCGGACATCCTCCGCCCATTTCTCGAGTGCCTCGGTGGTCGTGACCTTGTCGAGCGAGCCCATCGGCTCCAGATGACGCACCTTCGTGAACCGGTCGGAGACGGGAGCGCCGACGCGCTGCGTCGGCGAGTCGGGACGGACGAGCTCCGGGTGCTCCGCCTCGAGCGCGACCAGCTCGTCATAGCTCCGGTCGTAGACGGCATCCTCGACGCTCGGATCGTCGAGCACGTTGTACTCGTACGTCCAGCGCGCCAGCCGCTCACGCAGCTCGGCGGCGCGCGCTTCGAGCTCAGAGGGCGGCATGGAGCTCCTCGGGCGTCTCGACGATCAGGTCTGCCTCGCCGAGTGCCGGGCGCTCGTGGACCCCGCCCCAGGTGACGCCGATCGCCGCCATCCCGGCTGCCTTGGCAGCGGCCATGTCGAACGGCGAGTCGCCGACGTACACCGCGCGGTCTGGGCTCTCGCCGAGCCGCTCGAGCGCGAGCAGGAGCGGGTCGGGCGCGGGCTTGTTGCGCGGGGCCTCGTCGCCTCCCACGACGACGTCGAACAGATGGCCGATCTCCGTCGCTGCAAACGCGAGCTCGACGGTCGAGCGCCGTTTTGCGGACACGAGCCCGAGCCGGCGCCCCTCGGCGCGAAGCCGCAGCAGCACGTCGTCCATCCCGAAGCACGTCTGCAGCTCGCTGTGCAGCGGCTCGTTGTGCGCACGGTAGGTGCGAACGAGCGCGTCGAGGTTATCGTCGCCCCCGAGCTCGAGCATCTGCGCCTCGAGCCCCGGCCCGCCGACCGCGGCCATCAGCGCCTCGTCGGGAATCTCCCGTCCGAGCACGGTCTGCGTGGCATGCCGCATCGAGGCGAGGATGATCCCGCCACTGTCGACGACGGTACCGTCGAGATCGAAGAGCACGACCGGGAAGCGCACGCGCCCGATCGTAGCCGTGGCTACCGAAGCGGCGACCCACCTCCACTGCCATTCCCGTCGTAGCCGACTTCGACGAGATAGAGCCCGTGGGGCGGGGCCGTCGAGCCGGCCTCGGCGCGAGGCGCGCCCTGGAGCAGATCGACGATGCTGTCCGGCTCGAGCTCGAGCATCGTGCCGACGAGCGTCCTGACCATGTGACGCAGGAACGCGTTCGCCGTGATCTCGAGCTCGACGATGTCGCCCCGATCGCGCCAGCGTGCGTCCTCGACGGTTCGTACGAAGGTCCTGTGCTGGGTCTCCGTCGGTGTGAACGCCCGGAAGTCGTGGGTGCCGACGAGCATCGCGGCCGAGGCATGCAGCCGCTGGAGCTCGAGCGGCTGCGGGTGCCAGAGCGCGCGGCTTCTCTCGAACGGAGACGGGACGCGACGGCGCCAGATCCGGTAGCGGTACGACCGAGTGCGGGCTGAGTGCCGCGCGTCGAAGCCGGCAGGCACGGCGTCGACGCGAACGACGGCCAGGTCGGAGGGCAGGATCGCGTTCAGCGCCTCGGCGGCGCGCTCGGGCGGCGCGCCGCCGGTCACCTCGACCGAGACGACGTTCGCAAAGGCATGAACGCCCGTATCGGTTCGTCCACCGACCACCAGGCGCTCGTAGGAGCCGTACAGCGTCTCGAGCGCCGCTCCGAGCACGCCCTCGACCGTCCGCTCCCCGCGCTGGCGCGCCCACCCGCGGAAGCCGGTGCCGTCGTAGGCGAGCGTTAGCTTCAGGTTCACGTCAGCCTCCCCTGACATCCCTTGTCAGGATTGCCTTATAATATGGTAGTTTGCAACTCGCTTGATACACTCTATCCATGTCCGATCCGGAGCAGGCCACCTTAGACCAGCACGAATTCCTCCTTCAGCGTGTCCAGCCCGCGATGGTCGGGCTCATCGACGGCTCGCTTTCGACGCTCGCGCCGATCTTCTCAGTCGCGATCGTCAGCCACAACACCTTCTACGCCTTCGTCGGCGGCCTCGCGACCTCGATCGGGGCAGGGATCTCGATGGCGTTCTCGGAAGGGCTCTCGGACACCGGCGAGCTCACGGGCCGCGGTACGCCGCTCGTCCGCGGCGGGATCACCGGCCTCGGCACGTTCGTCGGCGGGATCCTACACTCGCTGCCGTTCCTGATCCCCGACTACCGCTCGGCGCTCATCACCGCGTTCGTGGTGGTCGCGTTCGAGCTCATCGCCCTCGCAGCGCTGCGGGCGCGGTTCTTCTCGACGAAGTTCACGACCTCGCTCGGCGCGGTCTCGCTTGCCGGCGCGGTGATCGTCGCCGTCAGCGTCGCGCTCGGCGTCGCCGCCTAGCTCCTAGTAGCTCCTAGGCCGCGGGAGCGCCGTCGCCGGCTTCGGCTGACGGCTCGTCCGGAGCCGCTTCGGCCTCGGGCTCGGCGGCGGCCGGCGGTTCGGCTTCCTCGGCCTCGGCGGCAGGCTCGGCCTCGGAAGCAGGTTCGGGCTCGACCGCCTCTTCGGGCTCGGCGGCAGGCTCGAGCTCCTCGGGCGCCTCCGTGTCGTCCTCGAGCTCGCCCGCTTCTGCGGCCTCGGCGTCGGAGGACTTGCGCTTGAAGACGAGCGGTGTGTCGACCAGCTCGAGGTAGACCATCTCGGCAGCGTCGCCGGGACGGGGGCCGAGCCGGACGATTCGCGCATACCCGCCCGGGCGATCCGCGAAGCGCGGCCCGAGCTCGGCAAAGAGCTTGTGGACAATGTCCTTCGAGCGCAGGAAGGCCACCGCCTGGCGGCGGGCGTGGATGTCGCCGCGCCGCCCGAGGGTGATCATCTGCTCCGCGATCGGCTTGACGGCCTTCGCCTTCGTGACGGTCGTCTTGATCCGCTCGTGCTCGATCAGCTCCGAGGTGAGGTTGGCGTACAGCGCCCGGCGATGAGCCGAGTCGCGGCCGAGCTTCTTGCCTGTGCGCTGGTGCCGCATCGCCGCCTAGAGCTCCGACGGCCCGCCGTTGTCGCCGCGGAGGCGCAGGCCGTGCTGGCCGAGCGTCTCCTTGACCTCTTCGATCGACTTCTTGCCGAAGTTCGGGATCGAGGCGAGCTCGTTCTCGGTCTTCGTCACGAGGTCGCCGATCGTCTCGATCCCTACCCGCTTGAGGCAGTTGTACGAGCGAACGCCGAGCTCGAGCTCCTCGATCGGGAAGTTCTCCATCCCGTGGGCGAGCGAGACATCGACCATCGCACCGCCGTCGAGCTGGGGCGCCTCGACTCCGAATCCCTCCATCTTCTCGAGATCGGTGAAGATCGCGAGCTGGCGGATGAGGATCTCGGCCGCCTCGGCGATCGCGTCCTTGGGGTCGATCGACCCGTTCGTGGTGACGTCGAGGATGAGCTTGTCGTAGTCGGTGCGCTGCCCGACGCGGGCGGACTCGACGTCGTAGGCGACGCGCCGGATCGGCGAGAACATCGAGTCGACCGGGATCACACCGATCGTATGCGCGTGACCGCGGTTGCCCTCGGCGGGCACATAGCCGCGGCCGCGGCCGATCGTGAGGGTGATCTCGAGGCGGCCCTTGGACGAGATGTTCGCGATCTCGAGCTCCGGGTTCAGGATCTCGAGGTCGGCGGGACACTCGATGTCGGCGGCCGTGACGGTGCCCTCTCCCTTGGCGGTGAGGCGGACCTCGACCTCGGGGGAGTCGCCGTGGAGCACGCAGACGAGCTGCTTCAGGTTGAGCAGGATGTCGGTGACGTCCTCGCGGACGCCCGGGAGCGTCGTGAACTCGTGCGCGACACCCTCGAGCTTGACGGAGGTGACTGCGGCGCCCTCGAGTGAGGAGAGCAGCACGCGGCGGAGCGAGTTCCCGAACGTGTAGCCGAAGCCGCGGTCGAGCGGCTCGATTTCGAAGACCCCCCGATGCTCCTTGACTTCCTCGTGGGTGATCTTCGGGACCTGGAAGTCCATCACAGTGGAGCGACTAGCCAATTTGAATCCTTTCTCTGGTGTCTAGAGCGGTAACCCCGGACTGCCTTTACGACGCAGTTGCGGCGTTACTTGCTGTAGAGCTCGACGATGAGCTGTTCCTGCACCGGCGTGTCGATCTCGTCGCGCTCCGGCCACTTCAGCACCTTGCCGGTGAGCCCCTCGTGGTCGGCCTGGAGCCAGGGAGCAACGGCAGCGGTGAGGTCGGTCGCATCGCGGATGACCTGCTCGGCGGTGGAGCCGGACTTCAAGGTGACGACGTCGTCCGGACGAACACCGTAGCTCGGGATGTTCACCCGGCGGCCGTTGATCGAGAAGTGGCCGTGACGGACGAGCTGGCGTGCCTGGGCGCGCGAGGCCGCGAACCCGAGGCGGTAGACGACATTGTCGAGCCGTGTCTCGAGGATGCGCAACAGGTTCTCACCGGTCACGCCACCCTGGCGGCTCGCCTTCTCGTAGTAGGTACGGAACTGTCCCTCGAGCAACCCGTAGTAGCGGCGTGCCTTCTGCTTCTCGCGCAGCTGCAGCAGGTACTCGGACTGCTTGATCCGGCCGCGGCCGTGCTCGCCCGGCGGGTAGCTGCGGCGCTCGACGGCACACTTCTCGGTGAGGCAGCGCTCGCCCTTCAGGAAGAGCTTCATCCCCTCGCGGCGGCACTGCTTGCACTTGGGTGAGGTATCTCTGGCCACCTAGACCCTCCGGCGCTTCTTGGCGCGGACGCCGTTGTGGGCCTGCGGGGAGACGTCCTTGACGCCGAGGATCTCGAGGCCGGCCGCCTGGAGCGAGCGGATCGCGGTGTCGCGGCCCGAGCCCGGGCCCTTCACGAAGACCTCGACCTTCTGGAGGCCGTGATCCATGCCCTTGCGGGCGGCAGCGTCGGCCGTGACCTGGGCGGCGAACGGCGTCGACTTGCGCGAGCCCTTGAACCCGGCAGAGCCGGCGGACTCCCAGACGATCACGTTGCCCTGCGGATCGGTGAGCGCGACGATCGTGTTGTTGAACGACGTCTTGATGTGCGCCTGGCCGATCGCGATGTTCTTGCGCACGCGGCGGCGCGCGCGACCTTTCGTCGCAGTCTTGCGCGGAGGGGCCACTACTTCGCCTTCTTGCCGCGGCCGACGGTCTTCTTCGGGCCCTTACGCGTGCGGGCGTTCGTCTTCGTGCGCTGGCCGTTCACCGGCAGCCCACGGCGGTGGCGGACGCCGCGGTAGGCGCCGATCTCGGACAGGCGCTTGATCGCCTGCGTGCGCTCGCGCCGGAGATCTCCCTCGACCTGATAGTGCTCGTCGATGTAGTCACGGAGCTTCGCGACCTCTTCCTCGGTCAGGTCGCGCACCTTGGTGTCGGGCGAGAGCCCGAGTGCAGCACAGATCTCGCCCGAGGTCGAGCGGCCGATGCCGAAGATGTAGGTCAGCCCGATCTCGAGCCGCTTCTGGTTCGGCAGGTTGACGCCGGCGATCCTGGCCATACGGAGCTAGCCCTGCCGCTGCTTGTGCCGGGGGTTGTTCTTGCAGATGACCATCACGCGGCCGTGACGCTTGATCACGCGGCAGTGGTCACACATAGCTTTTACCGAGGGACGAACCTTCATCGAAACCTTCTCTCTTCTCTCTTAGACCTTGAAGCAACTCTAAGACCTGTGGCGATAGGTGATGCGGCCCCGGGTCAGGTCGTAGGGACTCAGCTCGACCTTGACCTTGTCGCCGGGAAGGATGCGGATGTAGTGCTTGCGCATCTTTCCGGAGATCGTGGTGAGGACATCGTGGCCGCCGTCGAGCTTGACGCGGAACATCGTGCTCGGGAGCGCCTCGGTGACTTCGCCTTCGACCTCGATCTTCTCTTCTTTGCTTGCCAATCGCCCTTTCTGATCGTTCAGACTGGATGAGTCTCAAACCGTGTCGCGCAGGCGTAAACGACTTGAACCGCCCGCCGCAGACAGAAACACGGCTTTCGCCGCGCATCGATCATGGTACCAGGACCGATGCCGCCTTTGTCAGCACCCTCGGGCCCTCGGCGGTGATCGCGACGGTGTGCTCGAAGTGCGCCGTCAGCGAGCCGTCGACGGTCGAGATCGACCATTCGTCGTCGTGCGCGTAGACGTCAGGGCCACCGGCGGTGATCATCGGCTCGATCGCGATCGTCATCCCCTCCACGAGCGGCGAACCGCGGTAGCCGGAGACGAAGTTCGGAATCTGCGGCTCCTCGTGGTAGGCCTTGCCGACGCCGTGGCCGACGAGACTGCGCACCACGGAGAACCCGGCGCCCTCGACGATCGGCTGGATTGCGGCGGAGATGTCGCCGACAACCGCACCGACCTGAGCGGCCTCGATCCCGGCAAGCAGCGCCGCGAGGCAGACGTCGAGCAGGCGCTGCGCCTCGTCCGAGATCTCGCCGACGCCGAAGGTGGCGGCAGAGTCGGCGATCAGCCCGTCCTTCGTGACCCCGACGTCGAAGGAGATGATGTCGCCCTCGGCGGCCCGGTAGCTGCTCGGGATCCCGTGGACGATCATCTCGTTCGGCGAGATGCAGGTGGCGGCGGGGAAGCCCTTGTAGCCCTTCGAGGTCGGGCTCGCGCCCCGTGAGAGGATGTAGGCGTCGGCGATCGCATCGAGCTCGATCATCGAGATCCCCGGCTCGAGCCGTTCCTCGAGCAGCGCGAGGGTCTCGGCGACGACGGCGCCGGCGGCCGCCATCAGCTCGATCTCACGTGCAGATTTACGAACGATCATGCTGCGCCCTCGGACTCGTCGAGCGCGGTCTGGACCTCGGCGTAGACCTCCGGGATCGTGCGCTCGGCATGGAGCGGCACGAGCGTGCCGGCGGCGCGGTAGTGCTCGACGATCGGCTCCGTCTCCGAGTGGTAGGTCGCGAGGCGCTTCGCGATCACCTCCGGGGTGTCGTCGGGACGGTTCTCCTCGGCTGCGCGGGCGAGCATCCGCTCGATGGCGACGTCGTCGGGAAGGTCGAAGAAGAGGACTCCGTCTAGCCGGCGCCCGATCCCCGTCAGCATCTCGTCGAGCGCCGCGGCCTGCGCAGGATTGCGCGGGAAGCCGTCGAGGACGAACCCACGTCGCGCGTCGGCTTCGCCGAGGCGCTCGCGGATCAGCGCGATCGTGATCTCGTCGGGAACGAGCGCGCCGCTCGCGAGGATCGGCTCGACCTCCAGGCCGAGCTCGGTCTTGGCCGCGATCGCCGCGCGGAACATGTCGCCGGTCGAGATGTGGGGGATCGCGTAGTCGGTCGCGATCCGTTTGGCTTGCGTTCCCTTCCCCGCCCCCTGCGGGCCCAACACGAGCAGGTTCATCGGCATCGCTATCGCAAGAACCCCTCGTACGACCGCATCATCATCTGCGACTCCATCTGGCGCATCGTGTCGAGCGCGACGCCGACGACGATCAGCACCGAGGTGCCGCCGAGCGCGCGGGACGTGGCCTGCGAGAAGTTGAACTCGTTGATGAAGATCGAAGGCAGCACCGCGACGGTCGCAAGGAAGAGCGAGCCCGGGAGCGTGAGGCGCGCCAGCACGCGGTCGAGGTAGATCGCGGTCGGCGGGCCCGGCCGGATCCCGGGGATGTACCCGCCGTACTTCCGTAGCTCGTCGGCCTGGTCGACCGGGTTGAAGGTCACGGATGTGTAGAAGAAGGTGAAGAGGATGATCAGGATCGCCTCGATCAGCAGGTAGCTCCAGGATCCCTGCGAGAAGTTCCTGTTCACGAAGTTCTGGGTGCTCGGGAGAAACTCCCCGAGTGTCTGCGGCAGCGCGAGCAGGGTCGCGGCGAAGATCACCGGGATCACGCCGGCCATGTTCACGCGGAGTGGCATATAGGTCGACTGCCCGCCTGTCTGGCGCCGGCCCACCATCTTCTTCGCGTACTGGATCGGGATCCGGCGCTGACCCTCCTGGACGAAGACGACCGAGACGACGACGAGCAGGGCGACGATCGGGAAGAAGAGCTTCTCGACGGGGCCGCCGTTGACCCACGCGTGGATTCCGGCCGGAGCCGAGGTGAGGATCGAGGCGAAGATCAGGAGCGAGATCCCGTTTCCGACGCCGCGCTTCGTGATCTGCTCGCCCATCCACATCAGCAGGGTCGTGCCGGCGGCGAGCGTGATGATGATCAGCACGAGGCGGCCCGTGTCGAGCTTCAATCCGCCGCTTCGGTGGAAGAGGTAGGCATAGCCGGCCGCCTGGGCGCCTGCGATGATCACGGTGAAGTACCGCGTGTACTGAGTGATCTTCGCCTGCCCCGACTCGCCCTCGCGCTTCAGCTCCTCGAGTCGCGGCACCGCCGCCGTGAGGAGCTGGATCACGATCGAGGCCGTGACGTACGGCATGATCCCGAGCGCGAAGATCGAGAACCGGGCGAGCGCGCCGCCGCTGAAGAGACTGAGCAGCCCGAGCACGCCGCCGCCGAACAGGCTCGAGATCGCCGAGGCGTTGACGCCCGGGGCAGGGATCCACGAGCCGAACCGGTATGCGGCGAGCACGAAAGCGGTGAAGAGCACCCGGCGCCGAAGCTCCGGAACCCGCCAGGCGTTGGCGAGCCAGGACAGCAAAGCTACTCCTCGCTCTCCGGTTCGGCCTCGGCGGGCCGAGCCTCGGCGGCTCCCGCCTTTGCGGCGGGCTCAGTCTCGGCGGGCGCGACGGCGGTCTCCACGTCGTCTTCTTCGCTCACCCGCTCGGACGCTGCGCGGTGCTTCTTCGCCTTCTTGACCTTCGGCTCCTTCAACAGAGTCAGCGTACCGCCGGCGGACTCCACCTTCTCGCGGGCGGTCGCCGAGGCGCCGTGGACGCTGACGGTCAGCTTCTTCGTCAACTCGCCGACGCCGAGCAGCTTCACGTCCTTGCGGACAGAGCGGATCAGGCCCTTCGCCTTGAGCGTCTCGGGCGTGACCTCGTCGCCGGCCTCGAAGCGGTCGAGGTCGCGGATGTTCACCGGCTGGCTGTAGGTGCGGAAGGGGCCGACCGGCATCGCGTCGCGCGAGGTGTTGCCGCGCAGCTTCGGGAGGCGCATCGCGAGCGGCATCTGGCCGCCCTCGAACCCGGCCCGCATGTAGTGGGAGCCTGCACGAGACTTCTGGCCCTTGATCCCGCGGCCCGAGTACCGGCCCTTGCCCGAGCCCAGGCCGCGGCCGACCCGCTTGCGATCCTTGCGGGGCTGGGCCGGGGACAGGTTGGAGAGGTTCAGTTCCTCGGTCATCTAGATCTCCTCCACCTTGACGAGGTGGCGGACCTTCCTAAGCATGCCGTCAATGACAGGGCTCGGGTCGTGGTCGCGGGTCTTCCCGATACGGCCGAGGCCGAGCGCGCGCAAAGTGCCGCGGTGCCTCGGCGACTGGCCGATCACGCTTCCGGTCTGGGTGAGCCTAAGCTTCGACACTCTCGGATTCCTCACTCGCCACCGGCTCCTCATTCGCGACGAGCGCCTCTGAGACCTCTTCGGCAACTGCCGGCTCGACTTCGGCGACCGCAACTGCAACTGGCTCCTCGGAAACCGCCTCCGGCTCAGCGGCAGCCGGGTACTGGATCGGGAGCACGTCGCGGATCGCCTTGCCGCGCGCGAGCGCGACCTCCTCCGGGCGCCGCAGATCGCGCAGCGCGGACTCTGCTGCCTTGAGCATGTTGATCGGGTTCGTCGTACCGAGCGACTTCGCGAGCACGTCGCGGATGCCTCCGAGCTCCAGCACGGCGCGCACGCCCCCGCCGGCGATGACGCCGGTTCCGGGTGAGGCGGGCCGCAGGAGGACGCGCGCGGCGCCGAAGCGGCCGAGCACCTCGTGCGTGATCGTCTGCCCGTGCTTGGGAACGGTGAACAGGTTCTTCTTCGCGTCGTCGACGGCCTTCGAGATCGCGAGCGGAACCTCGCGCGCCTTGCCGTAGCCGACGCCGACGCGGTCGACCTCGTCACCGACCACGACAAGGGCGGTGAACGAGAACCGCCGTCCGCCCTTGACGACCTTGGCGACGCGGTTGATCTCGACCACGCGCTCCTTCAGCTCCCTGGATTCGGCGATATCGACTGCCATCAGAACCTCAGACCTCCCTCGCGCGCACCCTCGGCGAGAGCCTTCACGCGTCCGTGATACAGGTAGCCGGCGCGATCGAAGACGACAGCCTCGACGCCGGCCTTCTTGGCCGCCGCGGCGAGTGCCTTTCCGACCTCGTGGGCCTGGGTCGTCTTGTCGCCCTTGTGCTGAGACGCCGACCCAGTTGGCAGACGCAAGCGTCTTGCCGGTCGAGTCGTCGACGATCTGCGCGAACATGCCGCGGTTCGAGCGGAAGACCATGAGACGCGGCCGCTCGGCCGAGCCCGAAACCTTGCCGCGAACGCGGCGATGCCGGCGAAGGCGCGCTTCGCGAACGGTGAGCGAGCTCATGCGCGCTTTCCAACCTTTCTCCTCACGAACTCGCCTTCGTAGCGGATGCCCTTGCCCTTGTACGGCTCGGGCGGGCGGACCTTGCGGATCTCGGCTGCGGTCTGACCGACGACCTGCTTGTCGATCCCGCGCACGATCACCTGGGTCGGCACCGGCACCTCGAACTCGATGCCCGTGCGCGGCGTGATCCTGACCGGGTGCGAGTAGCCGACCTGGAGCTCGAGGTTCGAGCCGGACATCGCGGCGCGATAGCCGACACCCTGGATCTCGAGGCGCTTCTCGAAGCCGTTCGTGACGCCCTCGACCATGTTCGCGACGAGCGTGCGCGTCAGCCCGTGGAGCGAGCGGTCGGGCCCGCGATCGGTCGGACGGGAGACGTTGATCGTGCCGTCGTTCTGCTCGATCGAGATGCGCGCCGGGACGACCTGGTGCAGCTCTCCCTTCGGCCCGTTCACGGTCACGCGGCCGGGATCGACCTTCACGATCACTCCGGCAGGCACTGCGATGGGCTGTCTTCCGATTCGGCTCATGACGTTCTCAGCTACCAGACGAAACAGATCACTTCGCCGCCGATGCCTTCGCGCTCGGCGGTGCGGCTCGTGATCACGCCGCGGGACGTGGACAGGATTGCAGTTCCCATGCCCCCGAGGACGCGGGGAAGGCGGTCCTTGCCGGCGTAGATCCGCCGGCCGGGCTTGGAGATGCGCTTGAGGCCCGTGAGCACGCGCTCGCGGCCGCGGCCGTACTTGAGCTCGACGACGAGCACCTTGTACGGGAGCTCGCCGGCGGGCTCCACGTGGTAGTCGCGCACGTAGCCCTCCTCCTTGAGGATCCGCGCGATCTGCTCCTTGAGATTCGAGCTCGGCATCTCGACGCGGTCGTGTAGCGCCTTGTTGGCGTTGCGGATGCGCGTGAGCATGTCGGCTACGGGGTCGGTCAGCATTCGTTCCCTCCTACCAGGAGCTCTTGGTCATGCCGGGGATCACGCCCTGGTGGGCGAGCTCGCGCAGGCAGATCCGGCAGAGCCCGAACTTCTTGAACACCGCGCGAGGCCGGCCGCACTTGTTGCAGCGGCTGTAGTTCCGCACCTTGTACTTCGCCGGGCGGGAGGCCTTCGCGATCATCGATTTCTTCGCCATTTAGTCGTTTCGCTCCTCGGTGGCGAGCGGCATACCGAGGCCGCGCAGAAGCGCCTCGGCCTGCTCGTCCGTCTCGGCGGTGGTGGTGATCGCGACATCGAGGCCGCGAATGTCCTTGATCGAGTCGTAGTCGATTTCCGGGAAGATGATCTGCTCGCGCAGTCCGAGCGAGTAGTTGCCGCGGCCGTCGAACGACTTCGGCGAGAGACCGCGGAAGTCGCGGATCCGCGGCAGCGCAATCGAGACGAGCCGGTCGAGGAACTCCCACATCCGGTCGCCGCGAAGCGTGACCCGGCAGCCGATCGGCATCCCCTCGCGGAGCTTGAACTGCGCGACCGACTTGCGGGCGCGGCGCATCTGCACGCGCTGCCCGGCGATGATCGTGAGCTCCTCCATCGCGGCGTCGAGCACCTTCGCGTCGGTCTTCGCCTCCCCGACGCCCATGTTCAGCGTGATCTTCGAGATCGTCGGCACCTGCATGATCGACGAGAGCCCGAACTGCTCCTTCAGCGCCTCGCGCAGCTCCTCGTTGTAGCGCTGCTTCAGCCGCGGCACGTAGGTCTCCTCGGTTGCAGAGGCCATCAGTCGATCTCCTGGCCGCAGCCTTCGCGCTTGCACACGCGAACCTTGACCTGGCCGCCCTTGATCTCCTTGAAGGCGTGCCCGACGCGGGTCGGCAGCTTGCAGACTGGGCAGACGAGCATCACGTTGTCGGCCGGCACGGAGGCGGGCACCTCGATCCGGCCGCCCGGGGTCATCTGGGTGCCGCCCATCTGGCCGGTATTCCGGATCGGGCGGGGCTTCGTATGCCGCGTCATCACGTTCAGGTTCTCGACGATCACACGGCCGCTGCGCGGCTGTGCGTCGATGACGCGGCCCTGCTTGCCGCGGTCCTTGCCTGAAAGCATCTGGACGAGGTCGCCCTTCTTGACCTTCACTTACAACACCTCCGGTGCCAAAGACACGATCTTCATGAAGTTCTTCTCACGCAACTCGCGGGCCACGGGCCCGAAGATCCGGGTACCGCGGGGGTTCTTCTGGGCGTCGATGATCACGGCCGCGTTCTCGTCGAACGCGATCAGCGTGCCGTCATCGCGCCCGAACGGCTTCTTCGTGCGCACGACCACCGCCTTGACCACCTCGCCCTTCTTGATCGCGCCCTGCGGCGAGGCCGCCTTCACGGTAGCCGTGATGATGTCCCCCACGCGGGCATAGCGGCGGCGCGACCCACCGGCGACGCGAATGCAGAGGATCTCGCGCGCACCGGTGTTGTCTGCGACTTTCAGACGTGTCTCTTGCTGGATCATTCCCGTATCACCTATTGGGCCTTCTGGACGATCTCGGCGAGTCGCCAGCGCTTCGTCTTCGAGAGCGGCCGCGTCTCGACGATCCGAACCAGGTCCCCGATCGCCGCGGTGTTCGCCTCGTCGTGGGCGTGGAGCTTGTTGCTGCGCCGAACGACCTTCTTGTAGCGCGGATGCGCGCGCACCATCTCGACCTTGACGACGATCGTCTTGTCGCCCTTGTCGGAGACGACGACTCCGCGGCGCTCCTGCCGGCGTCCGGGCTCCGAGTCTGCTTTGGGGGTGCGCGAGATCGGCTTGCGCTCCGGCGAGGGCTTGCGGTCGGACTTCGTGTGCTTGTGGCGTAGCGCGCGAGGCAGGCGCTTGCGCTTCTTCTTCGGCCCGCTGACGGCGGGCGGCTCGGCGGCTGCAGGCTCCTCGGCAGCCGCAGGCGCCTCGTCGGGCCCGGCTTCGGCGGCAGGCTCGGGCTCTGCTTCGGGCTCCGTGGCGGCAGCCGCCGGCTCCACGGGCTCAGACGCTGCAGCCTCGGGCTCAGCGGCTTCCGGCTCGGCGGCTTCAGGCTCAGCAGCCTCCGGCGCCGCAGCCTCGGGCTGGGTCTTCTCGTCTTTTTCGTCGTCTGCCATTTCCTCTTCTCTCCTAGACCTGGGCCTTGGCGGCCTGGGCCTGTTCTTGCTGGACTGTCATGATCCGTGCGATCTCGCGGCGCGTGATCCGCAGCCGCGTCGTGTTCTCGAGCGACCCGATCGCCTCCTGGAAGCGGAGGTTGAACAGCTCCTTGCGGCTCTCGGCGAGCTTCTCCTGCAGCTCGTCCTCGTTCATGCTCCTGAGCTCTCTAGCCCGCAAAGAGATCACCGCCTTCGCGCTTGACGAACTTCGTCTTGATCGGAAGCTTCTGGCCCGCAAGGCGGAGTGCCTCCTTGGCGAGGGGCTCCGGCACACCGGCGAGCTCGAACATGACGCGGCCCGGCTTGACGACCGCGACCCAGCCCTCCGGAGAGCCCTTGCCCTTGCCCATTCGGGTCTCGGCGGGCTTCTTGGTGAACGGCTTGTCGGGGAACAGGTTGATCCAGACCTTTCCGCCGCGGCGGATCTTGCGGGTCATCGCGATCCGGGCCGCTTCGATCTGGCGGTTCGTCACCCAGCCGTTCTCCATCGCCTTGATCCCGTACTCGCCGAACTGGACCGTGAACTGGCCCTTGGCCTCGCCCCGGCGGCGGCCGCGGTGCTGCTTGCGGAACTTGGTTCTCCTCGGGAGCAGCATCAGGCGTCTTTCTCGCTCTCGGAGGCCTCGCCGTCGGCTTCAGCGGCCTCGGCCTCGGGCTCCGTTTCCGGCTTGGTCGAGCGCTTCGAGCGCCCGGCGGGCTTCACGGCCGAGACGATCACGGTCTCGTATCCCGTGTCCTCCTCCCCTGCTGCCGCTTCTGGCTGCGCGGTCGGGGTGGGCTCTTCTGCAGCCGCCGGTTCCTGGACGGGCGCTTCGGGCGCTTCGGTCTCTGCGGCTGCCTCGGGCTCCGGTTCGGGCGCCTTCGGCTTGCGCGGACGGCTCGGTGCGGATGCCGGTGAGGGGACTGCCGAGGCGATCACGGTCTCATAGCCCGTGTCCTCGACTTCGGGCGCAGGCTGCTCGACAGCAGTCGACTCTTCGACGCCAGTCGGCTCTTCAACCGCCGCAGGCTCCTCTACCGCAGCGGCGGCGGGCGCTTCGGCGGGTGCCGGCGCGGCTGCCTTCGGCTCCTCGACGGCCGCCGGCTCCTGAACAGCTACCGGCTCGACGACCTCGGGCGCCTCGACCGCGACGACTCCCTCGCTGACCGGCTCTGGGCTGACTGTTTCCGGGCTGACTGTTTCCGGGCTGACCTGCTCCTGGGCGGGTGCCTGCTCGCGACGGGAATCGCGGCGCGAGCCACCGGGCCTCGAGCCCCCGCCGCCCGGAGCGCCCCCGCCGCCGGGACCGCCACGCTGGCCGGGGCGGCCGCGACGCACGGGACCGAGGCCCTCGCGATCCTGGCTCCGGTTGCGGCCGGCTTCGCGCGAGGCGCCGAGGCCTTCGCTGGCGCCACCACGGCGACGAGCTGTGTCCTGGTCGCCGAGGCGGGTCTCCTTGCCGCCGCCGGGCACGCCGCCATAGCCGGCCGGCATGATCTCGCCCTTGTTGATCCAGACCTTGACGCCGATGCGGCCGGTGGGGGTGCGGGCTTCGGTGAAGCCGTAGTCGATGTCGGCGCGGATCGTGTGCAGGGGGACGCGACCCTCCGAGTACTGCTCCGAGCGGCTCATCTCCGACCCGCCGAGGCGGCCCGAGCACTGGACCTTCACACCGGCGGCACCCGAGCGGATCGCAGAGGCGAGGGAGCGCTTCATCGCGCGGCGGAACGAGACACGGTTCTGAAGCTGCTCCGCAATGGACTGCGCGACGAGCTTCGCATCGAGCTCGGGACGCTTGATCTCGTTGATGTTGATGTGGACGTTCTTCTTGGTGAGCGCGTGCACTTCCTTACGCAGCGCGTCGACCTCCACGCCCGACTTGCCGATCACGATCCCGGGGCGTGCCGTGTAGATGTCGATCGTGATCCGCTGCTTGTCCTTGCGGATCAAGATGTCCGACAGCCCGGCGTGCGAGAGCTTCTTGATGATGTGCTCGCGGATCTTGATGTCCTCGAGTAGCGCGGCGGCGAACTCCTTGTCGGGAACCATCCAGTTCGATTTCCAGTCGTGGATGACTCCGACCCGCAGGCCGCCGGGATGAACTTTCTGGCCCATTTAGGCGACCGCCTCCTTCTTCTTGCGCCGGCGGGGCCTGGCCGAAGCGGACGCGGGCCCGCTGCCGCGTGAGCTCGTCTCGTCGGCGGGCTTCTGGGCCTGCTCGAGCTTGATCGTGATGTGCGAGGTGCGCTTCAGGATCTGGTTGACGCGGCCGCGCGCGCGCTGCTGCCAGCGCTTCAGCGTCGGGCCCTCGTCGACGTAGACGGCGGAGATCACGAGGTCGTCACGATCCCAGCCGTGAGCCGACTCCGCGTTCGCGACGGCGCTCGCGAGCACCTTCTCGACGTCCGCCGCAGCAGCACGCGGCATGAAGGCGAGGATCGTGCGCGCCTCCTGCACGTGGCGGCCGCGGATGTGGTCGACGACGAGACGCGCCTTGCGGGGCGTCACCTTCACGTGCTTCGCGGTCGCACCGACCCAGGGACGGGAAGCGGTCAACGCCTCACCTGCGTTTTCGAGTCGCCCGCGTGGCCCCGGAAGTGGCGCGTCGGCGCGAACTCGCCGAGCTTGTGGCCGACCATCTGCTCCGAGATGAAGACCGGCACGTGCTTGCGGCCGTCGTGGACCGCGATCGTATGGCCGACCATGTCGGGGAACACCGTCGAGGAACGCGACCAGGTGCGGATCATCTGCTTCTTGCCGGCGTCGTTCATCGCGACGATCCGCGCCAGCAGGCGCTCCTCGACGAACGGGCCCTTCTTCGAGCTGCGTGACATTTAGCGCTTCTCCTTGCCGCGGCGCCTGCCGCGGACGATGAGCTTGTCGGATTCCTTGTGCTTGCCGCGGGTGCGCTTGCCGAGCGTCGGCACGCCCCACGGGGTGACGGGGTGGCGGCCGCCCTTGGACTTGCCCTCGCCGCCGCCGTGCGGGTGGTCGACCGGGTTCATCGCCGAGCCGCGCACGGTCGGGCGCTTGCCGAGCCAGCGCGAGCGGCCGGCCTTGCCGCCCGTGATGTTGCCGTGGTCGACGTTTCCGACCTGGCCCACCGTGGCGCGGCAGGTGAGGAGCACGCGGCGCATCTCGCCCGAGGGGAGACGCAGCGTCGCATAGCCCTGATCCTTCGCGACGAGCTGGATCCCCGAGCCTGCAGAACGCGCCATCTGGCCGCCCTTGCCGGGCTTCAGCTCGACGTTGTGGACGAGTGTGCCGGTGGGGATGTTCTCCAGCGGAAGCGTGTTGCCCGGCTTGATGTCGGCGCCCGGGCCCGACTGCACCTCGGAGCCGACACGGAGACCGGCTGGGGCGATGATGTACGACTTGAAGCCGTCGGCGTAGTGGAGCAGCGCGATCCGGGCCGACCGGTTGGGGTCGTACTCGATCGCCGCGACCCTCGCCGGGATCCCGTCCTTCGTGCGCTTGAAGTCGATGATCCGGAAGCGGCGTTTGTGGCCGCCGCCCTGATGGCGCGTCGTAATCCGGCCGTTGTTGTTGCGGCCGCCCTTCTTCGTGAGCTTCTCGGTCAGCTTCTTCTCGGGCTTCGACTTCGTGACCTCGGCGAAGTCGGAGACCGACATGAAGCGGCGGCCGGGGCTTGTCGGCTTGAACCTGCGGACAGGCATTACAGTTGTGCTCCCTGGAAGACCTCGATGGTCTCGCCCACCTTGAGCTGGACGACTGCCTTCTTCCAGCCCTGGCGCGTCCCCTTGATCGCGCCGCGGCGCTTGGGCTTGGCCTGGACCTTGCTGACGTTGACGCTCACCACGTGCACCTCGAAGAGGTCCTCGACAGCCTGGCGGATCTGCGTCTTGTGGGCGTCCGGATGCACGCGGAAGGTGTACTTGCCGTAGACGGAGCCGTGGTAGCTCTTCTCGGAGACGACCGGCGCGAGCACGATCTGGTGCGGTTCCATCAGCGCGCCCTCGTCTCGACGAGCGGGAGCGCGGCCTCGCTGACGACGAGCGAGCGGGCCCACACGACCGCGGTGACCTCGAGGTCGGCGGGTGTGACGAGCGCGACGCGCGGGAGGTTGCGGAAGGACAGGGCCGCGTGCACCTCGTCAGGCTCGAGCACGACGACGATGGGCTCGACGAGGCCGGCGGTTTCCACGAAACCGAGTGCCGTCTTGGTCGAGGGCTCCTCGAACGTCGTCGCATCGAGCAGCGAGAGCGTGCCGGCCCCGGCGTGGCTGGCAAGGGCCGAGCGGAGCGCGGCCTTTGCGGCCTTGCGGTTCACCTTCAGGTCGAAGGTGCGCGGCACCTTGGCGAAAATGTGACCGCCGCCCGTGAACTGGCCCGCGCGGATCGTTCCGGCGCGGGCGCGGCCGGTGCCCTTCTGGCGCCACGGCTTCGAGCGGCCGCCGGAGACGAGCCCACGGCTCTTCGTCGCCATCGTGCCGGCGCGATGCGAGGCCTGCTCGGCCCGAACCGCCTCGTGAACGAGGTGCGGCTTGACCTCGACGCCGAAGATCGCAGCGTCGAGCGAGACGTCCTTGCCCTTCGCGCCCTTCGCGTCGAACACGTGTGCTTTCGGCACAGCCATTACCCGCGCACCTCCACGAGACCGTTCTTGTGCCCGGGAACCGAGCCCTTCACGATCAGGAGGTTCTTCTCGGCGTCGACGCTGTGGACGGTGAGCCCGAGCTGCGTGATCCGCTTGCCGCCCATCCGACCGGGGAGCTTCATTCCCTTGAACACCCGTGAGGGAGTCGCGGAAGCGCCGACCGAGCCGGGGGCGCGCACGTTGTGCGAGCCGTGGCCTCGGGGGCCGCTCGAGAAGTTGTGGCGCTTGATCGTGCCCTGGGTGCCCTTGCCGATCCCGACGCCTGCGACCTTGACCTCGTCGCCCGGCTCGAAGGCGGCGACGGTGACCGTCTCGCCCTCGACCGCGCCGTCGAGGCCGCCGCGGAACTCGACGATCGTGCGATGGGCACCGACGCCGTGGCGCTTCAGATGCCCGAGCTCGGGCATCGTCACCTTCCACGCGGGCACCGGGTCGAACGCGAGCTGCACGCCGTCGTAACCGTCGATCGCCGCCGTCCGGACCTGGACGACCGGGCACGGCCCGGCCGCGATCACGGTGACAGGCGTCACCGCACCGCTCTCCGGGTCGAAGAGCTGGGTCATGCCCAGTTTTCTTCCGAGGATTCCCTTCGCCATCAGAGCTTTATCTCGATGTCGATTCCTGCCGGAAGATCGAGCCGCATGAGCTGGTCGATCGTCTTCGGCGTCGGGCTCAGGATGTCGATCAGGCGCTTGTGCGTGCGCACTTCGAAGTGCTCGCGCGAGTCCTTATCCTTGAACGGGCTCCGGATCACGCAGTACACGTTCTTCTCGGTCGGGAGCGGAACCGGACCGGTGATCGTCGCACCGCTCCTCTGAGCGGTGTCGACGATCTGCTGGGCCGACCGGTCCAGTTGCTGGTGGTCGTAGCCCTTGAGCCGGATGCGGATCTTTCCCTGTGCCATGACGCTGAGTCTCCTTTGACTACTTGATGATCTCGGTCACGACGCCGGCGCCGACGGTGCGGCCGCCCTCGCGGATCGCGAAGCGGAGGCCCTGGTCCATGGCGATCGGCTGGATCAGCTCGATCTTCATGGTCGTGTTGTCGCCCGGCATGACCATCTCCTGGCCGTCCGGAAGGCCGATCGCGCCGGTCACGTCCGTGGTGCGGAAGTAGAACTGCGGCCGGTAGTTGTTGAAGAACGGCGTGTGCCGCCCGCCCTCGTCCTTCGAGAGCACGTACACCTCGGCGTTGAACTGGGTGTGCGGCGTGATCGAGCCGGGCTTTGCGAGCACCTGCCCGCGCTCGACCTCCTCGCGCTTCACACCGCGCAGGAGCGCGCCGGCGTTGTCGCCCGCCTGGGCGTAGTCGAGCGTCTTCTGGAACATCTCGAGCCCGGTGACGACGGTCTTCGCGACCTCGGGATGGATCCCGACGATCTCGACCTCGTTGCCGCTCTCGATCTTGCCCTGCTCGATCCGGCCGGTGACGACCGTGCCGCGGCCCGTAATCGTGAACACGTCCTCGATCGGCATCAGGAACGGCTTGTCGATGTCACGCTCGGGCTCCGGAATGTAGGAGTCGACCGCCTCCATCAGCTCGAGGATCTTCGGCGTCCACTCGGCATCGCCCTCGAGCGCCTTCAGCGCCGAGACGCGGATCACAGGGATGTCGTCGCCGGGGAACTCGTACTTGGAGAGCAGCTCGCGAACCTCGAGCTCGACGAGCTCGAGGAGCTCTTCGTCGTCGACCATGTCGGCCTTGTTGAGCGCGACCACGATCGCCGGCACCTCGACCTGGCGCGCCAGGAGGATGTGCTCGCGGGTCTGCGGCATCGGGCCGTCGGCGGCCGAGACGACGAGGATCGCGCCGTCCATCTGAGCGGCGCCCGTGATCATGTTCTTGATGTAGTCGGCGTGCCCTGGGCAGTCGACGTGCGCGTAGTGGCGGTTGGCCGTCTCGTACTCGACGTGCGAGGTGTTGATCGTGATCCCACGGGCGCGCTCCTCGGGAGCGTTGTCGATCGACGCGAAATCGCGTGCCTGCGTGTCGCCGCTGCCGGTGTCCGCGAGCACCTTCGTGATCGCAGCCGTGAGCGTCGTCTTCCCGTGGTCGATGTGCCCGATCGTGCCGACGTTGACGTGCGGCTTCGAGCGCTCGAACTTCTGCTTGGCCATGTTTTTTCCTCCGGAAAAAACTAGTGAATTGACTGGAATGGAATTTGCTTAGCTGCCATTACTCGCGATGATCTCGTCGGCTATCGATTTCGGGACGTCTTCGTACCGCTCGAACTGCATGGTGAAGTCTGCGCGGCCCTGCGACATCGAGCGCAGATCCGTGGCGTAGCCGAACATCTCGGACAGCGGCACGATCGCCTTCACGACCTGCGCGTTGCCGACCGGGCTCATCGACTCGATCCGGCCGCGCCTCGAGTTGAGGTTGCCGATCACGTCGCCGAGGTAGTCGTCCGGCGTCGTGACCTCGACCGCCATCACTGGCTCGAGCAGCTTCGGCTTCGCCCGCTTCATCGCTTCCTTGAAGGCCATCGAGCCGGCGATCTTGAAGGCGCGCTCGCTCGAGTCGACGTCGTGGTAGGAGCCGTCGATCAGCTGGACCTTCACGTCCACGACCGGGTAGCCGGCGAGAACGCCCGAGCCCATGGCCTCCTGGATCCCCTCGTCGACCGGCTTGATGTACTCCTTTGGGATCTTGCCGCCGACGATCTTGTCCTCGAACTCGTAGCCGGCGCCCGGCTCCTGCGGGAGCAGGTTGATCACGGCGTCGCCGTACTGGCCCGAGCCTCCGGTCTGGCGGACGAAGCGGCCCTGGATCTTCTCGGCGGGCTGCCCGATCGTCTCGCGGTAGGCGACCTGCGGGCGGCCTACGTTCGCGTCGACGTTGAACTCGCGCTTCAGGCGGTCGACGATGATCTCGAGGTGCAGCTCGCCCATGCCGGCGATCAGGGTCTGGCCGGTCTCGTCGTCGGAGGTGACGCGGAAGGTCGGGTCCTCCTCGGAGAGACGGGCGAGGCCGGTGCCGAGCTTGTCCTGGTCTGCCTTCGACTTCGGCTCGACGGCTACCGCGATCACGGGCTCGGGGAACGTCATCGACTCGAGCACGATCGGGGTGGCCTCCGCAGAAAGGGTGTCGCCGGTCGTCGTCTGCTTGAGCCCGACGCCCGCGGCGATCTCGCCCGCGCCGATCTCCTCGCGCTCCTCGCGATGGTTCGCGTGCATCTGCAGGATCCGGCCGACGCGCTCGGTCTTCCCGGTCGTCGCGTTGAGCACGCGGTCGCCGGCCTTCAGCTTGCCGCTGTAGACGCGGAAGTAGGTGAGCTTGCCGACGTAGGGGTCGGACATGACCTTGAACGCGAGCGCGGAGAACGGCGCGTCGAGCGTGGCGGCGCGCTCGGTCTCGCTCTCGTCCTTCGGATTGATCCCCTGGATCGGGGGAACGTCGAGCGGGCTCGGCAGGTAGTCGATCACGGCATCGAGAAGGGGCTGAACGCCTTTGTTCTTGAAGGCGCTGCCGAGCAGCACCGGCGTGATCGCGTCGGAGATCGTGCCGGCGCGCAGCGCGCGCTTGATCTGACCCACGGTGACCGAGCTCTCGTCCTCGATGTAGGCCTCGAGCACCTCGTCGTCGAAGTTCGAGACAGCGTCGATCAGCTGATGGTGGTACTCGTGGGCCTGCTCGGCGAGCTCGGCGGGAATGTCGGTGGTCTCGAACTGCTGGCCGAGGTCGTCCTTGTAGACGATCGCCTGCATCTCGACGAGGTCGATCACGCCCTCGAAGTTCTCCTCCGAGCCGATCGGGATCTGGATCGGCACCGGGTTCGCGCCCAGGCGGTCGCGCATCGACTGCACGGCGGCGAAGAAGTTCGCGCCGGTCCGGTCCATCTTGTTGATGAACGCGATTCGCGGCACCTTGTACTTGTCGGCCTGGCGCCACACGGTCTCGGACTGCGGCTGGACGCCGGCGACCGAGTCGAACACGGCGACGGCGCCGTCGAGCACGCGCAGGCTGCGCTCGACCTCGACGGTAAAGTCCACGTGCCCGGGCGTATCAATAATGTTGATCCGATAGTCGCGCCAGAATGCGGTCGTCGCAGCCGAGGTGATCGTGATCCCACGCTCCTGCTCCTGCGCCATCCAGTCCATCGTGGCCGCGCCCTCGTGAACCTCACCCATCTTGTGGGTGCGGCCCGTGTAATAGAGGATGCGCTCGGTCGTCGTGGTCTTGCCCGCATCGATGTGGGCCATGATCCCGATGTTCCGGACGCGATCCAGCGCGATTCTCGATTCCGTTACAGACACGATCGTTTCCTCTGAGCCTTTCTCTCTACCACCGGTAGTGGGCGAACGCCTTGTTGGCCTGCGCCATCCGGTACATGTCGTCTTTCCGCTTGAACGCCGCTCCCTGCTGCTCGAGCGCGTCCAGGATCTCACCGGCGAGCTTGTCCGCCATGTGCTTCTCGCGGCGGTCGCGCGAGAAGGTGACGAGCCAGCGTAGCGCGAGGGTGCGGCCTCGCCGCTGCGGCACCTCGACCGGAACCTGGTAGTTCGCGCCGCCGACACGACGGCTGCGAACCTCGAGCACCGGCGTGACCGTCTTCACGGCCTGCTCGAGCACCTCGGCCGGGGGGCGGCCCGTCTTGGCGCCGACCTTGTCGAGCGCACCGTAGACGATCGTCTCGGCAGTCGACTTCTTGCCGTGGAGCATCACCCGGTTCACGAGCTGCGTGACGAGCACGCTGTCGTACATCGGGTCGTTCGCAAGCGGACGGGGCTGGATCTCTGCGCGACGCGGCAAGTCGAACCGCCCTACGAGGTCTTCTTGGCGCCGTACTTGGAACGCGCCTGCTTACGGTCGGCGACTCCGGAGGCGTCGAGCGCCGCGCGGATCACCTTGTACCGGTAACCGGGGAGGTCCTTGACACGGCCGCCGCGGACGAGCACGACCGAATGCTCCTGGAGGTTGTGACCCTCGCCAGGGATGTAAGTACCGACCTCGAGCCCGTTCGTAAGCCGGACGCGCGCGATCTTCCGCAGCGCCGAGTTCGGCTTCTTCGGCGTCATCGTGGAGACGCGCGTGCAGACACCCCGCTTCTGCGGAGCGCCCTGAAGGTGCGGCGTCTTCGTCTTCTCGGGCTTCGACTTGCGGCCCTTGCGGACGAGCTGATTGACAGTCGGCATCGTTATCTCTCTTCGTCTACGAAAACAAGGTCGTTACGCACAAAAGGTCGGCCCGGGCGAATGGCCCGTGCCGAACCGCCCGGGAAATGTAGCAAAGAGACGAGGCGTGGTGGCGAAATCCGGCAGACCTGCTAACAATGAGTCTATTCGTACTGCTTTCCGGAACGGGCCGGAGAGAAGCTAGAACTGCGGACATGACGGCTATAGCTCTCGGCATCGCGATCGGGTTGGGCTGCGTCGTGGTCGCAGTGCTAGTTGCCGTGCGCGCACGCCGGAACGCCGACGAACGCGTGCGGCAGCTGATCGAGCGCCTCGAGCAGACGCCGCAGCCCGCACCGGCCTACCGGGCGGACGTCCCGGGGGCGCCCGGGTCGGAGCTCGCTGCGTCCCTCGAGCCGGCCGACGTGATCGACCGGACGCTCGACGCTGCGGTCGCGCTGCCCGGGATCGATGCCGCCCTGATCGCGATCGGCGAGCCCGAGAGCGGCGGCACCACCCATGCGGCCGGTCTCAGCGAGGACGAGGTGTCGCGGACGCTGCTTCACATGCCCACCCACCCCGACCTGCGTGCGCTCGAGGTCGTCTACCGCTACCGGCTCGAGGACGTGGGCGAAGGGTCGAAGCTTCCGCGATCCGCGCTGACCGTCGCTCTGCGCGCCGAAGGCGAGACGATCGGCTCGCTGGCGGCGATCTCTCGCTCGACGGCAGGCGGCTTCACGCAAGGGGGCGCAGGAGGCGCTCGAGGCGCTTTCACGCCGGGCCGGCCCAGCGATCTGGAACGCGCTCCGGTACACCAAGGCTCGCGAGCTCGCCGAGCTCGACTCGCTCACCGGCCTCCACAACCGGCGCCTCTTCTACGAGTTTCTCTCGCGCGAGATCGCCCGCGCCCGGCGCTACGAGCGGTTCGTCTCGGTGATCGTGTTCGACCTCGACGACTTCAAGCGGATCAACGACCGGCTCGGCCATCTCGGCGGCGACGCGGTGCTGATGGGGATCGCCGACGCCGTCCGCTCGGCCGTGCGCGAAACCGACATCCCGTGCCGTGTCGGCGGCGACGAGTTCGCGGTGATCCTGCCCGAGTCGAGCCGCGACGACGCCGAGCTCCTCGCCGACCGGATCTCACTCGCGATCCGCGCCCAGAAGATCGACAAGGTCGGGGCGCTGAAGATCTCCGCGGGCGTGTCCGAGCTCCGCGTCGACGACACGGCGGCCGACCTGTTCAAGCGGGCCGACGATGCCCTGCTCCGCGCCAAGGGCTCGGGCAAGGCGCGGATCGTGGCGAGCTGAGTTTGAGCCGGGCGCTCCGTAGCTGCGCGCTCCTCGGCGCGCTCGCGCTTGCGCTCGTCGGGGCCGCGAGCGGCGCGCCGAACACGCCGCGCCTGAACACGTCCACGGCCGGCGAATGCGAGGCCGGGATCGAGCTCGACGGTGCGCCGCGGTTCTTCTGCAACCTGATCTCGTTCACAAAGCCCGCAGGCTGGGAGCTCTCGCCGAGCAACACGATGCTCGTGGCCGTCCCGTCGCGTCCCGGGGCGGCGAGCTCGTTCACGGTCACGACGGGAAAGCGGGAGTTCACCTCGTTCGCCACGTTCGCCGCCGCGGAGACCCCGATCGCGCGTCGGCTCGTCGATCCCGGCTCGACCGAGGTGTTCGTCGAGCAGCAGACGCTGCCGGCCGGCCTCGCGCTCAGCGTCACCGTGCACCTTCCCGACGGCGCCGTCCACGAGCTCGTGGGCGTCCTCTACAAGAAGACGCCGTACCTGATCACGACCGTCGCATCCGGCGACGCCGACCAGCTTGCGCTCCAGCAGATGATCTCGTCGGCCGACTTCGAGCACCCGCCGGGCATCTCGAAGCACCTGCTCGTCTCCATGGACTGGGCTGAAAAGCTCCCCGCCGCCGGCGGCGCCGGCCCGGTCTCGGTCACGGCGGCGAACGTCGAGATCGGCAACCACCGCTGGTCGACCCGGCTCACGATCTCGAATCTCGGCCATACCGGCCTGGCGCCGACCAGTGTCGCGTTGCTCCGGTACGAAGGCCGTTACTACGCGAACCCGCTCGGCTTCACGACGACGAACGGTGCACGCCTGCCCCGGCTTGCTCCGGGCAAGAGCTGGACGGGAAACGCCGGTGGTAGCGACAACGTCGCCTTCCCGGACGCGCTCTTCAGGCTCGGGATCTCGGTCGCGGGAGTGAAGGCGGCGGGCAAGCCGGTGAGCCAGGGCTTCGGGCCGGTGCTCGCAGCCCCGGCTGCGACCTGACCGCTCACAAGCTCACCAGCTCTGCAAACCGTGCCGCCCCCACGTTGCCGCCCGAGATCACGATCCCGACGCGGCCGCCTACCGGAGCGATGCGCCCGGCGAGGAGGGCGGCGACGCCGATCGCGCCGCTCGGTTCGGTCACGAGCTTCATCCGGTCGAAGAGAAAGCGCATCGCCTCCAGGATCTCGACGTCGGTTGCGGTGACGATCTCGTCCACGCGGCGCCGGTTCACCTCGAAGGTGAGCTCGCCGGGCTCGGCGGCCTGGAGGCCGTCGGCGATCGTTTTCGGGACTCCCCCGTTGATCCGCCGGCCGGCGGCGAGCGAGCGGGCGGTGTCGTCGCCGCCCTCGGGCTCGACGCCCACGACGCGGATCGAGGGGTCGAGCGCCTTCGCCGCCGTCGCGCACCCTGCGATCAGCCCGCCGCCGCCGACCGGGGTCACGAGGACATCGAGCCGGCCGGCTTCCTCGACCAGCTCGAGCGCCGCCGTGCCCTGGCCGGCCATCACGAGCGGGTCGTCGTAGGGCCGGACGAGATCGAATTGGCGGTCGGCCGCGAGCGCGACGCCGAGTGCCTCGCGATCCTCGCCGAAGCGGTCGTAGGTCAGCACCTCCGCGCCGTAGCCGCGGGTTGCTTCGAGCTTCGCCCCGGGCGTGTCGGTCGGCATCAGGATCGCCGCCGGGAGACCGAGCAGCCTCGAGGCAATCGCGACCGCCTGGGCGTGGTTCCCGGAGGAGTAGGCGAATACCCCGCGCTCGGGCGGGTCGGCCGCGATCCTGTTGTACGCGCCGCGAAACTTGAACGCGCCGCCGCGCTGGAAGCTCTCGGCCTTCAGGAAGACCTCGGCGCCGGCGAGCTCGTCGAGCGTGCGCGAGGTGAAGACCGGCGTGCGGTTGGCCACACCACGGAGCCGCTCGGCGGCCGCGCGGACATCGTCGATCGCGAGCAGCATTCGGCCGTCAGTATCTCCCAGCGCCCTCTCAGGCCGGTGCGGGCTGCGCCGTCGACACGGCCGCCTCGGGCGAGGCGATGCCCGCTACCGAGCTACTGACGCAGCGCGGAGGAGGAGCGGGCGTGTCCCCGCATCGCTTCGCGAGCGACGAGTCCACGAACGCGTAGATGTACTTCACGCCCTTGGCGCTGCGGACGAGGTGGTAGGAGCCGTCCGATTGGGTGCGGGCCGCTCCGAGGAAGCGCCAGGTCGAGGAGTCCGTCCCCACGCCGCCGTAGACCTTCACCATGATCCCGCGCCGCGGGTAGCCGCCGCCGCGGAGGGCGCCCTTCACCGTCAGGGCCCCGGACGAGATGTGGCCGGCCTCGACGAAGAGCTGCTGCGGCACGGGGTCGTCGGCGACCATCGAGTAGCTCTTGCCGGAGCCCGCATCCGTGACCTCGGCGCCGAACCGGTAGGTGCTCGTGTCGGCCGGGTTGCGGAACGTCCGGTTCGTCTGGAGATATACGGAGCTCGGCCTCAGCCCGGCGGCGGCGAGACCGGCGAGGCAGAGGTCGAGGCGTGTCCCCGCGGCGGTTCTCGCGACGCCGATCGGCACGTCGAGCAAGGCGCCGCCCTTCGCCGCGAGCACGAGCCGCCATGCTGCGACGTGCGCTGTCTCTGCGCATCCTGCCCGTCGCCGGGCCGCAGACAGTGTCGAGGCCGAAGTGACGACGAGCTGCCCCGAGTAGGAGACAGTGGCCCCCTGGTGCGGGATCGCGACGAGGCTCGCCCCGCCGAGGCGCGTGCCGACCGGGCTCCCGAGGTCCGCGGCGAAGCCCTCCGGCACGATGATCGCAACGGCCGCAGCAGGCCCCTCGAGCTGAAGGCTGCGGAGCCAGAACCAGAGGTCGTTCGCGTCGTTCAGGAACGCGTAGTCGCCGCCGACGGCGAGCGACGGAGCAGCGACCGTGGCGGGGGAGGCCGCAGGAAGCATGAGGAGCGAGGCTGCAAGCGCCGCGACCGAGGCGAGGAGCAGCCGGCGCGGCATCCTGCGACTCGCCATGTGAGCAGGATAGAGATCGTGCCGGGGCTTCACCGGGGGTGGTCGCACCCGTTTCCGGCAGCGGCACAAGAGCAACTCCACGGCTGCTTCGAAAGGCGAAGCTCACACCATAGGCACAGCTGTTCTTGAGGATTCTTTAAGATGCGTTGGCTTGAATGGGCAACGCCCAGGCCCGAGACAAGAGGAGCGTGGATGTCAGTGTTCAAGAGTCGTGGCGGGAAACTCGCAGCGGGAACCGTGGTGGTGATCGTGGCAGCCGGAGGCGGCGCCGCGCTCGCGGCGACCCAGCTCGACTCTCCGGGTGCGCACGACAGCGCGATCATCAGCGACGCGGCGGGCCAGCTCGGCGTGCAGCCGAGCGCGCTCTCGAACGCGTTGAAGAAGGCCTACGACGACCAGATCCAGTCCAAGGTCACCTCGGGTGAGCTCTCACAGTCGCAGGCAGACGCGCTGAAGAAGAGCGTCGACGCCGGAAACATCCCGCTCTTCAGCGGCGGCGGCGGCCCCGGCCCCGGCGGGCCCCGCGGCGGACGTCTGTCGGTCGGTCGTTCGGGTTCGGGTTCGGCCTCGGCGGCTACTCGGGCGCGGCGGCGACCTACCTCGGGCTCACGGCCGACCAGATCCAGTCCGACCTGAAGAGCGGTAAGACGCTCGCCCAGATCGCGGTCGACCAGGGCAAGACCGCCGACGGCCTCGTCCAGGAGCTGCTGAAGGCGCCGGAGGCGAACCTCGACAAGCTCGTCAGCGCCGGCAAGCTCAGCTCCGATCAGGAGCAGAACATCGAGAAGGGCCTCACCACGATGATCACGAACCTCGTCAACGGCACTCATCCCACGCCCGCTGCCCTTCCCCCGGGCGGTGGCCCGGCCCCGTTCGGCGGCTTCGGCGGCCCGGGCCACCTCGGCGCCCGGCTCGGCGTCGGCCCGTTCGGCGCCGACCTGAAGACGGCCGCCTCCTACCTCGGCCTCACGACCGACCAGCTCCAGACCGACCTCGAGGGCGGCAAGTCGCTCGCCCAGATCGCAACCACGCAGGGCAAGACCGCCGACGGCCTCGTCCAGGCGATCCTCGCCGCGCAGGAGGCGAACCTCGACAAGCTCGTTACCGCCGGCAAGCTCAGCTCCGATCAGGAGCAGACGATCGAAAAGAGCCTCCAGACGATGATCACGAACATCGTCAACGGCACGCGCCCGTCGATGGGCGGCATGGGCCACTTCGGCTTCCGCCGAGGCGGCCACGGGGACGCGGGTTTCCGGGGACCGGCGCCCGCAGCGCCCGGCGTCACGGAATAGCCCGGCCGCCTCGCCGCCCAAAGCTAACAACGCGCGGTTCAGTGCGGGCCTCGCTGCACCGTCCGCTACACCGCGCACTCCGGCGTGACGAATCCAGATTCGTAGGCGAGCACGACGGCCTGGACGCGGTCTCGAAGCTGGAGATTCATCAGGATCCGCCCGACGTGGCCCTTCGCCGTGCTCTCCTCGACTGTCAGCCGCGAGGCGATCTCCGCGTCCGATAGTCCCTGGCCGACGAGCCGGCGGACGTCGCGGTCGTCGGCGGCTGCGCTCGACGACGGAGGGGCGGGCCCGCGAAGACGGGCCCGCGCCTTGTAACGCTCAGCCGATCACGGTCACGACCCCTGAGCCCCGAGGCCCTCGAGCAGGCAGGCCGGTCGCGGCAGCCCGGCACTCGGGGCGCGGAACAGCGTGATCACGGCGGCGCCGAAGTCGATAGTTCACAGTGCACCCCCTCGATGCTTCAGTTGCCGAAACCCGACTGATGTCGGGCGCGACTACTCTATTCCGCTCCTACAGCCGCGCCGAGCCGTGCGCAGCGCGGGGAAGACCCGCGGCGAGGGGGCAGAAACGAGCGAGGCCGGACTCTCGCCCGGCCTCGCTCTCGTTCCGTTTCGGTGGGTCTAGTCGTCGAGCTCGGGCAGCTCGCCGGCGGGCTCGGGCCCGTCGCCGGAGAGCTCGAGGTCGCTCTCGAACGTCATCGCCCCGCCGTCCTGGTCGATCGCCGAGAGCTCCTGCAGGAGCGCGTCCTGCTGGTAGGGCTCGGTGGCGACCGGATCGGTCGGGCCGATCTCGATCGCGCGGTACCGGCGGAGGCCGGTCGCGGCCGGGATCAGCTTGCCGATGATCACGTTCTCCTTGAGCCCGAGCAGCCGGTCGATCTTCCCCTCGATCGAGGCGTCGGTCAGCACCTTCGTCGTCTCCTGGAAGGAGGCCGCCGAGAGGAACGACTCGGTCGCGAGCGAGGCCTTCGTGATCCCGAGGATCAGCGGCTCGTACGTGGCGATCTCGCCCTTCACGGCCTTGACCTTGGCGTTCTCGCGTTCGAGCACGGCCTTGTCGACGAGCTGGCCGGGCAGCAGGTCGGTGTCGCCGTTCGACTCGACGCGCACCTTCTTCAGCATCTGGCGGACGATCAGTTCGATGTGCTTGTCGTGGATCTCGACGCCCTGTGACTTGTAGACCTTCTGCACCTCGGCGACGAGGTACAGCTCGGTCGGCGTCGAGCCCTTGAGCGCCAGCAGCTCGGCCGGGTTCCGCGAGCCCTCGTTGAGAGCATCGCCCGGCTCGATCACCTCGCCGCTCGCGACGAGCATCCGGGTGCGGCGCGGGAGCTGGTACTCGACCGGATCGGCGAGCTCGCCGTCGGCCCCGACCTCCGTCGGATGGATCGACACCTTCGGCCCACGCTCGGTCTGCTCGATCTCGACGCGCCCGCCGACCTCGGCGAGCGTGCCCGCACCCTTCGGGTTGCGGGCCTCGAAGATCTCGACGACGCGCGGAAGGCCGTGCGTGATGTCGGCGCCGGCCACACCGCCGGTGTGGAACGTCCGCATCGTGAGCTGCGTACCCGGCTCGCCGATCGACTGTGCCGCGACGATGCCGATCGCATCGCCGATCTCGCACATCTCGCCGGTCGCGAGGAAGATCCCGTAGCAGGTCTGGCACACGCCCGCCTCGGCCCGGCACTTGACCACCGAACGAACAGGCACGAGCGTCTCAGAGGGCGCAGCGTCCTCGGTGGCCAGCTCGGCCTCGAGGAACTCGAGCAGGTCGGTCGTGACGACCGCGCCGCGCTCGGCCAGCGTCGTCTTGCCGGGCTTCCCGGAAGCGAGCGGCTTCTGGACGTCCTCGGCGACGATCCGCCCGAGCAGCGACTTGTTCAGCCCCTCGCTCGTCCGGATCGGGAGCTCCACCCACTCGTCGGTCCCGCAGTCGGCCTCGCGGACGATCACGTCCTGCGAGACGTCCACGAGACGCCGGGTGAGGTAGCCCGAGTCGGCCGTCCGCAACGCCGTGTCGGCGAGGCCCTTCCGGGCGCCGTGGGTCGAGATGAAGTACTCGAGCACCGACAGGCCCTCCATGAAGTTGGCCTTGATCGGGCGCTCGATGATCTCGCCCTTCGGATTCGCCATCAGGCCGCGCATTCCGGCGAGCTGACGGATCTGCTTGAACGACCCGCGGGCGCCCGAGTTCGCCATCATGAACACCGGGTTCAGCTCGTCGAGGTTGTCCTGCATCGCGTCGGCCACCTTGTCGGTCGCCTCCGTCCAGATGTTCACGATCGTCTCGTGCCGCTCGTCCTCGGTGATGAGGCCGCGGTCGTACTGGCCGTGGACGGCCTCGACGCGGTCCTCGTACTCGCCGAGGATCTTCTCCTTCTCCGGCGGGATCACGATGTCGTTCTTCGAGATCGTGACACCGGCCTGCGTGGAGTAGCGGAACCCGAGCCCCTTGATCGTGTCGAGCACGGGGGCGAGCGTGTGGGCGCCGTACTTCTCCGACAGAGAGAGCACGAAGCGGTCGGTGTCGGGCTTCGTCAGCGTGTGGTTCGTGAACTCGAAGTCCTCGAGCTGGCCGTTCTCGTCGCCGATCAGCTCGCCGAGCTCGCGGTAGACCGCGGAGTTGAACAGCACCCGGCCGGGCGTCGTGACGTAGAGCTCGCCGCGGAAGCGGAACTGGATCGCGTCCTTCAGCGTGACGGCCTTGCCCTCGACTGCGAGCTCCACCATGTCGGCGGAGTCGAACCTCGGGAGCTTGGCCGTCGCCGGGTCGAGCTGTGCGAGCTCGGCCGGGGCGTAGGTGAGCGAGTAAATCCCGAGCACCATGTCCTGCGTCGGCGTCGCGAGCGGGCGCCCGGATGCCGGCGAGAGGATGTTGTTCGAGGAGAGCATCAGGATGCGCGCCTCCGCCTGGGCCTCGGCCGAGAGCGGGAGATGCACAGCCATCTGGTCGCCGTCGAAGTCGGCGTTGAAGGCATGGCAGACGAGCGGATGCACCTGGATCGCCTTGCCCTCGACGAGCACCGGCTCGAAGGCCTGAATGCCCAGGCGATGGAGCGTCGGTGCGCGGTTCAGGAGCACCGGATGCTCGGCGATGACCTCCTCGAGGACGTCCCAGACCTCGGGCGTCATCGAGTCGACGTACTTCTTCGCGGCCTTGATGTTCTGGACGGACTTCCGCTCGACGAGCCGGCTCATGATGAACGGCTTGAAGAGCTCGAGCGCCATCAGCTTCGGCAGCCCGCACTGGTGCAGCTTCAGGTTCGGCCCGGCGACGATCACCGAGCGGCCCGAGTAGTCGACGCGTTTGCCGAGCAGGTTCTGGCGGAACCGGCCCTGCTTGCCCTTCAGCATGTCGGACAGCGACTTCAGCGGCCGGTTGCCCGGGCCGGTGACCGCGCGCCCGCGGCGGCCGTTGTCGAACAGCGCGTCGACGGCCTCCTGGAGCATGCGCTTCTCGTTGTTGACGATGATCTCGGGCGCGCCGAGGTCGAGCAGCCGCTTCAGCCGGTTGTTCCGGTTGATCACGCGGCGGTAGAGGTCGTTCAGGTCGCTCGTCGCGAAGCGGCCGCCGTCGAGCTGGACCATCGGGCGGAGCTCCGGCGGAATCACCGGAACCGCCTCGAGGATCATCCACTCGGGCTTGTTCTCGCTCTTCACGAACGCCTGGCAGACCTTCAGCCGCTTGATTGCGCGCTGCTGCTTCTGGCCCTTCGAGGTGCGGATGGTGTCGCGCAGCGAGCGCGACTCCTCGTTCAGGTCGAGCTCGCGGAGCAGGTCGCGGATCGACTCGGCGCCCATGCCGCCCCGGAAGTAGATCCCGAAGCCGTACGGCGAGCCGAAGCGGTCCTTGAGCTCGCGGAAGAGCTGCTCGTCGTTCACGACCTTCTTCGGCTCGGCCTCGCGGAACAGCGTCCATGTCTCCTCGAGCCGGTTCACCGAGTCGACGGCAGCCTCGCGCGTGTCCTCACGGCGCGACTCCATGTCGAGGTACATCTCCCGGACCTTCAGCGCCCACTGGATCAGCGCGTCGAGGTCCTCCTTCTGGATCTTCCCGTCGGTGCGCAGGCACAGGTCGTTCGCGAGCTCGCGAACGTCCGTGTCATCGTCGCTGCCGGCCACGACCTCGCGCAGGAGCCCGTTTCCGAGCTCGCGTGCCTTGTCGAGGTTCTTCTGGTCGACGCCGCTGACGATCTCGGCGTCCTCGCCGGTGAGTGCCTCGCCGGTGAGCATCGCCTCGACGAGCTTGTTGATGTGCTTCGAGACGGCGCCCTTCTTCGAGCCGGTCGCCGCGTCCTGCTCGGCGCGGAGGCCGGCGAGGGCGGTGCGGATCTGCTCGGCCGCGCTTCCGACCTGCTCGAGCTCGCGCGGTGTGAGCTTGCGGTCGTCGCGGATCGCGGCGTTCCTGACGAGCTCGCGGATCTTCTTCGCGTCCTCGGTCGTGATCTGCGCGACGAGCTCGACGAAGAGCCCGCTCACGAGCTTACGGGCGTCCTCGAGCGGCGGCAGCATCTGCTCTTCGGCCCACGACGAGAGCCCGCGGGCCCAGAAGTCGTCGTCCTCGTCGAAGCCCTTGTCGGAGCCCTTCCCGAAGTACGCGCGGCGGCGGGCGAGCCGGCCCTCGAGCGCGGCGAGCCCCTCGTCGCGGTCGACGTAGATGCGCTCGACCTCGGCCTTCACCTTGTCCTCGAGCTCGTTCAGGTCCTTCGCGCGCGCCTCGACATCGACGCTCGTGATGATCGAAGCGGCGAAGTACAGCACCTTCTCGAGCTCACGCGGGGCGATGTCGAGCAGGTAGCCGATGCGGCTCGGAACGCCCTTGAAGAACCAGATGTGCGAGACGGGAGCGGCCAGGTCGATGTGGCCCATGCGCTCGCGACGCACCTTCTGGCGCGTGACCTCGACGCCGCAGCGCTCGCAGATGATCCCCTTGTAGCGGACGCGCTTGTACTTGCCGCAGTAGCACTCCCAGTCCTTCGTGGGACCGAAAATGCGCTCGCAGAACAGGCCGTCGCGCTCGGGCTTGAGCGTGCGGTAGTTGATCGTCTCCGGCTTCGTGACCTCACCGGACGACCAGTCGCGGATCTGCTTGCTCGACGCAAGTCCGATGCGGATCGCGTCGAAGTCGTTGATGTCGATCATGGCCTATCACCTTCGGTCTGCGTCAAGTCAGCCTCTTTCTGTCTCTGCAATGCGGTGTGTCAAACAGTGTGGGTGGTGCTTCCGGGCGGCTCGCGGTCAGCCGCCCGGATGAAGAACGTATGGCGATCAGTCGTCGAGCCCGGAACTAGTCATCGAGCTCAGCGGCGTCGAGCTCGTCGAGCGCGGCCACCGGTGCCTCTTCGTCGTCCGGCGTCGGCAACTCGCTCATGACCTCTTCCAGATCCTCGACCGGCAGCTCGTCGACGAGATCGGCCTCGGCCTCGATCGGCTCGGCGCCCGCCTCGAGCTCCTCGAGCTCCTCGCCTGCGGCGGCGCGGAGCGAGCCGGGCGAGAGGTCGATCCCGAGCTCTTCCGCGGCGCGGAGCAGCTCGTCGTCTTCCTCGCGGACCTCGACCTCGCCGCCGTCCTCGGAGATCACCTGGACGTCGAGCGCCAGGGACTGCATCTCCTTGAGGAGCACCTTGAACGACTCGGGGATCGACGGCTCGGCGATGTTCTCGCCCTTGACGATCGCCTCGTAGGCCTTGACCCGCCCGACCGTGTCGTCGGACTTGATCGTGAGCATCTCCTGAAGCGTGTAGGCGGCGCCGTACGCCTCGAGCGCCCAGACCTCCATCTCGCCGAAGCGCTGGCCCCCGAACTGTGCCTTGCCACCGAGCGGCTGCTGGGTGACGAGCGAGTAGGGGCCGGTCGAGCGCGCGTGGATCTTGTCGTCGACCAGATGGAGCAGCTTGAGGATGTACATGTAGCCGACCGTCACCTTCTGCTCGAACGGCTCGCCGGTGCGGCCGTTGAACAGCCGGACCTTCCCGGAGACCTGGCGGCCGGCGACTGCCTTCTTGTCGATGTCGATCTTGATCGGGTTGCCCTCGTTGTGGTCCTCCCAGGCGGCGAGCGCCGCATCGACGTCCTCGAGCGTGGCGCCGTCGAACACCGGCGTCGCGACCGGCGCGGGCGTCGGCGCGTTGATCACGCGGCTCGCGTTGCCGTTCATCGGCACGACGTCGCCGCCGACGAACACGCCGTGCGCGGCGGCCCAGCCGAGGTGCGTCTCGAGGATCTGGCCGATGTTCATCCGGCTCGGAACGCCGAGCGGGTTCAGAAGGATGTCGACCGGGCGTCCGTCCTCGAGGAACGGCATGTCCTCCTCGGGGACGATCTTCGAGATCACGCCCTTGTTGCCGTGGCGGCCGGCGAGCTTGTCGCCCTCACTGATCTTGCGCTTCTTCGCGACGTAGACGCGGACGAGCTCGTTGACGCCCGGCGACAGGTCGTCGCCCGAGTCGCGGTTGAAGGTCTTCACGTCGATCACGACGCCGCCTTCGCCGTGCGGCACCTTGAGCGAGGTGTCGCGGACCTCGCGCGCCTTCTCCTTGAAGATCGCGCGGATCAGCTTCTCCTCGGCGGTGAGCTCGGTCTCGCCCTTCGGCGTGACCTTGCCGACGAGCAGGTCGCCCGAGCCGACCTCGGCGCCGATGCGGACGATGCCGCGGTCGTCGAGGTTGCGCAGCGACTCCTCCGAGCGGTTCGGGATGTCGCGGGTGATCTCCTCGTCGCCGAGCTTCGTCGAGCGGGCGTCGATCTCGTACTCGTGGATGTGGATCGAGGTGAGCACCTCGTCCTTGACCAGGCGCTCGGAGAGCACGATCGCGTCCTCGAAGTTGAACCCCTGGAACGGCATGAACGCGACGAGCAGGTTCGCTCCGAGTGCGAGCTCGCCGTAGTCGGTCGAGGAGCCGTCTGCGAGGACCGAGCCCTTCACCACCTTGTCGCCGAGCTTCACGATCGGCTTGTGGTGGATCAGCGTGCCCTGGTTCGAGCGCATGAACTTGATCAGGTCGTACTCCTCGCGGGAGCCCTTGCCCTCGACCACGATCCCGGTGGCGTCGAGCTCGACGACCTCGCCCTCGGACTTGGAGACGATCACGTCGCCCGAGTCGACGGCGGCGCGGTACTCGAGGCCGGTGCCGACGAGCGGCGCCTGCGGGATCATCAGCGGCACTGCCTGCCGCTGCATGTTCGCGCCCATCAGCGCGCGGTTCGCGTCATTGTGCTCGAGGAACGGGATCATCGCGGTCGCGACCGAGACGATCTGCGCCGGCGAGACGTCCATGAACTCGATCTCCTTGGGGTCGGCCATCACGGCCTCGCCCTCGCGGGAGCGGCACAGGACGTGCTCGTGCTGGAACTTCCCGGTCTTCTCGTCGACGGGCTCGGAGGCCTGCGCGATCGTGTACTGGGCCTCTTCGGCTGCGTCGAGGTAGATGATCTCGTCGGTGACCTTGCCGCCCACGACTTTTCTATAGGGCGTCTGGATGAAGCCGAACTCGGACACCGTCGCCATCGAGGCGAGCGAGCCGATCAGGCCGATGTTCGGGCCTTCCGGCGTCTCGATCGGGCACATCCGGCCGTAGTGGGTCGGGTGGACGTCGCGCACCTCGATCGGTGCGCGCTCGCGGGTAAGCCCTCCTGCCCCCAGGGCACTCAGACGACGCCGGTGGGTCAGGCCGTCGAGCGAGTTCGTCTGCTGCATGAACTGCGAGAGCTGCGAGGAGCCGAAGAACTCCTTCAGCGCCGCGACTACGGGACGGATGTTGATGATCGTCTGCGGCGTGATCGTATCCACGTCCTCCGTCGTCATCCGCTCGCGGACGACCCGCTCCATCCGGTAGAGACCGACCCGGAATGCCTCCTGGATCAGCTCGCCGGTGGTGCGCAGGCGCCGGTTGCCGAAGTGCTCGTACTCGTCGAGCTCGGCCGCGATCGGGCGGCGGTCCATCGAGATCGCGTCGGCCGCGAAGTCCTTGGAGTCCTCCGGGACGCCGAGGGTGTGCGGCAGCGAGACGAGCTTCTGGACGAGCGCGAGGATGTCCTGCGTCGTCAGCACACGGCAGTCGTCGGGCACGTCGACGCCGAGGCGCTGGTTCAGCTTGTAGCGGCCGACCTTCGTCAGGTCGTAGCGCTTCGGGTCGAAGAACAGCGACCGCAGCAGGTTCCGCGCATTGTCGAGCGTCGGCGGCTCACCCGGGCGCTGCTTCTTGAAGACCTCGATCAGCGCCTCCTCCTCGCGCGTGGTCGTGTCCTTCTCGAGCGTCGTCTGGATGAAGTGCGAATCGTTGAACAGCTTGAGGATCGCCTCGTTCGTGGTCGTGTCGAGCTCGAACCCGGTGGTCGGGTCCTCGGCCGGCAGCGCGCGCAGGAGCGTCGTGATCGGCAGCTTGCGCTTGCGGTCGATGCGGGCGTAGACGACGCCCTTCTTGTCGATCTCGAGCTCGAGCCACGAGCCCCGGCTCGGCATCAGGTTCGCGGTGAAGACCTGCTTCGTCGCGTCCTTCGGTTCCATCAGGTAGGCGCCGGGGCTCCGGACGAGCTGCGTGACGATCACGCGCTCGGTGCCGTTGATGATGAAGGTCCCCCACTCCGTCATCATCGGGAAGTCACCCATGAAGACCCGCTGCTCGCGGATCTCGCCGGTGTCCTTGTTGACGAAGCTGACCGTCATCGAGAGCGGGGCCTGATACGTCAGGTCCTTCTCACGGCACTCCTGGATCGTGAACTGGGGCAGACCGAACTCGTAGTCGCCGAACTGGACGGCGAGCGAGCCGGTGTAATCCTCGATCGGCGAGATATCGTCGATCGTCTCCCTGAGACCTTCGCGCATGAACCAGTCGAAGGACTCACGCTGGATGTCAATCAGGTTGGGGAGGTCGAGGACGTGCTTGAGACGAGAGAACGACTTGCGCGCGCGAGGCGCAGTGACCGTTTGGGCCAAGTGAGACAGCCTCCCTTAACGTGCTCCGAGTGAGGACGAGTTGAAGAACTCTGCAGTTAAACGACTCTGCGAAGAAGGGGAACTCTGCGAAGAGTTGAAGCTAGAGATGTGGACGAGCAGGGGTCGAAACCGTGGGCATGCGGCGAACCTCCCATAATAGCGGAGAGCACCCTCCAGCCGCAATAGCTATTGCGGCGAGGGTTTGGGATCGCCGGAGGAATCAGAGTAGCACGGGCCTGCGAGGTAGCGTTCTCTTGTGACCCCGAGCCCTTCCATCCCCGTCAAGCCGAAGCCACGGATCGAGAACGATCCGCTCTATGGGAACGGCGGCAGCGACTTCGAGCAGGTGGAGCATCTCGTGAGCGACGAGGATCCCGACACCTCGCTCTGCGGGATCGATCAGACCGGCGTTCCGTGGAACCAGGGCTGGCCGGTTTGCGAGGCCTGCCGGGCGATCGCGAGAGGCCGGATGAGCTGAGCGGGCCACGGCCCGGTTTGCCCTCGCGGCCCGCGTCTGTGAAGCTTCGGAGATGGCGAACGGAAATCGGAATGGACGGGGGCGAGTGAGCCGGCTCGGGATCGGCGCGGGGCGCCTGGTTCTGCGCCCGACGAGGGCGGTCGCCGGGGACATGTTCGAGCCCGTCGCCGAGGCCGCGGTCGACCGCGCGCTCGCCGGTCCCCTGCCCGAGGCGGTCGCGCGCTCGCTCGTCGAGCATCACGTGATCGAGCGCGTCACCCGGGAGGTGCTCGCGAGCGCCGACTTCCAGACCGCGGTGGGCGCTGCGCTCGAGGACGAAGCGACCGAGCGCTTCCTGACCGAGGCGATGAAGAGCAAGCTGACCTCCCGGCTCGCGGAGAGCCTGCTCACGGGACCCGAGTTCGAGCGCCTGCTCACCGAGGTGCTCTCGAGCCCTGCCGTGAGTGCCGCACTCGCGAAGCAGACGACGACGATCGGCGACGAGATGATCGGCTCCGTCCGGGACTCGACCGTCGAGCTCGACACGCGACTCGAACGCGGGCCGCGCCGGTGGTTCCACCGGACACCGCGTCCGGACACGAGCCCGCCGACCCGCTACGCCGGTTTCGGGACGCGCGGAGTCGCGCTCGCCGTCGACGCGCTCCTCGCCCAGACGTGCTTCCTCGTCGGCGCCGGGGTGATCGGGCTGATCGCCAACCTGTCAGGCGGCGTCCACTCCGGCTGGCTCGCGGGAGCGATCGCGGCGAGCGGCTGGGTGATCGTGCAGATCGTGTACTTCGTCGGGTTCTGGTCGGTCGTCGGCCGGACGCCCGGGATGCACCTGATGGGGCTTCGCGTCCAGTGCGCGGGCGGGGAGCGGCCGGGCGTGTTCCGCTCGCTCGTGCGCCTCGTCGGGCTGTGGCTCGCGATCGTGATCGTATTCCTCGGCTTCGCCCCGGTCTTCGTCGACGACCGCCGCCGCGCGCTCCAGGATTTCCTGGCGGGCACCGAGGTCGTCTACGTGGACGTCTGACAAGGAAGCGAGAGCCGGCTCTTTGCCGGCCCCCGCTCGCGAAAGATCAGGCGGTCGCCACCGCGCTGCCGACTCCGTTCGGCCCCCGGTAGGTGTCACTCCCGAATCCGAGGATCGGGAAGAACACGAACGGAAGGAAGAAGAGCCCGACGGTGAACCCGCCGCCGCGACCGAAGGACCGCGCGCACTCCCGCAGGACCATGACCAGGATCACGATGTCGACGATCGGGATCAGGAAGAGGATGATCCACCACCAGGGCCGACCGACGATCCTGAGTAGCACCAGCGTGTTCCAGATCGGGATGATCGATTTCCAGCCTGCCTCGCCCGCCTTCGTGAAGACGGTCCAGTATCCCGCGATGATCAGCACGATCACTGCGAGGTAGATGATCACGACGACGCCGTTCATGCCTGCTGCCTCCTAGGGTGGGAAGATCGGCAGAGCTTGACAAGGCCCGAGGACGGTGCGAGAGCCCGATCCGGCAACATCGAACGGCCCGGACCACTACGAAGGCCGGCTTTCGCCGGCCCTCGCGCGCTTCGACCTCGGTGATTCCGGACCGGTCTTACTTGAGCTCGACGCTGGCGCCGGCCTCTTCGAGCTGCGCCTTGATCGAGTCGGCCTCTTCCTTGTTCACGCCGTCCTTCACGTTCGTCGGTGCGCCGTCGACGAGGTCCTTGGCTTCCTTCAGCCCGAGGCCCGTGACCGCGCGGACGACCTTGATCACCTGGATCTTCTGCGCGCCGGCGCCGGTGAGGACGACGTCGAAAGCCGTCTTCTCCTCGGCCTCGGCGGGAGCCCCGCCGCCGCCGCCCGGAGCGGCGACCGCGACAGCCGCGGCCGCGGTGATGCCCCACTCCTCTTCGATCTTCTTCTTCAGCTCCACCAGCTCCAGCACGGTCATCTTGCCGAGGCTGTCGAAGACGGTGTCAACTCCCGCCATTAGTTTCCTCGCTTTCTGATTTGGATTCGGATTCGGGTTCGGGAGCTTCGGCCTCTGCTGCCGGCTCCTCGGTCTCTGTCACTGCTTCAGCCGCCGGCGCTTCTGGCGCCTCAGGTTCTGGCTCGGTCCCGGGCTCTGCCTCTGCCTGGGCCGGAGCCGGGGCCTCCGCGGGAGCCGACTCCTCGGCCGGAGCCTCGGCCGCGCCCTCGCCCCCGAGCTGCTCGATGCGGGCGTCGATCAGGCCGACGAGGTTCTGCAGCGGAGCGCTGACGAGCCCGAGCAGGCTCTGGAGCGGACCGATGATCGCGCCCAGCACCTGGCCCCGGAGCACGTCGAACGGCGGGAGCTTCGCGAGCTCCTCGACGTCTGCGGCCGAGATCGTCTTGCCCTGCATCAGCCCGCCGCGGATCTCGAGCACCTTCGTGTCCTTGGCCGAGTCGGCAAGCGCCTTCGCGACCTCGACCATGTCCCCGTCGCTCTCGATGAACGCGATCGCCGACGGGCCCTCGAGCAGCGCGAGCAGAGCATCTGCCCCGGCTGCCTCCGCGGCCTTGCGGGTGAGCGTGTTCTTGACCACGGTGAACCTGGCCCCGTGCTCCACGAGCTTCCCGCGAAGCTCGTCGATCTGCGGCATCGTCAGCCCGCGATAGTCCGTCACGATCAGCGTGTCGGCTCCCTTGAGCTTCTCGGTCAGCTCGCTGACCAGCCGTTCCTTCTCATCTCTGTGCATTCCACCTCCCACTCAACGAATCGGCCCGCCTTTCGACGAGCCGCATGAGCCGGGAGGTTCCCGACCGAATCCGACCCGCCTCGGATGGTCTTCCACGCTTAGCTGAGGTATGCCGGGGAAACCTCCCGGTTCCCCCAGACCCCCTCCCCTGGTCCGCCTTCGGCGGACAGGCGCTTCGCGCCGCCATCTGTCTTCAGCGCAGGCTTGGATGAACGAAAAACCTAGGCCTCGACCGCCTCCAGCTCCTCGACGATCTCGCGGGTCTTCGACGGGTCGACGTGGATGCCGGGGCCCATCGTGCTCGCGAGCGTGATCTTCTTGATGTAGCGGCCCTTCGCGACCGACGGCTTCGCGCGGACGATCTCGTCGATCAGCGCCGCGTAGTTCTCGACGAGGGCGCGCTCGTCGAACGAGCGCTTGCCGATCGGGATGTGGATGTTCGCGCCGCGGTCGGTGCGGTACTCGAGCTTGCCGGCCTTCGCCTCGCGGACGGCTTTCGCCACGTCCATCGTCACGGTGCCGGTCTTCGGGTTCGGCATCAGCCCACGCGGGCCGAGCACCCGGCCGAGCTTGCCGACGTTGCCCATCTGGTCGGGAGTCGCGATCGCGACGTCGAAGTCGGTGAAGCCCTCCTCGACCCGCTTCGCGAGATCGGCCGAGCCGACGACGTCCGCGCCGGCCTCCTCGGCCTCGCGCGCCTTGTCGCCCTCGGCGAACACGGCGACCCGCTGCTCGCGACCCGTCCCGTTCGGCAGCATCAAGGTGCCGCGGAGCTGCTCCTCGGCATGGCGGACGTTCAGGCCGAGGTTCATGTGCACCTCGACGGTCTCGTCGAACTTCGCTGCCTGCCCGGACTTGAGCAGCCGCACCGCCTCGACCGGCGAGTAGATCTTCTCCCGGTCGATCGTCGTGCGTGCTCCGTCGTATCTCTTTCCGTGCTGCGCCATTACGCCTCCACCTCCACGCCCATCGAACGAGCAGTTCCCGCGATGACCTTCATCGCAGCGTCGATGTCGCGCGCGTTCAGGTCGACGAGCTTCGTCTCCGCGATCCCGCGGATCTGGTCGCGCGTGAGCCGGCCGACCTTCGCCCGGTTCGGCTCCGCGGAGCCCTTGTCGAGCCGCAGCACCTCCTTGATCAGGACTGCGGCCGGCGGCGTCTTCGTGATGAAGCTGAAGCTCCGGTCCTCGTAGACCGTGATCTCGACCGGGGTGATCCGCCCGTTCTCCTGCGCGGTCTGCGCGTTGAACGCCTTCGTGAACTCCATGATGTTCACGCCGTGCTGGCCGAGCGCAGGGCCGACCGGCGGCGCCGGATTGGCCTGCCCGCCGGGAATCTGGAGCTTGATCACTGTGATGATCTTCTTGGCCATAGTCTTCCTTTAGTCGAGCTTTTTAACCTGATCGAACCCGAGCTCGACCGGAACCTGGCGCTCGAAGATATCCACCAGCACCTTGAGCTTCTGCTGATCGGGGTTGACGTCGACGATCTCGCCGTCGAAATCGGAGAGCGGGCCGCTCGTGACCTTGACCGATTCGCCGAGCGAGAACTCGACCTGGGCGCGCGGCCGGTCGGCCGTCGCGGCGCCGGTCTTCAGGATCCGGTCGACCTCGCCCTGGGTGAGCGGCCCGGGCTTCGAGCCCGCGCCTACGAACCCGGTAACCCCCGGCGTGTTCTTCACGACCGTCCAGGCCTCGTCGCTCATGTCCATGTTCACGAGCACGTAGCCCGGCAGGACGCGCTTCTCGATCTGGACCTTCTGTCCGTCCTTCGTCTCGATGATCTGCTCGGTCGGGACGACGACCCGGCGGAAGCGCGGGCGCTGGCCCATCGACTCGATGCGATGCTCGAGGTTGGCCTTGACCTTGTTCTCGTGGCCCGAGTAGGTGTTTACGACGTACCAGCGAAACATGCCCAGGCCTCCGTCAGTGCCCCAGGAGCTTCTTCACGACCTGCTGCCAGATCTGGTCGTTCACCCAGAGGAAGGTGCCGACGATCACGCAGGCCATGAGCACCACGACGGTTCCCTGGATCACCTGGTTCTGGCCCGGCCACTCGACCTTCTTCAGCTCGTGCACGCACTCGCGCACGTAGCGGAAGAACTTCGTGAAGACGTTGCCGCCGCCGACTGCCGGAGCTTCGGGACGGGGAGCCGGGCTGGCGGCGCCCTGGACGGTCGCCATGGCTAGCGTGACTCCCGGTGGGGCCGATGGCACCCGCACCAGCGGCAGAACTTCTCGAGCTCCACCCGGTCGGGCGTGTTCCGCTTCGACTTCGTCGTCTGGTAGTTGCGGCGCTTGCACTCGGTGCAGGCGAGCGTGATCGCAACTCTCACTCCACTTTTGGCCATGTCGCTCTAATCTCTCGCTTCGTCGATTGCTGCGGGCAGGCTCAAGCACCGCCCCAGAGCCGTGGAAGTGTAGCGAGAAAGGCCCGAGTCAGCGCAGCCCGGCGTCGGAAAGCCGGCGCTCGAGCGAGCGGCGGGCGCGGTCGAGCGCAGTCGGCTGCTGGCTGACGACGAACTGTGCGTTCGCCATCAGCAGGAACGCGTCGAGCTCGAACGCGAGCTGCTCGGCGTCCTCGGCGGGGTCGATCGCACCCTCGGACTGCGCGTCTCGCGTCGCCTGGACGAGCTCCCCGAACCACTCCTCCGTGAACCGAACGGCGCTGTCGCGGACGGGGCCCGGGTGCGTGTCCATCTCGGTCGCGACGGAGGCGAAGAAGCAGCCGCCGGGGAACACGCGCTCTTCGACGTGACGCAGAAACCGCTCGTAGAGCTCGCGAAGCCGTTCGATCCCCGTCGGAGCCGCGAGCGAGGGGTCGACCACCTCGGCGACGAACATCGCGCGGGCCGTCTCGATGGTCGCGAGCTGCAGCTCCTCCTTCGAGCCGAAGTGGGCGAAGAGCCCACTCTTGCTCATCCCGACTGCGTCGGCCAGCCGTCCGATCGAGAGCCCCGAGATCCCCTCGACGGTCGCCAGCTTGGCCGCCTCGCGGAGGATCGCGTTGCGGCTCCGCTCGCCGTCGCTCCGCGGCTTGCGGCCCGGCCTCGCCTGCTGTTCGACGCTCGTCTCGCCCATCGCTCACTCAAAATAGCACGAACGGTCGTATCTTTGTTAGAGTGCACGACCGATCGTGCTAACTAACGAAGGAGAGCGACCGACAATGAACCTGATCACTCGCGACGAGCTCCGGCAGAAGCTGGAGCGCGGCGACGAATTCAAACTGCTGATGACGATGTCCGCGACTGCGTACCGGGCCAAGCACATCCCGAGCTCCGAGCACTTCGATTCGACCGAGGAGGCGATCGCGGCGCTCGACCCGGGCGAGGAGATCGTCGTCTACTGCGCCGACGTCCATTGCGCGGCGAGCATCTATGCCTACCGGACGTTCGAGCGCGAGGGCTATCCGCGCATCCGGCGGTACGCCGGCGGCGTCTCCGACTGGGAGGCGGCCGGCTACCGGCTGGAGCGGTCCGCGACGGAGGGGACGGACGGGACGAGAGCTACGCCTGCTCGGGCGGTGCCTCGCCCTGCCGCCGCCCTATCCTGAAGGTATGCGGGCTCGTCATCTGGCCGCCGGGTTGGGCGTGCTCGGGGTGCTCACACTCACGTCGTGCGCCTCGAACGCGCCCCACGCCACGATCTCGCCCGCGGCAAGCCTCTACGTCATCGACCACGGGAAGGTCCCGACCCCGGCACAGGCGAAACCGTACGAGCAGGCGCTCAGGGAGACGTCCCGTCGCTGTCAGGACGACGAGGCAACGGTTGCCCACTACACGGCCGGGACCGTGAAGCAGATCGCCGACGACACCGGAGTGCACCGGACAGCCCTCTATGTGCTGCAGCGGTTCCCGAAGACCCTGAAGAGCGATCTCACCTGCACCCAGCGCTTCACCGCGTACGCGCTGATCCTCGAGGGCCACGTCTGAGTACCGAGCGACCGGGCGTGGTTTCCGAGGATCGCTCCTGGGAAGGACACCTCCAAACAAAGGAGGTTCCGATGACGAAGACCGATGAAGCAAAGGGCCGCTCGAAGCAGGCCGCAGGCGTCCTCACAGGCGACAAGGATCTGGAGCGCGAGGGCAAGGTCGACCGTGCCGCCGGGAAGGCGAAGGAGACGGTCGACAAGGCAGCCGACAAGGCCAAGGACGCCCTCCGGAAGTAGCTGAAGCTGCCTCGGGAGCGCGGTCGAGCGAGCGAGGAACCGCGCTCCCGAACGAGTAGCGGCGGGTGGGCTCGAACCACCGACCTCCGGGTTATGAGTCCGGCGCTCTGACCAGCTGAGCTACGCCGCCCTGGCCTGCGGAATGGTATCGGAGCCGTCCGCGCCGGCTCGTAGCCTTCCGGAGATGACGGAGGCCGAACGGTGCTGGCGCTGCGCCGCCCAGATGGAGTGGCGGCACGGGACCTGGCAGTGCCCGAGGTGCCGGTTCAAGCTCGGATGCTGCGAGGGCGAGCCGCAATCGAGCTGCGAAGCGCCGCCACCGCCGTCGGAATGCAGGGCGGGCGAAACGTTGCGCACGCCGTAGGCCGAGGCACCGCATCACGGAGGCGATCGACCGGAGATTGACCCTCATCCTCGAAGGGAGGGCTGCCGATAAGGACGTCATGTGGGCAGTCTCGGACGACGAGAATCTCCTCGCCTCGCCTCTGAGTGAGCCGGAGCCCGCGACCGTCGAGATCGACGATCGCTCGGGTCGTCCCGCGCTCGGACGATTGTTGGTCCAGGCGGGCGTCGCCTCCGACGAGCAGATCCAGTCCGCCGTCGACGAAGGCATGCGCACCGGGCTGCGGCTGGGTGAGATCGTCGTCAAGCACGGCTGGGCAACCGAGGAGCAGGTTGCACAACTCCTCGCGGTGCAGTGGCAGTTGCGCTTTCGCAAAGCGAACGCAATCGCGGTCGAGCCGCTCGCGATTCGAAGACTTCCTGCAGAGGATGCGCGCCGGCTGCGAGCTGTACCGGTCTGGTTTGACGACGACGGGTTGGTGATGGCGATCGAGGAGCCGAGAAGCGACCTCTTCGCCGAAGTGAAGGAGCTTCTCGGCGATGTGTCGTATGTCGTAGTGGCCCGATCGGCTCTCGATTCCCTTCTCAAGAGCCGCTTCCTGAGCGACGAGGTCGTCGAGGAGGACACGAGGCCTACACCCGAGCCGCTGACAGCGGACCCAACCCCGATAGGAGACACGGTGACAGAGTCAGGCCTATTCGTCGATGAAAGTCCGTTCTCGGCAGTTGCGGGAACCGACAACGCAGAACAGATCGAAGCGGACGTCTCGGAAGAGGATGTGGCGGCTCCGTTGGAGCACGCCGAGTTCGAGACGTTCAATGAGGAAAAGCTCGAGGTTCCGGCAGAGTCCGCGACCGTCGAGGTCGTGCTCAGCTCGATCGAGCTTGCCTCGGCAGAGCTGAGGACGATCCAGCAGGAGATCGAGTCGCTGGGAGACTCGCTGCGCCTCGCACATGAGCAACTCGCTGCAAAGGATGCTCAACTGCAAGCCGTCGAGAGCGCTCGAGTGGAAGACGGCGAGACGATCCGGGCGCTCCAGTCCGAGCTCGAGCAGCATGGAGATCTCTTCGCCGCGCTCAGAGCGAAGGTGGACGAGTTCAAGGCAACGCTGGAGCCGGCGGCATAGGAGAGGATCACAGGGCGCTCGCTCGACCCGCCGGGAGGCACTCGGCCCAACTGCCGCGAGTATGCTCGTGCGCGTGAAGGGGACGGACGTCGGCGACGTCCATCTGACCGGGAGGCAGCGTGAGGTGCTGGCGCTCCTCGCGCAAGGCCGCCAGTTGGACGAGATCGCGCTCGATCTGGGGATCGGGCCCGAGACTGTCCGATCTCACCTCCGCACGGCCGGCGAGCGACTCGGCGCAACCAACCGCACGCACGCCGTCGCGATCGCGATCCGAAATCACCTGATTTGAGCCAGCGGATGAGGCGTGTCGTGCTTGCGGCCCTCGCGGTGCTGGTCGTCGTCGGGGTTGCAGACGCGGCGAGCGGTGCCCCGGGCCCGACAATCGCCGGTTGCACCGTCTTCCCGGCTTCGAGCGTCTGGAACCAGCGAGTCGACGGCCTGCCGGTGGCCAAGGACTCTGCGGCTCTCATCAGCTCGATCGGGCTCGATGCCCCGGCACACGCCGACTTCGGCTCCGGGCTCTACGACGGCCATTTGATCGGGATCCCGTACGTCGTCGTGTCCGGCGCAAAGACTCCGAAGAGCCGGCCACGATTCGATTACTCCGACGAGTCGGATGCCGGCCCCTATCCGATCCCGGCCAACGTTCCGATCGAGGGTGCCCCGCAACCGGACGGTGATCGCCATGCGCTGATCGTCGACCGCGACACGTGCACGCTGTACGAGCTCTTTTCGCTACGGCGAGACGGCGGCGGATGGACTGCCGGGTCGGGCGCAATCTGGAACCTCCGGTCGAACCGGCTGCGGCCCGCAGGCTGGACGTCGGCCGACGCGGCCGGGCTGCCGATCCTCCCGGGGCTTGCGCGGTACGACGAGGTGGCCGCCGGCGCGATCGACCATGCGCTCCGCTTCACTGCGCCGCAGACGCGGCGCGCGTTCGTCTACCCGGCCCGTCACTTCGCAAGCGACTCCTCGGATCCATCACTCCCACCGATGGGGCTTCGCGTCCGGCTCAAGGCGAGCTTCGACATTCGGGGCTTCCCACCGCAGTCCCGGGTCGTGCTCGAAGCGCTGAAGCGGTACGGGATGATCCTCGCCGACAACGGCTCGCCCTGGTACATCAGCGGTGCTCCCGACCCGCGCTGGTCGAACGACGATCTGCACAGCCTCGGGCCGCCTTGACCGGGGCCGACTTCGAGGTCGTCGACACCTCGAAGCTCCGCCCTAGCACGACGGCCGTGATCGCTCAGGCGACCGGAGAGATCGCGGTCGGCTGGGTGGCGGCCGTTCGAGCCGAGGGAAGAGTGACGACGAAGGTCGCGCCGCTTCCCGGGGACGATTCGACCTCGACGGTACCGCCCATCGCCTCCGTCAGCTGCTTGACGATCGCGAGACCGAGACCGCTGCCGACGGGACGCTCGCGTCCGTACTTGTCGTAGAGAAAGAACCGATCGAAGGCACGATCGAGATCGGCCCGTTCCAGGCCGGGCCCCGTGTCGGACACCGCCAGTCGCCGCGGTTCGACGCGGACGATCACCGAGCCCGACGGCGGCGTCTCGCGCAGCGCATTCTCGACGAGGTTCGAAGCAACCTGCAAGCAACCGGTCATGATCTCCCTCGACCCATGCCTCGCCGCCCTCCGCGGCGATCGTCACACCGAACTCCCGGGCATGTGCCTCGTACCGCGCAACCGCCTCGCGCGCAACCTCGCCCAGGTCGACCACCTCCCGTGAGACCGCGAACTCGTGCCGGTTCATCCGGGCGAGATCGAGCAGGTCGCGGACGAGGCGCTCGAGCCGGCGCGATTCGAGGAGGATCGTGCGAGCCGCGTCGTCGGACGAGAAGGCCCCCTCGCCGAGCCCCTCGGCATAACCGCGAATCGCCGTCAGCGGCGTCTTCAGCTCGTGGCTGACCGAGAGCAGGAAGTTCCGCTCGCTCTCACGGGACGCGGCAAGCTGGTCGGCCATCTCGTTGAACGCCTGCGCCAGCGAGGCGAGCTCTCGCGCACCCTCCTCGGGGACCCGGCTCGGCGTCTCTCCTGCCGCAAGCGCGTGGCTCGCCTCGGCCACCCGCCGCACCGGCCGGACGATCGAACGCGCGACCCAGAACGAGAGCACCGCGGCAAGGACCGCCCCCGCAAGGCCGGCAAGGAGCAGATCGCCGAGGAACGGCCGCCAGGCTGCAGCCTTCACGCTCGCCGGGCGCAGCAGCAGGAGCCCGCGGTGCGGGATCGTCCGGTAGGAGTAGATGTAGCGCTTCCCGTCGATCGTCACGCTCCCGTCGCTCGAGCGGTTCACGTGCTCGACATAGGTCGCAAGCGCCGGCCGAAGGTTGACGATCTCTCTCACCCCCCCGACCACCTGGTCGGAGTTCGCGTAGCTCACCGACTGCCGCCTGGAGGCGGCCTGATTGTCCGCGAGCCGCGACAGCGCGACCACCTGCGAATGGTCGACCTGCTGGCGCGTGAGGACCGCACCGATCCCGATCGTCAGAGCCAGGGTCAGCGCCAGCGCGGCCAGCGTCGCCGCAAAGAGCCGGCCCCGAAGCGTCTTCAAGTCGCGACCGCTTTGTAGCCGCTTCCCCGGAGCGTGCGAATCAACTCGGGGCGCCCGAGCTTCCGCCGAAGCTGCGCGACATGGACGTCGACCGTGCGTGTGCCGCCCGGATACGACACACCCCAGACGCGGTCGAGGAGGACGTCCCGCGAAAGCACGGCGCCCGGGTTTGCGAGGAAGTACGCCAGCAGGTCGAACTCCTTCGCCGTCAGCTCGACCGGCCGGCCGTCGATCGTCACGTCATGGGTGCCGCGATCGAGCGACACGTCGCCGAGCTCGAGCAGGTCGTAGTCGATCTGAGGCTCGGACCGCCGAAGGATCGCCTTCATCCGGGCGACGAGCTCCCGCGGCGAGAACGGCTTGGTCAGGTAGTCGTCGGCACCGATCTCGAGCCCGATGATCCGGTCGGGCTCCTCGTCCCGTGCGGTCAGCATCAGAATCGGTGACCCGGGAGCGCGAGCGCATCTGGCGGCAGACCTCGAACCCGTCGATTCCCGGAAGCCCGATGTCGAGGATCACGATCCTCAGTGGATGCCGGTCGACCTCGACGAGCGCCTCCTCACCGGACCGGACCCAGATCACCGTCCACCCGTCGCGGGCGAGATAGCCGCGGACGAGCTCGCCGACGGACGGCTCGTCCTCCACGAGAAGAACGTGACCGGCCATAGCCGGAGTCTACGGAGCCTCTAGGCGTGCACCGGTCATCCGGTCGCTCCCTGCCGCGCCGCCTTGCGCGCAGCACGCGCCGCCTGACGGGCCTGCGCCGCCGCGAGCGCCGGGGGGATCGTCACCCTGACGAAAGACGCGGCGCCACCGTCGATCGCCATCGTCGTCGCCTGCTCGAGCGGACGTACCTGGGAAAGCGACGCGGCGCGGCCGTTGATCGTGACCTTCGTGGCCGGGCCGACCAGGATCGTCCACACGCTCCCGTCCCGCTCCCTGAGCGTCAGCGAGCTCGTGCCCACGGCCTGCACGCGACCGCGGTCGTAGGAGACCGTATGCGCCTGATGCTTGATCACCACGTTGACCTGAACGTGAGACCAGCCCGGCGGGAGACTCCCGATCCCGGCGGCCCGTGAGGTCGCCGCGAATAGCGCCGACGCGAGCAGGAGCCGAAAACTGAGATGAGGGCGGTCCTGCGCACAACGACATGATCGTCCGCCGCTGTCATCCCCGCACCGGTCCAACGTAATCCCCACGTAAAACCGTAGCGCTGACACCGCTATCGGCAGCCGGCCCGTCCTTCATGTTCGCTCATCCGAGGGACTGAGCCCGAGCCCTTCCCTGGCCGATACCAGGCCACGTAGGGCGGGTGCGGGGAACGCCACAGGAGCTGGAGCGAACGATTGGGGGCCCGACCGCAGTGAAGGGCATTAAGGACGATGCAAGCACAGTCGAAGGACAGAGTGCCAGGACGCTCGCAGAGCGCTGGGGTCTCCAGTACCGGGAGGCTCACACGCTGTCGATCGATCCGACGGCGCTCGAGATCGTCGACCGCGACGAGTCCCGCCGCCTGCGCGTGCTTCCGCTCGAGGTCGGCCCCGACGGTCCAGTCTTTGCGGTCTCCGAACCGAGTGAGGAGCGCTTCGCCGAAGTCCGCGAGATCGCCGGCGACAACGCCACCTTCGTCCTCGTCGAACGCGAAACCCTCGACGCGCTCCTGAACAGCAAGGTGTTCAGCGTCCCGAACAACTCCCGCCGCCCCTCGCTCTTCAGGGGCAGGACGGACAGCGAAACGCCGGAGCCCACGGCGAGCACTCCCGACGTCGCGAGCGACTCCGCCGAGGAGAAACGGCCGACGATCCGACGCTTCACGACGTAGCGAGCGGGAACGAGGAGGAGGGCGAGACGCCCGCCGCTCCGGAGGCTGCCGACGCGGTCGATCCCGGGAGCCACGGCTCGACCGAATCGAGCGAGGCGCTCGACACCCTCTTCTCTCAGATCGCCTCGGGCACCGGAAGCCTGCGCGCGCAGATGAACGAGCTGAACGAGTCGCTCGAGGCGGCCCAGCGCGAGCTGCGTCACTCGAACGAGCAGCTTGCCGAGGCGCACAGGAACGACGGAGGCTCATCACGAGATCGTCGCCGCGCTGAACGCGGAGATCGAGGTCGTCCAGGAGCAACTGGATGCCGCCAAAGCCAGCAACGACGCGCACGACGAGGTCGTTGCAGAACTGACAACGGAGATCGACTCGCTCCGGGAGCAGCTCTCCAGCTCGACCGCCGTGAACGATTCCATGACCGCGCGCCTCGAAGAGGTGGCTCGAGCGCTCATGGATCCGTCTGCCGGCGCCGATGACGGCTAGGCCCCGGGCACCTCACCGATGAACGCACTTCTCGTCCAGCTCCGATCGACCCTCCGCGCCTCGGGCGCGCGTCTGCGTGGAGAGGCCGGATTCGGGCTCGTCGAGGCGGTGATCGCGATGACGCTCTTCCTCGTGGTCGGCACCGCGATGGCGGATGTGCTGAGCTCGTCGGCGACCTCGCACGGATTCACCATGGACCAGACGCTCGGCCAGGAGGCGGCCGACGCGCAGATCGAGGACGTCCGGGCGCTTCCCTACGACAGCGTCGGGACGACGAGCGGAAACCCGCCCGGCAGCGTCGCCCCGACACAGTCCGCGACCGCGGTCGGGATCACGGGGCTGGCGGCGACGGTCACGACCTCGATCCACTTCGTGGGTGACGGGATCCCCGACGGCTACAACTCGACGACGAACTACAAGCAGGTCGTCGTCAGCGTCACGCGGACTTCCGACGGCCGCAATCTCGCAACGGAGAGCACCTACATCGCACCGCCGACCCGCGCGCCCTACGGCGGGATCAGCCAGGTCGCGCTCGGGGTGATCGCGACCGACATCGGAGACAACCAGCCGGTGCCAGGCGTCCCGATCGCGCTTCAGACGGGGCCAAGCGCCCCGCGAAGCGACACGACCGACACGAACGGCGGCGTGCTCTTCGCAGGGATGGCGGCCAACCCCACCTCGGGCTCGACGATGTACTACAACGTCGTTCCCACGATCCCGCCCGGCTATCTCGAGATGCTGGGCGACAACAAGCAGGCGCACCTCTTGCCGGGCCAGATCACGAACCTCTCGATCCGCCTCTACCAGCCGGCGACGATCTACGTAAATCTGACGAGCAGCGGCGCTACCTACACGGGGCCCGCGACTATCACCGTCACCCCGGCGTCCGGGACCCCGCAGACCTACCCCGTCAGCGGAAGTGGGGCGTACTCGATCACGAATCTCCTTCCCAACTCCACCTACACGGTCACCGCGTCGAACTCCGCGGGCCTCATCTCGAAAGCGGTCGCCCAGCTCGTCCCGAACAACTACCCGAGTGATCTCACCTCGACGTTCGCGCTCGATCTCGCAGCGCCAACGGGCACGATGTCGGTCACCGCGCTGAACGGGACGACTCCGATCGCCGGCGTCGGAGTCACGGTGACCGGCGGTCCGAGCGGAGTGACCCTGAACGGGACGACCGACGCAACGGGAGTCGCGAACTTCCCCTCGATTCCCGCCGGGACGGCGACCTACACGGTCACGGGCACATACGGCGCGGCGACCTTCCAGAAGACCGGGGTCACGGTGGCGACGAACCAGCCGACCGCGGTCACACTCGGCGTCAATGCCGGCACGGTGAACGTGTCGGTCACAGACAGCTCGTCGCATCCGCTTCCGGGAGCGACGGTGACGCTGACCGGGCCGAACGGATTCTCGGCGGTCGGGACCGACGGACGGGACCGGCACCTCTACGTTCCCGAACGTCGGCAACCGGCTGCGGGTACTCGGTCACCGCCACCGACGGGGCCGCGACCGCAACGACGACGGTGCCATCACCGTCACGACAGGCCTAACCACGCAACGGTCATCATGTCGCTTTCGCGTCGGGACGATCAAGGTGACGGTCACCGACGGCTCGAACCCGCTCGCGAAATCCCGGTGACGCTCACGGGCCCGCACTCGCTCGTCGTGATCACGTCGACCGACGCTTCCGACGGCAACGTACTCGTTCCACGAACATCGGCGTCGGCAGCGGCTATTCGGTGAGCGCGGCCGACGGTGCGGCGACCGCTAGCGCTACGGGGCTCGCGCATCGTGACCGCCGGGCACCACGACCCCCGCGAGCCTCACGCTCACGTGTCGGCTCGATCAAGGCCACGATCACCGAGGGCGGCTCACCACTCGCGAACGCAAAGGTCACGGTCACCGGGCCGAACGCCTTCTCGGTCACCCAGACGGCGAGCGCCGGCGGCATCGTCACATTCAGCGGGGTCGGCGCGGGCTCCGGCTACACGGTCACGGCCGCCGACGGGCCGGCCAGCGCGCAGAAGACGAGCGTCTCGGTCAGCGGCAGCTCGACGACGAACGTCGCGATCGACATCCCGGCCGGCTCGCTGAAGGTCACGGTCACCGCCGGCGGCTCCGCGATCTCGGGCGTCACTGTCACCGTCACCGGGCCGAGCTCCTACTCCGCCACGGGCACCACGAACGCGAGCGGCATCTGCACCTTCGCGAGCATCCCCGGCGGGAGCAACTTCACGGTCGCGGGGACGATCGGTGGCTCGTCGGCGTCGCAGACCGGAGTGAGCGTCGCCTCGGGCGCCGAGACCGACGTGAGCCTCGCACTGCCAACGGGCTCGATTCGCACCGCGGTGCTCATCGGCGGCCAACCGCTCGCCGGTCAGACGGTGACGGTGACCGGCCCGGGCTCCTTCTCGGCGAGCGGGAAGACGGACTCGACCGGGCTCTACGTCCTCACGAACGTCCCGGTCGGCACCGGTTACACGGTCTCCACGGTGTACGGCTCGACCGTCCAGCAGACCGGGCAGTCCGTCGCGAAGAACACCCGGACGGACGTGCTCCTCTCGATTCCGGCGGGGTCGCTGAAGGTGACCGTGCAGAACCAGTCCGGCACCGCGATCCAGGGCGCGGACGTCGCGCTCACGAGCACGAACGGCGTCACGGCTCCCGACGGAACGACGCTCTCCGACGGCACCTACGTCTTCTCCGTCCCCGCCGCGTCGGGGTACAAGCTCATCGCCTCCTTCGGCGCGGGCTCGGTCACCTCGGCGAGTCAGACGGTCACGAACGGAGCGACGACGAGCGTGACGCTCACGCTGAGCACCGGCTCGATCAAGGTGACGGTCCAGAACTCGGCCGGGACGACCTACTCGGGCGCGGGCCTCACCCTCACGGGGCCGAACTCGTTCTCCGCGACCGGGACGACGACGAGCGCGGGCGTCTTCACGTTCTCCGGCATCCCGACGGGAAGCAGCGCCTATTCGGTCGCTGCAACCTATGCCGGCGCGAGCGCCAACGCGACTGGGATCTCGGTCTCCTCCGGCGCCACCACCTCGACGACGGTCACGATCCCGACCGGATCGATCAAGGTCACCGTGACGGCCGGTGGCTCCAACGTCGGCGGCTCCGCCGTCACCGTCACCTATCCCGGCGGCTTCACCGCCTCCGGAACCACCGCGAGCGGCAGCGGCAGCGTCACGCTCACCAACATCCCGTCCGGCACCGGCTACACGGTCTCGGCGACGGACGCGGCAGCCACCGGCACGGCTACCGGGGTGAACGTGACCTCGGGCAACACGACCTCGTCGGCGGTCGCGATCCCGGTCGGTTCGCTCGCGGTCACGGCCACCGTCGCGGGCTCGCCTGTCGGGAGCGCAGCCGTCACTGTCAGCTATCCAGGCGGATTCAGCGCCACGGGCACGACCGCGAACTCCGGCCCGTCGCTCGGGACCGTCACGCTCACGAACATCCCGGCCGGCTCGGGCTACTCGATCTCCGCCACGAGCAACGGCGCAACCGGGACGACGACTGGGGTCGCCGTGACTTCCGGGAGCACGACCGCCGCCACCGTCGTGATCCCAACCGGGTCGATCGCCGTCACCGTGAAGAACCAGAGCGGTACCTTGCTCAACGGCGCCAGCCTCACGCTCACGGGCCCGGGCTCCTATTCCGCGACCGGCTCGACCGGAAGCGGGAGTACGTACACCTTCCCGAACGTGCCGATCAACGCGACCGGCTACATCGTCACCGCCACGCTCGGCGCCGGGAGTGGATCGACCCCCCGGCGTGGTCGTCTCGGCGCCCACGCCGGCCAAGACCGCCACGGTCACGATCAATACCGGCACGGTTGCGATCACGGTCGACGGAGCCTCGACTGCCTGCTCGAAGCGGGGCAACGTGGTCGTCACTCTCTCGGGCGCGCAGGGCTATTCCGCGACCGCCACCACCTCGAACGTGACGGGCTCGGGCAAGGGAATCGCGACCTTCAGCAACGTCCCGAGCGGGAGCCCGTACACGGCGACCGATTCGAGCGGCGACACCACCTCGAGCGTCATCTCCTCGCCGAGCAGCACCATCATCCTCTCGCCCCAAGCCAAGTGCTGATGCACGCGCGCGGCCTCCAGACGACCGTCAGGCGGGAGCACGGCTTCACGCTGATCGAGATGCTCGTCGTGATGTTCATCGTCGGCATCGTCTTCGCCGCGTTCGGGCTCGTGATCAGCACGACCGTTCGCCATGCCGCGCTGATCACGAACGAAGGCGTGGCGCAGCACCAGGTGCGGACGGCGCTCGACCAACTCACCGAGGACCTGCGCGAGGCGACGGTGTCCTCGAGCACGGACACCTCTCCGTTCGTGACGACCGCCGGGGTCATGTCGGGCACCTCGCTTACGTTCTACGCACCGGACCAGACCTACAGCACCGGCGACCAGACGGACTATCACCTGCGCGAGATCTCCTACCAGCTCTCCGGCGGCGAACCTGCAGCGAGTGTCCAGCGTCAGCTCCGATACGGACGGCCCCCCGTGGACGATCCCGACGCTCGGAACGCCGGTGACGCTCGTGAGCGGCGTCCTCAACTCGGCGGTCTTCACCTACTACGACGGCAGCCAGCCGCCGGTCGCGACGACCGACCCTGCGGCGGTCAGGAGCGTGGTCGTCACGGTCACCCTCTCCGTACCCGGCACGGCCCACCAGTTCAGCTACTCGGACACGGCAACCATGCGCGAGACACCGCCGACATGAGCCGCCTGCTCCGCAGACTTCGTGACGAGTCGGGCCAGACGATGATGCTCGTCGTCTTCGCGATCGCGCTCGTGTCTACGCTCGCAGTCGGGCTGGTCGATCTCGTCACGAGCGAGGCCCAGTCGAGCGGCCAGGCCGCCTCGAGCGACTCCGCCTACCAGGCGGCCGAGTCGGGCATCGACAGCTACGCCTCGAAGCTCCTCGACGACCACCTCTACTTCCTCCACTACGTCGCCGACGGGCGAGTCGACCCGAGTCGCCGGAAGCATCACCGCCGGGCCGGGTAGCGCGTGGACGGGGAACATCACCTGGACGTACCCGTTCGGCCAGGACAACTGGAAGGTCCTCGGGAACGGCTATGCCTACAACCTCGAGATCACGGGGCCGAGCGGTTCCGCGACGCCCACCCAGGAGTCGGTCCAGATCGTCTCGACGGGCTGCCGCTGGGACAGCACCCTCAATCAGTGCGGGTCGGCCGCCAACTCGGCGAAGCGCACGATCCAGACGCTGCTTCTGCCCTCGTCGGTCGCGAACTTCCAGATGATCGCAAACCAGGCGATCACCTACGGAACCGCGGCGGTCACGAACGGGAAGATCTACTCGACCGGCACGGTCGAGCACGACGGCACCGCTACGGGAAACATCTATTCGGAGGTCGCGGTCACCGGCTCGTACAAGCTTCAGGCCGATCCCGTCTCGCTGGTCTTCCCCCACGTGTACTCGCCGTCCACGAGCCCGACGATTCGCAGCGTGCTGCCGGACCCGATCGACTTCTCGACCTTCCTGACCTCGATCACCGACATCAAGGGCGCCGCCGACGCCGCGGGTGTCGACCTCGACACCGCCGTGGGCGGCACTCCGGCGGCGTTCGAGGTCGTGTTCAACGCGAACGGTACCTTCAGCGCCGCGGCCTGCTCCAAGGTCGGGAGCTCCGACGTGTCGGAGGTCGCGCCGACGTGCGGCACGGCGAAGACCTTCAACGTGCCGTCGAATGGTGCCGTCTATGCGAACGAGACTGTGATCATCGGCGGGACGGGCTCGGCCGCCTCGGTCGTCAACGGTCGCGTGACCGTGACCTCGAACAACAACATCGTGATCGGGAACAACATCAGCTACCAGTCGGGCACGAACTCGGTGCTGGGCCTCGTCGCGCTGAACAACATGATCGTGGCCTACTGGACGCCGAACGACCTCTCGTGGAACGCCGCCACGATCGCCACGACAGGGCAGTGGACGGACGCCTGCGGCGCCTTCGGCTACCAGTGCGGCTCGCACGGCCAGATGATCTTCACGGGCTCGACCGCGACGAACGACGGCGGCTCGATGTCGATGTTCTCCGCTCGCGAGTACGACTATGACCCGAGCCTGCTCTGGCTGACGCCGCCCTGGTTCCCGACGGTCGACAAGCCCTACACCGTTCTGATCCAGCGCGAGATCACCCCGCCCTCCTGAGCGGGCAGCCGGAAAGACGCCATCACTAAAGCGCAGGCACCCGAGCGCCGATAGGGGAATGATGGATCTCGACTCGCTTCTCCTTCGAATCGCAGAGCTCGGCGCGAGCGACCTTCACCTGAAGCTCGGCCAGCCGCCGGTCGTCCGCCGCGACGGCTCGATCATGGCGCTCGACGACGAGCTCCCGCTGACGAACGAGGCGCTCGAGCAGGTGATCGAGACGATCACGAGCACCGCCCCCGACCGGCAGCAGCTCTTCCTCTCGAGCGGCGAGCTGGACATCAGCTACGAATGCGGCTCCACGCGTTTCCGCGTGAACGCCTTCAGGCAGCGCGGCGCGATCTCGGCCGTGTTCCGCGTGATCCCGAGCGTGATCCCGAGCTTCGAAAAGCTGCATCTGCCCCCCGGTGTCCGCCGCCTCGCCGGCGAGCATCGAGGGCTCGTGCTCGTCACCGGGGCGACCGGGTCGGGAAAGTCCACGACGCTCGCGGCGATGATCGACCACATCAACCGCACGCGGAAGCAGCACATCATCACGATCGAGGACCCGATCGAGATGCTGCATCCCGACCGAGACAGCATCGTCAACCAGCGCGAGGTGGGGATCGACACCGTGTCGTTCTCCCAGGCGCTGCGGCGGGCGCTGCGCCAGGACCCGGACGTGATCCTGATCGGAGAGCTTCGCGACGCGGAGACCGCCGAGACCGCGCTGCAGGCGGCGGAGTCGGGCCACCTCGTCTTCTCCACAATGCACACGGTCGATGCCTCGGAGACGATCGGGCGCATGATCGAATTCTTCCCGGGTGCGAAGCAGCCGATCATCCGCTCGATCCTTGCGGGTGTCCTGCGAGGGGTCGTGAGCCAGAGGCTCCTGCCGATGCCCGACTCGGGCCGCATCGCCGCCGTCGAGGTGATGATCGTGAACGACCGGATCGCCGAGCTGATTCGCGATTGCCGCGCGGACGAGATCCCGTCGGCGATTCGCGACGGCTCCTACTACAACATGCAGACGCTCACGCAGGCGCTGATCGACCTGGCAATCGACGGGCTCGTCGACCGCGAGACCGCCACGAACGCAGCGCCAAACGCGCATGACTTCGTGATCGCGCTCGACCACGCCGAGAAGGCGAAGGCCGCCGAGGCAGATGAGCGGGCGCGCGCCGAGGCGCTGACGGCCTCGTACTCGGCCGAACCGCATACTCCGGTAGCGCACGAGCCCGAGACCGCAGCTACAGGGCCGCTCACCGCAGGACCGGCATGACCATCGCCGGGTTCCGGGTCGAGGCCCGGTGCCGGGAGGCACAGAGCGCATGACCGGCGCGGTGGCCGCGCTCGCGTTCATCCCCGGGCTCGCGATCGGAAGCTTCCTGAACGTCGTCGCGGCACGGATCCCCGTGCGGCTCTCGATCGTCGCTCCCGGATCGAGCTGCCCCACCTGCAGCAAGGAGATCGCCTGGTACGACAACATCCCGGTCGTCTCATACGTTCTCCTGCGTGGGCGATGCCGGGGCTGCAGCTCGGGGATCTCGATCAAGTACCCGCTCGTCGAGCTGACGACTGCGCTCCTCGTCTCGGCTTGCATCCTCGACTTCGGGCTCACCGCCGACGCGGTGGTCTCGGCCGTGTTCTGCGCGACGCTCGTCGTCGTCACCGTCACCGACCTCGAGCGGCGTGTGATCCCGAACCGCGTGGTGCTCCCGGCCGCCGTCTTCGTGCTCGCGGGGCGAACGGCGATCGACCACTCGCCCCAGTGGGCGATCGCAGCCGCGGCCGGGGGCCTGGCGCTCCTGCTCGCCGCCCTCGCCTACCCGGGCGGCCTCGGAATGGGCGACGTCAAGCTCGCGGTTCTCCTCGGTGCGGCACTCGGGGCGACGCTGCCGGTGGCCTTGATGGTCGGCATGCTGGCCGCGCTGGTTCCGTCGGTCGTGCTCCTGGCGCGCCACGGCACTGCGGCGCGGAAGATGGCGATCCCGCTCGGGCCCTTCCTCGCGTTCGGAGGCCTCGTTGCGCTCTTCGCGGGCGACGCGATCGTGCACGCATATCTCGGATCGCTGTGAGGGAACCCAGTTGACGAGCCTCCATCCCCTCCACTCCGTCCCTGAGACAGACGACATCTTCGCCGATCAGGACGCCCTGCTGCTGAACGGCCCCGACGGCTCTTCGGTACCGTCCCCCCGATCGGGAGAACGGGCCGACGGGGAGAGCGGCAGCGAGCCGGTCAACGACCTCGATCGCGCGAGAGAGCTCGCCGAGAGCCACGGCCTGCCGCTCGTCGACCTCGCCGTCACCGGGATCTCGGCGGAGGCGACGAAGATGATCCCGCTCGCCGTGCTCGAGCGGGTCGGGGCGATCCCCTACTCGGTCGACGAGAACTCGCTCAGGGTCGCGCTCACCGACCCCGACAATGTGAACGGGATCGACGAGCTCCGGCTGACCTCCAGGCTGCCCATCGAGCTCGCCGTTGCTCCGCTCGAGGACGTGATGGTCGAGGTGCGGCGACTCACGCGGGCGAACGTCGCCTTCGCCGCCGTCCTCGGCGACGAGGGGCTCCAGGAGATCGACGAAGAGCCCGACGATCTCACGGCCGAGGACGGGATCTCGGAAGGGCCGATCGTCCGGCTCGTGAACTCGATCGTGTTCCAGGCCGCCGAGGACGGCGCGAGCGACATCCATCTCGAGCCGCAGGAGGACGGCCTACTCGTCCGTTTCCGGGTCGACGGCGTTCTCGTGATCGCGCAGCGAATCCCCCGCCAGTTCGCTGTCGGCGTCGTCACCCGCCTCAAGGTGCTGGCCAAGCTCGACATCGCCGAGCGGCGAAAGCCTCAGGACGGGCGGCTCACGCTCGGCGCCGGGGCCGCCGGACGAGCGCTCGACGTTCGCGTCGCAACCCTCCCCACGGTTTACGGCGAGTCGGTCGTGATGCGCCTCCTCGACAAGTCGAAGAAGGCCCCCACCCTCGAGTCGCTCGGCCTTGCGCCGGCCATGCATGTCCAGCTCTCCGAGCTCGTCAAGCGCCCCACCGGCGCGGTCCTCGTCACGGGCCCGACGGGCTCGGGCAAGTCGACGACGCTCTATGCAGCGCTCGCGGAGATCAACAACCCTGAGATCAACGTGATCACCGTCGAGGATCCGGTCGAGTACCGCCTCGCGGGGATCAACCAGGTGCAGATCAACACCCGCGCGGGCCTCACGTTCGCGACGGTACTGCGCTCGATCCTCCGCTCCGACCCCGACGTGATCATGGTCGGCGAGATCCGCGACGTCGAGACGGCAAAGATCTCGATCGAGGCCGCGCTCACGGGCCACCTCGTGCTCTCGACGCTGCATACGAACGACGCGCCCGCCGCCCTGACGAGGCTGTCGGAGATGGGGGTCGAGCCGTTCCTGACCTCGTCGGCAGTGAGCGCGGTGCTGGCCCAGCGGCTGATGCGGAAGCTCTGCACGAGCTGCGCCGAGCTCTACGAGCCCTCGGAGGAACAGCTGCTCGCCGCGCGAATCGCCCCGGACGAGATGGACAGGTACCGCAACGCCGAGTTCAGGCGCAAGGTCGGCTGCACACGCTGCGCGAACACCGGCTACAAGGGCCGGATCGGCGTCTTCCAGCTCCTCCAGATGACCGAGACGGTCGCGAGCCTCGCCGCGCGGCGGGCCAGCAAGGACGAGATCGAGAAGGCAGCCGCCGCCGAGAGCATGCGCACGCTCTGGGCCGACGGGATCGAGAAGGTCGCATCCGGGCTCACCACGGTCGAAGAGCTCGCCCGCGTCGTCTTCTAGCGACTCGCCGAAGAGAAACGTTCGCGGTGGGCCCGGACCGCTTCGTCGCACCAAGTCGCCGACTTTCGGGGTTGCGCCCTGAAGCTTCCTCAGAAATTGCCAAGAATTGGCGCGGATTCGACGCAGGACAGAAACCCAGCGCGAATCTCCAACACGAGGCTGTTTTCTGCTCGAAACACTCTCAGAGCTTCCGAGGCGATTTCGTGACGGTAAATGGGTATCGCCACAAACGAAGACTTATGCGTCCCGGCCTCGATGCCGGCCATCATCTGCGGGCAACAGCTGAACTCCGCGGGAATGAGTGAGCATCACTCAACATGGGTGATCCGGCGTTGAGAGATCCCTCATTCGGGGCTAACTCGCCTCCCCCCTTCTGCCGATGCCTGGGTTGACGTGGAACCCCAATCCACTTCCAGCCCAATAACCCAAGGAGCCAAACTCACCATGAATCGTCTTCGGAATCGACTTCGCTCGGAAGAGGGCTTCACCCTCATCGAGCTCCTGGTCGTCATGATCATCATCGGAATCCTGATCGCGATCGCCGTCCCGTCCTACCTCGCGTTCCGCGGCACCGCCCAGGACACGAAGGGCAAGGCCGACGTCCGCGCAGCGATTCCGGACGCGGAGGAGTTCTTCTCGCAGAACAACAAGTACACCGGAATGACAGCTGCCTCCCTCGCCACGCTCGATCCGGGCATCGGCAAGGACGTCTCGGTCCAGGTCTTCTCGGCCACCACCGCGGGGACCCAGTACTGTCTCCTCGCTCCCGGCCAGGGAACCACGACCTGGTACTACGCCGGACCTGGTGGCGGCACGGCTGGAGGCATCACGAGCACCAAGGCTTCGGCCAACGGCTGCACCTGATCCAACTCCTGTTCTAAATCCTCCCGCAATGCGGCGGAAGAGGGGCGGCATGGCCAAGGCCTGCCGCCCCTCTTTCTTTCCCGACTCGGTTTCTCTCTTCAGCTGCTCTAGCCCGCAAGCAGCCTCCTTCTTCAGATTGCACGGCTCTCTGCCGATAGGAACCTCGATGATCACGGAATACGGAAACGCGCCCGTCCGCGCCGCAGAGCGATTGCGTGTACGGCTCGACGTTCGATTCGCTCTCGCCGGCCTCATCGTTTTTGCAGGACTCACGCGCATATTGGCCTCGGTTGTTCACGCAACCGCGACCTACTTTCCGGACGAGTACATCTACGCTGCGCTCGGCCGCTCCCTTGGGACACAAGGAATGCCGGTCATCCGGGGATCGAATGCCCACTTCCCGGCTCTGCTCGAACCGCTTGTGGCTGCGCCGGCCTGGGCTCTCGCCTCGACCGGGACCGCCTACCACCTGGTGCAGGCGGAGAACGCGATCTTCATGTCGCTTGCAGCCATCCCCGTCTATTTGATGGCGCGCCGGCTCGGCCTTAGCGGGGGGTATTCGCTCTTTTGCGCTGCATTTGCGCTCACGATCCCGGACCTCGCCTTCGCCGGCTCCATCCTGAGCGATCCGCTTGCCTACCCTCTCGTGCTGGCGGCGCTCTGCTGTGGGTTCTCTGCGCTCGAGAGACCGACACGGCGTAGCCAACTCGGCTTCTTCGCGTTCGCGATTCTCGCGACCTTCACGCGGGTCCAATACGTGGTTCTAGTCCCAGCCTTCATCGTCGGAGCACTCTTGCTCGACCGGCGCGCCGCCTTTCGCACCCAGCGGCTTCCATTTGTAATCGTCGGAGCCGGCTTCGCGGTGTTGCTTGCCCTGGGCCCCGCGCGAATACTCGGCTACTACTCGGCCGTCGAACACCTCCATGTTGGCTGGGGGCTGCTGCGTTGGGCAGGACTCGACCTCGTCTTGCTTTCGCTGGCCGGGGGCATCGTGCTCGTCCCGGGCGCGATCGTCGCACTTACCCGGACCCGTGATCGGCGAGACCGCGCCCTGGCGGCGCTCGTAGTCCCGTTTGCGACGGCTGTCATGCTCGAGGCTGCGATCTACGCGTCCAACGGATCGGATCAGTTCAAGGAGCGCTACCTCTTCGTACTCCTGCCTCTGCTGCCAGTGGCGTTCGGCGTCTACCTCAGACAAGGACGGCCGGCGCCGTGGGTCGTATCGGGGGTCGCAGCCGCGATCGCCGTCGCGACTGCATCGCTGTCGCTCACGAGCTACGCATCGGGATTTGGATACGGCGACTCCCCCCTGCTCTGGGCTTTCGTTGAACTCGAACGGCTGATCGGGGTTCCCGTTGCGTCGTTGACCGTCACGTTGTGCGCAGCGCTCGCCGCGGGACTTGCGGTAGCGGTCGCGTTCAACCGCTTCCGAATGGTGGCGCTTGGCGCCGTACTCGTCTTCGCCGGTGCCCTCTCGCTCGGCGCAACGGTCTATGACACCGACTATGCCTCGGCGGCCCGTGAAACCATCGTGGCCGGCGACCCCTCGTGGGTGGACAGGGCCAGCAACGGCCCGGTGACCGCGATCGAGACCGCGGGGGCGCCGACGGCGGCCCTGGACGAACAGCTCTTCTGGAACAAATCGATCAACCGGGAGCTCCTGGTGGGTGCCGCCCAGCCGACCGACACCCTCGGCTACGGAGCCCTTCAGGTCACGAAGGACGGCCTCCTCGAGGACAGGGGAAGGCGGTTGGATTCAGAGTTCCTCTTACAGGGATTCGAAGTCACCGTCCGGCTGACCGGCGCCACCTCGGTGGCGAGAGATTCATCCTTCACGCTCTGGCGGCCCGACAGCGCACCACGACTCACGACGTACGAGCTCGGTCGATACTGGGACGGGTGGCTCGCCCCGGAGGGAGGGCTCGAGGTGTGGTCGGCCGTGCCGAGGGCCGGCACCGCGTCCTTCACCCTCTCCCTTCCCGGCTCTTACGCGAAGCCGGTCACTATCCGATTCGGCGACCGCTCGTATCGGGTTTCACCCGGTCAGCACCGCCGCGTTTCGATCCCCGTGACCGCCGCCCGACCGTGGACGATCAGGTTCGGAGCGACTGCCGGAGCAGCGCTGCTGCCCGATCACCGCCCCGTCAGCGTCCGCTCCACGACGCCGATTTTCACCCCTGCATGAGCGATTTCACGCACTTGGTGGATTCAGCTAAAGCCGACTCGACCCGCTGCCGATAGTCCCGTTGCCATGCTCCCCCTGACCGTCGATGACCTCGTACGCGAGATGAAGGACCGTGACGCCTCGGACCTCCACCTCACCTCCGGATCGAAGCCGATGATCCGCCGTCGGGGCGAGCTCGAGCCCCTCGATCACTACGACATGCTCACGCCGGACGCCACGAGGGACCTGCTCTACCGGATCCTCTCGACCGAGCAGCAGAAGGTTCTCGAGACGCGCCGTCACATCGACATGGCCTACTCGATCCCGGCCGTCGGCCGGCTCCGCGCGAACATCTTCTTCCAGCGGGCAGCGGTCGGCGCGGCCTTCCGCATGATCCCGACCGAGATCCGCTCGCTCCGTGAGCTCGGGCTTCCCTCGCATCTCGAGGCGCTCGCCGACAAGCCGCGCGGGCTCGTCCTCGTCACCGGGCCGACCGGCTCCGGCAAGTCGACGACGCTCGCAGCGTTGATCGACCACGTGAACGCGAGCCGCAGCGAGCACATCCTCACAATCGAGGATCCGATCGAGTTCCTCCACAGCCATCAGCGGTGCCTCGTCAACCAGCGCGAAGTCGGGTTCGACACTCCCTCATTCTCGGAGGCGCTCAGAGCAGCGCTCCGCCAAGATCCTGACGTCATCCTCGTCGGCGAGATGCGCGACCTCGAGACGATCGCGACCGCACTCACGGCGGCCGAGACCGGCCACCTCGTGTTCGCAACGCTCCACACCCAGAGCGCGCCGATGACGATCGACCGTGTGATCGACGTCTTCCCGGCCGAGCAGCAGGACCAGGTGCGGATCCAGCTCGCCGGCACCCTGCAGGGAATCGTCACCCAGAACCTCGTTCCGACGATCGACGGTCTCGGCCGTGTCGCCGCGCTCGAGATCCTGCTCCCGGACGACGCGGTGAGAAACCTGATCCGGCAGGGCAAGGTCGAGCAGATCTATTCGGTGATGCAGACGGGAACGAGCCGCGGGATGCAGACGATGGAGCAGTCGCTCGCCGACCTCATGCTCCGCGGGCTGATCTCGCGTCAGGCGGCCCTCGCGCGGGCGAGCAAGCCGGAAGGCCTCGACGCCCTCGTTCAGCGGGGCGTCACCCTCAACACGCCGCCGCATCTCAGCGGCGCCGGACTTCAGCTGGCGGAGGTATAGACATGGTTGACCTGAGCAAGGAGATCAAGCTCTCGGACTTGCTGTCCAAGCGGCCCTCCTCGAAGCCGCGAGCGAAGAAGGCCGAGGCGGCGAAGCGCAAGCCGATGCCTGCGGACATCGTCGGGCTGAAGATCGAGGCCGGGAGCCTCACGGCCGCACACGTCGTGAACAACGGCGGCAAGAGCCTCGTCCGCGTTGCGCATTCGCAGCTCGAGCCGGGAATCGTCAACGGCGGCGAGGTGCGAGATCCGGCCGGGCTCGCCACGGCACTGAACGAGCTCTTTGCGGAAAACTCGCTTCCGCGGAACTGTGTGCGGCTCGGAATTGCGAACACGCGCATCGGCGTCCGCACAATCGAGATCACCGGCGCCACCGACGGCGAGCAGCTCGAGAACGCAGTCAACTTCCGCGCTCACGAGCTTCTCTCCACGCCACTCGACGAGGCCGTCCTCGACTATCAGGTGCTCGAGACGAGCACGGATGAGGAGGGACAGCCGATTCACAAGGTCTTGCTCGTAATCGCGCTGCGCGACTCGGTCGACCGCCAGCTCGCGGCAACCGATGCCGCGAACCTCCAGGTGACGGGGATCGATCTCGACGCCTTCGCGCTCCTGCGCGCCTCGGTTCCCGTCCGCACCGAAGACGCCGAGACGGAGACGTCCGTGATCGCGGTCGCGATCGACCACGATCTGACGACGCTCGCGATCTCGGACGGGTCGACCTGTCACTTCACCCGCGTGCTCGAGTGGGGCGACGGCAACATCGACAGCGCGCTCGCGCGGTCGTTGAAGCTCTCGCCCGAGCAGGTCGCAGAGCTCCGCGCCGAGCTCACGCTCGAACCGACCGCCGATTCGGCGGGCTTCGGCCAGCCGGGCGCTCTGCAGCCGGCCGACGTCGTCCGCCGCGAGATGCAGACCCTCGCCCGAGAGCTTCTGTCGTCGATTCGCTTCTACGGCTCGCAGCAGCCGGGTGCGGCGCCGGTCACGAGCGTCGTCGTCTCCGGCTCGGTCGTAGACCTGCCGGGCTTCCTCGGCCGGCTCGGGTCCGATCTCGCGATGCCGGTGAGCGCCGCCGATCCGTTTTCCAGAGTCGAGCTTGCGCCCGACTTCATCTATCCGCAGCAGTCCGCCGGGCTCGTCGTAGCCGTCGGGCTCGGAATCGAGGACTGAGATGAAAGCCGTCAACCTCCTGCCGGCAGACCGGCACTCGAGCACTGCTTCGACCGGCCTCGACCCCAACCGTAGGAACCTGCTGATCATCTGCGCCGTCGTGGGTGCGCTCACGGTCGTCGGGCTCTCGATCATGGTCTGGTCGTCGGGCTCGTCCGTGACCCAGAAGCGCAACGAGCTCGCGGCGATCCAGTCGCAGATCGCGACGACCTCGTCGGCCACGACGCTCGCGTCGGGCACCGGCACGAGGAAGTCGACCGTCATCGGACTCGTCGCGAACAGGCTCGCCTGGGATCAGTTCCTGGGAACGCTCTCCAAGGTCATGCCGGAGGACGTCTGGCTTCAGAGCCTGCAGTCGACGACGGCGGGAGCAGCGGCCACGCTCGCCGTGAACCAGGCAGCCGCGGCCGCGGCTGCAGAGCCGGCGGCGACGACAACGACCACGTCCTCGGACGCATCGACGCCCCCGCCGGCACCGGCACCGACCGCCACCCCGAGCACCTTCACCATCTCCGGCTACACGTACTCGCAACCGTCGGTCGCGCGGATGATGCGCCGCCTCAACCTCGTCCCATGGCTCACGGGCGTGAACCTCGTCTCCAGCTCCAAGACCACTGTCGGCGCTGACACGGTCTTCCAGTTCTCCGTCCAGGCCAGCGTCATCTCCCCGGAGGCAACACCATGACCGCACGCATCTCGACCATCTCTCCCTTCAAGCTCGTCGCGATTCTCGGGGGAACGTTCCTCCTGCTCGGCGTCGGGATGTGGATCGTCCTCGTGATGCCGAAGCAGTCCAAGGCAAACAGCATCGAGACCACGATCGCAAAGGCGAAGACGCAGCTCAATCAGCTCAGCGTCAAGCAGACGGCCGCCCAGAAGCAGGCGGTGTCGCAGACGCTCCTTCTTACCCGGGCCCTGCCGAGCGATGCCGGGATCCCCCAGATCGTCCTTCAGCTGAGCCGGATCGCAACCGAGGAACACGTCTCGCTCGACTCGATCGCCCCGGCGGCCCCTGTCTCGTACTCGGGCTACGAGTCCGTGCCGATGACGATCGACCTCACCGGACACTTCCTCAACGTCCAGGGCTTCCTCGCGCAGCTGCGCAATCAGGTGAAGCTGTCAGGCGACACGGTCTCGGCGACCGGACGGCTCTACGACGTGCACGGCCTGACCCTCACCTCCGTCTCCCCTGCTCCCGATGTGAGCGCGACCGTGACGCTCGACGCGTTCGCCTACACGGGCATCTCGCAGACCGCGCCGGGAGCGACCACAACCCCATCCTCGACCTGATGGCTGGAGTAGCGGGCAGCGCTCGGCGAACGGCGGAGGATCGCGAGGCCGCCAGAGTTCGCCGTCAGAAGATCTTCATCGGAATCGGGGGCGGGATCCTGCTCCTCGTCGTCGCCTTCGAGCTGCTTCCCGCGCTCTTCGGCGGCTCCTCGTCCGATTCAGCGACCCCATCGGCGCCGGCTGCGGCCGCCGTTCCGGTTTCTCCGTCAGGTGGTGCTGCCGCCGGATCCTCGGAGGCGGGCATCTCGCGGGCCGTCGCCCACCTGAGGACTCGGGACGTCTTCAAGCCGCAGATCTCGACCTCGAGCGGCGGCGGCACGAGCGCGGCCGTGGCCGCGGTCACGGTGAAGGGCCCGGCCGTGCGGCTCAAGCACTTCGTCACCAAGGATCTGTTCATCCCCCAGGTGAAACCCGCCTCGGCGACACCCGCCTCGGCTGCCGTCGCCCAGGGCGGCGAGGGGGCCGGCACGGGCGCGTCCCCCTCGGGAGGGACGGCCACCGGCGCCGGCTACATCATCGTCGTCGGCTCGATCCCGGGGATCGGAGCGTCCAGTGCGAAGGCAGCCGCCCGCGCGGTCGTTGCGGCCCGGAATGCCGGACTGAAGGACGTGGTCGCCAACAACGCAGTGCCGGGCACGTCCGGATCCGCACCCCATTTCACGATCTACACCGGGCCCTACCAGTTCCAGACATCCGCGCAATCGGAGCTCAAGCGCGCACTCAGCAACGGCTATCCGCATGCGCGCGCGCAGCAGCTTCCGAGCACATCCGGAAAGGGGTTCTAGTCACCGTGACGACGTTCAATTACTCGGCGATCAACGCGCAGGGCATCGAGCTGAAAGGCGAGCTCCAGGCATCCGATCTCGACGCCGCCCGTGACCTGCTCCGCCAGCGCGGGCTCCTTCCCAAGCAACTCGACTCGAAGACCAAGAAGATCGCTGCGCGCGCCGGCTTCTCGAAGAAGATCGATCCGAAGGCCCTTCAGATCTTCTCGCGCCAGTTCGCGACCCTGATCGAGGCCGGCGTGAACGTCGTCACCTCGCTCACGATCCTGCTCGACCAGACCGTCGACAAGAACCTCAAGGTCGTGATCGAAGCCGTCCGGACGGATGTCGAGTCTGGGATGATCATCTCGAAGGCGCTCGCGCAGCATCCGAATGCGTTCGACCGGCTTTACGTCTCGATGGTCGAGGCAGGCGAGGCATCCGGGATGCTTGATCGCGTCCTCGATCGGCTGGCGATCCAGATCGAGAAGTCGATGCAGATCAAGCGGCGCGTGAAGAGCGCGATGGTCTACCCGATCGTCGTCCTCTGTTTCGCGTCGCTCGCGCTGATGGGGATGCTGCTCTTCCTCGTCCCGGTATTCGTGAACATCTTCGCCCAGCTGAACGGGCACCTGCCGATGCTGACGCAGATCGTCGTCGACGCCTCCAACTTTCTCCGGGACTATTGGTTCATCATCTTCCCGGTCATGGGCCTCTCGTTCTGGGGTTTCCGGCGCTGGAAGAAGACCGAGCACGGCCGACGGGTGTGGGACACCTTCAAGCTGCGCCTGCCGATGAAGATCGGCGACATCGTCCTGAAGGTCGCGATGGCACGGTTCTCGCGGACGCTTTCGACGCTCGTCGGGTCGGGTGTCGACATCGTCAAGGCACTCGAGATCACCGGCAACACCTCGGGGAACTGGGTGATCGAGCAGGCACTCGTCGAGGTACGGACGAAGGTGCACGAGGGCATCCCGATTGCCCAGCCGCTCATCGAGAACCCGGTGTTCCCGCCGATGGTCAGTCAGATGATCAAGATCGGCGAGGAGACGGGCGAGCTCGAGAAGATGCTCGGCAAGATCGCCGACTTCTACGAGGACGAGGTCGAGACCTCGATCAACGCCCTCACCTCGATCATCGAGCCCATCACGATGATCGCCGTCGGCGTCATGGTCGGGATCATCGTGATCGCGATGTACCTGCCGATGTTCAAGATGCTGAAGCTCGTCAACTCGAGCGGTTAGACGGAGGCCTCAGCGGCCGAGGATCGCGAGCGCTCGCAGCGGCACGCGCGCAAGCCCGCGCTGCTGCCCCGGATCGGGAAGCTCTCCGTCGAGCATCCCTCGAATGCTCACCCAGAGGAGCTTCGAGCGCGCGATCTGCCAGGACGCGCGGGGCCAGCGGTCGAGTGCCTTCTTGAGCGTCCACGAGGCCCGGTGGAGCGGAGCCAACTCGCGATCCACGGCCGCCCCGTAGGTCTCGAGCGTCGAGGTCCGGCCGGCGAGCATGTCGCCGATCGCTGCGGCGGCGAGCCGTGAGGAGACGAAGCACTCGAACATCCCGTCGCCCGAAACCGGGTCGATCAGACCCGCTGCGTCGCCGACGAGCAAGGCGCGCTCGCCGCCGATCTTGCTGCCCGGCTTTCGCAGCGGGAGCCGGTGGCCGCGAAGGCTCTCGAGGTCGTCCGGATCGAGACCGTGCGCCTCGCATGCCCGGGCGAGGTGCTCCCGGAGCTTCGGCCCCTCGCTCTGCCAGCCGCCGACCCCGACGTTCGCGTGATCGCCCTTCGGGAACACCCAGGCGTAGCCACCCGGAATGTCGGCGAGCTCGAGCACGAGCCGCCGCGCGTAGCGCTCCCTCGGAAGGGTCGTGAAGGGGACGTTGCCCTCGTATGCCACGCCGTAGCTCACGCCCGCACCGAGCCCGGCGGCCTTCGCCGTGATCCCGTTGGCCCCGTCGGCGCCGACGATCGCGTCCGCAGTCACCTTCTCGCCCGACCCGAGCACGACGGTGTTTCCGGGCTCGACTGCGACCTTCACGCCCTCGCGCACCTCCACCCCCCGCTCCCGCGCGGCGTCGAGCAGGAACGCATCGAGCCGCCGGCGCTGGGTCATCCACACGATCGGCTCCTTCGCCGTGCGAATCACGGCGGGCCCGTAGCGGAACCGAAGCTCGATCTGATCGACGTATTCCTCGACCACCGGGGACGGATCGACCGGGCACTGCCGCACCGCGCGCAGCGTCATCCCACCCCCGCAAGGCTTGTCCCGGGGGAACTTCGCCTTGTCGACGAGGAGCACCGAGGCCCCCTGCTCGGCCAGGCGGTAGGCGGTCGTCGACCCCGACGGACCGCCCCCGATGACGATGGTGTCGTAGCGCTTCACTCCCCGGAGGCTACAATGCCGCGCACCCCGGGGGTGTGCCCGAGCGGCCAAAGGGAACGGGCTGTAAACCCGTCGGCTCAGCCTACGGAGGTTCGAATCCTCCCGCCCCCACTCGCTCCTGAACTCGTCGTTCTCATACAAGATCATCAGCGACGTTGCGTCAAACGGCATCCGCCTGATCGGGCGGCGGTGACCGGCTCGCTACGGAGCCAGCGGCACCGCCGCCTCGGGCGTCGCGACGACGAAGGAGAAGCTCTCCTCGATGTAGAGGTGAACGGCATCGGCGTCGGCGTGGTCGTAGCCGATCGCGAAGTCCTCGCCGGACTCGAACAGGAAGTCGCCGCCACGCAGACTCGCGACGACACCGCCCTCCATGCCCGGCGACCAGATCACGGGGCCGCCGAGGATCTGGCGGAGGTGGTCGAGGAGCGGGTAGCCGCCGTGCTCGGCGGTCTCGATCACGTTCGTGTACTGCTCGCCGCCGAGGGCGAGCGCATACGGGCCGGCGATCCCGTTCTGGAGCAGGAGCTCGACGGCTCCCGCGACGGCCTTCGGGTAGGCGTCGGGAGTCGCGCCGAGGGCCCGGCCCTCGTGCGGGGAGGCCTCGGCGATTCCCGTGATCCCCGCGGCCGGCCAGCCCCGGAAGACGGCGCCGTTCTCGGCGACCGCCATCGCATGCGCGGCCTCGTCGAGCTTCTCGAGATCGACGTCCTGGCGGCCGCGATCGTGATCGCGGAGCTCGTCGAGCTTCACCGCGAAGTCGGCGCGGAGCTCGACCAGCGGCAGTACCTGCCGCTGTAGGCCCGCGACGCCCTTCGCCGGCGGTGAGGAGACTTTCGCCACGCGGCCGAGGTTCGTGGCCGAGTGCTCCCAACCGTGCGGGCCCGAGAAGTCGACGATCTTGCGGGCCGCGAGCGCCGCGCTGAGCCGGGTGCGTGCCTCCTCGTCGATGAGCTCCCAGTTGGCATCCGAGATCGGTGCGTGCGAACGGAGTAGGTGGTTCATCTCCCCGCTCCCCGCATCCCGCCGATGCCGAGCGAGCCCGACGGATCCGAGCCAGACGACGAGCCGCCCTCGTCGCCCGACTCCGCCTCGGCAGCCTCCCCATGCTCGACGATGTCTCCGGGCTGGAACAGGACGCCCTCCGCGATCTCCCGCCAGCGCGGTGTCCGCCGCAGCAGGAACTCGAGATCCATGCTGAAGTGCTTGAACTCCTCGCCCTGAGCGTCGCGCATGATCGAGAGGGCCTGCGGATCGGTCTCGACCGCGAGACGCTGCTCGTACCAGCCGATCGCCTCGGCCTCTTCGGTCAGCGACGCACAGAGGCGCGCGAAGGTACGGGTTTCGGCCGGAAGCTCGTCCGGCGGCTCGTGGTACTGGTCGAATCCCATCGGTTCTCCCTTCGGTCGGGCGATTGTCGGCTCGGGTTGCAGTATCGCGTTCGCGGCGCGTCATCAGGGAGAATGCCCGAATGGCGCAGCGGGAAATCGAGGGGATCTACACCGGCCTTCGCGAACAGGCGCTCTCCTTCGGGTCGGTCGAGATCAAGGCGGCACCCGTCGTGCCTGGCGGACAGGCGCTCGGGGTCGTGATGGACACGGGGTACGAGACTGCTGTCGTCAGCATCGTCGGGCTGGCCGACGGGACGACGAGCATGTACATCTCGAACGGCGGCGGGATGATCGGGCTCGGCGAGAACCCGGATGCCGCGGCGGCGAGCAAGCGGTGGGTCGAGGTGGCGGAGGCGGCGCTGGCCTCGCTTTCCGAGGGCGGCGACGACCGCCTTCCCGAAGACGGGACGGTCGGCTTCAACGTCCTCACGACGGGCATGCGCTTCTCGGGGGAGGCCGCCGAGAGCGAGCTGGCCGAAGGGTCGCATCCGCTTTCGGCTCTGTACGCGGCGGGACAGGACGTGATCACCGAGATCCGGGCCGTGGACGAGGCTCGCAAGGCCGCTGATGCTTGAGCGGTCAACTATCGGTTAGACTTCGGCGATGGAGCTCGGGATCTACACGTTTGCCGAACTGACTCCGGATGCAGGCGGCCGGACGATCTCGCCCGCCGAGCGGCTCCGGAACCTGATGGAGGAGATGGAGCTTGCCGACCAGGTCGGTCTCGACGTCTTCGGGGTCGGCGAGCACCACCGCCCCGACTTCGCCGTGTCGACACCGGCGGTCGTGCTTGCGGCCGGTGCGGAGCGGACAAGCCGGATCCGCCTGACGAGCGCGGTCAGCGTGCTCAGCTCGGACGATCCGGTGCGCGTGTTCCAGGAGTTCTCGACGCTCGACCTCCTCTCGGGCGGGCGTGCCGAGATCATGGCCGGGCGTGGGTCGTTCATCGAGTCGTTCCCGCTCTTCGGGTACGAGCTCGCCGACTACGACTCGCTGTTCGAGGAGAAGCTCCGGCTCCTGCTGGCGCTGCGCGAGTCGGAGCACGTCACCTGGTCCGGCCGGCATCGAGCCCCGCTCGACGGCCTTGCCGTCTATCCGCGGCCGCTTCAGGATCCGCTGCCGGTCTGGGTCGCCGTCGGCGGCGCGCCCGAGTCGGCGGCCCGCGCCGGGGCGCTCGGGCTACCGATGGCGCTGGCGATCATCGGCGGGCTTCCGGAACGGTTCGTGCCGTTCGCGGAGATCCACCGCGAGGCGGCCCGGCGCGCAGGGCACGAGCCGCAGCCGATGAGCATCAACTCGCACGGGTTCATCGCAGACACCTCGCAGGCCGCGGCCGACGCCGCATGGCCGCCGTTCCAGCTGCAGATGACGAAGATCGGCCGCGAGCGCGGCTGGCCTCCGGTTCAGCGGCAGGACTTCGACGCAGGCCTGACGCTACGGGGCGCGCTGTTCGTCGGCAGCCCTGCCGAGGTGACCGAGAAGATCCTCTTCCAGCACGAGCTCTTCGGCCACGAGCGCTTCCTGCTCCAGCTGAGCGTCGGGACGATGCCGCACGCAGAGCTGCTCCACGCGATCGAGTTGTTCGGGACCGAGGTCGCGCCGGCTGTGCGCGACGCACTTCCCGCTCCGGCCGTGTCGGCCTAGAGGCCGCGCTCCTTCAGCCAGGCAAGGACAGCGTCCGCAACCTCTTCCCAGCCGCTGTCGATCGTCAGGGAGTGCCCGCGCTTCGGGAACTCCTTCAGGTCGGTGATCGCCGACGAGTTCTTGTAAAGCTTGACCGTGGAGTGGCTGATCGAGGCCGGGACGGTGTGATCCTTGCCGCCGGCGGTGACGAGGAGCGGGCCCCGGGTCTGGTTGTCGGTCGCGACCTTCGCAGGGGAGTTACGTGAGAAGTTCTCGAACGCCGCCTCGAAGAGCGGCCTTCCGGGCGACGGGATCGTCCACTTCTCGAAGAGCGCTTCGGACTCCTCGGCCGACAGCTGGTTTCCGAAGCCGTAGCGGAACTGATCGTGCGTGAGCGAGACGGCACGCTTCTTGTTCGCAGGATTTCGAAGGGCGATCGAGGCGACCTTCAGCGCCGACGGCGGCAGGCTCAGGACGCCCTTGATCGGCGCCGGGTCGATCGCGACCGCGGCTGCGGCCAGGTTCTGGCCGAGGAGCCGCTGCACGATGAGCCCTCCGAAGGAATGACCGATCGCGATCGGCTTCGTCTCGAGCGAGCCGATCAGCTCGGCGTAGTGGTCGACGACCGCGTCGATCCCGTAGCCCGCCACGCGCTCCGCCTGGCGCCGGGTCTCCTCGACGGTGTCGCTGTCGCCGGGCCAGCCGGGAGCCGACGGCTCGTACCCGGCGGCGTTGAACTTCTCGACCCACGCATCCCACGAGCTCGCGTGAAGCCAGAGCCCATGGACGAAGACGACAGGTGTGCTCTCCGTGGCCACTCCCGCGCAGTCTACGGACCGTGAGCCTCCAGGTAGGCGGCGTCCATGTGACGCTGCGCCGCCTCCTCCTCGGCGAGCACCCGGAGGAGCTGCCAGGCGAGGGCGATGAAGAAGATGCTCGTCTGCTCGGCGTTCATCAGGATCCCGGCGAGGTTCTGGTCGCGGATCGGGGAGAGGCCCCAGAGCCGCGGCGCGTGCTCGTAGAACGAATAGAACGGGTGCGCGGCGAAGATGTAGGCGAGTGAGAGCCACGGCGCGGTGAGGAACGCGACTCCGAGATAGGCAAGGGTGCCGAGGGGCTCGAGGCGCTTGGGCTCGCCGAGGATCGCCCACCAGAAGACGAGGCCGGCGGCGACCAGGGCGAGGTGCTCGAGGTTCAGCGGCCAGTCGTCTCGAAGCGCCCAGTCGTAGAAGGCCGGAAGGTGGACGCCGTACCAGACGACGAGCCAGAGTGCGAGCGCCGGGACGGGGCGTGTGATCAGCTCGAGGGGGCGCCCGGCGGTGCGCGCCACGTCGCGACGCATCGCAGGCGTGAGCCCGAGGATCAGGAGCGGCGGGCCCCAGTCGGCGATCAGCGCGTTCTGGAGCAGGTGTGCGAGAAGCAGGTAGTGGGCCGAGAGCGTCTCGAGCGGTGAGTTGACCGGGATCGCGACGAGCGCGAGGCCGAGGGCGAAGACGAGCGAGCGCCCCCGCCCGGGGCGTTCCTCGAGCTCGGCCCTGCGGATTGCGCGAACGTAGATCGCGGCGGCGGCGAGCGCGAGGACGATGAAGAGCGGTTCGAAGCCGAAGCGGTAGGCGCCGCTCACGTCAGGCCGGCTGGCGGATGGCGACGGGCGGCCTCTTCGCGCGCCGGCGGCGTCGAAGCTCGGGCGCGAGCAGGAGGGCGGCGCAGGTCCCGAGCGCGAGCAGCTGCTCGGCCGTCATCACGAGGCCCGCGAGCTGCTGGTCTCGGAGGGGCGAGAGCCCGAAGACCCGATGCGGCTCGTCGGCATACGTGGGGTAGAGCGGCGTCATGCTGAAGATGAGCGTGTCGGCGATCACGGTTCCGACCGCGAGGAGCGCGGCGATCATCGCGAGCCGCCTCCCCCTCGAGACGCGGCCGTGCCCGGTCGGGTCGATCAGCACGGACCAGACGAGGAAGCCGGCGAAGACGAAGCTTGCGTGCTCGACCTCGTGCACCGCCTGGTGGGTCGCGGCATAGTCGTAGAGGGCCGGGATGTGCCAGGCACCGAACGCGGCGGCCCAGATCGTGAACGCCGCGCCTGGCCGGACGAGCCAGGCCGCAACTCGCCGGGCTCGCGCGGAGCGGCCGAGCGTCGTGAGCACGGCAGTCGGGATCGCGAAGAGAAGCAGCGGCCCCCGGAGCGCAACGAGGATCAGCGCCGGCCCGGCGTCGGCGATCAGCATGTGCTGGAGCATGTGGGCCGAGAGCAGGTACCGGTCTGCGAGGTCGTCGAGCGGAGAGACGAGCGGGATCACGATCAGCGCGAGCCCGAGCGCGAAGAGGACGGCTCTCGACCACGGGGCGTGGTCCTTTCGCCCCCGGCGCCGCAGACGGACGAACCCGCGGGCGAAGCAAAGCGCGGCAACCGCGGCGAGCGCCGTGACGACGGGCTCGAGCAGCCACGGCTGGAAGAGGCCGGGCGGGTTCACGTCCGGCCCATGTTAAAGGCTCATACCGGTTTCGCAGGGATTTCCCGGAAGACATCGCCCGCCCGGACATGGCAAGCGCGGACGTGGCCTCGAACGTCTAGTCCCGGGACAGTCCCTGGACATGGCCCCGAAGTCACGGCCGAAGCAGACACGACAGAAACGGACGCGGCCTCGAACGTCTAGTCCGGGGACAGTCCCTGGACGTGGCCCCGAAATCACGGCCGAAGCAGACACGACAAAAACGGACGCGGCCACGAACGTCTAATCCCGGGACAGTCCCTGGACATGGCCGCGGGGGCCGTGTCTGAGCGGGCCAGGCGGTTCCGTGCGCGACCGCGGTTGGCTCGGGGCACTCGCCGGCCGCGCCGACCGCTGCAGGCGGCGTTCCGATCCCGGCCTGAATAGACTCGAAGCGATGTTCGACTACGCTGCCCGCCGTTTGCGCCTCGCGGAGAAGCTCGAGACAGAGGGCGTCGACGCTTTGTTCCTGGCCCCGTCGGCAGATCTCGAGTATCTGACCGGAGTCGAGCGGCAGATACCGAGCTTCGGCGAGTCGTCGTATGCCCATGGGTGGGTGACCGGTGCATTCTTCCGCCCGGGTGCAGAGCCACTCTTCGTGGTGCCGCGGATGTTCGCCGCGTTCGACATGCGCGAGGAACCGGAGGGCGAACTGGTGGTCGTCAAGGAGACGGACGACGGCCAGGCGATCTTCGAGCGCATCGCCCGCGGGATCGCCGGCTCGGGAACCGTCGCGATCGGCGATCGGGTGTGGGCCGAGACGACGCTGAACCTCGAACGGATCCTCGGCGCCGACCGGCTGCGGACCGGCTCCGCGCTCGTCAACGAGCTCCGGCGCGTGAAGACCGGCGAGGAGCTCGAGGCCATGGGCCGCGCGATCGTCACCGTCGAGAAGGCGATGGCCGCGACTGCGCCGCTTGTCGTCCCGGGGGTCTCGATGGCCGACCTCGTGGAAGCTGTCGAGCACGAGCTACGACTTGCCGGCTCGCGTTGCCCCTCGTTCACGACGCATATCTTCACCGGCCTCGGCACCGACGATCTCGACTCCGGCGAGGCGACCGCGCGCCTCCCGATGCCGGAGGGCACCTCGGTGATGTACGATTTCGGCGGCGTCGTCGACGGCTACTGCTCCGATTTCGGGCGCACGATCTACTGCGGCGAGCCCCCGCAGGACTACCTCGATGCATACGAGGTGATGCTGGCCGCACAGGAAGCCGGTCGCGCCGCAGCCTCGGCAGGAACTCCGGCCTGTGAGGTGAACGCCGCCTGCCGCGCGCCGATCGAAGAGGCCGGCCTCGGCGAGCACTTCCGCCATCGAATGGGGCATGGGATCGGGATGGACGTCCACGAACGGCCGTTCATCTCGACCGAGGACACGACGCCGCTCCGGGCCGGCATGACCTTCACCGACGAGCCCTCGATCATCATCCCCGACCGCTACAGCCTTCGGATCGAGGACATCGTCGTGTGCGAGGAGGGCGGCGGGCGGAAGCTGAACTCCTACCCGACCGCCCTCGTCGCGAACGACTGAGCTAGCTGCGACCTAGGCCGGCGAGACGCCCGTGATGTCGACGTCGTACTCGGCGTTGTAGATCGCGCCCTTCAGATCCTTTGTCGACACGAACACCTGCGTCGGCTGGATCAGCGGGAAGATCGGGCTGTTGGTGTTGAGCATCCGCTGGATCTGCTGGTAGATGCTCTGCCGTGCGGCGGGTGCCGTCGTGACCGTCGCCTTCGCCGCGAGCTTCTCGAGCGCGGAGTCGGAGCCTTTCGGCCAGCCGGCGCGGAGACCGACCAGGTTCCCCGGCGTGAACACCAGGTAGTCCGCCGGATCCGGGTAGTCCGGGCCCCAGAGCGAGAGCCCGAGCGCCATCTTCCCCGACCGATACACGTTCAGCCAGTTCGACGTCGGAGATCCAGAGAGCGTGATGTTGAAGCCGGCGGCCTGAAGGCTCGACTGGACCTTCTGAGCCATCGAGGTGAACGGCACGCCGTTGATCGTCAGGTCGCTCGGGTACTGGAGCGTGACCTGCTGGCTCCCGTCACCCGATGCTGCCAGGGCGGCCTTCGCCTTGGCCAGATCGGTCTTGATCTTTGCACTCTGCGGAAGGGCGCCGAGGAACATCGAAGGGATCACTCCCGGCGCCTGGATCGCTCCCTGCCCGGCAAGGGTCACGAGTGCCGAGTAGTCGAGGGCGTAGCGGATCGCCTTCTGGTAGTCGGGATTCGAGGTTACCGAGGAGACCTTCGGGTTGTTGTTCGCCATCAGGAAGAAGATCCACGTCGAAGGCTGGAGCGAGACGTTGACGTTCTTGTTGGACTTGAGCGTCTGCGCCTGGTCGGCCGAAAGGTCGATCGCGATCTCGTGCGAGCCGCGTGCGACGTTCAGAAGCTGCGTCGGAGCGATCATGTTCCGGATCACGACGCTCGACCACTGCGGCTTCTTCGAGCCCCAGTAGTTCGTGCTCGGCACGAGCGAGACCTGGGAGGTCGTGCTGTAGGAGCTGAGCGTGTACGGGCCGCTACCTGCACCGGCCGAGGCGCTCGAGTTGAGCCAGTTCTCGGCCGTGTCGGCCTTCGCCGCGTTCGCGGCGTCGGAACCGCCGTTCTTCGTCACGAGCGCCGAGTTGAGAATGCCGGTCGACGGGTTCGCGAGGATGACGGGGAGCTCGGTGTCGGGCGTCTTCGAGTGCATGACGACGGCGTACTTGCCGTCAGCCGTCGTGGTCACGCCCGTGAGCAGGAACGCGGGGTTCCCTTTCAGGTTGACGAGGCGCTTGAACGACCAGACGACATCGGCCGAGGTCATGGGCGTCCCGTCTGCGAAGTGGACGTTGTGCTTGAGCTGGAAGGTGAACGTCTCGGCGTTCGAGCTTGCCTTCCACGACGAGACGAGGAGCGGGATCGGATGAGCGAGATCGTCGCCCTTGTAGGTGAAGAGGGTGTCGTAGATCGCCCGATCGACCATCGAGGCGGTCGGGTCGAAGGCCCGGCCTGGATCGGAGGTCTTGAGGGTGAACGAGTTGTCGACGACGAGCGTCGGCGCCGACGCCGTATGGGCCGATGCCCCGGCGACGAGCAGCGACGCGGCCACGATCGACGCGGCGAGCGACGCGATCAGGCCTGCCTTTCTGGTGAAGAGTGTCTTCAAAGGTCACGCTCCTACTGGTGTGGAAAAACGTACGGGGTCCTACGAAACTATTGGACGGCAGGGTTCCCCACAAGTTTGACCCGGTCGGACAGCAGCATCGCGCTGGAGCCTTCCGGCTGGAGCCAGCAGGCCGCTGAACGCTCGTCGGCGAGCGGCACGAGCGGCGGCTCCTCGACACGGCAGCGATCGAAGACGTAGGGGCAGCGCGGATGGAAGCGGCAGCCGCTCGGCGGGTGTGCCGGGTCGGGAACCTCCCCGGGGAGCGACTCCGGCAGGAACCCGTTCCCGTCTGGATGCGGAATCGCCTTGATCAGCGCCTCGCTGTAGGGATGAAGCGGCTGCTCCCAGAGCCGGCGGGTGTCGCCCGTCTCGACCATCTTCCCGAGGTACATGACCGAGACGACATCGGCCACATGGCGGACGATCGCGAGATCGTGGGAGATCAGGAGCAACCCGAGCTCGAGCTCGCGCGAGAGCTTCACGAGCAGGTTCGCAAGCTGCGCCTGTGCCGAGGCGTCGAGCGAGGCGAGCGGCTCGTCGAGCACGATCACCGACGGCTCGGCGGCGAGTGTGCGGGCCACCGCGATCCGTTGGCGCTGCCCGCCGGAGAACTCGTGCGGGAAACGGTCGACTGCCCGAGCCGGGAGCCCGACGAGCTCGCACAGCTCACGCACGCGCCCAGGACGTTGCGAGGCCGGCAGGATCCCGAGCGTCTCGAGCGCATCGCCGAGCTGGGCGCCGACCTTCCGCCGAGGGTTGAGAGACGAGTACGGGTTCTGGAAGACGAGTTGGAGGCGCGCAAGCTCCCGCTCGCGGCCGCGTCGCCCGAGCGGTATGACCTCCTTGCCGGCAAACCGGACCGATCCGGAGACCGGTTTGACGAGCCCGACTGCAACCCGAGCGAGCGTCGACTTCCCGCAGCCCGACTCGCCGACGAGGCCGACGATCTGTCCGGGATCGACGCTGATGCTCGCTCCGGCGACGGCCCTCACACTTCCACCGCCGCGGCGCTTGTAGTCGACGACGACCTCGTTCACCTCGAGCAGGCTCATCGGCCGGCGAACGGGTCGACGGGGCAGGCGAGCAACCGGTCGCCCGCGGAGACGAGCGGCGGCACCTCGGCGCGGCAGCTCTCGCGAACATAGGCGCACCGAGGATTGAAAGCGCATCCCGCGGGGATGTGGCCCGGGCTCGGGGGTGAGCCCGGCACGGCGACGAGCTGCTGGTCGCGGACCGCCTCGGGGTGGGGAAGCGCGTCGAGGAGAGCCTGCGTGTAGGGGTGGTGAGGCCTCTGGAGAACCTGGCCGCGGGTGCCCGACTCGACCACACGTCCGGCGTAGAAGATCGAGACACGATCCGCGATCGCCGACATCACGCCCAGATCGTGGGTGATCAGCACGACCGCGAGGTCGTTCTCCCTTCTGAGCCGGTCGAGCAGCCGCAGGATCCCGGCCTGCACCGTTACGTCGAGCGCCGTTGTCGGCTCGTCTGCGATCAGGAGCTTCGGGCGGCAGGCGAGCGCGATCGCGATCGCGATCCGCTGCCGCATCCCGCCCGAGAACTGGTGCGGGTAGGCCTTCAATGCCGCCGCGCCGTCCGGAATGCGCACCTGCTCGAGGAGCTCGAGTGCCCGCTCGTTCGCCTGCTTGCGGTTGAGCCCGAGATGGAGGCGCACGTGCTCGGTGAGCTGGCGGCCGACCGAGAGCATCGGGTGCAGCGAGGTCATCGGATCCTGAAAGACCATCGCGAGGTCGCGCCCCGAGATCTGGCGCAGCTTTGTCGTCGACAGCCCGAGCAGCTCGCGGCCGTCGAAGCGGACGCTCCCCTCGACCTCGGCGCCCTCCGGCAGGATCCCGAGCAGCGCGAGCATCGACATCGTCTTCCCGCTCCCACTCTCGCCGGCCACGCCGAAGACCTCGCCCTGCTCGACCTGGTAGTCGACGCCGTCGACGACGGTGACCATGCCGCCCGCACCCCGCAGTCGAACCAGGAGCCCGTCGACTTCCAGCAGGCTCACGAGCTCTCCTCGTGGCGCCACCCGGTCCGCGGGTCGAACACGTCGCGCAGGCTGTCGCCGAGGAAGTTGAATGCGACCACCACCGTGAAGATGGCGAGCCCCGGGAACGTCCCGATCCACCAGTACTGGAAGTACTGCGCCCCTTCCGAGACCATCGAGCCCCACTCCGCCTGGGGCGGCTGCGCACCGAGCCCGAGGAAGGACAGACCGGAGAGGAGCAGGATCGCGGTCGCGAGATCGAGCGTCATCAGCACGAGGACGGGCCCGGCGACGTTCGGGAGCACGTCCTTGAAGAGCGCCCGCCGCGCGCTCGCTCCGAGCAGTCGCGCGGACTGGACATATTCGGTGTCGCCCACGTTCATCACGAGCCCTCGCACGATCCGTGCATATGGGGGCCAGGCGACGATCACGATCGCGACGGCCGCGTTCGCGAGGCTGCGTCCGAGGACGGCGGCCACGACCATCGCGAGGATGATCGGCGGAAAGGCGAACACGAGGTCGGTGGTGCGCATGCAGAGCCCGTCCAGCGGGCCCCGGAAATAGCCCGAGATCGCGCCGATGATGGCGCCGACGCTCGCGGCGAGCAGGACGATCGCGAGGCCGATCGGCAGCGTCACACGGGCGCCGTAGATCACGCGGCTGAGAACATCCCGTCCGAGCTCGTCGGTACCGAACAGGTGCTGCCACGAGGGGCCGAGCAGTGCTGTGAACGGTTGAGCATTTGGGTTCGTGGGCGCGAGTAGGGGCGCGAAGATCGCGATCAGAACCCAGAGCACGACGATCACGAGGCCCGCGATCGCGAGCGGCTGCCTCAACCCCGGATTGATCCGGTGTCTGGCACGCGAGGCACGTCTTCCGAACGCGAGGACGGTCATGTGACGCGGATCCGCGGATCGACGACGCCGTAGAGGATGTCGACGATGAAGTTCACCGTCACGTAGACCGCCGCGACGAACAGGCTGACGCCGGCGATTGCCGGAACGTCGAGATTGACCGCGGCCTGATACGCGTACTGTCCGATGCCCGGCCACGAGAAGATCTGCTCGATCAGCACGGCGCCGGTGAGCACGTTCGCGAAGACGAGACCGAGCACGGTGATCACCGACGGGAGCGCCGCGCGGAGGATGTAGCGGACGACGACGATGCGCTCCGGCATCCCCTTGGCGCGGGCAGCCCGGACGTAGTCGTTGCCGACGACCTCGAGGACGGCGGAGCGCGTGAAGCGGGTGAGCAGGCTCACGTTGAACGCGGCCAGTACGAGCGCGGGCAGGAGCAGATGGTGGAACGCGGTCCCGGCGAGGCCCCATTGCCCGTGGAGCACCGCATCGATGGTGTAGACGCCGGTGATGCGCGACGGCGGGTTCGTGCCCGGGTCGAGGCGCCCACCGCCCGGGAACCAGCCGAGACGGTAGAAGCCGACGTAGAGCGCGATCAGCGCGATCCAGAATGTCGGCATCGAGATGCCGGCAAGGGAGGTGACCCGGAGTGCATGGTCGGTCGGCCGGTTTCGGCGGAGACCGGCGATCACGCCGAACGTCACTCCGACGATCGAGGCGAAGATGATCGAGTAGATAGCGAGCTCGAGCGTGGCGGGAATCGCCTGGCCGAGGTCATGCGTGACGGCGTTGTGAGTGAGCGTCGACTGGCCGAGATCCCCGTGCAGGAGATGTTTGAGGTAGATCAGGTAACGGATCGGAAACGGCTTGTCGAGGCCGTAGTGCTCCTCGAAGGCCTTGACGGCGGCAGGATCGCCGGCAGCCTGCTCGCCGAGGTTCGTCGCGACGGCGTTACTCGGGACGAGCTCGGTCAGAACGAACGCGACGAAGGTAATCCCGAGCAGGAGCAGGATCAGCGAGCCCAGCCGGCGCAGGACGAAGAGCAGGAACGATCCGCTCGGACGGAGCCTCGAACGGCCGCTGACGGGAAGGATCGTCTCGGTTTCGGGAGCGGCTGTCATCCGCGCTCGTCTGCTCCGGCTCGAGCGAGCAAGCAGACGGAAGGACGGCTCATGCGTCGGTACGGTAGCTTCGCGACGTGTCCGCGAAGGGCGGTACCGGTAGACCCGAAGTTGTCGTCGTCGGCGCCGGAGTGATCGGACTCTCGATCGCCTTCCACCTCGCCGAGCACGGTCAGCGCGTCGTCGTCCTCGACAGGGCCGGCATAGCCGCCGGTGCCTCGGGGCTGCAGCCGGGTGGAGTCCGCCGGCAGTGGGCGGTGCGCGAGAGCTGCTTGCTCGCTCGGGAGTCGCTCCTTTTCTACCTCGAGCTGGGGGAGCGGCTCGGCACTCGGATTCGGCCTAGGTTCACCGCCTGTGGTTACGCGTTCGTTGCGCATTCCGAGGCGCGGCTGGCGGAGCTCGCGCAGGCGGTGGCGCTGCAGAACGAGCTCGGGATCGCGTCGGAGCTGCTCGGCCCCGAGGCGACCGCAGCGGCCGTGCCGGAGCTCGATCCGAGCTCGATTCGCGGAGCCTCCTGGTGCGCCGAGGATGGGTACTTCGACCGCGCGCAGGAACCGGTGGAGGCCTTCGCCGAGGCCGCGCAGGCCCGCGGCGTCGAGATCCGGATCGAGGAGGTGCTCGGCCTCGAGCCCGATGGTGCCGGCTGGCGCCTCCGGACGCGCGGCGGGGTCGATCTGTCCGCGGCTCAGGTGGTCGTGGCCGCTGCCAGCGAGAGCCGGCCGATCCTCGGGAGCGTCGGCCTCGACCTGCCGCTCTGGCCCGAGCGGCGCTTCCTCTTCCTGAGCGAGCCGATCGGCGAGCGCCTGCTCGAGCCCCTCGTGATCGCTACGGAGATCTCCTTCGCCGCGAAGCAGCTCGCCGACGGCCGCATGCTGGCGAGCGACCTGGACGCCAAGGGCGATCCGGCGGCGGGGGTCGAGCTGTGGCGTCGAACGATCCATGCCGGTATTGAGACGCTGCTACCGCGACTTCAGATGGTGACCCTGCCCCACCTCGTCTCCGGCTTCTATGACCTCTCACCCGACAACCAGCCGTTCCTCGGCCCGGTGCCCGGCGCAGACGGCGTCTGGCTCGCGGCGGGCTTCAGCGGCCACGGCTTCATGATCGCCCCGGCCGTCGGGCGGCTGCTCGCGAGTGCCGTCACCGGCCTCCAGGATCCGCTGCTCGATGCCTTCCGCGTCGACCGCTCGACCGGGCCGACAGAGACGCACATCATCTAGGATCGCCGCATGCCGAGCGGCTCCCGCGACGACCTTCCGCTGACCGAGATCATCCCGGGATACTCGAGCCGGATGGCCGACTGGGGCGGGATCACGGTTGCGTTCGAGAAGGCCCACAAGGGCCAGGACGCATCGAGCATGGTGAAGGGGCTGCCCGACGACCGGTGCCAGGCACCGCACTGGGGCTATCTCTTCTCCGGGACGATGATCGTCGACTACGGCGACCGGCAGGAGACGATCGAGGGCGGCGAGGCCTACTACGTGGCGCCGGGCCACAAGATCACGTTCGAGACCGACTGCGAGGCGCTCGAGTTCACACCGACCGACGCGCTCGAAGTGACGCTCGACGCGGCCCGGCGGAACTTCGCCGCAGGCGCGACGCTCGATTCTTGACCGGCTTCACCGAGCTCTATGACCTCCGCGTCACGGTCGAGCGGATCGAGGGCCGGTCCGTCTGCGGCCTCGAGGTCGGCGACTACTTCGAGCTGACGGACTCGAGCAGGATCACGCTTCCGGCAGGCAAGCACTTCTGCCTCTACGCGATGCAGGCGGTCATGCCGCTCCTGCCCGCAAAGCAGCGCGAGCTGGCCGAGGGCGACTGGCTGGCGCAGGACTCGCTCGTTTGCTGCCCCGATCCGGAGGAGCGCTTGATCATGCGGATCGAACGGATCGGGCGCACTCGCCTCGCCACCTCCGACCTGACGTGAGCACGGAGCCTGCGGGGAGCACCGAGCGGCGGGAGGTCGGGCTCGGGCTGCAGACGAACAAGCGGCCGGGCGAGTACGCCATGCTCGCGCAGATCGCCGAGCGCGGTGGTTTCGACGTGGTCACGACGTTCAACGACCTGTGGTTCCAGCCTGCGCTCCCCGCGCTGCTCGAGATCGCCGCGGCGACCGAGCGCGTGCGCGTCGGGCCGTCATGCCTCAACCCGTTCACGGTGCATCCCGTGGAGCTCGCGGGCCAGACCGCGGCGCTCGATCTTGCCTCCGGTGGACGCGCGTTCCTCGGCCTTGCAGCCGGTGCGTGGCTCGGCGACCTCGGCCTGGAGCAGCGGCGGCCGGTGCAGACGATCGCCGAGGCGTGGGAGATCGTGTCGCGCCTCCTTGCCGGCGACCGTTCAGGGTTCGAAGGCGAGGTCTTTCGCCTCGCAGCGGGCGCAGGGCTTGCCTACGAGGTCGAGCGCGAGCGCGTCCCGCTCCTCGTCGGCAGCTGGTCGCCGCGGCTGACGGCGCTCGCCGCCGCGCAGGCCGCCGAGCTCAAGATCGGCGGCAGTGCGAACCCCGCGATGGTGCGAATCGCCCGTGAGCGGCTGGGCGCCGGGGGGGTCGGCATCGTCGTGGGGGCGGTAACGGTCGTCGACTCGAACGACGGTCGCGCCCGGGAGCACGCGCGGCGTCAGGTCGCGATGTATCTCGCCGTCGTCGCCGGCCTCGATCCGAGCGCCGGCGTCCCGGCGGAGCTGATCGACGCGGTCGCCGCCGAGCTTGCGGCCGGCGACGTGAACGCCGCCGCGCGCCTCATCTCCGACGAGGTGCTCGACCTGTTTGCGTTCTCGGGAACGCCCGACCGGATCGCCGCCCAGGCTCAGGCGCTCCATGAGGCCGGGGCGCAACGGGTGGAGTTCGGCACGCCCCATGGTCTCGACGCGCGGGGCGGCGTCGAGCTGCTCGCACGCGAAGTCCTTCCCCGGCTCGACCGCTGATCTCGCTCCGGCGGCGGACGTGTCTCGAGGGGCCACTGTCCAGGGACAGTCCCTGGCCGTGGCTTGCGGGGACGTGGCCGGAAGGGCGGGGAGCCTTGCTCTGCGGCGACGCACAGGCGGCTCACAGGAGGCTCCGAGGAGGCGAGGGGATCCTTGTTGCGTCAACCGAACGCAGCGAAAGGAGATTCCGATGAAAGCGATCGCAGCGGTACTCGCCGCTCTCGCCATCGCCGGCGGCACCGTAGGAACGTCCTCGGCGGCAACGGCGGTCAGCTCCAACTGGGGCGGCTACGCAGTCACCGGCAAGACGTTCGAGGCCGTGAGCGGTACCTGGGTGCAGCCCGCCGCGAACTGCTCCTCGAGCACAGCGGAGACGCAGAACACTGCATCGGCGTTCTGGGTCGGGCTCGGGGGCGACTCCGACGCCTCGAGCGCGCTCGAGCAGACCGGCACCGAGGCCGACTGCCTCGCGGACGGCCGGACCCGCTATACCGCCTGGTACGAGCTCGTCCCCGCCTCGTCGGTGCGCGTCTCGCTCCGCGTCTCGGCAGGCGACAGGATCTCGGGCTCGGTGCGCGTCAACGGCGCGAAAGTGACGGTACAGCTGCGCAACCTGACGACGGGAAAGAGCTTCACGAAGACGCTCCGCATGGCCTCGCCCGACACCGCATCGGCCGAATGGATCGCCGAGGCCCCGTCCGCCGTCACGCCGGGAGGCAGCCGGATCCTGCCGCTGACCGACTTCGGCAAGGTCCGCTTCACGAGCGCGACCGCCACCTCGACCGCCGGCCACACCGGCACCATCGCCGACGCCGCCTGGAGCTCGAGCCGGATCCTCCTCGAGGCAGGCAGCAGCGGCCCCGGTAACTTCGGGCCCTATGCCGCCGAGTCGGCCGGTACCGCAGCCGTGCCCGGGGCACTCTCTTCGAGCGGCGCGTTCTCGATCACGTGGCGCCGAACCGACGTGCCCTCCGGCCCCCGGTTCGAGAGCTGACCCCGCCCCACTCACAGCCGATTCACAGCGTTCAACCGCGGCTTCTCAGGAAACGCACAGCTGACGCTGCGAGGATTGCGACCCAGATGAACGGCACCCTGACAGTCCCGGCGAACGCCAAGATCCTCGTCGTCGACGACGAGCCGGCGATCGTCGACGCCGTCTCGACCGCACTCCGGTACGAGGGCTTCGACGTCGCCGAAGCCGCAAATGGACGCGATGCGCTCCAGACGGTGATGAGCTTCGAGCCAGACCTGATCGTGCTCGACTGGATGCTCCCCGACGTCGACGGCCTCGAGGTCGGCCGCCGGCTTCGGGAGCGCGGGTTCAAGACCGCGATTCTCTTCCTGACCGCCAAGGGCGGCGTCGACAACAAGGTCGAGGCGCTCCGTGCCGGCGGTGACGACTACGTGACGAAGCCGTTCAGCCTTGCCGAGATCGTGGCGCGCGTGCAGGCGATCCTGCGGCGCACCGGCAGCGATCTCCCCGGCGACGTGCTCCGCTTCGGCGACCTCGTGCTCGACGAAAGCCGGCACGAGGTGTTCCGGGGGGACGAGCCCGTCGAGCTCACGGCGACCGAGTTCAACCTCCTCCGCTTCTTCCTGCTCAACCCGCGCCGCGTGCTTTCCAAGGGCCAGATCCTCCAGCACGTCTGGCGATACGACTTCGGCGGGAACACGAACGTCGTCGAGACCTATGTCAGCTACCTGCGGCGCAAGCTCGACGCGCTCGGCCCGCCGCTGATCAAGACGGTCCGGCAGGCCGGGTACATGCTCGACTCCGGCCGGTAGGCGATGATCGGGCGGCTCTCGCTGCGCGCCCGGCTATTGCTGGGCGTGATCGCGATTGCCGCCGTCGGGCTCCTCGCGGCCGACATCGCGACCTACACCGCGCTGCGCTCGTTCCTGCTCGACCGCGTCGACAGCCAGCTCAACTCGACCCATCCGGGCGTGGATTCCGTGCTCTTCCACCGGCCCGGCCTCGCCGGCCCCGGCCCGGTTGGCGGGCCGGGCGGGAACATCCAGGCGCTCTTCGACTCGATCCCGGGAGACTGCATCGAGCTCCGCCGCGAGAACCAGACCGTCGTCAACCAGGGCTGCATTCCCGAGTTCGGCCAGACGTCCGCGGCGCCGGGGCCGGAGCTCCCCGCGACGGTCGCGATGCCCGCGAGCCCGAACACGCCCCAGGGCGACAAGGTGAAGTTCTTCACCGTCGACGCCCTGAGCGGCGGCGGCCGCTACCGGGTTCGGGCCTCCGTCGAGGCCAACGCGCCGAACTTCATCGTCCTCCTCGCGACGCCGCTCGGCGGTCTCGACGGCACGCTCCACCGGCTGCTCCTCGTGGAGCTCCTCGTGACGGCGTTCGTGCTCGCGTCGATGACGGCGCTCGGGCTCTGGGTCGTGCGCGTCGCGCTGCGCCCGCTCGACGCGATGGGCGAGACCGCCGACGCGATCGCCGCCGGCGACCTCTCGCGCCGCGTCGAGCGCACCGACGAGCGCACCGAGATCGGCCGGCTCGGGCTCGCGTTCAACGCGATGCTCTCGAACATCGAGAAGGCGATGACCGAGCGCGACACCTCACTGCGAGCGCTCGAGGCGTCGGAGAGCAAGCTTCGGCGGTTCGTCGCCGATGCGTCGCATGAGCTTCGGACGCCGCTCGCCGCCGTCCGCGCCTATGCCGAGCTGTTCACCCGCGGCGCGTCGAGCCGGCCCGACGACCTCGAACGCTCGATGACCGGGATCACGCGCGAGTCCGAACGCATGAGCGTCCTCGTCGAAGACCTGCTCCTGCTCGCCCACCTCGACGAAGGTCGGCCGCTAACGCTCGAGCCCGTCGCGCTCGAGGACGTGGTCGCCGAGTCTCTCGAGACGGCACGGACGCTCGAGCCCGACCGTCCGGTCGAGGTCTCGCTCGTCCCGGCTGCCGTCGCGGGGGATCGCGATCGGCTCCGCCAGGTGGTCGACAACCTCCTCGCAAACGTCCGCTCACACACTCCGCCCGACGCCCCACTCCGCGTCGCTCTCGAGCGCACCGACGCCGAAGCGGTGCTGACGGTCGCAGACTCGGGCCCTGGGATGGACGAAGAGCAACTCGCGCTCGTGTTCGAGCGCTTCTACCGCGCCGATCCCTCGCGGGCCCGCTCGAGCGGAGGTGCAGGCCTCGGGCTGGCAATCGTCTCGGCCGTCGTGCAGGCCCACGGGGGCAAGGTCGAGACGGAGTCCGAGCCGGGCACGGGCACGACCTTCCGGGTGCGCCTTCCCCTGTCGAACGACTCGTGACCGACGGCGGCTCCGCGGAACCGGTCCTCAGGCCGCTCTCACGAACCTCTGCTCAACTGACGATTGGTTCTCGATCGGGCACGGCGGCAGGCAGAACTTTCCCTGCTCGCAGCGGAACAGAAAGGTCTTAGGATGCGCATGTGTTGGGGCTGCCATGACGGGGGGGTCGCACTGCGGAACGGGCGCGCAACGGATCGTTACCGGGAGCTCGGTCTCCCGTTCGATGCGGTGCGGTCCTGCGGCGGTTGAGCACGCATTCGGAGTGAAGTGAGCTTCGGCCTCATCGGTGGTCCAGCCGGCTGCCTCGGCGTCGCGATGCTCCTCGCAGGGCTGACACCGCGCGTCCGGATCGCCGGGCTCGTGCTCGTCGGCGTCGGCTCTGCCGTGCTCGGCGCCGAGATCGCACCGGGCGCGCACGAGGGCGCAGTCGCACTGGCGGTGGCGGCCGTCGTGCTTGCCGCGATCCCGGTCGCGTTCCTGCTCCGACGCTGGCCGTGGATCCTCGCATTCGCGGTGCTTCCCGCCCTTCCCGCCCGCGTGCCGCTCGCGGTCGGCGGAACGCACTCCCAGCTCGAGCTGCCGCTCTACCTGCTTGCTGCCGCGGCCGGATTCCAGATCGCGATCGACACGATCAAGGGTGACCGCCGCTCCCGGGAGCTCGGGCCGATGTCGGTACCGCTGGCCGCGTTCGTGCTGTGGACCGGCATCTCGCTCCTCTGGAGCAACGACGTGCTCGCCGGCTCGTTCGAGCTGCTCGCCTACTTCCTTCCGTTCGCCGTGATCGGGGTCGGGATCGCGCGGCTCGAGTGGAGTCGCCGCGCGCTCACGAGCCTCGCGCTCGAGCTCGTCGGGCTTGCCCTCGTCGTCGCCGGGATCGGGGTGGCGCAGTACGCGACGAGGAACCTGTTCTGGAACCCGAAGGTGATCGTCGGCGACGCCTACCTGCCCTTCTACCGTGTCAACTCGGTCTTCTGGGACCCATCGATCTACGGCAGGTTCCTGATGATTGCGATCCTGACCGCGCTCGTCGTCGTGATGCGTGGCCCCTCGAGACGGCTGGCGGTGACGGCGGCGATCGCGATCGCCGGAATCTGGGCGGGGCTCGTGCTCTCCTACTCGCAGTCGAGCTTCGCCGGCCTGATCGCGGCCGTGGTGCTGCTGATGGCGGTCATCTGGCGCCGCGCCGCGCTCCTCGCCGCGGCCTTCGTCGCGATCGTGCTCGTCTCGACAGGCATCGCGAATCCGAACATCCAGAACGCCTTCGTGAAACGCTCCGGCGCCGCGCTCAACCGGGCGACGAGCGACCGGGCCGGGCTGATCTACAACGGGCTGCGGATCGCGGTGCGACATCCGGTCGTCGGCGTCGGGGTCGGTGCGTTCCGCCGCCACTACGCAGAGCTCACCCACCTCAAGGGCAAGGAGCCGAAGAAGGCCGCCTCGCACGACTCGCCCGTCACCGTCGCCGCCGAGAACGGAATCGTCGGGCTCGGCCTCTTCCTCTGGGTGCTCTTCTCGGCGTTCCGTACGCTCGCACGGACGCGCGGCGACCCGTTCATGTGGCGGGTCGTGCTGGCGGTCGCGCTGGCACTCACCGCGATCATCGTTCACTCGCTGTTCTACGACCACTTCTTCGAGGACCCGACGACCTGGGGCCTGCTCGGGCTCGCGGCGCTCGCCTACGGCACGTCTCGAAAAACCGGGCTTGGAACCTCCGACTCGATGAGCACGGAGGTTCCTACTCCGGCAGCCCCGTGACCCAGGCCGCCGCCGTCCCGCGGACGCGGAGCGAGACGCGCCGCCCGGGCTCGGGCGCCTCCGGCCCCGGCAGCCGAACGAGCACCTCGAAGCCGGGCCGGCCCGCCGGATCGGGGCCCCACGCCGGCTCGTCGAGCCGGACCCCGACGAGCACGTCGTGACCGTGGAACTCACGGCTGACGACGACCCCGCCCGGAGCCCCTCCCCCGCCCGACGCGCCGTCGAGATCGATCTGCTCCGGCCTCACGAGGAGGCCGATGGCGCACGGCTCGGGCGCCGCAACGCCGAGCTCGACCGAGATCTCGCCGAGCACCGACTGCACGACGCCGTTCTCGAGCCGGCCGAGGAGCACGTTCCCGTGCCCGACGAACCGGGCAACCTCACCGTTCACCGGCCGCATGTAGAGCACCGCGGGTTCGTCGCACTGCACGATCGCACCGTGCTGGAGCACCGCGACGCGGTCGGCGATCGAGAGCGCCTCGTCCTGGTCGTGGGTGACGAGGATCACCGTGGCACCGGATTCCCGGAGCACGTCGACCACTTCGCGGCGCATGCTCGTGCGGAGCTCGACGTCGAGCGACGAGAACGGCTCGTCGAGCAGGACGAGCGCCGGATGGGCGGCGAGGGCCCGTGCGAGTGCGACCCGCTGGCGCTCCCCGCCGGAGAGATGGTGCGGCAGCCGCTTCTCGAAGCCGGCGAGCCCGACGAGCTCGAGCAGCTCCGTGACGCGCGCCTCGAGCGCGGCGCCACCGCGACCGATCTTGCCCGCCCGGAGCCCGAAGCCGACGTTGCCCGCCACCGTGAGGTGGGGGAACAGCGCGCCCTCCTGCGGGACGTAGCCGATGCAGCGGCGCTCCGGCCGGACGAAGGCCTTCCGCCCGTCCACGAGCCGCTCGCCGAGCTCGATCGTTCCGGAATCGGTGCGTTCGAAGCCGGCGATGAGGCGGAGGAGCGTCGTCTTGCCGCTCCCGGAGGCGCCGAGGATCGCGGTGAAGGACCCGGCCTCGACCTCGAGCGAGACCCCGTCGAGCACCGCCCGTGGGCCGAACGACTTGCGTACGTCGCGCACGGAGACGGAGGCGGAGCGAGGCGCGATCACGCGGTTGCTCCGGCGATCTTCTCGAACCAGCGCCCGAGCATGAGCCCGGGCAGGGTCGCGACGAGCAGCAGCGCCAGCGCGTAGGGAGCGGCCGCGCCGTAGGCGAAGTTGTTCGTATACGCCCAGAAGCCGGTCGCGAGCGTATTCACGCCGGTCGGGTGCAGGATCAACGTCGCCGTCAGCTCCGTCGACGAGGTGATGAAGACGAGCGAGAACCCGGCGACGAGCGCGGGAAGCAGCACCGGCAGCGTCACCCGCGCGAGCACCGAGAAACGGCCGTGCCCGAGCGAGCGGGCGACCTCTTCCAGCCCCGGCGGCGCCTGCGCGACACCGGCGCGCACGGCCACGAGCGCGAGCGGGAAGAACATGATCGCGTAGGCGAAGACGAGCGCCACGCTCGACTGGTAGAGCCCGGGCAGATAGCGGATCGTGAAGTAGACGAGCGAGAGGGCAACGACGATGCCCGGGAGCGCCTGCACGAGGTAGGTCGAGCGTTCCATCGTGACCGTGAACCTGCTCCGGTGGCGCTCGACGAGGAGCGCGATCGGGACCGCCGCGAGCGTGGCGACCAAGCCGGCGAGCGAGCTGTAGAGCGCCGTCGAGACGGCGGCGCTGAAGATCGAGATCGGCGGCAGCGTCGAGGACGTACCCTCGAGGAACCAGTACCCGAGCGCGTAAAACGGGACGCCGATCGCGAGCCCGATGAGGGCGACCAGGCAGGCGATCACCGGTACCGCCCAGAGCCCGAGCTCGAGGCGCGCGGCTCGTCGGCCGGCCTGGCCGCGCCGCGCGGCTCCCGCCCGCCCGCGCCCGGCCGCCTCGGCGCCGAGCACGAGCAGCCCGAGCAAGACGAGCACGAGCGAGAGGGCGCAGCCGGCCGTCGTCGAGAACCCGATCTGGATCTCCGTGTAGATCTGGGTCGTGAACGTCTGGAAGCGGAGGATCTCGAACGTCCCGAACTCGGCGAGGAGGATCAGCGCCACGAGCAGCGAGCCGCCGAAGAGCGCGGGGCGGATCTGGTGCAGCGTCACCCGCGTGAACGTCCGGATCCGGCCGAGGCCCAGGCCGCGTGCGACGTCCTCGAGGCTCGGGTCGGCAGTCCGGAGCGCGGCGGCGACGGGCAGATAGACGAGCGGGTAGCTGCCGAGCGACATCACGAGCACCGAGCCCCAGTAGCCGGACACGCCGGGCGCGATCGAGATCCAGCTGTAGCCGAGCACGAAGTCCGGCATCGCGAGCGGCAGCACGAGCACGACCGCCCAGAACCGCCTCCACGGGAGGTCCGTACGCTCGATGCACCACGCCGCCGCTACCCCGAGCACGGCGCAGATCAGCGTGACGGCAAACGTGAGGCGCACGGTGTTCCAGAGCAGCTCGAGGGTGAGGTGCCGGAAGAGCAGCGGCCGGAGCGTCGCCCAGCCGACCTGCGAGGCCTCGAGCAGCAGGAACACGAGCGGGAGCAGCACCGCGCCTGCGATCACGCATCCGATCCCGAGCAGGCCCGCCGGCGCAGCGCGCCTTGCAGGCGCTGAGGCGGCGGTCATGCGGCCTGCTGCGGGAGTTGGGGGGTGTTCCTCATGCGTGATCGGGAGTCCCGACCAGGCTTGTTACAGCAGACTGGCCTGTCGCAGGAGCGCAATCGCTCCGCTGCCGTTGCCGAGCTGGCCGATCGTGATCGGATCCGGCTTCAGCGTCGCAAACGGGACGAGCGGCTTGGCGGTCTTCACGCCCGATCCGAGCGGGTACTCGTAGCTCTCGTCGTGGCCGAGGATCTCCTGTCCCTGCTTGCTGACGAGGAAGGCGAGGAACTTCTGGGCCTCCGCCTGGTGAGAGCTCGACGCGAGCACGCCTGCTCCTGAGATGTCGACCACATACCCGGGATCGCCCGGCGCGAAGAAGTGCTCCGCGGAGTGGATCTTCGCTGCACCGAGCTCGTCGCGGAGCCGGTACCAGTAGTAGTGGTTGATCACGCCGAGCTCGGCCTGGCCGCTGTTGACCTGGGCGACGAGCGTCTCGTTGTCCGGGTAGATGTGCTTGCTCGCGTTGCTGCGAATCCCCTCGAGCCACTTCAGCGCGCGGGCATCGCCGTAGCGCGCCGCGACTGCAGTGACGATCGGCTGGAAGTCGGTCTCACCGGGTGCGAGCGCGAGCTTTCCCTTCCACTTCGGATCGGCCAGCCCGAGGATGGAGCTCGGGAGCTGCGACGGCTTCAGGTCGTTCGTGTTGTAGACCATCGTGCTCACCCTGGCCGAGACGGCCTCCCATTTCTTCTGCGCCGAGCTGTACTTCGCCGAGGTGCTCGCGAGCGTCGAGGCGGCTACCGTCGAGAGCAGACCGCGCTGCTGGAGCTCGACGAGGGGCGGCGTGTTCTCGGTGACGAAAACGTCCGCAGGAGAGTGGCTCCCTTCCTGGATGATCTGCGAGACGAGCACTCCCTCGTCATCGGAGCGCACGGCGACGGGGATCCCCGTCTTCTTCGTGAAGGCGGCGACGAGCGCCGAGACCGTCTCCGGATGCTGCCCGCTGTAGACGGTGATCTTGTCGCTTGCCGAGTGCTTCGAGCTGCTGACCGCCGAGGCCACCGCGACGGCAGCGATCACGAGAACGACGGGTGCAATGATGACGAGGAACCGGCGCAATGCGATCTACCCTTTCTCGGCTCGCGAGGCCGGGTGGCCAGCGCGTTGTAAGGGAAACCTTACAGCAGGTACCAGGGTGACCGCACAGTGACGTGTCGAGGTGGTGCTGCGGGACGAGCCGCGTCGAGCCACTCGCCCGGCATCGGGGTGAATCAGCCGGCGAGGAGCTGCCGTGCCGCGCTCACCACGTCCGCGGTCGTGAACGGATAGAGGAAGAGCGCCCGCTCGTGACCGGTACCGTCGATCAGGTAGGCCGCGCCGGTGTGCGTGATCCGCCGGACCTTGACGCCGGCGATCGTCTGCTTCGCGACCTCCACACCGACGAAATAGCTCTTCCACACGCGCGCCAGCTGCGCATAACTGCCGGTGCCCCAGCGCCACCCGGGCGCGAGCCGCCAGTGGAGGGCATCGGCGCGGAAGTTCGCCGGCGAATCACCCCACGGGTCGACGCTGACCGACACGATCCCCGGCCCGCTCTTCCCGAGCTGCGCGGTAGCTCGCGTAAGAATGGTCGCCTCGCGTGGACAGAAGTCTCGGCACAGGGGATCGATGAACGTGACGATCACCGGCCGGCCGTGGTACGAGGCAAGACTGACCGGCTTGCCGTGCTGGTCCTTCAGCGTGAACCCTGGGGCCTGCTCCTTGCCGGCCGCCCAGGTCTGCACGACCGCGCTCGTGACCGCAGGGCCCGTCGAGCTCGAGCGCGGAAGGACTGCGACCCCGGCGCCGACGCCGATCGCGACGACGACCGCCGTGCCCAGAGCGATCCACCTGAGGCGATGAGTCGCCGGACCGGGCCCGGCGGGTTCTGGCTTGATCGCGGACATGACCCTGACCCCCGGCCACTGACGATACCCGGCGGGCGCGAGAAGTGGCGGGCGAGGTATGCGGCAGAGCCCCGGCTCCGGCCGATTCTCAGGCCGGAGCCGGGGTCCAACCCGGCCTCAGGTCGCGTTCTGCTGATACAGGCCGAAGGCGTTGCCCTCGGTGTCGGTGCATTTCGCGTAGCGGCCGACGTTCGGGATCTCCTGCGGCTCGCCTGCGGTGCCGCCCGCGTTCTCGACCTTGGCGATCGAGGCGTCGAGGTCGGAGGTCCCGAAGTACACCGAGATCCCCTTGTCCTCCGTCGAGGCGTAGACGCCGCCCCCGGCCTCGGGAGTCATCTGGTACTCGCCTGTGTCGTCGAACGGCTGGAAGGTCCAGCCGAGGACGAGCGCATAGAAGCCACGCGCACGCGCAGAGTCCTCGGCAGGCACCTCGAACCACGTGATCTTGCCGTCGGTGTCGCTCATCTCTCTCCTTGATCGTCGGTTGCTGGCATCAAGCGGGTACCGGTCTCGACGAGCGTCTTCAGGCCGCTCAGCACGAACATCCAACCTTCACCGGACACGCTCGCTGCGGTCTTCGGTGCGGCGTCGAGCCGGTCGTGGACCACCGTCACCTTGGTGTACCCGCCGTCGAACGGCTCGAGCTCCCAGGTGACGCGGCTCTCGTCCTCGAGCGCGAGCTCGTCGCTGTAGAGCGACTTCCACGCGTGGACGAGGCGCCGCGGCGGCTCGAACTCGAGCACGGGACTGTCGATCCAGAGCTTCGTGTGGTCGGGCGACCAGGCCTTCCAGCGGCCCCCCGCGACGATCGGCGTCTCGAGCCGAGACTCGTGGAAGTACTGCGCCACGAGCTCCGGTTTCGTGATCGCCTCCCAGATCTCCTCGGGGCTCGCCTTGATATAGAGCTGGTAGACCTGCGTCGTCTGCACCGCAGGCGCGGTCGTCGTCATGCCGTCTCCTCCAGTCTGGACTTGAGGTCGAGGAGCGCCGTGACGCGGCGCTCGGTGTACTTGTCGATCCAGCGATCGTGGATCAGGCGGATCGGGACGGGATTCAGGAAGTGGTGCTTCTCGCGCCCCGACCGCCGGGTGACGACGAGCCCGGCGTCCTCGAGCACCCGTAGGTGCTTCATCACGCCGAACCGGGTCATCTCGAGCCCCTCCTCGAGCTCTCCGAGCGTCCGGCCGTCCCGCTCCTGGAGCCGGTCGAGCAGGTGGCGCCGGGTGGGATCGGCGAGCGCCTTGAAGACCCTGTCGTCGTCCACGGCCCTGATCATAGGTGACTAATCGGTCACATGTCAAGATCGAGCACGACTTTGCCGCGTTTGCCGGGCCCGGCGAGACGTTCGAAGGCTTCGCGGCCCTGATCGAGCGCGTAGGTCGAGTCGACCGCTGGCCTGACCGCGCCCTCGTCGGCGAGCCGCGCGAGCTCCGCAAGCTGGTCGCGGTCCGGCTCGACGACGAAGTAGCTCGTAGCGATACCACGGCCGGGATCGGTCGGCGGCTCCTCGGCGACCGACACCAGGCGGCCGCCGTCGCGGAGGACCGCAGGCGAATGCTCGAGCGCCTCGCCACCGACCGTGTCGAAGACGAGGTCGACCGGATCGAGCTCGCCGAACCGTTCGCTCCCGCGGTCGATCGTCTCGTGCGCGCCGAGCACGCGAGTCGCGGCGACGCCGTCGCCGGTTGCGGTTCCGATCACATGCGCGCCTTTCCAGAGCGCGAGCTGCGTTGCGAGATGCCCGACCCCGCCAGAGGCACCGTGGATCAGCACGCGCTGACCCGGCTCGACCCCGCCGTGCACGAAGAGGGCCTGCCAGGCGCTGAGCCCGGCGAGCGGCAGCGCGGCGCTCTCGACGTGAGTCAGCGACCGCGGCTTGAGCGCGACGAACTCGGCGCGAACAACCGCGTACTCCGCAGCCGCGCCGTCGTGGTCGAAGCCGGTCAGCGCGTGGACCTCGTCGCCTTCGGTCAGACCCACTACTCCCCTGCCGAGAGCGGCGACCACTCCCGAGGCCTCGTAGGACGGGATCGCCGGCAGCCGGTCGGTCGGCCAGTCGAGCTCGTCCCGCGTCAGTGCGGCGGCGTGAACACGGACGAGCACCTCGCCCGGGGCCGGCTCCGGATCCTCGATCTCTTCGATTCTCAGCCCTACGATCCCGCCGGGCTGGTGGAGGCGGATTGCGCGCACGACTTCTCCTCTCTCCGGTTTATCTTCCCAGGAAGTTTCTTCCCAGGAAGTATACTGCCGGTGGGTGGATCGCATAGACGGTATCGGCGAGCAGTGGCGACGGGAGCGCCCGGACCTGGACGTCGGGGCGCTCGAGCTCGTCGGACGCCTTCTCCGAGTGGCAGAGCTCGTCGACACGAGGCTCACCGCCGGCCTCGCCGGCTACGGGCTTCAGCCCGGCTGGTTCGACCTGATCGCCGCCCTCCGCCGTTCAGGCTCCCCGTTCGAGCTGAGCCCGACCGAGTTGATGGGCGCGACGATGCTCACCTCGGGCGGGATCACGAAGCGGCTCGACCGCCTGGTCGAGGCCGGCCTCGTCGAGCGGCGCCCGGACCCGAATGACCGCCGCGGCACGAGGGTGCGGCTCACACCGCGCGGCAGGCGCGCGATCGACCGCGCGCTTGCGGCGCATGTCGAAAACGAAGAGCAGCTCCTCACCATGCTCTCGGCCGCCGAGCGCCGGGCCCTCGACGCGGCACTCCGAAGGCTCCTCGATTCGCTCGAGACGCCGTAGACTTGCGCAACCGTGTCGTTGCCGCTCCTTCCGACCACGGTCGTCGGCAGCTACGCGCAGCCGGACTGGCTGATCGACCGCGAGCGCCTCGGCTCGCGACTCCCGCCCCGGGTGCGGGCCCGCGAGCTCTGGCGGGTCGACCCCGAGTTCCTCGAGGAGGCCCAGGACGACGCGACCCGGATCGCGATCGCCGACATGGAGCGCGCCGGGATCGACATCGTGACCGACGGCGAGCAGCGCCGCGAGAGCTACTCGAACCGCTTCGCGACCGCACTCGACGGTGTCGACATCGACAACCCGGGCACTGCGATCGACCGCACGGGCCATCCCAACCTTGTCCCGCGGATCGTCGGCCCGATCGTCCGCCGCCACCCCGTCGAGGTCCGAGACGTCGAGTTCCTGCGCGCGAACACCGACCGCCGGATCAAGATCACGCTTCCTGGCCCATTCACGATGGGCCAGCAGGCCCAGGACGACTTCTACGGCGACCCGGCCGAGGTCGCGATGGCTTACGCCGCGGCCGTCAATGCCGAGGCTCATGACCTCGTCACCGCCGGCGCAGACGTGATCCAGATCGACGAGCCCTACCTCCAGGCCCGCCCCGAGCCGGCGCGCGAGTTCGCCCTACCCGCGATCGACCGCGCCCTCGAAGGGATCGAGGTGGACACCGTGCTTCACACCTGCTTCGGCTACGCCCACATCGTCCACACCCGGCTCCCGGGCTACTCCTTCCTCGCCGAGCTGAACGGCTCGGCGGTCGACGCAGTCTCGATCGAGGCAGCCCAGCCGAACCTCGACAGCTCGGTCCTGCTCGGCCTACCCGACAAGAAAATCCTCCTCGGTGTCCTTGACCTCGGCGACCCGGCGGCCGAGTCGCCGGAGGTCGTGGCCGGCCGGATCCGCTCCGTACTCGAGCTCGTCCCGGCCGACCGGCTGCTCGTCGCGCCCGACTGCGGGATGAAGTACCTCCCGCGCACGTTGGCGTTCGCCAAGCTCGCAGCAATGGCCGAGGGCACCGCAATCGTCCGCGCCGAGCTGACGTAACGGCTGGCTCGAGCAGCTGGACTCGGGCGCAGTCACCACCGAGCAGAGCCGCTAACCTTCATTCGCTTCGCCCTCTTAGCTCAGTTGGTAGAGCACCTCCATGGTAAGGAGGGGGTCAACGGTTCGAGTCCGTTAGAGGGCTTCGGGAAGTCGCTGCTAATCAGACCCTTTTGTTAGCCGTGGTCGCCGCGGCTCGGCACCCTAACGTCCACCGAGCGTCCACCACCCGCCAGGAGTCGCCGATATGTGTCCTTGAAACGGTGCCGTTGGGTGGCTTTTGGGGCCTGTGGGCTGGTGTCCACCCAGCGTCCACGGCCCGTTCGAGGGCGAGCGCGTCGAGGAGCGAGACGGCGTGCTGGTAGCTGTCGACTGCGAGGTGGCCGTAGTGGAGGTCGATCATCGCGATGCTCGTGCCCATGAACCGCGAGAGGGCGAACACCGGGACGCCGGCGCGGAGCGCGAACGTGGCGTAGGTATGACGCAGGTCGTAGAGGTCTCGTAGCGGCTCGATCCCGACCGTCCGCTGGACCGGCTTCCAGTGCCGTCGGTTGAAGTTGCGGAAGTCGAGGTGTCCGCCGCGTGCGTTCGGGAAGAGCAGCGGACTCTCGTCTCGTGGCTGAAGCTGGTCGAGCGCCTCGAGCGCGATCGCCTGGAGCGGAACGGCGCGTCTGCTCAGCCGCGTCTTCGTGTGCTTGACCCGTCCATTTGCGTAGGCCCGTCGCACCTGCACCACGCCGGCGGCACGATCGATGTCACCGTGTTCGAGGGCGAATAGCTCGGAGGGTCGAAGCCCGGTCGCGGCTGCGAAGACGACCATCGGCCCGAAGCGCGGCCCTAGCCGGTTTGCGAGCGACCGGATCTGCGTCCAGGAATCGAATGGCCGCTGCTCCCGGCAGCGCCGGCCAGGATTCGGCACCCCACGCTTGGCCGGGTTCTCCTCGATCAGTTTCCAGGCAACCGCCCGATTCAACACCTGCCGGAGCGCCTGCGTTGCCTCATAGCGGTGCCCCTCGGGAACGGTGAGCCGCCATGCGCAGACCTGCTCGGGCGAGAGCTCGGCAAGGCGAACATCACCGAGCTCGGCGGTCGCCTTCCCGAGCAGCCAGCGGAGCTTCGCGACCGTGACGCGTTCACCGCCATGCGTCTGGAGGTACTCCTCGGCCCACTCGCCGAGCGTGAGCGTCGCCGCACGGCGATCCGGAACGAGCCGGGCCAGCTTGTGCTGCAGCGCCCTTTGTGCCTCCGCTTTGCTGCTGAACCCGCCGACCTGCAGCCTCGCGGAGCCGCGACCCGCGACGCGATACCGGTAGGCCCACATCGGCTCCCCATCCACGCACGTGGCCTGCAGCTTGAACACTTGACCCTGCTGGATCACCTCGGAACCTCCTCGATCGACAACCAGATCGAGGAATCACACCCGACCCGGACAGGCGACCACCCCTCTCACTGAGAGGGGATCGAACAGACGTTTATCTTTGCCCAGCGAACACTGGGCATCGTCATCGGACTGTTCAGCTCTGAGATCCAGGCGCGGTGTCGACCTGTGCAGGCCATGAACTCGCGGGCGAATCCGACTGCGGGGCGGCCAACTCTTATTGCTGTGGCTCTCTAAGGACGGAGCTTGGTTCTCGCCAGGAACGTTCGGCGGGTAGCGTGGGGACCTCGACCACGCTTGGCCGGGTTGATGTCGAGCAGCCCCCACACCACGGTACGGGCGAGCACCTGTCGGAGTGCCTGCGTCGCCTCGAACGGTATCCGAGCCTGATCGGCATCCGCCAGCCGGCGATCTCGACCGGGCTCAACTCGTCGAGGCGATAGTCGCCGAACGCTACGACCGCGCGGTCGAGCAGAAAGCGCAACTTTCCCAGAGTGACGGTGGAGGCCTCGTGCTGTGCGAGGTACTCGTCGACGAACTCCGCCAGGGTCGGCATTCGACCGATCCTGACTCTGCGGCGCAGGTTCTCGAGCGCCTGCTCGAGTGCTGCGCCCGCGCCCTGCTCAGTTGCGAAACCACCTCGCTGCACCCATTTCCTTTCTCGTCCACCGATCCGGTAGCGGTAGGCCCACAGAGACGTGGCCTGTCCGCCGACCGTTGTCAGCCTGAACACTTGACCTTGTTGCAACATGCCCACTCCTCTACAGGGAAAGCGACCTGAGTTGTGGACGATCATCGAGCCGTGCCGACGCGAAGCCGAGGGCGCCGCGCCCCCTCCCTACATGCAACGCAACGCCGCCGCATGTTGAGCTCGCACCGAAGAGCAACGGGACGAGGCGACCACCGATCGCCCCGAGGTGCCCGCGAGGAAGACCTGACTCAGGCGCCGAGGTGGAGCGCCATAAAGAAGACCGTCAACACGATGATCAGCAGCAAGATCGATCCGACGATCGCTATCTCTTTGTTCAGTGCCTCGTATTCGGCGCTCCATGTGACCTCGGCATCTGGGGCGGTTCGGGCGACGTCACGTGCGGCGAGCTTCGCCAGCTTGCCCTCCCGCGGCCCGAGGAAGCCACCGCCAATCCCGCCGATGACGACGACGGCGCCCAACCCCCACAGCACGTAGAACTTGCTCCACTGATGCTCGTGGGAGGCCAGATAGATGCCAGCGATGAGAATCACTACCAGCCCGGGAGCAACCAGGTAGCGGCCAAGCAGCTCCTGCATCCGGTGATACCAAGGCATCGCGCGGCGGTCCATCTTGGCCGCAGCCAAGGAGACGATGGGGTACGCGAAAAGCACCCCGAAGCCGATCACAACGCCGAGGATGTGAATCGCGAGGATCGCGTCGGAGAAACTGGCGGCTAAGGGAATCATCAGAACGTTGGTTTGTCATAGCCGAACACGTCCCGGCTAAAACGTTCCCAACGCAACCGAAGAGGACCGGCCAGCTTCCAGCAGCCGCCCCGGACGTCAACCCCCAGACGGTCTAGCGGCAGGCGGGTCATGCATGGCGGTCCCGTTCCACCGGTTCGCGGGTGCGGCGTTCTTCGAGCATCGACAGGAGCGCGCGGCGAACCATGCGGTCGAGTGCCGGCTCCCCGGTCGGGTCCTCTGCCGCGGCGGTGAGCATCTCATCGAACGTGGGCGGGCCGCCGTTCGGCGCGGCCGCTTGAACGATCCGGATCAGAGCGTCGATAGCCTCGCCGAGCCGGGCGGACGGCTCCGAGAGACCCAGCGCGCCCCGCCACTTGGCGCCCAGGCGCGCTTCGGCGAGCAAGTCCACCGTCCGCTCCGGCGCGTACCCGAGCGCTTCGGCCACGGCTTCTGCCCAGACGGTGAGGATCGTCAACTCGTCCATCTCTAGAACCCGGTGGGTCGTCGTCCGTGCCGGTGGCGGCGATCGCCCCGAGCTCGTGGGAGCGGCGGTGATCTGCTGTACAGCCGCGCCGAACACGTGCGTCCCGTCGTCCACGGGCCACCGGCCGTCGGCGCTCCGGCGCGTCGCGCGACCCATGCAAACCGTCAGGAGAACGGCGTGCGCACCCGTCTCAAGCGGAATCTCGCGAGTTCCGTTCACCGGGTCCTTCCACAGCGCGATGATCCGTGAAGCGTCTAGCCCGTGGGGTCGGGAGCGCTGCACCATCCCGTACGAAGTGAGGGTCAGCACGGCCGAGCCAGGATCCTCCGCCAGCACGCTCGCATAGCGCGCCGACCAGCGAGAATTGAGTTGCGGTCCGTCGAGGAGGACGGTCGCGACGATCGTCGGGCCAACCGAGCGGATGAGTCGCGCCAGATCGTCGTACTGTGCGAGGTCTTCGCAGATCAGCGAAACGAGTGTGAGTTCCGCGACTTCAATGAAATGGATCTCGCGTCGCGGGACCTCCATCGCCTCGAACCAGCGGATGTGAGGGTGGAGGGCGCCTCCCAGGTGGTACTGGTAGATCTGGTCCTCGTCGAGCGACCATCGATGGTGTTTGTTCTGGCGGATGTGAAACCACGGTTCGTCCTGCGCGGTAGACGTCGGCCCACCTTTCTCAAGCCTCGCGGTCGTCCCGATGTGCATCCAGTTGCCGGGAAACCGCCCCTGTCCAGGTGAGCGCTCGCGAACCCCCGTCTGGAGGAAGTTCACGGCATGGCAGTCCAAGAGCGCTTCGAGGCCCTCGATGTCGACCTCGTCGACGGCGCTCTCCGGGAGAATCACGACGTCGACACTGCCCGCCTCCTCGCGGGCGGCGACGAGCACGCGATCCAAAAGGTCCAGGTCGACGCCTTCATCTGGCGCGAACTCGAAAAAGCTGTAGGGCTCCTTCGACAGTCGTTGCACAGGGCCTTCGACCGGATGGAAGTCAGACGCCCGCACGCGCAGCGGCCACGGGAGCAGCAGCAGGTTCGCGTACTCGGACCGGGGGTCGGCGCCGCGATGACGGCCGGGCGACTTGTGCCAGCGGGCGTTTATGCCCGGGCCGTGCACACAGGCGTAGCGTGAGAACGACGCTCGACCCATGGACGGGGTGCGCACCTTCGGAAGCACCCGCACAGAACGTGGGTTGATACGAGCCATCGATCCAGTTCTGACCAGGAGCTCACGGCCACGCGCGCGGTAGACGACCGCCTGGCCGTCTGAGTTGTCGAGGGCGATGCCGAGCCCGGCGCACGCTTCGTCAGCGATCGCATGCAGGGTCAGCAGCGCCTCGCACATCCGCCAGTCGTTTCCGGCTGCGAGCTGCTCGAGCGGCATGTCGGCCCGCTCACGGAAAGCGCACCACTCCTCGGCCAGGAGATCGGGAACGGACCCCCGCCGGTCCTCCACCCAGGCGCTCCAGCGCCGGGCCGCCTCCTCGACCGCATCGGCCCAGTTTGGAACGCGATGCGGCGGCCATACGCCGAGCGGGGAGAGGGCGAAGCGGAACCCCTCCGAGCCCTCGAGAATCAGACTCACAAGCGCGAACAGATCCGGCGGCCACTCAAGCAACTCATCCGTGATCGGGCCTCCGAACACCGCCTGCCACACGGACTCCGAGGTAGCCTCCTGCGTTCGCCGCCCGGTAACGCGCACATCTTCTCGAATCGTGCTCATGAACTCTCCACACGGCGACGGAAGCCAGCCAGCGCCAAGTCATGCGCGCCGCCAGCCCGAGCCGGCGAGCGTCCCAAGACGAACAAAACGGGCGTCTCGAACGCGACCCACGTTTCACTAGAGGTCTGGCTTCGAGTTAGCCCGACCGTGCGTTCGTAGAAGTCAACGGCGGGCTCGCGGTTGCGGGTTGGAACGGCAATGAAGTCCGTCCGTTCGACATTGATCAAACGTTCCGCGGCCATCTCGGGGAGGATTAAGCGAGCTAGGTGCCTCGTACCCACGAGGCAGCGCGTTGACACCCGGTTCGGGGACATTCCCGCACTCTCACCGGCGCAGGCGAGTCATCTGTCACCGGCTCGCGTCGCGCGCTTCTCGCGAGGCGCCAAGGCCGCGCGCGCGGCATCACCGACGCGAGTAACGTGTGCTGAAGAGGATGCGAGTGGCTGGGATCACAGCGCTCGGCGAGCCCGTCGAGATCTTCGAGGTGGACGAGCCTGCGATGCCTGCCGCAGGCGAGGTCCTGATCGACGTCGTTGCCGCCGGCATCGGTAACTGGGACGAGCTTGTCAGGATCGGAAGCTGGCAGATCGGCGGCCCGGCTCCGATGGCGCTCGGGACGGAGGCGGCCGGGACGGTCGCAGCGGTCGGCTCCGGCGTGGCCGAGCTGCGCGAGGGCGACGAGGTGATGACACATCCGCTGCCGCTCCGGCGTCACGGGACGTGTGCGGGGAGGCTGCTCGCGCCGGCGGCGACCGTCGCGGCCCGGCCGCCCGAGGCGTCATGGGAAGCCAGCGGAGCGTTCCCTATTCCGGCGCTCACTGCGGCTCAGGCACTCGACGAGGCTCTCGGGATCGAGAGCGGCGGCTGGGTCGTCGTCAACGGAGCCGGCGGAGTAACAGGTGGGCTGCTCGTTCAGCTCGCCGCGGCTCGGGGCGCCCGCGTGATCGCGACCGCGAGCGCGAAGAAGGCCGAGCGCATCCGCGGCTACGGCGCGTCGGAGGTGCTCGACTATGACGGCGACTGGCCTGCGCGCGTCCGCGAGATCACCGGCGACGGCGCACCCAAGGCCGTCAACGCTGCCCCCGGGCAGGCGGCCACCACCTTGCAGGCAGTTGCCGACGGCGGCCGCCTCGCCACGATCACGGGCGACCCGCCGAGCGAGGAACGGGGCGTCGCCGTCACCGACGTCTACGTCCGGCCCGATGGCCGGCAGCTTTCGGCCCTCGCGGAACTGCTGGGCCACGGCACCCTCAGCGTGCCGATCGCTTCCGTCCGTCCACTCGAACAGGCGGCACAAGCGCTCCGCGAAGCAGTCGCGGGAGCCGACGGCGCGATCGTCCTGTCACTCCGAACCTAACCCGGCCCGCTCATGGTCGAGCCCAAGCCGCGCAGCTTCTGGAACTCCACCGCGCGGATTCTGACAGGGCGACCTGGCGTCTGTTCGGAACTGTGAGATATCTCAAGTCGGAAACAGAGGAAGCTGCGTCTGACCACACGGTACTAGCTTGCTAGCATCCAGCTGTGGCGTGATCTAGCCAGGGAGAAGACAAGCAACAGTTCAACGTCTATCTCCCCCCGCCACTGATCCGGCGCGTCAAGCACGCCGCCATCGACCAATCCGCGTCGCTCTCACGACTCGTCGAGACCGCCCTGACCGTCTACCTCGACCAGCTCGAGAAATCAGCATCGGGATGAAGGTACGGGTCATCCATTTCGTGAGCGACATCGAGGCGGCCGAACGCTTCTACGCGGCGCTCGGCCTGCGACCCGAGGCACACGCTCGCACCGGGATCTGGATCGAGTTGACAGCGACAGGCGGCGAACTCGACCTCCACGACGCCGCCAGCGCGGCCGACGGCGAAGGCCGCGACGGGTACACGGTCGGCTTCGTCGCCGACGAGCCGCTCGAGACCGTCGAGCAGCGCCTCCGCGACGCCGGCTTCCCGCCCGACGGGACAATCGTCGACCAGGAATGGGGACGCTCGCTCCTCGTCCACGCCCCCGACGGCACCGTCGTCCAGATCGACGAGCAAGACCCCGAGCTCTACACATGAAGGCATGTGGACCGAGAACCGAACCAAGAAGGAGCATGTGATGGCCACAGTCAGCGTCCGCTACATCGTCGACGACGTCGACACCGCAATCGCCTTCTACACCCAGCACCTCGGCTTCGACGAGGTCATGCACCCAGCCCCCACCTTCGCGATGCTCGCACGCGGCGACCTACGCCTCAACCTCAGCGCCCCAAGCGGGCAAGGCGGAGGCGGCCAAACAATGCCAGACGGCACACGCCCCCAACCCGGCGGCTGGAACCGCTTCTCACTCGAGGTACCCGACCTCGCCGCAACAGTCGAGCAACTCCGCAGTGCCGGCGTTCACTTCCGCAACGACATCATCACCGGCGTCGGCGGCAACCAGATCCTGCTCGACGACCCCTCCGGCAACCCAATCGAACTCTTCCAACCCACCCGACCCGAGGCCGCCCTCAACACCCGGCCCTAAAACAGCCCTACAGCCGGAGCCTTAAGCGCTGCCCTCGCTGATGCCCTCCTCGCGGGCGCTTGTGTGCTGCACCGGCCTACTGACGGCGGCCTTGAGATCACTCCCCTTGACGGACCGAGCTTGGCCGCGTCGGCGTCGAACGCAACTGGCGTCGCTCGACTCTGCCGCGATCTTCGGCGCTGTCTCGTTGGTCGGTTACCGCTGGTAGTCGCGCTGCGCGGCTGCGCGCGTTCGCCACGAGACAGACGCCCCGACTGACCTGGGGCTAGCCCCAGTCGCAGACGCCGGGCTGCCGGATTGTCCGACTTGGGTCGCCGAGGCAGCCTTGATGCGTGACCTATGACACGCATGGAGGAGGAGAAATGCAGGGGAATCTCGCGGCGCGCGCGGGCCGCTGGAGTGCCGCGCACTGGAAGACGGCGACGTTCGGGTGGCTCGCGCTCGTCGTCGCCGCGGTCGTCGCCGGCTCGGTCGCGGGCACGAAGATGCTGACCGATGCCCAGAACGCGAACGGCCAGTCCGCGAAAGCTGAGCGCATCCTGGCCCATGCGGGCTTCGACAACTCGGCAGGCGAGTCGGTGATCGTCCAGTCGAAGTCCGGCAGGCCGCCCGGCCCGGTCGCTGCGGATGTCTCGGCGATGCTGCGCGCGCGCAGCGACGTTAAGAAGGTCAAGGCGCCTGTGCGTTCGAAGGATGGGCACTCGATGCTCGTGCAATTCGAGCTGAAGGGCGACGGCGACACCGCCGACGGGCGCGTGCAGCCCGTGCTGAACGCAGTCGCCGCCGTCCAGCGGGCACATTCCGGCTTCCTCGTCGCGGAGTTCGGCGATGCGAGCGCGAACCACGCTCTCAACGAGACGGTCGGCAAGGACTTCTCGAAGGCCGAGCGCCTCTCGGTCCCGTTGACGTTCCTGATCCTGCTGCTCGCGTTCGGCGCGTTCGTGGCCGCCGGGATCCCCGTGCTGCTCGCCCTATCGGCAGTGCTCGCGTCGCTCGGCGTCTCGAGCCTCGTCAGCCATTTCGCCGGCGCGAGCGGCGCGACGAGCTCGGTCATCCTGCTGATCGGCATGGCGGTCGGGGTGGATTACTCGCTCTTCTACGTCAAGCGGGAGCGCGAGGAGCGGGCAGCCGGGCGCCACGGACGGGATGCGCTGCACCGCGCCGCCGCGACCTCGGGACAGGCGGTGCTCGTCTCGGGTGCGACGGTGATGGTCGCGATGGCCGGGATGCTGCTCGCAGGCTCGGCAGTGTTCACGTCCATCGGGCTCGGCGCGATGACCGTCGTCTGCCTGTCGGTCGTCGGCTCGCTCACGGTGCTGCCGGCGCTCCTCTCCAAGCTCGGGGACCGGATCGACCGCGGCGTGATCTCGGTCGCGGCGGCCGGGGTGGGTCGCGTGCTCCGGCACGAGCCGCGCATCGTCGCGAGGCTCCGGACGCGCCGCACACTCATCCAGCGCGTCAAGGGCTCCGGTGGCGAGTCGCGGGTGTGGCGCGCGATCCTGCGACCGTCGCTTCGCTATCCGGCGGTGGCGACGATCGTCTCGGCCGGGTTCCTGGTGGTGCTCGCCCTGCCGGCGTTCGGCATGCACTCGAAGCTTCTCAGCTTCAATGACCTGCCTCACAGGCTGAAGATCGTGCAGACCTACGAGACGATGCAGAAGGCGTTCCCGGGCTCGTCGTCGCCTGCGATCGTCGTGGTGCAGGCGCCGGACGTCGAGGCACCGGACATTCAGTCCGCGATCGAAAGCCTGCGGGCGCGGGCGCTCGCGACCGGCGTCATGAAGAAGCCGATCGAGACGTCCGTGAACGCGCGGCACACCGTCGAGACCGTGGCCGTCCCACTCGTCGGCAACGCGAACGGCCCGGCCGCGGATCACGCGCTCGGCGTGTTGCGGAAGGACGTCGTGCCCACGACCGTCGGCCGGCTCCAGAACGTCCAGTCCGCCGTGACGGGTGAGACCGCCGGCGATGTGGACTTCAACGCGGCGACCCGCTCGCACGCGCCGCTCGTGTTCGCGTTCGTGCTCGGGCTGGCGTTCGTCCTGCTGCTGCTGACGTTCCGCTCGCTCGTGATCGCAGCGTCGGCGATCGTGCTCAACCTGCTGTCGGTGGGAGCGGCCTACGGTGTGCTCGTCTGGATCTTCCAGGACGGCCATCTCGCAGGTCCGCTTGGCTTCCACTCCAACGGTGGCATCGTTACCTGGCTGCCGCTGTTTCTGTTCACCGTGCTGTTCGGCCTTTCGATGGACTACCACGTCTTCATCATCAGCCGGATCAAGGAGCTCGCCGATCGCGGCCTGCCGACCGAGCAGGCGGTCGAGCGGGGGATCCTCGCGACCGCGGGGACGGTGACCAGTGCCGCGCTCGTGATGGTGGCCGTGTTCTCGATCTTCGCCACGCTCTCGACGCTCGACATGAAGCAGCTGGGGGTCGGGCTGGCGGTCGCGGTGTTGCTCGACGCGACGGTCGTCCGCGCGATGCTCCTGCCTGCCTCGATGAAGCTGCTCGGCCGCTGGAACTGGTACCTCCCGCGGAGCCTGCGCTGGCTGCCGCGGCTCCAGCCCGAGTCGCCGTCCGCGGTGGCGCCGGAGGTCGGATGATCGTCCCGCGGCTCCAGACGATGGTGTTCCTCGGCGCGGCCGTGCCGATCGCCGCGATCGGGTTGGCGGTGCTGGTCGCGGGGTGGGTGCTCGTCACCTGTCTCGCGATCACGCCTCTGGTTGTGCCCGCGCTCGTCGCCTTCCGCGCCGCCGCCGGCGGCGCCGCCTGGCTCGACGGGCAGTTCGCGAACGAGCTGCTCGACACGTCGGTGCAGCCGCCGGTGACTTCCCCCGGTCCCGGCGGCTTCTGGCGAAGCGGCTTGAACGTCCTCGGCGACGGCGCGTTCTGGCGGCAGCAGGCGTACCTGATGATCCGGCTCTCGCTGGGGTTCGCGCTCGGGATCGCCGCTTGGGCGGTGCTCGCGGCCGGCCTCGGGCTCCTGACGCTTCCCGCCTGGTACCGGTTCGACAACGTCCTCGTCCTCGGCCGGTTCGTCGACACGATCGGCCGGGCGCTCCTCGGCGTCCCCGCGGGGCTCGCAGTGCTCGTGGTCCTCTATCTCACCCTGGGGCCGCTCAGGCGCGGCTCGCACGCGATCGTCGTCTCGCTGCTGACCGGTCCTCCGGTGGGCGGCGAGTCGCCGGAGGCGGCGCGGAGGCGGCGCAGGCGCGGGCTGATGCTCCACGCCGCTGGCTACGCCACCTTCAACCTGTTCCTGATCGCCGTCTGGGCGCTGACCGGCCACTCGTCGTTCTGGCCGGTATGGACGCTGATCGTCTTCGGATTGCCGCTCGGAGCGCACGCCGTCGCCGAGCTCGTCGAGAGCCGCTCGTGGCCCGTTCCCCGCTCGCTCGTCCTTCACGGCGGCCTCGCCGGCGTGCTCGCGGTCTTCTTCACGTCGATCTGGGCCGCGAGCAGCCGCGGCTACTTCTGGCCGGTCTGGATCTACCTCGTGCTCGGGATCACGCTCGCGATTCACGCGGCCGTCGTGCTGCCACGGCGCTCCCAGGAGCGGATCGCCGAGCTCGAGGAGACGCGAGCGGGCGCCGTCGAGCAGCAGGGATCGGAGCTCGCTCGGATCGAGCGCGACCTCCACGACGGCGCGCAGGCCCGCCTCGTGGCGCTCGGCATGCAGATCGGGCTCGCCGAGCAGAAGCTCGGGACCGACCCGGCGGGCGCCCAGAAGCTTCTCGCGGAGGCGCGGCAAGGAACACGCGAAGCGCTCGAGGAACTGCGCGACCTCGCTCGGGGAATCCACCCGCCGGTGCTCGCCGACCGCGGGCTCGAAGCGGCGATCTCCGCACTCGCCGCCCGGACGCCGCTCCGGGTCGACGTGAAGGTCGACCTCCCCCACCGTCCGTCCCAGGCGGCCGAGACGGCCGCCTACTTCGTCGTCGCCGAGTCGCTCGCGAACAGCGGCAAGCACGCCGAGGCCGGAGCCGTCGAGATCGCTCTCCGTGAGCGGGACGGCAACCTCGTGGTCGAGGTCTCCGACGACGGCGTCGGGGGCGCCGACCCAGGCGGGAACGGGCTTCGCGGCCTCGCACGCCGCGTGAGCGCGCTCGACGGCCGGCTCGAGGTCGTCAGCCCGACCGGCGGGCCGACCATCATCCGGGCGGTGATCCCTTGCGAGTCGTGATCGCCGAGGACCTGGCGCTGCTGCGAGATGGCCTCTCCCGGCTGCTGCGCGACAACGGCTTCGACGTCATCGCGGCAGTAGAGGACGGCGACGCGCTCATCTCCACCGTCCTCGACGAGCGCCCCGACGTCGCGATCGTCGACATCCGCCTGCCGCCAAGCTTCCGCGACGAAGGCGTTCGCGCCGCCCTCACGCTCCGCGAACGCGCGCCCGGCACCGGCATCCTGATCGTCTCCCAGTACATCGAGCAGGCATACGCGTCGGAACTCCTCCAGGACGGGCGCGGCGGCCTCGGCTACCTGCTGAAGGACCGGATCATGGACGTGGACGAGTTCGTCGACGCCGTGCGCCGGGTCGGCGACGGCGGAACGGCGCTCGACCCCGAGGTCGTCGCACAACTTCTCGGCCGGCAGCGGCAGGGCAGCCACCTCGATGACCTCTCGCCGCGCGAACTCGAAGTGCTCACGCTGATCGCCGAGGGCTGCTCGAACGCGGCGATCGCGGAGCGCCTCGTCCTCACGATCGGCGCCGTCGAGAAACACATCGCGAACATCCTGATCAAGCTTCGCCTCCCGCCCTCGACCGACGGCCACCGCCGCGTCCTCGCCGTGCTCGCCTACCTGCAAGCAACCGACGACTAGTTGACCTGCCCACAGCCGTCGTGAACGGCTGAAAGGCACCCCGTTCGGACTCGCCGGACCACCCTAGCCAGCACCGCCGCGCTGTTCGATGGCGGGCTTCGAGCGCAGCGGCAAAGGGCACAACGGTAGTGCGTGTCCCTGCCCGCGCCGAGTCGCACCTCAGGCCTCAGCGAGTAACGGCCCCTACAAATGCCAAGTCCTGCGAACCCGAGGGCCCACAGGACTTGACGAACGCGACTCTACTCGCCACGACGCGAGAGTGTCAAGCCAGACGCGATCCGAACGACGTTGCTTCGCTCTCCCGAAGACGAAACAACGTGAGTCGGCCCGTAATCGGGTGCGGAATGCGTGGGCGGCACCCACACGCGGCCGTCACTCCGTGTGCAGGGTGGGGGCGTAGGAGATGCCGATGATCGAGCCCTCGCTCGAGATCAGCCGTGCGACCGTCTGGCCCCATGGCTCCTCGCGTGCGTCGTGGACGAGTTCGAAGCCGCGGTCGCGTAGCTCCCGGGCAGCGACGGCGACGGCGTCGGCGCTCTCGAGCTCGAACTCAATACTCACCTGGGGAAGGGGCAGCTCGTCCGGCCACTCGTCGGAGCCGAAGCACGCCTGCGCCGCCTGCGCAAGCGGCCAGACGGCGAAGTGTTTGCTTCCGCCGATCCGCTCGCTGTGAAAGTAGTCGCTGCTAGGGCTCGCCGCGAGCGGGAGCCCGAGCGCGTCGACAAACAGCTCGCGGCTCCTCGCGGGGTCGGGCGCGACGACCGCGATGCCGGCGATGAAGAGCACGTTTATCCGCTGTCACCTCCCGGTTCACTCGTCCTTAGGGGACGAGGCAGATGATGTTCGCGCTGACCGTACGGTTCGCGAGCGCTGTGGTCGAGCCGATGCAGCGTAGACCGTGCGAGATGGCGAGCAGGGAGTAGTGACGTGCGCGGACATTCAGCCGGTACCGATTGTCGGGGCCCGCGGTGGTGGTGCGCGCGACGAGGCGACCGGCGCTATCGGTTGCCGACACCTGAAAGACGCGGGTCAGGCAATGAGCGGGAATGTTGCAGACGCGAACCTCACCGGCGATGCGTGCGCTTGGAGTCTGGGCTACCCCGGCTGAGGCCGGCAGGGTGGCGAAAGCGCCGGTCAGGATCAGAGCAGCGACTGCGGCTGGAGCTGCGGACCGCATCGCGCGAGCGTAGCGCGCCCGAGCCAGATGAGGCTGAGACCGTGGCGGCCACTGAAGCGATCGGGGCGTCGACGAATCGAGAGGAGCGCAGACGGTGCTGGCTGGATACGGCAACACACTCCGATGGAACCTGAGTGTGGCTTTCCTGCGCTGGTCAGTGCTTACCGGTGAGCGAGAAGGAACGTGGCAGGCCGCCGCCAACACAGCCGCCCGCGACAACGTCGCTGCCGCGCATGCTCAGGCTTGAGCATTCACCGCTCCCCTGTGGACGCGGCTTTTGCGGGACGACGGTGAAACTGATCGAGACCTCGATGCGGCAGTTTCCGCCGTCGTGGACGAGGCGGAACTCGTCGCGCGCGATCGTGTCGATGCCGAATCGAGAAAGCTCGTACACTGCCGCCCGGCAGTGCTGCCGGTAGGCGTGCAGCAGACAGGCCGCCCCACTGGTGCTTTTCCCAGCAGGGAGCGCCGTCGGGCCAGCGGACATTGATCCACAGTCAAGGACCGAGGGCGTCGCAGCTCCTCCGCTCCTCGCCAGCGCTCCCGCGGCTACGGCGACCAAGATCGCGGTAGGGACACCGAAGCGCATGAACGAATGATGCAGAATGCATGCGTCGCCGAAGAACGTCTTTCGCTCTCGACGGCGGTGGTCTCTAGGCGCCCGCTGTAGCGTGCTTGGGCGATGCGAGACGCCATGTATCGGTATGAGCTGCGTCGGGGCGATGAAATTATCGCGACCGGGCACGTGACCCACGAGATGCCACTGGAGGTGGGCGACCGGATCGCGATCGGGAAAGCCGAAGGCATCGTGCGCGAGATCGAACCCACAGTCGGCGAGAGCGAACGCCGTCTCGTCATTCAGCTACTCGCGGCCGCGCCCGATATCTGCTGAACCCCCGTACTCCCTTAGGCGGGCGTGGGCAGAACCCGTAGGTGGAGCGCGAAGTGCGTGTCTCCGGGGGGTGGCACGGTACGAGCCGGGGGTGTACCTATCTACGGGGCCGAGGAAACGCGCCGACTCAATCTGAGCATCCATTCGTGCACGCGTCGGGTCAACTGCTAACGGCGCAGGATGTTTAGCGTGTTCGTGCCGTCGTTGACGAAGTAGACGCCTGCGTTGCCTGGGGCCGCGACGAGCCCGAACAGTGTCCCGTTGCCGTTCAGGCCGGGCGGGACCGGGCTCGTGTCGAGCATCTTGACGGCGATCTGTGTTCCGCCCGGCGTGAGCTCGACCAGGTTCCCGTCGCTGCCGTTGACCTCGAGGATGTCACCGCCGGGTGCGATCGCGAGGCCGAGCGGGTCGTTCAGGTTGCCGCCGGACGAGACCGTCGTGCCTTGGGTGGCGTGGGTGCGGGACATCGCGGAGGAGATCGCGGTGATTTTGTTGGTGACGCTGTTTGCGACGTAGAGCGTTCCGTTCGGGCCGAGCGCGACTCCGGTGGGGCCGACGACGAGGGCGCCCGGGTCGGTTCGCTCAGGGAAGCCGTTCCCGATCACGGTCTCGGACGTCACTGACGGAGAGCTGCCACCGGTGCTCAGCCCGATCCGGACGACGGTTCCCTTCAGAACGGTCTTCGGGCTCGCGGCGACCGTTCCGTTCAGAACGTTCGTCACAAACAGTGTCGCCTTGCCGCCCTGGTCGACCGCGGTCATGTCCCACGGCCCAGCGATCGGCCCGCCAGAGATCGTCTTCACGGCCTTCCCAGAGGAGTTGACCAGGATCAGACAGCCAGCCTTGGCGGTCTTCGACATGCCGTTCGCGGTTGGGAGCGAGCCGACGATCACCCAGCCGCTCTTCAGGACAGCGAGCGCGGTGGTCAGGCCGACACCACCAGGGCAGCTGCCGTGGAGGTTGCTTGGGGTGAGCGTCGCGAACACGCTTGCTTTCCCCTTTGGCGAGATCTGCATGATCGTCGTCCCTGTCCCTTGCAGGTTCTTCTTGTTGTTGAAGTTGCTGACGAGGATGTCGCCTGCCTTGAGCGAGCCCTTGCTCGCAGGCACGACGGCGATCCCGTAGGGATTGACGTCGCCGCTCTTCGGCACCGTTGAACCGAGTGTCTGGACGTGGTTGAACCGTGCGACGAACGCGGTTGGGTGCGTCGCTCCGGTCGCGACCCCGGCGACCGCCAACGCGATCACGGCGGCGGCCACAGCAGCGCCTGCGGGCAAGCAGCGAACGTTCATCGGTCCTCCTGGAAGCGGTTGTCTCTGTGAATACGCTCGTGGTTCGAGGTTGGTTTCAGCGCTCTCATTAAGCGAGTGCTAACCGCTCGCTCCGTACATGGCCGGTTGAGTACACCGTGCTGGCAGGTCCGACTTGTCTAGTGAGTTGAGACTCACCCGCGACCGTGGTTGCGCCCGAAAACTCCAAGACAGCGGTCGAGGATTTGGGCGCCCTGAGGTCGGTCCGCGAGCGTGCAACTGACGACGGCGAGGGCTAACGGGAACGTTCCCTGGTCTCAGGTTCCAACACGAGGACCGTCTCCTGCGCACAGTTCGCGGATGACGTCTGATCGTGCGCCGTCGGGCGTATCGTGGAGAAGTGCAGCGTGCAATCGTTGGTTTCCACCAAGATGAGCATGAAATCTGGGTGGCCGAGCTCGCCTGCGGGCATCAGAGGCACGTGCGCCACCAGCCGCCGTTCCAGTTGCGGCCGTGGGTGCTTAATGCCGAAGGTCGTCGACTCCAACTGGGAACGCTGATCGAATGCGGTCTTTGTGACCAGGAGGTGTCGGCGCCGTCTCTCCAGGCGGGTGGGGAGCCGCCCTGCCTCGCCCACATCGTTTGTCCGGCCTGCGGTGCGGTACTCGACGGCGGGCATCACTGTCGAGGCAGCACCTCCGACGGCTAGGGCTAGGGCTAGGGCTGTGGCGTGGAGACGCTGCCGATGTCGTCGGGTGCGACCATGCACGATCAGGCGATGTCGTGCCGTTACTGGCGTCAGTTCGCGGCGATGACGAGCGCGCAGATGAGCTCTGTCGCGGCGGTGTCGGTGAGGCCTTCTGCTCGGACAAGGGACTTCCAGGTTGAGAAGGCGGTTGCGTGTCCAACGGCGGCGCGTGTGCGTCGGCGAGGCGCGCCTCGGAGGCTGCGCCCTGCCATGAGTGTGTCGCGCGCGGCTTCGAGGTAGGCGCGGAATGCGGCGAACCGCTCCTGGATGAGAGGCACGGTGGCCTCGTCGCGGAAGAGGTTGTCGAGCATCGACTCGGTTTGTCGGTAGAAGGCGTAGAGCTCGGTGAGGGCGACCCGTAGCCGGGCGTCGGGGCTCCCGATCGCCGACCAGCTGGAGAGGTCGGGGGGTGGGTTCGCGGTTGCCCAGTGGGCGCTGCAGGCGTCGAAGAGGGCGGCCTCGTCGGGGAAGTGGCGGTAGACGGTCGAGCGGCGGACGCCGGCGTGGGCCGCTACGGCGCTGATCGAGGTCCGGGAGGGTCCAAGGGTTCCGTGGAGCGTGACGGCGCTTTCGGTGATGCGCAGGCGCGTCTGTTGTTGCGTCTCGGCGCGGCGTTGCATGCGGTAGCTGCGGGTTTTGTCGGTCATCGGTGTCCTCTGAATATTGACAGAAGCATCAGCGGCTGTAGAGTTGGTGCGACATTACTGTCTAATGAAATGAGTAGCTGATGCAGACTGCCTCTGTGCGCCTCCTCGGCCCCGGAGACGGGAAGGCTGGCTTCCTCGGCAGCATCGGGGTTCGCTTCATGATCGACGGCGACACGACCGACGGCGGCTTCTCGCTGGTCGAGCATCCGATGTCGCCACGCGCGCTCGCGGCCCCACTCCACCGCCACCTGCGCGAAGACGAATACAGCTACGTGCTCGAGGGACGCATGGGCGCACTCCTCGGCGACGATGTCCTCGAAGCAAGCGTTGGTGATCTCGTCTTCAAACCGCGCGGCGAGTGGCACACCTTCTGGAACGCCGGAGAGACGCCCTGCAGGATCCTCGAGATCATCGCGCCCGCCGGTTTTGAGCGCTTCTTCGCCGAGCTCGTCGAGATGGGAGGCGTCGCCCAGGCGGACCCGGCCTTGCTCGGCGAGCTCTGCGAGCGCTACGCACTCGAGATGGACCCCGCGAGTGTCCCCGAGCTCGTCGAGCGCTTCGGCCTGCGCTTCCCCGCGGACGCTCCCGGCGTCTGAGTACGCCTGGCCCGATCACACCAAGCACGCCTGGTCCGATCACAACAACGGGCTTGCGCTGGGCCCGCCATCGGCGCCGCCTCGGTCATGGGGCAGCGCCAATCCAACCTCAGGAGAACAAAACACTATGAGATTGACCTTCGGCTCGACGTACACGCTGCCCGCGGTCGGCGCCACGCTCGCCGTCTCGGCGACCATCGCCGCGGCAGGGGCCCTTGCCACCACTGCGTCGGCGACGCCGTTGCGGAGCGCGGCGCCGCCGTGCGGGTTCGTGGCGCAGGCTGCGCCCTGGTCATACAAGGGTCAGAAAGGGACCGCCTACACGGTCGTCGCCGAGGGCGGAGCGAAATGCTCGACCGCACGAGCCTGGGTGCCACGGCTTACCCGGGAGCACGCCGCCTTCGATCTGACGCCCGTACCGGCAGGCTGGCATTGCTCAACGATGGGCGGCATCACAACCGGCTTGACAATCACCGGACAGTGCACCACCCCAGCCGGTGGAATCGTCGAGTGGCTGCCGAAACTGAAGCAGTAAGTCGTCAGTTCACACCGCGCTGGTGGGTCTGGCTGACGCGAAGCGCCGGCCAGCGCCAGCCGGTGTCCGGCCCTTTCGGAATACGTTCGTCCTACGTCGGCCTCAATTTGAGGCGGTGCTAACCAGAGGTGGTACATCTCCTAACGGCCCTACAAATGCCAAATCCTGCGAACCCGAGGGCCCACAGGACTTGACGAGACGACTCTAACCAGGGCGGACCCGACATGTCAAGACGCTTGGAAATGGGCCGCGCAGGAGATGAGCGAGGGACGGTGTGAGAAGCAGATACTCAGCGATCACGCCCACGGGTGCTGTCGGCCTCTGCCGGCCCGGGGTCGCGAGAAAGCTGACGTCGATCTCGAGGTCGCCGCACGCCGATCAGCTCCTGTGCGAGATGCGACCCTCTCTTCTTGGTGTTCCGGACTGGCGATGATTTCCGTCTCCTACAGCGGTCAAAGCAAGAACATCGATCTTGCGACAAGCCGGCACACGGTCGACCCGGAAGGATGCGAGCTGCGACGCGTGGTTTGATGATGAGCACTTCAATCGACGGCTTCGTCTCAGGTCCCCACGGACACGCCGGCGCGCTCCCCGAGCCTGAGAAGCTGAAGCGTTGGAAACTCGAGCGGATCCGGCAAGCCGGCACGCACATCATGGGGCGCGTCAGATACGAAGAGATGACGCCGTTTTGGCCGACCTCCACCGACAACTACGCCCCCCCCGATGAAGGCGACCTGGCCGGAATCCTCAATCGCACGCGGCGAGCCCGCGGACGAAATCGCATCCCTCCGCCGCAAAACCGGCGGCGAAATCATCGCCTGGGGCGGCGCCGGCTTCGCTCAATCGCTTTCAAGGGCCAGACTCGTCAACCTTACGTTCTCGACGTGGGGAGGGTGAGCGGGTGGCGTCGGCTGTCCTCAGCGAATCGTTGACGAAGCGGTTTGGGAAGCTGACGGCTGTCGACGGTCTGTCGTTCGCGCTTGAGCCGGGGACGATTACGGGCTTCTTGGGTCCGAACGGGGCTGGGAAGACCACCACGCTGCGGATGCTCCTTGGGCTCGCGGCTCCGACGAGCGGGCACGCGATGGTCTTCGGTGAGCCGTACGCGGCGCTCGAGCGGCCGGCGCTCCGGGTCGGGGCGGTGCTCGAGGCGACCGACTTCCACCCAGGCCGCTCGGGCCGAGACCACCTCCGCACGTTGGCCCGTGCGGTGGATCTCACCGACGCACGGGTTGAGGAGGTGTTGCGGCTGGTCGAGCTCGACGCGGCCGCGTCGCGCCGGGTAAAGGGCTACTCGCTTGGGATGCGGCAGCGGCTTGGGCTCGCTTCCGCACTTCTTGGTGATCCGGAGCTGCTGATCCTGGACGAGCCGGCAAACGGGCTTGATCCGGAAGGCGTGCGCTGGTTGCGCGACTTCCTGCGCGCGTTCGCGGCCGAGAAGCGGACGGTGCTGATCTCGAGCCACGTGCTCGCAGAGGTCGCACAGGTCGTCGACCAGGTCTTGATCATCAATCGGGGCAAGCTTGTTGTCGAGTCGTCGCTCGAGCAGCTGACCGCGCGCGTCGGCGGCGCAGTCCGCATCCGTACCCCCGATCCGGCGCGCCTGCTGGAGGCGTTGCAGCGAGAGGGGATCGAGTCGACCGCGAGCAACGATCACGCTCTGTTGGTACACGGAGCCACGAGCGAACGCGTCGGGGATATCGCGTTCGCCGCGGGAGTGCCGGTGCACGAGCTTGTCGCGGAAGCTTCCTCGCTGGAAGAGGTCTTCCTCGATCTCACCTCGGAGCCGCAGCCGTGATCGCGCAGACCAGGGCCGAGCTGCTGAAGGTCCGCTCGACGCGCACCACGATCGGCCTCGTTTTCGGGATGCTCGCAATCGTTGTCCTGTTCGCGTTGCTGAGCGGGCTGTTGACCAAGACACACAACCTCACGACGAAGGAGGACCAGCTCGGCCTGCTGGGCGTCGGCAGCTTCGCCGGCGTTTTCTCGGCGTTGGCGGGCATCATGCTCGTGACCAGCGAGTACCGGTACGGCACGATCCGGCCGACATTCCTGTTCAGCCCCCGCCGCTCGCGTGTGGTGGCGGCGAAGCTTGCCGCCGGCCTCCTCGCAGGTCTCATCTTCGGCGTGGCCGGTGGGCTGCTCGGGTTCGGAATCGGGTATGCGGCCCTCTCCGGACGTGGCGTTGACTTCGCGCTCAGCGGTGGCGACGTTGCGCTGCTCGCGCTGGGAACGATCGCCGGCGGCGCGATCTGGGGCGCGATCGGCGTCGGGCTGGGCGCGATCGTCCGAAACCAAGTCGGCGCGATCATCAGCCTCCTCGCCTGGGGCTTCGTCGTCGAGAACCTCCTCTTCGCCTTCGTGCCTTCGGTCGGACGGTTCGGCCCAGTCCACGCCCAGGACGCGCTCACCGGGCTAACGACCAGACATCTCCTCCCGGCTGCCGCCGGCGGCGTCGCCCTGATCGCCTGGGCGAGCGCACTTGCCCTCGTCGGCGCCGCGCTCACCGCGCGCCGCGACGTGTGAACTAAGCACGCGCGCGGTGGGGAGAGCTGGGTCTCAAAACGAGTACCCACGGTGACGAGCCACGAACGAAAGGCACCTCGTCGCGGTTGGGCCGAGCAGACGCACGATTCGAGAATGGCAAACTCGTCTAGGACCCGGCGAGCGAGTTCGGGAATGAATGAAGACGCCTGACAAGGTTGGACTACTCGTTCATGACTCGTTGTCTACATCAGATGGTTGGGGGCTTTCGACGCCGAGGGAAGGCTGTTGGACGACTGTCCTTGCACTGGCACAAGGCGACCTTGATTCCGTGGGCGGCATGGTCGTCGGCTCGGTGGTGCTCGTCGAGGTTCTCGGGCTTGTGGTGGTCGTCCGGCGGGCGCTTCGCGCTGACGCCGCGCTCCACAATCCGACGCCGCCGCGGCGGCCTTGGCGTCGGATTCTGATGGCGCCGCTGCCGGCGGTCCGGCGCGACGTTGTTCGGGTCGGGAACCTTTCGTGCGGCGAGGGGCCGCGCCGTAACCTCGACGTGTATCACCGCCGCGACCGTTCGGCCGGCGTACCGGTGGTGCTGCACTTCCACGGCGGCGGCTTTCATTCGGGCAGCAAGCGCCGTGAGGCCCGACCGCTGATCGGGCATCTGGTCAGCCAGGGGATGGTCTGCGCGAGCGCCAACTACCGGCTGCGCCCGCAGGTCGGCTACGACGAACAGCTCGCCGACTGCTTAGCCGCGATCGGATGGGTGCGGTCGCACGCGCGCGAATACGGCGGCGACCCGGACCAGATCTTTCTGGTCCGCAGCTCGGCCGGCGCCTACCTGTCCATCGATGCGGTCAACGCCGGCACCGATGGGATCGCCGGCATCGTCGGCCGATACGGTTACTACAGCGACCTCACGCCGGAGCGGCCGCGGCCACCGATCCTTGTGATCCACGGGGAGAACGACCTTCTGGTCAGGCCGTCACACGCCCGAGAATTCGTCGAGCGGATGCGCGCTAGCTCGAGCACCCCGGCCGAGTACGTCGAGCTACCGGGTGGCCACCACGACTTCGATCTCTACGAGTCGATCCGCTCGAATGCCATCAGCATCGCGGTCGAGCGGTTCATCTTGAGCCCGGGACGAGAAGGAACCAGAGAATCGACATGAGAGCGCGCGCCGGAGGGCCAAAGGAACACTCACCGACCGCACACGGGGCGGATCGGAGGCCAGGTCGGCGCGCCTGCCCCAGCCGGAGCGGTCCTCTCACGATCTCGAGGTCGATCCCTGCTCGCCTAACGCGTTCTGAACACGCCAGCACGGGCCGCTTTCCACGGCGTGGAGCACCGGTGAAGCTTGACTGCCACGCACGCGACGATATTCCGCCGCGTCCCGGGCTGTTGGGCCTCAGACGGAATCGAACTCGCCTGCCCCGGCGTTCCGCCGTAGAACCTGACTATGAGCATGGTCTGTTCCGACCCGGCCCTGTGGTGAGGAGGCTTCGGTAGATTCGGGCTGTGCAGCGCGTGAATATCGCCGATCCTCCGTTCACGTTCGACAAGGACGATCCCAACGGATTCCGCGGCGGGATGTTCCGCTTCGGGTCAGTCGTCGGCGCCGAGCAGCTCGGCACGAGCGTCTACGAGCTTCCGCCCGGCCAGTCGATCTGCCCGTACCACTACGAATACGCAGAGGAGGAGTGGCTCGTCGTCCTGGTCGGTAAACCTACGCTTCGCCACCCAGACGGAACCGACCAGCTCGTTCCCTGGGACGTCGTTTGTTTCCCGCGCGGCCCGACGGGCGCACATCAAGTGCGCAACGACACCGAGGAAACCGTGCGCGTCCTGATGTATTCGACCGTCAAGCACCCGGCGGCGACCGTGTACCCCGACAGCGACAAGATCGCAGTTTGGACCGGGAACCGCGACGACGACCTGATCGTGCACCGATCGAGCGGCGTCGACTACTGGTCCGGCGAGCCGACGCAGTAGCAATCAGGCGACCGGCGGCTCGCATGCGCGTCTGTTCGTCGCTGACGCCCGATCTGAGCGAGGCTGCGTCGCGCTCGGAGACGAAGGAACGATCCTGACGCCAGCGCCTAATCAGGTGACGCCGATGGGGGAGATCGAAGCGATCCCGCTCCGCTGCGCCTGGACGGGCAACCGCGGCATCCTCCACTCCGGCCACGAGATCGTCCGCTTCCACACGAGCGACCTCTGGATCACCTGCGCGCTCGAGTTCCGGGACCGCTGGCACGCGCAATGGCAGCCCCATCACTACACGTTCCTCTACTTCCACGACGAAGCGGTCTCCTTCGCTGCCGGACATCGCCCCTGCGCAGAGTGCCGCCGCGAGAGCTACAACAGCTACCGCGCCGCCTGGGCGGACGGACTCAACGTCGCCCTGCCGTCGGCGAAGCTGGTCAACAAGCAGCTACATCACGAGCGGATCGTCCGTGGCAGCCACCGCCGGCGCATCCACCGGCTGCCCTGGCCCGACCTTCCGGACGGCACGTTCGTTCTCCTCGACAACTCGCCAGCTCTCGTCCTCGGCGACCAACTCCGAGAGTGGACGCACGCTGGATACGAGGGCCGACGGCCGCGACCGACCCGCGAAACCGCCGACGTCGTCACACCACCCTCGACCATCGCCGCCCTACGCGCCGGCTACCCGGTCCAGATCGACAACTCCGCACGCGATGAGCCGCTCACTCGAGCAGGCCGGTAAGCGCTCGTGATCTCGAGCTGCGCAATGAGCGTTTGCCTCTCCCCGTGAACGTCACGGGCGAGTGTGTGAGTCGAAAACGCCACTCCCGACGAGGTTCGTGCCTGAGCACCGGAAACCGAGCGAGCCACCACCCGTCGGCAGGCGGCAACGCCTGAGCCACGAGTTATGGCCTTAGCGATGTGAGCCGGTAGACAATGCTCTCGCGGCCGTCAGCATCCGGGCGGGAGCCAACCAGGACACCTCCGATCTTCTCGACGGCTCGTCGAGAACGGAAGTTCGCTGGACTGACGACGAAGATGACGTTACGCACGAATCGAAATGCGTGGGCCAGCATTAGCGACTTCAGCTCTCCGTTGTATCTACCACCCCAGTAGGAGCGCTCAAGGAACGTCCAGCCGATCTCGATCTCGCTGCGGTCGGGGTCATAGCCATGGAAGCGCGACGTTCCGATCGCAGCCTGGGTGTGCCGATCGAGCACAAGAAGCGCGCCACCAGAGGCGATGTGCTGGGAGAAGAACGCGCGGAAAACGTCCCCCTGAAACCGAGTTGGGTCCGGATGTTGCTCCCAGATCGCCGGGTCGGCGGCCACCGCGTAGAGGTGCTCAAAGTCTGATTCCTGCAGCGGTGTCAGTTCAACCAACTCGCCGACCAGGTGAGGTTGCGCGTCGAACATCCTGGATCATTCAAGCTCTTGATCGCTCGGAAGAATACGGGGCGACTGACTGCGTGAGTCCGCGAATGACCTTCGAGCTGGCGGTCGCCAGAGGTTGCCCGCGCGTGCGGGGGAATCGCTCGCGCATGAGCTCTCGGCGCAGCGAGGGCAGAGGTGACGACCCTCGCCTGCGCCAGCGTTACGTGATGACGCCCGAGGCTGGGCGAGCTAGGGCGCCGCGAGCCTTGCCTTTCTTGGCGAAGTATCGGCCGATCACGATCGATCCGACCGCGCCTAGCGCGGCGGCGACGACGGGAAGGAGTTGGTCGTAGTTATAGGCAGTGGCGTAATGGGTCTCACGGATGATCAGCACGGTTCCAGCCGCCTGAACTAGGAACAACGTCGCCCACAGGTAGCTGGTGAGGTACATGCCTTTGCGGAAGTCGGGGTAGATGTCCCACATGGTGTCGAAGGTCGACATCCCGTCATGGGTGCCGTCCGTGCCATAGCGCTGAGCCAAGTAGAACACGACCGGTTTGTGTACGAGGACGCATGAACCAAAGAAGACCAGACCGATCAACGCCGTCGTGGCACAGTCCTTGTAGAGCAGCACCTTGGGAGTGGTACTGCCAACCAGGGCGATGATCGCGGAGATGAAGGTGAACGTGAAGATTGCAGCGGAGGCGCCGCTGAACTTGCGTGCCTTGATCCAGATCGCGAAGCCACCTAGGACGGGTGCGACGCTGCCGGCCAGATAGCTGACCACGTCGCTGGCGCCCATCCGTCGAGCCAGATGGAACAGCGCGATACTGCCGCCGACCTCGAGGACCGTGACGAGGACGTTAAATCGCAGGCCCTTCTTGGCGGGATGCTCCCTGAGGGATCGAGCAATCTCGTCGTGCACCGACGGCACGTTGGACAGCATGTCTAAGTGTACGGGCGCAAGCCCGGCAACTCGAGCAGCGTCTCGCACAGCTCGACGCTGGCGCCGGCGATCCGCTCAATGATGGCGTCGTCAGAAGCCCGAACCTCTCCGGCTGACCTAGTTCTCCTCCGTCGCGATGATGCTCGGCCAGACCTGGGCGAGCGTGCCGCGCAGTGTGCAGCGTGCGATCGGCTCGCCGCCCTCGTCGCTGTCGTTCGCCGAGGAGATGTGCGCGACGATGCGGTAACCGGTGCAGAAGCGGGCAGCGGCGCGAGAGTAGCCGACTACGAGCGCCCGCCGCCCCGCCAGCTGGGGGCGCCAGTAGCGCATCGTCACGTCTGCCGAGGCGACCGGCGGGAGGCCGTGGCCGAACAGTTCGAGTGCTCCCGCTTCGCCGTAGTTGTCTGCGACAACCACGTCCGTGCCACCCGCGTGCCGCTCGACCAGGCGCACATACGCTGGCCAGCCGATCTCCGACTGATAGTCGCTCGCGGGCCTTCACGACCCCATGGGCGAGGGCTGTATGGAGTGGCAGCACCGGCAACGCGACTGGCAGGGACACGAGGCCGATCGCGACGAACACGGCGCAGACCAGCTGGAGACGGCGACGTGTCGCCCAACGATCGAGCGGGATCGCACCCGCCGCGAGCGCGAACAAAAGCACCGGCAGGGCGTAGTACGACTTCCCTCCCAGCACGAAGTACACCACGACGGTGCCGACAACCGTCCAGCCGAGCGGCCGCAGCGCGCGATCGCGGACGAGCGACACGACTCCGGCGACGACGACCGGAAACGCCACCAGCGTGAGCAGGACCACGTTCACGATGAACTGCGGCCTCGTCTCGTCGCTCCCGCTCGGCGGCGGCTTGAGGAACCAGTGCACGCTCGTCCAGCTATGCCCCGCCTCCCAGACCAGGTTCGGGACAAGCACAACAGCCGCGATCGCCACCGCAACCGGGAAACCCCACGAGCGCAGCACGTCGCGACGCCAAACAAAGAACGTAGCGATCAGCAGGACGAGGACGACCGCGAGCGTGTACTTCGTCTCCAGCCCGATCCCGGCGGCGAGCCCGAGCATCGGCCACGAGCCTCGCCCAAGCGCGAGCCGCAGCGCGAGCCAGAGCACGACCATCGTCATCAGCTGATCGAACGCGACCGGCTGGAACAACAAGTTCGTTCCCAACATCCCCGGCGAGAACCCGACCACGACCGCCGCCAGCGTCTGCGCACGCCGCGACGCCCCGAGCTCCCTGGCCACGAAGACACCGACCACGACCGTTCCCGCGCTCGCGAGGATCGTGAATACGCGAAGACCGACCAGCGACCAGCCGAACAGCTCTCGCGTCAGCGCCGCGAGCAGCGCCGTCACCGGCGGAAACTCGACATACCCGCCCTGAAGATGCAACCCGGCGACGGCGTAATACAGCTCATCCCGGTGCCAGCCGTACCGCGCGGCGACAGCAAGCTCCAGCGCGCACTTCAACGCGACGACGACGAGAACAGGCCTGACTGCAAACGCTCCGACCGCCTTCAACGCACACCCGTGAGCACGCCACCAAGCCTAGAACCCCAACGACACCCTCGCCTGACCCGATCACGATCCGAGGGCGCCTTGCATCATCGGTCATGAGCACCGTCGGCTATGCCAGGATGCGCGAATGGCCTCCGAGCTACGTCTCGGGTTCGATCGGCCCGTAGTGCGCCCAGCCCCAAGTGACGCGCGTGGCGACGAGGTCGTCGTCGAGACATGGGCGCAGTCCGCGTGTTGACCGGCGGTAGAGCGTTTGTCAGCCGAATCGACGGGAGCGACACGGACCGTGCAGCAACGCGCTACCTACGCGATCCGAGGATCGAGGCGGACCTCTCGACGGGCCTGGGGGCGCTCCGGGGCACGGGCACCGGACGGCTGCTCGATGATGGTCGGTTCGGCTGCGGCAACGATGGCTTGCAGCGCCACCAGGTGCCCGCGTAACGCCGTGCGCCCTGGTTCGGTGAGCGTGACCTGCCGCCGCGAACGTGAATCCGCCCGCACACGGGAAACCTCCACGTACCCGGCCTCGGCGAGCGCTGACAGGTGCTTGCTCAGAACCGAATCGGAGACTTCCAGGCTGTCGCGTATGTCGGAGAACGGCAACCACCGCACCGGCGAGAGCATCGCGCATATTTGTAGGCGCAAGGGCGCGTGGATCAGCTCGTCGAACACCGCTTCGCTCACCGTTGCCATGCCCGAGACGCACGACGCCGATAGGAAGCCTTCGCGGCGAAAAGGCAGGCCGCAACGATCACAGTCACGGCTCCACCAAGTCCCCGACTCACGAGAGCCGTACTGCCGTGGCTGGCGAGCAGATGGGGGCCGACCACGCCGCCGACAAGCACCGCGACAGAGATGAGCGCCACTTCGGTGAGACCCCACTTCGGCTTCGGCCACGAACGCAACGGACGCCACTGGTTACGAGCGGCCATCCTCAATAGTTCAGCAAGGAACCATACGAGCGCGATGATGGAGACCACGTTTCCCGGCCCCTTGTAGGCGGGCGCGACCGTCTGCGCTCCGCAGACGACACTCGACGCGAGGATGAACCCCGCTGGGAGCATTGCACGACGGACCGATGCGTCGTGTTTCTGGCGGGCGTCCCGTAGCTGCTCTCGGGCCGCGCTGGGAGGGACCGAACGCGACGACTGATTTTCCATACCGGAAAGTTAGCACAACTTGCCGATACGGAAACTCACGCAGCTCGAAAGGCCGCGGCCCGCTCGCTCCAAATCCCGCACATGCGGAGCGATGACTGCCGCCTGCGCAAGAGTCCCTGCGCCTGAACATCCCGCTCGAAGGAACGCCTGCTAACAAGCTGCGGGCGCAGACGTCTCTTACTCCTCAGACTGACCTCGATCTAAGAAGGAGAGACAGCTCGATGAGAAGACTTGTTCCTGCTTGTGTGGCAATGGTGTCCCTATTGGCGCTCGGGAGCACCGCGATCGAGGCTGCCTCTGCAGCTTCAGCCCCAGCTGGGGGGCGAATCCAGATCTGGACGACACCGGCCAACGGCCCGACGAGCAAGATCGTCGTGACCGGCGCGATCGGTGACTTCGGCACCGCCACCACGATCGACAAGAACGGCAGGCCCGACAACAATGGCCAGTACGTCAGGATCGCGCTCAAGCAGGGCGGGTTCGAGGTCAACCTGGTCGCGCTCAACAAGAAGACCCAGAGCGCACCGCCGCTCATGAGGAACGAGACGACTTGCTCGGTCGTGTTCGGCGGTTCCGGCCCGGTCGCTCTCTCCAATGGCACGGGCAGGTATGCAGGTATCAGCGGCAACCTCCGGATCACCGAGACCTTTGCGGGGGTCGGAGGTCGCTACACGAGCGGCACCAAGAAGGGGCAATGCAACATGAACAACAACGCCGCGCCGCTTGCGTTCTGGGGAAGCATCACGGGCACGGGCGCCGTTAAGTTCGCCTAGCCGACAAGGCCGGTACCGCGACCGGGCGAGCAGCGGCTCGCCCGGTCTCCCGCTCGCAGCGGAAAGGATCCGGAACGCCAAATCGCGGTCGCCGCATCGGAACCGCAGCGCTCGCGGGGTTAGACGTGCGTCTACGTCGTGACGACTGCGTCGACGGCCGACCCGACATGAGCAGTGCCGGGTGTCGGCGCACTCTCGATCGACGGCCATGACCCCGAGCCCAGCCGTTCTCGCGCACCGCGATCAGCACGCGCTCGCTGTCGTGGCCGCACCGACTGGAGCCGTCGTTGCGCAGCGCTCGGTTCGGGCGAGCACGCCTGGGTACTCAGCGGCGCTGCGCTACGCGGGGCGCACGCCGCCGGACGAGCTGTCGTCCGTTTAGCAAATAGACAACGCGACGCGGGTACGAGACGGGTACATCAGGTTGAGCACACGCGGGCACGCGCGGACACGATCGACACGTCTCGAAGGCTCGATTTACAGGAAAAATGGTAAGGAGGGGGTCAACGGTTCGAGTCCGTTAGAGGGCTTCTGTTTTTCTCCTGCTAGAGCCTTCTTCTGTTGGCTGGGGTGGCGACGGCGCGCTTTTGAAGTGTCCACGCGACGTCCACCTGGTGGACGTCGGCTTCGTCCGGCCGGCTGTAGTTGTCCAGGAGGTTGATCGCGTGGTCTCGTCCGTCGCGGGCGAGATGGCCGTAGTGGCGGTCGATCATGGTCAGGCTGGCGCCCATGTAGCGGGAGAGATCGAAGGTTGAGATGCCGGCACGGAGCGCGAAGGTGGCGAAAGTGTGCCGGAGATCGTAGACGCGTCGGAGCGGTGTGATCCCGACGGCGCGTTGGGCGGGCTTCCACTCGCGCGTGCGGAAGTTGTGCAGTTCGAAGTAGGCGCCGCGAAGGGACGGGAAGAGGAGCTCCGTCTCCGCACGGGCGGGCAGCCGCTCGAGCGCCTGGAGCGCGAGCGCCTGCAACGGCACGGCGCGGACGCTGCCTTCGGTCTTGGTGCACTTCAGTCGGCCGTTGCGATACGCGCGCCGCACATACACGACGCGCGCTACCGGGTCGATGTCTCGCCGTTCGAGGGCGGTCCATTCCCCGGGTCGGAGACCGGTCGCCGCGGCGAACATCACGAGCGCGCCGCTGCACTCGTTTAGCCTGGAGGCAACTGCAGCGAGTTGCGCCCATGACTCGAACGGTCGTTTCTCGGTTCGTCGCCGCTGCGGGTTGTCGACGCCCTGCTTGGCCGGGTTGACGTCGATCATTCCCCAAGCGACCGCGCGGGCCAGCACCTGCCGGAGCGCCTGGGTCGCCTCGAAACGGTGCCCGGCAGCGATCGTCATCCGCCAAGCCGCGATCTCGTGCGAACGAAGGTCGCCGAGACGTCGATCACCGAACTCTGCGACAGCTTTCGCGAGCAGCCAGCGGAGCTTCTCCACCGTCTCCGGTTGCGCGTCGTGCTGCGCCAAATACTCCTTGACGAGCGTTGCGAGCGTTAGCGTGCTCGCCGTGCCGTTCGCGCGCCGCAGGCGCTCAAGCGCCCGCTCGAGCGCCTCCCCCGCGTCCCGCTCCGACTGGAAGCCGCCCCGCTGCACCCGCCGCGAGCCGCGCCCGCCAACCCGATACCGGTATCCCCAACGCGGCTCTCCGCCGGCCGTCTTCGATTTCATCTGTACGACCTGACCCAGTTGCGCCATCACGATCACGCCCCTTCATCCGAAAACACAGGAGCGTGATCGTTGCTCAGCGCGAACGGCCGACCCGCGCGATTCCCGGGGGCTCGCCGGCGGCGTGATCTAGCCGCGATCGGCGGTCACGCCACCCGTCGGATCGCGGGCGGCCGCCAGCGCCCGTCGAGCACCTCCGCCTTCGGTTCGTACAGGCGCAGGAAGAGCGCCATCGGCTCCCGTGGGGCGGGCAACCAATTGGTCTCCCGCTCAAGTCCTGGGCTCTCGCTCTGAATGAGGAGCTCGAGCGCACCGTCGGCCTCGTAGCGCAATGGGTCACGGTCGCCAAGGGCGCGACGGTCGAGCGTGTTCGCGACCTGGAAGCCGTCGGTGTCATAGAGCGTGAGCGACCAGAAGGCATCAACGGGCGGCAGTTCGTGGCTCTCGAAGCGGAGCACATAGTCGCTCTCGCCGTTGAGCGGGTTCCCGTCGCCGTCAACGAAGCTCAGCGGGTAGATCGCGTCCTCTGGTGGATTGCTGCCCAGCCCGACCATCGCGAGCGCGGCACGCTTGAGGTAGTAGTTGCCGTAGACGCCCATCGTCTCGATCGGCATCTGCCACCCATTGACCTGCGGAGCCAGCCTCGGAATCTTCTCGCGCATCGCGTGCTGCCCGGCGGCCGGCGCCTGGTCGAGCGCCTGCCTGATCCCCGGGCCGACGGCCTGGATATCGAAGGTCTTGCCCAGCTCAAGACCGATGCGCTCGATCCGAGCCAGCAGCGACCAGTCAGTCACGTGCGGCGGGTTGACCTTCATCAACTCGGACGCGTAGGCGAAGTACTCGCCGGCGGACATGCGGTTAACCTGCTCGACCGGCGGCGTCGCCATGTCGATGCTCGCGTCGACAGCCACGCTCGCTGGCTGCGGCTCCTTCCCCCACAGCGATAGCGGCGTGACGGCCAAGCCGTCCTGAACCTGATTCACCGCCAAGTAGTCGTCCGGCCCGTCGATCCGGATGCGCCCCATGAGCCAGACAACCGGGGTGGGCGCGTCGATCCGCCTCACCCCCGCCGGCAACTCGCCCCGCCAGCCCGGCGGCACAATGGCGAAGTGACCGGCCCCCGTACCAGTCGTGCGCTTGCCCGGCACAGCGAAGACATCCGTCCACATGTCCTGCACCGGCAACAGGTAGTAGCGCCCCTCGGTGTCCGGTGCGGAGACGACCAGCGGCTCCGCCGCGAGATCAAGCCAGGCGAGCGAGTACAGCGTGTCCGAATTCGGCCACGGCACGGCCTTGAACTCCACGGGCGGGAAGGCCCGCATATGGCTTAACGTGTTCATTGGCCCGAAGCCGGGACGCACTCCGCCTTCGCTATTCGTCATCTGGCGGCGGGTGACGTCCATCATCACCAACGGATACACATAGAGATAGGCCTCGACGGCAATCGCCCCGACCTCTCCCACGTCGTGCGCATCCCACTCGTCCACGGCCGAAGCTTGCCAGAGAGTCTCTGGTGACTGTCCGGCACGCTGATGTCGGTTTTGCAATCAGACAACACGCGGCGGGTACCAGACGGGTACATCAGGTTGAGCGCGCGCGGGCACGCGCGGACACGATCGGACACGATCGACACGCCTCGAAGGGTCGATTTACAGGAAAAACGTGACCGCGCCTGCCCGGCCGTGCCCGCCAATACCGCCCCTGAACCTCATGGTAAGGAGGCGGTCCCCGGTTCAAGTCCAGGAGAGGGCTCCAAACTCCCCGCTCAGGAGGCTGTTGCAGAAAGCCCTGGCGGCGTTCTTGCTGTTCGTCGGCTGGGTGCGGGGGGTGGTCGGTGGGCGGCTTTGTCTTCTGAGGCGCTCGGTGGTTGTGATGTTCTGGGGTGTCGCTGTTAGGCGGCGGCCGGAATCGGCGTTGCACGCCAGAGCTTGAGGAGGTTGTGGGTGGCGGCGATCAGCTTCCACTCGGCCTGGCAGGCTCGTAAGCCTCGTCTTTGGAAGCGGTCGATGCGGCGGAGGTATTTGATGTTCGCGAAGACCGGCTCGACGATCTGCTGTCGGCGTCGGTAGCGCGCTTGTCCTTCCGCGGTGTCGAGGATTGCTTCCATCCGGCGGGCCTCCTCGCCGCGGGGTGGCGCGTTCTTTCGCGGCTGTGTCCGTCGTCGGTTCTTGGCCGGGACGAGAACGTCGATCTGTCGCGCCCGGGTCGCTGCGATCTGCGCCGCATTCCAGTAGCCCCCGTCGGCCAGAACGGCGCCGATCGGTTCGTCGATCCCTGCGCGGGCCAGCTCGGAGATCGCACACTCGACCATCGGCTCGAGTTGGTCACCATCGTTGATCGACTGAGCGACCTCTGCGGCAACAACGATCTGATTGGGGCTCGCGACGACCTGGACATTGAAGCCTTGCACGGTTCTGCGCCCCGTGCGCGTAATGATCCTTGTGTCGGGGTCGGTCGTGTTCGCTTTGCGCTTGCCGAGACCCTCCGGGTCGGGCGGGGCCGGCTTACGTCCGGTCAGCTTGCGCCCGTGCTCGGCCTCCCACTCGGCTCGCCATGCGAGCTTCGCCGCGTACGCCGCCTGGGCTTCGGCTTCTTCCCGCTCGAGCTCCTCACGACAGCGACGTAGCCGCTCAAGCCGCGAACGCCTCTCCGCAAGCGGCGCGGGAAGCTCGTCGCCGCGGGCCTCGCCGAACTGCTCGTCCTCGACCGCGTCGGTTTCCGCGGCCTGCTCGAGGATCGCGTCGACCTCCTTCCGGATCGCAGCGTAGGTGCGAGTCGCATCCGGGGACGCATTGCCCGAGATCGGGCTTCCGTCCAGCGCCACGACCCCGACCGAGACCAGACCCGCCCGCCCACACAGCACCAACACCTGCGTGAACGTCGCTGCGAGCGCCTGCTCGTGCCGCACCCTGAACCGCGCGATCGTTGCGTGGTCAGGGATCCGGTTCGCGCAGATCACCCGAAAGGCGACATCCTCCCGGCAGCGCCGCTCGATCCGCCGCGACGAGCGCTCCCCGACCGCGTAGGCGTACAGCAACAACGCGACCATCATCTTCGGGTCGAACGCCGCCCGACCCCAGCCGTCGTCCCGGTACTCGGCGTAGAACCCGCCCAAATCGATCGCGTCCACCGCATCGAGCACAAACCAGGCCAGGTGATCCTCGGTCAGCCACTCGTGCAAGCTCGGCGGCAACAACAGCTCCTGATCACGGTCGCAGGCCACGAAGTTGAACGCCACCGCTCACTCCTTCCACGAGAGGAACACGTGACCTCATCCTCGGACCCCAACCGGACAGACCGACCGGCTTTATGCGACAGCCTCAAATGGCCTTTTTTGTTGCCTGGTTGCCGTACACGGGTACCTCGGCGGCCCCGTTACCCGTCCCCAGGACCGATCCCCAACATCTCGGACATCGACGACACTTGGCTTGTACAAAGGGCTGGAGACTGTCAGAGCACCTCCGTAGATGGGAGGGCATCCCCAGTTCGACGATTCGTTGTCTTGAGATACGCCAGCCGTGTGTGGTCACAGGCTGCTTCGGTCCGTACTCGACTGCGAATCGGCACAGGCTGCACCGGGCGCACGTCCCATCGGGGTTGATCGAGAGTCGCGGTTAACCGGTGAGTGCTCGCGCAACCTCGCCGAGCAGCGGCACCATCTCGACGTCCTCGTGAACGAGGTGTTGGAGCATTACGCGGTCCACCCCGACCGACGCGTACTCACGGAGCGTCTCGGTCACCTGCGTGACCGTCCCCGCAAGCTCGGGTGAGTCGGCTCGACCCGTGAGGGCGCGCCAGGCGTCCAGGCGTCGGGCGTAGTCGCTCTCGTCCGAGCCGACTACGCAGCCGGCCAGCATCGAGAAGGCCAGTGGGTTCCGCCCTTCTGCGCTCGCGGCTTCCTGGACGATCCGGCAGCGGTCCTGGGCCTCTTCGAGGCTCGGCATGATCGTGTTGTACTCATCGGCGAAGCGGACCGCGGCCCGGACGGTGCGGGGCTTTGCGTTCCCGCCGACGACGATCCGGGGCCGTGGCTGCTGCAGCGGCTTCGGCCATACGTCGTCGGCGTCGAGCCACTGTCGGGTGATTTCCGAAAGCTGACGGTCGAGTTCGTCGACGCGCTCGCGGGTGGTCGTGAACGGGAACCCGTACGCGGCGTGCTCGGATTCGAACCAGCCCGCGCCGATCCCGAGTTCCGCTCTCCCTCCTGAGATCTGGTCGACGGTCACGACCGTTTTCGCCAGCACCGAGACGTGGCGGAAGGTGACGGGAGAGACCAGTGTGCCCAGGCGGATCCGCTCGGTTCTCGCGGCGAGGGCGGCTAGGGTCGTCCAGGCGTCCAAGGAGCCTGCCGGTTCGCCGCGAATGATCGACCGGTAGTGATCTGAGCGGAACAGGCCTTCCAGTCCTGCGGACTCGGCAGCGAGTGCGAGCGCAAGCCATTGTTCCCACTCGACCCCCTCTTGACCCTCGATCATCAGGCATACGCGCATGCCACTGATTCAACCAGGTATCGCCTCTCCGATGAGAACCGACTGAAACAATTCAATCGCCCATCCGGCCCAGAATTGGTGGAATCTGGCTCGCTGCCGGTGACGCTATTCTTCACCCACCATCCAGTGACCTGCGGGCGTCCTGAATGACATCGCTATGCCCCGTGTGAGGAGACCGTGACGCCCCGCCGCAAGGATAATTCGAAGCCGCCCGAGCCTCAAACGGCAGGCGGCGACCGCCGCCAACCGGCTTCAGTCCGGGTGACCATTCGCGACGTCGCCGAGCAGGCGGGCGTTTCGGTCGGCACCGCTTCGAATGTGATGAACCGGCCGGAGATCGTGGCACCGGACACATTCGCCCGCGTTACGGAAGTGATCGACCGGATCGGGTTCGTGCGCAGCTCGGCGGCCCATCAGATGCGCGGCGGCAACAGCCGCTGCTTCGGCGCCGTTGTTCTCGACGCCTCGAACCCGTTTGCCACCGAGACGATCCGGGGCCTCGAGGACGCCGTGCATGAGCAGGGATGCGCTGTGGTCGTGTGCTCCACTGACGGGTCGCCGGACCGCGAGGCCCGGTACCTTCGGCTGCTGGAAGAACAGCGGGTGCAGGGGATCGTTATCACTCCTGCTACTCGCAGCATTCGTCATCTCGAGACGCTCCGAGACCGCGGCACTCTCGTCGTCCTGCTCGACCGCCGCAGCCGCGACGGGGAGCTCTGCTCCGTTTCCGTCGACCACGCCCGTGGTGGGGAACTCGCGGCGCGGCACCTGTTCGAGCTCGGCCACCGGCGGATCGCCTTCATCAACGGTCCGCTCCATCTGTCCCAATGCGGGGAGCGCCGGCGTGGAATGCGCAGGGCGGCACGTCAGGCCGGGCTCGACGCAGAGGAGAGCATCGTGGAGTACACGATCGACCCGATCACGGCGTTCGAGCAGGCTGAGGTGTCAGTCGACGAGTTCCTCGATCTTCCGGATCGGCCGACTGCCGTGGTGTGCGTTAACGACCAGGTGGCGTTCACTGTCCTGCGAGCGCTTGCCGAGCGGCGCGTCCGCGTTCCTCGGGACGTCAGCGTGGTCGGCTACGACGACGTCGACTTCGCGGAGATGCTCTCGCCGGCGCTCACGTCCATCCGCCAGCCGAAGTACGAGCTGGGACGGGCAGCCGCCGAGCTCCTGATCGCAGAGACGGTAGACCCCCTCCATCGCCACCGGGATATTCGCTTTGAGCCTGAACTGATCGCGCGTCAGTCGACGACCGCACGTGCAAAGTTGAATCGATACAGCCCCCGGGGTGCCTGAAAGCCTTGTCGGCACTTGACGCGGCGACCCGGCGCGAAGGCGGCGCCGGACAGATCGTCGACAGCCACTGTCACGCCTGGCAGCGGTGGCCCTATCCCCCGCCCGTTCCGGACGAGGACAGCCGCGGGGCAGTCGAGCAGCTCGTCTACGAGATGGACAGGCACGGTGTCGCGCAGGCGGTCGTAGTCAGCGCAGCTATCGGCGACAACGAGAACAACGTTGCGTACGTCGCTCTCGCCCGTGAGCGTCACCCCACCCGCCTCCACACAGTGGCCGATGTGGACTGCTGGTGGAGCTCGACATATCACACGCCAGGGACGGCCGATAGGTTGCGCGCGTTCGCCGAGCTCTACCCGCTCGCCGGCTTCACCCACTACGTCGAGGATCGCAACGACGGCTGGCTGCGCAGCGACGAAGCCGAGGCGCTCTTCGCCCTTGCGGACGAGCGAAGGCTGATCGCGAGCATCGGCGCAGGGCCCGTCTGGCAGGCCGATCTCCGGCAGCTCGCAAGCCGGTACCCAGACGTCCCCGTCCTCTGCCACATCCTCGGCGGTGCAAGAGCAGAACACGGCATCGATTCGGCGGATCTCGCCGAAGTGTTGGCGTCCGCGGCCGTCCCAAACGTCTACCTGAAGGTAGCCGGGCTCCACTACACCTCGGCGCGGCCGTGGGACTATCCGTGGCCTGATGTCATCGAGTTGTTCGCCCGCCTCTTCGAGGCCTACGGACCGGCGAGGCTCTGCTGGGGCTCCGACTTCCCTGCCTCGACGAGGTACTGCACCTTCCGCCAGTCGATCGAGGCCGTGCGGACCCACTGCCCTTTCCTAAGCGCGGCCGACCTGAGGCTCGTGCTGGGCGAGACGATGCTCGGCCTCCTCGCAACCGGCCAGGCATCCAGGTAGTCCGGCTCAGGCCTCCGGCGGCGAGGTGCGCAGCTGGACCACTTCGGCCGTGAGCTCCGCGAGTGGCGCGAGCCCGTCGAAATGACGGAGGCACTCATCGACCATGAGCGAGAAGAAACGACGCCTGCTCTCCTCGGTGACGCCGGCAAGGTGCGGGGAGAGGAATACGTTGGGGAGATCGAGGACGGGCGAGTCCAGCGGCACCGGCTCCGGATCGAAGACGTCGAGACAGGCGACGACGTCGCCGCGCTCCAGCCGCGCCAAGAGCGGGCCCGTTTCGATGATCTTGCCTCGCGAGACATTCACCAGCACCGCTCCCGGACGCAACAGCTCGAGCTCGGCGCCCGAAAGCATCCCCTCGGTCGTCGGAGTCTGCGGCACCAGGACGAACACGACGTCCGCCGCGAGGACTGCTTCAAGCGACCCGAGCGCGACGCCGTAGGGCTGGGCCAGCTCCTGGGGCACGAACGGGTCGAAGACGCCGATCTCGACTCGGAACGGGCGGAGCAGTTCGACGAGGCGCCGTGCGAGGTGCCCGAACCCGATCATGCCTACGCGCTTGCCGGTCAGCTCCGCGCCGTCGTACCCCGGGCCGGCGCGCTCGGCGAACGGGAACGCCGTCTGCTCGTGCGTGACCATCAGCCTGAAGAACGCCCCCGCGTTGCGCAGCCCGACGAGCGCCAGACCGAGCGCCCACTCCGCGGTCGGCCAGGACGAAGCATGCGAAGTGTCGACGACCCGAATGCCGCGGCGGTGCGCCGCCGCGAGGTCGAGTCGGTAACCGAAGCGATCGCCGTCGAGCTCTCCGAGCAACGTCAGGTTGGGGGCGGCCGCGATGACCGCGGTGCTGACGAACGGCGCACCGTCGCCGACGACGAGCGCGTCCAGGCCGGAGGCGAACTTCGCTAGGCCGGACTCGGCCTCGGAGTCTCTCGGAGCCGGGCCGTCGCGGCCGGACGCGACCGAAAACGGCTGGAAAGAGAAGTCGGCCACGGCCTCGAGCCGCGTGAGATCGTCGGTATCGACATAGCGACGGCGGACGCTCTCGTCGCAGGCGAGGCCGACCTGCTTTCGCCGACCGCCCATCATCGGATCGCGATAGAGCCGTCCTCGCGGAGCACGGCGTGCGAGAAGTCAACCGAGGTAGGGGGATGCCGTGCGAGCCCCGCGTCGTCGAGGTCGATCCCGAGACCCGGCCGCTCAGGCGCGATCAGGTACCCGTCTCGCACCTCGATCACACGGTCGACGAGATCGGTCCAAGGCGCCGCGTCCTGTGGAATGTGCTCCTGCAGCTCCCAGTTCGGGACGCACATGCCGAGCTGGACATGGGCGGCGACCGCGACCGGGCCGGAGGGAACGGCATGCGGGATGACGCTCGCGTGGAACGATTCGGCGAGCGCGCAGATCTTCTTGACGTGTGTGATCCCGCCTGCGATCCCCACGTCTGGGCGAATGTAGGCGACCCCTGGTCGCTCGAGGTACTCGGCGAACTCCCAAATCGTCGTGTTGCGCTCGCCAGCGGCGACGGGAAGGCTCACCTTCGCAGCGAACGCCCGCAACGCGGCAACGCTGTCGGGGGGAATCGGGTCCTCGACGAACAGGGGGCGGAGCCTGGCGAGCTCCCCGCAGAGCAGAACCGCGTCTCCCGCAGCCATGTTGCGGTGGAGCTCCACCCCGAGGTCGATGTGCCAGCCGACGGTCTCGCGGATCGCGGCGAAGCGCGCAACGAGGTCGTCGATGCGGGCGGCCTGACGCATCAGGTGATGCCCGTCCTGGAACAGGAGGATCTTCAGCGCCGTGTAGCCCTCGTCGTTGACCGCTCGGCGGGCAGCCTCGACTACCTGATCGGTGGTGCCCTTCTCGAGCACGACCTTCATGGCGCGTACCTCGCGCCGGGCACGTCCCCCGAGTAGCTGCCAGACAGGAACCTCGAAACGCTTCCCCTTGAGATCCCAGAGCGCCTGGTCCACTGCGCTGATCGCGCCGGTGATCGCCATGCCGCGGAAGCTGAGCGCTCGGTACAGGGCGAGCCAGTGATGCTCGAGGTCGAAGGCATCGCGGCCACGGAGATAAGGCTCGAACGACCGCACGATCTCGGCGACCGCCGTCGGCCAGCCGAAGTAGGTCGACTCGCCCACCCCGGTCGTGCCGTCTGCGGCGGTAACGCGCACGTAGCAGGCGTGCCCGCAGGGATCGCCTCCACGGATTCGATGCGCATCGTCATCATGGCTCCCCGCGCCTGCGGCTCAGCCGTCGGGAGGGTAGACGAACTCCGGTTCGATCCGAACCTTCGGAGCCTCGATGAGTTCGACGATGAGGGGGAGGCCAGGAGGGTGGAAATAGGCAATTGCTCCGTCACCCTCGGCCCCGAAGCCCCGAGCGCTCTGCAGCGGCACGAACCCCGCTGCGATCGCGAGCTCGACCGCTACTGCGTGGTCGGGGACGTACTTACCGATGTGGTGCATGCCCTCACCGTGAGCCTCGAGGTGGTCAGCGAAGATGCTCTCTCCCTCGAGCGGCTCAATCAGCTCGAACTGGACTTCGCCTTGCCAGGCGAGGGCGTGCCGGAACGAGAAGCGGCCTTCCCTACCGTGATAGCGCATCTCCTTCAAGCGCTCCGGCCCGAGCCGGTATCCGGTCCACGGACCGATGCCGAGCTCCTCGACCCACCGCCGCACGGCCTGGTCGAGATCGCGGACGATGAGCGCGCATTGTTTGAAGGGCGGAGTCAGGAGGGGTGACTCGCTCACGTCCGCGCCGCCTCCTCGCTCGTCGCGGAGCTCAACCCCAGGTGCTCGTCGAGACGATCCTGGGCCGCGGAGACCGTTCCGTCGGCGACGTCGGTGATCAGTACCGGGCCGCCGCACTCCTGGGACTCGGCGACCGCCCAGACGGCCGCGACCGCAAGTAGGCCACCGGTCCCGTCGATCTCGGGAGACCGCCGCTCAACGACTGCAGCTGCGAAATCATCGATCTCGATGCCGATCGTCGCCGCGTCGACGTCGGAAAACGGCCGATCGTATTCGGTTCCCTCGCGGCCGAAGAACATGGCCGTTGTGCCCGTCCAACTCGAAGCCCCCGAGCTCGCGCCGGAGCTCGGCGCCGCTCAGAACCCGGTCCCCGAGCTGCACGACGACCGAGCCGCCCGAGCGGTCCTGCGGCACGCTCATCGAGCCGTCGCGGCCGTGAACCGTGCGTTGAAACCACATTCGGCCCGGCCCAGACGGTATGTAGGTGAGCTGGACTTGCACGCCGGATGCGGCCTCGTAGAGGGCGACGAGCGAATCCTCGCCGGTTGCCTGCATGACACCAGGGCGGACTTCCTCTATTTCCGCCACGCCGGCCGCCCCTGGCGCGAACGTGCGAAGCGGCTCGGCGACGAAGGCGGTGCCGGTCACGCGCTCGAGATCCCGAGGTAGTAGGCCAGGATGTCGGTGTAGTGCACGCCCATGTCGAGGGCGATCGCTCCTGCCTCCCGGACGTGGCGCCACGGGCTGACGATGACCTCATCGTCGCCCCCGATGTTTGTCTGGATCATCAGGTGGAGTTCGTCGAGAAGCCCCGTTCGATCACGGCTCGGGCGAGTCGGTTCGCCGGATCTCGGCGATAGTTCTCTGCGGTGGCCAGCACAACATCGGATCGTGCTGCCGCGTCGACGATCGCCCGGCACGCCCGCACGGTGATCCCGAGAGGCTTCTCGCAGACGACGTGCAACCCTTCTTCGAGCGCGGGAACAGCGACGAGATGATGGACAGCCGGGCCGGTGACGACGTCGAGCGCCTCCACGGCGCCGCTGACGATCAGCTCCTCGTGGTCCGTGAACACCGCCGGTCGCGCTCCCAGGAGCGTCCTCCGCCATACTCGCCGCCCGCTCGGCTGCTACAGGCCGAGGGTCGCAGACGGCTGCGAGCTCGAGCCGCCCGGCCCCGACACGGTCGAGCGCCGCGTAGGCGTGAAGGTGCCTGACGCCCATCCCTCCGCAGCCGACCAGGCCGACGGTAACCCCGTTGCTGCTCAACTCGAGAGAGCTTCCACTAGTACATCACGGCCCCGGCCGAGACGTTGATGTCCTGCCCGGTCAGACTGTTGCCGGCCGGTGAGGACAGGAAGAGAACGGTCTCGACGACGTCCGCCTCGGACACCGTCCGTTTGAAGGCCGTCCCCTCCGTCATCTCGGCGCGCAGCTGGTCGGGGCTGATGCCGCGCTCTTTCGACATCGACACGAGGACGTCTCCCAGCCGGCCATTCTCGACGAGCCACGGCGAGATCAGGTTCACGCTGACGCCGGTCGACCCACCTCGTGCGCGAGCGTCCGGGTCAGCCCAACGACGCCGAGCTTCGCCGCCGCATATGGCGAGCGGTTCGGTAGCGGCTGCTTGCCGGTCACCGAGCCGATGTTCACGATCTTGCCGTGCTCGCCCC
>CAVYAQ010000004.1:0-431305 GCA_963766565.1 uncultured Actinomycetota bacterium
AGCGGGTAGGGGGCGGGGGCGTGGAGGCGCCGATCAGTGCGAACAGGCCGAGTGTGGCTGCGTCCGGCTGCAGCAGGCGGGCCGGGAACTTGCCGCCGTCCCAGCGCTTGAAGTACAGGCCGTCCTCTGAACGCGCGAGCCGCCCCGCACGCTGCGCGTTCTCGTAAACGACCCGGTACCACGCCGGGTTCCCGTCCTCGCGATAGAGGTCGAGCAGAAAGCGCAGGTACACCACGTCCGCGGCCGGCGTCCAGTCGGCGTAGTGCGGGAATGCCGCGACCGAGGCGCGGGCGAGCTGCTCCGCCCTCGTGCACGGGCCGCGGCCACCCCGGATCTCGCAGAGCTCGAGCTGCGCGCCGATCATCATCCCCTCGACGTAGTCGAGCACGGTCGGGTCGGTGGCGCTGCGCTGGTAGAGCTGCTTCGCCGCGTTCCAGGAGTGGCGATCGGCCCAGGTCAGGAACGTCTCGGCGGTGCGCAGGTACGACCGGACGCCCGTCGCCTGGTACAGGGCGAAGCCGGCGTAGATCTCGGCTGCCAGCGGCTCGGAGGTCTTGTGCTCGTGCAGCGTCTCCCACCACGTTCCACCCGAGCGGTGATCCCACCCGGAGACGGCGATGAAGCGAAACGCCCGCTCGGCGTCTCGCAGGTCGTGCGGGCTTCTCGTCGCGCGGTAGGCGTCGATGTAGGCGAGCTCCCACCAGCCGTTGTCGTCGAAGAAGGTGTGCTCGCGCGGGTTCGTCGTCCCGGGGTAGTAGGCGTAACCCCCGACCGGCTCGAGCGCTGCGTTGAAATAGCGCTCGGCCCCGTGGGCAAACGCATCCACCGCGGCACGGTTCGCGCTCTTCGGATCGGCGATCGCCACGGTGTCGAGAGCCTCGAAGAGGGGGAACGCGGCCCAGAGGTGCGCGAGCGGGGTCGCCGGTTCCCACCGCTTCGAGACTCGCTCGTCGTACCAGTGAAGCCTCGGGTTCCAGAACACGTGCAGCGTTCGCGCCAGGCCGGACTCCGCCAGCGCGAGGAACTGTGCCGGCGTGCTCGGCGCGAGCTCGCGGTGGGAGACGACGTCCGCGTACGCGGCGATCCGCTCGTTCAGCACGTCGATCCGGAGCGGGCGAAGCGTGTGGCGGGCGACAGTCAGCTCGATTAGCGGTACGGGGCCGTGGATCCTGAAGACGAGCCCATCTCGCGTTCGCCGGCGGAACGCCGCCTTTCCGAGCATCAGACGGCCCGAGAGATCGTCGGCCAGGAGCCCCGGGCAGCCGGCGAGGTCTGCCTCGACTGCAAGCTGGGACGCGGGCTCGGGCGGACCCGTCGAACGCACGACGCGCGCCCCTCGAATCAGCACCCTGGTGTGATTCCCGACGAGCAGATGATCCATGTGGTGCCGGGTCGAGCAGCTCGTCTGCAGGGGGCCGAGCCCGGGAACGAACTCGAGCGTCCGCATCTCTCTGAGCTGCTCGAGGTTCGAGACGAGCGCAGTCGCGAGTGTCGAACCGGTCGGCGGGTGGTTGAGGCTCGCCTGCAGTGCGTAGGAGGCCCCGGCGATCGCTCCTGCAAGCGGGATCGCTCCCAGAAGCGGAACCACCGCGCGGGCACCCAGCCGCATCACGGAAACCTCACGCGCAGCGTCAGCACCGCCGCTGCGAGCAGGATCGGGCTGACGGCCAGCACCACGCGGTTGACGACAGAGTTGCGGCCGAGGGCGCCGAGGCCCCAGAACGCCGGGAGCGCGAGCAATCCGAAGCGTCCATCCGAGGTGAACGTGCCGCTGCCGAGCGGAAGCAGGACCATCGCCGCGCCGCAGAGAAGCCACGGCCAGGGCACGCGCGCCCAGCCCGCCGCCACGAGCAGCCCGAGATACAGGAGGCAGAATGCGAGATCGCGGTAGATCCACTCGTTGTGATGGGCAGAAGCAGCGAAGAGCTCCTGAGCCGCCCGCACGGGGCCGTCGATCGAGAACGAGCGGCCCCATGCGACCTCGGCCTTGCTCCACGCAACGGGGCTTCCCACCGTGTGCCAGAGGTAGAGGGAGAACGAGAGCAGGGCGGCCGGGCCGGCGAGGAGCGCCGCCACGGCCTCCGTCCGCTTCCGCTCCGGCATCGCGCTCCAGCCCTGCCAGGCGATCGCCGCGAGCGGCAGCGCGAGAAAGACGCCCTGCGGGCGTGCGAGTGTGGCGATCGCCACGCAGGCACCCGCCGCGAGCCACTTCTGCCTGGTCGCGAAGAGGGCGGCGAGGGCGACGGCGGCGATCGCAAGGCCTTCCGGATAGGCCATCGAGAAGACGAAGCTGTACGGGAAGATCGCGAGGTAGCACACCGACCGCCGGGCGTCCGCCTCGGGCAGCATTGTCTGCCCGAGCTCGTACATCGCGAGCAGACCGACGAGCAGCGCGAGGTTTGCGACGACGACGCCCGAGACGAGGGTCGGGATCCCGAGCAGCGCAAACCCGTGCTCCACGACCGGCAAGAGCGGGAAGAACGCGGGGTCGCTGAACCGGCCGGGAACGAGCAGGTAGCCGTGGGCGGCGACGATCCGGTACCACCGTGCGTCCCAGAACCCGAGGAGGATGAGCGGATGGCGCGACAGGCCGGGATGCCAGGTTCCGTCGGGCCAACGGATCACCTGCGCGGCCGCCGCGCAGATGACGACGAAGAGACGCGATCCGGCCCACCACGCGACGATTGCGGGGTAGGCCGCGCGGGAGGCGATCCGGGCCGTCCCGGCATCGGAGCCCTGCGCGATCGCGACGGCGCTCACCGGCTTGGGCCTCCTGCTCTCTGCACAGCGGGCTCAGTCAATCGCCTACGACCGAACCTCGGCTTAACAATCGTTGCGCGGGCATTAATCAGTGTTCAGTGCGTAGATTGAGCCGGTGAGCTTCGAGGTTGCCGCGGATTCCTATGACCGGTTCATGGGGCGCTACTCGAGGCACCTCTCCGCTCAGCTTGCGGACCTGGCAGGCATTACGGCCGGCCAGACGGTGCTCGACGTCGGCTGCGGCACGGGCCTTCTCACCGCTGAGCTCGTCGACCGGGTCGGGGCTGCCGCGGTGACGGCGGTCGATCCCTCCGAGAGCTTCGTCGAGGCCGTGCGCGAGCGGCAACCGGGTGTACGGGTCGAGCGTGCGGTCGCCGAGGAGCTGCCGTTTCCGGATGCGAGCTTGGATGCGGCAATCGCCCAGCTCGTCGTCCACTTCATGAACGACCCCGTCGCGGGGTTGCACGAGATGGCCCGCGTCACGCGCCCGGGCGGCGTCGTCGCGGCATGTGTGTGGGATCACTCGGCGGGCGGCCAGGGGCCGTTGACGCCGTTCTTCGTCGCCTCACACGAGCTCGACCCCTCGGCGCCCGAGGAATCGGGGCGCCCGGGTGCCCGTCCCGGCCATCTCGCCGAGCTCTTCCGCGAGGCCGGCATCGGCGGGGTCGTGGAGTCGACTCTGACGATCGCGGTGGAGCATCCGAGCTTCGAGGAATGGTGGGCGCCGTTCGAGCTCGGGGTGGGGCCGACCGCGGCGTTCGTCGAGAGCCTCGACCCGGAGCGGAAGAAGCGGCTGCTCGAGCTCACCCGCGCCGCGCTGCCGGCGGGGGAGCCTTTCGTCGTGCATGCGCGCGCCTGGGCCGTGCGCGGCACCGCCGGCGGCGACTGACGCCGAGCCCTTTCCGTCACACTTTCGTTGCGGTACCTGTCACCGCCTGCGCCAGGGCAGAAACCGCCGATCCACAGGGAGTGCGGTGTTGTCCAGAGGCCGGATCTCACGCTCTCGTTCCACCGTTGTCGCACTTTCGAGGCAGTACCTGACCCCGCCCGAGACGCCCGCTCCCGCGATCCGGCCCGCGCGACACATAGCCCGTCTGCGGGCGCGAGCGTCGCTACGGCTTCGGCATGGCGGCGAGCAACCGGTCGACCTCGTCCTCCATGTTCGTGTGGACGATCCCGATCCGGATCGCGCCCTCGTCGAGCCCGAGGTGCTTGAAGACCTCGACGGCGTAGTAGTTGCCGTCCCAGACGGCGAACCCGGCGGCGCCGAGCCTCGTCGCTGCTTCCGCCGGAGTCTCGTCGGGAGGGGAGACGCAGAACGTCGAGACGCGACCCTCCATCGTCGGCGGTCCGTGCAGCATCCAGCCGTCGGGCAGCCCGTCGAGGAAGCGCTGGCCGAGCTTGCGCTCGTGCTCGGTGATGAACTTCCAGCCGACGCCGTGGAGGTACTCGACGCAGGCGACAAAGCCAAGGAGGAGCTCGTGGGGCAGCGTCCCGGTCTCGTGCCGCTGCCCGGCCGCGTCCGACTGCGGCCGCACCTTGTAGGGCCGCCAGCTCTCCGATAGCCGGCGGCGCACGGAAGCGAGGCCCAGGTGCGGCCCGAAGAACTTGTACGGCGAGCAGAGCAGGACGTCGCAGCCGAGCTCGGCGATCTCGATGTCCCCGTGCGGTGCGAAATGCACGGCATCCGCCCAGGCCAGCGCCCCTGCGTCGTGGGCGATCCCGACGATCTCCTTGGCGGGAGTGATCGTCCCGACCGCGTTCGAGGCCATCGGGAAGGCGACCACCTTCGTCCGCTCGTTCACGAGCGAGCGGAGGTGATCGAGATCGATCCGGCACTCGTTGTCGAGCTCGCAGAAATGGACGGTCAGCTGCTTGTCGTAGGCGAGCTCGAGCCAGGGCGAGATGTTCGCGTCGTGGTCGAGCCGCGTGACCACGACCTCGTCCCCCTCCTTCCACTCCCGTGCCGCCGTGCGCGAGAGCGCGAAGTTCAGGGAGGTCATGTTGGCGCCGAAGGTGACCTCGTCGGTCGCGACCCCGAGCAGGTCGCAGGCCGCCGCGCGGGCCGAGCCGATCACATCGTCGGTCACCATCGAGGTCACGAACTTCCCGCCGGCGTTGGCGTTCGCGGTAAGCAGGTAACCCGAGACGGCTTCGAGCACCGAGTCCGGCACCTGCGTGCCGGCCGGCCCGTCGAAGAAGGCCATCGGGACGTTCAGCGCATGGAAACGGTCGCGGACTGCCTCGATCGTGACGTCGAGGACTTGTTCTCCCTCGGGGTGACTCACGCGCGGGACGCTAGCGCGACAGGCGCGCCGGCGTCAACGCCGTCCGGTCCCGGTCCTAGAGTGGGCGTTCGTGAGGCTCAGAACACTCACGGAAGCCGAATGCTACGCCCGCTGCTACGGCGGGCGCCGCGAAGAGACCGTCAGCATTCTCCGTTTCGGGTTCGACGACGAACAGTCCTGCGAGCGTGCCCCCGATCCTTTGACGGCACCGGCCGGCTCGAAGCAGGCTGAAGCGCGGGAGGCCGCGTGAACATCGCCTGCGTGAGCTGGACGTCCCGTCGGCGCGCTGCGCCTCCGGTGAAGGGCCGCCCGCCCGCGCCATTGCCGAGCGCCTGGGCTTGCACCGCGACATGGACGTCGCGTGTGCCACGCTGTCGGCCGCGTGGCCGCTCCCGCACCTGACGTTCCCGACGTCCTCGCCCCGAACCTGAGCTGTGTCTTCTGCGGCATCAATCCCGGCAGGGTCTCGGCCGCGGCGCACGCGCATTTCGCGAACCCGCGCAACGACTTCTGGCGCCTGCTCCACGACGCCGGCTTCACGCCCAGGCTCTTCGACCCGTCCGAGCAGCGCCGCTTGCTGAAGCTCGGCTACGGCGTGACGAACGCGGCATACCGGACAACTCCCGGCTCGGGCGATCTTCGTCGCGCGGACTTCGATCCGGACAGGCTCGAGCGGCTTACGAGGAAGTACGAGCCGGACGCGATCGCGTTCGTCGGCAAGGAGGCCTACCGTGGCCTCTTCGGTGAGCGTCCCGAGCTCGGGGCGCAGCGGCGTGAGCTGTACAACACCTCGCTCTTCGTGCTCCCCTCGACCTCACCGGCGAACGCCGCGGTCCCCTACGCCGAGCGCCTTCGCTGGTTTCGCGAGCTCCACGAATGGCTCGAGCCGGTGACACGCGCGGCCGTGCGCGCGCTGCTCATCGACGGGGCCGGCCGCGTGCTGATGCTGAAGTGGCGACGGCCGGGCGCGCAGTGGTGGATCCTCCCCGGCGGCGGCGTCGAGCCGGGCGAAACCGATGAGCAGGCGCTGCGCCGCGAGTTGCTCGAGGAGGTCGGCCTCGGCGAGGCCGACCTCGGTCCGCTCGTGCTCGAGCGGACCCACGTGCGCCCCGGTGGCGGCCGCCTCATCCGTCAGCACGACTCGTTCTATCTGGTGCGCGTCGATCGGATCGAGGTCTCGCCGACGATCGACCTGGCCGCCGAGAACATGGACGGCCACCGCTGGTGGACGCTCGACGAGCTCGAAACGACGGACGAGCGGATCGCGCCGCCCGGGCTCGCCGCGCTCGTACGGGCGCTCTAGCCTGTGACGCGATGGAAGAGGTCGTCGTCATCGTTCATCTGCTCGCCGCGGCGGTGTGGGTGGGGGGCTCGGTCGCGCTCGTGTTCGCCGGGGTGCCGGCGATCCGCGTGCTGGACGGCGAGCCTCGCGGGCGCGCGATGAAGGAGCTCGGGCTCCGCTGGAGGCCGATCGGCTACGGCTCGCTGCTCGTTCTCGCGCTGACGGGCGTCGAGCTCGCCCGGCACGACTGGAACGAGGCGCGCTCGCCCTTCCAGACCGTGCTCTGGGTGAAGGTGGCTCTGTCTGTCGCGCTCGTCACCGCCTCCTACCTCCACAACTTCATCCTCGGCCCACGCCTTCAACAGGAGATCAGGGAGGGAGGTCCTGAGACGACACGCCCCACTCTCGTCGTCGTCGGCTGGACGAGCCTCGCGCTCACGATCCTCGTGCCGATCCTCGGCGCGATCCTCGCCGACCTCGCGTCCTGAGCGCGTCCCGAGCGCTGCTCGCTCGATCACTTGTCGCCTCTTGGGCTCAGGCCGCCCGGCTTCCGGCCCCTCGAGCGAAACCCCCGCCCTAGGGTGGGGACGCACCCCTCCGCCCTCAGGATCAATTCTAAACGCCGGCGGTGTGACGCGTTTGTACCAACTCCGTGACGTCTCCCTCACAGACGGTCGGCGAAACCCCGGACCTCTCGCCGTTTGCCCGGTGTGTCGTCAACCGTTCCAGTGATTCGTGATCGGCGTCCTGCGGTCGCGGCCGAAGGCCTTCGGGCGGAGCTTCACACCCGGGGGGGCCTGCCGGCGCTTGTACTCCGCGCGGTCGATCATCGCCAGTGCGCGCTCGACGACCTCAGGATCGAATCCGTCCTCGGTGAGCTCGTCCCGCGAGCGGTCGCGCTCGACGTAGGCCTCGAGCACCCGGTCGAGCTGCGGATACGGGGGCAGCGAGTCCTCGTCGAGCTGGTCGGCGCGGAGCTCGGCGCTCGGGGCGCGATCGATGATCGACTCGGGGATCAGCTCCCGCCCGACTCGCTCGTTCAGTGCGCGCGCGAGACGGAACACATCCGTCTTGTAGACGTCCTTGATCAGCGCGAACCCGCCGGCGAGATCTCCGTAGAGGGTGGAGTAACCGACCGAGAGCTCCGACTTGTTCCCGGTCGCGATCACGAGCCAGCCGAACTTGTTCGAGAGGGCCATCAGCAGAGTCCCACGCACGCGGGCCTGAAGGTTCTCCTCGGTCAGGTCGGGCTCGCGGCCTGCAAACGACTCGGCCAGTGCGCCGCCGAACGCCTCGACCATCGACTCGATCGGGATCTCGCGGAACTCGATTCCGAGTGACCGGGCGAGCAGGATCGCGTCGGTGCGCGTCGCCTCGGAGGAGAACCGGGACGGCATCGAGACCCCGTGCACGCGGTCAGCCCCGAGCGCGCCGACCGCGATCGCGGCGGTCAGGGCCGAGTCGATCCCCCCGGAGAGGCCGATCACGACGTTGCCGAAGCCGTTCTTGGTCACGTAGTCGCGAAGACCGAGCTCGAGTGCACGCCGCATCTGCTCCAGGTCGTCGAGCGGTGGCGCCGGAGCCGGATGAAGGAAGGAGGTCTGACGCTTCGGTGCCGGGAACACGAGCTCCGTCGGCGTCGGGGCGGCAGCGCCCCGATCGAGCGTGAGCGAGCGCCGGCGCAGGTCGCGCAGCCGCCGCCCGACGGCACTGACGGGATCGACGTCGACCACCAGCAACTCCTCCTCGAAGCTGCGCGCCCGCGCGACGAGGTCGCCCTCGTCGTCGAGCACGACCGAGGTCCCGTCGAAGATCAGCTCGTCCTGGCCGCCGACCATGTTGCAGTAGGCGATGAAACAGGAGTTGTCGCGGGCCCGGACGCGGAGCATCTCTTCGCGCTCGCGGTCCTTGCCAACGTGGAACGGCGACGACGAGAGGTTCACGATGAGTTGCGCCCCGGCGAGCGCCAGCTCGGCGGTGGGAGGGCCCGGCTGCCAGATGTCCTCGCAGATCGTCACGCCGGCGATCGCGTCGCCGAACCGGAGCAGCAGCAGGTCATCGCCCGGAGCGAAGTAGCGGTTCTCGTCGAAGACGCCGTAGTTGGGAAGGAACCGCTTGCGGTAGACCGCGCGGATCTCGCCGCTCGCAAGGACGAAAGCGCTGTTCGAGAGATCGGCGTCGAGATGGGGCGCACCGACAAGCGAGACGATCCCGTCGGTTGCGGCTGCGATCTTCTGGACCGCGCGCCGGGAGGAGCGGATGAAGGCCGGCCGTAGCAGCAGATCCTCCGGCGGATAGCCGGTTACCGCAAGCTCGGGGAAGATCACGAGATCGGCCTCGGCCGAACGTGCCTCCGCCGTCAGCTCCAGGATCTGAGCGCTGTTCCGCTCGAGATCGCCGACGATGCTGTTCATCTGTGCGAGCGCGATTCTCAGGTGTCCTCCGGCTGGCGCGAGGTTTTCTCCTCTAGATCTAAAACTCTAGCGCGTCGCGCGTTCCGCCAACGGAGAAACGCCCCGACGCCGAGTGCGAACAGCGCGAACGCGAGCCCGGTGAGCAGGCGGCGCCCGGTTTCGTTGCCGAGCCCGACGAGCACGGCCGCCGCGGCGAAGAGGACGATCGCGACGATGCGGTTCCGCTCGGAGCCCATCGTCGAGCGGCGCGGGAGGGTTAGTGCTCGCTCGAAGGCGGAGGGCCGTCCCCCTGCTCGCGCTCGCGAAGGAACCGCGTCAGCTCGGCCGCGAGCGACTCTCCCGAGGGAAGCTCCTCGTCGATCTCCTCGGCGCGGCTCTCGAGCTCGTCCACGTAGGCGGCCGTCTCCTCGTCTGCGGCGACGGCCTCGCTCACCTGCTGGATGTACGCGTTCCCGGCCGCCTCCAGCTCGGAGGTGTCGAGCGGGACCTCGATGAGCGTCGAGAGCCGGTCGCAAAGCGCCTTCGCCGCTCGCGGCGAGGGGGTGAGCTGGACGTAGTGGGGCACGGCCGCCCAGAGCGAGACAGACGCGATCCCGCGCTCGCGGCAGGCATCGTGGAGCACGCCGACCATTCCCGTCGGCCCTTCGTACCGGGAAGGCTGCAGCCCGAGATTCTCGAGCACGTCGGTCTCGGAGGCGCTGGCCGTCACCGGGGAGGGCCGCGTGTGCGGAACGTCTGCGAGGAGCGAGCCGAGCGTAACCACCATCGTCGCGCCGAGCTCTGTTGCGACGCCGGTCACGAGTCCGCTGAAGGCCTTCCAGCGGAGGCTCGGCTCCGTGCCGACGAGCAGCACCACATCGCGCTGCCTGTCGCCTTCGCCCTTGACCCGGGCGTGATGGAATGCGTTTTCGGGCCAGTCGAGGCGACGCTGGCCGTCGACGAGCGAGACGTGCGGCCGGGTCATCTGGAAGTCGAAGAAGAGCTCGGGATCGATCGCCGCGAACTGCTCGGCATGCCAGTTGCGGACGAGGAACGCGCTCGCGAGCGAGGCGCCCTGGCCACCGTCGTTCCAGCCCCGAAACGAGCAGATCATGACAGGGCTCGTGAGCTTCGGCCGCCGCTCGAAGTGGAGCTCGCCGCTCTCCTCGCTCAAGCCCGGTCCCCCATCAATCCATCCTACTCGGCCGCCAGAGCGTGGCCACGAACACGACGGTCGCCGACCAGACGACCGCGGCGAGCGTCACATGCAGGATCACGAGCCCGAGCGGGAGATGAGTTCGATACTGGATCTCGCCGACGATCATCTGCACGACGAGCAGGCCGAGCACGACGAGGGCGCCGCGGATGTGACGGCTGCCGCGCATGCTCAGCCAGACCATCAACGAGGCGAATGTCAGTGCGAAGAGTGCGGTCGCGCGGACGTGGACGTAGACGGCCGGCTCGAGCCGCCAGATGCGTGGAACCGCTGTCCCTCCCGAGTGCGGCCCGGCGGCGGTCGCGAGCACGCCGCTGAGAAGCAGGGCGCCGCAGGCGCCGCCGGCGGCCATCGCCAACCAGCGCGGCCCGCGACTCACGGGCTCTCCGCGGATGTTCCAGGCCTCGAGCGCGACGAGGATGCCGAACGTCAAGGCGACGATCGAGAGGAGGAAGTGTGACCCCACGAGATAGGGGTTCAGCTTGTAGTGCACGGTGATCGCCCCGAGCGGAGCCTGGAGCAGGCTCGCGACGAATGCCGCCCCGGCGACCCAGCGGACCCAGCGTGCGAGCCCCGGGACACGGAGCGAGGCGAGGAACGTCGCGAGGGTGACGACGATCACAAAACCGGATTCGAGCCGGTTCGAGAACTCGACGTAGGAGTGGTAGCCGGTGTTCGGGAAGGGATCCCCGGCCTCGCATCCCGGCCAGTGCTCGCAGCCGAGCCCCGACCCGGTCAACCTGACGGTCGCGCCCGAGGCGACGATCAGGACGAGGATCACGGCGTTTGCGAGCGCGAGCCGCCGGAACGATCGCGCCGAGATCGCAAGCCGGCGGAAGCGCGGCAGCGAAGCCTCCATCGCCTCGCACTGTACCCGCGTCTCCCGTCCGGGCAGGCTCCCAACCGCGCCGTCGACCAAAAAAGCGGCGACGGCCTGGGGAGGGCCGTCGCCGGGGAGAGGAACGTGTGTTGGGTGTAACGATTTTCGACGGAGGCCGACCGACTCCTTCAAGGCCGAGGCGCCGGATCTACCGGCGCCTCGGTCAAGCTCCATCGTTCCTCTCGATCAGTGCGGCCCGTCGAAGAAGCCGTTCGTGTGGAACACGCCGAGCCCTCTTGCGTTGAGCGCCGCGGCCAGCGCCGTGACTGCAACCAGCAGGACGCGCCTCCCGGTCAGGAACACGAGAAACCTTGCCACAGTGTCGATCACCTCCTCCTCGCTCGAAAACACCCACGCGCCGCAGCGCAAGCGGTCAGAACCTGAAGTCCTGCAGCGCCTCCGCAGCCCGCCGATAGAGAACCGCCGCTCGCCGGTCATCGCCGCGGCGTGTTGCGAGGTCGCCCTGCGCGACCCACGCGGCTGCGCGGTGGGGGCCGGACGAGAGTTGGCTGAGCGATTGCTCGGCCTCGGCCAGCATCGGCTCGGCTTCCTCGAGCCGTTCCTGGTCGAGGAGCGCGCGCCCGAGGACGAGTTGCGCGTTCCCGATCTCGTCGAGGCGATCCTCGCGCCCATCGAGCCGCCGCAGCGCGTGGCGCGCATGCTCCTCGGCCGCGACCGGGTCGCCGGTCTTCAGGCTGACCTGGGCGAGTGAGGACACGACCGTCGCAACGTCGTCGTCCGTCCCGTGCTCGAGTGCGACCGCGAATGCCTCCTCGAGTCTGGCCAGGGCCTGCTCGGGCTTCCCGAGCAGAAACTCGAGGCCGCCGAGGTTGTTGAGCAGCCGGCCGACGTTGCTGCGGTCGGCGAGCACCTCGTACTGCGTCTTGGCCCGCTCCGCATACGTGCGCGCGAGCACCCAGTGACCATCGCGCTCAGCGATCAGGGAAGCCTGGAAATAGGCTTCCCCGAGCGCCAGGGGATCCTGCATGGCCTCTGCGAGCTCGAGCGAGCGCTCGACGTCCTCCCGCGCGGCCTCGTAGTCGCGCTGGCGGCGGTAGCACCGCGAGCGCCAGGTGAGGATGTTGGCTCGCAGGAGGTCGGAGGCCAACTCGCTGCGGTCGAGCAGTTCGAGCGCCTCGCGGAAGAGCGCGACAGAGGTGGCGATGCTCGAGATGAGATAGCGGGCGACGCCGAGCCGGAACAGGATCTCGGCGCGATCCATGTCGGAGAACTCGGGCCCTTCGCTGAGTCCCCGGGCCTCTGCGAGCAGGTCGAGCCCGGTGCGAACCTCACCGTTCTGCATCCGCGCCCAGGCCTCGCCGGAGAGCAGACGAACGCGAAGCTCGGCAGCTCCGCTCGCCACGACCGGCCCGAGTGCCCGAGCGTATTCGTCGAGCGCGCGCTCGAAGGCGAGCGTCTCGGTGAGCGCCTCCGCCCGGGCCAGCGCCGCTTCGGCGCGTGTCCGCTCGTCACTCGAAACCCCGCTTGCGAGGAATGTGACGTCGGCGCCGAGACGGACGGCGAGCCATTCGACGGTTTCGGGAGTGGGACGGGTCTTCCCACGCTCGATCTGAGAGATGTACTCCTTCGAGAAGCGGTCGCCGGCGAGGTCGGACTGAGTCAGCCCCGCGGCAACGCGGAGTTGGCGGAGCCGGTCGCCCACCCGTGAACTGCCCAGCCGTGAACTGCCCAGCCGTGAACTGCCCAGCCGTGAGCTGCCCGAAGCCGAGCCGTTCGACCGGTGAGCGCCCGATTCGTGGAGGTGATTTGAAGGCGAGGTGTCGGTTGACATGGGGTTCGCGCAGTCTGCAAGAAGGGACGTCGCCGCGCAATCCCCTTAAAAGGACAATAGCTGATTCCGCCGGTCAATTGCGAGCCCGATTCTCCAGAACCCTGCATTCATGCCGTTTTTCGGTCAAGTTCAGGTAGCTCCCCGGTACTTGACTCCTCCACTTGACAGGCACGGCTCTCGGCTCTAGAGTGGAGACCAGAACCTTTTGCATCGCTTCGAATGTGAAGAGGTGCGGGGGGAGCGCCGAGGATCAAAGCGCGTAGGGTCGCCTGAGCCGCAGAGTCGACGTTACGGGCTCCTCATGAGGCGCACCGCCTCACAGGAAGAGCCCCGGGTGCCGCAGCCGGGGCTCTTCGTTTTTGTCGGGCCGGGAAGGGTGGCTCCGGCCGGGGTCGAAGGACATGGACCCGATCGTCAGCCGACCGTGATCGTGAAGACCGGCTTGCCGCCGGACTTTCAGCCCGCGGTCATCCAGGCGCGGCGCGAGGCCCGGACGCGTTCGAGGTCGTCGCCCAGGAGGCCGCCGAGGCGATGGTCGATCGTCGCGAGCAGCCCTCCGGCAACGAAGATCCAGGCTTCGGCCACCGGATCTCTGTCCGGGTGGATCACGCCGCCTTCCTGCCCGCGCCGGATCACGTCCGCGAAGAAGTCGTGTGCCTCCCGGATCTGCTCCCGTACCGCTCTTGCGATGACCGGGTCGTCGGATGCCTCCGCGAGCGCCTGGATCCACATGTCGACGACCCGGAGCTTCGCGCGTTTCTCCATGTATGCATCCAGGATCGCCCCGAGGCAGCCGGCCGGGTCGTGCGCGAGCGCCTGCTCCGAGAGCTCACGGAGGATCCGCCATGCCTCGTCGAGGCAGGCGACGTAGAGGTCCCGCTTCGAGCCGAAATGGCGGTAGAGGATCGGCTCGGTGATCCCCGACTTCCGCGCGATCTCCGAGGTCGTGGCCCCGCGGTAGCTCTTTTCGAAGAAGACGGCGCAGGCCGTGTCGAGCACGGCCTGCCTGCGCTCCCCGGCCGGAAGGCGCGGCCGGGGCTTCTCCTGCACGGGCGTCTCCTGGGCAGGCGTGGTCGCCAACTCAGACCTCGAGCGCGACGGGCGCGACGTGGTCCTGGCGGACCGGCTTGCGTACCGTGAGCAGGGCCACCGCAGACCCGGCGAGCGCGATCAGCGCCGAGACCTCGAGTGCCGAGTGGAGCGCGTTCGTGAACAGGCGCGCGGCCTCGGGGGGAAGTGCCTTGCCGGTAACGGCGGCGCCGGCACCGGCCGGGATCTCCGAAGCGATGATCGCGCCGATCAGGGCGATCCCGAGCGACCCGCCGACCTGCCGCGCGCTGTTCAACACCGCGGAGCCCACGCCTGCCTTGTTCATCGCGACCGCGGACATCGCCGCTGCGGTGGTAGGAGTCATCGTCAGCGACATCCCGGTACCGCCGATCAGCATCGCGGGAAGGAGCTGCCAGTAGCTCGCCCCCTCGCCCACGCGCGAGAACAGGAAGAGCGAGCCCGAGAGCAGGAGCATCCCGGAACCTGCGAGGTAGCGCGAGCCGAAGCGATCCGAGTACTTCCCGGCGAGCGGGGCGAGGAACACGATCAGGACAGTCATCGGCAGGAAGGCCGCTCCGGCCTGAATGGGGGAGTAGCCGAGCACCTGCTGCATGAAGAGCGAGATGTAGAAGAACACGCCGAACATCGCGAGCGCGACGAGGAGCATCACCAGGTTCGCGCCGGAGAACGTGCGGTTCCGAAATAGCGAGAGATCGAGCATCGGGAGCCGCTGGTGGCGCTCCAGGAGGATGAACGCCGCCAGAGAGACGACGGCGATCGCGAAGGCGCCGATGATCCGCGGCGAGCTCCAGCCGAAGCTGTTGCCCTCGATCAGCGCGTAGGTGAGTGCGAAGAGCCCGAGCGCCGAGGACGCGAGCCCGGGCACGTCGGGGCGCTGCTCGGCCGAGTTGTCCCTGGATTCGTCGATGAAGAGGAACGCGGTCACGACGGCGATGATCCCGATCGGCACGTTGATGAAGAAGATCCAGTTCCAGTTGATGTGCTCCGTGATCAGGCCCCCGACGAGCGGGCCGATCGCAAGCGCGAGCGCCGACACACCGGCCCAGATCCCGATCGCCGTCCCGCGCTGCTTCGGCGGGAAGGTCACCGTGATGATCGAGAGCGTCGAGGGATTCATCAGCGCGGCACCGAGGCCCTGAACGACCCTCGCGCCGATCAGGATGGTCGCGCTGCCGGCGAGGCCGCAGGCGAGTGACGAGGCGGTGAAGATGACGAGGCCGACAACGAACATCCTGCGCCGGCCCAGCAGGTCGGCGAGCTTTCCGCCCGTGAGCATGAACGCGCCGAACGTGAGGGCATAGCCGGCGACGACCCATTCGAGCTCGGACACCTTCAGGCCGAGCGATTCCTGGATCGACGGCAGCGCGACGTTCACCACCGTGTTGTCGAGCATGATCATGAAGAGTCCGAACGCGACCGCGCCCAGCGTCCACCACTTCCTGTTCTCCTCGGTGAAGAGCCTCGCTCTCATCTCCGGTGCCCCCTTGTTAGTCAGCGCTAAGTTAGTTCGCGCTAGGTTAGCAACCGCTAACCCGAGGGTGCAACTCGGCGCAAATCGGCGCTACTCGGAATCGGAGACGGGCGTTTCCGGCTCGCCGCCCGCCGCCGTGGTGGACTGCACAGGTCGGCGGCGTCGGCGGCGTCGGCGGGGCTCGGCCGGCGGGCCGTCGCCGTTCGAGGACGGCTCGGCCGGCGCTGAGGGATCCTCGCCGGAGGCCTCGACGGTCGTCGCCGCAGGTGCGGAAGCCTGATCGGATCCGTTCCGCTTCTTGCGGCGCCGCCGGCGGCGTGTGCGCGTCGGACCGGCTTTCGGCGCGGGGAGGTCGTCCGCCAGGGCACCCGCGATCTCCTCGATCGAACCGAGCTGCTCGCGGGCCTCGTCGAGCAGTTTGGTCGCTCTCGGCGTATAGCCCTCGGCGGTCGCGAGCAGCGCCGCGCCGACGTCGCGCGGCATCTCGAGCGCAGCCTTGACGAGCCGAGCGGTGTTCTCCTCGTGCCGGTTGCCGCGGGAGTTCGCGAGCGCTCCGAGCAGCCGCTTCGCGTCGGGGTATTCCTGCGAGGCCTTGCGGTCGAGCATCTTTCGCACCGCGCGGGCGAGGCGCCACGTCCAGCGGGCGAGGATCTGCTCGGGTGCATCCGGCTTGCCGTCTGCGATCGCGCGGAGCATGATCCGCACGCCTGCGGCGCGATCCTTCTCCCACGGCGGCGCCTGCGTGACGAGGGTGACGAGGTCGTCGAAGTCGGCGCGCTCGACCCGCATCGAGACGCGGTCCGCGAGGGCGATCAGGCGGAGCCGGCGGTTCGCGTTCTGCGCCGCGCACGTCGAGAGGAACGTCTCGAGTGCTCCTTTCGACGCGCCGCGCTCCGTGAACTTCTGCACGAAGGTCTGGCGCTCGTCGAAGCGCATCTGGCGCCCGGCGATCGTGGCCCAGAACCGCTGCTCGTCGTCGTCGAGGTACTTCGGATCGATCCGCTGCCATTCGCGCTGGATCACGGCAAGGCGGCGGGCTACGTCGGGCGTGACCGGAACGAGCCAGTTGGCCGGCGTCAGCTTCCGCCGCGCGCGCCGCTGCGTGCGGCGCCGCGGCGCGGGAGTGACGCGGGCGCCCTCGCGGTAGAAGTCCGCACCCAGGAGCGAGTGCAGCGAGACGACCCGCTCCGAGTGCGTTGCCGCCTTCGGCACGAAGTCGACGACGATCCCGGCCTCCTTCCGCGGGTGGATGCGCATGATCCGCCCGATGCGTTGCTGGTAGACGCGCTTCGACGCCGTCGGCGCCAGGTGCATCACGACGGTCGCGCGCGGTGAGTTCCAGCCCTCGGCGAGCAGCATCGCGTTGATCAGCACGTCGATCTCGCCGCGCTCGTAGGCGGCGAGCACCGCCGCGAGCTTCACCGGCGGCGTGCGGCCGGAGACCGCCTCGGCCTTGACGCCCGCAGCCCGGAACGCCGTCGCCAGGTTGTAGGCGTGGTCGACGCCGGCCGCATAGACGATGCCGGGTGTGTCCTCGAACCGCTCGCGGTACAGGGTTGCGGCGGCCATGTTCAGGGCCTCGTGGTCGAGTGCGTCGGCGAGCGCGCGCTCCTCGAAGTCGCCGCCGACGATCGGCACCGAGTTGATCGCCGCGACCGGCGGCACGCGGAGGCAGCGGAGCGGGGCGATCAGGCCCCGGCGGGCCGCATCGGCGAGTGGAAGGTCGTCGACCGAGGCCGGGAAGACGTCCGACACCTGCTTCGCGATCAGCTCCTCGGTTGCGGTCATCCCGATGTAGATCGGCTCGCTCAGGCTTCGGATCGCGGCGGAGGTCTTCTCGCCGAGGGCGGTGTGCGCCTCATCGCAGATCACGAGCTGGTAGGCCGAGCGCGAGATCTCGTCGACGTGGCGGGCGAACCAGGCGTAGGTCTGGATCGTGATCGGGTTCGAGCGGAATGCGGTGGCGCCGTTCAGGATCACGTCGGTGAAGCGGCTGCCGTAGCCGTGGTCGGTCAGCTCCCGCCGGAACTGGTCGACGAGGAGGCGGCGGTGGGTCAGGATCAGGACGCCTTCGGTGCGCGCGGCCTCGACGAACCCGGCGGCGGCGATCGTCTTGCCGGACGCGGTCGGATGCCGGAACCGGTACCGGCGCTCGGCGCCGGGATCGGCCCGGTGACGTCGGCATGGAGCTCGCGCTCCTCGGGGTCGGCACCGTCGAGCTCGGCGGGGAGGTCGTCGTCCTCCTCGTCCTCTTCCTCGACGATCTCCTCCGCGCTCGCGCCGTTCCCGTTGCCGTTGCCGTTCGCCTCCCGCTTCTCGACGGCTGCGATGAGCTCGGTGAGCATCCCGGCGAGCGCATCCACCTGGTGTCGGCGAAGCTCGGTGCCGGAGGCGAGATGCGGCGGCTTCTCGGAGAGCACCCGTTCGAGGCCGAGCATCAGCGCGTAGCGCACCTTCCACTCGGACGACGGCTCGGTCAGCCCGGCTTCGATCTCCGAGAGCGCGTCGTCGAGGGCGTGCCGCAGCGCCGACCCGGATCGCAGGGTTGTCTCCGGATCCTCGTCGTCCGGGCGGAGGAATGGCTCGCCGGCCCAGGCTTCGGCCCGGAGAGCCGCGGCTCGAATGCCGTCGGACGTCTCCCAAGACTCCGGAGATTGCGTAAGTGTCTCGTGCATGGGCGCGGCACCGCTGGTGCCGCCTCTACAGGCCAAACAGCCTTCACAGGTCGGCTCGCGGGTACCCCTCTCGCAAGCCGCACTCACAGAATACCGCATGAAGCGGCGGACATGCGCGCCAGAGCTACCGGGTGAACGCGCGCGACTCCGCGTGGACGACGCCCACGAGGTCGGTGAGCGCGATGTTCACGTCGGTCAGATGCAGCCCCCAGCCCGGCCCGAGCATCGCGTGGACGACCGGGCGGTCGTCACCGGGGATGTGCGTGTCGGTGATCTGGAGCCAGCTTGCGGTTCCCGACCGCTCGCAACGCGCGGTGTACTGACCGGGGAACGAGACCCATGGCGTCTTCGCGCTGACGCTGCCCGAGGCGCCGACGAGGGTCAGCAGGGCGGTCGGGTAGAGAGGCGTGACGGGCTCGGCCGCCGGCGATCCCGGCCGGGCCGGGTTGACGCAGAGGACGTGAGTGGTCTTGCTCGCATCGCGCCCGAACATCGCGCCTCTCGGCGGCTTCCGGTCGAAACTCGAATAGGCGATCACGCAGCCGGTCGACGACGCCGACGAGCACGCCGGTACGTGCGCGAAGTCGCCCGGTCGCCCGGCCCGTTCGCCTCGAGCACCTGCCCGCCGAGCAGGATCGCCGAGACGAGCAGGCGCCGCTGCGCAGGCGAACGGTCGATCACCGTCTTCACCAGATGCCGCAGGACGTAGGCGCCCTGCGAGTGGCCGATCAGTACGACGCCACGGCCATGGTTGTCGTGTGCGAGGTAGTCGCGCCATGCCGCGAGCACGTCGCCGTAGGCCTCGACGGGCGTTCGGATGGAGCGAGGGATTCGTGAGCGCCGGGTTCGTGATCTGGCGGTACACGGGCGCATAGACCTTGCACACCTGCGAGAACGGCGCGGCCTGGGCCTGGGCCACGAAGAGCTGCGGGAGCCCGATCCGGAGCGGCGCGTTGCCCGGCTCGTCGTTGCTGACGGTCGGGTAGACGTAGAAGCAGTCGATCGGCGGGTTGGTGGGTCGTGCCGGGGTTTCGACCGTCTTCGAGCCGTTCGCGCGGATGACGGTCGTCGCGAGGCTGCGTGAGCACGGGTCGGCGGCGCGGCCGGGGAAGCAGAGCCAGAGCGTCCCCTGCGCGGCGGCGGCTTCTTCGGCGTCGCCGTCGCCGGCACGCTTCGGTGCGCGCCGCAGCAGAGGCGCGATCACCGCGAGGCAGAGCCCGACTGCTGCTGCCGCGCGGCCGAGGGCTCGCCGTCGCATGTGCCTCACGGTACGTGTTCGGCCGGCCGGCGCGGCCGCAGCGCGGTATAAACCCGGCGGTGGACTTCGAGGAGCTGTTCGAGCGCGAGCGGCGCGGTATGACGACGGAATCGCGCGCCTCGATGCCGGGCAGCTCGTGCGGATCGGGAACGCCGCGTACGGGGCCGGCCTGGCGCTGCTCATGCTCGGCCGCTCCGACGAGGCTCTCGGGTGGCTCGACCGCGCGGCGGCGCGCTGGCGGGAGAGCTGGGAGGAGGCGACCGTCGGATTCCTGGGGGCGCCCGGTCGGCGCGATCAAGGCCGCGGTGATCGCCGGCAGCGAGCTCGGCGGAGGGCTACTCGCGCTGGGCGCTCGCGCTGGGCTGCGCCGAGGCGGAGTCGCCGATCGGCCGGTATGCGGCGACGCTCGCGCTGCTCGTCCTCCGGCGCTGGCCGGAGGCCGGGGAGCTCGCAGCTACGCTCCGGGGGCGGGACGACTTCCCGGCGGACGGTCGCCGACGCGCTCGCGGTGATCGCAAGGGGTGACGCGGCGGGCGCGTCCCTCGCGATCCAAGCCGTCCTCGAGTCGTTCGAATCGCGTGACGACTATCTCGAGGGAGTGCCGGTGGCCGACACCGTGCTCGTGCTGCTGGCGCTCGCCACGGAGCGCGGGCTCACCGTCGAGTCGAGGGCCTCGCTGCTGCTCCCGGCGGGGTGAGAGGTAGGGTGCACTATGCCGAAGCGTGTGTCCCGGCGGCCGCTGCGTCGAGGTAGACCTCGATCGGCGTCTGCCCGGTCCGGAGGAGGCTCGCGGGGGCGGCCTCGTCGATCTCGCCGAAGAATGCACGCTCGACGGCAGAGGCCTTGTCGGCGCCGGCCACGAGGACGACGATCCGGCGGGCGGCGAGCAGTGCGGGGAGGGTAAGCGTCACGCGCTCGACGAACGGCTCGAGCCCGGCGGGCCCGTGCGTCACGAGCCGTGAGCGCTCGGCGAGCTGGGGCGAGCCCGGAAACAGCGAGGCGACGTGCGCGTCCGGCCCGAGGCCGAGCAGGAGCAGGTCGAGCGCGACTCCCGGCGAGGGCCTCGTCGTACTCCGCCGCCGCCTCTGCGGGCGGCAGCTCGCCGCGGATCCGGTGCACCTCCGGAAGGTGGGCGAGCCGGTCGAGCAGCGTCCGCCGCGCGAGCCCGTAGTTCGAGCGCTCGTCCGAGACCGGGACGCAGCGCTCGTCGCCCCACCAGAGCGAGACCCGTCGCCAGTTCGGCGCGAGCTGCCGCAGCGAGCTCGTAGGCGCGGCCCGGCGTGGAGCCGCCGGTGAGCACGATCGACCCGCCGGCCGAACCTGGTCGGCAAGCAGCTCCGCGACGTCAGCCGCCGGATCGTCGAGGACGTGGAGCCGCGGCTCACTCATCGCCGCGTGCGAGCTCTTTGCTTCGCTCCATCGCGGCGTTGATCGCATTCAGGAAGGCGGCGCGAACGCCCGCCTGCTCGAGCTCGCGGATCGCGCGGGTCGTCGTCCCGCCCGGCGAGGTGACCATCTCGCGCAGCTCGACGGGATGCATCTTCTCGTCGCGCAGGAGCTTCGCGGTGCCGAGCATCGTCTGCACGACGAGCTTCGTCGAGACCTCGCGTGAGAGCCCGAGCAGGAGCCCCGCCTCGATCATCGCCTCGGCGAGGAGGGCGTAGTAGGCAGGGCCCGACCCCGAGACGGCGGTGATCGCGTCCATCTGCGACTCGGGCACCTCGACGACGTCGCCGACTGCGCGGAGGACGGTGCCGGCGCGCTCGAGGTGCTCGGGCCCAGCGTGGCTGCCGGCGCACATGCCGGCGATGCCCTCGTGGACGGTCGACGGCGTGTTCGGCATCGACCGGACGACCGGGACGTCGGCCGCGAGGTGGCGTTCGATCCGCGCCGTCGTGATCGCTGCGGCGACCGACAGCACGGTCTGCTCGGCCGTGAGCAGGTGCCCGATCTCACCGAGCAGCGTCTCGATGTCCTGCGGCTTCACCGCGAGGACGACGACGTCGGCGCCGCGGATCGCCTCGAGGTTCGAGGTTGTCGCCTCGACGCCGTGCCGCTCGCGGAGTCTCCGCGGCCCGTTCCTCGCGCCGCGAGGTCGCGACGATGTCGGCCCAGTCCGAGCTACGCAGCCCGGCGAGGAGCGACTCGCCGATCTTGCCGGTACCGAGGATCGCGATTCTCATTCCGCAAGCCTACGAGTCCGGCGTGGTATCCCGCCAGCAGGTACACACTTGCGAGCCCGGCCCACTCGCCGTAGGGCTCGAGGAGCGCGTCGGTCTCCTCGGCCTCGACGTAGCGTCCCCAGAGAGCCGAGGCGAGCTTCACGAGGCCGAGATCGCGCGCGAGCCCTCGCTCGTAGCGTCCGAGGCCCTCGAGGCAGACGACGCCCGCCGACCAGGGGCCGAGCCCCCGCTCGCGCTCGAGGCGCTTCGCCGCGATCTCCGTCGGGAACTCCTTCAGGCTCTCGAGCTCCGTCCCCCGGCAGAGCCTGATCAGCGTCGCGCCGCGCCGCGCGCCGAGGCCGAGGTTCCGTAGCTCCGCAGGCGAGAAGCGGGCGAGATCGGCCGCGGTCGGGGCGGCATGGAGCCCGCCGAGCGAGCGCGTTGCCGCGCGGATCACGCTCCGCTCGATCGCTCGTGCGCGGCTCGCCGTGATCAGCTGGCCCGCAACGGCTCGCAGGAGTGCATGCGCGACGGTGGCCGTCCGGATCGGTCGCAGCCCCCGCAGGTGTCGGGTCGCCGGCCCGAGCAGCGGATCGCCGGCGAACCTGCGCAGGAACTCCGAGTGGTCGTCGTCGAGCCCGAGCACGAAGCGCATCCGCTCGATCCCCTCCTCGCTCGTCCCCGCGAGACACACGAGCCCGTCGGGACGCTGCCACGCGCGGGCCCATTCGAGCTCGCCCGAGCTCACGGCCAGCGTGGCGGAGACAACCCCGTCCCGCACGAGCCGAGTCGCGTCGCTCCCGTGCCGTGCGGAGAGGCGAAGCGAGTAGGGCCCACGCGGCCGCAGCTCCACCGAGACCGGTTTCGGAGCGATCGGTTCCGAGCTCACCGCGCGACTGTATCCGCGCCTTCGGAACCCCAGGCCGCCTCGGCCCGCAACGAGCGCGATTCCGCCCCGCCGACAAACCGCGACCAACAAGCGGACCCCCGCCCGAGGGTGGGGACGCACCCCTCCGCCCTCACTTTCAATTCTACGGGCCGTGGACGCTCGTGTCTGTGCCAACTTTGGAACACCTTCTCCACAGGTCGAGACGGGTGGAGCGGAAACGACTCGACCGGAGACGACTCGAGCCGAGGGAGAGCCGGCGCGCCGCAGCGGGCGGCGCTACCGCTCGGCGCCGGCCGGATCGGACTGGAGGTTCGCGGCCACCTCTGCCGCGCGCTCGAAGACGTCGAGCGCCTCCAGCTCCCGCCCGCAGTCGCGAAGGAATCGCCCGTATGAGCGGAGGACAGCCGCGTGCTCGCGCACGGTGCCGTGTGCGGCGAGCAGCTCGAGTGCCGAAACGAAGGCAGCGTCGGCGTCGGCTGCATCGCTCTCCGGCCGGCGGCTTCTGGCTTCGGCGAGCGCCCACCACGCGTTCCCGCGCTCGTTTGGAAGGCTGCCGGCCAGCAGGAGCGCCTCCTCGGCGAGGGCTTCGGCACCGTTGGGATCGCCGGTCTTCGTCGCGCACGTCGCCTGCATCCGGCGGATCGTCGCGAGGTCGGCGTCGCTGGGGCGCGGGCCGAGGAGTTGCTCTGCCCGCTCGAGATGGCCTGAGGCGCCCGCGTAGTCGTCGAACGCGGCGAGGGCGGCATCGGCGCACGCGACATGGGCACGGGCGAGGTGCATCGTGTCCTCGGTCGCCTCGAGCAGCGCGACCGCGCGGCGGAAGCTGTCGAGCGCCGCGAGCGGCTTTGCCTGCTCGAGCGCCAGCCGCCCGAGCGACCAGAGCAGGCGAACCTGGGTGTACGCATCGGCTGGAGCCGCCGCTCCCGCCGATAGCTCGGACACGACGGCACGGGCCCGCTGGAGCTCGCCGAGATCGGTGAGCGCGTAGCTGAGGTACGTGCTGTAGCGGACTCGCGCCGCCATGTTCTGCGGCTCGGTTCGGGAAAGCTCCCCGAGTGCCCGCTCGAAGAGCTCGACGGCTTCGCGGGGAGCTCCCGACGCCGCATACGCGCGGCCGAGCGTCGAGTAGACGTCCGGCCGAGCCGGCGCGGTGACGAGCTCCGATCCGACGACGGGCCGGAGGTGCTCGATCGTCTCTACAGGGTCGCCGCTGGCCGCCGCGGCGAGCCCGAGCACGATCTGCGCCCGCGTCGCGGCTGCCTCGTCCGCGTGAGCTCTCCGCCTCCTCGAGGACGGCTGCGACCGCAGCGAGATCGGCTTCTCCGTCGAGCCGCAGGCGAAGCTCCTGCTCGGCGAGCCGGAGCTCACGCAGCGCGGTCGCGTCGAGCTCGGCGCCGGTCTCCAGGAACTCGGGTGTCACGCCGAGCTTCTTCGCGAGCATGCGCAGCGCCTTCACGGAGGGCGTTCGCGCCCCCGCCTCGATCCTCGAGATGTACGCATACGTGATTCCGGGTGACGAGAGGTCTCGCTGCGAGAGCCCGTGGTCGAGCCGGAGGCGCCGCAGGCGGGCGCCGACGGTCTCCCCTCGAGGCTCCGGTAGCGCGCTCACGGGTCGATCATGCCCGTCCAAACTCGTCGACGTCAACTCGGCCATGTCTCTTGATGACAGGATTGACAACAAAAGGAATCTCGTGTCTTCTCCTGTCTGTCGGTGCTCGATTTCGGAGAGGAGGTGCTTGCGATGTCATTTGTCTCGAAGCGTGTTCAGCTCGGGCTCGTTGCGCTCGTGTCTGTAGTCGCGGCCGTGCTGCTCGGCGGCGTCCCGTGGGGCCCATAGAGCGGAGCCCATGGAGCAGGGCCCGTAGAAGCACAGGGCCTTAGGGCAGAGCCCGTAGGGGCTCGGAAACGGCGCGGGCGGTGCGACCCCGGTCCGCCCGCGCCGTTCGTCTGCGGCGAATAGGCTGGGGTGATGCTCAGCGCCACGTCGGCTCGCATCTCCCTGCGGAGCCGCGAGCGGAAGCTGCGCCTGTTCCTGGAGCTCTTCGATCCCGGGCCGGAGACGTCCGTGGTCGACGTCGGCGTGACCGATGCCGCGTTCGGTGCCGGCTCGAGCGACAATTTCTTCGAGGCTCTCTATCCGTGGCCGGAGCGCGTGACCGCGGTCGGGCCCACCGGGCTCGACCGCTTTGCCGCCGCCTTCCCGGCGGTGACGGTGGTACGCGCCGACGGACGCGAGCTCCCGTTTCCCGACCGCGAGTTCGAGCTCGGGTTCTCGAACGCGGTCGTCGAGCACGTCGCCGGCGGGCGCGAAGGGCAGCGGCGCTTTATCGCGGAGCTCTGCCGGGTTGCCGGGCGAGTCTTCGTGACGACACCGAACCGCCTGTTCCCGGTCGATCCGCACTCGCTCCTGCCGTTCGTCCACTGGCTTCCGGACGGCGAGCGGCGGAGGCGGCTGCTCGCGGCGAGGAGATTCGAGGACGTGCTCGACCCGCTCGGTCCGCGCGAGCTCGCCGGCCTCTTTCCGTACCCTGTGCGGATCGTGAGCCGGGGGATGACGGTCGTCGCTGTCGGCCCCGCGTGAAGCGCCCGGTCTGGATCCTCTACGTCTTCGTCGTCGGCCTCGCGCTGCACAACTTCGTGATGGCCGAGCTCTGGGCGGCCGGTGTCCGCGGCACCGCGCTCGACCTCGTCTCGGCGTGGAAGGAGGCGCTCCTCGCACTCGGGATCGTGCTCGTGCTCCGTGAGCGCCGCTGGTCCCTGCGCTTCCACCCGACGCTCGTCGACTGGCTCGCGCTCGCCTACGGCGCGGTGGTTCTCGTGTGGAGCTTGATCCCGCAGCACTGGCTCGACGGGGGCGCCACCCATCGTGGTGTCGTGCTCGGCGTACGGCACGACCTGCTGCCGGTGGCGGCGTACTTCTTCGGCCGTGGGCTTTCGATGACGCAGCGGGAGCTGCGGCGGGTCGGGGCGACGATCCTCGCCTCGGCCTCGGTAGTCGCTGCCTTCGGCCTGATCGATATCTACACGATCCCCCTCTCGTGGTGGCGTCACTCGGGCGCCCCCGACTGGTTCACGAAGCAGCTCGGCTTCGACTACCAGGGGCTCTCGGGCCTACCGGAGAACTTCGTCTACAACACCGGGAACGAGCATCCGCTGCGTCGGCTCGTCTCGTTCTTCCTCTCGCCGCTCGCGACCTCGTACATGCTCGTGACGGCGCTCCTCGTCTCGGCGGCATGGTTCGGGCGCCTTCGGCCCAGGCTCATCCTCTGGATTCCCACGACCGCCCTCCTCTTCGCGGGCCTCCTCTGGACGCATTCCCGCAGCTCCTACCTCGCGCTCGCCTTCGGTCTCGTCGTCTTCGCGGCGGTGCAGCCGGGATGGCGGCTCGGCCTGCTGGCCGCCGCGGGGGGCGTCGTCGTCTCCGGGCTCGTCTTCGTGCGCGTCTATCCGCACATCGCGCCGAGCACCTCGTATACGAAGCTGGAGCTTCAGTGCCAGCGCTATCACGCTCATCATCCGGCAACCCCGATGGATTGCGCGCGTCAGGTGGGGGCGGCGGCCCCGGCCGTCCGGGCGATCCAGGCGGTGTCCGCCGGGGAGCCGGCGGTGAGCGGCCTCTCGGACGCGAGCACCGAGAGCCATTGGCAAAGCCTGCGCGACGGGATCTCGACCGTCCTCCATCATCCGCAGGGCTACGGGCCCGGCAACGCAGGTTCGACCGCCGCGCGGACCGGTGCTCCGATCAAGGCCGGCGAGTCGACCTACACGGAGCTCGGGGTCGACACCGGCCTCGTCGGGGGCCTGCTCTTCGCAGCCTGGTCGCTGGCCCTGCTTCTCGGGCTTCTGCGCTGCGGCGGATGGATTGCCGCCGCGATGGCCGCGATGCTGGCGCTCGGGCTGCAGACGGACATCATCGGGGTGCCCTGGGTCGTCTTCGTCCTCTGGCCGCTCGCCGGCTGGACGCTTTCGAGCTCGAGGTCGAACGGCGTTCCTGCATCTACTCTGACCGCATGAAAGCGGCGAGGCTGCACGAGCTCGGCGGGTTGCCGCAGGTCGACGAGCTCGACCCGCCCGAGGGGCCGGAGGTCGTTCGCATTACAGCGGTGTCGCTGAACCCGGTCGACATCTCGATCGGGAACGGGCGCTTCTACGGCGGGACACCGCCGCTGCCATACGTGATCGGCTCCGAGGCTGTCGGGACCGCGGCGGACGGTCGCCGGGTCTGGGTCCGCGGAAGGCAACTGCTTGCCGAGGCGGTCGATCCCGGCTCGGCGTGGATGTTCGACGTTCCGGAGGGCGTCGACGACGCGACGGCGCTCGGATGTGGCATCTCCGGACTGACTGCGTGGCTTGCCGTGACCCGGCGGACGGAGGTGAGGAGCGACGACACCGTGCTCGTGCTCGGCGCAAGCGGGACACTCGGCTCGGTCGCAGTGCAGGCCGCGAAGGTGCTCGGCGCCCGGCGGGTGATCGGTGCGGCGCGGAGAACGGAGCTCGTCCCCCCGGCGGCCGACGAGGTCGTGGATCTCTCCGAAGAGGGCGACTTGCCCTCCGCGTCGCTCATCGTCGATGCCCTCTGGGGCGAGCCGTTCGAGCGCGCGTTCGCTGCGGCACCGGTCGGCGTGCGCGTCGTCCATCTCGGGCAGTCGGCCGGGCCCACGGCCACGATCCAGTCGGCGTGGGTCCGCGGCAAGACGGCGACGATCCTCGGCCACTCCCTCTTCGACATCCCCGCCGAGGCCGCGGCGACCGGCTATCGACAGCTCTGCGAGCACGCACGCGAGGGCCGGATCGCCGTCGACACCGAGACCTTCGCGCTCGACCGCGTCGGCGAGGCCTGGGCACGCCAGGCGTCGGGCAGCCCGGGTGCGAAGATCGTCGTCTCGGTGCCCTGAGCCCTAGGCGAGTGCGGGCTCGACCGAGCGTGCGCGGAGCGAGCCGGGAGGCGAGCGCCGCACCGCCACAGCTCCGGCGCCGGCCGCACCGAGCGCGCAGATGCCCCCGACCGTGAACGCGAGCTGCGTCCCGCCGACAGTGCACAGCCAGCCGATCAGCGGGCTCGCGAGGGGTAGAGGAGCCGTCCAGGCATAGAAGAACACGCCCAGCACCCGGCCCCGCATGTGGTCGGGGGTCCCGAGCTGGACCGCCGAATTCGAGCTCGCGGTGTAGGTCGTAAAGCAGACGCCGCAGACGAAGAGCAGGATGCCGACCGCGACGACGTTCTGGAGCGGGGCGATCACGAGCTCGGTGACTCCGAAGACGGCGATCGAGCCGAGGATGAAGCGCCACCGTGCCCGGCCGAGCGATGCCGCGACGAGCGCTCCGGTCAGTGCGCCCGCACCGAAGCAGGCCGTCACGATCCCGAAGGTCTGCGGGCCGGCGTCGAGTGTGTCCTTCGCCAGCACGGGCAGGAGCACGTTCACGTTGAACGAGATCGACATCACGACGACTGCGAGGGAGCTGATCACGAGCACGGTCCGGTCTGCGCGGACGAAGCGGAGCGCCTCCGCCGCCCCTCGGAGAAGCGTCGGGCGGCCCCGGCCGAGCAGCGGGAAGAGCTCGGACCGGCGCATCGCGACAAGACCCGCGAGCACGGCGAGGAAGCTCAGGCTGTTGATCGCGAAGCACCAGCCGGCACCGGCGGTCGCGAGCACGATCCCGGCGAAGGCCGGTCCGAGGATCCGGGCCGCGTTGAAGAGGCTCGAGTTGAGCGCGATCGCGTTCGGGAGCTCGTCGCGGCCGACGAGCTGCATCGTCAGGTTCTGGCGGGCGGGAAGATCGAACACGACCGCTGTGCCGGTCAGCACCGCGATCGCGTAGACCTGCCAGGTCTGCACCGTGCCGAGCAGGGTGATTGCGGCGAGGAGGGCCGAGAAGACCATCTGCACCGACTGGGTCACGATCACGGTACGCCGGTTGTCGAACCTGTCGGCGACGACGCCGGCGAAGAGCCCGAGAACGGTGAACGGCCCGAACCTCGCGAGCGAGAGGATGCCGACCGCAAGCGGGGAGTGGGTCAGGCTCAGGATCAGCCAGTACAACGCGACGTTCTGCATCCAGGTGCCGCACACGGAGGTGATCTGACCCGCGAAGAAGAGCCTGTAGTTGCGGTGCCGACGCAGGCTCAGGAACGTGCGGCCGCCGGCGGTACGGATCCTCGTCATCGCTCGGCTCGCTCGAGCAGTCGCGCGAGCGGCTCGATCGCCGCCTCGATCGCGGCGCGCTCCTCGTCGGGGAGCCCCTCGAGTCGCTCTGCCAGCCAGGCCGACCGCTTCTTGCGCACCGAGCGCAGCACGCGGGCTCCCTCGGGTGAGAGCGAGATCCCGACGCGCCGACGGTCGGCGGCGCGGGTACGGACGACAAGGCGTGCGGCCTCGAGTCGATCGAGCGCGGCCGACATCCCGGGCGGGGTCATGCGCTCGTGGTCCGCGAGCTCCCGGCCGGTGATCCCGGGCCGGTCGCTGATCGCGGCGAGCAGCGACACCTGGCCTGCAGTGACGCCGAGCTCGTGGCTCTCGCGCCGAACGAGTCGCGCCAACCGCAGCAGGACGGGCCGTAGCTCGTTCGCCAGCTCCAGAGAATCATTCACCTTCTGAACCATTAACAAGGTGAATGGTACCGCAGACGCAGTCGATGCCGTACGGGGCACCGCGGCCAGGGCAGGCAGGGCACCCGGGAACCGCACCTCGGGGGTCAGGCACTGCCTCGGAAGTGAGACGCGGATGGAACGAAACTGCGACGACGGCTCGGCTGGCAACATGAAAACCCCTGGCATTCGGGGGGTTCCCGTGCGGCGAAAGGCGGGGTCAGGTACTGGAACGAAGGCTGTTACATCTCGCGCGGCGCTCTATTGTCTCTTCTGGACAGAGCTCGACCTCGCCGGGGGGGTCAGACTCAGCCGGTGCGACCAAAAGGCCTACCAAGGCGGGCCGGTGCCGCAGAGCCGAGTCGAACCGAGCAGGGTCGAGCGGGGTCGAGCGGAGCCGAGTCGAGCTCAGGCCGGCTCGCGCTGGACGAGCCGGTCATAGGGCAGCGGCTCGGCCACGAGCAGCGCCTTGACCGTCTCGCGGTAGGCATCCGCTCGGTGCGGGTGGGCCGAACGCCACCGCGACTCGTTCCAGTAGGCCGTCAGATGCTCGAGGCTCGGGCGGTGGTAGTCGCCCGCGATCAGTTGCCGCAGCAGGCTCCAGCCCGCCGTCGCCTCGTCGTGCCCCGTGACGGGCGGCGGTTTGCCTTCGGTCTCCGCTCTCGCGACCGCCGCATCGCGGGCCAGCGCGACCGGCAGCGACCCGTCGATCAACGACAGCGACATCGCCGCCCTGATCCGGTGGCCGACGAACCAGGCTGTCTTGTATGTGAGCCCGAGCGCTGCCTGGAGCCGCGTCGCCGGGAAGCCGCGCTCGGCCTCGAGCATGAGCTTCACCGCCAGCAGCCAGTCCGGCAGCGAGACGTGGGAGTTGTGCAGCACAGTGCCCGCCGTGACACGGAACTGGTAGGAGCAGTCGCGGCAGTAGTGCTTCTTCCTGACATCTAGAGAGCCGACCCTGTCCGACGCGCACCGTGGGCATTCGACTCCGCCGGGCCAGCGAAGCTCCTCGAGGTAGGCGAGAGCTCCATCCTCGATCCCGTGGCGGGCGACGAGGCGGTTCAGGCGTGGGTCAACACCCGCGAGGAGCGAGTGTTCCGTCTCAGCCGCAGACATCGGGCCAAGGTATCGGCCTTCCCTCATTTAGTCAAACCTGTGACTAAAGGGAGATAGGAGTCGTATAGGTACGATCGAGAGGTGAGCCGGCCCCGGCGAATCCTGCTGACCGGAACGGAGGGGACCGGCAGGCGGACGGTCGGCGAGGTCCTTGCGAGCGGGCACGGGTTCCGGCACGTCAGCCTCGCCGGATCGAGAGCTGATGGGGTGGACGGCGAGCTCTACCGCGCGCTCGTCGAGCCCGGCACGTCGAGCGCGAACATCGTTCTCACGTGGACGGGCGGCTGCCCCCCGCCCCGGGCGCGCGACGAGCTCCGCTCGGTGGGCTTCGAGTGGTTCTGGCTCGACGGCGATCGCGGGGCCGCCGCGCCGCGCGGCGGCGAGCCCCGCTTCCTCGATCCGTTCGAGGCGGACGGCTCATTCCGCCCGGTCGCCTCCGTCGTGGCCGAATTGCTCGCGCCTCCCGCCGGTGCCCGAGGCGAGGCTCCAGTTCCACACCGTTGACATAAGACAACAATCTCGTTAGGGTTCGACCGTCTGCGGCGCCCGTCCAACCAGAAGGAGGCGCAAGATGGTCACCACCCCTGCTGCCACGCAGGTAAAGCTCGGGAAGCTTCCCGCCCGGGTCGATCCCCGCACGCTCGAGCTCGCACGCTATGTCGAGCCGCAAGTGCTCCCCGCTCCGCCGCCGGCGCTCGACCTCGCCGCGGCCGTGCCCGACTGGCCGATGTATGCGAACGACCGGATCGGCGACTGCACGACGGCCGCCGCCGGGCACATGATCGAGGCCTGGACGGCCGCCGCGGCCGGGCGCGCGATCGAGGTTGCCGAGAAGGACGTGGTTTCGGCCTTCGACGCGGTCAAGCTCGTCGACCCGGCGACCGGCGAGGAGGGCGCGGTCGAGCTCGACGTGCTCAAGCTCTGGCGGACGACCGGCATCGGCGGGCATGAGATCGGTGCGTTCGCGGCCGTGGCGATCGGCGACCGCGAGCTCGTCCACACGGGCGCCGAGCTCTTCGGCGGCCTCTACATCGGGCTTCAGCTCCCGCTCCGCGCCCAGGAGCAGGCTGTATGGGACTGGACGGGCCGGCTCGACGGCCCCGACGCACCCGGTTCGTGGGGCGGCCACGCCGTCGATGTCGTCGGCTACGACGACGCCAGCCTCACCGTGGTCACCTGGGGCGCGCTGCAGCGTCTCACGTGGTCCTTCTGGGAGCGCTACTGCGACGAGGCCTACTGCATCATCAGCTCCGATTTCCTGGCCGGCGGCCGCTCGCCGGAGGGCTTCGACCTGGAGACCCTGGAACGCGACCTCGCGCTCGTGACTGCCGGAGCCGAGAGGTGAGCGAGCGTGCCGCGCTCTACACCGTCGCCGTCCGTCCGCGGGGGCGGGGAGGCCAGAGCCTCCCGCTCGGAGACATCGACGGCAACGGGGCGAAGCTCGCCGATGTGCTCGCCTCGGTGCTCGCCGGGTTCTCCGAGACGAGCCCGGACGGGTCGCGGATCGCCAGGACGTTGCTCGTGCAGCCCGACGGCGCCGACCTCTTCACGATCATCCAGCACGGACAGAACGGGCTCGCGGCCGACATCGTCGACGCGTCGGGCGACGTGAGGCTCCGCCAGACTCCCGACGACGTCCAGCTCGTCCGCTGCGGCTGTCTCTTCCGGCTCCCCGTCGTCGCGACGACGGGGAGCCTCGCGGTACACGTCTCGAACGGCCGCGGGATCAAGGGGCTCGTCGTTCAGGGCCTCGTCGCGCGGTTCGGGGCGGCATTCCCCGAGCTCCGCCTCGAGATCGAGCGGCTCGCCGATCCGGATGCGCTTCGCGAGGCTGTCGCAGCCGATCGGATCAAAAAGGTTCGCCTCGTCAAGCTGGAGCGTGCCGGCGAGCGCCGCACGAGCGACACCGGGAAGTGGGTCGATCCCGCATCGGCGGCCCGGGTCCAGCTCGACGTCGCGATCCGGACGCCCGGCCACCGGCTCCAGCGCACGCTGATCGAGCGGTATCTCGCGGGCGACGACTCGGCCTTCGCCGAGATCGTGAGCTTCGCCGGGATGACATTCGACGAGGCGATGGTCACCGTCCTCCTGCCGGATGAGACAAGCCGGGTGTTCGACCTGGCGCGGCCCGAAGTCGGTCGCCCGGTGACGAAGAGCCTCCCGTCTCTCGAGGTGGACGCCGACGGCGAACCGACGCCGGCAAGCCTCCTGGCCGGGCTTCGCTCCGTCGTGGCGGCGATCGGGCGGGGCCCGTCGCCCCGCGACTTATCATCTTCAGGCGATGGAGCCGCTCAACGTGTGGGACTACGAGCGGCTGGCGGTTGACCTCCTCGAGCCCGGAGCCTTGGCGTACTTCACGGGCGGCGCGGGCGACGAGCTGACTCTCGCAGACAATGTCGCTGCCTACCGTCGTTGGAACCTCCGGCCTCGCGTGCTCGTCGACGTCGCCGATCCGTCGACGGCCACGACCGTGCTCGGGCAGGAGGTTGCCCTTCCGCTTCTCATCGCACCGATCGCCTACCAGCGGGTGGCGCACCCGGAGGGCGAGGTGGCGATGGCGCGCGCCGCGGCGGCGGCCGGAACGGTCATGTGCGTTTCGACTTTTGCCACCTCGAGCTGGGACGAGATTGCGGCGACCGGTGTCGCCCGCTGGTTCCAGTTCTACGTCCCGCGGGACGCGGGTCTCGCCGCTGAGATCGCCGGCAATGCGCGCGAGCACGGGTTCGGCGCGCTCGTGCTCACTGTCGACACGCCGGTGCTCGGCCGTCGCGAACGCGACCTCAGAACCGGGTTCGTCGTTCATCACACGCTCGGCCTCCAGTCGCTTGCCCCGACGATGCCGTCGCCGCTGACCGCGGCGGAGGCGATGTCCGCGTCCTTGACGTGGCCGGACGTCGAGCGGTTCGCGTCGCTCACGTCGTTGCCGATCGTGCTCAAGGGCGTGACCACCGCGGAGGACGCCGCGCTCGCGTGCGAGCACGGTGCCGCGGCCGTGGTCGTCTCGAACCACGGCGGCAGGCAGCTCGACGGCGCCGCCGCCACGATCGACTCGCTCGCCGAGGTGGCGGAGGCGGTCGACGGGCGGATCGAGGTGCTTCTCGACGGCGGAATCAGGCGCGGCACCGACGTGGTGAAGGCCCTCGCCCTCGGCGCCCGCGCCGTTCTCGCCGGTCGGGCGCCACTCTGGGGCCTGACCGTGGACGGCGAACGAGGCGCCGCCCACGTCCTCGGCCTGCTGCAAGCCGAGATCTCGCTTGCGCTCCAGCTCACCGGCTGCCGGACACCCGCGGAGGTGACCCGGGCTCACGTCGCCCGCGCCGCAGCCTGACCCGACGCGGGATCGTCGCCGCTCGCCGGTAGCCTGGCTGAGGGTCAATGCGGTTTCTCGTGGCACTCCTCGTGCTCGTCGCCTGCGGCGTGGCGGTTCCGGGCGCGGCTCCCGCCCGGGTCACGACCGCGGACGGCTGCGGCGTCCCGTCAGTGCCGCCCGTGTGGGTCGACTTCGGCGGCCACGATGCGCCGATCCCGGCGAAGCCCGGGATCACGATCGCCGTCGCCTCCGGCACGGAAGTCCCGATGCAGATGCGTCAGGCAGGCGCCGCGACCGTTCTCTTCGACCTCAACTTCAACAAGCGCGTCGGCACGACGAGCAACCCGGCCGACCCCTCGCTGATCGATGCCCGCGCGAAGTCGTTCTTCGACTATGCGGTGTCGGTCACCGGCTGCCAGACCCCGACGATCGCGGAGAACGAGCTCGCCGGCGCCCAGACGCCGACGCCGTGGACCCCGAACAACGCGCAATACCGCGCGAACGTGCTCCAGTTCCTCACCGACCTGACGAATCTCGGCGCCACGCCGCTGCTCTCGATCGCGAACCCGCCGTACACGGGCGGCGACGCGGGCTACTGGTGGCAGCAGGTCTCGAAGGTCGCGATCTTGCTCCGGCAGGTCTACTTCACCTCGCCGAACGTGGCGGCGCTCTACGAGCTCGGGCCCGCGGCCGCGAGCGTCTCGATGCGCCAGAGCCTTCGCGGCCTCGTCGACCACCTGACGCAGATCGGGATTCCATCGGGCCGGGTCGCGCTCGAGATGCAGCTCACGACCTCGCCCGGGCTCGGCCAGCGCGCGGGCCTCGAGCCGCCGCAGGCCTGGCTCGAGATGGTGAAGCTCGAGGCGCTCGCCGCGAAGTTCGTCGCGACGCAGTTCAAGCTCCAGGGTGTCTGGTCGTGGGGTTGGGCGACGTTCAGCACGACGGCGACTCCGGACCCCGACACGGCGGCCGCCGTCTGCGTCTGGTTGTGGGCCCGCGACCAGAGCCTGTGCGACGGGCCGACGGCGGCCGGCGCGGGTTTCGATGCCTCGCTGACCGAGGGGCAGCTCGACGTTCCGGCCGGCGACCGGTGCCTGACGAGCGCCGGTGCGATCTCTCGCAACGCGGTTGCCCGGTTCACCGCGCTCACCGGCGACCCCGGCTACGCCGCGAGCACGCTGCTCGAGGAGCTCACGCTCTCCTCGCAGGAGAAAGTCGCCTATCCCGAGTTGCTCTCGGCAGAACGCGCGGTGATCGCCGCCGAGTTCGGCGGTGACCGCACGAAGTACTTTGCGGCTGTCAAGGCCGCAAAGCTGACGCTCGGGGACGCCCGCGCGATCATCGGCGCCCGACTCGCGAGGGACGAGATCGAAGCACAGTTCAAGGCGCCGGCACCCTCTCGCGCCACGATCGCCGACTTCCTCGCGACCTACCGCGACGAAGACGTCAGGCTCGTCTCGGCGACCGCTCCCGCACCGTGGCTCGGCGGCCAGAAGAAGGGCTGGGCGATCGAGACGCTCGCGCCGCCGGAGATCTTCACGCTCGCCGCGCCGGGGAAGATCGACACCGCGGACGGGACGTTCGATGTCACGCCGTCCGGGTCGGCGATGCCCCTCGGCCTGTTGCCGCCGGCCGAGGGCGCCGCCGCGGCCCGTCAGGCAATCGGCCTCCTCACGCGCGACACGATCTACCGCAACTGGCTCGCTGTTCACGAGCGTGCGTTGCTCGCAAGCGCCTCGTGTCTGAACGATCAGGTGCCGACCCCCGAGGAGACCGACCTCTCCTCCTACGTCCCGTTCCTGTTCCCGCCGGCCTGAAGCACCGCTAGTGAGGCGGTTTACTCTTTCTCGGAGCGACTACGAGCTATCGCCGATGACAAAGCGCCTCAGCCCGAACGACTGGGCCGTTCTCGCGCTCGTCAACGAGCACTCCTCTCATGGGTGGGCGCTCGCGGCGAAGCTTGCGCGCGGCGGTGAGATCGGGACGATCTGGGCGATCAGCCGCCCGATCGTGTACCACGGCCTCGATCGGCTCGAGCGTGCCGGCCTCATCCGCGCCACCGGGCTCGAGCGCGGAGGCCGCGGTCCTCACCGCGTGATCTATGCCACCACCGCCGAGGGACGTGAAGAGCTCGCCGCCTGGCTCCACACCCCGGTGCACCATGTGCGAGACATCCGCTCGCTCTTCCTGCTGAAGGTCGTCCTCTCCGAACGGTCTGGGATCGACGTGGAGCCCCTGCTCGTCGCCCAGAGGACGGCACTCGTGCCGCTGATCGGATGGCTCGAGGCCCAGCTCGACGACGCCGGTACCGAGGCTCCGGGCGAGACCACCGTCGCTGTGTTCAGGCTCGAAACGGCGGGCGCGGTCGTCCGTTTCATCGACGGCATGCTCGACCGCTCGAGCGCGAGGAAGCTGAGCCGCCGCGCCTGACGGGGCAGAGCGGCTCACGAGGAACGTCATGCATCGGAGAGGCACCGCCGCGGCGTCCCAGGCCGCCCAGCTCGCGCCCCGAGCAGACGATCTCGTGGGACGACTCATCTAGCGGACGACGAGTCCCTTGCATATGCATTGCCGTTGTAACGTGGCGATCTATTCCGCTTAGGTAGACGCGAGCCGATGACGTGCATGCAAAGGTCGACCCGACCCGGATCGGGCGCGCAAAACTGTTCGCCGCCGGGCGAGCCCGGCACCGTTGACGAGTCAGGCTCTGATGAATAGAGTCCGCTCACGCACAGCGATCATGGGTCGGCCTCGGGACAGGCTGACCGAGTCGAGGTGGGCCCTCACGCGGTTTCGATACTTCCCGTGAGGGCCCACCGTGCTTTCGGAGCGAGCACTGGGCTTTCCCGCCCGGCTTGCCTACATGGCAGAACCGGCGGGAGTGAGCTCCTCGAGCACGCCGCAGATGAAACGCTCGACTCCCCGCGAGGACTCGAGCCGGAAGCGAAGCAGGATCGCGCTGGTGCCCGCGCTCTCGGAAACGCGCTCTTCGAGCGAAGCGATCGCGTCCTCGAGGGTCTCCTGCTGAGCGGTCAGCATCGGCCTCGGATCGAGGCACACGCGCTGGGCGAACACCAGCTTCAGGAGCAGCAGCGAGCGCCCCTCCCGGACGTGCTCGACCGGCTCGGTGAGCCACCGTGCTACGGCCGCATGGCCGGCCGGGGTTGCCCGGAAGATCGTTCGGTTCGGCCCGCGGGCGCCCGGTTCGCTCCCCGCTGTAACGATCAGTTCCCTTGCTTCGAGGATCTCGAGCGAGCGGTAGACCAGTGGTCGTGTCAACGACCAGATCGATCCGAGCTCGCCGTTCGGCGAGAGCTGTCTGGCCAGCGCCCAGCCGTGAGCCGGGCGTTCGCAGAGCAGCGAAAGGACGGCCCATTCCCCGGGAGCCAGGTCGCGTTCGCCCATCACCGAATTCTACGGATCGAGCAACGTCTACGGTTTTCCCCACGCTCCGATGCGGCTCTGCCAGCGGGAACACGCGCGACGAAGCCTTACATGGAAGTCCAAGAAGCTTAAGGCAATGTGCGGTTGCACGATGGTACGTTAGCGCGAGTGAATCCGGTTGCATAGGCGTTGCAGTAGTACGTTTTCGACGCGCGTAGCGAGAGCAGCCGGCAATGTCGTCGACAACCGTGTCATCAACAACCGGACAGGAGCTCGAGCGAACGTGACCGTATCCATCAGTAGAGCAGACCTTCTCGGGCGCGGGGCACGAGGCGGAGCGGCGCTCTTCGTTGCGGGCGGCGTGCTCGGCACGCTGGCCGAGACGGCAAGCGCAGACCCGCTTCCCGTCTCCGACCTGGCCTACACGAGGCTTCTCGTGGCAGGAGAGCTGCTCGCATCCGACTTCTACTCCCAGGCGATTGCGGCATCGAACACGACCGGTGACTTCGCCAAGTACCTGAAGAAGGCCTATCTGAACGAGCAGGAGCACTACCAGTCGGTCGCCGGGATCCTCAGCGGCTCGGGAAACACGCCGGCCGTGTCGGGCGACATCGATTTCAGCTACCCGTCCGGCACGTTCGACAGCAAGGCATCGATCGCGAAAGGCCGCGGTGACGCTCGAGGCCATCGTCCTCGGCAGTTACCTCGGCGCTGTCGGCCAGATGCAGACGAACTCGTTCAAGACAGGACTCGCCCAGATTGCGGCCTGCGAGGCGCAGCATTCGTCGTACTTCACGACCGCCATGGGCGGGAAGGCGTTCAGCCTCTCGTTCCCGCCGGCTCTCACCATTCAGCAGGCCTCGGACGCCATGAGCGCCTACACGGCCTAGCGATGGCCGTGTCCCGGAGCCAGAGAAAAAGGAAAGGGGTTCTTTTGCAGTTCCATCCGACGCAGTTCAATCCCACTGCCAAGCGCATCACCGCGCTCTTCACAACCCTTGCGCTGACCCTTGCCGTGAGCGTCGGCGCGGCGTCTGCTTCCTCGACGCACGCCACGGCGGGGATTACCGTCTTCGCCGGCTCGTCGATGACGTCGGTCCTGCCGGAGATCGATCCGGGCAACACCTACTCCTTCGGGAGCACGGGCACCCTCGCGACCCAGATCACGAACGGCGCACCCGCCGACGTGCTGATGGGCGCGAACACGACGAACTGTGCGGCGCTCTACGCGTCGGGCGTTGCCGAGAAGCCCGTGAACTTCACGCGGAACACGCTCGAGGCCGTCGTGCCGAAGGCGAACCCGGCCGGGATCAAGTCGATCTACGACCTCACCAAGCCGGGTGTCTCGGTCGACGTGGCCGCCTCCTCCGTGCCGGTCGGCAGCTACACCGTGCAGGTGCTGAACCAGATGGGGATCGACTCCGCGGTGCAGGCGAACGTCGTCAGCCAGGAGACCTCGGACGCGAACGTCGTTGCGAAGGTCGCGCTCGGCCAGGTCGACGCCGGCTTCGTGTACCTGTCCGACTACGTGATCAACCCGTCGGCGCTCACGCTTATCCCGGTTCCTGCCTGGGCGCAGCCGAAGATCACCTACTCGATGTGCGTGATGGCCAAGAGCCCGAACCAGGCAGCAGCGACGGCGTGGGTCTCGCAGATCCTGAGCCCGTCCGGCCAGGCCGTTTTCGTCAAGGACGGCTTCCTGCCGCTCACGGCCCCGGTGCCGACGATCGTGAAGGCGACCCCGGCCAAGGTGAAGAAGGGCGGCATGCTCACGATCAGCGGGACGAACCTGAAGGGCACGACCTCGGTCACCTTCCAGGGCGTTCCGGCGAAGTTCAAGGTCGTCTCGGCCGCGAAGCTCGCGGTCACCGTGCCCGCCAAGGCCAAGACCGGGACGCTGACCGTGACGAACCCGTCCGGTACCGCGACTCTCAAGCTGATCACGATCAAGATAAGGAACGCTTGCAAGGCAGTGGCCGCGGCGCGGGCGGCAGTTCTAGACGCTGCTGCCCGCCCCGCGTTCGTTGGCGCCTCGCTCGACCGTCGGCCCCTCCAGCATGCTCTCGATGAAGTGGGCGACGGAACGCGTCGACTCGAGCCTGAAGCGGACGAAGATGGCCTCGGTGCCGATGCTGCGCTCCAGGCGAGCCTCGAGTGCGGTGATCGCGGGCAGAGTGACCGCGAGTTGGGCCTCGAGCAGGGGCCGGTTGTCGCGCCCGGCGCGTTCGATCAGCACGAGCTTCAAGAGCAGCAGCGAGCGAACGTCGCGTATGCGGTCGACGGGCTCGGAGAGCCAGAGCGCCAGCGCTTCGCGGCCGTCAGGCGTTGCTTTGAAGAGCTCGCGATTGGGCCCTCGCGAGCCAGGCTCGCTCCCGGCGCGTGCGATCAGCCCGCGCCGCTCGAGCAGGTCGATCGCTCGGTAGACGAGCGGGCGCCCGACCGCCCAGACGCTCCCGACCTCACCGTTTCGGGACATGGCTTTCGCGATCGCCCAACCGTGAGCAGGCGCGTCGGCGAGCAGCGCAAGCACCGACCATTCGCCGGGTGCCAGGTCGCGTCCGACCGCTGCCACGATCGCTGAGGCTACCCCGTTTCGACAGCGCTCGCGGGAAGCGGGGAGAGGACCGGCCGGAGACCTGGGCCTTGACTGGTAGTCAGGAGATGACTCCTAAATTGACAGCCAGAACCTCCCGGTGTGCGATCCCCTTTTTTCGCACATCCCGCCGCGCCGGCACCCCGGGATCGCCGCCCCCCGGTTGCCGGCGCCGTGCCTAGGCAGATCCTGCTCGGAGCGCGCCGGTGCCTCATGGTTGCAGGCTAGGACTTGCATAGGTACCTTGAAAGTGGACGTGCGAGCCACCGTGCGAGCGTCCACGGGGCAGGCGCCGATGCCGTCCCGACCGAGTCCCCCAAAGGGAGGTACAGGTGCCGAGGGAGTATTACAGCGTCAGCGAGGCCGCAAAGACGCTCGGAATCAGCGTCGATACGCTTCGTCGCTGGGACAGGCAGGGCCGCATCAAGGCAGATCGCGACAAGAGCAACCGCCGCGTCGTTCCGGCGAGCGAGATCGAGCGGCTCCGCGGCGACGCGGGCTCGGCTCACCTCAGTGCCCGGAACCGGTTCAACGCGATCGTGACCGATGTGAAGGTCGAAGGGCTGATGGCCCAGGTCGAGATGGTCGTCTCCGATCCGGTGCGGCTCGTCGCGCTCGTGACGCGCGATGCCGTCGAGGAGCTCGATCTTCGCAAGGGGATGCCGGCGACCGCGATCGTGAAGTCGACGTCGGTCATGGTCCAGCACTGACCGCCGCGGCCGAGCATCCGCCGGTCGCCGCCCGCGGCACCGCGATCTGGCCCGCGATCGTGCGCTCCGCTCTCGCAGTGCTCTATTTCGGCGCGGTGATCGTCGCCTTCGCGTTCATGGTGCTGCCGGTCGTCGCAATCTTCTTCCACGTGCCGATCGGCGACCTCCTCAGCCAGCTCACGAGCCCCGTCGTCAAGGACGCGCTGATCGTGACCTTCAAGGCGATCGTCGTCTCGCAGGTCGTGATCCTCGGGTTCGGGACGCCGACCGCCTGGTTCCTCGCCTCACGGCGGTTCCGGGGCCGCGCGATTGCGGTCACGCTCGTCGAGCTTCCGATCGTCCTGCCCCCTGCGGTCGCCGGGATCGGGCTGATCGTCGCCTTCGGCCGCTACGGGCTGCTCGGCTCGACCTTCGACTGGCTCGGGATCAACGTGTCGTTCAACCTGACCGCCGTCGTGCTCGCGATCACGCTCGTCTCGGGCCCGTTCTACGTGCGCCAGGCGATCGCCTCGTTCGAGGCCGTCGACTGGGCGATGATCGCGGCGTCGCGAACGCTCGGTGCCGGGCCGCTGCGGACGTTCTTCCGGATCACGCTCCCGCTCGCACGTGGCGGGCTCCTCGCGGGCGAGTCGCTGTGCCTGGCGCGGGGGATGGGGGAGTTCGGCGCGACGATCCTGTTCGCCGGCAGTCTCCAGGGCCGCACCCAGACGCTGCCGCTCGCGGTCTACAACGAGTTCGAGGGCGTCCATTTGACGACGGCGCTCACGATCAGCGCGCTGCTCGTCGTCCTGAGCCTCTCGATCCTCCTCATCCTCAAGGTCGGTGTCCTTTGGCAGCCCTCGCGGCAGAGTTCCGTCTCCCCCTTCGGTCGTTCGACCTAGAGCTCGCGCTCCGGATCGAGGGAACTGTCGCGCTCGTCGGGCCCTCCGGAGCGGGCAAGACCTCGGTCCTCCGCGCGGTCGCGGGCCTCGTTCGGCCCGCGTCGGGACGGATCGCGCTCGACCGCGACGTCTGGTTCGACTCGGCCGCCGGCATCTTCCGGCAGCCCGACGAGCGCCGTGTCGGCCTCGTTTTCCAGGAGTACGCGCTCTTCCCGCACATGAACGTCCGCCAGAACGTGGCCTACGCGGGAAAGACACGTGTCGACGAATACCTCGAGCGGTTCGGGATCTCCCATCTCCAGAAGGCCCGGACGACGGAGCTGTCCGGCGGCGAGCGGCAGCGGGTCGCGTTGGCGCGCGCGCTCGCACGCGACCCCGGCGTCTTGCTGCTGGACGAGCCGCTCTCTGCGCTCGATGCGCACACGAAGGTGACCGTGCGCGGCGAGCTCCAGGAGCTCCTGCGCGAGTTCGGGCTCCCGACGCTCCTCGTCACCCACGACTACGAGGACGCCGCCGCCCTCGCCGACCACGTCGGCGTGATCGTGGGCGGCGAGCTCCGGCAGTTCGCGACCCCGGAGGAGCTGGTCTCCCACCCGGCCGACGGCTTCGTTGCCGCATTCACCGGGGCGAACCTCCTGCACGGGATCGCGCGGCCGGGCAGGGACGGGCTCACCGAGATCGTGCTCGAGAGCGGCGAGACGATCTATTCGTCATACGCCGGCGCCGGCCGGATCGAGGCAGTGGTCTACCCGTGGGAGATCTCGGTCTCCCGCGAGCATCATCCGAATTCGGCGCAGAACGTGATCCGGGGGGAGATCCGCTCGATCACCCACGTCGGGAATCGCGCGCGCGTGAAGCTCGGGCCCGTGACCGCGGAGCTGACCGCCTCATCGCTCGACCAGCTCGGTCTCGCGGTCGGGCAGCCGGCTGTCGCGAGCTTCAAGGCGACGGGCACCCGCCTCGTCAGCGAAGTCGACGTCGCCCACGTAGAAGGCTAATGCGGCTTCTTGCAGGTCGTTCGGCTGCCGGTGAGGGCCGCGAGAGCGCCTGAGGCGGAGACGCTGAAGGCGATCTTCATCGTGCCGGCATGAGGCACAGTGAGCACGGTCATCCCGTCTTTCGACTCGGTGACGCAGCTCTGGGGGGAGACGAGATAGGGCGTGTACCGGATCCCGAGGTGGTAGCTCCCCGGCTTCGAGAGCCTCAGCGTGATCGTGTTCTCGGTCATCGCCCGGACGCTCGGGTGGCCCGGGCCCGTGACGATCGGCTGCGGCGAGGGAACCGAGTAGACGGTCGCATCGGCCGTACGGAAGACGACGGGTAACCCGGAGTCGCCGCTCCGGAGCAGCGCGATCTCGTCCTTCGCGCTGTAGTCGGGCGCCGAGTTCGTGAGCACGACGTAGCGCACGCTGAGCCGGCGGAGCCATTCCCGGTAGGAGCGACGCGTGAGCTTGTCGTAGAGCACCTCGTTCTCGGGGAAGTCGTCCTGGCGGAACCAGCCCCGGACGATCGGGATCCCGGCCTGGGGCAGGTAGACGGCCTCCCAGTGGTTCGCCGTACCGACGACCTCGACGCGGTAGTCCGGTCCGAGCGAGTGGTGCAGGAAGCGGACGACGGGCTGCCAGTAGGCGGCCTTCGCCGACGGGTCATGTCTGCTGCTCGAGAGGCTCCAGAGAAGCGGCGAGACGTTCCAGGAGACTGCGAGCCCGAGCGCGATGACGCAGATCGGCAGAGGCCGCCATCGCCGGAGCGACAGCGTCAGCACCGCGATCGGCACGGCCGCATAGCGGAGTCGCACCACGTTCTCGCCGAGCGACGACGGGATCAGGTAGGCGAGCACGCACACCGCGGCATAGGCGAGAAAGAGCGCGTGCAGGATCCGCGCCTTCTCGACCCGCCACGTGAGCACGGCGCCGAGCCCGCAGAAGGCGAGCGCGGCCAGCAGTTCGCTGGTCGCGAACGGGTAGATCCCGTGATCGGGGAAGAGCCGCCAGACGAGGAGCCCGAGCGCGCAGATCGACGCGGCGATCGCGGCCGGCTTCGCCGTCTCGCGCCGCGAGCGTGTGGCCGCGGCGGCAGCCAGCACGAGGAGCAGGAACAGGAACGCGAGCGGGCTCGCGGCCATCGTCAGCGCGGCGAGAACGCCGAAGATTGCGAGCCGGCGCCGGGCGATCGCGACGAGCGCGGTGAGTGCGAGTGCGAGCCCGAGCCCGTAGGGGAATGCGGCCGAGACCACGGACGCCGCGGCAACGAGCGCGAAGAACCGGGTTGCCCACACGGTCGACTCGCCCCAGGTCTGGCGGATCACGAGCGTGAACGCGGCCGTGGAGGCGGCGACGCTGAGCACCGCCAGCAGCCGGATCCCGACGACCGCTGCGAGCGGGTAGTAGAGGACGCTGTAGCCGACGAACGTGTAGCGCCCCGCGTACCAGTAGTTCGTCCAGAGCGCGAAGCCGTGCTGCAGGTAGACGTGAAGCTGGAAGACGTGGGCGGCGAAGTCCGTACCTGGAGGGCCGAACCAGGCGATCAGAGCGGCGAGCGACCCTGCGAAAGCCGCGTTCATCAGCGCCTGGCTCGATCGAAGGCTGGTCAGCGACATCGCTTCTCGGGATGCTGCCCCGCGGCAGCACGGGCCAATCCTACGTTGCGATGCCCTCGAGCCGGTAGCGGAGAAACACGTGGTCCTCGTCCTGCCGGATCCCGAGAAGGCTCGCAGCGAGCGGGCCGCCCGGAAGCAGATCGGTGCCCTCAACGAGCGCGAGCCGCTGATCGGTCGCGACCCGGCCGGTCAGGACCGGGGAGATCGTGAGAAAGAGCTCATCGACGAGGCGTCGTTCGAGGAACGGGCCGATCACGTGTGGGCCGCCCTCGCACAGGATCAGCCGGTGCCCGCGAGCCTCGAGCTTTGCCAGGACGACGGCTGGATCGACCGTCTCGCCGAGTGCGATCACCGCGTTTTCCGGTAGCGCTCCGGCGAGCGCCGCCGCACCGGCGTCGGTGGTAAGCGCAACGGCACCCGCGACGAAGGCCGGATGCGCCGGGTCGAGCCGACCGCTCCGGGTGAGCACCGCCACCTCGAGCCGCTCCGGCCGGCCGAGGCGGCGCCGGAGCTCGGCGAAGTCCGCCGCGGCATCCGGGAACGCCTCGGCCGGCGACCAGGTCGAGCGCGGCGAGGCGGCGAGCGTCCCCGACCCGATCACGAGCACATCCGCACACGCGCGGAGCAGCCCGAGCACGAACCGGTCGGACTCGCTCCCGGCCGCGATCAGCCTGTTCGACTTCGGCACGGACGGGATCGCGACGACGCCGTCGATCGTGGCGACGAAGTTCGCGAAGACACAGGGCTCGGCGAATCCGAACGGCCCCCCGTAGAGCCGGGCCAGCTCTTCGGGCAGGTCGAACTCCGGGAGCCCGTCGGCTTCCCAGAGCCGGCGGATCGGCGGCGGCTCAGGCGTGGCCGTAGACGGGGATGACGGCACCGGTGATCGCCAGCGACGCGTCGCTCAGGAGGAACGCGATCACCGAGGCGATGTCCGCCGGCGCGACCGCCTGTTCGAGTGCCTTCGGCGAGAGCGATTCGCGGTTGGCCGGCGTGTCGATCACCGAGGGCATCACGGCGTTCACACGCACGCGGCGCGCCGCAAGCTCGGCAGCGAGCACCTCCGTGAGCCGGTTGACGCCTGCCTTCGAGACCGAATACGCGGCCGAGCCGGCCCCGCCCGAGACGCCCGAGCGCGAGCTGACGTTCACGATCGCGCCGCCCGCCGGCAGGTGCAGCGCCGCCGAGCGGCACGACCACCATGCCGTGCCGAGGTTCAGATCCGCGACGAACCGCGTTGCATCCGGCGCCGATTCGGAGACGGTGCCGCCGCGGAACCCGCCGACGGCGTTGACGACCCATCGGGGCGCGACACCGTCCGCCGCGAGCCGCGACCAGAGCTCGTCGACCGCATCGGCCGAGGTGAGGTCGACCGCCTCGCGCCGCAGGCGCTCGACAGGCTCTCCGCCGGCCTGCTGGTCGACGACGACCACGTCGTCTCCCCGAGCGAGCAGGGCATCGACGATCGCGCCGCCCAGCGCGCCGCCACCACCGCAGACGACCGAGGTCTCAGCCATCGCTCAGACGGCGCGGTGGGCGCGAACCTCGGAGAGGAACTCGCGCCGCAACTCCGCGTCCTCGTCGTAGGCGCCCCGCCAGAACGTCGTCACCGTCCGCGACTGCTCCTCCACACCGCGCATCTGGGTGCAGAGATGCGACGCGTCGAGCCGCACCGCGACTCCGCGGGGCGCGACGAGGGAGACGAGCCCGTCGGCGATCTGCTCGCCGAGCCGCTCCTGGACCGTGAACCGCCGCGCGTACAGGCGGACGAGCCGCGTGAGCTTCGAGATCCCGATGATCCGGTCGCCGGAGAGGTAGGCGATGTGAGCGGTGCCGAAGAACGGCAGCGCATGGTGCTCGCAGAGGCAGTGGAACTCGATCGGCCCCTCGATGATCTGCCCGGACGATGACGACGCCTCAACCGATTCGGCGGGGAACGTCGTCGCGAGCTTCGGGTCGCCGTCGTATCCCGCGGTCGCCTCGAAGAGCGCCCGCAGGAACCGCTCCGGGGTCTCGCGCGTCCCGGGCGTGTCGAGATCCAGCCCGAACGCCTCGAGGACCTCCGCCATCGATGCGCGGAAGCGGGCCCAATCCTCGGGCGCGATCTCGCGCGGCGGCGGCTCGAACCAGCATGTCCGGGCGTCGGGCCTCGCGTGCGCCGGGATCGCGTGCGGGACGGCCGCGCTGAGTTCGAAGACGTTGCTCGACTCGTCCTGAGCCTGTTGCTTCTTCATTCGTTGCCCCTTTCGCCGGCGCAGCGATTTGCCGTTGTAGGAGCGTCCGCCCGGTCGGCCCCCGTGAACCTTCGGGGGCCAGAGTATCGTCTCGCCGTGACCATAGGGCGGAATCCCGCGCCCTTCGCCTCGATCATCCTGCCGACGCGGGGCCGGCCCGCGAAGCTCCTCCGCGCCCTCCGGAGCCTCGAGTCACAGGAGGAGCGGGACTGGGAGGCGATCGTCGTCGACGACGGCGACGGCGAGGGGCTCGCGGCCGTGGCCGAGCTCGGCGAGCCGAGAGTCGGCGCGATCGGGGGCGAGGGCAGGGGCCCTGCCGAGGCGCGCGCCGCCGGCATCGAGCGGGCCGCGGGCATCCTCGTCTGCTGGCTCGACGACGACGACTGGTGGGACGATCCTCGCCATCTCTCGGCGCTGCGTGCGGCCCTCGAAGCGCCGGGCGGCAGGCGCTTTCTCTTCCGCGGCGGTTGGATCGTCCACGAGGCAGACGGCTCCCGTGAGGTCTTCGCCCACGACGCCACGTGCGAATCGCTCCGCGTGAACAACACGATCCTCACGAGCAGCATCGCCTACCCGCTCGCCGCCCACGCCGCGCTCGGTCCGCTCGATCCCGGCGTCGGCGGCTACTGCGACTGGGACTTCATGCTCCGGATGTGCGATGCCGGGTACCGGCCGGCGCAGGTTCCGGGGCTCGCCGTCTGCTACGAGGTGGGCGCCGAGAGCCTGTCCAGGGCGTACGACGCCCCGAGGCGCTGGGGCGAGTTCGAGCGATTCCGGGACAAGCATGGGCTCGAGATCGAGCTCTCGAACCACGAGCGAATCCATAACATGCTCTCCGAGATGACGGTGCCCGACGGATGGGACGAGGTCGACGGCGCACTCGAGCGCACATTCCGGCTCGAGAGCTTCCCGGCGGCGATCGCGTTCGTGAGCCGGGTTGCGGAGCTCGCAGAGGCCGAGAACCACCATCCCGAGATCACGATCTCCTACCGCGACGTGACCCTGCGCTGGCGTACCCACAGCGCCGATGCGATCACCGACCGCGACCGCGAGCTCGCCTCAGCCTCCGCCGCGCTGGCGTGAGGCGGCTGCTTCCCGCTCGGCGGCCTCCTCCGCGTCCGCCCGTCTTGCCGCGCGCCAGAAGATCCAGATGATGATCCCCACCAGCACGACCGGCCCGATCGCCACCACGAGCAGGAGCCATTCGGCGGCCGTCAGCGCGAGCAGCGTAAGAGGCTCCAACTCGATGCGCAGGTTACTGCCCGGACGACTGGCATCGAGTCAGAGCTTCTAGAACGGCGACTGGCCGCCCTCGGCGATCAACTCGTCCAGCGAGCTGAGGTCGAAGTCGCGCGTCGAGCTTCCGCCGAGCGCCACGACCGCCCGCGCGGTCACGAGGTGATACAGGATCAAGAGCTGGACGACCGCGAGCGAATCGGAGCGGTGGAGGTCGGTGCCGATCGTGAACTCGCCGAGCCGCTCCTCGCGCAGGTGCCGGGCGAAATGCATCTTCTCCCAGATCGCCTCCTCGATCTCCGAGGCGCGCTCATGGGGGAGCTGACCAGGCACGTATAGCTCGACCGCGCCGGAGCGCTCCGTCAGCACGATCCCCTTCCCGCTGTTGACGACGCCGGTCAGGTCGGGATGGGGCAGCGAGTCGCAGAGCGTGAGCTTGCAGTCGAGGTGCTCCTGGTCCTCGCCGTCGCCGTTCGGCTGGAACGAGACGACTATGTCGGCGTGGTGGCGCTGCGGCCGGATCCAGCGCTCGGAGTCCGGCTCGCGCCGGTCGAGCTCCGAGAGCACCTGATCGGTCGTGTACCCGCGGCGCGAGCAGTCGCGCTGCACCTTCCAGTGGCGGCGGAGCTCCTCCGGCGGATCCAGGTAGATGCGGACGTCGAAGCTGTCCGCGAGCTCGCGGTTGTGGAAGCCGAGCAGCCCTTCGCAGACGACGAAGCGGCCGGGCTCGAAGTAGTCGGGGGCGCCGAAGCTCCCGTCCGAGTGCTGGTAGACGGGCTTCATGATCGGCTGCTTCGCCTTCAGGTGCCCGAGGTGCTGGGCGAGGATGTCGAGGTGGTTGCACTCCGGGTCGAGCGGCGTGATGTTCCGCTCGGCGCGCTGGCGCCGGTCGTAGCGGTGGTAGTCGTCGGTGCAGAAGTGCGTGACCTGGCCTTCGCCGAGCACGCGGACGAGGCCACGCGTGATCGTGGTCTTGCCAGATCCGGAATCGCCGACTATGCCGAGCATGACCGTGCGTGACATCAGTGATCACCTCCCATCGGGCAGCACAGTAAACCCCACCGGGGCGTAGAGATCAAGTGTTTCTTCGGGCCATTTCTATAGACAAAACCAGATACTTACCGTCTAGCCTCCAGTTTTCCGAGCAGCCACCCGAAAGCGTCGTCGTAGGCCTTGGCGCTCAGCGCGTGCCCGCTTGGGTACCAGCGCACGACGGTCCCGTGCGGGGCAGCGCGGATCACGTTCTCGAGCGCAGCGTGCGGGACGACCTCGTCGTGGGTGCCGTCCTCGAGCAGGAGCGTTCCCGGGCGCGCGAGAGCGACGTAGCGGATCGGATCGATGCTGCTGAGCGCCCGGCGCGCGATCGTCCGGTCGCCGGGCGGGGCCGCCTTCACGAAGGCCGACACGGTGTCGGCGCCCGCGGAGAGGAGCGCGAGTGCGCGGAACCGGGGATCGGAGGCGGCGACGAACGTTCCGGTCTTCGCGCCGGCGCTCCAGCCGAGGTAGCCGAGCCGTTTCGGGTCGACCGTGGGGCGGGAGGCGAGCACGTCGGCGGCGCGGCGCACGGCGACGACGTCGCGAACGGTGGTCGCCGTCGATCCGGCGAGGAGCGCCGCGACGTTGGTCGGGGCCGGTAGCGGGTCGGAGGTCGACGGTGCGGTGATCGTCATCGTCACGGCCCCCCGCTGGGCGAGCTCGATCGCCTTCGGGAGAAGCTCTGTGCGATCGCCGCCCGACCCGTGGACGAGCACGATCCCGGGCTCCCGCGGCCCCTTGATCGGCTCGACCAGGTAGCCCTGGATCTCCTCGGCGCCGCTCGAGAACGCGACGTCGTGGACGACGACCGAGCCCTTCCGCTCGATCACGCCGTTGTCGACGAAGGCGGACTTGCTCGAGGGCTCGTCGGCAAACGAGAGCCGCGGGCCTTCGGTCGTGGTGGCGGAGGCGGCCGTGGTGGTGGCGGCGGCCGAGGTCGCCGTCGTCGTCCTGGATGCCTGCCTGTGCCCGCAGCCGGCAAGGGCGAGGAGCGCGATGGTGCCGGCGAGCGGGCCGAAGCTCGCGCGGGCCGCGCGCCGGGCGGCGTTTCCGGCCATGTAACAGCCTAACCGACGAGATCGGTGGCGATCCGGCGCTGCTGAAGCGATGATGCCGCTCGTGAGCGCCCGCCCTCTCGCTCGCCGCCCCGCTGTCGGCGAGTTCCTGACGAGGCTCTCGGGGGAGCCCGGGCATCCGGCCGCCGGTGCGATCGCCGCGGGCGCCTCGGCCCTCGCCGCCTCGCTCGTCGCGATGGTCGCAGACCGTTCGCGGGGCTCGTGGATCGACGCGGGTGGGGCCGTTGCGCAGGCGGTGACGCTCGAAGCTCGCTCGCTGGAGCTCGCGCAGGCGAACGCCGATGCTTATGCCGGAGCGGCTGCGGCACTCGAGCGTGGGATCGAGGTCGAGGGGCCGCTCCGGGCGACGGTCGAGGCCTTACTCGGGCTCGGCGACGTCGCCGCTGACGTGGCAGATCTCGCAGCGCTCGCGGCCGGGCATTGCGATCCGCTCGTTCGCGCGGATGCCGAAGCTGCAGCGCTGATCGCCGAGTCGGCGGTGAAGGTCTCCGAGGTGCTCGTCCGGGCGAACCTCACCGTCGGCCCCGAGGACGAGCGGCTCAGGCGCATCGCGCGGCTCCGCGACGAGGCCGGGCGCTCGGCGCGCCGCGCCGCCGAAGAGGCATGACGGAGGCGGGCACCCGGCGCGCTCCGGGCACCGGTGCCGGGCTCGTCGCCCGCTGCCGCGCAGGCGATCATGCCGCCTGGGGAGAGCTCGTCGAGCAGTACTCGCGATACGTGTACGCGATCGCCGTGCGCGGCTTCCGGCTCTCCGAGTCGGACGCCGAGGATGTGTTCCAGGACACGTTCCTTCGCGTCTACGAGCGGCTCGGGACGCTGAGAGACGACGAGGCGATCCGGCCATGGATCGGGCAGGTGGCGAGACGGCTCTGCCTCGACCGGATCGCGGCCGCGGGCCGTGCAGCGCCGTCCGACGACGGCGAGCTCGAGCTCGGCGACGGCGTGCCCGCGGACATCGAGCAGGCGATGGACGTGCGCGACGCCCTCGCGAGCCTCGACGAAACATGCCGCGAGCTGCTCGATCGCTTCTTCGCGCGCGACGAGCCCTACCGGGTGATCGCCGACGAGCTGAGCCTTCCCATGGGCACGGTCGCGAGCCGCATCTCACGCTGCCTCGGGAAGCTTCGCGGCGTGCTCGAGGAAGGAAGAAACCCGGCCGCCAACGAGTCTGGAGAATGAGGCCGGAATGACCGATCGAGACGAAGAACGGATCGCGGAGCTCCTCGCGCTGCTGCCGCCCGCGCCGACCGGGTGGGTGAACGCCGCGCGCGAGCTTCCCCGCGTGCGGGAGCTGATGGACGGCATCGTCGAGCGTGCCGAAGCCGATGCGGAGTACCGCCGAGTCGTGCTCGAGGACCTCGAGGCGGCTTTGAAGCTCGAAGGGATCGAGCCGGGCGGCGCGATCCTCGACGAGCTCCGCCGCCGGATCCCCTCCGAGTCGTAGCCACGCGCGTGCTCCGCAAGGCCTGAATGAAGCGGCGAGGCCGGAGGAGGGTCCAACCTCGCCGCTCACCCGCATTGGTCACTGCGGAATCGACCCCCGATAGAGCCACCGCTCGACGCGGAGCCCTTTCCCAACAGACGCCGTTCGCAACCGCTTTCTTCCCCGCTCGACACGTCGAAGGCCCAGATCAGTCATCTCCCCGCAGGACCAGTCCAGGGACTGTCCCCGGCTAGGTCCCGCGGAGGCGCGGCCGGTGAGGACGGGACGAATCAGCCTTGTCTGCGCAGGACCGGCCCAGGGACTGTCCCCAGCCGTGTCCCGACAAGGCGTGAGCGGCAAGGGAGTTGCCCGAATCGGCGACGCCCCCGCAGGACCGGGCCGGGGACCGTCCCTAGCCGTGTCTCGGTTCGGCATGTCCCGAACGGGGGATGCGGCTACAGACGGGCCGTGAGTGCCTTGAAGGCGGCCGCGGGGTCCGGCGCGCCGAAGACGCTCGAGCCGGCGACGAGGACGTCGGCGCCGGCGGTGCGCGCCCCGTCGATCGTGTCGAGCGAGATCCCGCCGTCGACCTCGAGCACGACCTCGGGTGGCAGCGCGCCCCGAAGCGCGGCGAGGCGGTCGGTCGAGGCGGGGATGAAGCGCTGGCCGCCCCAGCCGGGGTTCACGCTCATCACGAGGCACAGATCGACCATCTCGGCCACCGGAAACACCACGTCGACGGGCGTCCCCGGATTGATCACGACCCCGGCCGCGCATCCCTGCTCGCGGATCATCTGCAGCGCGTAGTGGATGTGCGGCGTCGCCTCGGGATGCACCGTGATCACGTCGGCGCCGGCCTTCGCGAATGCCTCGACCTGACGCTCTGGCCGCTCGACCATCAGGTGGCAGTCGAGAATCCCGCCGCGCGAGTGGACGAGCTCGGAGATCGATGCCGCGATCAGCGACCCGATCGTGATCGGCGGAACGAAGTGCCCGTCCATCGCATCGAAGTGGATCACTCGCGCGCCGGCGTCCATCACGAGCTCGATCTGCTCGGCGAGCCGTGAGAAGTCGCAGGCGAGAAGCGACGGCGCGATCTGGCCGCGCGGAATCCGGGGCGGCGAGGTCATTCGCGCCCTTCGAATGCCTGGCGCGCCTCCGGCCCGAAGGCGAACGCGAGGAACTGCTCGACCGCCGGCCGGGGCGGCACCGTCGCCGAGTGCAGCGCATACCACTCCCGTTGCGGCAGCCCGCCCCGCACGCGGATCTCCTTCAGCGCCCCCGAAGACAGCTCGTGCTCGACGGCCACCCGCGACTGGAGCGACACCCCGAGCCCGAGGCGTACGGCCTCCTTGATCGCGCCGTTCGATCCGAGCGTCAGCGTCTGCGGCCGCAGATCGTGATCCGCGAGGAACCCGGCGACGAGCTGCCGCGTTCCCGATCCCGGCTCCCGCATCAACCACACGCGCGCGGCGAGCTCCTCCGGCCGGACTGCCCTCTCGGTTGCGAGCTCATCCGCGGGCGCGGCGATCAGCGCGAGCGCGTTCGGCAGAAACGCGTGGCCCGCGATCCGCTCGTCCTCGGGCGGCCGTCCCGCGATCGCGACGTCGGCCTCGTGCTCGAGCACACGGTCGAAGAGGGAGTCGCGGTTCGCGACCTCGAGCGTCAGGTTGATCTCCGGGTTCGCCGCGGCGAACGAGCGAAGCAGCGAGGGAACGACGAACTCCGCCGCGGTCGCCACCGCCACGATCCGAAGCGAGCGCATCGACACGTCGGCGGCCTCCCGCGCAGCTTTCTGGCCCTGGTCGATCAGGCCGAGCACGTCGGCAGCGTACGGCCGGAATGCGAGGCCGGCCGCGGTCAAACCCACGCCGCGCCCCACCCGCTCGGTCAGGCTCACCCCGAGCTCCGTCGAGAGCGCGGACACCGCCGCCGAGATCGAGGGCTGCGAGACGTACAGTTTCTCGGCCGCACCGGACACGGATCCTTCGCGCGCAACTGCCAGGAAGCTCTTGAGCTGGTTCAGAGTGACGGCCATAACACAGAGACTATAAGAATCCTACGACTTTTCGATTGCCAACGATGCCCCGCGGCCGGTAGCCTAGCGCAGCGCGCAACTCCCCTCGCGAGCCGTGAGCTTCTGGGCGAGAATGCGTTCGGATCCAGTCGATCGAGCGGGAGGAGACGGCAATGCCACTTGCGACGTTGCGGCAGGTGCTCGACGAAGCTGCCAGGGGCGGCTACGGCGTCGGGGCTTTCAACGTGAACAACATGGAGCAGCTTCAGGGGATCGTCGACGCGGCAGTCGAGGCGAGCTCGCCCGTGATCGTGCAGGCCTCGCGCGGCGCGATCGCCTACGCAGGCCCGAACTACCTGCGCCACCTGATCATGGCGGCCGCCGAGAGCGCCCCCGAGATCCCGATCGTCCTCCATCTCGACCACGGCGACAAGCCCGAGACCTGCCACATGGCGATCGAGCTCGGCTTCACGAGCGTGATGATGGACGGCTCGCTCCTCGCAGACGGCAAGACCCCGTCCGACTACGAGTACAACGTCGCCGTCACCCGCGAGGTCGCCGAGGCCGCACATGCGAGAGGCGTCAGCGTCGAGGGCGAGCTCGGAACGCTCGGCGGGATCGAGGACGGCCACGGCTCCGGCGAGGTGCATCTCACCGACCCCGACCAGGCAGTCGACTTCGTCGAGCAGACCGGGGTCGACGCGCTTGCAGTCGCGATCGGCACGAGTCACGGCGCCTACAAGTTCACCGCCAAGCCGACCGGCGACGTGCTCGCGATGCACCTGATCGAGGAGATCCACGACAAGCTGCCGGAAACCCACATGGTGATGCACGGCTCCTCGAGCGTCCCGCCCGAGCTCGTCGACCGGATCAACGCTGCCGGCGGCAAGCTCGAGGAGACCTACGGCGTCCCCGTCGAGGAGATCCAGCAGGGCATCCGCCACGGCGTTCGCAAGGTGAACGTCGACACCGACGGCCGCCTCGCGATCACCGCCGCCCTTCGCGAGTCGCTGCAGGCGCACCCCGCGGAGTTCGACCCGCGCGCGTTCTTCAAGCCCGCGCGGCAGGCGATGAAGGAGGTCGTCTTCCAGCGGATGAACCAGTTCGGCTCGGCCGGCCACGCCGGCGACTACGAGGTGCTCTCGCTCGAGGAGATGGCGAAGCGCTATTCCGGGAGCCCCGTCGGTGCCTGACGCAGCGCTCGACCAGCTGAGCATCAATACGATCCGCACCCTGGCGGTCGACGCCGTCCAGGCTGCGCAATCGGGCCATCCGGGCGCCCCGCTCGCGCTCGCGCCGACCGCGTACCTGCTCTACACGCGGATCATGAAGCACAACCCCGCCGACCCGATGTGGCCGGACCGGGACCGGTTCGTGCTCTCGGCAGGCCACGCCTCGATGCTCCTCTACGCGAGCCTCCACCTCTCCGGGTACGACCTGAGCCTCGACCAGATCAAGCAGTTCCGCCAGCTCGGCTCGGAGACCCCGGGCCACCCGGAGCACGGCGACACGCCGGGCGTCGAGACCACCACCGGCCCGCTCGGCCAGGGCTTCGGGAACGGCGTCGGGATGGCGATGGCCGAGAAGTTCCTGCGCGAGAAGTTCGGCCCCGAGGTCTGCGACCACCACATCTTCGGGATCTGCTCCGACGGCGACATGATGGAAGGCGTTGCCTCGGAGGCGGCCTCGATCGCCGGGCACTTGAAGCTCGGCAAGCTCGTCTACGTCTACGACGACAACAGCATCACGATCGACGGCCCGACGAGCCTCTCGTTCGACCAGGAGAACGTGCCCGAGCGCTTCCGCGCCTACGGCTGGCACACGCTCGAGGTCTCCGACGGCAACGACCTCGAGGCGATCGAGGCCGCGATCCGCGAGGGGATGGCCGAGGAGGACAGGCCGACCCTGATCAGCCTGCGGACCGTGATCGGCTTCGCCTCGCCGCGCGCGGGCACCCGCAACGCGCACTCCGACCCGATGCCCGACGAGATGGTGCGTGAGACGAAGGAGGCGCTCGGCTGGGATCCGGACGCGCTCTTCCTCGTCCCGCCCGAGGTGTACACGCACTGGCGCGAGCCGGTGAGGCAGCGCGGTGAGGTGCTCCAGGGCGAGTGGGAGGCCCGCTTCGAGCAGTGGGCGGACGAGAACGACGAGCTCGCCGCCGAGTGGAAGGATGCCTGGGCCGGCAACCCGAAGGCGGGCTTCGCCGACGCGCTCCCGGTCTTCGAGCCCGGCGCCTCGCTCGCCACGCGCAAGTCGGCGAGCCAGGTCATGCAGGGATTCGGCCCGTTCGTGCCGACGATGGTCGGTGGGGCGGCGGACCTGATCCACTCCACCTTCACCGAGTTCGAGGGCGACGCCTGGTTCACGCCGGAGCACTCCGGCCGCAACGTCGCCTGGGGCGTCCGCGAGCACGGGATGGGCGCTGCGGTCAACGGCCTCACCCTCCACGGTGGGATCGTGAAGCCGTTCTGCTCCACGTTCTTCGTCTTCACCGACTACATGCGCCCACCGATCCGGCTCTCGGCGTTGATGAAGCTCGACTGCGTCTGGATCTTCAGCCACGACTCGGTCGCGGTCGGCGAGGACGGCCCGACCCACCAGCCGGTCGAGCACCTCGCGGCGATGCGCGCGATCCCGAACCTGATCGTGATCCGCCCCGCCGACGCGAACGAGGCCTCCGAGGCCTGGGGCCTGACGCTCGAGCACCGCGGCGGTCCGATCTGCCTCGTGCTCTCCCGCCAGAACATCCCGACGCTCGACCGCACGGTCGTCGCGCCGGCCTCGGGTCTGCGCAAGGGCGCCTACGTCCTCACCGACGCCGACTCGCCCGACGTCGTGCTCGTGGCCACGGGCGCCGAGGTGACGACCGCGCTCGGCGCCCGCGAGCTCCTGGCCGAGAAGGGCATCCAGGCCCGCGTCGTCTCGATGCCGAGCTGGGAGCTCTTCGAGGCGCAGGACGGCGACTACCGCGACGAGGTGCTGCCGCCCGGCACGCCGAAGATCTCGGTCGAGGCCGCGACGACGTTCGGCTGGTCGAAGTGGGTCGATGCGTCAATCGGGATTGACCACTTCGGTGCCTCGGGCAAGGGGGACAAGGTGCTCGAGCACTTCGGGATCAGCCCCGCCGGCGTCGCCGGCCGCGTCCAGGAGCTCGTCGCAGAGCTGGCCCGCTCGTAGTGAAAATCAGCGTCGGCTTCACGCCCGGCGACCACGTCGCGGCGCCCGTCGGCATCGTGATCGACGTCCTCCGCGCGACCTCGACGATCTGCCAGGCGCTCGACGCGGGGTACGAGAGCGTGACCTGCGTCGGCGAGGTCGAGGATGCGCTCGCGCTCGCGCGGGCCGGGGTGAAGCTCGCGGGTGAGCGGCACAACGTCAGGATCGAGGGCTTCGACTTCGGGAACTCGCCGCGCGAGCTCGTCGACGCCCCAGCCGAGCCGACGCGGCTCGTGCTGACGACGACGAACGGCACGCGCGCGCTTCTCGCCGCCGCCGCCCGCTGCGAGACGGTGCTCGTCGCCTCGCTGCTCAACCTGGCCGCCGTGACCGAGGCCGCGCGCGGTGAGGACGACGTCGCGATCTTCTGCGCAGGAGTCGAGGGCGCCTTCGCGGTCGACGACGCCTACGTCGCGGGACGCATCGCAGCGGCCCTCGGCGGCACCCTCGACGACGCAGCCTTCGCCGCGGCCCGGCTCGCCTCGGCGTTCGCGACCACGGAGGACGGGATCGGTGGCGGCTCGAGCGCCGAGAACATCCGCCGCGCGAGCCTCGACGAGGACATCCCGTGGTGCGCGCGCGAGAGCGTGCTCGACGTGGTCCCGCGCGTCGTCGAGCGCTCCGCCACTGCCGTCGTGATCCGCTGAGCGCGCGGCCCCGAAAGCTTAACCTGCGCTTCACGAAAGGCTTGGACGCTGGTATCGTCCCGGTTGTACACGGACGAGTATCGGTTGCGCAGTTCCGCGCCGCCTCTGCCCGTTCTTGAGTTAGGCAGAAGGAGGTGTTTTTCAGCAATGGCAACCGGCACCGTGAAATGGTTCAACGACGCCAAGGGCTTCGGGTTCATCACCCCGTCCGACGGCGGCAAGGACGTGTTCGTTCACTTCAGCGCGATTCAGTCGGAGGGCTTCAAGTCCCTCGCTGAGGGAGCGAACGTCGAGTTCGAGACCGAGGAGGGCCCCAAGGGCCCCCAGGCTCGGAACGTCCAGGTCCTTTAGGGCAAGCAGTAACAGACTCACAGCTCGGACGGGCGCGCCTCAGGGCGCGCCCGTCACGTCTTCGCGCAGCTTTCCGACTCCGCTAGATTGCGGCTTCGTGGCTTTGCAAGAACGAAGCGAGCTCGCGCAGATCGCCGAGGCGCGGCGGCGGTACGTCGCCCGCGGCGTCTCGACGCCGCCGCTCACCGTCTCGCACGCGCGCGGCGCGCTGATCTGGGACTCGGAGGGGCGCGAGCTCATCGACTTCGCCGGCGGGATCGGCTCGCAGAACCTGGGGCATAGCCACCCCGCGATCATCGCGGCGGTCCACGCCCAGGTCGATCTGTACCTGCACCAGTGCTTCGTCGTCGGCACCTACGAGCCCTACCTCGAGGTGTGCCGCCGACTCGCGGAGATCTCCCCGTGCCGGGGTGCCGACCAGAAGTCGATTCTGCTGAACTCCGGCGCCGAGGCAGTCGAGAACGCGGTCAAGATCGCCCGCCGAGCCACTGGACGCCCGGCGGTCATCGTCTTCGAGAGAGCCTTCCACGGCCGCACGCTGCTCACGATGACGATGACCGAGAAGCTGATCTACAAGGCGGGCTTCGGACCGTATGCGCCGGAGGTGTACCGCGCTCCAGCGCCGTATCCGTTCCGCGGGATCACGAGCACGGATGCGATCGAAGGGCTCGAGCGCATCCTGAGGTCTCAGGTCGACCCGGCCTCGGTTGCCTGCGCGGTGCTCGAGCCCGTTCAGGGTGAGGGAGGGTTCATCCCGATGCCGCCCGACTTCCCGGCTCGGCTTCGCGAGGTGCTCGACCGCCACGGGATCCTCTACGTCGACGACGAGGTGCAGTCGGGAGTCGGCCGGACCGGCAGGCATTGGGCGATCGAGCACTACGACGGCGTCGAGCCCGACCTCGTCATCGCCGGGAAGTCGCTCGGCGGCGGCCTCCCGCTCTCGTCGGTCACCGGCCGCGCCGAGCTGCTGGATGCCGCCCCTCCGGGCGGCCTCGGCACCACCTTCGGCGGCAATCCCGCCTCGTGTGCGGCTGCGAATGCGACACTCGAGCTCCTCCCCGGGCTATTGCCGCGGGCGATCGAGATCGGTGAGACCGTGAGGGCGCGGCTCGAGCGGATCGCGCCGCCGGGCGCGGACGTTCGAGGGCTCGGCCCGATGCTCGCGATCGAGCTCCCCGATCGCAGCCCCGATCGTGCGGCGGCAGTCGTTGCCTCCGCGTTCGCAGACGGCCTCGTCCTCCTCACCTGCGGGCTCGACGGGAACGTGATCCGGCTGCACGTGCCGTTCGTCATCTCCGACGACGAGCTCGAGCGCGGGCTCGCGATCCTGGAGCGGGCGATTGGCGACAGCCGCCACAGCCTCTAACGCGGCGGTCGCCGACATCGAGGTCGTCGGCCTCCGGAAGACCTACGAGGCGGTCGAGGCGGTCGCCGGAATCGACTTCGAGGTTGGGGCGGCCACGTTCTTCACGTTGCTCGGTCCGTCGGGCTCGGGGAAGACGACGACGCTCCGGCTGATCGCCGGCTTCGAGCGGCCCGATGCGGGCCGCGTCAGCCTGGCGGGCCGGGAGAACTTCGGGCTCTGGACGATCGTGATCGGGCATGCGACCTGCGTGGTCGTCGTCTACAACAACGTCCTCGCACGGTTGCGGCGGGTGCCGGGGTCGCTCACGGAGGCCTCGATGGATCTCGGTGCCGGGCCCCTGCGCACCTGGTGGCTCGTGACGCTGCCGACGATCTCGACCGCCCTCATCTCCGGTGCCCTGCTCGCCTTCGCGCTCTCCTTCGACGAGGTGATCGTGACCACGTTCACGGCGGGCGCCCAGAACACGTTGCCGCTCTGGATCTTCGGCAACATCAGGCTCGGCGAGTCGCTTCCCGAGACGAACGTCGTCGTCCTGGTCTTGCTCGCGGCGACGATCCTCCCGGTCGCGCTCGCCCAGCGCCTGACGCGAGAAGGCGGGATCCTGCGCGCCGAGTAGCCGGCCGCGTGCGGCGGTCGTCGTCGGCGGCTAGAGTCGATCCCGGTGAGCGACGGCACGGGAATCCTCGTCGGCGGGAAGTGGTCTCCCGCAGCCTCCGGCGAGACGATGGAGGTGCTGAACCCGGCGACCGAGGAGACGATCGGCGTCGTCCCGCGGTGCGGGGCCGAGGACGTCGACGAGGCCGTCGCGGCGGCGAGCGCTGCGCTGCCGGAATGGCTCGAGACAACACCGGGCGAACGCGCTGAGAGGTCGCCGGCTACTGGAACTCGGGCCAGGACTGCACCGCCGCCTCGCGCGTCGTCGCCGGACCGAAGATCTACGACGCGCTGCTCGAGGAGCTCGTGCCCGCCGTCGAGTCGCTCGCAGTCGGCGATCCCGCCGGCGGCGCGGAGATCGAGATGGGGCCGGTGATCTCCGCCGCGCAGCGCGATCGCGTGGTCGGCTTCCTCGATCGCGTCCCGCCGGCGACCGTGCTGACCGGCGGCGGCGCTCCTTCCGGCCGTGGCTTCTTCGTCCCGCCGACGGTGGTCGCGGGAGTGGGGCAGCGCGACGAGATCGTGCAGCGCGAGGTGTTCGGGCCGGTGGTCACGGTACAGCGCTTCGCCGATGACGCCGAAGCGATCCGCCTGGGCCACCGACGTCCCCTACGGGCTCGCCGCGTCGGTGTGGACGCGCGACGTGGGGCGGGCGCTGTCGGCGGCGCGGGCCCTCCAGTTCGGCACGGTCTGGATCAACGACCACATTCCGCTCGTCTCCGAGATGCCGCACGGCGGCTACAAGGGCTCCGGGTACGGGAAGGATCTGTCCGCGTATTCGCTCGAGGACTACACGCAGATCAAGCATGTGATGGCGAAGCTCGGGTAGGTGCCGTGTCCTTTCCCATCTCGATGCGCTGCGAGCTCGAGCCATCCGGGGGGTACGAGGAGCTTCGCGTGAGGCATCTGGAAAGGCCGCGCTAGCCGGTGCCGAGTGCGCTGATCTTCGATCTCGACGGCACGCTCGTCGACACGGTCTACGCGCACGTGTTCGCGTGGCAGCGGGCGCTCGCCGACGAGGGGATGCCGATCGACGGCTGGCGGATCCACCGCCGGATCGGGATGAGCGGCGGCCTCTTCACGCGCGCGGTCGCACGCGAGGTCGGACGCGAGCTCTCCGACGAGGAGACGATGGCGCTCCAGGCGCGCCACGGCCGGATCTTCCAGGAGCTGCTCCCGGAGCGGCGTGCGCTTCCCGGAGCCGTCGCGCTCCTCGCCGGCCTGCGCGCCGCCGGGATAGTCCACGGCATCGCCACTTCCGGCCGCCGCCCCGAGATCGACAAGTCGCTCGCGGTGCTCGACGTCCCGCCGGGGATGGTCGTGATCGACCGCGGCGACGTCGCGCGCGCGAAGCCCGAGCCGGATCTGTTCCTCGCCTGCGCCGCTGCCCTCGGTACCCAGCCCGAGCACTGCTACGTCGTCGGCGACGCCGTCTGGGATCTCCTCGCTGCCCGCCGCGCCGGAATGCTCTCGATCGGCCTCCTGAGCGGCGGCTACGGCTCGGACGAGCTCCTCCAGGCCGGCGCCTTCCGCGTCTATCCCGACGCTGCGGAGCTTCACCGCTCCCTCGACGAGCTCGGCTTCGACGCCTAGAACACGTCCTAGCCGCCGCCGGAGCGGCGCTCGGTTCTGGTCTGACGGATCCCTCGAACGAGGGACAGCCAAGGGAAGGCTTCTGTCGAAGCTCCCTGTGTAATGGTCGCCAAGCAATATCGCTTGCCGGAGGCGCGCCGACAGCGTACCCTTGTGTGTGCCGGAGGTGCTCGAACGAGCACCGTGACAGGTATACCCAGGAAAGGGCTGCGGCGTTGAGCGCTACTGCAAGGAGAAGAGGAGCTGGCGAGCGTTGGGAGGTTCCAGCCGAGCCGGCCGTTCCGGATGCGGCAGACCCACCCGCGGCCGGCGAGGAGGGCTCAGCCGAGAATGCCCACGCCGCGGAGACGCTGAAGCGGCGCCTCACCCGCCTTGCGCTCGACGTTCACGACGGGCCTATGCAGAACCTCGCAGTGATCGGGTTCAGCCTCGGCGACCTTCGACGCCGTATGCACGCGGTCGTGCCTGAGGAGCACCATACGAACCTCGATGCCGGCATGGAGCAACTCAGTGCGGAGCTCGTCCGCGTCGAGACCGAGCTGCGCGGACTGATCAGCGCACTCGAGCACGGGAGCGTGTCGAGCGTACCGGTCGTCGAGGCGATCGAGAGCGAGATCGCCGCGTTCGAGAAGATCTCGCCGGCGAGCGTCGCCTTCGAGGTGAGCGGCAACGTCGAGACCGAGACCGACTCGCAGCGGATCGCGATCCAGTCGGTGACCCGCGCGGCGCTCGCCAACATCGCGAAGCACGCTTCGGCAACGAACGTCGCGATCAGCTTGCGTGGCACGCCTCAGACGATCACGCTCGAGGTGACAGACGACGGGGCGGGCTTCGATTCGACCGCGCCGCCGAAGGACGGCCGGTTCGGTCTCGTCGGCATGAAGGAGCGCGTCGAGCTGCTGGGGGGCAAGTTCGAGATCTCGAGCCGTCCAGGCGGCCCGACGAAGATCACCGCCACGCTGGAGACGTGGCGGCCGGCGGCCACCTAGCTCTCTCCGGCAAGCCGATCACCGACCGGCGGAGATCCTGACGGCGAGTACTGTCCGCGCCGTGACCCGGTCCCGCTCCGACGTGCTCGTCCCAGGCGGCCTCCTGACCTGGCTTGCTGGGGTCGGGGCGCTTCTGCTCGCCGGTTTCACCTTCGTCCACCTTGGCCGCAGCGTGGATGCTGCGCTCTGGGCGCTCGTCCAGATCGTGCTCGTTGCGTTGGCACGAATCGACATCGCGACGCGACGCCTGCCGAATTCGATCCAGTTGCCTATGGCCGTCGCGGCAGTCGTGCTGCGCGTGCTCTTCGAGCGCTCGGCGCTCCTCGAGGTCGTAGTCGCCGGCGGTGTTGCGTTCGGGGTGTTCCTCGGGGTCGCGATCCTGGCACGCGGCGGCTTCGGAATGGGGGACGTGAAACTGGCGGGCACGCTCGGCCTCCTGCTCGGCACCCAGGTCATCGGAGCGCTGGTCGTCGGGATCCTGGCAGGCGGCGTCTACTCGGCCTGCCTGCTTGCGACCCGTCGGGCCAGGCTCGGCTCGACGGTGGCATACGGTCCGTTCCTGGTCCTCGGCGGTGTGCTTGCGATTCTCTTCTCCAACCCGCCTCCACTTGTCTGAAAACGCCGTCTCGGCGGCGCGCACGCTCGTCGACGACTCGGGCCGGGTCGTGTGCGAGCACTGCGAGGTAGCCCGGAGCGTCGTCGCCCGGATGCGGGGCCTGCTCGGGCGAAAGAGCCTCGAACCGGGGCACGGGATGTTGATCACGAAGACCTCTTCGATCCATACTGCGTTCATGGCGTTCCCGATCGATGCGGTCTTCCTGGACAAAGAACTTCGTGTGCGCGCCGTCGTTCCCGAGCTCGCACCGTTTCGGGCTTCGTGGAAGCGTGGGTCACGGAGTGTCCTCGAGCTTCCCGCCGGCGAGGCGGCACGCGTCGGGATCAAAGAAGAAGGCCGGCTTTCGTGGCATCATCCGTAAAGATGCGGTCATTCGACCTCCGGCTTCGCCGATGAGCACGTACGACGACGAGCCGACGGGGCCGCGTGACATGTCGATCAACGTCCCGCGCTCGGTCACGGATGCGCGCAACACGCTCTCCGATCTCCACGAGCTCGTCCGGCGGGAGCTCGACGGGGTCGTCGTCGGCTACGACGAGCCGATCAAGCTGCTGCTCGTCGCCGCTGTTTGCGGAGGTCATGTCCTGGTCGAGGGCCCGCCCGGGATCGCGAAGACGCTGATGGCCGGCTCCGTCGCCCGGGTGCTCGGCGTCGGCTTCAAGCGAGTCCAGTTCACGCCCGACACGCTGCCCGAGGAGATCACCGGGCGAAGCGTCAACGTCCGCGGCGAGGCGGTGTTCAAGCCCGGCGCCGCGTTCACGAACATCCTCCTCGCCGACGAGATCAACCGCACGCCGCCGCGCACGCAGGCCGCGCTCCTCGAGGCGATGCAGGAGCGGCACGTGACGGTCGAGGGACGCACCCACTGGCTGCCCTCGCCCTTCATGGTGATCGCGACCCAGAATCCCTACGAGCAGGCCGGGATCTTCCCGCTCCCGGAGTCCCAGCTCGACCGGTTCCTGTTCAAGATCCACCTCGACTACGCTTCTGCGGCAGTCGAGCGCGCGATCCTCCGGCTGCCCCACCGCGGCCTCGCCCCCGACGTTCTCGGCGACGTCCAGCCGCAACTCGACATCACGCGCCTTCAGACGGCTCAGCAGGATCTCGACGAGACCCCCGCTCCCGACGATGTGGTCGCCTACGTCGTCGACGTCATTCGCGGCACCCGCTCCATCCCCGGCGTGGTCCTCGGGGCAAGCCCGCGCGCATCGGTCCATCTGCTTTCGGCTGCCAAGGCCCACGCGCGGCTCGCAAACCGTGTGGTCGTGAGCCGCGAGGACGTCGCCGAGATGGCCGAGTTTGCCCTGGCCCACCGCCTGATCGTCTCCGGCGTCCAGGCGGAGGCGGTCGTTCGGCAGGCGGTGGAGCTGGCCTCGAGGGTCAGAGCCGCCGACTGAATCGCCGCTCGAGCCCCCTAACAGGCGGCTACTGGCTCCAGTCCGAGCGGTCGAGGATGGTCGGACGGATGCGTCCGCGAATAGTTCCTGCCGCGTACACCGTGAGGGTGATCCAACACGCCGGGAGGTGAAAAAGCCAGGCCGGATCTGGTCGCCGCGAGTATCCGCGCGCAACTTGGATCAGCAACGGAACTATTGTCAGCGTCGAGACGACAAACAGCAGGACGCCTCGTCGCCGGCTCGCGGTCCACGGATACGACCGTCGGCCCGCCGCTGCGAAATAGAAATAGTCGTCCGTTCGCCGCCGAGTCTTCCAGTAGAACTTTTTCACACTGTCGCAGAAGTAGTGTCGAATCGGAACGTCTACGCGGGCCACGGTGCACTGTCCGCGGGCAGCGAGGTCGAAGACGAAGTCGATGTCGAACAGGTAGTCGCTGATTGGAACAATCGTAAAAGCGCTTCTCCGCACGATGTAACCGTTTGCGCCCATCGTCGGAACGTGGGTGGGGTCGAGGACGACGCGGGTCCAACCATCTCGCTGCTCTTCAATGACTGGGAATCCTGTCCATTTACCAGTGAGGGTTGAGTAGCGATCGTAGTTCCCGATGAACAAGCTCATCGGATCGTTGATCCCGGTCAACGCTTGGTAGCGGTTGATGAAGTGATCCTCCCGTCTGTAGTCCCAGCGGAGCGCCTCGCTCGAGATCACGTCCGGGTCCGCGAAGGGTTTGACCATTCGCCGTAACCAGTCCCGTTCGACCAGAATGTTGTCGGAGTCGATCATCAAGATCAGTTCGCCCGAACTCGCGTGGACGCCGACTGCCTTGCCGCTCTCGCCCGTCCGTAAGGGGTTTGGCAGGATCCTGTCGACGCCGCGTTCACGCGAGATATCCAAGGTCCGATCCGTCGAGCCGCCGTCCACGATCAAGACCTCGACGCGGTCTCGCGGATAGTCCTGCATCAGTAGCGCGTTGAGGCATTCGTCGAGATACTTCTGCGCGTTGAGTGTCGGGATGACCACACTGATCGTTGGCTCTGCGATCACATCTCCTCGATCGATGGCGTGAAGAAGCCGCGTGCGAATTGGAGCCCGTACGCGGCGTGACTTGCCGCAACGACCGCCGGTAAAGCTGCGGCGATCGTCGGTTCGCATCCGTCCTTCAATGCACGTCGCCCGATGAGAACGCAGGCGGCGATTCCCGTCACGCTTCCCGTGATTCGGACCCTTCTGCTCTTCGAGCCCGCCAGCGCGACGGCGCAGGAGGCGACGAGACCGAGCGTGGGTGCGAAATACAGTGGTCTCCGGGAAGTCTCAGGCAGGACTCGAGCGAAGTAGCCGCGGTGCCGACCGACGTTCCCGACCTGGCGAATATGCGATGCGAAGATTGGTCGCCGGTGGTGATAGACGACGACATCGGGATCGTAGATCAGTCGGTGCCCGGCCTGCAGGAGACGAAGACACGTCATTGTGTCTTCGCCACCGTAGAACTTGCTCTGCCACCCACCGATCGCACGAAGGGCATCGGTGCGGATGAACAGGTTGAACGCCGGGAGGTCGTCGACGTCGCGAATCCCTCCAATCGAGCGAAACCTGAATCGCAATCGACCGCTTCCAAACGGCGACTCGTAGAACGCACCGGAAGCACGTTCGCGCCAGGGACTGTCCGGCGGCGTAATCCCGGGCCCTCCGACTGCCGCGATCGTACTCTGCGCCCCGAAATGGGCCAGTCCACGTTCCAGCCAGTCCTCGCGGGGGTGGGCATCGTCATCCAGAAAGACGCAAACTTCGGTTTCGACCTTGGCGAGCGCCACGTCGCGCTTCTCTGCTGGGCTTGTATCGACTGACGATCCGGTGATCAGAGGTGTGACGCCGGGGGGCAGAGGACCTGGGTCACGATCGCAAACGACCATGACCTCGTGCAATCCGCCTGCCACCTCGATAGCGTGCTTGACGCACCGATCGAACGCAGAGGTTCGCCGGTGGAGCGGGATGATGATTGTGGCGGTTGGCACCGGCAGGGAAGCGTACCCCGTCGAATTTGCCCCGAGACCTATGGACGCTCGAAAACCCCATTGAGTTGGAGCGCGCCTCGGGCGCGATCCGAATGGACGTGATCCCTCCGCTCCAGGTCCCACCAGACGCGATCCCGAGAGCTCCCGCGGAGTACGTGATCGAGTGCGAACTGCGTGACCTTCACTGGATGTCCGGAATAGACCACTGCCACGAGTTTGAAGCCGGCAGCGCCCATCATCCCCGCCAAAGCGCCGTTGTCATAGTGGCGCTTGTGGCCGACACGGCGGTCGTGAAACGCGTACCACGGCCACAGTGGCATAGGGATGTGCCGATAGGCGTTTGGGACGGTCACCCAGACCCGACCCCCCGGCCGGACGACGCGCGCAAGTTCCGCGGCCGCGACTCTGTCATCGTCGAGGTGCTCCAACACGGCCACCATGCTCGCGCAACCAAAGGAGCCGTCCGCGAACGGGAGTTGCTCAGCTGCGCAGACGGCGAACGTCAATCGCTCACTTACACCCTCGGCCTCTGCGAAGCGTCGGGCGGTGCTCACCCCGTCGACCGATAGGTCGCACCCGGCTCCGGTTACACCCGCACGAGCGGCCTCGATGACCGTCGCCCCGGAGCCGCCGACCCCAACGTCCAAGAACGGGCCGCCGCTCTCCGGCAGGCCTAGGGCGGCGAAGATCCGGCGATTGAAGCTCACCCGCCAGTTCGCCGGCGTGTACTCGGCATAGGCTCCATACTCGGCGTCGTAGTACGTCTTTTGATGTTCTTGCTGGTTCGATAGCGCATCGGTCAGCAAGATCGGAACCCCATTGATGACTGGAAACTCTGCGAAGCACTCCGAACACGCCGCGACAGTGGCGCGAATATCGAGCTTGCCGTGGCATGCGGGGCACACGGTTTCGGGGCCGGCGACGATTGCGAGAGCCTATCCGCAGCGTTGGACCGAGGATTCCGCCCACCGGGCGCTGGATTCTCTCGGCGCTTCTCCTCGGGAATCGGTATCGACCCGAAAGACCTGCGTCGATCCTGAGGAGCGTTCGTGAGGTTGATCGAACAGTCGACCCTCGTGATCTCGACGAACGGCTATGCGGACAGCCCAGCCCAGGCCCTACGCGACTACTTGCTCGCGCACGAGCCTCAGTGCCTCACCGTGGTGGCTCACCCGCTTGACGCCGGAGCCGAGAACCGGCACGTCGTGACGACCTATCGACGCGGCTCCCTCGTTCACGAGTGGACGGTCCGCCTGCCCAGCCGACCTCCGCTCACCTACGCTCTCGACCTCCTGGTTCCGGCACGGCTCCCTCCGTGCGACGCCTGGTTCGGATTCAACAATCTGGCCTGTTTTAGAGGCCTCGCCAGGCGCAAAGTTGCGAGGGCAGGCAGGGTCTTCTATTGGGCAGTCGATTTCGTGCCGAATCGCTTCGGGCCGGGCATCTTCACTCGCGCATACGATCACGTGGACGGCATCGTGTGCCGGTCTGCCGATGCCCGGATCGAATTGTCGGACGCGGCTCTTCGCGGTCGAACGGCTCATCTGCGGCTGCGGGAGGCCGATGCGGCACCCACCCTCGTGGCTCCGATGGGAGCATGGCTTGACCGCGTGCCGAGAGTGACGCCCGATGCCTGGTCGAGGCGTCGGGTTGTTTACCTCGGACACCTGGTCGAACGCCAAGGGGTCGAGCGGCTCTTGAAAGCCCTCTCGATTCTCGAGTCGCGCGGGGCGGGGATCACGGCCGACATTGTCGGAAGCGGGCCCCTCGAGCAGACCTTGAGAGACGAAGTGAAGGGGCTTCAGCTGGACCGCCACGTGGAGTTCCACGGCTTCGTCGCAAACCATCGCGATGTCGAGTCGATCCTCGCGTCCGGAACCATCGGTGTCGCGCCGTACCTGATGAGGTCGGACAACTTCACGCAGTACGCCGACCCCGGAAAGCTCAAGGCCTACCTCGCAGCCGGACTCCCCGTCGTGCTCACACCGGTTCCGCCGAACGCCCAGGGGATCGCAGATTCAGGAGCGGGTCTGATCGTCTCCGACTCACCCGAAGCGATCGCCGACGGTATTGAGGCGTTGCTTACTGACGCCGGCGGCTGGGAGTCAGCCAGCCGCGCCGCGTCCGAATACTCGAAGCGTTTCGACTGGAACGCGATTCTTTCGAGAACGCTGGCGGAACTCGGCTTCGAATAGACGCGTCGAGCTTCGTCATGTGTCGGGCGCAGGGTTCCAGACCGGCTAGGCGAGAGCGCCCAGCGTCCACTGGATGATCGCGGTGATGAGCAGTGCGGCGCTCACCGCGACGATGGCGAGGTGGGCGGCAGGTCTCTTGCCCACGATCGCCAGGGCGATGAAGCACGGAAACGCGAGGATCGCAAACCGTGGCATCGAGAACAGCGGGAAGTGGCTCGTGTACGCCGGAACGCCGTTCGGGGTCGCGGGGAAGCTCATCGGGATCGCGAGGGCGAGTGCCGCGTACACCGCGTACGGTCTTCCGACCCGCTTCCAAACGAGTGGGAGGAGGGCGATGAACGGGACGAGGTAAACGAGGTTCTCGATGTTGATGAAGAGGTAGTACGACTCGCTGTACTTGCCTGTGCTTTTCCAGAGCGCTCCGATCCCATCCCAAACCCCCCCAATGGGGCCGAATGGTGATAGCTGACGATCCCATTGCGACTGCGCGTGGAAGAAAGCCCACGCATCGTGCGCCTGGAAGTGGAGCGTCAACGGGAACGCCGCAAAGATCGCAGGAGCAATCAGTAGCCAGGCGAGGCTTCTCACGTGTGGCCACGCCATCACGGCTAGCCCCACGACGACGGCGACCCCGATGGAGCGCGTGAGCATGGTTCCGCCCGCTGCGATTGCCGCCAACGTCCAGTGCCCCCGTTCAGCGAGAAGAAAGGCTCCGATGCAGAGCGCGAGGAACAACGATTCCGTGTAGACGGCTCCCAGAAAGACGGTCATCGGAAAGAGCCCGAGGTAGAGGACGGCGCGCGTTGCCCCACTCGAGCCGATTCGGGGTAGCGCCAGGTGCCACAACAACTCGAATGCAATCGCGCACGAGACGAGAGAGATCAACAGTCCGGCGAGAGCGAAATCGCCAATAGCTCGACCGAGGCCACCCATGAGCGCGGGGTACAGGGGGAAAAATGCCGGAAGGTGCCGCGGGTCCCCGTGGTATCCACCGTGCGCGATCCTCAGGTAAAAGGCCGAGTCGACCCGCAACCAGAGATCGACGCCAGGACCGCCGCCGCGTCGAGGCAAGTGCTCGAACGCCGCGGCCGCCACCGCCCAGATCCCGAGCCGTGTCAGGACGAATACGGCTGTCGCCGGGGAAACGACTCGCCTGAACCTGGTGAGGCTCGGGGCGAGGACTCGCCCGAGCCCGCTAGGAGTCACAGAGGTTCTGTTGATCGATCCACCAGCGAGCCATTACGTTAAAGCGGTTCCACGCTAGCGCGGTTTGACCTTCGACCCGCTTGATTCCACCTTTTCGACCATGTCGCTGACCCGTGAGGACGCTCATTCTTCGTGTGAGATGACGAAGCTCGGCTACCGACCAGGGCTGAACGGCCTACGCGCCATCGCAATCCTCCTGGTCGTCAGCCTTCACGCTTTGAGCTGGCCGGGTGGTGGCTACCTCGGCGTCGACCTTTTCTTCGTGCTCAGCGGTTTCCTCATCACGAGACTCCTGCTCGAGGAGCACGAACAGTTCGGGCGGATCTCTCTGCACGGCTTCTTCGAGCGTCGGATCCGCAGGCTGCTTCCCGCTCTTGTGGTGATGTTGGCTGTATACGCCGTCGTGTCGGCCGCCGTCGGACAGAATCCTCTCGGGCCGACGTTTGAAGGCCTCTTCTACTGCACGAACTTCTTTCTCGCCTTTGGCGGGCAGACGAGCCCCGTCAATCATCTGTGGTCGCTCGCCCAGGAGGAACAGTTCTATCTCGTCTGGCCTGTCCTCTTGATGGTCCTGCTCCGCTTTCGACCGCGGGTCATCGTTCCCATACTCGCTGTCCTACTCCTGTTGCTCTCGGCTCATGGCGCCTATCTCGCGACGCACGGGGCAAGCGGCCTCAGACTCGATTACAGCCCCGATACGCGTTCGGACGGCCTCATCGTCGGATGCATAGCCGGTGTTCTGTGGCGCGAGAGCAAGAGCCGGATCTTCGGGATCGCGGCCCTCGTCGGGCTTCCGCTGATGGTCGCGCTGCTTCTCGCGTTGACACCGACCTCACCCGCACTTCACGTCGGGGTCTTGACTGCGATCGTCATGTATTTCGCGGTGCTCGTCCATCTTGCGACACAGGATGGTCGGTTCGCGCGAGCGCTGAGTTGGAGACCGATGTCCTACCTCGGCCGCATCTCCTATTCGCTCTACCTCTGGCACGTCCCCATTCTCGTGGCGATCGGCGTCGCGACGGCGAGCCTCGGGATGCGCCTCGGCGGCGTCGCTCTTTCGGTGGTGGTGGCCGCTGCGTCGTATCGCTTTGTCGAACAACCGCTGCTGAACGCTGGCAGACTTCGGTCTCGCACACAGCGTCAGACGGTTCCGTCTCGACAGCCCGGAGTGCTTGTCGCGATTCAGGCCGCTACGGGGCCTCCAGTATCCTCAATGGAGTGATGACCCCTCGCGGAGGCACGCCGATCTGATGTCTGTCAGCGCAGCGCTGGAGCAAAATCCGGGAGCGGCGCGAGCGCGAGCTGCGAGACGAAGAGAGGCGAAGATGCGGAGCTCGTACCTCGTCGATCCGCTCCCGGAACCGTCACCAATGTCAGGCTGAACTTGCCGTCGCTCGGAGCCGCAATCGGTCCGGCGTGTAGCTGGGTCGTCCCCCGTGGTATCGACTGCCTGGCAAGGACATGTCCATGAGAGTCCTCGATCCGGAGTACGAGCGGTGGGCCGCCGCTAGAAGCAATCCCGGTCAGTCGCAGTTCCTTGACGACGTTGACGGTGCGGGGATGGCGCATTTTGACCTCGAGGATCGCTCTCCCGGCCATCCGCTGCACCAGGTGACTACGGTGTTCCAGCGGTCCGAATCCCTTCGCAAGGACGAGTTTCGGCGCCTGCAGCTCCTGACGTTTGGCGATTAGAAGCTGGTGGCTTCTAAGGATCGTCCTGATGTCGGTTCGCGGAGAGGGGACAGAATAAATCCGGATGGCTCCGAAACGCGCAAGCAAGCCGAGCCGCGAGTTCGGCACCGGAGGGCGGTGACCCATTGCCCGGTACACGCCATTGTGTATCACGACGTAACGGACGTGCTCGGCCGCGAGTATGTCTACGGCGAGGTTGCTGTGTATCTGCTCGGCGAGTAGGCGAACGCTCGGATCCCTTGCGCGCAGAAGGGAGTATTTATCGCCAACGACCTCGAAGGCCGGGTCACGATCGAATCGCTCGTACCAGAAGTCTGTCAGGCCCATCATGACGTGCTTCTTGTTGTTCGCGATGGGGTAATTCGCGACGATTCCGTGTGGATTCGACGCGAGCCAGGTGACCCAGGCCGGCCGCTTGTTGGTGTCGATGGCGCCCACGTTGCCGGGCAAGAGCTCGGCTACTACGAGCACGAGCGCTACGGCCGGCACGAATCGCCAGCCGCGTCCAGGTCTCCGCGACAATGCCGTGAGAGCGAGCGGCGCCAGGGTTGCGAGGGCGAGACCGACGAGGACACCGAATCGCCCGTATGCGCGCCAGTACGTTGTTGCCGCGGTGAGGACGACTGAGGGCATGAAGACTGGAAACCCCCCAGGCCGGTAGGCAGGCGGCAACGAAAGAATGAAAGCAATGACCCCGACGAGGATCATTGAGATTGCGGTCCACCATCGCGTATCCGTGGTGTGAAGCCATGTATTGCGTCGACGGACAAGGGCGACGGCCACGATCGCAAGGACCCAGAGCGTAAAGCCCCAGAAGAGCGTCTGCTCCGTGAGGTCCGACGGATGAACACTTCTGGCCCAGTGAAATAGCGGATTCCTAGGCGACGGCACAAAGTACGATCGGGGACTGGCCGAGAGGAAGAAGATGTCCGTGTAACCGTGCCCGGATCCTGCCTGCACCGCGCCTCTCTCCTGCGAGTACAGGAGCAGAATCGGCGAGAGGAACACGATACTGGAGTAGTAGATAGAGCTGAGGAGCGCGAGTGACCTGATCCGATCGGGCTTCGAGGGAAGGCGCCAAAGCTCGGGAAGGACGAACGCGAGTGCTATGACCGAGGCGAACAGACCCTCATAGGCTGAGTTGTAGAATGCGAGAGCCACGGTCGCGCCGGCCATCGCTCCGCTTCCAAAACTACGAACGCGGCGCAGGTGAATCATCGTCCCGACGACCAGAACGAGAACCCAGTTCTGGATCAGCCCCAGATGACCGGCGTATGCGTGCTCGAGCGCGTACGGGCCGAATGCGAACACGTAGCCGCCGAGGAGAGCCGGGATGAAGGCGCAGCCGAGGCGGTCCAAAAGCACGAACATCGCGATCGCAGTACCTACTAGCCCAAGGAACATGAAGAGATTCCAGGCGCCGACGAGACCGAATAGCCCACGCAACTCCCAGACAAACGCAGTCTGGATTCCAGCGGCCGCGAGGGTTGTCGCCGGCGTACGCGGAGTGCCCTCCGGCGCGCCGTTATAGGCGTCGTGAGTGAGCGTAAACGGCGTCTTGTGCTCGATCGAGGTGATGACGTAGTCGCGAATCGTTCCCGAACTATCCGAGTAGCAACACGCGAGGCGTGAGCCCGGATGCGCGGCGACCGCTGGGAAGATCGCTACGAAGGCAAGCGAGAACAGAAGCAAGACCACGCAATACCGAAACACGGACGTGTGCACGGCACGATTCACGCCTCGCTGACCTCTCGGCGGTGAAATGACGCGATGAAAGATGAGGCCGAGAGGTTCGAGACACCGGCCGCCGTAATCACAAGCAGGATCGAGCCGGTCACGATGCTCGCAAAAAGCAGCTCGCGCGGTGACGAGTGGAAGACGGCATATACCACCATCTGAGCGCCGGCTCCAATCAGCAACAGCCAGCAGATCCGAGTCTCGCCATGGCCCAGCCGGTAGAACAGGAGAACATTCACGAGTGAGTAGAGGGTCATGGCAATGCCGAACATCCAGAGCAGCGACGCACTGCCTTCGAACTTGGTACCAAAAGCAATCCTGGCGATGAGGTGGGGCGCGAGCGCATAGATCACGGTGAGCACAGCGCAGAGGGCCCCAGTCGCGGTCAGACTGCGAATGAGGATCGGGATCGTGTCTCGCTTCTCGGCCACGAGCGCCGACACGCTCGGCAACAGCACAGTGACGATCGCGGCTGGAAGGTAGAGGATCACGCGGCCGATCAACGAGGCGGCGCCGTAGAGCCCGGCCACGTGCGGCGTGAACGCCACCTTGGCAGCCACGAGATCGTCCGTTGTCAGCAGGGCGATAGCAAGAGTTCCAGCGACGACCGGCAATAGAGCCATCGCATCCTTTTGCGACAGCCTGGGACGCCACGCGCTCACCGGTCTCAGGTCACGACGCAGCACGGCGATCGGAATCGCCACGGCCATGCACGACGCGATCAGCGTCGCCCCCATGGCGCCCGCGACGCCCAACCCGGCGGCGAGCGCGGCAGCCACGATCGCGACCCGCAAGCAAGAAGGTATCGCGATCGATGCGGCGAGAAGGGCAAATCGTTGCCGTCCCTGTGCCGCGCCGACGAGAACCGGAGCAACAAAGGCCGGCGCCGTGGAGAGGATCGCGATGACGACTGCTGCAAGGCTGCCAATCGAGAGCACGGACTGGATGAGCGGAGCCAAGCCAAGCAAGACGATGGTTACGGCGATGCCTCCCACAGCCATCGCACCGCCGAACGCTGTCACGTAATTCTCGTCGTTGAGACCGCGGTGCCTCGCGGATGCCGACGCAACATGGCGGGCGACGAAGACCTGCGCGCCCGCAAGCGGAAGAGTAAGTATCCCGATCACGCCCGCCAGGGTCGCGACATCGCCATATGACGACGGTCCCAGGGATCGCGCCGAAAGTAGGTGGAAGAGGTAGGTCGAGAAGTTCGCGAGGCCGACACCGACGAAGACGATCGCCCCTGCCCTGATCCCAGTCGAGCGTCTCGAGAGGCCGTTCTCCGATTGACCGGGTGCGGCGGTCGGCACGCTCAAGTCGGGACCCCGGCCGGGTCGAGCATGGCAAGAGTCACACGCGCATTAGCCAGTAGTCGGCCCATGGCTGAAGGACTCAGACTCCCTCGCGTCTGAGAAATCCGGTGACGAACGTGGCGATGTACACGGCGTGCGTGTACGGCAGCGCACACGCCATAACGGCGCCGACCTTGAGCGAATGGAACCTCAACCCTCCGAAGAACGACGCGAGCGCAATCGCGCAGAGATAGGCGATCCAGGTGCCGAGCCACAGGGCGTCGACGACAGGGCCCAGCGGGGCGAGCAGCCATCCGAAGAATGCCCAGGCACAAAGTGCGAGGAGGCCGAGCGTCGAGGCTCCGGCTGCGCGGAGCCCGCGCTGCCGGGTGAGCACGCCACGGGCCCTGCCGTACGCGGCGATCCGACGGATGTGGGGATGGAACAGGCGCGCCGGCGGAACGGTGACCGAAGCATCCGGCATGTACAGGGTGCGACCCCCCGCTGCTCCGAGCCGGACGACGATCTCTTCAGGGGGGGTACCGGGAGCGAGCGAGAGGTAACGGTCGCGAAGAACAAGGAGCGATCTTGCCGGGAAGTCCGAGACGAAGCGCATCGCGCCGGGCTTGAAGCGGTAGTTCAGCGATCCGGCTCCGATTCGGGACTCCGAGACCGCCGCAGCGCCACGCTCGCCGACGCTGCCCCCGTGCGGTGAGAGCTGTGGCGTGACGACCGCCGCGATCTCCGGTCGCGCGAAGAACGGCGTCGTCGAGCTGAGCCAGTTCGCCGACGGCCGAGCGTCAGGTGCGAGGAACGCGATCACCTCGCCGTCCGACTGCTCGACCTCGAGCCGGCGCTTGATGGGGTCGCGTTCGGTGATGACGCTGACGGTGGGCGCGAACCCCGCGGGCGGCGTCCAGCCGAACGCGCGGTTCGCCGCAAGGCGGCGCTGGTAGTGGCCGAGGATCCGCAGGCGGTAGAAGACCGCCATCGTGTCGAAGAGTGCGTTCAGGACAGCGAGGGAACGGACGCCCGAGCCGGTGAACTGGTAGTCGAGCTTCACCGGCATCTCCTTCACGTCGCCGTATCCGAAGGCGCGAGATACTGCCAGGAGCTCGATGTCGAACGCGTATCGCTTGACGAGCAGAAGCGGCATCACCTCCTTCGCGATCTCACCACGGAACACCTTGATTCCGACCTGAGTGTCACGCACATCCAGTCGGAAGAGCACGCGCACGAGTTGCTGATAGAGCCACGATGAGATCACACGCGCGCGGGGGTAGTGGACGCGCGAGTCGGGGTGCCGCTTGGAGCCGATCACGAAGTCGTGCCCCTCGCGCTCACCAGCCGCGACGAATCCTGGAAGCGCAGCCGGGTCGAGGTCCAGGTCGGCATCGATGTATCCGACCCAGCGGCCTCGGGCCTCGCGAGCACCGGTCTTGACCGCGTAGCCCTTTCCGAGGTTTCGGTCGTAGTAGAGGACCTTCACGCCCGGCATCTCGCTCTCGAGCATCCGTTCGGCTGTTCCGTCTACGGAGCCGTCCGAGACGACGATGATCTCGAACGGGTCGTCCATGCCCTCCGCGACGCGCTCCCGGATCAGACGGACGTTCCCGACGATCGCATCCGCCTGGTCGTACACCGGAACGATGATCGAGAGCGCGATCGCGACTTCGCTCTCCACGGTGGCCACTTCGCTGCCCGCTTGCATGACGTTCACCCTGCCACCGCCGCGGGACGCTGCATCCGGGCTCCCCGGACGACGATGAACAGGATCCCTGCAACGAGGACGACGGCATAGGCGATCTTCGGCCAACCTCCAACGCTGGCCGTTGAAGCAAGATCGTTGGCGCTGACCTGCTTCTCCCAGAGCGGTGGCTGCACGCTCTGACCGCTGAGCACCCAGAGCAGGAGGGGTGCTGCCCACAGCCACGAGAGCCTCGGGCGGACTATCGCAATCGGCACGTAGAGCAAAACGAAGTAGTGGAGCCATGCGATCGGAGTCAGCGCGAGTGCCGCACCTGTGGCGGCGGCGAACGTCCAGGCGTCGGCCCCCGTGCGGCGCCCGCAGACAGCGACGGCCGCGAGTGCCGCACCTCCCACTATCAGGGAGAGCGCCTCCGCTGCGTCCCGACCGGCGCCGAGTGAGAGTCCGAGCGCGACGATCGAATAGCTCTTCCCCTCGAGGAGACGGGTCAGGAGCCGAAGCAGGTGCGGATACGCGTGAAGCCCATCGAAACCGATCGCCGCCCACGACACGAGCGACGTCGCCGCGATCAGACCGCCGGCCACGAGCGCCGCCGTCAGCCTACGAGTGAAGGCGAACCACAGCAAGAGGGGCCAGAGGAAGAGCTTCAGCACGATAAGGGCGGCGAGCGCGGCTGCCGCGGGGACGACGCGGTCCCGGAACCGCCAGACGAGCGCGAGCCCGAGGAGGAGAATCGGGCTGATCGCGTCCACGTTGATCCCGGTTACCACCGGCGCGGACAGGAGCGCGATCCCGTAGCAGCGCCAATCCCGCACCCCGGCGAGACGGAGTGCGACCGGGACCGACGCGACCAGGATCAACGCGAACAGAGTCGCCGCGAGTCGATACGGGAGCAGGGCAAACGGCACCATCGCCACCGCCGCCGGGGCCGGATAGACGAAGGATCCTTCTCGCGCGAGCACGCGTGTGTTTGTAGGGGGATAGGGCGAACGGCCGTGGAGAACATCGCGTCCCGCACCCCAGAACGCGTGGAAGTCGAAGAACGAGGTTGCCTCTGGGCCCTGCGTTGCCCCGTGCACGATGATCGAGACGAGGATGGCGCAAGGGATGACGCCCAACACGAGGAAGGTGCCCAGGCGACGCGCTGCTTTCGCGAGTCCCTTTCTCTCGACGTCGGATCCGCCCGGGAGAGGCGCCCCGCGGCGCGAGGCGGCGGCGCTCACGCGCCGGCCCGTCTCAAGACCACCGCGTCTCGGCCCCTGTAGAGCATCGTCGTTCCCGGCATTGCCTCGAGGTAGCTGACGGCGCCGGAGTCGCCGCTCGGGTCGAGCACCAGCAGCCGGTAGGGACGGACCGTCGACTGCCAGTCGAGACCCGTCTCCTCCCGGAAGGAGACGATCTGCTCGAGCTGCGCGGCGGTGAGGAGCTCATATCGCGTGTCGTACGCGATTCGCCCTGCAAGCGGCGGATCCTCGAACAGGAGCCAGTCGGCGTACCGCTCGTCGGCGAAGATCAGGGCCTTCGGGTTGTTGTGGGCTGCAGTCTCGACTGCGGCGAGCGCTCCTTTCGGGTACGGGTGAAGGAACCAGCCGTTGCCGTGCGACGACTCCGAGACCGCTACCCCGAGCGCCAGCGCGACGCCCACGGCAACGAGCGCGAGGTTGAGGCGGGGCCTCCGTCGGTGTGCCTGCGGCGGCCAGAGAATGTCGAGCGCCGCCGGGAGCACGGCCGCTGCGGTGAACGCGAACCAGACGATGTCGCGCAACGCGTCGAGGCCCATCACCGCGGTCAGGCCGAGGGCCAGAGCGCCGAAGGCCCCGAGTGCGCGCCGGCCGGCACCTGCGACGAGCGCCCCGCCGAGCAGAAGTGCGAAGAAGAACGGCTGTCCGCGCAGCGTGCTCGCCGCCCACTCGCTCGAGGCGTGCACGAGCTCATGGTTTCCGAGCACGCTCCGGTAATAGCCGGGCAGCGCGAGGCCGTACGGCGAGGCCAGCACGCAGAGCCACGGGGCAGCAACGAGCACCACCGTGCGAGGCAGCCAGGCTCTCGGACGCGCGCCTTGTCGGGCGGAGCCGATAGCGAACACGACGCCCGCCAGTGCAACCAGCGCCGCGCCGAGAAGCACCGAGCCGTGGATGTTCGCCCAGAGAACGAGCAGCGGAAGCACGAAATAGACGCGCCGAGAGGGCCGTCGCGCGTCGGCGAGGAGGATGCCGAGGACGAGAGCGAAGAGCAAATACGATGGGATCTGAGCCCGGTAGACCGTGTTCGAGAGCCCGGCGAGGAAGCAGGGAATGGCGACGACCGCCGTGCTTCGCTCGGAAGCACCGAGGCGGCGGGCGCTCGTGGCGAGGACCGCGAACGAGGCTGTATAGACGACGACGACCGAGAGCAGTGCCGCCGCCCACCCGCCGGCCGCCCAGAGCCCGTAGAGCGCGAGGTGGGCGAGCCACTGCTGATCCACCCACGCGCGGCCGAGCGAGAGCGACGTCAAGGAGTCGTGGTGCGGAATGCCGTCACTGGCAATGAGCCGTCCGGCGACGAGGCTGTACCAGGAGTCGAGCCCGACCTCCCCGCGAAGCCGCGCCGCGCCGAGCGCGGCGCACGCGCCGAGCGCGAAGATCACGAACGCGTTCCGCTCTACGGCGTCGCGCGCCCGCGCTGCGGCGCCGCGCGGGCTCTGGATCGAACGAGGCTCGTTCACGGTCGGCTCTGGACCGAGGAGTTGCGTGGCGGAAGGCATCGACTCCAGCAAAGGTGAAGGATTGAGCGTTGCGTCTTAGCTCAGCAGTACTCTCCACAGGGTAGGCCGAAGGAGACTTCAGGCAACCCGACCCCGCGGTTGGCAGGACCTAGCCTTTCGGGCGTGGTTGCTGTTGCCGCTCGCTGTTTACCTTGAGGTTCGATCTGCCGTTAAGCCGGGGCAAGTGCCGTCGGCCGTCGGGGATCACTGACTTTTCCAACAGTGAGCCAACGGATCGTCTCGAACCATCGCCAAAAGCGCCAGAACAAGGAGAGAACATGACAAAGCTCCGAATGACGATTGCGAGGCAAGCCGTGTGGCTCAGTGGGCTCGCGGAGCTCCGCCTCGAGAAGGAAGAGGGCCAGACCCTCGCCGAGTACGCGTTGATTCTGGCGCTCATCGCTGTGGTGGTAGTTGTCGTTGTTGCCACTCTTGGCGGCACGATCAGCAGCATGTTCGGCACGGCCTCGTCCAGCATCTAGAGCCATGCACCACTGCGGGGGGAGCAACACCGCACCGGTACCCACAACTTCAGTTTCAACAAGGAGAAAACCACATGACCAAGTTTCGTAACCTGCTCGGTGTACGCCTCGCGCTTGCGCTCCAGGGCAACCTCGTGAGCATCGAGCGCGAAGAGGGCCAGACCCTCGCCGAGTACGCGCTGATCCTGGCACTCATCGCCGTCGTCGTCGTCGTCGTCGTCGCCACGCTCGGCGGCACGATCAAGAGCATCTTCACCGGCGTCTCGTCGAGCATCTAGCCGAAGCATCCGTGTCGGGGCCCAAAAGGCCCCGACACGGCCTCTTCCACCGCGAACACCGACATCAACATGATCGAGACATTGATATATTGAGAGAAGGGAAATGACTACGTTTCGGAATCTGGTCGGCGCACGGCTCGTGCATGCGCTCCAGGGAAACCTCATGACCCTCGAGCGCGAAGAGGGCCAGACACTGGCCGAGTATGCGCTGATCCTTGCGCTGATCGCCGTCGTCGTCGTTGTGGTCGTCACCACGCTCGGCGGCACGATCAGGTCGATCTTCAGCAACGCGAGCTCGTCGATCTAGGCGTCGCGATTCATTCGAGAAGAATGGGAAGGTGGCGGTTGCTCGATCGGGTCGATCTGGCCCCGCCCTTTCCGTATTCTGAACCGGACTCACATGTACTCCGACTGCGCCCTGGCGCGAGAAACTCAACCAGGGGCGGCTGCGGTCGACAAGAGGAAACGAGACTCACCCGAGTAACCCTCTAGCCAACCAGAAACCTCGCACAACGAAAGGAGGAGCGACATGCAGGAAACCCTAGGAAAACTGTTCAAGAATCGCAGCGGCGCGGTCATCGCCGGAGTGATCGTCGCGGTAATTGCCGTCATCCTGCTCCTTCTGTACCTGAGGTCGTACCGCTCGAGCGTCAACTCGGGCAAACAGCCGGTGCGGGTCCTCGTTGCTACGAAGAACATCCCGGCCGGAACGTCGGGCACGCTGATCGCCCAGCAGGGGCTCTACACGGTCACGACGATCCAGAAGGATCAGCTCCAGCTGAACGCGATCACCGACCCTTCGGCGCTCTCGGGGCGGGTTGCCGCGGCGTCCATCTTCCCCGGCCAGCAACTGACCCAGGCCGGATTTTTCGACCGAGGCGCCGCAGTCGCTGAACTACCAGCTGACGGGCCGGCAGCGCGCGATCGCGATCAATGTGAGCGCCAACCACGGGCTCGTGGGTCAGGTCACTGCCGGAGACACGGTCGACGTCTACGTCGGGACGAGCGGCCCGGCGGCACGACGAGAGGGGGCAAGGCGCTTCCGAGCGCGCAGCTCGTCAAGCTTCTCCAGCCCGACGTCTACGTCCTCGTCGCGCCGGGAGCCGAATCCCAGGGGGCCGGCGATTCTCCGTATCAACACTCAGGACGCCGCGAAGTTCGCGTTCGCGTCCGACAACGCGACCGTGTGGCTGGTGCTCCGGCCGGCTGTCGGCAGCCTCACGTACGCCGCCTTCAACGGCTACCCTGGCAACTCTGCTTGCCGGAGCCCGGTAGCAGGACGCAGCCGATGGCGGATGCGATCAAGACCTTTGTCGTTCTCGATGCCGGCGTGAACCAGGCTGAGGTCGAGCGCGCGCTTCCGAGGTCGGGAGAAGTCGAGATCGTCGGCGATGGTCAACGGCGTCGACGACGCCTGGGTCAGGCTTCACGAGACCACGAACGATCTCCTGCTCATGGCGTGCTCGGCCAGTCCGACCCGATTCTCAACCTCATCGACAATGCGGTCACCGAGCGTCCGCGGCGCCCGGTCGTCGTGCTCGCGTACGGCTCGCCGAACGGCTTCACTCGCCAGGTGTTCGCTGCCGGAGCAGACGACGTGGTCATGCTGCCCGTGACGTCCGACGAGGTGCTGTTCGCGCTTCAGAAGGCGCTCGCTCGCAAGGCCGGTAGCGGGGAGATCGGCTCGCTCTCCCGCGCCCCGCTGATCTGCGTCCTCGGCCCGAAGGGCGGCACCGGCAAGACGCTGACCTCGACGAGCCTTTCGGTCGCGCTGGCCGAGTACGGGAAGGTCGGTGGCGCTCGTCGATCTCGACCTCCAGTTCGGTGACGTCGGCCTGACGATGGGCCTGACGCCCGAACAGACGATCTTCGACCTCGTTCGCACAGGAGGGTCGCTCGACGAAGAGAAGCTCGACGGCTTCCTGATGACCCACTCGAGCGGCGTGAGGGTGCTGATCGCGCCGAGCCGGCCCGACCATGCCGCCGTGGTCTCCGTCGAGTTCCTCCGCGAGGTCTACGCCACTCTTCGGGGCATGTTCGACTACGTCGTCGTCGATACGCCTCCCGGGCTTCACGCCGGAGGTGATCGCGACCATCGACAACGCGACGGGCGTGGTGATGGTCGGCATGCTCGACGCGCTCTCGCTCAAGAACACGAAGCTCGGCCTCGAGACGCTCGACCTGATGGGCTTTCCGCCACAGAACGTCAAGCTCGTCCTCAACCGCGCCCGGAGCCGTGTCGGCATCTCCGAGGAAGAGGTCGTCGCGATCATGGGGCGCGAGCCGGACATCTTCGTGCCGAGCGACCGCGACATTCCGCGCGCCGTCAACGAGGGCAAGCCGATCTTGATCGCAAAGCCGCAGGCGGAGGCGTCGGTTGCCTTCCGGCAGTTGGCTGCGGGCTATCTGCTCGGCGACCCGTCGGAACCCAGCGTTCGCGGTCTCCGCAAGCTCTTCGGAAAGGGGAACTAGATGGATCTCCACGAAAGGCTCGCACCGGGCCTGCAATCGGAGATCACGCCCCCGCAGGCTCGAGGATCCGTTCGCAGAGCTGAAGAACAGCGTCCACCTGCTCGTGATCAGCGATCTCGGGCCGCAGCTCTTCAACGTCAGCATCGACCAGAGCACGCTTCGCGAGCGCGTGATCGCCGACATCCGGCGGCATCTGAACCAGGAGACCGGCCTCTCGCGCTCCGAGCGCGACCAGCTGACGTCCGATCTGACCGATGACATCCTCGGGCACGGTCCGCTCGAGCGGCTGCTCGCAGACGACACCGTCAGCGAGATCATGGTCAACGGGCCCTACGACGTCTGGATCGAGCGCGAGGGCAAGCTCTACCAGACGAGCCGTCAAGTTCCAGGACGACTCGCATCTGCGGCGGATCCTGAACAAGATCGTCGCCCAGGTCGGCCGCCGCGTCGACGAGTCCTCGGCGATGGTGGACGCCAGGCTTCCCGACGGAAGCCGGATCAACGCGATCATCCCGCCGCTCTCGCTCACGGGCCCGCTCGTCACGATCCGGAAGTTCTCCCGCCAGCGGCTCGGCTTCCAGGACATGATCAGGCTCGGCACGCTCACGATGGAGACGATGGAGTTCCTCGAGCGCTGCGTCCAGGCGCGACTCAACATCCTCATCTCGGGCGGAACCGGCGCCGGAAAGACGACGCTCCTGAACGTCCTCTCGGAGGCGATTCCCGACAGCGACCGGATCCTGACGATCGAGGACTCGGCCGAGCTCCAGCTGCACCAGCGCCATACGCTGCGGCTCGAATCGCGGCCCGCCAACATCGAGGGAGAAGGGGAAGTCTCGATTCGCGATCTCGTCCGCAACAGCCTGCGCATGCGCCCCGACCGGATCATCGTCGGGGAGGTTCGCGGCGCGGAGGCGCTCGACATGCTCCAGTCGATGAACACCGGCCACGACGGATCGCTCTCGACCGTTCACGCAAACACCCCTCGCGACGCGCTCGGCCGGCTCGAGACGATGGTGATGATGGCGGGGTACGAGATCCCGATGCGCGCGGTCAGACAGCAGATCTCCGCGGCGCTCGATCTGATCATCCAGATCGAGCGGATGGAGGACGGTCATCGCCGCATCACCTCGATCACGGAGGTTCAGCGGATGGAGGTGGACGTGATCACGCTTGCAGGAGCTCTTCGCCTACAAAGTCGAGCACGTCACGGCCGACAAGGTGGTCGTCGGGAGCCTCGTCTCGACCGGGCTACGGCCGACGTTCCTCGGCAAGTTCGAGAAGCGCGGCATCCAGCTTCCGGTCGGTCTCTTCCAGGAGTCGTCGCATCTCGGCCTGGCGGCCGCCAACCAGTGAAGATCCTCCGCCGGGTCGGGCTCGTCGCGCTTGCGGGAGTGATCTGGGTCGGAGCGGCATACGGAGCCGCCGCACCCGGGCCCACGATCGTCGAGAGCTGGTGGAGCGGTCTATCCGCAGCGCGCGTACATCCTCACGCTGCCCACCCCGAAGGTGCTGACCTCGGCCGAGGTGAAGGTCACCGAGAACGGCCAGTCGGTGACCGGAGTGACGGTTGCCGGCCACGGAGCCCCGGCGGGAACGACGGCGGTCGTGCTGGCGATCGACGCCTCGGCGAGCATGCAGGGCCGACCGATCACCGATGCGATCGATGCGGCTCGTGGGTTTGCGGCCAAGATGGGGCCCGACGACCAGGTCGCCGTCATCGTCTTCAACAACGGCGTCCACGTGATCCAGCCGTTCACGACCGACCCGGCCCAGATTTCCAAGGCACTCGCGACCGTGCCGAAACTTGCCGTCGGTACGAAGGTCTACGACACGATCGAGGAGGCGCTGCAGCAGACGAGCGCGACCGGGTCGCAGAATGCCTCGATCATCCTGCTGTCCGACGGTACGGATGTCGGGAGCGTCGCCACCCGCGCCGAAGTGCTGAAGCAACTTCGGACGTCTCAGGTCCGCGTGTTCTCGGTCGGGCTCGACTCGAAGACGTTCAGCCCGCGGACGCTCGCCGACATCGCCTCGGCGAGCAAGGGCAAATACGTCGAGGCGTCCGGCCCGAAGCAGCTCAAGCCGATCTTCGAATCTCTGGGCCAGCAACTCTCCCGCCAGTACACGCTCGAGTACCGGTCGCACGCGAACCCGAACTCGCACGTTGCGGTCGCGGTACAGGTGAAAGGGGTTGCGGGCGTCGCGCGGGCCGCCTACACGTCCCCGCCGTTGAGCCTCCCGGTCGTTCCGCCGTATAAGCCTTCGACGTATGGGCGGGTGATCCAGTCGAGCTACCTCCTGTTCGGGGTCGCCGCCCTCCTCGCGGCCATGCTCGGCGCCGCGGTCGTGATCGCGGCATCGTCCTCCAAGGCGCCGCTTGTCCAACGTGTCGGTGGCTTCGTCTCGGTGACGCGACAACCCCCGAACGCCGCCGCGGCCCGCAAGGTGCCCCGGCAGAGTCTGATCAGCCGGGTTGCCGTTCGCACCTCGAAGTCGCACTGGTCGGAACGGCTGGCCGAGACTCTCGAGCTGGCCGACATCAACGCCGCGCCGTCCACGTTCGTGCTCCTCTCGGCGGTCATGACGTTCCTCGTGATGCTGCTTCTCTTCTCTGTGCTCGGGCCGCTCGGCCTCCTCGCGGGCCTCGCGACCCCGTTCTTTGTCAGAGGGATCGTCCTGGCGCGGGTCAAGAAGAAGCGGCGCACGTTTCGCCGATCAGCTTCCCGACAACCTCGACGTGCTCGCCTCGGCTCTTCGGGCCGGCCATAGCCTGGTCGGGGCGCTCACGGTTGTCGCCGCCGACGCGACGGAGCCGGCGAAGACCGAGTTTCAGCGTGTGCTCTCCGACGAGGCGTTCGGCGTGCACCTCGAGGATGCCTTCAAGGTCTCGGTCGAGCGGATGCAGAACCAGGATCTCGATCAGGTCGCGCTCGTCGCAAGGCTTCAGAGAGAGATGGGCTCGAACTCGGCCGAGGTTCTCGACAAGGTGATCGAGACGGTCCGGGGCCGGATGGAGCTTCGGCGCCTCGTTCGGACGCTGACCGCCCAGGGTCGGTTCTCGCGCTGGATCCTGACGGCGCTTCCGATCGGCATCGCCGTCGTGCTGACGCTGATCTCGAGCTCCTACATGCACCCGCTCTTCCACAAGCCTCTCGGCCAGGTGTTTCTCGTCGCTGCGGCGCTGATGGTGGCGCTCGGCTCCTGGTCGATCGGGAAGATCGTGGACATCAGGGTCTGAGATGATCATCGTTGCGATAATCGCCATCATCTTGCTCGCCGCCGCGGTGACGCTCATCGCCTCGGCGGTGATCGAGCCCCGGGTCCGGCGCAGCGACCATCTCGCGCAGATCGAGGGCTACGGCTACGTCGGACGCCCGGAGCGGCCGGCGCCCGGCGGCGGCCCGAGCAGCGGGCGCCGGACGCTCGACCAGCTCGCCTCGACGCTCGGGAGACCTCGTCGGCGGCCGGATGCTCAGGACTCGCGAGGCCGAGATCCAGCACGAGCTGATCTCCGCCGGCTTCTTCAACGTCGGCCCGCGGCGGTTCCTGGGCTATCGCGTGCTTGCCACGGTGCTGCTTCCGATCCTCTCGCTCTGGCTCTTTGCACTGACTGGGCGCCTCTGGTCCGGGGTTGTTCCTGGTCGCGCTGGTCGCAGCGCTCTCGGCTGGGTCGGCCCGAATATCGTCATTCACCGCCGTGCCCGTCAGCGGCTCCAGACGATCGACGAGGGTCTTCCAGGACTGATCGACCTGCTCGTCGTCACGCTCGAGGCAGGGGTTGCGTTCACGGCCGCCCTCCGGCTCGCCTCCGAGCGCCTGACCGGCCCGCTCGGCGACGAGATCCGGCTGACGATCCAGGAGCAGAGCCTCGGTCTCTCGACGCTCGAGGCGCTCGAGAACTGGCTCAAACGCTGCGATACCCCTCGGTTCGCGCGTTCGTGCGGGCGATGGTTCAGGGCGACAAGCTCGGAGTCTCGATCGGCATGATCCTTCGCAACCAGGCGGTCGAGATCCGTGCCCGGCAGAAGGCTACGATCGAGGAGCGCGCTCAGAAGGCGCCGATCAAGATCCTGTTCCCGCTCGTCTTCCTGATCTTCCCGGCGATGTTCGTGATCATCCTCGGGCCGGCGATGTTCCAGATCGTCGACACGCTGAAGACCTGAGCGGACGTTTCTCCGGCGAAGAAGCTACGTCTCGCTCTCGTAGAGGGGGCTCTCGACGAGCCCTTGCTGGTAGGCGTAGCGGGCGGCCTCGGTCCGGTTTGCGACGTTCAGCTTGCGGTAGACGTTCGTCAGGTGGAACTTGACGGTTTGTGGCGCCACCCAAAGCTCCTTCGCGATCGCCGCGTTCGACTTGCCCTGGGCGAGCGCGGTGAGGATCGCTAGCTCGCGGGCCGTGAGGCCGGCAGACTTGGCGGCGCTGGTCGAGCTGTCCTCGGAGAGGCCGATCGCGGTGTAGACCGTCTCCTCGAGTGCCTGCCGGATCGCGGAGGGCAGGTCGATCGGGTTGACGCTCTTCACGATGTAGGCGCTCGCGCCGCGCTTCAGGACGTTCTCGATCAGCTTCTGGTCGGTGGAGGCCGAGAGGACGATCACCTTGACCTCCGGGTGGCGCTTCTTGATCTGGTCGAGGCAGACGAGCCCGTCCATGCCCGGCATGCGGATGTCGAGCACGACGACATCGGGCTGGCTGCGCTTGACGAGCGATAGCACCTGGGTTCCGTTCATCGCCTCGCCGACCACCTCGAACTCACCCGATTCTTCGAGGGAGTTACGGACGCTGTCGAGGATCAGACGGTGGTCGTCGGCAAGCAAAACGCGCAGTCGCAGCTTCCTGGTGGTTGTAGACATCGCCACAAGTCTGCATGAGGGGTCGGACCTGCCGCGTCCCACCTTCGGCCGGGCAGCTCGAATGGGCGGTTTTCCGCGCTTCACGGGCATCGCGGTGGTGCACGGGAGTGCTCGGGTGGTCAGTCGGCTTCGACGCGAGCGGCAGGGTTTCCGGTCGAGAAGGCCCAGCGCCGGACGGCGTCTTCGACCTTCCCGCGAAGCGCGTCGGCGTTGTACGAGCCGAGCAGCGAGACCTCGAGCTCGCCCTGCGCCGGCCTGCTCCACGATCGCCCCGACGCGCGCTCGCAGGAACTCGGCGAGGTCAGCGGCTGCGTCTTCGTCTTCGGCGCACACTCGCATGAGCTGAGCCTCGCAGTTCGGATGTCCGTGCGCGCTCTCCGGTGGGCCAGGGTGCGCCGGACCTTCGACCCGCCGTCTTGTCGACCAGGACCATCAGCCAGCGACTCCCCGACGCCCGTCGAACGACACGGAGTCGATTCATCCTGTTGACTGATCGGTGGACACGTCAGGGGTAAGGGCATCGGGTCGATGCGCAGGCCAGAGCTCTCGGTAGCCCGGAGGATCGGGTCACCCACATGTGTCACAGGCGGTGGCTCCGCCGGCGCCGGAGGAGCCACCGCCCACCTCGAGGCACTGACTCCGTGTCGCGGGCGTCCAGGTGGCCCGCGCTCATCGAGTCCGGGCTTCCCGCCTGCCGGGGTTCACGCGACGCGGACGACGGGCTCGAGCGGTGCAGCGGGCGGAGCGAGCTGCCCGCCGGGATCCGCGATCGTGCCGGGCTCCCAGAGCCCGCCGACGAGGCGCTTGCAGAGGCGAAACCGTCCTTCGGAGGTGAAGCGCTCGGAGTACATGCGGAGGCCGTCTCCGAGGCTGACGAGCTCGTTCATGTCCGGATCGACTGACGGCTGCCTGCCGTCGACGACCGCCTCGGCCTGACGCCAGTGCTGCTGCTGTTCGATCCTCCAACGAAGCTCTCTCGCTCCCGCTGCGTCCACACTGCCCTCCTTCCGTCGCACTTCCGCCGGGCTTGCATCGACGCCCGTAGGTGTGCTCTTGAGGCGCTCCCTCCCCTGGACGAGGGGCGAGAGGGGCCCGGGCTAGACCATCGGACGAGGCATACCTATCCGATCAGGCGCAGCGATCCGAGCTCGATTGCGGTGTGATGGTGTGCAGGGGAACATGAGTTGTGGCTCTACCGGGGGTATGCAAGTGAACGGACGGATCTACGTTGGGGAACGGAGAGGAGGCCTGCCGGACTGCGGTATCGGCAGGCCTCCTCTCCGTCGTATTCAGGGGGCTGGGGTGGCTGAGGCTCACAGGGAGCCCCGGCGCGCCGGCGGCTCGAACCCCTCGATCGAGGCCTAGTTTCTCGGACGGCAAGCCGATACGCTTCCGCCGCCTCTGCACTGCTCCACCCAAATGACTGCGCGCCGACCCATCAGCCGGATTGCCTTGACCGCCGTTGTCGCGGTCCTGTTCGTGCTCGTCGTCGGCGTCGGGTCGGGCGTAGCCGACGACGGTGGGCAGGGCGTCCACCGTGACCACGGACACGGTTTCTGGTTCAGGAGCGTCTGCGACGTCGCCTTGGGCAGCTCCGCGGCGTGTCAGGCGCAGGTCGTGTCGGACTCGAGCGGCGACCCGCTCGCCACCTCCTCACCCCCCGCGACTGCGCTCACGCCGGCGCAGTTCCACACGGGCTACAACCTTCCGCCGACGGCCCCCGCAGGAGCCACGCCGACCGTCGCGATCGTCGACGCCTACGACGACCCGAGCGCCGAGTCCGACCTCGCGACCTTCGACGCGCAGTACGGCCTGCCGCCCTGTACGACCGCCAACGGCTGTTTCGAGAAGGTGAGCCAGACCGGCAGCACCTCGAGGTACCCGGCAGGCAACTCCGGCTGGGCGCTCGAGATCTCGCTCGATGTCCAGACCGTGCGCTCGATCTGCCAGAGCTGCCATATCTTGCTCGTCGAGGCGAATAGCGCCACCGACGCCAACCTCGGCGCCGCGGAGAACGAGGCAGCCTCCCTCGGCGCAGTCGCGATCTCGAACTCGTGGGGCGGCAGTGAGTTCTCGGGCGAGGCGAGCGCCGATGCCAGCTACTTCGACCATCCGGGGATCGCGATCACCGCGTCTTCCGGCGACAGCGGCTACGGGGTCGAATGGCCCGCCGCCTCGCCGAAGGTAACGGCTGTCGGTGGCACGACCCTCAACCTCGACTCGAGTGGGGGCTATCTGAGCGAGAGCGCCTGGAGCGGCGGCGGCTCCGGCTGCTCGACCCAGGAGGCGAAGCCCACCTGGCAGACCGACTCGTGCTCCCATCGCACGGTCGTCGACGTTGCCGCGGACGCCGATCCGAACACGGGTGCCGCCGTCTACGACTCGGTCCCCTACAGCGGCCAGAGCGGCTGGTTCCAGGTCGGCGGCACGAGCCTCGCCTCGCCGATCATCGCCTCGACCTACGCGCTGGCAGGGGCCAACGGCACCAACGTCAGCGGCGGATCGATTCCCTATTCGCACGCGGGCTCCTCCGGCCTGCACGACGTCACGAGCGGGAGCAACGGCAGCTGCAGCCCGAGTTACCTCTGCACCGCCGGCCCGGGCTTCGACGGACCGACAGGGCTCGGGACGCCGAACGGCACGAGCGCCTTCTCGGCCGCACCGCCGGCGCCGCCCGCCCCGGACTTCTCCCTCGCCGCCTCGGCCCAGTCGGGCACCGTCGTCGGCGGAACGGGGGGCTCCGCCGGCTACACCGTCACGGTGACGAACATCGGCTCGTTCGCCGGCCCGGTCACGCTCGGAACGAGCGGGCTTCCGGGCGCCACCACCGCGTCCTTCTCCGCGAACCCGGCCTCGACGGCCTCGACGCTCACACTCGCGGTCCCGTCGAGCGTCGGTGCGGGCTCATACAGCTTCCAGATCACCGGCGCCGGCCCGGGCGGAGCCCCGGCACACTCGGTAACGGCAACGCTCGTCGTCACTGCACCGCCGCCGCCCGACTTCACGATCTCGGCGCAGCCGGGCTCGCAGACGATCGGCGGCTCGACCACTGCGACCTACACCGTCACGATCACGCCGCTCAACGGGCTCTCGGCTCCCGTTTCGCTCAGCGTCGGCGGCCTGCCCCTCCGGGTGACGGCCGCGTTCTCACCGACGTCGGCCACCTCGCCGGCCTGGAGCTCGACGCTCACGGTTACCGCAAAGAACGCGAGGCGCGTGACGAACGCCACGCTCACGATCACCGGCAGGAGCGGCTCGGTCTCGCACTCCGTCACCGTGCGGCTCAGCGTCACCTAGCTCGCCGCAACCTTCTGTAGCGAAGGAGCCCGGGGACCCCGGAGCCCGGATGTGATTGGGGCTTGAAAATCGGTCGAGAACTGCCGATAGCAGCCCCGTGCACGTCTGCGGCTCACCCCAACGCTCCAGGTCGGTCCTAACCCAAGGGCCGCCGCCACGCCCGGACGAGAATCCCTCGGTCCAGACCGCGGCATCGACCTGCACGTGGGCCCAAACAGAAGGCCGCAGCGTGCGGAATCACGGCGAGACCATGCCGGCTTGCAACACCGAGAGCCGCTGGGTCCGATTCGGGCCGGCGGAGCACGGACATAGGGGAATCGGCAGCTCGACCAGGCTCGATAGCCGAACGACGGCCCGCGCGCTTGGCGGGGCCAAATCGCTGTCGGATTCGACAGGTAATGAGCCGTCGGCTGCCTCCCCGTTGATCGCGGATTGCGGCCCGTTGCGCAACCGCAGCATGCGGCGCTGCGAGTAGGCGCCAAGGCACGCGTCATTCACGGTTCGCCCCTTCCGGGGCGCACACGAATCAGGTCGCCCGAAAGGGTTGGATCGCTCCGGCTCTGCGGCCGTCACGAACGGAGGTAGAAACAAAATGAAGTTCATCAAGTCGAAGAAGGGGATCTCCCTTCTTGCAGTGACTCGCCGTCGTTGCCATCTCAGCGGTCGGCGCATACGCGTACTTCTCGAACTTGGGCTCGGGCGCGGGCTCGGCTACGGTCGGAACAGTTGGCGCCGCCGACATCACGGTGACCGGCTCGACCTCGGGTGCCCTCTTCCCGCTTACAGCAGCGCCCGCGGCGAACACCAGCATCACCGTGACCAACAGCGGCTCCGGCCACGAGTTCGTAAAGACGGTGTCCGTGGACCCGTCGTTTGGGGGTGGGACCGGCATTACCACCAATAAGCCCGCGACTGGCCTGCCCGGGACCTACTGCGATCCTTCTTGGTTCGAGTTCGACCACTCGCCGGTCACGATTGGACAGGACCTCGCTGGAGGCGGCGGTACCTACACGGCCACCAACGCCGCCACCCTGTGGCTCGTGAATAACACGTCGGTCGACCAGTCCGGTTGTGAGGGCGCGGTCGTGACGGTGCACTACCTGAGCAACTAGCGCGACACAGTGGAGGGGCGGCCTCGGCCGCCCCTCCACCTGGTTTCGCCGCTAGGGCGCGCCGGTGTGTCCGAGGCGAGATGTTTCCACTTCGAGTAGGAGGGTGCAGAAATGAAGGGTTTTGTGAGGTCGAAGAAGGGTGTGGCGCTGCTGGCGACGCTGGTCGTCGTGGCGGTGGCTGCGGTCGGGGCGTACGCGTTCTTTGCGGCCTCGTCGCCGACGAATCCCGGGACTGCGGGTGCGAGCAACATCACGCCGTGGGCCGTCACGAACCTGAGCGGCGGCACGGGCCTGTGGCCGGGCGCTCCGGGGAACAATGTCGATGCGAAACTGGCCAACTCGAACTCGGGCAAGCTCGGGATCGGGAAGCTCGTGGTCACGATCACTGACAACTCGGCCAGCGGCGCGGGTTGCAGCGACAACAACTTCGAGCTGGCGAACAACGGTGGTTCGTGGGTGATCTCGGGTGCCAACAACCAGAAGGCGACGGTTACGGGGTCGCCGCTCGTCGAGGTTCCTGCCGGCGCGAACTGGGATCTCGATTCGCAGATCGCGGGCGGTCTGCAGATCGACATGCTCGACACCAGCACCGATCAGAGCGCCTGTGCAGGCGCGACGGTCGACCTGAATCTGGCGGTCGAGCTAGCGATTTCCGGCTCCGGGGGAGCGGGTCGCTCCGCTCCCCCGGCCGTTTCCTCGAACCCCGAGAAAGGCGAGTAGCAGGCAGATGAGACGCTCGATTGCGATCGGAAGGCAGTGCGAGACCAGCGTGGAGCTCCGGGTGCTCTCGGCCGGAGTTGCGCGGTGTGCTTGGCCCGTCTGGGCGAATATCCCTGGTAGGAAAGGGCCTGTCGTCGGGGCGTGAACGGCCGGTATTCAAGGGCGGTCGGTCGGTTCTCTCGCCGAGGGCGCGGTGGTCTTCTGCTCGTTTCGGTGGCGCTCGCCGGAGCTCTTGCGTTCGCCGTTCTCGGCGGCGGCGCGTTCGGGGCAGACTCCAGCGAGGGGCTGGCCTTCTCGGTGAGCGGCAACGCCGCCGGAGCGCTGTGGCCGGGTCTCGCCGGGGCTCCGATCGACCTCGGGTTCTCGAACCCGAACGACGACGACACCTCGGTTTCGACGCTTGCCGTCTCGATCACGTCGGTGACTGCGCCGAACGCGACCGCGGGGCTGCCGTGCACGACCGCCGATTTCGCGGTAGGGCAGTTCACGGGAAGCCTGCCGTTCGTGATCCCTCCCGGGACGAGCACGCTGCAGTCACGCGGGTTCGGCTCGTCGCGCTGGCCGACGGTGCGGATGCTGGACACGAGCTCGGACCAGAGCGGCTGCGCCGGCGCCACCGTGCATCTCAACTTCGCCGCGACCGGCCAGGACGGCCCCGCGGACACCGGCACCACCACAGTCGCTACCACCGGCGGCGGTGGCGGCGGTGGCGGCAGCGGGAGCAGCAGCGGCACCGGCATCGGTACCGTTCCGCCGCTGATCGTGCCGGTGGTCACGCCGCCGGCTGTCTCACGGCGGCGCCGGGCTCCCGTCCCCGCCCGGCCGGCCGGGTCGGCTCACGATCGTTCTGACGCCGTCGGCGCAGACCATCAAGACCGGCGGCTCGGCGCGGTTCACCGTCACCGTCAGAAACGGAGCGGGCGTGAAGCTGACCCACGTGACGGTCACCGACGCCAGAGTCTCGGCCTGCGGACGAGGCCTGAGAGCATTGAACGCCGGTCGGACCTACCGCTACAGCTGCGTTCTCTCGGGCATTCATGCCCGGTTCTCGAACGCCGCGAAGGTGGGCGGAAAAGAGCCGAACGGCTCCACGGTCACCGCCGCCTCCCGGCCCGTGACCGTCAAGCTCGCGCGGCTCATCCCGGCGCAGCATCCGGCGATCGCAATCGCGATCACTCCGCGCACCCAGGCGCTCACGACACACGCCTCGAGCCACGAGACGGCGGGAGCAACGACGGTTGCAGGGCGCGCCGTAAGCGCTCGGTTCAAGATCAAGGTCACGAACGTCGGCAACGTCGCCCTGCACCGGGTCGCGGTCGGCGACAGGCTCGCGACGGCCTGCCGCCGCAGCCTCGGCACGCTCGCTCCTCGCCACTCGCGCTCATACAACTGCGTGGACAGGGAGGTAGGCGCCGGATTCACCGAAGTTGCGGTCGCGACGGGCAAGAACCTCGCCGGGCACCGTGTCACGGCCCGCAGCCGGGCACACGTGAAAGTCACCGTGAAGGCCATCGCGGGTGAAACCGTCACCAGGACCAGGTCCGGCGTCACGGTCACGACGAGCCGCTCCGGGCACAAGGTCACGCTCAGCATCCCCGACGTGCTGTTTGCGTCCGGCTCCTCGACGCTCGCTCCGAACTCGGCGAGCGCCCTCACGACGGTGCTGAGAATGCTCACGCGCACCTACCGCGACGGTCACGTGACCATCACCGGCTACACCGACAACGTGGGCAGCGTCGCCTACAACCTCGGCCTCTCTGGGGCACGCGCGGCGACCGTCAGCGCCTGGCTCCACGAGCACGGGATTCCATCGGTCCGCCTCAGCATCGCCTGGAAAGGCGAGGCCGACCCGATCGCCCCCAACACCAACGCCGCCGGGCGCCAGAAGAACCGTCGCGTGACCATCGCCATCGGCGGGGACCGCAACTGATGACGAGGCTCCTTACCCTTCCGTTCCGGCTCGCCTGGAGGCCGATCGCGTGGTTCCTCCGGCTCCTCGGGTTCGGCGCCGGCATCAACCGCCACAGCTGGCAGCCGCCGGCCGCCGACGCGGAACACCACGTCTGGGCCGTCGTCCGGGAACGCCGCGAGAGCGAAGGGACCGAGCCCGTCGTCTGGCTCAGGCCCGACCGAGGAGCGCGCCGCCCCGCCCGGGTGCGCGGCACCCTCGGCCGCGTGAGCGTGCTCCGCTCGACCGGGAAGGCTCTCGTCCCGGCTGCTGCCATCCTCGTACTCGCGATCACAACGGTCGGGGCGTTCGCGTACTACACCTCGAGCGGGACGGGTAGCGCCTCGGCGAGCGTCGGAACGCTGAGCCCGCCCACCGGCGTGGCCGGCTCGCCCAGCGGATCGACGGTCACGGTCTCCTGGACCGCGGCGTCGGGCGGCGTTGCGCCGCAGGGGTACTACGTCACACGGGTCAACAACAGCGACAGCTCCACCGCGAACGCCTGCGGCACGAGCCCGACTACGCCGACCCTTGCGACAGGCACCACCTGCTCCGACAACAGCGTTCCGCCCGGCACCTATCACTACGTGGTCACGTCGGTATTCAATAGCTGGACGGCGGCGAGCACGGCGAGTGGCTCGGTCGTGGTCGCGAGCCCGGCGTCGAAGTTGGCGATCGTCTCGAGCGTGATTTCCGGCGCGGCGACGGGTAGTGCGACGCTCGGCCCGCTCACGGTTCAGATCCAGGATGCGAGCGGCAACCCGGTGAACGCCGGTGCCGGCGGTGTGACGGTGCAGTTGTCGTCGACGTCGAGCACGGGGAAGTTCGCGGCTACCTCCGGTGGAACGGCTACCGCGGTGCGCACGGTGACCATTCCGGCCGGGTCGTCGACGAATCCCGCGAGCTCGGCCTTCTACCTCGATCTGACTGCGGGCAGCCCAGTGATCACCGCGACCTGGGTCAGCGGAGGCGCCGGCCTGACGAGCGGTACTCAGACCGAGACGATCACGGCGGCCGGGCTCTCGAGCTTCGCGTTCGCGCTGGCGACTCCTCAGACCGACGGTGTCGCGTTCACGGGCACGAACACGCTGACGGCGAAGGACGCGTTCGGGAACACGATCACGAGCTTCAGCGCGGCGAGCGACAACGTGACGGTCGCGGCGGTGGCGCCCTTGACGGGGGCGGTGTCGGGCCTGAGCGGCGGCAACGTGCTGAAGGCGGCGGGCGATTTCGTGAACGGCGTCGCGAACCTTACGAGCCTCGGGCTGGTCTATACGGGCAATGCGGCCTCGGGGACGTTCAAGGCGACCTCGGCCGACAACAAGACCGGCACCTCAGGCAGCGTCACGATCGCCGTGGGTGCGCTTTCGAAGTTCGCGTTCGCGCTCGCGACTCCCCAGACAGACGGCCTCGTATTCACGGGCACGAACACATTGACGGCGCAGGATGCGGGCGGGAACACGATCACGAGCTTCAACGCGGCGACGAACAACGTCACGATCACGGCCAACGCGCCCTTGACGGGGGCTGTGTCGGGGTTGGACACTCCGGCGAACGTGCTCAACGTGGCGGCCGATTTCGTGAACGGCGTCGCGAATCTGACCAGCCTCGGGATGACTTACACCGGCAACGCCGGGTCGGGAACGTTCACTGCGACCTCCGGTACCAAGACCGGCATCTCGGGCAACGTCGCGATCAACGCGGGCGCCGCGTTCAAGTTGGCAATCGTCTCGAGTGTGATTTCGGCGGCGGCGACGGGTAGTGCGACGCTCGGCCCGCTCACGGTTCAGATCCAGGATGTGGGCGGGAACCCTGTGAACGCGACTGCTGCTGTGACGGTCCGGCTGTCTTCGTCGTCGGCAACAGGGAGCTTCGCCGCTGCGTCGGGTGGAGCGGCGACCGCGACGCGCACCGTGACGATTCCGAATGGGTCGTCGACGAATGCTCCGAATTCGGCTTTCTACCTCGACACGACTGCGGGCAGCCCGGTGATCACCGCTGCGAAGATGGGCGGCGGCGGCACCCTCATAGGCGGCACTCAGACCGAGACGATTACGGCGGCTGGGCTCGCGAGCTTCGCCTTCGCCCTGGCGACTCCCCAGACCGACGGCGTCGCGTTCACGGGCACGAACACGCTGACGGCACAGGACGCGTTCGGGAACGTCATCACGGGCTTCAATGCGGCGACGAACAACGTGACGATCGCGGCCAACGCGCCGTTGACGGGGGCTGTGTCGGGTCTGGACACGCCTGCGAACGTCCTGAACGCGGCGGGCGATTTCGTGAACGGCGTCGCGAACCTGACAAGTCTCGGGATGGTCTACACGGGGAATGCGGCTGCGGGGACGTTCACGGCGACATCGGGCACCAAGACCGGGACCTCAGGGAGCGTCACGATCGCGGTGGGCGCGCTTTCGAAGTTCGCGTTCACGCTGGCGACTACCCAGGCGGACGGAGCCGTGTTCACGGGTACGAACACGTTGACGGCGCAGGACGTCGGTGGGAACACGATCACGAACTTCAACGCGGCGGCGAACAACGTCACGATCATGGCCAACGCGCCGTTGACGGGCGCGGTCTCGGGGTTGGACACGCCGACGAATGTGCTCAACGTCGCGGGTGACTTCAACGGCGGCGTCGCGAACCTGACCACCCTCGGGATGACCTACACCGGAAACGCCGGGTCTGGGACGTTCACGGCGACGTCCGCAACCGGCAAGAGCGGCACTTCGGGCAGCGTCACGATCGCCGTGGGTGCGCTTTCGAAGTTCGCGTTCGTGCTCGCGAGCCCCCAGACGGACGGCGTTGCGTTCGCGGGCACAAACACCTTGACGGCGCAGGATGTCGGCGGGAATACGATCACGAGCTTCAACGCAGCGACCAGCAACGTCACGATCGCTGCGAACTCGGCGCTGACGGGGGCCGTGTCGGGTCTGGATACGCCTGCGAACGTCCTGAACGCGGCGGGGGATTTCGTGAACGGCGTCGCGAACCTGACGAGCCTCGGGATGGTCTACACGGGAAACGCCGCCTCGGGCACGTTCACGGCGACGTCAGGCACCAAGACCGGGACCTCCGGCAGTGTCACGATCGTGGTGGGTGCGCTTTCGAAGTTCGCGTTGACGCTGGCGAGCCCTCAGACGAATGGTGCCGCGTTCGCGGGAACGAACACGCTGGCCGCGCAGGACGTCGGCGGGAACACGATCACGAGCTTCAACGCGTCGAGTGACAACGTGACGGTTGCGGCGGTGGCGCCACTGACCGGGACGGTGTCCGGTCTGAGCGGCGGCAACGTGCTGAACGCGGCAGGCGATTTCGTGAACGGCGTCGCGAACCTGACGAGCCTCGGGATGGTCTACACGGGCAATGCGGCCTCGGGGACGTTCACGGCGACCTCGGCGGACAACAGGACCGGGACGTCGGGGACGGTCGCGATCGCTCCCGGGGCTCTCGATCACTTCGCGTTCGTGCTTGCATCCCCGCAGGCGAACGGTACGGCATTCACCGGCATCGACACGTTGACGGCCCAAGATCTCTCCGGGAACACGATCACGAGCTTCAACGCGGCGACGAACGCTGTCGCGATCACGGCCAACGCGCCGTTGACAGGCGCGATCTCGGGGTTGGACACGCCGGCGAATGTGCTCGACACGGCGGGTGACTTCGTAAACGGCGTCGCCAACCTCTCGGCACTCGGGATGGCCTACACCGGCAACGCCGGGTCCGGCACGTTCACAGCGACCTCCGGCACCAGGACCGGCACCTCGGGCAGCGTGACGATCACCGCCGTCCCCTTGATCGCGCTCGTCTCCGGGCAGCAGTTCTCCACCGGCGGCATCGAGACAGCGAACGCACCGTTCGGTCTCACGCTGCCGAACTCGACGACCGTCGGCCACACGCTGATCCTCGTGCTCAGCGACGACGGGTCAGGCGGCGCCACCGCGACCGTCTCCGGCGGTGGCGTTCCCGCGTCCGGTGCGGGCAGTTGGACACAGGTCGAATCCGTGCTGGGGAACGGAAGCCCGAACAACGGTGCGGTCGAGATCTGGTACGGGCTCGTCACGAGCGCGGGCAACAAGACGATCACGGTGTCGATGAGCCACAACGGGAACGTCCAGCTCGCGAACGTCTCGGAATGGTCAGGTATCGCGACCAGTAATCCGCTCGATCCCAACTCGTCGACCAGCCTCGCCTCTCGGACGACGCCGGGCCTCGGGACAACGTTCGTCGCAGGCCCGGCGACCGGAACCTTGACCCAGACGAACGAGCTCGTCGTGACGGATGCATGGGTCGAGAGCGGGTTCGGCTATCTAGCCGGCACGTTCGGAGCGACCACCGGCCCCTTCGTCGATGCCACGACCGGCTACACGGCGCTGAGTGAGTGGGCGCCAAGTCTCAGCAACTTCTATCGCGGGTGGGCTGCCTTCCAGATCGATCCATCCACAACGCCACTCTCCGCGACGTGGACCGAGCCTTCCTCGAGCCCGAATGGGCCGTACGCCACCGCGATCGCAGCGTTCAAGCATCAATAGACAACGGTGTCTGAGCCTTCGACTCGATCCAGGACGACGGGCGAGTTCGACCCCTCGCCTAGTTGCCCGAGCCGGCGCTACCTGTCGTCGAGAAAGGCTGACGGGCCCGGCTTCGAGCCGTTGACGAGCTCGTCGATGTGCTGCCGTGCCCGCGCATGTGCCTCGACGCGGAGATCGTTGACGAGCTGCACCTCGGGCCGCGGATCGGTGCGCCACCGTTCGGGTAGCGCCTTCCGGGCCTCCTCGCGCCGGCGGCGGCTCTCGACGAAGACGGGAAGGAGCGTGTAGTCGACGCCCATGTCCCCTCCATCGACAACACCGGGCTCGGGCTTGAGGGTGGCCGGGACAACGCGGCGTGACCCGTGACCTCGCCGCCGTTGCCCGCGTGTTGAACAGCCGGCCCCCTAACGGAGGATGACGTCCATCTGCTTCGCGACCCGGCCGTTGAACTTCAAAACGGCGACCCAATGGCCGCTCGGCAGGGGCGTCGCCGAGCTGACCGAGCTCACCAGCGTGTCCTTGACGAGCTTGTAGACCTTCCCGACCACGGTGTGCCAGCGCATCTTCCAGACGAGCTCGACCTTCTGCCCTGTCGGCGGGGAAAGGAACCGGAACCGCATCCAGATCACCTTGTGGGCTCCGCTGACCACGGGAGCCGACCCGTTCGAGTAGACGTGCCAGGGACCGTTCGCGGTGGTGCCCACCTCGACTTGGTCGAGCACTCCCTCGGGCGGAGCCGGGATCATCACCTTGACCTCGACGGGCTCGAGCGGTGCCCCGCCGCTCGTCCCGCCGATGCGGAGGCTGTACTCGCCCGGTAGCGGCCGCGGCGGAAGATGGATCTGCTCGGTGAACGGCCCGGCGGCCGGGACGGCGAAGGATGCTCTCGCGGTCACGACTCCGGCACGGCCCTCCGGGCGGAGCGCGGCGGTCAGCTTCGACGGCGCCTGGACGTTGCCCGAGAAGCGCACCGTCGCGCCCGGAAGCAGCCATCCCTCTTTCCAGTGTGCGTTCGCGACAGCCGCATCGACGGTCAACGCCTGCCCATGCCCCGCCGCCAGCGCAACCGGCGAAGGCCCTGCGACGAGCATCAGCGGCGCGAGCACGAAAACGAGACGCGCCAGGATGGAACGACCGGCGACCACCCCAGCATGGTACCCCTGGAGAGGATGAACGACCAGGCCGTTGTCCCTCTTGAAGCGGCGTGATTCGGTCCGGCGTCGAACAAGTAGAGTCGGATCCTCGGGACCACGACCCTGTGCCGCAACGGCAGAGGCCACGGCGAGCTCATTTCCCGCCGGCTCTCGCGGCGTTCGGCCGCCATCGGTTCTTGAGCGCACACGAAACGGCTAGGGTGGCTAGGACCTGTCTTGAAACCGTTGGAGGGAATGAATGCGCAAGTCGACTTTTCGCATGGTCCGCCTGCTCGGAGGGTTTGCCTTCCTTGCCGTCGCGGTTGGATACCTCGTCCCGGCGTCACTCGCCGGTCACGGGCCCGGAACGCTGTGGGCATCGCCCACGGGTGCCGGCACGGCCTGTACGGCGAAGGCTCCCTGTTCGCTTGGCCAAGCCGTGGGATCGGCCGCCTCCGGTGACACGGTGAAGGCGACCTCCGGCACCTACGTCGGCGGAGTCGTGATCTCGACGCCGATCGACCTCGTCGGCGCCGGTGGTTCGCTGCTCGACGCGACGACCTCGGCGAACGGCGTCGGAATCCAGATCCTGGCATCCGACACGACGGTCGAGCACTTCACCGTTGAGAACGCGCCGTTCGAGGGCATTCTCGTCGGCGACTCGTCGCTCGCGGCGGCGCCGGGCGCCACCGTCAGCGATGTCACGATCGACCACGACAACGTCGTCGAGAACGACCGGGGCATCGACGCGAGCCCGGAGGTCGGCGAATGCGCCAGCACGCCCGGTGGGCCCGGGGATTGCGGCGAGGCGATCCATCTCGAGTCCGTCACCGACTCGGTCGTCGAGCACACGCTTGTTCAGGACAATGCCGGCGGCATCCTGCTCAGCGATCAGTTCGGCCCGACGTCGGACAACACGATCGACCACGACACGATCCTCGACAACACCGACGACTGCGGCGTCACGCTCGCGAGCCACACGTCAAACGGTGTGTTCGACAACCTGATCGAGCACAACGTGGCCGACGGCAACGGTGTTGCGGGCCAGGGCGCCGGGTACCTGATCGCGGGCGGCGGTCCGTTCACGCGGGCCTTCGGGAACGTGATCACCCACAACGAGGCCTCCGGCAACGGGCTCGGCGGGGTCACGATCCACCAGCACTTCGCCGGTGATCTGAACGGGAACGTGATCACGTTCAACGACCTCAGCAACAACAACGTCGACGGCGACTTCGACTTCTTGACGCCCGCGCCGGAGACGACGGACATCATCGTCGCGTCAGGGCCTCCACCGCCTCCGGCGCCGCCGCTGCCGCCGCCGCTTCAGCCGGGCCCGCTCACGGGCACCGTGATCGAGCACAACCACCTGAGCGACGCCTCGGTCGGCATCTGGACGCTGAACGCACCGAGCGTGATCGACAAGAACCAGTTCTCCGGCATCACGACGCCGGTCAGCACCAACTAGCGCGGTGTCTCTGGGTGGCGGCCGCCTGGCGGCCGCCACCTTCGCGCCGTGCTCCGCATTCGGCGGTGCTCGCTTTCGGAGCGAGTCGAGCGGCTGAACGAGCCGGCGCCCCCTGTTCGTTCTAGGCCGGCTTCTCCGCGGCTCGACGCGCCACCACGTGGTGCTGCGCCGTCAACGTGATCAGCATCACGACCGCGAGCACGCCGAAGAGCTTGTCGGCCGCAAGAATCAGCAGCGCAACCAGGAGGCCCGAGGCAAGAACGACGCGGCTCCATTCGAGCGCGCGTCGTTCGGCCTCCGCACGGCTCCCCGTTTCGGCCCAGACCGCCGAGCGGAACAGGGCGTATCCGTCGGTCGGGGCAACCGGCAGCAGGTTGACAGCGAGGATCAGCATGTTGAGAAAAGCCGCGACGAGCAGGCCGATGCTCACCGAGCTCGGGGAGACGAGCACAGCCGCGAGGGCGAGAACGATCGTGATCACGATCGTTGCGATCGGCCCGCCGGCCGCAAAGGCCGCCGCTCCACGCGGCTCGGTGAACCGGCCCTCGATGATCGCCACCCCGCCGCTCGAGCGCATGAGCAGCATCCGCGGTCGCACCCCGTGTGCGCTGCGACTCGAGAGCAGATGACCGGCCTCGTGAGCGGCCAGGCTCACCATCTGGGCACCTCCGGCAACCAAGGCTGCGGTTAGCCCGAACCAGAGCCCGTGCCGGTAGGAGAAGGCGAAACCGCAAACCGCGCCACCGAACGCGGGCAGCCAAGCATGCGGCCCGAACGCGACCGTCAGCGGCCACCGCGTCACCACCCGGTACTCGCCCGCGCCCACGGTGTCTGCGAGCAACACCTGCTCCTTCGCCGAAAGCGTCGAGCCCGAAGGGCTGAACAGACGAACGAACCGGGCCATGCGTTCCTTTCCTTCCCGAAAATGCCTCACAGCTAACCGACTGATTGGTCGAGACTAGCCGTCCTGTGACCCCTGACCGAGAGCCGGGCTTGCCAGCCGCAAGGACGAGAACGGCGAGCGAAAAGTGACTTGTTGTCCTGGGCCCGGGATAGCGATCTGAGCTTCATCGCGGGTTCCTTTCTCCCGGAAGCGAGCCGGGCGAGGGGTAACGACACTTCGTTGCATCGACCGTGACGCGCTCGGGGTTTAGCTTCGGCGGTTGGCGCATAGGTGGCGATCGGCGATTGCGTGCGAGATACCCTGACTGTGAGCGTGGATCCGAGCCCAATCAGCTACCCCCGTGGGCCGCAGGGTTGGTCGGCCGAAACGCCGGAGTTCCCGGGACGATTGGCAGCCGCTCGCGCGCACGACGAGGTTTCGAAGCTTCTCGATGAAGGCCCGAGTTGCCGTCGGGATCGAGTCGGCTCGGGCGTATGCGTCGTGAAGCACATCGCTCCTTTCAGCTAGGGCCGAGGCAACGCGGTGACCAAGAGAGGGCTGCTCGTGCTCCTCGTCTTCGCTGCGGCGGCTGGGGCGGCGGCCCGACTCCCTGTCGGGCTGGCAAGCCAGGCGGCTGCTGGAAGTACTGCGACGAAGGCTGTGGCGAGCCGGGCAAAGGTCGGGCCGGCTCGGCCTCTCTCGCGGCTCACCGCCGACCGCGGGCTGACCCACGGAGTCGGGATTGCTGCTTTATCCTGCCCGGCTTCCAACTCGTGCTTCGCGATCGACCGCCGCGGTCGTATCTTCCGCTACCGCGGATCGAGCTGGAGCGGCCCTCGCGCGCTCGCGGCCCCCGCCTCGGGCCCTGGACGAGTCTCGCTCTCGTGCTCGACGGGTTCGGCGTGTGTGGCGGCCCCCACAGGATCCGGTGAGGTCTCCCTCTGGGATGGGGAGGCGTGGTCGGAGCCGGCGTCCCTCAGCGGCGCGGTCGGGATCGAGGCCGTGGGCTGCGGACGCAAGGGTTATTGCGCGCTGATCGACGCCGAGGGGAACTCCTTCGCCCTGGCAGAAGGATCCTGGCGTCGGACCGCCGGCGACTGGGGGTCGGTGGAGGCGATCTCGTGCGTCACGGGGACAGACTGCGTCTCCGGCGGCACCAACGGGATCTCGGCCTGGAATGGAGCAGGCTGGACCTTGCCGAGCCCGCACGGGACCACGGCGCCGATCGCCGGGGTCTCCTGCCCGACCCCGGTCTTTTGCATGGCGGTTGCCGGTAGCCAGATCCTCGAGCTGCACGGTTCACGATGGTCGGCACCGGTTCGAGTCGAGCCGCTCAGCCGATCGGCGACGAGGCTCGGAACCACCCTGACTGCGGTCTCGTGCCCGACAGCCTCGTTCTGCGTCGCGGTCGACGACGCCGGCAACGTTCTGCAGTGGAGGGACGGTGTCTGGTCGCGACGGAACGTCGACCCAGACCACGCCCTCACTGCAATCTCGTGCGCCGGTGCCTCGTTCTGTGTTCTCGGCGACGCGACCGGGGCCCTTCTCACCGCGCGACCCAGGTAAGGCCCTCAGGCTCTGATCGTCACCGGCGTACCGTCCGTCGCGAGCGAGAACACCCGCCCCATCACGTCGTTTGCGATGTGAATGCAGCCGTGGGAGGCAGCCTCGCCGATCGACCAGGGCTCGTTCGTCCCGTGTAGCGCGATCGGGCCCTGTTCGACCCACGTTTTCTCGAGCACGGTCGAGTGCGCCGAGATGCCGAGGGCGTAGGCCCCGAACGGGCCGGTTGAGGGCGACACGACGTAGCGTTCATTCACGAAGAACCGCCCCACCGGAGTCGGCGTATCGGGGGCACCGATCCCCACTGTCGTGTGCAGCACGAGCTTGCCTGACCGGTAGAGCCGAAGTGTCCGGTTCGAAAGGTCGATCACGATCCGTGACGTTACGCGGTAGAGGCGCAGCGCACGCGCCTGCACCCACCCAGCGCTGCCGTTGGGAACGACGGACAACTGGACGCGATACCAGGTCGGGCGGCAGTCGTGACCGGCCCTCACCCCGACCACGTCGACCACGGTCGGTAGGCCGTTCTCGTCGAGGCGGCCGAGCGTGGCTACGACCCGCCCGGAGCCGGGCTCGCTCCGCACCACGGTATGGCTGACCAGGGTTGCCGCATGAGCTGAGCCGAACGAGGTCAGTGCCACCGGTCGGGTCGTGCAGCGAAGCGGAGCGATCGTCGACACGAGGCGCGCAGGCTTCGGTACGTCGATCGCCGCCGGCTTTGTCAGTCCCGTGGCAGCGCCGCGCCCGACCTGGTCGGAGCGTTCGGAGAGGAGCTTGCGCGCGTGGGGCCCGCCGCAGCCGCCCGCGATCAGGCCGAGAAGCCCAATCACGATCAATGAACGCGCCGAGGGGCTTACGAGGCCGCGCCGGCCGAAGCCGCTCCGAACGGATCTGCTCTCGAGGCTTGGATCTTGTCCCATGTTCGTCGGACCGCAGTCGTCTCGGTAGCTCGTGCGAGTGCTCCCGCGGCCGACTTTACAATGGCCCCCCCGGCGATCGGCGTCAAGTGTGCGATCCTTCGCGTCGTGCAGGCACGGGGAATCGCGCTGTTCGCAGGAACGGCCGCCGAGGTCGTCGCCGAGACGGCGCAGTCGGCCGAGGAACACGGCTACTCCTCGTTTTGGCTGAACCATCCCGGCTCGATCGATGGGGTCGCGGGGCTCGCGGCGGCGGCCGGGACGACGCAGGCGATCGATCTCGGCGTCGGCGTCGTGCCGCTTCAACACCGTGGCCCTGAAAGCGTCATCGACGGCGTGCGTGCGGCGGAGCTTCCGCTCGAGCGGGTGCTGCTCGGGATCGGAACCTCCGGTCAGGGCGCTTTCGCGCTCGCACGTGAGGGCGTCGGGAGGCTGCGCGACGAGCTCGGCTGCCGGATCGTGATGGCGGCGCTCGCCGAGCGCACCTGCCGTCTCGCCGGCGAGCTCGCAGACGGCGTCCTCTTCAACTGGCTCACCGCGGACCACGCTTGGCGCTCGGCAGCCTGGGTCGCCGAGGGGGCGGCCGCCGTCGGCCGGCCCCGGCCGCGGCTCTATGCCTACGTTCGAGTCGCGCTCGGGTCGGGCTCGCGGAAGCTGATCGAGGATGAGGGCGCCCGGTATGCCGGCGTCCCCGCCTACGGCGCGCATTTCGAGCGAATGGGCGTCGCTCCAGTCGAGACCGCGATCGCAGCGAACGCGTCGGCGGACGTGGCGCGAGAACTCGAGCCCTGGGCCGGCGCCGTCGACGAGGTCGTGCTCCGCTTCCTGCCGTCGACGGGCTCGCTCGAATCGCAGCTCGAGCTCGTCCGCGCCGGCGCGCCTGGGAGATGACTGCGCCGCGGCCGCGTGGCGCGCAATTAAGCTGTCGGGCGATCCGCGCAGGCCACCCCGAATGAAACGGAGGCACGATGGCGACGAAGGCCGATTTCACCGAAGACGAATGGAAGGCACTGGAGAAGGGCGTCACGGGCGCGGGGCTCTACGTGTCGGCAAGCGACCCCGGCTTCATGGACACCTTCGGCGAGGCGAGCGCGCTCGCGAAGGGGCTCGGTGCGGAGCACACCTCGAGTGACAACGAGCTCGTCCGCGAGCTTTCCGGCACCCACGGCACCGGCTTCGGGCTCACGGCGTCGAAGACCGATCTCGAAAAGGAGACATTCGCGGCTCTCGCCTCCTCGGTTGCGACCCTCACGGCCAAGGACCCGGCCGACGCCGAGGCCTACCGGCAGCTCGTGCTGGCCGTGGCGAACCGGGTCGCGGGAGCGAAGCACGGCGTCTCTGACGAGGAGACGGCGGCGATCGAGAAGATCAAGGAGGCTCTCGGAGTTACCGTCGATCCGGCCGCTCCACCTGCGCCGCCGGCCGCTCCACCTGCCTGAGCGAGCGCGCTGCGAGGCGTCTTTCAGCTCTTGGCGCGCTGTCCGCGGCGGACGGCGGTGCCGAATACCGTGTCCCACCACGGAGCGCTGACGCCGAAGCAACGCTCGTCGTCCTCGAAATGGTGGCGCATGTGCAGCTCGTGGAGCCAGCGGCCGAGCCTTCTCTTCGGCTTGTGGTGATGGAGGGTGTAGTGCGTCATGTCGTAGAGCAGGTAGCCGAAGAAGAACCCCGCCGCGGCGGCGGAGCCGAACGCGACGCCGAGGACGCCGAGGAAGGCCCCGAGGAACAGCAGACCGAGCGGCACCGTCACGATCGGCGGCATCACGAGCCGCATTGGGTCGCTCGGGTGGTCGTGATGGACGCCGTGGATCATCCAGTGCAGGCGCGCCCCGACTTCGCTACGAGGCTCCAGGTGGAAGATCACACGGTGGATCCAGTACTCGGTGAACGTCCAGAAACCGTAGGCGAGGACGAATGTGGCCGCATATTCCCAAAACGAAAGCCGCTCGAGGGCGATCGCGCTCAGCAGCACGACAGCGGGGGCGAAGATCAGCGCCGGCACCCAGGGGCGGCAACGAGTGACGACGTCGAGCCGCGAGTCGAACATGGGTGGCGAAGCGCGCCGCACCTCCGAACGCGACAGCTGTTCCACTCCGACATCGTAAACGAATCACCCGCCGGATTCACGAAGGCCGTGTGAGTTTCAGGCGGGGCGCACGATGAAGAACGCGATCGCCACGTACTGGCAGGCGATCGCGACGAGCGTCAGCGCGTGGAAGACCTCGTGGTACCCGAAGATCGTCGGCACCGGATCGGGGCTACGCCGCGCGTAGACGATGGCGCCGACCGAGTAGGCGAGCCCGCCGACGAGCAGGAGGACGACCGCGATCGGGCCGGCACTCGACTCGAGCTGCGGCATCGCGGCGATCCCGACCCAGCCGAGCGCGAGGGCCGTGACCACCGACACCCATTTCGGGGCGTGAACCCAGCAGAACTTCATCAGGGCGGCAAACCCGGCGCCGATCCAGACGATCAGGAGCACCGTCACCTGCAACGTTCCGTGCAGCGCGAGCAGCCCGACCGCGGTGTAGGTGCCGGCGATCAGGACGTAGATGCCGGCGTGGTCGACGCGGCGCATCCAGAGCCTCGCACGGACCGGCCAGTTGACACGGTGGTAGAGCGTGCTCGCGGCCAGCATCGTCGCTACGGATCCGGCAAACGCGGCGGCCGCGACGGATGCGCGCCCGCCGTCGGCCTCGGCGATCAGGAGCGTCCCGACGACGAGCGCGACAGCCAGGCCGATCTCGTGGAGAACGCCGCGGAGAAGAGGCTTTGCAGCGAACGAGGCATCTGCGGGGTCAGTGACAGAAAGGCTGCTCAGGCCTCCCAGTGTACTTCGCGCCCGAGCTCGCGACAGGGCCGATCGACCTACTCCAGCCGGGAACGCCGCTGTCGATGAAGGGCGCCGCCCCGGAATCCAGGTTCGAGGACGTTTCGAAATCCCTGGACCGGGAACGATTCAGGCAGGTCGCGATTCGAGCAGAGACCGCGTCCGGTTTGTTCGGACGCAAGGGGCGTCGATCGGGGGTCGACGCCCCTTCCTTTTCCCTAGACTGCCGCGGTGGGTTGCGTCCTCCGCCTAGTCATCGCGCTCGCGACCAATGCGCTGGCTCTCTGGATCTCGAGCAAGCTGTTCAGCGGGGTGGAGATCGCGGGCTTCTGGGCTTACTTCATCGGCTCGATCGTGCTCGGGATCGCAAACTCGATCTTCAAGCCGCTGCTGACGATCCTCACCCTGCCGCTCGTCGTGCTCACGCTCGGGCTCTTCTACCTGCTGATCAACATCGCGATGGTCGCGTTCACCGCGTGGGTCACGCCGAACTTCTCGGTTCACGGCTTCTGGGACTACGTGGGGACGGTGTTCGTGATCTGGGTCGCGAACCTGGGCGAGGGCCTGCTGCTCGACCGCGCCCCCGTCGCAACCTAGAGCGTCCTTCTCAGCTCGTCCGGAGCAGGAGCTCGGCCCCCAAGCCTGCGTGCGGCCACTTCGCGAAGCGGAACACCGGACCTGCCGGGGAATGCCCGCGATAGGGGAGCGGGCCCGGGGCGCTGCGGTACGCCCCGAGCCCGCGGGGAGCGCGGTCAGACCGCGCGGTATGCAAGCGAGTGGCTCGTGCTACCGAGGTAGCCGGCCCCCGCCTGGTTCACGCTCATTGCCAACCGGACCATTGAGTCCGGAAGGTGGAGCGCGAACACGGTTGTCGAGCCCTTGCCGAGCTGGCGCTTGGCAACCGTCGTCCAGACGTTGCCCTTCATGCGCTGCAGTTGCACGGACTTTCCGACAAACGACTTTCCTGCTGTGGCGGTCGCCATCAGTCTTCCACCGCTGAGCTGGCGCAGCGTCAGCATCGGCTGAACCCCGATGATCGCGCTTGCCGGCGACCGCAATCCCGGGACGGCCGCCCTGTAGACGGTCCGAAGGGTCGGGCGAACGGTGAGACTGAAGCGGCCGCTGTTTCGTGTGGAGAGCGTGGCGATCTTCGCGGGGACGGAGGTCCCATAGCGCCTGGCGAAGATCGCGACCCGGGCTCCGGGCTGCCCGTTGACGAGCCGCCCGGAGAGGGTGATGCCGTGGCCGTACTCAGCCCGGTAGCCCGACGGTTTCATCGTCAGCCGCTCCGCCCTGTAGGTGAGCGGGTGGCTCGCCGCGCCGAGATAGCCGGCGCCTGCCTGGTTGATGCTCATCGCGATCCTGATCGTCGAGGTCCCGATTTTCGGGGCGAACACGGCGACTGAAGCGGGGCTCAGGCGCTGGCGGTCCACCGTCTTCCACGTGCCGTGGGCCGCTTTTTGCTGGAGCTGGATCAATCTGTGTGTGAACGGGTTCATTGCGCTCACCTCGGCACGAAGATGGCCGTTTTGCAGCTCCGTGACCGTGACCCGTGGCGCGACCCCGACGGTGGCGCCGGGGCTCTTCGTCCCTGCGACGTGAGCCTCGTAGCTCGTCTGGATCGTCGGATTCACCCTGTACGACCACGCACCCGAACGCCTGGTGCTCACCGCCGCCACCGGATGCGGCGCGGAGGTGCCGTAGGGGCGGGCTTCGATGATCACTGTCTTTCCAGCCACGATCCCGCCCGTGAGCCGGCCCGAGAGCGTGACCCCGTGCCCGTAGAGAACCCTGGGCGAGGATGCAGACAACGTCAGCGACGATGACCGGGTGCCTGCTTGAGCTGCGGCCGCAACCTGGAGCGCCGCAAGCCCCGCCACCAAGACGAGCATTCTGGACACCGCAATATCCCCTTTCAGATCAAACGCGACGCGACGACCGAAGGAGCCGCCTTCCAGACGCTACTACCCTAGCCGCCGAAACTCAAACATCGCGCGCTCTCGCCCGCGGCGCGAGCTACTGGGGCGGGCCGGCGGCGAGGTGCAGGATCGCGGTGTGGCCTGTGCCGTACTCATCGACCCAGCGAACCTGGACTGCGTCGCCCGGGTGCTTCGTGACAACGAGCGCGGTGAGACGTGCGACGGTGTTCACCGCTTCTCCGTCGAACCGGGTGAGGACGTCGCCGGGGACGATCCCGACGCGGTCGATCGGGGAGCCGGGAACGACGGTGTTCACGGTGAGGCCGTAGACCGGGGAGATCGGGTCATCGGGTTCCTGGCCGGGCGTGAAGCCGAGAAAGCCGGTGCCGCCGATGTGGATCGTGGTGGTGCCGTGCTTGGCGACGATCTGGTTTGCGACGGAGCGTGCCTTGTCGATCGGGATCGCGAAGCCGCGGTTGACCGAGTTCGAGTAGGTGTAGCTGCCGCCGGCCGCCGTGTCCATCCCGATCACAGAGCCCGACGAGTCCACCAGCGGGCCGCCGGAGTCGCCGGGCTGGAGAGCCGCGTTCGTTGCGAGCAGGCCCGTCAGCTTCTCGGAGCCGTCCGAATCGTCGTGAGCGACGATCGACCGGCCGACGGCGACGATCTTCCCGGGAGCACTCGTCGGCGTGCCGCCGACGCCGCCCGCGTTCCCGACCGCCGTGACGGAGTCGCCGACCTTCACGCTGCTCGAATCCCCGAGGCGGGCGGTCTTGAGCCCCGAGGCGTTCAGGCACTGGATCACGGCGATGTCGCCGTTCAGCGCGTAGCCGACGATCTTTGCCTTGTAGGTGCGCCCGTTGTCGATGTCGGTGACGTGGATCGTCGTCGCGCCGCGGATCACGTGATTGTTCGTGAGGATCACGCCCGAGCTCGTGAGGACGATGCCGGTGCCTGCGGCGGCGGCGTCCTGGTAGCCGAGGTTCGTGTCGATGTCGACGATCCCGGGGAAGGTGGTGGTCGCCGCCTGCGATGCGCGGCTCGCATTCGCGCCACCGATCACCACGAGCGCCAGCCCCGTGGCGAAAGCTGCGGTGAGTTTGCGGCGGAAGCTCACGGGAGCCCAGTTCACCAGACCCACCTTAGAGGGACCTGAGAACTCTGCGCCGGGCCGCCGGTGCGACGATCGAGCTGCGCGAGCCGCTTCGACTCGAGCGCCTCCTCCGGCATCGGCTCAGGATAGTCGCCGAGCGCACCGCTGTCTCCAACGGCCACGTCGTTTTCTGTCGCGCCCGATCGGGCGGAGCTTGGGGCCGTGTCGTCACACTTTCGTTCCAGTACCTGTCCCCGGTGTTAGGCCTGCTGGGTGCGGGAATTCGAGCACTCTTGCCGCGAGGTTTCAGGCGTTACCTGACCCCGCTCTTCGAACCCTCGTCCACGCGCGCGGCATCGCCGCGACAACCCGGCGGTGGTGGCGCGGCAGGTTCGCCCGTTCAGGAACTCTTTCGTTCTCGGGAACGAACGTCAGGAGGTCGTGATGCGGATGCGGGTTTCTCTCGGGACGTCGATCGTGGTGGCGCTCGCAATGGCTGTGATGGCCGCCGGTGGTGCCGTGGCGAAGGCCGGGGCCTGCGCCGCCGGTGAGGTGGTGAAGACCCACTCCTACGTGTTCGCTCTCGAGCTCGGCTCGGTCGAGACGATGTACACGCCTGCCGAGGTAAGGGTGCAACACCCGAAGAGCGGCGAGGTCATGCTCTCGGGCTCGACGACAGGCGGGATGGCCGCGATGACGACGTCGCCGTCCGCCGAGCGCCATCTCGAAGTGCACATCTGCACGAGCGGTGGGGTCGTGTATACCAAGGGTCACCCGACGATCACGATCGACGACACGAGCGTGAAGAGCCCGATGACGATGGTTCCGGTCGCGACGATGGAAGGCATCGGAGAGGGGGTTTCCGACTTCCACTACGGCAACAACGTCGAGTTGACCACGGGCCATCACGTCACGGTCGACGTCACCCTGAACGGGCAGCGCGCCGTTTTTCGCACGACGGTCCCGAAGGCCGCGATGCCGATGGGCTGAGCGGCGGAATCCGGTGCTTGACAGCAACGGATGCGTGTGGGAACGTCAGAGCCAGTGTCGGATGCGGTTCAAGACGAGTTTCTTCGCGCAGAGCGGTTTGGTGACGCGAGCCAGGTTGGAGGGACGAACATTGGACCGAGCTCCTGGTTGCTGGAGCTGGGCGCCGTAGCACGCTCGTTCGAGGTTCGAGCCGGGTTCCAGCAGGGACGCGGGCATCCCATCCGGGCATGGAGCTCCCGCCGAGCCGGGGCGCGTACACGGCGCGAGCTCGTGCGGCAGGCGCTCTCCGCGGCGGCCTCGGACCCGTCCCGGCAGTCGGACCTTCAGGTAGTGATCCCGCTGCCCGAGCCGGCCACGATCGTCGCGCTTCCGCCCTGGCAGACGCCGGAGCCCGAGCGCGTGATCGCGCCCGAGCGGCACCTGGCCGAGGAGCCCGCCACCGCTCTCCTGGCGCGGATCGGCGCCTACACAGCAGCCGCCGGGCCTTCGATACTCAGCGCGCGCTGAGCACGCTGCTGCGTTCGACGCTGACCGGCCCCGGGTTCGCTGCGCCGACGATCCAGATCGAGATCCGGTAGCCGCCGGCCGGGAACGGGGCCTTCGGCAGGCTGACCGTCCTCGCGCCCACGCCGGGCATGGCGCCGCGCTTCGCGAGGACCGGTGCCCCGTCACGCGCGCGCTGGAGCGTGACCAGGTACAGGCAGGCTGCGGTACAGCCCAGGTGGACGCTCGGCGGAGTCGAGCGTGAGATTTGCGTGGGAAAGGCGATCTGGTCGCTTGCAGCGACCGCCGTGGCCTTCTCGGCGACCACCGGTGCCGGCGGGGCGGGTGTCGGCGTCGGCGTCGGCTTCGGCTTGGGAGTCGGCTTGGGAGCCGGCGTCGGAGTCGGAGTCGGCGTCGAGACAGGGGGCGGGGTCGCGGCGGTCGCGCAGCCGCGGCTCGGGCCCTGGGCGGCGGCGATTGCCTGCGTCACTGCGGAGAGGCTTGCCTTCGGCGTCCCGTCGGGATAGAAGAGGCCCGATTGTGCCCCGGCCGCGGCGCTGTCGACGAGCCTGCCGAAGAGCATCTCGATAACGGTGGGACGGCAGGCGACCGTCTTGAGCGCCGCTGCATACGCCGCCGCCTGATCTGCCTCGTCGAGCCCCGCGGCGCCGGACGCAGCCGACGAGTAGAGCGGCAGCTCGGCCTCGGGGATCGCCGAGGCGAACGAGACGCCGTCGACGACCAACGGAAGCGTCGAGCCGGGCTGTCCGGTGCCCTCGAAGCCGGAGCCGAGCGCCGAGATCAATGTCGGGACGCTTGCGAGCGGCCAGAGGTTCTTCCCGGCCGCCGGCGCGGGCGTGAAGGCCAGCTCGTCCATGAGAGGCCCGAGCCGCCCGCTCGCCCGGTAGGCGTTGGCGAACGCGGCAAGGGAAGCCTTGGGTGCGGCTCCGCCGTCGAGCGCGCCGGCAACGCGTACGGCCGGCGCTGCGAGCTTGACCGCATCGTAGACCGCTGCGAGCGTCCCCTCATACCCGGGCGCTGCTGCTGGTGTCGTGAGGCCGGGCACGACGACGAGGTCTCGGAGCGTCGGTACCTGCTGGGCGACGGCGGCGGCGTACGTCGCCAGCGCCGCGCGGCCCGCGTCGTCGCTTGGCGGCGACGAGGCATAGAGCTCGAGGGTCAGGTTCGCGGTGCTCGGCAGTTTCCCGAGCGCCGCGAGCGCGCCGGGGTCGGGAGCGGCAGCCCCGGCGGGCCAGACGAGCGTCATCCGAACTGCGCCGAAGCCCTGCTGCAGTGCGAGCGGCGCCTGTGAAGGCTGGTCGAGCCCGGCGCCGACGAGGAGCGGCGGCAGTGTCGCCGCAACGGCGGTCAGCTTGCGAGCGGTCTTTTTCTTGTGCTTCGGCTTCGGCGGGGTCGCGACGCGCACGATCGGCAGTGCGTCGATCCGTGCGCTGTTTCCGGCCCAGTCGGTGGCGTGGATCGAGACCGGAAAGACGCCCGGTCGCGAGGGAAGTGCGAACGAGACGGTGTGCCAGCCTCCCCCGACCGAGAGGCTTCGGACGCCGCCGAGCGCCGAGATGTTGACCGAGGAAGGCTTCGAGACCCAGAAGGTGACGGCGCCGACGCCCGGATCGGCGAGCTTGAATGAGGGTGCACTCGAGTCGAAGCTCGCGAACGTCGTGGCCGCGGCAGCGAAGCGGTCGTCCTTCCGGGCGAGCGTCCCGAGGAGCTGGACGACGTAGGCCTGGTAGCTGAGCGACGAGAGATCGTACGGGAGGGCGTAGTACGACCAGTATCCGGTGTTGAAGCTCGGGAGCGAGCGCGCGGCGGCGGTCTGCATGCTCGCCGCGAGGCCAGCCGCGGCGGCGTCCGACGTCGACTTCGCGTAGTCCGCAAGCGAGATCGCGGTCTGGAGCTGGGCGTTCAGGACGACGACGTGGTTGAAGCTGTAGAGCCGGATCCAGGGGCCGAAGCGCGTCTGCTCGACGAGGTGACCAGGAAGCGTGCGGTAGGCCGCGCGGGCGGCGGCGAGGAACGTCGCAGCGTCGGGCTTGTCCAGCACGGCGGCGCGGGCGAATGACTGAGCGGCGACCGCCTGCGCGAAACCGGAACGCCAGGGCGCGCTCCCGCCGGAGTAGTCGAAGTAGTACTCCCAGCTCTGGCCGCCGCCCACATCGGGTACGCCGCGTGCGGCGAGCGCGTTTCCGAGCTTCGCGGTCGCGGAGACGCTCTTGCTCGCGACCGCTGCGTTCAGCGCTGCGAAGTTCCCGAGCGGGTGGAACTCGAACCCCTTTCCCGGAAAGTAGCGGTAGACGACCCCATCGGCGTCGGTGATGTCGGACTGCGGCGCCGGCGAGCCGTGGCGGGCGAACCAGTCGTCGTTCGCGTCGAGTTGCGTGAAGATCGCGAGCGCGCGCGGCGCGGTCAGGATCGATGCGATTCCGGCCGCCTGCTCGAGCTGCGACTGAAGGAGGGCGGCGCGCGAAGGCGGTAGCCGCCTCGCGAGCAGGGCCGTCCGGTTGACGGTTGCCCGGTATCGCGATGCCTCCGCGGGGGTGAGGTGCCCCTTCGCCGCCTGACGGTCGATCGCGGCGAGAACGACCTTTGCGGCAGGCTGCGGCCGCCGCGCCGTTGCCGCCCCGGCGAGCACCGTGACCGCGACGACGACAGCGAAGACCCCGAGCACCACCTTCAGTGCCACCCCGATAGGGTAGGCGCGAACCGTCATGTTCGGGAGCGGCAAGGCTCGAAAAGCCACTCCTTTCGCGGCATGGCACTCCGGGACCGGTCGGGGGACTGTCCCCGGCCACGGCTCGCGGCGACGTGTCTTGTCGGGTCAGGAGCTGGACGTTGCCGTGGCCGCGGCGGCGGGGATGGGGAGGGCGCGGGCATCCGCCGCGTCGGGAATCGAGCCCGGCTCCGAGTCCCGCTCCGCCTCGAGGAACCGGTTTCTGATCTCGATCAGATCCGGCTCGCAGGCGACGAGGCCGTCGACCACGTCCGGGTCGAACTGACTGCCGGAGTCCTTGCGGATCCGCGACAGCGCAGCCTCCCACCGCAGCGGCCGGCGGTACGGCCGCCTGTCGGTCATCGCGTCGAGTGCGTCGGCGACCGAGAAGATCCGCGCCGCGAAGGGGATCTCCTGGCCGGCGAGCCCGTCGGGGTAACCGCTCCCGTCCCAGCGCTCGTGGTGGGAGCGGACGACGCGCAGCGCCTCGCCGCCGAGAAGCGGCACCTGTTCCAGCAGATGCTCGCCGATCGTCGTGTGCTTCTGAAGGACCTTCCAGTCCTCCGCATTCAGCGAGCTGCGCTTGAGCAGGATCCGGTCGGGGATGCCGATGTTGCCGATGTCGTGGAACATGAAGCCCCATTCGAGGCCGGGATCGTCCGAAAGCGACGGCGCGACCTCGACGGTAAGGCGCATCGCATAGGCCGTGACCCGCCGCGTGTGCGATCCCGTGTCGAGCCCACGGATCTCGAGCGATCCTGCGATCGCCGCGAGCGTCTGCCGGTAGGCGCGGTCGATCTCCTCGTGACGCCGTCGCCCGAGCTCGACCAGCCGCCCGAGCTCGGCGGCGTTCACCTTTGCGTCCTCGTCGGAAACGCCAGGCCCGAAGGCGTGCGTGAGCGGGGCGACGCCAATCGCCCGTTCGAGCAGCGCCAGCAGCTCCAGCGGGTCGAACGGCTTCTGGACGAACGCGGTCGCTCCCGCCGCCAGGGCCGATTCGGCGTTCAGCGCCGACCCGCTGATCGCGATGATCGGAGTCCGTGCCGTCTGCGGGCTCTCCCGCAGCCGCCCACAGAAAAAGAGCCCGTCGATTCCGGGTAGCCCGATGTCGAGCACCACCGCGTCGGGAATCCGTTCGTGGAGCAGCCTGTCGGCCTCCACCACGTGATGCGCTTCGTCTACTGCGATTCCCTCGAGCTCGAGTGCCGCGCGCACGAGCTCACAGAGGGCGAGGTCGTCGTCGACGACAAGGACGTGCGGCTGATTCATGTGTACCTCCCGGTCATGCCGCAGATTGCTCTCTCATCTGGTTCGGCAGCGACCCCGCTTCCCTGAAGCGATCGGGGCAGAAGATTTACAAAAGCATCGCTCGAACGGGGCAGCGCAGCCTCAGGAACCATGAGGGCGCCGCGAAGCGGGCCGGCTCGCCTACCTGTCGTCTCGCGGAAGCTCGAGCGTGAACGCCGTCCCGCGCCCGGGCTCGCTCTCGACTGCAACCGTGCCGCCCATTGCCTCGGTGAGCTCCTTCACGATCGCGAGCCCGAGGCCGGTCCCGACCCCGCCGTTACGGGCGTGCCGGCCGTGGAGGTAGAACCGCTCGAACGCATGGGGAAGCTCATCGGGCTCGAGACCTGGGCCGGTATCGGAGACGGTCACGATCCCGGGCCGAACCGCGACGACCACCGAGCCGCCGGCCGGTGTGGAGCGGAGCGAGTTCTCGATCAGGTTCGAGAGCACCTGCAGCAGCCGGTCCGGGTCGGCGATCGCGGGTGCGCGCCCGTTCGTCTCGCCGGTCAGCGAGACGCCGACGCGGGCTGACTCGGCACCGTGCCGGCTCACTGCCTGCGCGACGACGGCCGAGAGGTCGATCTCTCGCGGGTGGACGGAGAACGAGCGTTGGTTCAGGCGGCCGAGGTCGAGGAGGTCGCGGACGAGCCGCTCGAGCCGCTTCGACTCCTGGACGATCACCCCCGCGGCCTTCGGCACGGTCATCACGCCGTCGATCAGCGCCTCGCCGTGGCCGCGGATCGCAGCGAGCGGGGTCTTCAGCTCGTGGCTGACCGAGAGCAGGAATGATCGTTCGGCGTCCCTCGCATGATCGAGGTCGGCGGCAAGCTGGTTGAACGACGTGGCGAGTGCGGCTACCTCGGTCGAGCCTGCCACGGGCAGCGGCCCGGGGCGTTCCCCGGCGGCGAGGGCGAGGCTGGCGTCGGAGACCCGCTCGATCGGCCGCGAGACGGCCCGGGCGAGCCAGAAGGCGGCGATCGCGGCGATCACGGCCCCGACCGCGGCGGCGATCCCGAACGCGATCGTGAACGGCCGAAGGTCGGAGGACGCGAGCTTCGCGGGCCGCAGGAGCACGACGGCCTGCTTGCGCTCGGGGTGGGCCGCGTACAGGTAGCGCTGCCCTCCGACGACGACCGAGCCCTGAGCGGGGCGGTCGGCGCGCAGCGCGTCTCCTCCCTCCGGCGGAAGCAGCAGCGCGGCCTGCGGGAGCGAAAGGATCGCGAGGCGTTCCTGCTGGGTGTCGAAGAAGGCCCCGAGGCTCGTGAGCTTCGTCGCGCTCGCCGGCGTTGCGCGCTGCTGCGTCGCAAACAGCGATGCCTGGCGCGCGAGGGAGCTCAGCGCCTCGTTCCTGGCGGAGCTCCGCACCAGCATCGCCGCCACGATCAGCGTCACCCCGACCGCGGCCACGACCGCCACCGAGATCGCCGCGAACTCCCGTGCGCGCAGCGAGTTCATCGACCGCGGTCAGGTGCTCGGCTCGCAGGAGCGTTCAACCGTGGAAGTTTTCCACAGAAGCCCTGCAAACCGGGGATCGCCTGACGCCTCGGCCTCAGGCCTGGACTGCTTTGTACCCGGCGCCGCGGACCGTGCGGATCAGGTCGGGCCGGCCGAGCTTGCGGCGGAGCTGGGCGACATGGACGTCGACCGTCCGCGTCCCGCCGGCGTAGTCGTATCCCCAGACGCGCTCGAGCAGCAGATCGCGGGAGATCACCGCACCGCGGTTCGAGATCAGGTACGCGAGCAGGTCGAACTCCTTCGGACGGAGCTCGACGGTCTCCCCCGCGACGAGCACCTCGTGGCCCGGCCTGTTCACGACCACGTCGCCGAGGGCGAGCAGCTGCTCGTCGGAGCCGCTCTCGGAGCGCCTGAGCACGGCCTTCATCCGCGCGACGAGCTCGCGGGGAGAAAACGGCTTGCCGATGTAGTCGTCGGCACCGGCGCCGAGCCCGACGAGCAGGTCCGATTCCTCGTCGCGGGCGGTGAGCATCACCACGGGGACGCTCGAGCGGATGCGGATCCGCCGGCAGACGTCGAGGCCGTCCATGTCGGGAAGGTTCAGGTCGAGCACCACGAGCCGCACCGGGCCACGCTCGATGTGCTCGAGCGCCGCCTCGCCGGTCCCGACCGACTTGACCGTGAAACCCTCCTGCGTGAGGTATGCCTCGACGAGCGACGCCAGGCTCTCCTCGTCTTCGACCAGCAGGACGCTGCCCGAGCTCAACTGTCCGGCCTCAACTAGCCGGGCCTCACGAACCGGAGCGCTGCGGCCGGCTTTCCCGGCCTTCCAGGAGGCGACGAGCACGAATCCCGGGCGGACGTCGGCGATCCGCCCGGACTTGCCGTTCACGAGCACCGCGTCTTCCTGTCATAGGGCACGCTCGACGTGGTCCCGTCGAGGAGCCTCACGGACACCGCGGAGCCCGAGACCGACTGCACGACGCCCTGGACGCTGAGCGTGCCCGAGCCCGGCACGGGGGCAGGCGCCGGAGCGGTCGTCGTCGGGCCCTTGCCGGAAGACGAGCCGCCGTGGCCCGACGACGGGCCGCCGTGACTGGCGAGCGCCGAACCTGAAAAGGTGAGCGCGAACGCGGCGGCGGTCAGGGGCGCGAAGCGGCGGAGGGTCCTCGCAGATCTCACCCGGAGATCTTGGCCGCACACCATTACCGGACGATTCTCCACCTGTAAACGAAGCGTAAACGCCTCCATCGTCCCGCGCGTCGAGTTTTTACAAGCGGAAAACAGGACGAAGATCCTCGGATGACGCGGCCCGGTTACACCACCGGACAGTTGCTCTGAGCACGCCCTATCGGAGGAGGACTCAATGAAAACGCCCAAGCTCCGCGTCCCCGGCCGTCGCCTCTTGCTTCCGGGCGCGATCGCTACAGCGCTCGTCGTGGTCGGGATCGCGATCGCGGGCCCCGGCCTGTCCGGCAGCACGAGCCTCGTCGCGGCGAGCTTCTACGCGAACACGCTCGTGCGAAGTCATACGCAGACCTGCACTGCGATGAACAACGACGCGATCACGATCACCGACGCGACGTTCACCGGCACCGCGACAAGCACCGATACGAGGCTCGCGGGCCCCGTCTCGATCCGGGTGAAGAGCGTCTACGATTCGACGACGAACGCGGGCTCGCTCACCGGCGACCTGCAGATCGCGGGAACGGCCTCCCCGCCGTCGCCGGGCCACTTTCACGCGGCCCTCGCCGCCGTGAACGTGAACGGCAACGTCCAGGGTCTCCTCGCCGGAGGGCTCGGGGGCGGCGCGAGCTTCCTCGGGAGCTTCAGTGCCACGTTCTCCGCGACCGGCGGTTTCAGCTCGTCGGGGACGCAGGCGACGATCGGTGCCGGGGCCACCACGAACACCGCGGTCGTCACCGGCGGCGCGGTCTGCGCTCCGAACGTGTCGCACCCGCACCCCGGCGACGACAACGGCCCCCCGAAGCCGCTGAAGGCCCCGAAGCTGGACGACCACGGACGCGGACACGACCACGATCGTGGTAACGGGCACGGCCGCAACCACCACTGACCCCGAGCCGCTCACCGAGTCCAATCCCCGAGAAGGGCGCCCCGGGGGCGCCCTTCTCATTTCGTCGGGCCGCGTCGATAGAGGACCGCGTTTCGGTCGCCGGTGACGAGCGTCAGCCGGGGGTCCGCGGCTGCGACCTTGGCCGCCTTCGAGCCCGGCGTCACGAGCACGTACACCGCGTGCAGAACCGCCATCGCGCCGCTCCGCCGTCCGGCGGCCCAGTCGAGATACAGCCGCTGGTCTGGCCGCCGGAAGGCGTCGATCGGGTTGTCCACCCACACCTTCCCGTGGAGCAGCGCCACCTGCTGGCCGAGCACGGCCTGGGCGAGCACGGGCCGGCCGTCGTGGGCGGCGAGGCGCGCGAGCGGTACCGATCCCGGGTCGGGCGGCCCGCGGACGATCAGTGCGAGCGCGCTGACGCCGCTGACCACGGCGATCCCCAGGAGCAGGCGCTTCCCGAGCCCGCGAAGATGGAGGCCGCGCGCAGCGGGGTAGGCGAGGACGAAGAGCAGCCACGTTCCGTTGCGCGCCACCTCGATCGTCGCGAGCACGAGCCCGGCGACCGCGACGCCCTCCCAGAGCCGGAGCCCCCGCCGGCCGCCGTGCACCACGCACGCGGCGAGCACGATGGCCGTGACGACGAGCACCACACTGAAGCCGCCCGTACCGAGCGGAACCCAGAGCCCTTCGCCTGTTCTCGCCGGCTCGCTCCGGAGCACGCCTCGGTAGTAGGCAGGGGTATTCCAGAGCGCCGGAGTGAGGAACAACGCCAGCGTTGCCGACGCGAGCACGCCTACGGCGAGCCTCCACGACCGCCGTCCACGTTCGAAGACGAGGTAGCACGCGAGCAGTGCCAATCCCCCGAGCACGGCACCGTGCAGGTTCCCCCAGACGGCGAGGAGCGGCACCGCGAGCCAGATGCGCCGGCTCGGCGCCCGCGTCTCGGTCTCGAGCAGTGCGAGCAGCACCGGGAAGAGCGCGAGCGAGAACAGCGAGATTCCGGTCACCGCGACCGCGGGCAGTGCGCCCACGAGCGCGACTCCGCAGATCGCGAGCGTCGTCCCGCTCGAGCCCTCGCGACGGACGCCCCAGGCGAGCGACCCGAATCCGACGGCCGCTGCCGCCGCCTGCGCGAGCACGAGCCCGCGCGCCCCGCCGAGTGCCTGGTAGAGACACCAGAACAGGAGCTCGGCCGCCGCCGGCACGTTGTGCCAGCCAGAGGTCGGGGCAGTCGCGAACGGGATCGACGAAGGGAGATGCCCGTGCGCGATCTCGTGCCCGAGCGGCACGAGCCAGAGCGCATCGGTCCCGATCACACCGAGGGCCCCGACAAGTGCGGCGAGGCCCGCGACCGCCCAGGCAACAGGATCGGGATTCCGCAGCATGACCCCGGGCGATTCTGTCAGAGCGGTCGAACGGCTCCCCGGAGGTTCGGCCCGCGATTCGATACTCGACTCCGGCCCGGTCGTAGTCGGCGCCTCGGATGATGCCCTCGAGTGCCACAACCGAGTGCATGTCGTTCTCCGCACCCGCGAAGGGTTTGGGGCGGCCGCTGTTGCCAGCGCGGAGAGAACGCATTAGATTGTCGAGCCGTTGAGCAGCCGGACCCGAGCGGCCCCCACGGGCCTTATGCCCTTGGAGTGTCGTTGCCTCGAGCTGCGGCTGGCTGCGGTCGTTGCGGTGGCCGCGGTTTCCATCGCTGCGTCGTTCCTCGTGCCGGGCGGTGCGGCCGCGGGGACACGGGAGCATTCGGTGCAGTCGGCGCTCGATCTGAGCGTCGTCGCGCAGATCAACGAGCTCCGGGTTTCGCTCGGGCTCAGGCCGCTCAGCGTCAGCCCGGGCCTCTTTGGCTCTGCGAGCCTTCACTGCGAGCAGATGGTGGACGGCGGCTATTTCGGCCACGAGGCGCCGAACGGCTCGAGCTTCGCGGAGCGGCTCTACGCGTTTTACCCCCAGCAGCATTACGCCGATTACGCCGGCGGGGAGAACCTGCTCTGGAGCGCGGGGCCGATGTCCGGGGCGGCGATGGTCGCCGCGTGGATGCAGAGTGCGCCTCACCGCGCGAACCTCCTGAACCCGCGCTGGCGCCAGGTCGCCGTCGCGGCGCTCAGCGTGCCCTCGGCTCCCGGCGTCTACGCGGGCCACGCGGTCACGGTCGTCACCGCCGACTTCGGCGTCCGGCAGTAGCGGGCCGGCTCCCTGGGGGAACCGGCCCGCTCGGGCGTCGCGTTATGCCTTCAGGTTGACCCTGAACGAGATCAGCCGGCGGGCTGAGATGCCGCCGAGCAGGTCCTCACCGCTCTTGCGAGCCCGGACGAACACGACCAGCAGCTGCTGGTGCGCGGAGGCCGGGAAGCCGCGGAGCTCGTTCATCGAGAGGACGGCCGAGCCGTCTGCGCCCGTGGTTGCCTCGGGCGGAATCGAGAACTGGTTGTAGGGAGTCGCGGTCACGTACACGAGCGCACCCTGAACCGGGCGGCCTCCACAGGCGGTGATCGTGAAGTTGACCTGGATCGTGCCGGAGGTCCTCGTGATCGGGCTCGGGGTGACGCTCCCGGTACCGATCAGCAGGTGCGCCGGCGAGGTGAGATCGGCGATCTGGATCACTCCGGTCCCGCTCGGGCAGCCGGTCGGCGCGGGCAGGGCGGTGACGACCGCCGTCGGGCTCGAGCCCTCCGAGTCATTGCCGTCGGAGTTCGTCCCGGTCACGATGACGATCAGCGTGGCGCCCACATCGGCGTGCTGCACCGTGTAGGTGTTCGTCGTCTGGCCGCTGATGACGGTGCAGTTCTTGCCGGTCGTGTCACACCGTTGCCATTGGTAGGTGAACGTGATCGGCGTCGTCCCTGTCCAGGTGCCGTTGCCGGCGGTCAGGGTCGAGCCTTCCTGTGCGGTTCCCGCGATCGCCGGCGCGGCCTGGTTCGTGGGTTTCACCGTGATTGCGGCGCTTCCTGTTCGAAACGAGCCGAAGACAGCACCGATTGCGATCGCTGCGACGGCAAGGAGCAGGGCCGTAGTCCACCTACGGCCGAAAAGCCGTGTAGATGTCATTCCATCGCCTCCCTTCATGGGCGTATCCGTGCAGAGGGATATGGGTTACCCAAAAAGCGAGTGCGTCACGTAATGATCGTGTCAGCGTGCGGTTAGCCTCGTGCCGCGCGGCCGGTGAAATCGGGCTAAGCTCGGGCGGTAATGGTCGAGGCGGTGGGCTCACCCGGGGCGAACGAGGAAGTCACGCCACCTTGGCGCTGATCCTCAAGCGCGTCGGGCGCTACGAGCTCTTGAAGGAGATCGGGCGCGGCGGGATGGCGACCGTCTACCTCGCGCGCCAGACCGACCTCGACCGCCACGTCGCGCTGAAGGAGCTCGCAAGCCTGCATTCAGCCGACGAGGCCTTCGCCGAGCGCTTCCTGCGCGAGTCGCGGATGGCCGGCTCGCTGAGCCACCCGAACATCGTCACCGTCCACGACTACTTCGAGCACGAGGGGACGCCGTACATCTCGATGGAGTACATCGAGCGCGGTTCGCTGCGACCGCTCGTCGGCCACCTGACGCTCGCACAGATCGGGGGGGTGCTCGAGGGGCTGCTCGCCGGGCTCCAGCACGCAGCGAGCCGCGGGATCGTCCATCGCGACATGAAGCCGGAGAACGTGATGGTCACCGGTGAGGGAGGGGTCAAGATCTCGGACTTCGGAATCGGCCGCGCGCTCAACCAGGCCGGAAACGCCTCGAAGTTCCTGACTGCGACCGGGACCGCGATCGGCACGCCCGCCTACATGGCGCCCGAGCAGGCGATGGCGAAGGAAGTGGGGCCCTGGACAGACCTCTACTCGCTCGGGATCATGGCCTACGAGATGGTGCTCGGCGAGGTGCCGTTCAGCGACTCGGAGACCCCGATGTCGATGCTCGTGCGCCACGTCAGCGAGACCGTTCCCGCGCCGTCGACGATCAACCCGTCGATCGACCCGCAGCTCGGCGAGTGGCTCGAATGGCTTCTGAACAAGGATCCGAAGGACCGGCCGGCGAGCGCCGGCGAGGCCTGGGACAAGCTCGAGGAGATCGTGATCCACCTGCTCGGTCCTCGCTGGCGGCGCGAGGCGCGGCTCGGAGACGGAGAGGGCGAGCCGCACGCAGACGAGGGCGCAAAGCCGCTCACGCCGGCGCCGTTCTCCGAGGAGCGCTCGAAGGTCTCGCTCGAGACGCCCCAGCCCGAGTACATAACCGTCGATCCGGCGGCCTCCGAGGCCGCGGCGGCAGTTGCGGCCGCGGGCGTTGCGGCGGCCGCGTCGGCGGCCCCGCCGGCCGAGGCGTCCGCGCCGCCCTTGGCTCCGGAGCCGTACGCGCCTCCGGTGGCCGAGCCGCCCGCGCCGGTTGTCGAGGAGCGGGCCCCGCCGGAGCCCGATGCTCGAGAGCCCCCCGTTCCCGAGACGTCCGAGCCCATCGCCGAGGAGCCACCTCCGGCCGCCGAGGAGCTGGAGCCGCCGGAAGGCTCGCTCGACCTCGGTGCCGAGGAGGAGGAGGACATGTACCTCACCTTCGCGCCCGGAGCAAAGAAAGCTGTGGCTCCCCCTCCGCCCGCACCGGCCCCGGCTGCCGAGGCGCCCGCAGCCATTGCGCCCGAGCCGCGCGCCCCCGTCCCTACTCCTACGCCCGCGGCGGCTCCGGTTCCCGAGACGCCGTCGCAGACCCCCGCTCCGGCCGCCGCCGAGCCCGCTCTACCCCTTCCCGTCGCCGCCGAGGCCTCTCCGCCGGCCGCCGCTCCGCCGCCCCCGCCCGTCGAGCCGGAGCCCGTCGCGGCAGGGGCCGGGCAGGAGCACGACCATGCCGGCGCCGCTGCAGTTGCTGCGACGGGCGCGGTCGCAGGTGCGGCGGCTGCAGCCGCGGCGGCCCCCAAGCCCAAGCGCGGGCTCGGACGGCTGAAGAAACCGAACGTCCCGAAGTTGCCGGAGATGCCGCAGATCCCGAATCTGCCGCCGGAGGTCCAGCAGTTCGCACCGGGTGTTGCCGGCGAGATCGGCCAGGCGAACGCGGAGGTTGCCGCGGTACCGCAGGCTGCGCGTCTGCCCCCGGCGGGCCAGGAGCTCGACCAGGCGGTGCCGAACGTCGCCGAGCACGTCGCCGAGGCGCAGGGGCTCGTCGGCGCCACCCCGGGAGCGCCCGGCATCCCGACACCACACGTCTCGCATGCCCGGGAACCGATCGCGCCGGCCGCGGCGGCCGCTGCCACGCCGGAAGCGCCGGCCCCCGAGGTGCACGAGGAGAAAAGGCAAGACGGAAGGCTCGCCGGAGTTGTAGCGGGCGCCGCTGCCGGGGCGGCCGCGGCGGCCACCGGCGCGCCACCGGCACCGGCGGCGTCCGCAGCCGCCCCTCCGGCCGCTTCACCACCTGCCGCACCGCCGCCCGACGAGCCGCCGGCAGTCGTGCCGCCGGAAGCACAGCCGCCGTCCTCGATTCCGCTCGCCCCCGACCTTCGCGTCACCGTCCCGCCGGACAAGGCGCCGAAGGCGGTCGAGCATCCGAGCTTCGTCCTCACGGACGCCGTGAAGGCGCTCGACCAGGAGAAGGAGACGAAGGCGAGGATCAAGCCGCTCTGGATCCTGGTCGCCCTCGGCATCGTGGCGGTAGTCGTCGTCGGTGTGATCGTGCTCGCAGGTGGGGGCAGCAGCAAGAAGGCCGCGACCACGCAAAGACGACGACGCCGAGCACCATCGCCCGAACGACGACCACGACCACGCCTCCGGTCATCACCGAGGTTGCGCCGACGGCGATCCAGCAGCAGTCGATCGCGGGCGCCGGTGGTGATTCGCTCGTCGTCGCCTCGCCGGGCGGCGCGATCGAGCGCCTCTCGGGTGCGTCGCTCAAGCCGATCGCATCGACCACCGACCCGGGCGGGCCCACCTCGATCAGCCAGAGCTACGGCCGCGTATTCGTCACCGACAACGGCACGATCGCGACGTACAAGCTGAACGACCTGAGCCCGATCGGCGCGGTCAGCTTCCCGGGCGCCTACGCGCTCGTCGGCGGCGGCGCCAACCTCCCGCTCTACGCGCTCTCGCGAGGCAGCGTCGACAGCGGCCGGCTCTGCGCCGTCACGCTGCAGGCGGTCTCGCCGTGCGCCGCGCTTCCGTTCGCCCCGTCGGGCGGCGGCGTTCACCGGATCGACTCAGGTAAGAGCGTCGTGTACGTCACCGATCGTGCCTCGGCGAGTGTCGTGCCCTACACCGCGACGAAGACGACCGTCACGGCGGGCACGCCGATCAAGCTCCCCCAGCAGCCGCAAGGTGATCCGGTCGCGATCGGGAGCATGCTCTACGTTCCCGTTCGTCGCGGGATCGCCGTGATCGACACGGACACGGGCAAGGTTCTCTCGACAATCGCCCTTCCCGTCTCACCGCTCTCCCTCGTCGCCAACGGCAAGAAGCAGCTCTTCGCCGCGCTCTTCTCCACGAACCAGGTCGCCGCGCTGACATTCTCGAAGCCGGGAGCGACCCCGACGATCAAGCTCGTCGGCGTGCAGAAGGGGCCGGTGGCGCTCGCGGGCTCCGGAGGCTCCATCTACGTGGTCAACGGCGCCACCGACAGCGCCCAGAAGCTGAACCCGGCAACGCTCGCGGTCACGACCGTCTCGAAGCTGCCGTCTCTCGGCTCGAACACGCCGCCGATCACCGCCCAGACGCCGAAGATCGTTGCGAACGGGCGCACGGTCACCGTCACCGTCCCGCTCCACGGCGGAGCCCTGCCGCCCTCGGGCCTCGTCGTCTCGAGCAAGGCGATCTCGGACGGCCACGCCACGGCCACGCTCTGGCAGGGCGGGATCAAGACGAAGGGCGGAACGAAGAGCGCACACGGTGTCTCGGTCACGACGGCCGGCCATCCGGGCCGCGTCGATGTCGCCCTTCACACCCGCGCCGGCGATTTCGAGAAGGTCGTCGTGGCGCGCGCCGGTGACGGCAGCGCAGTGACCTTCACCCTCACCGAACCGCCTCCGCCCCCGCCGCCGACCGCGACGACCCCGACCTCCACCGAGCAGTTATCGCAGACCACGAGCACCCCGCCGCCGACCCAGACCACGAGCACGCCGCCCCCGACCCAGACCACGAGCACCCCGCCGCCGACCCAGACCACGAGCACGCCGCCCCCGACGCAGACGACCACTCCGCCGCCGCCGACTCACACGACGACGCAGACCTTTACGGTCGGTTAGCTGTCGGCGGGCGCGTTCGGGTCGGGAACCGCTGGAAGCACCTGAACCGTGCTTCCGGTGCCCCCTCCTGGAGCCGGCGTCGGCGTACCCGACCCACCGCCCTGAACCGCGCCGAAGAGCCCGCTGTTGCCGGTGCCCTGCTGCGCCGGTGCCGCCGCCGGTTCCGGGGCCGGTGAGCCCGGGGCTGCCGACGGCTCGACCGGAGGCGCTGCGCCCGCGCCCGACGGCTCGGGGGCGCCGCTCGCGAGCCCGGTCACGTCGCTCCCACCTGCGAACTGCTCCTTGTAATACGGCTCGTCGAGGCTCGAGATCTTGACCACGTCGCCGGTATGCGGGGCGTGGAGGAACATGTGGTTCCCGATGTAGAGGCCCTCGTGGTGGACGTAGCCCGTCGAGTCCTTGAAGAAGACGATGTCGCCGGGCTTCAGGTCGTTCATGTTCGAGATGTGGACGCCGACGTCGAACTGGTCGGCCGCGACACGGGGGACGTGGATCCCGAGCTGGGCGTAGCTGTACTCGACGAGCCCCGAGCAGTCGAATCCCGTCTGCGGCGTGTCGCCGCCCCAGTGGTAGGGCGTTCCGAGGTAGCGCTCCGCGATCGAGAGCGCCTGGACGCCCGCGGTCGAGCCGGCTGCGCCGGTCGCGCCCTGGAGCGCTTCTGCGGCTGCAGCCGCGTCGGGCCCCGCCGTCCCGCCGGTGCCCGCCGCGCCCGGGCCCCCGGCCGAGAGGAGGCTGTCGGCCTGGTCGAGGTGGGTCTGGTACCGGCCGCGGTACTCGGCGGCCGGTTGCTCGACGTCGGCGACCCAGTCGCCCCATTTGCTCTTGTCCTGCCCGTAGCTCGCGTCGCCCTGCGAAAGGCGCTCACGCCGTACCTCGAGTGCCTGGTTGATGAACCACTTGAGCTGGAGCTCCGGGTGGTCCGGGAAGCCCGTGTACTCGCCCTGGTTCCAGATGCTCGTCCGCATCTGGAAGAAGCCCAGCGAGTCGCGGTCGCCGTAGTTGTCGTTCTTCAGCCCCGACTCTGTCAGCGCCGCCATGATCGGCAGCTCGGCCGGCAGGCCTGCCTTGTGGGCCTGCCGTGCCATCCACGCGGCGATCGCCTGCTGGGAGGCGTTGTCGCCCGGATAGGTGTCGCTGGCGTCGGGTAGTCCCCCGGCCGCATTCGGGTCGATCCCCTGGAGCGCCGACTCCGCCGCGGCGCCGGCATGGCCGGTGCCCGGCACCTCGAACTGGAAGGTCGATTGGCCCTCGTGGCCCTGGACGACGCCGAGCACCACGCTCTGATGTGTCGGCGGAGGCGGCGGGGCGGCGGGCGTCGTGACCGGGGACACCGGCTCGGGCGGAGGGGTGGTCGGCGAGGAGGGTGGCGTTGTCGTCGGCTCGGGCGGCGTCCCTCTGACGGGCGGCGGGGTTGCCGGTGAGGGGGGCGGGGTCGTCGGCGCCGCGGGCGGGGTGGTGCTCGGCTCCGGTGGGGGTGTCGAGGGCGCGGTCGTCGGCTCGGGGGGCGGGGTCGTCGGGTCGGGAGGCGCGCCGCCCGACGGAGACGTTCCGCCGACCGGAGGAGTCGTCGGGTCGGGCGGCGTCGAGCTGCCCTGGAGCTCCGGTGGCTGCACGGTCGTGGGAGGTGGCGTCGTCGGCGCGAGCGGCGGTGTGGTGGTGGGCTCCGGCGGTGGTGGAGCGGAGGACCCGCCTGACGCCGTAGTGGTGGGCTCCGGCGGGGGTGTCGTCGGCGCAGCGGGTGGCGTCGTGCTCGGATCCGGCGGCGGTGTCGCCGGCGCGGCGGGGGGCGTGGTACTCGGATCCGGCGGCGTCGTCGCCGGCGCGGCCGGTGGGGTGGTACTCGGATCGGGAGGTGTCGTGCTCGGCTCGGGCGGGGAGGTGCCGGGATCCGGGCTCGTCGAGGTATCGACGGGGCTGTTCGTCCCCGCGACCGTGTGCGCCGCGGGCGGTGCCGATGACGACGGGACGTCGAAGCTGATGTGGATCCGGTCGTCGTGCACCCCGCCCTGGGTGAAGCCGTGCGCCTCGATCGGCCAGGGGGTCACGATCTGCGCCGGCCGGAGCGACGGGTCGAGCGAGGCGAGCTCGTTGGCCAGGTCGCGGGCGTAGATGTTCGACTGCGACACGCGCTCGCCGTCGACCGAGAGGATGTCGAATGAGTCGCCGCCGGCGCCGTGGCTCACCTGCAGCGTGCCGATCCGGAGCTGATGATCCTTCGTCAGGTCGTCGAGCACCGACACGAGCCGAGCGTCGGCGCCTCCGCGTGCGAGCGCAGCATGCGCCTCCGGCGAGAAGGTCAGGTGCGTGTTCGAGAGCAGGGTCGTGATCTCCGTCGAGCTCGCGAGGTTCGCGCTCGAGCCCGAGCCGGCAAGGTGATCGGTGAGGCCGGCGCCGTGCAGGTGGTCGGGGTCGATCGCCTGCAGCTTCGGGCTCGTGAGCGCGTGATGGACGACCCGGTGCGCCTCGCCGTGGAGGTGGTTGTCGTGGAGGTTCTTGAGATGGTCGACGGCGCCGGTTCCCTCGGAGGCGGCGGCCATGAACGCGCCCGCGAGGCTCGAGCGCGACTCACGGACCTCGAGCGTGTGGAACATGCTGCCGCCGGCCCCGCCGCCGAACTCGGTCGCGAGCTCCGGCAGGTCGAACTGCTCGCATGCCCTCGCCGGATCGCGGCGGAAGCTGGCCCGGAACTCGTCGTCGATCAGGAGCCTCTCGAGCAGCTCCGCAGCGCGCGCTTCGTCAGACGACTGCACCTTCGACTCCTGTCTCTCGATCGCTCCGCCGGGCCGAGTAGGCCTTCCAGAATACAGCCAGGATCGGGAGGAGCATCAGCACGTAGAAGGCGATCAGCACCGTCCAGACGAGGCTCGCCGGAGCGATCGCGGTCATGTAGCTGTAGTAGCGCTGCGAGATCACGACCGTGAACGCCGCGGTCGCGAGCGACCAGACGAGGGCGGTCACTGCGTAGGTGGCGAGGACCCCCGCGTCGTCGGGCTCCGCGTCACGTCCGGAGAGCCTCGCCGAGAGCCATTCGCGCGAGCGGCGGCGGAGCCCGGGCTCGCGCATCAGATCGACGAGGATGTGGTATCCGTCGCGGTCGAGCAGCGGGTTCAGATTGAAGATCGCACCCGTGTAGGCGGCGAGGGAGAGCTGGAACCACACGTCCTGCAGCGTCCCCGCCGGCGAGAAGATCGCGAGGAGCGCGGCACCGCCCCCGATCGTGAGGTCGCTGATCGGCCCCGCGGCGCTGATCGCGATCCTCCGTCGGGCCGGCTCGAACCATGCTTCCGAGGTGTCGACGTAGGCGTACGGGAAGATGAGGATCAGCTTGATCCCTCCCTTCGGAACCTTCCGCCCGAATGACTCGACGGTGAGCCCGTGGGCGAGCTCGTGCACGATCACGACGAGGAACCGCCCGACGAGGAACACGAGCCCGCCGACGCCGACCTTGCTCGCGACGACGAACGGGGCCACGTTGCCGCCGCCGATCAGATCCGCGAATGCCACGAGCCCGGCCGCGCAGATCAGTGAGATCACGACCAGCGGCGGCCGGGTGAAGAGCAGGAAACCGCCGCCCCGGTAGACCTTCGTGAAGACCGGCCCGAGCCAGGTGAAGTCCCACTGGCGCATCCGGAAGAGCCGGCCGATCCCCTTCTTCGAGGGCGGCGCCTTCGCCTCCTCGACGCCCTCGAGCAGTCCCCGCTCGCCGAGGTCGGCCAGCATCGAGGCGAGCTTGCTCGGCCCGTCCGCGCCAAAGCGCCCGGTCGCGGCCGCGATCAGGCTCGAGAGCGAGTTCTCACCGTTCAGCAGCTCGAGCAGTTCCGCGTCGGCAGCGCTCAGCCGCACGAACCGGCCGTCCGGGCCGCGCAGCACGAAGCGGAGATCGCCTTCGTCCGCGGCGAGGCGCTTCAGCTTCGAGCCGGCGCGGAGCCGCGGGAAGCGGAGCGCTGCACCGTCTTCGTCGGGCAGCCCGGGGATCGCGCCGAAGACGACGGTTCGGCCGCTTTCCGACTCGTGCCGCTTCGCCGCGATCGTCAGCTGCACGTCGCCGAGCCCGAGCTGCGAGCCGTCGCGCAGCAGCGTCCGCCCGGTGATCTGCTGCCCGTCCACGAACGTCCCGTAGGTCGAGCCGGCGTCCTCGACCGCGGGCCCGGCCGGGTCGATCACGATTCGCGCATGGTTGCGGGAGACGGTCTCGCCCGCGATCCGGATCAGATTCTCGCTGCCGCGGCCGAGGGTCAGCGGGCCGTAGACGAGCGGGATCCGGCGCCCGTCGCCGATGACGAGCTCGAGCGGCGCCCGGCCCTTGACCGGCGTGCCGCAGACGGTGCAGACGTCATCGCCGCGGGCGATCTGGCATCGGCAGCTACGGCAGAGCATCTCACGGGGGTGTGACGTACTGCCAGGACGGGTTCTGGGCCCCGGACGCACGGAGCTGCGTGACCGTGGCCGCCGAGGTGAGCTGCAGCCGGGTGAGCGCACCGAGCGCGTTCGCGCAGGCGTTGTCGGCCTGGGTCACGATCACCTCGCCGCCGTCGGCGCGCCACGTCACCTCGCACGCGCGAACCGTCGGTGTGACGGGTTTCGGCGTGCCGAGCTGGCCGTTCGACCACGACGCCGTGTAGAGCCGGAAGACCTGGTTGTCCGTCCAGTTGGCGACGAGCGCGACCTGCGTCCCGTCCGGCGAGAACGCGGCGTAGATCACGGCGTCGCTGCCCTTCGAGCCGTGCATCTTGTCGGTGATCAGGCCCTGCCAGACCCAGTCGCTCGGGCTCGAGGAGAACGGACGGGCAGTCGTGTACTCGCCGAGCTCGATCTGGTTTTGGTCCTTCGGGTCGTGCGCGACCACGAGGATCGCGCGGCCGTCGGGCGACCAGGCCGGGCGGTCGACGTCGAAGGCCGGGTCCTTGATGCAGGCTCCCTGGTGCAGCGTCGAGGCGGTGCGGACGAAGCAGAGGTCGCCGTCCGTGCCGGTCGAGCTCTTGCGGATGAAGGCGATCACCTTCCCGTCGGGCGAGAAGGCGGGCCGCCGGTCGTTCGGGCCGGCGGTGATCGCGCGGGCGCTCGTCGCGCCCTTCGAGGTGTCGACCATCCAGATCTTCCCGGCGTTCGCGTTGCCCGTCGGACCGCGGCGGAAGGCAACGAGGCGGCCGTTCGGCTGCCAGCTCGGCTCGTCTTCGGTGTCACCCGAAGACGCGATCTTCTTGGTGCCGCTTCCGTTGACCGCGCTCGTGACGAAGATCGACGAGCCGTCCGAGAACGCGAGCGGCGGCTCGCCGGCCGAGACGATGAGCTGCACCGTCTGGCCCTTCTGGACCTTCGAGACGTCCGCCGGGTTCGTGCCGACGACCGTGCCGGGCGCCGAGGCACTGAACTGCTTCGTGACCACCGCCGTTCCGCCCGCCGCCTGTACCTGTGCGGCTGCCGCTGCCGCCGAGGCACCGGCGAGCGCGCCCGACGAGACCTGCGGCGTGGTCTTCGTGGTGCTCGTCGGCGTGGTCTTGGGCGGTGCCGGCGGGTTCACGTAGATCGTCACCGCCGAGCCGGCCTTCTCCCTCGACTGGGCGGTCGGCACCTGGAGCGAGATCTTCGCGGTCGTCGGGTTCACGGTCGAGGGGATCGGGTTCAACACCGGTGCCAGTCCCGCGCCCTTGATCAGGGCCGAGGCCTGAGCGATGCCTTGGCCGACCACGTTCGGCACCGTGCGAAGCCCGCTGCCGACAGCGACCACGACCGTGATCGTCGACCCCTCGGCGACCGGTGTCTTCGCGGCGGGACTCTGCGTGATGATCGTGCCGATCTTCGCCTTCGCCCGCGATGCGAGCTGCGTCTTGGCCGGGCCGAGCACGAGTTTCAGCCCGGGCAGCACCTTCTGCGCCTGGGCCTGCGTCGCCCCAACGAGGTTCGGGACCCGCGGCTCTGCGACGAAGAAGGTGACCGTCTTCCCGGTCTTCACCCTGTTCGCGGTGAAATGGCCGTTCTGAACCGGGCCCTTGTGCCAGCTCGGGCTCTGCCTGACGACATGGAGGTAGGCGACCGTCTTCGATGGCACCTCGACCGGCGGCTGCGACGGCGCCTTCAGGTTCGCCTTCTGGATCGCAAGCTGAGCTGCCGCGATCGTCATCCCGTGGAGATCCGGCACAGTCGTCTTGTGTGGGATCAGCGAATAGAGCAGTACCGCGGCGGCGACGAGGGCCGGGATCACGATCGGCACCCAGAACGGGAGCCAGGGCTTCTGACGGAAGACACCCTGAAGCGGTCTCGCGGTGGACTCGCCGCCGACGCCCTTCGCCGTGACCTCGAAGCGCCGCTCGATGATGCGGCCAACCCAGTGGTTGTGCTTCGGCTTGACGGTGAACGTCGTTCCGTCGCGCCTGCCCGGCTCGGCGATGAATCGCGGTTTCTCGAACTTGAACTCGAGCGCGTTCTGGCTGTCGACCGCGGTGACCTCCGTGTCGAGGGATGCATTTGCCTTGTTCCGCACCATCACCGCGTACTCGCCGCGCCGCCGGCCGGTCACGATCTCGGGCCGCAGCTCGCTCTCGATTTGCTCGTACGGGGTGATCTCGACCCTGCCGGGCATCCGTCCCGTCACCTCGTTCTGCGCGCGCGAGAGGGCGATCACCTCGATCTCCCAGATCCGGGCCTCGGCCTCGGCGCTTCGCGGCGGGCTGAAGTTGATGCGGACGTCCTGCTCGTAGGTTCCGCTCGGCGCGCCGAACGGGACGAGGTACACCGACGGCGGCGTGACGTTCCACCACTCCTCCGGCATCCCCTTGACCTGGAGCTCGTAGTTGTCCACGATGCCGCTCTGGTTGCGGACGAGCGCCGGGAGCGCCGCGTGGCCGCCCGCCTCGACCACGAGCTTCTGCTCGTTGCCGGGGAGCTCCGGGTAGTCGAGGGTGATCTGCACCGCCTCGGTGTCGAGGAGCGGCGCAACGCCCGGGATGTTCGCTGCCTGCGGATCGCCGGCTCGGATCACGGGCATGTCCATCGTGCGCATGACCGGCACGGGGATCTCGACGGCGTGCTGCTCCCCGGTCGGCGGCCCCGGTGCTGCGGGCGGGGGCGCTGTGGGAGGCGGCCCAGGCGTGGCTGTCGCGGCGCCGGCCGCCGCAGCCGCGGGTGTCGCCTCAGGCGGCTCAGCGGGCGCTACGGGAGCGTCGGGCTCCGGCAGCTTGACCGCGGGCTGGGCCCGGGTGGGGTCCCAGCGCAGGTATGTCCCGCAGTTGACGCAAAAGTCGACGTCGTCGTTCTCGTGCGCGCACTTGGGGCAAGGGGCCATGAGTCAGCAGAGCACCTTGAGTCGGCAGAGAGCCATCAGTCTGCGGGCGGCGGCGGTTTCTTCGCAGCTTTGACGCGGAGCCTGTAGGTCACGTGCACCGGTTTTGTCTCCTCGATCACCCGCGCGATCGCGAGCTGGGTCTTCTCGGGAATCGGAGTGTCGCAGTAGACCACAAAGCTCGGCGGGGGAGCCTTGGTTCGCGTATCGGGGTTCGAAGACCATGTAACTCCACCGCCGTCCTCGACCCGCAGCGGAATCTTCGGGAAGGCGATCGAGAGCGCGAGTGTGAGCCCTGCCTTCGTGCCGCGCTTCCGCGAGAGCTCGCCCTCGCGGCTCAGAGCCTCCCGGAGCCGTTCGTCGGGCCAGCCCTCCTCGACGTTCAGCCCGAGCCAGGAGGCGAGCAGATCGAGCACGTCGCGCGGGGCGAGCGTCGGGTGGAAGTAACGCGAGAGCACGTCGAGCGTGCCGACGATCGGGTCGAGCGTCGTCTCGAGCGCGCCCAGGAAGCGGAGGCCGAAGTCGCCCTCCTGGTAGATGCTCGGCATGTTGTTGCGGAGGTAGCCGCGCGCAGGAGACGACCGCGGGCGCCTCGCTGTCCGAGAGCCGCGCCCGGAGCTTCGTCGTCGAGAATCCCCGGCGGGTGGTGACCCCGTGCGCGAGCGAGGTGCCCTGAACGGTCGACGGGCTCAAAGCTCGGCGCGCTCCGCCTTGATGATGTGCGTCCCGGAGGCGATCACCTCGTCCTCGCCGATCTCGATGTAGCTGCCGGCGGGCTTCGGATCCTGCTTGCCGGTTGCGAGGTCGGTCTCGTAGACGCGGAGGATCTTGATGAACTCGACCCCCTCGATCTTGCGGACGATCCCGTAGAGCTCGCCCTGGTTCAGCGCGCGGCCGAACTCCCAGCCGTCGCCGAGGCCGTCGGCCGAGCCGCCGACGAGCGGGTTCAGATAGCTGTAGAGCGCATAGGCGACGTCCTGCTCGACACGCTCGAGGTCGGCGTTGATCGAGGCCTGGAGGTTGCACGACGACGCTGACGCCGTGCAGCTTCACCGGCAGCAGCTGGAGGCTCATCCCGATCACCCGCCGCTCGTCGAGGTATTCGGCGACCTCGGTCAGGAGCGGCTCGTCGGGCGACAGCTCCTCGACCGTGAGCCGGCGGTCGGCCGGAGCGACCATCGGGAGGATGTGGACGCGCACCATCCCGTCCTCGCCCGGAGGCAGGCAGACGGCGCGCGCGACCTGGGGCGAGGCCTCGCCGCAGAGGAACTCGAAGTCGTCGGGGGTGACCGCGCGGTAGCGCGTCCTGATCTCGAGCGCCGCCCGGTTGCGGGCGCTTTCGAGCGACTCGGGATCGACGCCGCCGAACGCGGGCCTGAGGTTCGTCACGGTGTCGACGCCTGGGATCGCGCACTTCAGCACGGTGAGCGTCCCGGTGGCGACGTTGCCCGCCTGCCGCCGCCGTGGCGGTAGCGGCTGAAGCGGAGCGTCCCGCCTTTCTTCGGGACGCCGCCGTACTGCCTCCAGTTGCCGTCGGGCGTGCGGATCGCGGGGCCGAACTCGACCTGCCCTGCCGCGGCGTTCAGGACGAGTGTCGGGCGGTCGGCTTGCTCTCGACGAACGACTCGACCTGCTCCCAGCGTTCCCACGTCCCAGAGTCGGGATCGAGCACCTCGAGGTACTCCTCGGCCGTCGGGTCGAGGATCGGGTAGTAGCTGAGCTCGAAGACCTGGCCGGGCGTGCCGTCGCTCGCGCCGAGGACCTCGCCGTCCACGCGCTCGGAATGGGCGGCCGGGATGTGCGCGCCGATCGGCGCCGCCGTGATCGCGTGGATCTCCGGCGGGTGGGAGTAGCGTCGCGCCGCCGCTTGCGCCCGAGCGGGTCAACGGGTCGAGCCGGCAGCGGACCCAGTAGGCGCGATGGCCCACGATCGGCACCGCGGTGTGCTCCGCGGGGAGCTGGATCGTCACCTTCCCCCAGCCGTAGTTGAAGCCGCCGGTCAGGTCCTCGACCACCTCGCCTCGAGCCAGCCGGTCTCCTCCTCGGCGGCCGAGACCTCCCAGCGCAGCGGCGGGTCCTCCGGGTCGACGCCGGCGCCGCGGGCCTGCGAGCAGTCGACGTCGACGACGAGCAGGATGTTCGCGAGCGGGACGTCGAAGCCGAGGTAGAGCGCGTCGCCGGCCCGGGCGGCGTACCGAAGGCGTTCTGATCCGGCGCCTTGCGGCTTCGGCGATGCCCGAGCGCGACGCCGATGTCCTTCGCGGCGCCGCCGTGCTTGACCGCGTAGAAGCCCGGCCGCGGCGGCGGGATCGTGAAGTCGTCGGAGGTCTGGAACACGATCGCCTGGTCGCTCGGCGTGCGGAGCGTGCCGACCTCGGTGTCGCCGGCGGGGATCTCGACGGGCTCGGTCGGAGGGCGCGGTGAGCCTGAAGCGCAGCTCCGTCGTTGCCGCCACGGGCGGCTCGATCTTGATCCCGAGCAGGTTCAGCAGCGTCACGTGAAGCTTCTCGGGCACGCGGTTCAGGCGGTAGATGATCGCCTCGGTCATCCAGGCGAATAACTCGACCAGGGTGATGCCGGGGTCGGAGACGTTGTGCTCCGACCACTCCGGGCAGCGCTGCGAGAGGCGCAGGCGCGCCTCGTTCACGAGATCCTGGAAGCCGCGGTCGTCGAGGGTGACCTCCGGGATCCGGCTCATTCGGGCTCCGACGGGATCACGTAGAACGGGTAGACGAGGTTGCGGATGTCGTTCGTCGAGCGGAGCCGGTAGGTGATCTCGATCGTCAGCACGCCGTCGTCCATCTGCGAGAGGTCGGGATCGACGCCGAGCACGTCGATCCGCGGCTCCCAGCGGTCGAGCGGCGGCGCGGATGTCGTACTCGATCTTCGCAAGTGTCTAGGCGTCGATCGAGCCGAAGACGTGGCCGTGGATCCCGCAGCCGAACTCGGGCCGCATCGGGCGCTCGCCCGGGGCGGTGCCGAGGATGACGTCGATCGCCTCCTGAACGTCGCTGTCGCCGGAGCTCAGCGCAAGCGCTCCGAGCCGGTCGACTCGGAGCGGAAACGCAATCCCGGTGCCAATGATGTCGGACATCTACCCCTTCCTGATTGCGTTAGCCGAGGCTGATCTGCGTGCCGGAGATCGAGATCATTCCGGTCGAGCTCATCGTGAGCGATGAGCTTCCGCACTTGATCTCGAGCTGTGTGCGTGCCCTCGATCGAGATCGTGGTGCCGCCCTTGATCGTCACCGACTGGGCGCCATCGAGCGTCATGTCCTGCTGCGGTTTCTGGTCGATCTTCCCCGTCGTCTCGAGGCTGAAGTCCTTGTCGGACTTGATCGTGATCACGTCCTTCGCGTGCATGCTGCGATCTTCTGGTCGGACTGGAGCGAGAACGAGCCGTCCTGGACGGCCAGGTCGGCGCCGGGCTGTGGCGCCGCCGTTCCAGACCGAGCCGAGCACGTACGGGCGGTGCACGTCGTCGTGCTCGAAGCCGATCACGACCTCGTCGCCGACCTGCGGCATCATCAAGAGGCCACGGGCCTTGCCGGCGTCGGGCGCGGTCGACGCGCGCCCACCAGCCCTCGGTCTCCTCGCCGAGGGCCGGGTATTTCACCCGGACGCGGCCCATGTTGTCGGGGTCGTTGTTGTTCGTGACGAGCCCGATCGACGACGGAGTTGCCCCAGCCGCGCTTGCTCTTCGGGGTCATCAGGTCGACGAGGCTCCGCGCCGAGCGACCGGAGGTCGAGAAGAGGGTCCCGTAGCCGTGAGTCGCCCTGGAATAGGTGCGTGCAGGACGAGACGACGTAGGTCCCGCCGAAGCTCGTTCCGATCCCGTCGATCTTCACCTTCGAGCCGGCCCTGATCGCCGGGTTGCCCTTGGCGACCCCCTCGGCCTCGAGATAGCCCGCTCCCATGTGCGAGGCGTACGCTCCTGCGAGGTCGTCTGCCTCGTCCTGCGAGAGCACCGGCCGGTCGGCGACGACCATCGTCCCGCCGCTCAGGGCCGAAGCCGCCGCGGCGCGGCTGATCCCGATCGCGGAGACAGGCTCCTGGATGCTGCTCGTCGACTCGAACGAGCTGTTCCCCTTGGGGTTCCGGGCGCGCACCGTCACCTGATCGACCTGCTGGACAGCGGAGACGCGGGGCTTGAAGCTGATCAGGTTGTCGCCCCACTTGAGGCTGATGTCCTGGGTGCCGGCCGGCGGGCCGGCCTTGCGGAAGTAGAGCTTGTGGTCGATCACGAGCACCTCGTAGTCGATCCGTCCGGCGAGCTTCCAGAGGAACTCCCAGTCGGTCTCGTTGTTCTGCTGGACGAAGTCGTAGGCAGGGCCGCCGCTGTCGATCGTCCCGACGCCGGTCCCGTTGCGGCCTGCGATCTTCTGGGCGATATCGCCCGCCGTCATGTTCTGGTAGGTGTCGGCGATCTTCGTCTGGTGGAGCAGGTGCGAGCCGTCGTAGGCCCGGAAGCCGAGGGTCGTGCCCTGCGCGAACTCGGGCTCGAGCGAGACGACCTTGCCCTTGAAGACGCTCGTCAGCGAGGTCGCGTCGGTGGCCGAGAGGAGCACCTCGATCTCGCTTCCGATTTGGATCGGGAACTGGTCGATCGTCGCGAGGTTCGGGTCGCTGAACCGCAGCAGGCATGCATCGGGCAGCCGCAGGTTCTCCTGAACACGTGCCTCCACGAGCCGCTGCCCGACCGAGTCGTCGAGCTTCGTCCCGGAGACGCGCACCTCTGCCCCGGAGACGCCGCTCATTCTTCGATCTTCGGGATCGCGAGGATGGAGCCGCGCTTCAGGTGCAGCGGGTCGTCGATCCCGTTCGCCTCGGCGATCGAGCGCCAGCGGGTCGGATCGCTGTAGTGGTGGAAGGCGATCGAGGCGAGGCTGTCCCCGTCGCGCACCGTGTGCGAGCCGAGCCCGGGCTGGGCGCGCGTCGTCGGGTTCTGTGGAGCGGCGGACCCGTGCTGGCTCGACTTGTCCATCGCGCGCTCGGCCTGGATCAGTGAGAGCTGGGCCTGCGCGCGCACGGGCGTGCCGTCGGCGCGGAAGAGCGTGTACTGGATGCTCAGGCTGTCCGCGACGGCCTTGAACGAGACGATGCTGCCCCAGACGAAGGTGACCATCGGCGGCCGGCCGCTGTTGCGGCCCGAGCCGGAGCCGAGAGACGACTGCACCTCCATCATGTTGAAGAGCTGCTGGGTCACGTCGGTGACGTCGAGGCTCTTGGAGTCGGTCGAGTCGAAGAAGAGCTGAAGCGTGAGCTTCCGCGGCTGGCCGCCGCCGAACTGCGCGCTCGGAAGCGCGGTGCCGACGACCGGGTCGACCTTCCACTGGTTCTGCTTGGCGATCGTGTACTCCTTGGGGTTGAACCAGCAGTCGATCGGGTCGCCGCCGCCCTCGATCTCGAGGCTCGCAAGTTCGAATCCGGTGAGGGGCGGGAGCGGCATGGTCAGCTCGGAGGCATGAGGCCCTGGTGGGCGATCTCGAGGGTCTCGGTCGCCACGTTCGTGGACTTGGCGCTGAGGGACGGTCCCGACCACTTCACCGGGAACGCCGAGGCGAACGACCAGGTACGCACCTGCTCTCCGTCGTCGCCGAGGAGGTTGAGGGTGACGTTGCCGCGATCGTCGCGGTCCGAATCCTGGTCGTAGAACCACTTGAGGAGCGCGTCCTCGTAGGTCACCCCGCGCTTGAGCACGAGGTTCGGATACTTGAGCGCGCCGCGGAACTTGTGGATGTATCGCATCTCGCCTCCCTCCTGATACTCGAAGATGTCGTACTCGACGCTGAGCCCGCTGCACTCGGCAAACGCGCCGATCACCGCATCGTCGAGGAGGACCTGAAAGCGGAGCTCGCCGACGGGGTCGGGCAGGCTCGCGGCGGCGCTCTCGGAGCTCGAGCGGTTGCTCTGGCTGTAGTTGCTCATCGTCTCTCCTTCCTGCTACGGCAGGTCGCCGAGCAGGTCTCCCATTCGTTCGCGGTCCGCCAGGAGATCGCGGCGCAGCCGCTCGATCACCTGGGTGTAGATCTCCTCGATGTCCCCGCCGCCAGCGCCGCCTCCTTGCGAGGCCGGGGCCGGGGCGCTCTCGGGAGCGGCCGGAGCATCGCTCGCCGCCGCCGCAGGCTCCTGCTCTCCGTCGGCGGCCCGCATCAGCGAGACCGCGGGCGCGAAGGCTAGGCCCGCGGGGCGGGGGAAGAGGACGGTCTCGTAACCCTCCTCGCCCTGCATGAGCTCGGAGCCTGTCGCGGCGGCGAGCCTTGCACCGCTCGTCGCCGCCGGCCGCGCCCATGCGGCCGCCTCCTCCCGGGGTCGCCGCGCTTCCGAGCGGGCAAGTGCCGCCGCCCTGGCGGGCGGCTCGTGGGCTGCGACGAGGCGGACTGCAGGCCGATCCACGCGCAAAGCGGCGGCGGCACCGGGGCCCGGCATTGCAGCGGAGCGCGCGAGCTGCGGAGCGGTTTCTGCGCCCCGGATCGTGGCCGGGCTCGAAACCCGGTCGGCCGGCGCTTCAGCCTGCCGGACACGAGCCTCGGCGGCGGCGGGTGCGAGCTCGCCGCTCTCCGGCATCGCCGGCGCCTCACGAGGGGCCCGCGGAACGGGAGCGGCACTGGGTTGTTCGGCCGGCGCGGATGCGGCAGGTTGTGCCACCCGCTGCACCGTGACTTTACGAGCTGTGGTAGGCGGCGGGACGACGGCCGGAATCTGCGGCGTGGGTGCCGAGGCCGGGGAAGCCGGCGCCTTCGTCGGCTCGAGAGCGGCCGAACGGCTCAGAGCCCGGAACGGCCGCATGACCGCGCGCGCGACCTTGCTGCTTCCCCCATCGGCCTCCTCTTCGGCAAGGGCGGCGCTCGGGGCTGACGGTGTGACGGCCGAGGCAGGGTTGCCTGCCGACGCAGAGCCGCCGGGCAGCGTGGGGGCGGCTTCGGCCGCCGTCGGCAGCCCGTCTGCGGGAGGCGGGCCGGGTGTCGCTGGAGGCGATTCGGGCGAGGACTCGCCGGTAACGGGTGCAGGAGTGCTCGGCGGCGCTGCTTCCGATCCTTCCTCCGGGTCGGATGCCTCGGGGGCGAGCGACTCGGCGAGCTCGAGCGGGACCGGTGCAGGAGCGGGCGCCGAGCTCTCTGGGCCGGCAGGCGCCGGTTGCTCAGCGCCCGAAACGGCGCCCTCGGCGGCACCTGCCGGGTCGCTCGGCGGGGCCTCCACCTCGTTCGGGTACGGCATTGGAACGGGTCCGGTGGGGGCCGAAGGCGGCGGCGTCTCGGGCCCGGCAGGAGCTCCGCCGGGTGAGCCGCCGGCCGCCACCGGCGATGCGGCTGCGGCTGCCGCGGTCGGTGCTGCGGCTGCCGTCGGCTGCGCGGCGTCGGCCCACAGATCGCCGGCATCGCGCGCGATCGTGCGGGAGGGCTGAGCAGTCGTTGCGGCCGGAGCGGCCGGGCTCGGCGCGGCGGCTGGGGGCTCACGGCGAAGGAGTGCATCGATCACGCGGCGCATCAGGCCGCGGGCAGGGGGTGCCTCGACCGGCACGGGCGCGGCCGGCGAAGACTCGGGCTCAACCGTCGCTTCGACCGGCCTCCGACGCACTTCGAGCGCCGGACGCCGGATGCTCTCGCGCGGGGCCGGCGCCACGCGGAGCCTGGCGCGCAGCCCCGGGGACGCGGCCATGGGCTCCGGGGGAGTCGTCTCGGCCACAGAAGGGGGGCTCGACCGAGCCGGATCGGGCCGGGACGGCTCTGCGCTCACGGGGGCGGTGCCGTCCTCCTTGGGGCTCACCGGCTCGGGCGTCGGCTCCGGGCCCTCGATCTGCGTCGTCTCCGGCGGCGCAGGGGCACGGGCCACGGGCGGCCGCGTCGAAAGGACGTTCCGTGGTACCGGCGGCGGCGCGCCCGCCGGCGCCTCCGCCGGCACAGGAATGGTCTTCGCCTCGGGAGGCGAGGGGGTCTCCTGCGGCGGCGCCGGGGTTTCGGCCGCTGCGACCGGCGGGACAGGAGCAGGCCGCCGCGAGAGCTTGAACGACGTCACTTCCTCGACCCGCCCACGCGCGACCGGCTGGGATCGACGCTCGACCTCGGCCTGAGCCGCCTCCGCCTCCCGCGCCACCCGCTGGTCGCGGTCGACGAGGAACGCGGGACGCTCCTTGTCTGCCGGAGCCAGCTCCTTCAGCGCGGCCTCGCCCGCGATCGGGATCCCCTCGGGCGGGCCGTCGCCGAAGATCCAACGGGCTGCGAACTCGCTCATCCCCGGCGGGCGCGGAACAGCAGCTTCCTCGGTCCGTGCCGGGATCCGCGCCTCGATCGAGCGCCCGCGCGCGAGCCGCGTCGAGCTCTCGACGATCTTCTCCGGCGTTCGCGCCGCGACAACGTGCTGCGCCAGACGCAGCCCACCGACCCGCGGCGCGGCCGTATGACGCGCAAGAACCCTCTGCCCGAGGAGTCTGAGCCGTCCGGCCATGTGTTTAACGCGCTCCGTTGAGGCGGCCCGCGATCGCGCCGGCTTCTTGGAGGAACCGCCGGCGGTCGGGGTGCTCCAGGTCGAGGATCGTGTCGAGCGGCCAGTGGAACTGGTAGGCCAGCTCGGCCGCCTCCGCGATCAGCTCATGCGGAGACGGCCTGTTCATTCCCCCAGGCGCCTGTCCTCGACCTCTGTCAGGTCCACTTCGAAGGACTGCGAGCAGGAAGGACACGTCACCGCCCCGACCGACTCGCCATCGGTGTTCAGTCGCTCGTAGAGGCGCTGGAGGTGATCGAAGTCGGCCGCGAACAGGCCCTCGACAACGTCGGGGGTGACCTCGGCGACGTCCCCGAGCTTCGTCACGACACGCGAAAGCAGGAGCACCGAGAGGTACGCCTCGTTCTGCCGCACCTCGGCAGAACGGAGCGGCTCGATCTCGTCGCGCGCCGTGGCAAGGCGCATCGCGCCCTGACGATGGACGTTGCCCGCCGCGTCCACGTACCCCCGCGGCAGCGTGAACGGGAACTCTGTCTGCATCAACCTGACCTCCTCAACCCCCTCGTTGCTCGCTACTCCCTCGTGAACCCTTCGTGGCAGATGTGCAGCTCCTCGAGCGCGACGTTGTTCGTCGAGGCGTCGAGCGTTGCGGCGACGTACTTGATCGCCCATCCCTGCTTGAACTGGTAGGTCGCGATCGTGCCGCCGTCGATGTCGAGCAGCTCGACCTTCCCGTCGACCCGCGCGGAGTCGGCGCCCTTGTTGATCACGTCGTCACGCCACTGCCAGATGTCCATGCTCTCGTCGACGCCGCGCTTCAGGACGATGTTCGCCCACTTGATCCCGCCCGCGACCTTGCGGGTGTACGGACGGCCGTTCGCGTCGATCGACTTGTGCTCGATCACCTCGGTCTCGGAGTCGAACCCCGAGGCCTCCTTGAACACACCCACGGCCTCCTTGCCGCCGAGCGTCAGGCGGAAGAATGACGCTGGGCGTGGCTCTCTTGTCGGCATTTAGCTCAACCCTCCTCTCTTGGTCATTTAGGCAATCTCGCTCGCGCCTGCGGCGAACTGGCTGATCCGGAAGATCACGAACTCGGCCGGCTTCGTCGGGCAGATCCCGATCTCCACGACGACCTGGCCCGCCTCGATCACGTCCTGCGGGTTCGTCTCGGAATCGCACTTGACGTAGTAGGCATCGCCGGGCGAGGCGCCGAAGAGCGCGCCCTGCCGCCACGTGCGGTTCAGGAAGTTCGAGGCCGAGATGCGCAGCGAGCTCCAGAGGCGCTCGTCGTTCGGCTCGAACACGGCCCACTGCGTTCCCTCCATGATCGACTCCGAGACGTAGTTGAAGAGCCTGCGGACGTTGACGTAGCGCCACTCGGGGTCGCTTGAGAGCGTGCGTGCGCCCCAGATCCGGATCCCGCGACCGGGGAAGGCCCGGATGCAGTTGATCCCCCGCTGGTTCAGGCCGCCCTGCTCCTCACCCGTGATCTGGAAGGCGACGCCGTTGACCCCGAGGGTGACCTCGTTCGCCGGCGCCTTGTGGACGCCGCGGGTCCCATCGGTGCGCGCCCAGACGCCGGCGACGTGCCCCGACGGCGGGACGAGCAGCGGGCGCTTGGAGATCGGATCCATGACCTCGAGCCAGGGGTAGTAGAGCGTCGCGAACTTCGAGTCGTAGCCGGCGGCGTTCATCCGCCAGTCGAGCGCGTCCTGCGGGTTCATCCCCGGTGGCGGATCGAGAATCGCCATCCGGTCGCCCATGTTCTCGCAGTGGGCGATCATCTTGCCCTGCAGGTCGCGGAACCCGGTGTCGTCGCCGTTCCCGGCGAACGTCACGGCGTCCGGGCAGATCACCATCGTCACCTCGTCGACGGCTGCAAGGCCGCCCATGCCCTCGCGCTTCGCGACGTCACCCTCGAATTGCGAAGGCGTGATCGCGTCGCTCGACTGCTTCGGCATCGAGAGCGTGAAGCTGCCGGTCGCGAGCGTCACGTCCGGAAGGCTGCCGCCGGTCTCCTCGAGCTTGATCAGCTTCGAGGCGGCGTTCACCTTCGTGACGATGTACGCGCGGCCTTTCTTCACGCTCAGACCGTCGAACTCCTCCGTGTCGGTGCCCGCCGTGACCGTGAGCTTGTAGGTCGCGGGCGAGTCGTCGCCGTCGCCGCCGCCGGTCCCCTCCGTGGTCAGGTCGAGCTTGACGTCGGTGTCTACACCCTTCAGCGCCACCGCGCGGAAGGCCTCCGAGTTGCCGTCGCCTGCGGCCGGGAGCGCGGCCTGGCGAACGCCGCCGTCGGAGCTCCCGACGCGGACGATCCAGCAGAGCCCGCCGCCGTTCTGGAACCAGCCGTAGACGCTGTGGGCGAGGTACCCGCCCTCCATGAACGGCCCGTTCTCCGGGTTCTGCGCGTCGCCGAAGATCGTTGCGAACTGGGTCCAGTTCGCGATCCGGGTCGGCCGGTTCACGGGCCCACCGGGGGCCAGGCCGACGAACGCGGCGATCGACGTTCCCACCCCTTCGATCGGCTTGTTCGCCGAGGGAACCTCCTCGACGTACACGCCCGGGGTCAAATAACTTGTCGCCATCTCACTCCCTTCCTTCTAGGTCGATCGACCGGTATGGAGCTCCCGAATCAGTGCCTCGGAAGCAGAAGCTGGTATGCGTCGTGGTGAGGTGCTGCCGGGGTCGAACACCTGCATCTCCGCCTCGTCGCGCGGCCAGAGGATCAGCTTTGCCCCGGGGGCGGCAATCCGGACGCGGTCGCCGAGGTCGGTCAAGCTGCTCCGCTCGAGACCGAGGACGATCGCATCGGGTTGGAGGATCCGTGCCTGCTCGACGAAGGCATCCGGAGGCTCGTCGTCGTCGCCGACGACTTCGAGACCTTCATCCTCGAGAACCCGCGTCATCCCGAGCCGGGCAACGGGTTCGAGGTTCCCGATCAGGGCCCGTCGAGACATGGCGTGAACTGTTGTTTTTCCCGCACCAGAGCGCCAGAAGCGCCGGTGCATCGAAGGGGGCAGCGTTCGTGCCCCGTTGGGGCAGGAGCCTCGGCCGGCTCGTCAGCCGTGCTTGGCGGCGGCCTTCGCGGCACCGCCGAGGACGATCTCCGCGCCCTGCCCCGGAATCGCGAGGGAGGCTTTCTGCTCCTTGCCGTCGGGCCCGCGCGCGACCACGGTGTAGCTCCCGGAATGGAGCCGGTCGAAGCGGAACCGGCCGTCGCGATCCGTGACCGCGAGCTGCCCGGTCTCCTGGAGGAGCACCCAGACATTCCGGACCGGCACGCCGTCGGGGTCGACGACGCTGCCGCCGCTTCGGTGCATCTCGAGCACGGTCGCGTTGCGCGCGTCGCGGTCGAAGAGCCGGGTCGTCGCCGTCTTCACCTCGGGCCCCCGCTCGAGCGAGACACCGGACTCGCACGAGAGCGTCACCACGTAGTTGAACGACGCCTTGTACTGACCGCCGACCGCCGTCCAGAAGTCGGATGCGTCCTCGTGGCGCTCCTGCGCCGTCGCCGTCTTCAGCGGGTAGCGCTGTGATCCGTTCGCGAGCGAAGCCGCCAGGATCTCCGCCGGCAGGACCGGGAAGGCGTAGAAGATCGCCATCGCCTGCGAGAGGAGGCGGTGCTCATCCTGAACGTCGCGCGTCCAGGCCGTCACCGCGTAGGACGCGTCGATCCGGAGGGGAGGCCGGAGGTCGGACGTGCGCCCTTCGCGCACCTGCTCCTGCCACTCGATCGGGCGCAGCTCCTTCGCCTCGCGGATGTCGTAGAGGAAGAGGTTCACCGCCGGGCTCGAGAGCGAGGCCGCCCATTCCTTGTCCGGGGCGTCGAACTCGATCTCGACCCCGTCGAAGCCGTGCCGTTCGAGATCGCGCTTGAGCAGGTTCTTCAGCGACTCGTCGAGATCGGCGAGCATCGTGTTGATCGGGACCGCGATCTTCATCGGCATCGCCATTGCACGGAGTCTGTCAGATCGTCCGCGAACCGGAAGGGGCGGGTCGGGTAGCTCGTTCTGCCCGAAGGGGCGCCGGATCGCGCAAGCGTCATGCCCGATCCGGCCAAGAGGCCGGGAGGAGGGATTCGCGCCTGCTCATCGCGCGATCCCGGCGCGATCTCGTGTCTGGAAGGGCAACCGCGGGAGCCCGGAGTATGATCGCGAAGTCGTGGCCAGGTACGCAGAGCGCGAGCGCCGGCCTCCTCGCGCACCCGAGTCGAAGGGTGCGAGCCGTGGGATTCGCGAGGAGCTCGAGCATCCGATGCTCGCCCTCCAGCATTCGCTCGGGAACCGCGCCGTGGCGGGCCTCGCGCGGTCGCTCCTCCTGCGCCGGCCCGGGGGGCAGCAGGCACCGACGGAGCTGAACGACGTCCCGATCGGGCAGCCGCCTCCGACGCAGGTTCCTGCCGCAGACCTGGCCTCGGCGGGCGGATCCCCGCCCTCGACCGTCACCTACACCGGCCCGCCGGCGGCGACCGCCGCTGCGCCGACGACTGCGCCGACCACGCCTGCTGCGCCGTCGACCGCGCAGCCCCCGGCCCCCGATCCGGCTCAGACACCCGGAACTACGCCCGCGCCGACGGGCGATACGAGCACGCCCCACAGCGACTGGACGCTGACGCGCGACCCGTTCAACGTCACGCTCACCTACACGATCGCCGACCTCCACCTCTGGCGCTCGCGCTCTCGGTTCCTCGACGTGGACTTCCTCGCCGACCCGTCCGCGAGCATCTCGGTCGGCCTCGACGAGCCGCATGCCGCCGCCGGCGGTGCCGCGGTGAACATCTTCCTCTTCCACGTGAAGCAGAACGGCGACAGCTTCCTCGACCTCGGCGCCGGCCCCTCGCTCGGCTTCGACGGCTCCTCGGCCACGGTCAGCGGTCAGGGCACGGCCGAGCTGCACCTCGACGCGACGACGTCACTGACCTTCACCGCGACCTTCACCCCGACGCCGGGCCCTGACGGCCTCGGGTTGAACTCGACCGAGGTGATCGGGTTCATGAAGCACTTCTAAGCTGGAACAGGAATGAGCTTCGTCGATCGGGGTGGGGCTACGGAACTGCGGGAAAGGCGCCGGTCGTCGGCTTGATCACTTCGAGGAAGTGCTCGAAATCCGCCTCGATCGTCAAGCGGCCGAGCTTGTTGTACTCCAGGGCGACGGCGCGGACGAGGTGCTCCATTCCGATCGCGCGGCCGGCGTCTGCCGCCATGAACGCGGCTGCGAGGGAGCAGTTGCGGATGCTGCCGCCGGAGAGGCGGAAGCGCTCGGCGAGGAAGTGGACGTCGATGTCCTCGGCCTGCGGAGCGTCCTCCGGCAGCACGAGCTTCCAGATCCGTTCACGGTCTTCGGGCTCCGGGAAGGGGAAGTCGACGACGACGTCGAGCCGGCGCAGGAAGGCGTCGTCCATGTTCTGGCGGAAGTTCGTGGCCAGGATCACGGCGCCGGGGTAGCCCTCCATCTTCTGAAGGAGGTAGGCGACCTCGATGTTCGCGTAGCGGTCATGCGCGTCGCGGACCTCGGAGCGCTTGCCGAAGAGCGCGTCGGCCTCGTCGAAGAAGAGGATCGCGTTCGAGCCCTCGGCGGCGCCGAACACCCGGTCGAGATTCTTCTCGGTCTCCCCGATGTACTTCGAGACGACGGTCGCGAGGTCGAGGCGGAACAGGTCGAGGCCCAGGTCGCGCGCCAGCACCTGGCCCGCCATCGTCTTCCCGGTGCCGGACTCGCCCGCGAAGAGCACCTTGATCCCCTGCGTGCGGGCGACGGTCTTCTCGTAGCCCCATTCGGCGAGCACGAGGTCGCGGTGGCGAAGGTAGGCCGAGATCGAATGGAGCACGTCGAGCTGGCGCTCGGCGATCACGAGATCGCCCCAGCCGAACGGCGACTCGAGCCGCGTGGCGAGCTCTGCGAGGCGGGTGCTCGACGCGCGGCGCGCACCGAGGTCGAGATCGGAGCCGAGCGGCACGGTCTCGCCCCGGGTGGCGGCGGAGAGCTTCGCCACGTTCGCGGCATCGTTGATCTGCCCGATCGAGAGCCGGAACTTCGCGGCGACATCGTCGATCTCGTCGCTTCCGGTCGCGTTCATCCAGGCCGAGCGGCGCTCCGAGAGACTCGGCTGAGCTGCCTCGACGACGATCGCCGTCGCCTCGCCGAGTGTCACGACCGCCTGCGCCGAGGCGGCGCAGATCAGCGCTCTCTCGCCGCGGGCCGCGAAGGCCCGCTGTACGCGGAGGTGCTTGTCGGGCTCGAGGTCGTCGAGGCCGTCGAAGCAGAGCTGCCGGCCCTCGAGCAGAGCGGTGACCGTGGCGTCGCGCATCAGCTCCGCGTCGCCGGCGTCGATCGCGTCGACGAGGAGCAGCGGCCGGCCGAGCGCGGCCGCGAGCAGGGCCTCGGCGTCGGGGCCGACGAGCAGGATCGGGAGGCGGCTGTCGGCCGCGAGCAGCGGGCCGAGCTCGGCGATCGTCGTAGCACGGCCCGGGTCGTATTCGGGGAGCGGCACCGGGCGGAGCCGCCCGTCGCGCGCCGGTTCGTCGAGCCCGCTCGCGAGCAGGTGCGCGGCGAGCCGGTCCGAGGCCTTCAGTAGCCGGTCGGCGACCGGGAGCTGGCTCCCGGCCTCGAGCAGCCGGACCGCGCCGGTGCGGCGAAGGGGCGCCTCATGGTCGAAGCAGTCGAGCGCCTGCGCCGCTGAGATTCCCGTGTCGGACAGCAGGCGGGCGACAAGCCGCGGGCTCGCGAGCTTGCGCGTCACGTCGTCGTGCAGGTAGGCGAAGAGGCGGCCGTAGTGGGGCCCGAGCTCGGGGGCGACGCAGAGCGCCATCGCCGCTGCTTCGATCTCGCTCAGCCCGAGCAGGTGGGCGGCGCGAGCGATCCGGTCGTCGAGATCCTGCCCGGGGCCCTCGCGCGAGAGCTCGACCGCGAGTTCGTCGGAGATGTAGAGGCCCCGAAACGGGTCGGCCGGGTTCGGGTCGGTCGCCGCTACCGCCTCGACGGCGGAGCGGATGCGCCCGTCGAGTGCGTCGAAGGTATAGAGGGCGTGGGCCGGGTCAGCCGACGAGGTCACCGGCTGCGGCCTCCGCCTCGTTCTCGAGTGCGTCGCCCGGTTGCGAGACCTGGAGCGGGCCGCTCGTCGACGCGCCGCGCTGCTGGACGACGTGCGTCAGCTCGTGCGCGAGGAGCTCCCGGCCCTCGCTCGAGCCGGGGTTGTGCTCGCCCTTCGCGAAGTAGACGTCGCTGCCGGTGGTGAAGGCCCGGGCCGAAACGGACTGCGCGAGCGAGTTCGCGTGGTCGTCGGTGTGCACGCGGACGTCGTGGAGCGAGTCGCCGAGGCCGCCGCCGACCTTCTCGCGCGTCGAGTCGTCGAGCTTCTGGCCCCCGCCGCGAGTCCGGGCGATCGCCGTCTCGACGTCGGGATGTGCGCGTCCGTCGGGGAGGATGCCGGCACCCTGGCGGGCGAGCGCGGAGAAGGCCTGGTTGCCCACCGTCGAGGCGAGGCGCTGGGCCTCGGGGACGTCGGGCGTCTGCGCAGCAGCCGGCTTCGCGGCCTGAGACTGCTCGAGCTCCCGTTCGTAGCTCGACATCAGGTGACCCGGACGTCCTGGCGCTTGGCGATCTTGCCGTTCACGACGAGGGTCGCGTACCACGTGCCCTTCGGGAGCGTCGCGTTCGACTTCAGGTCTGAGTCGATCGTCGTCGCGTACGGCTTGGTGACCGCGCCGATGAACGTGAAGCTCGGCGTCCGCCACTCGATCTTCACCGTCTTCGTGCCGGGCGGCGGGACCAGGAAGTGGAATCGTGCCCACAGGACGTGGGTGCTGCTTGGGACGGCCGCCGCAGGCTTCCCGCCCTGCGTCGTGCTCACGACGGCGCTGTCGACGACGCCCTCGGACGGTGTGGGCACCGTGAACTTCGCCGTCTCGCTGCCGACCTTCAGGACGTAGGCACTCGGGGCGAGGCGGGCCGGAAGCTTGATCGTCTCGGCGCTCGTCCCGGATTTCGTGAACGTGTACTGCTTAACTGCTGCGACCGAACCGGACGAAACCGGGCGAACCGAGGCCTGAACGCTCGCCGGGCCGCTGACCGTGATCGAGAAGTGGAGGTTCCCGGTCAGCCAGCCCTGGTTCCAGACTGCGTTCAGGTGAACCTTCGAGAGGCCGACCGATGAGGCCGGCGCGGCCGATGCGATTGCCGGGAAGAGAAGCAGGGCGATCACCAGGATCGCCCCGGCAAGCCGTGCGCCGACCGGCGCGTGCCCGCTCGTCATGGGCGCCATCGTACGTGCCGTACCATGCTCGCGCAATGCCGCTCCGAGGGGACGAAGGGCCGAGGATCGACGACCCCGAGGGGATCGCGCGGCTTCGCTCGGTCTTCCGCGATGCGGGCTATACGCCCGGCGGCGTGCACGATGCGATCGCGACCGAGGTCGCGGCGGGCAGAGACTCGGCGGAGACGCCGCTCTACCTGCGGATGCTCGAGGGTGGCGGCACGCTCGCGACGCTGATCAAGCTGTTCCTGCTCGACGTCGACGTACCGGCTGCGGATGCGGAGGCGGCGCTCCCGGGCCTTCCGCTCGAGCGGCTCGAGGCGATGGGAGTGCTCAGGGTTCTCGGCGATCAGGTGACCTCGGCGCTCGAGCTCGTCCCGTATGAAGACCTGCTGATCGCGTGCGACGCATTCCAGAAGGAGCTGGCGGCGACGGATCACGTGCTCGGCGTCTCCTCACCGGCGCGGGTACTCGCGTGGCTGACGGTTCGCTCGCCGGTCGAGCGGGCCCTCGATCTCGGCACCGGCAGCGGACATCATGCGCTTCTGGCCGCCCGGCATGCCCGCAGCGTGACGGCGATCGACCTCAATCCGCGGGCCCTGAGGTTCGCCGCCTTCAACGAGGTGCTGAACGGTGCCGACGGGATCGACTTCCGGGAGGGGAACCTCTTCGAGCCGGTCGCCGGCGAGCAGTTCGGATTGATCGTCTGCAACCCGCCCTACGTGATCTCGCCGGAGACCGACATCGTCTACCGCGACGGCGGCCTCCCCGGCGACTCCTTCTCCGAGAAGCTCGTGCGCGAGCTGCCGGCCTACCTCGAGCCGGGCGGGATCGGCGAGGTGCTCGTGAGCTGGCTGCATCCCCTGGAGGGCGACTGGACCGAGCCCGTCCGGCGCTGGGTCGAGGGCAGTGGCTGCGATGCACTCCTGATCCGCTACGCGGCGCACGAGCCGCTCGACTACGCGGCCGCATGGAACCGTCCATTCCGCACGAATCCCGAGCTCTACGGCGAGAAGATCGACCGCTGGATGGACTACTTCGAGCAAATCGGCGTCGAGGAGATCTCGTGGGGTGCGCTGATCCTGCGGCGCCGGGAGGGGGCGAACTGGTTCTTCTCGCACACCTCGACGACCGAGCGGATCACGGGCGCGAGCGACCAGATCCTGGCGCTCATGGCGGCACAGGACTACCTTGCCGCGACCGGCGACGAGGAGATGCTGGACGCGGTCTACTCGCTCTCCGACGAGCATCGGGTCGAGCAGACCTTCCGGATCAAAGACGGCCTCCAGCTCGTGGATCGCAACGTCCTCCGGCTCGAAGCGGGCCTTCGCTTCGAGGTCGCGCTCGGCCAGTCGACCGAGCGAATGCTCTCCCTCCTCAATGGCGAACAACCGCTCGCGACGGTCTTGGCGCAGGCGGCGGACGGAACAGGCCTCGCGACGGAGGAGTTCATCGGCCGGGCGCTCCCGGTCGTGCGGCGGCTGATCGAGCTCGGCTTCGTGCTCCCGGCCCCGGTGGCGGGCGGAGCTCGGTCGAGCTGAGCTGCTCCGGCGAGCGGGCGGGGCCCCTCCGCCTCCGCAGCCCGGAAGGCCAAGGCGGTGCCAGACCCCTTTACAGTTGTAACGGCCGCGTCACAACCCGTTTTCGCTCAACAATGCGGGTTACGCCCGTGCACCTCGGAGGCTGTCGGCGCCTCGGACCGGAGGCGGGGTCAGACCTCTTTACGTTGCGGCGGCGCCACGAGCGCTGTCTCACGTCGATCCGAGCGGAGCCGAGCGTCTCTGGAGTCACGATTCCTTCGGGAACGGAATTGCCTGGAGACGGGATTGGTTCGAGACGGGCTTGGTTCGAGACGGGCGGAGCGGCTAGATGAGCCCTTCGCGGACCGCCGCCGCAACGGCCTGGGAGCGGCTGCGGGCGTTGAACTTCGTGACCACGTCGTGGATCACGTTCTTCACGGTGCGCTCGCTGTAGCTGAGCCGCTTTGCGACCTCGCGCGTCGGGTGCCCGTCGGCGACGAGGCAAGGACCTCCTGCTCACGGACCGTCAGCGGCGAGAGCGAGAGGCCGCGGGGCTCGAGCGTCTCGTTCGAGGCTCGGGCGATCGTGCGCAGCAGGTCGCCGAGCATGTCCGGGGCGATCACGCCCGAGCCGGTCGCCGCGGTGCGGAGACTCGCGACGAGAGCGTCCGGAGTGAGCGTCTCCTTCCACAGATACCCCACCGCACCCGCCTGCACCGCCGCGAGCAGCTCCCGCTGCTCGGACCGGCCCGAGCAGACGAGGACGCTCACCGCGGTCCGCGCGCGCAGCTCCCGGATGAACTCGTGCGCTCCTTCGAGATCGTGATCGACGAGAACGACGTCTGCGTCGAACAGCCGGGTTGCTTCCACGCCGACTCGACGGTCGCAGAGTCGAACACCGAGTCGATCCCATCGGCGCCCTCCAGGCAGGCGACGAGACCTCGGCGGTAGATCGAGTGTGGGTCCACGAGAAATATCCTCATCGCGAACCGCCTCGGGCCTGCCCCAGAGCCACGTTACTCCTTTCCCCGTAACTTTCCCCCTCAGCTGCAGCGCTGGCACCTTTTCACGCGCGAGCTGCGGTGTCAAGCGAGTTCACCAACCTGAGGCACGTCCGCGGCCGTCTCGCAGCGAGCGCGGTCGACGACCCGGCCGGCTCGATTACACTTTTGTGTGTGGACGTGACGTTCGAGGTTGGAGGAGAGAGGTACGTCGTCGCTGAGCCGCAGGCGACGATCCTCGCCGAGAACCTTCGTATCCTCTCGAAGGCCGAGTTCGCGAGCGCATCCGAGCCGCCGGCTCTGCTCGGAGCCGACGACGCCTGGCGCGCCGGTGCGATGTCGGTCGCAGAATCGATCGAGGCGACTCTCGTGGACAGGAGCACCAAGCCGCTTCATCTCGAGGGCGGTGCGGCCGACGCGACCTACTGCGTCCTGCGCCTCATGGTCGGCCTCGACATGAACGGGGCGTCCGGTCTTCGTGATGCTCTCGGCGCCCCGGTCGCGAAGGACCCACCGCGCCTGCACGCCGGACAGGCGGGATGACCGAGCCGCTACGGCATCTCTCGCGCCCGAGCTGCTCGAGCTGCTCGTGATCCTCTTCGCGCTGGCCGTGCTCACCGTCGTGCTCGGGTTCGCGTGGACCGGCACCTGGTGGGTCCTCGCGCCGGTGATCGCCGGCCTCCTAGGCCTGCGCGTCGCGACCACCCGAACGAGCGGGCGATTGGCGTGGACGCTTGCGTCGGTTGTCTGGTGGGGGATCTTCCTCGTGCCCGCGGCAGTGCTCGTGACGCTCGTCGGCCTGCTCGTGGTCGCGATCCTGAACTCCTGACCCGTCATCGCGGCTCCCGACGCCGAGGGAATGGAGTCGGCCTCGATGCCGCCTCGACCTTCGCCGGCGCCCCGGCGGGTAGCTTGCTGCCCAGATGCGGGATGCGATCGTCGTCGGTTCAGGGCCGAACGGGCTCGCGGCGGCGATCGTGCTGGCCCGCGCCGGGGTCTCGGTCGGGTTGCTCGAAGCCGAGGAGACCGTCGGCGGCGGCTGCCGCTCCGCCGAGCTGACGCTGCCGGGGTTCGTGCACGACGTGTGCGCGGCGGTGCACCCGCTGGCGGTCGGCCTCGCCGTTCATGCGCTCGGTGCCGCTCGAGCGGCACGGGGTCGAGTGGGTGCACTCGCCGGCGGCGCTCGCGCATCCTTTCGACGACGGGACGGCGGCGCTGCTCCCGCTCGCTCGACGAGACCGCGGTGGGCCTCGGCGAGGACGCGGCGGCGCTACCTGCGGCTGATGGCACCGCTGGTCGAGCGCGCCGATCCGCTGCTCGAGGAGCTGCTCGCGCCGATCCGGCTGCCCGCGCACCCGGGGACGATGGCGCGGTTCTCGGCGCGGGCCGCGCTGCCCGGCCACCGTCCTCGCGCGGCAGACGTTTCGCGGCGCCAAGGCACGAGGCCTGTTCGCGGGGCTCGCGGCGCACTCGATGCTGCCGCTGACCCGGCTGCCGTCGGCGGCATTCGGGCTCGTGCTCGGGGTGCTCGCGCATTCGGTCGGCTGGCCGTTCGCCCGAGGCGGATCGCAGCGGATCGCCGACGGGCTCGCCGCCTACGTGCGAGTCGCTCGGCGGGGAGGTCGAGACCGGACGGCGTGTGGACGCGCTCGCCGAGCTCGGCGCGCTCGCGGCCGGCGCTTTTCGACGTCTCGCCCCGCTCGCTCCTCGCGATCGCCGGCGGCGCGCTTCCCCTCCGGCTACCGGCGCCGGCTCGAGCGCTTCCGCTACGGGCCGGGCGTGTTCAAGCTCGACTGGGCGCTGGACGGCCCGATTCCCTGGCGCGCGGCGGAATGCGCGACCGCGGCGACGGTGCATCTCGGGGCGACGCTGGAGGAGATCGTCGCCTCCGAGCGGGAGCCGTGGAGCGGCGGGATCCCTGAGCGGCCCTTCGTGCTGCTCGCCCAGCAGACGCTCTTCGATCCCTCGCGTGCGCCCGAGGGGAAGCACACGGCCTGGGCCTACTGCCACGTCCCGAACGGGTCGCGGGTGGACATGACCGAACGGATCGAGGCGCAGGTCGAACGGTTCGCGCCGGGATTCCGCGAGCTCGTGATCGGCCGCTCGGCGATGGGGCCGGTGGAGATGGAGGCGCACAACGCGAACTACGTCGGCGGCGACATCAACGGCGGCGCGGCGGATCTCCGGCAGACGCTCGCGCGGCCGGCGCTGCGGGCGTCGCCGTACGCGAGCCCGCTACCCGGGGTGTTCCTCTGCTCGGCCTCGACTCCGCCCGGCGGCGGCGTCCACGGGATGTGCGGCTTCCATGCGGCGCGGGCGGCGATGTGCCCGTGACGCCTTCGCGGTTCGAACAGCGCCGACTCTCGTTCGGGCCGGCCGCCTCGCTCTACGACGAGATCAGGCCCTCGTATCCACCGGAGGCGGCCCGCTGGATCCTCGGGGAGGCGCCGCTTCGCGTGGCCGATCTCGGCGCCGGTACCGGGAAGTTCAGCCGCGTACTCGCCGCGCTCGGCCACGAGGTGATCGCGATCGAGCCCGACCCCGCGATGCGCGCGGTGCTCGAGGGAGGCTCGCCCGGCATCTCGGCGCTCGCGGGCTCGGCGGAGTCGATGCCGCTTCGCAGCGAAAGTGTCGACGCCGTCGTTGCCGCGCAGTCGTTCCACTGGTTCGCGAACGACCTCGCGCGCGACGAGATCGCACGTGTCCTGCGCCCCGGCGGCGTGTTCGGCCCGCTGTGGAACGTCCGCGACGACTCGGTTCCGTGGGTCGCCGAGCTCACCCGAACCGTGCTCCAAGGCGACGGCTCGAGCTCCGTGGCCGACTACCAAGAGCGCGACTTCGGCCCGGCGTTCGCCCCTCGGGAGCAGGCGGAGTTCTCCTTCAGCGTCGAGCACACGACGGCAACGCTCGTCGACCTCGTCAGGAGCAGGTCGAAGTACCTCACGGCCGACGAGCCGACGCGCGAAGCGATGGTTGCCGCAGCACAGGCAGTCACGGCCGGCCTGCCGCAGCCGTTCGAGCTTCCATACACGACGATCGCCTTCCGCGCCGTCCGGCTCTGAGCGGCGACCCGCACTGTCCGTTTCGGCCCTGTCAGACGTAACGGCGAACGCTCGCGCAGCAGGCCTTTCCACCGCTCCATCCACTGATTTATCCACAATCAACGCAGGGGACGCGCATGGTTGAGCCACCTCGCACCCCAAAAGGGGTCAGACCCTTTTACGGTTGTAACGCCTCGCGAAGCTCGGAGACGGGCCTCTCCGCCGGCTCGCTTGTCGTTCGGGCGGCGCTGTTTCGGTCAAGCGGGCAACGGTTCCAGGACGGGCCCGCGGGCGGGCTCCGAGCGGCCGATCCGGAGCGACAGGCCCGCGGCGAGAAGGCATAGCGCGCCCGCGCCGACGAAGGCGTAGTTGTACGTCCCTGTCCACTGACGTGAGGCGCCCGCTGCCCAGGCGGCGGATGCGGCCCCGATCTGGTGCGCGGCGAAGACCCAGCCGAAGACGATCCCGACACGCTCGCGGCCGAACGCGTCTGCGGTGAGCGCGACGGTCGGCGGCACCGTCGCGACCCAATCGAGCCCGTAGAAGATCGCGAAGAGGACGAGCGCCCAGCTCGCTCCGAAGGCCAGCGGCAGGGCGATCACCGCGAGCCCGCGCAGCGAGTAGTACCAGGCGAGGAGGTGCCGCGGATCGACCCGGTCCGTGAGCCACCCGGAGCAGGTCGTGCCGATGATGTCGAAGAGGCCCATCAGCGCGAGCAGCGAGGCGCCGGTCACCGCCGTGAGGTTGTGATCGATCGCCGCCGGGATGAAGTGGGTGCCGATCACGCCGTTCGTCGAGAGGCCGCAGACGAAGAACGTCCCCGAGAGGAACCAGAACGTCCGCGACCGGAGACCGAGTGTCAGCCCGTCTATCGCCGGCCGGAACGGATGCGGCGAGCGCTCCGGCACCGGCACCGGCTCGGTCGCGCCGAACGGCTCGAGCCCCATCGACTGCGGGCGGTCGCGAACGACGAGCGCGACGATCGGGAAGACGACGAACATGGCGACGGCCGCCACGGAGATCGTCGCGTACCGCCAGCCGTAGGCGGTCGCGAGCCAGGCGAGCGCGGGCAGGAAGACGAGCTGCCCACTCGCGTTGCTCGCGGTCAGGATCCCGGTGACGAGCCCACGCCGCGTCGCGAACCAGCGGTTTGCGACCGTGGCCGCAAGTGGAACCGAGACGGCGCCGGTCGCGCCCCCGACCACGAAGCCCCAGAGGAAGATGAACTGCCAGGCCTCCGTCATCCAGGCGGTCGCGGTCGTGCCCGCGGCGATCGTTGCGAGCGCCACGAGCATCACCCGCCGCACCCCGAAGCGGTCCATCAGCGCCGCCGAGAACGGCGCCGTGAGCCCATACATCAGGAGGCCGAGCGAGATCCCGAGCGAGATCGTCCCGCGCGACCAGTGGTACTCCTGCTGCAGCGGGATGATGAGCACTCCCGGGGCCGCGCGGAACCCGGCCGTCGTGATCAGCGTCACGAAGGTGACGAGGACGATCAGCCACGCGTAGTGCAGCGGCCGTCCGATCAGCCGCTCGATCATCGCCCGCCTCTTGCCGGCGGGTTGGGCTCGTCCACGAGGCTGAGGAGCATATACACGCGTTTCACGCTGACAGCTGAGGCCGATCCCGCCGGGCTCCCAGCCGGCGATGGTCTCCTGTGCCGCTCCGCCCCGCTCCCGGCATTCGGCGGCTCTGAGTGTGCGGCCGGCGTCCCTTCGGCAAGCGTCGCGTCCCCGTTCTGGGTGTCGCAGCGCGGATCGGGTGCCGTCGGGCCGCGCTCTCCGTGCCCAGGGACGACCCGCACGGTCACCGACCGCGTAGCGGTGTTGCCTCCGACGTCGGAGGCCGTGATCTCGACGCGGTAGCGTCCGGCCGGGAGTCTGGAGACGTCGATCAGGTTCGGGGTGAGGTCGAACAGGTAGCGGCCGGCCTTCCCGTAGTTGTAGGTGCCGTCGACGGCGGCGAAGTTCTGTTCGGTGCCGGGCGCGTAGACGGTGCAGAACGCCTGTCGCGGCGGCTCGCCGTAGCGGAAGTCCACGGCGGTGTTCTTCGCGACGAGCCGTCCGCCGAAGGTGGTCAGCCGCCAGCTCACGTGGTTCGGGCTCACCGGCAGCCGGTTCCAGGGGTACGGGCTCCGGAGGAGAGGGGTGTCGAAGGCGTCGGCGATGATGCGGATCTTCCCGGCGAGGCTGTCGGGCTCGAGGGGCGCGTTCGACCCGCTCCGGAAGAGGATCGCCCGGATCGTTGGCTTCGTCGTGTCGCGGTAGGGCTCGAGGTGGTGGGGCATCAGCGGGTTCACTGCGCAGTCCTCGCGGAGCTCGGTGAGGTGGATGTGGTTCCATCGGGGCCGGACGGTCCCGAGCACCGTTTTCAGTGCGAGCACGTTCTCGCCGACGTGGACCGTGGGCAGGAGATGGATGTACTGGAACCGGCGCCCTCCCGGTGTCTCGACCGATACGAGATCGCCGGTGACGCGAACGGCGATCCCCGACTTGACCGGGTACACCCGGTTACCGGGCCAGGCGGAGATGTCGATCCCGTTGTGGAACGAGAAGGCTCCCTCGTCCGGCCCGGTGAAGACGGTGCGCGGATCGCCGAAGTTGCCGCGCACGGGATGCTGGCGATGGAACGGCTTGACCGGCCATGGGTACGCCGCGAGCCGGTCGCGGGCGAGGTAGCGGCAGCGGTGCTGAAGCTGCTGCCAGAGCGTGAGCCGGGGCAGCGGAGCCGGCGAGGGCGCCCCCGAGGCCAGTGTCGCGCAGACGAGCCCGAGCGCTACGAGACCCCCGACCTCCCCGATCCGCTTGCGTCCCACCGGCAGGACGGACCCTAGTCAAACCGCCCGGAGCACGGCCTCGCGTCCTTCCGAGCCACGTCTCCGCCGGCCCGGTCCGGGGACTGTCCCTGGACGTGGCTTGGAGTGACGTGGCTTGTTCGGCGAGGGGGTGAGGGTAGGCGGCGCTCGCGTCGAGGTGAGTTGGGTCCGCCGTGGAACCCGACTCACATTCTGGTAAGACGACTCCGTGGTTGTTGGCCTTCACGCCGCTATCGGGGCGGCGACTGGTGCCCTGACGGGCTCACGGCTTGCAGCTGTCTTGCTCGGACCGCCTCTTCACATGGCCGGAGACGCTGTTCCGCATCGTCATCCGGATCGCGCTCTCTGGGAGTACCTGACAGGCATCGCGGCGATCGGTGCCTTGGCCCAGCGGCGAGGGATCTTCGACTCCGCGACGATCGGCGCCGTTGCGGCCGTCTTGCCCGATGCCGAGCATGCCGTTCTGAAGATCCGGATTCGTGGCGGCAAGGTCTTTCACCGGCGCCCCGCTCGCGACCGATACCAGTCGACCGGCCTGTCCGCGCGGACGCAGACGCTCCTCGCAGCCCTCATCATCGCGTCGCTGCTGACGAGGGGACATGGCGAGCATGGCTACTCGTACTGACCTTCAGAGAAGCCGTACGGACGTAATAGGCCGAAGAGTCCGCATAGGTCGCTACGTAAGCGGCTTTCGCCTCGAGCCGGCCTGCGCCGGTGCGCGCGGGCTCCTGCGTGGGCCAGGTAGTAATGGGCTTGACTACTCCTCACTTCGAATATACGACGCACCCATCGACTCGCGTCGGAGTTTTCCAACGCTGCGTCGTCCTTCCGAGACCGAGCTCCCATCGTGGTGGAGCGTGGGGGGAGCCCGGTCTCGTCCCTTCTCTGGCCAACCCGGCCGGAGCTCCGGGCGGGTAGTTCGGCGCCGAATCCTCTGCATAGGGAGAATAGTCCCCACGTTGACCACCACTGCTAGTAACGTGCGTTCCATGTCCGAGCGGGCAGAGCTTTCACCGGGCGAGTATTGCCTGCTCGCACTGCTTTGCGAGCACCAGAGCCATGGCTGGAGTCTTGCAACGACGCTGTCGCGTGAAGGGGAGATCGGGGCGATCTGGTCGATCGCCCGGCCACTCGTCTACACCGGGCTGCGGCGGCTCGAGACGGAGAGGATGATCGTCACTACCGGGCTCGAGCGCGGCCAGCGCGGGCCGCACCGCGTGATCTACGGGCCGACCCCCGAGGGTCGCGGGGCCGTGCGCGAATGGCTTCTGAAACCGGTCGAGCACGTCCGCGAGATCCGCTCACTCTTCTTGCTCAAGGTCGTGCTCGCCCAGCGCCTCGACCTCGACACCAAGCCGCTGCTCACGGCCCAGCGGGCACTGATGACGCCGTTCGTCGCCTGGCTCGAGGCTCGCCTCGACGACGTCGACCCGGAGCTCGAGCCCACGGAGGCGACCGTCCTCTACTTCCGGCTCGAGACCGCCCAGACGACGGTGCGCTTCATCAATCACATGCTCGAGGTCGCGAAGAAGGCCTCTCGAAGCAAAGCCAAGAGCGCCTCGAAGTAGCGGCCAGCCTCAGTCTTTCGCGACCTGTTCCGAGCGGACACGTCCAGGGACAGTCCCTGGACGTGTCCTGGCGGGACTGGGTCGGTCGGGAGGGTGGCCAGATCGGCGGTGCCGCTTCGAGCGATGGCCGGGGACTGTCCCGGGCCCGGTCCGGAGCAGACATCTCTCGTCGGCCCGATCGACGTAGGCTTGCCCGGGTGACAGGAGGCGACCTCACCGGCTTCATCGCGGGAATGCCGAAGGCCGAGCTCCACGTGCATCTCGAGGGGACGCTCGAGCCGGAGCTGAAGTTCGAGCTCGCGGCGCGGAACCGGATCGAGCTTCCGTACCGCTCGGTCGACGAGCTGCGCGCCGCGTACGGCTTCGACGACCTGCCGTCGTTCCTGGCCGTTTACTACGAGGGCATGAGCGTCCTGCGCTCCGAGCAGGACTTCTACGACCTCGCGACTGCCTACTTCCGCAAGGCCGCCTCCCAGAACGTCGTCTATGCCGAGTGCTTCTTCGACCCGCAGGCGCACACGGCGCGCGGGATTCCGTTCGGAACGGCGATCGAAGGCTTCCACCGGGCCCAGGAGGACGCCGCGGCGGAGCTCGGGCTGAAGAGCCGTTTGATCATGTGCTTCCTGCGCGATCTGAGCGCCGACTCCGCGCTCGCGACCCTCGAGGAGTCGCTGCCATACGGCGAGTGGATCGTCGGCGTGGGTCTCGACTCCGACGAGAAGGACAACCCGCCGGTGAAGTTCCGCGACGTCTTCGCCCGCGCCCGCGACGAGGGCTTCCGCCTGACGATGCACTGCGACGTCGACCAGGAAGACTCGGTCGGCCACATCTGGCAGTGCCTCGACGCGATCGGAGTCGAGCGGATCGACCACGGCGTGAACTCGGTCGAGGATCCCGCGCTCGTCCGCGAGCTCGAGCGGCGCGGTCTCGGCCTGACGGTCTGCCCGATCTCGAACGGGTACGTCGCAGGCGGCCTCAAGGCACGCGAGCTGAAGACGATGCTCGACCACGGGATGCGTGCGACCGTCAACTCGGACGACCCGGCCTATTTCCCCGGTTACGTGAACGAGAACCTGGCCGCCGCACAGGCGGAGGCCGGGATGAGCCGCGAGGAGGTGCTCCAGCTCGCCCGCAACTCGTTCGAGGTCGGCTGGCTCGACGAGGCCGAGCGCACCGACTATCTGGCGCGGCTCGAGGCCTACGCAGCGGGCCCAACCCCAGCTTGAATCCAGGAGTTTGGCGGCGCGGGAAACCCCGCACCGAATATGCTTGCAGGGCGAGGGAGTCAAAGAGTCTGCGTGTGGCGCTGGTCCCGTCCCACGCACCACGAGAGGAGAAAAAACGTTGGCGCTCACTATTGGCGACACCGCCCCGGATTTCGAGGCGGAGACATCGGAAGGCCCAATCCATTTCTACGACTGGCTCGGCGACTCCTGGGCGGTGCTGTTCTCGCACCCGAAGGACTTCACACCGGTCTGCACGACCGAGCTCGGCTACATGGCGAAGATCAAGCCCGAGTTCGACAAGAGAGGCGTCAAGATCATCGGCCTCTCGGTCGATCCGGCCGCCGACCACGAGGGCTGGGCGTCGGACATCGAGGAGACTCAGGGCACGAGGCCGAACTACCCGATCATCGGCGATGCCAACTTCGAGATCTCGAAGGCCTACGGGATGCTCGGAGCCGACGTCTCGGGCGACCCGCACGACCGCACGGCGGCAGACAACCAGACGGTGCGCAACGTGTTCGTAATCGGGCCCGACAAGAAGATCAAGCTCGTGCTCGTCTACCCGATGACGACCGGCCGGAACTTCGACGAGGTGCTGCGCGTGATCGACTCGCTCCAGCTCACGGCGAAGCACCGCGTCTCGACGCCGGTGAACTGGAAGGACGGCGAGGACGTGATCATCGCCGGCTCGGTCTCGAACGACGAGGCCAAGGAGATCTTCGGCGAGTGGGAAGAGCCGAAGCCCTATATCAGGATCGTTCCCCAGCCGAGTTAGTCCTGCCCGCCGGGGAGGGCGCATCCGCGCCCTCCCCGCGATGCACGGGACCCAGTCACGGAGCGAGTCGCCGTCGCCGCGGCCGCAAGCGCGCCGGCGGACAGTTTCAGCAGACGTGCGCGAACACCTCGACCGTGGGTGCGGTCAGGCGATCCGGGCGATCGGGCGGATCTCTGCGCCGGCCAGCCGGGCGAGGTCATGCGGCTCGAGCTCGAGCTCGAGGCCCCGGCGTCCGGCGCTCACATAGATCGTCGCATGGGCGAGCGCCGACTCGTCGAGGGTCGTCGGCAGGGCCTTCCGTTGCCCGAGCGGCGAGACGCCGCCGAGCACGTACCCCGTGGTGCGCTCCACCTGCCGCGGGTCGGCCAGCGCGCCGCGCTTGCCCCCGAGCCGTTTCAGGTCGAGCTGCGCCGCCACCGGCACGATCGCGACCGCCAGGGATCCGTCGAGGTCGACAACGAGCGTCTTGAAGACGCGCCCCGGCTCGACTCCAAGGCGCTCCGCCGCCTCGAGCCCGTACGACTCGGCCCCGCCGTCGTGCTCGTACTCGTGGATGGTGAACGCGATTCCGGCTCGCTCCGCGGCGGTTATCGCGGGCGTCCGCGCCATCGCGGGGGACGATAGTCGGCCCCGGGCAGCATTGCTACTGTCGATCAGATGAAGCGAGGGCTCGTCCTGGCATGCCTGGCGACCCTCGGGCTCTCGGTAGCGGCCACGGGATCAGCGGTCGGCGCCGCCCCGGCCCTCCACTCTTGCGGCCACGCGACGCCCGTGCTCTGCGGTTCGGTCGTCGTCTCTCTCGACCCGTCCAGCGGCCACCCCGGCTCGGTCAGGCTGAACCTGCAGGAGCTTCCCTCGCTCGACGCGACGAACGCAACAGCCCCGTCGAAGCTGATGTTCATGGTCGCCGGCGGTCCCGGTCAGGGGTCGGTGGGGGCATTCGATCTCAGGGGCGACGCTGCGTTCTGGCGGAGGCTCTTCCCTGGATACACGCTCGTCGCCTACGACGATCGCGGAACCGGGGGCTCCGGGCGCCTCTCCTGCCCCGGGCTCGCCGCGGCCGTCACCTCGAGCCCGGCGAAGGCCGCGGCGATCGTCGGAAGCTGCGGCCGCAGCCTCGGCGCGAGGAGCTCGCTCTACTCGACCCGCGCGAACACCTCCGACATGGACGCGATTCGTCAGGCGCTCAGAGCCGGCACGATCTCGATCTTCGGCGTCTCCTACGGGACGAAGCAGGCGCTCGGCTATGCGCTCCGCTACCCCACGCATGTCGACCGCCTCGTCCTCGACTCGGTGGTCTCGCCGGCGTGGCCGGGCTCGTATTACAGCGGCGTCCTCGAGGGACTTCCGAGCGGGCTCGACCAGCTCTGCCGCGCCGGCTGCGACGGCCTCACGGGCACTCCCGGCGCCAACTTCGTGAAGCTCGCGAACGAGCTCGCCGCAAGTCCGGTCGTCGCCGAGGTTCCGCGGCCGGGCGGGCGGCCGGCGCGCGTTCGCCTCGACGGACTTGCCCTGATCGAGCTGGGGCTCGACACCGACCTCGATCCCGGGCTCGCCGCCCAGCTGCCTGCCGACGTAAGCGCAGCCCTTGCGGGCGATCCGGCTCCGCTCGAGCGTCTCGTCGCTCTCGACGACCAGGCATCGGGCGCCGGTGCGCTCGGAATCGACCTCGCGGTGAACGTCGCCACCGAGTGCAGTGACGGCCGGTTTGCCTGGGATCCGGCGAGCGCGGTGAGCACACGTGCGGCCCTGCTGCAGAAGGTGCTGGAAAGCCCCGCGCCGGGTGCCACCGGCCCGTTCGGGAGCTGGGCGGCTCTCGGCGGCGCGGCGCAGGAATGCGTCAACTGGCCGCAGGCGACCGCGGAGGACTCATCTCTGCCGGCCGGCCCGTACCCGAACGTGCCGGTGCTGATCCTCTCGGGCAGCCGCGATGTTCGCACCCCGACCGCCGGGGCACGGAAGGTTGCGGCCAGGTTCCCGCGCAGCAAGCTCGTCGTGATTCCCGGCGCCGGACATGCGGTCACGGGCAACTCGCGCTGTGCCGATGCGATCGTGGCGAGCTGGCTCCGTGGACGCGGTCATGGGGGCTGCCCGCGGCTCCCGCTCTTCATGACTCCGCTCGGAGCGGCTCCGGCCCCGCCCGCGGGGCCGACGGGAGAGCTCTCGGCGGCCGAGACCGACGAGCTCGCCGTCTACACCCTCCATGAGGCCGAGGCGATGTCGCTCACCGCCGCCGGGCTGAAGACGGTCCTGGCCGGCCTTGCCGGCGGCGCGCTCCACCCCGACCGGGACGGGGGAAGCAGGCTCGTGCATTACTCGGATATCGCCGGCGTGACGATCGACGGGTATGTCGCGCCCGATCTTGCCGGGCGCGGCCTCTGGGTTGCATACGTCAGGGTCGCGGGCGCACGCGCCGTCCCCGGACTGCTGGTCGAACGCCACGGGAAGCTCGTTTCGTCGCTCGAGCACTAGCGACCGGGCGCTGCTGCGCGGTTTGCGCAACGGCTCCTCGGGTATACGAGCTTCTGTGGTGTATCTCAATGCCCAGGCGTCGCTGAGTAAAACTTCACCTGACAACTCGATGACGACAGATCCTGTCACGATCGTGCTACCCCGAGAGGGCTACGAGAAGGTTGCACGGCTCGTTGCGGCAGGGGTCGTCTCCCGACTCGGCTTCGGCTACGAGACGGTGGACGACGTGCAGCTCGCGATCGAGCTCGTGCTCCACGCGGCCGGCGGCGCCGACCAGTTGGTGACGCTGCGCTTCGCGAGCGACGGCCGCGAGCTCACGATCGAGATCGAAGGCGTGGGAGAGCTTTCCCTGGAACAGCAGCTCCAACCCCTCGACGGCGCCCGTGTCGAGCTCGGCGCCTCGCTTGCCCGGCTCGTCGATGCAGTGGAGCTGCGGGCGGATCCGGAGCCTTCCCTCGTACTGGCGAAGACACTCCCGTCACCTGCGGCGTGAGCGGCGCGAGGGCAACGGTGCAGAGCTCCGAGGCTGACCGCCGTGCACTTCTGCGCGCCTACCGGGAGCGCGGCGATCTTGCGGCGCGAGAGCGGCTCGTCGTTGATTTCATGCCGCTCGTGACCTCACTCGCCCGCCGTTATGCGGGTCGCGGGGAGCAACTCGACGATCTCGAGCAGGTCGCATCGCTCGGCCTCGTGAAGGCGATCGACCGCTTCGACCTCGACCGGGACGTTGATCTGATCACCTACATCTTCCCAACCGTCGTCGGCGAGCTCAAGCGGCACTTCAGGGACAGGGTGTGGTCGGTGACCGTGCCGCGCCGCTTGAAGGAGCTCTACCTCCTCGTCTCGCGCCTGCTCGACGAGCTGACGGCCGCGAATGGCCGCTCGCCGACGATCCCCGAGCTGGCGGAGGCCGCTGGCGCCACCGAGGAAGAGGTGGTCGAGGCGCTCGAGGCGGGCCGTGCCTACGCAGCCCGCTCGCTCACCGCACCCGACGCGCGCGAGGACTCGGACGTCGAGCCGATCGACCTGCTCGAGGTCGAGGAGTCCGGATACGAGGCCGCCGAGAACCGGGAGCTGCTTGCGAACGGCCTCCGGGCGCTGGACGAGCGCGGGCGCACGATCGTGCGGATGCGGTTCGTCGACGGCCTGACGCAGTCGGAGATCGCGGCCGCTGTCGGCGTCTCGCAGATGCACGTCTCACGCCTGCTGCGCCAGGCGCTCGAGCAGCTCGGCGAGGAGATCGAGAAGCCATGAGAAGCGGAGGCCGCATCCGTGCCGGCGATCCCGATACGGTCGAGCTCAGGCTGCCGCCGCATCCCGAGAACCTCGCCCTCGCGCGGCTTGCGCTGACAGGCATTGCAGGCGTTGCGGGGCTCTCCGAGCCGGCGCTCGCCGATCTGAAGCTCGCGGTGACGGAGGCCTGCACGAACGCGATCCTCCACGGTTATTCGAACGGTGAGCCTGGAGAGCTCGTCGTGCGCTACCGCCTTGCGACCGGCCGTCTCGAGGTCGAGGTGGAAGACGACGGTGTCGGCTTCGACCCCGATGACCCCTCCGCGCAAGAACATGCAGTCGAGGGACAGGGAATGGGCCTGCTCATCATCCGCTCCACCACGGACAAGCTCGAGATCGAGAGCGACGCGAGCGGCAGCCGAATCTCGTTCGCAAAGCTACTGTCGGTCTAGGCCCATTCCCTCCGAGCCACCGTGGTGAGCTTGCGTTTGCGGCTATCCGGCAGAGACGGCGGCGCCGTCGCGGAGGTACCGGATCGCTTCGTCGGACGTGTCGTAGATCGCGAAGATCCGGTCGAGCAGCGTGATCTCGAAGATCCGGCGGATATTCGGGTCACTGCAGGCGATCGCGAGCTCGCCGCCGGCCGGCCGGAGCCTCTTGACGGCCCCCATCAGAACGCCGAGGGTCGTCGAGTCGATGAACGTCGCGTGCGAGAGGTCGACGAGCACCTTGCGCGAGCCACCCTCGATTGTCTTGACGAGCGCCTGCTTGAGCCTCGGCGCCGTGTAGAGGTCGACCTCGCCGGTCACCCCGACGGCGGACACGCCGTCGCCTAGGTCCGCACTTGTCACGCCGAAGTCCATCGCACCGATTTTCTACCCCCGGCCGCGATCCGGCAAACCGGGCTACTCTCGTTCAGCCAACTCCGTCCGCGAGCACTCGCCGAAAGGGGAACCGTGGCAAGCCCCGGCGCCGATGAGATGAAGAATCATCCGAGGGGCCTCCGCTGGCCGCTCCGGGCACGCCATGCAGAGCGAGGGATGAGCGGGGGCGGACCGGTCGAGCGGCTCGTGCTGCGCACGCCGAGTGTCGTGCGGAGGAGGCTCGTCGGTGGGGCGGCAATCGGGGTGATCGTGCTCGCCACGGTCTCAGGCTCCCTTGCCTGGCGCCAGTACCGCGCCGACCAGCATCAGGCCGTGAAGGATCTGAGCTCGCGCGTCGCGCTCACGGGGCTCGTCGTCGACACCGCCTTCTCGAGCGGGCTCTCGACGCTCGAATCGGTCTCGCAGGCGCCGGCGCTGCGGACCACGGACACCGCCGCGATGGGCCCGTACTTCAGGCGGGTCGACGCGACCGGCGGGAAGCTCTTCAACGACGGGATCTCGTGGAGCAACACCGTCGGGAACATCATGGCGTCCAGCAGCGGGGGCACCGCGAACATCTCGGATCGCGAGTACTTCCAGCAGACGCTCGCCACGCGCAGGCCCTACGTGAGCGGCGGGATCATCGGCAAGCAATCGCGCAAGCCGCTCGTCGTCGTCGCGATTCCGACCTTCGATGCCGCCGGCCGCCTGACCGGGGTGCTCACGGGGGGCATCAAGCTCGCCACGCTGGGTAAGAGCGGACAGACCGGGGAGCTCGGGCTCAACGGCTTGACCGTCGTCGATCGGAACGGGCAGTTGATCCTCCAGCCGGGGCTCGGGCACGTCTCGAACACCTCGCTCCTGGATCGCATGCGGACGGCAAAGACAGGTGTCGTCGAGGGAGGCGCCGGACTCGAGGGAGGCAGCCATCATGTGGTTGCGTTCTCCACGGCCGCGCTGCCGGCGTGGACGATCGTGGTCGACCAACCCGAGGCCTCGGTCTATGCCGCCGCTCGGCACTCGCTTCTGCTCGACCTCGCGTCGATCGGGGTTGCCGTGCTCGTCGTGCTTGCGATCCTCGGCCTCGCCGTCCGGCGGTCGGGCCGCCAGATCCGGGAGGGGGGACAGCAGGCGCAGTCGTGGACCTGCTGACGCGTACGCTCGCTGCCGCTTCGACGCCGGCCGAGGTCGCGGACGCAATGCTCGTCACGGTGCAGGAGGTGTTCCCGGACGCGGTGATCGTCGTCAGCGTTCACTCGGAGACCGGGGACGAGCTCCGGGCCGGTTCGAGGCTTCCGGGCTGGCGCCGGGTTCCCGGCGATGCCGAACGATTCAAGGCGATCGCGGAGCTCATCAACGAGGGGCCGCGAAGCTGGTCGCTCGAGCGCCAGCGGTCGCTGCGCGACCTCTATCTCGCCTTCGGCCGCGGGCTCAAGGCACTCCACGGCGTGCCGATTCCCGACCCGACGGGCAGGCCCGCCGGCGGGATCGGGCTGCTCACAGAGCGCGGGCGTCTCGCGTCGAGTGAGTGGGAGCTCCTCGGTGCGTTCGCCGCCCAGGCGGCGCAGCCGCTCGAGCGAGCGCTCGCGTTCGAACACGAGCACGAGGTCGCCTTCCGTCTCCAGCAGAGCCTGCTTCCGTCGGAGCTTCCGACCGCGCCGGGGCTGAGCCTCGCAGGCGAATACGCCGCCGGTGGCACCGGAATCGACGTCGGCGGCGACTGGTACGACGCGGTCCTCCGCCCGGACGGCTCGATCATGCTCTGCGTCGGCGATGTGAGCGGCCGGGGTGCGGAGGCCGCCACCGTGATGGGCAGGCAGCGGAGCACCTTCCGCGCCTATGCGTTCGACTACCCGTCTCCGGCGGAGGTCCTCCGGCGGATGATCCGCCATGTGGACGACGACGAGATGACGACGGTCGTGTGCATCAGCATCGATCCGCTCGAGGGCGTGCTCGTGTACTCGAGCGCCGGCCATCCACCCCCGCTCCTGCTCGACCGGGACTCCGGCGAGGTGGTGAGGCTCGATCACGCGAGCGCACCGCCGCTCGGAGTCGCGGAGCCGACCGACGTCATCGAGCGGAGCCTGCCGCTTCCGGCGCGGGCTTCGCTCGCGATGTACACCGACGGCCTCGTCGAGCGGCGGGGCGAGAGCATCGAGGAGGGGATCGGGGTTCTCGGGAGGACGATGGCAGCGCGCCCGAACATCTCGGCCAGGGCGCTGTTGTCGGCGATCTCAGATGCGATCGGCAGCCCTGCCGACGATGTCGCGCTGCTGCTCGCGTCGATCGAGCCTGCGGCGAGATTCGAGATCGAGCTTGCAGGCCGACCCGAGGTGCTGCCCGGCCTGCGGCGGCGCCTTCGCGCCTGGCTCGGGCGGCAGGGTTTCGAGGCCGCCTCGGCCGATGTCGTGCTCGCCGTCAGCGAGGCGCTCAACAACGCGATCGAGCACGCCTACCGTGACGTCGAAGGGACGGTCCGGCTCCGCGTCGCCGCAGAGGGAAACCTGCTCTCGATCGAGATCTCGGATCGCGGGCAGTGGTTCGAGTCCGAGCCGAACGACGAGCGGGGGCGCGGGATCCTGCTGATGAACCGTCTGATGGACAGCGTCGAGATCGAATCGAACGGGGCGGGCACCACCGTCACCCTCGAACGCCGTGGCCGGGCGCAGACGCCGACGGAGAGCCAGGCTACGCCTTCTGTCTGAGGCCCCGCCGCCGCGGCCGGGCCCAAAACGAGAGCCCGGCCGCGTAGTCCAGAGAAAACGCGGTCGCTTACCGGACGACCGTCGTGTGCGTGTCGCCGCCTTCTGCGCGCCGAGGGCCGCCGAAGCCGCCCCACGTCGACCAGAATGCAAGTGAGAGCACGAATCCGATGATCCCGACGACGAGCAGGATCACGCCGGCCGTATGGATGTTGAATCCCGACGAAGTCGTGTTCACAGCCCAGATCAGAATTGCTCCTGCGGCGCTCAGAAGCAGTGAGAATGTGATGCCCATGATTTCTCCTTCCGTTCGCCGCCCGCCGGTTGTGGTCGGCGCGGCTCATCGCGTTATCTCCGGTGGGCTCGGGGTCCAAACCCGGCTCGGAGAGGGGACAGCGCGTGGCGGACAATCTGACGGTCGCGCGGCCGGGGCACAGAAAACCGGGGCCTGAAAAAACGGGGTCAGGTAACGCCTGAAACGCTGCGGGCAACCACCCCGAAATTCCCGCACCCAGCAGGCGGGAACCCGGGGTCAGGTACTCGAACGAAACTGTGACGGAACGGGCGCGCTACTGTCGGATAGAGACCCGTCTGAAAACGGCTCGGAATCCGGTGCTCGAGTCGCGGTTGAAACCGTGCCGAGCGAGGATCGCAGCTCGTCGGTGAACCCGCGGAGCGCCGCCCGCAGCCCACGGGGCGAGCCGACGACGTACTCGCGCTCGAGCGGCACCCGCCGCCCCTTCCGCCGGACACCGACGTGGATCGCGATCGCATCGTCCGGTAGCGCGCGGAAGAGGTCGATGTCGGTGACGTCGTCCCCCGCTGCGAGGTAGAGGCTGTGCTCGTCGTCGCCCTCCGCCGCGAGCAGCCTCTGCACGTACGAGCCTTTGTTGATCCCGCGGGCGCGCACTTCGATCACGCGGCGGCCCGGGAGCACCTCGGCGGAGATCCCGGCCAGGACGTTCTCGAGCGCGACGAGCAGCTCGCGTGCGCGCCAGCTTCCGTACTCGGGCTCGGCCTGGCGGTAGTGCCATGAGACGCTGGCGGTCTTGCGCTCCACCATCGTCCCGGGGACGTCGGCGGCCACGCGCCGGAACAGCCGCTCGACCCGGGCGAGCCAGGAGAGGTCGGCCTCGATCGGGGTCTCCCACTCGCCGCCCGGCGGCCGCACGAAATAGCCGTGCTCCGCGCACAGGTGGATCGGGAGGTCGCCGAGCCACGCGTCGAGTGACTCCCTTGTGCGGCCGCTGACGACGTGCACACCCGTCTCGGGAAGGCCCGCGAGATCGCGCAGCAGGTCTTTGATCTCGGGAGTCGGAGCGGCCAGGTCGGGGTGCCCGACGAGCTCGCGGAGCGTCCCGTCGTAGTCGAGCAGGATCGCCCTCCGCGGGGCGGTCGCGAGCGCGGCGACGACGCTTTCGCGCGCCCCGGCGTCGAGCGGCCGCGCCGAGCGGGCAACCGCGGTTGCGTAACGCTCGAGCCGTGCGAGGAACCCTTGCGACCAGCGGGCGCTGTCGAGCTGCTCGACGCGGCTCGCCATCAGCTCGAGGCGCCGGCTCCGTTCGACCGGATCGAGCGACAGCGCCTCGGCCAGCTTCGAAGCGAGGTCGTCGGCGTCCCACGGGTTGACGAGAACCGCTCCCGGCAGCACGTTGGCCGCGCCTGCGAACTCGCTGAGCAGCAGAGCCCCGCGACGAGACGGCCCGGGTCCTCGATCCTCCGTCTGGCAGAGAACGAACTCCTGGGCAACGAGGTTCATCCCGTCCCGAAGCGGCGTGACCATCATCACGTCGGCCCGGCGGTAGAGCGCGACGAGCTCGGCCCGGGAGACCGACTGGTGGACGTAGGCCACGGGGGCATTCCCGAGCCGGGAGAAGCGGCCGTTGATGTGCGCGATCCGCATCTCGATCTCGTCGCGCTTGGCGAGGTAGTCAGGCGTCTCGAGCCGCGACGGGACGAGCACCTGGAGCATGGTCACGTCGTCCGCGCGCGCCGGGTCCTGCTCGAGCAGCCGCTCGAACGCGTCGAGCTTCTCCGGGATCCCCTTCGTGTAGTCGAGCCGCTCGATCCCCAGCACGAGCTTCCTGGCGCCGTAGCGCTCCTCGAGCTCGCCGGCGACTCGCGCCGTCTCTGGATCACGCAAGCTTGCTCGGAAGCTCTCGACGTCGATCCCGATCGGATGGACGCCCACCCCGACGGTACGGTCGTCCTGCTCGACCGTGTCGGGCCCGGGCTCGATCCCCAGCACCCGCAGGCACGAGGAACGGAAGTGACGGGCGTACTCGCCGGTGTGGAAGCCGACGTAGTCCGAGCCGAGTATCCCACGGAGCAGCTCGGCTCTGGCAGGGAGCAGCCGGTAGACCTCCGACGACGGGAACGGGATGTGCAGGAAGAAGCCGATCGCGAGATCGGGCCGGCGGCGGCGAAGCGCCTGCGGCACGAGCGCGAGATGGAAGTCGTGAATCCAGACGCGTGCGCGGGGGGCGGCGAGGCCCGCGATCGTCTCGGCGAACCGCTCGTTCACCTCCTCGTAGATCTCCCACGCCTCGCGCGTGAAGTGCATCCGGTCGACGGCGTAGTGGAAGAGCGGCCAGAGGGTCTCGTTGCAAATGCGGCCGTAAAAGGCCTCCTGCTCTGCCTCGGAGAGGAAGACGGGCTCGCAGTCCTGGTCCCGGGCGATCCGGGTCGCTTCGCCCTCGAGGTCCTCGGGAACGGGCAGCCCGGGCCACCCGACCCAGACGCTTCCCTCTCTGGCTCCCTGCAGCGCCGTGACGAGCCCGCCGGCGCTCTCCTCAACACCGAGCGACCTCTCTCCGATCGTGAGCGTGAACGGGAGACGGTTGCTCGCGATGACGAAATCAGCGAGCCCCGCGTCAGGGTCCTCGAGGCTCATGCGCCTGTCCTACCCAGGCGGGACCGGCGGTAAGCCGACCCTACGGGATGACCCCGCCGATCCTCGGCGTCGACGCCGGGTCGCACGTCGACAGACAGCGGACGAGCCGCGGCCTCCTGAGGACGACCGACCGGCTTCGTCCGACGTCGAGCCACCGCATGTGGATGAGGTTCGTAGGAATGTCCCACTGCACGTCGGTGTCGTCGAAGGTACGAGCGATGTTACCGACCTTGTGAACCTGGCCTTCGAGCCGAACGGCCGCGGACGCTTGACGTTCGTGGACAGCGTCCCTAAACTACAACCATATGGTTGTAGATCAGTTGACCGACGAGGAAGCAGATCGCATCTTCGGCGCCCTGGCGGATGCGACCCGCCGCGACATCCTCACGCGTGCGATCCAACGCGAGCAGTCGGTCTCGGCGCTCGCCCGGCACTACGAGATGAGCTTCGCCGGGGTGCAGAAGCACGTGGCGGTGCTCGAGCGGGCGACGCTCGTCACGAAGCGCAGAAGCGGCCGCGAGCAGATCGTTCGCGGCAACACGGAGACGCTGCGCTCGGCCACAGCCCTGCTCGATGCCTACGAGAAGCTGTGGATCGAGCGTGCAAATCGGATCGCCGGCGTGCTCGCCGACGAGGAAGGAGCAAGCGAATGACCGTTGTCAGCAGCACCAAGGACGCAGAAGACCTGAGCCTCACGATCGTTGCGGAGTTCGACGCGAGCCCGGATCGCGTCTGGGAGGTGTGGGAGGACGCCCGCAAGCTCGAGCGCTGGTGGGGGCCTCCGACCTTCCCCGCAACCTTCACCCGGCACGACTTCGTCGTCGGAGGCGAGTCGCGCTACCACATGACCGGGCCCGCCGGCGAGACGCCGCGCGGCTGGTGGCGCATCGACGTGATCGACAAACCGTACCGCCTCGAGTTCGCGAACGGCCTTGCCGGAGAGGACGGAGAGCCCGCCCCGGGGATCGAGCCCATGTCCGGCAGCGTTACCTTCGAGCCCGTCGACGGTGTCACACGGATGACCGCCGTGACCCACTTCGTCGACGTCGCGCAGATGGAGACGATGCTCGGAATGGGAATGCAGGAAGGGATGGCCGCGGCGATCGGCCAGATCGACGCCATGCTCGTCCCGGCTCTCGTCTAGGAGTTGCGCTCCCTGCGGCTCGGCCCGGAGGCGGGCCGCAGGGCCTCCTCGGTGCCGACGCGACTCACGTGCTCAGGCGCGGGTCATCTGGTCGATGCAGACCGTCACGGCCAGGACGAGCGCGTCGTCCTGCTCCGGAGCGATCTCGATTCCGTAGGTGTCCCTCACCCGGAACCAGCGCTTCGAGACCTCCGCCACCCGATCCCCGTCGCGCTCGATCTTGTACTCGTGGTCGACGACGTTCCCCTTGGCCTCCATGTCCTTGCCGCCTTCGATCTCGATCGAGAAGCGGTCGCGCAACGGCGTGATCAGTGCCTTCTTCACGGTCGCGACGGTGTGCCCGTCGCGCTCGATCTCCATCGTGTCGCGAATGTGCAGCTTCTTCTCCTGGATCTCGAGTAGCCCGGCCCCCGCTGCATCCTCGAGCACGAACGTGTCCCGGACCCGGAGCGCCTTCCCGTCGACCTTGAAGGCATGCTCGCCGTCCTCGTTCTCCACCCAGAAGTCGTCCCCGATCGCGAACACCTTCTCGCGCATCCGGTACTTCGTCCCGCCCTTCACACCGCGATCGCGCAACAGACCCATCGAAACCCTCCTCCTGGTCGTCTTCGAGCGAACCCTACCGGCCGTTCAGGGACGCGCTACGAGCGATTCCTCGGTCGGGAAGGCGGAAGGGTTAGGATCACCGAACCTTGGCAGTTGCCGGCGAGCGAGTGGATAGTGAGGCCAAGGCGGCCGCGAGCGCCCGCCCCCGCGTCGTGATCCTAGGCGGGGGTTTCGCCGGGGTGGGGGCGGCGCAGAAGCTGAAGGGCGCCCCTGCAGAGGTCGTGTTGGTCGATCGGCATGATTACCACACGTTTCAGCCGTTGCTGTATCAGCTGGCAAGTGGGTTGCTGGAGACGACGGCGGTGGGGCATTCGCTACGTGACCTGCTCGAAGGCCACGGTGACGCCACCGTCCACAAGGCGACGGTGACCGCGGTCGATCTCGATGCGCGGCGGGTGGAGTTCGAGGAGATCGAGCCGCTCGACTACGACTTTCTGGTGTTCGGAATCGGTGCCGAGGTCAACTTCTTCGGGACGGCAGGGGCGCCGGAGCATGCGTTTCCGATGTACACGCTGCCGCACGCGGTGCGTCTCAAAGACCACATCCTCGAGCGTTGGGAGGCGGCGGACCGGGACACGGGCCTGGTCGAGGACGGCGCGCTCAACATCGTGGTTGTCGGGGGCGGCCCGACCGGGGTGGAGACGGCCGGGGCGATCGCGGAGCTGTACCGGGCCGACTTCGCGTCGGACTATCGGAACGTTCAGTCTGATGGGGCGCGGGTGACGCTGGTCGAGGCGGGGCCGGAGCTGTTCCCGATGTTCAAGCCGAATCTGCGTGAGTACACGGTGAAGGCGCTCACAGACCGGACCGTCGAGATCAGGACGGGGGTGGCGGTCGAGTCGGTCTCCCCGACGCGGGTGAGGCTCGGCTCGGGTGAGGTGCTGAAGGCGCATACGCTGGTCTGGGGCGCGGGGTTGCAGGGCAACAAGCTCGTGCAGTCGCTCGGGATCACGCTCGAGCGCGGGAACCGGATCGGGGTCGGGCCCGAGCTGACCGTGCCTGGTCATCCGGAGGTGTTCGCCGTCGGTGATGTCGCGGCGATCTCGGATCCGAAGAGCGGACAGGTGCTGCCGCAGCTCGGGTCGGTGGCGCTGCAGTCGGGCGAGCACGCCGGTGAGACGATCGCGGCCCGGATCGCGGGGAAAAAGACGAAGCCGTTTGCCTACCGCGACAAGGGCACGATGGCGACGATCGGCCGCGGCGCCGCGGTGGTGCAGTTCCTCGGCGGACGCACGATCAAGGGCCTGAAGGCCCAACTCGCGTGGGGAACCGTCCACCTCGCGCTGCTCCCGACAAACGAGGACCGCGCAAAAGCCGTCGTCGACTGGGCCGGAACCGCGATCACCCACCAACGCGCCGGCCGAATCACAATCGAGAACGATTAGAGCCCGGTCAGGGTCGTGACAGCTCTTCGACCCAGGCGTCGAACGCGAGCGTCGATCTCGTCTCGAATCGCGCGCACGGCCTCGAGGTCCTGCCCAGCGGGATCATCCAACTGCCAGTCCTCGTAGCGCTTGCCCGGGTAGATCCGACAGGCATCGCCGCAACCCATCGTGATCACCACATCCGCGGCACGGACATCCTCGTCAGTCAGAGGCTTCGGGAACGCCTCGCTCAGGTCGATGTCGAGTTCGGCCATCGCCTCGACCACCGCCGGGTTGAGCATCTCGGCCGGGTCGCTGCCGGCTGAACGCACCCCGATCCGGCCGCCCGACCTGAGCTTGACGAGGCCAACCGCCATCTGACTCCGGCCGGCGTTATGGACGCAGACGAACAGAACCTCGGGCTTCTCGCTCATTCAGCACCGAAAACGGACCGGAGCGCATCAATCGCCTCCGGCACGATCGGTTCCATGACCGGCATGCCAAGCATCGACGTTCGTCAAGCTAGCGTCTCGACGTCCCTGCCTGGACGAAGACGGAGCCGCTCGAGGAGCGGCTCCGTCTTGTCGCATCGGCTCGAGGTCGAGTCAGGCGGCCGGTGCAGGTGCCTGCCGTGCCGACTTGCCCTTGTCCTTGCCGAAGGCGTGCAGCCTGATGTTCTCAGGGTTGCGGAGTGCGCCGCCGATGGCGAGGATCCCGAACCCGATCCCGGCCAGGAGGAGCGCGAAGCCGACGACGATCGCGAAGAGCCCGAGCTGGGCTGCCATGTAGGAGCTGTTGAGGGCAGTCGTGAGCGCGGTCTCGGTGACCCAGACGTTGCGGGCGCCGTTTGCGACCGGCTGCTTGGTCGCGGAGTCGAGCTGCGCGAACTTCGTGTTGTCAGTGCCTCCGCCGGGCGACAGCTGAGCTTTCGGCGTGGTCGGCAGCGCTGCGTACTGACCCATCTGCGAATAGACGAAGCCACCCGTCGCCTCGAGGGCATGGATCTGCATGTACTGGGCGAAGCAACGGGCCGTCGTGCCCGTTGTGACAGGGTCGTTGGCAACGCTGCAGCTCGGGAAGCTGATGTTCTTCAGCCCGGCCTGCTGCGCCTCGGCCTTGATCCCCGCCGGAGTCATGTCGGGCGTGCCCACGATCTGCTCCTGCTTGAGGCTGGAGCCGACCGTCTGGCGGCCGTTGAAGCCCATCGCGATCGCAACAACGCCAAATGCGACGAGCACGACTGCGGTGACCACCCCACCGATCTCGAATAGCTTGCGCATCTTTGCTCCTTTGTAGTGGCCGATCACGCTTTCGCTTCGACCGTTTGAACGAGTCTCGCGCGGTGGCGGGCCCCGGGAATCCGGTCGACCGCTGAACGTGCTGCGGGCCGACGCGGACTTCCGGTGCGGGGAACTACCGAGCCTGTCCGAGCAACCCCGCGATCGGCGACGAATACGCCGGTGCTGACCTTCGGGCGGCGAGGCCACGGCTTGCCGCGAGGCTGTCTCGACCGCGCTCGGTGAGATGGAACGCGGCGGCACGTGGGAGATCGTCTCCCTGGAGGTCGCTTGGAGTGCAGCTCCAATAGACCATCCCGGCTCTGCGCAGCTCGACCATTCCTCCGACGAAGGCGTCGAGCTCTCGCAACTCGACGAGACCGGTCTCCACTGCCTCGAGCAAGAGGCGGCGACCGCTGTCGAGCGTGCGGAATCCGTCTCGATCAAGGCTCAGCCGTTGCAGGAACTCCAGCACGTCGGCAGCGGTCAACGCCTGGGCGGAACCCGCGCTCCGCGCCTCCGCGAGACCGAGTGCACTGGTCCCGCGGCGGGTGTTCGTCCTCTCCGGGCTCGAGCGCCGATGCCGCTTCGGCATCGTCCCCGGCCGTGTGGCGATCATGAGACGGCCGTCAGCAGGGTCTCTTCAGCGCGCTTTGGCGACGGTGCAACCGGCTCTGCCTCGAGCACGACCTTGAGCGCATGGGTCTCGGCCGCGGCAGCGAACGTGTCGTAGCCCTCCATCGCGTCCCCGAGCGGGAAGCGATGAGTGACAAACGGCGTCGGGTCGAGCCGGCCCTGGGCGACGAGCTTCAGCAGCTGCGGCACCGTGAACGTGTCGACGAGACCTGTCGTGATCGTCACGTCCCGCGTCCAGAGCTTCTCGAGATGAAGCGTCGCCGAGTGGCCGTGGACGCCGACGTTGGCGATGCGCCCGCCCGGACGAACGAGCTCCGTGCAGAGTTCGAACGTATCCGGCACGCCGACCGCTTCGATCGCGACGTCGGCGCCGAGCCCGCCGGTCAACTCCATCACGAGCGCGAGCGCGTCTTCTCGCCCGTTGTTGATCGTCACGTCGGCACCGAACTCGCGCGCCTTTTCGAGCCGCGCGTCGGACAGGTCGATCGCGATGATCTGTCCGGGCGTGTAGAGCTGCGCGGTCATGATCGCTGCGAGCCCGACCGGGCCCGCGCCGACGACTGCGACGGTATCCCCCGGTTGAACACCGCCGTTCAACACGCCGACCTCGAACGCGGTCGGGAGAATGTCGGACAGGAAGAGCACCTGCTCGTCGGTCAGCTCGGCCGGAACCTTGAACACCGACGTGTCCGCGAACGGGACACGCGCGTATTCGGCCTGGAGCCCGTCGATCAGGTGTCCGAAGATCCAGCCGCCGCCACCCGTGCAGAGCCCGTAGCGAGCTTCCTTGCAGAAGCGGCAGCGGCCGCACGAGGTGATGCACGAGATGAGGACGCGGTCGCCGAGCTCGAGCGTGCTCACGGCCGTTCCCTTCTCGATCACCGTTCCGACTGCCTCATGCCCGAGAATCGTCCCGGGTCTCGTCTCGGGCACATCGCCCTTGAGGATGTGGAGGTCGGAACCGCAGATCGTCGACGTCTCGATGCGAACCACGACATCGGTCGGCGCCTCGATCACGGGATCGGGCACCTCTTCCCATGCCCGAAGCCCCGGTCCGTGGTAGACGAGTGCTTTCATAGCGAATCTCCTTTGGTTGCTCGGAAATCTCGCACGCAACCGCTCCCGGGGAATCCGAGGCGACCCCGATCAGATTGCGGCTTTCCCGCACGCGGATCCGCGCCGTCCCTCTGATCGAAGCGCAGGCACCGGGCGATTCTGTTCCCGTGATCACCTCGTACGCGGTCAAATGGCGTGAGGCAAGCGGCCAGACGTCTCTCGGCAGGCTCGAGTTCGGGCCGGCCGCGCTTGTCCTGGAAGGGCGCGACGGTGCCGCCGACGCCGTCTGGCGGACGATCGCGTTCGAAGAGGTGGAGGACTTCCGTCTCGCGCAGTCGGCGGGCGATCGCCTCGAGCGGCAGCCGACACTTGTGATCGTGCATGCCCGAGGCAACGTTCTCGTGACGAGCGCGCTTGTCCAAGCGGGTGTGCTGCTCGAGCTCGTCCACCGTCTTTCGGAGCTTCGCCTCCGGGTCGTAGATCCGGCGCCGGTAGTCGTGCCGCCGGCCGACGAGCCGAGCTGACCGCTCAGCGAGGATTCTTCTCGAAGATCACGAGCACGCTGAGTTGCTCGTAGCCGACGAACTGATGCCGGGCGCCGGCGGGGACGAACACGGAGTGGCCCTCCCGCAGCTCGACCGCGCGGCCTTCGACCTCGAGGCTGCCACGCCCCTCGAGCACGACGTAGACCTCGTCGTCCGCGTGTGGTTGCTGATGGTCGGGCTCGGGAGCGACGAGAACGTAGACGCCGATTTCGAGGCCCGCAGACTCGTGGACGATCTCGTAGCCGCCGTCGGCGGCTGCGAGACGCTCCTTGACGCCCGCGATGTCGAACGCATGGGCAACGGTCAACGCCTTGCCCTCCAGTAGCTGTCCCGGCATATTCATCGGCTTCCCTTCCCTCTCGAGCGGCGGAGTCGTATCTCTGGCTTCCTCGAGCGTGGCGCAGCAGCGCTGGCCGCGGCACCGTGCGCGCCCTGATTCGGTTGCGGAGAATCCACAGAGCGTTCGTCAGGCTTCGGGAGCTTCGTCGCCCATCAGCCCCTCGGTGAGGGCATAGCGAACGAGCTGCGCGCGGGTCTGAAACCGGAGTTTTTGCATGATGTGCGCGCGGTGGGTCTCGGCGGTTCGGACCGAGATGTAGAGCGCACCGGCGATCTCCTGATTGGTGTGGCCGAGGGCGAGCATGCGCAGGACGTCGCGCTCGCGATCCGAGAGCGGATCGGCGTCGGCCCGCTTTCGCTCCTCCGCCTCGGCGGAGACCATGCGCGCGCCGAGCGTCGGGTGGACATAGCTGCCGCCTGCGGCGATCTCTCTTACCGCTGCCACGAGATCGGTATCGGCGGCCTCCTTGAGGATGTATCCGGAGGCGCCGGCCGCGAATGCCTCACGAACGTAGTGGGGGTCGTCTTCCATCGAAAGGATCAGAACCTTTGCGTCGGGAGCGTCCTCGAGCAGATCGGGGATCGCCTCGATGCCGCTCTTGCCGGGCATGACGATGTCCATCAGGATCACGTCCGGCTTCTGGGCCCGAGTCTCGAAGATCGCGTTCCGGGAATCTCCGGCCTCGCCGACGACCTCGATTCCCTCGGCCGAGTCGAGGATGTGACGCAGCCCGCTTCTCACGACGGCGTGGTCGTCGACGACGAGGACTCGGATCGTCATTGAAGCGGCACCTTCGCGACCAGCGTCGTGCCGCCTCGCAGCCGGGACTCGACCGTGAGCTTCCCACCGATCAGGCCCAGCCGTTCACGCATCCCGTCCAGCCCCATCCCTTCGCGGACGCGAGCGGTATCGAAGCCTCGGCCGTCATCCTCGATCAGCACCGTGACCGCGCGGCCGCCTCCTGAGAGGACGATGCTCACGTGACGCGCCTGCGCGTGCTTGACGATGTTCGTGAGCGCTTCCTGGATCATCCGGTAGAGAGCCGTCTCGACGTCGCTCGGAAAGCGGCGCACCCCGAGGCGCGCTTCGAAGTCGAGCACGAGCCCGGTCTGCTCGACGAAGCTCTCCGACAGACGCCTCACCGCGGGCACGAGACCGTAGTCGTCGAGTGCCTTTGGTCGCAGCTCGGTCGCCAGCCGCCGCACGGCGTGCAATGTCTCGAGCACCTGCCCACGCACCTTCGCGAGTGCCTGCGCGCGAGCCTCCGTCTCCGGCGCGTCCTCCAGGGCTTTCAGCCCGAGCAGTACCGAGGTCAGCTCCTGCCCTGTCTGATCGTGAAGTTCGCGCGCGAGGCGACGTCGCTCGAGCTCCTGAGCCTCGACGACCCGTCGAAGCGCCTCGGTTGCGACGCGCCTCGACTGGTCGACCGCCACCGCCGCACGGGTCGCGAATGTCTCGGCCAACCGCAGGTCCTCGGCTGTGAAGCGCGGGTCGTCGCCCGACTTGTCGTGAGCGACGATCACCCCGATCGGCCGCTCGCGGACGACCAACGGGACGTAGAGGCCGGTGCGCGCACCGGTCGGACGACCGACGCCGTAGTCGACCTCGGGGTCGTCGAGGAGCGAATCGACCCGCTCGCTTCGGCGCCGCTCGAGCACGAGCCCGCTTTTCGAGCCTGCGGGCTCGAGCTCGAGCCCAACGATCTCGTCAGCCCGTTCGCCTTCCGCCGCTTCGATCACGAGCGTCCCGTCCGCTCGAGGCACGGCAATCGCGATCACGCGTGCGTCGATCAGCTCGCGTAGCCGCCCCACGATCAGCTGCAGCAACCTCGGTAGATCGATCTCGCTCGCGAGTGCATTCCCGATCTCGTTCAGCGCCTCGAGCTGTCGCGACCAGCGCCGGGAGGCCTCGTACAGGCGCGCGTTCTCGATCGCCACCGCCGCCTGAGCCGCCAGCAGACCGACGAGGTCCTCGTCTTCGGCATCGAAGTCCGCGCCACCCTCCTTTTCGGTCAGGTAGAGGTTGCCGTAGGCGACACCGCGCAGCACCACCGGAACGCCCAGGAACGTGCGCATCGGCGGATGGTTCGGCGGGAAGCCGATCGAACGAGGGTCGTCGCCGAGCGAGCGAAGACGCAGCGTCTCGACATCGCGAATCAGCACCCCGAGGATCCCGTCGCCGCGCGGCAACAGCCCGATCGCCTCCGCCTCCTCGCTGTCAATGCCATGGGTGATGAAACGCTCCAACTCATCGCCGTCGCGATCGATCACGCCGAGCGCCGCATATCGCGCCCCCGTCAGCTCGGCCGCGACCCGCACCAGCCGCTCGAGAAGCTCATCGAGCGACAGAGCGGAGCTCAGGGCGATACCCGCACCGACGAGAACCCGCAGGCGGTCATCCCGATCCAGGTCGGTTTCGCTCACCCTCACCATTATCCGTCTCACCGCCAGTGGGTCTCCCAACTCGACGACACGCGCCGACGCCACCCAACGTTTGCGGCCAAGTACGCACGCGACATCGGCGCCGGCCCCGATAACAACGGGCACGAATGCGCCGACCATGGGAAGACCCACACAACTCGAGGAGGGACGATGAAAAAGATCCTGATCGCAACCGACGGCTCGGCGTCGTCGGCCGAAGCCATCGATTTCGGACTTGAACTCGCCGCCGAGGAGGGCGCAGACGTGATCTTCGTCCACGTTGCTCCAGCCGTCGACGTGCTCCCGGTTGCCGGCTACGGATTCGGCGGCGGAAGCCCGCACGGTCCCCACAAGATCGACGCGTTCGACCGGGGCCCCCTCGACGACGCCGAACGGGCCGCTGCCCACGACAGCACCGCGACGACCTCCAAGCTTCTGAGCGGGAATCCCGCCGACGAGATCGTCGCCTACGCGGACTCGCAAGACGCCGACTTGATCGTGATCGGCTCTCGCGGCCACGGCACCATCGCCAGCATCCTTCTCGGCAGCGTCTCCCGCCGCGTTCTCTCGGAATCGAGACGCCCGGTAGCCGTCATCCGCGGGCTCGCCGAAGCCCCGGCAACAGCCCGAGCAAGCTCGGCACCGCCGCCCACATCCCTGAGCTCCGTCTCGTCGGCAAAGGGGAGGGTCTAAATGGACATCGTGGCTCTCGTCATCGTGTTCGTGTTCGTGGTCTCGGTCCTCGCGCTCGTCGGACTCGTGCTGTTCAAGCTGAGCCCGTTTGCACGCCACGCCGACCACTACCGCGATCCCGAAACCGGAGAACGGCGTTTCGACAGCCCCCGGCTGGACTAACCGAGGTGTTGCACCGCTCGGTTTGGGTCGCAGCCCGATTTCGAATCAAGACTCGAATCCGATGTGGTTTCGAGCCCCGCTTCAGTCGCCGACGTCGATCAGGACCTTCCCGACGGCTCCCGCCTGAACCGCAGCATGGGCGGCCGCGGTTTCGGCGAGCGGGAATCGGTGCAGCGGCAACCCGGCCTCTTCGCCCACCGGCAGCGCGCCATCGGCCGCCGCCGCCGTAACGTCCTCGACCGCAGCGTCCTTGGCCTCGGCCGGCACCGTGTAGACGAGCACGAACTGATACCTGACGTTGCGCCCCATCAGGCTCCCGACTGCGAGCTCGAGCTTGCCCGGCTCACTCGAATAGGCGGCGACGACACCCTCGGGCCCGAGCACCGCTCCGTCAAGCGCAGCGTTCGCGGCCGGGGCGACCTCGACGATGGTGTCGACCCCGTCGGGTGCGAGCTCCCTGATCCGTTCGCCGGCGCCCTCGTCCCGGTAGTCGATGACGCTCGATGCACCGGCTGCGGCTGCCAGGCTCGCCTTGGCCGGGCCGCTGACCGTCGCGAGCACGGTCGCCCCCGCCCATCGCGCTAGCTGAATGGCCGCATGACCGACCGCGCCGGCCCCACCTGCAACCAGGATCGTGCGCCCCGCGAGCGTGCCCGGCTCGAGACGCCTCGGCCCGTGCTCGGCAACAGTCAGACAACGATGAGCCGTGAGCGCCGGGATACCGAGACCGGCTCCGACGTCGAAGCTCTGTTCGTCCGGGAGCCGTGCAGCCTGCCGTGACGGCAGCGCGACGAGCTCCTGGGCAGTGCCTTCGGCGCGCCTCCAGGCCGCCTCCCACAACCACACCCTCTCACCGACGCGAACCGGATCGACGCCGTCGCCCACCGCCTCGATCACGCCGGCCCCGTCCTGGTTCGGCACGACCTCCGGGAACGGCGTCGCCCCAGCACCGCTTCCCTGCCGGGCCTTCCAGTCGGTCGGATTGACCCCCGACACCACGACCCGCACGAGCACCTCGCCCCCAGCCGGACGCGGCGGCTCACGCTCGACGAGACGAAGCACCTCCGGCCCACCAAGCTGGGAGTAGACGATCGCTCGCACCACGGCACTGTTATAGAGCACTACCGCCCTGTCTACGGCGATGCGCTCCGCGACAAACGAATGGCTCCCGATGTGGCCGTTGTTTTTCGATCTCTCGCTTCGGGTACCTCTCGACCATCAATCCGAAGGAGAACGTGATGGAGTACAACACGCTCACAGAAGTGCTGATCGATGAGCTCGGAGACCTACACAGCGCTGAGAGGCAGCTCGTCGAGGCATTGCCGAAGCTGGCCGGGGCGGCGCATTCCTATGAGCTCCGGGAGGCGTTGGAATCGCATCTAGAGGAGACGACTCGCCATGTGGAGCGGCTCGATCAGGCGTTCACGGAGATGGGAATCCGCTTCGCTCCCACAAAGCCGGGCCAGGCGATGAAGGGGTTGATCGAGGAGGCCGAGTATGTAGTCGCAGCCACCGGCGACTCCGTTGCGATCGACGCGGCCCTGATCGGCGCAGCCCAGCGGATCGAGCAGTACGAGGTCGGTGCGTATGGGACCGCGCACGCCCTCGCCGACGAGCTTCATCTCAACACGACGAGCGCGCTCCTCGAGCAGACGCTCGGCGAGGAAGCCAAAGCCAACAAAGCGCTCGCCAAGCTCGCGACCGGCGGAATGTTGAGCAGCGGCATCAACCGCATCGCCGCCGAACGCTCGGACAGCGAAGCGGCTGGGGAGCCCGATCTGAGCGACCACGCGGAGCATCGAGGGCGCCACGGTGACCTGATCTCCGCGCAGGGCTCGTCCCTGCGGCCGCACGACTAGCGGACGCCGATATTTCAGTCTCGAGGCGGGGCCGACAGGTCCAGCCGTCGGCTGCAACAGAACGACATTCGAACAACTCGAGCAAGGGGGTTTGCGTTGCTTGCAATGGCCGGAACTGGGTACGGGCTCATCGGGATCCTCGTGATCATTCTGCTCGTCGTGCTCATCGTCTACTTCGTGCGCCGCGCGTAGGGAGCGACCGCCGGCCGGGGCGGGCGTCGTATTCGTTGAGCATCACGATCCCCTCGACGCCGCAGCAGTTCGGCTTCGCCTTTGGCGCCTCGGGAATAGCCGTGACCCCGGCGTGAACGGCGGGACTGATCCGGCGCGCGTGATCCCGCCCACGTCGTCGACCAGATGACGTGCTTCGCGATTCACCCACGGGAATCGCGTACGTGGGGTGACGAGTCACCTAGTCATCGGTTAGCCTCTACGCAGCAACCGGAAGGAGCTGCGCGAGTGACCGAGACGATCAGCGAAACGGACGTGTTCGGTCGGTGGCGGAGCCCGTGGGTCGTGCGATGAGCGAGCCCGCGTCGAAGGCGGTTCCCGGGGCGCCGCAGAGTGCGGCTGCGCCTTCGCCGTTTCCTCCGATCGCGGATTACGCGTTCCTTTCGAATTGTCATACGGGGGCGCTGGTCGCTGCGGACGGCGCGATCGATTGGTTGTGCGTTCCGGCGTTTGACTCGCCGAGCGTGTTCGGGAGCCTGCTCGATCGGGAGGCCGGGTTCTTCCGGCTTGGCCCGTTCGGGATCAATCACCTGCTGCGCGTGATGTATGAGCCGGGGACGAATGTGCTCGTGACGACGTGGAAGACGCCGGGCGGGTGGGTGGTCGTCCGTGACGCGTTGACGATGGGCCCTCGTGATCACGAGGACGAGGTCACGCCGCATACCCGGCCGCCTGCGGACGTGGACGGTGATCACATGCTCGTCCGGACGGTCGAGTGTGTCGAGGGCTCGGTCGAGCTCGAGCTGGTCTGCGAGCCGATCTTCGATTACGGTCGGGCGCCGGCGGAGTGGGTACTCGTCGACGGGAGCAGGAACTTGGCCGACGCGAGCGGTGGCGGGTCGCACGATGCGGCTGGCGCTCGGATATCCCGCTCGGGGATCGAGGGGAACCGGGTGCGGGGGCGGCACGTGCTCTCGGTGGGCGATCGCGCCTATTGCGTGCTCTCGTGGGCCGAGGGCCTCTTGACGCCCGCCGATGTCGCCGAGGCGGGTGCGCGGCTTGACGCGACGACGCGCTTCTGGCGGGAGTGGCTTGGCCGCGCGCGGGTCCCCGACCATCGGTTCCGCGATCCGATCCAGCGCTCCGCGCTTGCGATCAAGGGTCTGACCTATATGCCGACCGGTGCGACGGTGGCGGCACTCACGACGTCGCTTCCGGAGACGCCGGGCGGTGAGCGCAACTGGGACTACCGCTACACCTGGATGCGCGACACCACCTTCACGTTGCAGGCGTTGCACTGGCTGAACCTCGACTGGGAGGCCGACGAGTTCATGGAGTTCATCGCCGACCTCGAGCCCGACGACGACGGGTCGCTGCAGATCATGTACGGGATCGACGGGCGCCGCGACCTCACCGAGTCGACGCTCGATCACCTTTCGGGTTACGCGGGGGCCCGGCCGGTACGGCTCGGGAACGGGGCGTTCGACCAGCGTCAGAACGATGTCTTCGGCGCCGTGCTCGACTCGATCCTTCTGCATACCCGCCGCAGCGAGCGGCTGCCCCGCCGCCTCTGGCCGATCGTCGAGTCGCAGGCGGAGTGCGCGACCAACGTCTGGCGCGAACCCCGACCAGGGCATCTGGGAGGCGCGGGGAGCGCCGCAGCACTACGTCTCCTCGAAGCTGATGGGCTGGGTCGCGCTCGACCGCGCGGCGCAACTGGCGGAGATCCGCGGCGACCCGGACAGAGCAGCGACGTGGCGGGCGACCGCGGAGGAGATCCGGGCCGACATCCTCGAGCACGGCGTCTCGGAGCGCGGGTGTCCTGCGGAAGCACTACGAGACCGACTCCCTCGATGCGTCGGTGCTTCTTGCCGCGATCTTCGGCTTCCTGCCGGGCGACGACAAGCGGCTTCGGGCCACCGTCGCCGCGATCAGCGAGGAACTGACGGAGAACGGCTACGTGCTCCGCTACCGGACCGAGGAGACCGACGACGGGCTCTCGGGGAAGGAGGGCACGTTCCTGATCTGCTCGTTCTGGCTCGTTTCGGCGCTCGCGATCGTCGGCGAGCTGCAGCAGGCGCGTGACCTGATGGAGCGATTGCTGCGGGTCGCCTCACCGCTCGGGCTCTACGCCGAGGAGTTCGACGCCGACACCGGACGCCACCTCGGCAACTTCCCCCAAGCGTTCTCGCACCTCGCGCTGATGGAAGCCGCCGCGCGGATCATGGTCCCCGAACTGCTCGCGCAGTACTGAGGAAACGGAGGAGCCCTTGAGTAGCGTCGAGACAGCATCGGAGGGCATCCGGAGCACGATCCCGGCGCGGCTCGTCGTCGATACGAGCCTCTTCCCGAGCATTGGCGCCGGCAACTCCGCGCTGACGGCGATGGCGAATTCGCTCCGGGTAGGAGATCATCTACTCGAGCGGACGGCGTGACCGAGGCTTACGCGGCGATCGCGCCCTCGGGCGAGCAGGTCGAGCTTTCTTGCGGAGACCAGAGGGTCGTGGTCGTCGAGGTCGGAGGCGGGCTCCGCGCCTACACGGTCGGCGACCGCGAGGTGCTGGACGGCTACACCGTCGACGAGCGGGCAACCGCCGGGCGCGGGCAGCTACTCATCCCGTGGCCGAACCGCCTCGCAGACGGAACATACGAATACGACGGGGTATCCGAGCAACTCGCCCTCACCGAGCCCGAGCACTCGACCGCGATCCACGGCCTCGTGCGATGGTCGTCCTGGAGGATCGGCGAGCGCAGACCCGAGCGCGTCGTGATGCAGCACACCATTCATCCTCAGCCCGGGTACCCGTTCAGCGTCGGGCTACAGGTGGAGTACGTGCTCTCGGACAAGGGGCTTTTGGTGCGAACGACGGCCGAGAATCTCGGCGCCAATCGCTGCCCGTACGGCTGCGGGCAACATCCATATCTGACACTCGGGACGAAGGTTGACGGCCTGACGCTGACCGCACCCGGTCGCCGGGTCGCCGTGTCCGACGAGCGAGGTCTGCCGATCGACACCGAGCCGGTAGATGGAACCGACTTCGACTTCCGCGCCGGCCGAACGATCGGCACGACGAAGCTCGACAACGACTACTCAGACCTCGAACGGGACGCCGACGGCCTTGCCCGCGTCCGACTTCGAGATCCCGCCGGCGCGGCGGTCACGCTCTGGGCCGATGCGAGCTACCGCTATCTCATGCTGTTCACGGGAGACAGCCGGCCCGACGTGAACCGGCGGAGTATCGCGGTCGAGCCGATGACCTGTCCCGCGAACGCATTCCGCACCGGCGAGTCGCTCGTCACCCTCGACCCCGGCGAGTCGACGACGAGCACGTGGGGGATCGCTCCCTGGTGAACGCGAGCGTCCGCCCTCGTGTCGTGATTCTTGGCGGGGTTTTGGCGGTGTCGGGCGGCGCAGCAACTGAAGGGCGCCGGTTCTAGGGTCGTATTGGTCGATAGGCATGCTCAATAGAGCTGGAAGACGAGGTGCGCGCGCTTCTCTCTCGCTTGGAGGCGCCCACTCGCTTATCAGACGCCCTCGCGGCCTAGAACCTTTATCGAACCGTGCGACCGGCACTCCGCGGCTCGAGCCGGGTCCCAGGAACGCGTCGTTATCGATCAGGATCACTCGCTTCGACCTTCCGTCCATGACAATCCGATGCGCGGTTGATCGAGCGCGAATGAACCTGCGGTGCGCTCATGCTAGAAGGCGGAGGAACAGACCGCACTCGCGGCCGCGGTCTTGACTTCACGAATGCAGGTATGTGAGGATCGAGGCGCTGTCCGGCGAGGCTGGGCAGGCGTTGCTCGCGTCTCTAGCCGATACAAGCGAACAGGAGGAAGTTCATGAGGAAAGCCATTTCGCCCAAGGGTGGTGTTGGCGTCGTGCTCGCGGCAATCGCGGCCGTCGGCTCGATCGCCGCTTACATGGTCGCGAACGCGTCGGCCGACGGGCGCACTCTCGACGCGACGTTCTGTTCCGGACTCTGCATCCAGGTTGCGTCGGACGACCAGACGGTCCAGGGCGTCATGGGCGGCGACGCCGCGAGCCACGTGCTCACGCTCAGACCCGGCACCTACTGGCTCACGGTCACCGACAACAGCAACTTCCACAACTTCAATCTGAGGAGTTGCGCGGGCGCCGCAGTGCTCTGCGACCCGAACTCCGGCGGCCAGGAACTGCCGCTGACGCCGCTCGGCAACGGCGCTACTCCGACCATCACGCAGACGCTCAAGATCGACCTGAAGCACGGCACCTACCGGCTGTACTGCAATGCAGCGAGGAATGGGATCACGCACGAGCAAATGGGCATGTACGTCGACTTCGAGGTCGGCGGCGTGGGTCAGGTCGGATAGCGATCCACCCAGAAGGCGACGGCGCCTGAACCCCGAGCGGGTCGCTCAGGCGCCGCCGTCGGCCAAACCCGGCTCGAGCTCCGAATCCCGCTCCCGGAGTGCTGGTCGAGTTGCCGTTAGTCGGCGGTGCTGTTTTACAAATCGGCTCCAGATTCCGCGTCCTCTGCCTTGGCGTGGTTCGGCTCGTCCGCCGGATGCGGTCTAGGCTCCTGCCGTGATGGTCTGTGCAGCCTGCGGTCATGAGAACGGCGAGACCGCGAGGTTTTGCGAGGCGTGTGGCGCCGCGCTCGGGGGCGGGTCGGGTGAGCGGCGGAAGGTGGTGTCGGTGCTGTTCTGTGATGTGGTTGGCTCGACGGCGCTTGGGGAGTCAACGGATCCGGAGGCGTTGCGGGCGCTGCTGGCGCGGTATTTCGACCGGATGAAAGGGATTGTCGAGCGTCACGGTGGTTCGGTGGAGAAGTTCATCGGTGATGCGGTGATGGCGGTGTTCGGGGTGCCGGTCGTGCATGAGGACGACGCGTTGCGGGCGTGCCGGGCGGCGGTGGAGATGCGGGAGGCGTTCGCGGGGCTGGGGATCGAGGGGCGGATCGGGGTGAGCACGGGTGAGGTGGTGACGGGGACGGAGGAGCGGTTGGCGACCGGTGATGCGCTGAATGTGGCGGCGCGGTTGCAGCAGGCGGCGGAGCCGGGGGAGGTGCTGATCGCCGAGGTAACCCGCGTGCTGGTCGGTGACGCGGTCGACGTGGAGCCGGTCGAGCCGCTGGCGCTGAAGGGGAAGAGCGAGCCGGTGGCGGCGTTTCGGCTGATCGGTGCGCGTGCGGCGTCGGAGCGGCGGCACGACACGGTGTTCGTCGGGCGCGAACGCGAGCTGGTGTTGCTGGGCGAGGCATGGGGGCGGGTTCAGGCGGAGCGGCGTTGTGAGCTGTTCACGGTGGTTGGTGATGCGGGCCTTGGGAAGTCCCGGCTCGTGGCGGAGGGGCTGGCGTTGATCGAGGGGCGGGTCGTGCGGGGCCGCTGCCTCCCGTACGGGGTCGGGATCACCCACTGGCCGGTCGTGGAGGTGGTCAAGCAGCTCGACGCGCTCCCGACCGATCCGGCCGCCGCGGCGGCGATCCGTTCGCTCCTGGGCGAGTCGGAGGCGGGGACGTCCGCGGAGGAGATCGCGTGGGCGTTCCGGAAGCTGCTCGAGGAGCAGGCGCCGCTCGTCGTCGTGTTCGACGACATTCAGTGGGGCGAGGAGACGTTCCTCGACCTGGTCGAGCATGTCGCATTGCTCTCGAGCGGCGCCCCGATCCTCGTCGTGTGCATGGCTCGCCCCGAGCTGCTCGACAGCCGCCCCTCCTGGCCGGTGACGGTGCGGCTCGAGCCGCTGAGCAGCCAGGACGCGGCCAGACTGATCGGGGCGGCCGTGCCGGAGGGGCTGCGGGCGAAGATCGCCCGTGCGGCCGGTGGCAACCCGTTGTTCATCGGCGAGATGCTGGCGATGGCGGGTGAGGCGGACGACGAGGTCGAGGTGCCGCCGACCTTGAAGGCGCTGCTCGCCGCCCGCCTGGACCAGCTCGACGCGGCCGAGCGGCGGGTGCTCGAGCGCGGCGCGGTCGAGGGCGAGGTGTTCCACCGCGGCGCCGTGCAGGCGCTGGGACCTGAGGAGGCCCAGGTGACGCCGCGACTGGCCGCGCTCGTGCGCCGGGAGCTGATCCGTCCCGAGACGGCGCAGTTCGCGCGGGAGGACGGGTTCCGCTTTCGCCATCTGTTGATCCGTGACGCCGCCTACGACGCGCTCCCGAAGTCGTCGCGGGCGGAGCTGCACGAGCTCTTCGCCGGCTGGCTGGAGCAGCGCGGAGACGGGCTGGTCGAGCTGGACGAGATCCTCGGCTACCACCTCGAGCAGGCCGCCCGCTACAGGCAGGAGCTCGGTCAACCCGACAGTTCACTCGCCGAACGTGCTGGCGGCGCGGCTCGCGGCCGCCGGCCGCCGGGCGCTCTGGCGTGGCGACACGCGCGCCGCCGCCGGCCTGCTCGAGCGGGCGCTCGAGCTGACGCGACCGGCGCGCCTGGACGTCGTGCTCGAGCTCGACCTCGCCGAGGCGCTCTTCGGGACAGCCCCAAGGCCGGCAGCGGTTGCCGACGCCGCCGCAGAGCGAGCGCGGGCGGCAGGCGACGAGACAGGCGAGGCGCTCGCCCGTGTCGGCGCCGCCTACTACCGCGAATGTTCTTCGCCGCCGATCCGGCGATCGACGAGCTGGACGCGCTCGTGCGGAAGGCGCTGCCGCTGCTCGAGCAGGCCGAGGATCACGCCGGGCTGGTCGCACGTCTGGGATGCGCTCACTATGGGGGTCGCGAACTGGCGCCTGCCGCTTCGAGGACTACGCGTACGCGTCGGAGCAGGCGCTCCACCACGCGCGGTTGGCCGGCCAGCGCCGGTCGGATCTCTTCCGCCTCGAACGCGCGCTTGTCTTCGGGCCGCGGCCGGCGGACGAGGCGCTCCGTACGCTCGACGCGCTCCTTCCCGAGAACCCGCATCCCTCGCTGCTGCTGACCCGCGCCTGGCTGCTCACGATGCTCGCCCGCTTCGAGGAGGCATCGCGATCGTCAGCGAGGCCGCGCAACGGTGGCGCGAGCTCACCGGCGATGACACGGTCGACAGCATGCTCGGCATCATCGCGGCGACAGCCGGCGACCACGAGAAGGCGGTGGCACTCCAGCGACGGGACTTCGACTTGCTCGAGGCACGGGGCCAGCGTCGCTATCTCTCGGTCCATGCGCCGATGCTCGGCCGCTCGCTGTGCATGCTCGGCGGTTACGACGAGGCCGAGCCGCTCGCCGAGCTCGGCCGCAAGCTCGAGCGACGACCAAGATCTCTTCGCGCAGACCCTCTGGCGGCAGGTACAGGCGCTCGTCCACGCGAACCGAGGCGAACACGTCGAGGCGGAGGCACTCGCACGCGAGGCGGTCGCGATGATGGAACGGTCGGACGCGCTGAACTTCCAAGGAGATACGCTCCGCGACCTCGCCGAAGTGCTTCAGGCCGCGGGGCGCAGCAACGAAGCCGTGGCCACGCTCGCCCGGGCACTCGAGCGCTTCGAACGCAAGAACAACCTCGCGATGACCGCGCAAGTGCGTCGCCGGGGCGCTGAGCTCGAGGACGCGCGCAGTCCTGGGTGAGTCCACGCGGACAATCGACAAGCCGCGGGATCCGAGCGGGATGTGGAGAGGCCGGCGGTCGACTACGTCAGGTCAGTAGTAAAAACATACGGATCTGCAGGGATTTAGCCGGACGCGAAGGGACTCGAACCCGCGACCTCCGGCGTGACAGCTTGGTCTATCTGGTTGCCGTGAGTGGCCGTTAGTCTCGTTCCCGGCAAGAACCCGCGGATTCTCGGTATGGAGTGCCGGTCCGGTTGTCGTTGGTTGCGGGAGCTGGTTGACAACCACAGCTCGAACGACCGCGAAGGACTTCCGCCGGAGCGTGAGGTCGGTCGCTGCGCTGCTTCGCGGGTGTGGCGTGAGCCTATTTCCCTTTGCTGATGGCGAGTCGGACGGTTGGGCCTTTGGACCCGACGGGTGTCTGCGAGACGACGTGATCGATCTTCACGGTTGCCGACTTCACTTGTGTGGCCGTTCCCGGGCTGCACCACCTGTGCGATCGCATGTTGTGCCGCCGTCAGCGTGTCAGCTTTGACGTGCCGCCGCAGCGGGTCGTACCAGACTTCGATCCAGTCGAAGATCGCCGTTTTCGCTTCTTGCCGGGTCTTGAACGAGCGGCTACGGAGGAAGGCCTCGTGCCGAATGCGAGCGACTTTCACGGCTCGCCGCGGGAATTGCGTTGGCGTCCGCGGGTATGCGGCGAACGAGAGCGCACCGGCGACCGGCTAGGCTTGCGCAGGGCGAGATGGCGCGGGTCACACATCGGCTTCCGATTTTGGTGAGTGCGACCTTGGTCGCCGCGACGGTGGCCGTGCTGCCCGCCCACGCCTCCGACTTGTCGCCCGTGCCCTTGCCGGCGGCCGGAGAACTGAGCCGCGCGACCGCTCCTGTGCGAGTCGCCCCGGCGCCTCGCGCCCGTGTCGTGCGCGAGTTGCACCAGTTCGGGACCGATTCGCAATTTCAGATCGTGCTCGCGATAGCGGCGCACCTGGCCCCTGATGGCGTCTGGTGGTACGAGCTGAGCCTGCCGGGCCGGCCCAACGGGCAACGCGGTTGGGTGCGCGGAGACTCGGTCGATCTCCGCCCGGTCCAGAATCAAATCCTCGTGCACGTAAAGGCGCGACGGCTCGAGGTGAGGCGCCTCGATGACGGTCGCGTCCTTCTCCGCGCCGTAGTCGCAGTCGGGAAACCCGGCGCGGAGACGCCGCTCGGGAGCGACTTCTTCGTTCAGGCAAGGGCTGTCCCGGTCGACCCATTCTTCGGCACGTTCGTGCTGGTGACGAGCGCATACTCGAAGCTGAGCGACTGGCCGGGCGGGGGTTTGGCCGGCATCCACGGGACCGACGAGCCGAACCTGCTCGGCCGGGCGGTCTCGCACGGCTGCGTCCGGGTCTCGAATGGGGTCGCCCGCCGGCTCGAGCGGCTGGCGCCTCTCGGTACCGTGGTCGACCTACTTCCGTAAGGGCTCGTGCGCTCGCTCAGCCGGTGACTTGAGTCTGCGCCGCCGCGAGCACTGCGAGGCGGGTGGTGCACCGCGCGCCTGCCGCCGGGGGCACCCGTGCCGATGAGCTGACCAGGACGACCCCCTGGCGGGGCGGCGTCAAGGTCAAACGCGCGACACCCTGCGCGTTGGTCTTTGTGCGGTGGGTGACCCCGGCTCCGCGGGCGGCGACCGGCAGGTTCGCAATCGGTTTTCCCGCGCGGTCCCGGGCCGTCGCGAGCACGACCGAGTTCGATAGGGCTCGCAGGCGGGTCGGCGCGGCGATGAGCGTCCGGCAAGAAGCATGCAACACGACGTGCTCGGCCTCGACGTGAGTCTCGGTGACCCTCGCCACCGCCGCCGCCGTGTCGTTCGCGTAATTCGACTCCTGTTCTTCCGAATACACCCGAACCACGTTCAGCACGACCCCTGGCCGTGTCGCCTGCGTGACGATCCTGATCGTCGCTGACGCGCCCGGCGCAAGGCGCCCGAGACTGCAGCCGCTCGAGTTGCACGACCCCTGCGACGGCTTCACGGAAAGGACTTTCGTCCGGAACGAGCGGTCGTTGGTCTTCACGGCGTTGACGTCCGCGGCGGCCAGCGTCGAGTTGTTCGTGACGGTCACGGTCCAGGTGATCCTCTGCCCAACGCGGACGCTTGACGGCGAGGCGGTCTTCGTGACGACAAGATCGCCGAGCGGAACCGGAGCGGGATTGGGTGAGGGCGGCGGAGTTGCCGGGGTCGTCGGCGGCGTGGTCGTGGTAGTCGGCGTGGTCGTGGTAGTCGGCGTGGTCGTGGTAGTCGGCGTGGTCGTGGTAGTCGGCGTGGTCGTGGTAGTCGGCGTGGTCGTGGTACGTCGTGGTCGTCGTGGTCGTCGTGGTCGTCGTGGTCGTCGTGGTCGTGGGTGGCGCGGACTTGCGCGTATTCGTGAACGTGCACACGACCACGTCGCGCTGGGCGACCGCGCCGTCGACCTTCGTGCCTTCGGCCGTCAGCACATGCTGACCGTTGCGTGTGCACTCGACGCGGGAGCCGTAGTCGCCGAGGTCGGTGCCCGCCGCGCCGGTTTCGCTGATCGTCCCCTCACCGACCCCCACGATCATGGGCCCGGTCGTCGTTCCGTTGCCGCCGGTTGCGACCACCCGCCCGTTTACCAGCAGGTTGAACTTCCCCGGATCGTCGGCCGGTACTGTCGCCTTCCTCACCTCGAGCGTTGCCGTACAGCGTGGGGACGATTTCGAGGCCGTGGCCGTCTGCCCCGCAAGCTCCCAGGTTAAGGTCGAATGCGGGCCAAATGGCGTCTCGAACAGCCCGACGACGCGCCCGGGCTCGAAGACGCCGGGCTGACCACGGTCATCCGGCCCGGGAGTGAACCGGTTTTCGGGGCCGACCGGGACTGTGACCTCGAAGCCGTTGCCGTTCTGGTAACCCCAGTCCGCACGATCGGGTGCGCCTCCTCTGAAGACGACGCATTCCAGCACGGGCTTGACGACCGCGACGTGGGCTTTGCGGGTGTTCGTGAGCGTGCACACGACCGACTGCCCCTGAGTCACGGGGACGCTCAGGCTTGTGCCCGTGCCGCTCGCGATCTGGGCGCTGCCGCTGACGCAGTTGATCTGCGTGTCGTAGTCGTCGAGGCTCGTGGAGCCCGCACCGGACTCGCTGACGGTGTGGCTCCCCGGGTCGACACCGATCGTGCCCGTGGTTCCACCGTTGCCGACCGAGTCCGCACCACCTTGGGTGTCTCCGTCGATCTTGAGCGCAAACCTGCCGTCGTCGTCGGACGGCTGGAGCAGCTTCACCACGGTGATCGCTGCTCGGCATGGAGTCGAGTCGGCCGACGCGGTGACGTCGTTACCGAGGAGAGTCCAGGTGATGTCCGGGCCGTTCGAATCAACCACGAAGGCGTCGTCGAGCCGGCCCGGGGCGAACGTGGTCGACTGGCCGCCGTCGGCGCTCGACGGCTGGATGAAGTTATCGTCCCCGAGCGGAATCTCGGTCTCGGTGGAATTGGGGTTCGCATATCCGAAATGGGCGAGGAACCCCCCGCCCGTCCCCGGCTCGACGCACTTGAGGAGCGGTACGACGGGCAGGCTCGGCCCCGGTGTCAACGAGCAGCCGTGCTGGAAGATCGCCTGGCCCGCGGCATCCCAGTTGTATCCCGGGAAAACCTGCTCGGCGCCGTTCGGGTCGAGGTAGGTGTACGGGGGGATGATGTCGCCCCACTTCCCGGAGATACCGACGAAATAGACCGGGCCGGTGTGATCGAGGTGCCCTCCTTTCAAGTCGCCGTTGTTCGCTACGGCCGGCGATTGCAAGACATACGGGTTGCTCGTCGAGGCCGTGCGGTGGCAGATCCTCACCTGCTTCTCGTTGCCCGTCGGAAGACCGGCCGCTATCGACTTAGACGAAGCAGTGCGCAAAGCGCCCACCGACAGGCAAATCAGCCCGGTCACGACCAACAGGCCGAGCCAAGTAACCCGCCGCAGACGCCGTGGCCGACGCCCATCCATCGCGACGAGACGTTAGCAGGTGTGCGTTCGTCTCGATTTGGCCACGGAAACGACAGGAATCGCGGACGGGTCGCACGCGTTCGAGCATCCGATCGCTCGGCGGTGTGAGGATGCACGGCGACATTGACGAGTTTGCCGGTGCAATTACCGCTCGGGGCCGACGGATCCGTGTCAATCGATCGGATCTGCGGCCGTGGCGCAACAGGCAGCGAGCCTTACACGTCCTCAACTACCACCTCCGCGATCGGGAGATAGGGGTGTCCGGATAGCACACAAATGGGTCATCGTTCACCGGGCACCTCGGGACGAGGTACACGTCTGCGAAGACGTCTGCTCGTCGTCTCCCGCTCCGATCACCCCATCCGTTGCGAGCCACCGAGCACAGCCCGAGAACGAGTGAGCTGAGCTCGACGACTACGCGAGCGCGTCGTAGGCTTCTACGGTGGCGAATCTTGCCTCTCCGATGGACAAAGGAGACACGATTAAACTGCCGTCTTCAGGCGTCATCGCGCTCGTACCATCCTCGCGGGGCAACCCACAAGGGTGAGGTCGCTGCTTGCGCGGCTCGTGCCTAGCCGGCAGCCGCGACGATCACGTTGCTCGCGCCGTTCACCGTCAGGACGTCGGTATTCACGACGACGTCGTAGTGTGTCGGGAGCTCGCGCTCGACGTCGTAGAAGCGCTTCAAGTACTCGGCACGCCCGGCGTCCTCCTTCTTGACGAGACGCTCCGCAGCGCGATCGTCGATACCCCTCGCGGCCGAGAGCCGGGCAGCGCGCGTCTCGGCAGAGGCGGTCACGAATACCCGCAGCACACCGTGCCCGCTGAGGGCGAACGAGGCGGCGTGTGAGGCGATGACCACCGAGCCGCTGTCGGCGAGCGAGGCGAGAACCTGCTTGATGAGCGTCCGAAGCTCCTGATCGCCGGGAAGGACTCGGCCGGCGGAGATGGAGGAAACGACAGGGACTGCCGTGGGGTCGACGAGGCGCCCGAGCACGCGATCCATCAGCGGCTTGCGACGTTCGACGTCCGCGACGAAGGCAGGAGCGAGTTCCGCCCACTCGCCGGCCCGCTCGATCACCTCGTCGTCGACGAAGCGATACCCGAGCCCATCGGCCACAGACCGTCCAACGACCTCACCCTCGGCGCCTGTTGAGTGCGAAATGCAGATCGCGGAAACCGTTCCGCGATCTTACGTTCTTGCGTCACCTCGTCGACCGCTAGCAGCTTTGCTCAGGCGTTTCTTCTCGAACGCTCGCGCAGACCGGTGCCAACTCGCGGCGTCCGATCGGCGATCGAGAACAACTGGGCCACAAAGGCTCATGCTCGTCCAACTTGCCACGATACGCCGTGGCGGTCGGTGCACCAGCCGAACCGGGGGCTGAATCCGTAGTCGCCGAGTGGCATTAGTACGAATCCATCGGTGCTCAACTCGTCGAATAGTTCGTCGACTTGGTCGGGAGTGTCACACGTCACGAAGATCGACATCGCCGGCGTAAAGCCGAAGACGTGGGCTGTGGGACTGTCGAAGGCGATGAACGGCCTGTTCGCCAGCGTAAACCTGATCGTCTGACCGGGGCCGTCTGGACCGGTCACCTGGACGATTGTTGAGTCGGGAATCAGCTCGACATAACGCTCGACTGCCTCGCGGGCAGAGCCGTCCTGAAACATGAGGTGGGTCAATACATCGGTAATCCTTTGGATTATCTCATTCGCTGAGCACCTGCGCTGTCTCTGTCAACAGACAGCCGCGCCGCCGAACCCGTCCCCATTGAGCCGGGAGCCTACGCCAAGCGAAGGTCTCGCCAATGTCGGCGGGTGGCTCACCATCGCCGCCGGGTCGGCTCGAACCGCCGCCAACCTCATGAACCAAAAAGAGCCTGCTGTGCAGGCTCTTCGGAAGCGGGAGCGACGGGACTCGAACCCGCGACCTCCGGCGTGACAGGTCTGCTGGACGGGTTGCGACGGGTTGCGGCTAGCCGCCCACGGCGCTTAGTTCCCGCAGTTGCGCCGGAGTTCGTCCCGGACCCCTACAAGGGCGCCGGGTTCGCGAACGAAGTGCGGAGCAGGCGAGAGCTGCTCGATCTCGCTTCCGTTGTCCGCCCCGGCGCTAGACTTGCGGCCGCCATGGTCCGACACAAGGAGGAACCGTCGTGCGCCTATCCCGTCTTGTCGTAGCGGTGGCCGTTGCCGGCCTCGCAGCGGCTATCGCGCTCGGAGTCCAGGCACGCACGACCTCCGGGACGGCGTGGACACGGATCAGCGGTCCGACGCAGCCGGGGATCCAGCTTGGGCTCGCACGGACCTCCGACGGCGTCCTTCATGTGATCTGGAATCGCGGTACGGCTCGGACTTCGATCTTCGAGACGCGGCTCTCGCCGGCAGGGAAGATAATCGGCACCTCGACTGTGGCGAGGGGTTGGAACGGCAACGCGGGGCTCGCCCTGCTCGTGATGCCCGACAAGACGCTCAGGTTGTTCGCGGCCGGATCGGTGAAACCGCTCTCTGCCGCCTCCGGGATCAACACCCTCACCGCCCCGGCGTCGGGCGGCAAGTGGACCCTCCAGACGGGCGCCTACTGGGGCGGTGCGTCTGCCAACGCTGCTTCTCAGATCGGCGCGACACTGACGAGGGGCGGCGAGCCAGTCACCGCCTGGAACGGAAGCGCAGCCCAGGGCGTCCCGCCGAGCTCGGTCCCGCCGCCGTACGTCGCGGATCAGACGGGCACGAGCCTTGCCGGCGATGCGGCGACCGGCGCCGTCGTGTTGTCCGGTATCACGATCTCGGGTAAGGGAGGCGTCTTCGTGAAGAAGATCCTTCCCGGCGAGGGAAAGTCGGTGACGCTCCCGCTCCCTTACGGTGACAACAACTGGTACTCCGCCGTGAGCGGCCGGATCGGAGCGCCCGGCGTCTACGTCGCCTACGTGGACACGAAAGCTCTGCACCTCTACCGCTACGGCGCCAAGTCGAGGACGATCGCGACCGGCGCGTACACCTCGGCCGGGCTCTGCGCGGGTCCGGCGGGGCGACTCTGGATCGTCTGGGGCGACCAGACCGACGGCCTTTTCGTTACCCGCTCGAACAGGGCCGTCAGCGGTTTCGAGCCGGTGCAGAAGCTGGCCGGCCCGGGGGGATCGAGCGAAGGCCTCGCTTACGTTCAGTGCGAGGGGTCGGTCGGCCCGCTCGACCTCTTCGCGGACATCAACGTCGCCAAGGGCTTCTGGCACACCCAGGTGCTCGCCCAGATGTCGCTCAGCGCACAGGTGACGAAGAGCAAGGCGGGGACGAAGGTCATGATCTCGGCGCGCGATGCCGGCGACCCGGTGGCGCATGTGGCGATCGCGGTGGGCGGCAAGCACGCACAGACGGACGCGAAGGGCCGAGCGACCCTGACCTTGCCGGCCGGCACGTACACGGCGACCGCGACCGCGGGCGGCTACGCACCCGCGACGGCGCAGTTCAGCGTCTGAGAGCCCCGCAGATCAGCGTGCGATGACCCCGTGCGCGGCGGCGAGGCGGACGAATCCCAACGCGACGGTACGCCACACGACAAGCGGTGCGAATCGTGGTCACGGGACGGGTCGGGCGCGGGGGGCCTCGACGAACAACTCGGGGCCAACTCTCCGGCCACAAACGACCGAAACTCGAAGGACGACGTGGCATCTCCGGCCCTGAGTTCGGGCTGGTGGGTGCCTAGGCCAGGGCTTCGAGTGTCCCGCTCGCTTCATTGATTCCCTCTTTGGAGCGGCCGGAAGTACGGGGATGATTCGGCGCGCAACTCCCAGTGGATACCAGCACCCTTGGGAGGATGCGGGCCGAATCTCAACGCCGACTTCCCTCACTCGTTCGGTTGCAATGCTCAACAATCGACGGGCGGTGCCGATGCAATAACCGGTGAAGGTCAAGGGGGCTGTCGCCGCACTCTTCCTGGCCGGTGTGTGGGCATCGTTCGCTCTCGCCGGTCGGCCGCCGGATGCCGGACACGGCAGAGACTCCTCGGGGAGCGCAGCAACGACCTCTGAGACGACCATCATCACCACGACGGTGACCGTGACGACGACGACCGCCCCCGCGCCTCGCTTCTTGGTGCTCTGCCACGAAACCGGATCCGCAGCCCATTCGTGGGTGAAGATCAAGGTCCCACCGAACGCCGTGTGGACCCATGTAAGCCACGGCGACGTGCTGCTGACCGTCCGCGGGGGCTGCCCATTCGCGGGCGGGACGCGCGGGTCAAAGGCCCACGGCCACGATCACTAGGAGCGGGGGGGACGCGCTCAGCGGCTCGGGCTCGCTTTAACCTGGCCACTCCCCCGAGTAGTAACACGCGTGTCACTGCCGGTAACCCGGGATTTAGCTGCGCGAGAGACTCCACCGTCGACCCCTGAGTCTCTCGCGCCGTGGTCGCGAGCCCGGGCAGACCCCGTCTGCCGCAGGGGTGCGCCGTCTGCCAGAAGGGAACTCGGCTCGGGTCTTCAGCTAGCCGGTCGTGTTCGACCCGCCGATCGTGACGTTCTCGTTGTAGAGCGACGCGGCGTAGGCGCTGTCGTTCTGACGTTCTTCTGCGTCGAGCTTCTTGATCCCGGTGTGATCGAAGTCGAGGGTGATCCCACCGCCGTCGAGCGAGATGCTTGCCGTTCGCTCGTTGGCTTCGAGGTCGTTGCCGTTGATCAGGAAGTCGGTCGCGAACGACTGTAGGTCGGAGACAGCAGCGGTGTCGGATGCCGCGTAGTGGAAAGTCAGGTCGGGCACGTCGAACCGGGCCGGGAGGCGCATCGGTTCACGCGTAGTGCCCGTTGTGTCGGTCGTGGTTTCGAGGACGAGTGCGAACGGGTCGACGCTCTGAGCGTCTCCGCCGTCGATCCCGCCCACCGACGCGTGCACGTCGCTGTCGGAGAACGGCTGGATCTCCGTAGAGCCTGTGAAGACCGCGCTTGATTCTCCGCTCTGCGTGCACACCTCCGGGGTCAGCTCCCCGTTGAGCAGGAACCTGGAGCTCGCGCCGGGCGAGAGCTGCGGCACCCCGAGCTTCGTCGCGAGCGCGTTCTGGCAGGAGATCGTTCCGATCACGTGGCCGCTGCTGTCGACCCGCGAGAACGTGAAGTTCTTCCGGTCGAAGGTGCCGCCCAGGTCGGAGGTGAACCATTCCCAGAGCACCGGCGAGACGTTCTCGCCGAACGAGAACTCGCACGGCGCGAGCGCAACGCCGGCGACGTGCTTCGTGACCGGTCCGCTCGGCCCTGTCGAGGCGCTGGCAACGTCGGCCTCATAGGTGCATCCGTCGGTCAGGTCGACCGGCCCGACGACCGTCCCGTCGACCGTCAGCATGTAGCTCCCGGCGTAGTCGTCAGAAACCTGGGAGCCGGCGCCTCCCGCCGGTCCAGCCGGGCCCGTTGCGCCGGCCGGCCCCTGCGCGCCGTCCTTCCCGTCATGCCCCGCAGGACCAGTGGCACCGGTTGCTCCTGTCGCTCCACCCGGGCCGGTAGCCCCCGTCGCCCCGCTAGCCGCAGTCGGGCCGGCAGGGCCCTGCTGTCCCGTCTGGTTGAAGGTGACCTGCTGTTCGAGCGAGGTGCAGTGACCGAGCGGGTTCGACGACGGCAGCGAGGGATCGATCAGCCGGATCGTGCCGACGTTTTTCAACATGCAACCCGTATAGACATTGCCGCTACCGGGGATCGTCGCGTAGGCGACCCCGGCAAGCACGAGAACCGCGACCGAGCCGAACGCGAGCAACCGCACGCTTCGGCGTTGAATCAAGCGTCCCATCAAGACCCCTCCTTCGTTTGTGAAAGGACGGCCCTCAGGTGGGTCGCAGCAAGACGTGTACGAACACGGCCATTTCCACACCCGACCAGGGACCTCCCTCGAACCCGGACGGAGGTGGAACGACGCGTCCCCGCAGCACGACGAATCATTCCCGCCCACTTCACATCATCAGGGGATAGACGATCTCGTCTCCCCCTCCTTGTTGCCACGGCGAGTAACTCACATCCAACTACCGCAGTCAAATGACGTTCACTAACCGTTCGCGACGCGCGGCCACTAGCTTCCGCGGCCAGTCTCTCGCGCGGCCCCCAGACCGCGTTCTCGTGGTTCTCGCCTCCGAGTACCGCGAGGAGGCTAGCGCCGACCCTCCGGCAACGACCCGGGCGATACGGCGTCCAGGCGCAACTGACCTCCTACTAGGACAGTAGGCGCTCTGGCCGCAAACCCGCGTGGCTGAACGACTCGGTCCGGCCTGGAAACCAGTTGGAAATGCGAGCCGCCAAGGTCATCGGGCCCTCAGAGATCGCGCCGAAGTCGGCGGGTAATGGCGGACGGGCGGCGGCCTCGAGCCCGCCGCCCGTCTCGACACAATCGCCTAGTGAGTGAGCAGGTCGTTCATCGGGACGACGCCGCCCGCTGCGTCGCCGGCGTGACCGAGGTAGCCGAGGTGCCAGTTGTCCTCGATCGTCGTCAGCAGCGAGTAATGGTTGTACGGCGTCGTGCTGACGTAGCCGCGCGGGCCGTTCGTCGTGATCACGATCGTCGGCGTGCGGCCGCCGCCGAAGATGCCACCCTTCCACGTCAGAGTCGGGGTGTCCGGGAAGGGCCCTGCGGGAAGGTAGGGCGAGTCGCAGCAGCTACTCGTGTCGGCCCAGTCGTCGTTACCCGGCTGGGAGCTGTCGAAGTCCGCCTCATCCGCGATGACGAAGATGACCGAGTTTCCGGTCCACGCCTTCGAGTGCATGATCATCGAGACCGTGGAGCCAAGCCAGGCATCAGCCTTAGCTTTTAGTTGCTCGTCGAAGGAGTCGCCGGGAGCGTTGCTGTAGGGGCACGGGCTGCCATCGCCGGGGTCGATCGTCGCGTAGACGCCGCCGTGCATGTCGTGGCACTGGTTCGGGACGATCAGGTTGAAGTCGGCGACGTTGTTGCTCGCGAGGTCGCCCGCGAACGTGGAGAACGGCTTGATGTTCTGGAGCCGCGCCGGACTGTCGATGATGTCGTCGAAATGTGCGAAAGGATTGTGCTTACTCGCGTAGAGCGCACCCTGTGACGGGTACGTCGCGCCGAGATACCCCGCGGACGGCATCGACTCCTCGTACGACGACCACGTGTACCCGTGCGCCTCGAGCTGGTCCGCGAGGTTCGGGGCGGCGAAGTGTGCGGTGGCGTCGTCGACATTCAGGCCGAAGTTCGTCCCGGCCACGAGAGCGAGGTAGTTCGGCAAGCTCGGATGCGTGACGCCGTAGTAGTTCTCCGCGACCCCGTAGCTATGGGCGAGGCTCGTGAACGTCGGAGCCATCGGGTCACCAATAACCCCGCCAAGCGAATGGTTCTCCTCGATGATCACGAACACATGCTTGAGGTGGGCGTTGGCGCTGTTCGGCGAACTCGCGGACGCACCGCCCGCCGCCACGCAGGCAACGATCGCGACAAGCGCCGCGACCGCGGGCCAAACTGGACTCCGCAACTTCAAGAGCACTGCTGCCTCCTCTCTCCCTCGATTCCCCGTTGAGCACCGCCGAGCGGCGCTGACACCACTCTGTCACAACTAACCAATCAGCGCTCGCGCGGCAGTAGACATCCCACGGGAGGCCAGCAACTGTCGGCGACCCGTGCCGCAAGTTCGTTTCCGATGAGTCCGATGAGGCCCGCTGCGGGTCAAGCCCGCCCCAGAGACGGGTGGAGATTTCGTTCTGAACTCTCGCTGGCTGAAGGCGCGGGAATCGAACCCGCGCATGATCCTTCCACCTGCGTCATTTCGCAGGAACACGGAGCACGGTACGACCACCTGCCTCTTAGATCGGAGCGCTCTCGAGCGCCTCGGGCGGCAGCAGACGTCGCGTCTCCCAGCGTCGTGCCATGAAAGCCGTCCAGGAGATCACAACCGCCAGCGCGAATACGATCAGGTCGCCTCCCGGGAGCCGCGTGACAAGCTCCATGCCCGCGCCCACGAGACCGGCCATCGGGATCGTGAAGATCCAAGCCGCGACAATGTTCCCGGCCACTCCCCAGCGCACGGCGTGCAGGCCGCGCGTTGCGCCCGCGCCCATTACCGCCCCCGAGATCACCTGCGTGGTCGAAACGGGGTACCCAAAATGAGCTGTCGCCCACAGGATTGCGGCACATGCCGTTTGCGCCGCGAAACCCTGCGGAGGGTCGATCTTCGCGATCCGGGTCCCCAAAGTGCGGATGATCCGCCATCCGCCAGCGTAGGTGCCTGCCGACATCGAGAGCGCTGCACACAGGATCACCCAGGTGGGCGGTCGCGTGAAGTCGGCGTTGAGGTGCCCGGAGGAGACGAGCGCCAGGGCGATGATCCCCATCGTCTTCTGCGCGTCGTTCGTTCCGTGTGTAAGCGCGACGAAGGCGCCCGAGACGAGCTGGCCGCGCCGGAAGACACGGTTGACCTTCGCGGGTGACCTCCTGCTGATCACCCACACGATCACCGTCATCAGAGCAAACGCGATGGCAAGGCCGGCGAAGGGTGAGATCAACGAGGGCTTCAGCACGTTGTGCCAGAGGCCCGACCACTGCACGACAGACCAGCCGTTCGCCATGATCGCCGACCCCATGATGCCCCCGATCAGCGCGTGACTCGAGCTCGACGGCAACCCGAGGTACCACGTGACCAGGTTCCAGGTGATAGCGCCGACAAGGCCGGCGAGGATGATCTTCAACGTGACCGCGTCAGGTTCGACGATCCCCTTGGCGATGGTCGCCGCCACCTTGAAGGATATGAACGCTCCGACGAAGTTGAAGATCGCGGCCATCAATACCGCGTTGCGCGGCGACATCGCCCGCGTCGAAACGCTCGTTGCGATCGAGTTCGCGGTGTCGTGGAAGCCGTTTGTGAAGTCGAAGAACAACGCCACCACGATCACGGTGACGAGGGTCACGGTCATGGGAGGCGTCTACGCGTTCTTGACGAGGATGTTGGCGATCACGTTGGCGGCCGTCTCGCACGCGTCGAGGGCACGCTCGAGCGCCTCGTAGATGTCCTTCCAGCGAATCACGATTAGCGGGTCGATGGCGTTGTCGCGGAACAACGATGCGAGTGCCTTGCGGAGCACGTGGTCGCCCTGATCCTCGAGTGATTTCAGCTCGATGAGCGCCTCCTGCACGCCGTTCATCCCCTTCAGGTTCGAGCAGGCGATCGAAAGCTGCTCCACTGCCTTGACGATGATCCCACATTGCTCGAGCGCAAGCCGCGCGGGCATCGTGACACCGTAGAGGCCGAGCAGGTCGGAAGCCTCCTCGAGGTAGTCGACGACGTCGTCGATCTCCGTCGCGAGGAGGAAGATGTCCTCACGATCGAATGGCGTCAGATACTGCGTGTTGAGCAGCACGAACAGGTCGCGCGTGATCACATCGCCTGCGGTTTCCCCGGCCTTCACCTCCTCCTGCGTCACGTCGGAGTTCGGATGCTCGCGGAAGCGGCGCTCGACGAGCCGCGCAACCTTGAGCGCGTTCTCGCCGTCCTTCGCGAACAACACGAAGAACTCCGTCGTCCGCGGAGTAAGCGAGATCTTCATCAATGAGCACGCTACCGATCAGAGATATGAGAGAGCGCCGGGCACGCGCTGCTTTGAGTGCGGCTTGTCAGAGGAGGGGGAGATGCCGTTACGAAGCCGTTTGGGTCTCCCGTCTGGTTGTAGACCGGCTTCTCGACCAACCGTTTCCAAATCCGTTTCCAACCCGAGCAAACTAAAGCGGATGCAAGTTCCAAGAAACACGAAAGCCCCCGTGTGAGCAGGGCTTTCAGCAGCGGGAGCGACGGGACTCGAACCCGCGACCTCCGGCGTGACAGGCCGGCGTTCTAACCAGCTGAACTACGCCCCCAGGCGGAGGGCAGTGTAGCCGCCGGGAGCTGTTCAGGGAGGCTCCAGCGGGTCGCGACCCGTACCATCGTTCTCGATGAGCGAACCATGGCAGGCGGGCCGCAGGCGCGTGGCGTCTGGCGGGCTCGGATCGCTCATCGGGGGTTCGGTGGTCTGCGGGCTGCTCGTGCTCGCGTTGGCGGCCTGTGGACCCGGTGGCAAGGACGCTGCGTCAACGAGCGTGTCGACCTCGACGATCTCTGGCAGCACATCGGATACGGGCTGCGACACGTTCGGGACGACGTGGGTGCAGTCGTACAACGTGAAGGCGACCAAGCAAGGCAACCCGATCCGGATGCTCTCGGCCTGCTGTCAGGTCTCCGGACAGATCGGGGTTCACCACTGCTTCATCAAGCTCACGCTGGCCGGGACGAAGGACCTCGGCTGCGAGACGGTCGACATCGGCGTCGACGGGATGCCGGCCGGGCAGGGGAAGCACGAGAAGTGCGACGCCGACACGTGAGTCCCCACGAGCCGGCCCCCCGCCTCCGGAACTCGCAGGGCAGCGCCGGCTGACGCAGAACTACAGGCGGTGACCCGGCTCGACTGGATCATCGTCGCAGTCGTTGCCTTCGCCGCCTTCGGCGGGTACAGGCGCGGGCTGATCAGAACGGCGTTCGCGCTCGTCGGGCTCGTCGTCGGAGCCGTGCTCGGCGCCCGGATCGCGCCGCACCTGCTTGCTGCCGGCGAGCACTCGCGCTATACCGCCCTCATCGGGCTCGCCGGAGCGATCATCGGCGTTGCGGTGACGCAGATCGCAGCGGGGCTCCTCGCCGGAGTGATCCGCAACGGCCTGCGGCTGTTGCCGCCGCTCCGGACGCTCGACTCCCTCGCCGGGCTTGCGATCGGTGCGATCTGGGGGCTGGCGCTCTGCTGGGTCGTCGGCGCGGTCGCACTCCAGGTGCCGGGGCAGCCAAAGGTGCGCCGCGAAGTCCGGCACTCCGAGGTGCTCCGCCGGCTCGACCGCGTGGCGTCCCCACACGACATCCTGCGCGTCCAGAAGCAGCTCGTCCGCTTCGAATCGCAGCTTCAGGCACGGCTCGGCTAGGCAAGCAGCTCGAGAACCGACGTCGGCTTCCGGAACGGTGCGACGACGTATACGCCGGCGCACCGCTCTCGGGCCTCATCGAGGAGCCGCTTCGCGTGCGCCATCCCGACCTCGGCGGCGCCCGGGCCGGCCGCGTCGAGCTCGCCCTGGAGCGCGTCCGGGACAATGATGCCCGGCACCTCATTGTGGAGCCGCAGCGCGAGCCGGTAGCTCGTGAGCGGAAAGATCCCGGCGATCACCGGCACCTCCCAGCCGCCGATCAGCTCCCCGAAGCGGTCGATCACGTCCAGCTCGAATACGATCTGCGTCATCGCGAAGCGGGCCCCGGCCGCGAGCTTCGCGCGGAAGCGCTCGGCCTCGAGCTCGAGATCGTCGGCCGTCGGGTTCACGGCGACGCCCGAGAAGAACGCCGTCGGCGCGTCGATCGGCCGGCCGTTGAAGTCCTCGCCGTGATTCAGCCGCGTCATCAGGCCGGTGAGCCCGATCGAGTCGATCTCGTACACGCCTTGCGAGCCGGGGTAGTCGCCGACCTCGGGCGGGTCGCCGGTGACCGCGAGCACGTTGCGCACCCCGTCTGCGTGCGTCCCAAGGAGCTGCGACTCGATCCCGAGCACCGTCGAGTCGCGGGTCGTGAGGTGCGGGATCGTCTCGAGGCTCGTCGCCCGCTCGATTGCACCCGAGACCATCAGGGCGCTGATTCCTGCGCGGGCCGTCGCGTTGTCGTTCACGTCGACGAAGCGGACGAGGCCCGAGGCCTCGAGCTCGGACGCGACGTCGAGCAGGCCGCGCGAGGAGCCGCCGAGCGGAGGATCGAGCTGCACCGACACCACGAACTCGCCCTCGCGCAGCGCCGTGCCGAGCCGAGTCTCGAGCTGCTCCTCACCGAGCGCGACCGCAATCTCACGCGCGTCCGCGTGGAGGAGCGCGCGCACCGGCCGCTCTGCGTCGATCGCCGCCTTGATTGCAGCGATCTCGGTCGGGGTCGTTCCGCAGCAACCGCCGATCAGCCGGGCGCCGAGGTCGCGCGCATGTGCGGCGAACTCGGCGAAGTAGTCCGGCGTCGCGTGAGGGTAGATCACCCTCCCGGCGAGAAGGCTCGCGAGGCCGATGTTCGGGAGCGCGGCGAGCGCGCGGCCGGGTGCCTGCATCTCCTCGAGCGCGCTGAGCGCAGCGAGGAGCCCAGCGCCGTGGTTCGCGCCCATCACCTCGACCTCGAGCCCCGCGAGACGCTCTGCCGCCTCCCGGGCGCCGACCCCGGCGAGCGTTTCGGCATCGTCATCGAAGGTCAGGAGTGCGACTACCGGGAGCGCGGAGACCCGACGTACGGCTGCGATCGCGTCCACGAGCTCTTCGAGGTCGAAGAACGTCTCGAGCATGAAGAGGTCGGCGCCGCGATCGTCGAGCACCGCTGCCTGCTCCGCGAAGAGCTCGAGCCGCTTCTCCGAGCTCGCCGCCTCCCCGAGCGGGCCGATCGCGCCGCCGATGAAGACGTCGCGGCCCGTCAGTTCGCGCGCCTCGCGGGCGAGCTTCACGGCGGTCGAATTGATCCGCTCGAGCTCGTCGTCCAGGTAATGGGAGGCGAGCTTTCGGCGGTTCGCGCCGAACGTATTCGTCTCGATCAGCTCCGCACCGGCGTTGATGAAGCTCACGTGCAGCGAGACGACCGCTTCCGGCGCCCGCAGGTTCGCCTCCTCCGGGGAACGCAGTCGCGGCACCGCGGCGGTCAGCAGCGACCCCATCCCCCCGTCACCGACGATCGGCGGCCCCTCGTTCAGGCGTGTCTCGAATTGGCCGGCCATCCACGGAACCTAGACAAACAGTGGACGGCCGCAGTCAAGTGAAGCGGTGAACCACCTTTCCGGGGATGGATGAACCAGGGCTCGAAGCACGAGTATTAGGGAGTCAAGAAGGGCCGAGGTGGCGAGTTCTGCTCGAGCCTGACGCGAAGTCCATGGACTCCCTGGCGCGGGGACTGACGGCAATCATTCCCGTTGCGCAGGATAAGACGGCGGCGAGAGCCGCCGTCTCGCTTTGAGAAATCCGCCGGCCCCGGCCGTCGCAGCGGTTTGAGGTCTCCCTCAGCCGTGAATCACGCGGCCCTCCATGCCGCCCGCGACCATGACGACCTGGCCGGTCACATGGCCCGAGACGAGTGGTGAGGTGAGCGCGACGACCTGCGCGGCCACGTCGTCGGCCGTCGCGACCTTCGCGAGCGCCATCGTGCGTGTGATCCTCGCCACCGTGGGCTCGTCGAGGACGTTCGCGGTCATCGGCGAGACCGTCCATCCCGGCGCGACGCCGTTCACACGAGTGCGCGGGTTGCGGCGCACGACCTCGTTCTTCAGCGAGAGAAGGAGCCCCCCGAGCATCCCCGACTTCGCGGCGGCGTAGTCGGCGTGTCCCGCCTCGCCGAAGAGGCCCGCGGTCGAGCCGACGAGGACGAGCGAGCCCTCACGCTCGCCGAGGTTCTCGAGGAAGCCGCGTGCGGTGAGAAACGTCGCGGTCAGGTTCGCATCGACGGTCGCGCGCCACCGTTCGAGCGTCAGCTCCGAGACGGGGATGTCGTCCTCCGGCCAGACGCCGGCGACTGCCGCGCACGCATCGAGCTCGCCCGCCTCGGCGAATAGACGAGCGGTCTCCGCCTCGTCGGTCAGGTCGGCCTGGACGACGAGCGCGCCGCCGGCGGCCTCGGCTCCGGCCCGATTCCGGTGGTAGTGCACGACGACATGGGCGCCCTCGGCGGCGAGCATGCGGACGCATGCCGAACCTATTCCACCCGACCCACCCGTGACTAGGACACGTGTCCCTTCAAGCCCTGTCTGCATCTGTGTAAGGAAGTTTCCCAATTTGCGGAAAGGTGGTGTAAAGTCCGGCGCGCGTCGGGAGTCGGAGGGGATGACGGCTCATCAGATTCACCCGTAGGTCGTCATCGGTAAGCCAAGCCGGAGGTTGGGGTCAATGCTCACGGTCGATATCGCCCTTCCAGAAGTCGAGGAGCTGCAGAAGCTCGTCGAGACCGGGAAGGAAAAGGGCTTTCTCACGTACGACGAGATCATCTCCGGGATCGAGGAGATCGAGCTCACGAAAGAGCAGTTCGAGGACTTTACGACGTACCTGATCGATCACGGCGTCGAGCTCGTGGAGGGCGAGCAGAACAAGGCGCTCCCACACGAGGAGCCGCTCGCCGCCGAGGAGAAGAACTCGCCGAAGCTCGATCTCACGGTCGAGCCCTCGCTCGACTCGCTGCGGCTGTACCTGAGGGAGATCGGCCGCGTGCCGCTTCTCACGGCCGACCAGGAGGTCTATCTCGCGAAGAGGATCGAACGCGGCGACATGACAGCGAAGGCGCAGATGATCGAGGCGAACCTGCGGCTCGTCGTCTCGATCGCGAAGGGCTACCTCGGCCGCGGGCTCTCGTTCCTGGACCTGATCCAGGAGGGGTCGCTCGGGCTGATCCGTGCGGTCGAGAAGTTCGACTACCGCAAGGGCTTCAAGTTCTCCACGTATGCGACCTGGTGGATCCGCCAGGCCGTGACGCGGGCGATCGCCGACAAGGCGCGGACGATCCGGATCCCCGTGCACATGGTCGAGAAGCTGAACAAGGTCGTCCACATCGAGCGCCAGCTCGTCCAGCGTCTCGGCCGGGAGCCGCTGCCGGAGGAGATCGCCGAGGAGCTCGAGATGCGGACGGAGGAGGTTCGCGAGATCCTGCGGATGGCGCAGCATCCAATCTCGCTCGAGAAGCCGATCGGCGAGGAGGAGGACTCCGAGCTCGGCGACTTCGTCGAGGACGATCAGGCCGAATCGCCGTTCGACTCGGCCTCGCTCACGCTCCGCCGCTCGGACATCGAGAACGCGCTCTCTTCGCTTCCGGCGCGCGAACGCCGCGTGATCGAGCTCCGCTACGGCCTCGACGGCTCACAGCCGTGCACGCTGGAGGAGGTCGGAAAGACCTTCGGGGTCACACGCGAGCGGATTCGCCAGATCGAGAACAACACGCTGAAGAAGCTCGAGTCACTGCCGGAGGCGCAGGGGCTCAAGGACTGCGTCCTGTAGTAACGGTGGGCGGGAGGCCGTGGGGGAACCGAACGAGGTTCCCCCACGAGCCCACGCTCCGGTGCTCGTGTCGCGCCGGAGATCGCTCCGGGCCGCCGGCGGGCGGCGGCCCTACTCGGCCGTCGTCCCGTTCATCCTTGGCCCTCCTGGCCATGGCTCGACGGCGGTGCCAGACCTCTTTACAGTTGTAACGGCTGCCGCACAGGCGGTTTTCCCTGCAAAGCGGCTTGAACGAGCTGCCGCGCCGGGGCGCGGCACGGGCGCTCCAAACCAAAAGGGGTCAGACCCGTTTACGTTGGGGCGAGGGCATGTGGCGGCCCGGCTCGGCCGTGGCGATCGGGCCGGCTGGAGGGCCCCGCTCAGTCGGTTGCCGCGGCGGGCCCCGCCGCGCGGACGCGCGTCCGCGAGCGACCGGGGACGAGCAGCGAGGCGACGACTCCGACCGCGAGGACGGCGGCGCAGAGGGTGAAGGTGACCGTGTAGCCGTGCTTGGAGGGATAGCCGCTCGCGAGGACGCTGGCGGCGAGGATGCTGGCAGCGACCTCGGCGCCGATCGCACCTCCGATTGTGCGGACGATCGTGTTCATCCCCGAGGCGACGCCGGTCTGGTCGGGCCGTACGGCTTCCACGATCAGGTTTGCGAGCGCGGCGAACGCGAAGCCGATCCCGACGCCGAGCAGGCCGGCCGCGATGTAGATGCTCGCCGGTGAGCCGCCGACGGCAAGGATCACGAACGAGACGACGGTGACGCAGGTCCCCATGACCAGCGGCACCTTGGAGCCGACCGAGGTCGAGATCCGGCCGCCGATCGGGCTGAAGATCAGGAGCGCAAGCGTCGTCGGGATCAGGAACAGCCCCGCCTCCGTCACCGTCGAGCCGAAGCCGTACCCGGTCGACTTCGGCGCCTGCACGTATTGCGGGATCAGGATGAACGCGCTGTACATCCCGAATCCGATCAGGAAGCCGGCGAGGTTCGTCGTCCAGACGCCGCGCAGCCGCATCATGTTCATGTCCACGAGCGGGTGCTTCGAGCGAAGCTCCGCGTAGATCCAGACGACCGCGATCACCGCCGCGAGCACCAGCAGCCCGAGCGTCTTCGGCGACCCCCAGCCCCACGTTGGTGCCTCACTGACCGCGACGAGCAGCGCGACGAGCCAGCCCGAGAGCAGGATCGCTCCGATCCAGTGAACGTCGCCGGGCGCTCGGATGCTCGACTCCGGGATCAGGAAGATCGTCGCCGCCATCGAGATCAGCGTCACGACGAGCGGGATCCAGAAGAGCCAGTGGTAGTTGAGGTTCTCGAGGATCGGGCCCGCGAGGACGATCCCGAGCCCGCCGCCGATCCCGAGGATCCCCGAGATCAGGGCGATCGCGCCCGCCACGCGCTCCGGCGGGAACTCGTCGCGCACGATCCCGAAGGCGAGCGGGAAGATCGCGCCGCCGAGCCCCTGGATCGTGCGCGCCACGATCATCAGCGGCAGCGTGTTCACGAGCGCAGCGAGGCCGCTTCCGAATGCGAGCCCTGCGAGGACGACCACGAGCACCCGCTTCTTGCCGTAGAGGTCGCCGAGCCGACCGGCGATCGGGGTCGCGACCGAGGCCGCGAGCAGGTAGGCGGTGAAGACCCAGGCGACGCCGGACGTCGAGGTGTTCAGGTCTTGCTGGAGCACCGGCAGCGCCGGCACGACGAGCGATTGGAGCAGGGCGTAGGCCGCACCCGCGAGCGCAAGCACGGCGAGGATCATTGTCGGCCTCGACGTTTGCACCTGCTCTCCGGTCACCGGGCGAAAGCTACCGGCGTACGGTCAGCCCGTGGCTTCGCCGCCGAGCTCGATCGACTCGATCCGGATCTCGTCGACCGGCCGGTCGTTGACCGTCTCCACGTTTCCGATCTCGTCGACCACGTCCATCCCCGAGGTGACACGGCCGAACACCGTGTGGGCGCCGTCGAGCCACGGGCAGGCCTCGGCCGTAACGATGAAGAACTGCGAGCCGTTCGTGTTCGGGCCCGAGTTCGCCATCGCGAGCACACCTTTCACGATCCGGTGCTGGTTCGGCTCGTCCTCGAACTTGTAGCCGGGGCCGCCCATCCCCGTCCCCGTGGGGTCGCCGCCCTGGATCATGAAGTCCGGAATGATCCTGTGGAAGATGACGCCGTCGTAGAAACCCTCGCCCGCGAGCTTCACGAAGTTCCCGACCGTCTTCGGGGCGTCCGCGTCGAAGAGCTCGATCCCGATCGCCCCGCGGTTGGTGGTCATCGTCGCCTCGGCCACGCGGGGGATCCTACCGATGGCGATCCCGCATGGGCCGAACGGCCTACTCGATTTATCAATCCTTCGGCCGAGGAGCCGTCACACGAGATCCTGCTCCGAGCAGTCAGCGAGCGTGAGCCCGGGATGCGCGAGCATGTGCTCGAAGTCGCGTGCTCTCGCGGAGTGACCCTCGGCGCCGTTGACGGCCTCGCGCACGGCACGGTCGCCGGTCATCTGATCCGCGCCGTCAGCTAGAACGTCCCCAGTGCGGTTCCCGGAGACTGCGGCTGCGAGACACGGTGTTTCAGCCCGAACGCTCTAGAAGGCCGCACTAGATGCTGCTTGCTGCCTGGATCGTCTACCCGCTTGTCGCCCTCGTGCTGTCCCTCGGCTGCGGGCTTCTGCTCGAGCTCCTCTCCGGGCGTTGCCTTCCAGGCGCGCTGGTCGCACCGGCCGGGTTTGCGGTGGTCGTGGTCGCGGCCTCGCTCACCACCGCCAGCTCGAGCACGGCCCAGCTGACGACGCCACTGCTCGTCGCCCTCGCCGTGGCGGGGCTCGGGCTATCGCTGCGGGACCCACGGCGCCCGCGGCTTTGGCCGGCTGTCGCGGCGGTCGGCGCCTTCGCGGTCTTCGCGGCGCCGATCGTGCTCTCCGGAAGCGCCACATTCGCGGGCTACATCACGCTCGACGACACCGCGACCTGGCTCGCGCTCTCCGACAACGCGATGGTGCACGGGCGCGACCTCTCGCAGCTCGCGCCCTCGACCTACCAGACCGTCCTCCACGATTACCTCGGCAGTGGGTACCCGCTCGGCGCATTCCTGCCCCTCGGGATCGGCCACCAGTTGACCCGCATCGACTCCGCCTGGCTCTTCCAGCCGCAGATCGCGTTTCTCGCCTCGATGCTCTCCCTGGCGCTCTACGCACTGGCCGAGCCGCTCGTGCGGAGCCGGCCGCTCCGTGCGGCGGCCGCATTCCTCGGCGCACAGGCGGCGCTGCTCTTCGGCTACGCATTCTGGAGCGGGATCAAGGAGGTGACCGCGGCGGTGCTCGTCGCGCTGCTCGCGGCGCTCGTCGCGGCCCTTCCCGGTGAGAAGACTCGGCTCCGCGACGCGCTCCCGGTGGCCGTCGCGGGTGCGGCGATGCTCGACGTCCTCGCGATCGTCGGGGCGGTCTGGTTCGCGGGATTCGCGGCGCTTGCGGCGGTGCTCCTCGGCTCGCGCTACCGGCGGCCGGCCGCGAAGGTGATCGGGGCCCTCGCGATCGTCACGGTCGTGCTGGCCGTCCCCGCGGTGCTCCAGGCCCATGCCTTTCTGCGCGTCGCCGACAGCGGTGACATCACGAGCAGCGGCGCCGCCGGTCTCGGCAACCTCCTGCACCCGTTGAGCGACCTCCAGGTGCTCGGGATCTGGCCCACGGGAGACTTCCGGACGCGACCGCAGTCGATGCCGATCACGTCCGTCCTGCTGGCGGTCATCGTGCTCGCCGTGGTCTGCGGGCTCATCGCCTCGATCCGGCGGCGGGCCTTCGGGCTCGCGCTCTATGTCGGCACGGCGGGTGGCGGCGCGCTCGCAGTGGTGGTCCTCGGTGAGCTCGGCCACGGCTCGCCGTGGCTCGACGGCAAGGCGCTTGCCACGGCGTCTCCTGCGTTCGTCACCTGCGGGGTCGTCGGGGCGGCGGTCCTGCTCGAGGATCGCGTCCCTTGGCGGATCGTGGGCGGCGCAGCGGCGACCGCGATTGCGGCCGGTGTGCTCTGGTCGAACGGGCTCGCGTACTCGAACGTGTGGCTCGCTCCGAGAGCCCAGCTCGGGGAGCTCCAGACGATCGGGAAGACCTTCGCGGGCGACGGCCCGACGCTTATGACCGAGTATCAGCCCTTCGGCGTACGCCACTTCCTGCGCCAACTCGATCCCGAGGGCGCCTCCGAACGCCGTGCGCGGCCCGTACTGCTCCAGACGGGCGGAGAGCTCGAGAAGGGGGCCTCGGCGGACATCGACGCGTTCGCGCTCGCCTCGGTTCTCGTCTACCGCACACTCGTGCTTCGGACCTCACCCGTTGCGAGTCGTCCCCCGTCGGTGTACCAGCCGGTCTGGAAGGGGCCGTATTACGAGGTCTGGCAGCGGCCTGAGGCCGGCGGGCCGACGATTCTCCAGCACCTCGCGCTGGGGACGCCGACCGACCCCGTGGGCGTCCCGGCCTGCAGCAACGTGAAGAGGCTGGCGGGTGTCGCGGCCACCGCACACGGCTCACTGCTCGCCTCCGAGCGGCCGGAGCCTGTCGTCGTGCCGCTCTCGGCCGCGTCCCGGCCGTCGCGTTGGACGCTCGATGCCGACGGGACGATCGTACCGTCGGGCTCGGGAACGATGCTGGTTCGTGTCCAGGTGCCCGCCGCCGGCACCTACGGCGTCTGGCTCGGCGGCTCCTTCAGGGACAAGGTCTCGATCGCGGTCGACACCACCCCTGTGGGCTCGCAAACCGGGCAGTTCTCCGAGAGCGGCCAGGCCGTCCCCTTCGGCTCGGTGAGGCTCTCGAAGGGGCTCCACATTTTCACGATCTCCTACGCACGCGACCGGCTGCGGCCCGGCGGCGGGAGCTACGCCTTCGGCTTCGGCCCCCTCGAGCTCGGCTCGCCGGCGACGACGGCGAAGCTCGTGACCGTCACGCCCGCCGACGCGAGCTCGCTCTGCGGGAAGGCGCTCGACTGGATCGAGGCCGTCGCCCCCGGCGCGTGATGCCTCGGTGCTCAGCTCCTCGGGACGCCTGGCGGCCGGCGCCTGGGCGCGCAAGCCTTCGCCGTCGCATCTGAGCCCGCCGGGCTCTGATCAAGCAGTCTCGGCGGCAGTGCCGGAAACGCCCTTGTCCGCACGTGCCGCGCCCGCGGTCTGCTCGACGAAATGCTTGCTCAGCATCGTTTCCTGGCCCTGGTAGTTCGAGCCCAGATCCTCGCCGTAGAGGACGTCCGGCGGCTCGAGCATCCGCTCGAAGGCAAGCTTGCAGATCGGCTGGCGGTGCTCGACCATGAACGAGACGTCTCGCGCCCGAACCTCGAGTGCCGCGCGCGTGCCGTGCCGCCTCCCGCGCGCGTCGTATCCGAACCCGGGATCGAAGAAGCCGGCGTAGTGCGTGCGGAGCTCTCCGGCGGTCGGATCGTAGGCCGTCATCTCGGCGGCATAGCCCGGCGGGATGCAGGCGCCTTCGGCCGAGAGCAGGAGGTAGAAGATCTCCGGCTCGAGCACGATCCGCGACCCCGCCTCGGGGAAAACCGGCTCCCAGAAGTCCCGCCAGCCGTAGCCGTGGATCCGCCCGAGATCGATCGGCAGGCTGTTGCGCTTCGCCCGGTAGCCGACGATCCGGTCGGTCGGCCCGCTCAGGTCGACGCTCAGGAAGAGGCCGTCCGAGACCGTGAGCTCCCACCCGCGCAGGGCGTGCGAGTCGAGGTACAGAAGCGGGAACTCCTCGTGCACGCCGAGGATCTCGGCATCACGTAGACGTGCGTCGCCCGTGAAGAGCCGGAGCTGGTTCAGCGCGAGCCCGGTCTTCACCTGGATCGCAAAGGACCGCGGAACGATCTCGAGGTAGAGCTTCCCGTGGTAGCCGAACGGGACCTCGTCGAAGGAGGGGTTGCCGTCCGTGATCACGCGGGTGAAGACGTCCAGGCGTCCGGTTGAGCTCTTCGGGTTCGCCTTCGCCCGGATCTCGTCGGGAAGCGCGAGCCCCTCGATCAGCGGCACGAGGTACGGCCGGTCCCGCTCGAGGGTCGCGCCGTCGCGGAGGTCGATCTTCTGGAACGCGATCCCGGCGATCTTGTCCTCGACGGTCGAGGAGGTGTCGGGCAGGAAGCTGCAGCGAAGCGCCCAGGCGAACTCGCCGAGCCGGAGGTCGATGCTTGCGGGCTGAACGCTGCCCGGCGGGATCCGGTACGGGTCGGACTGGATCCACTCGTCGGCGATCGCCTGCCGCAGGCCCTGGGCGGGAACGACACCCGGCCGACGAGTCGCCGCTTCGCCTGCGCGCTCCCGCCCGGTATCCGGTTCGTGCTCGCTCATCGGCCCGGAGTGTAGGTGGCCCCGCATGGGCGCGATTCTGGTGCCGGGAGCGGACGGATCTGGCGCGCGGTCGTCCGCGCCTGGCACCCTTAGTACGTGTCCGCGCGAGCCGAATCGTATTCGCGGTATCCGGCGCGCCGCCGTCGCAGACGTTCGCGCGCTCCGCTCGTGTTCGTAGTGCTCCTCGTTCTGGCCCTCGTCGCCGGTGGAGCCCTGCTCGCAATCCGCCTTACCTGGCCGACCGCCGCGATCGCGGCCGACCCGCAGGCCTTGGCGAAGGTCACGGTGGCGGGGACCGGGGAGCACATCGCGGCGGTCTCGGTGCGCGACGCGGCCGGGCGGCCGGTCGCGGTCTCGCTCCGTGGCGGAAAGATCTCCCCGACCGGCAAGCTCCCGGCCGGGGAGCGGCTGCAGGTTCGGGCAACCGTGCGCCGGTCGTCGTGGGTCGGTTGGCTCGTCGGGGGCAGCGAGCACGTCACGAAGACGCTGACGACGCCCCAGGCGAATATTCGCGGCACGTTCTTTCATCTCGCGCCGAACGCGCCGGTGGTGCTCCACTTCACGGGCGGGGCAAGCCTGCTCAGGCTGACGCTTCCGGGCTACCACGAGCAGCGCCTCACGTTCGCGAAGCCGCGTCGATCCTTCGCAACCGGCGTCCTCGCCACCGGACCGAACCGCTTCGGTGTGCTGACCGTCTCGGCGGCCGCCCGGCCGTGGGAGAAGCTCCCACCTCCGGTCAAGGTGAGCTGGTTCCCGTCGGGCAAGCGGCTCCAGGCGGTCGTGAAGCCGGCGCCCGGCACGGTGATCGAGCCGTCGACTCCGATCCAGGTGACGTTCTCCGAGCCGGTCGCCGCCGTGCTCGGACGGGTGCGGCCGACGATCGAGCCTGCGACTTCCGGAACGTGGATCCAGACGGCGCCGAACGCGCTGACGTTCAAGCCGCGAGGGGGCGGTTATCCGCTCGGGCGCCATGTCGTGGTGACGCTGCCGGCAGCGACCGACGTCCTCTCGGCCTCCTCGACGCAGACCGTGACCTCGCTCAGTTGGAGCGTGCCGGTCGGTTCGACGCTGCGCCTGCAGCAGTTGCTGAGCCAGCTCGGCTACCTCCCGCTCAGCTGGGCGCCGGCCTCGGGCTCGGTGCCGGACACCGCGCTCGAGCAGAAGCAGGCGGCGATTCACGCTCCCGCCGGGAACTTCACCTGGCGTTATCCGGATACGCCGCCCCAGCTTCAGGCGCTCTGGGAGCCGAACGGCTGGACGCGGATGACGCAGGGCGCGGTGATGGCGTTCGAGGCTGACCACGGCCTCACGACCGATGGGATTCCGGGGCCGATCGTCTGGCACACGCTGATCTCGGCGGCGCTCCACGACCAGAGCGCGCACTCCTACAGCTATGTCGTCGTGCACCGGAGCGTCCCGCAGACCCTGACTCTCTGGAACGACGGACAGACGATCCTCACCGCTCGTGTGAACACCGGCGTGCCCGCCGCGCCGACGCCGTTCGGAACTCACGCCGTGTTCGAGCACATCCCCGTGGGGACGATGCGCGGCGTGAATCCAGACGGAAGCCGTTACGTCGACCCCGGGATCAAGTGGATCAGCTACTTCAACGGCGGCGAGGCGATCCACGGCTTCAATCGCGGCTCCTACGGCTTCCCCCAGAGCGTCGGCTGCGTCGAGGCTCCGATCGATACGGCCGGGCAGATCTGGCCGTATACCCCGGTCGGCACCCTGGTCACGATCGTCCCGTAGCGTCCGTCCGTCCGTCCGTCCGAGCCACGCCTCCGCGAGCCACGTCCAGGGAGACCGTCCCTGGACGGGCAGTCGACTCTGTCCCCAGCCATGGCCGCTTCGGACAACCGGTCAGGGGCGCGCGAGCCTGTCGGCGACGTTCCGGCGGAGCGCCTCGATGCCGGCGCTGACCGCGACGGGCTGGGCCACCGCGTCGAGCCTCCGATATTCGACGGGCAGCGTTGATCGCTGTGCGGCGGCTCGCTCTCGGGCCACGTCGAGCGAGGTTCGGCTGAGACGGTGGCCTGCCGAGATGACGAGCTCGAGCAGCGGTTCGGCACCGGCGGGCGCGTTCTCATCGGCGAGGGTCACGGTGTCGCCGGTGAAGAGGTTTCCCGCGAGCAGCCGCCAGACCTGCTTGGAGCCGGGAAGCGTCGCCTTGTCCGCGGACAGCTTCATCACGCCGCGGCCGTCGAACTCGACGAGCTTGTAGACGAAGTCGAGATACGGCGCCCCGGCCGAGGTCGAGAGCCGCGACCCGACACCGAAGCCGCCGATCGGTGCGCCCGCCGCGACCAGCGCCGCGATCGAGTGCTCGTCGAGATTCCCGCTCGCGAAGATCGTCACCTCGGGGAGCTCCGCCTCATCGAGTACCGCACGCACACGGCGACTCAGCTCGAGCAGGTCGCCCGAGTCGAGCCGGACCGCGCCGAGCCTCCCGCCTCGTGCGGCGAGCCTCCGCGCAACTTCCGCCGCGCGTCGTGCTCCTTCGACCGTGTCGTAGGTATCGATCAGAAGCGTGCTGCCGTCGGGATACGAGCGCACGAACGCTTCGAACGCCGCCGTCTCGTCGGTGAACGACTCGACGTAGGAGTGCGCCATCGTCCCGGCAACCGGAATCCCGAACCGCTCCCCGGCGAGGACGTTGCTCGTCGCGTCGAATCCGGCGAGGTGGCTGGCGCGGGCAACGGCGAGCCCCGCGTCCAATCCGTGAGCGCGGCGGAAGCCGAACTCGACGAGCCGTCGCCCCCCGGCGGCCTCGACGCACCGTGCCGCCCCTGACGCAATCAGCGACGACAGGTGGACGTGGTTGATCAACGCAGTCTCGACAAGCTGCGCCTCGAGCAGCGGCGCCGTCAGCCTCCAAGACGGGCTCTGTGGGGAAGAAGACGGTTCCTTCGCGCATTGCGCGCACCTGGCCGGTGAACCGGAGGCCCGAGAGCCGTTCGAGGAACGAAGCTCCGAACAACCCGGTTGTCTCGAGGTAGGCGAGCTCCTCGGCGGAGAACGAGAGGGCTTCGAGGTAGTCGAGCCCCTCTTCGATCCCCGCCGCGACGAGGTAGCCCCAACCCGGCGGCAGGGTCCGGCAGAAGAGCTGGAATGTCGCCGGCCGCTCGTCCATCCCTTCGGCGAGATAGCTCTCGCCCATCGTCAGCTCGTACAGATCGACCAGAAGTCCCGGCATCACTGCGGCCTCTCGAAGCGTCCCGAGGGAGCCCGGTTGGCCGGTCGGCCGCACGAGAAGCTCGCACGGCAGGCGGGTCTCAAGCGCCGACGATCCCCGCGAGCCCCGAGACCCCCGTCGTGTCGCTCACCTCGTAGCGGTGCAATAGCAACGGCTCCGCGCTCGACTGCATCACCCCGCCTTGCGTCGTCAGCGCGAGCACGTAACCCGCCTTCTCGGCGAGGGACACGACGCCCGGGTTCTCGGCACCGAACGGATAGGCGAGCCACTGCACTGGACGGCCGAGGTGCTGCTCGAGTGCGCGTCGGGAATCCCGCAGCTCCCGATAGGCCTCGGTGCTCGACATCAGACTCAGGTCGCGATGGGTCACGGTATGCGACCCGATCGTGAACCCGAGCTTCTCGAGCCGCACGAGCTCGGGCCAGGTGAGGAAGCTCGGATCCGGCCCCGAGACGCGCCCGGTGATGATGTACGCCGTAGCGGGCATGTGAAGGCGGTGAAGCACCGCCGCGGCGTGCCAGAGGATGTCGCGGTAGCCGTCGTCGAAGGTGATCATCACCGGCTTCACCGGGAGGGCCCGCCCGTATTCGAGGGCCTCGAATGCCTGCCGGGGTGTAACGGCGTGATAGCCGTGGGCATGGAGCCAGGTCATCTGGGCCGCGAACTCCGACGGGCTGACTGTCAAGGCCTGCGTGACCGCGGGCTGCGAGGCGAGGATCGGGCCGACACGGTGGTACATCAGCACCGGCAGGTCGATCGTGCGGTTCGGGAGCGGTATCGGCAGTTGGAGCGCCCCCGCCGCCGGGGTGGCCAGCAGGGCGATCAGCACCCCGGCGACACAGATTCTCCTGATCGCGGCCATTGACGCCAGTCTGACGGACACGGCCGCCGTCGGCGCTACCCTCGTTGAGTGCTCGCGTTTCGGTGCGCACGTCCGGCAGCATTGCTTGCCGGCGTGCTCGTGGTCGCCGCTGCGGGCTGCGGCGGGAAGCAGCAGGCCGCGACGACGAACACCACGACCACGAGGGCCGCGGTGGTCCATCACGGCCCGCCCCCGCGGCGGATCCAGGTCACGGTCCTCGACGGCGACACGGGTAAGACGGTCGCCGGGGCGCGGGTGAACGCTCCCGGTGCTCGGCGTCGCGGCTCGGTGCTCGTCACCAGGATCCGCAAGAAGCCCCTCCTCGTCACCGGGGAGGCGCCCGGGTACACCGCCGTCACCAGCCGTCTCGTTCCCGGAGCAACGCAGCTCACGCTCAGCCTCTACCGCCCGGCCGGGCAGTGGCTGCTCTACGGCGCATCCGCCGACCGCAACCAGTACCAGCCGGCGATCCGGCTGCGGCCGCCGTTCCGGGTTGTCTGGGGCCGGAACCTCGGCACCCTCCTCGAGTTTCCGGCCGTGATCGACGACGGCGTCGCCTACCTCTCGAACCTCCACGGGCAGCTCTTCGCGCTTTCGATGAGTGACGGCAAGGTGATCTGGCACGTCGACATGCACACACGGGAGGAGGACTCGTCTCCCGCAGTCGTCGGCAGCGAGCTCGTCGCCCACGTGAAAGCGGGACGCGTGCTCGTGCTCGACCGTGCGAGCGGACGGATCCTCTGGAGCAAGGCAGTCTCCGGTGAGGTCGAGTCGTCCCCGGTCGTCGAGGACGGCATCGACTACCTCGGCGACTGGGCGGGCGACGTGTACGCGCTCGATCTGAAGACGAAGAAGCTTCGCTGGACGTACCACGACGGCTGCAAGATCACCGCCAGCGTCGCGCTCGTCGGCCGGGCTCTCTACCTCGGCGACTACTGCGGCCGCGTGTTCGCGCTGGATCGCGCAGACGGCCATCTGCTCTGGACGGCCTCGGCCGGCAGCCCCGTGTACGGAACCTCGGCCGTCGCCGGCGGCCGCGTCTTCGTGCCGTCGCGCGATGCCGGCGCGCTCTACGCGTTCACGACGAGCGGGCAGTATCTGTGGCACGTCCCGACCGGGGCGCTCGTCTACTCCGCGCCTGCCGTTTGGCGAGGCCGGGTGTACTTCGGCTCGTACACCGGCCGCCTGTACTGCGTCTCGGCGAAGACTGGAGCCGTGCTCTGGACGCTCGACACGGGAGGCGAGATCTCAGGCTCGCCGACCGTGATCGACGGCGTCGTCTACGCCGGCACCTTCTCGCACAAGATCGTGGGGGCAGACGCACGCACCGGGCGGCAGCTCTTCTCGTTCCCACACGGCGAGTACGTCGCCGTCTCGGGGAACGCCGGCCGCCTCTTGCTCTACGGCTGGGCGAGCGTCTGGGCCGTCGAGCCCCGCTCGTAGACGACGCCGCGGCCGTCGCGCCGGCGGGGCTCGCCGGGCGGGTTTGCTTTCAGGTCGGTCAGATCCTCGGTGTCACCGCCGGCCTTGTCGAGGTCACGACGACCGACGGAGGCGTGCTCACCCGCGAGGTTGTGGCGGTACCCGGCGCTGGGGAAGGCTCTCGGACGAGCGGCTGCTCGCAAAGCACCTCGACTGCACGACCACGCCACTCGCCGGTACGGCCCACGACCACTGAAACCGTTACGAAGGTGGTACAGACACCGGGCGCTCGAGGCCGTAGAATTGATCTCGAGGGTGGCGGGGATGGCTCCCCACCCAGGGTGGGGGTGCGCCGTCGGGGACGGCTTCGCGGACACAGGACTGGTGTGTTCGGCGAATGCGGCCTCAGCGCGACCTGAGGCGGACGAGACCGTCTTTGATCACGACGCGGTCCGGGCCGCAGGAGGCCTCGAAGCCGTAGAGGCCACCGTCGAGCTCCCAGACCCGGGTGGTCAGGGTGTCGCCGGGGAAGACGGGAGCCGAGAAGCGAGCGGCGATCCGCGTCAGGTGAAACTCGTCGGCGTCACCGGCGGCCTCGCACACGGCGCGGGCCGTGAACGCGAGGGTGCAGAAGCCGTGCAGGATCCGTCCGGAGAGCCCCACTGCGCGCGCGGCCTCGTCGTCGAGATGGATGATGAATCTGTCGCCCGAGGCCTCCGCGTAGCGGTCCGGCTGGTCGGTCGCGATCGACTGGACGATCTCGGCGAGCGGCTCCGACCCGGCGACCTCGGCCGCGAGCCGGTGGTCGGCTGCCGGCTCGCCCCGGCTCTCGGGCGCATCGACGCCGCGGAAGAACTCGGTGACCCACTGCTCGTTCACGAGCTCCCCCGCCTCGGTGCGCGTCCGCGTGTGGATCACGAGGGCAGTGCCGCTGCCCCGCTGCAGGAGTGCGGTCGGCGTTGCCGTCGAGACGAGCGTCATCCCGGCTTCGATCGGCCGGTGAAGCACCATGTCCTGCCCGAAATGGACCACCCGCTTCCGCGCATCCTCCGTCGCGACCGAGCGGGACGCGGGTGCGATCGCCTCCCATACGGGCACGATCGCGAACACCGGCGTCGCGGTGCAGCCGTCGGATTCGTCCCCGGTCGCGGCCGCATACGCCCGGGTCGCGTCGGCCGACACCGTGTAGCGAACCTCGGGGCCTGCCACGCCGAGACGCTCGAGGCTCAGCTGCTCGACCTGGGTGCTCATGAGGTCATCCCGGTCGTCTGACCGCCGCTGGCTGTGATCACTTGGCCCTGCACGAAGTTCGACCACGGCGAGCAGAGGAAGAAGATCGGCCCTGCGGCCTCCTCGGCAGTCGCCGGGCGTCCGAGCGGGATGATCTGGGCCGCGAGCTCGCGCATGCGGTCGGGGATCCCAAGCGGCACTTCGACGTCGCCGGCTTTGAACGTCTCCTCGCCGGGGCTCCCGGTGAGCCGGGTTTCGACGAAGCCGAAGGCGACTGCGTTCACGTTGATCTTCGACGGGCCCCATTCCCGGGCCAGGGTCTTCGTCAGCCCGACGAGCCCGGCCTTTGCCGCGGAGTAGTTGGCCTGACCGACGTTCCCCTGCGTTCCCGAGATCGACGTCACGTTCACGACCTTCCGGAATACCTCACGCCCCTCGGCGGCTTCCTGCTTCGCGGGCTCGCGCAGATGCGGCGCCGCCGCCTTGAGGATGCGAAACGGGACGACCGTATGGATCTCGAGCATCGCCCTGAACTGGTCGTCGCCCATCTTGTGTGCGATCCCGTCCCAGCTGTACCCGGCGTTGTTGACGACGATGTCGAGTTGCCCGAACGACTCGACCGTTTCGCCAACGAGCGACTCGCAGACTCCCTCCTCAGTGAGGTCGCCGCCGAACACAGCGGTAGCGTCACCGAGCTCTCCGGCCGTCGCGCGGGCGACGTCCTCGTCGAGGTCGGCGATCATCACACTCGCGCCGTGCTCGACGAGCAGCGAGGCCGCGGCGCGTCCGATCCCGCGTGCGGCGCCTGTCACGAGCGCGACTTTGCCGTCGAGCACACTCAATGCGATCCTCCTCGAGGAGCTTGTTTCAGATCTGCCTTACCTGGCCTGCCTTACCTGGCCGGGGCGTCAGGCTACCTGATATTCAGCCCTCGGGAAGCCCGGCATGCAGGGCCCGCACGGCGGCGACGAGGCCGCCGTAGAGGGCCTCGCGCTCGTCGGGATCCAACTCGCGGAGCATGTCCTCTTCCATGCTCCCGACCGCCTCGTCACAGGCCTCGAGCACCTTGATCCCGGTGGCGGTGAGCTGGGCCGGATAGACGCGGCGGTGGTTCGGGTGCTGATCGCGCTTGATCAGCCCCTTCGCTTCGAGTGCTTCGATCACCTCGCTCATGGACTGGGGCGTCATGTACGAGCGGCGGGCGAGCTGTGCATTCGAGAGACCCCCACGCCGGCCGAGGACGCTCAGCGTCGTGTACTGGAGTGTGGTCAGCTCGTAGGGCCGTACCCTCTCGTTGATCGCCGCCCGGACGGCTCGCTCGAGCCGTGCGATCACATAGCTGATCCGCGGCTCGACTTCCTCGCGCTGGTCCATCGTCACCGGTTCGCTCATTGCGGGAATCGTCTCAGATCGAGCGGGCTGATCGCTTGCTGGAACAATCTCCGCATAGTGTCAGACAACCTGACATTGTTCGTACGGCCGTGAACGAGAATCTCGCATGCATCGTCAGCGAGCCTAGCCACGATCCGGCTGCAACCGCGCTGATCCACGGCGATACGCGCTACTCGTATGCCGAGTTGCGTGCTCGGGCGGCTGCTGCGGCGGCCGTTCTCGGTGCCGCGGGCGTGCGCGCGGGGGACCGGGTCGCGATCGTGCTCCCGAACGCGCCCTCCTTCGTCGCGGCCTATTTCGGCGCGCTCTGGCTCGGTGCGGTGGCCGTCCCGATCAACGTCCTCCTGCGCGGAGGTGAGATCGACGAACGGCTCGATGCAGTGTCGGCGGCCGCCCTCGTCTTCGAGGAGGAGCGAGCCGGGGAGCTCGGGCCGCTGGCGGCCGCTCGTGAGGTCCCGAGCATCTCGCTCGAAGGCGATGCCGTCGGCCCCGAGGTCCCGGTCGCGCGGCGCGCCGGTTCGGACGCGGCGGTCATCCTCTTCACCTCGGGGACGTCCGGAGTCTCCAAAGGCGCCGTGCTGACGCATGGGAGCATCGCAACGGCGGCGAGGAATGCAGCGGATGCCCTCGGTTTCGGCTCACGCGACGTCGTCCTCGGCGCGGCGCCGTTCTCGCATGTCCTCGGCCAGTCGACGGGACTTGTCGCGACGCTGATCACCGGCGGCGCGGTTGCGATCGTCCCTCGGTTCGAGCCGGCCGCGACGCTTACCCAGATGACCGCGACGGGCACCACGGTCCTGCTCGGCGTCCCGACGATGTGCATCGCGCTCTGCGAGGCGGCCCGCGGGCAGAACACGCTGCCGCCGCTGCGGCTCGCCCACGTCGGCGGGGCCGCAGTCCCGCTCGAGGTCACGCGTGAGTTCGAGGAGGTGTTCGGGGCATCCGTGTACGAGGGCTACGGGCTCACCGAGATCTCGGGGATCGCGACCACCTACCGCGAGGGCCAGCCTCGCAAGCCGGGATCCGTCGGCTTCCCACTCGGGGATACCGAGCTTCGGGTCGTCTCGCCAGAAGGTCTCCGCGTCGCTGGAGGCGAGGTCGGCGAGGTCCAGTTCCGGGGTGCGAGCGTGATTCCCGGGTACTGGCGCGGGGCCGGAAACGCCCCGACGACGGTCTCGGCCGACGGCTGGCTCCCGACCGGGGATCTCGGCTATGTCGACGGCGACGGCTACCTGTTCCTGGTCGACCGGCTCAAGGAGATGATCATCCGCAACGGCTACAACGTCTACCCGCGGGAGGTCGAGGAGGTGCTGTACGCCCACCCGGACGTACTCGAGGCGGTGGTGATCGGGGTGCCGGATTCGAGGCTCGGTGAGGAGGTTGTCGCCCTCGTGCGGCCGCGGCCGGGAGCCGATTGCGACGCAGATGCAGTCCGCGAATGGACGCGGGAACGGGTGGCCGCGTACAAGTACCCGAGGCACGTCGTCGTCGTCGATGCCCTTCCGACGGGGCCGACCGGGAAGATCCTGAAGCGCGAGATCGATCGCGAGGCCCTGGCCCGGGAACTCAGCCTGGCCTGATCCTGCACCGCCGCGTCCTCCCGGCGAGCCATCCCCCTTCCGGCCACCGCCGAGCGCACGCCCCCACCCAGGGTGGGGGCCATCCCCGCCACCCTCGAGATCAATTCTACGTGCCCGAGTGCCGAACGTCTGTACCAACTTCGAAACGGTTGGCGCCGGCCGATCCGAGGCTCAGTACTTCATCCCGTCCGCGTCGGCCGGTCCGAGCCTCGGGCCGTAGGGCGCCGAGTCGAGCCACTGGCTCGCCGCCTCGTCACCCGGCGCGGCAGCTGCAGCGGCGCGGCGGTGCTCGAGCGCGGAGGCCGAATCCGGGGCGAGGTGGGCGAGCGCCTCGTTCGAGGCCGACCGGTTCCGCTCGGCGGCTGCGCGGCGGGACTCGGCGAAGTGGTCGACTGCGGCACGCGCCTCACCGGCCGTCGGTGCGTCGAACGCGGACCGGATCGCGCGCGCGGCAACGATCGCGTCCGGGATTCCCGAGTTCAGCCCGCGCGCGCCGAACGGCGCGAACAGATGGGCCGCCTCGCCGACCAGCAGCACGCGGCGCGACGGATCGGCGAACTCACGGGCAAGCACCTGCATGAACACGTAGGTCGAAACCCAGGTGACACGCTCGGCGTACTTGGCATCGACGACGAGCGGCAGCCAGTCCTTCACGCCTTCCCCGCCGAATGCCTCGGCGTCATCGTCGGGCCGGCACTGCAGGTCGATCCGCCAGTGCCCGGCGAAAGGCACGAAGAGCACGTTTCGGCCGTCGACGGCCGGATGCTCGTAGTGGAAGACCCGCTCGGCAGGCAGCGGCGCCTCCGTGTCCTCGGCAGCATCGACGATCACGAACGCGTTCTGCGTCCTCGGCCCTTCGAGCGGGATCCCGAGCGACGAGCGGACGTTCGAGCGTGCGCCGTCGGCCCCGATTGCGAAGTCGGCCTCGAGTCGTGACCCGTCCTCGGTGATCACGGCCACGCCTCCCTCCCGGGCCTCGACCCCGGCGACCGGGCTCTTCCACAGAAACTCGACCCCGGCGGCGTGGGCCGCCGCCAGGAGAAGCTGCTCCGTCACGACCTGCGGCAGGCTCGTCGCAGCGGGAAGCACGCCGGCGGGCGGTGGCGGATAGGTCTTCGCGTACACCTCGCGCCCGCGATAGAGGGTGCGTTTCGTCAGCCAGATGAGCCCGTCATCTGCGAGCTTCCGGCCGAGTCCAGGCCGGAGCTCGTCGAGAAGACGAATCGAGGCGCCGTGGATGAAGATCGCCCGGCTGCCGGGCCGCACGCGGTCGGCCGTGCCCGCCTCGAGCACGGTCACGGGGATCCCCTCGGCGCGCAATGCGAGTGCGGCGGTGAGCCCGACAGGGCCGGCACCGACGACGATCGTCCGCCCTGTCATCGCGCCACCACCAGCGCGTCGAGTGCGACCAGCCCCCCGCTCGTCACGCGAAGCGGGTTGACCTCGAGCTCGGCGATGTCGTCACGGCCCACGATCAGGTCGCCGAAGGAGACGATCGCCGAGACGAGCGCGCGCAGATCCACAGCCGGAGCTCCGCGCGCGCCCCGGAACGCCGCAGCCCCCGCGAGCTCGCCCAGCATCGTCTCCGCCTCCGCGGGCTCGAGGGGGGCAACCCGGACCACGACATCGCCGAGCGCCTCGGCCGCCGTGCCGCCCATCCCGAGCGCGACGATCGGGCCGAACGCCGGATCGCGGCGGGCGCCGAGGATCAGCTCGGGCCCCGGCGGCGCAGTCTCCTCGAGCAGGTACCGATGCCCGTCGCGCCCAAGGGCATCGATCGCGGTCAGTGCCGCGCCGAGCTCGGACACGTCGCGGATCCCGAGCCTTACGCCGCCGAGGTCGGACTTGTGCTCGATCGCCGGATCGAGGATCTTCGCGACGAGCGGCGGACGAAGCCGGCCGAGGGCGGCGAAGGCCTCGTCGTGGGTGCTGCAGACGAACCGAGCCGGAACCGCCAGGCCGGCGTCGGCGACGAGTTGCTTCGCGAGATCCTCGTCCCAGTCGCCTGCGGGCGCGAACGACGAGACGGCAGGACGAGCTCGCCCCGTCGGGCGGCGCGCTCTTTGAGCCGCGTCGCGCACGATCGCCGCCACGGCGCGCGCGCAGCGTTCGGGGGTGGCAAGGACGGGAACTCCCGCGGCGGCGAGCTTGTCGCGCGCGGCGGCAAAGGCCGGAGGCGTCGCGGTGAGCGCAAGCACGGCGGGAGCCTCGACGCCGGCGAGGAGCGCAATCGGGTCAACGGCGTCGGGCTCGTCGAGCAGGTAGACGGCGAGCGCATCGATTCCCGGCGTGCCACCGACCGTCTCGAGTACCGAGGCGAACGTCTCGCCCGGGCGGCCCGTATCGACCGGGTTCCGCTGGAAGGTGATCGGCGGCAGCAGCTCGCCGAGCCGGTCGAGTGAGGCAGCCGGCAGCTCGGGCATCCGGACGCCCAGGCTGCCGAGCTCGTCCGCGAGGAGCAATCCAGGCCCAGCCTGTCCGGTGACGACCCCGACGCCGGGCTGGGCGAGCGGTGGCAGCCGGACGAGGCGAAGCGCCTGGGCTGCGTCGATTAGCTGCGTCATGTCGTCGACAACGACCGCGCCCGCCTGCGCAAGCGCCGCGCGCGTCACGCGCCAGCTTCCCGTCAGTGCCCCCGTGTGTGAGCGAGAGAAGGCATCGACGTCGGTGCGGCCCGTCTTGAGCGCCACCACCGGCACCCGCGCCGAAATCCGCTCGATCGCCTCCACGAGGCGGCGCCCCTCGGCAACGCCCTCGATCGCAAGCGCCACCACCTCGACCGCCGCATCCTCGGCGAGCGCATCGAGCACGTCTGGGAACCCGACGTCCGCCGAGTTCCCGAGACCGACGCCGAGCCGGATTCCGAGACCCTCGCCGGCTGCGAGGAACGCGAGCGCGTGGTTCACGCCGCCGCTCTGCGCGACGATCGCGAGGCCTCCTGCCGGAAGCTCCGCAGCGGTCCGGACGAAGCTCGCGCAGAGCCTCTCGGGCGGTGCGAAGAAGCCCGACGTGTTCGGCCCGAGGATCCTGAGGCCCGTCTCCCCGGCGACGGCGACGAGCTCCGCCTGCAGAGCCTCGCCGCCGGGGCCCGCCTCGCCCCACCCTCCTGAGTGGACGACCGCGGCACCCGCATTCGCCTCCGCGCACTCCCGCAGAACGCCGGGCACGGCCTCCGCGGGAACCGCGACGAGCACCAGGTCGACGGCGTCGCCGAGCTCTGAGAGCCGCTGGACGCCGGGCCGTCCGGCCACGCTCTCGCCACGACGATTCACTGCGATCACCGGCCCGGCGAACGACGCCAGGCTGTGCATGAGCGCGTTGCCCGCTTTGCCCGGAGTCGCCGACGCGCCCACCACCGCGACCGAGCCCGGCGCGAAGAGGCGGCGGAGCACAGTGCTCAATGCCCTCCCGGACCTACTTCGCCCTGGACGCCCTGCGCCACCTCGTCAGGGTCGACGCTCGAGGGGCGCCGCAGCTCGAAGCGCTCGCGCGTTCGCACCCAGTCGTTGCCGGCCATCCGGCCGACGAGGGCGAGAGAGCCGGACAGGGGGCGCAGCTCCGGATCGACGCAGTCGTCCCGGACATAGATGCGGACAACGCGCGCGATCACGAGCGCGTTCGAGGGAACCTCGTCGCTGCCGAGATCGACGATCTCGTGGACGCGGCACTCGAACGCGGCGGGCGACTCGGCCACACGAGGCGGGGCAACGAGCTCGGACGGGGCGCGGGTGACGCCGGCGACGAGCCACTCGTCCACCCCTGGCGCGAACTCGGCGCTTGTGGCGTTCGCGTGCACGGCCAGGCTCTCGTCGACGGTCGAGATCGTCAACTCGCCTGTCTCCCTTGCGTTTCGCAGCGTGTCCTTGTCGATCCCGGCGCGGGCGCCCGGCCCGATCCCGACGGTCGGGAAGGGGTGGAACGAGAAGGCGTTGAAGAACGAGAACGGCGCCAGGTTCGCCCTGCCGTCCGTGCCCACCGTCGAGACCCAGGCGATCGGGCGCGGGGCGACGAGACCGTTCATCAGGCCGTTCAGGACGGGCCGTTCGAGCTGCTCCGGATCGAGGAACATCAGGCGGCGACGAAGGCAGTACGCAACGTCCCGAGCCCCTCGAGCGAGACCTCGACCACGTCCCCCGCGGCGAGGTACGAGGGCGGGTCCATCCCGTGACCGACTCCGCCGGGCGTCCCGGTCGCGATCAGGTCGCCGGGGCTGAGCTCGATCACCTGGGAGATGTCTGCGATGAGCGAGGGGATGTCGAAGACCAGGTCGCCGATCACCGCCTGCTGGCGCACTGCTCCGTTGACAGTCGTCGTGAGCTGCCGAGACTCGAGCTCGTCGAGCTCGTCGAGGGTCACCACCTCCGGCCCGACTGGCGTCGAGGCCCGCCACGACTTGCCGGCGAACCACTGGAGCGAGCGGTACTGGAAATCGCGCATCGTCACGTCGTTCATCAGCGTCACCCCCGCTACATGGGCCATCGCCTCGCCACGCGGAATCCGCCGCCCGCCCCGCCCGATCACGGCGACGAGCTCGCCCTCGTAGTCGATCTGGGACGACTCCGGCGGCATCACGACGTCGTCTTCGGGGTCGAGCAGCGCCTGCGCAAGCTTCAGGAACAGGGTCGGGCTCGTCGGGAGCTCGCGGTCCATCTCCTTGATGTGGGCGCCGTAGTTGATCCCGACGCAGACCGTCGCCGCTGGGCTCGTCACCGGACGGACGATCCGCCATTCACCTTCGAGTGGCTCGTGTGCCGTGCCCAAGAAGCCGCCTGCGAACAGGGCGCCAAGGTCGCGGTAGAGCGCGCCGCCCGCGTCCTCGAGCGCATGCAGCGCTTCGCCTTCCCGGACAGCAGCGACGGTCGTACCGTCGGGAGCCGCGACCGTTACGAGCCGCATCGGCGATCGGGAGCTAGGATCGTCATGTGACAGAACACTAGACGGCAGTCGAAAGAACTGTCAATAATGCCGGAGACGCAATCTGCGATGGGAGACGCCAGGTGAGATTCGAAGACGTGTGGATTCCGGTGAGCGCGTCGTGGTCGAGCCCGTTCGTGCGCTGGCAGGGGCCGGCTGCCGACATCTCGAGCCTCGACCTCGCGCTCCAGGTCACGCGCGACGCGCTCGCACGCACCGGCATCGAGTGGCCGGTAACCGAGGTCGTACTGGGAATCACCGTCCCGCAGAAGGAGTCGTTCTACGGCACGCCGACGCTCGCGGCCCGGCTCGGGCTCGGCCACACGAGCGGCCCGATGCTCGCGCAGGCGTGCGCGACCTCGGTCGCGTGCATCAACTGGGCAGCGGCAAACGGCCGGGGCGCGCGCCTCGTCGTCGCGACCGACCGTACGAGCAACGGGCCGCACCTCGTCTATCCCCGCACCGGCGCGCCCGGCGCGACGCCCGACTCCGAGAACTGGGTGCTCGACAACTTCGGCCGCGATCCCGTTGCCGGAAAGGCGATGCTCGCGACCGCCGAGCGTGTCGCCGCCGAGGGGAAGATCGAGAAGGCCGAGCTCGACGAGCTCGCCGTGCGCCGCTACGAGCAATATCTCGACGCGCTCGCCGACGAGCGTGCGTTCCAACGCGAGTGGATGGTCCCGATCGCAGCCGGCTCCAGGCGCAAGCCCGTCGAGATCGCCGAGGACTGGGGGATCCGGCCGATCGTCCGCGAGGAGCTCGCAGCGCTCGGGCCCGTCGAGGAGGGAGGCGTCGTCAGCTACGGCACGCAGACCCATCCTGCCGACGGCTGCGCCGGGATGATCGTCGCGGACCGGGCGTCTCTCGACGCGGCCGGATACGAGGGCGCGGTGGCGCGGATCCGCTCGACGGGCTTCGCGCGCGTCGAGCCGGGCGCGATGCCGAAGGCGCCGGTTCCGGCCGCCCGGATCGCGCTCGAGGACGCGGGGATCGGGATCGGCGACGTCGCCGTGATCAAGACGCACAATCCCTTCGCCGTCAACGACGTCTGGTTCGCGCGCGAGCTCGGGGTGGATGCGAACGAGCTGAACCCGTTCGGCTCGAGCCTCGTCTACGGGCATCCTCAGGCGCCGACAGGTGCGCGCGGAGTCGTGGAGCTGATGCACGCCCTCGTGCGCCGCGGGGGCGGCGTTGGGCTCTTCACCGGCTGCGCGGCGGGCGACACGGGTGCGGCCCTCGTGCTCGAGGTGGGCCCGTGACCGCGCTCGCGACCCCGCCGCCGGGCAGCGCGCTCTCCAGCGCGATGCGCCGTCGCAGCGTCGGGCCACCTGCGGCGCGCTCCGTCCTGATGACGGTGCTCGGCGAGTACGTCATGCCCCGGGAGGGTGTGGTCTGGCAGGAACGGCTGATCGCGGCGCTCGTCACGCTCGGGCACACCGAACAGACAGCGCGGCAGGCGGTCGCCCGCAGCACCCGAGACGGCTGGCTCACGGGCGAGCGTGTCGGCCGCCGCACCCGGATGAGCGTCACTCCGGCGACCGTGCACATGCTCGAGGAGGGCCGCGAGCGCATCTTCGGCTTCGGTCGCGAGACGACCTGGGACGAGCGCTGGCTCGTCGTCGTCCTCCGCGTCCCCGAGGAGCGACGGCGAGTCAGGCACCACGTGCGCACCCGGCTCGCGCGGGCAGGCATGGGCTCGCTCGGCGGCGGCGTGTGGATCGCGCCGCATGCCGACCGGGAGCCGCTCGTGGCCGCCGCGCTCGGCGCCGCCGATGCGAGCGCGGAGGCGGTTTCTTTCATGGCCGGGCTCGGGACGCTCGGCCGCGCGGAGGATCTGGTCGAGGCCTGGGATCTCGACGGGCTCCGCGAGGAATACGCGGGCTTCCTCGAGCGGTTCGCCGGCGTGCGGCCGCGTGACGGCGCCGCCGCCTTCCGCGCGCAGACCGAGCTCGTCCACGCCTGGCGCCGGATCGCGTTCCTCGACCCGGATCTGCCCGACGAGCTGCTGCCCCGTGACTGGCCGCGCCGGCGCGCCTACGAGTTCTTCCACCGCAGTCATGCCGCCTGGAGCCAGGCGGCGCAGGATCAGTTCGACCGGCTCGAGGATGGCGAGCCGCCGAGCACGAGCGACAGGAGGTCCAGATGAGCATCGACGTCACTAGCGCACACACCGTCGAGGTCGGCTACGACGAGTTCTGCGGCGCGCTCGCCGCCCACGATCTGCAGGCGCTGTGGAGCCTGCAGCGCAAGATCATGCCGGACGTGCCGCTCCCGAGCACCCTGCCCTGGCTCTGGAAGTGGGACACCGTGCTGCCGCTCGCCAAGCGCGCGGGCGAGATCATCACGATCGAGCGCGGAGGCGACCGGCGCGTGCTAGCGCTGGCGAACCCAGGGCTGAACGGCCTCCCGTTCACGAGCACGACGCTCTGGGGCGCGATCCAGTTCCTCGGCCCGGGTGAGAGCGCGCCCGCCCACCGGCACACGCCCTCCGCGATCCGCTTCGTGATGGCGGGCTCGAGCGTCTACACGACGGTCGACGGCGACGCCTGCGAGATGGAGGCGGGCGATCTGGTCCTGACCCCGAACTGGAAGTGGCACGACCACTGTAACTACGGCGACGAGCCGATGGTCTGGTTCGACGGGCTCGACCTGCCGCTGATGGTCTCGCTCGAGTCGATCTTCTTCGAGAACCATCCCGACCTGACGCAGGAGGTGCGCGGCCACAACCTCTCCGAGCAGCTCTACTCGGGGCCGGTTGCGCCTTCCGGAGGCGATCCCGATCCGCTGAACTCGCCGCTCCTCCGCTACAGCCGCGCGAACACCGTGCGCCAACTCGAGGCGCTGCACGCTTCGAAGGGCGGCCACCAGGTGACGGTCGAGTACCTGAACCCGGCCACGGGCGGCCCGGCGATCCGCACCTTCTCGAGCGAGATGACGCGGCTCTACCCGGGCGCGCGCACACCCACCACGCGGACCACCGGCAGCTCGGTCTGGGTCGTCTTCAGCGGTTCGGGGCGCACCGTGATCAACGAGACCGCATATGAGTGGGGGCCGGGCGACACGTTCGTCGTTCCTTCCTGGGCCGCGGTCGACCACGAGGCGCACGAGGAGGCCGATCTGTTCGTGATCAGCGACCGGCCGGTGCTCGAGGCCTTCCGGCTCTTCAAGCGGATCGAGGAGCCCGAGCAGCAGTCGATCGGCGAGACCTTCGAGCCGCGATGACCGGCACCGCCGTCAACCGCCCCGTCGAGTGGGACCCCTATGAGCCGGACACGGCCGCCGATCCACCGGCGTCGTGGGCCGACCTGCGCGAGCGCTGCCCGGTCGCCTGGGCCGAGCGGATGGGCGGGTTCTGGGCGGTGTCGCGCTACGACGACGTCGTCTCGATCGCCCGCGCGTCGGAGCGCTTCAACAACTCGGGCGGCCCCCAGTTCGGCACCGGGCGGCCGCCGCTCGAGGTCGACCGGCCCGAGCACACCTTCTACCGCCGCGTGCTCCAGCCGTACTTCGGGCGGGAGCGGGTCGCCCAGCTCGAGCCGGCCGTTCGCGGCTTCGTCGCCGAAATGCTCGGGCCGGCCCTCGCGGCCGGCGAGGCCGATCTCGCCGAGGCGCTCAGCTACCCGCTGCCCGCGCGCACGCTCTGCCTCTGGCTCGGGCTCCCCGATGAGGAGTGGGCGGGGCTCAAGGCGATCTCCGAGGAGCTCTTCGCGGCCGAGGAGGGCCGTGGCAACGACCCGGCTGCACGGGCGCGATGCAACGACGCGCTCTACGAGTACTCGCGGGGCCTCGTCCGCGAGCGCATCGAGCGGCCACGCGATCCCGAGACCGATCTCATCTCCGGCATCTTCGGCGCGACCGACGGGGCGAACGAGGTCACCGAGGGGAGCTGCATCGAGCTGATCCGGCTGCTGCTCACGGCCGGCCACAACTCGACGACCGGAGGGATCGGCAACTCGCTCCTGCGGATCGCGGCCGACCCCGCGATCCAGACGCGGCTTCGCGCCGAGCCCGATCTCGTCCCGCTCGCGATCGAGGAGTTCCTGCGCCTCGAGACGCCGGTGCAGGGCATGCCGCGCTGGGCCAACGACGAGCTCGAGCTGCACGGCCGCCGGGTCGAGGCGGGGGATCAGCTGATGCTGATGTGGGCGGCTGCGAACCGCGATCCCGGGCACTTCGACGAGCCCGACCGCTGCGTGATCGACCGTAGCCCGAACGAGCATGTCACCTTCGGCCGCGGCATCCACCGCTGCATCGGGATCGACCTCGCGCGGCTCGAGATCCGGATCGCGGTCGAGGAGCTCCTGGCCCGAACCTCGTGGTTCGAGCTTGCGGGCAAGCCCATCCGCACCACCTTCATCCGCCAGGGGGTCTCGTACCTGCCGCTTCGCCTGGTGGTCCCGTGAGCGTGAAGATCGCCGTCGACGCCGAGGTCTGCTCGGTGAACGCCGAGTGCACCTACGCCGCCCCCGACGTGTTCCGGATCGTGGACGGCGAGCTCGTCTACGAGGTCGTGCCGTCCCCCGAGCACGAGGCCGCCGTCCGCGACGCCGTCGATGCCTGCCCGAACCTCGCGATCGCGCTCGAGGAGGACTGAGTGGCCGTCGACGCCGAGCGGCCCGTCCAGGACTTCGACCCGCTCGAAGCCGAGTCGTTCGGGAGCTTCCACGACGAGTTCACCGCCCTTCGCAACGCCTGCCCGGTCGCCCATAGCGATGCCTGGAACGGCTTCTGGGCGCTCCTGCGCTACGACGACGTGCTCGCCGCGGCCGGCGATCCAGCGCTCTTCACGACGAGCGTCCAGAACGTCGTGCCGAAGCTCGCCTTCACGGGCCGGCGGCCGCCGCTCCACCTCGACCCGCCCGAGCACACGCCCTACCGCCGCGCGCTCAACCCCTACTTCACCGCCGAGAAGATGGCGGCGATCGAGCCGGAGCTGCGACGCATCGTCGCGGAGCTCCTGCAGCCGCTCGTCGACAGAGGCGCCGCGGACATCTGCGCCGAGTTCACGCATCGCCTTCCCGGCTACGTCTTCGCGGAGTTCTTCAACCTGACCCCCGAGCTCGGGATGGCGATCCGGGAGGCGACGCGCGAGTTCGTGGACGCCGTGCAGAAGTTCGACATGGAAGGCGTCAAGCGGACGAGCGTCGCGCTCTACGACATCGCCCGCGCGATCATCGCGATGCGCGAGGCGGAGCCGCTCGACCCTGCCGACGACCCGGTCTCGGGCCTGCTCGCGGCCCGCATCGACGGCGAGCCGTTCCCGCCCGAGATGCTGCTCGGAACGATCCGGCAGTTCATCGTCGTCGGCATGGTCGCGCCCTGCGTCTTCATCGGGAGCATGGTCGTGCACCTCGCCGAGCATTCCGAGCTGCAGAGGCGGCTGCGGAACGACCCGTCGCTCGTGCCCGCGGCTGTGCAGGAGTACCTCCGCCTGCTCACCCCGTACCGCGGCTTCGCGCGCACGCCGACGCGAGATGTCGAGATCGGCGGGCGCACGATCCGCAAGGACGAGCCGGTCGCCCTCGTCTATGCGTCGGCAAACCGCGACGAGTCGGTCTTCCGCCACCCGCACGAGTTCGTGCTCGACCGCCCGAACATCGGCCGCCATCTGGCCTTCGGCGCCGGCCCGCATCGCTGCGCCGGCGCCCCGCTCGCGACGCTCATGCTCGAGGTCACGCTCGAGGAGCTGCTCGGGCGAACCTCGGCGATCGAGCTCGACGGCGAGGTGACGATGACCGGCTGGCCCGAGTGGGGAACGCTGAGCGTGCCGACCCTTCTCAGCGCTCGATGAGCGCGCCGCCGGCCGACTTCGATCCGCTGGCCGAGGACTTCGTCGCCGACCCCCACGCGACCTGGGCGCGGCTGCGGGCGGCCTGCCCGGTCGCCCGCGGTGCCCGCTGGGACTTCTGGGCGCTCACCCGGTACGACGACATCGTCGCCGCCAGCTCCAGGCCGGCCGACTTCTCGAGCGCGCAGGGGATCGTCGTGCCGAAGAACCCGGTCTCGGGCCGACGGGCGCCGCTGCACTTCGACCCGCCGGAACATCCGCGATACCGGCGGCCGCTGAATGCCGTGTTTGCCGCCGAGCGCGTGCCGGCGATGGAGCCGGCGATGCGAGAGCTCGCGGCGGAGCTGCTCGAGCCGTTTCTCGCGAACGGAGGCGGTGAGTTCGTCGCCGAGTTCAGCTCGCCGTATGCCGGGCTCGTCTTCGCAGAAATCCTCCACTTGCCGCGCGAGCATGCCCGTGAGTTGAACGCGAGCGGCGAGCGCTTCGAGCACGCCCAGGCGCACTTCGACATCGAGACGGCCGAGCGCGAGAACCAGCATCTCTACACCGAATGCCGGAAGCTCGTGGCTGCGCGGCGTGAGAACCCGCTCGATGCCACGGAGGACATCGTCAGCGCCCTCCTCGCGGTGGAGATCGACGGCGAGCCGCTCGAGGACGAGTTCGTCGCAGGCAGCCTGCGCCAGCTCCTGATCGCCGCGCATGTCGCCCCGACCGCCCTGCTCGCAAGCGCGGTCGACCACCTGGCCCGCGACCAGGAGCTTCAGCAGCGGTTGCGAGCCGATCCGGGCCTGATCCCGGCGGCGCTCGACGAGCTGATGCGACTCTACGCGCCGAACCAGGGCTTCGCGCGCACCGCGACGCGCGACGTCGAGGTTCGAGGCCGAACGATCCGCGCCGGAGAGATGGCCGCGCTCGTGCTGCCGTCGGCCAACCGCGACCCCGACGTGTTCGACGACCCCGAGAGGTTCGTGCTCGACCGCTCGCCGAACCCGCACCTCGCCTTCGGTCACGGCCCGCACAAGTGCGCTGGGATCGCAGTCGCCCGCACCGAGTTGAAGGTCGCGCTCGAGGAGCTGCTCGCTCGCACCGCTTCGTTCGAGCGGGCCGGCGAGCCCGAGATGCTCGGCTGGCCCGTGTACGGGCCCGAGACTCTGCCGCTCGCGTGCATCGCTCCTCGCCGGTAGCTCAACGCGCCGGTCGTCGTTTTCAGGCCCGGCGGTTGGGGCCGTGCCGAGAGGCGTTTCGTCACACTTTCGTTCCAGTACCTGTCCCCGCCTTTCCGCCTGCTCGATGCGGCATTTCCTGGCTTTCTCCCCCATCGTTTCAGGCGGTACCTGACCCCGCCCTTGGCGCCTCGTGGCCGTACGCCAGGTTCACATCGAACCTCTAGCTGACGAGCACGCGTTCTCCGGCCCAGGTGAAGCTCGTCGAGAATCCGGCGGCGGCGCTGATCCGCGCGACATAGGCCGCGACCTGCTCGCCGCGTTCCGTGCCGCCGACCGGGACCGGGCGCCCGCGCTCGTCGATCCAGCACGGCACGAAGCCGGCCTCGATCGTTCCGTCGGCAGCGACTCGACAGTCGGCGACCATCGTGTTCCGGCTCTCGGGATGGAAGGGATAGAAGGGCATCTCGGGATCGGGGGCGAAGCCGAAGAGCTCGCGGCGCCGCCTCGACCAGGCGTCGAGCTCGGCCGCGCTCGCGCCGCTCGGGGTCAGGGCATGCGTGACGGCGACGAAGTTGCCGAGCCCGTGGAAGACCGGCTTGCCGCGATAGAGCTCGATCCCGCGGAGAATGTGGGCGTGGTGCCCGACCACGATGTCGGCGCCGCAGTCGATCGCGGTGCACGCCAGCTCCCGCTCGTAGGCGGGCACGACGACCGGAAGGTGGCCGATCCCCTTGTGGAGGGCCACGACGACGACGTCTGCGATCTCGCGGAGCGCCGGAACATCGGCCCGCAGCACCTCGTTGCTCTCCGGCGTGACGAAGGTGTAGATCCGCGGCGGGCCGCCGGGGCCCGCGTAGTCGAGCTCGTAGTGGGTGAGCACGTCGAGCGGGGCGCCGCCCGCCTTGCGCGAGGTGGCGCGCGACTCGCGCGGGCCGACGCAGTTGTAGCTCAGCACTCCGACCCGAACGCCGTCCGCGTCGACGATCGCGGGCGCCCGCGCCTCGTCGATGTTCATCCCGGCGCCGGCGGTGGCGATCCCGAGCCGCCGGAGCTCGGCGATCGTGTCCTCGACCCCGGCCGGGCCCGAGTCGAAGATGTGATTCCCCGCGAGCGTCGCGACGTCGATCCCTGCGCGGGCGAGCGCTGCGAGATGAGCAGGGTCGGCCGGCGGCGCGGGGATGTCCACCGAGCTCGGGACACCGCGGCTCGTGTGCGGCACCTCGACATGCCCGACCACGAGATCCGCGGAGCCGAGCAGAGCGCGACTCGGCTCGAAGAAGCCGTCGGGATCCGGCTCGTCGAGGATCAGGTCCCCGAGCAGCAGCAGTCTCATCGCCGCTTCACGACCCGCCTCTCGATGAACTCCGAGAGCGACGCGACGAACGCCGCCTCGTCCCACTCGCGAGCGTCCGCATTGTTGGCGTCGATCTCGAGCACCGGGATCCCCGCCCGCTCGAGCGCGCGCGTGACGAAGTAGCTGCTCCGCGACTCGGGCGTCACGAGATGGACCACGCCGTCGACGCCGTGGGATTGCGCCTCCTTCACGTACCAGGCATCAGCCCAGCCGGGCATCCCGATCAGGTCGGTGAACGCGGCGAAGCGCGCGGCGAGCGCCCGCAGCGGCTCGCCGCCGTAGCGGACGTAGCCGTCGGCGGCGATCGCGAGGTACATCGACCAGACGAAAACGGCGCCGTAGGCCTCCTGGAAGTGCTGGTAGAAGCCGAGGTTGAACCAGAGGCCGCGACCGATCCACATCAGGCGCAGCTGCTCGTTCTCACAGACGGCGGCGCCGTCGGCGACGAGCGCTTCGACCTCCTCGTGGAACGCGCGCGCCGCATCGCGCGCCCACTCGGTGCCGCGATGCCACTGCGGGAGCATCACTGCGGGGATGCTGTCGACGATGTCGAGCGGCGCCGGCGAGGTGGCGGCGAGCAGGTCGCGCGTGCGGCGGCTCCACTCCTGCTGCTCGTTCGCGAGCGTGAGCACCTCCTCGAGCCGCGCCGGCTCGAAGGCGCGCCCGGTCTGTGCCTCGAGGAAGCCGACGAGGCGCTCGAGCTCGGCGGTCATCAGGTCGAGCCGGGCCGGGCCGACGACCTCCTCCCAGCTCCACGGGATCCGCTCCCACCACAGCTCGGGCAGCTCGGGCACGACTGCCTTCTCGAGCGCGAAGAACGGCACGCCGCGCTCGCGGCGCCAGGCCTGGGCGATCCCGAGATGGGAGTCCGTCCAGATCTGGGTCAGGAACAACGAGATCTCGGGCAAGCCGCCCCACGGCGCCTCGGCCGGGTCGGGCTCGAGCGTCGAGCCGAGCGCGATCGCCGAGTACTGCTCGACCCGGTCGGGGTAGCCGCGCTCGCGCAGCAGCTCGAGGTAGCGGGGGCCGCGCTGCTTGGCCGAGCAGATCGACGCCCACCACTGGTTGACGACGTACGGGATGTCCATCGCCCGAAGGAGCTCGTGCGGGACGTCGGCGTCGGCGAGCACGAGCGGCTCGCCGGCGGCGACGAGCGGCGCGAGGCCGGCGAACCATTCGCGCTGGTAGCGCGAGGCGGCTGCGGACGAGGCGAGCCGCCGCGCGCCGCGTGCGCCCTGGAAGCTCATCGGAGCGCCGCCAGCTCGGCCGCGTCGGGGGCCTCGAGCCCTCGGTGCTCGAGCACGACGAGCGGAATCTCCTTCACCGCAAGGGCCGCTCTCAACGCGGGGATCCCCCACGCGAGCGGGTCGTCGCCTGTGCGGATCCACGAGCAGACGACATCGGCCCCGGCCGCATCGGCCTCGGCGGCCGTCCGCGCCGCCCGCGCGTCCGGGTCGTTGCGAAGGGCGAGCGCGGAGCCGGACTGGTACCGGGCGGCAAGCGCCGCGAAGGGATCGCCCGTCTCCTCGACGAGCCCGTCTCCGACCGCCTCGCCCGACCCGTGATCCTCGCCGACGACGGTCGATCCATCGGCCTCGATCGCCCGGTACACGGCCGTTCTGTCATGGGCGCTTCCCGTGAGATAGACCCTGCGCGTGGGTGCAGCGGGCGGCGCTCCCGGATCGTCGAGGAGAGCCTCGACAAGGGCGTTGAACGACTCGGCCGGCAGCACGGTCCCGGCACCGAGCACGGCGAGGGCGTCGCTGCCGGAAAACCGCGGTGGATCCCACCTGCGCAGCTCCGCGAGCCGCTGTAGGAGCAGTCGCGTCCGGTTGGCAGTCGCGATCGCGGCCCGCAGGCGTGTCTCGTCGAGCGGGGCCCCCGACCAACGTTCGAGAACGCGGGCGAGCTCACGGAGCCGGCCGAGGTCGTAGGCGAAGGTCGTCTCGGCCGGGAGATGCAGGAGATCGACGATCGCGAAGTCCGGGAGCGAGGGGGCCGGCTCGTCGCGGGCGAGCACCCGGAGCGAGGTGAAGAGGCGGACGGTCGAGTCGGATTCGTGCGAGACGAGCAGGAAGTCGAGCGGCGTCCGGCGCTCGAGCAGGTCGGCGAGGATCAGCCGCACCGATGGATCGACGCGCGGGCCGAGGATCTCCTCGGCGAGCGGAGAGGGTGCGCCCAGCCCTCGAAGGCGCACGGGGAGCAGGCCGCCTGCGGCGACGAGCTCGTGCGGGACATCGGCGCCGACGTACCCGGCGACGAGCCCTCCTGCCTTCTGCCAATCGCGGATCGCGGTATCGGGGCTCCCGTACGCGGCGACGAGCTCAGCGAGCGCCGTCACCCCCGCTGCCCCGCGAAGAACTCGAGCACCGCACCCGCGAACGCTTCCGGTTGCTCGCAGTGCACGAGGTGGCCCGCGTCAGGGATCTCCACGAGCCGGATCATCGCGTTCACCTCGACCATCCGCTCGGCGTATTCGCGCTTGAAGAGCGGGGATTCGCGCCCTCGGACGACCAGGGTCGGCGAGCGGATCGCCTCGACGTAGGGCCAGAGCCCCCTGATCAGCGGCTCACCGCCCGCGGCCGACCAGCGGACACGGCCGGCGATGTCGCTTCGCCAGGTGAGCCGGCCGTCGTCGAGAAGGCTGAAGCGCGAGTCGAGCACCCAGGCCGGCACGCCGCGAGGCAGCATCTTGCCGAGCGCCGCAAGCGCGTGCTCGTCGGACTCGAACACGATCGTCGGGCTCTCGAGCGACGAGGGTCGAGTGTGGTCGGCCGGGCCGCCGTCCTCCATCACGCACGCGATCACCCGCTCCGGATGCCGGGCCGCATAGACGCACGCGGTCACGGCGCCGAGCGAGTGGCCCACGAGGAAGAAATGCTCGAGCCCCACGTGGGCGAGCAACTCGTCGAGGTCGGCAAGGATGTCCTCGACGCCGTAGCGAACATCCGGGTCCCAGTCGCTCTCGCCGCAGCCGCGGAGGTCGGGGACGGTGACGTGGTAGCCGGCCGCGGCGAAGACGGGTGCGACCTCGCACCAGTCCTCGGCGCTGAGGCCGCCGCCGTGCAGGAGCAGGAGCTCGGGGTTGCCCGGCTCGCCGAGCTCGAGGTAGGAGAGGGCAAGCCCGCCGGAGAGCTCGAGCGTGCTGCGGATCGTGGTCACCTGGGCTCCGCCGGGGTGAATAGGAGCGGCAGGCGGTCGACGCCGAGTCGCGGCCAGGCCGGCCGCGCGACCGGGCCGGCAACCGAGAACGACGACGTGCGTGCCAGGAGCTCATCGACCGCGATCAGCACCTCGAGCCGCGCGAGCGGCGCGCCGATGCACTGGTGGATCCCTCGCCCGAAGCCGAGATGGCGATTCGGCGAGCGTTCCGGGTCGAGCTTCGCCGGGCCCGCATCGAGTGTGGCGGAGCCGAAGACGAGCCAGACGTAGTCGCCGGCGGCAATCTGCCGGCCGCCGAGCTCGGTGTCCCTCGTCGCGATCCGCCGCATCGCCTGCTGGGGCGCATCGAGGCGGACGACCTCCTCGACGAGGCCTGGCAGAAGCTCGGGCCGGGCGCGAAGGCTGCTCTGGAGCGCCTCGTCGCGCGCGAGCCGCAGCACGGCGTTCCCGATCGCGCTCGTCGTCGTGTTGTGTCCGGCGGAGATGAACATCATCACGATCCCGACGAGCGTCTCGTCGTCGAGCGGCGGTAGCTCGGGATCTCCTCTCACGAGGCAGCTGACGACGTCGTCGCCGGGCTCGCGCCGGCGCCGCTCGATGAGCTCGGTCATGTACGGGCGCAGCTCCTCGCCGACGGCAATGCGTTCGGGGCTTCCGGGCGGGGTCTGGCCGCCGATCTCGTCGACTCGTAGCGACCAGTCGTTGATCAGCCGCCAGTCGTCGCTGGGAAGGTCGAGCAGCAGGCAGAGAGCGCGGGTCGGAAACGGATGGCTGAACTCGACCGCGAAATCCCCCGTCCCCGCGGCGAGGAGCCCATCGAGCATCGCCGCGGCGTCGCGGCGGAGCGGCTCCTCCATCGCCGCCACGCGCTCGCGCGAGAAGTAGGGGTTCAGCAGGCGCCGGTAGATCCGGTGCTCGGGCGGATCGCATTCGAGCGGCGGGCGGCGGGTCTTGAAGAACGGGACGACGTTGGAGAAGGTGTCGGTCGCGAGCGCCGCGGCGACGAGCTCGTCATGGCCGAGGACGGCCCAGAAGCCGCCGAGCACCTCGTCGACCCGCGCGACCGGGCAGCGGCCGCGGGCCGCCGCATATGCCGATCTGGCATCGGGGACGGCGTCGCTCATCAGCCCCTGCCAGGAAGTATTCGGATCCCAGTCGCCCGTCGCGTCCTCCGTCGCGCGGGAGAGTATCAGGTTACTTGATACTTGGTCTGCCTTCGAGCAGAGCCCGCGTTCGGTCGTCGACCGGAGCCGGCCGGCCCTCGCTGTCGACGTGCACGATCGTGTGGCCGCCGGCGATCGCGACCTCGCCGTCGTGCACGACCTCCCAGGCGAAGCGAATCGAGGTGCGGCCGACGGTCTCGACGCGGATCGTGATCTCGACGGCGTCCTCGAACACGAGCACGCGCCGGTACTCGGCTTCGACGTGGCGCCGCGGGTAGTCGCCCCGGCCCTCGCCGAGGAGGCCGAGCTTGCGGTAGAGGCCCGTCTCCGCAGTCTCCGCCCAGCGGAAGGCCACGGTGAAGTGGATCCGCCCGCCGGCGTCGGTGTCGATCCAGCCGACACGCATCCGCTCGGTGTGCTCGGCCACATCGCAACCCTACTGCGCTAACCTCGCGCCCGTGCCGGCCGACGACAGGCAGCCTCGCCCGCTCGAGGGCATCACCGTGATCGACCTCACGATCGCGCTCGCCGGCCCCTACGCGACGCAACTCCTCGGGGCCCTCGGCGCGACGGTGATCAAGGTCGAGAACCCGGCGGGCGGCGATCCCTCGCGCAACAACGCGCCCTACGTCGGCGACACCGGGCTGCACATGGCCCGCGCCGACGAGAGCGACATGTCGGTCTCGATGCTCGAGCGCGGACGGAACAAGCTCAGCATGACGCTGAACCTCAAGCATCCCGAGGCGCAGGGCGTCTTCGCCGACCTCGTCCGGCAGGCGGACATCGTCGTCGAGAACTACAGCGCCGGTACGGCCGACCGCAACGGCGTCGGCTACGGGTTCGCGTCGGAGATCAACCCGCGAATCGTGTACGTCTCGATCAGCGGGTTCGGCGCGGATGAGCCGGGAAAGGGCATGGACACGATCTTCCAGGCGCTGAGCGGGCTGATGACGACGCCCGGCCTCGACGGCGACGAGCCCGTGAGGAACGCGGTTCCGTTCGGCGATCTCGTCGGGCCTCTCTTCGGCGTGATCGGCACGGTGACGGCCCTGTACCACCGCGAGCGCACGGGCCAGGGGCAGCACGTCGACGTCTCGCTGCTCGGCGCGCTCACCTCGCTCATCGCGACCGAGCCGTGGGACACGATGGAGCGCGCCGGGATCGCGATGCGGACCGGCAATGTCGTCCCGCGACTGGCGCCGTTCGGGATCTTCGAGACACGTGACGGCTACGTCGCCCTCTGCGCGCCGACGGAGGCCTTCGCGCGAGGGGTGTTCGCCGCGCTCGGGGCACCCGAGCTGATCGAGGACGAGCGGTTCGCGAACCGCGATCGGCGCGTCGCGAGCTCGGCTGAGCTGCACGCGCTGATCGCGGCCTGGGCGGCCGAGCTCACGAGCGCCGAAGCCACCGCTGCGCTCGAGGCGCAGGGCGTGCCGACAGCGATCGTGCGCGATACCGCGGCCGCCGTGCGGGACCCGCTCGCGCTCCGCCGCGGCGAGACGATGCCCCTTGCACATCCCGAGCTCGGCGCCGTGGGCGACATCGTCGGCAGCGGCTTCCCGGTCAGGTTCTCCGGGACCCGGACGGGCTACGAGAGCCCACCGCCGCGCCTCGGCCAGCACAACGAGTTCGTGCTCCAGGGACTGCTCGGCTACACCGCCGAGCGGGTCGAGTCGCTCCGCGCTGCCGGCGCCGTCTGACGGCCCGCTATCCAACCGAGGCGTTCTTCGTCCTAGTCGAAGTCCCGGCAGATGTAAGCGGGCCGGGAGCGAAAGGCAGGAACCCGAAGAATCACGGCACAGATCACCTGGCAGCACGCCAGGACGAGTATCAGGCTACTTGACAATCAACGCCGGCTCGGTTAAAAGCCGGTGTCACCACCCGGTCACACTCGACCGCGGACAACGAACGTTTCGAGGAGGCACGTACATGTCGGCTCTCAAGGTTTCACTCCGGGGCCGCCGGACACTGACGGCGGTTCTGGGCATTGCGGTCCTGGCCGGCGTTATTGCGGCAACGGCAGTGTCGGCCCGCAAGGCCACACCTGCTCCGTACGTGATCGGTTGGGTCACCGGTTTCACGGGCAGCCAGGCAACGAATGCCGCTTCGGCGACGCAGGGCCTCCAGGCCGCGCTCGCCTACGTCAACAAGCACAACGTGGCAGGCCGCCAGCTCAAGGTCTATTACGCAGATGACGCAGCGGATCCGGTCACGGCCGGCAACGTCTGCAACCGGCTCGTCAACTCGAACCATGTGAGCGCGATCATCGGCTTCGAGTCGACGCCGTCGACTGCGGCGTGCAACACCTACCTGACGAGCAACAACATGCCCTACATCCTCGCGCAGACCTCGACCTCCGGGTCGCTGTGCCTGTCGAACTACTTCTCGCTTGCGAACGTCGGCAACCAGCAGGTGAACCCGCTCATGACCTACCTGACGAAGCACGCCGGGACGAAGAAGATCTACATCGTCGCCAGCGACTTCTCGTCGGGCCATGTCGGCGCGGCCGCGGTCACCCAGCAGGCGGCGGCCGACGGGGCGACGGTCGTCGGAACATCGTACGAGCCGCTCGGCACGACCGACTTCTCGAGCGACATCTCGAAGATCGCCTCGGCGCAGCCGGACACCGTGATCGACATTCTCGTCGGGAGCGACGAGACGGCGTTCTACAAGCAGTTCAAGACCGACCCACGCTCGAAGGGGATCCAGACCGCGAGCTTCCTGATGGACGACGGGATCGCGGCGTCGATCGGCGGCTCGCTGCTGAACGGCACGATCATCTCGACCGGGTACTTCAAGGACAACCCGGGCAAAGGCAACCAGCAGTTCGTCGCGGCGATGAACAAGAAGTACGGCGACAAGGCGGAGGTCTCTGGTGCCGCCGCTGCTGCCTGGGACGGAGTCTTCGTCCTCGCCCACGCCCTGAAGACTGGGAAGTCGACGAGCGGGCCGGACATGATCACCGCGCTGATGACGGCGAAGACCTCAGGGCCCCGCGGTGACCTGGCGTTCAAGAACCGCCACTACGTGAGCATGACCACCTACCTCGTGGACGAGCAGAAGGACGGTTCCGCGAAGCTGGTCGGGAAGTCCCAGCGGATCACGCCGATTCCTGCCAACCCGACCTGCTGACGCCGATTCAACGCCGGTAGAAACATAAGGTAGAGGCCCGTGAGTCTGACGCTGGACCTTCTCGTCGCGATCTCGACGCTGGTACTCGTCGTCACGGGCCTCTTCCTGATCTTCGGGCTGCTGAACGTCGTCAACCTCGCAAACGCCGGGCTGATGGCGGTGGGGGTCTACGCCGAGGTGAGCTTCCGCGGGCACGGGGTCGGCTTCTGGCCGAGCCTCGTCCTCGCCGCGCTCGTGACGGGGGCCGTGGGGGCGGTGATCGAGCTGATCGTGATCCGGCGGCTCTACGCCCGGCCGCTCGACACGATCCTCGCCACGTGGGGCGTCTCGCTCGTGCTCGTCCAGGGGATCACCGAGATCTACGGGCCGGGGCAGCGCTTCCTCGACCTGCCGACGATCAATGCCACCGACGTTTTCGGGACGCCGTACTCCAACTACCGCCTGATCCTGATCGGTTTCGGGGCCGGGCTGATCGCGTCGCTTGCGGTCATCGTCCGCTTCACGAGCCTCGGCCTCACGATCCGCGCGGTGATGGCGAACGAGGCGCTCGCCCGTGCGGACGGGATCAACACCGTTCGCGTCAGGCAGCTGACGTTCATCACCGGCGCCGCGCTCGCGGGACTTGCCGGCGCCGTCCTCGGCCCGATCGAAGGTGTCGATCCGAACTTCGGCCAGACGCTCATCGCCACGGGCTTCCTCGCCGTTTTGCTTTCGGGCCGCACGCTCGTCGGCCTCGTCCTCTCGTGCGTCCTGCTCGCAGGGACGATGACCCTCTTCTCGCGGTACGAGAACGCGATCTGGTCGAACGTCGTCGTGATCGGGGTCGCCGTCGTCGTCCTGCGCTTCCGCCCCCAGGGGCTCGCGCTCCGGCGAACGTGATCGGGAGCCGCGCCGCCCTCTGGGCGGTGGGGAGCGTCGGGGCCGTCGTGATCGTCGCCGCGATGCCCCACCTGCTCGACAGCTACTACCTGAGCCTGCTCGCCGAATCGCTGCTGTTCGGGATCGTCGCGCTCAGCCTCGACCTCGTCTGGGGCTACACCGGGATGCCCGATCTCGGCCACGCCGTCTGGTTCGGAACGGGCGCGCTCGCGGTCGGGATGATGACGACGACCGTCGATCCCTCCGGGCTCGTGCTCGGCGCCCACGGTGGTCTCGGGCGGCACGTGGCGGGGATCGGAATCGGGATGGCGATCGCAGGGGCAGTCGCGCTCGTCGTCGGGCTGCTCTCGTTCTCTCAGGGAGAATCCGACCCGTTCTACATCGCGATCGTGACCCTGGCCCTGACCGTGATCGCCTCGACGGTGTACAGCCAGGAAACACGATATACGGGAGGTGACAGCGGCCTCTTCGGATTCGCCTCCCACCGGTTCTCGGGGACGACCTGGTACTACATCTGCGCCGCGCTGCTCGCCGTCGTGACCGCAGGAGCGCTCGTGCTCGTGCGCAGCGACTTCGGGCTCGTGATGAAGTCGATCCGCGACAACGAGCGGCGCGTGCGGTTCTTCGGAACGAACGTCGAGCTCGTGAAGATCTCCGTGTTCGTGCTCGGCGCCGTGCTTGCCGCAGGCGCGGGCGGGGTCTACGCGACGATCGTCGGGTTCGTCTCGGCGCCGCTCTTCGGGTTCCTGTTCTCGACGCAGATCCTGATCTGGGTCGCCGTCGGCGGGCGCGGCACGATCCTCGGACCGGTGATCGGCGCGATCGGGCTGAGCTTCGTCACGAACAAGCTCAGCGCCTCCTATCCGACGGAGTGGTCGCTGTTTCTCGGCCTCCTCTTCGTCGCGGTGGTCGTGTTCGTCCCGGACGGCGTGCTCCCGCCGGCGGTTCGCCAGGTGCGGCGAGTGCTGCTGCGCCGGTGGCCGGCCAGGCCGGCTCGCGCGCTCGTTCCTGCGCCGCGGGCGCGGCCGGCGCTGCGGGAGCGCGGCGAGCCCATCACAGTCGTCTCCGAGGTTCAGTTCGCCTACGGCGCGCTCGAGGTGCTGCGCGGCGTGGACTTCGAGATCAGGGCCGGCGAGCTGCTCTGCATCGTCGGGCCGAACGGCGCCGGCAAGTCGACGCTTCTGAACGTCCTGACGGACGGCAAGCTCTCGGCCAGGGGAGAGATCTCGTACTTCATGCACGCGGGCGAGCTCGTGCGAAAGGGACAGCCGATCCACCGGATCGCGCGCGCCGGCGTCGCGAGAAAGTTCCAGATCCCGCATCTCTTCGACAGCCTTACCGTCGCCGAGACGCTGCTCCTCGCCTCGAGGAAGGGACGCATCCCTTCGCTCTGGCGGCGCACGAAAGAGGTCGCGGTGCCGCGGTCGGTGCTCGACATCGTCGAGGCGACCGGCCTCGACGGCCGCGAAGACGTCCTTTCACCTGCGCTTGCGCACGGCCTCAAGCAGGGGCTCGAGCTTGCGGCCGCGGGCTCCGTGCGCCCCGAGCTCCTGCTTCTCGACGAGCCGACCGCCGGGCTCACGAGCAACGAGCGCGGCGTGATCGGCGACGTGTTCCGGCGGCTCGTCGACGCCGGGATGACGATCGTCCTGATCGAGCACGACCTGGACTTCGTCGCCCGCGTCGCCGACCGCGTGATCGTGCTGCACGGTGGCAAGGTCGTCGAGTCCGGGACGCCGGCCGAGGTCTCGGCCTCGGCAGTCGTGCGCGAGGCCTATGTCGGCACCGTGGCGGCATCGTGAAAGCCGAGGTCGCAGGGCTCCGGGCCGGCTACGGCTCCGCGGTGATCCTAGAGGAGATCGGCTTCTCCGTCCCCGAGCACAGCGCGCTCGCGATCGTCGGCCGCAACGGGATGGGCAAGTCCACGCTGCTCAAGGCGGTGATGGGGTACCTGAAGCCCTCGCGCGGGACCGTGTCGCTGGGCGGCCGCGACGTAACGGGTTGGCCGACCTACCGGATCTCGAGGATGGGCGTCGCCTACGCAGCCCAGGAGAAGTCGCTCTTCGGCGAGCTGTCGATCGAGGAGAACCTCACGGTCGGGAAGGGCAAGGCCTGCAGCGCCGAGCTTCGCGAGGAGGTGTTCTCCTACTTCCCGGTGCTCGGGAAGCGTCTGCGGCAGCGGGCCGGGACCTTGAGCGGCGGCGAGCAGAAGATGCTGACGCTCGCGAAGGCGCTCGTCGGCTCGCCGGACCTGCTCGTGCTCGACGAGATCTCGGACGGTCTCGGCCCAGCCGTCGTCTCCACGGTCGGCGCCGCGCTGAAGAGCCTGCGCGAGCGTCACGGCTGCACGATCCTGATGGTCGAGCAGAACCTCGATCTGAGCCTCGAGGTGGCAGACGCCGTGGCGGTGCTGAAGCTCGGCAGCCTCATCTTCGAGAAGCCGTCGTCCGAGCCCGGGCTTCGCGACGAGCTCGTCACGCAGCTCGCTCCCTGAGCGGGCTAGCGAAGCCCGAGCAGCCGGATCGCGTTCTCCTTCAGGATCAGCGGCCTGACCTCGTCCTTGATCGGCAGCTCGGCAAAGTCGGCGAGCCAGCGGTCGGGCGTGAGCACGGGGAAGTCGGAGCCGAACAGCACCTTCTCGCGCAGCAGGCTGTTGGCGTAGCGCACGAGGATCTCCGGAAAGTACTTGGGCGACCAGCCCGAGAGGTCGATGTAGACGTTCGGCTTGTGGAGTGCGACCGAGATCGCCTCGTCCTGCCACGGGAACGACGGGTGGGCGAGCACGATCTTCAGGTCAGGGAAGTCGACGGCGACGTCGTCGACCACCATCGGGTTCGAGTACTTGAGCCGCAGGCCTCCGCCTCCGCGCACCCCCGCGCCGATGCCGCTGTGGCCGGTGTGGAAGAGGGCGGGCAGGCCGGCGGCCTCGATCACCTCGTAGAGCGGATAGGCGGCCGGGTCGTTCGGGAAGAAGCCCTGGGAGTTCGGGTGGAACTTGAAGCCGCGGATGCCGTGGCCGTCGATCAGCCGCTTCGCGGCACGGACGCCGTCGGCGCCGCGGGCCGGATCGATCGAGGCGAACGGGATCAGCACGTCGGAGTTCGCGGCGGCGATCTCGGCGATCTCCTCATTCGGGATCGGCGGGGCGCCCGTGACCGACTCGCTGTCGACGCCGAAGATCACGGCCGCGAGGTTGCGCTCGCGGTAATAGACCGCAACGTCCTCCGCCGTCGGCAGGCGATCGCTCTTGAAGTACTTCGCGGCGCCGGCGCGGAGCTCGGGTGAGAGCGGATCGAGCCCGGTACGCGAGACCTCGGCGTGGGTGTGGACGTCGATCGCGAGAACGCCGTCGAGATCGATCCCGGGCACCGGGCGATCTTATCGAGCCGAGAATCAGGTAGCCTGCGACTTTCGCCGTCGTGGCCCAGCGAACGACACCTCCGTTCCGCGCCGATCACGTCGGCAGCCTGCTCCGCCCGCCCGGCCTGCTCGAGGCGCGTGCCGAGCACGCGGCGGGCCGGCTCGACACTTACGGTCTCCGCGCAGCGGAGGACGATGCGATCCGGGAAGTGGTGGCGCTTCAGCGCGACGCAGGACTGCAGTCGGCGACCGACGGCGAGTTCCGCCGCGCCTCCTGGCACATGGACTTCATCTACGCGCTCGACGGGATCAGCAAGGCGCCCGGTGAGCTGAAGGTCGAGTTCCGAAACGAGGACGGGACGATCGAGTTCACCCCGGCGGCGATGCACGTCGATGGGCGGATCCGCCTCGGGGAGGCGATCTTTGCCGACGACTTCACCTTCCTGGGCGATACGGCCTCGGGGGTCACGCCGAAGCTGACGATCCCTTCGCCGAGCATGGTCCACTACCGAGGCGGGCGCACCTCGATCGATAGGGCGGTCTACCCGGATCTCGACGGCTTCTGGGCGGACCTGACCACCGCCTATGCCGACGAGGTGCGGCATCTCGGCGAGCTCGGCTGCCGCTACCTCCAGCTCGACGATACGAGCCTCGCCTACCTGAACGATCCCTTGCAGCGTGAGTACGTGGCCTCGATCGGCGGCGATCCCGACCGCCAGCATCTCGAGTACATCCGCCACATGAACGAGTCGCTCGCCGGACGGCCGGAGGGGATGGCGGTGACGACGCACATGTGCCGCGGCAATTTCCGCTCCTCGTGGGTCGCCGAGGGTGACTACGAGTTCGTCGCCGAGGCCCTCTTCAACGAGCTCGAGGTCGACGGGTTCTTCATGGAATGGGACGACGAGCGCTCGGGCAGCTTCGCTCCGCTCCGTTTCGTCCCGCCGGGAAAGCAGGTGGTACTCGGGCTCGTGACGACGAAACGCGGCGAGCTCGAGCGTAAGGACGACCTCGAGCGCCGGATCGAGGAGGCATCGCGCTACGTCGCGCTCGACCAGCTCTGCCTCTCGCCCCAGTGCGGCTTCTCCTCGACGGTCGAGGGCAACGAGCTCACGATCGACGAGGAGCTCGCGAAGCTCCGCCTCGTCGTCGAGACCGCTGCCGAGGTCTGGGGCTGAACGCGCCCGGCGCGGTACGACGCGACACGTGCATGGCACCGGCTTTCGGTTAGGTTGGGCCGATGATCGGCAAGCCGGGAGCGGGCGTGACGCGAATCAGCCGGGCCTATCCGGACCGGGTCGAGGTTCGGGGACGCGAGCTCACGGAGCTGATGGGCCGGCTGAGCTTCACGGAGTACTTCCATCTGCTCCTGACCGGGCACGAGCCGACCGAGGGGCAGGCCTACTTCCTCGACGTGCTTCTCGTCGCGATCGCCGAGCACGGGATGATGCCGACGAACATCGCGGCGCGCATGACCCTCGCCGCCGACCCGGATTCGCTCCAGGGCGCGGTCGCGGCCGGGATCCTCGGGGCCGGGCCCGTCCTGCTCGGGACGGCCGAGCCGTGCGCGCGGATGCTTGCCGGCGCGCAGGCCGAGGTGCTCGCGGGCGGCGATCCGCAGGCGGTCGCCGATGAGGTCGCACTCGCGGCGCATGCCGCCGGAGGCAGGCTCCCGGGATTCGGCCATCCGGTGCACAAGCCGCTCGACCCGCGGGCCGAGCGGATCCTCGAGCTCGCCGACGAGCAGCAGGTCAGCGGGCCGCACGTCGCGCTCGCCCGCGCGCTGCGCGAGAGCGTCGCCGAGATCTGGGGCAAGCCGCTGACGATGAACGTCTCGCTTCCGATCGCGGCCGTGATGCTCGATCTCGGCTTCCCGGCCTCTGCCGTGAAGTCGGTGCCGATCCTCGCGCGCACGGCCGGGCTCCTCGCGCATCTCGCCGAGGAGCGCGAGCACCCGCTCGGCTTCCTCATGGCCGGGGCGGCCGAGGACGCGGTCGAGTACGAGGGCGGCTGATGCTCGAGCCCGAGGTCGAGACGCGATCGTGGGAGGAGCAGCTCGCGCTCGACGGGGCGAGCTACCGCGACCAGATCGCCTACCTCTACGAGCGCTCCGCGTTCTACCGCGAGAAGCTCGACGGCGGCCGGCGCTCGCCTCGGCCGAAGCCGCCGGCGGCCTCGACCGCATCGCCGCGCTCCCGTTCACCGAGAAGCGCGAGCTCCGCGAGACGGTCACGGCCGAGAACCCGATCGGCGCCCATCTCTGCGCGGCGCCGAGCGAGATCGTTCGCATCTACTCGACGAGCGGCACGACCGGCGCCCCGAGCTTCATCCCGCTCACGGCCGCGATGACCTCGGCAACTGGGTCACTCGGCTCGGCGCGCAGCTACGCGGCCTCCGGGATCGTCGCAGGACGAGCGCATCGTCTCGACCTACAATGCCGGCCCGTTCGTCGCAGGCGCCGCGCTCCAGTCGTTCGACCGGATCGGGCTCTGCCACATCCCGGTCGGCGCCGGCAACACCGAGCGCCTCGTCACGGCGATCGAGCTGCTGAAGCCCGACGCCGCGGTGCTCACCCCGTCCTATGCGGCCTATCTCGTCGAGTGGGCTGCCGAGCGCGGGCGGGACCTGGATGGGTCGAGCGTCAAGCGCAGTCCTCGTCGCGGGCGAGCCGGGCGGCGGGGAGCCTGCCTTCAGGGCCAGGCTCGAGGACGGGCTGGGGCGCGACCGTGACCGAGGCGATGGGGATCGGCGACATCGGCATCTCGCTCTGGGGCGAATGCGAGGCACAGGACGGGATGCACCTCGGTGCCCGCGGCTTCGTCCACCCCGAGCTGATCGATCCCGAAACGGGCGCCGCGCTGCCACTCGAAGACGGCGCGGCCGGCGAGCTCGTGCTCACCCACCTCCGCCACGGGCGGCGCCGCTCCTTCGCTTCCGCACCCGCGATCACGTCGAGGTGCGCATGAGCCCGTGCTCCTGCGGCCGCACGGGCCCGCGGATCCGCTGCATCGGGCGCACCGACGACATGCTGATCGTCCGCGGCGTGAACGTCTTCCCGTCGGCGATCCGCGAGGTCGTCGGCGCCTTCGCGCCCGCGGTCAGCGGCAACATCCTCGTGAAGCCGCGCGCCGACGGCGTGAAACAGGAGCCGCCGCTCCCGGTCACCGTCGAGCTCGTCCGGCGAGAGCGCACCTGGCGAGGGCCTCGCCGAAGCGATCCGCGAGCGCCTCAGGAGCGCCCTCGTCGTCCAGACCCAGGTCGAGCTCGTCCCCTTCGGCAGCCTCGCCCGAAGCGACTACAAGTCGCACCTCGTCCAGACGCTAGGATCCCTGCGTGCGCAAGGTCCAGTCCCAGGGCGTGCACCACATCACCCTCGTCGGCGCCGATCGCCAGACCTCGATCGACTTCTGGGAAGGGCTCCTCGGGATGCCGTTCGTCTTCGAGCAGCCGAACCTCGACAACCCGGTCGGAGAGCCACCTCTACTTCGACCCGGGCGACGGGCGGCTGATCACGATCTTCACGAACGAGGATCGCGTACCCGACCCCACGCGCACCGCGACCGACCCCGGCTGCGTCCATCACATCGCGCTCTCGGTCTCCCACGCAACGTTCGCGCAGCGCGGTCGAACGGCTCGAAGAGCGAGGGATCACCCCGGCGGTCAGGGACCGCGGCTTCATGGACTCGATCTACTTCGAGGACCCGCTCGGGCTGACGATCGAGCTCGCTTCATACCGCTTCGAGCCGCCGCACGGGTTCACGCACGCCGAGGTGCTGTTCGAGGCGCACAAGCTCAAAGAGGCGGCGGGCGATTACTCGATCGACGAGCGGCATCTCGCCGACGCGATCGAGGCGCTCGTCGAGCGCTCCCGCGAGTCGCTCTCGGAGGACCGCTCGCCGAAGAACCCGTACCGCCAGTCCACCCCCAAGTAGGAGGATCACGTGGCAGACAACACCCTCAGCATCCTGAAGCCGAGCGTCAACAACCTGAGCGCCCGCATCTTCGTCCGGGCCGCCGGGCTCGACTTCGAGGAGATCGACGTCTGGGGCCAGCAGCAGAGCCCCGAGTTCATCTCGAAGGATCCGTCGATGCTCACCCCGCTCCTCGAATGCGACGGCCTGCCGCGCGGCGCGCTCTGGGAGAGCTGCGCGATCATGCAGTACCTGTGCAACAAGCACGGCCTCGACCAGTTCTATCCCGACGGACCCCGGCGAGCGGGCGATGGTGGACAGCGCGATCGCCTACCACCTCGCGACGTTGTATCCGCTCGTCGCGCGCGCCACCTATCCGACCCTCTCGTTCGGCCAATACGCCGGCGAGGTCGGCACCTCGCCGGACGCGACCGACGAGATGAAGGCGAAGGCCGAGGCCGATGCCCAGGCCGCGCTCGCCGGCCCGCTCGAGGTCTACAACACGTTCTTCCTGGCCGGCAGGCCGTTCATCGGCGGCGACTCGCCGTCGATCGCCGACATCCGCCTCGCCGCGACGTTCGAGTTCCTGCACTCCGTCGACTACGAGTTCCCGCAGTGGGCGGCGGACTTCCTCGCCCGGATGGAATCGACCCTCGGCGATGCGTACTCGGAGCCTGCCGCCGACGTCCGCGGCTACGTCCAGTACGTGAAGTCGCCGGAGGCGGCCGCCTCCTAGAACGACCAGAAGACGGGCACGAGGAAGATCGCGACCGCGCCGAACAGCGCGAGCAGCGGCAGCCCGAGCTTCCAGTAGTCGCCGAAGCGGTAGCCGGCGGGCCCCATCACCATGAGGTTCGCCGGCGTCGCGACCGGGGTCAGGAACGACGCGGCGGCCGAGACGCACACGCACATCAGCACCGGCTTCGGCGAGACGCCGACGTCGTGGGCGGCCGAGAGCGAGATCGGGATCACGATCAGCGCCGTCGCCATGTTGCTGATCAGCTGGCCGAGCACGGCCGTCAGCACGAACAGGCCGGCGAGGAGCGCGTAGCCGCCGTGGCCGCCGACGATCCTGCACGAGCTCGTTCGCGAGCTTCTCGGCGGCGCCGGACTCGGTCATCGCGGTCGAGAGCGAGATCATCCCGCCGACGAGGATCACGGTCGTCCACGAGATCCCGCGGTAGGCCTGGTCGATCGTCAGCACGCGCAGGAGCACGAGCGCCCCGGCGGCGAGGAGGCCGGCGACAGCGGGCGGCACGGCACCGGTTGCGAGCAGCACGACCATCGCCGCGAGCACGGCGATCGACTCCCAGGCGCCGAGCCCGAGCGGCACGGCCTGACGCCGCACCGCCTCGGGTGAGTCGACGACGAGCACCGACGGATCGTCGAGGTGGTGCTCGAGCGCGCCCCACGAGCCCTGGAGCAGCAGCGAGTCCCCCGCTGCGAGCACCGTCTCGCCGGGCTCGATGTCCTCGCCGAGGCGCTGCACCGCGAGCACGACGAGGTCGCCGCTGTCTGTGACCATCCCTGGATAGGCGAGCTCGCCGATCAGCTCCGAGCGCGGCGGGATCACGATCTCCGCCACGCCCGAGCGCTTCGTCATCAGAGCGTCGGGATCGTCGTCGAGCGAGTAGGTCTCGACGAGCGTCCGGGCGTGCTCGCTGAAGTTCCGCGAGCTCGCGCGGGGCCGGCGGTCCGGCAGGAGCCGTTCGCCGAAGAGGAGGATGATCGCGATCGTCCCGACGAGGAGCGGCACGCCGACGAGCGCGAAGGAGAAGAACCCGAACGCGCCGACGCCTGCGTCCTTCGCCGACTCCGAGATGATCACGTTGACCGGAGTGCCCGTCAGCGCGAGCAGCGAGCCCGGCATGTGCGGCGAAGGCGAGCGGCATCAGGAGCTGCGCCGGGCGCCGGCGGAGCCGCACGGCCAGTCACGACGACGACGGGGACGAGTGCCGCGACGGCGCCGTTCACGTTGATCAGCGCCGTGAGCCCGGCGACGAGCAGGGACATGAGCACGATCAGCCGCGTGCGGCTCTCGCCCACCTGTTCGATCAGCGTCTGGCCCGCCCAGGCGGTCACGCCCGAGGCGTCGAGCGCCTCGCTGACGACGAACAGCGAGCCGATGAAGAGCACCGTCGGGTCGCCGAACCCGGCGAGCGACTGGTTCAGATCGAGCACGCCGGTCGCCCACAGCGCGAGCGCCGTCCCGATCGCGACGATCGCGACGGGCACCCGGTCGAGCGTGAACACCACCACGACCGCGGCGAGCACGAGGAAGGTGATCGTCGAATCGCTCAAGGGATCGAGCCACCGAGGCTCGGTGGAAACCTAACGAGTAGACGAGTACGCTGGCGGTGCGGCGTCAATGGAGCGAACGGGAGGGGAGCACGCAATGACCGAGACGCAAATGACCGGAGCGGCGATCAAGGAGAAGGTGCGGGCTCTCATGCCGGAGCTGACGTCCGACCTCGTCGAATCTGTCGCGGATCCCGTCGATCTCGTCGACCTCCGAGGTCAGCGACGAGGTGCTGCAGGCGCACGACCTCGTCGTCGAGCTTCTGCAAGGCGCCGGCGTGACGCAGCTCCAGTCGCTCGCGCTTCCGGGCACGGCGCCGGTGATCGTCGGCGAGATCCCGGCACCCGAGGGCGCGCCGACGGTCCTGCTCTACAGCCACTACGACGTCGTGCCCGCCGGCGACGAGTCGCTCTGGAGCTCGCCGCCCTTCGAGCCGACCGAGCGCGACGGGGCGCTCTTCGGCCGCGGCGCCTCCGACTCGAAGGCGAACGTGATCGCCCATGTCGGCGCACTGCGCGCCTGGGACGGCCGGCCGCCGGTCGGGATCAAGCTCGTGATCGAGGGGCAGGAGGAGGTCGGCGGCGGCGACCTGATGAACTACGCGCGCTCCAATCCGGCGGCTTTCGCGTCGGACGCGATGATCATCGCCGACGCGGGCAGCGTCCGGCCGGGAGTCCCGACGCTGACGATCGGCCTGCGCGGGATGGCCCAGCTCGAGATCGAGGTCAACACGCTCTGCGGGGCGAAGCACAGCGGCCAGTACGGCGGCGCTGCGCCCGATGCACTCGTCGTCCTCATCCAGGCGCTCGCGGCTCTCCACGACGAGAACGGCGATGTCGCCGTCCCGGGCTGCGGCGCGAGGAGTGGTCGGGCACGGATTACAGCGACGAGGAGTTCCGCGCCCTCGCCGAGATCAACGAGGGCCTGCCGTTCCAGGGAACAGGCGGCCTCGGCTCACGGCTCTGGTCCGGCCCGGCGATCACCGTCACCGGGATCGACGCGCCCTCGGTCGCGAACGCCTTGAACGCCGTGCAGCCGCACGCGGCCGCCAGGCTGAACGTGCGGGTTCATCCCGCTCAGGACGCAACGGAGGCGCAGGCCGCCGTGGTCAGCTTCCTCGAGGGGCTGAAGCCGTTCGGCGTGCCGCTGAAGGTGACGGCCCTCGAGACCGGCAACGGCTTCCTCGCCGAGACCTCGGGCCCGGCATACGTCGCCGCGAAAGAGGCGATGGAGACCGCCTGGGGCGGCGAGACGGCGATCGTCGCAACCGGCGGCTCGATCCCGCTCGTGAACGCGCTCGCCGAAGCGGTGCCCGGCGCCGAGATCCTGCTCCTCGGAGCGACCGACGGCTACAGCAACATCCACGCTCCGGACGAGCGCGTGATCCTCGACGAGTTCGAGAAGACGATCGTCGCCGAGGCCGAGTTCTTTCGGCTCTTCGCGGAGCAGCGCAGCTAGAGCTCGAACCCGAAGTGCGCCGCGTGCCCGAGGCGCCGAAACCGGGGTCAGGTACCGCCTGAACCGTGGCAACCCGAAGGCCGAATTCGCGCGCCAGCGGCGGAAAGGCGGGGACAGGTACTGGAACGAAAGTGTGACGAAACGGCTAGCGCACGGCTCCGAATGACGTGGCTGAAAACGACGACGGCGTGGCCGACCAGACGTCCGGCTAGTGCAGGTGGACGGGTGAGCCAGGCCCGAGCGGGATGTCGAGCAGGTACCAGGCGATGAAGAACAGCACCCACGCGACCGAGAGGATCACCACGTACGGGATCATCAGCGAGACGACGGTGCCGATCCCGGCGTCCTTGCGGTAGCGCTGGGTGAAGATCACGATCAGCGGGAAGTAGGCCATCAGCGGGGTGATCACGTTCGCCGGGGAGTCGCCGACCCGGTAGGCGGCGAGCACCGTCTGCGGCGCGACGTTCAGCCGCAGGAAGAGCGGGATGAAGATCGGGGCGAGGAGCGCCCACTTCGCGATCGCGGCCGGGATGATCAGGTCGACGATGATCGTGATGATGATCAGCCCGATCAGCAGCCAGATCGTGCCGATGTTCGCCCGCTCGAGCCAGTCGCCGAGCTTCACCGCGAGGATCTCCGCGATGTTCGTGAAGTTGAAGTAGGCGATGAACTGGGCGATCAGCAGGAACAGGAAGAGCAGGCTCGCGAGGCCCCGACCAGGACTTCGTGATCGAGCCGAGGATCGCGGCACTGCCCTTGATCGTGTTCGCGCCGTAGCCGAACGCGAGCCCGGCGGCGAAGAAGATGATCGTGATGATCACGATCAGGCTGTCCATGAACGGCGAGTCGCCGATGATCGAGCCGGTGACGGGGTTCCGGAGCGGCGCGCCCGGGATCAGCCGTCAGCAGGGCGATCACCGCCACGACCGCGAGCGTGGCGAAGAGCGCGTAGCGCAGGCCGCGTGCCTCGTCCTCCGGTGAGATCTCGAGCGGCGGGTTCGCGTCGAGCTCCTCGCCCTTGCCGGCGTCGGCCGGGTCGTAGGTGCCGAGCCGGTTCTCGACGAACTTCGCGGAGACGAACGTGAGCACGATCGCGACGAAGATCGTCGAGCCGATCCCGAAGTAGAGGTTCGCGGCGAGGTCGATGTGGTGCGCGCTCGACGCCGGCGGCGTCGTTCGTGATCTCGGTCAGGACCCCGTCGAGCGGGGTGATCAGGAAGTTCACGCCGAAGCCCGCAGCTACGCCCGCGAAGGCCGCGGCAATGCCGGCTAACGGGTGCCTCCCGACACTCAGGAACGCGGCGGCGCCTAACGGGATCAGCACCAGGTAGCCCGCGTCCGAGGCGATGCTCGAGATGATCCCGAGCAGCACGATGATGAACGTCAACGAGCTCTTGGACGACACCCCGACAAGTTTTCGGATCAGCGCCCCGATCAGCCCGGCGGCCTCGGCCAATCCGACGCCGATCATCACCACGAGGATGATCGTGACCGCCGAGAAGTTGCGGAAGTTGCTGACGAACGAGGTGAACAGGTAGCGGATGCCCTCGCCGGTCAGGAGCCCTTTGACCTTCGCGGTCTCCGTGTGGATCTGGTAGGCAGGGGCGGGGGCGGGCTGCGTCGGCCCGACGTCGACGGGCTCGGTGGAGCCGCCGTAGTACGTCTGCTCGGTCGGGATCGGCGGCGGGCTCGCGACCTCGAAGGTGGCCTTGACCCCCGCCCAGTACAGAATCTGGGAGAGGACGATCACCCCGGCGCAGAGCCAGAGGAAGAGGATCGCCGGGTCGGGCATCTTGTTCCCGAGCCGCTCGATCGCGTCGAGCAGCTTCGCCATCATCCCGCTGTCGGGAGCCGGCGACGGCTCGGAGGCGATTGTCGACATCTGGCTTGGGGTTGGCAGGCCGGACGACCCGCCGAGTCCGACCCTAGACGAGCGTGGTCGCTCCCGTCAAGAAAGCCTCAGAGCAGCGGTTCGGACGCGAAGAGGTCGAGCCCGAGCTCGCGTGAGAGGAAGCGCGCCGTGAGCTGGCCCTTGACGCTGTTGCCCGCACCGTCGAGCAGGGGCGCGAAAGTGCCGAGCCCGCCCTTGCCCGGCGACACGGTGACGATCCCGCCGCCGATCCCGCTCTTGCCGGGCAGCCCCACCTGGTAGAGCCAGTCGCCGGAGGTCTCGTAGAGTCCGGCCGTCGCCATTGCGGCGAGTGTGTGCCGGCAGGCCGTCTCGCCGATCACCCGCTCGCCCGTGAGCGGGTTGACACCGCCGTCGGCGAGCGTGGCGCCCATCGTCGCGAGATCGCGCGCGGTCACGGTGAGGGAGCACTGGCGCGTGTAGAGGTCGACTGCCTCGGCCGGATCGATGTAGATGCGGCCGAGGCTCTCGAGGAGCCGGGCGGCGGCCTGGTTCCGGTGGTTCGTCTCGGAGGCGGAGGCATAGATCTCGGCGTCGACCTCGAGCGGCCGGCCCGCGAATGCGGAGAGGCCGTCCTCGATCGCCCGCCACCGCTCGGACTCGTCGGTGCCGGGCACGAGGCTCGTGGTCGCGATCGCGCCCGGATTCACCATCGGGTTCGTCCGACCGTCGGGGCTCTGCTCGATCGCGGCCAACGAGTTGAAGGCGAGCCCCGTGGCGTTGACGCCGATCCGCCTGCGCACCTCGTCGGCACCCAGCGCCTCGCAGACGAGCGCGAGCACGAACGGCTTGGAGACGCTCATGATCGTGAAGCCGTGGTCTGCGTCCCCTGCGGTCTGGAGGGAGCCGCGGACGCCGGCCACGCAGATCCCGAACAGGCTCGGATCGACTCGCCCGAGCGCGGGGTAGACGTTCGAGAGCTCCCCATCCGAGTTCTTGCCGAAGCGCTCGAGGGCCTCCCCGACGAGCGAGCCGACCATGTCGACGGGGGGCAGATCCCCGGTGGAGACGAAGTGCTCGGCCATGGCGCTGAGCGTAACCAAGCATCGGTTGCCTGAAGGGAAACGCGTGGGCGTCTAGGCTCAGCGGCATGCCCCGCCCCGCGAGCGACCCGAAGCCGGGGACGATCCAGCGGCTCCGGCATGCCATCGACCAGACGCAGGTGCTCCGGCGGAGGGTCGAGGGGGCGAGGACGCGCACGCCGGTGCTCGATGCCTCGCTCGAGATGATCGAGCGCGACTCCGAGGTCGGGGGCGGCATCCTCGCCGGTGCGCTCGCCTACAGGCTGTTCCTCTTCTTCCTTCCGCTCGGGTTCTTCCTGATCGCCGTGCTCGGACTGGTCGCGAGCTGGACCGGCACGCAGCCGCTTCGGGTCTCGAAGGACATCGGGATCGTCAACCTGGTCACGAACGAGGTCGCGGACACCGCCGAGAGGGGATCGGGGTTCTGGGTCGCGCTCGTGTCGATTGTCGTGCTCGCATACGTCACGGCGGTACTGCACCGCGCGGTCGCAGTCGTGCATGCGCTCGCCTGGGAGAACACCGCGGTACCGGCGAAGGCGGGGCGCTCGCGGAAGATCTTCGCGCTCGGGGTCGTCGCCCAACTCGTCGCGGTCGGGGCCCTCGGCGGCTTTCGGCCGGAGTCGGTGCTCGCCTCAACGCTCTCCCTCGCGGCGCTCGGCCTCGTTCTCGCCGCGATCTGGCTCGGGATGTCGCTCCGCCTGCCGCACGCCGGCGCGCCGTGGACGGCTCTCATCCCGGGAGCGATCCTCTACGGAGCCGGGCTGCTCGCCGTCCGCGCCTTCGACAAGTACCTGCTCGAACTACTGCACGACCAGCGCAGGAGCAGCTACGGCACGCTCGGCACCGCGTCGGCGATCCTGCTCAGCCTCTTCCTGATCGGCCGTCTGGTCGTCGCTTCGGCGGTGATCAACGCGACGCTCGCGGCACGCCGGGCCCGCCGCAGTGAGAAGCTGCCGGTGGTGGGCGCCGATGTCTGATTCGCCGCCGCCACCGTGCTCCTCTAGACCGGAACGGGTGCGGCCGTCTCCGGCGGCGGCTCGGGGCGCACTGCGCTGCGAGCCTTCCGCAGCTCACCCGTGATCTGGCGCGCCGCCGAGGTGAGCGGGGCGGCGAGGATCAGTCCGAGCATGCCGAACAGACAGCCGGCTCCGATCGTCACGATCAGGACGACGAGCGGATTGAGCTTCAGGGTCGCGCCGAACGCGATCGGCTGGAAGATGTTCTGCAGGAGCCCGTTGGCGAGGATCACGATCGCGAACATGATCAGGGCGGTGGTCGCACCCTTGGCGCCGAGGGCCAGCACGACCGCGAAGGCCCCGGCGACGAAGGCGCCGAGGTAGGGAACGTAGGCGGTGACGAACGTGACGACCGCGATCGTCCCGGCCAGGGGGACGCCAAGCGCGAGTGCTCCCAACCCCACGACCACGCCGTTGAAGACCGAGACCATCGTCACGCCCAGGAAGTAGCGCCGCAGCGACAGCATCACGCCGCCCGTGATCACACGCGCGACCGGCCTCGACACGCCGAAGCTCCCTTCGACCCAGGTTCTCATCCCGGGCCCGTCCTTCAGCAGGAAGAAGATGGCGATCAGCGCGAACGAGAGCCCGAAGGCGAGCGACGTGAGCCCGGCGATGCCGTTTGCGAGTCCGTGAACGAGGGTCGAGATCACGTGCGGGATCGCGGCCTTCACGCTGTCGGTCGCACCGGAGGCGCCCGAGCTGCTCTCGCCGAGGTCCTTCAGCCAATCCTGAACCTTCGGGGCGGCGGCAGAGGCCTGATCACCGATCGTGGAAGACTGGCTCGTGATCCCGCCGATCACGAGCAGGACGATCACGATCGCGATCGCAAGCAGCCCGAGCAGGACGATTGCGGCGCCGACCGCGCGCGGAACACGGTGACCCTGCAGCCAGCCGACGGCAGGCGAGGCGACTGTCGCAATCACCGCTCCGATCACGACCGGGTCGACGATCGTCGAGGTCAGGGCCGCGAAGAACACGACCCCGACGAGCACGATCGTCACTCCGGCGAGGAGCCACGACGCGATCCCGAGGTCGCGCAGCCATCTCGGAGCGGAGAAGACGTTCGAGAGCGCGCGCAGCTGCTCGGGGTCGATCTCGACCGTCTCGTGCCGGACGACCGGAGCCGGCGCTGCCGACGGTGCCGGCTCCTTGCCGGGCTCGTTTTCGAAGAAACGCCAGAACTTCACTCTCGCCTCGCTCGTCGCGCGGTCGGGGATGTGAAACATCGTTCCTGTCTGCGCGCCGATATCCTTCGCCGTCGCTTCGCGGCCAAGACCGCCCGAGGTGCGGCTTATACGATTTGGGGATGACGGCCCTGGTCAGCTCGTGTCGATGATCGCCTGCCCTGCCTGCGCGGGCGAGAATCCTGCCGGATTCAAGTTCTGCGGATTCTGCGGCGGCCCGCTCGAAGCCGCGCCGCCGCCAACCCCGGCACACGAGACGCGCCGGTCGGTCACGATCGTCTTCTCCGACCTCGTCGGGTCGACGGCGCTCGGCGAGCGCATCGACTCGGAGGCCGTCCGCGAGATCCTCAAGCGGTACTTCGAGGAGATGAGCGGTGCGCTCGAGCTGCACGGCGGCACCGTCGAGAAGTTCATCGGCGATGCGATCATGGCGGTCTTCGGGATGCCGGTCGCGCACGAGGACGACGCGCTCCGGGCGGCGCGGGCGACGCTCGAGATGAAGGCGCGGCTTGCCGTGCTGAACGAGGAGCTCGAGCTGCACTGGGGCGTCACGCTCGCGAACCGCACCGGGATCAACACCGGCTCGGTGATTGCTTCCGGTGACGCCTCGACCAGGCAGGGCCTCGTGGCCGGGGACACCGTCAACACCGCCGCCCGCCTCGAACAGGCTGCACCTCCTTACGAGGTTCTGATCGGCGAGCCGACCTACCGGCTGCTCCGCGGTGCGGTCGAGGTCGAGGAGGTGGAGCCGCTCGAGCTGAAGGGCAAGGCCGAGCGTGTGCCCGCCTACCGGCTGCTTGCGGTGACCGAAGCGGGAAGCCCGCCGCGCCGGAGCGATCTTCCCCTGATCGGGCGTGAGCGTGAGCTCGGCCTGCTGACCGAGATGCTCGACGGTGCGATCTCGGAGTCGGCACCCCGATTCGTGACCTTGTTCGCCGAGGCGGGAACCGGCAAGTCGCGGCTGATCGAGGAGCTGATGGCGCTCACGACCGGGCGCGGCGGTCTGGCCGTGCGCGGACGCTGCCTCCCGTACGGCCGCGGAATCACGTTCTGGCCGCTCGTCGAGATCGTCGGGGAAGCGGCCGAGATCGCCGACGACGACCCTACCGAAGTCGCCCGCGCGAAGATCGCCGCGCTTGCGGGGGACACCGCGGTCGCGGAGCGGATGGCGGTCACGGTCGGCCTCTCGGAGGCGAAATTCCCGCTCGATGAGCTGTTCTGGGGCGTACGAAAGTTCCTCGAGTCGCTCTCGCGCCGCCAACCGGTCCTCGCAGTGTTCGAGGACGTGCACTGGGCCGAGACCGCGATGCTCGATCTGCTCTCGCATGTCGGTTCGACGGCCGACGACGCTCCGCTCCTTCTCGTCTGTTCGTCGCGGCCCGATCTCGAGCAGAAGCAGCCGCTCTGGCCGGTGGTTCCGGGCGCCGGGCGGCTTCAGCTCGAGCCGCTCCAGGGCGAGGACGTCGACCGGCTCGTCGAGCACGTGCTCGGCGGCTCGCTTCCCGAGCAGGCACGGGCGCAGATCAGCCAGGCCTCGCAGGGTAATCCGCTGTTCCTCGAGCAACTTGTGACGATGCTCGTCGAGGAGGGGATGCTGCGGCAGGACGGCGAGGGCTGGGCTCCGACGGCGGCCTTCTCGGGCGAGATGGCGGTTCCGGCCTCGATCGAGGCGCTCCTCACGGCCCGCCTCGACCTGCTGCCGATGAGCGAGCTGACCGTCGTCGAGTCGGCATCCGTGATCGGGTTCCAGTTCCCGAAGGAGCCGGTGGCCGAGCTCTCGCCCGACGCGGCGGCCGATCTCGACGATCGCCTCGCGCGGATCGCCGAGCGGCGGCTGATCCAACGGGTGGACGACGCGGTGCCCGATCTACACCGCTTTCACCACATCATGATCAAGGACACCGCCTACAACCGGCTACCGAAGCGGACGCGCTCGACGCTGCACTCGCGGTTCGCCGACTGGGCCGAGCGGGTGAATCGCGAGCGCGAGCGCGAGCTCGAGTTCCAGGAGATCGTCGGCTACCACCTCGAGCAGGCGCGACGCTACCTGGTAGAGCTCGCGCCGCTCGACGACGTCGGTCGCGAGCTGGGCCGGCGCGCGGCGGCCCAGCTCGGGCCCGCGGGAAGGCGGGCCTTCGGGCGGGGTGACATGTGGGCTGCCTCGAACCTCTTCCGCCGCTCGGTCGACCTCCTTCCTGAAGGCTCCCGCGCTCGGCTCGAGCTGCTTCCCGATCTCGGGGAGGCCCTGATGGAGATCGGCGAGTTCGGTGCTGCTCAGGAGTTCCTCGACGAGGCAGTCGCGGGTGCGGCCGTGCTCGGCGACCGGACGCTCGAGGCCGAGGCGATCCTCACGAGGCTTCTCGTCGCCCACCACACGGTCGAAGACCTCGACGCCTGGCGGTCGGAGGTGCAGTACGAGGCGGAGCGCCTGATCCCGATGCTCGAGGAGAACCGGGCGAGTGCATCCCTGGCCAAGGCGTGGCGAATGATCGCCTTCGTGCATGGCACGGTCTGCCGGTGGCAGGAGACCGCGGACGCGCTCGAGCATGCGATCGGCAGCGCCCGCCTCGCGGGGGAGGACCGACAGGTCGCGCGTCTGTCGGCGTCCTACGTGATGGCCCTGGCCGAGGGGTCGACTCCCGCGCCGGAGGCGATCAAGCGCGCCGACGAGGTGCTCGGCCGCGGGCTTGCGAGCCGCGAGGCCGAGGCGATTGCGCTGCTCACGCTCTCGCCACTTCATGCGATGTCCGGCGACTTCGCGCGGGCGCGCGAGCTGAGCGCGCGCGGCGCGGAGCTGTTGCGAGACCTGGGTGCAACGGTGCTCGCGGCACGGACCTCGGACTTCTCCTCGCGCATCGAGCTGATGGCGGGGGAGCCGCTGGCCGCGGAGGAGAAGCTCCGCGCGGACTACGATGCGCTGACTGCGATGGATGAGCGGTACTTCCTGCCGAACATCGCGGCGCTGCTCGCGAAGACGCTCTACGAGCTCGAGCGGCTCGACGAAGCCGAGGAGCTCGTCGGCGTCGCCGACGAGCTCTCGGATCCCGAGGACGTCGAGGCTCAGGCTTTGCTCCAGACAGTGCAGGCGAGGCTGCTTGCGGCGCGCGGCCGGATCGACGAGGCACAGGAACGGGCGCGTACGGCGATCGAGCTGACCGGGCACACGGACTCGCCGGTCCTGCGGGCTGACGCGCTCTTCGACGTCTCGTCCGTGTTCGGCGACTCAGGCGCCGAGCGGCGCTCGGCGCTCGAGGAGGCTCGCTCGCTGTACGAGCAGAAGCAGCACCTGGTCGGTCTCGCGCGCGTCGCGGCCGAGCTCGCGAAGCCGGCCGCTCTCGTCTGAGTGTTGGTTACCCGATGTAGCGGGGATCGCCGAAGCCGGTTCCCTGCACGAGCAGCTTGATCCAGCCCTGGTCGTAATCGTCGGCCTCGTCGACCGGCCCGGTTCGGCTGGGAACGTCCGTCGCATGCACCTGGAGCACGCAGGTCAGCCATCCGTGGGGAAGAGTGTGCGCGGACGTGCATTTCGGCACGACCCGCTTGCCGCCGGGGGCCTTCGCGTCGAGCATCCAGAGTGGGTTCCGGTTGTCGAATGTGGGTCTCGTCCCGGGAACGATGTCGTCCAGCCACCTCTCGTCGGGGAGCGTCTCGTTCGGGAAGGTCAGCTTCACGACCGTCGGATGCTTGAGCTCCGGGAGCCCGACCGAGGAGATCTCCGTCTTGTAGGCACCGGAGTGGGGCTTTGCCTCCACGCCCACCGTGAGCGGGGTGCAGAGCAGGTGGAGCGAAGCCGCTGCAGACGACGGCGCGACGAGTGAGGTCTCCTGGTCGTTCAGCTTCGCCGTGATCGGCGCCGGTTTCACCGAGCAGCTTCCCTTCTCGGAGTCGTTGCTCGACGCGAGCACCTTCGCCGAGGTCCCGGTGAGGATCGGGTTCGGCTTGCTCGAGCCGATCCGGAGCGCGAACGTCGCCTTCACGTTCGTCTCCTTGGGAATCGTCTTCGGCGCCCTTGCGATCACGCTGGCTGTGGTCGTGGAATGGGCGGCGACCTCACCGAGCGGACACGCGATCGTGCCGGTCGTCTTCTTCATCACCACGCACTTCCCAGGGCTCACGATCGTGAAGCCGTGGGGGAGATGGACGGTGACGACCACGCCCGGGAGCGCGACGGGGGAGAGGTTCCGGAAGGTCGCGACCGCCAGCTCGGGCTTCCCCGGCGAGACGATGCCCGGGACGAGCTGCACGGCCAGCGTCAGACTCGGAGTCGCCGCCGATGCGGAGCCGGTGAGGCCGGCCACGAGCAAAGCGACGAGCGCGATCCCGGCGAGCATTCCTCGTGCTCGACCGGAGCCCGACATGGACATAGTTACCATCGCTCCCCTTCCCCTTGTCGCAGAATTTTCCCCGTCACGAAAACGACGCAAGATCTACGTCGAATCGTAGTATGTCTCAGACGCGAATGCGCAGCTTCGGTTAGGAACCGGCAGCCTCGGTTTTAGTACCGGGACGTTTGGCGGCGGAGCCGGTCGGACATGACCCGCATCACGATCTCCGCGAAATACGGCGTTTCCTGGACGAGGAACCAGAAGCGGCGCCGGTCGATCATCACGAGCTCGCAATCGGTCTGGGCAACCGCCGTCGCCGAGCGGGTGTCGCGTTCGATCACGGCCATCTCGCCGAAGATGCCGCCGGGCCCCACGATCTCGAGGACGTGATTCGCCCCCGTCGTGAGCTCGACCTCGCCCTCCTTCACGAGGTAGACCCTGTCCGCGGCGTCGCCCTCGTCGAAGATCTTCGCGCCCGCTGCGAAGGACTCCGAATCGCCGCTGCGCATCAGCAGCGCGAGGTACTCGTCCTGGACACCGGATTCGGTCATCTAGCGTTCCCGTGGCGCACAGGCCTCAGGGTAGGTGCCCCGGGATGAACTTCGCGAGTCATTCTGGTGAACATCCCCGGTCGTCCTGGTGACGGGGGGAGAACCTCGTCGGCTCAACTCTCGCTCTTCGCTTCGTTCTCCGCCGCCTTCTTCTCCGCCCGCTTCCGCCTGTGGTCTTCCTTCCGCTCCGCGACCTGCTCCTTCGCGCCGGCGTAGGAGGTCGAGACGAGCTGCTTACCGCCTGTCCAGCCGAAGACCGAGATCACGAGGATGAGCGCGAAGACGACGTTCCAGGCTGTCGTGATCAGTTGCTGCGCCGTCGAGTACGCGATCGTCGTGTTCTTCGGGACGTTGCAGCAGATGTCGAGCGCGAGCGCATTCGTCGCCTGGGTGACGCCGACCGCACCGGGCGTGAACGAGGCGACGTTGGCGAGCGATCCGGAGCCGACGATCCAGGTGAGCGAGTCGAACGTGACGGGGATGGCGAATGCCGCCAGGAAGATCCCGATCACGATGAACTTGCAGACATACGAGAGAAACGACGGCAGGAAGGCGTTCGTGAAGTAGCGCTTCGGTGTGGAGAGGATCACGCCGCCCTGCTTCGCCTGCATCCAGAGCTTCTTCACCTGCCGCCAGCAGAGCCGCGCCACGATCACGATCAACGCGGCTCCCCCGACCACGATCACGACGGTCAGTGCGGGGTGGGCGGAGACGTTGCCGAGGTTGTCCTTGAACGAGTTCGGAACCGAGAGGAAGAGGTAGAGGTAGATGAACGCTCCGGCGACCGCGAAGAAGATCTTCTGGACGAGGTACGCCGCGATCGAGCCTCCGACGGTGCAGGAGGGGATCAGCGCGACGAACATGAGCAGCGTCACGAACGTGCCGATGTTTGCCGGAAGGAAGTTGTTCATCGCGACTCCGACCGCGTACGCCGTCACGATCGGCGGCAGCGTCACTTCGCCCGGATAGGCCGCCTTCAGGATCCCGTAGTACGAGACGCCTGCGAAGATCGTCTGGCCCGACTGGAAAACGAGCGCGGCAACGATGTAGCTGACCGGGACCGCCTTTATCTGATCCCAGAGATCCGAGAACCAACCCCTGACGTCGACCCCGACGAAATCGAGGATCAGGACGAAGAGCACGATCCCGAGCAGCCATGCGGCCACCTTGAGGAAGCGCCTCGCGCGCGGGCTCTCTCCGGACGGTGGTGCCAGCACGGCTGCGCCCGACGACTCGCTCATGCGCGGAGCTTAGACGACCTGTCGAGCGCCGCTAGGAGTGGGTTCGGCCGGTAAACGCCGTAACGTGCGGGCGGTGAGCTCCAAGTCGGTCCCGACCCGGGCAACAGCGTCGGAGCAGGAGGCGCCGAGCGGGTCGCAGTACCTGCGGCTCGTGGGCTATGCGGCGCTGATCGGGATTCCCGCGGCCCTCGTTGCCGCGGCCTTCCTTGCGCTCACCCACGATCTCGAGCACTGGCTCTGGGACGACCTGCCGAGCCGTCTCGGCGATTCCACGCCGCCGTGGTACCTCGTGCTGGGGCTGCCGGTTGCGGGCGCGGCGATCGTGGTGGCCGCTCGCGTGCTGCTCCCCGGCGACGGAGGGCATTCGCCGATCGAGGGGATCAACGCGAGCCCGACGCCCTTCTCGCACGGGCCGGGCGTGGCGCTGGCGGCGATCGGAACGCTCGGGTTCGGCGCGGTGCTCGGGCCGGAGGGGCCGCTGATCGCGCTCGGGTCGGTTGCGGCGCTCGCCTTCGCGCCGCTGCTCCGGGTCACCGGCCGCGTGAGGGCGGCACTCGCGGCCGCCGGCTCGTTCTCGGCGATCTCGGCGCTCTTTGGAGGGCCGATCGTCGGCGGAGTGATGATGGTCGAGGCGGGAGCGCCGACGCTCGGGGCCGCGCTGATCCCGGCGCTCTTGCCGGGCTTCGTCGCCGCCGCGGTCGGCTACGTGGTCTTCGTCGGCTTCGGCCGCTGGGGTGGGCTGAACGTCCCCGGGCTCGCGGTCCCCGGGCTGCCGCCCTACCACGGGACGCACATCTACGACCTGCTTGTCGCGATCGCGACCGGGATCGCCACGGCGGCCCTGATCGCCCCGATCCGGCGGCTCGGTCGGCTTGTCGCCGGGGGCGACGGGTGGCTCGGAATGGCCGGCCTGCTCCTGGTCGGCGGGCTCGCGGTCGGGGCGCTCGCCGAGCTGGCCGAGCTGCTCGGCGCCGACTCGCAGGACGTCCTCTTCTCCGGCCAGGCATCGGTTCCGGCTCTGGCGATGCCGGCGTCGACGAAGGTCCTCGTGATCCTCGTGGTCGCGAAGGGCCTCGGGTACGCGATCTGCCTCGGCTGCGGCTTCAGGGGCGGCCCGGTGTTCCCGGCGATCTTCCTCGGGATCTCGGTCGCGACCTTCGCCGTCGACTGGTTCGGCGTCTCGCCGACCCTGGCCGTGGCCGCGGGCGCAGCCGCCGGGATGTGCGCGACGACGCGCCTCCTGCTCACCTCGATCCTCTTCGGCTCGCTCCTCGTGGGCCTCCAGGGTGCGGACGCCGTTCCAGCGGTCGTACTCGCGGCGGCGGCGGCGTGGCTGACAATGTCCTTCCTCGAGCCGCCCTCCCCGAAGCCCGGGCACGACCCGGAGCCCAACTACCAACCCGCCTAGGGCTGTCTTCCGAAGCCGTGTCCCGGTACGACCCACGCCGGATTCCGAGAATGTCCCCCGCGGACCAGGCCCGGGACTGATAATCTGTGTAGGCATGGATATAGAAAGGAGATTAATGTAAAAGACAATAAAAAGCAGGTTGGAAGAGTACAAGGATATTTAAGCAGCAGGCGCGGAGCGGAGAGAGCCCGTAGGGAGAGAGAAGAGAGGAGGTGGAGGCGGAGAAGAGGAGGAGGAAAGAGCTAGCTGATGAGCTGAAGGAGCTTATGAAGGATGAGCTGCTGGAAGAGTTGCTAGAGGGAGCGCGGAAGGAGGAGAAGATAAAAGGGAGGGGTGGGTTGCTATAGCAGCTGAAAAGAGGCTGGTAGAGAGAGAGCTGGAGGTGGAGAGAAGAAATATAGGATAAGAGAGCAATTGGAGAGAAGGTGGGGAGGGAAATAAAAGGAAAGGATAGAAGCGAAAGAAGTTGATAACAGAGAAAGGAGAGGTGAGGATAGAGAAGAGAAGAGATAGGGCAGGGAAGTTAGAGAGCAGATAGTAAGGAAGAGGCAGAGGAGGTTAGAGGGGTTAGAAGACAAGATATAGCGCTCTAAGGAAGAGGATGTAGAAAAGAGAATAGAGGAGCACTTGGAGGAGATATAAGGGGTAAAGGTAGGAAGAGATGATAAGAGGTGTGAAAGAAGAGGTGATGGAGGATGAGAGGGAATGGAAGAGAAGGAACTGGATGAAGTATAAGGTAGTGTTATAGAAGAGCTTGTGCTGAAGATAAGTGAAGGAGGCAAGGTGAAACGCAAGGACTGCTAATCGCGCTCGCGATCACGATGGACGGAGACAGAGAGGTGCTCGGCATCTGGTTAAAAGACACAGAGGGCGCGAAGTTCTGGATGCAGGTACTGAAAGAACTGAAGAAAGTGGAGTAAGAGACATACTGATCTGCTGCGTAGACGGGCTGAAGGGCTTAACGGAAGCGATCGAGGCAGTCTACCGGACGACGACGGTGCAGACCTGCATAGTGCACCTGATCCGCCAGAGCCTGCGCTACGTCCCGCGCAGCAAGTACAGTGAAGTAAAAGAGCTCTAGAGAGGATGAAGATCAAAGAGAGTAGGAAGAAAGAGAGGTAGATGGCGGTTTTGCGGTCGCGTAGAGGTGAGATTAGAGGGAAGTGGAGGAGACAGATGTTGGTGTGTAAGATCGGACAGGGGTGGCGAAAGAGCGGGTGGGAGTACATGAAAGTTTCTGGAGGACGCGTTAGACGAAACAGATAGGTATGTAGGGTGTGATCGACACGCGACGCGGAGAAGCATGCTGATAAGAGGTTAGAAACAGAGCTCCTGCAGATAAGAGAGCAGTAGTTTACCGAGGTAGCAGCGTTCGGACAACGACTAGGTAGGGACGTGTACACGGTCGGCGAGCTGGTCGACCAGCGGCAGAAGGTGGTGCGGCTAAAAATGGTTACACGAAGAGAACCGCGGCTGGAGCGAAAACCCACTAGCGTCTAACAGGAAATGGATCTTGGAGACGGACTTGCCACGCAACGTACGAGCGACCGCTCGATCAGTCGCCGGACGTGGCTCGTGCGGAGGTGCGCTAAAGCGCGGTGGCTACCTTGGACGTGTCTGTCGAGGACCGGGCAGGGGACTGTCCCGAGCCGTGGCTCCTGGAGGCATGGCGGGATTCGGCAGGGCTGAAGCCGACTTGGGTCGTCGCGTCGGACGGTCGCGCCGGATGAGGAGACGAAGAAGCGTCGCGGCGGTGAGGACGCGCGGGCCGAGGATGCTCGAGACTTCGGGCTAGGCTCAGGTGGTGACTGCTTCGGCTTCGGCTCCCTCGGAGACGGCCCCGGCGCCGGACGGGATGCGGTGGATACCGGGCGGAGCGTTCCTGATGGGCTCTGAGGGCTTCTACCCGGAGGAGGGCCCCGTTCGGGAGGTTTCGGTCGGCGGGTTCTGGGCCGACGAGCACCCCGTGACGGTGGCCGAGTTCCGCAAGTTCATCAGGGCGACCGGGTACGTGACGGTCGCGGAGCGCCCCCTCGACGCGGTCGACTACCCGGACGCCGATCCGGCGCTGCTCGTTCCGGGCTCGCTGGTCTTCCGGAAGACAGGCGGTCCCGTGCGCCTCGACGACGTGCGGAGCTGGTGGGAGTACGTCCCGGGCGCGTACTGGAAGCGGCCGGGCGGGGCCGGCACGACGACGAACGGACGCGATCGCCATCCGGTCGTCCATGTGGCCTTCGAGGACGCCGAGGCCTACGCGACGTGGGCCGGAAAGGCGCTACCCGCCGAGGACGAGTGGGAGCACGCCGCGCGCGGCGGCCTCGAAGGCAAGGCGTTCGCATGGGGCGACGAGCATTTCCCGGGCGGGAAGCCGGCGGCGAATACGTGGCAGGGTGAGTTTCCCTGGCAGAACCTGAAGCTCGACGGCTACGAGGGCACCTCACCGGTCGGCTCGTTCGCGCCCAACGGCTACGGGCTCAGCGACGTCTGCGGGAACGTCTGGGAGTGGACGACGAGCTGGTTCAGCGCCTCACCGCGCGCCGCGACCTCGCCGTGCTGCGCGCCGCCGCTCCTCGAGGGCGAGCGCTTCCCCCGCCGCGTGATCAAGGGCGGCTCGCATCTCTGCGCCCCGAACTACTGCCTTCGCTACCGCCCAGCGGCGCGCCAGGGCGAGGCGGTGGACACCTCGACGAGCCACATCGGCTTTCGCTGCATCCTGCGGACCTGAAGCCCCGACGCCGCTCTTTCCACAGGCCGTTTGCGCGGGCCGTCAAGAAAGGGGTCAGACCTCTTTACGGTTGTAACGCCCCGGTTACAGCCGACGTTTGGCTCGGCGAGTGCGAAATCGAGCGAAACGGAGGGAGGTCTCGTCTCGGCGCTTGCCGCGGTTCTTCGTAAAGGGGTCAGACCTCTTTACGGTTGTAACGCGGGTGTGACGGCTCGTCCACACGGTTGAGCGGGACGTTTCGCGGCTGAAGGCCGTCCGGTCTCGCCTCAGTGAGATCCGGCAGGCGTCTCGCCGAGGGCATCGACCGCCGCCTGGACGGTTGGATAGGCAGGCGGGCCGGCGTGATCCTCGGAGGAGGCGCGAAGGATGTCTCGGACCTGCCCGATGTCGCGGGCGAGTACGAGCTCGATCCCCGACCGCCTGAGGTCGCGCTCGAGCTCGCCGAGCATGGTCGCTGCGGTCACGTCGATGAACGGCATGGTCTCGGCGTCGAGAACGATCGCGCGGGCCCCGTCGGCCTCCGAAAGTGCGTGAATGCGCCGGCGCACCTCGTCGGCGTTCGCGAAGAAAAGGCCGCTCTCGGGCCGGAGCACGACGATACCCGGGGACGGGACGTTCTCGGGATGCCGCGCGAGATCGCCCCACTGGCCCGCGGTGCCGGGGACGTGCCCGAGCACCGCGACGTTCGGCCGCGAGGAGCGGTAGAGCAGGAGGAGGGCGGAGACGAAGATGCCGATGAAGAGGCCCGGCAGCGTGTCGAAGACGAGCACGCCGAGCATCGCCGCGATCGCGGCGGTGAAGTCCGGGCGGGCCGCAAAGCCGTAGATCTCCCCGAGCCCGGTCGTGTAGAGGCGGTAGAAGCGGACGAGAGAGCGGACGTCGACGAGCTCCACGAGCGCCGCGATCACGACCGCGGCCAGCGTCGCCTCCGGCAGCTTCTCGAAGAGCCCGGTGAGGAAGAGCAGCGTCACCACGGTCAGCGCCGCGACGACCAGGCCCGAAGCAAGCGATTTCGCGCCGGCGCCGGCGTTGACGGCGGTCTTCGAGAGGCTCCCGTTCACGACCATCCCGCTCGAGAGGCCGGAGGCGAGATTCGCGGCGCCGAGGCCGAGCAGCTCGCGGTTGGCGTCGATCTCGTAGTGGTCGCGCGCGGCATAGGTCTTCGCGGCGCCCAGGCTCTCGGCGAACCCGACGAGCATCACCCCGATCGCCGCGGGAGCGAGATCGAGGTAGCGGTGCGCGGCGACGTCCGGAAGCCCGAAGGACGGAAGCCCGCCCTTGATCTCACCGACGATCTCGACGCCGTGGTCCTGCAGGTGGAATACGTTGACCGCCAGGATCCCGGCGAGCACCGCGACGAGCGAGCCCGGGACGAGCGGCGCGTACTCCTTCAGCGCGACGACGAGCACGAGCGACAGCGCCCCCACGAGCAGCGTGATCCCGCTCGTCTCGCCGAGGTTCGTCACGAGATCCCAGGTCTGGCGGAAGAAGTCGCCCTCACCTTTCGGGATCCCGAAGAGCTTCGGCACCTGGCCGATGATGATCGTGAGCGCAAGGCCGACGATGAATCCCTTCAGCACGGGCTCGGAGATGAAGCTCGCGAGGAAGCCGAGGCGCAGGAGCCCGGCGACCACGGCGAGCGCCCCAACCACCAGCCCCAGCGTGATCGTGAGCTGCAGGAACTCGTCGCTACCGGGTGCGGCGAGGTCGCCGACCGCGGCCGCGGAGAGCGCCGCCGTAGCCGCCATCGGGCCGGTGACGAGATGCCGCGAGCTACCGAACGCCGCGTAGAAGATCAGCGCTCCGGGCGCCGCGTAGAGGCCGATCACCGGCGAGACTCCAGCGATCGAGGCGTACGCAAGCGCCTCGGGAACGAGGACCGCCCACACCGTGAGCCCCGCGATCACGTCGCCCCGCAGCCAGCGGCGGTCGTACCCCGGAAGCCAGCTGTAGACCGGCAGCTTCACGGCGGGTATCTAAGCCGAGAAGCCGGAGATCGCGTTGCCGATCAGCTTCACGCCGATCACGAGCAGCAGCACGGACATGATCACCGCGTTGTTGTGCCCGAGCCAGGTCTTCAGTCGCTGGAGGAGCCCGGCCGAGCCCTCGCCCATCGCGAAGAAGATGACGAGAGGGGCCGCCACGCCGATCGACGCGATCAGGACGAAGACGCAGTAGGAAGTGATCTCCTGGCCGGTCGAGATCCCCTCCTCCGCGATCGCGATCCCGGCGGCGAGCGCCAGCAGCAGGTTCTTCGGGTTGAGCGCCGAGAGGACGACCCCGGCGCCCGCCGCCTTCACGGGCGTGAAGTGGTCGAGCGCCCCCATCCACTTCGGGGTCACCGGCTCCTCGTCACCCCGGGGCCGCCCACGCCACTGCTTCACCGCAAGCCCGACCAGGCCGAGCCCGAGCACCAGAAACAACCAGTCGACCCAGGTCGCGGGGCCACTGCTCCCCGTTGCGCCGACGCTCCCCGCGACCGAGAGGACGATCACCCCGACGATCGCGAGCCCGAGCCCCCAGCCGGCGACGAAGAGCGGGCCGTTCACGCGCCCGTGCGGGGTGACGAGCATCAGCACGACCGCGATGATCGGCAGCGGGCTGATCGCAACGGCGAGCGCGGACGGCAGGAAGTCACCGATCGCCTGACCCACTGAGGGCTGCTAGTCCCGAGCCATGGCTGCGGCGAAATGCCGCTCGACATCGACGTAGACGTCGTCTGCGACGTCGAACACGACCTTGGCGATCGTCCCGCCCGTGAACTCGAACTTCGGTACGTATTCGGCCGAGACCGCATCGCCGCCGTCATAGCCGATGCAGAGCCCTTCGCCGCAGAGCGAGAAATGACCCGTCATCGTGCGGATCGGCGCCTCGGCGACGATCTCGTCGTCGACGTAGACCTTGAGCGGGCCGAGGGACTCGTGGTGCTCGCCCATCGACTCCTTGGTGAACTCCACACCTACGAGATGTGTGCCCGAGGTCGGTGCCTTCCCGCTCACCTTCTGTTCCGGCGGGATTCCGAGGAAGTTGTGCACGTAGGTGAGCTCGCCGCTCCTGACGAACAGCGCGTGGCCTCCGAAGCGCGAGCCGTGCGCGAAGATCACGCCCTCCGAGCGGCTCGTGAACTCGACCTCGGCGAGCGCCTTGAACGAGACGCCGTGCACGTTGGCCGCCGAGCGCTCGGGCACCTCGGTCGTCCCGGGGTAGTAGGTGTACCGCCCGCTCGGAGGGACCGGGACGTGGAACTCCATCTGAATGAACTTCTCGAGGTCCTTCCCGACCACCATCATGTCGTTCAGCGGCAGGACGTTGTTGGCCTTTGCCTCCTCGAACCAGAGCTCGACGAGCTCCTTGACCTTCTCCGGGTTCTCCGCCGCCAGGTCGTGTGCCTCGGAACGGTCGAGATCGGTGTGGAAGAGCTGCCACGTGTCGTTCTCGAAGTTGCTCATACCACTGATCGGGCCGTGCTCGGTGACCGCCTTCCAGCCTTTGTGCCAGAGGCCGCGCATCCCGAACATCTCGTAGTACTGCGTCTCCTTCTGCGTCGGCGCGTCGCCGGCGTCGAACGAGTAGCGCATCGAGACGCCCGCAAGCGGCGACTGCTCGACGCCGTTCATCGTCTTCGGAGCCTCGATCCCGCAGCACTCGAGGATCGTCGGGACGATGTCGGTCGAGTGGTGGTACTGGCTGCGAACCTCGCCGCGCGCCTTCATCCCGGCCGGCCACGAGATTACGAGCGGGTCGCAGACACCGCCCTGGTAGGTGTAGCGCTTGAACATCCGGAACGGCGTCGAGAACGCAACGGCCCAGCCCGTCGGGTAGTGGTTGTAGGCGTCCGGGCCGCCGAGCTTGTCGATGAGCGGCATGTTGTCCTCGATCGTGTCGGGCCACGCGTTGAGGAACTTGCCTTCGTTGACCGAGCCGTTCGGGCTGCCTTCTCCCGAGGCGCCGTTGTCGGCCGCGTAGAACACGAGCGTGTTCTCGAGCTGCCCCGACTCCTCGAGGTGATCGATGATCCGGCCGACCTGTGCGTCGGCATACTCGGACATGCCTGCGTAGACCTCGGCCATCCGAGAGAAGAGCCGCCTCTCGTCGTCGTTCAGCGTCTCCCACGGCCGGACCGAGTCGGCCTCACTGAAGGTGCCGGGTGTCATTGGGTTGATCGGCGTCAGTTCCGTGCCCTCGGGCAGGATCCCCTTCTCGATCATCCGCGGCAGCACCCACTCCCGGTAGGCCTCGTACCCGTCGTCGAAGAGGCCCTTGTACTTCTCGATGTACTCCTCGGGCGCATGATGAGGCGCGTGATTCGCGCCCGGGCAGAACCACAGGTACCACGGCTTGTCGGGCTCCGACTGCTTCGAGTCGCGGATGAACCGGAGCGCCTGGTCGCCGAGGTCCTTCGAGAGGTGGTAGCCGTCCTCGGGTAGGTAGGGCTGGTCGATGTAGTGGTTGTCCTCGGCCAGGTCGGGATACCAATTGTTCGTCTCGCCGCCGATGAAGCCGTAGAAGCGGTCGTAGCCCATCCCGAGCGGCCATTCCTTCTTCGAAGCGCCCTGCGTCCACGCATCGACCGGGATGTTGTGGTTCTTCCCCACCCAGAAGGTGCTGTAGCCGGCGTCGCGGAGCATGTGGGCGATCGTCCCGTTCTCGGGCGGGATGTGCGAGCTGTAGCCCGGAAAGCCCGTCGAGCTCTCCGAGATCGAGGCGAAGCCGTTCGAGTGGTGGTTGCGGCCGGTAAGGAACGTCGAGCGGGTGGGTGAGCAGAGCGCCGTCGTATGCCACTGGGAGTAGACGAGGCCGTTGTCGGCGAGCTTCTGCAACGTGGGCATCTGGATCCGGCCGCCGAACGGCGACCACGCGGCGAGGCCCGTGTCGTCGAACAGCACGACGAGAACGTTCGGCGCTCCTTCCGGTGCCGCCCGGGCGGTGAACGCATCCCAGTCGGCCACGGAGTCGCGGACGTCGAGCTCGATTTTCCCCTGGAACGGCTTGGTCATTGCCCTGCTCCCTTTCGTCGCTTACTCACGCGCCAGCATTGCCGCAGCCAGCTTCTCGAGGTCGACGTACTGATCGTCGCCCACGTTCACCTCGACCTGCACGATCGTCCCGCCCTTGAACAAGGCCGGGGACTTGTACTCCCTGGAGACCGCGTCGGCTGAGTCGCGCCCGACGCAGAGACCGTCGCCGCAGAGCGTGAACTGCGCGAGCTGCGTCCGCATCGGGCCCGAGGCGGCGACCTCGTCGTCCACGAAGAGCTCCGTGGTGCCGATCCCCTCGCCGTACTGGCCGGTCGAGGCCTTCGTGAACTCCATCCCGAGCACGTGCCTGCCGAGCTCGAGCTGCCCGGAGACGAACTGCTGCTCGGGCGGGATCCCGAGGAAGTTGTAGACGTACCAGAGCTTCTGATCCTTCAGGAAGAGGGCGTGGCCGCCGAAGCGCGAGCCGTGCGCGAAGATCACGCCCTCGGCGTCAGGGCTCGTGAGCTCGACCTCGGCCAGGATCTTGAACGACCGCGAGCGTGTGTTGACCGCGACCGACTCGGGGACGTCGGCCGTGTCCGGGTAGTAGACGTAGCGCTCGCGCGGCGGCTCGGGTTGCGGCCGCGGGTCGGCCAGGATCTCGTATGGCATCCGGTCGTCGAGCGGGAGCACGTCGAACTTCTCCGCCTCCTCGAACCAGGCCTTGATCAGCTCCTGCAGCTTCTCTGGATGCTGCCCGGCGAGGTCGTGTGCCTCGGAGCGGTCCTCGTCGGTGTGGAAGAGCTGCCACTTGTCGTCGTCGAAATGGCCGATCCCCGAGGTCGGGCCGTGGACGGTAACGGCCTTCCAGCCCTTCTCCCAGATCCCGCGGGTACCGAGCATCGCGTAGTACTGGCGCTCCCTCACCGTCGGCGCGTCGGCGGCGTCGAACGAGTAGCGCATCGAGGCGCCGGGAAGCGGCACCTGCTCGTGTCCGTTCAGCGTCTTCGGGAACTCGAGCCCGCAGCACTCGAGGATCGTCGGGACGATGTCGATCGCGTGGTGGTACTGGTGTCGCACCTCGCCCTTCGCCCTGATCCCCTTCGGCCAGTGGATCACGAGCGGGTCGGAGATGCCGCCCTGGTAGGAGTAGCGCTTGAACATCCGGAACGGGGTCGAGAACGCCATCGCCCAGCCGGTCGGGTAGTGGTTGTAGGTGCTCGGGCTGCCGAGGTCGTCCAGGTGCTTCAGGTTCTCGGACATCTCGTCGGGCCAGCCGTTGAAGAACTTGTTCTCGTTGACCGAGCCGTTCGGGCTCCCTTCGCCCGAGGCGCCGTTGTCGGCGCAGTAGAACACGAGCGTGTTGTCGAGCTGGCCGGTCTGCTCGAGGTAATCGATGACCCGTCCGACCTGGGCATCGGTGTACTCGGACATGCCGGCGAAGACCTCGGCCATGCGGGCGAAGAGCGCCTTCTCCTCGTCCGACAGCGAGTCCCACGGCCGCACGTCGTCGAGCGGCGAATGGGTGCCGTCCGGCATCGGGTTCATCTCGGTGAGCTCCGTGCCCTCGGGGAAGATGCCCTTCTCGATCATCCGCGGCAGCACCCACTCGCGGTAGGCCTCGTAGCCGTCGTCGAAGACCCCCTTGTACTTGTCGATGTAGGCCTGGGGAGAGTGGTGCGGCGCGTGGTTCGCGCCCGGGCAGAGCCACATGAACCAGGGGCGGGAAGGTGCAGAGGCCTTCACGTCGCGGATCATCGAGATCGCCTGGTCGGCGAGGTCCTTCGAGAGGTGGTAGCCCTCCTCCGGCGTGTAGGGCTGCTCGATCGCATGGTTGTCGCAGTGGAGGTCGGGATACCACTGGTTCGTCTCGCCGCCGAGGAAGCCGTAGAAGCGATCCCAGCCCTGATGGAGCGGCCAGGTCTCCTTCGTGCTCCCGGCGTGGAGGTCGTCGACCGGGACGTTGTGGTTCTTGCCGAGCCAGAACGTGCTCCACCCCGCCTGGCGCATCACCTCGGCGAGGGTGCCGCAGGTCGGCGGGATGTGGGCGTTCGAGCCCGGGTAGCCGATCGAGCCCTCGGTGATGCAGGCCATCCCGTTCTGGTGGTGGTTGCGGCCCGTGAGGAAGCACGAGCGTGTCGGGGAGCACAGCGCCGTCGTGTGCCACTGCGAGTAGGTCACGCCGTTGTCTGCGAGCCGCTGGAGCGTCGGCATGTCGACCCTCCCACCGAACGGGGACCACGCGGCGAGGCCCGTGTCGTCGTAGAGGACGATCAGGACGTTCGGCGAGCCCTCGGGAGCACTCGGCGGGATGAACGGATCCCAGTCGGGCGTCGAGTCACGCACGTCCAACGCGATCTTTCCCTTGAACGGGGCTGCCATCTCGGACTCCTTTGTCGGGGCGCTGACACGGAAGTCGCGACCGCGAACAGGCACCTGAGACGGCGGCGGCGGCGTCGCCGCGCACCCAACTCGCGCCCCGTTCGCGACGTTGACCTCCAGGTCCGAGTCTAGATGAGGAAAAAGGCGCCCGCCGGTGGATCAGCGGGCGCCCGAGCGGCTATTCGACGGTGCCGGCCGCGGCTTCGGAGGTCTCGGCCTCTTCGCCGTCCTCGAGCAGCTCGTCCTCACCCTCGACGGGCTCGGGGGCGTTCTTCGCGGCGATCGCGGCCTGCTTCTTCAATGCCTTGCGCTCCCGCTTCTCGCGCATCGCCTGCTCGCGGGCTCGTTTGGCGGCTGTCTGGGGACTTCGCTTCGAGGCCATTTGTCGTTCTCCCTTCGGGCGCTACCTGCGCCGGCGCCGCTGCCTTTGGTGGCCGCGGGGCGTTGTTGTCTTGGCGCGCATCCCCGAGGCGGCGAACGCTGCGCTGTGACCGAGCCCGTCGGCGAGCTTTGCGACTTCGTGCTGCTGCTCGGGGAGCACGAGCGTCAGCCCGGTTCCCGACCGGCCGGCTCGGCCTGTCCGTCCCACGCGATGGACGTAGTCGTCCTCGGTACGGGGCGGGTCGAAGTTGATGACGTGGGTGATGTCGTCGATGTCGAGACCGCGGGCCGCGACGTCCGTCGCGATGAGCGTCGTGACGCGACCCGATTCGAACTGCGCAAGCGAACGTTCGCGTGCGTTCTGAGACATATTGCCGTGCATCACCGCGGCGCGCTGGTCATGCTCGCGCGCGAGCTTGCGTGCGAGCTTGTCGGCGCCGTGCTTCGTGCGAACGAAGACGAGGGCCAGACCGCGCTCGCGCCCGAGGTGCTCGGCGAGGCTCCGCAGTTTCGTGTCGGCCGTGACCGGGTGGAACTCGTGGTCGATCTCGCCGGGCCGCGCTGCCTCGGGGGCATCGGCGCGGACCGTGACGGCGTTCGAGGTGTACGAGCGTGCGAGCTCGGTGACGGGCCCCTCGAGCGTCGCCGAGAAGAGCATCGTCTGTCGGTTGCGCGGCACGCCGGCGAGGATCCGGTCGACCTGCGGGCGGAAGCCCATGTCGAGCATGCGGTCGGCCTCGTCGAGGACGAGCAGGCGCACCGAGTTGAGCGAGATCATGCGCCGTTCGATCAGGTCGCTGAGGCGGCCGGGTGTGGCGACGAGGATCTCGGCGCCGCGGGCGCGCTTGGCCTGGCTCGGGAGCGGGGCGCCGCCGTAGACGGCTTCGATCCGAAGCGAGCGGGCCGCGGCGAGAGGGCGAAGCTCGGCGACGACCTGCGAGGCGAGCTCGCGGGTCGGTACGAGCACGAGCGCGCCCGGCTTTCCGCCGCCGGGGGACGTCCGCTCGACGAGCGGGATCCCGAAGGCGATCGTCTTGCCCGACCCGGTGGGTGAGGCGGCCAGGATGTCGATTCCGGCGAGGCCGTCCGGAAGCACGAAGCTCTGAACGGCGAACGGTGCGGTGATGCCGCCCTTGGCGAGCGCCCTGATGACAGGCTCGCTCACGCCGAGGCCGGAGAAGGATGGCCCAGAAGGGGACGGCACATCGAAAGACAGCGCAGATGAAGACCGCGCAGTTGAAGACTCTGACAAGTTGTTCACTCCTTTTAATACGGGGTCGAGACGCAAGAACCTCGAAACGCCCGTCAAAAGGGTGGAACGAGAAGCTGAATCTCCCGGCCGCCCCATTGGCGGCCATGGATACAGGTTAGCTGCCGGCGGGGAGGCTGGGCGGTGTGCCTGCGAGCGCATGCGCTGCACGCCGGCCGCGGCGGGCCTCGCGGAAGGTGACGAGGCGGTGATCCTGCTCGTCCCAGAGCTTCAACCGCACGGTCAGCACTGCATCCCAGAGCGAAAGCGTCGGGACGGGCTCGAGCCCGGCAATCCGCTCGTGCGCCGCCACGAGATTGTAGTTCGGGATCCGGGAGCTCAGGTGGTGGACGTGGTGCAGTCCGATGTTGCCGGTGAAGAACCGGAGAACGCGGGGCAGCTTCAGGTAGGAGCTCCCCTGGAGGGCCGCGTCGTCATACGACCAGTTCTCGTTCGTCTGCCAGTAGGTGTCCTCGAACTGATGCTGGCAGTAGAAGAGGAAGATTCCCGCCGCGCTCGTGAGCAGGAGCGCCGGCGCCTGGACGAGCAGGAATCCCTGCCAACCGAGAACGAGGCAGCCGGCGGCGATCAGCATCACGATCGCGAGGTCGGTCCCGAGCACGCTCCGCCTAATGCGCCGGCTCGAGCCACGGGGCACGATGCGGGGGCCCACGAGGATCACCCAGAGCGGTCCCAGGCCGAAGAGGATGAACGGGTTTCGGAGGGCGCGGTAGGCGAGCCGGCTCCACCAGGGCGAGGCGAGGTACTCGTCGATCGTCAGCGTCTTGATGTCGCCGACCCCTCGCCGGTCGAGATCGCCGGTCGTCGCGTGATGGATCGCATGCTCGTGGCGCCAGCACGCGAAGGGCATGTACACGAGCGGGCTGAGCGCTGCGCCGAGGAATCCGTTGGCTCGCTTCGACGGAAGGAACGACCCGTGTGCGCAGTCGTGGAAGACGATGAACGTCCGGATCAGGAAACCGGCGGCCGGGATCGAGAGCGCGAGCACGAGCCAGACGGAGACGTCGAGTGCGAAGCACATGGCCAGCACGAGCACGAGGTAGGGCACGACCGAAGTGAGAACGTTCTCGACGCTGAGCCGGACGCTCGGCTTCATGTACGGGGCAAGGATCCGGCGCCAGGACTCCTCCGCCTGACCTTCGTCTGGGCGGGTGTCGCTCAAGCGTGCGATGGAGAGGTCGGCATAGGGATCGGATTCGCGGCAAAGGTGCCGTAGCTCCCCCCTCGCGTTCTCGAATCGTACCTTGGCGCGGCGGACGGCTGCGCGAGAGGCAGTGCGCTTGCCGGCATTCGGCTCTCGGAAACGCCGGGCGCCGCGATCGTGTGTACTACCGGGCGTGCCGGCGATGATCGCTTCATTCGAGCTCACCTCGGGCGCCGGAGTCGTCGTCTCGATCGTCGTGCTCGGGCTGCTGGCGCTCGCCTGGGTCGTCTCGCTCTTCATGCTGGTCGTCGACTCGATCTCGATCGGCGCGAAGATCCTCTGGTTCGTGGCGCTCACCTGCCTCGCGCCGATCACGATCCCGCTCTACCTCGTGCTTCGCCACCGCCGGCACCGTGTGAGCTGAGCTCGTCCTCCCGGTGGCCGCTGACTCGATCCCGGTGAAGGGGCCGGGACGGGTTGACGGCGAATCACGTAGCCTTGCACCCGTCCCCCGGGAAGATAAGGAGACCATTGCCGCAGGCGAATCGAGCAGAGCACCACGGCCGCAGGGGCGCTGCGCTGCTTCCTGTGCTCGCCGCCGTCGTCCTCGCGGCCGGTTGCGGCGGCAGCAAGAAGCCCGACACGACGACCGAGTGGGCGAACGGGCTCTGCACCGCCGTCACCACCTGGAAGAGCTCGGTCACCGCCGCGGCCGAGCCCCTGAAGAACGGAAACCTGTCGAAGAGCAGCATTCAGAACGCCGGCAACGAGCTACAGGACGCGACGAACACGTTCGTCTCGACCGTGAAGAAGCTCGGCAAGCCGGACACCCAGGCCGGCGCTCAGGCCCAGCAGTCGGCGAACCAGCTCTCCGACGAGATCCACGCCGGGACCCAGAAGATCTCCGCTGCGGCCAAGGGCGTCTCCGGTGTGAGCGACGCGCTGAGTGCTGTCTCCGTGGCGACTAGCACGCTCGCGACGATGAGCAGCGAGATCTCCTCGACCTTCACGACCCTTCAGGGGCTCGATCCGAAGGGCGAGCTGAAGACGGCATTCGACCAGGCCGACGCCTGCAAGACACTTCGGTCGTCCGGCACCTGATCAGGCGAGGCGGTCGAGCAGGTGATCTCCGACCCGGAGTGAGTTGGCCATCGCCGTCAGCGCCGGATTGACGGCGCCGATGCTCGGGAAGACGCTCGTGTCGACGACGTACAGATTGTCGAGCTCGTGCGCCTTGCAGTTGACGTCGAGCACCGAGCTCGCGGGGTCCGTGCCGAACCTGGTCGTGCCCGCCTGGTGCGCGCAGCCCGCGACGGGGATCTCGTTCTTCAGGTAGGCGAAACGGTGGAAGAGGTGGTCGGGATCCATGTCGAGCTTCCCGAGCAGCGACTTCAGCTTCCCGTAGAGCTGATCCTTGGGAACGTCGTTCGTCGGCTTGTAGGCGAGCGTGAGCTTTCCGTCCCGATCGACGGTGACGCGATTCTCTGAGCGGGGGAGATCCTCGGTCGAGAGCCAGAAGTCGATCGCGTGCTTCGCGACCCGGTCGAGAGTCCACTCGGGCGCGAGCTTCGTCTCCCCCGGCTTCTCGCCCCGGAACATGTCGGCCTGCGACTTGCCGACCATCTGGATGTTCCCGAGCGGGTAGTCGTGCTCGTCGCTGCCGAAGTAGAAGTCGTTCAGCCCCAGGGTCTTCTGGTAGACGGTCGGGTTCTCTTCGCGCGAGAGCGCGAGCACGGCCCGGCTCGCATGGAACATGTAGTTGCGGCCGACCTGGTCGGACCCGTTCGCGAGGCCGTTCGGATGGCTGTCCGAGGCGGATTGGAGCAGCAGCCTCGCGGTGTTGGCCGCCCCGCAGGCGAGTACGACGATGTCGGCGGTATGGTGCTCCTCGGCCCCGTCGCGCTCGACGACGACGCCGGTTACGTTCTTCCCGCTCTCGTCGGTCGCGAGCTTCGTCGCGCGGGCGTTGATCAGCAGCGCGACGTTCGAGTGCTCGAGCGCGGGGCGGACCCCGAGCACCTCGGCGTCGGACTTGCCGTGCACGACGCAGGGAAAGCCGTCGCAGTTCGCGCACCGGACGCACGGGCTGTTCGGTAAGTCACCCTCCTCGAGCCGGATCCCGCACGGGGCGTGGAAGGGGTGGTACCCGGCGGCCTCGAGCTGGTCCGAGAGCAGCTGGATCCTGGGCTCGTGGGAGACAGCCACATGCGGGTAGGGCCCGCTCGCGGGCGGCTCGGTCGGATCCTCGCCGCGGGCCCCGTGTACCTCGTACATCTCCTCGGCCTTCGTGTAGTACGGCTCGAGCTCGTCGTAGGAGATCGGCCACGCAGGTGAGACCCCGTCGTGGTGCTTCAGCTCGCCGAAGTCCTTCGCGCGCAGCCGGTACAGCGCCGCGCCGTAGAGCTTCGTCGCGCCGCCCACGTAGTAGTGCACCTGCGGCTGGAAGGCAGCGCCGTTCTCGTCGTACCAGGTGTCGGGCGAGACGTAGCGGTTGTCGACGAAGACGTCGCGGACGATCCAGTTCTGCGGCTCCCGGGGAAGCCACCCGCCGCGCTCGAGCAGCAGGATGCGCTTGCCCGACGGAGCGAGATGACGCGCGAGCGTGCCGCCCCCGGCACCGGTGCCGACGATGATGATGTCGAAGTCGCTCACTGTCCCACCGGTTCGGTCTGGAGCACGATCCACGGGCCGTGCCAGCGCGCGTGCTCGCCGAGCAGCGTGTTGCATGCCTCTGGCCCCCACGTGCCGGGCGCGTAGGGCTCCACCGGCGGCGGGGAGTCGAGCAGCGGCTGCATCACGCGCCAGGTCTCTTCGACGCCGTCCTGGCGGGTGAAGCGGGTGGCGTCCCCGATCATCGCCGCGTGGAGCAGCACCTCGTACGGAGTCGGGCCTTCCCCGCCCTCCTCGCCGAACTCCATGTCGAGCTCGATCGGCCCCGGCCCGTCGGCCCTGTGCGCCTCGACGATCAACCGGATCCCGGTCGACGGGTCGAGCTTCACGATCAGCTGGTTCGGCGCCACATGTGTGTCGTAGTCGGCGAAGCCGAGCTTCGGCGGTTGCTTGAAGACGAGCCGGAGCTCCGTCTGGGTGACCGGCATGCACTTGCCGGCGCGGATGAAGAACGGGACGCCGGCCCAGCGCCAGTTCTCGATCTCGAGCCGGAGCGCCGCGAAGGTCTCCGTCGTCGAATCGGGCGCGACGCCGTCGATGGAGCGGTAGCCGTCGTACTGGCCTCGCACGTAGTCCCGGGGGTCGGCCTCCTTCACCGAGCGGAAGAGCGTGACCTCGGCGTCCTTGATCGTCTGGGGGTTGCCGCGTGCCGGTGCCTCCATCGCGCAGGCGGCCACCACCTGCATCAGGTGGTTCACGACGACGTCGCGGAGCGCGCCGACCGGGTCGTAGAAGTGGCCGCGATCGGCGACGCCGAAGTCCTCGGCCATCGTGATCTGGATGTTGGCGATGTAGTTGCGGTTCCAGATCGGCTCGAGCATCGAGTTCGCGAACCGAAGATGGAGGATCTCCTCGTGGCCCATCTTCCCGAGGTAGTGGTCGATCCGGAAGATCTGCTCCTCTTTCACGTACTCATGAAGCTGCTCGGCGAGCGCGCGCGCCGAGGCGAGATCGTGGCCGAACGGCTTCTCCACCACGATGCGGGCGTTCTTCGTGAGGCCGGCCTCGGAGAGCCCTTTCACGACGGCGCCGAAGAGGAAGGGCGGGACCTCCAGGTAGAACACCGGTAGCTTCGTGTCCCCGAGCGCGGCAGCGACCCGGCCGTAGGTGGCGGAGTCCGAGAAGTCGCCCTGGACGTAGGAGAGCCTGGCCGCGAAACGCGTGAAGACGTCCTCGTCGAGCTTCTCGCCCGTCGCGACGATCGAGTCGCGAGCACGCTGCACGAGCTGCTCCACCGTCCAGTCATCGACGGCAACGCCGACGATGGGGCAGTCGAGGAGCCCTCGCGCCTCGAGCCGGTAGAGCGACCTGAACGTCATCACCTTCGCGAGGTCGCCGGTGATCCCGAAGACGACGAAGCGGTCTGCCGACTCGTTTGCGTCAGTGCCGGGCATGTGAAGGGTTGTCTCTAGGAACAGCAGTCAAGCCGTCACCTTTCGTCGATTGTTCCCCGTGAGCGGTACTCTGCGTCGCATCTTCGTACGCCGAGTGGAGCCTACGCGCGAGCTCCGCGGAGGGCAAGCCCTCTTGTCCGAGCGTGCTCTCGGTTGTCCATCCGTCCCGGCACGGACCTACTCGAAGCCTCCGGCGGAAGCATCGAGCCCGTGGGTGTGCGACGACGTATCGTGTCAACCGCGCCTTAGGGCCGAAACCTGGGAGAATCCGGGTTGCACGCATCGTCGACAGCAAGGAGGGGCAGATGTCCTCGACCGTAACCACGCGGCTCTCGGATGACCAGTTCGTCGAGATGGCCGCGCTGATCAAGGACGCCGACAGCGTCGAGCTGAAGTTGACGGTGCCCGATTCGAACCACCGCTCCACGATCGCGGCGCTCGGGATCGATCCGCTCGAGGCGCAGCTTCGGCAGGTGTTCTTCTTCGACACGCCCGGGCTCTCGCTGAACGCGGCCGGAGTGGTCGTACGCGCACGCCGGATCCAGGGCAAGGGCGCCGATTCTGTCGTGAAGCTGCGGCCCGTCGTGCCGGGGGAGCTTCCGCCGGAGGTGAGGGTCTCCGAGAACTTCAACATCGAGGTCGATGCGATGCCGGGCGGCTTCGTCTGCTCGGGATCGATGAAGTGGGCGCTCGGGACGATCGATGCACGAAGCGTCGTCGCAGGCACGCATCCGGTGCGGAAGCTCTTCTCCAAGGAGCAGCGGCGCTTCTACCGGCAGCACGCGCCGGAAGGGCTCGAGATCGACAACCTCACGCTGCTCGGCCCGATCTTCGTCCTCAAGGGCCGGCTCATGCCCGAGGAGCTCGGCCGCCGGCTCGTCGTCGAGATGTGGCTCTATCCCGACGGCTCCCGCATCCTCGAGCTCTCGACCAAGTGCGCGCCGTCGGAGGCCTTCCAGGTGGCCGCCGAGGCGCGGCTCTACCTCTCGAGTATCGGGATCGAGCTCTCGGGCGACCAGCAGACGAAGACGAAGAAGGCGCTCGAGTACTTCTCCGCCGAGCTTGCGGACCCCGCCGCGGAGCCCGCTGCCGATGCCTCGACGGCGCCCGCTGACGATGCCTTGGCGGAGCCCGCCGTCGCTGTCCCGGCGGAGCCCGCCCACGATGCGTCGCCGGAGCCCGCTGACGCTGGTTCAGCTGCCGAAGCGCTCGGCGAGCAGCCCGTGACGGAGGCCGCGGTCACTGACGACGAGTGAGTCCGCGCCGAGCTTCGCCAGCACCGTCTTCACGATGCAGGCTCCGGCGAGGATGACTTCGGCCCGGCCCTGCTGGAGTCCCGGGATGTGGCTGCGCTCGCTCGCAGGCAGGCTGCGGTACAGCTCGAGCTGGCGGTCGACCTCGGTGCGGTCGAGGCGGGTGCCGCGAACGGCATCGGCGCTGTAGGGCACGAGGCCGAGCTTCACGGCGGCGAGATTCGTGACCGCGCCCCCGAGCCCGACGAGCCTGTCGGTGGTCGCCCGTCCGTCAAGGCGCTCGAGCTCGGCTCCGATCGCCTCGAGCGCCTCGCCCAGCCGCTCCGCGCTGACCGCACCGTCGAGGCCGAAGCGCTCGGTGAAGCGGGCGGCGCCGACGTTCACGCTGAACTGCTCGTCGATGTGCGCCCCCCGTCCGAACGTGAACTGCGAGCTACCTCCGCCCGTATCGAAGACCGTGACCGCATCGCTTCCGCTCGCGAGCTCTGCGGTGACGGCGAAATACGCGAGCCGGGCCTCCTCCTCGCCGGGAATCACCTCCACCTCGATTCCCGCTCGCTCTGCGACCGCCTCGATGAGCTCCGCGCTGTTGACGGCGATCCGGAGGCCTGCGGTTCCGACAGCCGCGATCTCGAGTGCATGCGAGGCCCGTGCCTCCGCGACCATCGCCGCCACCGCCTGCACGGTTCGCTCGATCGGCTGGGCCCCGAGTCGTCCGGTCGCGCTCAGTCCTTCGCCGAGCCTCGTGACCTCGGCCCGGTCGGTAACGGTCTTCCAGGAGCCGTCGGCCTCGCGTTCGCCGATCGTGAACTTGACCGAGTTCGTGCCGATATCGAGGACGGCATATCGTCGTCCGCCGAATCGCACGAGCGACTTCAGCCCTCGGGCGAACGACACGTTCGGCCGCCCGTCGAGCCCGAGACGGCTCCGGGTTGCGAGAACGCGCTCCGGATCCTCGGACTCGAGCACGACCGTCCGCGTCGTCCCCGCGGAGGTTGTCAGCTCAGTCGATTCCGCAAGACAGCCGTCCACCTCGAAATGACGCCGGTGTTTGTGGACCTCGACGGCCTCGAGCCCCGGAGCGGGGCCGATCACCTCGTCCAGCAGCTCGGGGAGCGTGTAGGCCGCCCGCGTGAGGGGAATCGGGGCGCCGAGGGCCGCGAGCACTTTCTCGAGGTCGGCGGCAGAGATCGGGAACGTCGCCTTCAGCTCCGGGAACCAGAGCTCGAGCCCCTGTTCGTCACGGCGCACGAGCAGCTTCAGGTCGAGCAGGCCGGCGCGGATCTTGACCGACTCGTCGCCCGCCGCGGACAGGAGGTAGAGCTCGTCGCTCTCCGCGGTGCGCGTCGGTTCGAGCGCGGAGAGAGACTCGACCGCTTCGTCGAGCCCGTCGCCGAAGGCACGCCACTCCCAGCGCGGGACGATGGCGGTCATCGCGGCGGCCCCGAGACCGCTGCGTCGAGTGTCGGGAGGATCGGGATCCGCCCGGTGAGGCCCGCTCGCTCGAGCAGCGCGAGCGCCGGGGCGCGGACTGCTGCGAGCCGCAGCTCGACCCCGTTCCGCCCCAGGGTCTCCGAGAGCTCGGCGAGCGTGTCGGCGGTCTGGACGTCGAGCTCCGTGTTGCCCGAGAGATCGAGGACGACCGCGGGGGGCCGCGGCTCGGCCTGGGCGACCAGGTCGACGACGCGCTCCTTCATGGTCGTTGCGTTCGCGTAGAAGAGCGGCCCGTCGACCCGGACGACGAGCGCCTCCGTCGTGAGTTTCCAGCCCGGATGGCGGTCGGAGTTTCCCCAGACCCCGCTCGCGGAGTCGCGGGCGAGGAGGCCGACCGTCGGCCGGCTCAGCCTCTGGATCACGATGGCCAGCGAGAGGCCCGCCGCGACGATCAGGCCGCGGAGAACTCCGAGCACGAGCACGCCGACGAGCGCGGAAAGCGCGAGGGCGATCGCGCTCCCGCGGATGTGGGCGAGGCGGCGGAGCTCGCCGACCTTCCAGAAGCTCGAGATCGCAACGATCACGATCGCGGCCAGCGTCGCCTCGGGGAGGTTCTTGAAGAGCCCCGTGAAGAAGGCGCCGGTCAGCAGGATCAGCCCGGCTGCGACGAGCGTCGCGAGCTGCGTCTTGCCGCCGGCCCGCTCGTTCGCCATGGTCTGGCTCGCACCGCCGGACTGGACGAAGCCGGGGGAGAGGCCGGCAAGGACGTTCGAGCTGCCGAGTGCAACGAGGTCGCGGTTCACGGCGACGCGGTAGCCGTCCTGGGCCCCGAGCGTCCGCGCGACGCCGATCCCTTCGGCGGTGACGATCATCACGCCGAACCCCGGGGCGACCAGCTCGGCGAGGTCGTGCCAGCCCACGTCGGGCAGCGCCGGGTGGGGGAACGCCCTCGGGAGAGTCCCGACGACGGCTACGCCGTGGCTGCTCAGATCGAGAAGGCTCGAGACGATGATCGAGGAGACGAGCAGCACGAGCGTTGCCGGCACCTTCGGGGCGGCGCGAGCGAGCACGAGCAGTAACGCTACGCTTCCAGCGCCGGTCGCGAGCGTCCACCCGCTCGTGTCCCCTAGATCGGTCAGGACGCCCCAGAGCTTCGGGAAGAAATTCCCGCTGTCTCCCGGGATCCCGAGCAGTTTCGGCAGCTGCCCCACGGCGACGAAGAGCCCGAGGCCGAACAGGAACCCCGTCATCACCGGCTTCGAGACGAGGTCCATCACCCCGCCGAGCCGCAGCGCACCCGACGCGATCAGGATCAGCCCGGACACGATCGCAAGTGCAGCCGAGAGCGCCGCGAACCGCTTCACGTCGCCGTGCGCGAGCGGCCCGACCGCGGCCGCCGAGAGCGCCGAGGTCGCGGTCGTCGCGCTCACCACGAGCGTCTTCGAGGAACCGAGGATCGCGTAGGCGATCAGCGCCGCGGGCGCCGCCACGAGCCCGGCCGACGGCGGGAGCCCCGCGATCTGGGCGTAGGCGACGGCCTGGGGGACGACGACGCCCCAGACGATCAACCCCGCTCCGATGTCGTGGGAAAGCCAGGCGCGCCGATAGTGAACGAGCCAGTCGGGGAGGACGCGCATGGACGAATGAGTCTATTTGCGCCAAAACGGCGGTTCGAGCCCTTGACCGCGAGCACCAGCCGCGACGGCGGTTGGCGGAGACCGGCCCTGCCAGGCATGATCCCGGCGAGCGAGTGCGGGGATGACTCCGCGCTCGCAGAGCGCCGTGGGGAGGCGCTTCGTCGAGCAGTGAGGGGAGCGTGAGATCCGTCCGATGAGTGCCGAGCGCGAAAGGGTCGAGACCTTCGGCCATCTGGAGAATGGGCTGCTACAGGCGGGGGAGTGGTACCACTGGGGCCCCTACCTCTCGGAGCGGCAATGGGGAACGGTGCGCGAGGACTACAGCCCTGACGGCACCGCCTGGGAGTACCTGCCCCACGATCACGCCCGCTCGCGCGCCTACCGCTGGGGTGAAGACGGCCTCGCCGGCTTCTCGGACATCGAGCAGCGGCTGTGCCTCTCGCTGGCTCTCTGGAACGGGCAGGACCCGATCCTGAAGGAGCGGATCTTCGGGCTGACCGGCAATCAGGGAAACCACGGCGAGGACGCCAAGGAGTACTGGTGGTACCTCGACGCGCTGCCGAGCCATGCCTGGAACCGCTGGCGCTACCACTACCCTCAGCGCGCGTTCCCGTACGACGAGCTCGTGGCCGAGAACGGCCGCCGCGGCAAGCTCGACCCCGAGTACGAGCTGCTCGACACGGGCGCCTTCGACGACGATCGCTACTGGATCGTCGAGGTCGACTACGCGAAGGCGGACGCGCACGACCTGCTGATGACAGTGCGTGTGACCAACGCCGGCCCCGACAGGGCGACGCTCCACGTGCTACCGACCGCCTGGTACCGCAACACCTGGGCCTGGGGCCTCGACGAGACCCCGAAACCGTCGCTCGAGCTCGCGGGCACTTCGACCCTGCGCACCGAGCATCCGTTCCTGGGAGCGCTTGACATCGCCGCCGAGGGCCTCCCGAAGGTGCTCTTCTGCGAGAACGAGACCAACACGGAGCGCCTGTTCGGAAGCGGCCCCACGACCGCGGCCCCGAAGGACGGGATCTCGGACCACGTCGTCTCGGGGGCAGCCACGGTTGCCGACGGTGCCGGGACGAAGGCCGCGTTCTGGTACGAGCTCGAGGTCGATCCGGGCGAGACGAAGACGGTGCGCGTCCGGCTACGCCCAGGGAGGAGGCGGGGCGATCCGTTTGCCGGCTTCGACGACGTGGTCGCGAAGCGGCAGGCAGAGGCCGATGAGTTCTATGCCGAGCTGCGACCGCCGGCCGCCGACGACGACGAGGCGCTCGTGCTCCGCCAGGCGCTCGCGGGAATGCTCTGGAGCAAGCAGCTCTACGCCTACGACGTCTCGCGCTGGCTCGACGGCGATCCTGCCCAGCCGGTGCCGCCGGCCTCGCGCCTGAACGCGCGCAACGCCCACTGGCGCAGTTTCGATGCCTTCGACATCATGTCGATGCCCGACAAGTGGGAGTACCCGTGGTTCGCCGCGTGGGATCTTGCGTTCCACTGCGTCGCGCTTGCCCGGGTCGATCCCGCGTTCGCGAAGTACCAGCTGATCCTGCTCTGCCGGGAGTGGTTCCAGCATCCGAACGGCGCGCTGGCCGCGTACGAGTGGTCGTTCGACGACGTGAACCCGCCGGTCCAGGCCTGGGCGGCGCTCGAGGTCTTCGCGATCGACGGCGGCCGGGACGTCGCTTTCCTGAGCCGGATCTTCGACAAGCTGCTCGTGAACTTCACCTGGTGGGTGAACCGGCTCGACGCCGACGGCTCGAACATCTTCGAGGGCGGCTTCCTCGGCCTCGACAACATCGGGCCGATCGACCGCTCGCACCTTGCGCCGGGCCAGTTCCTCGAGCAGTCCGACGGCACCGGATGGATGGGCTTCTACGCGCTCAGCATGGCCGCGATCGCCTCGATCCTTACCCGCCGTGGACGCCCTGCCACGGACCTCGTGCTGAAGTTCCTCGAGCACTTCGCGCTCATCTCCACCGCCCTCGAGTCACAGGGCCTCTGGGACGAGACCGACGGCTTCTTCTACGACCAGCTCCGGCTGGCGGACGGGCGCACCGAGGCGATCAAGGTGCGCTCGATCGTGGGTGTGCTCCCGCTCCTCGGAGTCGTGGCCGTCGACGAGGCGGTCGTGGAGCGGGCCGAGATCGTGAACAAGAAGGCCTCCGACATGCTTCGCGTCGCGCACCCCGTCGCGGGTGACGTCGGCGAGCGAAGGCTGCTCCTGGGGGTTGTGGGAATGCCCCGCGTGCTCCGGATCTTCGAGAAGCTCTTCGATGAGTCGGAGTTCCTCTCGCCCTACGGCCTGCGCGCCGTCTCGCGCTGGCACGATGAGCATCCCTTCGAGCTCCAGATCGACGGCATCAGCGCGACGATCGACTACGAGCCCGCCGAATCGACGACAGGGCTCTTCGGCGGCAACTCGAACTGGCGCGGACCGATCTGGATGCCGATCAACCTGCTCGTGATCGAGGCGCTCAGGCGCTACGCTCGGTTCTTCGGCGACGAGCTGAAGGTCGAGTACCCGACCGGTTCCGGCAAGGAGCTAACGCTCGAGGAGATCGCAGATGACCTCCAGGTCCGGCTGATGTCGCTATTCCTCGTCGGCGAGGACGGGCGCCGTCCCTGTTTCGGCTGGGTGGAGCGGCTCCAGACCGACCCGGAATGGAAGGACAACCTGCTCTTCAACGAGTACTTCCACGCAGACAACGGCGCCGGGCTCGGCGCGAGCCACCAGACGGGCTGGACAGGTGTGATCGCCGAGATCATCTATCGCCACTGCGGCGGACACGTGCCGACGCTCGGGGAGCTCATGTCCGGCGACCCAGTCGAGGCGCCGGTGTGACGATCTCGTTCGGGCCGCAGACCTGCGGCTCGCTCGACGAGGCGGCCGCTCGGGAGTGGCTCGTAGCCGACGGCCTCGGCGGCTATGCGATGGGAACGGTCGCCGGGCTCCGGACGAGGCGCTATCACGGCCTGCTCGTGGTTGCGGTCGACGGGCCCGGCGCACGCATGCTCGGCCTCGCGGCGCTCGATCCGGTGCTCGTGGTCGGGGACGCACGGATCCGCCTCGCAACCGACGAGTGGGGCTCCGGGGCGGTCGATCCCGCCGGCCACGAGCTGCTTGCATCCTTCGACCTCGAGGACGGCGTCCCGCGCTGGCGGTGGCAGGCCGCCGGGATCCTGCTCGAGCGCGAGCTCGCCGCGGCTAACGGCTCCGCGACGGTCGGCGTCGTCCACCGCCTGCTCCGCGCCGATCGGCCCGTGACGCTCGAGCTGACGCCGCTCTGCACCTGGCGGAGCGTCCACGGTGAGCGTCATGCGAACGGCGATCCCGAGGTCGAGCCCACGGGTAGCGGATTTGCCTTTGAAGGGGCCTACCGCGTCGAGGGCAGCGGCTGGCAGCCCGGTGGGAGCTGGTACCGCGACGTGCGGGCGCGCGAGGAGGCGGCGCGCGGGCTCCCGGACCGCGAGGACCTCTGGGCCGCCGGCAGCTTCCGGGCCGAGCTCGGGCCAGGTGACTGCCACGAGCTGACGGCGTCCGCGTCGGGGGAGCCTGCGCCGCCCTCGGCGACGAAGATCGTGGCGGCGGCCCGGAGCCGCGCCGGAGCGCTCATCGCCGGCGCGAAGGCGGCCGACGAGACCGACGCATGCCTCGTCCTCGCTGCCGACCAGTTCGTGATCACGACCTCGGGCCGACCGACCGCGGTCGCCGGCTACCCGTGGTTCGGCGAGTGGTCACGCGATCTGATGACCTCCTACGAGGGGCTCTACCTCTCGACGGGAAGGGCCGAGGAGGGGCGCGAGGTGCTTCGGACCTCGGCCGCCACGGTCTCGGAGGGGATGCTCGCGAACACGGCCGACACCGGTTCGCTCGAATACAACACCGCCGACGGCACGCTCTGGTTCGTCCACGCGCTCGGCCGCCACATCTCCGTCACCGGCGACGACGACCTCGGCAGCGAGCTGGCGCCGGTGCTCGAGCAGATCGTGCAGCACCATCTCGACGGCACCCGCTACGGGATCGGCGTCGATCCGGGCGATGGCCTGCTTCGGCAGGGAGCAGACGGCCTCGCCCTCACCTGGATGGACGCCAGGATCGACGGCGTCCCGGTAACCCCGCGCGCCGGGAAGGCCGTCGAGGTGAACGCGCTCTGGCTGCGGGCGCTCGCGGTCGCACGGGAGCTCGGCGGCGAGAAAGCCTTCCGTGAGCGGTGCGGGAAGCTCCGGGAGCAGGCCGTTGCCTCGTTCGGCGCGCGCTTCGTTCGCGCGGACGGCGGGGGGCTCCTGGACGTTGTCGACGGCCCCGGGGGCGACGACGCCTCGGTGCGGCCGAACCAGCTTCTCGCCGTGTCGCTGCCGGGCGGCCCACTCGAGGCCCGTGAGGCCCGCGCCGTCGTCGAAGCCTGCCGCGAGTCGCTCCTCACCCCGCTCGGGCTCCGCTCGCTCTCGCCCGAGGACGGGCGCTACCGCCCCTATCATCGGGGCGGCCCCGCCGAGCGGGACGGGGCCTACCACCAGGGGACCGTCTGGCCGTGGCTGCTCGGGCCCTACCTCGATGCGGCCCGCGTCGCGGGTCTCGAGACGGAAGGCGTGCTCGCCGGGGTCGAGGCGCACCTCGGCGAGTGGGGGGTCGGCTCCGTCTCCGAGACGGCCGACGGCGCCGCCCCGCACGGCGCGACCGGCTGTCCGTTCCAGGCCTGGTCCGTTGCAGAGGTGCTCCGGGTGCGCCGCCGGGCCGCTGCATAGAATCGCCGCGTGGCCAAAGGCGGCGACTCTCCTCGCAGCCGCCGCCTGCTGAAGCTGATCGCCGCGGAGCGGATCGTCCGTTCGATCCTGCTCGTCGCGGCCGGCGTCTACCTGCTGACACACCTCGACAAGGACTTCGGGAACCTCGCGGCCAAGGTGCTGAAGGCGGTCGAGCTCGATCCGCGCCGCCCGTTCTTCCACCGGATCGTCACCTACCTGCACGATCTCCACGCGTCCGAGATCAAGATCGCCGCGCTCCTCGCGATCGGCTACGGGATCCTCGAGCTCGTCGAGGGGATCGGCCTCTGGCTCGACCAGCTCTGGGCGGAGTACCTCACCGTGGTCGCAACCTCGCTGCTGCTCCCCTACGAGATCTACGAGCTGATCCACCGCCCGACGATCTGGAAGCTCGGCGGGATCACGATCAACATCCTGATCGTGATCTTCCTGGCGCGGCTGCTCCGACGCCGCGTGAAGCGGGAACACGCGAAGAAGCTCGTGGCTGCCCGTGAGTGACGGCGGCGGCTGGATCCGCGACGGCGCGCGCAAGCTCGTCCGCGTTGTCCCCGAGGCGGGCCAGCGCTTCTTCTCGGACCGGTGCCCGCAGCAGGCTGCCGGGATCGCCTACCGCGTGCTCTTCTCCGTCGCGCCGCTCGCGATCGTTCTCGTCTCGGTGTTCGGCCTCGTGCTCCAGAACGAGGACTACAAGGAGCGCGTGATCGATGCGATCGTCGATGCGCTCCCGGTGTCGCCTCAGGGCCACCAGGACGTCCAGAACGCGATCACGGCAATCGCCAGCCCGTCGAGCGCGGCCGGGCTCGTGAGCCTCGTGCTGTTCGCGTGGGCCGCGACCGGGATGATGACCTCGATCCGACAGGGGCTCGAGGCGGCGATGCAGGTGACGCGTGCTCGGCCCTCGGTGCGCGGCAAGCTCGTCGATCTCGCGCTCGTGGTCGGGACGGCGGTGCTCGTGCTTGCGACGGCCACGCTCACGGTGGTCGGCGGGTTCCTCGACAAGGCGTTGGGTCACGTCGGCGGCGAAGCGAGCGTCTCGCGCGCTCTCGTTCACGGCATCGCCTTCGCAGTGACGGTCGGAGTCGTGCTCCTCCTCTACCGGTTCGTGCCCGCGCGCGGCTTGCGCATCCGCGACGGGCTCGCCGGCGCCGTCGTCACCGGTGTCCTGCTCCAGGCGATCTCATTCGCCTCGAGCTTCGTCTACAACAAGGCAACGAACCTGACCGTGATCTACGGCTCGCTCACGACGGCGCTCGTGTTCCTGTACTCGGTTTACCTCTACTCCTCGGCCTTGCTGCTCGGTGCGGAGGTCGCCGCCGCCTGGGCCCGCCCCGACAGCGGCGTCCCCGGCCTGCCGGTACTCACCCAGATCAGGCGCGGCGTGCTCGGGCTGTTCGTGCGACAGGAGGATCCGCCGCCGCCGCCGCCGAATCCCCCCGACGGCGGATAGATCAGCTCGGCCGGGAAGCGGCCGGGCGTCACGGAGCTGTCAGGAGGCGGCGACGACCCCTTCCGCGATCCGCCAGACGTGGGTCGCATACTGCGCGGCACCTTCCTCGTGGGTGGCCGCGAGGCAGGCTGTGCCCTCGGCGGCAGCCTCGGCGAGCAGCTCCCAGACCGCGTCGTGCCAGCCTGCGTCCTGGTGCGAGCTCGGCTCGTCGGCGAGAAGCAGGCGGGGGGAGAGGACGAGGGCGCGGGCAAGGGCGATGCGCTGCTGCTGGCCGATCGAGGTCTCCGAGGGGACGCGCCCGGCGAGCTCGCTCAGCCCGAGCTTCTCCAGGAGGCCGTCGATGCGGGGCGCGAGCTCCTCGCGGCGGCCGGCCAGACGAGCGGGTAGCTCGATGTTCTCGCGCGCTGTCAGCTCGGGGACGAGCCCGAAGCGCTGCGGCAGGTAGCCGAGCTCGGCCCAGGGCAACGTCGCGGGGTCGGTGAGCTGCCCGGCCCAGAGGATCTCGCCGGAGTCGGGCGGCTGCCAGCCCGCGAGCAGGGTAAGGATCGTCGATTTGCCGGAGCCCGACCGGCCGAGGAGGATCCCGATCTCGCCGCGGCGCAGCCCGAAGCTCGCGTCGCGCACGGCATGGACGCTTTCGCTGCCGTGCGTGAAGGTGCGGGAGATCCCGCACGCCTCGACTGCGTCCTCGGCTCCTGCCGGAGCTGCCGGAGCGCCGCCGCCCTGAGCCTGGACGGCCATGCCGCCTTCGACCACCCGTCCACGCTCGAGATGCAGGACGCTCGAGGCGATGGAGGTCACGTCCGGGTCGTGCGTCGCGACGACGAGCGCCCGACCCGCTCCCGCGTGGCGCCGGATCGCCTCGAGCAGCAGCTCCGCGGAGTCGCGGTCGAGCTCGGCGGTGGGCTCGTCGGCGACGACGAGAGGTGTTTCCCGCGCGAGCGCGAGGGCGAACGCGGCACGCGCCTGCTCGCCCCCCGAGAGCTCGATCGGCTTCGCGCCCATCCGGTCTGCGAGCCCCACGTCGGCGAGCAGGCCCTCCCCGAGGCGAGGCAGATCGCGTGCATGCTCGGCGAGCGTGAGGTGCGGGATGAAGTTGTCGGCAGCCTTCTGGCTGACGTAGGTCACCCGTTCGCGGCGGTGCCGGCGGACCTCCCGCGGCGAGGCGGTTCCAAGGTTGTGGCCGTCGACGAGGAGCTCGCCGCTCGAGGGCCGATCGAGCCCGGCGAGGGCGCGAAGGAGCGTCGATTTGCCGCTCCCGGAAGAGCCGACGATCGCGGTGATCTCCCCGAGAGCGAATCCCGCATCGACCTCGCGTAGCGCCTCGATCCCGCCGCTCGGGGTGTCGTAGGTCTTCGAGAGCGTGTGGCAGGTGACGAGCGGTTCAGGCGACACGCAGCGCCTCGCTCATGTTCGTCCGCCGCGCAAGCCGGCTCGTCAGCGCCGCGGCCGCGATCCCGACGACGACCAGGGCAATCGCGCTCCCCACGATCGCGCCCACCGGAATCACGAGCGACGGCGGGGGAGCATCCGTGGGCAGAGGATCGATGTGGCCCGTGATCGGCCCGGCCGCCGCGATCGCGACGATCCCGCCCACGAGCGCCGCGACGAATGCGATCGCCGCGAGCTCGAGCGCCAGCGAGCCGATCTCCGTGGCAGTCCTCAGCCCCATCCGAACGGCCATCGCCGAGGCGACCGCCTGCGTCCGCTGCCTCGCCTGGAGGTAGAGCAGCAGCGCCACGAAGACGAGCACGCCGGCGGCGAGCGCGATCAGCCGCATGTACGAGAAGGTCTTCGTCGCGAGCAGCACGTCCGGGTCCTGCCGGAACGCGTCGATCGTCGTCACGTAATAGGCGCGGATCGGCGCCGCCTCGAGTGCCGCGGCGACCGTGGACGTGGGCCCCTTCGCCCAGATGAACGTCTGCGCTTCGCCGAGCGGGTCGTAGAGCTTGGTCTTCCGGGCGAAGGCATTCAACGCGGCCCGGCTGACCACGACGAGCGGGGTGCCCACCGTCATCCCCGGAAACGACTTGACCCGGGCGATCACCCGGATCGGCACCCGCGTCGACTGGAGCCAGATTGCCTTCGCTCCGAGCGGCACCGAATCGTTGACGATCGCAGGCAGCGGGCCGGGCCCGGCCGGGTTGAGCTTGGAGAAGCTCGACCTCGGGTCGGCTCCCCAGTCGCCGTACCACCGGATCACCGAGCCGAGCGTGGCCGGGTCGACCGCCATCACGTCGGTGCCCGTGCCGTATACGCCGCCCAGCGTCGCGGACTGGTTGGCGTAGTCGAGCTCGGTTGCCGGATACGGGAAGTTCCGCGGCAGCGGCGTGGAGCCGTCTGCGAGGCCCTGGACGTCGCCGCCGTAGGCGACATAGGCCTTCTCGGTGACGTTCCGGGTCAGGGAGGCGGCCAGGGCCTGCGCATAGAAATACGCGCCGAACGCCACCGCCGAGACGACGAGCAGCGCGGTGAGGAGCCCGCGTGCCGCCGAGAGCCGCCGCAATGCGAGGAATGGCGCGACGGGAAGCCCGGCTCCCCGGCCCGGCCGTGGCCGAAGCACGAACCGAAGCACGCGGGTCACGAGGCCGGCGGCGGCCGCGACGAGCAGGAGTGGAAACAGGAAGACGGCGAGGGTGGGATGGCCGGCAGCCGTCGCGGTGCGCCCGGCCAGACCCCCGCCGGTCTCGACCTCGTGCAGCAGCCAGAGCGAGATCGCGAGCAACACGAGCTCCCAGGGGAAGAAGCGGAGCCAGCGGGCGCGCCGCGTTCCTGAATCGAACTGCCGTACGAACATGAAGCTGGCGACGCCTGCGGCAAGCAGGAGGCCCGCAGCGGCAGCGAGTCCGCCGCGCGTCAGCGCAGAGCGCAGCGTCGCACTGTCGATCGATCCCGCGGGGGCGAACACCCCGGTCAGCCCGAGCGCCAGCGCGAAGCCCGCGGCCGCGCCGACGAGCGTCGGGAGCAACAGCTCAAGGCACGTGCGGGCCCCGAACGCGGCGACGTTCTCGCCGCGCGCATAGAGCAGCGCCGCTTCGGCGGAGCGCCGCCGGACGAGGAACACCCCGGCCGCACCCGCCACGGCGAGGGCGATCAGTGTGCCGGCGCCCGCGAGCAGCGTCACCGCCGCCGAGATCTGGCTCGCGTTCCGGTCGGCGATCGCGACCGCCGCGGCGAGCGAGGTCGACACGGGACACGGCGACACGTTCCCGTTCGTCAGGTCGACCTCATTCGTCGGGTCGATGACCCGGTGAGGGGGCGCGGCGCAGCCGAGAGTCTTGCCGAGGATCGAGGTTGGCAGCGCGTGCCTGAGTGCGGCGAAGCGGCTCACCAGCGTCCTCGCCTTTGCGAGTGTCATCCCGTGCGGGGAGACGGCGAGCTCGGCCATTGTCCCGAGCGTCGGCCCGTCGCCGATCGAGTACACGTGGCCGTTCGTCTTGACGGTGCTGTATCGCGACAGCTTGGACGTGAGCGCGTACAGCTCTGTCGGGCTCATCAAGACGAAGCGCTCCGGCGGCGGTGGGTCGGCGCCTTCGGGGAAGATCTCGGGCAGCAGGTTGGCCCAGTAGGGGCCCGGGATCGAGAGGTCGAGTGCCCGATAGATGCCCTTCACCCGCACTGCGACCGTCCGGCTCGTGGCGCTGCCCCGTTCCGAGAAGACGATCCTGAGCTTCTCGCCCGGCCGGATGCCGCCGGGCGCGGCCGTGAGGTCGGGCACCCAGACTCCGTCGCCGCTCGTCTGCGAGAGGATCTTCACGTGCCCGAGCGCCCCGGTTCGGGCCATCAGCGTGACGGGTTGGTCGCCGCTCGAGGTGGAAACGGCGATCGGTGAGGTCGACTCCTCGGTGAACACCGGCGGCTCGAGACCCAGCCTGCCCGTGAGCGTCCGGATCGCGACCCGGCGGCGGGCCATGATCCTGGCTGTGCCGGCGGCGCTCGGTACGGGCGGAATGGTGCCCTGGATCTCGAGCCCCGTGGCGAGTGGGCTCAGCCCGGAGAGGTTGTCCTTGAGCGCCGAGCTGGCCGATGCGGTCGTGACGAACGGCGCCGAGGAGGCGGCGAGCACCACCAGGAAGCCCGCGATCGCGACGGCGAGGAGTGCGCTGCGGTGATAGGTGAGCGCGATCGGCGCCTTGCGCCAGAGCGGCGAGCGCCACCTGCTTCCGCGGACGGCTACAGGCTCGAGCGAGCTCCGACCCCGGGCATCCACGGCTTCAGTTTTCCTGGTCCGGGGCCAGGGCCGGCGGGGAACCGCTCAGGCGGCGAGTGCGGGCGAGCGGCCCGACGGCAGCGTATAGAACGAGAGCGTCCGCTTGCCGATGCACACGGTGGCGAACGTGAGCCGCTCGCTGTCGATCGCCGAGACGACGAGGTCGATGATCCTGGCGACCACCCCATCGCCCGCGCGGACGTCGATGTGCCAGTGGCCGTGCTCCTCGTTCAGCGCGGCGTCGAACCGGTGGCACGACACGATCGTCCGCATGAGCCGCGCCGCCTCGACGGGGCCGGCATGGATGCGGATGCTCTCGTCGAGCCCGGTCTCGGTGCCGGCCACGGTCCCCAGGTGGCGCGCGGGTTCCGGCAATCCCTCGAGCTCACGAACGACCCTGGAGTTGAAGGCTCCGATCTGGAAGATCGCGCTTTGCCCGGCACTCGTCATGTAGTGCTCCTTTCGCCGTCTTCGCCAACGGTTCCCGCACCCGTCGCAACCCAAACCGTAGGCGGGGTCATTCGCTGTCCCGCGGCGAGAACAGCACGGCGGGCACCTCGGCGTCCGCCGGGTCGGCGCCGCGGACGACGACATCGACGATCGTGACGACGAGGGCGGCGATCGGGACGGAGAGCAGGACATAGAACGGTCCGAGGAGGATCCCGACCGCAGAGACCGAGATGAGGACGAGGAGCGGGGGCAGCCCGACCGCGCCGCCGAGCACGCGGGGTGAGATCAGGTAGTCCTGAACCAGCCGCAGCGCGAGCAGCGAGCCGGCAGCGAGCGCGGCGACATGCCACGAGACGGTCAGCCCGGCGCCTGCCGCGAGCAGGATCGCGACGAACGGGCCGACGACCGGCACCACCTCGAGCAGCCCGGTTGCGATCCCGATCAGGAGCGCGTAGGGCTCGCCGATCGCGAAGAACACGAGTGACGCCAGGGTCGAGACGATCGTGATCATCAGGAGCTGCCCGCGGATGAACGCACCGAGCTTCTGCTCGATCAGCTCCCAGGTGTCGCGAAGCCGCTTGCGCCCGGGACGCGGCACGAGGCTCGCGATCGTGTCGATCGCGCGGTCGCGCTCGAAGAGCCAGTACGCGGCCGCAGCGAACGTGAACAGGATCCCGACCAAGATCTTCATCGCCGTCTCCCCCGCCGTGACCGCCGGGTGGACGAGCCGGCTCGCGGCCGGGAGGTGGTGAAGCCGGGCCGCGATCGCGTTCAGCAGCCGGTCCTCGAGCCCGTTCGAGGAGTGCGAATGCGCCTTCAGCTGGAGCGCGGCCTGCACCTCCGTGGTCAGCCGCGGTACGACGAGCGCAAGGAAGAGCACGACGAGGCCGAGGAGCACGAAGTAGTGGAGCAGGACGCCCAGCGGGCGCGGGATCCGGTGGCTCGCCATCCACTCGACGCCCGGCCGCATCGCCGCCGAGATGGTGATCGCCGCGAGGAGCAACGCGATCACGAGCTTCAGCTCCCAGAGGGCGAGCGCGCCCACGACCGTCGCGATCACCACGAGCGAGACCTTGAACGCGTTGAGCGCGGGCGAGCTCGTCTCGTCGCGGGGTTGGATGAGAGGGCCTTCGGTTTCGATCATCGCCTGCGTTCTCTTGAGTTCCCGAAAGTCCCGATCGGTAAGCGCAGCGGGTTTCGAAGCGACCTCACCGGGAACCGATAGATGATGAGAACCGATTATTTGCTGTCGCTGATCGAACCGGGCCTGCGTCGTTCCGACCCGGTGCCGCCCGATCCGTTTCCACCAGACCCGCTTCCGCCCGATCCTGCTCCGCCGGACCCGGGAACGCCATATCCCGTTCCCGATCCGGGCGTGCCTCATCCGGTGCCGGAGCCCGACCCACTTCCACCCGTCGACCCGATCGACTAAGCGCGGTCATAGCAAACGGTGGTTCGGGGTGAGCCGGATCGGGAACACCATGCGGAATGGCAGCCCGAGCCGAGCCTGTTCGCGTCCCCGCCGGTGATCGTCGCGTCGCGCTTCGGCGACTGCTCCTGTGCGCCGGAGCCGGCACCGCTGCCGCGGCCGTCACCCTCCTAGCCGGCGGTGAATGGCGGGTCGCCGTCTCGCTCGGCTGGGATACTGCGGCGGCGTGCTTCCTGTGCTCGGTCTGGTTCGTCGTGCTCACGAAGGACGCACGCGAGACCGCAGCCGCGGCAAGGCTCGAGGATGCCTCGCGGGCCGCAGCGGACGCCTTCCTGATCGGAGCATCGCTAGCGAGCCTCGTCTCCGTCGGGTTCGTGCTGGTGGACGCCGCGGGCAGGACAGGGGTTCTGAAGGGGCTCTTCATCGGTCTCGCCGTCGTCAGCGTCGTCGCAGCGTGGGCCACCGTGCACTCCGTGTTCATGCTCCGGTACGCGAGGCTCTACTACGCCGATCCGATCGGCGGCATCGACTTCCATGCCGACGACCAGCCCGACTACCGCGATTTCGCCTACGTCGCTCTGACGGTCGGCATGACCTTCCAAGTCTCGGACACCGACCTGACCGTGAAGCGGATCCGTCGCTCAGCGCTCGAACATGCGTTGTTCTCCTTCGTCTTCGGCGCCGTGATCGTGGCGATCACGATCAACATCGTCGGTGCGCTCGCCACCTCGAAGTAGGCTCGTCGACTGTCGTTGCGCCGCTCAGGTTGCGGGCGTCCAGGTCTTGCCGTCGTCGGTCGTTCGCCAGAACGAGCCGTCGAAGCCCGCAGCGTAGGCGACTCCCGACGAGCCGGCGGCCCAGGCGATCGGGCCGAACATCACGGTCGACTTCAGCGCCGGGCTCCAGGTCTTCCCGCCGTCGGTGGAGAGCTCGATCCCGACGCTCGACATGATCACCCGCTTCCCGTCCCCCGGCGCAACTGCGTACTCCATCACCATGTCGGTGCCGCGCCCGTCGGTGAACCGGGTGGCGGTCCAGGTCTTGCCGTCGGCACTCACGTGGGAGCCGTTGTCCATGTCGCCGCCCACGAAGCTCGTGCCCTGCGTGACCGCGAGCGCCCACGGCGGGATCCCGAGCTTCGGCGAGACCACGGCGAACGTATGGGCACCGTCGCTCGACTTGTAGAAGGCCCCGCTCGTGGTGATCGCGTAGATCATCTCGCTGTTTCCGGGGTCGACGCTGAGCGACTCCACGGCGACCTTGGGGAGGCCGGCCGGATGGATCGTCTTCCAGGTCTTGCCGCCGTCGGTGCTCGTCGCGAACACGGCGGGTCCGGGTGGGGCGGAGCGCTCCTTCACCCCGTTCTTCGTGGTCGTCACGACCGGGCCGGCGGCGAGGGCGGAATGGACGCCTGCCGCGAAGAACGAGTCGCCCGATCGCACGACGCTCGTCGTGTTGATCCCCTCGAGGCCGGTCCGGGCCCAGGTCTTGCCGCCGTCGGCCGAGCGGTAGACGCCGCTGCTCGTCCCGAGCGCGAGCACGTTCGGGTCGGTGGGCGAGACCGCCATCGTCCAGTACCAGGTGACCGCGGGCAGGGTCGGGGTGACGGCCGGGGCGACGGGCACCGCCGGCGCCGCGGTCGAGGAGGTCGACCGCGAGAGGAGGCCGACCGCTCCGAGCACGATCAGAAAGGCCGCGATCACCGTGACGACCACGACCCATCTCCGCGCGAAGAGCCTCTTCACAGGGCCGCCTCCCTCACGCTGTCGCCTCTCTTGACTACACCCGGCGCGCCGTTTTCGTCGTCGAGCTCGTACCGGTGGACCGCCTCGTAGCGAACCCTGGACTCCTGGAGCACGCGGTCGACCTCTGGCTCGTCGTCCCAGCGGAACGCGACCGCGACCCCGCAGTTGGGGCTCACCTCGCGCGGCCCGGGAACGAGCCGTGCGGGCAGCGCGGCGCGCTCGAGAACCCGCTCGCCGCGCATCGCGTGCTCGGAGGCATAGAACGAGATCACGCCGCTCCACCTCACGCCACGGTCCTCGCGGGCTCGCTCTCGCGGGCCCGCACCGCGATCGTCCGCAGAGCGCCGACCGCGATCTCGATCTGTCCTCGGTCGTGTCGTAGCCCCACGACAGGCGGAGCGTCCCGTCGGGCGCTGTGCCGAGCGAGCGATGGGCTGCGGGGGCGCAGTGGAGGCCGGCTCGCGTCATCACGCCCCATTCGTCGTCGAGGAGCCGCGCGACCGTCGCGCACGGCGAGCCCTGGATGTTCACGGAGAGGATCCCGACGCTCGCGGCCGGGTCGCCGGGGCCGTAGAGCACGATCTCCTCGGCCCCGGCAAGCGCCTCGCGGAAACGGGCGCCGAGCGCGACCGAGCGAGCGTGCACCTCGGCGATCCCGGTACGGAGCAGGTACTCGGCGGCGGCGCCGAGACCGACGATCCCGGGACCATTCAGCGTGCCGCTCTCGAACCGGTCGGGCGCGAAGTCGGGCTGCGTCTCGAGCCCGACTGGCTGCCCGTGCCTCCGCGGATCAGCGGCTCGATGGCGACGTCCGGCGCCAGGTAGAGGAGACCGGTTCCCATCGGTCCGAGCAGGCCCTTGTGGCCCGGCATCGCAACCGCCGTCGCACCAAGGCCTTCGAGCGAGAGGGGGATGTGGCCGGCGCTCTGGGAGGCATCGACGATCATCGCGACGTCCGCGTCGCGGGCCGCAGCGGCCATCGCCGCAATCGGAAGGACGGCTCCGGTCACATTCGAGGCGTGCACCGCGATCGCGAGGCACGGTCCCCGGCTCCGAAGCGCCGCTGCCCAGGCGTCGAGGTCGAGCTCGCCGGTGTTCCCGTCGGTCGGAACGACCTCGACCGTCGCGCGGCCGACACTCTCGAGGTAGCGGAGCGGGCGCATCACCGAGTTGTGCTCGAGCGACGAGGTCACGATCCGAGCCCCGTCGGCCGTGAGGCCGTCGATCGCAAGGTTGAGTGCCTCGGTCGCGTTCTTCGTGAAGATCACATTGTCTGGCGACTCGGCGCCGAGCAGCTCGGCCAGGCTCTCTCGTGCGAGGCTCACCACGCGCGAGGAGGCGATCGACCGGTGATGGCCGGCGCGGCCCATGTTGCCGCCGGCGCTCCCGAAGAAGTCGACGATCGCCTCGAGCACGGCGGGCGGCTTGGGCCACGAGGTGGCCGCGTGGTCGAGGTAGACGTCCTTCGTCACAGCACCCACGACCCGATGTGGGAGAGATCCAGCTCGTGTAGACGACGGCGGCGATGTAGAAGCCGCCGAGGAACGACCAGGCGCCGATGCGGCCCTGGCCGGCGAGCACGTGCTGGCGGAGAGGGCAGGCGCCCGAGAGCGTGGCGAGCAGGCCGAGTAGGATTGCCCCGACCGCGATCGCGAGCACGGCCGTCCAGCCCGACGGGACGGTGCCCTTCGCCAGCAGCCCGGAGCCGTACGCGCTGCCCCCGGCCAGGCGCAGCGCGCCGAAGGCGACCCAGGCCCCGAGGAACATCGCCGCGACGCCCTTCAGGAGCGCCGTGTCGCGTACGAGGATCCAGTCGCGGAGCCCGCCGATCGTGCACATGCGCGAGCGCTGGCCGAGGTAGCCGACGAGCAGCCCGAACGCGAGCGAGGAGAACGAGACGATCATCGCCGCGCTGCCCAGCGCATCCCGAGGGTGGCGATCACGATCCCGATCGCGATGCCGCCGAGTGCGATCATCCCGGCGACGTCCCCGTACCCACTGCGGATGATGATTCGCGTCGGGCAGCCGCCGACGAAGAGCGCCGTGCACATCACGAAGAAGCCGAGCACGAACTGGCGCGCGTTGCCGCCGAGGTTGAGCGAGCGGTACTCGCCGTTCCTGAGGGACGCGGCGAGTGAGCCGACGACGAGGCCGACCACGGTGAAGAGCGGCCAGCTCGCGCCCGCGGCGGTGACGAAGAGCTTCGTGCCCTCGACGTGGTTCAGCGTCCAGTCGATCAGGTCGCGGCCGTGGCAGGCCGAGCAGAGCCCGTAGGCAGCGGGCGGCGAGACTCCGCCCCACTCTCCGACGATCGCCGCTCCGACGGCGGCGACGAGCCCGTAGACGATCGCCGAGCGCGCGACCCGGCCGCCGCGGGCATTCAGGCTCGACGCCACGTCATGCGTCGAGGCCTCGTTATGAGTCGGCGCCGTGCCTGCCGTCATGAAGCCGAGCAGGCGGTGGAGGCAGCAGCCCCCGGACCGGTGGTCGGCGCGGCCTGGCCGGAGGGAACGAGGCGTAACGCCCCGCCGGCGAGAACGGCTGCAATCGCGGCACCGGCGAGAGCATGCTTGCGCCCGGAGCGGCGGCCGGCCGCAGCAGGCGAGGGCGCCTCGAAGGCCCCTGCGAGATGCTCGGCGCTCAGTTCACTCCCCTCTACTTCCGGCAGTCCGTGCGGCCCCACTATCGCGTCGAGCTTACTCCTTTACCCTGAATATCCGTCTCCGGTTTTCGCCTTCCGCAGCCGATTTCCCGCCGGTCTCGTCCTCTCGGGGTGGTCGCGGAGGGAGGCATGCGGAGTATTTCGCGCGCCTCGTCTGGATCGCGTTCGCGCTCGCGACGGGGAAGGGCCCGGAAACGGCCCGGACGCCGCCGAAGAACGTCGACGGCCAGGAGCCTGAGCGCCGGGCCGAAGCGGCCGGTGGAGGGACGCTCCGGATCAGGCGTCCTCGAGCGCCGGGCGAGGCGCGTCCGCGTGCTCGATCGCGAACCGCGGCAGCCGGCGGTCGAGGGCGCGCGGGAAGTACCAGGCCGATCTGCCGAACAGGTCGAGCACGGCCGGCAGGAGCACACAGCGGATGACGAGCGCGTCGAGGAAGACGGCGCTTGCGAGCCCGACGCCGAAGAGTGCGATCACCCGCTCGCCGCCGAAGATGAACGAGGCGAACACGGCCACCATCACCGCCGCTGCCGCCGTGATCACGCGTCCCGTCTCGATCATCCCCTCCCGGATCGCCGCGTGCGCGTCCTGGGAGCGGCCCCATTCCTCGTGGATGCGCGAGACGAGGAACACCTCGTAGTCCATCGAGAGCCCGAAGACGATCGCGAACATCAGCACCGGCACGAAGGCGTCGACGGGGCCGGCGCTGACCCCGGGGAACCAGCCGAACTGGAAGACCATCACACAGACGCCGAGCGACGCCCCGATCGAGAGCAGGTTCATCGCCGCCGCCTGAAGCGGGATCAGGAGCGACCGGAACACGACGAGCAGGAGCAGCGCGGAGAGCGCGACGACGATGCCGATGAAGAACCAGAGCTTCGCCGAGAGGACGTTCGAGAAGTCGATGAACGTCGCGGTCGCGCCGCCGACGAACACCGTCGCCCCGGTGCTCGATTCGAGCGGCGGGAGCACGTCGTGGCGGAGCTGCTCGACGAGCTCATGGGTCTTCGCGCTCTCGGGGGAGGTGCCCGGGTAGGCGCTCACGATCGCGACGTCGCCGGAAGGGCTGATGCGCGGCGGCGCCACCGAGACCACGCCGGGCGTCTTCTCGACCGCGTCGCTGATCGCGGTCAGCGGTGAGGTGTCGGCCTTGTCCGGCAGCTGCACGACGAGCGTGAGCGGGCCGTTGAAGCCTGGGCCGAAACCCTGGGCGAGCAGGTCATAGGCATGACGCGTCGTGAACGCAGCCGGATCGTTGCCGGCGTCGCTCGAGCCCAGGCGGAGCCAGAGCGCGGGGGCGGCGAGGAGGAGCATCAGCGAGAGTGCGGCCGCAGCTGCGATCCTTGGATGCTGCTGGATCGTGCCGACCCACCGGGCCCAGAACCCGGGCCCGTTTGGCTTCGGCTTGCGGTTCCTCGTCACGAGCCGCGCGAGCCGGCCGGGCTCGCCGACGCGGCGCCCGAAGAACGTGATCAGTGCGGGCAGCAGCGTGATCGAGGCGAGCAGGACGAGGAGGACAGCGACCGAGGCGGCGACCGCGAGCCCGTAGAGGAAGCTGACGCCGAGCGCGAACATCCCGAGCAGCGCGATCACCACCGTGATCCCGGCGAACACGACGGCGCGCCCGGCAGTGTCCATCGCAAGCTCGACCGACTTCTTCACCTCGCCGCCGCTATCGCGATAGCTCTCGCGATAGCGAGTGAGGATGAAGAGGGAGTAGTCGATCCCGACTCCGAGGCCGATCATCGCTGCGAGCTCGATCGAGAAGCTCGGCATCCCGAGCACGTGCGTGGTCAGCCCGATCAGGCGAGATGCCGGTGCCGAGCCCGAAGAGCGCGGTCACGATCGGCAGCCCCATCGCGAGGAACGAGCCGAAGCTGATCAGGAGCACGATGACTGCCGCGAGGACGCCGATTCCGGTCGTCGTGCTCGGGGCCGCGAACTCGGTCTGCTCGATCGCCTGCCCGCCGAGCTCGACCTGGAGTGCGTCCGACTCGATGCTCTGGGCACGCGCGATCACGGCCTTGATCGCGGGAACAGGGAGGGCGTTCGCCTTCTTGTCGAAGGCGACCGTGGCGAAGCCGATCGTGCCGTCCTTGGAGATACGCGTGCCGGCGTTCGGGTCGAACGGGCTCGTGACGCTCGTGACGTGAGGCATCTTCGCGACCGCCGCGAGCATCGGCTCGATCGTCGAGGCCGCCGCAGGATCGGTGAGCTTGCCGCTCTTCGCGTGGAAGACGATCTGGTCGGTGTCGCCCGACTGCGCGGGGAAATGGCTCGCGAGCAGGTCGGCGGCGCGCTGCGCATCGGTGTGGCCGAGCGTGAAGTTGCTCGAGTAATGGCTCCCCCCCGACTGCCAGGCGGCGCCGACCCCGATCAGGAGGACGAGCCAGGCGACGACGACGAGCCGGCGGTGCGCGATGCAGAAGCGAGCGAGGGCAGCCACGGCTTTGACCGTAGCAGAAAGCGGAGGCATGCCTCCGCTTTCGGTGATACGGTTTGGTGAATGACCGATCTCGCACAGCACGCAGGGCAGCGAAGCGATGCGCGGCGCAACCACGAGCTCCTCGTCGCGGCCGCTCGCGAGGTGTTCGCCGAGCGGGGGCTCGAGGCCTCGCTCGAGGAGATCGCCCGCCGCGCCGGGCTCGGGATCGGGACGCTCTACCGGCACTTCTCGAGTCGCGAGGCGCTCGTCGAGGCGATCTTCGAGGGACGGATCGGAGAGCTCGTCGCGCTCGGCGAGGTGGCGGAGGCCGAGGCGGATGCATGGCAGGCACTCGTGCTCATGCTCGCGGGAACGCTCGAGCTCCAGGCGGGCGATCGCGTGCTCAAAGACGTGCTCATGCGCTACCCGCCGGGCGAGGGCAGGCTCGCGAGTGCCCGCGAGGAGCTCCGCGCCGTGTTCGAGCGGACGCTCGAGCGGGCTCGCGAGCAGGGGACGCTGAGGGCCGACTTCGCCCTGTCCGATCTCGCGATGGTGCTCTGGTCGTTCGGGCCGCTGATCGACGCGACGGCCGAGGTTGCCCCGAACGCGTGGCGGCGCCACCTCCACTGGCTGCTGGACGGGCTCCGGGCAGCTGCGGCAACGGCTCAGTCCGAGGCGCCGCTCTCGAACGAGCAGCTCGTGGCCGCGATGCAGGTGCTCAAAGAGCACCGCCTCGGCCGCGTCTGAGCGGCCGGTTCGGTCGAGCTCAGGCCGAGAGCGGCGGTGCAAGCAGGGCGACGTTCGGCCGACCGTGTTCGCCGAGCAAGGGCTCGACCTCGAGCTCGCTCGACTCGAGGTGCTCGGCCGGGGCCCCAAGCGCCTCGAGGAATGCGTCCGGCGGGTCGAGGAAGTCGATCGCCGGCGTGCGGTAGTGCATCGGGATCACGAGCCGCGGGGAGAGGTCGCGGACGAGCTGGGCCGCCGCCTCGCCGCCGACGGTCGGACCGCCGCCGGCGGGGACGAACAGCACGTCGACCTCGCCGAGAGCCGACTTCTGCTCTGGGCGGAGCGAGGGCTGGCCGAAGTCGCCGAGGTGGCACACCCGGAGGCCGTCGAGCGAGAAGCGGAAGATTGCGTTCGGCCCGCGCTGCGTCCCCGAGACCGCATCGTGCTCCGAGGCGACCCCGACGACCTCACCGGCCGGGGAGTCGAACGTCCCCGCGGTCGAGCGGATCGTCACCGGGTCGCCGCCGACGACCTCGGTGCCGTTGTGGTCGGCGTGCTCGTGCGTGATCAGCAGCAGGTCGGCCTCGAGGCCCTCGATCGCCGGGTAGTCGAAGTGGAGTCCGTGCGCCGAGGCGGCCGACATGTCGCCGAAGGGGTCGATCGCGACGCGCACCGCGCCGGTGAGTGCGAACGTGGACTGGCCGTACCAGCGGATTCTCATGCGGCTCCTCGTGGTAAACTTGACGTTGACGTTAATAGTAGATAGCCGCTCGAGGGCGGGAGGTCAAGAGGTTTGGCACGATCGCGGATCGACTACAAGTGGGTGGCGCTCTCGAACACGACGCTCGGGATGCTCGTCGCCACGATCAACGCCTCGATCCTCCTGATCGCGCTTCCGGACATCTTCCGCGGGATCGGGATCGACCCGCTCGCACCCGGGAACACGAGCTACCTGCTCTGGCTGATCCTCGGCTTCCCTGTGGTGATGGCGGTGCTGATGGTGAGCCTCGGCCGGCTCGGAGACATGTACGGGCGGGTGCGGATGTTCAACCTTGGCTTCGCCGTTTTCACGGCGTTCTCGGTCCTCCTTTCGCTGACGTGGATGCAGGGCACGACCGCGGCACTCTGGCTGATCCTGATGCGCGTGGGCCAGGGGGTCGGGGGCGCGCTCCTCTTCGCGAACTCGAGCGCGATCCTGACGGATGCGTTCCCCAAGAACCAGCGTGGGCTCGCGCTCGGCGTCAACAGCATCGCCGCGATCGCCGGCTCGTTCATCGGGCTCGTGCTCGGTGGCTTGCTCGCGCCGGTGAGCTGGCGCGCGGTGTTCCTCGTCTCGGTGCCGGTCGGGGTGGTCGCGACCATCTGGTCGTACAAGTCGCTGCGCGAGCTCGGCGAGCGTCGCCCGGCGAAGATCGACTGGTGGGGCAACGTGACCTTCGCGCTCGGCCTCATCGGGGTGATGGTCGGGATCACCTACGGGATCCAGCCCTACGGCGGCCACACGATGGGGTGGACCTCGCCGTTCGTGCTCACGATGCTGTTCGGCGGCCTCGCGCTCCTGGTCGTCTTCTGCGTGATCGAGCAGCGGGTCGCCGAGCCGATGTTCCACCTCGAGCTCTTCCGGATCCGCGCCTTCGCCGCCGGGAACATCGCCGCCCTGCTTGCCGCGATGGGCCGCGGCGGCCTTCAGTTCATCCTGATCATCTGGCTCCAGGGGATCTGGCTGCCCGAGCACGGCTATTCGTTCTCACAGACGCCGCTCTGGGCCGGGATCTACATGATGCCGCTGATCGCGGGCTTCCTGATCGCGGGCCCTGCCTCCGGCTGGCTCTCCGACCGGTACGGCGCGCGCCCGTTCGCGACCGGGGGGATGCTGCTCGCCGCGCTCAGCTTCGCCCTCTTGATCGCGCTTCCGGTCGGTTTCTCGTACGTCTGGTTCGCGTTCATCCTGCTCCTGAACGGTGTCGGCATGGGTCTCTTCTCCTCGCCGAACAGCGCAGGGGTGATGAACTCGCTCCGCCCCCGCAGCGCGGGGCGGGTGCGGGGATGCTCGCGACGTTCATCAACTCGGCGAGCGTGCTCTCGATCGGCGTCTTCTTCACGCTGATGATCGTCGGGCTCGCCGCCGGGCTCCCGCACGCGCTCCAGGCCGGGCTCCTCGCCCACGGCGTCCCGCATGCCGACGCCGCGCGGGTCGCCTCGCTGCCGCCGGTGGCGACGCTCTTCGCCTCGTTCCTCGGCTACAACCCGATGTCGACCCTGCTCGGGCCACACGTTCTCGCAAGCCTGCCGCCTGGCCAGGCAGCTCAGCTCACGAGCCACCGCTTCTTCCCGCACCTGATCTCCTCGCCGTTCCACACGGCGCTCGTCTACGCCTTCGGCTTCGCGATCATCGCCTGCCTGGTTGCGGCGCTCGCCTCGCTGCTCCGCGGCGGCAAATACCACTACGAAGAGACCGTTGCGGTCGCTCCGGTCGACCCCGAGCCGGTCGTGGCCGTTCCACGCAGCGCCGCCCGGGAGGTCGCGTGACCGTCCAACCGGAAGTCGGCGGATGAACACGACCTATCGGATCGGCGAGGTCGCCGAACGCGTCGGCATCACGACACGCACCATCCGCTACTACGAGGAGCTCGGCCTACTCGGAGGTGCGCCGGGCGACCGCAGCAAGGGCACTCACCGGCTCTACGACGACGACGACATCAGTCGCCTCACCGAGCTCCTCCGTCTCCGTGATCTCCTCGGCCTCACGCTCGACGAGCTGACCGCGCTCGCCGAGACGGGGCAGGCGCGCGCGGCACTCCGCGACGAGTGGGCCGAGACCGCGACCGACGAGGAGCGCGCGGCGATCGTCGAGCGGGCGATCCCGCTCGTGGAGCGTCAGCTCGAGCTCGTCCGGACGAGGCAGGCGAAGCTCGACGAGTTCGCCGCGGAGCTCGAGGAGAAGCTGCGCACGCTCCACAGCGAGCGCCGCCGCTTCGCCCGGCGTGGCTCGGCGGCCCGGTCGAAATAGCATCCGCCTCTCTCGGCAACGCTGCTGGCCCGGGGGTCGGGCTCCTGCTGATCAGCACCGCGGCGTGGAGCCGGCCGGGCTTCGGCCTCGCGGCCCTTCCTGTGCTGGCCCGCGATCTCGACCCCGAGACGGTCGGCGAGCGCCATTGGAAGCTCGGACTCAGTTCACGACGCAGCCGGCACTGTGGCCCCCCGACGGGAAAGCCTTCCCGAGCGCCTCGGCGATCATCTTGGCCCGGGCCCTGTACCCCGGCGTCGTGTAGTGGATCCCGTCGTCGATGAACCAGTCGTCCTGTACCACCGAGCTCCAGTCGAACACGCGCATGTTCGGGTAGTCCTGGCAGGCCCGGAGGAGCGCCTCGTTCCACTCTTCCATGTTCTGCTCGGAATAGGGCCCGGTGGTGCGGAGTGACTTCACGTCGACCCACATCACCGGCTGGTTGCCGATCGCGGACATCATCTCTTCGATCCGGGTGAACGGGTCGACGCTCGAGCCGACGTACACGTTCGCGGCGTCGTTCGTGCCGAGGGCCAGCACCCAGCAGCCACGGTAGTGGGTGCGTTTCCAGGCGTTTACGACGGTGATCGCGTTCGACTGTCCGTCGTAGGTCTCGACGATCGACCTCGCGCCGGAGAACGCGTAGTGCTGGACGGTGGCGCCGACGTCGTCGAACTGCGCCTCGATCCGGTTTGCCCGGTCCGGGAGGTACTCGGGCGAGGTGAGGCCTTCCGAGGTCGAGTCGCCGACGTCGATCACAGAGCGGCACGCGCTCCGGGCCGGGTTTCCGGTCGCAACCCGGGTGTGGACAACGGGTGCGGCCGCCGTCGTGGCGGGCTGAACCGGCGGCGGTGTCGTCACGACCGGCGTCGCGGTCGAGCTGCCGCCCCCGTTGCCGGCCGCGGTCAGCACTGCGACGATCACCCCGAGTGCCGCCACCGCGCCGAGCTGGACGAAGGCGCCAGGTCCGAGCCGGCGGCGGTGCGGGCCGCGCAAGCGACGATCGCCGCTACGCCACCGCTGCCAGCCCCGTGCGAGGGCGCCGTGGCGGATCGGCTGCTCGAGGTAGCGCCAGGAGAGCGCCGCCACCAGGATCGTCGCCGCGACCTGGAGCGTCGAGCGCCAGAGGTCGACGCCGTGATCGCCGGCAGGCGTGGTGAGCGCAATGATCGGCATGTGCCAGAGGTAGATCCCGTACGAGCGCACGCCGATCCAGCGCAGCGGCAGGATTCCGAGCGCCGGGCCCAGCCTGCAGGCTGGATGGACGGCCGCCACGATCACGAGCACGGTCGCGAGCGTGAGCAGCACGAAGCCGCCCTGGTAGAGGAACGCCGAATACTGGTTCGTCGTCCAGATCAAGGCGCCGATCCCGACGAGCCCGATCACTCCGAGCCCGTCGCATGCGCGCCGCGCGCCGCTCGTGATGTTCGCGCGCAGCAGGCGGCTCGGCCAGACCATCGCGAGCGCGGCCCCGCCGAGCAGCTCGAACGCCCGCGTGTCGGTTCCGAAGTAGATGCGTGAGCTGTCGAAGCTCGGGTGATAGAGGAGCCCCATCTCCAGGGCGGAAGCGGCCGCGAGCAGCAGCGTCAACATTGCCAAACGGGGGCGGGTGCGGCCCACGCGGGCACGCTCCGGAACGACGCGGACGCCGAGGATCAGCAGGAGCGGCCAGAAGATGTAGAACTGCTCCTCGATCCCGAGCGACCAGAGGTGGTTCAGCGGTGTGGGCGGCCCGAAGCGGGCGAAGTAGGAGACGTGCTGGAAGATGAGCTGCCAGTTACTGACGTAGAACAGGGCCGCCACCACGACCTCGCCGAACCGGTGCTGGGCCGGTCCGACCGCTGTGACCCACAACGACACGATCGCGAGCATCGAGAGCAGGGCAGGTAGCAGACGCCGTGCGCGGCCGAGCCAGAACCGGCCCAGCCGGATCCCTCGGCCGGCGACCTGCGTGAGCAGGATGTCCGTGATCAGGTAGCCGCTGAGCGTGAAGAAGACGCCCACGCCGAGCAATCCACCGCCGGCCCAGCCGAAACCGAGGTGGTAGAGGACGACCGCGGTGACCGCCAGCGCCCGCAGTCCGTCGAGGCCCGGCATGTAGCGCTGCCCGCGGGTAAGCGGCTCAGGCATTGAAGCTCTCCGGATGCATCCACGAAGCTTGCCGACACAGACCGGCGGAACGGTTCATCGTCGGGAGGACGCGACTCGCGCATTGTCACGGACCACCGTGTAAGCGGCCGGATCCTCGAGGCGGCAGAAGCGAGCAAGGCGCTCGTCCAGCGTGTGCATGGTCATCCGGTCAGCAATCATGCCCGACTGAATCGCCGGTGCCAGAGGTAACTCGGCCGCGGAGGAGATCCACGCCTCCGCGCTCGCAAACGGTAATCCGATAGGCACGCGAGTGGGGCGGCCCCGGCGGACGCTAGGCGGCGGCCAACTCGGCGAGGCGGCCCGAGTTGTCGGCGTCGCGCACATCGTTGAAGCCGCCGACCACGGTGTCCCCGACGACGACGATCGGGCAGCGCTGGAGACCGGTCCGTGCCGTCAGCTCCGCCATCTCCCCGGCTGTCTCGATCATCACGAGCGAATAGTCGAGCCTGCGCTCGTCGAGGAGCCGCGTCACGCGCGTGCACGCCTCTGTCGGCTCGGTGATGTAGACGGTGATCTGGGCCATTTGCCGCCAAAAGCATAGGCTGAGGTCATGGAGTCGCGCGTGGCACGGATCTCGATCGCGCCCGTCAAATCGCTCGGTCTCGTCCATCCCCGAGAGGTGATCCTGGAACCCGGCGGAGTGGCGGGCGACCGGCGGTTCTGGCTGCTGGACGAGAACGCGGCCCTGTACTGCGGGAAACGAAACGGAGCGCTTCAGACCATCCATCCCGAGTGGGACGAGTCGACCCGGTGGCTCGCCCTGAGCTTCCCTGACGGGACACGGGTCGAAGGCGTGGTCGAGCTCGGCGAGCCCGTCGCCGCAGAGCTCTACAGGCTGCCACGGCCATCCCACCGGGTGATCGGCCCGTGGCAGGAGGCGATCTCCCGGCATTGCGGAAGCGCCCTTACCCTGCTCTGGGCCGATGACGGCGCGGTCGACCGCACCCCGGAGGGCGGCACCGTCTCGCTCGTCTCGCGCGCCTCGCTCGAAAGGCTCCGCGAGGAGGTCGGCGTCGAGGACGAGATCGACGGGCGGCGGTTCCGGATGCTCTTCGAGATCGACGGGATCGGCCCGCACGAGGAGGACGCCTGGATCGGCCGCGAGGTTCGGATCGGGGAGGCGACGGTCCGCTTCAACGGCGACATCGGCCGCTGCGTCGTCACCTCGCGCGATCCGGACACAGGCGAGATCGATCTGCCGACCCTCGTCACGCTTGCCAGGTACCGGTCGCAAGGGGTCTCCGAGCCGCTGCCGTTCGGGGTCTACGGCTCGGTCGTCGTGTCCGGTCGGGTCGCCGTGGGTGATCGCGCGTCCACCGGCTAGATCCGGTCGAGAAGCTGCTTCTTCTTCTCGTCGAACTCGGCCTGCGTGATCAGCCCGCGGTCGCGCATGTCGGCGAGGCGGGTGAGCGAGGCATCGACGTCCTCCGCGGAGGTGCGTGCCGGCTCCTCGGGCTCCGTCGCCATCGCGGCTCCTTCCGGGCCCTCGGCGACGGCCCCGCCGCCGCCCGCGAGCTCGAGCGCATGCTCCTGCTTCGCGTCGAGCAGCGCTTTCTTGAAGCCGTCGGGGTCCGGAAGGAAGCGGATCTTGTTCTCGCCCTGTTCGGAGGCGGTCAGAAGATCGATCTCGCCGTAGCCGAAGATGCGCCCGAGAAGCGGGTGGTCGACGATCATGTCGGTGATCATCTCGAGCGAGGTGTCGCGGGACCATTTGTTGATCACGCCGCCCGTCTCGATCACCCTGCGTGTGGTGACGATGTAGCGCTCGACCCGCCAGACGATCACGTACCAGCCGACGCCGAGCACCCCGATCAACAGGAAGGCCCCGGTCGCCCAGCCGAGCACGGTACTGAGGACGCCCGAGACGCCGCCGTTTCCGACCTCCGAGTCGAGCGCGCCCGAGAGGATCGCGGCGAGAACTGCGAGCAGGAACCAGCGCCCGGCCTCGAGGAACGTCAGCCAGTGCCGTCGCCGTACCAGGAGCACCTGCTCGCCGCTCGCGAGCAGAGACCCATACTGCGCGGTCAGGTCCTCCGGCGCAGGAGGGCCTGCTTCGTGGGGGGTCGTCTCGGCGGTCTCTGACATCTCGCCTCCTCGTGCGCATCTTGACAGCAAGGCCGCATCAGCGCAGGCGGAATTCGTGACGGCAATCCCGGGCCGACCTCCCTTTGCTAAGAGCCGGAACCGAAATGAGCCTTGAGTCGCTCGGCCGCGCTGGACGGCGCGCTGACGGCGTCCTCGGTCGCGGCAATAGGACAACTATTGCCGGCTCCCTGCGTCCTTGAAGCGCACTCGTCCATCACGCCCGATCGACGAAGCTCATTCCGGTTCCAGCTCCAAGACCGGAGCCTGGCTGTTTTTCTTCTTCTGATCTCACGTAGCGCCGGCGTCCGCCGTTTCAGGGATGACGACGGACGCGAGGAGGAACGAGCGATGACGACGCATACGAAGATCTCCACGCCGCTGGGCGAGCTGACGCTCGTCGCGGAGCACGGCACGCTCAGCGGCGTGTACTTCCCCGGTCACTGGACGAGGCCCGACCCGGCGTCGTTCGGCGAGCGGGCCGATCACGGCTTCGAGGAGGCCGAGCGGCAGTTCAACGAGTACCTCGCCGGTGAGCGGACGAGCTTCGACCTGCCGACGGTCGCGGACGGCAGCGAGTTCCGCCGCCGCGTCTGGGAGCGGCTCGAGCGGATTCCCTACGGCAGCACGGTGACCTACGGCGAGCTCGCTGCGGAGCTAGGCAGCCCGACGCTGGCCCGCAAGGTCGGCGGTGCGGTCGCGCATAACCCGCTCTCGATCATCGTCCCGTGCCATCGCGTGCTCGGCAAGGGCGGCAGGCTCACGGGCTACGCCGGAGGGCTCGAGCGCAAGCGGCTCCTGCTCGAGCTCGAGAGCGCGGACGGGATGCTCCGGCTCGCCTCGTAAGGCGGCCGGAGCAGGCTCACGCCCGCGCAAGGCCCCGGCCGCGCCTCACCTGGACGAGCGAGTAGCGGCCCGGTCGTCTCAGGCGAGCGCAGCGGTCACGGCCGAGGCGATATCGATGTCGACCTCGTCCAGGGCGGCCTGCGCACCTATGCGCCCGGCAGCTCGTTCGTGGATCGCGAGCTCGTCGCCCTGGAACTGGATCCCGAGCATGCCCGCCAGGTGATCACATGCATCGAGCAGCCTGCGCGCGCGCTCCCCGTCGCCCTCCGCCGCCGCGATGTCCGCGAGCCCGAGCAGGCAGTGGGCCACGAGCTCCCGGTAGCCGAGCTGGTCGGCGATTCGGAGCGCATCCTGGATCAGGCCCCGACCTCGGGCCACCTCTCCGAGCTCGAACGCGGCGCGGCCGAGGTTGAAGAGGATCGAGCACTCCGTGATCCAGTTGTCCGCGCGCCGGGCGAGGACGAGCGCTTCGTCGAGAAACTCGACCGCCCGTTCGTAGCGCCCACTGCTCGAGGCGGCGACCCCGAGGTTTCCGAGCGCGATCGCCAGCCGCATCTCGTCCCCGAGCTCGCGCAGCTGATCGGCGCTTCGCTGCCAGAGCTCGGTGGCGCTCGCAAGATCACCCTCTGCATGGGCGATTCCGGCGAGGTTGCCGAGCACCCGCGCCGATGCGGCCGCCTCCCCCGTCCGCTCGAAATAGGCGCGGGCCTCTTCCCACCAGCGCCGTGCGAGCTCGTATTCGCCGGCTCGGTAGACGAGAATTCCGCCGGCCGCGAGGGCCGCGGCGCGCTCGGGGTCGTCGGCCCCGCCTGTCCGCTCGAGTGCGGCCTCGAACCACTCCCGGCCCTCGTCGAGATGCCCGCGCACCATCCAGAACAGCCGCAACGCGGTGACGAGGCGAAGCAGAAGGCCGTCCTCCCCGCTCTCGTGAGCCCAGCGGAGCGCCGCACGGTAGTTGTCGTGGTCATCCTCGAGCGCTGCGAGCAGCTCGGCCTCTCGCGCGCCTGGACCCCGCGATGATCTCGCGGGTCTGCTCGGCGCTCTCGAGGAAGTAGAGCGCATGCCGTCGCTGTAGGACCGCCCGGTCCGGCTCGGCCAGCCGGTCGGCGGCGAAGTCACGGATCGTCGCGAGGAGCGCGAACCTCGGATCGCGGCCCGGCTCCTGCTCACGGCGAAGCAGGCTGTGGTCGAGGAGTGCCGCGAGCGCGTCCAGGTGAGGCCGGCAGACGGCGTCGACCGCGTCGAGCGAGCAGCCGCCGGCGAAGACGGACAGCTCCTCGAACAGGGTTCGCGACTTCGGATCGAGAAGGTCGTAGCTCCACTCGATCGTGCCGCGGAGCGTCTGGTGACGGACCGGGGAGTCGCGATCGCCGCCGGTGAGCAGCTCGAGCGGCCGTGCGATCCGGGGCAGGATCTGCTCCGGGGTCAGGAGCTTGCTCCAGGCGGCTGCGAGCTCGATTGCGAGCGGCATCCCGTCGAGGAGCCGGCAGATGTCCGCGACGAAGCGCCCGTTCTCGGCTGTGAGCGCGAAGCCGCGATCGACGGCACGGGCGCGCGAGAGGAAGACGGCGACTGCCGGGTTATCGAGCAGCTCTTCGTGGCCGAGGCCTTCACGCGGTACTTCGAGCGGCGGGACGACGTAGAGATGCTCGCCGGAGAGGCGCAGGGCGATCCGGCTCGTGACGAGGATGCGAAGCCTGGGCGCCCCCGCGATCAGCTCGGCGATCGCCGGGGCGGCCTCGAGGACGTGCTCGAAGTTGTCGAGCACGACGAGCCGATCGGTCGTCGCCAGGGTCGCGAGCACGTCGCCGCCGTCCGCGACGCCGAGTGTCGTCGCGAGCGCCGAAGGAACGAGCGAGGCGTCCGCGAGGCTCGCGAGGTCGACGAAGGCCGCTCCGTCGGTGAAGGATGCTCCGAGCTCCTGCGCGACCGCGATCGCGAGCCTCGTCTTGCCGATGCCTCCGGGCCCGGCGAGCGTCACGTGCCTGGCGGCCCTCCGCTCGAAGAGCCCGATCACCTCTGCGATCTCCGGTTCACGCCCGACGAGCGGCGTCGCGGGGTTCGGCAGCGAGAGCCGGCGCGTCTCGTCTGCCGCGCGTTCCGGCTCGAGCGACGGATCGTGGCGCAGGATCGCCCGCTCGAGCTCACGCAGCGGTGGGCTCGGCTCGATCCCGAGCTCGGCGAGTTTCGCGTGTGCCCGCCGGTAGGCCTCGAGCGCCTCCGACTGCCGGCCTGCGCGATACAGCGCGAGCATCAGCAGGCTCCAGCCACGCTCCCGGTAGGGGTGTTGGGCGACGAAGGCCGAGAGCTCCGGAATCACCTGCTGGTGCTCGCCGAGGGCGAGCTGGGCCTCGTGGACGAGCTCTTCGGCGACCAGATGGAGCTCGCCGAGCCGCTCCCGCTCGACGGCGACGAAGGGAACGAAGGGGAGCCCGGCCAGGGCCTCGCCGCGCCAGAGCTCGAGGGCGCTCGCGAGCAGGCCCTTCGAGCGGTTGTTGTCCCCGAGGGCGAGCGCGGTCCTGGCTTCGGAGAGCCGCCGCTCGAAGATGGTCATGTCGAGCTCGTCGCTCTCGGCCCGCAGGAGGTAGCCCGTTCCGCGGGTGACGATTCGCTCGCGCCCGACGCTCCGGCGGAGGTTGTGGACATACACCTGGAGCGCCGTCTCGGCCCTCGCCGGCGGGTCTTCGGGCCACAGGCAGTCCACGGCCGACTCACGCGAAACGACGTCGTTCGCCGTCAGTAACAGCAGCGCGAGCAGCAGGCGCTGCTTCGGAGCGCCGAGTGGCAGCGGACCGCCCTCGCCCTCGACCTCGAGCGGCCCGAGCAGGCGGAACGTCAGTCCGGACTGTGTGGCACCCGAGCCTGCCATGCTGCGCCGCCCTCAGTTGCGTTCGAAACCGGTCCCGTTCCTGCCCGCGCCCTCGGTCCCCCGCCGCGGCTCATGCGGCGACGAAGGATACGGAGTCGGGCGCGGCCGGACCCGGCCAAGCCGTTAAGCTGGGTCTTAAGCGCCGTAGCGGATTCTCCCGGCAAGCACGCGATGGAGACATCGTCAGTGGCCGGAGTCGAACGGGGCGGCCACAGCACCTGCGCCACGACCGAAACGGAGAGAGAGATGAGCAAGCGGTTCCTGTTCTGCGCGATCGGGGTCTTCGCGATCGCATTGTTCGTGCTCGGCGGCGCCTCGGCGGCCGGCAAGAAAACGGTCACGTTCCATCTCGTCGAGAAGAGCGTCGGCTTCAACTTCATCGACAATCCGCCGAGGCAGGGCCAGGAGGCTCCGCCGCTGATCGGCGACCAGATCGCCTTCACCTCGAACCTGTTGACTCCGTCGGGCGCCCGCGCCGGCTCGCTCGAGGCGACCTGCATGATCGCCCGGGGCGGCACCCGCGCGTCGGGGCCCTGCTACGGCGTCTTCGCGCTCGAGGGCGGCACGCTGATGGCGATGGCGCAGACCAAGTTCTATGGCAGCGGCAAGCGCACGGACATCGTGATCGTGGGCGGAACCGGGGCCTATCGGGGGGCAACCGGGAGCGTCGTCTCGATCACGAAGAACGAGAGCACGAACGACGACACCGTCACGCTCAGCTGGTCGTAGTCGGCGCGGTGGGCCGGGCGCCTGGCCGAAGGCGCCCGGCGTTTGCTTCTAGGCTGCTTCGATTGCGGGCCCTGCGACTGCCGCGGCCCCTCCCGCCGCGAACAGGATCTCGACGAGCCGGTCGAGCGAAAGCCGGCTCGTATCGAGCACGACCGTGTATCGCGAGCCGTCCTCGACGTCGAGGTGGTAGAGCGTTCGCACCCAGGCGCGCTGGAGGTGGTCGGCGTGCTTGACCGCCTTCTCCGCGTGATGACGGTCGACGAGATGCTCGCGCTGGTAGGCGGCGACACGATGCGCGTAGGGCGCCCGCAGCCGAACATGGACGGCGCTGGGATGGTCCGGCAGGACGGCGAAAGCGGCCGCGGCGTCGATCACGCAGGCGCTCCGGGCGGCCTCTCCGAGCACCTGGCGGCCGAGCTCCGGCAGCCCCTCGCGGAGCTTCAGCTCGGAGATCGTCTCCGGCACGGCGGCGGCGCCCGCCGCCATCAGGAGCAGGTGTGAATAGCGGCCGCAGAACCGCTCCTCGATGCCCTCGAGCTCGGGGATCTCGAGCTCCATCCCGCGTGCGAGCTCCGCAAGCCCGAGCCGGTCGTAGAGGGGAACGCCCGCCGACGCCGCGAGCTCGCCCGCCACCCGATCACCAGGTGTTCCCTCTTGTGCGGAGATCGTCCAGACGGCCACTCATCGGCTCCTGAAGTTGACGTCTGCGTCAATTATAGACCGCGAGACGGCTCTTTTGCCCGGCCGGGCGAGAGACTCTCTATCCCGCCGCCGCGGGCTCCTTCAGGCCGAAGAGCTCCTTGTAGCGGTCGAGGAACATGTGCTCGCCCTTGATGCTCGAGGTCGTCTCCGCTCCGGCGATCTCGTCCTGGCCGGGGAGCTCCGACGCGCCGCCTCCCGGGCCGAGCGGGATCACGATCGCAGGCGGCATCGGCTCGTAGGCCTGCAGCTCGGCGCCTTCGGTGAGCGCGCGGATGTTCGCGGCGGCGAGCTCGGCCTGCCGCCCCGCACGGGCGGCTGTCTTGAAGTCGATGGAAGAGCAGTCGCCGATCGCGAACACGTTCGTCTGCCCGGCGACCTGGAGGTAGGGGTTGACCTCGATCCAGCCGTCGGCCGCCCGGTCGCCTGAGAGCTCGTCTCCGAGGTAATCGCTCACGGGTCGCAGGCCGTTGCAGCGAAACCAGATGTCGGCGGTGATCGTGCGACCCGCGGAGGTCGTGACCGCGAACTGCCCGAGCGTGACGGGCGGGCTCTCCGGCTCCCCGCTGAGCGATTCGCCGAGGATGAACTCGACGCCCCGTTCGAGGAGTTGGCGCCGCACCTCGTCGCGGAGCTCCTGCTTGTAGGGGCCGGCGAGGATCTCCGGCTCGGGCTCGAGAATCGTGATCTTCTTCTCGGGCCAGCGTGAGCTGATCTCGCCGGCGAGCTCGAGCCCGGTCGGCCCGGCCCCCGCGATCAGGACCCGCTCGGCCCGCGCGAGCTCCTCGTGGCTCTGGCGGTAGCGGCCGATCGCAAGGGCGGTGTCGTCGGTGCCGGTCTTCGCCGGATACGGGTAGGTCGAGCCGGTGGCGAGCACGATGAAATCTGGCGTCAGCTCGGCTCCCGACGTGAGCGCAACCCGTCCGGCGTCTACCTCGACGGCTCGGTCGCGGAGCACGCGCCCGTTCGTGAGCAGGTGGTCGTAGGGCAGGAAGATGTCCTCGAGCCAGTCCGGCTCCACGAGCGCGCGGAGCGCTGCGACGTTGTGGACGAAGGCGTCCCGCGGCTCGACGAGCGTCACGTCGGCGAACTCGTCGAGTGCCTTCGCAGCCGCGTAGCCGGCATAGCCGCCGCCGATCACGGCGACGGTCGGGCTCGCGATTTCGGTGTCTGTGGCCATCTGGACCCCCTCCTCGTGCGGCGCTCCGGCGATAGATGAGCGCGCAAGTTGTTTTGGTTCCGGAACCCTAGCGGCGGCTCGCTTGTGCAGTCAAGTGTCCGCTAGCATATAGGCGAAACCAGAACCGAAAGGATCATCTATGAGACAAGGATCAATGCGCACTTCCGCCGAGCACGACCGGCTCCTCTTCCTCGTCGAGCAGTTGCAGCGCGAGGGGAAGAGCGAGCAGCAGATCAATCAGGTGCTCGACGCGGCGATCGCCGAGCGAGCCGCCGCCGCCCGGAACTCCGCCTAGCCTCGTGCGAGCCGCCGGTCGGGGATGAACCAGATCACCGAGACCGAGGCGTAACAGGCGTAGGCCAGGTAGGGGCTGACGAACGCGAGCCCGATCCCTGCGAGGTAGATCACGACCGAGGCGTTTCCCTTGGTGTCCCTACCGAGAGCGGCTCTGATCGCTGCGCTATCGGGATTCGCGGCCAGGATCGCGCGCACGAGCGCGGAGTAGGCGAGCGCGGCTCCGACCGCGACGGCGCCGTAGGCCGCGGCGGGGAACGAGCTGCGATGCGAGGTCCCGACCCACTCGGTCGCGAACGGGATCAGCGAGAGCCAGAAGAGCAGCAGCAGGTTCGTCCACATCACGGCCCCGTTGATACGCGGCGTCGCCCGCAGCAGCTGATGGTGGTTGTTCCAGTAGATCCCGACCATCGTGAAGCTCAGGATGTAGACGAGTAGCGAGGGGAACCGGCCCTCGAGCCCGTGGAAGTCGGGCGTGTCCGGGGTCCGTAGCCCGAGCACCATGATCGTGATGATCACGGCCATGACCCCGTCGCTGAAAGCCTCGAGCCGGTGCGTGTCGATGAGGTCGCGCTCGACCTCTGCCGCCTCCCCGATCGATTCGGATGACGCCTCGCTCACCGGGGCAAAGCTACTGGCTCAAAAGTCGATCCGCGAGCCCATGATCACGGTGCGCTCGGGCGGGAGCCGGAAGTACTCGGCGGCGTCGGCCGTGAGCTGCGAGGTCGCGAGGAAGAGGTTCTTGCGCCAGCGGCTCATCCCGGGCGTCGAGCCGGGGTGGAGCTCGATCGTCGAGAGGAAGTAGGAGACCGTGTTCTCGTCGAGCCCGCAGTCGACGCCGGCGGCTCGGATCAGGGGGAGTAGGCCGGGGACGTCGGGCTTGTCCATGTACCCGAAGCGCGCCGTGACGTGGGTGATCCCGTCGTCCGAGTAGTCGAGGTCGTCGATCGCGAGCCGCTTCTCGTCCGGGATGTGCGGGCGCGGCCTCGTCTCGAGCGAGACGATCAGGACGTTCTCATGCAGGATGTGGTTGTGCTCGACGTTCGCTCTCAACGCGAGCGGCGCGGTCGACTTGCCGCGATTGAGGAAGACTGCGGTTCCGGGAACCCTGGGTAGCGGCGGGTCGAGCTCGTGGAGCTCTCTGATGAAGGCGCGGAGCTGCCCCTCGTCCCGGCTCCGCAGCCTCGTTACGAGCCCGCGCCCCTTCTGCCAGCTCGTGAGTACGGTGAAGACGGCGATCGCGATCACGATCGGGAGCCAGGCGCCGTGCAGGATCTTGATCGCGTTCGCCGCGAGGAACAGCAGGTCGAACCCGATGAGCGCAGCGGCGCTCGGCACGACGATCCACAGCGGCTTTCGCCAATGCCGGTGGACGAGGTAGAAGAAGAGGAGCGTCGTGATCGTGATCGTCCCGGTCACGGCGACCCCGTAAGCGAACGCGAGCGCGTTCGAGGTCTTGAAGGTGACAACCAGCGTGAGCACTGCGATGAGTAGCGCCCAGTTGATCCACGGGACGTAGATCTGGCCGATCCTCCGCTCCGAGGTGTGCGTGATCCGCAGGCGGGGGAGGTATCCGAGCCGGGCCGCCTGCTGGGTCACCGAGAACGCCCCGGAGATCACGGCCTGGGAGGCGATCACTGCTGCGGTCGCAGCCAGGAAGACCAGCGGCACCTGAGCCCACCCGGGCGCGAGCAGGAAGAACGGGTTGCCGGCTGCGGCCTTCGGATCGCCGAGGAGCAGCGCACCCTGGCCCATGTAGTTGAGCGCGGCGGCGGGGAAGACGAGGAACAGCCAGACGCGCGTGATCGGCGACCGGCCGAAGTGGCCCATGTCCGCGTAGAGCGCCTCGGCCCCGGTGACGGCGAGCACGATGCCCGCGAGCGCGAAGAAGGCGAGCGAGAAGTGGCCGAACAGGAAGCCCGCCGCGTAGGTCGGCGAGAGCGCCTTCAGGACCTGGGGGTGCGCGGCGATGCCGTGGAGGCCGAGAGCTCCGATCGAGACGAACCACACCGCCATCACCGGCCCGAACAGCCCTCCGACGGCGCCCGTGCCGAACCGCTGGACGAGGAACAGGCAGATGATGATCGCGCAGGTGATCGGCACGATCAGGTGGCTCACAGACGGGGCCGCCACGTTCACGCCGTCGACCGCGGAGAGCACCGAGATCGCGGGTGTGATCATGCTGTCCCCGAAGAAGAGCGAGGCCCCGAAAACGCCGAGCGCCGCAAGCGCCATCTTCGTCCGGCGCCCGCCCGTGACCCCGCGGCGCCGGATCAGGGTGATCAGCGCGAGGATCCCGCCCTCGCCGTCGTTGTCGGCGCGCATCACGAGCAGGACGTAGGTGACGGTGACGATGATCGTGACCGACCAGAAGATCAGCGACACGACGCCGTAGACCGCCTCGGTGGTCGCCTTCAGCGGGTGCGGGTCGCTCGGGTTGAAGACGGTCTGGATCGTGTACAGCGGGCTCGTCCCGATGTCGCCGAAGACGACCCCGAGCGCGCCGACGGCGAGGGCGGCTCGAGCGGTGGTTTCCTGCTTCATGGAGCGCCATTCTCGCTGGGGCTCCGCGGACCTGGGAGAGGGAGAGCGTGTAGTACGTCGCCGGGCGGCCGGCACGGCCCACCCGCCGGCTGCGCCGGCAGCGAACCGCGGCGAGAGCGGCTAGACTGCCTTTCGAGCGTACGGAGGCGAAGAGCGTCAAGGTTCCTCGCCCGAGCATCGAATAAGGTGGACACATAATCTCTCGCTGTAGGACACTGCTGTATCTCCTCGTGACCGCGGCCGTCGTCGGGGCGTTGCTCAGCGCCTCGGGTGCCTCGGCCAAGCATCTCGCGGCGGGGAATGTGAACTGGTCGAGCTGGGGCAACGAGCTCAACCAGAATCGCTATTCGCCGTTGACGAGCATCACGCCCGGCAACGTGGGACAGCTGGGACGCGCGTTCACCGTCGACCTCAACAAGTTCGTGCCTGGGATCAAGAAGGGCCAGCAGACCTACCCGATCGTCGTCAACGGCACGATGTACATCACATCGGGTGACGATCAGGTGTTCGCGGTCAATGCGGGAACGGGAGATCTCCTCTGGCATTACACGCCCAACAACGTCGCGACGTTCAAGAACTTCGGGATCGTCGCGAACCGGGGTGTCGCCTATTGCGACAACCGGGTGTTCTTGCTCACGCTCGACATGACAATCGTGGCGCTCGACCCCGCAACGGGTCAGCAGCTTGCACGCGTTCCGATCTCCACAGCCGTCCCGGGAGCCCAGGCGAACTACGGCTACTCCGAGACGAGCGCGCCGATCTGCGCCGACCATCGGCTGATCGTCGGCGCGGCCGGGTCGGAATACGGCGCACGCGGGTTCGTGATGGCCTACAACACGCCGAGCCTGACGCCCGCATGGGCGAACCCGTTCTGGACGATCCCGCCGAACGACACCGAGTGGCGCCAGGCCGCTCGGATCGTGGGCGGAGGTGTCGTCTGGACGCCGACGACGGTCGACACGACGACAAACACGCTCTACGTCGGGACCGGCGCAGCGACTCCGCCTTATTACCCGTCGCTGCGGCCTGGTCCAGATCCGCGCGCCGACTCCGTCATCGCGATCGACCTGACGACCGGTCAGATGAAGTGGTGGCAGCAGCAGCTGTCGTCGAACCAATGGTCCTACGACACCTCCCAGCCACCGATGGTCTATACGGCGAAGATCGGGGGCAAGTCGGAGAGGATCGTCTCGGTGGCGACCATGGAGGGCGTTTGGTTTGCCTATAACGCCGCCACCGGCGCGCCCATCTACCAGCGGGTCAAGGTGATCGACAACGTCGAGCACCCGAATCTCAAGCCGGGCAAGCCCGTCGTCATCTACCCCTCGTCTCTCGGTGGGCTGAACTACTCTCCGGCGTCATTCGACCCGCAGACCGGCTACGTCTACAACGCAGCGTCGGAAACGGCATCAGTTCTCGTACAGCAGACGTCGGCTGAGGAGGAGAAGCAGAAGTTGCTCGCCGGGGACGTGTTCCTCGGGCTCGCCAACGGCGACTACGGCCAGTACCTGCGGTCCGGGTGGAAGGACTATGGCTCCGTCAGCGCCATCGACGTCGCGACGGGCAAGCGCGTCTGGAAGTTCGATACCCCACAGCCCGAGCGCGGCGGCCCGACGACAACGGCCTCCGGAATCGGCTTCGTGGGCGGTGGCGATGGGAACTTCCGCGCCTTCGACGTCAAGACCGGAACGGTGCTCTGGACCTTCCAGACGGGCGCCCAGATCGCCGCCGGGCCGTCCGTGTACTCGATCAACGGCACCGAATATGTCGCAATCGCGGTGGGAGGGACCCCGACGTCGTCCTCGGGCGGCACCGTCGCCTCGCAGGTGCAGGTGTTCTCGCTCGGCGGCAACTCGACACAGTCGACGCCTCCGACGATCACCGCGGGTGTGAGGAAGGCGGCGAGCGTCACGGCAGTGACGGCGCAGCAGGCAGCGTCGAGCGCCGCGCGCGCCTCGGTCGCCGGCCATGTCGGTTCGACCGCGCACGTCACGGCGCCCGGTGCGATGTTCGTCCAGACCTGGAACCCGAACTCGTCCAACACGAAGCTGGTCATAGGCCACGTCCTTCTCGCCGGGAAGCCCGTCGTCGGGGCCGTCGTCAACATCGACGGTTGGGCCGCAGCGCCGACCGACCCGACCGGCGCGTTCGAGTACCCCGTCGACATCACGACGCCGTTCAGGCATGAGGCCACCATCACTGGACTGGCCGGCGCGAAGATCGCGGGAAAACCCCTGACCGCGGGGCAGAGCGACGATCTGCTCGGGCGGAATACCGGAATCAGCGTCGGCTACTCCGTGAAGAATCTCTCGGCACGCATTCAGTCCGACGGACACATTGTCCTGACCGGCCGCCTGTCGTATGGAAACTCGCCGCAGGCCCCTCCGACCGTTCTGCTCTACAGCTACGAGCTCACAGGACGCATCACCGACGCAAACGGCAACCCGGTCCAGGGCGCGATCGTGACGACCCGGACGAACGATCGCCAATACTGGACGCAGTCGCGGCCAACCGGGACGAATGGGACGTACGCGTCATTCCTCGTTGCGGCCGACCAGGAGGGGGACGATCCCGTCCCGATGCAGGTGGGGGTCGCGGTCGGCAGCACCGCCTACGCCGAGCCCGTCACCGATCAGATCGATTTCGCCAAGCTGCAGAGCGCTTCGCTGAATGTTCAACTTCCGGCATCGCCGAGCACGACGCTTCCGAAGACATCGTTGAACCCACAGGCAATTGCCGGCGCGATCTACCAGGGGCTGATCGTGGGAGTCGTCGGCGGCAAGGGTGGAGTGATCAAGCCCATCACCGCCACGTGGCCCGACGGCAGCGGCAACTTCCGCCTCGTGCTTCCGAGCTCGGCTCGAGGGCTCTCCGTCAATTTCTGGCAAGCGGTACGGCAGTTCTTCTCGACGAAAACGGCCAAGCCGGGCGGCATTGTCGATCCGACGATCTATCCCAAGACGCTTCCGTTGAACGCGCCCCAGGGTCTCGCGACTTTCAAGCTCCCCGGCTGAGCGTACCTCGGCGGCTGGCGCAGACGCCGCGGCTTCCGCCGTCCACGATGGGCAATCGCGTCGTCGCGACCACGGCATCACCTCCGGCGTGACGCGCCGTTCGTGGGAGAATGCAGCTATGGATGAGACCGAAGGGGGCGACGGAGACACGGGCGCGGCCGGTGCGGTGGCGCGACGGCTGCTCGGAAACATTGAGACGGTTGTCCACGGGAAGCAGGAGGAGATCCGTCTCGTCCTGGCCGCGTTGATCAGCGGGGGCCACGTACTGTTCGAAGACGTACCCGGAACCGCGAAGACCGTTCTCGCCCGCGCGATCGCCGGCAGTATCGAAGGCGCAGTCCCCTCGCGGATCCAGTGCACGCCCGACCTCCAGCCCACGGACGTGACCGGGCTCAGCGTCTTCGACCAGCAGACCCGGAAGTTCGAGTTCCAACCCGGGCCGCTGTTTGCAAACGTCCTCCTCGTCGACGAGATCAACCGGGCCACGCCGAAGACCCAGTCGGCACTGCTCGAGGCGATGGCGGAGCGTCAGGTGACCGTCGACGGAATCACCCGTGCTTTGCCCGACCCGTTCTTCCTCATGGCGACCGAGAACCCGATCGAATACGAGGGGACGTTCCCGCTTCCAGAGGCCCAGCTCGATCGGTTCGCGCTCCGCTCGAGCCTTGGATATCCCGGCGAGGCCGAGGAGTTGTTGATCGTCCGGGAGCAGCGGCACAGACATCCCCTCGAAGGCCTCGGGCCCGTGATCTCGCTCGCCGCGCTCACAGAGCTCCGCCAGGCGTCGGAGGACGTCTACGTCGACGAGCTCATCGACACCTGGATCGTTCGGCTCGTGAGAGCGACCCGTTCGCTCGACGAGGTCGAGGTCGGGGCATCGGTACGCGGGACGCTGGCGCTCGTGAAGGTCGCACGAGCCTGGGCGCTGCTCCACGGAAGGCTCTTCGTGAAGCCGGCCGACGTCGACACGTTGTTCGTCCCGGTGCTGGGACATCGGCTGATTTTCTCGCCCACCTACCTCGCCGAGACTCGCAACCTGACACGTGACGAGATGCTCCAGCGCATTCGCCTGCGTTGCCTCGAGCAGGCCCCCGCGCCGCGCCCGGACTGGCAAGTCGAAGATGCCGGCGAAAGCTCGACCTGGGCCGACAGGGGCGAAGCGGCCTAACTCGCTGCGAGCGTTCCCGTGCCTTCGAGCGTCCGTACCGTCTTCCCCCTCGTCCCGCGGTACCGCGTCGCAGGCCTTCCGCTCGGCGGCGGCCCCAGTGTTCGCCGAGGGCACGGCTCCGACGTCGCCGGCTCCCGCGCGTACGTCCGCGGCGACCCGATCTCGACGATCGACTGGCGCGCGAGTGCGCGGCTTTCGACCGCTCGCGGACAGGACGAGTTCGTCGTCCGCGAACGCTACGCCGAGGAGGCGCCCCACGTCGTCGTCCTCTGCGATCGACGTCCGTCGATGGGGCTGTACCCTCCGCCGTTCCCGTGGCTCTCGAAGGTCGAGGCCGTTCGCTCTGTGCTCGAGTTGATCGTGGCGAGCGCGGAGGCGCGTAACGCGGCCGTCGCCTACCTCGACTACACGGGCGCCTCAGAGCGCTCGGGGGAGCCTTATTGGCTCGCTCCGCGAGGTCGGTCCGCGGCGGCGCAGATCGAGGCCCGTCAGCGGGAAGCGCACGAGTTCGACGCGCCCGACGAGGGGATCGCGTTCGGTCTCGAGTTTCTCGCGCGCTTCCGCAGCGAGTTCTCATCTGGCACTTTCATCTTTGTGATCTCCGACTTTCTGGGAGCCGCGATTCCCGACTCCGTGCTCCTTACGGCGGTCGCCAGACGCTGGGAAGTGGTGCCCGTCGTCGTTCAGGATCCGACGTGGGAGCAGAGCTTCCCGCTCGTTCGATCGGTCGTCGTCCCGCTATCCGATCCCGCCGATGGGGAGAGCTTCGACGTCCGCCTCTCTCTGCGCGAGGCACGGTCGCGGCGGCGCGAAAACGAGCTGCGGCTCGAAGCTCTGCTCGGAGGCTTTCGCGCGCTCGCGCTCGAGCCGGTTCTCATCGAGACGAGCGAGGACTCGGCGATCGATCGGGCCTTCGCCGAGTGGGCCGACAGGCGCCGGAGCCTCCGGCGCCGATGACCGCGCGCTTCCAGGTCGTAGCGGGGCTCACCGGCCTAGCCCTCGTCGCGCTCCTCGTCGGCACCGCGCTTGGCTGGTGGAGCGCCGGTGAGTCCGGACACGCCCTCGCCCGCCCGCTCGCCGTGCGGACGCGGCTCACGCCCGCCGCAGCCTACTTCGGCGATCCCGTGACGGCCGACATGACGGTCGACCTCGACTCTCGGGTGGTGGATCCGGGAAGCGTCCACGTACAGCCGAGCTTCGCCCCGTACGTCGAGTCGGCGCCGCCCGTCGTCTCCTCGAGCGCAGTGGGGCGGGACGTGAGCCTCGAGTACCGATACACGATTCAGTGCGTAAGCGACGGCTGTCTACCGACCACCGGCCCGCGCACCGTCCAGCTTCCGGCCGCCACCGTGACCGCGCTCAGTGACGGCCGGGAAAGGACGGTGACAGCGGCCTGGCCGCCGGTAACCGTCGCCTCGCGGCTCGGAAAGTCGGACGTCCAGGGCTCGACGCCCCACTTCCGGCACACCGCCCCCCTGCCCTCTCCCGTCTACGGCGCGTCCCCCACGGGACTTGCGCTCGCGCTCACGATTCTGGCTGGAATCCTCGGCGTGGTTGCTGCAGGCCTTCTCGCCTTCGAGCTCGCCGCCCTTCTTTCTCGCCGACGGGCGTCGGCGATCGCGCCCACGGCGCTCGAGTCGGCACTTGCGTTCGTTCGCGACGCGGCGTCGCGCCGCGATGCGGCCGATCGGCGGAAGGCCCTCGGGCTGCTGGCCGAGGCGCTCGCCGCCGAAGGCAACCCGACGGTTGCCGAGGCGGCCGAGCAGGGAGCGTGGGCCGAGGCTCCGCCGTCGTCGGAGCGTGCCGTCGAGGTGGCGGACGAGGCGGCCGGGTTGGGCTCGATGGAGCGCTCGTGAGCTCGATCCCGTACGCACAGGCGAGAGTGTTTCGGGCAGTCGCTGCGAGGGCGGCGCTCGTCCGGCGGGCGCTCCTCGCGCTCCTCGTGCTGCTCCTCGTCGCCGCGGCGGTCGTCGCACGTCAGCCGCATGCCGGCAAGCAGCCGTTGCTGCCTCCGAAGGCCGGCGGAGTCGTCGTGCTCGATCTCTCCGCGAGCATCACCTCCGATACCTACTCGCGGATCCATGAGTCGCTTCAGCAACTCGTCGAGCGCGGCGGGAGGTACGGCCTCGTTCTCTTCTCGAACGTGGCCTACGAGGCTCTGCCGCCGGGAACGCCTGCCTCCGCGCTCGAGCCGATCGCGCGCTACTTCGTCGTGCCGACGAACGTCGTCCGGGGGGAGCAGCCGACGTTTCCCAAGAACCCGTGGAGTGACTCGTTCACCCAAGGCACGGAGATCTCGAACGGCCTCGACCTCGCCCGGTCGATCGAGCTCGCCAAGGGAATCAAGCAGCCCGCGGTCCTCCTGATCAGCGATCTTGCCGACGATCCGAACGATTTCCAGCGATTGAACACGGTGCTCAACGAGTACCAGGCCGAGCACATCAAGCTTCGAGTGATAGCGCTCAACGCGGATCCGAGTGATCTTGCGCGCTTCCGTAGCCTGGTCGGCAAGGCGACCTCGATCGTGCCGGCGGGTCTCTCGTCGAATCAGGCTGCGCCGCCGCCTCCCGGCACTGCCTTCCCGGCCTGGCTCATCGTGATCGCCGTCCTGGTCGCGCTGCTCCTCGCGGTCGTCGAGGTACGGGCGGCCCGTCTCGACTGGGGCCGAGACCCGCAGCCGGAGACGGCGGCATGAGACTCTCCCGGGTCGCGCTCGGTCTTGCCGTGCTCGCGATCGCAGTCCTGGCGGCGCTCCTCGCCGCGGATCTGCGCAGCTGGCACCAGGCGGTGACTGCAGGCGACGCCGAATTTGCGCGGGCGCCGGCGACCGCGCGGTGGCAGGCAGCTACGGTGCTGCCGTCCGACCCGGCGTTGCGGATCCTGGGTATCTCGAACCAGCTCGCGTTCCGGCGGGCGGCGAGAAGGTTCGTGACGGTGGTTGCTGCCGGGAACGGCATCGACAACGGGTATTCGGAGTCGCGCGCACGGGGAGCGCTCGAAGAGAACTTGACGAACCTGGCGCGTGGCGGCAACCGACAGGAGGACTCGGCGGCCGAGAACCTCCTGGGAATTCTCGCTTTTCAGGATTCGCGCCAGCTCGGCCCGAACGCACCGGCGCCCGTCGAGCGAAGCGTCGCCGACTTCCAGGCGGCGGTCGAGCTCGACCCGGCGAACGATGACGCGAAGGCGAACCTCGAGCTCTTGCTCCGAAACCTGCTCGCGAAGGGTGTCCGCCCGGGCTCGAACGGCGCGTCGAGCGGGCCTGCGAAGGGACACAAGGGCGCCGGCGGGGGCCTCCCCGGGAGGGGGTACTGAGCTTGACGGGCTCCCTCGTCTTCCTCACGCCCTCGGGCGCCTTCGTTGCCGTCGCACTTGTTCTTCCCCTGGCCGGCGCCGCGCTCGCCGCACGCCGCGAGCGGCGCGCCCGGACGCTCCTCGGGCTCGCCACTGCCCCGAGCCGGCGCCGCGTCGGGCGTCTGCTCGCGCTCGCCGCAGTTCCGCTCCTGCTCGCCCTTGCCGCGACCCAGCCCGTCCTCAGCTCGACGACGAGCGCCCGAGTGCGAACCGACGCGCAGGCGTATTTCGTCGTCGACGTCTCCCGCTCGATGGAGGCCTCGAAGGGGCCGCGCCAACCGACCCGGTTCGCCCGCGCCGTGAAGGACGCGATCGAACTGCGCGCTGCGATCCCGACCATCCCGTCCGGGATCGCGACGCTGACCGATCGAGTGCTCCCGAGTCTCTTTCCGAATCCGGACAGCTCGGTGTTCGACAACACGATGACCCACGCGGTCTCGCTCGGCCAGCCGCCGCCGGACAACGACAATGTCGTCGCCACCTCGCTTGACGCGCTCGGTGCGCTTGGAACGGAGAACTACTTCCCGGCGACCGTCAAGAAGAGGCTCGTCGTCGTGCTGACCGACGGTGAGAGCAGGCCGTTCGACGCCGGACAGATCGCGCACGCGCTCGGCTCCGGCCCGGGAGTCCAGGTCGTGTTCGTGCACGTTTGGGCCGACGGCGAGGCCGTATTCGACGGTGCGCATGCAGAGCAGGGGTATCGCGAGCTCCCCACGAGCGGCCTGATGCTCGCGACGTTGGCGAACGCCATTCCCGGCGCGGCCGTCTACGACGAAGGGGCGCTCCACGCCGCGGCGCTGCGCGAGCGGGTGGATCTCGGCGCGGGACCGTCGGTCAGCCAGGGGCGCCTCGTACGGCGGCACTCGCTTGCTCCGTTCGTGGCCCTCCTCGCACTGGTTCCGCTCGCAGCGGCATTCGTTCGCCGTCCAGCCCTCCGTCGCGGGTCGCGCGCAGCGCGCCCGTCGGCGATCGGAGCGAAGGCGTCGCTCCGGTCGCGAGAGGGATGGTGAGACGGTGGTTCCGCGTCGCTGAAGCGTCTCGAGCTCGGGTGCGGTTCTCGATTGGCTAGCCGGCCAGCACCTGCTGCACGAACCGGACGGCCATCGCGCCGTCGCCGACGGCGCCGGCGACACGGTTCGAGGCTCCGGCTCGGACGTCGCCGGCGGCGAACACGCCCGGGCGGATTGTCTCGAGCAGGTTCGGCTCGCGATCCGAGAGCGGCCAGCTCAGGTGCCCCTCACAGCCCGCGGCGCCTTCGCCGCAGATCAGGTAGCCCGCCTCGTCGACCGCGAGGATCCCGGCCGCCGCCTCGCTGCACGGATCGGCGCCGATCATCACGAAGACCGCCGTCGTCGGAACCTCCTCGACGGAGCCGTCGCGCCGGTCGCGCAGGCTCACGGACTCCACGGTGGCCGTGCCGTGCACGGCGACGAGCTCGGTCTCGGTCATCACCTCGATCCGCGGCGAGCGCTTGATCCGATCGACGAGATAGTGCGACATCGTCGACTTCAGGCTCGTGCCGCGCACGACGACCCGGACACTGCGTGCGCGCATTGCGAGATGCGTGGCCGCCTGCCCGGCCGAGTTGCCGCCGCCGACGATGACCACGTCCTCGTCACGGGCACGCTCGGCGTCGGTGGCCATCGCCGCGTGGTAGACGCCGGCTCCGCGGAACCGCTCGATGCCCTCCGCATCGAGCTCCCGCCAGCGGGCTCCGGTCGCCATCACGAGCGAGCGCGCAAGCACGTGCTGGCCGTCGTCGAGGTCGACCCGCACGAGCCCCTCCGAGCCGTCGGCGAGCTCCACTGCACGATGAAAGCTCGAGAGCACCGCGTCGAAGCGGCGGGCCTGGAGTGTCGCCTTGCGGGTCAGCTCCGTGCCCGAGACGCCGCTCGGAAAGCCGAGATAGTTCTCGATCCGCGTGCTCGTCCCGGCCTGACCGCCCGGAGCCCAGGCCTCGGCGACGAACGTGCTCAGCCCCTCAGACCCTCCGTAGACGGCGCTCGCGAGACCGGCCGGTCCGGCGCCGAGGACGACGAGGTCGAAGCGCTGTCCGTCGACATCGGCACGCAAGCCCATCGTGCGGGCTACCTGCGCGGCCGACGGGTTGCGCATCACCTCAGTCGCGTGGACGAGGACGGGCGTCTCGGAAGGCGGGATCTCGAGCCACTTGAGCATCGCCGCGCTCTCGGGGTCGTTGTCGACGTCGTACCAGCGCACGGGAAGCAGGTTCCGCTCGAGCAGGTCACGCACCTCGAAGGCGCGACGCGAGTTACGCGGAGCGATCAGGCGCATCACCCCGTAGCCCTCTGCCTCGTGCCACGCACGACGGGCAAGCAGCGTGCGGAAGATGTGCTCGCCGAACTCCGGCCAGCGCGCCATCAACTTGCGCAACCCGCCGCGGTCGTAGACGATCGTCTCGGATGGCTCGACAGCGACGCACGCACTGAGCGTCGGCTCGCCGGTGAACATCGCGATGTCGCCGAGGAACGTCCCGCCGTCGGCCTGCGCGACCACGACGTTCTTGCCCGGCTTGCGGTCGATCAGCTCGACGAGGCCGCTGACGAGCACGTAGAAGGGTGCGTCGCGCACGCCGTGCTCGTAGAGCACCTCGCCGGGCTCGAACGAGCGCCGCTCTCCACGCTTCCCGAACCACTCCAGCTTCGAGTCCGAGAGCCGGGGGTACATCACCTCGTCGTCTAGGGCGGGGAACCGCTCGCTCCGAATCATCTCGGTGGCAGCCATGCAACGGAGGCTACCCGTCCGCTTGCTCCTCCCATCGCGGCCCGTCGGGCCGCGGCCGTTTGGGCGGCCAAAAGGGCAAACCTGCCTGGCGGCCGTCGAGCCCGAGTATTGCGCGGTACCGTCAGGGCGTGGTGGAACGGGTCGCCATGACGCACGAAGAGGATGCGCCCCGCGGAGCGCGACGGACGTCCCGAGAGCAGACCCAGGTCCGGCCCGGGACGCTCGCCTGGGCCTCAGCGGTCGGCAACACCGCGGTTGCACGACTCGCACGGCAGGCAGCAGAGCAGGAGGAGCCCGAGCCGGCCGGAGTCCCGGAGGCGGCCGAAGCCGGAGCGCCGCCGCCGGAGGTCGCTGCGCTCGAAGGCGCAGGCATCGGCCACGAGGCGCTCGTAGGCCTCGACGCGGTCGACCAGCTCGGGGAGGGCGCGCTTCCCGAGTAGCGCTCAGCTCAAGGTACGTCGAGAGCGCGAACAGAACGATGCGGCCGTTGCGCTCGATGTTGACGCGCCCGAGGTCGGAGGTGGGGCTCCCGGGATCCCGACGAGCCCTGCCGGGCTGATCGCCTTACAGCGGCTGGTCGGTAACGCGGCCGTCGCAGAGATGCTCGGTGGGCAGCGATCCGGGCCGCTGCCGGGAGAGTCCGAGGGGCCGCCCGCTGATCCGGGCGCCCAAAAGGGAGCGGGCAGTCCCGAGCCGGCCGGGCCGGCGCAAGGTGCCGCTCAGGGGGCGGTCGAGGGAGCCTCTGCCGCAGGCCCGGACAGTGCCTCCACGGCGGCGGCCCTCGGTGCGGGGGCAGGCGGAGCCGCGACCGGTATCGCAAACGCACTCGCAGGCGGTGCCACGGGTGGCATCACGGGTGTTCTGGCTGTGCTTTCGGGGGTGAATGCCGGGGGTGCCGAAGGCGCCGCCGTGAGCAGCGCAGTGGCGGGAGCAGCAGGTGGGGCGATGGCCGGTGAGGCGCAGGGCGGCGGCGCGGCTGACGCGGCGGATACAGGGCAGCCAGGCGCGGGAGCGGCCGCGGCCGAGGGTGCTGCCGGCGCGGCCGGAGCCGGCGCGGCGGGAGCGGCTGGAGCCGCGGTGGAGGGTGCCGCCGGTGCCGCGGAAGGGGCGGTCGCGGGCGCAGAGGGAGCCGGGGCTGCGGGAGGCGGCGCGGGCAGTGAGCCGCGGGAGCCGAGGCCGCCCACGGCGGCCGCGGCGCGGCCGGAGCAGCCGGCGGCGCCCATGGAGGAGCGGCCGGCCATGGAGGAAGCGGCGGCGCGGAGGAGCGGCCGAGGGAGGCGAGGGCGGTACCGCCGGCGCCGCGGTCGAGGCGGCAGTGGGCGGCGAAGCCTCTGGCGCCGCGGGCCCGGCCGGGGCGGCCGCCAGGAGCGACCCGAAGAGCGACCCGAACTTCCAGAAGCTGCAAGGAGCCGCCGGAGCGGCGGGCGTGCAGATCAAGGCGCACCAGCCGGCCGCGACAGGCGCCTCGGCCGCGCAGGCGGCCGCCAAGGCCCCGCCGAACGAGGTCGCGAGCCAGGCGAAGGGCGCGCAGGTCGAGGAGATGGGCAAGCAGCAGCCGGGCACGTTCAACCGCGCCGCGTTCATCGCGGCGGTCACGAAGGCAATCGACGCCGCGGCCCCGAAGAACCTGGAGGAGGCCGACGACTTCAAGGGCTCGGGCAAGGCCGGCCAGGTGAAAGACGAGGTCGGCGAGCTCGTGAAGGGCGGCAAGAAGGACGCCGAGAAGGACATCAAGCAGGCGACCGACGCCGCCCCGGACGCCTCGAAGGCGACCCCGAAGCAGGTCGTGCCGATGACGCCGGACGCGGCCGGAGCGCCCGTTGCAAGCGTCGGCGCCGCCGGCGCGATGCCGGGGCCCCGCCCGCCGGAGGAGACAGATCTCTCGGCCGGCCCCGCGGAGGTCGACAAGCAGATGACCGATGCGAAGGTCACCGACGAGCAGCTTCAGAAATCGAACGAGCCGGAGTTCACCTCGGCGCTCGCCGCTCGCGATGAGGCGAAGGCCCACTCCGCCACCGCCCCCTCCGGGTACCGCGCGCAGGAAGCGGACATCCTCGGCAAGGGCCGCGACGAGGCCCGCGTCGCCGAGGGCGTGCAGCTGAAGGGGATGCACGGCTCGAAGCTCGCCGCGCTCGCGAAGGTCGCCGGGCACAAGGGAGCGACGAAGACCGAGGACGAGGGGAAGCGGGCCAAGGTCGCGGCAGACGTCCAGGGGATCTACGACCGCACGAAGTCCGAGGTCTCCGGGATCCTCGACGCGCTCGAGGGCAAGGTCGAAACGGCCTTCACCACCGGCGAGGCGGGCGCCCGAACGGAGTTCGAGAACTTCGTCGGCGCGAAGATGGACGCCTATAAGGCGGACCGCTACGACGGGATCTTCGGGGGCGCCCGCTGGCTCAAGGACAAGCTCTTCGGGATGCCCGACGAGGTGAACGCCTTCTACACGCAGGGCCGTTCCGGCTACCTGGCGGCGATGGACTCGGTGATCGGGCAGGTGGCGGATCTCGTCGGCGGCGAGCTGAACGCCGCCCGCGTCAAGATCGCGGCCGGCCGCGCCCAGGTTCACGACTATGTCACGAAGCTCCCGCACGATCTGCAGAAGGTCGGCAAGGACGCCGAAGGGAAGCTCTCCCAGCAGTGGCAGGACCTCTCGGGCGAGATCGACAGCAAGCAGGACGCGCTCGTCGACACGATCGCGCAAAAATACGTCGCCTCCCGCGATGCGCTCGACTCCAGGATCGACGAGTTGAAGGCGGCGAACCGCGGGCTCGTCGCGAAGGCCCTCGATGCCGTCGTCGGCGTGGTGAAGACGATCCTCAAGCTGAAGGACATGCTCCTGAACGTCCTCGCGAAGGCGGCGGACGTGATCGGAGACATCATCTCCGACCCGATCGGCTTCCTCGGCAACCTCGTCGACGGGGTCAAGAGCGGGATCACCCGCTTCGTCGACAACATCGCGACGCACCTCCAGGAAGGCTTCCTCGGCTGGCTCTTCGGCGCGCTCGGAGACGGCGGGATCAAGCCGAAGAGCTTCGATCTCGCCGGGATCTTCGGCGTCGTCCTCGACGTGCTCGGCCTGAGCTACCGGAGCATCCGCGCCCGCGTGGCGAAGATCGTCGGCGGACCGCTCGTCGATCGGATGGAGCAGACCGTCGACGTCTTCAAGAAGCTCGCGACCGAGGGTGTCGGCGGGCTGTGGGAATGGATCAAGGACAAGCTCGGCGACTTCGAGGACATGCTCCTCGGCGGGATCAAGGACTTCGTGGTCGAGCGGGTGATCAAGGGCGGCGTCACCTGGCTGCTCTCGCTCTTGAACCCCGCGGCGGCGTTCATCAAGGCGTGCAAGGCGATCTACGACATCGTCATGTTCATCGTCGAGCGCGGCGCGCAGATCATCGAGTTCGTCAACTCCGTGCTCGACTCGATCGGCGCGATCGCCCGCGGCAACATCTCGGCCGCCGCCGACAAGGTCGAGAGCGCGCTCGCGAAGGCGCTCCCGCTCGCAATCTCGTTCCTCGCGAGCCTGCTCGGGCTCGGCGGGATCACCGAGAAGATCCGCGAGGCGATCGACAAGATCCGCAAGCCGATCGAGGCGGCGGTCGACTTGGTCGTGCTCGGCGCGGTGAAGACGTTCAAGAAGATGTTCGGCGGCGCCGTCGACTGGGCCAAGGGAAAGGCCGCGAAGGGCGCGCAGTGGGTGAAGGGCCAGGTCGACGCGGGGAAGGAATGGGCGGCCGGAAAGCTCCCCGGGGCACAGGATCATGCCGCCGGCCAGGGCGGGGACCAGGGCGCGAAGACCGCCGGGGAGGCTGAGGCCGGACAGACCCACTTCGTCGAGAAGGTCGTGATGAACGGGGTCGAGCACACCGTCGAAGCCGACGTCAACGGCGCGGTCACGATGGCCTCGATCAAGGGCGGCATCCACGCGAAGGCCAAACGCCGGCACGAGGCCCTCACGAAAAGTGGGGGCGGCAATCCGAACGAGCTCGAGGCGCTCCAGAGGATCATGGAGCTCGCGGATGCGGTCAAGAGTGCACCGGGAAAGCATCCGGAGAAGCCGAGTGAAAAATGGACGGCGGCCTGCCGTGCACTCACGGATGCGATCTCGGATTACGGGCAGCGCTTCGATGCCCGGGACATCGACCCTGTCGAGGAGGGCTCGGCCGATATCGCCAAGGCGGTCGCCGGCGCGACTCACGTTCCGCCCAGGGAGTACTCGCGTGGCAAGCACGTGCAGGGGACGACCGACGAAGAGCGCCGCGATAGCAGCCATGACAACGGACAGTTCGTGATCGCGCTGACCGATGCGGAGATCGCAGAGTTGGAGCGAGACACCCTCCTGACCGGCGATCTCGTTCCGCGCGGCGGGGGCTCATACCATGCGTACAAGCGCTTTTCGACTCAGGTCGGATGGGACGGCGGCAAGCCGGCGTTCGTCCTGCGGGCGGAGCTCTCTGCGGGCTCGATCCATTCCCACCCTCGGCTCAACAGGTAGAACCGGGTGGTGTCGTTCCGCCCGCTCGTGCCCTTGCGCATTCCGTCGGGCTGGGAGGTAGTGTTCAACAACCTCGTCGAGCTACCGCCCGTCGAGAGGCTCGCCGCGGAGGAGCGCGACACCTACCTCGCGCAGGATCTGCTGAGTCTGCGGTCGAGCGCTCCGGCGGGCTCGCCCTCTGCGGGATACACGATCGACGTGGGTTGGTCGCCGGACGGTGATGCGTCGGGCTCCTACCGGCTGCGCGTGGTCGGCAAGTCCTGGTCGGACGTTGTGATCCGTCTCGATTCCGCTCAGGTAGAAGTGATCCGCGACGCGATCGGTCTCTGCGCGAATCGGCTGAACGAAGGGTCCTCCGTCGCGACGATCCAGACGCTGCTCGATAACGCGACAATGCCCGAAGCGCCGTAACGGCCAACGCGTTCGACGTCATCGCGGGGGCGGGCGCCCGGCTGACAACGTTCCGAACGGTTGGTTCGACCGTACCCGCCCGAGGTGTGTCGTCCCGGGGATGCGAGTCCGAAAGAGCGACTATCGGCCGGCAATGGGCGGCCCTAGCCTTGACCTATGCGGCTGCGCACGCTGCTCGTGCTCGTCTTCGTCATCGTCGCGGTCGGGATCGCCGTCGTGGCGCACGAGCGCTCCGAGGTTCCGCCGCCGCCCTCCGGCTGGCAGGCGGTCGACCACGTCGCAGACGGCGACACGATCGTGCTCCGAGGCGGCGCGACCGTCCGCCTGGTCCAGATCGACACGCCCGAGGTGTACTTCCACGCGGAGTGCTTCGGCGAGCAGGCGAGCGCCGAGACGAAGCGGCTGCTCCATCGCGGGAGCCTCGTTCGCCTCGTTCGGGATCCCGCGACGACCTCCACGGATGTCTATGGCCGTCTGCTCCGCTACGTGATCATGCGCGACGGCGTGAACCTCAACGTCAAGCTCGTGGCAGACGGCGCCGCAGCGCCCTACTTCTTCGACGGCGCCCGCGGAACGTACGCGACGCTCCTCATACAGGACGCAGACAGGGCACGAGTCGCCGGCGAGGGCCTCTGGGGTGCCTGCCCGGGAACCGTGCTCGACCCCGATCACGGCGTCGCCACCGGCGATCCCCACGGCTAAGAGCTGGAACCGGAATGAGCTTCGCCGAGCGGCTCAAGGCTCATTTCGGTTCCAGCTCTAAAAGGGGCGCGGGTTTTCCGATCCCCGTAGAGCTAGCCGCCGGAGAGCTCGCGTGCGCGGTCGAGCAGGGCCGCTTCGGCCGCCGCCTCTTGCCCGCGTGCGCTCTCGCTCCAGGCAGCGGATGCCGCGAGCGTCGCATCGATCTCGGCGAGCATCGCGTCCATCGCCGCCTCCGAGGACGAGCCGCTCTGCCGGCGAGCGGCGGCGCAGGCGGCCGGGTCGAGCGCATCGCGAAGGGTTGCACCGTCGATCTCGACCGGCCGGCCGAGGACGGCTTCCGCGGCGGCCGCGAGGGACTCGGGCGTCAGGGCCTCCGGCGGGTCGCCCGCATCAGTCAGGTCGCGGACGGCGCGACCGACCACCTTGTGCGCGCTCCGGTAGTCGAGCTCGCCCGAGAGCGCAAGGACGTCGGCGACATCGGCCGCGGTGACGAAGCTCGCGCGCGCGATCTGCTCGAACCGCGCAGGTCTGAGCTCGATCCCTTTGAGCACCGACGCGGTCAGGCGGGCGATCGCGACCGACTCGTCGAGCGCGCGCGGGACCGTTCCGTTCAGGAGGTGGAAGTGGTCGGTCCGGGCCGAGCCGGTATGCAGCGTGGCGATCGCCGCTGCGAGGTCCCCGGCTGCCTGTCCCGCCTGCGTCCTGATCGCCGCGAGCGCGTACGGGTTCTTCTTCTGAGGCATGAGCGCGCTCGCGCGGCTGTGCGCGTCGGCGAGCTCGACGAGGCCGAACTCCTGGCTCGCGTAGATCTCGAAGTCCTGGCCCAGCTGGGTCTGGTGCGTGGCGGCGATCGCGAGCGTCGCCAGCAGCTCGAGGTAGACGTCGGCCTGCCAGGCCGCGTCCTTCGCATGCTGGACGAGCGTCTCGCAGCCGAGCAGCTCGGCGAGCCGGCCGCGGTCGAGTGCCCAGCGGGAGCCCGCGCTACCGCCGGCACCGGCCACGCTCGCGCCGAGCGAGGCGTGCGAGCGGCGCGCCCGGTCGGCGTCGCGGAGGGCCGGGTAGGCGTAGGCGAGGAGCAGATGCCCGACGGTCGTCGGCTGCGCGGGCTGGAGGTAGGTGTAGTCGGTTGCGAGTGCCGTCGTCGTCTCGCGAGCATGGTCGGCGAGTGCGGCGGCCTGGTCGGCGAGCGCGTCGTGGAGCTCCCGGGCTCCGGCGCGAGCCGTGAGCCGGAGCCCGACGCGGAATGCCTCCCGGCGAGGGCGGCCTGCGCTCAGCCAGCCGGCGGCAGAGCGGCCGACCCGCCGCTCGAGCTCGGCCTCGCGCGAGTTGAAGGCGTCGCCGAGGGACGGATCCCAGGGGAACTCGTCGCCAGGGATCTCGTGCAGCTCGAGGAGCCCGCCGAGGAGCGATCGCGCATCCTGGCCCGAGAGGTCACCGCCTTCCACGAGCGCGACCGCGTGCGCAAGGTCGGCAACTGACAATCCGTGCGCAAGCCGCGGTCCGTGAGCGCTCTCGGCAGCGTACGCCGCGGCGACGAGCTCTCCCGCCGCCCCGCCGCGCAGCCGTCCTCCGCGCCCGAGCTCCTCGGTCCCTTCCATAGCCCTGAGCCTAGAGCACGGCCGGGCCGGTCTTCCACCACGGTTTCGTCCAGGCGGTGGTGGCCGCGGAGGACGAGTGTCGCAGGCCGAGCTTTCGGCCCGGGTTGCTGCTCTCGATTCGCGCTGGACGGTGGGAAGGGAAATAGACCGGGCCGGGGAAATAACCGGGGAATTCGTCATGACAGCCACGGCGTCCCGGTTTAGGGTGCGCGCGCGGCGACAGCCCTGGGGACTGCGGTGGAGGTGGTGTGGTTTTCATGAGATCGTTCGTCGCGCGCGTCTTCTCGTCGCGCCTCTCGACAGCAGTCGCAGCGAGTCTCCTGACTCTGATCGTCGCCGGGACCGTGGGAACGGCGATCGCGACGATCCCGAGCTCACCCGGCGCGGTGATCACAGGTTGTTACTCGGCGGCCAACGGCCGCCTGCGCGTGATCGATGCCCAAGCCGGGCAGAAGTGCAAGAAGCACGAGATCAAGATCAGCTGGAACCAGAAAGGCGTCAAGGGAGACAGGGGCGCGACCGGTGCCAAGGGCGCGACCGGCGCGACCGGCGCCGCGGGCTCCGGCGGGGCCACAGGTCCGGCGGGCGCGACCGGCGCTGCGGGATCCACGGGTCCGATGGGCGTTGCGGGCGCGACAGGCGCCTCGGGCGCAGCTGGTCTGACCGGCCCGACGGGAGCTCAAGGTGCAACCGGCGCGATGGGCGCTGCGGGTGCGACGGGCGCTGCGGGTGCGACAGGCGCTGCGGGTGCGACGGGCCCTGCGGGCGCGGCAGGCCCGACGGGCGCGACGGGTTCTCAGGGTGCGACGGGCTCTCAGGGTGCGACCGGCTCTCAGGGTGCGACCGGCGCGACGGGTCCTCAGGGTGCGACGGGCGCTGCGGGTGCTACAGGTGCTACGGGCACCACCGGTCAGGCGGGCGCGACGGGTTTTCAGGGCGCGACGGGTGCAACCGGTCCCACCGGCCCGCCCGGTGGCCCGACCGTGATCTCGGGCGCGGTCACCTTTGTCGATCCGGCCGACACCGCTGGCTTCATCGGAATCGGCGGCGAGCAGAACGTTGCCTCGACCGTCGCCGTCGCCGGCTCCCAGACTCCGGCCGCCGGGACGATCTCCGGGTTCCGTGGACACCTAACCTCCTCGGCCGCCGGCACCGTCGCGTTCACGCTCTTCGTGAACGGCGTCGCGACGAGCCTCTCCTGCTCGATTCCCGCGGGCTCCGCGACCTGCCTCGACGGTATCCACACGGTGACCGTCGCGGCGGGCGACACGATCGCCGTCGGAATCACCAACTCCTCCGGGCTGCTGCGCAACGCCGGCTGGTCGGCGAAGCTCGCGACGACGTGATGGACGAGCAACTCGGGAGTCAGGGGCTTACCCGCTCCGGGCTGATCAAGGCCGGTGCGGCGGCCGCGGTTGCGCTCGGGGCGGGCGGCACCGAACGAGCGCTCGCCGGCGCCGCCGGCGTGGGATCCGCCGCGTCCGGGCTCGGGAAGCCGAGTGGCGGGCCCGCATACCTCCGCCGCGAGACCTACATCCCGCTCGTCGGCACCGACTTCCGCTTCCACCGTCCCGGAGCGCGGACACTGCGGGTGAAGCTGGTCCAGGCGCGGCAGCTGCCGCGCGTCGGCGACGCGTTCTCGCTGCTCTTCCGCGGGCGGGCACGAGCGGGGGTCGCGAGCGGCACGTATCGTCTCGAGCATCCCTCGCTCGGCGAGTTCGACCTGTTCGTCAGCCCCGTCGGCCGGGGCGTCAAGGGCCTCGATCTCGAGGCAGTCATCAACCGGATCGCGACGTAGGAGGCCTCATGGCGGAACCGTTTCTCGGCTCGATTCTTCTCTTCGCCGGTAACTTCGCCCCATCGGGCTGGGCGATGTGCAACGGGCAGATCTTGCCGATCAGCCAGAACACCGCGCTCTTCTCGATCCTCGGCACGACTTACGGCGGCAACGGACAGACGACGTTCGCGCTGCCCGACCTGCGCAGTCGCGTCCCCGTCGGCTTCGGTCAGGGCGTCGGGCTCTCGCCCTACTCCGAAGGGCAGACCGGAGGGGTGGAGAGCATCACGTTGACCACCAACCAGATCCCGGGCCACCAGCATCTCCAGCCGTCCTCGAACGGCGACGAGGTCACGAACCGGCCGAACAGCGCGGTGCCCGCGAGAGGCGGTGTGTACGCCACGGCGAGCGACGGCTCGGCGCTCGCGCCGACCTCGAGCGTCGGCGGCGGTCAAGCGCACGAAAACCGGCAGCCGTTCCTGGCGATGAACTACATCATCGCCCTGGAGGGCATCTTCCCCTCGCGGAACTGAACGGCGCTGGGCTCGAAGGCCCTGGGCTCGACCGTCGCGCGGTCGCCCCCGGTGACGAGGGGTTCCTGCGCGAGCTCTTCGCGACGACGCGGCCGGACGTCGCCGGCTGGGACGACGCGGCGCGTGAGACGTTCATCGACGTGCAGTTCCGCGCTCAGCGGGCAGGATGGGAGGAACGGTTTCCAGGCTCCGCCCACGAGTTGATCCTGCTCGACGGGCAGCCAATCGGCCGCTCCTGGGTCGCCTGGCCGCCGGGCGAGTGCCGCGTGGTCGACCTGACGCTCCTACCGGGAGCGCGGCGGACCGGGATCGGCACGCAGGTGCTCGCCGAGGTCTTCGCGGAGGCCGACCGTCGAGGCGTGCCGGTGCGGGCCACCGTCGAGCGCGCGAATGCGCCGTCGCTCGCCTTCAGCGCCCGGCTCGGGTTCGTCGTCGTCGCCGAGGATCCGGTGTTCGTGTCGATCGAGCGGCCGATCAGCGGGGATCGCCCGCCTCCAGCGTCCGGCTGACCCAGTCGTTGACGACGCAGTCGATCACCAGGTGGACGCGCGGCGCGTCGCCTCCGTTGGCGACGCGGTGGCGGAGGTTCAGGTCGAGGTACCAGCTCTCCCCCGGGTGCATCTCGAGGGCGCGTCCCTCGAGCTCGAAGACGGCGGCAGGGCTCGTCTGGACGGGCACGTGGATGCGGATCTCGCCGTCGTCGTAGCCGAGGTTGTAGTCGGTGTGCTCGCGGACGCTCGCGCCGGGGCCGAGCCGAAGCAGGCGCACCGAGAGCTTCTCGCACTCGAACGTGGCGACGGCGGCGGCGAGCGCAGGGCAGCGCCGGAGGATCTCCGTGTCCTCCCAGGAGCCTCGAGGGTTCGGGTCGGGATAGAGCTGCCGGGCGGCGCCGCCGACCGAGCGAAGCGCCACGCCGCTCCAGTCGCCCTCGTAGTAGCTCGTGTTGAAGTGCGGGACCCAGTCGTCGGCGGGCAGCGCGGCAACGTCCGACTGGAGCGCGAGCGGGTCGAACCGCAACGGCAGGCGGACCGAGCTCAACACGCGAGCAGTTCCTCGTAGAGCGGTTGCGCCCAGCGGTCGGCCGCCTCGCACAAGGCAGGCGAAGCCGCACGCTCCTTCGCCTCACCGTCGGGTGCAAAGAAGAGCTGCGGGTTCTTCGCGTCGAAGGCGGTCACCTTCTTCATGCGCGCCAGCTCGTCGGGGTCGCACTCGAGCCCGAACGCGCCGAGGATCCGGTCGTAGAGGGCCTCGGGAAGCTCGGCGTAGTCGACGAAGAGCGCCTGTGCGTCGCGATGCTCGAGCGCGGAGCGGAAGATCGCCGCGAGCACGCGGGCGCAGTACTCCTCGGGCGGCATCGCCGCGATCGACTCCCGGTCGAGCCCGAAGAGCTCCGGGTCGATCGCGCCGGGCACCATGTGGGCGCCGCGCTGCCGGAAGTGCGAGGCGAGGACCTGCACCGGCCGGCGGAACAGGAATAGCCACGGTACGTCTGGGTAGGCGTGGCGCACGACGGCGAGGTCGAGCGCGCTCCAGGCGTCGAGCTTGAGCACGAACGCCCGCTCGTCCCCGTGCCGCCGGCGACCGAGAGCCGACACCATCGAGCGCAGCCACCGGACCTTGTCGGCCTCCGCGGCGCTCGCGCGAAGGAGGTCGTCGACGGGAAGCGGCTCGGAGAGGACGAGGAACTGCGGCACGGAGGCGAGCATCCCCGAGACGAGCGTCGAGCCGCAGCGCGAGCCGTGGAACACGAACCCGCTCGGCTCCAGTCCCGGCTCGAGCTCGTCGAGTGCCGCGATCGGCGTCTCGCGGCGGAAGAGGAGGCTGAACGGCCTCTGCAGGGCACGGTCGATCGTCTGCGTGAAGGTGGGCTCGCTGAACGAGATCCCGTCCGTCCAGCACCATTCGACGACAGGCCCTTCGCGCCAGCTGACCCGCATCGGCGTCCACCCGTCGAAGGATGACGGCGGGCGGCTCAAACCCACCGCTCGCGCCACGCGCGCACGGACTCCTTTCGCGCCGCAGTCACAGCCTGGTCGGAGAGCTCGATCCCGTGACGAGCCGCCGCCTCTCGGGCGGCATTCACGAATGCGGGCCAGTCCGGGATCGAGCGAAGCTCGGCCTGGAGCTCGGGCTCGGCCAGCACAAGCCTGCGAAATCGCTCGAACGCCTCGCTCGCCACTTCAGGGGATCATGATGCGGAGCGCCTCGGAGCGCAATCGGCATCCCCTCTCGCTGTTGTCCATGCGCCGAGCCAAGGGCCGGCTCAGCTCTCTCCCGAGACGACCGCGGCTCCCGCCTCCGCCGGGCTCCAGGTGTCGTGCTCACAGGAGACGTTCATGCCGCCCACGGTCCGGTTCGCCTCTTCGTGCAGGTGATCCATGCACAACCCCGCGCCACAGCCACGACACAACGCGACGGCTGCGACGTGATCATCGCGCTTGGCGCACTCATAGCAGTCCATCAGTCCTCCTTCGTCCGGGTGCTCCTCGGATACCCATGCCTGCCCACCCCGAACCGGGCTCGGTCCCGTCAGGCGTGGGGAGGCCACTCCTGGACGAGAGGCCCGCGTCGCCCGACACCTGAACGAGCTCGGACGCTCCCATGCAGCCGAGTACCTCACGAGACCACCGGCCGGCCGGGCTGACGGTTGATCGCTCAGGCGTGTCGAGGCCGCCGGATCAGCCAGACGATCCCGAAGACGACCACGATCGCGGCGAGGATGCCGAAGGCGATCCAGCCCCACTGCGTGCTCGACTCCTCCTGCGACTGCGCGGCCGCCGCTCCGACGACCGCTGCACCGCCGGCCCCGACTCCGGTCGTGGTCGTGGCTTCCGTCGTCGTCACCTGGACGGTCGTGACCGTGGTCACGGGTGTCGTCTCGTCGGTCGTCGTGGTCTCGGTCGTCCCGTTGTCGTCGGTCGTCGTGCCGGCCGTGGTCGTCGTTTCTTCGGTCGTCGTGGCGCCGGCCGACACGGAGCCGAGCCGGGCCGAGGCGGTGCCGGCGAGCAGTCCGAGCGCGAGCAGGCCGGCCAGCAACGGAAGCGCCGTCCGTCGAAGGTACCGGCCGCGCTCGTCCGTTCGAAGCGTGATCAGGTTGCGTAGGTCATGGAGCATCTCGGTTGTCTCCTCTCGTTGTGGTTGGGTTCGGGGTGTCAGACCGCCAGATGCGGTTGACACGAACGCTCGTTGCGGTGACCGAGTCGTGGAGTTGGGTTCCGCAGAGGACTCCGAGCGCGACTGCGATCGTCGAGGCGACCGCGCTCTTGAAGTCGTTGCCCGCGGTTGCCGAGCCGGTGCCGGCGAGCGTCGTCACGCCGATCAGGCCGATCGCACCGGGCACGAGCAGCCAGAAGCCGGGCAGGAATGTGGCGTAGGCCGGCATGCTCCCGGGCCTGCGCGCGAAGAAGTAGGCGACGGGCGTCATCACCATCGCACCGACGAAACCGCTGACGAAGCCGCCGAAGAGATGGTTGCCGACGACCTGGCCGATCCAGGCCGCGTAGAGGACGACGACGAGCCCGAGGAACGAGTTGGCCGGCGCCGAGTTCGCTACGAGCACGCCGGCGGCGAAGACCAGAACGCCGAGCCACGGTGCCCAGGCGCCGAGCAGGTGGGAGGAGCTCGAGAACGCCCTCGACGCCGGGATCCCGACGGCCTCGATCCCCGCCAGGATCCCGAACGCGAGCAGGAGCAGCTGCACGCTCGCCCAGACGAGCCTGCTCGCACCGGCGATCATCTCGCCGGCGGCGAGCTCGAGCACCGCGGTGGTGAGGGCGGAGCCCGGGAGAAACACGATCAGCGCTGCGATCATCGAGCGGAGCCCCGGGTCTGCCCAGTCGTGCTTGACCGCGACGGCGGTGAGCGCGGCCACGACGAACGCCGCCAGCACCGGCATCAGGATCTGCAGCGTCGGTTGGCGCTCGCCGAGCAACCGGAGCAGGCCGACGATGATCCCGAAGACCGCCGTGATCGCGAGATCGCGCGGAGAGGGGTGGAGGATCAGGCAGATCCCGACGGCGAGGATCGCGTAGCCGAGGACGCTCGCCACCCGGCCGAAGCGCGGCGCCAGATCGCGGATCTGCTCGAGCCGGTGCAGGCCCTCGGTGGGCGTGACGGCGGCCAGCTCGGCGTCGTGGACGAGGAGGTGGAGCGCTGCGATCTTATCGAGGCGGGGCGGCCCCACAACGGGCCTCGTCGGCTCGAGCGTCGCCGACTCGCCGCTGCCGAGCGTCAGGATCAACGACGTCGGGAAGGCGTTGACCCGGGCGTTTCCGACGCCGTAGGCCGAGGCGATGCGTGCAAGTTGCTGCTCGATCGCGTAGACCGGCTCGCTCACCGCGTTCATCGCCGCGCCGAGTTGGACGATGAACGTCTTCAGCTCGAGGGGGCCGCCGGCCGGTTGAGACATCCGCCGGCCGACGGACTCCATCTATGGCGTGACGGGCGTCGTGGGCACCGGCGGGGCCGGTGTGTGGCCGCCGAAGAAAAGGTAGACGATCAGGATCCCGACGAGCGCGGTCGTGATCCAGGCGATCTGCAGCGGGAACTGGAACGAGTGGTCGAAGACCCGCTTGCCGAGGTTTGTGGTGCCGGTCGTATCGGCCTCGGCCGCGGCGATCTGGGTGCCGTTCGCGGGTAGGAAGAGCACGCCCACGACCGCCGTCCACATCGCGATCATGTAGCCGGCGCCGATCCCGAGCGCGAGCCCGAGCGGGACCATCGTCCGGGTCGCCGCCGACTGGCTCGTGGTCAGTGCCGCGACGGCGAAGATCGCGAGCGCGATCGTGAACGGCCAGTTCTCGGCCAGGCTGCCGAGCGCCTGCACGATTGCGTCCTCGTTGTTGGCGATGAACGTGTCGGCCATCCAGGCGATCCCGAACAGCGCGATCATCGCGACCATCCCCGACTTGAAGATCGACATCCCGGGGACATCGCCGGCCTTCACATGCGCGAAGAAGACGATCAGCGCCGCGGCGGTGAGCATCACCATCATGATGATCGGGGTGATCGAGAGCGGCTCGGTGCCGCCGCCCTCGGCGGGGATTGTCGGCCGGAGGCTGTCGAAGAACCCGAAGATGCAGATCGCGAGGACGCCTGCGAGGAAGATCGCGACGCTCCGCTTGGCGTATGGCAGCAGCTCGATCTCGGCCGGCGGCGCCGGCGGCTGGATCTCGCCACTCGCAAGCCGGCGCTGGTACTCGGGATCGTCGTCGAGCTCCCTGCCGTGGCGGCTCATCGCGAGCGACATCACGAAGATCCCGACGATGCTGGCGGGGATCGTGATCAGGAGCACGTCGGTGAGTCCGTAGTGGTAGATCTCGACGAGCGGGAGGATCGTCGCCATCGCCGCCGCGACCGGGCTCGAGGTGATCCCGAGCCCGGAGGCCACGGTCGAGCTTGCGAGCGGCCGCTCGGGGCGGATCTTGTTCGCGTAGGCGACCTCGTTGATCACCGGGATGATCGAGAAGAAGGTGTTGCTCGTGCCGGTGAGGATCGTGAGGAGGTACGAGACGTAGGGCGCCACGAAGTTGAGCGCCTTCGGTTTGGCCCGGAGCGCCTTGCTGGCGACCTGGACCATGAAGTCGATCCCGCCCGCCGCCTGCATCGCCGCCGCGGCGGAGATCACGGAGATGATGATGAGCATCGCATCCGTGGGCGGATCTCCTGGAGCGAGGCCGAAGCCGAAGACGAGGACGACGGTGCCGACGCCGCCCCAGAGTCCGAGACCGAGCCCGCCGGTCCGGACGCCGAGCGCGATGAAGCCGATGACCACAAGGCCTTCCGCCGCGATCTTGATCCAGTCCGCGGTGCTCATGATGTGGTCTCCTCGTCCCGTAGCTCTTGACACGTGCTCGAGTCCTTGAAGGCGGCCGCGAGCTGCGGATCGAGGCGCGCCACGTCGACGAGCGTCTGCTTGCCGTCTGCGAGCGTGGCCCGGATCGCGACGGCCGCGCCCGTGAGCTGCGTGACGGCGTCCTCCAGCGTGTCCGGCTTGCTGCCGAGCGAGTCGTCGGCCTTCTCGAGCGCGTCCCGTGAGGACTCCGCCCAATCGGAGACCTGGCTCGCCGCCGTGCTTCCCTGCGGCGTACCCGGGGTCCCGGCATCGTCGATCCCCTCGACGAGCGTCTTCGTTGCCCGCACGCTCTCCTGCAGCCCCGACCGGATCAGGCCCGTCCTGCCCTGAGGCGTCTCGGATTGCGGCTCTTCGTCGTTGAGATCCCCGATCGAGGGCGGGATCCGGATCTCCCGCACGATCGACTTCATCTCGCCGCGCCAGGTGCCGACGGCGCCGCAGACAGTCTGCGCGTAGTCGCCTGCGGCAACCGTCTGCCCTCTCTCGTCGCGGCGCCCGATCGCCGCGGTCACGACGAGCACGACGACGAGGCCGGCGGCGATGACGACGACCCAGGCGAGGGCGGCGCGCATCGCTACCCGGTCTCCTTCGAGAGGTCGTCGACAACGGCGACGAGGAGCTGCCAGAAGCGTTCGACGGTGGGGATGCTCACCCGCTCGTCGGGCGAGTGCGGCCCCTCGATCTGCGGGCCGATCGCGAGCATGTCGAGGCTGGCGATCGACCTTCGTGTCGATCACCGCCGACTCGAGCCCCGCGTGCACCGCCGTCACCACCGGCGGCTTGCCGAACAGCCGCTCCGAGGCGGCGCGCGAGACCGCGAGCAGGTGCGAGTCCAGGTCGGGCCGCCAGCCCTTGTAGTTGGACTTCACCCCGAGCTCACCGCCGGCGAGGCGTGCCGCGGCCTCGAGCGTTGCGATCACCTCCGGCATCGCCGAATCGTTCGAGGAGCGTGTGAGGGAATGCAGCGTCAGCTCGCCGCCTTTCGTGACCGCCTCGCCGAGCGAGGTACTCGTCTCGACGAGCCCGGCGAAATCGGGGCTCATCGCGAGCGGGCCCGTCGGCACGAGCGCAACCGCGTCGAGCAGCGTCGTCGTGGCCTCGTCCGTCCAGGCATCCGGCGCATCCGCCGCCGTCGCGACGGTCACCGCGATCCCAGGGTCGGTTTTCGAGTAGGCGTCCTGCATGACGGTGGTCGCTTCGGCCACCGCGGAGCGGAACGCGTCTTCGTGCCCACGCGGCACGGAGCAGACGGCGACCGCGTCACGCGGGATCGCGTTGCGGCTCTTGCCGCCGTCGAGCGAGACGAGGCGGAACGGCTCGGCCGCATGTGCCTCCCGGAGCACCCGCCCGAGCATCTTGATCGCATTCGCACGGCCGAGCGCGATCTGTACGCCCGAGTGCCCGCCGAGGCCGCCGCTTGCGGTGACAGACAGTGTGACCGCGTTCGGAGAGGGCGCCGCGCGCGGCGCGTCGATCCGGATCCAGCTGTCGGTGCTGCCCGCGCAGCCGACGGTGAGGGTGCCGTCCTCCTCGCTGTCGAGGTTCAAGAAGAGCGTTCCGGTGAGGAACGAGCCGTCGACCTCGTTCGCGCCCTCGAGCCCGACCTCCTCGGCCACCGTCATCAGCAGCTCGAGCGGTCCGTGGGGCAGCGATCCGTCTTCGGCAAGCGCCATCATCGCCGCGATCGCGACGCCGTCGTCGGCGCCGAGAGTCGTCCCGTCCGCCGTCAGCCACTCGCCGTCACGGACGAGCTCGATGCGTCCCTCGGCAGGGTCGTTCGGGCTGTCGGCGTTCCGCTCGCACACCATGTCGAGGTGTCCCTGCAGGATCAACACCGGCGCGGATTCGCGCCCGGCCGTCGCGGGCACGCGGATCACGAGGTTGCGTCCCGCATCCTGGTGCAGCTCGAAGCCGTGCTCGACGGCCCAGGCGCGAACGTGCTCGATCATCGGCTCCTCGTGTCGCGAGGGCCGCGCGATCTTCGTGATCGCCTCGAAGTGCCCCCAGAACGAGCGAGGCTCGAGCCCGGTGAGTGCTGATGCCTGCGTCGCCATCTACTTCTCCTCCTTGGTCATGTGGTCACCGGGCGGGTCGGAATCGTATGAGACGAGGCGGCTGCCGCTGCCGCGAGGTCGACCGCCGACGGGCGCCTCTGGTGGTGTCGCGCCATCAGCAGCGCGATCGCGATCCCGAGCGCGGAGCAGATCGCGAGCAGGAGCGAGGCTCTCGAGAGCCCCGCCGCGAGTGCGTCCGAAGGCGACGCGCCGGCCTCGGCGTGGTTCACGGTGACCGAGTTGAACACGGTCGCGACCGCTGCGACCGCCAGCGACCCGCCGATGTAGCGCGCCATGTTCGAGATCCCCGAGGCCTGCCCGACCTGATCCTCCGCGACGGCCGCGGTCGACGCCGAGGAGGCAGGCCCGTTCGCGAGGCCGAGGCCCGCCGAGAGCACGACGAGCGGCACCACGAAGGCCGCGTACGTCCACGACGACTGGACAAACGCGAGAACCGCGAACCCGAGCGCGGCGGCGCCGAAGCCGGCGACGATCGCGAGCCGCGTCCCGATCTTGACCGCGAGCGGGGTGATGAAGGGCGTGATCACGATCATCGCCGCCGCTGCCGGCAGCGTCGCGAATCCGGTCTCGAGCGCGCTCATCCCGAAGCCCGCCGGATCCTGGAAGTAGAGGCTGAGCACGTACATGAGGGCGTTGATCGTCCCGGCGACGATCAGGATCGCGAGCGTCGAGCCGACGAGGATCTGGTTCCGGAGGAGGGCGAGATCGACGAGCGGCGCAGCGACCCGCTTCTCGACGACCACGAATCCCACGACGCCGGCCACCGAGATCACCAGGCAGCCGAGCGTCAGGGCCGAGGTCCAGCCCCAGTCGCCGCCCTCGCTCAGCGCGAGCACGAGCGGAACGAGCACGACGGCGATCAGGACCGTGCCGGCGAAGTCGATCGACTTCGACCTGTTCGGGTCGCTCGACTCCTCGACCTTCGCCAGCGTGAGCGGGATACAGGCCGCCGCGATCGCGGCGTCGATCCAGAACAGCCCCTGCCACCCGGTCGCGCCCACGAGCAGCCCGCCGATCAGCGGGCCGGCGGCCGCCCCAGCAGCCGATGCCGCACCCCATTTCGTGATCGCCCGCATCTGTTCGGCGCCCGACGAGGCAACCGACAGGAGGCTCATCCCGCAGGCGAGGATCGTCGAGCCCGCTGCCCCCTGGATCAGCCGGCCGACGATGATCCCGTCGCCGCCGTTCGACAGCGCGATGAAGACGCAGGACGCGACGAAGAGCGCGAGCCCGGCGAGGAACACGCGCCGGCGCCCGAGCACGTCTCCGAGCGCGCCCGAGGTCACGATCACCGCTGCGCCGACGAGCAGGTAGCCCGTCACCGCCCACTGGAGGCGGGCGATCGGCGTGCCCGTGTCCTCGCTCATCGTCGGCAGCAGGATCGTGACCGCCGAGGTGTTCGCATTCACGACGAATGCCGACACGCAAGCCGCGAGGACCACACCCAGCCCTGCAGCGCGATCGACACCCGGCGCGGAGGCGGCGTTCGCGTTCAAGCGCTCGACCCCCCGCGGGCGTCGCCGGCGAGCATCGTCAGGTCGAGCGCGTATGCAGGCAGCACGGTCGGCTCCTCTTCAGGATGGACGTCCTACGCCGGGTGCGCCACCGCTGCTACCCGGCGAGCGCCTTTGCCTTGACCTGGTCGAACTCGGCCTGGGTGAGCGTGCCGTTGTCGAGCAGCTCCTTCGCCTTGGCGATCTGATCCGCGGCGTTGCCCGTGGAAGCGACCGTCCGGACGTAGGTGTCCATCTGGCTCTGGGAAGCCTGCACCCGCTGCAGTTGCCGCTCGCCCATGCCTTTCCCCTCGGCGATGAGGTAGATGAAGGTGCCGAGGAACGGCAGGAAGATCACGAAGATCGTCCAGAGGGCCTTGGCCCCGCCGCCGATGTCGTGGCGGCGGAAGAGATCGCCGAAGACCGTGAAGAGGAGCCAGAACCAGAGCACCCAGAGGAAGAAGACGAACATGCTCCACAGCACGTCGCCGAATGTGTAAGCAGCTACCACCGTAACCTCCTAGTCGATCGAACGTTTTGCCGGACAGAGGCGAGACCCTACGAGCCCGCGGACCGCAAGGCCTCGAAAAATAACCCGTTCACCGTGTGAACGCGAACGGCGTTCGGAAGCGGCCGCCGGGCGTTCACGGCTCCTTCTTCGCTTTCAGACGCTCGAAACCTCCGGCTCCTCGACGATCTCGTCGGTTCCCCGCCGGCGTGCGAGGAGCAGCCGCCTGCCCTCCGACACCGGGACTATCGCGAGCCCGACGACGACGCAGACGAGCCATTGGTGGAGATCTAGGTGAACGGTGTGAAGGATCCGCTGCAGGAAGCCGAGCTCCGTGCCGAACAGGATCGCCGCAAGCGACCCCGCTGAGCAGTACAGGAAGATCTTGTCCTCGAGCACATCGAGCGAGAACACCGAGCGCTGCTCGTCGCGGGTCGCGAGCGAGAACAGGACGTTTGCGATCGCGAAGGTCGTGAGCCCCATCGTGCGGGCCACGGCGGCGTCGTAGGCGTGATCGGCCCAGGCGATCACGCCGAGCGTCGTCCCGCCCATCACGAGCCCGGCGACGGCGACCCACAGCAAGAGCGGCCGCGGCAGGATCTGCTCCTTTGCTGGTCGCGGCTTCCGCAGCATCAGCCCGTCGGCGGGCCGGCCGTAGCCGAGCCCGATCGCCTGCAGGACCTGCGTCGTGAAGTTCACGTACAGCGTCTGCAGCGGCACGAATGGAACGCCGCCGACGACGTTGAAGATGCTCGCGCCGAGGAAGGTGACGATGAACCCGACGAGGACGCCCATCTGGAAGCGGATGTACTTCGTCAGGTTGTCGTACAGGCCGCGGCCGAGCTCGACCGCCTTCACGATCGTCGCGAAGTTGTCGTCGGTCAGGATCATCGTCGCGGCCTCCTTCGAGACCTCCGTGCCCGTGATCCCCATCGCGATCCCGATGTCGGCGTTCTTCAGCGCGGGCGCGTCGTTCACGCCGTCACCGGTCATCGCGACGATGTCGCCGTTCCGCTTCAGCGTCTCGACCAGGCGGACCTTGTCCTCCGGCGCGACGCGCGCGATCACCCCGATCTCGCCGATCGCGGCGTCGAGCTCCGCGTCGGACATCGCCTTGAACTCCGCGCCGTCGATCGCGCGCCCGGGGATGCCGAGCTCTCTGGCGATCGCAGCCGCCGTGACGGCATGGTCGCCGGTGATCATCCGCACGCGGATCCCGGCCTGGAGCGCGGTTGCGATCGCGACCTTGGCCGTCGGTCGAGGTGGATCGACGATCCCGACGAGGGCCAGCATCGTCAGTCCGTCGAGCAGCGGGAGCATCTCCGCCGAGGGGTCGAAGGCGGCGGGATCGAAGTCCTTCCGGCCCGTCGCCAGCACCCGCAGGCCCTGGCTCCCGAGACGCTCGTTCTCCTCCATGTAGCGCCGCTTGAACTCGTCGTCGATCGGCACGCTCGAGAGGTCCTCCGCGACGGGCCTCGACGTCGCACGCGCGAGTAGCTGATCCGGCGCTCCCTTCACGAGGCAGCGGACGACGTCGCGGCCGCTCTCGTCCTGCATTCGGTGGAACGTCGCCATCAGCTTGTACTCCGCGTCGAACGGCAGCTCGGCGACCCGCGGATAGGCCTGCCTCGTCGCGACCGCGTCGAGGCCGCCCTTCTCTGCAAGCACGACGAGCGCGCCCTCTGTCGGATCGCCGATGAGCTCGCCGTCCTTCACGACCGCGTCGGCGCAGAGCGCCATCGGCAGCAGGAATTCCTCGAGCGGGACCTCCGGGGGCCCGAACACGTGCTTGATCGTCCCTTCGGTCTGGTAGCCGCCGCCCGAGATCGTGTAGCGCCGGCCTGGGATCGTGAGCTCGACTGCGGTCATCTGGTTGAGCGTCAGCGTCCCGGTCTTGTCGGAGTTGATCGCCGAGGTCGAGCCGAGGGTCTCGGTCGAGCGGAGCCGCTTCATGATCGCGTTCGACTTCGCGAGCATCTGCGTCCCGTAGGAGAGGATCGTCGTGACGACCGCGGGAAGGCCGGTCGGGATCGCCGAGATCGCGAACGCGATCGCCGCTGTGAATACGGTGTCGAAGCTCTCGCCGCGCGAGAGGTTGAGGATGATCGAGATCGCGACGGCGGCGCCGCCGATGAAGAGGATCTGGCTCGTCAGCTTCTTCAGCTGGACCGTGAGCGGCGTATCCACCTCCTCCGCGCTCTGGAGCATGTCGGAGATGTGGCCGACCTCGGTCGACATCCCGGTCGTCGTGACGACGAAGCTGCCGGTGCCGCGCGTCACGTTCGTGTTCATGAAGACCATGTCGGTACGGTCGCCGAGCGGGGTGTCGGTCGATGCGACCGATTCGATCCCCTTCGACACGGGCAGGCTCTCGCCGGTCAACGCCGATTCGGCGATCTCGAGCGTCGCCGCCGAGAGGAGCCGGCCGTCGGCCGGGACGACGTCGCCGGCCTCGATCGCGACGACATCCCCCGGTACGAGCTCACCGGCAGGGAGTTGCACGAGCTCGCCGCCGCGTCGCACGCGCGCCCTCACGATCATCATCTTCTGGAGCGCCGCGACCGCTTCCGCGGCTTTCCCTTCCTGGCGGAGGCCGAGCACGGCGTTGAAGAGGGTGAGGAACAGCAGCACGAGGCCGGTTCCGAGCTCCTTGAGCGGATAGAGGCTGCCGATCCCGGCGACCAGCAGGACGATCTGCATCGGGTCGCGGTACTGCCGGACGAAGGCGCGCCAGCGCGGCTCGACCTTCACCTCGGCGAACTTGTTCGGCCCGTAGGTCGAAAGCCTCGACGCTGCCTCGGCCGCAGACAGCCCCTGCGCAGGGTCGACGCCGAGCCGCCCGGTCGCCTCGTCCGGGGCCAAGGCGTACCAGGCCACCGCCTGGTTCTCGCTCGCGCCCTGTCCGGTTACAGCAGCGGCCTCGCTCGTCGTCATCTCCGTCTCCCGCTCGGCCTGCCCTGTGCCGGCTCGTCAGTCATGGGTCCCGCCGTCATTCGCGATCCTCGCCCGTCGAGCTCCCCGACATCCCGCTAGGCATCACGCGCGTGATCCTAGTCGCTTTCGCGAGCATCTCGCCCGCACTCGCCCGACCCCGACGCAACGCGGAGGGGGCAAGCTCACCGCGGGATCGGGAGGCACCGCGGCCTCGGGCCGTCTTCAGCCAGAATCACCAATGTGAAAAGGACAGAGATCCGAGCGGGTTTGCGCCCGGTCGGCGACTTTCGTACATGATTCCCGTGATGAACGAGAACGAGAGGAGATCAGATGTTTCGGCGTAGGCGGCCGTTGCTGGGAGCGGCCATGATCGGCGGGGCCGCATATGCCGGCCACAGGGCGGGCGAGAATCGCGCGTATGCGGAGCAGCAGGAATCCGATCAGGAGGCGCGGCTCGCGGCTCTCGAAGCCCAGCAGTATCAGGCGGCGCCGGCCCCGGTGGCCGCGCCCCCGCCGGCCCCCGCGGCTCCGGCCAACGACATGGTCACGCAGATCCAGCAGCTCGCACAGCTGCGCGACCAGGGCGTGCTCTCTCCCGAGGAGTTCGCGTCCGCAAAGGCAAAGGTGCTCGCCGGGTAGAGAATGGCGATCGGGCCCGTTCAGATCCTGGTGATCGGCTTCGACCATCCGGACTTCAAGGGCGACGTCCTCGCGGAGCTTCGGCGGCTGCGGGACGATGAGCTCGTGCGCCTGGTCGACCTCGTGGTCGTCCGCAAGGACGACGACGGGAACATCGAGAAGTTCAAGCACACCGATCTGTCGCCCACGGAGCTCGAGGAGCTCGGCGCCACGATCGGGGCGCTGATCGGGCTCGGGTTCGGCGGCGACCAGGAGACGATGGAGGCGGGAGCCCGCTTCGGCGCCGAGGCGATCGCGAACGGGGATGAGATGAGCGACAGCTGGTATGTGGACGATGCGATCCCGGCCGGGACGGCGGCGGCGATCGCGCTGATCGAGCACCGCTGGGCGATTCCGCTCCGCGACTCGATCCGGAAGGCAGGCGGGTTCCACCTCGCGGATGCCTGGATCCATCCTGCGGACCTGGTCGCAATCGGGGCGCGCGACGCCGAGGACGCCGCAGTCAGCGACTGAGCCCTACGCTCTCCGCAGCGAGCAGCCTCCGAGCGAGGGCTCGGCCGAGGAGCCCTCGATTTCGCAGACGGCGGCGATGCGGACGCCGTTCACGGCTTGCACTCCGTGCCGGGAGGCGCCTTTCGCGTGCCGAGAAGCCACACTCCACCGATCGGCCGGACCTTCCAGCCGTCCAGCACGAGCTGGTTTGCGCTGTCGGGAAGGCCCGTGCTCACGACCACGTCGGTCAGTCCCTTCTCGATCGCCGGGGTCACCGGGTTTCCATGCGGAAGGTAGACGACATGACGCTGGAAGTGCGAGCCGTAGAGGAGGTAGGTCGGATCGGACTCCTGGACGATCGATCCCAAGCAGACGCGGGAAGGAAGCGTGCGGTCGAGCCCGGCGACCGCCTTGGCGTCGTCGGCCCGTGAGTTGGTCGTGAGTGCGAGCTCCTGCGAGAGGTTCCAGGGCCGGCCGTAACCGTACGGGCTCGAGAGCGGCTTTGCCGGGTCGCGGGCCACGGTCAGCGCCACCGTCAGGCCCGCGACCGCGGCGAACGCGGCGATCATCGCGCGCCGCGGGAAGAGCCAGGCGAGAAGTGGTGCCGCGAGCACGGCCGGGACGGTGAAGAACCGGACGAGGTACGGGGTCCAGATCGTCGAGGCGGACATCAGCACGAGGAAGCACGGCAGCGCGCACGCAAGCACGAGGTGCCTCGCGTCGGCACGGTGTCGGATGTAGGCGGCCACGGCGATCAGGCACGCGGCGATGAGAGCGACGATCGCGATCGGCCCGAACGCCGAGTAGTCGCTGCTGGAGACGCGCGTGTAGGTGTGGCCGAGGCTCGCATCGAGCGGGACGAGCGCCCCGTTCGGGCCGCGCAGCGGGAAGCCGAGCCGGCCCGTCGCGTCGGCGATCAGCGCCGCGCCGGCAAGGACGAGGAGCGGGGCGAAGAACGGGAGTGCCACGAGAGCCCCGTCGCGCGCCGCGCGCCGCATCCGTTCCGAGCGAAGCGCCCACACAGCGACCCCGGCGCCGGCGAGGAGCCCGGCGACCGCCAGCCAGTCGATCAGGTCGTTCGAGAGGACGGAGAGGTCCATCAGCCCGTACAACAGGTAGAGGCCGTTCTGGACGCTCCCGGGGTACGACGGCGACGCCCTGTCCTCCAGTGCCCCGGTTCCCGTACCGAGCACATGACCGGTCTCGGCCACGTTCAGGACGTAGCCCCACATCCCGAGCACGACGAACCCGATCACCCCGCCGGCAAGCGCGGCCGTGAGCGGCCGCCGGCCCTGCCGTACCGCGAGCCAGACGAGGACCGGCAGCACGAGCGCCGTGGTGAGCTTCACGCCGAGGCCCATGCCGGCCGAAATGCCTCCGAGCAGCGGCTCGATCCGTCCCGGCCCCAGTAGAAGGCAGGCCGCGACGGCCGGGAACGAGGCCGCCACGATGTCGTTCTGGGCCGTGGTCGCCTGGAGCGCGAACAGGGAGAACGTCGCGAGGAGGAAGGCCGCGCCGGCTGCCGGGCGTACCGAGAAGCCGATTCGTCGCGCCGATCCGTAGACCGCCGTGAGGGCCGCGAGCTCCGCGAGATACTGCGGAAGCGCGACCAGGCGCCCACCGCGGACGGCGACGAGCAGGAAGAGGAGCTGCTGCTCGGCGAACGGCTGGAACGCATCCATCCTGATCGTCGGCGCATCCGGGATCCAGTACACGCCGCCGTGCTGGGCCCACGCCGCCGCCCTCGCCAGGTGATAGGCGAGTGCGTCGGTGTTGTTCTGCGGAACGGTCAGGCCGAGCAGGAGCTCGTAGCCGAGCAGCACGAGCACGAAGGCGAGGAACGCCGCCGTCGGGAGGTCGGTGACGACCTCGCGGGCCGCCGTGCGCGCGAGCCCGAGCGGCGGCGCCGGCCTGCCGCGCACCCACCAGACGGCGGCTGCCGAGACGAGGAGAACCGCCTCCGCTGCCCCGAGCCCGGCGCGCGTGACCGCCTGAAAAGGCGAGAGCGCGATCGTGACCAGGCCAAGATTCGCGGTGAACGCGAGGTAGGTCACAAGCAGCGTGGAGACAAGGCTCGAGAGCCGCGTCGCAAGGGCGAGCAGGATCGCGGTCGTAACCGCCGACCCGATCAGGAGTAGGCTGACCACCGCGCGAGTCTGGCAGCAACGCCGGATCCTCAGCCACGGCGCTTACCGGGATCGCCTCCTGCTCCCGCGGTTTCCCGGCCGGCGCGCTGCGCGAGCCGCGCGGGTCTCAGCCGCCGCGATCGGCCTCGTCGGCGGTCTGGAGAAACTCGAGGAGCTCACCGATCTCATGGCCGCTCTGTGCCGGATGCCGCATCTCGATCCCTCGGTTGACAACGTAGCGATTGCGCCGACCGACCTTCTCGCTCTCGACGTAGCCCGACGCGATCAGGTCGGCGACGATCCGCTGCGCGGCCCGTTCCGTGATCCCGACCCGCTCCGCGAGGTCACGGAAGCGGGAGTTCGGATCCCGCGCGAGGCAAAGGAGGACCTGAGTGTGGTTCGAGAGGAACCGCCAGGTCTTCCCATCGCTCTCGCTTGACATACCGGACATTTCTGACGTATGTTTGTTTTCGTAGGAAGTTAGTCGTGTCAATGTAACCGCGACTCGGAAAGGATATCAGTCGATGAGCACCGCCACTCCCCCGCTGGACCCCACGTGCGAGATCCTGCGCCCGCGCCCGGGCACCGCTCACGTCGTGCTCGGAGGGGAACACGATCTCGCCAGCGCGCCCCTACTGCAGAAGACGCTCGACGATTCGCTTCGGAGCTGCTCGCATCTCGTCGTCGATCTCTCGGCCGCCGAGTTCATCGATTCCGCGATCCTCAATGTACTCGTGCGGACGCGAAACCGCGCCCGCGACGGCGGTGTCGAGTTCACGCTCGTGCTCGCGAGCACACCGATCGTCGAGCGCGCCCTCGAGATCTCGGGCGTCCTGCCGAGCCTCAACAGGGTCGCGACGATCGAGGAGGCTCTCGCTCAGAGCGCCGGCTGAGCCGCGGCGAGACGACGACGGATGCTCCTCGCCTCGCCGGCTGATCGCTCCGGCTAGCGCCACCACTTGTGTTCGAGTGCTCGGCCGGTGTCGCCCGAGCGGTCGAGCCCGTCGAGCTCCGCCATGTCGTCCTCGGTGAGCGCGAAATCGAAGAGGCGAGCGTTCTCGGCGATCCGCTCGCGCCGGCTGGACTTCGGGATCACCGGGAGCTGCCGCTCGATGCACCAGCGGAGGAGCACCTGGGCCGGCGTTCGGCCGAGGCGTCGTGCAATCGTCGTGGCGACCTCGCTGCCGAGATGGCGGCCGTGGCCGAGCGGGCTGTACGCCTCGAGCACGATCCCGCGCTGCTCACACTCGTCGAGGAGGGCCTTCCGGAACTCGTACGGGCTGAACTGCACCTGGTTGACGGCCGGCGCGAACCGTGGCCGTCGTAAGCAGCTGCTCGAGCTCGCGGCCGTCGAAGTTCGAGACACCGATCGAGCGCGCGTAGCCGAGCTCCTGCGATCGCTCCATCCCCGGCCACGCCCAGGTGGGCCCGCCCTCGGGCCAGTGGACGAGGTAGAGGTCGACCTGTTCGAGGCCGAGGCGTTCGAGGCTCTCTTCGGCCGCCGCGACCGGGTCATCCGACCCCGGATGGAACTTGGTCGTGACGAAGACCTCGTCGCGCGCCAGGCCGCTTTCGCGAAGCCCCTGTCCCACGCTCTGCTCGTTCCCATAGGCCTGAGCCGTATCGATGTGCCGGTACCCGGGCTCGAGCGCCCAGCGAACGGCGTTCACGCATTCGCGGCCCGTTCGGGATCTGCCAGACGCCGAGCCCGAGCAGCGGGATCCGGCTCCCGTCGGCCAGTGCGCGGGTCCGGCCGTCCAAAGGGTTGGTCCGCGGGCTGTCTGTCACCTCACCTCCCCGACGGCAGAGGCTCGGGCAAGGTGCGCATGGACGAACTGGACGGCCATCGCACCTTCACCCACGGCCGTGGCGCAGCGCTTGGTCGACCCCGAGCGGACGTCGCCCGAGGCGAACACGCCGGGGACGTCGGTCTCGAGCAGGTTCTCCGTGCCCGCTGCGGCGCCCGTGAGGATGAAGCCGTCATGGTCGCGGGCGACCGCGTCGTCGAGCCACTCGGTGCAGGGCATCGCGCCGAGGAACAGGAACATGAACGAGAAGGAAAGGCGCTCGCCGTCGGTCAGCGTCACGGCTTCGAGTTGCCCGTTCTCGCCGTGGAGCCCGGCGATCTGGCTGCGGTCGCGGACGGCGACGCCGTAGCGCTCGAGCTCGTGGATCAGGTAGTCGGACATCGTCTCCCGGAGGTCGGCGCGACGGTGGAGCAGAGTGACGAGCGCACCGCCGCGAGCGAGCCACACGGCGGCCTGTGCGGCGGAGTTGCCGCCGCCCACGACCGCGACCCGTGAGCCGGCGCAGAGCTGGGCCTCGGGAGCCCCGGCCGCGTAGAAGACCGTCACGCCCTCGAACTCGGCGAGGCGGTCGACGGGGAGCCGCCGGTACTGCGCGCCCGTCGCGAGGAGCACGGCCCGTGCCGCGATCTCGCGGTCCTCCTCGAGGCGGACGAGATGACGCAGGTTCCCCGGCTCGAGGGAGAGCGCGCGATACGGGGTCGCGGTCCGTGCGTGGAACTTGCGCGCCTGCGTCACGGCACGGCTCGTCAGCTCCGAGCCGCTGATGCCCGCGGGGAAGCCGAGGTAGTTCTCGATCCGCCGGGACGACCCGGCCTGGCCTCCGAGCGCCGTGCTCTCGACGACGAGCGTGTCGAGCCCTTCGGAGGCGCCGTAGACCGCGGCGGCGAGGCCCGCCGGGCCCGCGCCCACGATCAGGAGGTCGACCTCCTCGCGGGCGGCGAGCTCGAGCCCGATTCCGAGCGCACGCATCACCTGGCCCGCGCTCGGGCCGCGGAGCTCGCCGCCGCCGGGCATCCGCACGAGCGGCAGCGCGCCGCCACCCTGCGGGGCCTCGTCCTGCCAGGTGTAGGGCAGGCGGTTCGCTCGCGCGAAATCGAGCAGCCGCATCGTCGGCTCGGACCCGCGGGGGCCGACGATCTCGATGCCGATCCCTTCCACGCTCTGCAGCGCCTCGCGCCGGGTGATGAACGTGGAGAGGAGCAGGTCGCTGAGCGGGCCGTCCTCGTTCAGGAGCGATCGCAGCGCGACGCGCTCGACCGCTATGTAGCGAACCGGTTTCGTCACGAGCGCGTTGACGAAGACCGTCTGCCCCGAAAGGAGGTTCAGCTCCCCGAGGAAGCCCGAGGGCCCATGCCTGGCGATCTCGTTTCCGGCCGCGTCGACGATCGCGACCTCTCCTTCGAGGATCGCGATGAACGGATATGTCCGATCGCCGACCCGGTAGAGCTGGGCACCGGCGGGCGCCGAGCGCTCCTCTCCGATCTCGGCGAGGGCAGCGAGTTGCGACGGGGAAAGCAGTGGGCTCGGGGGTGCTGACAGGGCCGTTCCTCCTTGACAGGGAGTGGTGGGCGAGCCGGGAGCCTGCCGGCGGGTCAGGCTCACGGCGGCGAAGGACGCGCCTCGTTCAATCTTTGCGAACCTGTCAAGGAAGTCGCGAACGGGGCCCGCGCGCGCCGAAATAGCGAGTGAGCCCCGGTCGTTCGACACTCCAAGGAAAACGGAAACGACAGGCCGAAGGAGGTCGAGGAAGATGTTCGAGAAGATCCTGGTCGCCTATGACGGCTCGCCGACGAGCCGGGCAGCGCTCGAGCGGGCATACGAGCTCGCGCAGGCCGAACATGCAGAGATCACGGTGCTGACCGTCGCCCCCACCGTCGCGCCGCTCGCAGAGCTGGCCCCGGTGAGCATCGACGGGCTTCGTGCGGAGCTCGAGGACTGGGCGGGCGCGAAGCTCCAGGAGGCCGAGGCTGCCGCGCCGGACGGCCTCGTCGTCCACACGGTTCTCCGATCCGGCCATGTCGGCGAGGAGGTCGTGACAGAGATCGAGTCGGGTGGGTACGACCTCGTGGTGCTCGGCTCACGCGGCCATGGCCGCATCGCCTCCGAGATCCTCGGAAGCGTGAACTCGCACGTCCACTTCCACGTCAAGGTCCCGACGCTCACGATCGATGCGACGGAGTCGCCCCGCACGGGCCCGGCCGGCGCTCACGACAGGTGGAGGACGGCGACGCCGAGCTGAGCCTGGCCCGCAGACGCGGCGTGGAAACGCGGCACGATCCGTGTGGCGCCCGCCGAAGTCGGTACGGTGCGCCGGGTCGGCTTCATCGGGAAGTGAGGTGGATCGTATGGGGGAAGGAAACGTCCGGATTCCGGAGCTCGCCGTCGTCGAGGTCAGCCGGCCCGAGCGGCATGGGCCGGCGACGGTGGTGATCGGAATGGTCGTCTCGGCTCGAGAGCAGGACGACTGCTATCAGGTCGAGGTCGTCGACCCACGGAGCGGGCAGAGCGACATCGTCCTTACCTCGCGTCGGGACCTGCGTCTCAAGCACGTCGTCTGAGTCGAGTTCTGGTTCGGGACGAAGCGGGAGCCGAGCGACGGCTAGAACGTCATCTGTCTGGTCGGGCTCACGAACACGATCTGTCCGCTCTCTAGCTCGAGGCGCTCTGCCTCGTCACGGCTGAGCTGCACGCTCATCCGCTCGCCGTCGTCGCGCACGAGCTCGACGCGGACTTCGAACCCGAGATAGAGCACGCGCTCGATGAGTGCTTCGCGGGCCGTCCCGTTGTTCGGCTCGAGTGTGAGCTCGAGGTCGTGGGGGCGGACGAACGCGTCGTCGAGCCGGTTGACCTGCCCCACGAAAGACATCACGAACTCGTTGGCCGGGTGCTCGTAGAGATCCCGGGGGCCACCGGTCTGCTCGATCACGCCGCGGTTCATCACGACGACCTCGTCGGCGATCTCCATCGCCTCTTCCTGGTCGTGGGTGACGATCACTGTCGTCGTATGTGTCTCGTCGTGAAGGCGACGGAGCCAATCGCGGAGCTCGGTGCGAACTCGCGCGTCGAGGGCGCCGAACGGCTCATCGAGAAGCAGCACCGAGGGGTCGACCGCCAACGCGCGCGCAAGGCCCATCCGCTGCCGCTGACCGCCCGAGAGCTGCGCGGGATAGCGGTCTGCGAGCCCCTCGAGCTGGACGAGCTCGAGCAGCTGCGCCACCCGCTCGCGGATCTCGCCCTTGGGCCGTCGCCGGATCGAGAGCCCGAAGCCGATGTTGTCGCGGACGGTCATGTGCTTGAACGCCGCGTAGTGCTGGAAGACGAAGCCGATTCCACGCTCCTGCGGCGCCTGCCCCGTGACGTTCCTGCCCTCGATGAAGACGCTGCCCTTGTCGGGCTGCTCGAGCCCGGCGATCACGCGCAGCAGCGTCGATTTCCCGCTGCCGCTCGGCCCGAGCAGCGCCGTCAGCGAGCCGGACGCCACCTCGACGGAAACATCGTCGAGCGCAACGAAGTCACCGAATTTCTTGGAGATGCCGCGGGCGGAGATCGACATCAGGAGGTTCCTTCCTTCGGTCGTAGCGTCGTCATCAGTATGAGGACCAGCACCGCGATCGCGGCGAGCGCGAGCGAGATCCCGTAGGCCCCGGGGAGATTCAGGTTCTCATACTCCTCCTGCACGCGCAAGGTCGCTGTCTCGGTCTTGCCCTGGATGCTGCCCGAGACGACTGCGACCGCACCGTACTCGCCGAGGCAGCGGGCGGTCGTGAGCACGACTCCGTAGATGACGGCCCAGCGGATCGTCGGCAGCGTGACCCGCCAGAACGTCTGCCAGTTCGAGGCGCCGAGCGTGTATGCGGCCTTCTCCTGCTCGTCTCCGACCTCGCGCAGGGTGGGGATGACCTCGCGCGCGACGAACGGCACCGAGACGAACGTCGTCGCGAGCACGATCGACGGTAGGGCGAAGAGCACCTGGATTCCGTGGCCGAAGAGGTAGTGGCCGAACCACCCGTTTCGGCCGTAGAGGAGGTAGAGCGAGAATCCGACGACGACCGGGGAGAGGGCGAGGGGCAGGTCGACGAAGGCATTCAGCAGGCCCTTCCCGCGGAACCGGCGCCGCACGATTGCGAGCCCGCAGATGATCCCGAAGACCGTGTTCAGGGGAACGGCGATCGCGGTGGCGATCAGCGTGATCTTGAACGCGTGAATCGTGTTCGGATCCGTGAGCGCGTGCAGGGCGGCGGAAGCGTCGTGTGCGAAGGTCTCGTAGTAGACGTAGACGAGCGGTGCGACGAGGATCGCTCCCAGGTAGACGATCACGATCGCGCGGAGGAAGTACCTAGACACGTTCGTGCCTCGTGGCGTACCAGCGGATGCCGCCGACAAGGAGCAGCACGACGAAGGAGATCGTCAGCAGGACGACGGCGACGGCTGCCGCGCCTGTCGCGTTCTGGCTTGCGATTTGGTTGAAGATGAAGACCGACGAGACCTCGGTCCTGTACGGGATGTTCCCGGTGATGATCACGACCGCGCCGATCTCGCCGACGGCTCTCGCGAACGCCATCGTCACTCCGGAGAGGATCCCCGGGAAGATGTTCGGTAGCACGATCCGCCTGAAGACCGTGAACTGGTTCGCCCCGAGCGAGCGAGCAGCCTCCTCCATCTCGTGATCGAGCTCGAGCAATACCGGCTGCACCGTCCGGATCACGAACGGCAGGGTGACGAAGAGCAGGGCGATATAGAGCGCGTAACGCGTGAAGGCGAGGTGGACGCCGACCGGAGAGCGCGGGCCGTAGAACGTCAGGAGCAGCAGGCCCGCGACGATCGTCGGCAGGGCGAACGGAAGGTCGATCAGCGCGTTCAGCACGCCCTTCCCACGGAAGTTGTCCCGCACGAGCACCCAGGCCGTCACCGTCCCGAGCACCGCGTTCGTGAGCGCCGCGAGCGCGGCGACGGTCAGCGTGAGCTTCAGGGCGGCAACCGCCTCGGGCGCCGAGACGGTGTCCCAGAACTCCGGCCAGCCTCCCTCTTTCGACTGCCAGAGGAGCGCCGCGATCGGGAGCGCGACGATGACGAGCAGGAACGTCGAGGCATACCCGAGCGAGAAGGCCGTTCCGACCTTCTCGCTCGAGACGAACTGGATTATGCGGTTCCTCTCCCTTGGGCGAGGCTCGGCGTAGCTCGTCAGTTCGACGGTCCTCCGACTGCGGCCTCGATCCCGTACATCAGGCCCTTGGGCTGTGCGAACCACCGCGATTGCGCCGCCGCGTATCCGCCGAGCGTCTTGTCGTTCAGCGTGATCTGGCCCGGCCGCACCGGGAAGTTCTTGAATTGCTTCGCCGCCGCCGGATTCACGGGCCTGAACCCGTTCTGCCCGAACACGACCTGCGAGGGCGTCGACTTGAGGAACTGGATGAACTGGTTCGCGACATCCTTGTTCGAGCTGTTCTGCATCACGGCGATCGGGAGCTGGATCAGGAGCGTCTGGCGCGGGATCACATACTCGACCTGCGTCCCCTTGAGCGTGGCGGCGATCGCCTCGCTCTCGTAGGTGATGAACGTGTCACCCTCGCCCGAGAGGAATGCTGCCGTCCCGGCCGAGCCCGAGGTCGGCTGGGCGACGACGTTCTTGAACAGCTTCTCGACGTAGGCCCGCGCCTGAGCGTCGGTCTTGCCGAGGTGCCTCTGGGCCGAGTAGGCGGCGAGGATGTTCCATTTCGCGGAGCCCGAGCTGAACGGGTCGGGGGTGATCACCTGCACGCCGGGCTTGATCAGGTCGTTCCAGCCCTTGATGTGCTTGGGGTTGTAGTGCCGCACGGCAAAGGCGACGACCGTGTTCGCGACAATCCCCTTGTACGACTGCTCGCTCCAGTTCTTGTTCACGAGGCCGGCGTCGACGAGGATCTGCACGTCGCCGGGCCACGAGGGGAAGATGATGTCGCACGGCAACCCGGCCGCAACGGCCTGTGCCTGACTCGTCGAGGGCCCGTAGGACTGCGTGAACGAGACGCCCTGGCCCTGCGGGGTGTTCTGGAAAGCCGTGATCAGCGCCGCCATCACGGGCTTCGGCGTCGAGTACGCCACCAGGTTCAGCGTCGTGCTTGCACGCCGCGCACTCGCGAGCGACGGCAGAAAGCCCCCGAGGGCAAGCGTCCCGCCCACGGCGGCGCCGCGCCGCAGCAGCGTCGCACGGTCGAAAGTCTTGGCGGTCTTCTCGAACTCTGCACTCATCGGCGATCTCTCCCTTTTGGAATGGAATGGCAAACCACGGCACCCCGACCTTCCCGACCGGGGTAGTGAACAAATACATGAGAAACACTAATCCGTCAAATAAGCGATGTCTCCCAGCCGCGCGCTTCGGTCCGCCGACGTGAGTGTTGCGGGTGCCGTGCCAGAGCCGTGCCGGAGCTCGAGCTGCAGGTCGCCCGAGGCTGTCGAGCGCGAAGAGCGCTCGTTGGCGGGAGGAGGATCAGGTCGAGAGGAGCACGCGGGGCGCGCCCCCTGGCGAGACGGCGGACACGATCCAGCCGTCATATTCCTCGAGGTCTCCCGGAGCGTTCATGTGGACATGCGCGTTCCCGGACCGGCCGGTCTGGAAGAGCCCGCAGAGCACGACCGGCTTGCCTTTCTTGGTCAGGTAGAGCCTGTACCAGGTGCCCCTGGGAAGCGTTGGCAGCGCCCGGACGCTCATCAGGAGCGGCCGGTTGCCGTTGCCGTCTTCGTTACCGACCTTGATCAGGGCACTCGCCGTCCTTGTCGATCCGACGCCGTGCATCGGCCGCGTGAACCCGGTGTGGAAGCCCCCCGACCCAATCGTGGAGCCGACAGCGAGCCCGATCGCGATCGAAGCGGCCCCGGCCAGGCCGACGGCGCCGAGTGCCCACGACCTCGGGATCGAGAAGCGCCCGCGGAACGCCCGGTGGGGCGGCCGGTCGAGTGACGGCGGCGGCGTCGCGGCGACGAGGAGCTCATGCACTCGCCGCAACTCCTCGCGTTCCTCGGGAGAGCCCTCGTCACCGACGATCTCGTCGAAGTCGGGGGTCACTGCATGTCCTCTCTGAGTGCCTCGGCGAGCCGCTTCAATGCAGCCCGCGTACGCGTTTTCACGGTTCCGAGCGGAAGCTCGACCCGCTCGGCGATCTCGCTTTGCGAGAGCTCTCCCCAGTAGGCGAGCTCGACCAGTTGCCGGTGCTCTTCGGGGAGAGTCGCGAGGGCGCGATGAACGCAGAACGAGCGCCAGGACTGCTCGGCGCGCTCGGCCGGGCCCGGTTCGAGAGAACGCTCGTCGATTGGCTCGGCCGCCGGCTCGGGGCGTTTTCGCCAGCGGCTGATGATCGCGTTTCGCGCGATCGCATACACCCACGACGTGCCGGGGCCACGTTCGGGCCGGTAGGTGGCCGCGGAGCGCCAGATCGAGGCGAACATGTCCTGGACGGCGTCTTCGGCCCGCCCACGGTCGCGGAGACGGGTGATCGCCAGTCCCAGCAGCGCCCGGTGATAACGCTCGTGGAGCTCCTCGAACGCCTCATGGCTCTTTTCGGCGATCGCGACGACGAGCTCGCCGTCGCTCATTCCCTGCCAGGGCAATCTGGCCGAGCCTCGATCTTTCCGGGCCGGTACTACACGCGAGCCATCGACGGCGAACTCCATCTCCACCCGGACCTACGGAGCGTCGGACGGACTGGATTCTCGACCTGGCGTGGCTCGTGAACCGAACGGTGCCTGTCGTACCCATCGACGGGCCCGCAATTGAGCGGATCTGCTTGTAGATTGCGGGCTCGCGATGGTGGATCTCGAGACGCGGCTTCTGCGCGCCTTCGTCGCGGTGGCGGAGGAGCTGAGCTTCACCCGTGCCGCCTCGCACCCAGCGGCGCGTGCGGCCGGTGACGACTCGCCGGGCTGAGACCGTCCTGCCTAGGAGAACGGTGGCGCCCGGTTCGAGCTCGGCGGGAGCGGCGGCGGCCCCCACACGGCTCGACGCCCTCGTGAGTGCCAGACGAGTGGCCGGACGACGAAGAACAAGACCGGGACGACGAGCCAGCCGATCCGGCCGCCGCTGACCGCGAGGGCGGCGATCAGTGCGACAGGCAGGAGCATGAACGGTGCCGGCCGAAATGAACGGTGACGAGGGCTCGCGGGCTCGTCGTGCGGGAGGTCGGCGACGAGGGTGTCGAGCTCGGCGTAGGTCTTCGCTTGCAGGCAGCGGTCGAGCCGCTCCTGAAACTCGTCCGGCGTGAGCCGGCCGACGACATGCTCGCGCCCGAGGATCGTGGAGACCGCTTCCCGGTCGCGATCGGACGCGCGCAGGCCGCGGTCACGTGGGCGTCGGTACTCGTACTCGAGATCCTGCTTCGCGATGATCAATCCCGCTTCGCACGATACCAACGGATCGCCAACCGGCGGTTGCCGATCAGACGGGTTGGAGCGGCTTCAGCTTCGAATCGTCCCTGTTGCCAGATCGAGCTTCACCGTGTCGTGTCTGGCGGTGTCGGTACGGTCGTTGAAGTCGATCGTGAGGTGGCTTGTCGTGGCCGTCAGCTCGACAGTGAGGGTGAGGTAGCCGAACTCGACGATCGGGGGGTTGACGAGGGTGTACTCGCCGACCGTGATCGGCGCTTTCGGTAGCCCGTCGACGGGTGGGGTGGCGGCGAAGCCGCCGCTTCCCGAGACGACGTAGGGGATCTCGCGTCCGTCGACTCTGCGGGTGTAGCGCTGATAGAGGTGGGCGTGCCCGGAGAGCACGGCGTCGGGCCAGAAGCCGGCGGCGCGGGCAGCAGTGTCGATGTCGTCGGCGAGCCCGGTTGTACCTCCATGTTCCGCGTCGACGGAGACGGGCGGGTGGTGGCAGGCGATGATCACGGCGCGCTCGCCGGCCTTGCGTGCCGGCGCGAGCCGCTGCAGCTCTGCCTTCAGGAACTCGAGCTGGACGTCGCCGTCCAGGATCGGGTACTTGCCGCCTTGCGAGGAGATGACGCCGGGCCCTTCGAGCACGTTCGTGTAGAGGCCGACGATCGAGACGAACGGGGCGTCGAGCGTGAAGTAGACGCCCGGCTGGTCCATCGTCGAGCGGACCATCGCACCGGCATCGGGTGAGGCGCCCGGCTTCTCGGCACAGAAGTTGCGGAGGAACGCAGTGAGCGTCGGGATTTGCGGCACCTCGGTGTCAGGGCCGAAGACGACGCCGTCGTGATTTCCGGGAATCGCGAAGATCGGCCGGTCATAGGCCCGGAAAGGCTCGTAGAACTGGTCGTAGTAGTACTGCCCCTCGCCGAAGTTGTAGACGACGTCCCCGAGGTGGAAGAAGAACGCCGGGCCGGTCGGTCCGCCGGCCTGGATGTCCCGGGCCATCGCGTCGGCGACGCTCGCTTCGAGCGCGATCGCTTCGGCCGCGGTCTGATGACTCGTCACCTTCGCCGCTCCCGTATCTCCGACGGCGTGGAAGACGAGCTTCTTCTGGGCGATGACCGGGGCGAGGAACTCGTTGCCGAGAACCTCTGCGAGGTCGAGACGCGGCGCCGGCACACGCGGGGGCGGCAGGGGCTGAAGGTCGTCCTTGTGCAGCTTGTAGTAGGGGCTTTCGTAGTAGGCGGCGCTCGTGTTGTCGACCTGGAACGACGTCTCGTCCGGCGCAGGCCGTGGATCTGCGAACAAGCGCTTGCTGGGCACTGCCAGCTTCTCAAAGGCGGCATCGAGTGCCATCGCCATCCCCCGTCCCGTTGGTAGCCGCTGCCGCCCTCTAACGTTACGCGGTCCTCGGAATGACGGCTCTCGATGCGTGCGCCTCGTCGATCCCGGCCCTACGATGGTTGCGTGGCTGATCGCTCTCTCGATCGCGTTTCGCTCGCCGGCAGCGATCGCGCCGAGCTCCCGGGCTCGACCCGGATCGGGCCTGCCGATCCGGACCAGCAGGCGACGGTGACCGTTCTCGTCCGCCGCCGGCCGGACGCGCCCGCGATCGACTCTCTGGGGCTCGGGTCGCGGAGCGTCGCCGAACGGGAGCATCTGTCCCGCGCCCGGTTCGCCGGGGAACTCGGCGCGCACGAGAACGATCTTGCCCGCGTCGAGGCGTTCGCCCGCTCGCACGGCCTCACCGTGCTCGAGTCGAGCCCCGAGCGGCGAAGCGTGCTCGTACAGGGGCGGGTGGGGGAGCTCTCCGCCTGTTTCGCCGTGGAACTGAGCGAGTACGAGCACGCGGGCGGCCGGTTTCGCGGCCGGACCGGGTCGATCATGCTGCCTGCAGAGCTCGAGCCGATCGTCGAAGGCGTCTTCGGCCTCGACGACCGTCCGCAGGCCCGCGCCCAGTACCGGATCGCCGATCCCGCTGCGGTCACCGGAGCGTTCACTCCGGTCGAGGTCGCACGTCTCTACGATTTCCCGAGCGAGCTCACCGGTGCCGGCGAGTGCGTCGGCGTGATCGAGCTCGGCGGGGGCTATCAGCAGGCGGACCTCGCGACGTTCTTCGCCGCTCTCGGACGGGACGTGCCGACGGTCGTGCCGATCGGAGTCGACGGTGGCAGCAACGAGCCTTCAGGGGATCCGGGCAGCGCCGACGGTGAGGTGGGCCTCGACATCGAGGTGATCGGCGCGATCGCGCCTGATGCCCGGATCGCCGTCTACTTCGCGCCGAACACCGACCAGGGGTTCATCGACGCGGTCACGACCGCTGTCCACGACACGCAGAACGCGCCCTCGGTGATCTCCATCAGCTGGGGAGGCCCCGAGAGCAGCTGGACCGCCCAGGCCCGACAGGCACTCGACCAGGCATTCGCAGATGCTGTCTCACTCGGCGTCACCGTCTGCGTGGCCTCGGGCGACAACGGCGCGGGCGACGGCGTCGGCGACGGGAAAGCGCACGTCGACTTCCCGGCCTCGAGCCCGCACGCTCTGGGCTGCGGCGGCACCCGCCTCCAGGCCGACGGCACGACGATCACCGCCGAATCCGTCTGGAACAGCGGCAGCCAGGGCGGCGCTTCCGGCGGAGGGGTGAGCGACACCTTCGCTCCACCCGACTGGCAGCTCTCCGCTGGCCTGCCGCCGTCGGCGAACGCCGGCGACCGTGTGGGACGGGGTGTCCCTGACGTCGCGGGCAACGCCGACCCCGCGACCGGGTACCGGATCGAGGTCGACGGCAGGCAACTGACGATCGGCGGGACAAGCGCGGTCGCACCGCTCTGGGCCGGGCTGATCGCCCTGCTCAACCAGGGCCTGGGCAAGCCGATCGGCTTTCTCAACCCCCTCCTCTACAACCTAGGCCGCGACACCGCCGCCCTGCGCGACATCACGACCGGCAACAACACGGTCGCCGGCTCTCCCGGCTACGACGCAGGCCCCGGCTGGGATTGCTGCACCGGGCTCGGCAGCCCCAACGGCACGAGCCTCCTCGGCACGCTCACCGGCCCGTGACGCTCTCGATCATGGGCGCTCGTCAGGGTCGAGCATCTGACCGCCCGCGATCAACAGTCCCGGGACGAGCTCGTCGAGCACGAGGGACTCGTCATTCGAGAGGACGGCGAGCGTGAGCTCGGTCTCGGGTATCCGGGCCAGAAAGGATCGGTACCCGGGGTTGTCGCCCGGATGGAACCAGGCGGGTTGCCCTGCGATCGAGCCGATGAAGAGCCCGTAGCCATACGCCGATGCCGAGATCGTCTCCCCGTCGGAGGCGGGTTGGCGGATCGTGGCGTGAGGGCGCCGCATCGACTTCAGTGAGCTTGCGGAAAGAAGTTCGCCGTCGGCTACCGCTTCGGCGAAGCGGACGAGGTCGCCCACGGTCGTCCAGAGATCACCCGTGCCGGGAAGCGCCGTCAGCCCTGCGACCGGGAGGATGGGCTCTCCGTCGCGATGGCCCATCGCCACGCCTGAACGGACAGGCGCTAGGCCGGAGCTGGAAGCAGTCATCCCGAGAGGACCGAAGATGTTCTCGGTCACGAAGGCCCCGTATGTCTGGTCGCCGGCTGCCTCGACGATCGCCGCGGCAAGGAGGTAACCCGCACCGCTGTATTCGAAGCGAGTCCCGGGACGGCTCCTGAGAGGGAGCTGGGCGGCTCGGTCCACGATCTCGTCTGGGGGTGGCGGGCACATGATGTCGAGCTCGGGGATGTCCTGCCAGGCGCCGAGGCCCGAGCTGTGACTCAGGAGGTGGCCGACGGTCATCGGCTCCCATTCGGGGGGAGCCGGCGACCACCAGCGGAAGACCGGATCCTCCACGCTCAACCTGCCGCGTTCGCCCAGGATCATGATCGACGCCGCTACGAGTTGCTTGCTGATCGACCCGGCCTGGAACCGGGAATCGAGCTCGCAGTCTCCACCTGCAGTCTCGCCTGCCGGCCCCTGCGCCCCCTGCGCGACCACGGCCCCCGCCTGGCTGAGCCGGAACGCGCCGCGCAGGAGGCCCGGGTCGCCGCTCATCGCCCTCCGGCTCTCGAACGCCTAGGGCAAGTCACGCCGCACTCCGGCTCAGGCAGCTGCTGCGTGGTGCCGGGCGGCGTCGTGTGTCGCTCGCCAGAGCGAGTCGGTTCCGAGTCGTACCTGGGTGGCGGTGCGGTTTGCCGCGAGTTTCAGCATCTGCTCCTCGGCGGCTGCGTAGTCGGGGACATAGTCGGGACTGGGGGCGAGCAGCGCCGCGATCTCGGCGGTTGCCAGCCCATCCGGGAAGTGCTCGAGGAGGGGCGCCGCCGCCTCGGGTGGCGGGATTCGGCCGAGGGTGGGGTCGAGGTTCGCGATGCAGACGTCGTAGGCGAGCTCGGCTTGCCAGCCGCCGGCGACCAGTCGCTGCCCGTCGCGTTCGAAGACGACCGAGGGCGCGGTGTACCGGACGAGGCCGAGCTCGGCCTTTGCCTTCCCTTGCGCTTCGACGGCGGTTCCAGCGGCGCTGCGAGCCTCGGCCTTGTCGCGCTCGTAGGCGGCCACGACCTCCGCATCGTCCAGGCGTTCCACGATCGCACCGGCGTCGATCCCGGGCAGCTCGGCAAGCGCCGTGCGGATGTGGTCGTCGTCGTCGAGCAGGAGCTCCGTTGTGAAGTTCGCGAGCTGCAATGCACGCATCACTCGAAACTCGCTTCCGGGGAACAGAAGACGCGCGGCGACGACGGCGCGGCAGCCCCGCCCGGTCGATGCCGCCCGCGCCTTTGGTTGAAGCGTGAACGGCATCCGGTACCGGTCGCGGAAGACCGTCAGCCGTGTCACACCGGCAGGGTCGAACCGCTCGCGCATCACGTCCGTCACCTCGTCCCGGAGACCGATCACGACCAACCGCCATTCGATCTGATCGCCGTAGCGCCACTCGAGCACCCGAAACGCCGGATTCGCCGAATACCCCCACGGACAGCCTGCGTCGTTGAAGACCGTCGCCTTGATCATCGCCACCCCCAACAGCTTGCGGACACAATTAACGACCGGCGAAGCCTAGCGGATGGCCTGACCCTCGACTGAGGCGGTTATGACCTGCGCTTCAGCTTCCCGTTGCCCGCGGCCGCCGCCGCAACTCTGGGGGGCCGATGCGTGGGACGCGTGGGGGTCGTTAGGTTAGGGACGAATGGGAAGACGATGAGCGGGGGCAGCGCACGATGAGATGGGTCACCCGGAGCAACGTGCGCGTAGGACGCGTGGCATGTACCTGGCTGATCAAGCGATTCATCGACCCCGAGGCGACGATCGAATACGTGGATCGGGAAGAGATCGATGCGTTCCGGGAGGCGGGCGCGATTCCGTTTCACATCCGGGGAAGCGACTTCGTCCACAAAGAGGGGCACACGCCCTTCGAGGCTCTCCTGGGAGCCTATGAGCTCGACAAGGACCCTGCGCTCGAGTTGATGGGCCGGATCGTGAACGGCGCGGACACGAACAACACGATGTTCAACCAACCCGAGGGTCCCGGGCTGCGGGCGATCGTCGAAGGGATTCGAGAGCTCCATCCCTCTGACGATCCTGCGATTCTCGGAATGGCGATGCCGGTGTGCGAGGCCGTGTATGCGTACTGTCGCCACGAGGTTGCCCGAGGTGAGCTTCGAGGTGACTAGGAGGGCCGCGCCTCTGGTCTCTTTCGCCTCGCGCTCGTCTCGATCCATCGCCCAGGGGACGAGCGGGCTGGGTAGGGTTAGTGGCGCATGGGGGGTTCGTTGTGTGCGGAGACGGTGCTGATTCGTGGCCACGATGGCGACGAGGTCGAGGCGTATCTAGCCCGTCCCGACGGCGAGGAGCCGCGCGGCGGAGTGGTCGTGATTCACCACATGCCGGGGTATGACCGGGCGACGAAGGAGATCGTGCGGCGGTTTGCGGAGCTCGGCTTCGACGCGGTCTGCCCGAATCTCTATTGGCGGGAGGCGCCTTCGGCGGCACCCGACGACGCGGCGGCGACGGCACGAGCCAACGGTGGCGTGCCGGATGAGCGGCTGGTCGGTGATGTGGGCGGCGCGGCGTCGTATCTTCGCTCGTTGCAGAGCTCGAACGGGAAGGTCGGTGTGATCGGCTACTGCTCGGGCGGGAGGCAAGCGGTGCTCGCCGCCTGCAACCTCGACCTCGACGCCGCGGTCGACTGTTATGGCGCCTTCGTCGTCGGGACGCCGCCGGAGGGGTTCCCGCTCCAGGTGACGAGCCTGGCCGACCAGCTGCCGCAGCTACGCGCGCCGCTCCTGGGGCTATTCGGGAAGGATGACTCCTATCCGAGCCCCGAGCAGGTCGCCGAGCTCGAAGAGATCCTCGCGGCGAACGGCAAGCCGCACGAGTTCCACAGTTACGACGGCACCGGCCACGCGTTCTTCTCCGTCGACCGGCCCTCCTATCGGGTGGCGGCCGCAAACGACGGCTGGGAACGAATCACGGCGTTCTACGCCAGGTACCTGGGAGGTTAGGGATGTGCACGTACGCGACAGTCCGGACCGCGCTCGAGGGTAGTGCGAAGGGGCCGGGGAGCGGTTGGTTTCACGTCACGGACGGAACGGTCTACTTCGACCATCCGGTCCACGCGATGGCGGAGCACACGCTCAACATCGACTTCGCCGACCCTGCGAACGGGCCCTCGGCGCGCGTCGCAGTAGAGCTGACGGCGGGCTCGGCCCGGGATCTCGTCGCCGCGATCCAGGCTGCGCTGGAATCCGCACCGAGCGCGCTCACGATCTAGATGGGCGACCGCCCTCCTCGCACGGCCCCTACGAGATAAGGAGAAGCGAACGGTGACTGAGATCGGTAGCAAGGTTGATCCATTTCGGCTCGTACGAGCGGTGGGAGAGGTCGTAACCTCCGACGAGCTCATCGCCGAAGGCCCGCTCGTCGCCCATTTCTTCCCGTTCGCCTTCACGGGGAGCGTCGCGGCGGGCAGCGGCTGCGAGGCTCAGGTGTGCGGCTTCGGCGCGCGGCTGGAAGCGTTCGAGGCGCTCGGCGTGCGTCTCGTCGCGGTCAGCCACGATTCCCCACAGGTCCTGGCCGTCTGGCGCGAGCAGCTCGGCCAGCGCTACGAGTTCCTCTCCGATTGGGAGTGGCAGGCGTCGAGGGCGCTCGGGGTGCTGATGGACGAGGGGCTCGACACGTTTCGTCCGCTGAACACCCGCGGCGCGTTCCTGATCGACGGTGACGGGGTGCTTCGCTACGGCTTCGTCGCCGAGGCCATCAGCCAGCTTCCACCCGTCGATCCCGTGCTCGACGCTGCGAAAGAGCTCGCCGCCGAACGCCAAGGTTGGGTGTAGTGGAAGTCGGGATCCACCTCTTCAACCAGACGCTCTCCGGCGGCCCGAGCGGCCTGCGCGCGCACGTGCGCGACACGGCGGAGGCGGCGGAAGAGGCCGGCTGCACGATGTTCACGTGCATGGATCACTACTTCCAGATGGAGCAGTTCACCCGTGCGGAGGATCCGATGCTCGAGGGATACACGACCCTCGGCTTCGTCGCGGGCCGCACCGAGACGATGACGCTCGGCCTCCTCGTCACCGGAGTCACCTACCGCTACCCGGGGCTCCTTGCGAAGATCGTGACGACGCTCGACGTCCTCTCCGGCGGACGCGCGATGCTCGGCCTCGGCGCGGCGTGGTACGAGCGAGAGCATCTCGCCCTCGGCGTTCCGTTCTATCCGATCGCTGAGCGGCTCGAGCGGCTCGAGGAGGCGCTCCAGATCTGCTTGCAGATGTGGAGCGGCGACGACGGCCCGTACGTGGGGGGGCACTATCGACTCGCGGAGACGCTGAACGTCCCGCCGTCGATCCGGCAGCCGCATCCACCGATCATGATCGGCGGCGGCGGCGAACGGAAGCTGCTCCGGCTCGTCGCGAAGTACGCCGATGCCAACAACCTCTTCCCGACCTCGCCGGAGCAGGTGCGACACAAGCTGGACGTGCTCGCACGCCATTGTGAGGACGTCGGCCGCGACCGGTCGGAGATCCGCAACACCACGATTGGCCGCGTCGGCCCTGACACCGACGTCGAGACGTTCGTCTCCGAGATGGCGGCGTACGCGGCGCTCGGCTTCGAGCATGTGCAGCTCGGCCTTCTCGGGACCGAGCCCGCGCAGCTCGTCGAGCGGGTGGTGTCGAAGATCGTGCCGCGCCTCGCAGAGCTCTAGCCTCCGCGCCTGAACCCGTCGGCTGGGACCTCATCGGGGGGACGGTATTTCCAGCTGAGGCCCCAGCCCTCGAAAACACTTCGCCGGCACGTCGGTACCGGATTCGGCCGCGGAGCGCCGCGGCTCAAGCGGGCCGGCGCCGACACGGCCTGCACACGCCTTCGCTCCGGCCGAACGGGTCGGCACCGAGAATCGGCTCCCCGCAGGAGCGACACGTGCGGCCGGCCTCGAGGCCGGCGAGGGCCCTCAGCACTTTGAAAGTCGTCACAGTCATCAGCTTCTCCGAATCGTTGGAGGACATCGGTGTTACGAATCTTGTTCTACCATAGTCGGACAGAGAAAGCCTGAAAGCATGCGATAAATCTATGTTAGAGTAACATCGATGAGCGCCACCCTTCGGGATGTCGCCGGGCTCGCCGGTGTCTCCGCAATGACCGTGTCGCGGGTCGTCAACGGTGAGCCCAGAGTCAGCGAGGCGACGCGGCGCCGGGTCGAGGCGGCGATCGCGGAGCTCGGGTACGTGCCGCGGAGGGCTCCACGCCGCAAGACGATCGGCGTCGTCGTTCCCGACATCGCCAACCCGTTCTTCACCCTCGTGGTACGGGGCGCCGAGGACGTCGCGTGGAGCAACGGCCGCCAGGTGATCCTTTGCAACAGCCACGGGGACCTCGAGCGCGAGCGTCGGCACCTCGACGACCTGCTCGCCTCCGGCGTCGAGGGTGTCCTGATCGCTCCGGTGAGCGATCGCTCGGGCCCGCGGCTACGGTCGCTCGGGCAGCACCGGCTGCCGTTCGTCCTCGTCGACCGCTCGGTCCCGGGGTACGACGGTGACCTGGTGCAGGGCGACAGCATCGCCGGAGCCCGGGCGCTCGTCGATCACCTCGTCGGGCTCGGTCACCGCCGGATCGGGATCGTCGCCGAGCCGACCGATGTCTCGACGTCCCGTGATCGGATCCTGGGCTACCGGGAGGCGCTCGAGGCGGCCGGGATCGAGGTCCGGCTCGAGCTGGTCGCGGCCTCGGGGGCAATCGACCCGCAGAGCGCGCTTGCGACGACGCTGCAGCTCCTCGAGCTTCGACAGCCGCCGACGGCGATCTTCGCCGTCAACAACGTGGCAGCGGTGGGCGTCGCCGAGGCTGCCCGCGAGCGCGGCCTCGAGATTCCCGACGACCTGGCGCTCGTCTGCTTCGACGACCTCGGGGAGGTATCGCGCATCGATCCGTTCCTGACCGTCCTCGCGCAGCCCGCCGAGACGTTCGGGACGATCGGGATGCAGCTCCTGCTCGACCGGTTCGCCGGCCGCGTGGACGAGCGCGCCCGCGTCGTCGTCCTTCCCGGGGAGCTCGTCGTGCGCCCGTCGTCGGGCGCTGCACGCTCCGACTGAGCTCGGTTCGTCAGTGGGTCGCGGCGATCTGCGAGTCGATGACGGCCCCCATCGGGACCGGGTTCGTCGAGAGCTCGTTGCCACGCAGGTCGGCCAGCGACTGGAAGCTCGCGAGCACGCCGTAGCCACGCCGGGTCGGGTTCCCAGACGCGAGGTCCGGCCGGGTGCCGACGACCGTGTTGTGCTCGATCATGCACGTCGAGCGGTCGTTGCAGTAGATGCCGATCCCGAGCGCGCCGCTGACCGTGCTGTCCATCACGCTTCCCATCGACATCTCGTCGACCGAGATCCCGCGCATCTCGGTTCCGCTGACCCGGTCGTGCATGATCATCGACATCGAGGAGTGGGTCGTGATCCCCTCCATGCCCCCGATCACCGTGCAGCCCTCGACCATGCTGACGCCCATGTCCATGTTGTAGGAGATATCGATTCCCTGCCCGAGCGGGTTGCCGTGCATGTCGACGGTGCAGTCCTTGATCATCACGTTGGCGAGGCGCACGTGGATCCCGTCGAGCTTCGCCCCGGAGACCGAGACCCCGTCGAGCACGGTTCCGTGGACGCCGTCGACGGTGATGCCGTTGTCGCCGCCGACGACGGCGACGTTCTCGATCTTCACATCGTTTGCAGCAACCACGATCCCGCCGCGGACGATCGCGCCGGGATCACCGACGAGCACCTCCCGCCGCCTGATCACGAGCGGCCCCTGGTGGACACCGGAGCCCAGATGCACGACGGGCGGCTCCATCGCGTAAGCGGTCGCGCCGGCGCCGGCGAGGACGAGCGCGCCCGCGAGCGCCGAGGCGCCGCCGAGCCGGCCGAGCTCACCGCCCTCTTCCGCATAACTCATCCGGAGAAGCGGGAAGCCGGCGTGGCCGAGGAGCTGGGCGAGCAGCCAGCCGCCGGCGAAGAGCGCGACGGCCTGCCACACTGGGGCCCCGATCCCCAGCAGCCGCATCGCCCCGAGCAGGGAGACGAGCTCGAGCGCTCCCAGCGGCACGGCCAGCCAGCCCGCCTGGTAGGAGAGCACCCGATCGTAGAGCTGCGTGTCGAGCACGACCCCGATCACGACCATCAGCGCGACCGCCTCGACCGGCCACCAGCGATGCGTCGCGGCGGCGAGCGCGCAGGCTGCCGCAACCACCGGCAGGAGTGCCGCGAGGCGTGTCTCGATGCGCCCCCTCAGCGTGTACGACACGACTGGATCCTCCTCAGGAATCCATGGGCGACGTACCGCGCGCCGGCGAGCGTGTCCGCGCCCGGGAACGCCCAGTGCGCCGGGGCCCCCGCCAGCGCGAGCGTCCGCGACTCGTCGGTCAGCCTCGGCACCGACGCGTCGGGCGCAAGGACGATCCAACCGTCGGCGGTCTCGAGGGCGTGCTCGTCGACGAGCCGCGCGAGCATCGCGTCGTGTCGAAAGCCGCGCAGGAATCCGGTGGCGCAGATCACCTGCTCGCTGCCGTTCGGCGACGGCTCGACCCTGAACCGCCCCTCGGCGGCCGCACGCTCGATCGGCTCGTCCCAGGCCGCGCCGGGTGGGTAGGACGGCGCGAGCAGCACCCGAAGCCGCGCGGCCCGCTCGCCCGGGCCGAGCCGGTGGAACGCCGCGAGGCCGCGGCGCGAGAAGTACTCGCGCGGGACGTTCAACGGGCGCCGCGCCGGCTCGCGACGCCGCACCGAGACGACCTCGGCGCCCGCAGCGAGTGCGTTCAGCCACTCGGTCGCGGCGGCAAGCCCGGCTCCGACGACGGTCACCGTCGCCCGATAGTCGTGCGGCTCGTAGGCATGCACGGCACGAGGGTCGCCGCACAGCTCCTCGGGGAGGTTCGGGCCGGGGTGGCCGGGAGCGAGGAGGACGTGGCGGAATGGTCCCTCGCCGTCGAGCTCGAACCCGCCCTCGGCCGATGTCACACGCGCGATCCGGGCGGTGCGAACACTCCGGTCCCAGCCGCTTCGCTCCCGGAGCTCCGCGACGTGCGCGAGGAACTCGTCGACCGTCGGGTGGTAGCGGTCGAGCACGGAGGCGAGCAGCGGCCCCGCCGAGCGGCGCCTCACCGCCGAGCGGACCGCGAGACCGGGGAAGGTCGTCGGGTTGCAGTGTCCGTCGCTCTCGGAGCGCATCGCGCGCTGCCGGATCGCGGCCGCCCGCCGCCGCCAGGCCGCGGTCGGGTCGGGCTCCGTCCCGAACACGGCAATCTCCTCCGGAGCGAGCCCGCCCCGGCGCAGGGTCTGGTACACGGTGAAGCCGGCGAGCCCCGACCCGACGACCGCCACAGCCGGGTCGCCGGCCATTACTTCACCGAGCCTGCCAGCAGGCCTTGCACGAAGTAGCGCTGGAACGCGAAGAAGACCGCGAGCGGGACGACGAGCGAGATGAACGAGGCGGGCGCGATCACGTCGATGCTCGTCCCGAACTCACGGAGCTGGCCGAAGATCCAGACGGTGATCGGCGTCACCCCGAACGTGAGCGAGACGATCAGGTCGTTCCAGGTCCAGAGGAACTGGAAGATCGCGAGCGAGGCGATCGCGGGCAGACCGAGCGGCAGCATCAGGCGCAGGAAGATCCAGAGCTCGTTGGCGCCGTCGATGCGCGCCGATTCCATGATGTCCTTCGGGATCCCGATGAAGAAGTTGCGCAACAGGAACACGGCAAACGGGAGCCCGAAAGCGACGTGGAAGAGGATGATGCTGATGATCGAGCCGTAGATCCCGACCTCGTCGTAGAGCCTGAACATCGGGATCAGGGCCATCTGCAGGGGCACGACGAGAAGCCCGACGATGATGATGAAGACCCAGTCGCGGCCCGGGAACTCGAGCCAAGCCAGCGCGTAGCCCGCCATCGCGCCGAGAAAGACGACGAGCACCGTGTTGCCCACGGCGATGATGGCTGTCGTCTCCAGCGCCGAGGTGAGGCCGGAGTTGTGGTAGAGCGCCCGGTAGTTGGCGAACGTGGCGAGGCTCGGGTGCGCGAAGATCTGCCACCAGCCCGCGGAGGCCAGGGCCGACTGCGGCAGGATCGAGGTGGCGAAGAGGCCGATCGTCGGTACCAGCCAGAGGAGCGCGAGCGCCGCCATCAGCACGTTCAGCGGCCATCTCGAGACGCGGTAGACGATCTTCGAGGAGGTCTTGGCCCTCGGGGAAGGCACCACGACTGTCTGAGCTTCGGAGACGGCCGCCATGGTCAGCCCTCCGTCCTGAAACGCTTGACGTTGAGGAACAGGATCGGCACGACGAGCAGGAAGAGGAAGACGGCGATCGCCGACGCGGTGCCGAAGTCGTCCACTCCCCCGAACGCGGTCTGCCACATCGCGAGCGCGATCACGTTCGCGTTCGACCAGACCGACTCGGGCGCGAGCGAGATGACGAGGTCGAAAACCTTCAGGACGTTGATCGTCATCGTGATGAAGACGACGCTCAGCACGGGTGCGAGCAGCGGCACCGTGACGCGGCGGAAGACCTGCCACTCGGTCGCGCCGTCGGTCCGCGCCGCTTCGAGCACGTCTCGTGGCATGGAGGCAAGGCCGGCGCCGATCACGACCATCGAGAACCCTGCCCAAATCCAGATGTAGGCGATCAAGAGCGACGGCACGATCAGGCTGGGGCCGAGCCACCCGAAGCCGCCGAAGGATTTTGCGAACGTGGCGGCGCCGACGGCCGCCTGGTAGGTCCCGGGCGCGACGTTCGTGAAGTCGAAGCTTCCGTCATCGGCCGACTTCGTCGACTTGACGGTCTTCCCGGCTGTCGTTCGCAACTGGACCGTCACCCCGGGCAGCCCGAGCTCGCCCTTGTCGACCTTGCCGAGCTTGCCGCCGCCCGGCGTGAAGTCGCGCCACACCGTGCCCACGATGTCGCCGGCTTTCGCGGGCGGCGTCACGGCCTGCGCCGCCGCTTTCGGAACCGAGCTCGGTGGGATGCCCGTGAGTGCGAGCAAGGCGACACCGCCGGGCTTGAGCGGCATGTGCAGGACCATCGCGCCCGACGAGGCCGTCTGCAGAGACGAGGTCGACGGGAAAGCGCTCGGCAGGACGCCGGCCGGGCTGAAGACGCCCTTTACCGACTTCGAGAGCGCGTTGATCGCGCCGAGGTTCGGATCCTGCTGATACATGATCCGCCACGTGACGCCGGTCGCAAATGCCGAGATGGCCATCGGCAGGAAGATCGCCGTCTTGAACGCGACCTGCCAGCGGATCTTCTCCGCCAGGACCGCGAAGATGAGCCCGATCGCACAGACGGTCGCGGGCACGACCGCGACCCAGATGACGTTGTTCTTGATCGCGGTGGTCAGGGTCGAGGTCGTGAAGAGCGTCTTGTAGTTGCGGATTCCGACCCAGGTGCCGAGGTATCCGCTCTGACCGAAGAAGCTCCGGATGAAGGTGTAGACGGTCGGGTAGAGGAGCCAGACGAAGAGCAGGAAGAACGTCGGGGCGAGGAATGCCCCGCCGGTGACGTAGCGCGCGAACGCCGGCCTCGGCGGCGGAGCAGGCGGAGCCGCCGTTCCCGGTGACTCCGCCGTGACCCCGCTCCCGCTCATCCGTGGGTTACTTGCTCGACTTGTAGGCAGAGGCGGCAGCGCTCTCGAGCTGCTTGGCCGTGCCGCTCGCGTTGCTGGGGTTCTGCAGGAACTTCTGGAACAGCCCCCACTCGCCCTGGCCCGTCGTCGCACCGAACGCCGCCGGCTGCGCGTCCGACATGTCGAACACGACCTGCTTCGCGCTCTGAACGGCCTGCTGGTCGATCAGGTCGAGCTTGTCCGGGAACGACTTCAGGTTGACGTTGTGGTTCCCGGTCACGAAGCCGCCCTGCTTCGCCCAGGCATTCCCCGCCGCGGGCGTCGCCAGGAACTTCACGAACGCCTCGATCGCCGGATTGTCGCGGAAGGTGACGAACAGGTCGCCGCTGATCTCGACCGCTCCGGCGTTGGGTCCCGGCGTGATCGCCGGCCAGGGCGCCACGTTGAACCCCGTGTAGGCCTTCGACTTGGTCGACGAGAGGATCACGCCCGAGACGAAGTCGGCCTCGAACACGATCGCAGCCTTGGACGGCGAGCCGAACGCGTTCGTGACGGAGTCGTTGAAGCCGTACTGGAGCGCTCCGCTCGTGCCCCCGTTGATGTTCGAGGTGTCGCCGAGGATCTTCGCCATCGTCTTCAGCGCAGTGATCACCGACGGGTCCGTCCACTTGATCTTGTGCGCCGTGAGCAGGTTGTACTTCGCGAAGCCGAACGTGCGCAGGTAGATGTTCTCGAACATGTCGGTCAGCGTCCACCCGTCCGAGCCGCCGATCGAGTAGGCCGGCACACCCGACGCCTTCAGCGTCTGGGCGTCCGAAAGCAGCTGCGTGAACGTCTTCGGCGGCGTCTTGATCCCGGCCGCCTTGAAGTCCGGGACGTTGTACCAGAACTGCGATTTGTTCGACACCTTGAAGACGAGCGCGTACAGCTTGCTCTTGAACGTCCCGAGCTTCAGCCACGAGGCGGCGAAGTTCTTCGCCATCGCCGACTTCGCGTAGGTGATCGGCTTCAGGTGCCCCTGCTGGACGAGCTGGTTCACGTAGCCCGGTTGCGCGATGTCGGCCATGTCCGGCGGGTTACCGCCGGTGATCGCCGTCGCGAGGATCGTCGGCAGGTTGTTCCCGAGCGACTTGTAGTTGATCTTCACGTTCGGGTAGAGCTTGTTGAACGCCTTGATCACGTCGCCGAAGGCGGCCGCCTCCGAGCCTGTCCAGATCCCGTCGAACGTGACGGTCCCGGAGACCGCCGCCCGGGCCGTCGCGGCACGCGCGGTAGTTGTCTTCGCGGCGCCCCCCGATGCTGCGGCGACGATGGCGACCATGAGGACGACCGCCGAAGCTGCGGTGCCGAGCAAGTAGCGTTTCTTCACAGCACTGCTCCTTTCATTGTGTTCCGTCATAGATCCCCAGCCCGGACTCGGGGTCGAAAAAGTGCATGGAGCGAGTGTCCACGGCGACCACGAGCCTCTCGCCCTCGACGGCCTTCGAGCGCGGCCCGAAGCGACCGACGAGCGTCGCGGTCTCCGCCTCCTCGAGCGCGTCTGCGGTCCGCTCGTCGCCGGTGTCCTCCGCGAGCTCCCGGACGTCCTCGGTGACCGCGTGCTTCGCGTCGATCCGGAAGTGCGCCATGATCTCCGAGCCGAGCGCCTCCGTCAGGTCGATCGTCCCGTTCAGCCGGCGGTCGGGGGGCGTATCGGGGACGAGCGATGCGTCCTCGAGGTCCTCGGGACGGATGCCGACGACGACCGTGCGGCCGGCGTAGGCGGCGAGGCCTGGCCGCGCAGCGAGCGCGTCGGGGCTCACGGTGAGCGACTGCTCGCCGAGGTCGGCCGCGAAGCCGCCATTTTGGCGCTGCAGTGTCGCCTCGATCATGTTCATCGACGGGCTGCCGATGAAGCCGCCGACGAACAGGTTGACAGGATGGTCGTAGAGCCTCTGGGGATCGTCGACCTGCTGGAGCTCCCCCTTACGGATCACGGCGACGCGGTCGCCCATGGTCATGGCCTCGGTCTGGTCGTGGGTCACGTAGATCGTGGTGACGCCGAGGTCGCGCTGCAGCCCTGCGATCTCGGCGCGCATCTGCACCCGCAGCTTCGCATCGAGGTTCGAGAGCGGCTCATCCATCAGGAACGCGGCGGGCTCGCGCACGATCGCGCGGCCCATGGCGACGCGCTGGCGCTGTCCGCCCGAGAGCGCCCTCGGCTTTCGCTTCAGGTACGGCTCCAGGCCGAGAACCCTGGCCGCGTTCTGCACGCGCCGTTCGATCTCGTCCTTCGGCAGCTTCTTCACCTTGAGGCCGAAGGCGATGTTCTCCCTGACGGAGAGGTGCGGGTAGAGCGCGTAGCTCTGGAAGACCATCGCGATGTCGCGGTCGCGCGACGGCACGTAGTTGACCACACGGTCGCCGATCATCATCACGCCTTCGGTGATCTCCTCGAGGCCGGCCACCATCCGCAGCGCCGTCGTCTTGCCGCAACCCGACGGGCCGACGAGGACGACGAACTCTCCGTCCCGGATCGCCAGATCCAGATGGTTCACCGCAGTGGTCCCATCCGGGTACCGCTTCGTCACCGCGTCGAACGTGACTCCTGCCACAAGTGCGATCCTACTGCTTTTCCGCAGTCGCTCAAAAAAATTGTCGAGGGCCGGCTTTAGCCCGCGTCCGGGAAGCCCCGGACCGCACCCGGAGCGATTAATCGAGTTCTTCACATCTGGTCGCTACCGTGGCCGTGAGTTCGCACGTTCGCGCCTGTGGTAATCGAGTGATCAGGTTCGGGGCTGTGTGGCCGACAATCACTTCATGGCGTCGATTCCTGTCAGTCCGTCGAGCGAGGCTCCTCCCAGGGCCCGTAGTCGTGTTCGCGTCCTGGATGGGAGTCGGGTTCGCGCTCGTCACGATCGCTTCGGTCGTCTTGCTCGGGAACAGGTTCACGCACACGAACTGGCCGTTGCAGCGCGCGCATATGCCGTTCGTCGGCGCGGCCGTCCTTTTTTACTTTGCGAGCTACGTCCTGCGGGCCCTGGGCTGGCAGAAGCTGTTCCCGGCGAGCGAGCGCCCGGACCGGGCGCGCTGCCTGACCGCCTGCGGCGCCGCGGCGGCGAGCGGGGTGGTCTTGCCGTTTCGGCTCGACTATCTCGTCAAGATCGGGACACTGCGCCGGATGCGAGGGGTCAAGCTCGGTCTCGAGGCGATCGCGCTGTCGATCATCTCGCTCGGCCTCGTGGACGCGGTCGCGTTCCTGCCGCTCTCGATCTCCGCGACGGCTACCAGCTCATCGACGTTTCGGGCGCCGCTGATCCTCGTCGTGCTCTTTGGCGTCGGCTCGTGCGGGATCCTCGTCGCCGGACAGCATCTCCTGCGCTCCCCCTTGTGGCGCGCCGAGCCAGGTTGTCCAGGCTCCTCGGTCGCGTCGCCGACCATCCGCGCGGAACCACGCGTGAAGCAATCGCCGCCTGGTTCTTCCTCCTCGGCTGTTGGAGCACCCGTGCGCTCGGCAGCACGCTGCTCTTGGCAGCGCTCGGGGTCGGCTTCTCGCCGACCTTGGCGCTGGTCGTGCTCTGCTTCTCCGCCGCAGCCTCCCTGATCCCGATCGCCTCCGGCGGCGCCGTCGCGAACGTTGGCGCGACGGCTGCCGTTCTGCTCGCACTCGGCGTCCACAGCGGGCCGGCGATCAACTTCGGCCTCGCCTCCGGCCTTCTCCTCTGCGGCACCGCCGCCGCGGCCGCGGTCGTCGGGCTCGTCACATCGCTCGTGCTGGGTCTGCGCGTCCGCCCGCTCGCCAGCCTCTAGCCTGCCGAGGCTGTTCAGGGCTCGGTTGTGGGCCGCTGCAGCTCAGAGGCCGACCGCTATCGGGTTCGCCGGTGCCTTGGGGCGGAATGGCTGTATCTCTGCGCGGTCAGGGCCGATCACGCCCCAACTGGATTCGGGTACCTCGTTCCAGACGCCGGCGACGTCGCCGAGCGGCTCGGAGACGATCAGCCGCGCGTCTTCCGAGACGTCCTGGAAGAGTTGCCGGTCGGGATACAGCTTGCGCAGCGTCGGCACGTCGGTCGTGTAGAAGAGAGAGCGCGACTTCCGTTCGCTCGAGTATCGGAACGCCCAGATGCTCTCGCCGTCGGAGGTGGCGACGGTTCCCTGGAAGGGGTGCTCTACGTCGTGGCGCTCGGCCACGGCTTCGACGAGCCCGATTGCCTGCTCGACGGCAGCGGGCGGGTCGTCCATCAGCCCGAAGGTGAGCGCGAGGTAGAACAGCACCTCGGTGTCTGCCGAGCCTTTGATCTCGGGGTAGAGCGAGGGGTCGACGGCAAGGATCAGGTCGCGTTTGATCGTGGCGAACTCGTTGATGTAGCCGTTGTGCATGAACAGCCAGTTCTCGTGCCGGAACGGGTGGCAGTTGGTCTGCTGCACGGCGCTTCCGATCGCGGCTCGGATGTGGGTGAAGAACAGAGGCGAGGTGATATGGGCGGAGAGCTCGCGCAGGTTGGCGTCGTTCCATGCCGGTTCGATGCTTCGGTACACGCCCGGGGTGTCCGGGTCGCCGTACCAGCCGACGCCGAACCCGTCACCGTTCACCGGCTCGGCACCCAACTTGGAGTTCAGGCTCTGGCCGACGAGCGAGTTGGGCCCCTCGTAGAGCACGTCTGCCAGGAGGATCGGAGCTCCGGAGTATGCAAGCCAACGGCACATGGCCGCCCCTTTCTGTCGAGGCCTGTGTATGGATTCGGGTTCTCGCGACCGCCGCAGTATCCCATCGCACCCAACTCACGCACGAGCCGGTTCCCTTGCTCGCTCCGACTATACAACCGCTTTCGCTGGTCGATTCAGGTGCGCCGACCAGCGCTCCTCGATCCGTCCGAGCCGCCAGATCACGAGCGCGGTGACCCAGGTAGCGACGAACGTTTGCGACCTACGCGTGCGTGGACGCCTGGCTGACCGACTTCCGCGCCGACCTGCCGAAGCTCGACGTCCCCGTGCTCGTCCTCCACGGCACCGCTGACCGGATCCTCCCGTTCGACGCGACTGCCGCGCGGCTGCCGGCGCTGATCTCCGATTGCACGCTCGTCCCGGTCGAGGGCGGCCCGCACAACATCGGCTGGACGTACCCCGACGAGGTGAACAGCGCTCTGCTCGAGTTCATCGGGAGGTAGACGAAGCGGGCGAATGCGGGCAAGACGGGCTGATCGCCTCTTGCGGAGGACCGGTATCGGAGACCTGTGGCGTCTGTTGTCGGGTCAGGCCGCTGAGGCCCAGCGAATGACGTTCCGCGTTGTCAGGTCGAAGAGCGCGATCCTGTCGTGCGGGACGGTGAACGAGCTTCGTGTTCCGGCCTGGAGGCGGGGCTCGACCGGGAGCTTCGCGACGATCCGTTGCTCTCCGAGTCGCAGGTGAGCGAGTTGTTCGTCGCCCAGGTACTCGACGACTTCCACCTCGGCGTCGAACGTGACAGAGGGCTCCTGGCTCTTACCGAGCTGGATGTGCTCGGGGCGGAACCCCGCTAGCTCTCCCGATCGACCGACGGCGATCGTCTCGGCCGGGAGCAGGTTCATCGAGGGCGAGCCGATGAAGGACGCGACGAAGGCGTTTGCGGGACGCGTGTACACCTCCTCGGGCGTCCCGATCTGCTGCAGGACGCCCTTCCTCATCACGGCGATCCGGTCGCCCATGGTCATCGCCTCGACCTGATCGTGCGTGACATAGATGGTGGTGGTACCAAGCTGTTTCTGAAGCCTCTGGATCTCGGCGCGTGTCTGAACACGGAGCGCGGCATCGAGGTTCGACAGTGGCTCGTCCATCAGGAAGACGTCCGGCTCTCGGACGATCGCCCGGCCGAGTGCGACGCGCTGGCGTTGTCCGCCCGAGAGCGACGCGGGTTTGCGCTCGAGGTGGTCCTCGAGGTCGAGCGCCGCTGCCGTTGCTCGGATCCGACGTCCGACCTCGGACTTGCTCAGCTTGCGCAGTTTGAGACCGAATGCGAGATTCTGCGCGACGGTCATGTGCGGATACAGCGCGTAGTTCTGGAAGACCATCGCGATGTCACGATCCTTCGCGGGGATCTCGTTGACGATCCGGTCGCCGATCTGGATCGTTCCTTCGCTGACCTCCTCGAGCCCGGCGACCATCCGAAGCGCCGAGGTCTTGCCGCAGCCGGACGGGCCGACGAACACCATGAACTCGCCCTCGCCGATCGCGAGCTCGAGCTCATCGACGGCGCGGGTGCCGTCGGGGTACACCTTGGACACTCCGTCGAAGCGGATGGCAGCCACGTGCGTCAGCCCTTGAGTGCTCCGCCGAGGCCGGAGCCACGTAGGAACGTTCGCTGGAAGATGAGGAAGGCCACGATCGGGACGAGGCAGGTGATGAACATCGCTGCGAGGAACACGCCGAGCTCGGTCTGCGCCTGGATCGTGGGCAGCCGGACGGAGAGCGGCTGCTTGTTCGGGTCCGTCAGCACGAGGAGCGGCCAGAGGAAGTCCTTCCAGGAAGCGAGGATCGCGAACACCGACACGACGCCGAGGATCGGCTTCGACATCGGGAGAACGACGTAGAAGAAGAGGCGGAACGGCCCGGCTCCGTCGATCTTGGCCGCTTCGAAGATCTCGCGGGGCAGGTTGTCGAAGAAGCGTTTGACGAGGACGACGTTGAACGCGCTCGCGCCGGCGGGAAGCCAGATCGCCCAGTAGCTGTCGATGAACGTGTGGTGGAGGAGGGGCGGGTGGACGATCTCGATGTAGAGCGGAACGAGCAGCACGACCGCGGGGACGAAGAGCGTGATCAAGAGCATCCAGTAGATGACGTTCGCGTACCGGGGACGGAGCACGGAGAGCGCGAATCCTCCGGTGGTCGCGACCACGATCTGCACGAGCCAGGATCCGAGTGCAAGGACGACCGAGTTCCAGAAGTACCGGCCGACGTCGACCTCCGTCCAGGCATTGCTGAGATTGCTCCACGCGACCCCGTGAGGGAAGAGCCCCATCGGGTGGGAGATGATGTCGTTGGTCGGCGTGATCGAAGCCTTGGCGAGCCAGAGAATCGGCCCGAGCCCGATCACGATCAGGGCGGCGAGCAGGAGCTTCTGTGCTCCGCCGAGGCCAAAGCGGACCGTGTGGCGGTGCCAGTCGGCGCTCGAGATCAGCGCCTCTCTCGGCGGCGACTTCGCGTTGCGGCGTTTCAACGCGTGCTCCAGCCCCGCGTCAAGCGGAGGTAGATGAGGGAGAACACGGCGAGGAAGCCCGCGAGCATGAGACTCAGCGCGGTTGCCTCTCCGTAGTTGCCGCCGAGGGAGTTGCCGAACGCATAGTCGTAGATCAGGAGCAGCACGGTGAGCGTCGCGTTGGCCGGCCCGCCCGAGGTGAAGAGGTACGGCTCGAGGAAGACCTGAGCCGTCGCGATGATCTGCAGGATCATCGTGAGCAGGAGTATGCCGCGGAGCTGTGGGAGGGTGATGTGCCAGACCTTCCGCCAGAGACCCGCACCGTCGACCGCCGCGGCCTGATAGAGATCGGTGTCCACTGCCACGAGCGCCGCGAGGTAGATGATCACCGTGGCGCCGGCATTCGCCCAGGTGGACTCGAGGACGAGCGACGGCATGGCGGTGCCCGGCGACTGGAGCCACGGGTATGGGCCCAGGCCGACCCAGCCGAAGATCGTGTTGAAGACGCCGTTCGAGCTGGCGTCGTAGAACGTCTTCCACAGGAGGACCGCCACGACCGGGGGAATGACGACAGGCAGGTAGGCGAGCGCGCTGTACAGCCCTCGGCGACGGCGAGTCTCGCTCATCAGCACGGCCGCCGCGAGGGGGAGTGGGTAGCCGAAGAGCAGCGCGAGCGCCGCGAAGTACAGGGTGTTCTTGACGGCGATCGGCAGCAGTGGATCAGCGAGCACAGCCCTGAAATTGTCGAGCCCGACCCAGGTTGCAGGCTGCACGAGGTTCGTGTGCTGCAGCGACATGATCACCGTGCGGACGATCGGATACCAGGAGAAGGCGCCGAAGATGAGGAGTGTCGGCAGGAGGAAAAGGAGCGTTGTTGCGCCGCCGCCGCGCACCCAGGTGACAGGTGTGCGGCGGCTTCGGCGCTTCGACTTCGTTGTCGCGTGCTTCCTCACACCCGCAGGCTCGCGTCCAGCGCCCGCTGCGTCAATCGCGGGCAGGGGCGGCCGGGAGACCGCTGACTCGGCTCCCGACCGCCCTTGCACGAGCTAAGCGCCCTGTGAGATCGCGGTCTGGGCCTCGCTGTTTGCTGCCTTCAGGAGGCTCTGGATATCAGCATTCTGGTTCGTCAGTACGGCCTCGACCACCGCGTCCAGCGAGTGGTAGACGCTCTGGGTCGACGCCTCCGGCTCGGGAATGAGCTTCTGCGCGAAGATGCCTGTCGTGAACGGCTTCATCTGCCCGAGCGGCACGTTGATGTAAGGCTTGATCCACGTGTTGGCGAGGTCGTACTGCGCCTTGTTGAACACGGGGAGCGCCGGAACGCCGACGGGCTGCTTTCCAGCGACGAGCGTCTTCGCGTTGCGGATTGCCTGTGCCTTGGCGACCAGCGGCTGCTCGTAGTAGAAGTCGATCCACTTGACGGCGGCGGCCTTTGTCGCCGTGTTGGCGTCGGGCCGTACCGCGACGAGAGTGCCGCCCCCGAGGACGCCGGCAGTCTTGCTCTTCGCAAGCGGAATCGGCGCGAGCCCGTAGATCTTCGGATTGATCTCGCTCGCCTGGACGAGGTTCGTGTAGACGTCCGAACCGCTCACGTACATCCCGACCTGTCCAGCGGCGAACGCCTGGTTGATGTCGCTCCAGCCATAGTCGAAGTTGGAGCCCATCGAGTTGTCCGTCCACCGCATTGTCTTCAGCAGGTTGAGGGCCGTCACGGTCTGCGGGTTGTCGAGCGTGGCCTTCGCGCTCTTGCCGGTGCCGGTCTCCATCCTCCCGCCCAGTGAGTAGACGAGTGTGGTGAGGATCCAGCCGGCGGTGTTGTCGTCTTTCCCCATCTCCGCGAACCCGGCCTTGCCGGTCTTGTCGGCGATCTGCCTGGCGTCCGCCTCGACCTGTGCCCAGGTGGTCGGGGGCTTGTTCGGATCGAGCCCGGCCTGCTGAAAGAGCTGCCGGTTGTAGTGGAGTGCCTGGGCGTACGCACCCTTCGGGAGCGCGACGACCTGACCCTTCGACGTCGTTCCCTCGGCGATCACCGCCGGGTTGTACTTCGAGAAGTACGGCAGAGCTTTCGCCTGAGCCGTCAGGTCAGCCAGCTGGCCGTTCTCACCGAGCGTGCGGGCGTCCGTGAACGGGACCTCGAACACGGTCGGCAGGGTTCCCGCGGCGAGCTTTGCCGCGAATGTCGGTCCCGTCCACTGGTACTCGACGGGGTTGACCTTGATCGACGGGTTCGCCTTCTCGAATTCGGCGACCTGAGCGTTGAACTGCGCGATCGCCGCCTTGGTGCTTCCGGGGATCAGCGATGCGACGCTGATCGTGACCGTTTGCGTCGAGCTCGTGGCCGCGCGGGAGACCGACCCCGCGCTGACGGCGAGCAGGCTGAGAGCCGCGAAGATGGCGCCTATACGAACGGACTTCATCGCACTTCCTTTGGACTTCATCGTCCTTCCTTTCGTTGGCCTGAATCGATGCGGTGCTCCGTTCGGGAAGACCCCAACCCGAACGGACCCTGATTGCTGGCCTGGAGCAACCAGGCCGAGGTGTCCTGCGGCAGCGAGCCTTCGTCGAGCACGTCGCTGGCGATTAGGACGTCGGCGCCGACCGGAAGTTCAACCGGGGCCGGGCCGAAGTTGACGATGCACGCAAACCGCGCTCCGCGTGCGAAGGCGAGGACCTCGTCCTCGGACGGGATCCAGCGCACTGTCGCGTCGCCGCCCCACGGCGACTCGCGACGCAGACGGAGGCCGGCGCGGTACAGGTTGAGCATGGACGTGGGGTCTCCGCTCTGCGACTCGACGGTGAGCGGCTCCCAGTCGTCGGGCTGGTCGAGCCACGGACGGTCGGCTCCGTTGCTGCTGAAGCCGTAGGGCTGCGTTGCGCCCGACCAGGGGAGTGGCACCCGGCATCCGTCCCGACCCGGGTCGACTCCGCCCGAGCGCCGCCACATCGGATCCTGGCGGCGGTCGGATGGAATGTTCTCTACTTCCGGCAGTCCGAGCTCTTCGCCCTGGTAGATGTACATCGAGCCCGGGAGCGCCATCGCCAGCAGGGCGGCCGCCCGGGCGCGTCGCGTCCCGCGGGCGAGGTCTGTCGGAGTCCCCTCGCGCTTCGACTCGAACGCGAACGAGGTGTCGGCACGGCCGTAGCGCGTGACCGGTCTCGTGACGTCGTGGTTCGAGAGCACCCAGGTCGCCGGCGCGCCGATCGGTGCGTGCGTCGCGAGCGCCGAGTCGATCGAGGCGCGCAACCGGCCGGGCTCCCAGGGGCAGGCCAGGAAGTCGAAATTGAATGCCGTGTGGAGCTCGTCGGGCCGCAGGTATCGCGCGAGCCGGTCTGCGTCCGGGAGCCAGATCTCGCCGACGAGAACGCGGGGCTCGGGGTAGCTGTCGGCGATCGCCCGCCAACGCCGGTAGATGTCGTGCAGCTCGTCCCGATCGGTGAACGGATGCTCGCTGGGACGGCTCTCGAGCGGTTCCTCCGAGAGCTCGGGATCCTTCACGAGTAGCGCGGCCGAATCGATCCTCACGCCCGCCGCGCCTCGGTCGAACCAGAAGCGGAGAACGTCTTCGTGCTCCACCCAGACCTCGGGGTTCTCCCAGTTGAGGTCGGGCTGCTCGGGGGCGAACAGGTGCAGGTACCACTCGGACGGCTCGCCGTTCGCATCTTCGGTCCGCGTCCACGCGGAGCCGCCGAAGATCGACTGCCACCCGTTGGGAGGTTGCTCGCCGTTCTCACCGGTCCCGGCTCGGAACCAGAAGCGCGAGCGCTCGCTCGATCCCGGCGCCGAGTCGATCGCTTCCCTGAACCACGGATGCTCGTTCGAGACGTGGTTCGGGACGATGTCGACGATCGTTCGGATTCCGAGCGCGCGGGCTTCCGCGATCAGTTCCTCGGCCTCTTCGAGCGTCCCGAACGCCGGGTCGATCGATCGATAGTCCGAGATGTCATATCCCGTATCGGCAAGCGGCGAGGGGTACCACGGGTTGAACCACAGCGCGTCGATCCCCAGCTCGCGCAGATACGGCAGCCTGGCCCGGACCCCGGCCAGATCGCCGGCCCCGTCGCCGTTGGCGTCGGCGAAGCTGCGGACGTAGACCTGGTAGACGACGGCGTCGCGCCACCACGGGCGGTCGGCCGTATGGGCGCCGACCGCCTCGATGGCATCCGGCTTCGGCGGAGGAGTGGCCGTTGCCGTGGATTCCGTCTGCGTCATGCGGGCGAGCATGGCAGATCCGACAAAGGATTGCAAGTATCAAACAAAATCGTGCAGGTTTGCGATAAATCGCTGCATAGCGGGCACGCAGCCGCGACGAATCGGAACGGGAGCGCAGGATGTGTCGGAGACCCTCGTACGGTCAGAGCCGTGCCAGAGCACGGTCGGGCACGTTCGCTGTCGACCCGCGGGCGACCACCTCGGGCTCGAAGAAGAGCTCATCGGTCGAGACCGCCGCACCCTCGATCTGGCCGGCCAGGATCTCGACCGCTGCGCGGCCGATCGCCTCGATCGGCTGCCTGACAGTGGTCAGCGGCGGATCGGTGCAGCTCATGAACGTGGAGTCGTCGTAGCCGATCACCGAGAGATCGGTCGGAACAGAGAGACCGGCCCGGCGGGCCGCCCGGATCGAGCCGAGCGCAAGCGGATCGCTCGCGCAGATGATCCCGGTCGCGCCGAGCGCGATCAGGCGCGCCGCCGCAGCATGGCCGCCTTCGAGCGAGAAACGCGTTCGCTCGACCAACTCGTCCGGGAGCCGCTCGCCGGTGGCGCGTCTGACCTCCACCTCGAACGCTGCGAGCTTGCGCAACGAAGGGACATGGTCGGGCGGTCCCAGGATCAGCCCGACCCGCTCGTGGCGTAGGTATGCAAGATGGGCGTAGGCCTGCTCCATCGCGGCCGCGTCGTCCGTCGACACCCGCGGAAAATCGAGGTGCTCGGCCGCGGCGTTCACGAGGACGACCGGAAGGCGGAGCTGAAGCAATCGAAGGTAGTGCTCGTGCGGTGCGTCAGCCTCTGCGTACTGGCCGCCGGCGAAGATCATCCCCGACACCTGCCGCTCGAGCAGCATCTCCACGTACTCGGCCTCGGACATGCTCCCGGTTCGCGTGCACAGCACCGCGTTGAATCCCCGTTGCGCAAGCGCACCGGCGACGACCTCGGCCAGGGCCGGGAAGATCGGATTCTGGAGCTCGGGCACGATCAGGCCCACCATCCGGGCCCGGCGGACTCTCAGGTGCGTCGGCCGCTCGTAACCGATCACGTCGAGCGCCGTCAACACCGCGGCCCGCGTCGAATCGGAGATCCCCGGCTTGCCGTTCAGGACACGGCTGACCGTCGCCTCGCTGACCCCGGCCTGCTTGGCAACGTCTGCAAGCTTTCCCGCCATCCTGCAACTTTACGACAAAACTCTGCAAGGCCTGGCCAGGAAGACCCCGAGAGGCCTGGACGAGATGGCCGCGCCTGCGCCGAGAGCGACGCCGTCCCGGCGCCTAAGTGAGCTCTGCCGGCCTCGGCCCCTCGTCGCGGGCTTCGATCGCCTTGACGGTCTTGCCGAGCTGATGTTCCAACATGCGCTTGCCGACGATCCCGACCGCGATCTCGAGCGCCCGTCCTTTGAGGTTCTTGCCCTCGCGGACGACTACCACCTCGACGTCGGTCGCGCTCTCGGGTGTCCGGGTGAAGGTGTAGGTGTGGCCCGAGTTGCCTCCCCAGACGTTGGAGTCGGTGGTCGTGAGGACGATGCGGCTCGGATCGGACCAGTCGTAGTGCAGGCGTTCCCAGATGCCGCTCGAGCCCTCGGTGACGTCCGCCTCAGTGGGGCCCCGGTCGTGCACCTCGAGATAGCCGTCGGCGCTGTTGGGGAAGAGCGTCGAGCGGCCCGGGCCGAAGTCGGTGAGCCCGGCGGTGAACTGCTCGGGCGTCGAGCTCGTCGTCTGGTGGAAGCGGATCGTGGCCATGGGTGCTCCTCCGTTCCTTGACAGGTCACTGTGCACCAGCCGACGCGCAGCCGGTTCGCAGGGGCCGAGTCTCAGAGTCTGACGAGTTCGCGCTAAGCGCCGTCGAGGCGGTTATCGATGTCTTCCTCGAGATGCCCTGGGCGGCCCTGAGGGAACGGGGCCCGAAGACCTCTCGCCAAGCCGTTTGCCGGCTCGCCAATGCCCCGTCGGTGCGGTGTTGCGGCGGGTAGTTTCACGCTGACGCGGAGCCCACCGGCGGCGCGGGGGGCCAGGGTGAGGGTCCCGTCGTGTGCCTGGGTGATGCTCTTGACGATTGCCAGGCCGAGGCCGACCCCTGCGTGGTCGGAGCGTATGCGTCTGCTGCCGCGTTGAAACGGCTCGTCAAGCGTGGAAACCAGTTGCGGCGTGAGCTTGTCGCCTGTGTTCTCGACTGTGAGAACCACGCTCTCGGGCTCGGCGCTGGTCGTGACCCACACGGTGCCTTGCTCGGGCAGGTTGTGGACGATCGCGTTGTGCACGAGGTTCGTAGCCATCTGCAGCAGGAGCGCAGGTGAGCCGATCACGGGGGTGATCTCGCCGGAGGTTTCGATGCTGACGTACCGTTTTTCAGCGACGAGGAGGAGCGTCTCGGTGGCTTCTTCGACGACGAGCGACAGGTCGACGTGGTCTCGGGCGAAGGATCTTTGGTCGGCGCGGCTCAGCAGGAGGAGTGCTTCCGTGAGGTCGATCGCTCGGGTGTTGATGAAGTGGAGGCGGTCGACGAGCTCGTCGTTGTCGCGATTTGGATCTTTGCGGGCGACATCGAGGAGTGTCTGCGCGACTGCGAGCGGGGTGCGCAGCTCGTGGGAGGCGTTGGCTGCGAATCTCTGGTGTTCGTCTGCGAGCCTCTGCTGTTCGGCCACGTGCGTTTCGATCCGCGCGAGCATGGTGTCGAAGCTGTCGGCGAGCTCGCGGAACTCGTCTTCGCGTCCTTCCAACTCGATTCGGTGGGAGAGCGATCCGCTTGCCGCCACGCGTGTGGCATCGGTGATGCGGTTCAGAGGAGCGAGCATGCGGCCGGCGAGAAGCCACCCTCCCAGCAGGCCGAATACCAGCAGGAATGTCATCACGACGGCCGCGATCGGAGCGAAATCGCGAAGGAGGTCCGCGTGGCTGCGCACCATGAAGATCACTCCGGGGTGCACACCCCGGGATAGGGACAGGTACCCGACGGCGAGCAGCAAGGCGCCTGCAAGCATGAGGAAGCCGGCGTAGCTGAGGGTGAGCTTGAGGCGAACGCTCAAACCAGGGGCTCTATCCATGGGGTCCTCTCTCACGACCTTTCCCTGGTTGCGTATCGATGCGGTAGCCGACGCCGGGCACGGTGGCGATGATCCAGGGTTCCCCGAGCCGTTTCCGCAGTGCGGAGACCGTGATGCGAGGGGCGTTGGTGAACGGGTCTGCGAACTCGTCCCACGCTCGCGCCAGGAGCTCTTCGGCGCTGACGACACCGCCTTCGGCGGCAACGAGGACTTCGAGCACCGCGAACTGCTTCCTGGTGAGCGCGACGTAGCGGCCGTCGCGGTAGACCTCTCGGCGAAACGGATCCAGGCGGAGACCTGCGACCTCTCGCACGGGGGGCCTGTTGTGGGCGCGCCTGCGGTCGAGCGCTCTGAGTCGGAGCACGAGCTCTCGGAGCTCGAACGGCTTCGTGAGGTAGTCGTCTGCGCCGAGCTCGAACCCGGTGGCCTTGTCGTCGAGTCGGTCGGCGGCGGTGAGCATGAGGATCGGCATGCCGCTGCCGGAGGCGACGATGCGTTCGGCAATCTCGTCACCGGTCGCTCCAGGGATATCCCGATCGAGGACGGCGATGTCGTAGGCGTTGAGGCGCAGCAGCTCCAGGGCGGTATTGCCGTCACCTGCGAGATCTGCCGCGATCGCTTCCAGGCGTAGCCCGTCGCGGATGGCTCCTGCCAGATACGGCTCGTCCTCCACGATCAATACGCGCACCCTCCGATGCTACGAGCTGGCGCATATCGTCGGCATATCGAAAACCCCATACGTGCTGGCAACACCACGCTCGCTTGACTGGAGGCATGACCTACGGCGAACCAGCACGAACATCGACCCGTCGCTTTCGGATTCGCCGGATCCGTGTCGCCGCCCTGCTGGGCGTGATCGCGGCGATCGCCGCAGCCCTCGGCTCGCAGTTGCCGGCGTCCCCGTCCTCTACGGCAGCATCACCCATCGGCGTCCTTCGTAGTGATCACCTTCGTGCGCTCGGCGCGACGCTGTCCACCCCGGTGTGGCCGGCAGAAGGCCAGGCCGCGTTCTCCCAGGGAGCACAGTCGCAGATCGAAGCCGGCCCGAACCAGCACCCGGCTCCGATCGCCAGCGTCGCAAAGGTGATGACCGCCTACCTCGTGCTCCGTGATCACCCGCTCCAGGTCGGACAGGACGGCCCGACGATCACGCTCACCGACGCCGATGTCGCAGACACCGACCGCCGGGCCGGACAGGACGAGTCCGTTGTGCCCGTTACGGCCGGAGAGCAGTTGACCGAACGGCAGGCGCTGCAGGCACTGTTGCTGCCTTCGGCGAACAACATCGCGGCGGTTCTGGGGCGATGGGACGCCGGCTCGGCAAACCGGTTCGTGGCCCGGATGAACGCCACCGCACGGTCGCTGGGCATGAGCCACACCCGCTACACCGACCCGAGCGGCTACGACGACGCAACCGTCTCTACTGCCGCCGAGCAGGTGCGCATCGTCGATCGGGCCATGCGCCTGCCGGTGTTCGCGAGCATCGTCGCGACCCCGAGCGCAACGCTTCCGGTCGCCGGCACGGTGCGAAACACCGACAGATTGCTCGGCTACGACGGGTTTGTCGGCGTCAAGACCGGCTCGGACAGTGCCGCCGGCGGCTGCTTCGCCTTCCGCGCGATCCGCTGGATCGACGGCAAGCGGAAGACGATCACCGGGGTCGTCCTGGGGCAGACAGGCGACGACAGAGTCGAGGCGGCTCTCGCGGCCGCCGACGCCATGGTCGACCGCATAGCCGGTGATTCACGGCGTCAAGTGCGGGCCATGCCGGATCCACGGCTACGAGCCCTGGCACCAGGAGCTGCGCTCCGAAGTCATCGATCGCGGCTGCAACTGCCGGTACCGCCGCCGGTAGTAGCCCCGGCAACAGCACCGCCGCCACTCACGAGAAGGCGGTGAGGCTCGCCTGCCGATCCCGAAGCGATCTCCTCGCGAGGAATAGCGAAGCCGGCGCAACGTTGCAACGGGCCATGGCGCGCGCGTTGGGAATCAATCATGTCGCGCTCGACGTGGGCAGCCTCGACGAGGCGCTCGACTTCTGGCGAGCCCTCTTCCCGGATCTGCGGTTGCGCAGCCGGTCGCGCGGAATGGCGTTCATCGACCTCGGAGACCAGTTCATCGCTCTCTTCGAGCACGAGGTCGAGCCGCGGAGCGAGCATCGACACTTCGGCCTCGTCGTCGACGACGTGGCCGAAGTGATTGCGGCCGCCCGTGAGCGGGGTGCCGTCATTCGTGGCCAAAACGTCGGCGATCCGTGGGATAATCGCTTCGACGTCGTCGCCTACAGCGACGTGCAGTTCATGAAGGCCGACACGGTGCTGCGCGCCCAGGACGCCATGCATCTGATCAAGAGCGACTCTGCCGTGGCCGAGTTGCGCGCGAAGGGAATCGAGCTCTAGCTGTCTCCCGGATGCCTCAGGCCTTGCCGCTCGTCAGGCCTCCGTCGACGACCAGTCCCGAGCCGAGCACGAAGCGCGCCTCGTCCGAGGCGAGATAGAGGGCCGCATGCGCGACGTCTTCGGCTCGACCGAGCTCGCCGGTGAGCTGACGTGACCTGATCGAGCGCCGGCCGTCTTCGGGGTCCTCGTACGACTCCGTCAGGTAGCGCTCGACGAAGGGCGTCATGATCGTCCCCGGCATGAGTGCGTTCACCCGGATGCCGTGCGGCGCGAGGTCGACCTGCATCGACTTCGTCAGCGCCAGCACGGCGCCCTTCGACGCTGCGTAGGAGACGCGCCGAGCCAGCCCCGTCTCCGCGATGGCGGACGACATGTTGACGATCGATCCCGACATCTGCGCGACCATCGTCGGCACGACCGCGCGGGACATCAGGAACACGCCGCGGGCGTTCACCCGCATCACCTTCTCCCATAGCTCGAGTGGCGTCTCCTCGACGTCGCCGACACCGGCGATCCCCGCGTTGTTGAGGAGGACGTCGATGCGCCCGTGCTCCTCGACGACCGCCTTCGCGAGCGCGGCCGTCTCGGCCTCGTCGCCGACGTCGACGCGGTGCGTGACGCCCTCGGCCGTCGCTTCGATGTCCGCCGCGGCGACGATCGCACCTTCGGACTCGAACAGGAGCGCTGATGCGCGGCCGATGCCCGAGCCCGCGCCGGTGATGATGCAGACCTTCCCCGCGAGCCTCCCGCTCATGGCCGGACGAGCGAAACGAGGCGAGCGATCCCGAGTGCGAGCAGAATGATCGCCCCGTTGATCGCGTCGATCCAGAAGGTCGAGGTGTTCCGCAGCACGAGCACGTTCGTCACGAGCCCGAGCAGCACGACTCCGGTGAACGCTCCGAGCATCCGCCCGCGGCCGCCTTCGAGCTCGATCCCGCCGATCACCGCGGCGGCGAACACGGTGAAGATGAGGTTGTTTCCCTGGTTCGCCGTCACCGTGAGCACTTCCCCGGCGGTCATCAGCCCGCCGACCGCCGCCAGCGCGCCGGCGACGCAGAAGATGCCGATCCGGACGCGGTCGACCTTGACCCCGGCGGCGCGCGCTGCCTCCACATTGCCGCCGATCGCGTAGACGGCCCTTCCCGTCCGGTGGTAGCGAAGGAAGAGCCCGGCGACGAGAAAGACGCCGATCGTGACCCACGCCGAGACCGGGAACCCGAGCCAGTACGCCGACCCGAGGTACGTGAACGAGGCCGGCATGTCGTAGACCGATTGGCCGCTCACGATGCCCTGTTGGATCCCGGCGAGGAGGATCAGCATCGCGAGTGTGAAGATGAACGCGTTGAAGCGCAGCTTCACGATCATGAACCCGTTGAAGAGCCCGACCCCGGCGCCGATCGCGAGCGTGACGAGGATCCCGACCGCCGGGCTCCAGTCCGTGCCGAGGCCGTGGCCGCTGACCGGGACTATCAGCCACGCGCCCACCATCGGCGCGAGCCCGTAGATCGACTGCAGCGAGAGGTCGAAGCTCCCGGTCAGCAGGATGAGCGTCTCGGCGATGACGACCATGCCGAGCGCGGCCGAGCCCTGTGCGGTGTTGCTGAGGTTCGAGGTCGTGAAGAAGGCCGGGCTCGATGCGATTCCGACGACGACGAGGACCCCGATCGCGGGCAGCAGCGCGAGCTCGCGGAGCCAGCGGACCGCGGTCCGCCTACCGGAATGCGAGAACGGCGGGCTCTGCTCCAGCGTCGAGTCCATGGCCGTATCCGTCATGCCGCGGCCCCGAAACCCTCCGCGACCGAGATGAGCGTCTGCCTCTCCCAGGGCGGTGTGAACTCGCGGACGACCGTGCCCCGACGGATCACGAGGAGGCGCGTGCAGATGCGAATCTCGTCCAGGTCATCCGAGACGAGCAGCACAGCGGTGCCGTCGCGACGGGCGTCGTCGAGGGCGCCGAGCAGGGCCTCCTTCGACGCCACGTCGACTCCGACAGTCGGGGAGATGACGACGAGGAGCGCGGGCGCCGACGCGAATGCCCGGCCGACAACCACCTTCTGCTGGTTGCCGCCGGAAAGCTCGGCGACGGGCTGCTCCAGGCCCGACGAGACGATCTGGAGCCGTTCGGCGATCGGCGCGGCGGCACTCCTTGCCTTCGATGCCCGCACCACCCCGAAGATGGGCGAGAGACGGTCGAGGATCGGCAGCGTCAGGTTCTCGCGAACGCCGAGCGTGGGCACGAAGCCCCGCGCGTGACGATCCTCGGGGACGTACGCGACCCCGCGGGCAAGAGTGGAGTCGACTTTGCCGGTGCGCAGGGGCGCCCCGTCGAGCGAGATCGTGCCGGCAACGGGCTTGAGGAGGCCGGCAACGGCGTCTGCGACGGCGACTGCCCCCGAGCCGCGAAGCCCGAAGAGGCCGACGCACTCGCCCGCGCGCACGGCGAGGCTGATGTCGTGCGCGTCGCCGAGTGGCGATCGAGCGGACAACCCCGAGACCTCGAGCCGAACGGCTCCCTCGCCGTCGCTCCGGGCGAAGGTGTCCTGCGAACGGGCGAGGTCGCTACCCACCATCGCCGATACGAGGCGGTCGTGGTCGAGGTCGGTCACGGGCGCGGTCACGATCCGTTTCCCATCCCGAAGCACCGTGACGGAATCGCAGATCTCGTAGATCTCCTCGAGATGGTGGGAGATGTAGAGGATCGCGACCCCGTTCTCCTTCAACCGCCGAACGCGATCGAACAGGCGGTCGATCGCGCTCGACTCGAGGGAGGCGGTCGGCTCGTCGAGGATCAGGAAGCGCGCTCCGGTCGAGAGCGCGCGGGCGATCTCGACGATCTGCTTCTGCTCAACCGAGAGCTCGCCTGCCGGCTCGTCGACGTCGAGGTCGAATCCCCATTCGAGCAGGAGCTCCCGGGCCTGCTTCCGCAGCGATCGCCAGTGTACGAGCGAGCCCTCGTTGCGGTTGAGGAAGATGTTCTCGGCGACGCTCAGGGTCGGGATCACCATCGACCGCTGGTAGACGCACGCGACGAGCTCCTGCCACGCTGCGCGGTCGCCCGGGCCGGGAGCCGGCTCGCCGTACAGGTCGACGGCCCCACGGTCCGGCTTGAGGAGCCCCGTGAGCACCCCGACGAGGGTCGACTTCCCCGCGCCGTTGCGGCCGACGAGCGCGTGGCATTCACCGCCCTGCACCGACAGCGACACGTCGGCGAGCGCGACCATTCGCCCGAAGGACTTCCAGACGCCGTCGGCTCGAGCGGCGGGCGGCTGCACCGGCAGCCGCCCGCTGTCCCGTTCAGGCAACGTGCTCACTTGCCCTTGTAGTTCCCCCACAACTTCGGGTCGTTCACGTTCGCCTTCGACACGACCGGGGCCACGATCGCGTCCTCGAGGTTCCCGAGCAGCGGCACGATCTTGCTCCCGTGGTCAGTCTTCATGCCGGCCCGATACTTGGCGCCGTTGACGGCCTGCTTGGCGTAGTACACCGCGAACTGGGCGTACAGCGTCGCCGGCTGCGAGATCGTCGCGTCCTCCTGGCCCTGGCGGATCCAGCTGTGCTCCTGCGGCGTTCCGTCGTCGCTGAAGAGGACGATGTGGTTCGGAGCGCCGACGTTCGTGAACTTCCCGGCGGCCTTCTCCGCGGCGATGATCCCCGGAACCGGCCCGCTCCAGTGGACGTAGATCGCCTTGAGGTCCGAGTACTGGCTCAGGGCGGTCTTCGCGTCGTTCACTGCCGTGGGAGTGTCCCACTTCGTTGCGTACTGGACGACCTTGAGGTTCGGGTGCGCCTTCATGCAGCTGAGGAACCCGTTCTTGCGGTCGAGGCCGTTGATCGAGGCGAGGTCGCCCTCGAGCATCGCGACGTGCCCGGAGCCACGGACATGCGAGGCGATATACGTGCACGCGTTCTGCCCGTACAGCACGTTGTCGGCGCGGACGATCATGTACACCTTGCCCTGGGTGGGCGCGACGTCCACGCTGACGACCGGCACGTGCTTGCTCGCTGCATAGGCGAGCGTCGGTGCGATCGCCGCGCTGTCGACCGGGTTGATGATCAGGGCGCTCACACCCTGGTCGATCAGCGATTTGATCTGAGTTGCCTGCTTCCCGGCATCGCCGTCCGCCGAGATCGGCCCCACGAGGCTCACGCCGTCCTTCGCGGCCGCCGCCTTCTCGAACGCGACGTACGAGCTCCAGAAGTCCGTGCTGTAGCCGGCGAGCGAGACGCCGATCGTGATCGTCTTCTTCGTCTGTGTGTGCCCCTGGCCGGCTGCGAACGAGGTCGTCGAGAGTACGCCGACGAGCCCGACGAGCCCGAGCACACCGAACAACCGAGTCTTCACGTCCTACTCCCTCCTGTCGAATGCGTCACTGACATTGGTCCCGCGGTTACGCGCTGTTCCTCCCACCAGACCGGCCCGTCCGGGAATACGAACTCGGACAGTGATTCCGGACGGATCTCGATGCTGTAGCCAGGGTTCGTCGGGGCGAGATAGCGCCCCCCGACGACCCGGACGGGGTCGACGAAGTGCTCGTGCAGGTGATCGACGAACTCGCAGACTCGGCCGTCGAGCGAGGCCCCGACCGAGACGTAGTCGAACATCGACACGTGCTGCGCGTACTCGCAGAGCCCGACCCCGCCGGCGTGCGGGCACACCGGGACGCCGAACTTGGCCGCGAGCAAGAGGACCGCGAGCACTTCGTTCACGCCGCCGAGCCTGCAGCAGTCGAGCTGGACGGCGTCGATCGCGCCCAGCTGCAGCAGCTGCTTGAAGACGACGCGGTTCTGGACGTGCTCCCCGGTGGCGACCCCGACCGGGGACACCGCGTCGCGGATCCGTTTGTGACCGAGGACGTCGTCCGGGCTCGTCGGCTCCTCGATCCAGAACGGGTCGATCTCGGAGAGACGGTGGATCGCCTCGATCGCCTCGTCGACACCCCACGCCTGGTTCGCGTCGAGTGAGAGGCGGTATTCGGGGCCGATCGCCCCGCGGACGAGCCGTGCCCGCCTCAGGTCGTTCTCGATGTCGCCGCCCACCTTCAACTTCAGGTGGACGAACCCGGCGGCGATCGCCTCGCGAGCCCGCTCAGGGAGGCTCTCCTCCGGGTAGCCGATCCAGCCTGCGGACGTCGTGTACGCCGGGAAGCCCTCGTCGAGCAGGCGCGACTCCCGCTCGGCCTTCGTGGGCTCGTTCGCCCTGAGGATCTCGAGCGCCTCGTCGGGGGTGAGGACGTCGTCGATGTAGCGGAAGTCGACGCAGGCGACGACCTCCTCGGGGGTCATGTCGGCGAGGAGTTTCCAGAGTGGCTTGCCCTCGAGCCTGGCGTGGAGGTCCCAGACGGCGTTCACGATCGCTGCGGTGGCGAGGTGGATCACGCCCTTCTCGGGCCCGAGCCAGCGCAGCTGCGAGTCGGTGACGACGCGGCGCCAGAAACCTCCGAGGTCTGCGACGAGCTCGTCGACGGTGGCGCCGACGACGTGTGGTGCGAGCGCCTCGATCGCGGCGACGCACACCTCCGTGCCCCGCCCGATGGTGAAGGTGAGCCCGTGGCCCGCAACCCCGCTTGGATCGTCGGTCTCGAGCGTGACATACGCTGCCGAGTAATCCGGATCGGGGTTCATGGCGTCCGAGCCGGCGCCGGTCCGCGAGGTCGGAAACCGGATGTCATACGTCACTGCCTTCACGATCCGAACCGACATAGGGGACGTTTCTAGTACAAAGGTCAGATGTTTGTCAAGTGATCTCGGCAGAATTCGTCAAATCTGTCGGTATAGTCGCTCTATCATCCGATCTCTGGAGAAAGACATGGGATGGCTAGCGAGATAGTTTCCTCGGGCCGGCGCCGCGGCGCGGGGGTCACCGAGGATGCGATCGAGCGGATCCGGGAGCTTGTCGCATCGGGCGCCTGGGGCGCAGGGACGCGCCTGCCGCGGGAGGTCGACCTGGCCAAGCAGCTCGGGCTCTCGCGGAACTCTCTTCGAGAGGCGGTGCGGGCCCTCTCACAGGCGCGAGTCCTCGAGGTACGCCAGGGCGACGGGACGTACGTCTCGAGCCTCGACCCGGGCGAGCTGCTCGAGCCGACGCTCTCTGCGACCCACCTCCTCCAGGGAAGGACCGTACTGGAGCTGTTCGAGGTGCGTCGCATGCTCGAGCCGGAGGCCGCTGCCCTCGCCGCCCAGCGCGGCGATGCCGAAGTGAGCAACGCGCTTCGAGCGGAGCTCGATCGCATGATCGCGGCCGGCGACCGCGCCGACGAGCTCGTCGATGCCGACGCAGCCTTCCATGATGTGATCGCCGGGGCCCCGGGGAACGGCGTGCTCAGAGCGTTGCTGCGCAGCCTCTCGACGAGCACCGTCCGCGCGCGCCTCTGGCACGGCATCGCAGATCGCGGTGCGCTCGACCAGGCCCGCGAGGAGCACGCGCGGATCTACCAGGCGATCGCGGCACGCGACGCCGACCTCGCGCGGGCGTCGGCGCTGGTGCACATCGCCACCAACGAGAACTGGCTGCGCCAGCATCTCGATCCCGCCGAGGACGTCCCTCTCGACGGCGGATGATCGAGCTCGGGCGGCTCGCCCTGGGGACCGCGCCGATCGGCGGATTGTACGAGGCGGTCGAGGAAGAGACGGCGCGCGCCGTGATCGATTCTGCGTGGGAGCTCGGAATCCGCTACTTCGACACCGCGCCCCGCTACGGCGCAGGGGTCGCCGAGCGTCGGCTCGGTGGCGCTCTGAGCGGCCGGCCGAGGGACGAGTACGTCGTCTCGACCAAGGTGGGCCGGCTCCTTCGACCGGGCAGGTCCATGTGGGGTGGGGCGCCGGAGCTCGTCGACTACTTCGACTTCTCGCACGATGCAACGCTTCGCTCGCTCGAGGAGAGCCTCGGCCGGCTCGGTCTCGACCGCGTCGACATCGCCTTCGTCCACGATCCGGACGAGCACTTCGAGGAGGCGCTCGCCGGCTCGTTTGGGGCTCTGAGGCGGCTGCGCGACGAGGGGGTCGTGCGGGCGATCGGGGTGGGGGCCAACCAGCCGACGGTGCTCTGTCGCTTCGCGCGCGAGGCCGACCCGGACTGCTTCCTCGTCGCCGGCCGCTTCACGGCGCTCGACCGAACGGCCGAGGCCGAGTTGCTCCCGCTCTGCGAGGCGAGCGGGATCGCGGTGATCGTCGGCGGCGTCTTCAACAGCGGGGTCATCGCCGGCGGGCAGACGTTCGACTACGAGACCGCAGCCCCCGAGGTGGTCGCGCGCGTGGCTCGGCTCCGGGAGATCTGCGACCGCCACGGCGTCCCGCTCGCGGCCGCGGCAGTGCAGTTCCCACGACGGCATCCGTCCGTCCGCACCGTCCTCGTCGGTTGCCGCACGCCCGGCGAGGTCGCCGAAGATGTCGAGCTCTCGAACCTCGACGTGCCGGAGGAGCTCTGGAGCGAGTTGGCTTGATCGTCGACTCCCACCAGCACTACTGGGACCCGGCGGCCGCCGACTACCCCTGGATGACCGGCGAGCTCGCGCCCTTGCGACGGCGGTTCGACCCCGGCGATCTCGAACCGCTGCTCCGCGCTCACGGGGTCGCGGGCACAGTCGTCGTCCAGGCCCGTCACGACCTCGCGGAGACTCGCGAGCTACTGGCGCTCGCCGAGGAGACGCCGTCCCTGCTCGGCGTCGTCGGCTGGCTGGATCTCACCGGTGACGTGAGGCGGCAGCTCGACGGGCTCGACGGCCCGCTCGTCGGAGTGAGGCACCAGGTTCACGACGAGGCGGATCCGGAGTGGCTCCTGCACGAGGAGGTGCAGCGTGGGCTCGCCGCAGTCGGGGCGGCCGGGCTCGTCTACGACCTTCTCGTCCGCCCCCGCGAGCTCCACGCTGCAGTTCAGACCGCAAGGCGACACCCGGCGGTCAGCTTCGTGCTCGACCATGCCGGGAAGGCGCCGGCCTTGGACCGAGACGTATGGGCGCGAGGCGTTTCGGCGCTCGCAGCGCTACCGAATGTGACGTGCAAGCTCTCGGGCCTCATCACCGAGGCCGACCCCCGGGGAACGGTGGAGCGTGCTCTCGACTGGTTCGGCCCCGAGCGCTGCATGTTCGGGTCGGACTGGCCCGTGTGTCTGCTCGCGTCCGAGTACGGCGACGCGATTGCGATCGTCGGTGACGACCCGGAAGTCCTCGCCGGTACCGCGATCAGGACATACGGCCTCGCCCTGCCGTGACCGGGGACGACGAGCGTGCGCGGCCCGCGTACGTCCTCCCATCGTCCCCGAAGCGGATCGGCGGACCATTCCCCGTCGAGGAGCGAAGAGAGCGGCCGGACGAAATGGGAGGTGGACGCCCGGTAAGCTCTTCGGCCGAATGCCCAGTCGCCGCAGGCTGTTTCCGGGTATCAGATCCGCGAGTGATCCGGAATGAGGACGATCGAGGGCGGGGTGGCCGCCGGGTCGCGCTGGGCGCAGGTCGCGCGCGATCTTCGTGTGCTGCGCCGCATGCTGCGCCTTGTCTGGGTCTACTTCCTCACCGGTGCTCTCCTGCGTCGGCGCTATCGGCAGAAGCAGCGCCGCGGCGAGGTGTTCTTCGTCGATGAGGAGCTCGGGCGGTGAGGCCGCACGAGCCGCCCGCACCGACCTACGCGTTCGGATATCGGAATGCCCCGGTTTCGGGCAACGAGATCAACGGGCTCGGAGTCGCGGAGCGCACGCGTGCCAACAAGGTCTTCCATAACCCGGGCGGCGAGGCGATGCCGTGGGATGCGCTCGATCAGTTCTTTTCGGTGATCAATCCCCGGGGTGTCGTCCGTCACATCCTTGGGAACATGTGGCAGTTGCGCCGTCGCGACGGCGTCGTCAACCCCCACCGTGTCGAGGTGCTGGACCCGCTGCTGATGAGCGCGCGGATCAAGGAGAAGGCCATGGAGCTCGGCGCCGACCTCGTGGGGATCACACCCCTGACCGAGAACGTGTTGTACGCCGGCGCTCAGGTGCCGTATCGCTATGCCGTCTGTCTCGGTCTGCGGATGGATCGGGAGGAGATGCGCTTCGTGCCGCAACCGCGAGCGGCGGTCGAGGTGCTACGGGTGTACCGAGCCGTCTCCCGGATAGCGATCGAGTTGGGTGAGCATGTCAGGGAGCTGGGCTGGCCGGCGAGGGCGTACGGCAACCCCAACAGCACGGATCTTCTCCACATCCCGCTGGCTGTCCGTGCCGGTCTCGGCCAGCTCGGGAAGCACGGATCCCTGATCAGCAAGGAGCATGGATCGAACGTCCGGCTCGCCACGGTCGTCACCGATCTCCCGCTCGCAGCCGACGAGGAGGCGGACATCGGCGTCGAGGACCTGTGCCTCACATGCCGACGCTGCGTGCTCGATTGTCCGCCGGACGCGATCTCCGATGAGAAGCAGCTCGTGCGCGGCGACGAGAAGTGGTACGTCGATTTCGACAAATGCATTCCGTACTTCACGAAGACTTCGGGATGCGCGATCTGCATTCAGGTTTGCCCCTGGAGCGAGCCGGGACGAGGGCCGAAGCTCTCGGACAAGCTACTTGCGGCCCGAACCGACCGGCCGTGAGTTCCGGAACAGGGAGGCCCGGTTCAGCCGTTCGTCTGGCTCATTTCCGGATCGTCCCGGGCTCCCAGATGCCGTTGACGAGCCGCTTGCACAGGCTGAGCGTGCTGCCGTCGCGTGTTCGCCGCTCTTGCGCGTACACCCTGATCCCGTCGCCCACGGTGATGAGGGACTCGCGGTCGGGGTCGCGGGCAGGCTGGCGTCCGTCGAGCACCGACTCGGCTTGACGCCAGTGGCTGTGCTGCTCGATCGTTCGGGCAAGCGTCTCTGCTCCTGTCGGGTCCATGCTTTTTCCTTTTGTGTTGTTGCTTGGTTGGACTCAAGCCGGATCGCGAGCTGATCTGTCGTAGATCGCTAGCGCTCACGCGTCAGACTCTCCGTCCCTGTTCTGACTTGGTAGCGAGGAAGGATCATCCGGCGCCTGACCCGAATGGGTTGTTAGGGGTCGCCACAGGTCCGTGTCCGCACAGGACCGCTCGCCGAGCCTCGACGGAGTTCGGCCGGTTTCCTCACCCGCCCATGCCCGCGGTTCCCGCGTCTGGTTCAGGAGAGTGGTCGACGATTCGAATCCGTACGGGCTCCACGAGCCCGCAAATCCACTTTCTCAGGCTTGTGTACCTGCCGCGGCAGGAGCGAAGAAGTCGATGAGTAGTTGGTTGACGCGTTCCGCCTCGTCGTGATGCACCCAGTGCGATGCGTTGGCCAGGCGCTCCACGCGGTCGAGGTTGGGCACGTCGTCATGGTCGGGCTCGGCGAGGTCCGAGCCCAGGTACGAATCGCGCTCCCCCCAGATGACCAGTGTCGGCGCCGAGATCGGGCGGAGCTTTGCTGCGGCTTCCTTCTGGGACTGTCTTACCGAGGCGCGGTAGTAGTCGATCATCGCGGCCGCCGCCCCCGGCTGCGACCACGCCTCGACGTAGCGTTCGAGTTCCTGCGGCGTATATGGCGGGTTAGCGTCATGCAGGAAGTGTTTGAAGAAGTGCCAGTCCCTCGAGTGCACCACGTCCTCGGGCAGTCCCGGTGTTGCGAAGAAGAAGAAGTACCAGGACCTCCGGAGCTGGCTCGGGTGGTGCAGTCCCTGTTGGAGCCGCCGCGGATGGGCCGCGTTGAGGATGGCGAGCCGGTCGACTACCTCGGGGTGGTTCATCGCAATCGTCCAGGCGATGGATCCGCCCCAGTCGTGACCGACGAGCAGCGCGGAGTCCGCGCCGAGCTCTCCGATCAGACCGCGGATGTCGTCGGCGAGCAGATCGACCGCGTAGGCCTCGAAGCCCTCTGGCTTCGACGACAGGTTGTAACCGCGGGTGTCGGGGGCGACCACGCGAAAACCCGCCGCCACGAGCGGCTCGAGCTGGAGTCGCCAACCGAACCAGAACTCAGGGAAGCCGTGCAGCAGAACGATCAACGGACCTTCGCCGGCCTCGACGTAGTGCAATTTCACATCGCCGACTTCGGCGTAACCCTCCCGAACCTCGATCCCGACGTCAGGGAGCAAGCTGGTGGTGGCCATGAGGACCTCCGTGGGTAGTGAAGTTGGCCGCGAGACTACACCTACCGGTCTGGATAAGCAACAAACGCCACTAGGGCGCCGCGAGACGATCGGGCGGCGGTTAGGCATCAGTCCGCATGGGACGGCATCGGGGCAAAGGCGGCGTCGGACGCCTATCGAAGCGACCGGCTGCGGCAGCCGACCACGGGGCGTGTAGTAGGTTTCGGCGCGCCGTGAAGAGCGCGCTCAAAGACGCCGTTCGCCGTCTCGGCCGCACCACGCCGGGGAAGCACTTCATCTACGCGGCGGTCCTCGAGGATCCGGCCACGATGCGTTTTTCGAACGTCCGCAACTGGCCCGACTCGGTGCACGGATTCGAGGATCTCGCGTTCATGTTCTCCTCGAACCAGCTGAACCATGGCGTTGCCTCGTTGCAGATCGACGAAGCGGCACTGCTCTACAGCTTGGCCCGTAACATCGAAACGGGCCCGATCGCGGAGATCGGCCGCTTCAAGGGTGGCAGCACCGTGATGATGGCAACCGCCTTGCCGGACGGCATCGAGCTGTGGTCCTACGACCTGCTCGTCCCGTTGCGCGCAGACATGCCAGGCGAGAGCCTCGACGAAGAATTGTCGGCGGCACTCGAGCGGCTCGGCGTTGCGCACAAGGTCCATCTCGTCGTCGGCGACTCGCGCACCGTCGAGCCACCGCCGGCCCCACTCGAGCTGGTGTTCGTCGACGGCGACCATTCCTACGAGGGCGCGAAGGCCGACGTCGAGCGCTGGGGCGAGTTCGTCCGGCCCGGTGGGCAGCTCCTGATGCACGATGCTGTCGACAGCGGCCTCTACGGCAACGTCTATCCGGGCGTCTCACAGGTCGCGACGGAGCTGAGCCGCGACCTGAAGTGGTCGCGGGAGCGCGGCGCCGGATCGATCGCGCACTTCGTCCGCAACTAACGGGGCTACCACCTGGCGGCGTAGATGAAGTCGGCCGCCGGACGGTCGAGCCATTGCACGAGGTGCATCGCGAGGTTCATGTTCGTGGCGAAGCGGGCGGTGCGCAGCCCAGTGAGCTGACGCGGCGTGCAACCGAGGACAGCGGCCAGCTGCGACCAGGTCAGGCTCCGCGCACGGCGCTGGGTATCCATCGCCTCGTAGAGCGAGCGGAGGTTCCAGCGCAACCGCCGGTCGGGACCCACGGCTGGAAGGGTTGCCTCGCTCGTCTGCTCGGGGGTGCCGGCGAGGAAGCTCTCCGGGGTGCGGTCGAGCCAGCGGAGCATGAAGAGGGCATGCTGGCAACTCGTCGCTTTCCGCGTACGCATTCCAGTGAGGGTGCTCGGGCTGATCGGATGGTCGCTCCGCTGTACGTTCAGCTGCGTCGAGAGCGCCCAGAGCTCATCGGCGACGCCCTGCCAGCTCAGGCCTCGCTCGACACGCTGCGCATCCAGCGCCGCGAAAAGTGCACCGACGTCGAACTCGCGGAGCTGCCGAGTCGCCACCCGAACGTTCTAGCAACGTGGACCGAAGCTAGCCGCGATCCACTGAGCGGGCCCGCAACGGTAGTCTCGGCCGGGTGTTCGACCACGTCGGCGTCGCCGTCTCGGACTTCGCGGCCTCCGAGCGCTTTTACCGCACCGTCCTGAGCGCCCTGGGCACCGAGCCCAGCCATGCGGACGCCGCGCTGGTCGAGTGGGACGACTGGGACATCGGGCCGACGGACCGCGAGCACCCGGTGACTCGCGGGCTCCACGTCGGCTTCCGCGCCCGCGACCGCGCGCAGGTCGACGCGTTTTGGCAGGCGGGCATCGGCGCGGGGTACCGCGACGACGGCGCGCCGGGGCCGCGCACGCAGTACGGGCCGACGTACTACGGCGGGTTCCTGCTCGACCCCGACGGCAACAGCGTCGAGGCGGTCCACGCCGATCGCGAGGACGCCGTGCCCGACGGCCGCGTCGACCACTTGTGGCTTCGCGTCCGCGACCCTCAGGCCTCTCGGCGCTTCTATACGACGATCGCCCCATACGCCGGGCTCCGGCTGGCGAGGGACGAGCCCGGCCGTGTCCAGCTGTCCGGCCCGGACTACAGCTTCACGCTCGTCCGGGACGAGCGGCCGCTCACGGAGCATGTCCACCTTGCGTTCCCCGCGCGCGAGGACGCGGCGGTGCGCGCGTTCCACGCCGCCGCGCTCGCCGCGGGCTACGAGGACCACGGTGGGCCGGGCGAGCGCGCCGTCTACCACCCGGGTTATTACGGCGCGTTCGTGCTCGACCCGGACGGGCACAACGTCGAGGTCGTCAACCACAACCGGGGCTGAGCCGCGGCCGACGAGTCCGCCTGACCCGGACCAGGCTTTCCCCGAGACGGAGGCGAGCCTGCGGCTCCACTAGCGGGCCGGGTTCCGGATGTCCGCCTGCGCGAGCGGCCGGGCAAGCATGGCGGCGTCTGGCGCGATGTGCTGATGCTGGAAGCCGCAGCACCCCTTTCGGCCGAGCGCCGGGTCAGGCGAGGAGCCCCCGGAGCGAGGCGAGTGGTTCCTCTCGGACGCGGAAGTAGGCCCAGGTCCCGCGTTGCTCACGTTCGACCAGGCCCGCATTCAGGAGCACCTTCGGGTGGTGGCTGACGGTCGGTTGGCTGAGGCCGAGTGGTGCGGTCAGGTTGCAGACGCAGGCCTCGTGTCCTGGTTGGGCCTGGATCAGGCTGAGCAGCCGCAGACGGGCGGGATCGGCGATCGCTTTCAGCGCGGCGGCGAGCTCCTCGGCGTCGTCTGCGGCGATCGGTTCCTGGAGGAGCGGCGAGCAGGAGGCCGCGATCGTCGAGATCGTCATCGCCAAACAATATTGACAGAGATCGATGAGCTTGTGATCATGCGCGACATCGATCGCTGTCGATATGAAGGAGGCACGCATGGGATGTCCGGGCAGTCGATCCGGTCACGCAGAACCGCATCGTCAGGCTGACACAGCGGCTGATTGGCTTCTTCCCGACGACGCTGCGGCTCCGGCCGCGAGCTGAGCGGATACAGAGGGATGCCGGATCTGGTGCTTGCGCGTCGGCTCGCGGCCGAGTTCGTCGGCACGTTCGCGCTCGTGTTCGCCGGGGCGGGCGCGATCATGGTCGACGCGAAGACCCATCAGCTCGGCCATATCGGGGTCGCGATCACCTTCGGGCTCGTGATCATGGCGATGATCTACGCGGTCGGGCACATCTCCGGCGCGCACTTCAACCCAGCGGTCACGTTCTCGTTCGCGCTCAGCCGCCACTTCCCCTGGCCGCGCGCCTTTGTCTACTGGGCCGCCCAGATCCTCGGCGCGCTCACCGCCGCGGCGATCCTCCGCGGCTCGCTCGGCAACATCGCCCACGTCGGCGCCACGCTCCCCTCCGGCTCCCAGGCTCAGTCGTTTCTCTGGGAGCTCGTGCTCAGCTTCTTCCTGATGTTCGTGATCATGGCCGTCGCCACCGACACCCGCGCCGTCGGCGAAGCCGCCGCGATCGCCGTCGGCGGCACCGTCGCCCTCGACGCGATGTTCGGCGGCCCGATCTCCGGTGCCTCGATGAACCCCGCCCGCTCGATCGGCCCGGCGCTCGTCAGCGGCGACCTCCACGCGCTCTGGCTCTACATCCTCGCCCCCGTGATCGGCACCGCCCTCGGCGCGCTCACCTATCAGCTCATCCGCGCCGAACCGCAGACGCCGCCAACCGAGCCCCTTGCACAACAGCCAGGAGAGACGCTCGAGAAGGAGCTCGTATGACTCGGATCGTCGTCATCGGCGGAAGCGACGCCGGCATCAGCGCGGCACTCCGCGTCCGCGAGCTCGACCCCGCCGCCGAGGTCGAGGTCCTCCTCGAAGACGCCTACCCGAACTTCTCGATCTGCGGAATCCCTTACTACGTCTCAGGAGACGTCACCGACTGGCGCGAGCTCGCCCACCGCAGCCTCGGCGATCTCGAAGCCACGGGCATGCGACTGCGCCTGGACACCGTCGCCCGGCGAATCGACGCGACCCGGCATGAGCTCGTCATCTCCGGCGCCGACGGACGCAAGGAAACGATCGACTACGACAAGCTCGTGATCGGCACCGGGGCCGGCTCGGTGAAACCACCGATCGACGGCCTCACCGGCCGCGACCCGCTCGGCGCCTCGGACGGCGTCCACCTGCTCCACTCGATGGGCGACACCTTCGCAATCATGCGAACGCTCGAGGAGCGATCGCCGGCAAGCGCCCTGATCGTCGGCGCCGGTTATATCGGGCTCGAGATGGCCGAAGCGCTCACCGCACGCGGACTCTCGGTCACTCAGATGGAACAACTCCCCGAAGTGCTCCCGACCGTCGATCCCGAGTTGGGCGCGCTCGTCCACGCAGAGCTTCAGACACACGGCGTCGAGGTCTTGACCAGCACCACGGTCGAGCGCATCCGTGCCGCCGACCCCGGCGAGCCGGGTCGATTGGCTGTGGAAGGCGTGACGGCGACAGGCTCGACCATCGTGCGATCAGTCGACATGGTCGTCGTCGTCGTCGGCGTGCGCCCGAACAGCCGGCTCGCCTCGGACGCAGGCGCCACCCTTACCCCCAACGGACCGATCGCGGTCGACCGGCAGATGCGGACGAACCTGCCCGACGTCTTCGCCGCCGGGGACTGCGTCGCGACCCACCATCGGCTCCTCGGCGAGACATATCTCCCGCTCGGCACGACCGCACACAAGCAGGGCCGGATCGCAGGCGAGAACGCGATCGGCGGCAGCCGCGAGTTCGCGGGCAGCCTCGGCACCCAGATCGTGAAGATCTTCGACCAGGCCGCCGCACGCACAGGCCTGCGCCACCACGAAGCCGCCGCCGCCGGATTCGACCCGCTCACCGTCGAGACGGAGGCCGACGACCACAAGCGCTACTACCCCGGAAGCCACCGCATCCGAATCCGGGCCACCGGCGACCGCGCGACCGGTCGCCTGCTCGGTGTCCAGCTGTACGGGCACCGCCATGCCGAAATCGCCAAACGCATCGACACCGCTGCGACGGCCATCTACCACGAGATGACCGTCGACGGGCTCAATGACCTCGACCTCTCCTACACTCCCCCGCTCGGCAGCCCCTGGGACGCCCTCCAAGCGGCCGCCCAACGGTGGGTTTCGTCGTCTACGGCCATCGAGGACTGACCGCGGATCAGTTCCAGGACCGCCTCGTACGGGTAGGTCCGGGCGTGAAACGCGATGATCCCGCCGCCTCGCGCCACCTGCTGTGACGTACCGGGCGGGTCAGGGGTAGCTCGGGACGTCGACGGGCTCCACCGTTCCGGGGTTGGTCGAGGTCACCGGGCCGCCGGTGCCGTTGATGATGGAGTCGTCGCCACCGGAGCCCGAGATCCAGACCCCGAAGATGTTGTGGAACTGCACGCCGGCGGAGTCGGGCGCCTGGAACGCCTCGGCGTTGTGGAGGGTCGCCGCCGTCTGGATGAAGCTCACGTAACTGCCCATGCCGTAGCCCTGGAAAGTGTTGACGTTGCCGGTGACGAGGAACGCCGGATACCCCTCCTGCGTCGGAGTGGCCATCCAGGCCTGCTGGCTGGGCGGGTCGTACGGCAGTTCGTTTTGGAAGAAGACATTCGTACCGCCCTGGCCGGACCAGATCGTCTCGTACTTCTGGTAGTGCTCCACCGCCAGGCCATAGGCGGTGACGTCGTCACCGGTCACATCGACGCCGGTGTTGGCCGTATTGGCCGTCCAGCCGACGTCGTTGCCGTGATCCGCGCGCCACGCCCAGACGTCGTCGATGATCGAGTGGCCGGCGTTGTCGAGGAGGCTGACCGCCGCCGACACCGGCGTGGTCTCCGCCCCGCCGATGCGGAAGTACACATCCTGCACGACGTCCGGGTTGCTCGCGGCAGCGAACCCGGCTGGCAAAGGCACGCCGACCGAGAGCAGCACGGGCGACGCCACCGGGCCCGCGTCGATGATGAGGCCGGACAGCTTCACCCCGGTGTTCGGGACAACGACCATGGCCGCAGTGCCGTGCTGCGGGACAAGTGTGGCGAAGCCGAGCGCGAGGACGACGGTGCCGGGACGGGTGACCACGATCGGCTGGTCGAGGTTGTAGACACCGGGGGTGAGGATCAGGTCGCGGCCGAGGGCCGCCGCTGCGGTCATCGCCGCGGCGGGGGTGTCCGGTGTGGCAACGAAGAACCGGCTGAGCGGGATCGACGTGCCCGCGTCGGTCCCGCCGGCCCACGCGGGCCCCGTGGAGTCGTGCTGGACGGCCGGAACGAACACATCGTAGTTGCCCTGGGCGTCGGTGTAGAGGAACGGTTCTTCCTCGGTCACGGGGCTGGACGGCAGCACGGTGTTCTGCTGACATTGACCGCTGAACACCGGCGACGGAGCGCCCTGGACGCCTGAGTAGACCATGTTCCACAGTCCGTTCGGGCATCCGTTCGCTCCGCCGATGGAGCTGTTACGGACCATGTACTGCTGGTTGCCGTTGAAGTTGAGGGTGCCGCTGACGGTGCTGTCGGAGATGAACCCGCCACTCGCGAAGTTGTTGTTGGCGCAGTAGTCCTGGAAGACGACGCTGCCGTTGATGATGGCGCGCCTGATCGGGGCGGCCTGGGATGCCGACCACATCTCGGCGCTGTTGTCGCAGCCCGCGCCGAACGCATCGAGCGCCGGGGGCGAGTACGCCGGTGTCGACCTCGGCAGGTCGACGTTCAGGGTCAGGTTCGACAACGACCGCCAGAAGTTGTCGTCCGAGTTGCAGTCCGAGGTCCCGGCAATGCAGAGGTTGTTGAACACGTCGATCGCGCCATCAATGACTGTGTCCCCGGGCATCGCGCCGAGACCGGCGACCTCGGTGTAGTAACCGACCTGGAACACCAGAGGATCGGCGGCAGATCCGTACGTCCCCGGCCGGAAGAAGACGGCGAATCTCTGGCTGGTGAACTGGCTGGCGACCGGGACCTGCTGGGTGGCGATGTTGTCCAGGTCGTTCTGGATCGCGGCCTGGCTCATCGTGTCGGTGAACACACAGACGTTGGGGCCGAAGGCGACGACGTGCGCGTCCGGACAGGCCGGCGCAGCCAAAGACGGCGTTCCCGCGGCCGCTGCAGTCCCTGTGACCACGGCAGACGCTCCGCCGGCCAGTAGTGGCACTGCGAGACAGACACTGGCGAGACGCACCATCCAGGCCCGCATCAGCGTGCTCACTGCAAGCATCAGGTCTCCTTTCCGACCGTCCTCGGTCGCTCTTCGAGACGTGATCACCCTAGCGCTCTCCCCGCAGGGTTGCAACACCCTCTATTTCCGCGGTTTGGCTCGTCACGAGACGAACGGAATGTTCGTCGACATTGTCGCGGGGGCAGACAACCCGGGCGCCCATTTCAAGGGGGCGAACCTCGCGAACGCGTTCCTCCCGAGCGTGAACCTCGATGGAGCGAATCTGCAGCGCGCCGACGGCAGCGGCGGCAACTTCCGTGGAACGCAGCTGCAAAGCACGAACATGCAGCAGGGAAGCTACGAGAATCCGACTTCACCGGAGCCGACCTACAGGGGTCCAACCTCCAGCACGCCGACTTCAAGGGCGCCAATCTCACCGACGCCAACCTCAACGGCGTGAACTTGCAGGCGGCCAATCTAACCGGCGCGAACCTCACCGGAGCGAGCCTCGTCGGCGCGAACCTGAACAAGGTCACCTGGTCGATCAGGCCCGCTCAACGGGGCTTTTGCAGGGCCGTCTGACGGACTCGAATCGTTGTCAGAGTCGGGATCGCGGGCGATGAGTTTCCTAGTCGGCGCGGGTCTCATTTGGTGAGCCCGGTAGCGTCCTCTCCGACGATGGCGCCGGCTCGTCTGGGATCGTTCGAGTCCGACGGAGGGAGATGAGATGCCCGAACACAGGATCGGAACCCGCGAGGAGTGGCAGGCGGCCAGGAATGAGCTCGCCAAGCTCGAGGCAGAACTGGCGGAGTGGAGTGCGAAGATCAAGAGCGAGCGTCTCGGCCTGCCCTGGGTGCCCGTCGAGAAGGAGTACGAGTTCGAGACCGAGGAAGGCAAGAAGACCCTCGCCGAGCTGTTCGACGGACGCTCGCAGTTGCTTGCCTACAACATCATGTTCGGCCCTGATTACACGCTCGGCGCCTGCCCAGGCTGCACGAGCCTGGGCGACGGGCTCGACGGTTCGCTCGTCCACCTGAACCATCGCGACGTGACGCTGCTCTGCTTCTCGCGGGCCCCGATCGAGCGGCTGACCGCGTACAAGCGGCGCATGGGTTGGGAGTTCCCCTACGTCTCCACCTACGACACCGACTTCGCACTTGACTTCGGCCTTGCGTTGACCAAGCAGCAGGCGCGGCAGATCCCCGCGGTGAAGGAGATGATCGAGAACCCGCCCGACTGGCTCGAGGAATGGTCACACCAGATCGGCGCCGAGCTCGAGGACGGACTACGCGAGAACCCCAGCTGGATCGCGTTCGCGCTCGAGAACGGGACCGTCTACCACACCTACACGGTGTCGGCGCCTGACCCGTTCGTCGCGCCCTACTTCAGCTTCCTGCTCGACCGAACGCCGAAAGCGCAACCGGCCGAGCCCATGTCCTGGCGGAAGGACGAGTACCCGGATTGAGCTGAATCCGCGCCCGAGACGCCGGTCACAGCCGGCCGGCCGGCAGACGTACTATCGATCTGGCTCACGTCTTCGGAATCAGCGAGGTTTCAGTCGGCGAGTTCGACCTGCGCGATGACGCGATGGGGTCGCACCCGCACCAGCATCTCGCTCGGAGCTGCGTTTCGGCGGCCGAACTCTTCCGCGCGACCATCGCCCATATAGCGCGCGGCGATCCTGATCGTCCAGGACAGCAGCTCGTCCGGATCATCGGATAGTTCCGCGATCCCGTCGACGCGAACGAACCCGAACGGGGGCTCGTCATCTTCGACGCAGATCGACACCCGCGGATCACGGCACAGGGCGCGGCCTTTCACCGAGCTACGACCCGTCTCGAACATGATCGAGCCGTCTTCGTCGGGGAGGAACCAGACCGGCGTCACGAGGGGTGATCCGTCTCCACGTACAACCGCGACCTTCGCAGTCCGTGTGCCCGCGAGCAGGAAGGCTTTCAGCTCGGTTGCTTCGAGCGCGCGCATGTTCCACGAACGTTAGCCGCACCCTTCACGAGACTCGATTCGCCAACGCCTCTCGCTGTTCGCGCCTGATCTGCTCGCCCGTCCTGAGCTGTCGTCTGCTCTGACGACATTCTTGCACCAGACGCTCACCCGACGAGCTACGCCACATCCTGGCTCGCCGCGCGCCGGTTCTCGGGATCGCCTCCCGGTCGCGGGCATGTTGCGCTCACTGAGCCTGGATCGTTCAGCGCGATGACGCCTCGAGCCGGCGACCCGCTGAGAACACCTCCTGGATTGCGAGCCCGTCGTCGACGACGAGGACGTCGGCACGCGCGCCCTGCTCGAGCCGCCCCTGGGCGACTCCGAGCAGCCTGCCGGGCCGCTCCGTCACCGCGGCCACCGCCTCGACGGGATCGAGGCCGAGCGTGCCGAGCCGGATGAGGCTCTCGGCGAGACGCGAGGTGCCGCCGGCGAGCACGCCGTCGGCGCGTCGGGCGACGCCGCCTTCGAGCTCGATCTCGACCTCACCGAGCCGGTAGGCGCCGTCGGGACGTCCTGCCGGAGCCACTCCGTCGGTGACCAGGCTGCAGCGGCCCGGGGCGGCCGCGAAGGCGATGCGCACCAGCTCGTCGGAGACGTGGACGCCGTCCGCGATCAGCTGGATCGCGATGCCCGGGTTCGCGAGCGCGACACCCGCGAGCCCCGGCTCCCGCGCGCTGATCGGCGCCATCGCGTTGAAGAGATGCGTCACCGCACGGGCGCCGGCAGCGAATGCGGCACGGGCCGTCGCGGCGTCGGCCTCGGAATGCCCGAGCCAGACAGCGACGCCCCGGGAGGTGCAGAGCTCGATCAGTTCGAGCGCGCCGGGAAGCTCCGGTGCGAGCGTCACCGTCCTGACCGGTCCGGCGTCGAGCAGTCGCTCGAGCAGCGAAGGGTCCGGGTCGCGCAGGTGCTCGACCGGGTGCGTGCCGGGCCGCTTCGGCGAGAGAAAAGGCCCCTCGAGATGAACGCCGACGATCCGCGCGCCGTCTGTGCGCTCCTGCGCCTCCGCGATCCGTACGAGAGCGGAGAGCAGATCGGTCTCCGGGCTCGTGATCAGAGTCGGCTGATATGCAGCGACGCCGTCGCGCAGAAGCGCGTTGCCGAGCGCATCGAGCTCATCGAGGCCGGCGGAGAGGACGTCGACGCCCGCGTAACCGTTCACCTGTGCGTCCACGAGCGCCGGGATGGCGAGGCCCGCACCCCGGCCCGCCAGTCCGACCGCGGCGATGCGGCCGTCCGAGATCTCGACGTCGCCCTGCACGAGGATCCCGTCGATCACGGCGCCTGCGACGCCGAGGCGCTGCGTCTCCGGGCCGGGGCCCGGCGCCCGCCCGGCCCCGAGCTCCTCGAGCGCGGGCCGGAGCCTGCCCCGGTGGCGCTCGAGCACGCGGCGCGCGTGGGTGGGCTCTGTCTCGCCTACGAGCATCGCGGCCGCACTCTTCGGACTCCAATCGCACCGCTCCAACGCGGCGCGGGCCCGCTCCCGGCTGACGCCTGCGATCTCGGCGACGATCCGGGTCGCGCGGTCGCGAAGCTTCGTGTTCGTCGCACGCAGATCCACCATCAGGCCGCCGTAGGTCTTCCCGAGCTGGACCATCGCTCCCGTTGAGATGATGTTGAGGACGACCTTCTGCGCGGTCCCCGCGTTGAGTCTGGTCGAGCCGGCGACGATCTCCGGTCCGACGAGCACCTCGATCACGAGCTCCGCCCGCTCCGCGAGCGGCGTCCGCTCGTTGCAGACGACCCCGACGGTCAGAGCGCCCGCCCGCCGAGCGGCCTCGACCGCGCCGAGCACGAACGGTGTCCTGCCGCTCGCAGCGATTCCGACGACCGCATCGTCCGGCCCGACGCCGAGCCCGATCATCGCGGCTTCGCCGCCACCGGGCTCGTCCTCGGCGCCTTCGACGGGAGTCTCGAGGGCGCCCCTGCCGCCCGCGAGCACCCCGACGACTTGGCCGGGCGGGGCGTTGAAGGTCGGCCCGGCCTCGGCCGCATCGAGCAAACCGATGCGACCTGCCGTGCCCGCACCCACATAGATCAGCCGCCCGCCGCGGCTGAGCGCCGCGGCCACGGCTTCGACGACGCTCGCGATCTGCTCCTCGGCGGCATCGACCGCCTCCGGGACACGGTGGACGTCGGCGCACATCAGCGAGACGAGCTGCTCGACCGAGAGTAGGTCGAGGTCGCTCAACTCCGGGCGGGTCTGCTCAGTCGCGAGCCTGCGGAGGTCTTCACCGTCCGAGCTCATGCCAGGGCCTCGGCGAGAATCCGGTGCACGTCCTGTCGGAGGCCGGCCTGCTGCTCGAGCCGGCGCACGGGGTGCACACCGCCCATCAGCAGGACGACCGCGCACCCGAGCTCGGGCGCGACCAGGAGCGAGGTGCCGGTGAACCCCGTGTGCCAGTAGGTCGACTCCGGCCACGATCCCCACCCGCTTGCGTCCAGCTGCCAGCCGAGCGCACGTGTGTCGGGTGGGCCTCCGGCTTGGTAGCTCGTCATTTCGGCGATCGAACCGGCCGAGAGCACGGGATGGCGCTCGGGCTCGAGCAGCGCGCCCGCGAAACGGCCGAGGTCTGCGGCGGGTGCGAACAGCCCGGCGTGGCCGGCAACACCGCCGAGCGCCCAAGCGTTGCCGTCGTGCACGTCGCCCCAGACGAGCCCGGGCTCGAGCCGCTGATCGCCATCGAGCTCGGTCGCGGCGATCAGCCCACGCTCGCGCTTCGGAGGCCGAAACCGAGTGTGTTCCAGACCGAGAGGCGCGGCGACGGTCTCGGCGAACGCCCGATCGATCGGGGCTCTCAGGTGATCGGCAATCGCCCAGCCGAGCAGCATGTACCCGAGATCGCTGTACAGGACAGCGCCCGGGACGGCATCCGCGGCCTCGGCGTACACGGCCTCGCGGATCGCCGGCTCGCCGCCGTCCAGGCGGTAGAGCTCTCGATGAGCAGGCAGCCCTGAGGTGTGGGTGAGCAGCTGGCGGAGAGTGATCTCGCCGTTGGGGAAACCCGGCAGCCGCAGAGCAACCGGGTCGTCGAGCGTCCAGGCGCCACGCTCGGCCAGGCTCAGGCTCAGCGTCACGGTCGTGAGGACCTTCGTCAGCGACGCGAGGTCGTAGATCGTGTCGCGGCTGGTCTCGATCCGCTCGTCGACGATGCAGGACCAGCCGCCGTATGAACGCAGAAGTTCTCCGGCGCCATCGACCACGAGCAACGTGGCCCCGGCGGGGTAGCCGCCCGCGATCGATTCGCCGAGGAGCCGAGCGAGACGCTTGCACGCATGCCGGAGCATCCGCGGCGCCCGGTCGGCGACCTCGCTCTGGACGGCGACGCCGGCACCCGGCTCGGCGGGCTTCTTCCCGCCCGGTGCGGCACGGACGAGGCGGATCTCGTTGGCCCGCCACTCGAGCTCGATCCGATGGCCGCCGTCGGGGGTAAACCCGGCGGCTGCGTAGAAGCGGCGGGCCCGCTCGTTCGCCTCGAAAACCCACAGCGCCACGGTTGGATACCCCGTCCGCTCGAGCGCCGCGACGGCGTGCTCGAGCAACTGCCGGCCCGTGCCCCGGCCACCGGCGCGGGGGTGGACGTACAGCGAATGGACGTACCCGTTCCCGGAGCCCTCCGGGTCCTCGCCGAAGCGGACGAACCCGACGATCCCCCCATCGGGCGCCTCGGCCACGGTTGTGTCCGATGAGAACAGGCCCTCGCCGAGCCACACCGCGACCGTCTCGTGCTCGAGCGACTCGAGGATCCTGGCGTCGAGGATGTTCTGATAGGCGTCCCGCCAGGCGGCGATGAAGACCTCGGCGAGCCCCGCAGCGTCAAGCACGGTGGCCGGACGGAGCAGCGGTGGGGCGTCCGCGGTCAGCTGCCGCTCGAGGTGCCGCCGGAAGCGGAAGCGGTCGCCGCGGTACAGCGACTGCACATACTCGATCGGGTGATGCTTCGTATCGGTCGTGAGTCGGGAAAGCTGGAGCAGCGCCGACCCGGCCGCGCAGTCGAGGAGCTTCGCCTCGCGCGCTCCGGCGACGACGGCCTCGATCGTCTCCTCCGCCGAGTCGAGCTCGACCCCATAGTCGGAATGGAGCAGCTGGTACAGGGAGACGTCGTCGCCGAGCGAGGCTGTGATCCCGTCGAAGCGCTCGGCGTTGAGGAAGAGCACCTCGATCGCGATCGGCTCGCCGTCGGCGAGCCGGAGACGCTCGATCCGCAGCACCTCCGAGTCGGGGCCCAGACGCAGCGCGGTCGCGACGTCGATCCCGGCCTCGATGCGGGTGACCGTGATCAGCTTGGAGCCCGGGACGATGCCGCGCGCGCGCATCTCCTCGGTGTGGCTCGTCAGCCCCAGCGGCTCCTCGATCTTCGCGCGTGCGACGAAGGTGCCCTTGCCCTGGCGGCGGAAGATGCGCTGCTCGGCCTCGAGGCCTTGCAGCACGTGGCGGACGGTCGTGCGCGAGACGCCGTAGCCGGCGCAGAGCTCGCGCTCGGTGGGCAGGGCCGCCCCGGGCGCCCGCTCGCGGATGAGCTCGAGCAACGCCTCGCGCAGGCGGCGCGACTTCGGCTCCGCGACCGCAGGTGGGCGCGTTTCAGACGGCTTCGTTGCCTCTTTCTCGACCACGGTGCCTGACGATAACCAACTTGACCATACCAATCGCAATTTGTAAGATCACGCCGCCAACAAGGTCGTCTGCCAGGAGGGAAAACCATGGTCCAGGTACCAGGATTGAGGACGGCCACCGTCGCGGTCGTCGGGGTGTGCGTGCTGGCAGTCTCGCCGCGGGCGCTTCGGCGCGCAGCCTCATCAGCACGCACGGGGCTGCAAGCGGCACCGTTGTCTTCGCAAACACGTCGAGCGTCCAGAAGCTCGACCCGGACGTCGTCACCAACTTCCTCGACTTCCAAGCCCTCCGCCTGATCTACGACACGCTCGTCACCTACAACGACAAGCTGCAGGTCACGCCCGATCTCGCGACCAGCTGGTCGTTCTCGAACGGCGGGAAGACCATCACCTTCCAGCTCCGGAAGAACGTGACCTTCACGGACGGCACGCCCTTTACCTCGGCAAACGTGGTGGCCTCGCTCAATCGAGTGAAGGATCCGAAGACAGCCGATGCGGCCTCGTCGTTCATCGCGTCGGTGACGAAGA
>CAVYAQ010000005.1:0-242907 GCA_963766565.1 uncultured Actinomycetota bacterium
CTCGCCTCCATGAAGTCGGAGTTGCTAGTAATCGCGAATCAGCAACGTCGCGGTGAATACGTTCCCGGGCCTTGTACACACCGCCCGTCACACCACGAAAGTCGGCAATACCCGAAGCCGGTGGCCTAACCCGTAAGGGAGGGAGCCGTCGAAGGTAGGGTCGATGATTGGGGTGAAGTCGTAACAAGGTAGCCGTAGCGGAAGCTGCGGCTGGATCACCTCCTTTCTAGGGATACCGGAGCAATTACTTCCGGTAGGCGCTCGGCCAGTTAGATGTCCCCCGTGGCAATGATTGCGGGGCTCGTCCTGTTCCCGAGTTCGCCTAGAATAACGTCGACCTCGACGAACGCTGTTGAGTTTTGAGAGACCGGTGCGGTCGGGTCCCTATTGGGGATCTGACCGGTACGGTGAGATCAATTGAGCTCCGGCTCTCGCGATCACACCCGGCCGGTTTTTCTGTGGTTGGGCGGAGTGCATCCGTGCGCACCTTGAAAACTCCATAGCAGTAACTAGCGAGTTCTTCACGATCAAGAGAATAAGAGCAAACGGTGGATGCCTTGGCGCCAAGAGCCGAAGAAGGACGTGGGCGGCTGCGATAAGCTCGGGTGAGGTGCTGACCAACCTTTGACCCCGAGATCTCCGAATGGGGAAACCCATCACTGGTAATGCGGTGATACTCGCACCGAATACATAGGGTGCGAAGAGGCAAGCTGGGGAACTGAAACATCTAAGTACCCAGAGGAAAGGAAAGAAACCTCGACTCCCTGAGTAGTGGCGAGCGAAAAGGGAAGAGCCCAAACCGTTGCGACGTGATAGGCGGCAGCCGTTGTCGTAGCGGGGTTGTAGGGCTTCAGTTGACCTGCCTGCCGGCGGGTCGGTGAGTTACAAAGTTATGCGGTAGGCGAAGTGCATGGAACTGCACGCCGCAGAGGGTAACGGCCCCGTAGCCGAAACCGCATAGCCTCACTTCTGAAGTACCTGAGTACGGCCGGGCACGGGAAACCCGGTCGGAACCCGCGGGGACCACCCCGCAAGGCTAAGTACTCCTTGGCGACCGATAGTGAACTAGTACCGTGAGGGAAAGGTGAAAAGTACCCCGGAAGGGGAGTGAAATAGCACCTGAAACCGTTTGCTTACAAGCTGTCGGAGCCGGCTAGTCCGGTGACGGCGTGCCTTTTGCATAATGAGCCAGCGAGTTACTCGTCCACGGCAAGGTTAAGGAAACGGAGCCGTAGCGAAAGCGAGTCTGAACAGGGCGTTCAGTCGTGGGCGGTAGACCTGAAACTGAGTGATCTATCCATGGGCAGGTTGAAGCGGGGGTAAGACCCCGTGGAGGACCGAACCGACCTAGGTTGAAAACTGGGCGGATGACCTGTGGATCGGAGTGAAAGGCTAATCAAACTCAGAGATATCTGGTTCTCCCCGAAATATATTTAGGTATAGCCTCAGGCGTTCAATAACGGTTGTAGAGCACTGTTTGGTCTAGGGGGCCTACCAGCTTACCGAAATCAGGCAAACTCCGAATGCCGTTATTCCAGAGCCTGGGAGTCAGAGTGCGGGGGATAAGCTTCGTGCTCGAAAGGGAAACAGCCCAGACCGTCGGCTAAGGCCCCTAATTCCATGCTAAGTGGGAAACGATGTCCGATTGCACAGACAACCAGGATGTTGGCTTAGAAGCAGCCACCATTCAAAGAGTGCGTAACAGCTCACTGGTCAAGTGGTCGGGCGCGGACAATGTAACGGGGCTCAAGCATGGAGCCGAAGCCACGGACTTCACCTTCGGGTGGAGTGGTAGGGGAGCGTTCCCAGTGCGGCGAAGCGGCGGCGTAAGCCAGCCGTGGAGCGCTGGGAAGTGAGAATGCTGGCATGAGTAACGAAAGACGAGCGAGAAACTCGTCCGCCGAATGCCCAAGGGTTCCTGAGTCAAGCTAATCTGCTCAGGGTTAGTCGGGACCTAAGCCGAGGCCGTCAGGCGTAGGCGATGGACAACAGGTTGATATTCCTGTACCACGTCCCAACCGCTATCACCAATGGCGGGACGGGGTAGGCTAGGGAAACCCAGGCGATGGTCGACCTGGGGCAACTGCGTAGGGCGGGGGATAGGAAAATCCGTCCCCCATCAAGCCTGAGACAGGACGCGGAGGCCGCTGAGGCCGAAGTTCTCGAAGCCATGCCTCCTAGAAAAGCGTCTAGGGAGGTTGGACGTGCCCGTACCAAAACCGACACAGGTGGGCAGGTAGAGAATACCAAGGCGATCGGAAGAACCCTCGAAAAGGAACTCGGCAAAATGGCCCCGTAACTTCGGGAGAAGGGGCGCCACGTTAGGGTGACAATCCCTTGCGGATTCGAGCCCGAGGTGGCCGCAGTGAAACGGCCCAAGCGACTGTTTACCAAAAACACAGGTCTCTGCGAAGTCGAAAGACGACGTATAGGGGCTGACGCCTGCCCGGTGCCGGAAGGTCACGAGGAGAGGTTAGTCTTCGGACGAAGCTTTGAATCCAAGCCCCGGTAAACGGCGGCGGTAACTATAACCGTCCTAAGGTAATTTGCCTGGTAGTAGGACAAGTGCAGTGTCCTCAGGCATCAGGTAACGATACGGTGCGCATCTGGCTATATGCTGGAAAACCCGAGTATCCCGCGCTACTCGCCGGCGAAGTGCCGGCAGTGACAATGCGACGGGTGCGGAAAATCAGCAGGAAAGACTCGTCGAGCCGACGAGAATCCTCAGAGACCATACGCCAGACATCCGAGCAGTAATGAGGTCGCATCAAGTGCGATAATCGTTAAAGGGAAGATAGAAAAAAAAAAAAAAAAAAAAAAAAAAAAAAAAAAAAAAAAAAAAAAAAAAAAAAAAAAAAAAAAAAAAAAAAAAAAAAAAAAAAAAAAAAAAAAAAAAAAAAAAAAAAAAAAAAAAAAAAAAAAAAAAAAAAAAAAAAAAAAAAAAAAAAAAAAAAAAAAAAAAAAAAAAAAAAAAAAAAAAAAAAAAAAAAAAAAAAAAAAAAAAAAAAAAAAAAAAAAAAAAAAAAAAAAAAAAAAAAAAAAAAAAAAAAAAAAAAAAAAAAAAAAAAAAAAAAAAAAAAAAAAAAAAAAAAAAAAAAAAAAAAAAAAAAAAAAAAAAAAAAAAAAAAAAAAAAAAAAAAAAAAAAAAAAAAAAAAAAAAAAAAAAAAAAAAAAAAAAAAAAAAAAAAAAAAAAAAAAAAAAAAAAAAAAAAAAAAAAAAAAAAAAAAAAAAAAAAAAAAAAAAAAAAAAAAAAAAAAAAAAAAAAAAAAAAAAAAAAAAAAAAAAAAAAAAAAAAAAAAAAAAAAAAAAAAAAAAAAAAAAAAAAAAAAAACTGGATGATGAGATGGTCCCCTCTGCATGGCGACAAATGCAGGGAGTCGCATCAAAGGAAGTGCGATTCCGTTCGGAGATGAAAAAAAAAAAAAAAAAAAAAAAAAAAAAAAAAAAAAAAAAAAAAAAAAAAAAAAAAAAAAAAAAAAAAAAAAAAAAAAAAAAAAAAAAAAAAAAAAAAAAAAAAAAAAAAAAAAAAAAAAAAAAAAAAAAAAAAAAAAAAAAAAAAAAAAAAAAAAAAAAAAAAAAAAAAAAAAAAAAGTGATAAGAAGTAGGTATGGCAATATTAAGTGAAGAGATCTCCGGGTAAGACCGAAGCGAAATTCCTTGTCGGGTAAGTTCCGACCTGCACGAATGGCGTAACGACTTGGGCGCTGTCTCTTCGAGGGATCCGGTGAAATTGTAGTCTCGGTGAAGATGCCGAGTACCCGTGGTTGGACGGAAAGACCCCGTGAACCTTTACTACAGCTAGATATTGGAGTCTGGGATTCGCTGTCCAGGATAGGTGGGAGGCTATGAAGCGGAGGCGTCAGCTTTCGTGGAGCCAACCTTGGGATACCACCCTTCGTGTTCTGGGCTTCTAACCCGCTGCCGTGATCCGGGGCGGGAACAGTATCTGGTGGGTAGTTTGACTGGGGCGGTCGCCTCCTAAAATGTAACGGAGGCGCGCAAAGGTTCCCTCAGCACGGTTGGAAATCGTGCGCAGAGCGCAAAGGCATAAGGGAGCTTGACTGCGAGACAGACATGTCGAGCAGGGACGAAAGTCGGCCTTAGTGATCCGGCGGTAACTAGTGGACGTGCCGTCGCTCAACGGATAAAAGGTACTCCGGGGATAACAGGCTTATACTTCCCAAGCGTCCATAGCGACGGAAGTGTTTGGCACCTCGATGTCGGCTCGTCGCATCCTGGGGGTGAAGCCGCTCCCAAGGGTTGGGCTGTTCGCCCATTAAAGCGGTACGCGAGCTGGGTTCAGAACGTCGCGAGACAGTTCGGTCCCTATCCACCATGGGCGTTGGAGGCTTGAGAGGAGTCGTCTCTAGTACGAGAGGACCGAGACGAACGGACCTCTGGTGTATCAGTTGTCGTGCCAACGGCACTGCTGATTAGCCACGTCTGGACGGGATAACCGCTGAAAGCATCTAAGCGGGAAGCCCACCTCGAGATGAGGCCTCCCATCTCCTAGAGAGAGTAAGAGCCGTGGAAGACCACCACGTCGATAGGCGGGACGTGCAAGCACAGCAATGTGTTCAGCGGACCCGTACGAATTGCTCGAGGTCTTGATTTAGAACTCGCAAACGACTGCTGTGGAGTTTTGAGGGTGAGCGCGATCCAGAGCTCGCTCCGTGAACGGATGCGGAGCTGGGCTTTACGTGGCTCTTCTCACAAGTTGGGCGGTCATAGCGGCGGGGAAACACCTCTTCCCATTCCGAACAGAGAAGTTAAGCCTGCTAGCGCCGATGGTACTCGGGGAGCAATCCCCCGGGAGAGTAGGACGCCGCCCATTTTCCTTTCGCATTTGCCGGGGTCGAGTCTTTGAGCTCGGGCCCGGCTTTCGCGTGGTCCTGAGCCGCTCTAGCGGCTAGGCCGCCCGGAGCTTCTCGCGCCACTCGGGATCGAGCTCGCGAAGCCGGCGCACGCGTTCCCCGATCGGCGGATGGGTGACGAAGAGCGCCGCCAGATCCTCGTGAGCGAACGGATTCACGGTGTAGAGCGGCTCGGTCGCCGGGCTCGCCTCGAACGAGACGAGGCCCATCGCGCCCTCGAGCCTGAGGAGCCCCGCAGCAAGGCCGTGCGGCGACTCGCACAGGCTCGACGCATAGAGATCGGCCGCGTACTCCCGGTTCGGCGACAGGAGGAGATGCACGAATGACGCGGCAAGCGGCCCGAGCACGAACAGGAAGGCGCGCTGGAAGTAGCCCCCGACGCGGGACGACTCGACGATCGCGGCGGCGATCACCGCTGCGACCGTCTGTGTCAGCACGTCGCGGTTGCGCAAGTGTGCGAGCTCGTGCGCCACGATCCCTTCGAGCTCCGCCGGAGTCGCAATCCCGAGGAGGCCCGACGAGAGCGCCAGTGCCGCGCCGCCGCGGGCCCCTCGCCCGGCCGACAACGAACGCGGATATCCATCCGGGATCACGTAGATCCGAGGCGGGACGACCCGAGCTCGGATCGCGAGCGAGGTGACCATCGCGTGAAGCGCCGGCGCCTCGGCGAGCGCGAGCTCGCGTGCGCCCGCCATGCCCATTCCGATCCGCTCGGCGTACCAGTACAGCACGGCGCCGAGCAGGAAGAACGATCCGGCGAACAGCAGGGCGAGCCGGTAGTCGCCGAGCTGCCATCCCACGAACCCGAGCGCCGCTGCGGGGACGGCGAACACCAGCGAGACCTTGAGCAGGTTGCGCGCGGCGGCGACGCGGGTGCTCACGGCTCAGGCGTCTTCGTCGCGCTCGTCCGGCTCGTCTTCGGCCAGGCCCTGGGGCGGCCAGTCGGGCTCGGGCGCGTCGCAGCGGCTCGAGCAGTGGAGGGACGCGATGTTCTGGAGCGGGATCAGGATGTGCCCGTTCAGCTCGATGTGCGCGACGTCGTCGACGTAGCAGTAAGCGGTGAGCACGCCGTCCTGATACTCGCCGCCGAAAAGCGCGACCTCGACCTGCTCACCCTTGTACTTGTTGGTGTAATCCTCCACGAGTCGAGTCTAGCCACCGGATACCACCAGCCTCGACCGCGAAGACATCGACGTCGCAGTTTCCGGCGGTCACCCAGCCCTCCTCGCATCCAGCGAAGGCCGACACGTACCGTAGAGGGCCGCCGTGGGTGACAACAAGGGCGATGCCTGCTGCGATCGCCAGCAGCACCTCCACGACCCGGCGCCCCATCGCCTCCATCTCCTCGCCCGCCGTCCAGCCGGTCATTCCCTCGCGGCGGCGCTCCATCGCACCCGGATACAGCCGCTCGATCTCCGGGGTGGTCAGTCCCGACCACTCGCCCACATCGACCTCCCGCAGGCGTGCATCGAGCACCACCGGCAGCCCGAGCCGGGCGCCGACGATCTCCGCCGTCTCCCGGCCCCGCGCGAGGTCGGAGCTGTAGATCGCCTCGATCCCCCCCAACGCGAGCGACTCGGCGAGCGCCTGTGCCTCCGCGCGCCCTCGCTCGTTCAGCGGCGGGTCCGCGTGGCCCTGCCAGCGGTGTTCGGCATTCCAGTCGGTCTGCCCGTGCCGGGCAACGAAGATCGTCGTCATCGGTGCCGCTAACGTAGCCGCCGATGGATCTGGGCCTCAACGGCAAGGTATGCGTCGTCACAGGCTCGACCGAAGGAATCGGGCTCGAGGTCGTGACGCTGCTCGAGGCCGAAGGCGCCCGCGTCGTCGGCATGAGCAGGAGCGCCGAGGGCGCCGGCGAGCTCCATGTGCAGGCAGAGCTCGGGGCCCCCGGGGAGCCGCAGCGTGCAATCGCGACAGCCCTCGAGGCGTTCGGCCGGATCGACTGCCTCGTCAACAATGTCGGTTGGGCCGAGATCCACCGCTTCGACGAGCTCACCGAGGAGATCTGGGAGCGGTCATTTCAGCTGAACCTGATGAGCGCCGTCCGTGCAACCCAGGCGGCCCTTCCGAACATGCGCGAAAACGGCACCGGAGCGATCGTCAATGTCTCCTCCACCGCGGCGAAGCGGCCGTCCGCAGGCATGCCCGAATACTCCGTGCTGAAAGCGGCGATGCTCTCGTTTTCCCGCCTCGTCGCCGACCTGCACGCGAAGGACGGCATCCGCTGCAATGCCGTCACGCCCGGCCCGACCGCGACCAGGGCCTGGCTCGGCGACGGCGGCCTCGCCGACCAGCAGGGCGAGCGCGACGAGATCCTCGCCAAGGTCGCCGCGGGCCGGCCCCTCGGCCGCCTCGCGACTCCCGCCGAGATCGCGAACGTGATCGTGTTCCTGTGCTCCGATCGCACGAGCTACGTCACCGGCGCCGCCTGGAGCGTGGACGGCGGCACCGTACCGATCATCATCTGACCGGACCGGGGGAATCGTGAATCGCGCGATCTTCTGGGACTTCGACGGGACGCTCGCACACAGGCCGGGAATGTGGCGCGGCTGCCTCCTCGAGACCCTCGACGAGCACGCCCCCGGCCACGGGATCGACGCCGAGGAGCTGCGGCCGTTCTTGCGCAGCGGCTTTCCGTGGGACAGCCCTGACGATCCGCATCCCGAGCTCTGCGAGCCCGACGCGTGGTGGGCGCACGTCCAGGTGCTTCTCACCGCCGCCTACGAGGGCGCGGGGATCGAGTCCCACCGCGCCGCCGAGCTTGCCGCCCGCGTGCGGGAGCGCTACGTCGACCCGACACGCGTTTGGGAGCTCTTTCCCGACACGAAGCCCGTGCTCGAGCGGCTGCGTGAGCAGGGCTGGCGACACATCGTGCTCTCGAATCACGTGCCTGAGCTGCCCGCGATCGCCGAAGGGCTCGGTCTCACACGCCTCGTCGATCACATCGTCACCTCGGCCGCGACCGGATACGAGAAGCCGCACCCGGAGGCCTTCCGCCTCGCGCTCCAGCTCTGTGGCACCCCTGACGTGGTCTGGATGGTCGGCGACAACCCCACCGCCGATGTCGCCGGCGCAGAGGCGGCCGGGATCCATGCCGTGCTCGTCCGAACGCAGTCCGACGCCGCCGAGCGGACCGCCGCGGATCTCTACGAGGCCGCCGCGACCATCACCGGCTCCGCGATCGCATAGCCCGTGATGCCGAATCCGCGGCTCGGGCTCACGACCTCGAGCTCGCGACCTGCGCCCGGACCCCCACCCAGTAAGGGTGGGGTCGCGTCCCCGCCGCCCTCGAACGGCGATACTACTCCTGCCCGCCGGCAAGGAGTGTCGCGAGAGTGTGACGGTTGACAGAAATCCACCGAACGACGTTGGGCGTTCGGGCCGTGGCCAGCGGACATGGAGTGGATTCGGTCGGTGCTTCGCCGTCTCGAACGCCGTCACGGAGGTCGCGTCCTTCCTTCGTCCGGCCGGCGCAAGTCGGGCCGGTGCCGCGGATACGCTGGACCCATGCCCCAGCAGAGCGGAATTCGCGCATCGAGCTTCGAGGAACGTATTCGCCAGAACGAACAGGAAGGGCTCTCACCGCTCGCGATCCGCTCGTACGAGACGCGCGGCCGGCTGCGCCCCGAGCCGGAGTCGGACGTCCGGACCCCGTTCCAGCGCGACCGCGACCGGATCGTCCATTCCAAGCCGTTTCGTCGGCTGAAGGGCAAGACGCAGGTCTTCATCGACCCGTCCGGCGATCACTACCGTACGCGGATGACCCACACCCTCGAGACGACCGGGATCGCCAGGGTCGTCGCCCGCGCCCTCCGGCTGAACGAGGACCTCGTCGAAGCGGTCGGCCTCGGCCATGACACCGGCCATACGCCGTTCGGCCACGCGGGGGAGTCGGCCCTCGACGCCGAGCTCTCGAAGCAGTACGGCGGCCACTTCCGCCACAACGAGCAGTCGCTGAGGATCGCCGAGCGCCTGAACCTCACCCACGAGGTGCGCAACGGGATCCTCACGCACAGGGGCGCGCAGGAGCCCGAGACGCTCGAAGGCAAGATCGTCCGCATCGTCGACCGAGTCGCCTACATCAACCACGACATCGACGACGCGATCCGCTACGGGATTCTCGAGGAGTCCGATCTCCCTCGGGAGGAGATTGCGATCCTCGGCCGGCGCGGCTCCGAGCGGATCGACACCCTCGTCCACGATCTGATCGAGAGCTCTGCCCGCGAGGGCGACATCGTCCAGAGCGACGAGATCGGGGCCGCAATGCTCTCGCTCAGGACGTTCATGTTCGACCACGTCTATCTCGGGCCCGACACGGCCGCCGAGCACGAGCGCGCCCGCGTCACGATCGCGGCGATCTTCGAGGCGCTCGCCGCGCGCGGTGACTCGCCGGACGAGATCACCGAGTTCATCTCGGGAATGACCGACCGCTTCGCGCTCGACTACGCTGCCGGGCTCTGACGTGGCACGAATCAAGGACAGCACCGTCGAGGCCGTACGCGAGCGCGTCGACTTCATCCCCATCGTCGAGGAGCGCACGCCGCTTCGGAAATCGGGCGCCCGGTTCGTCGGCCGCTGCCCGTTCCACGAGGAGCGGACGCCGAGCTTCTCGGTCAACGCGGTAGACAAGCTCTATCACTGCCACGGCTGCCACAAGGGCGGCGACATGATCGGATTCGTCCGCGACACGCAGGCTCTCGACTTCGTCGGCGCGATCGAATGGCTGGCGCAGCGAGCCGGGATCGACCCCGAGTACGAGGATGCATCGCCCGCAGACGACGCGAGGCGCAACCGCCGGAAGCGGCTCCTGGCGTTGCTCGAGGACGCCGCTGTCTTCTACGAGCGCTACCTCTGGGACTCGCCCGCCGGCTCGTTCGCGCGCGATTACCTGGCCGGGCGGGGGCTCGGCGAGGCGGTGAGTCGCGAGTTCCGTCTCGGCCTCGCGATCGGCGGCAGCCGTCTCGCCCGCGGCGCCCGCGAGAAGGGCTTCTCGGCCGAGGAGATCCGTGCGGCCGGCCTCGCCCGCCAGAACGGCAACGACTACTTCGAGCAGCGGCTGGTGTTCCCGCTCGCGAACGCACAAGGGGCCGTCCTGGGCTTTCAGGCGCGCCGGCTCCACGAGAACGATCCGCTGAAGGCCAAGTACGTGAACACACCCGAGTCGGAGCTCTTCACGAAGGGCGCCGTCGTCTACGGCCTCGACAAGGCGCGCGCCAGGATCGCCCGCGACGACCGTGCGGTCGTCGTCGAGGGGAACACCGACGTGATCGCCCTCAGGCAGGCCGGGTTCGAGCCGGTCGTTGCGTGTATGGGCACGGCGCTCACCGAGCAGCAGCTCCGGGAGCTCAGGCGCCTCACGAACAAGCTGTCGCTTGCGTTCGACGGGGACGCCGCAGGGCAGGCGGCGACGCTCCGCGGAATGGAGCTTGCCGACCGCCAGGGCTTCGACGTGAAGGTCGTCGCGCTTCCAGCCGGCGTCGATCCGGCCGACGATCCGACCGGGTTCGTCGCGCGCCTTGCGACTGCACTTCCGTACGAGGTGCACCGCACCCAAGTCGAGGCGCGCGGGACCCCCGACCGCGAGGCAGCGCGCCGCGCCGTTGCCGCGTTCCTCGAGACCCGCCCCGATTCGCTTCACCGGAAGGCGGCCTGGACGTGGGCGATGGACTACTTCGGGATGCCGATCCAGATCCGAGGAGGGGGGACCGCCGCCGCCGCCGCCGCGCCGTCGCCCCGTCTGAACACCGCGGTCGACAGGCTCGAGCGCGGCGCGCTCGCGGGCGTGATCGCCCACCGGAGCATGGTGCCGATCCTTGCCGAGATGTCTCCCGAGCACTTCCGCGACGAGCGGAACCGGGCCCTGCGAGCGCATCTCGTCGATGGGACGCCCGCCGCCGACGACGTGATCGAGCTCCTCGCCGAGCTCGACGCCTGGGGCCCCGAGGAGGGGATTACGAGCAAGGCGAACGCCGAGGAGTACCTGCTGAGGCTCCGCGAGCGCGAGGTCTGGGCAGAGTTGCGCCAGGCACCGGCGGAGCGGACGAAGGAGCTTCGCGACAAGCTCGAACGCATCCAGCAGGCAGTTGCGGGCCTGGAAAAGGAGGTGGCGCCGGGCTGACCGGGCGCCGCTTCAGAACGCAAGGCGAACGAGAGCATGGTCCGCCGGGTGCTTGTGCAACACTCCGGCCGTGCGGCGCTGGCTAACGCTTCTTTTCTTCGTGTGCGCTCTTTCGAGCGTCGGCGTGGCATCGGCGGGTAAGGCGACGCCGCTCGAAGGGGCCTACGGCACGGTGATCAACTCGCCGAATGCCGCGCTGAACGGCAGCTGGCTGATCAAGTTCGTCGCCGACGGGACCTACGTCGTCGCGAAGCAGCCGAAGTCGAAGACGCTCCTGATCGGCGGCTCCTCGACTGTTTCCGGGAACAAGGTCACGCTGGTGGACAAGGTCGGCCCCCTTCGCTGCACGGGATCGAGCGCCACGGGCACGTACTCCTGGAAACTCACCGGCAAGACGCTGAAGTTCACGAAGGTCGCGGACAGCTGCGGTGGTCGTCCACTGGTCTTCTCGAGCGCGCGCTGGACGAAGCTCGGCTGAAGCCAATCGAACCGGGACCAGGCCCGCGGCGAATCCTTCGTACCTCGACGAAAGGACGCCATGGGTTTCGATCTGCTCACGCCGATGCATCTCCTCTTCCTCGCCGCCCTCGGGCTGCTCCTCTTCGGTCCGAAGCGCCTGCCCGAGATGGGCCGTTCGCTCGGGATGGGCATCCGCGAGTTCAAGAGCACGATCACGGGCGAGGGCGGCGTCGCCGACGCAGTCGCGAGCGCCGACGGGCCACCGCCACTCCCGACGGAGCAGGACGCGAGCTGACACACGAATTTCCCGGTGATCGACCCCCGGGCACGGGAGGGCGAGCCCTATTGCAGCGCCTCGCCCGTGTCTGTCCAGCAACGCTGGCCGGGTACCGACCCCTCGGCAGCGCAGGAGACCTGGAACGTGGTGTGGAGCACTCCCGCGTCCGTCGTGTCCATCGCGGCTACGCAGGTGAACGTGAGCGGCGTGCTCTGGTCACAGCTCACGACCGGCTCGTAGTCGAACCCCTCGCTGAGGAGCTGGCTGTGGTAGACCCGAGCGAGCTCGGTGTCGATCGCTGCCGGTGAGATCGCGTGGCCGGGGGCCTCCGTGCGCTGAGCGTCGAGAAGCACGCCGGCGAGCGCCACCGCGAGTAGGGCGCCCGCTATCGCCCCCACCCAGCGCAGAATACGAGTCCGGTTCACGTCTCACTCCTTGGCCGCAGCGCTGCGACCAGCTGCCGCGGGTCGGTCGGCTAGTCTCACCTCGCAGTATGCACTCTCGTTTCGCGAAGGCTCCGACGCGGCTTGTTCCGTCCGCGAATCGTGGCGTTTCGGCGGTGATGGCGGTCGCCGTCCTCGTCGTCGGGATCGAGCTCTTCACCGCCGTGACTCACATCCGCCTTTTTGCCCAGGTGGGCTACAAGAACCTTCGCGCTCCACAGCATCTCGTCCGCGACGCAGACCTGGACCCGTTCGCGTACTTCGCGCCCACACAGGCCCTCGTGACCGCTCAGCGAGTCATCCCGAAGGACGCGACGTACACGATCGTCCTCGGACACGAGCAACCCGGGCCGTCGGCGACCATCGCCAGCGACATTTTCAGGTTCTGGCTTGTCCCCCGGCACTACACCCCGAGCATCCGGAAGGCGGATTGGGCGATCACCTACAACGAGTCGTCCGAATCCCTCGGGGTGCCATACACGCAGGAGCTCGGGCTCGGACCGGGCGTGAACGCGGTGAGGCTCACGCGCGCGGCAAACGGATGAGCCGGATCGATCTGGGTCTGATCGGCGAGAACCTGATCATCCTCGCCGTCGGCTGGGCGTTCCTGTACGGGATCGGGCTTGCGTCCGCAAGCCGTGCGGATGCCGTTCTTGCGGGACTGAGCTACCTCGTCGGCTGGGCGCTCCTCGGCTCGCTGCTCTCGTTCTCGTTGATGCTCGGCATCCCCTTTGGGGTCGCCACGGTCGTCGTGGTCGGGGCGTTGGCTGTTGCGGCCGGCGTCGTTGCAGGCCGTTTGCGCGGTCCGGCAACTCCGGCCGGTGGAGAGAGGCCCCGCGAGGGCACTTTGGCCACGGCGGTCACGTGGTTCGCCGGCGCGATCGTCGTGATCGCGTCTGCCGCAGCGCTCGTCACCGCGGCAAGGAGCGAGTGGGATCCAAATGTCGACCTTCTCAGCGCATGGCTGCCCCGGGCCCACCTGATCTTCCTCTCCCACCAGTTCGACGCGTCGAACTGGTCGTCGTTCCTCGATCCGTGGTATCCGCCGCTCGCTCCGACGATGTACGCGACGACGTTCGGATTCGCCGGTGGGTTCCACCCCTCGCTGCTCTCGATTCAACAGGCATTTCTCGGCGTTGCCTTCATTCTCTCGGTGGGCGCACTGCTCGACCGCTTTGCCCCGCGGTGGATCACGTTCCCGTCGCTTGCGCTTCTCGTGACGGCGCCGTGGTTCTGGTGGCGGCTCACCTCTCTCCTACCGGACCAGACTCTCGCCTACCTGCTTGCCGCGGCCGGGCTGACCTCGCTGCTCTGGCTGTACGAGCTTCGCGGGGCCTGGCTTGCCCTCGCGGTCGTCTTTCTCGCGGGCGTGACGCTCGTCAAGCTCGAAGGGCTGGCGTTCGCCGGGATTCTCGCCGTCGTCGTCGTGGCGAGCGGGTTCGTGGTGCACCGGCGCAGAGCGTGGCCCGCGCTCGTCCTGCTCGCTTGGTCCCCTCGCAGTCGTGCCGTGGCGGCTCTGGCTCGCCTCGAACCACGTCGCGGCTTCGAACCCGCAGCTGAACGACTCCCAGGCGCTCAGCCCCGCATTCCTCGTGCACCGGATCCACCGGCTCACATACGCGATCCGTTACATGCTCGCCGCGCCGTGGTCCGCCGATTATCGGACGGCGGCGATCATCGTGATCGCGATCGCGGTTTCAGTCGTGGTCGTACGACGCATTCCCGCCTTGACGATCACGGTTGCCGTGTGGCTGACGCTGTCGTTCCTCGCGCTCGCGTCGAGTTACTGGACGGCCGGGATCGATTTGCACTTCTACGTCTCCACCTCTGCGAGCCGGGTCGGAGGCGTGTTGATCGTGGCCGCGGCGACGATCACCCCTCTCCTGCTCGGGCTCGCGCTCCCGCCACGTCATCCCGACGGCGACCGGGTGTAGGGCATTCGCATCAGCGATCGATCGTAAACCGCTCGGGCAGCACGATAAGCGGTCTTCGAGCGGGAGACGGCGCACCGCAGCGCGCCCTCTCCCGCTAGTCGGAGCCTAGAACCGAGCCTCGTGCGCGACCCCGGCCGAAGGCCCAGCCCGACCCTCATCCAAGGTCGGAGGGCTATACCGGCCGTCCTGAGCGGGCGTGGGAGCGGCGCTGCCCGGTGCCGCTCGGCCCGTGCCCTGGACGGTGTGCCAGTTGCCCTGTTCGGGCGGTGCCCGCTCTACCCGCCCATCGTGTCGTGAAGCTCGTACCAGCCTTCGCGGCTCGGCGGGTCGAAGCTCTTGTCCGGGTTCTCCATCGCGGCGGCAGCCATCGGCTCGATGATCGGGTTGAGGCGTTCGGTGATGAATCTCTCGCCGTCCTCGCGTGATCTCCAGACGTCGAAGATCCGGAAGACGCCGGCGTCGTGGTCGAAGCCGGCGGTGTGGATCAACAGCCCGTCCGGCTTATCTGTGAGGCCGAGCTCGCTGACGACCTTGTCGTAGTTCGTGGTGCTCGTGTCGGCGTTCTTGATCTCGAACTCTTGGATGTATGCGATCGCCACTGCGCGGGCTCCTTTGGGTCGGATGTCTTGGAGCCTATGCCTATGACACCTCGTTTGCCGAAAGCACCCTGACAGCTGACGCGCACGCCTGTCCGTCGCAAAGCCGGCGCCGGCCGATACCGGCACGGGTCCAGATTGTCACCACTCCGTCACGGCTCGCCCGACTAGGGTCGGGTCGAAGCCAGCCGCCACTGGCTTCAGGTGTCCGCCGCTCTCGTTCTCGCCCTCCCGGAGCGGCAGGAGACCACGGGGATGATTCGGCGCGCAACTCCCAGTGGGTACTACGCGCCCTTGGGAGGATGCGTGCCGAATCACAAAACGGTCGAGCTGATCGCATGAGCAGGACCTCCGTATTCTCAGCCGTGGCCGCTGCGTTGAAATCTAGCCCTGCGGAGCACGGCCCCCGGACGCCTCCAAACGTCGCCCGACGGCCGTGCTCTTCCACGTCGTGGTGTCACTTCGGGAGGACTACGACGCTTGGTCGTCTCTCACGAAGATCGCGAGTTTGCGAGCGAGAAAATGCTCGCCGTTGACGCGGGCGACGAGGCGACCGTCGACCTCCTGGTCGGCCTGTCGACATGGGCCGGCGGCTCAGCAAAGCTGTCCCGGGCGAGAGCGGTGCAACCGCCGTTCGGCCCATGGGAACCTAAGACGCCGAATCGGCTCAATCGGAAGGAGGGTGACTGCGTCTCCCACCCGAGCCTTCCGAGACCCTAACCGTCTCTGCGATGAGCTGAGGCCGCCGCTAATGGCGAGAAACCTTCAACGCGCACAAGTTCACTTTCCAGGCTGAGGCGAAGGACGCGGCCGTACTCCTGCTCAGGGCGAATCGCAGTTGGAGCGTTCACGCGCGCCATTTCTCGCTCCATGAACTCGGTTTGGACGTGAAGGGAGTCGACGATTGAGCCGGGTCAGCTCGACTGCATCCGCCGGACAGCGCTGCGAGCTATCGCACGTCGTTGCCGGTTCGAGCACGACCCCCGAACGCCTCCAAAACGCCTGAGGGCCGTGCGTCGAACTTCCAGGCTCGTTCCGACGTCGTTAGGGAGGAACGACGTTCGCGGATTCTCTCACGAAGATCGAGACGTTCGCAAGTGCGAGATCCTCGGCCTCCGGGCCACTTGCGGAGGGGTCTGACCTGTGGAAAAATCCCGCCGCCTGCGGAAGCCCAGAGCGGGAGCGGGTCAGCAGTGATGCCCAACGGGGAGTGACGGGGCTCCTGTTAGACCACGCTCCCGCGGGCGCTGGCGGTTTACGATCATTGCGCGGGCAGGCAACGAACTTGTATCCCCTGTGTCGCTGCCTGCCTGCGCCTTCCGTAGAGGACCGACGCTCCTGCCGCTCGAGCTCCTCGAAGAACGGCTCCCAAATAAGGGCGGGCAACGACTTGGTCAGTCGTTGCCCGCCCGCGCAACGACCGTAACCCACTCGTTCCGGCGAAGCAGCTCGAACGTTCTTGCCCCAGCGACGGACCGTTGCAACGCTCACGCCGAGCCGGTGAGCCGCCTGCGGAACAGTGAGGGCTCGAGGCGGCATCCTACCAGAAGATCTGGCTTAGTGGTTCCAAGAGCACGACCCCCAAACGACTCCAAACGTCGCCTGAGGGTCGTGCCCATGGAACCGCTACCGACTGAAACGTCGTGCCATTTCGGGAGGACATCGACGCTCGCCGATTCTCCCACGAAGACCCAGACGTTCGCAAGCGAAATATTCGCGTCGGACTACCAACGTGGGTCGGCGGCTTAGCAATGCTCTCCCGGGTGAGAGCTGTGCAAAGCCGTTCGACCTATGTGAGCCTAGGACGCCGAATCAGCTCAATCGGATGGAGAGTGACGGCCTGTCCCACCCGAGCCCTCGACACCCCTAACCTTCCCTGTTCCCCAAGATCAAGCCAGCTCGGCTCGGGCTCAGGCAGCGCAGAACGAGGTATCCAGCAGCCTCGTCGCCCGCCTCGGCTGCGGTGACGTTCACCCGTGTCTGGCACGGCCTCCGACACACCGCACTAACGGAGACCGCCGGGACGGGCATCCCCGCGATGTTCGTGCAAGCGAAAGCTGGACACGCGCAGGGCTCGACGAAGCGTTACCTGCACGCACACCGCACGGCCTTCCCGGAGGCCGCGGAGCTCACGGGGGCTCGCCTGTTCACGCCTGCGGAGTAGCGAGGTACGGGAACCGGTACAAAAAGGGCGTCCTGGCAACAGGGCGCCCTTGTTTTTGGCTCTATGTAATGCCTAGCGAGGCTCCCCGGGTTGGACTCGAACCAACAACCCTTCGGTTAACAGCCGAATGCTCTGCCAATTGAGCTACCGGGGACCGATCAGCCGGTCAGTGTAGCCCGTGGGCGCCCGCGGCTCCAGGCGCGAGCCGTCGCCGGTGGGCTTGACGGCGACCGCTATTGTTCCGTCATGAGCCCGATTGCGATCGTCCTCCTGGTCGCTGCAGTGGTGATCGTGGCGGCGGCCGAATGGCCGCGTATCTCGGGGATGCTCGGGATGGACGGTCGCAAGCAGCGCCAGCGGAAGCGCAGGAAGTCGAAGGCGAACCTCCACGTCGTCCATCCGGATCACGAAGAGTTCGCGCGCTCGGTCGAGCGTGATCTCGCGGCGCTGCCGACGATCGACGAGAAAGACCTGAAGCGTCGCTAGCGTGCCGAGGCGCGTCAGCCGTGCACCACTACGGTGCGCCGGAGCGTGGAGGTGTTCGGCTTGATCGGAGCGACGTCTTCCATGTTCTTCAGCTCCTGGTAGTCGGACGCGGTGACGATCACCAGGTGGCGCCCGGGTGAGGTCGCGAACGTCAGCCGCCCGTCGCCGAAGTGCTCGATCACGCTGCGGCCGTCGAGCGTCGCCGTGATCGACTCGGGATCGACGCCGGCGCCGCTGTCTGTGACCGACACGGTGATCCGCTCGTCCGCGGTCGAGAGGATGCGCAGCCTCGGCGGTGTCGTGTCGTTCATCCAGTAGCGGAACGTGAACGGCCCGGCACCCACCGCGGAGCGCGTGTCGAAGACGATCTCGTACGTCCCGGCGACTGGCAGGATCGCACCGGCCACCGGGCGGGCTTCGCCGAACGTGCTGAGGTAGGGATTGATGTCGGTCGGGAGTGCGGGGAAGCCGACGAGGTGGTTCTCGTCGCCGGCGAAGACCACGTGCGGGATCGCATGCCCGGAGAGCACGGCGACGCCGAAGTTGGCGACCGGCTTCGTTACATGCACGCAGGTAGGCGACCTCGGGCCCCGGGTAGGCAGCATCGCCTGCGGTCGGATAGCGGTAGCTCGAGACGAGGCGCGCACCGCCGACCGTCGTCGCTCGGTAGATCCCGGAGTGGGTCAGCGTCACCGCGTGCTCGCGGACGAGACGCGGGTGGTCGACCTCGACCCAGAACGGGATCCGGCGGGTATCGGTCCCGTTGGAGAGGATCACGAAGCCGGTGACGTCGCCGTTCGCTGCGTTCGGCGAGACCGTGGCCGTCAGCATCAGCCGGCCCGGAACCGAGACGGTGCCGGCGACCGAGACTCGACTCCGCGATGGGGCGCCTGGAGCGGCGCCGAGACCGACCACGCTCCGGCCCCGCCGCCCGCGTCGCTGAGGCTGATCGGCACGGCGCCGCCGTTGACCGGGAAGGTGACCGAGCTCGGTGCCGCGAAGAGCAGAGGGTTGTCGGCCCGGACGAGGTTCACGAGCCCGCCGCCTTCGCGGAGCACCGACACCTCGTTCCCGTTCCCGTCGTGAACCGGGTCACCGGTCTGCACGAGCGCCGACTTGATCTGTGCCACCGTCCAGCCCGGATGCCGCTCCATCAGGAGCGCGACCGCACCGGAAACCTGCGGGGTCGCCATGCTCGTGCCGTTCAGGGCCCCGTACGGGCCGCCCTGGCCGACCGGCAGCGACGAGGTGATCGCGACGCCCGGTGCCGCGACGTCGGGCTTCAGCTGGAGCGAGACCGGGGTGGGGCCGCCCGACGAGAAGTCGGCGATCGTGTCGGTCACGGTCGTCGCTGCGACGGTGATCGCGTCGGGGGCGTTCGCCGGCGAGCTGATCGAGCCGTATCCGTACTGGTCGAACTGGTTGTCGGCCGCGATCACCGGCACCACGCCTGCCTGCGCGGCGGCATCGATCGCGTGAACGACGAAGTCGCGCTGAGGTGAGATCTCCGGCTCGCCGATCGAGAGGTTGATCACGTTCATCCCGTCTGCGACCGCCGACTCGATTGCCGCCGCGATCTGAGCCGAGTTCCCGTCGAGGCCGAACCCGGGCGTCGGGATCGTCAGCGCCTTGTAGTTCCCGAGATAGGCATCCGGTGCGACGCCGGAGAGGAAGAGCGCTCCGTCGGGCGTGTTGTGGTCGCCCGCCGCGATCCCGGCGACGTGGGTGGCGTGGAAGGAGCCGTTCTCGGACGGATCGAACGGCGCTCGCGCGAACCGGTAGACGGGCTTCGCGGGCGCGAAGGCACGCTGGACGATCACCTTCGGCGTCGTGTCCGCCGTGAGTCCCTTCGGGAAGCCGGCCGGATAGGTGAGCGAGTCGGGCTCGAAGTACTGGTGCTTCGCGTCGATCCCGTCGTCGATCACGCCGATCTTGATCCCCTGGCCGGCGGTCTCGAGGTCGTTGCCCCAGAGCTTGTCGGCGCCGATCACCTGCGGGCCCTGGGCGAGCGCCTGTGCCCGCGTGACGGTGGTTCGAGTCGTGCTGAGCGAGTGATAGACGAGGTTCGGCCAGACCTTCGCGATCCCTGGGATCGAGGTGAGGCGCGCGACTTCGCGGGTCGGAACGACGAGCGCGAACCCGTCGGCGACGATGCGGTAGCGCTCGACGATCTGCGCGCTCGGGATCGCTGCGAGGAGCCGAGCCTTCGCTCTGGCCTGCGCGACCGCGATCTCACGGCTCGCCGCCCGGGTGCGCGCCGAGGTCAGCGAGCGCTCGACGCCGAGGAGCGACGGGGCGTCGAGGGTCACGATCACCTCGGTCGTCGGCACGGGACGTGCTGCGAGGCCGCTGCCGCCGAACAACAAAACGGCGGCCAGAGCCGCCGCGGTGAGCATGACGAACTTGAGAGAGGTATTCAGCATACGAATGCGGATGAGAGGACTTGAACCTCCACGTCCCAAAGGACACACGGACCTGAACCGTGCGCGTCTACCAATTCCGCCACATCCGCGTGACACCCAAGTCTAGCGTGGGGGTATGCGCGGGCGGACCGCGCCACGGTCGCCCGCGGACTGCCAACTGCCCTCGCTACGGCTCGATGTTCTGGTTGAGCCGGAAGACGTTCGTCGGGTCGTACTCGCGCTTGAGCGCGGCCAGGCGCTCGTAGGTCTCGGTGCCGTAGGCGCTGCGTCCCGCGCCGGGATCGCCGAGGTAGTTGACGTACGCGCGCCCCGTCGAGGCTCGGCGCCGCGGCTTCCACGACCGCCCGAGCCCACGCGACGTGCGCGTCGGCCTGGCCCCGTCGTGCCAGCCCGTGACCGCGTTCAGGACGAACGGCATCGAGCGCTCGGAGAACGAGGTCGCGTCTTCCGGGACGCGTGCGACCGCGCCGCCCATCTGGTGGATGTGGATCTCGGCCTGCGGGCCCGGCACCTGAAGGTGGACCTCGGCCAGCTTCTCGATCAGCGCGTCGTCGAGACGAGAGAGGTTCGTCGCCTTGAAGTACGCCTGCGTTCCCTTGCCCCAGAGCGGGTCGAGCAGCGTCTGGATCACGTTGTAGGGCATCGGGCCGAGCAGGTCTGCGATCGGCTCGGCGACCGTCCGGAACTCCCCGGACGAGCGCCTCGGCCTCGTCGACCGGCCCAACCGAGCAGGCGACGAAGGCCGCGACGGGCTTCCCGTGCCACGCCTGCGGGATCGGCGGCAGCGGCGGGGCGCTCGTCAGGTTGACGAGCCCCGTGACCTCATCGGGCGCGTCCGCCGCCCAGTCGCGGAAGAGGCGCATCAGGTCGACGGCCGCCTCGGCGGGGTAGAAGATCGGGCCCGCGTGGACGAGCGGGCCGACCGGATGCAGCGCGAGCTCGAACTGCGTGACGACGCCGAAGTTGCCGCCGCCCCCGCGAAGCCCCCACAGGAGCTCCGCGTTCTCCGACTCGCTCGCATGGACGAGCTGCCCGTCGGCTGTTACGACATCGGCGCCGACCAGGTTGTCGCAGGCGAGCCCGTACTTGCGCATCAGCCAGCCGATCCCGCCGCCGAGCGTGTAGCCGCCGACGCCGGTCGACGATACGAGGCCGCCCGTGGTCGCAAGCCCGTGGGCCTGCGTCTCGTGATCGACGCCGGCCCAGGTCGCGCCGCCGCCGACATACGCCCGTCGCCGGCTGGATCGACGCGGACGCCGGCCATCGGCGACAGGTCGATCACGAGCCCGCCGTCGCACGTCGAGAACCCGGCGATGCTGTGGGCCCCGCCGCGGATTGCGAGCTTGAGCTGGTTGCTGCGCGCGAAGCCGATCGCCGCCGCCACGTCGGCCGCACCGGCGCAGCGCGCGATCAGCGCCGGGCGGCGTCCATCGTGTGCTCCGTTCCAGACCTTCGCCGCCTCCTCGTATCCTTCGTCGCGCGCGGCGATCACCTCGCCGCGCATCGCCTCTCTCAGCTCCTGCACCGTTGCCTCCCCGATGACCGGGGAAATCGTTGCGGTCATGCCTGCCTCCTGTCTGCTCGCTTTGATGAGGGAGTTCTACGCTGGCGCCATTTGCAGCGGCTTAGCGCCGTCTAACGCGGTCTCCGAGCGACGCGAGGTCGGACGAGCGACCGCCGGCGAGCATAGAGCCGCCGGGACTCCGCGAACAACTCTTCGGCGCGGTCGCGCCGGCCGAGCTCGAGCGCGAGCTCGCCGCGGCGAAACGCGGCGTGCGCGAGCCACCGCGTCCGCCGGGTCTCGCCGAGCACCGCTGCAGCCTCGACGAGGCTTGCATCCGCTTCGTCGAGCCGGCCGCGTGCAAGCTCGAGATCGGCAGTGAGCCAGAGCGCGCTCGCGAGACCCCAACGGTCGCCGGCGCGGCGGAACAGATCCCGTGCGTCGGCGAGCTCCCGGGCGGCGCCGTCGTGGTCGCCGAGGAGCGTGTCGAGGAGTCCGAGTCCGGCAAGCACGATCCCGATTCCGCGCCGGTCGTTGAGGGTGCGACGAAGCTCGAGCGGCTCCTCGAGCGCCTCCCTGGCGAGCGCGGGGAAGCCCTCGGCGAGCTCGAGATATGCCCGCCGGACTCGAACGTCGCTTGCTCCGCGCTCGTCACCGAGTCGAACGAAGTGGCGGTCGCTCTCGTCGAGTAGCTCACGTGCCCGTCCGAGGTCGCCTCGCATCCGGGCAATCGCCGCGCGGTTGGCCAGCACATAGCCGATCGCTGCGTCGGCGGAGACGTCGGCGAACGGCTGGAGAGTCTCCTCGAAGATGAGGCGCGGACCGCGGAAGGCCGGGAAATCGACCCACAGGAGCTCGGAGATGTTCAGGAGGGACGGGATCCGCTCGGAAGTGCCGGTGAGCGCGCCGAGGAGGGCAATGCTCTCTGCGAGCAGCGCCTCCGCCTGCTCGGGATCGCCGAGGATCCAGTGAGCGACACCGAGCGAGTAGACGCCCACCGCTTCGTTCCCGAGGAGCCCCTCACGCCTGGCGATTGCGAGACCCTGTTCGAGACGCCGGCGGGCGGCCTCGCCGTCGTCCCACGCCACCGCGAACTCGCTCAAGCGCTGCAGGGAGTGCCATTCCGCTCGCTGGTCGGCGATCGCGACCGCGACGTCGAAGGCCTCCTCGGCGCGCTCGAAGCCTGTGTCGAGGGTTCCCGAGCGGTAGTGGATTGCCGACGCGGCGAGCAGGGCTTCGGCGCGGAGGGCCGTCGGCTCCGGCGCCGCTTTCAGCGCGTCGCCGAAGCGCCGGTGCGCCTCGGCGAGGTCGATCCGCCGAAGCCAGAACGGCATCAGCGCGATACAGAGGCGCAGCGCGGCGGCGGTGTCGCTCGCCGAAAGGGTGTCGAGCGCCGTTCGGAGGTTCGCCGCCTCGCGATCGAGGTGAGCGGCTCCCGGATCGCGCTCGAACAGGGCGAGGGCCCAGTGGGCGTGTCGCTCGGCGAGCGCGGCGGTCTCCCCGGATGCCGAGAGCTGCTCCTGCGAGTACAGCCGCACCGTCTCGAGCAGCCGGTAGCGTCGCTCGCCGGTCGCGCTCCTCGACCCCGACGAGCGACTTCTCGACCAGGCGGCCGAGGACGTCGGCGATCTCGGCCTCGGCGAGCGAGCTGTCCGCGCAGACGGATTCAGCGGCGGCGAGCTCGAAGCCCGAGAACACCGCGAGCCGCCGGAACAGCACCTGCTCGTCCGGCTGCAGCAGATCATGGCTCCAGCGAAGCGTCGCCGAGAGGGTCTGCTGTCGCGTTGGTGCGGCGTGGCTTCCGGCCCGCAGCAGGCGAAACCGGTCGTCGAGTCGAGCCGCGATCGCGGCAGGCTCGAGCGCTCCGACGCGGCCGGCCGCGAGCTCGAGGGCGAGGGGGAGCCCGTCGAGCCGGAGGCAGATCCGGGCGACGGCCGCTGCGTTCTCGCCGGTGAGGGAAAAACCGGGGGTGACGGCAGCGGCACGCTCGACGAAGAGGCCGACTGCCTCGGCGCCTGCCAGCTCTGCGAGCGGCGGCAGCTGCTCGGGATCGGGGATTTCGAGTGAGGGGACGCGGAAGACGACCTCACCCGGGAGACGGAGCGGTTCCCGGGTCGTGGCGATCACGATGAGCCGCGGCGCCGCCCGCAGGAGCGCATCTACGACGCCGGTACACGAGGCGAGCACGTGCTCGCAGTTGTCAAGCACGAGGAGCAGTTGGCGCTCGGCGGCGAACTCGGCGAGCGCCTGGAGGGTCGGCTGCCCCGGCAGTGACCGGATGTCGAGGGCGGCGGCGACTGCGTCCTCGACGTGCTCGTGGCGGGCGACACCGGCGAGCTCCACGAATGCGGCACCGTCCGCGTAGCCGTCCTCGACTCCGCGGGCGAGCTCGAGCGCGAGCCTCGTCTTTCCCGCTCCCCCCGTGCCCGAAAGCGTCAGCAGCCTCGTTCGTGCGAGCAGCGAACGGAGCTCCCCGAGCTCGCGGCTTCGCCCGACGAACGAGCTCGCGTCCGCCGGCAGGCCGCGCGGGCCCGGAGCCGAGCCGAGCGCGGCCAGCTCGCGCTCGAGGCCGTCCCGGAGCCCGCTGAGCTCTTCCCGCCGGCCGGAGGCGAAGTCGTCGTAGCGGTTCTCGGGCAGGAGCTCGCCGCCGTACAGCGCGAGCGCTGCGCGGTAGCCCGCGGCTTTCGGGGAGGCCCGGGCAGAGACGGCCGCCTGCTCGAAGAGCTCGACGTCCACTGCGGCGTGAAGCTCGAGCAATCCATCTCTTGCCTGGATCGCCTCGGCCCCGAGGGCCCGTCGCGCCGCATGCACGGCCTGATTCAGGTTGTTGGCGCCGGCCGAGGCGCCGAGCGCCGGCCAGAGCGCGTCGATCAGCTGCTCGCGGTGCAAACGCTTCCCCGGTGCGAGCGCGAGCAGCTTCACGAGCTCCCGGCCCTTCCTCAGGCGCCAGGCGCTCTCCGCCACCGGCTCGGCCTCGACCGAGGCCGCAAAGCCGCCGAGGAGCCTGATCCGGATGTGCGGCACGCGCCGTGAGAATGGCACGGCGTGCCCGGCACCGCAACCGCCGGAGCCTCCTTACGCGGCTGTACGATCCTCGCGTGGGTTCCGACAGGCTTCAGGGGTTGCTCGAGAGCGCGTTTCCGGACGCATCCGAGGTGAAGGTGATCGACCGCGGCGGCGGCGACCACTTCGAGGTACGGATCACCGCACCGGAGTTCGACGGCCTCAGCCGCATCCAGCAGCACAAGATGGTCTACGAAGCACTCGACGAGCCCTGGAAGGACGGAAGCATCCACGAACTCAGGATCAACACGAAAGGGACGGCGCCGTGACCAACGACACGCTGAGTTACACGGAAAAGATCCAAGAAGTCATCGACGGCTCGGACGTCGCGCTCTTCATGAAAGGCAATCCCCAGGCGATCATGTGCGGAAACAGCGAGCGGGCGCTTGGCGCGCTCCGCCGCGCGGGTGCGCCGATCACGGCCGTGGACGTGCTGCTCGACACCCAGATCCGCGAGGACCTCTCCGCGATCTCCGGCTGGCCGACGATCCCGCAGGTGTTCGTGAAGGGTGAGCTGGTCGGCGGCGCCGACATCATCGAGGACATGGAGCGCTCCGGCGAGCTCGAGCAGACCCTGATCGAGAAGCTCGGCGAGAACTACTGGGACGCACGCAGCGAGAGCACGGTCACGCTCGTCGAGCGCTAGGCCGCGCTCGGGAGTACCGCCAGCACCTTGTCGGCGTGCGTCTCCGGCTTCACGTTCCGCATCGCCTTCACGACCACCCCGTCAGGGCCGATCACGAACGTCGAGCGGACGATGCCCATGTACGTGCGCCCGTAGCGCGACTTCTCCTGCCAGACGCCGTAGGCCTCCGCGACCGCGTGGTCCGTGTCGGCGAGAAGCGCGAACGGCAGCTCGAAGTCGCCCCTGAACTTCTCGTGCGAGGCGACCCCGTCGGGCGAGACGCCGAGCACGACCGCACCCGCCGCCTCGAACTCGCTCCAGGCATCGCGGATCCCGCAGGCCTGGGTGGTGCAGCCGGACGTGTTGTCCTTGGGATAGAAATAGAGAACGACCGGCTTCCCACGCAGCGACGAGAGCCTCACCGTCTCACCCGTGTCGCTCGGCAGCTCGAAATCCGGGGCAGGCGTGCCTTCTTCGACCACGAAACATCCTCTCGGTAGGGTCCACGGCCGATGCTAGCCATCCACCACGCCAACGCGTTCCTCGTGATCGCGGTCTGCCTCGCGGCGAGCGCGACGGCATTTCTCGCATGGCGCCGCCGGCGTGGGGCGGGGCGGTGGGTCGCGCATCTGCTCGCGCTTGCGCAGACCCTGATCGTCGCGCAGGTGCTGCTCGGGCTGCTCCTGCTCGCGAGCCATCATCACGCCGCCGACCGGCTCCACTACGCCTACGGGACGTTCGCGTTGCTCTCCGTGTTTGCGCCGTTTCTCTACGCGCCGTCAGACCCACGCGCCCGGCTGCTCTGGTTCGCCGGAGCGACGCTGCTCGCCGCCGCGCTCGGAGTCCGGGCGTACATGACCGCGACATGAGGATCTCACCCTTCGTGCGCGGGATGGCGATCATCGCGGCCGTCGCGGCCGTGATCGTGGTGCTGAACCAGGAGACGGCACTCGTCACGGCCGGGTTGCTTCTGAGCGTCGCGTTCTACTTCGCGATCGCCCTCGTCGCCTACCTGTTCTGGCGTGACTTCGGGAGGCGCGAGATCTCCATGTGGCCGACGCGCCAGCAGCGGGTGTTCTACGGTGCCGTGGCGCTCTTCGTGATCGATGCCGGCTGGTACTTCACCTCGCGGTTCACCGGGGCGCTGCGCGGGCCGGACCTCCTCGCGTTCTTCCTGGTCGCCGCCGGGTGCATCTATGCCGCGGTACGGACCTGGCGCGACCAGAACCGCTACGGCTAGAGGTCGTCGGGCCAGCCCGGCTCGCCGTTTGCCTCGCATTCCAGGCACGCCCAGTCGTCGTCGCTCCGGGGCTCCGCGCTCAGCTCGGCGGGAACCATGGTCACGCCGCAGGCCGGGCAGATCGGGGGCTCCTGGTCGTCTTTCACGCGGCGAGCAGCTCGTAGGAGCGCAGGCGCGCGCCGAAGTCGTGGATCGCGCCGGCGACGATCAGCTCGTCGGCCCCGGTCTCCGCCACGAAGGCTTCGAGCCCTTCGCGCACGGTGGATGGAGCGCCGACGAACGAACGGCGGAGCATCGCGGAGGCGCGCTCCTTTTCGGCGTCCGTCCAGAACCGCTCGATGTCGTCGATCGGCGGCGGGAGCTGTCCGCGGCGGCCGCGGAGGATGTTCGTGAACGACTGCTGCGCCGAGGTGAAGAGCCGGAGCGCCTCCTCGTCGGTCTCGGCGACGATCGCGTTTGCGGCGACCATCACGTGCGGCGCCGAAAGCTGCTCGGACGGCTCGAACTTCTCCCGGTAGGTCTCGAGCGCGGGCAAGAGCGCCTCGGGCGCGAAGTGCGACGCGAACGCGTACGGCAGCCCGAGCAGCGCCGCGACCTGCGCGCCGTACAGGCTCGAGCCGAGGATCCAGAGCGGGACGTGCGAGCCCGCGCCGGGAATCGCGCGGATGCGTTGATCGGGTGACGGGTCGTCCAGGTAGCGCCTGAGCTCGAGGACGTCCTGGGGAAAGGTGTCGGCAGCCGATGGATCCCGTCGGAGGGCGTAGACCGTCGGCAGATCGGTGCCGGGAGCGCGGCCGAGCCCGAGGTCGATCCGGCCTGGGTGGAGCGCCTCGAGCGTCCCGAACTGCTCGGCGATGACGAGCGGCGAGTGGTTCGGGAGCATGATCCCGCCGGAGCCGACGCGGATCGCGCTCGTGCCTGCCGCGACGTGGGCGATCACGACGGCGGTGGCCGCGCTTGCGATCCCGAGCGCGTTGTGATGCTCGGCGAGCCAGAAGCGCCTGAAGCCGAGGCCCTCGGCGTGCTGCGCCAGCTCGAGCGAGTTCGCGAGCGCCTGGCGCGCCGTCGAGCCCTCGACGATCGGTGCGAGGTCGAGCACGGAGAGCTGCGGCAGCATCATCCCTTCCACCCTGCCAGGACCGGGCATCCGAGCGGGAGCTCGACCGCCGATGGGCGAGGGCGAAGGCACAGGGCAGATCCAGTCCGATTCCTCGGTCTGGAACCCCTGGAACGCGTTCTCGTGGGAGCAGTCGCCGAATCTCGTTCCGTGGCTGAAGCACCACGCCGGCGATGCGTGCGTGAAACTCTAGGGCGGGATGCAGAAGCTCGACTGAGCCACGGGCTCGATCGGCGGGCTCCGCGCACCGCCCATCAGCGAACAAAGGAGAGAGCCATGCAAGTCGTCGTCAGCGAGTTCATGAGCCTCGACGGGGTGGTACAGGCCCCCGGCGGCCAGCAGGAGGACACGAGCGGTGGGTTCCGTCACGGGGGCTGGTCGATGCCGTACTTCGATCCCGTCCTCATGGGCTCGGTCGTCGCGGAGTTCGCCGAACGCTGCGAGGCGCTGCTGCAGGGCCGTCGGACATACCAGGTCTCGTCGGCCGCGTGGCCTGCGCGTACCGGCGACTCCTTCTCCGACTGGATCAACGGCGCTCAGAAGTACGTCGTCTCCGACACCCTCACCGAATCGGATCTCACGTGGGACCCGACCACGATCATCCGCAATCTCGACCTCCTCAGCGAGGTCTCGGCGATGCGGGAGCGCCCGGGCGGCGACATCTACGTCTACGGCAGCCTTTCCATCGTCCGCTCGCTCCTTGCAGCCTGCCTCGTCGACGAGCTCGTGCTCATGATCGAGCCGATCACCCTCGGCGGCGGCAAGACGCTGTTTCCGAACGACGAGCAAGTGAGAACCTTCGAGCTCGTCTCGGCCGAAACGGCAGCCACAGGTGTGCTCGTCTGCCGTTACCGGCCGAGACGCTGAGACTTCGCCGCTACCGGACGGCAGTTCGGGCGGAGCGCGAGCCCAGCTGCGGTTCCGAGGCGGCTGCGTCCGCCTCAGGGTCTGGCCCGCTTGCCGAGTCGCCGGCACCGTCCAGCCGGTCGAGAGCGGCCCGCACCGCCATCTTCTGGCCGACGAAGATCGGGGTGTCCCGTTCGGTGTACTTCGAGGCCTCGGACTCCCGGAGAGTCGCCATCAGGTGCATGAAGTCGGCGGGCTCGTCGCACTCGAAGACCGTCATGAACTCCTGGTCGTCGATCCCGAACGAGTACGTCGTGTGGTTGTGGATCGTCGTGAACTCGTGGCCGATGCGCATGTGCTCCTGCATCGCGCGGTGACGCTCCTCCTCGGGCAGGAAGTACCACGGGCGCACTTTCACGAACGGGTAGACGACGAGGTACGGCGAGCCGTTCGGGATGATCCTCCGCGCCCGGCTGGCCTTCGTGTAGATCGAGGCCTTCGTGGTCGCAAGGTAGTTGTAGGTCACGTCCATCCAGGCTGTGAGCGGGGTCGCGTTCAGCGCGGCGCCGAACTCGCCGAGATCCTCGTAGCGCGGCGTGATCTTCCAGAAGAAGAAGTCGCAGTCGGGGCGGATCCCGGTCGTGGAGTAGGTGTTGAGCGTGTCGAAGCGGGGCGCGAGCTCCTCGACCGTCTCGGCAAAGGCGTCCTTCATCGCGGCGCGCTCCTCGATCGGGAGGCGCCGCCACTCGGAGCGCGCCTTGAGGAACGTGTAGGTGACGTACTGGCCGACTGCTTCCTCGCTCACGAGGTGCATCGTACCTGCCCGTTTCCGGCCGCCCGGGCCCAGGCGGCGACGCGCCGGAGGCTCCGTTTGGGCCTGTCGTTGGGATAGTAGAGGCCGGTCTGGAGGCCGGTCAGCTGCGATTCGTCGATGACGTGGAAGAACACGAGCATCCGTACGAGCGGCTGGCACGCAGCGAGGCGGATCGCCTCGACGTAGTCGTCGGCCTGCCTCTGCTCGCTCACGGGCCGGATCGAGCGCGCGCGGCTGCCCGAGTAGAGACCGAGCTCGGTGCGCGGGATCTCGGTCTGGATCCCGTACTCCCCGTACACGATCGGTGGGGAATGCCCGAACGCGCCGCGTTAAGAGGGCTACGAGCTTCGGGTAGTCGGCGATCCCGATCGAGGTCGAGTGCGGGTCGCGCGCGGTCGGCGGGATCGAGGAGTTCGCGGGATACGGGTGGATCGAGAAGAGGTCGAACGGCGGATTGCGGAGCCCGCTCGAGCGGAATGCGGCGCCGAGGTCCTCGATGAACCTGGTCGGCGAGTGCGTCGGCCGAGAGCCGCGGGGGTTGTCCCCGCCGTGCGCGGCCAGCGACCCGCCGATCACCGTGACGTGCGGGCTTGCCGCCTTGACGAGCGGGTAGGCCGTCTCGAGCAGCCGGAAGTACGCGGTCGCGGCGGCGTCCGCGCCGTCCCGCTCGAATTGCGGCATCCAGAACGTGTTCGAGTTCGGCTCGTTTCCGAGGCTGATCATCCCGAGCTCCGGGATCCCTCGGAGGATCGCCGCGGCGTAGGAGCCGAACTCCACCCGGTCGCGGGCCGATACCGGCGTGTCGCCCGAGAACGAGTAGACCGCGACGATCGGCCGGATCCCGAGCAGACGGGCGGCGTCGATCGCCGCGCGGAGCCGAACGAGCTCCGGGTCGTCAGGGGCCGTCTCGGGCCTGCTCCAGACCGAGCTGAGCACGATCGTCCGGAACCCGGCCCGTCTGGCCAGCTCCATGTTCCCGGTTGGGTCGCTCCACTTGGCCGCGTCCTCGACGCCGCCGACGACGAGCCTGGGACGTCCGCTTTCCGGCCTGGTCACGAGCGCGACCGCGGCGCAGGCGGCTGCGATCAGCAGAACGGTCGCGATCACCGAGCGACGCATCACCGGGCATTCCATCAGCAAGAGGCTGGCGGTTTTCGCGGCGGTACGCTGGATCGATGACGTCCATGGAGGTCAGGGCCGAATTGAAGGGGCTGCCGGCGGGACCGGGCGTCTACCTCTTCCGCGACGCGGCCGACGAAGTGCTCTACGTGGGGAAGGCGAAGTCGCTGCGCCCGCGCGTGCGCCAGTACTTCCAGGCGAGTCGCAGCGACAACCGGCCCGGGATCGACACCCTCGTCGATCGAACAGCCCGCATCGAGACGATCGTCACGGGCAGCGAGGTCGAGGCCCTACACCTCGAGCAGAACCTGGTCAAACGCCACCGTCCGCCGTTCAACGTGCGGCTGCGCGACGACAAGTCGTTCCCCTATATCGCCGTGACGCTCGAGGACGACTACCCGAGGGTGATGTTCACCCGCAAGCGGCACCGCCGAGGTGTCCTCTACTTCGGCCCGTACGCGAACGCGAAGAAAGTACGCGAGACGCTCGACGTGCTCAATCGCGCCTTCCGCTACCGGCCGTGCGAAGGCCCGCAGCCCGGCCGGCGCAGCGGGATCCCCTGCCTCGACTTCCACATCGAGCGGTGCCTGGCACCGTGCGTCGGCTACGTCTCGAAGGAGGACTATCGCGAGGTGATCGACGGCGTGGTGGAGTTCCTCTCGGGGAACGACAAGCCGATCCGTGCGCAGCTCACCGAGCAGATGCGCGCCGCCGCGGCGGCCGAGCGGTTCGAGGACGCCGCGCGCTACCGAAACCGCCTCCATGCGGTCGAGCGGCTCGCCGAGCGCCAGGCCGTGGAGCGTGCCTCGATCGGCACGATCGACGTGATCGGGCTCGCGGTCGGGGCGGAGCGCGCCGCGGTACAGGTCTTCCCGCTGCGCGGCGGGCGGATGATCGACCGCTACTCGTTCCATCTCGAGAACGCCGCCGGCGACGATCCGCTCGAGGTGCTCGAGGGCTTCTGCATCGAGTACTACGGCGCCGCGCCGTCGGTGCCGCCTCAGATCCTCGTCCCGCGCGGGCTCGGCGACCTGGCAGGGCTCGCGGGCTTCCTCTCCGAGCTGCGCGGCTCGCGCGTGGAGGTGCGGGCCCCCGAGCGCGGCGAGAAGCGGCGGCTCCAGGAACTGGCTCAGAAGAACGCGGAGATCGCACTCACGTCCGAGACGCTCGTCGCGGAGACGAGACGGCTGCGGCGCGTCGAGGCGCTCGAGGAGCTACGGGAGGTGCTGAACCTCGAATCGCTGCCGATCAGGATCGAGTGCTTCGACATCTCGAACATCCAGGGCCAGGAGATCGTCGGGTCGATGGTCGTATTCGAGGACGGCGTTGCGCGCAAGTCGCACTACCGTAAGTTCGCGATCCGCGGGCAGTCGGGCCAGGACGACTTCGCTGCGATGGGAGAGGTGATCGCGCGGCGCTTCGCCCGGCTCGCGGCCGGCCACGCGGCCGAGGAATACGACGAGTCGTTCGCCGCGACGCCGAACCTCGTCGTGATCGACGGCGGCAAGGGCCAGCTCGCCGCCGCGCTCGAGTCGATGGCAGCCTACGACCTGCCCCGTACCGCCGTGATCTCGCTCGCGAAGCGGATCGAGGAGGTCTTCCTGCCCGGCCGGCCGAGCCCCGTGGTCCTACCCGCGAGCTCGCCCGGGCTCCAGCTACTCCAGCGGTTGCGCGACGAGGCGCACCGGTTTGCGATCACGTTCCACCGCACCCGACGCGACGCCGCGGCTCGCGAGTCGATGTTCGACCAGCTCGAGGGCGTCGGCCCGGTGCGGCGTCGCGCGCTCCTCCAGCACTTCGGATCCACCGAGCGGCTGCTCGACGCGAGCGCCGAGGAGCTCGAAGGGGTACCGGGCGTCCCCGCGAAAACGGCCAGGGACATCTACGCGCAACTGCACCGCGCCGGTCGCGCCTGACGGTCCTCGAACGCCTGCGCACAGCCCGAAAGTAACCTGGCCTTCGTGAAGCGCCTCGCGTTCCTGCTGGCTGCGACGGCGCTTGCCGGCTGTGGCGGGTCGAAGTCCACGACGACCTCGACGACCGTCCCGGTGCCCGATCCAGCCGCCGCGATGAAGGCGCTGGTCGGGAGCTCGGTCTCGCTCGGCGGCGGCATCCACACGCTGTACCAGGGGACAACCTGGGCGGTCGTCGAGTCGACCTCGGCGAACAAGGCCACCGCCTATGCCTTCCGGCTCTCGGACGGCCGGTGGGTCGCCGATCGCTCCGGCCGGGTGAAGGTGAAGATCCTCGGCCCGCAGCCCGGCGCGACCACGAGCCGTACACCGCAGATCGCGATCGAGTTCCAATCGAGCTCGCCGTTCGTCGAATCGGCGATCTGGGTCGACGGCACCGAGCTGCTCGAGAAGGGCGGCGGCTCGCCGACGAACGGCACGATCTACGGCGCTCCTGCAAAGCCGCTGAAAGCGGGGACGCACGTCGCCGTCGGCTACGCGCGGACGATCGGCGCGGGCAGCGCGGTCGCCTGGACGTTCAAGGTCGCCTGACGTTTCGTCGCAAACCGGCTGCAAAGAGGCAGCGTATACCCTCGCACGATGGCAGGCACCATGGTGAGCGAACGCGTGCCCTCCGGCTCACCGCCCCCACTCGTCGAGCGGCAGGAGCTTCTCGCTCGCCTCGCCGCCGCCGAAGACGCGGGTGGGCGGCTCGTTTTCGTCGGTGGCGAGGCGGGGATCGGCAAGACGGCGCTCGTGCGCGGTTTCGCGTCGCGCCATCGGGGCCGTACGCTCGACGGTGCCTGTGAGCATCTCGCGACGCCGGCTCCGCTCGGCCCCTTCGCCGACGTCGCGGCGGCAGTGGGAGGGCCGCTCGCAGCGGCCGTCGAGGCCGGCAGCCATCCGCGGGACGTTGCGATGGCGTTGCTCGACGAGCTCCGGGTGCCGGCTGTGCTCGTGATCGAGGATGCGCACTGGGCCGACGAGGCCACCCTCGACGTGCTGCGGGTTCTCGGCCGCAGGATCTCCGAGACGCCGTCGCTCGTCGTCGTCACGTTCCGCGACGAGGTTCCCGACGACGATCCACTCCGCATTCTGCTCGGCGACCTCGCGTCTGCCCCGGCGGTCGAGCGCCTCGAGGTGCCCCCGCTGTCACCCGAGGCCGTCTGCCGGCTTGCCGCCCCGCATGCGGCCGACTGCGCCGCGATCTTCGCCCTCACCGGCGGGAACTCGTTCTTCGTCACAGAGCTCCTCGGAGCCGGCGGTGACACGCTGCCGCCGACGGTTCGCGACGCCGTGCTCGCACGAGCCGCAAGACTCTCGGCGCCGGCCCGCAGCCTGCTCGAGTGCGCTGCGCTCGTGCCCGCGCGGGCCGAGCTCTGGCTACTCGAGGCGGCGTTCCCCGAGGATGCGAGCCATCTCGACGAGTGCGTCACCTCCGGGATGCTCGAGGCCGGTCGCGACACGGTCTCCTTCCGCCACGAGCTCGCACGGCTCGCGATCGAGAGCACCGTGCCGCCGAAGCGGCGCCGCGAGCTCCACGCGGCGATCCTCGCGGCACTCGAGTCGTCGTCCGCAGCTCCCGCGGACAGCTCACGGCTCGCACACCACGCCGACGAGGCGGGAGATTCCGAGGCCGTACTCCGCCACGGTCGCGCCGCCGCCGCACGCGGCGTGCATGCGGGTGCCCATCGCGAGGCCGCCGGCCAGTACGCTCGGGTCATCCGTCACGCCGGCGCGGCGCCCGCGCACGGGCGCGCTGCCCTTTTCTCGAGCTACGCGTGCGAGGCGCAGTCCGCCGGCCTCTACAGCGACACGATCGGCGCGCTCCACGAGGCGATCTCGATCCGCCGCGAGCTCGGGGACATTCTCGGTCTCGGAGACGATCTCGCAAGGCTCACGACCCCGTACGTCACGCTCGGGCGAAACGACGAGGCCGAGGAGGCAAGCCGCGCCTCGATCGAGGCGCTCGAGGCGCTGCCCCCGAGTCACGAGCTCGCGATCGCGTACGGCTTCCAGGCCTACATGCGGATGCTCAGCCGCGACAACGTCGAGGCGGTCGAGTGGGGCGAGAAATGCGTCGAGCTCGCACGCCGGTTCGACGAGCCCGACACGGTGTCACGCGGCCTGAACATGATCGGAGCCGCATACGTGATGAGTGGCGAGATCGAACGCGGCATCGATTACCTCGGGCAGAGCCTCGAGGTCGCCGAGGAGCACGACCTCGAATACAGGATCGCGCAGGTCCACTGGATGCTCGGTTCGGGGCTCGGCGAGATGTACGAGCTCGAACGCGCCGAGGAATCGCTGCGCGACCACATCGCCTTCGCCCGGGAATGGGACCACGACTCCGACTACACCCGGGCGTGGCTTGCGGCCGTGCTCGTGTACCGCGGGCGCTGGACCGAGGGGTCGGAGCTCGCACTCGCGGTGCTCGGCGCCCGTCCGGCGCCGGTTGCCGAGATCACCGCCAACGTCGCTCTCGGCCGGGTGCGTGCGAGGCGCGGAGATCCCGGGGCGTTTCCCGCGCTCGACGCTGCGCTCGAGCGGGCGCGGCCGGGCGGGCACCTGCAGCGGCTCGGGCACGTCCATGCGGCACGCGCCGAGGCCGCCTGGCTTGACGGCGACTGCGAGCGAGCCGCACGCGAGGCACGAGCGGTCTATTCGCTGGCGCTGGAGAAACGGCATCTCTGGTTTGCCGCCGAGCTCGCCTACTGGCAGTGGAAGACGTGCTCTCTCGAGGAGGCGCCGACGTGGATCGCCGAGCCCTACCGCCTCCAGATCGAGGGCAAGCCGCGCGAGGCAGCGGCATCCTGGCGCGAACGAGGTTGCCCGTTCGAGGCGGCGCGGGCGCTCGCTGAGTCCGATTGTGTTGCGGACGTCGCATGCGCGCTCGAGACGTTCGAGACGCTCGAAGCCGCGCCGTCGGCTCGGCTCGCCCGGGAGCGGCTGCGCGCGCTCGGGGCCCCCGTACCGCGCGGCCCGAGGCCCGCGACGCGCGCCAACCCGGCGAACTTGACTCCGCGCGAGCTCGAGGTGCTCCGGCTCGTGGCCGACGGGATGCGCAACGCGGACGTGGCCGAGCGGCTCGTCGTCTCGCGGCGCACGGTCGACCACCACGTCGCAGCGGTGCTCCGCAAGCTGGACGCGAAGACCCGAGGCGAAGCTGCTGCAGCCGCCGCCGGTCTGGGCCTGCTCCAAGATCGGTAGTCCTCCGGCCGAAGATAGGCATTCGCGCCGATCCGGCCGAACGCGGCGCTCCGTATCTTCGGGGAGACAAACCGAATGGGAGGAGTTGCCTTGGCTGCATTCACGATCCATCTCGCCACCGGCGGCGGCCGGGGAGGTGCCTGATGCACCCCGAGTTCGCCGAGCGGATGCTCCATGACCACCGGCACGAGCTCGACGGGAAGCTCGAGCTGTCGAGAATGCGGCGTGAGGCCGCACGCCGTCCGTCCGTCCGGCCGCCCCAGGCCGTAACGCTGCGGCTCTGCTGCGTCGGCGACGACGACGCACTCGACCGCCTCGCCATCCTCGAGGGCGTCCCAGTGCCGAAGGGCCGCCACGTCGTCGCCGAGGTGGGCGGGGTCGTCGTAGCGGCCCTGCCGCTCGCCGGCGGACGGCCGCTCGGCGATCCGTTCCGCTCGACCGCGCATCTCTACCCGCTGCTCGAGCTCCGGGCCGCACAGCTCACGGGCGAGCCGCCCCGGCGCCGGTTCTTCGCTCTGCGGGGCGCGGTCCGCCGTCTCGGCCGCGCGTACTAGCGGCGTAGGCGGATCGCGTTCAGGTCGTTCTCGCGGATGTCGTCCGCGCGGAGGATCAGCGCCTCGATCTCGTCGTGCTCGGCGTGGAGATAGCGACCCGCGAGCCCATCGGCACGACCCGAGGCCAGCACTCGGACGAGCTGCGGCGCGAGCTCCGGGGGCGTCCAGGGCGCGTTCGGCCCGAACGGCTCGGTCATCTCGGTCTGGACGAGGCCCGGGCTGATCAGGAACACGGATACGCCCTTCGGCCCGACCTCGGCCGCAAGGTACTCGGCGAAGCGACCCACGGCCGCCTTGCTCGGGCCGTAGTTGTTGCCGAGACCGCCCGACCGCACCGGCAGGTACGAGGCGCCGCTCCCGACGATCACGATCCGGCCGCGACCGCGCTCGATCATTCCCGGCAGCACCGCGCGGCAGCAGAGATAGGTGCCGAGCACGTTCACCTCGAACACGTGCCACCACTCATCGGGCGGGGTATCGAGGGTCGCGCCGTCGTTTCCCGCGATCCCGGCGTTTGCGACCAGCAGGTCGATCGGCCCGAGCGCCCGTTCGGTCTCATCGACCATCTCGGTGACATCCTCGGCCCTGCTCACGTCGCCGGCCACGGCAAGCGCCCCGATCTCCGAGGCGGCCTGCCCGAGTTGGGCACGCGAGCGGGCGCTGACGGCGACTCGAGCACCGGCCTCGGTCAGCTCCCGCGCAATCGAAAGGCCGATCCCCCGTCCACCGCCGGTGACGAGCGCGACCGAGCCGGAAAGGTCATCGCCGCCGGACATCTTGCGAGCCTATCCGCGCAGCGGCGACGCGTGTCTGCCGTCCGCAATCGCCGGAACGCTACTCCCCGAGGAACGGATACCGGTAGTCGCCGGCCGGGATGAAGGTGTCCTTGATCGTGCGCGGCGTGACCCAGCGGATCAGGTTCCAGACAGAGCCGGCCTTGTCGTTCGTACCCGAGGCGCGGGAGCCGCCGAAGGGCTGCTGCCCGACGACTGCGCCGGTCGGCTTGTCGTTCACGTAGAAGTTGCCGGCGGCGTAGCGGAGGCGGTCCGAGGCCTCCTGGACGGCTGCGCGATCCTCAGCGAAGACTGCGCCGGTCAACCCGTAGGGCGCCGTCGAGTCGATCAGGTCGAGTGTCGAGTCCCAGTTCTTCTCGTCGTACACGTACGTCGTGACGACGGGGCCGAAGAGCTCGTCGCGCAGGAGCCGGAAGTCCGGGTCCCGGGTCTCGATCACGGTGGGCTCGACGAAGAACCCCTTCGCGTCGTCCGTGCCGCCGCCGACGACGACCTCGGTGCCGTCGTGGGCGCGTGCTTCGGCGATTGCCTCGCGCTGGGTCGCGAATGAGCTCGAGTCGATCACGGCGCCCATGAAGTTCCGGTAATCAGCTACGTCGCCGACCTTGATCGACGCCACCTCCTCGGCGAGCCGCTCGCGCAGTGCCGGCCAGAGGTTCGAGGGCGCATAGACGCGCGAGGCCGCGGAGCATTTCTGGCCCTGATACTCGAACGAGCCGCGCACGATCGCGGCGGCGAGCGCCTCTACGTCGGCAGAGGGATGGGCGGCGATGAAGTCCTTGCCGCCGGTCTCGCCGACGATCCGCGGGTAGTTGCGATAGCGGCTCATGTTCCCGGCCACCGTCTGCCACATCCCGTTGAAGACACGGGTCGAGCCGGTGAAGTGGATCCCGGCAAGCTCGGGGCTTGCGAGCGCCGTATCGCCGATCTCGGCACCCGGGCCGTAGACGAGGTTGATCACCCCGTCCGGCAGCCCGGCCGCCTGCCACAGCTTCATCAGGTAGTGCGCCGAGAGCATCGCAGTCGAGGCCGGCTTCCACACGACGACGTTCCCCATGAGTGCCGCCGAGCTCGTGAGGTTCCCGGCAATCGCTGTGAAGTTGAACGGCGAGACCGCGAACACGAAGCCCTCGAGCGGCCGGTACTCGATCCGGTTCCATACCCCCGCCCCGGAGACGGGCTGCTCGCCGTAGATCCGCGTCATGTACTCGACGTTGAAGCGCAGGAAGTCGACGAGCTCGCAGGCCGCGTCGATCTCGGCCTGGTGGGCGGTCTTCGACTGCCCGAGCATCGTCGCCGCATCGAGCGTGTCGCGCCACGGCCCGGCGAGCAGCTCGGCGGCGCGCAGGAACACCGAGGCCCGCTCCTCCCATGGCCAGCGCGACCAGTCCTTCCAGGCCTTCGCGCCCGCGTCGATCGCGGCGCGGACCTCGTCGGCCCCGCCCTGGTGCACGTCGGCGAGGACGTGCTCGCGATCGTGTGGCATCACCGCGGGGCGGGTGTTGCCGGTCGACACGTCCTTGCCGCCGATCACGAGCGGCACCTCGATCCGCTCGCCCGACATCTGTTCCAGCCGCGCCGTCAGCGAGGCGCGCTCCGGGCTGCCGGGCGCGAATCCCCGGACAGGCTCGTTGTGTGCCGGCGGTACCCGGAAGATCCCGTGCGTTCCCATCTGATCAGCTCCTCACGAGGAAGGTGGCGGTCACGAGTACCCAGATCATGAACCCGAGCGTCGAGGCCCAGAGCGTGCTGCCGGCGAACGTCCAGTCACCCGCCGCCTCGCAGATCCCGACCACGAACACGGCGAGGCCGCCGGCGATGCCGAGGCGCCCGAACCAGCGGCTGATCTTCCGCGCGCTGAGGGCGGCGAGCGACGAGCTGATGATCACGGCGGCGGCACACGCCGCGCCGGGCGCGGCGACGAGCGCGTTCTTCGAAGCGACGGCTACGGCCTGGAGCGCAAGCAGCGAGGCGCCTCCGAGCACGACCACGCTCGCGAAGAACCCATCCGGCTCGAAGCGGATGATCCGCGCGTGCAGGCTGCCGAGGAACCAGATCAGCGCGAACGCCGCGACGACGAAGATCGCGCCGGCCGCCTGCCGATGGTGGCCGCCGAGCGCCAGCGCGACCACGCCGAGCGAGACGTAGACGTAGCCGAGCATCGGCGCATAGATGTGGATCACACTGCGGCGCGCCATGGCTGCCGGACGGTATACAAGATCCCATGGTGAAGCCGACCCACCTTCGGTACGCCGCGCCGGGGTTCGGGGTGGGAGAGCTCTGGCTCGAAGGCCGGCGGGTCGTCTGGTCGGAGCTGCCGCGGCCCCGCGCCGGCGCCGAGGCTCCGGCCCGCGAGAGCGTCCTCGGCCGGCGGCTCGAAGCCTTCTTCGGCGGCGAGGCGGACGACTTCGCAGACGTCGAGCTCGACTTCGACGAAGGGTTCTACGGCGATTGCGCCCGTGCCCTCCGAGGAGTTCCCCGCGGTGAGGTCGTTACCTACGGAGAGCTCGCTGCGCTCGCGGGGAGGCCGGGTGCCGCTCGAGCGGCGGGAACGTTCTGCGGCCGCAATCGTCTCTCCCCGTTCGTGCCGTGCCATCGCGTCGTGGCCGCGAACGGGATCGGCTCGTTCGGTGAGCTCGGCGTCGGGTACAAGCGGCGCCTGCTGGCGCTCGAAGATGTCGCTCTCTGACGACCTCCGCGACGAGCTCGCCGCGATCGAGCCGGCCAGGCGCTGCTGCGCGCTTGCCGAGCTCTCGGCCCTCTCCCATTCCGCCGGAACGTGGCATCTCCAGGGACGTGGCGAGCTCTCGGTTCAGCTCGACCTGGCGAGCTCGGCGATCGCACGGCGTGCCTTCAGCCTGCTCAGGGGCCTCGGCGTCCGTTCCGGGATCCGCACCTATCCCCGGCACGCGTTCGACCGCGCGACTCGGTACCAGCTCGAGCTCGAGGTCGACCCGGCCGCGGCGGCGATGCTGCACGAGGCGGGCGTGCTCTCCACGGTCGGTGCGCCGCTCGCGTTCCCTCCCAAACGCGTCGTCGGTCGGTCCTGCTGCCGCGGTGCGTACCTGCGGGGTGCGTTCCTCGGGGCCGGCTCGTTGTCCGGGCCGAGAGCCCTGCACCTGGAACTGCGTGCGACCGGGCTCGACGGCGCCCGGCTCCTCGTCGAGATCGCCGCCCGCGAAGGCGTGGCGCTGAAGGCGATCGAGCGGCGGGCCCACGCCGCCGCCTACGCCAAGTCGGGCGAGGCGATCGCCGACCTGCTCGCGCTCGCCGGCGCCGGCGAGACCGTCCTGCGCCTCGACGAGCACGCCGTCGTCGCGGCGACCCGCGCGGATGCGAACCGGCTCGCAAACGCCGACGAGGCGAACGTCAAGCGCACCGTGACCGCGGCCCAGGAGCAGCTCGAGGCGATCAGGCAGCTCGACGTGGAAGGGCTCCCGGCGAAGCTCCAGGAGATCGCCGCGCTCCGCATGCGACATCCGGCCCTGTCCCTGACCGATCTCGCCGCCCGCTGCCGTCCCCCGATCACGAAAGCCGCTGCCCATCACCGGATGGCGAACCTGAAGCACTTGGCCGAGGTGGCCATGCCCTGACGGCAGAGCCTCGGCGCCGCCGGAGCGGGGTCAGGCCCTGCCTCGGAAGTGCGACAACCGTGGAGCGAAACTGCAACGCACCGCCCGCTGGCAACAGCAAGGGCCCTGCAAATCGGGGCGTTTCCCGAGGGCCGAAGGCGGGGACAGGTACTGGAACGAAAGTGTGACGAGGAGCTCGTGCTCGAGCCCTCGCCCCGGACGCGGAGGAGGGGGAGCTCCGAGGACGAACTCCCCCTTGTCATTCCCACACTCGGGGATCGGCGCCGGACGGGGTCTGAATCCGACGCCGGCTGAGCATGGCCTCCGCGAGACGAGTATCTCGCACTCCGAGCCGCGGATTCCAGGGCACTTGCAAACGGTAATCGCAACCACCCCCAACGGCCCATTTCGCCTGCGCCGGTCGGTTCGATACGGTGGGCGCCGATGAGCACAGCGTTCGAGGAGCTGAGGCGAAGGCTCGCCGAGATCGGGGATCTCTCGGCTGCAGCATCCCTGCTCGCGTGGGACCAGCAGGTGATGATGCCGCCGCGCGGCGCCGCCAGCCGTGCCGAGCACCTCGCGACGCTCAAGCAGATCACGCACGAGAAGTTCATCTCTCCCGAGATCGGCCGCCTGCTCGAGGAGCTCGCCCCCTTCGAGGAGGCGCACGAATACGACTCATTCGAGGCGAGCCTGATCCGCGTCACGCGCCGCGACTGGGAGAAGGCGCGCAAGGTGCCGTCCGAGCTCCGCGCAGAGATGTCGCGCGCAGCCTCGCTGGCGCTGCCCGTGTGGGTGGACGCCCGCGCCAACAACGACTTCGCCTCGTTCCTTCCGGCTCTCCGCGAGAACGTGGAGCTCCGTCGCCGCTACATCGCCTGTTTCGACGGCGACTACTCCGAGCCGTACGACGCGGTGCTCGACGACTTCGAGCGGGGGATGACGAGCGCCGAGGTGCGGTCGCTCTTCGACTACCTCAAGGAGCACCAGGCGCCGCTCGTCAAGCTCGTTGCGGCCGGACAGGCGCCGGAGATCCCGGGAGACCACTTGTTCCCGATCGAGCTGCAGAAGCAGTTCGAGCTCGAGGTCGTGCGCCGCTTCGGCTTCGACGACCAGGCCTGGCGGATCGACCCGACCGTTCACCCGTTCGCCAGCGGTACCGGCCGTGACGACATCCGGATCACGACCCGCTACTTCCGGCACAACCTCGACGGGCTCTTCGCGACGATGCACGAAACCGGTCACGGCCTCTACGAGCATCAGGTCGACCCTTCGCTCGAACGGACGCCGCTCGGCAGCGGCACGTCGCTCGGGATGCACGAGTCGCAGAGCCGGATGTGGGAGAACCTCGTCGGCCGCTCGCTCCCGGCCTGGCGTTATTTCTTCCCGCGCCTCCAGCAGACGTTCCCCGATGCCCTCGCCGGATACGACGTCGACCGGTGGTACCGCGAGATCAATGCCGTCCAGCCCTCGCTGATCCGAGTCGAAGCTGACGAGGCCACGTACAACCTCCACATCATCCTGCGCTTCGAGCTCGAGCAGGAGCTCATCGACGAGTCGTTTCCCCTCGAGAGCCTGCCCGAGGAATGGAATCGACGGATGTACGACCTGCTCGGGATCGAGGTGCCGGACGACACCCACGGCGTGCTCCAGGACACCCACTGGGCGATCGGGGCGATCGGCTACTTCGCGACCTATGCGCTCGGGAACCTGATCTCGGCGCAGCTCTGGGAGCGAATCACCGTCGATCTGCCGGACCTCGAGGACGACTTCGAGCGCGGCGAGTTCACCCCCCTCCGCGAGTGGCTCCGTGACCACGTCCATCAGTACGGCCGGAAGTTCACACCCGCCGAGACGCTCGAGCGCGCGATCGGAACGAGAACGATCGACCCAGAGCCGTATGTGCGGTATTTGCAGCGGAAACTGGCTGGCATCTACGGCCTCCCGGCGCTCACGAGCTGACCCCGGTCGGTTCTCTCTGGCGGGATTTCGCCGCTCTGACTAAAGTCCGCGCCCCATGGCGAATCTCAAGGTAGGAATCAACGGCTTCGGCCGCATCGGCCGCAACTTCTTCCGCGCCTCGCTGGCCCGGGAGGTGAACTTCGACATCGTCGCCGCGAACGACCTCGGCGACGCTGCGACGATGGCGCACCTCCTCAAGTTCGACTCGACACTCGGCCCGTTTCCCGGCGACGTCGTCGTCGAGGACGGGGTCCTGCACGCAGCAGGGCAGCAGATCAAGCTTCTCGTGGAGCGCGACCCGGCCGAGATGCCGTGGAGCGACCTCGGCGTCGACGTGGTGCTCGAGTCGACCGGTTTCTTCACCGATCGCGCCGGGGCGCAGAAGCACCTCGACGCCGGCGCGAAGAAGGTCGTCATCTCCGCCCCTGCGACCGACCCCGACATCACCCTCGCACTCGGCGTCAACGACGACAAGTACGACCCCGAGACGCACAACATCATCTCGAACGCCTCCTGCACCACGAACTGCCTCGGGCCCCTCGCCAAGGTGCTCCATGACGCATTCACGATCGAGAACGGCTTCATGACCACGATTCACGCCTACACGGCCGATCAGCGCCTGCAGGACATGCCCCACAGCGACCTCCGCCGTGCCCGCGCCGCCGCGATCAACCTGATCCCGACCTCGACCGGCGCCGCGAAGGCGATCGGCCTCGTCCTGCCCGAGCTCGCCGGCAAGCTCGACGGCGTCGCCGTGCGCGCTCCCGTCCCCACGGGATCGATCACCGACCTCACCGCCACCGTCGGCCGCGACGTCTCCGTCGCCGAGGTCAACGCTGCCTTCGAGGCAGCCGCCAGCTCCGCTCCCCTCCAGGGCTACCTCCAGTATTCGACCGACCCCCTGGTCTCGACGGACATCCACGAGTCGCCGTACTCGTGCATCTTCGACAGCAAGCTGACGATGGCCCGCGGGAACCAGGTGAAGGTCTTCGGCTGGTATGACAACGAGTGGGGCTACTCATGCCGGCTCGTCGACCTCGTGAACAAGCTCGCCGGGTAGCGACTCGATGAGGATGCCGCGCTCGGTCGGCGAGGCCGATGTCGACGGAAAGGTCGTCCTCGTCCGGGCCGATCTGAACGTCCCGCTCGAGAACGGGCGCATCGCCGACGACACCCGCATCCGGGCCTCGCTCCCGACGATCCAACTGCTGCTCGACCGCGGCGCGCGCGAGGTGCGCGTCGCCTCGCATCTAGGCCGACCGAAGACGGACGAGGACCGTGATACGCACAGGATCGGACCCGGTCCGGGCCCGGCTCGCCGAGCTCGTCGGCGACGACCGTGTGAGCGTGCTCGAGAACACCCGTTTCCATCCCGGCGAGACCGCCAACGACAAGAGCTACGCGCGCGAGCTCGCCGACGGCGCCGATCTCTTCGTGAACGACGCGTTCGGCTCGGCACATCGCGCGCACTCCTCGACCGAGGCGGTCGCGCGTCTGCTGCCGTCCTACGCAGGGCTGTTGCTGCTCGCAGAGCTCGAGAACCTCGGGAAGCTCCTCGGCGAGGTCGAGCGCCCGTTCGTGATCGTGTCCGGCGGCGCGAAGGTGGCCGACAAGGTGGCCGTGCTGATGAACCTGGGCTCGCGCGCAGATCGCGTGATCATCGGTGGCAAGATGGCCGAGGACGTGCGCGCCGAGAACCCGTTCCCGTTCGACGTGATCCTCCCGACCGACGTCGTCGCCGCAGACTCGTTCGCAGCCGATGCAGCGACGCAGGTCACGCCCTACGACGACAGGCCGGAGGGCTGGCTCGGGCTCGACATCGGCCCCGAGTCGCAGGAGGTCTTCGCGGCCGCGATCGAGGGGGCAGGCACCGTCTTCTGGAACGGCCCGATGGGCGTCTTCGAGTGGCCGCGCTTCGCCGAGGGCACCTTCGCGGTCGCCCGCGCGATCGCGGCCTGCAACGGTTTCACCGTCGTCGGTGGCGGCGACTCCGTTCGCGCGATCCACGACGCCGGGATGGCCGACTCCGTCTCGTGGATCTCCACGGGCGGCGGCGCCTCGCTCGAGCTGCTCGAGGGCAAGGAACTGCCAGGCGTCGCCGCGATCCCGGAGTCGTAGATGCTGATCGCGGGGAACTGGAAGATGTTCAAGGGCCCAGCGGAGGCAGGTGAGTTCTGCCGCGCGCTCCGCGACGCCGACCTCGGCACCGTGGACGTGGTCGTGTGCCCGCCGTACGTCTCGCTCGGCGACGCGGTTCAGGCGCTCGCGGGAACCGAGATCGGCGTTGCGGCGCAGAACGTGCACTGGGCCGACGACGGCGCCTTCACCGGCGAGATCTCGGCTCCGATGCTCCGCGAGCTCGGCGTCTACGGGACGATCGTGGGGCACTCCGAGCGCCGGCAGTTCTTCGGCGAGACCGACGAGACGGTCGTCGAGCGGATCGCCGCGGCGATCGGCCACGGTCTGCACGTCATCGCCTGCGTCGGCGAGACGGAGGCCCAGCGCGAGGCGGGGGAGACCGAGGCGGTCCTGCGCAGGCAGGTCGGGGCGATCGCGGCCGGGATCGCCGAGACCGACGAGCTCGTGATCGCCTACGAGCCGGTCTGGGCGATCGGCACCGGCAAGACGGCGACGCCGGCCATGGCGCAGGAGGCCCACGCGTTCGTGAAGACCATTCTCGACGTGCCCGTGCTCTACGGCGGCTCGGTGAAGCCCGAGAACGCAGCCGAGCTCGCCGCACAGCCCGACGTCGACGGCGCGCTCGTCGGCGGCGCCTCGCTGGACGTGCAATCGTTTGCGACGATTTGCCAGGCCGCTTCCCCCTCGTAGCGCTCGTCGTCGCCGACGGCTGGGGTTGCGCGCCTCCCGGGCCCGGGAACGCGGTGGAGCTCGCCCGGACGCCCGTCTTCGACGAGTTGCTCGCCCGCTATCCGCACACCGAGCTCGAGGCCTCCGGAGTGGCGGTCGGGCTGCCGGACGGCCAGATGGGCAACTCCGAGGTCGGGCACCTGACGATCGGCTCGGGTCGACACCTGTACCAGGATCTCGGGCGCGTGAACAACGCGATCGAGCTGGGCGAGCTCGCGATGCTTCCCGCGATCGAGGCGGCCTTCGCGCGCGGACGGCGCGTTCACCTCGTCGGGCTCGTCTCCCGCGGCGGCGTGCATTCGCATCTCGATCACCTCCGGGCGCTGCTCGAGCTCGCACCTGCAGACACCTGGATCCATGCGTTCACCGACGGCCGCGACGTCTCTCCGCATGCGGCGCTCGAAGACCTCGCCGTGCTCCCGCAGGAGCGGATCGCGACTGTCGCCGGGCGCTACTACGCAATGGACAGAGACAACCGGCTCGAGCGCACGCAGAAGGCGCTCGACGCGCTGATGCTCGGCCTCGGCGACCACGCCCGGAGCCCGCTCGACGCGGTCCAGGCGAGCTACGACGCCGGGATCACCGACGAGTTCATCGAGCCGACAGTGATCGACGGCACGCCGCGGATCGCGCCTGGAGACACCGTGATCTTCTTCAACTTCCGGCCCGATCGCGCGCGCCAGCTCTCGCGTGCGTTGCTCGCCGGCGGGGTAGACCTGACCACGATGACCCGATACGGGGACGACATCGACTCGCACGTCGTCTTCGGTGAGCAGGAGGTCCCGGGCACGCTCGCCGAGGTGCTCTCCGACGCCGGGATCCGCCAGCTCCACGTCGCCGAGAGCGAGAAGTACGCGCACGTGACGTACTTCTTCAACGGCGGCCGCGAGGAGGAGTGGCCCGGCGAGAGCCGGATCCTCGTCCCGAGCCGGCGCGACGTGCCGAGCTACGACCTCGCGCCGGGGATGTCGGCGGAGGAGGTCGCCGAGCGGTTCTGCGCCGAGATCGGCGAGGGCTACGGCTTCGGGCTCGTGAACTTCGCGAACCCGGACATGGTCGGGCACACAGGCGTCGTCCCAGCGGTCGTCGCCGCGGTTGAGGAGACGGATCGCTGCGTCGGCCGCGTCGTCGAGCGCGTCACGAGCCTCGGCGGCGTCTGCCTCGTCACGGCCGACCACGGGAACGCGGAGCAGCTTCTCGAGCCGGACGGGATCTCGCCGCACACCGCGCACACCACGAACCCCGTTCCCTTCGTGCTCAGCGCCGCTGGAAAGCTCCGCGAGGGCGGCGAGCTAGCCGACCTCGCGCCGACGGTTCTTTCGCTCCTCGGGGTGCAGGAGTCCGACGAGATGAGTGGTAAAGATTTGTTGAAGCACGGTGAGATCTTCCTAAGAGTCGAAAGCACAGGGCTACATTGAATTCGTTGGCTCTTCCGCAACCCGACCCCGAGCTTCTTCGACGAGCGCAGAAGGGTGATGAGCGCGCGTTCACCGAGATCGTCCGCATGTATGAGACGCCGGTGCACAACTACATCCTTCGCCTCACCGGTGATCGCACGCTCGCAGAAGACCTGACGCAGGAGGTCTTCGTCCGCGTCCTCAAGGGTTTGCCGAAGTTCTCTCTGAGATGCAAGTTCACGACGTGGCTCTTCCAGGTCACGAAGAACCGCGTTCTCGACGAACTCCGCGCCCGGGAGCGCCGGCCGAGCGGCTTCGTCAGCTTCGACGACATCCCGCCGCTCGAGACCTACGACCCGCCCACGGAGCGCGCGGAGACGATCGAGGCCATCTGGCGAGCGGTCGAGGATCTGAACCCCGATCTGAAGATGGCGCTGCTCCTGCGCGACATCGTCGGGATGCCCTACAGCGAGATCGCCGACTCGCTCGAGATCACGCTTGCAACCGTCAAGTGGCGGATCTTCAAGGCTCGCGAGGAAGTCCAGCTCACGCTCGCCCGCGAGGGAATCACCCTCGAGGACGAGGTGGCCGAGCCGGTCGCCCAATCTGCCTGAGCGAGCAGTCGGCCTCTGCGATCACCGCGAACGAGCTCGTCGTAGGGCCGGGTCGCTACTGCCCGAAGCCGAGGCGCGTCGCGAGCCCGTCAGGCAGGCCTGCTGCGCGGATCTCCGCCTGTGTCTTCGCGATCGGGTATTCGGTCCGCCGGAACCAGCCGCGGTCGGCGTCGAAATCGAGCATCAGCCAGGCAGCCCTCGGATCGCCGCCGCGGGGCTGCCCGACCGACCCCGGGTTGAGCAGCCAGCGCGAGTCGGACAGGCTCACCTCGTCACCGAGATGAGCGAGGCCGCCCGAAAGCGCCCCGGCGGCGTCGTAGGCGATCCGGAGGGCCACGTGGCTGTGGCCGACCATCACCAGCGGCGCACTCACCCTCTCGAGGCTCTGTCGCGCCCCCTCTTCGCTGAGCACGTAGTCCCAGACCGGATCGACCGGGCTCCCATGGAAGAGCGCGGCGTTACCCCGCGTCGCGGCCGGCGCGAGCGGCTCGAGAAAGCGCCGCGCCTCGTCGGAGAGCACCCGCTGCGTCCAGCGGACGGCGGCGGCGGCATCGCCGTTGAACTCCTCGACCGAGAGCGCGCCGATCACGGCGAGGTCGTGGTTCCCGGCCAGGCAGAGCTCGGCATGTTCCTGCACGGCCTCGCAGCAGCGGTTCGGCTCCGGGCCGTAGCCCACGACGTCGCCGAGGCACCAGATCTCGTCGGGCGCCTCGGCAGTCACTTCTGCGAGGACTGCCTCGAGGGCGTGATAGTTCCCGTGGATGTCTGAGATGACTGCGACTCGCATCTGGTTGCCCGCGCGGACGCTAACGCAATCTGCGCCTCGCCAATCGGTGTGCGGCTGACGTGTCGGCGGCGACCATCAGGCGGGTGGGACTGGCGGTCGCGCTCGCGGCTGCCCTCGTCGTCGGCGGGACGGTCGGTTTCCACTATCTGCTCCACGAGCACTGGAGCGATGCCTTTTACCGCACCGCAGTCACGGTGACGCTGACGGGGCTCGACAGCTCGCCGCGCGGGACGGGTGCGGAGTACCTGACGATCGTGCTGGCCCTCGGCGGCGTGGCAATCTTCGGTTACGTCGCGGCGCAGGCGTTCCACTCGATCGCCGAGGAGATCGCGAGCGATGCCCGGAAGGACAAGAAACGGAGACGCATGATCGACTCGATCGAGGATCACTTCATCATCTGCGGTTACGGGCGCGTGGGGCGCCGCGCGGCGGAGGAGTTCGAGGCCTCCGGGCAGGGATACGTCGTGCTCGATACGGGTGACGAGGCGATCGAGCTCGCGCGGGAGCACGGCGTGCTCTTCCGCAAGGGAAGCGGCTCCGACGACGAGAGCCTCGAACGGGTCGGGATCGCCCGCGCCCGCGGCCTCCTCGCCTCTGCCGACTCCGACGCGGAGAATCTCTACATCACGCTCTCGGCACGCGCCCAGCGGTCGGACATGATGATCGTCGCCCGCGCGTCCTCACGCGAGGCCGAACGGAAGCTCCTCCTGGCGGGCGCCGACCGGGTCGTGCAGCCGTACGCCTCGGCCGGGACGGAGATGGCGAAGCTCGCGCTGAAGCCGCAGGTTGCCGCGTTCCTCGAGCTCGTTTCCTCGCACGCGGGGCCCGATCTGCGTTTCGAGGAGCTGGAGGTCACCGCCGACTGCCCGCAGGCCGGAAAGACGATCCGGGAGCTCCGGATCCGCAGTACCACCGGAGCGGTCGTGATCGCGCTCGGCAAGTCGGACGGCACCTTCGACGTGACGCCGAACCCCGATGTAACGCTCGATCCGGGCGACGTGCTGATCGCGATCGGCACCGAGCCCGAGCTGAAGGCGCTCGAGGACCTGTTCGCGCCGGGGCCCGTTGCCCGGTAACGCGCTCACACGGCTCGAGGCGGCGATCGCGGCGATCGCGGGCGACGAGGTCTCGCTCGAGCGGCCGAAGGATCCGGCCCACGGCGACTACGCGACGAACGTCGCGCTGCAGGCGGCGCGGAACCTGGGGCGCTCGCCGCGGGAGATCGCGGCCGAGCTCGCCGAGAAGGTGGTCGAGCTGCCCGGGATTCTGAGCGCGGAGGTCGCCGGCCCCGGATTCCTGAATCTTCGGGTGAACGATGCGTTTCTCGCCGAGGCGCTCGCGGAGATCGACCCCGGCTACGGCGGGGGTTTCGCCGATCCGGCCCAAAGGATCCAGGTCGAGATGGTCTCCGCGAATCCGACCGGGCCCGTCACGGTCGCCTCGGGGCGGAACGGCGCGCTCGGAGACAGCATCGCCCGGCTGCTCGAGTTCGCCGGCCACCGCGTCGACCGCGAGTACTACTACAACGACGCCGGCGCTCAGATCGAGCGGTTCCGGGCCTCGGTCGAGGCGCGCCGCGAAGGCCGCGAGATTCCCGAGGACGGCTACCAGGGCTCCTACATCGCAGGGCTCGCGCTCGAACCGGGCGATCCGCTCCCTCGCATGCTCGAGGGGATCGAGGCGACGCTCGAGCGATTCCGCATCCATTTCGACTCGTGGGCGCGTCAGAGCGAGCTCGAAGTGGGCCTCGAGTCGCTGCTCGAGCCGCTGCCGCGGTTCACCCAGGACGGTGCCGTGTACGTGGCCTCCACGGAGTTCGGCGACGAGAAGGATCGCGTGCTCATCCGCTCCGAGGCCAAGGGCGGGCTGCCGACCTACGAGGCCGCGGACATCGCCTACCTGAGGAACAAGCTCGACCGCGGCTACGACAGGGCGATCTACGTGCTCGGCGCCGACCACATCGGGCTCGCGAAGTGGTTCCAGGCGATCGCCAGGATGCTCGGCTACGACCCGGAGCGCGTCGAGGTGCTCTTCTACCAGCTCGTCCATCTGACGAGCGGCGGGGAGCGGGCGCGGATGTCGAAGCGCCGGGGCGATGTCGTGTTTCTCGACGAGCTCATGGACGAGGCGGGCGTCGACTTCGCGCGCTGGTTCCTCGTCGACCGTGGTCACGATCAGACGATCGAGATCGACGTCGACCTCGCGGCCGAGAAGTCGCGCAAGAACCCCGTCTACTACGTCCAGTACGTCCATGCGCGGATCAGCGGCATCTTCCGCGAGGCGCCCGAGGGCGCCGAGGTGGACCCCGGGCCGCGGATCCCGCTCACGACCGAGGAGCGCGAGCTCGTGAAGCGGCTCGCCGAGTTTCCCGGCGTCGTCCGCGAGGCGACCGAGCGCCGCGGGCCGCACGCGATTCCCGTCTACGCGATCCGCGTCGCCGACGACTTCCACCGCTTCTACCACGAGAACAAGGTGCTGGCCGCGAAGGGCGGGGAGCACGAGTCCTTCCGGCTCGCGCTGATCGCGGCGACACGCGATGTGGTGGCGCGCTGCCTCGACCTGGTGGGCGTCGAGGCACCGGAGCGGATGTAGTGCCCGAGCTGATCCCCTCGCCGACCGTGGTCGCTGCCGCCGGGTCGCTTCCGAAGACGATCGAGGAGTATGTCGGCCACGTGAGCACGGGGGAGGTAGCGGTCAGCATCGCCGGATGAAGAGCCCGCAGGGCTGGGAGGAGCCGGCCCAGACGCCCGGGTTCGACGAGTACACCCTCGTCCTCGCCGGCCTGCTCGTGGTGGATCACGAGGGCGGGCGCCTCGAGGTGCACCCTGGCGAGGCCGTCCACACGCGTCCCGGCGAGCGCTTTCGCTACTCGACACCGGAGCGCGCGGGGCCGAGTACGTAGCAGTGTGCCTCCCGGCCTTCTCGCCGGACACCGTTCATCGCGACGGCGACTGAGCAGCCTTCCAGGCCCTGTATTCGACGGGCATGCAGACCGCGCACGGCGGCCAGAGCCCGCGGCGATCGCAGTCGCCTCTTCGGCGAAGAACACGCGGTGGCGCCCGATGTGGCCCTTGCGAGCCGGCCGAGCGTCGACGGGCAGTCGAGCCGGCCGTAGAGCTTGTTTCGGCGGTGGCCGCCGAGCCTCCCCGGCTGCTCGGAGACGGCCGCCCGAACGAAGGTTCTTCGCAACTGACCTATCTGGGGGATCTCGTTGCCGCGCGAGCTTACGATTCTTTACGGGTGAGCTTGATCGCCGAACCAGCGCTGCAGACCGCCCTTGGCAGCCGTGAGCAGCTTCTCGCCGACCTTCAGGAGGCGATGCAGCCCGGTGCAGGCCGGAGCGCGCTTCTGATCGTCGGATTGACGGGATTTCAGGAGTTCGTCGACCGCCACGGCTGGGTCGAGGGCGAGGCGCTGCTCGACGCGCTCTCGGCCCGGCTCGGCCAGGCCGTTCGCGGGTCTGCCCGGTGCTACCGCGCGCGTCGCGACGAGTTCGCGCTCCTCTGCGATCCGGAGGGCGTTCCGCTCGCGCCGCTCCTCGAGCGGGTTACGACCGCGCTCGCCGAGCCTGACGGCCCGATCCCCGTCGCCGCCGCCTTCGGCACGGTCGTCGTCCCCGACGAGACCTCGCACCCCTTGGCCGCGGTCCAGCTCGCGGACGAACGCCTGACCGCAGCGCATCCGGGCCGTCACCCCCGGGAGCGCCGCCGCTATCTGAGACCCGGCTCGCGAGGCCACGCCGCCGCCGACTCGTCGGTCGTGCTCGAGGCCGAGCTCACGAGCGCCGCCCGGATCCGGCGAGTCGAACGGCTTCTGGACGTCGCAGAGACGCTCACGAAGCTCGCAGACGCCGCCCGGATCGACGATGTCGGCCCCGGCCGCCTCCAGGGCCAGGCAGCCGGCGCCGACCGGATCCCTCTGCTCCTCAAGGAGCTCGGCCTGAAGCTCGCCGCTCTCAAGGCCCTCGACGGCACCGAGATCGGCGAAGCGAATGCACTGCTTGCCTCCCCGGTCGCGAGCACGATGAGAACGAAGGTGCTCAGCGTGCTCGACGAGATCCGCGAGACCCTCGCAGCCGCGTAGATCTTTCAAGAACGGCTAAGCTCCAGGCTCCGTGCGGGTGTAGCTCAGTTGGTAGAGCATCAGCTTCCCAAGCTGAGGGTCGCGAGTTCGAATCTCGTCGCCCGCTCTGAAAAGCCCCGGAAGTGGGGGGATGACCGGGGCCGTTGTCGCAGCAAGCGGGTTTCGGCTGCGTATGGGCTGTACGGATGATGGCCAGAACTGACGGGTAACGATTTGAAGCAACGGCCGGGCGACGATACGGGGATGAGTCGTCGCCCGGCCGCTGTTCACCGTGCCAAGGCTGGCAGAGCTCGCGCCTGACCCGATTGGGTTAGGTGCCGATTTGCAACCGCCTGAGTAGTCGGGCCGGGCGACTCAATGGTTCGCCAGCGCCGATACCGCCGTCATCTGAGTCCCGCCCCGCGGGCGTTGGTGGATAACTGCCGACGGGTCTGAGAGGATGGCGGCACGCCTTCCATGCCATCGCCAACGTCACGACGTCTCTCGGCTGGCATCAACCGGACAGAGCGGAGCTGGCATCAACCGGACAAAGCGAAAGGAGCAGTTGATGGATGGGAAACGGCTTACGGCGATGGCGGTCTTTGCCGCACTGACGGTGATGGTGACGGCGGCTGCGGCCTCCGCAGCCCCGAAGCCACAGACGATCAGTCTGTTGGAGATCGACAACTCGTTCGTTGGGATCGGCGGCTTTCCGACGACGAACACGGGCGCACCGCCCGCGGTCGGTCAGGGCTTCGTGACGACGGGAGTTTTGTACAGATGGGCGGGCACCAAGAAGGGTGCGCCGGTCGGGAACGCCCGTGCCGTCTGCACCGTCACAGGCGTCAACCTCACCAACACCGGCGGCACGATCTGGACGCATTGTGACGTCGCGTTGTCGTTGCCCACGGGCCTGATCGAGGTTTCCGGCCCGTTGAATCTCATTGCCCAAACGAACAACGTCCCGATCGTCGGCGGCAACAGCGCCTACGTCGGAGCTCAGGGATACGTGACCCACAAAAACATCGGCCCCGAGAGCTCGAACAACTCGTCGGACGTGATCCACATCACGAACTAGCCGCAGCGTTTGGTTGGAGTCGGTCAGGTGGACGAGTCCCCGCCTGACAAGACCGGGCGGGAAACGACGTCGTGATGACTCGTGCCCACCCGGTCGAGCGGCTTAGGTCGCGTGCGCGATCTGCGGCCGCCGGGCCTCACCGGCCAGGATTTCCCGTAGCGACCAGAGCGCGTTCTCGTGGCTCGAGCCAACGAGTGCGGCGGGGCACCACGGGGAGGAGCCACACGATGAAAAGGCGCAAGCGGGAGACGATCCGGGGACGATCTCGTCTCCCGCCCACGGCCACAGTGCGAGGGTGCCACCGACGGGGAAGCACCCCGCGCAGTGGAAGCGTAGAACGGCGCCTCACACGTGACGCCCCTCCAAGGCCCAGCCTGACCTACTCCAAGGTAGAAGAGCCGCGAATCACGCGGGAGGGTTCGGGCCGCGCCTGATCGGGTATTCGACAGGTTCGCTGCCCTTTGTCTCCTTGGGCGAGTGGGTGTAATCGTGGATGAGTGAGCTCGCAGCTCCTGGGGACCTTTGGGGGCGCCTCGGGAGCTGCGAGCTCAGTTCGGGAACGTCGCCTGGCCGAGCAAACGTCCCTCCGGTCGTTTGGTCGGCGATCCCCGAGTGAAGCGGCGGTCGGTTGATTCACGTAGTCCGGCTCCCTTCGCTCACTGCAGCAGGCCGCAGAGCCGTTCGAGCCCTGTGGTGATTGCCTCGTCGGCTGCTGCGAGCGAGACCCGGACCATCCCCGCACCGCCTTTTCCGAAAGCGCTTCCAGGCACGACCGCGACGTGACGCTCGACGAGGAGACGCCGAACGAGCTCCGATTCGTCGCCAGCTGCGGAGACGTCGACCATCAGGTAGAAGGCGCCGCTCGGCTGCGTGTATCCGACTCCAGCTTCGTCGAGCATCGCTAGTGCTGCATCGCGGCGGCGCCGGTAGGCGTTGCGGAATCCGGCGACGACATCCTGTGGCCCGAGGAGTGCGGCCTCGGCTGCCTTCTGGGAGATTGTTGACGCACTCGAGACGATCGGTTCCTGCGCCTTGGCGACGAGTTGTGCGACTCCTCCGAGACTGGCGATGTAACCGACCCGCCACCCAGTCATCGCATAGGACTTCGAGAAGCTGAAAGCACTCACGACGCGCTCGGGGTTCCCGAGCGATGCCGGGCTGATGTGTTCACCCTCGAAGACGAGGTCTTCGTAACACTCGTCTGAGATCAGCCAGAGATCGTGACGCTCGGCGAGCTCGCAGACCCGTTCGAGCTCTTCTCGCGTCGACACGTTGCCGGTCGGATTCGAGGGCGAGTTGATCACGATCGCGCGCGTTCTGGCTCCGATTACGGCCTCGAGCGCTTCGAGGTCGAGTGCGAAGTCACGTTCCCGGTCGAGCCGGTAGCGGACGGGCACGACCCCGGCGCTCACGGCCATCGGGATGTAGGTCGTCCATCCTGGATCGGGGACGAGCAACTCATCGCCCGGATCGAGGATCGCGAGCAGCGTTGCGTGAAGCCCGCCGCACGCGCCGCTGGACACGGCAACGTCGGCCGGAGTACAAGCGAACCCGTTCCGGGCGGTCACCTTCTCGGCGATCAACTCACGGAGGCTCGCAAGACCGATGCTCGGCCCGTAGTGAGTGAACCCGTCACGCGCCGCGGCGGCCGCAGCTTGGATGATGTGCTCCGGCGTCGTGAAGTCGGGATCGCCGATCTCGAGCCGGATCACATCGGGGATCCCGAGAGCAAGCTCCATGATCCCGCGGATGCCAGAACGGGGAAGGTCCCCGATACGTCTGCTGGCCGCCGGCCTGCCCATCTCGCTTCAGACGGCGGCCGGAAAGGGCCGGTCGCCGTACATCAGCGACCACATCGTGCCGCCCATCATCAGGTCGAGGTCGGACCGTGGCAGGGCGATGCCGATCGGGCCCTCCCAGGTCAGGACCTCGAGCACCCGTAGTTGCGAACCGATCTCCTGGATCGGGCAGTCGCTGGCGAAGACCAGGCGGCCCGGGTCGAGAACGGCGAGCGCCTCCTTGAGGCGGGGAAGCGCCCCCCAACCCGTTTCCAGATAGATGTTGTCGAGCTTCGACGCCACATAGATCGCCTCCGGCGCGAGCACGACCCGCTGGCTGCCAAGGTGCGCCAGGATGAAGCGCACGTTCGGGAACTGCTCTGCGACCGGCGCGAACTGCGTCGGGTGCGAGAACGGGGGGTCCCCCTGATGAACGACAACCGGCAAGTCGTGCTCCTCGGCAACCTCGAACACCGGTGCGAGTTGTTCGACCATTCTCCCGGGGGCGTAGCCGTGACCCATTGGGTGGAGCTTCACACCCCGGAACCCGTGCTTCTCGACGACTTCGCGTAACACCTCGACCGTTCGCTCGACCGGGAGGAGTGGATTCGCGACGAAGCAGCCCGTGATGCGATCGGGGTAGGCGGCGGCGGACTCCGCGACGTAGCGGTGGTGGTCCCAGGGGTCGCCCTCGCGGGTCATGAAGATGTTCGGCTGGGCAAGCACGTGGTCGATCCGGCGTTCCTCTCCGAGTAGGTGGAAGGGGCCGTCCATCAACTTCAGGAGCATCGGCGCCTCGAGCGATCCGGGCCGACCCGGCTCGATCTCTCCCTCGCCGATGTGAACATGCCCGTCCACGATCGGGATGGTTGACGCCCGATTGTTCTCTGTTTCCCGCTCTACCATCACGCGCCTCCGCTCGGGTCGCTGGGTGGATGCCGCTTTCGCTTGACTCGCCTTTCGGGCGACCGTAATGTTACTGTCTTGACGCTAAGATAGCTAGGAGGGAAACCCAGGATATGAGCCGCAAAGACGCTACATCGATCTGGAATCAACGCCTCTCACGTCTTGCGGATCGCGCGGAGGAGGAGGGTCTCGCGGCGATCATCGTCGCCTCGGACTGGCGCTACAAAGGCAACCTCCGCTACTTCACAGACCGGGTGCTCTGGAGCCGATGGGCGTACGTGATCGTGCGCCCGGGCAAGCCTCCGGTCCTCGTCACGATCGCTCCGAGCCAGCAGTACTGGGCGCAGCAGGAGGGCGCGATCGAGGACGTTCGCTTCGGTCAGTTCCCGATCCGGGAGGTCGTCACTCTCCTCAAGGAGTCGATCTCCGACGACGCGCGCGTGGGCATCGCTGGCCTCGGAGAGATCATGCGGCCCGGCGACTTCAAGGTACTGGAGGCGGAGTTCCCGAACGTCGAGTTCAGCGACTCGATGCGGATCGTCGATGCGCTGAGGACGTTGAAGACGACCGACGAGGTCGACGGCGCCCGAACCAGCATGCGGATCGCGGAGGAGGCCTATGCGATGTTCTGCGAGCGCCTCGCACCGGGCCTCGATCGCTGGGAGATCATCGGCGAGGTCGAGCGGATCCTCCGCGGCAGCGGTTCGTACGACACGATGATCTTGCTTTCGACCGGCCCCTACCTACGTGAGCCCGCCGAGGGCAAATTCGCGGCCGGCGACGTCGTGATGTTCTCGATCGAGCTCGCAGGACCCGAGGGCTACTGGATCGAACGCGGGGGCACCCTCTTCATCGGCGAGCCCGACGACGAGGTCCGCCGTCTCTATCAGACGTGTTACGACGCGACCAAGGTCGCGGAGTCGCTGCTGCGGCCGGGCGCCAGAGCTGCGGACGTCGCGAACGGCGTCGACCGGACACTGACCGAGTCGGGGTTCAAGAAGGGCATCTGGGGTGGACACGGCATCGGGCTTGATGTGCTCGAGCGGCCGATTCTGCTCCCCGAGAGCACCGAGTCGATCGCGGCTGACTCGGTGATCGCCTATCACCCGCACGTGGTCGACGCGGTCAATGCTCACGGCGCGTATATCTCAGATACGTATTTCGTCACCGAGGCAGAGACCATTCCGCTCGCACAGATTCCGCACGAACTGACATGCGTCCCGGCCTGAAACTCGAGTTCGTTTACCACGACGGTGTCGCCGTGCCCAGACAATTGCAACGACGGAGGTGAGTCCGATTTCTAGCGTGACAAGATCAGAGCAAGCTGGCATTCACGGCGAGATCGAGGACTTCGACGTTACGAAGTACCCGGATTACGTCTCTAGCGACCGGCCACCGGATGTCTACAAGCTGAGCAACTTCTCGTACCTCGACGAGTACGAGTCGGTCTGGGGGCAGCAGTGGGGCTGCGCCGGGATCGGGAAGCTCAGGAAGGTTGCCCTCGTCAAGCCGTCCGAGCACGAGATCAACGAGTTGTTCGTCAGCCATCCCACGTTCTTCTTGCTGCGGTATCAGGCACAGGTGGACGTCGAGGCGATGATCGCCTCCCATGAGGCTTATGCAGAGCTACTCACCGAAAACGGTGTCGAAATCGAGTGGATGGAATTCAAGAACGTCTGGGGTGCTCACGGCCCGATGCGAAAGCTCTTCGTGTGCGAGGAGGTACGGATCGTGCGTGGAGGGGCGATCATCCCCCGCTTCGGGCACGCTTCCTACAAACGTGGGCTCGAGCGTGAGTTCCAGCGCTTTCTCGCCGAGCTCGGCTGTCCGATCCTGATGTCGGTGTCGGGCTCCGGGATCTGCGAGGTCGCGCCGATGTTCGTGGCGATGGCCGAGGATGCCTGGATCGGGGGGCGCTCCTGCGCTGCGAACCAGGACGGGCTCGACCAGGTGCTGCCTGTGATGTACCGCTCGGGCGCAAAGGATATTCACATCATGAACCTGAACACGATCATGGACACCTTCGACTCGGGCGGCGAGTTCCACGTCGACATGGTTGTGGCGCCCGTCGACCACAAGGTTGCGGTCGTGTATCCGGCCGGCCTCGACTGGGACACCTACGTGTGGCTCCGCGACCGGGGCTTCAAGCTGATCGAGATCCCTCGCGAGGAGCAGCGGTTTGCCCCGGCGAACCTCATCCTGCTCGAGCCCGGGAAGGTGATCATGACGAGCCATGCGCCGCGCACGATCAAGGCCGTCGAGGCCGCCGGGGTGGAGGTGATTCCCTTCGACTCGCATGGGATCATGCAGGGCGGAACAAACGGGATCAAGTGCATCACGATGGAGCTCCTGCGCGATCCCGGCCCCGGTCTGGACGACTAGAGGCGTCTTGCCGACAGCCGTAGCGGACTTCGACCGGTTGCAAGAGCGGCTCGCGGCGACTCGCCGTTGGATGCGAGACCGCGAGCTCGACTGCCTCTTCGTCTACTCGTACCGCTCGGCACTGACGGCGCACTGGACCGGGTATTGCCCGCGCCACAGCGTCACGAATGCCAGCCTGCTCGCGATCACTCCGAGCGAGGCGATCCACGTGACGCGCCTGCCTCTGCACGTCGCGACTGCGGAGCGAGGGGGCACCGGGATCGCACAGGTGTGTGCGGCGCCGGTGGGATGGGCGGTCGCAACAGTTGCCGACCTCGTCGCGACCGCTGCGGAGCGGCTTTCCGGCGCACCGGTCGCTCGCCCTGCCCTCGCCGCCTACGGGCCCGAGGCGGGGATCATTCCCGAGCTCGAGGCGCGGTTTGGCGAGATGCCGATCGTCACCGCGGAGCTCGTCGATGCGCTGATCGGCCCGAAGGACGCGAGTGACCTTGCGAGCCTGCGCAAGGCTGCGACCGCCGCGCAGGAGGCTTTCGACGCCGGCGTTGCCGTCCTCCGGCCCGGGTCGCGCCCTGCGGACGCGGTGCGTGCGGCAGAAGGGGTCCTGCGGGACCACGGCTCGGTCACCTGGCATTGCTTCGCAGGTGGAACCGACGCCCAGGGTCGGAGCCTTCTGCAGTCCTCCGAGGCCGTCCTCGCCCCGGGGACGACCGGATTCTTCGAGGTGATCCCTGACATCGACGGGTTCTGCCCCGAGATCGTCTCGACGCTCTTCGTCGGCGAGGTTCCGGAAGGAGCCGAGGCGCTGCACACGGTGATCTGCGACACGCTCGAGCTAGCGCTCGCCTCGATCTCCGCCCAGATGACGTTCGGCGGCCTCTTCTCGTTGATGATGGCGCCGCTTTCCGCCGCCGGCGCCCTCGAGGACGATGTCACCCGGCTCGGCCACGCGACCGGGCTCGACAACATCGAGCTGCCGGAGTTCCTCGATCCGTCCGACGGGCGCGCCTTCGGCCCCGGCCGCGTGCTCTCGATCCACCCGAACGCGAGGACAGCCTCGTACGGGACGCTTTTTCGCGGCGGGACCCTGATCGTGACGGAAGGAGGCTGCGAGCCGCTCTTCAACTTCCCTTCCGGCGCAATCGTCGTCTCATGAGAGGACAGGGCACCGAAGCCGACTGCGGGAACGGTTGTGACTTGTGATTGGTCGGCAAGAGTGAGATAGTATGACGTGAAGATAGCTGACGCACCGAGCAAATCGGCCTGTCCGGGAGATTGCGACGAAGCATTTACCATCAGTAACGCTTTCCTGCTTGTGCAAGCCCATCTATTTCGAACGAGGTGAACAACGATGCACGGACGTGGACGGCGAATGAGGTTGCTTACTTATTCAGTAATAGTCGGAGCGCTGAGCCTCGTCGCTTGGAGCTCTTCGGCGAGCGGCTCGAATAGTAAGACTCAGCTGACGAAGATCTCGATCAATACGGCTTCGGCTTCGGCCGAGTGGGCGGATATCTATGTGGCGATCGACAAAGGCTTTTTCGCTCAGCAGGGATTGGATGTCACGCCGATTCTCGCAACCAGCGAGCCGGGAACGGTGCTGCTGAGCGGTCAGGCGCAGATCTCCAGCGGTACCCCGACGACGACATACATCGACGACGAAGCGGGGGCCAAGCTCAGCGCGATCTACTCGCCGGGCGCCACGTACGTCGCCTGGGACGCCAAGAGCGACATCAAGACTCCCGCCGACCTGAAGGGAAAGACGCTCGGAGTCTTCTCGCTTCAGGACCTTGATGTGATCTACACGACGGAGATGATGAGCCAGTACGGCGTCAAGCCCGGGAACTACTCGATGCGGGCGGTCGGCTTCAGCAGCGCGAAGCTGGCGGCGGTCAAGGCGGGTTCCGTCTCCGCTGCGCCGCTCTATCCGCCGACGAACTTCGAGGCCGAGACCGACGGGCTGCACCAGATCTTCGATACGAGCCAGCTGAAGGGCGGCGCGCTGCCAACCTTCTACATCGTCAAGCAGAGCTGGGCAGCAGCGCATCACACCGACCTGGTCGGGTTCGTAAAGGCGCTGAACGAGGCACACACGTGGCTCTTCAACCCGGCGAACAAGTCGGCGGCGATCTCGATCATCGTCAAGCACACCCAGTTGCCGGCGGCCCAGGCCGAGAAGAGCTATGCCCTCTTCTTCACGAAGCCGGGAGTGAACTACTCGAAGGCCGGCGAGTGGAGCCCCGCGGCGGTGAAGGCGGTCGTCCCGGGCCTCATCGGCCTCAAGCTCCTGAAGACGCCGTACCCGTACGCGAATACCGTCGACACTTCGTTCCTCAAGGCCGCCGGGAAGTAGGCATTTAACGCTCGCTTGGTCGCGAGACAAATGTTGAGTGGCGATGACGTGCGGATGGGCCGGAACGCGGGGACCACCCTGCGCTCCGGCCCGTCTGCGGTCTCAGATGACCCGGTGAGGTCGGCAACTCGGAAGACGAAGTCGCCGGGCACCGGGCGACGCTGGCGCAAGCGGCTTTCGGGACCGTTCGTCCCGCTCCTCGGCCTTCTGATCGTGGGCGCGATCTGGGAGTTCGTCGGCCGCGTCGTCGTCACCGATCGCCTGCTGTTCGCGCCGATGTCGACGACGATGGTCACGCTGTACCACCTGATCTCTTCCGGCACGATCCTTCCCGACCTCAGGGTGAGCGCCGAGGAGTTCGCAATCGGCTACCTCATCGCGGCGGTCGTCGGGATCGCCGCCGGCGCCGTCTTCGCCGCGAACGACTTCACTCGACGGCTCTTCAGCGCTGCCGTCCAGGCCGGTTATGCGACCCCGATCGTCGCGCTGGCAGCGCCGATCATCATCCTCTTCGGGATCGGAATCAACTCGAAGGTGGTCGTGGTCGCCTGCATGGCGGTCTTCCCGATCATGATCGGAACCGAAGGAGCGCTTCGCGGGATCAACCCCGAGTTTCCGGAGACGGCGCGCGCCTTCGGTGCGAGCAAGCTCCAGTCCTTGCGCATGGTCGTCTTCCCGGCCGCGGCAGGCGGCGTCCTGACCGGCCTACGGCTGGGCGTCGGTCGTGGAATCATCGGCGTGGTCGTGGCGGAGTTCTTCGGCGCGAGCCAGGGGCTCGGCTTCCTGCTCGTGCAGTACAGCAATACGTTCCAGACGTCGAAGACGCTCGCCGTGGTGGTGCTGCTCGCCGCGATAGGTGTCGTCAGCAACAGCCTGCTGCTGCTGCTCGAGCACCGCGTCGCACCCTGGACCCGGGGCGACAAGTGACGTCGTCCGCGCAGCGGCGACCGCGGGAGGCGGGGCGGTGATCGAGGCAGCGGGAATCACCCATCGTTTCCGGCCGGATGGTCCCCCGGTGCTCGACAACGTGTCTCTCCAGGTCGAGAACGGCGAGTTCGTCGCGTTGCTCGGAGCGAGCGGCTGCGGGAAGACGACGCTCCTCTCGATCATCTCAGGGCTCTTGCGGCCGAGCGCGGGCGAGATCATCCTGAACGGCGAGGACGTGACCGCGCGACCGACCGCCGGCCGCGCGCTCGTATTCCAGAGCGATCGGCTCTTTCCGTGGCGCACGGCACTCCGCAACGTGACGTTCGGGCTGGAGATCCGCGGCGAGCCGAAGCAGTCGGCGGAGCGCAAGGCGGTCAAGGCGCTGTCGCTGGCCGGCCTCGGCAAGAGCATCGACCTCTACCCGAGGCAGCTCTCGGGCGGCATGCGCCAACGCGTCAACGTCGCGCGCGCACTCGTGACCGAGCCGGACTTCCTTCTCATGGACGAGCCCTACGCATCGCTCGACGCGCAGACACGTGAGGTGATGCAGACCGAGTTGCTTCGAATTCTCGGCACGACCGACGTCGGCGTCGTGCTGGTGACCCACCAGATCGAGGAGGCGCTCTACCTGGCCGATCGAATCATCGTGCTCGCCGCCGCACCGGGTCGCATCCGGAAGACGGTGCACGTCCCTTTCGGGCGGCCCCGAGACCTGAATATCAAGCGGACGCCCGAGTTCCAACGGCTGTACGACGAGATCTGGGTCGAGATCGAGGCCGACGTGATGGCGGCGGCCGCCGCCGATGCGGATGTCGGTGTCCAGTCGACGGCCGAGCAGGAACCTTCGCTGAAAAGGTGATAGCTTGAAGGTAAGACAGTTGAAAACCGGAGAGCCCCGGGAGGGATAGAAACGATGGAACGCGTAGGCTTTGCGACCGGATACGACCCCCGTCTGAGCAACGCCGAGATGGCTCAGCACATGGCGGAGGCTGAAGAGCGCGGCTACGAGATCGGATTCTTCTCGGAGACGATCGAGCTCATGCGCGACTCGGCTTCGGCGCTGGCGACCTTCGGGCTCGCCACCTCGAAGATGACGCTCGGCTGCACCCAGATCGTCCGTCTCCGGAGCCCGCTCGTGATGGCGCAGACGCTGGCGTCACTCGACGAGTTGACGGGCGGAAGGATCATGCTCGCGCCTGGCGCATGCACCCAGACTCATTCCAAGCGCCACGGCCTCGATCACATCAACTCGTCGGTTGCGCTGCGCGAGTACGTCGAGGCGATCCGGCTGATCATGGGCGGCGGCCGCGTCTCCTATCACGGCGAGTCCGTCAACTTCGATGACGTCGAGCTCGGTTGGGAGCCCGTTCGACGGTATATCCCGATGTACCTCCCCGCAACGAGCAAGCCCGGGCTACGCCTGGCAGGTCAGATCGCAGACGGCGTGCTGCTGAACGCGATCTGCTCGCCGGAGTACAGCGCGAACGCCCTCAAGATCGTGCGCAAGTCCGTCGAGGATTCAGGTCGCGACTGGTCGGAGTTCAAGGTGGCCCAGCTGATCAACTGCTCGGTCGAGGACGACCACGACACGGCCGTTCAGGCGATCAAGTGGGAGGTCGCGAGCAAGCTCGACCCGATCCAGCTCCCGTTCATCGCCGGCCCGAAGATGCGTGTCGGCGAGCCGTACATCAAGCCCGAGGACATCCCGATTTTCGAGGCGGCATGGGAGCGCGGAGGCAAGCAAGCGCTGATCGAAGCGGTGCCGGACTCCTACGTCGAGGGGATGACGGCGAGCGGCACGCCGGACGAGGTTCGGGAGCGTGTCCAGCGGTTCCGCGACGTCGGAGTCGACCTACCGATCCTCCGTCCTGCGGCTGCCCACCAGGCCTCCCGCCTGCTCGATCTTTTCGCGCCTGTCGGCACTCCGGCCGCAGCACCCGCGTAGCGCCCGCTCGGTGCTTCGCGCTGGCCTCGACATCGGCGGCACGTTCACCGACCTTTGCCTCGTCGAGGAGGGCCGAGTCGTCGGTGTCGGCAAGACGCTCACGACCCCGCACGATCCATCGGACGGGGTCGAGACGGTGCTCGTCCAGGCGCTCGAGGCGCTCGGTCGCCGCTTCGACGAGCTCGAGCTGATCGTCCACGGGACGACACTCGTCACGAACGCGATCATCGAGCGGCGTGGCTCGCCGACCGCACTGATCACGACGCAGGGTTTCCGCGACTCGATCGAGATCGCCCGCGAGCGGCGCTACGAGCTCTACGACCTGATGGTCGAGCTTCCCCGGCCTCTCGTCGCACGACACCTGCGATTCGCAGTGCCCGAGCGGATGCTCGCCGATGGACGAATCGACACGCCTCTCGACGTCGGCCACGTGGAGCGCCTGGCGGCCGAGCTGCGTGAGGCCGGAGTCGAGGCCGTCGCGATCTCCTTCCTACACGCCTACGCCAACTCGGAGCATGAGCTACGCGCCCGCGAGGCCATACTGCGGGCGGTACCGGACATGCGCGTGTCGGTCTCGTCCGAGGTGGTGCCGGAGATCCGCGAGTACGAGCGGGCCTCGACGACGATCGCGAACGTCTATGTCCAGCGCCTGATCGCGGACTACCTCGAGGCGCTCGACGCTCGCCTCGAGCGGCTGGGGTTCGGTGGCGGGCTTTACGTGATGCTGTCGAGCGGCGGGATCGCAACGGTCGCAACGGCCACCGCTTTCCCGATCAGGCTGGTCGAGTCCGGGCCCGCCGCCGGCGCGCTCGCGGCGGCAGCGCATGCGCGGGCAAGCGGTGAGGCCGACGTGCTCTCGTTCGATATGGGCGGGACGACCGCCAAGCTCTGCATGGTCGAGGATGGGGCGCCCCTGATTGCGGACGAGTTCGAGGTCGACCGCGTCTACCGACTACAGCCCGGCTCGGGAATCCCGGTCAAGGTGCCGGTCGTCGACATGATCGAGATCGGGGTCGGGGGAGGGTCGATCGCGCGCGTCGACGCGCTCGGGTTGCTGAAGGTCGGGCCGCGCTCGGCCGGCTCTGATCCCGGCCCCGCCTGCTACGGCCTCGGCGGCACCGAGCCGACGGTCACCGACGCCGATCTCGTACTCGGCTACCTCGATCCCGACTTCTTCCTCGGCGGTCGAATGCGACTCGACCTTGCGGCCGCACGCGAGGTGATCGCCGGGGGGGTGGCCGACAGGATCGGGCTCTCGATCGAGGAGGCGGCCTGGGGGATCCACACGATTGTGAACGAGAACATGGCGAACGCCGCCCGGGTCCACGCGGTCGAGCGCGGGAAGGACGTATCCAGGCTTCCCTTGTTCGCGTTCGGCGGTGCGGGCCCTGTTCATGCCTGCGGCGTGGCCTCGGCGCTCGGTTGCCCGGTCGTCGTAGCTCCCCTCGGTGCCGGGGTGATGAGCAGCCTCGGCTTCCTGACCTCGCCCCTTGCGTTCGACTTCGTGCGTTCCTGGCGGTGCGAGCTCGATTCGTTCGACGGCGCGCGCGCGACAGCCCTTTTCGCCCAGATGGAGGCCGAGGGCGCGCGGCTCCTCGCAGACTCGGGCGTCACTCCCGATCAGATTACGCAGGCGCGGTTCGCGGACATGCGCTACGTCGGGCAGGGGCACGAGATCCGGGTCGAGCTGCCGGGCGTACTCGACGATCCATCGGCGCTCGTCGACGCGTTCCAGCGCGAGTACGCGCGTCTCTATGGCCGCAAAGGGCCGGACGTGCCGGTCGAGGCAATCACCTGGCGGGTCGTCACCTCAGGCCCGCATCCGGTCCTCGAACTGGCGCGCACGGAGCTGACCCCGGGTGAGCCCGGACTGTCGACCGCGGCGACGAAGGCCCGTCGTCCGGTGTATGTCCCCGGCGAGGGATTCGTCGAGACGCCTGTCTACAACCGCTACCTCCTCGTGCCCGGTGTCCGGTTCGCAGGTCCGGCGATCGTCGAGGAGCGCGAGTCGACGCTCGTCGTCGGGCGCGGCCAGGTCGTAGAGGTCACACCGGAGCTGAGCCTCGCCGTTTCGCATGGGCAGCCGTGATGGACCCGATCCTCGTCGAGGTGCTCGGGAACCGTCTCAGCTCGGTCGTGAACGAACAGCAGGCAGCGCTGATCCGGATTGCGTTCAGCACGGTGGTCAGGGAATCTGAAGACCTCGCCTGCGGCGTCTTCGACTCGCGCGGGCTCATGGTCGCTCAGTCTCTGAGTGGGACACCCGGTCACATAAACGCAATGGCAACCGGCGTCCGTCATTTCCTCGACGCGTTTCCGCCGGGCACGCTCGAGCCAGGCGATGTGCTCGTGACGAACGACCCGTGGCAGACGAGCGGTCAACTGAACGACCTGACCGTCGTCACCCCTGTCTTCTACGGCGGCCGCACGGTCGCGTACTTCGCGAACACATGCCACGCGGCCGACATTGGGGGGCGCGTTCTCTCGGCGGAGGCCCGCGAGGTCTACGAGGAGGGCCTCCGCGTTCCGATCATGAAGCTCTTCAAGGCCGGCGTTCTGAACGATGACCTCGTTGCGATCGTGCGCGCGAACGTGCGGACGCCGGGAGAGACGATCGGAGACCTCTACGCGCAATCGTCCTCCAACGACGTCGGTGGCCGCCGCCTCGTCGCCCTAATGGACGAGTTCGGTCTCGAGTCCATCGATCCGGTCGCCGACGAGATCATCTTCCGAGCTGAGCGGGCGATGCGCACGGCCATCGCTGCACTGCCGGACGGGACCTACCGGCACGAGAGTTGGAGCGACGGGTTCGATGAGCCGATCCGCCTCGCGGTCGCTGTCACGTCCGAGGGCGACGACCTCACGATCGATTTCGCCGGCTCCTCGCCGCAGAGCCCTCGCGGGATCAATCTCGTGCTCAACTACACCCACGCATACGCTTCGTTCGCGGCCAAAGCGGCGCTTGCCCCGGAGGTCCCGCACAACGCGGGCTCGTTCAGGCCGGTTCACGTGACCGCACCGCTGGGTTGCGTCCTCAACTGCGTCGAACCCGCGCCCGTGGGAAGCCGCCACGTGATCGGGCATCTGCTCCCTGGTGTGATCTTCGGTGCGCTCTCCCAGGCGATGCCCGGGAGGCTGGTCGCGCCCGGCGCTGACTCCACCTGGCTCTCGATCTGGCGCGGAACGGGCCGGGACGGTCGGCCGTTCTCGCTGACGCTCTTCCAGTCCGGAGGCACAGGAGCCCGCGCCGCAAAGGACGGCCTGACGACGACCGGTTTCCCGAGCGGCGTCGCGGGAGTGCCCGCCGAGGTGATCGAGACGCTGAGCCCGCTCGTCCAGCGGCGGCGAGAGCTCCGGATCGACTCGGGAGGCGCGGGGCGCTTTCGTGGGGGCCTCGGTCAGACCACTGAGATGGGCTCGCTCGGCCCGGGCACATGGACGGTGTCCGCGCTGGTCGACCGAACGCGTTTTGCGGCAGGAGGTCTTGACGGCGGCCACGAGGGTATGACCGGTTGCCTCTCACTGTCCTCGGGCGAAGCTGCGCTCGCAAAGACCGTGACCACGCTCGAGGAGAGCGTGACGGTGCGGTTCGAGCTCCCCGGCGGCGGCGGCTACGGCGATCCGTTCGGGCGCGACGTTGCGAGCGTCCTCGCCGATGTCGTCGACGGCTATGTCTCGATCGGTCAGGCACGGGAAGTCTACGGCGTCGCGATCGAGTACGTCGGTGCTCCCGATCGGCTCGTGCGCATGCCGGACTCCTACCGCGTCGACCTCGATGAGACCGAGCGCCTTCGTGGGGGGAGCCTTGGTCCTGCTCCGGCGACAAACCCGTGAACGCGCATGAGACAATCGGCTGCGTGAACGAAGATCACGTAGATCACCTGGTCGCCCAATGGCAACGGGAGCGTCCCGACCTGGACGTCTCGCCGATGGAGGTGATCGCGCGCATCTCGCGGCTCTGCCGCATCCTCGAGCGGCGGATCGAAGACGGGTACGCGGCCGAGGGTCTCAACCAATCCCAGTTCGGCGTGCTCGCCGCGCTACTCCGCGCAGGGCCGCCCTACCGCCTATCGCCGACCGGTCTCTACGAGTCGCTGCTGATCTCGTCGGGCGCGATGACCCATCGTCTCGTTCGCTTGACTGCGAGCGGGTACGTGCGGCGGGAGCCCGATCCGACCGACGGCCGGGGAGCACTCGTCACGCTCACGCCGTCCGGCAAGCGGTTGATCGACCGCGTCGTCACGACGCATTACGACAACGAGCGTGAGCTGCTGGCACCGCTCTCGGCGGAGGAGCGGACGCTGCTCGCCGGCACCTTACGGAAGCTCCTGATCGAGCTCGAGGATCATGTGCCGCCCGAAGAGACCGCTACTGAACGCTCCAACCACCGTCAACGCGAACGTTCTGGCCGGTGATGTATCTCGCCGACGGCGAGGCGAGGAACAGCACGGCGCCCGTGACGTCCTCCGGCGTGCCGACCCGATCCAGCGGCGTCTTCCCGAGAACGTAGTCGCGATTGTCCTCGACGTCGAGCCATGCGGTATTCAGATCGGTTCTGATGTATCCAGGGGCCACCGCGTTCACGCGCACGCTCGGGGCCCAGTGGACGGCAAGTGCGCGGGTCAACTGGATCAGCGACGCCTTGGTCGCCTGGTAGCTGATCGCCGCCTGAGTAACGACCTCGCCTGCGAGTGAGGTGACGGTCACGATCGAGCCCCCGTCTCCGTCGAGCATCCTCTTCCCGATTGCCTGCGTGAGAAAAAACGTGCCTTTGACATTGATGTCGAACACCGCGTCCCATTCCTCGGGTGTCACGTCGAGCGGCGCAGTACGGATGATGATCCCGGCGACGTTGACGAGAACGTCGATCCCGTCCCGCCACTCCCAAGCGAGCTCCACTGCCTGCGGCAGGGACTCCGCGTCGCCGAGATCGGCTTCGACCGCCAGGAACGAGCGGCCGCGTTCTTCGATCTGGGCGCCGAGCGCAGCGAGCGCGTCGGACGAGCGCGCGAGACCGGCCACGTCGGCGCCTGCCTCGGCGAGCGCGAGCGCGATCGCACGGCCGATCCCACGGCTTGCACCCGAGACCAGCGCGCGCTTCCCCTCGAACGGTTCGGGAGACGTCATCGATTGGACTCTAATATGTCTTGAGGTTAAGGTTCGATTGTGAAGGAGCCCTGGATAGGCCGGCCGATGTCCAGACGGGAGGACGATGCCCTGCTGCGCGGCCAGGGATGCTTCGTCGGAGACATCTCGCTGCCGGGCCAGGGCCATGTCGTCTTCGTGCGCAGCCCGTACGCACACGCGCGGATCCTCGGGATGGACGTCTCGGCGGCCCTGGCGGTCGACGGAGTGTCCGCAGTCTTCACCCGCGAGGATTTTCCGGACGGACCCCTACCTCCGTTTCTCTGGGATACCCCTCCGCCGAAGCTCGTCGATGCCGTCAGGCCGTACCTACGCCCGTGCCATCAGCCGCTCGTCCCGGATACGGCGCTCTACGTGGGCCAGGCCGTCGCCGTCGTTGTCGCGGAGAGCCGCTACATCGCGGAGGATGCAGCCGAACTCGTCGCGGTCGATTACGAGCCGCTCGAGCCCGTGCCTGGGATCGAGCGTGCGCTGGAAGAGGGGGCGCCGCTGATCCACGAGGGGTGGGACGACAACGTCGCGGTCCGTGTCGAGGTCGCCTGCGGCGGCGAGATCGACGCCGCGCTCGACGAGGCTGCGGTCGTGATCCGCGAGCGTTTCTCCATCCAGCGGCAGGCGGGCATCCCGATCGAGACGCGCGGGGCGGTCGGCCTCTACGAAAACGGCGAGCTCACACTCTGGTCGTCGACCCAGAACTCCCACCCACTACGGCGGGCGATGAGCCGCGTCTCCGGGCGCCCGATCGAGTCGATCCGCGTGATCGCGCCGGATGTCGGGGGGGGCTTCGGAATCAAAGGCGTGCTCTACCCCGAGGACATCATGGTGGGTCTGATCGCGATCGAACTCGGCCGGCCCGTTAAATGGGTCGAGGACCGACTCGAACACATGCACGCCGCAGTGCATGCACGCGAGCAGGTCCACGAGATCGAGCTCGGGGTGAGCGAACGGGGAGAGATCGTCGCGCTACGCGATCGATTCCAGGTCGACACCGGAGCCTACAACCCGCTCGGGCTCGTGATCCCATACAACACCATCGCCCACTTGATGGGGCCGTACCGCGTGCCGAGCTTCGCAGCGACTGCGGAGTGTGTCCTCAGCACGAAGGCGCCAACGGCGCCCTACCGGGGCGCGGGCCGGCCCGAAGCGGTGTTCGCGGTCGAGCGGGCGCTCGACCGCGCGGCGGTCGAGCTTGAGCTCGACCCGGTCGAGCTGCGGCTCCGCAACACGTTCGCGCCCGAGCAGATGCCCTTCGAGATGGGGATCGTCTATCGCGACGGCGAGCCGATGGTGCTCGACGGCGGGAGCTTCGGCGCGATGCTTCAACGGGCAGCCGAGCTCATCGGCTGGAATGACGTAGTCCGCGACGAGCGGGAGGGCTTCCTGATCGGACGTGGCGTCGCCTTCTACACCGAAGGAACAGGCATCGGCCCTTTCGAGAGCGCACTCGTGGCCGTCGGGCTCGACGGGCGCGTGCTCGTGCGCTCCGGCTCGTGTGCCCAGGGGCAGGGGCACGGCACCGTCTTCGCCCAGATCTGCGCCGACGAGCTCCGGCTCGACCCCGACGGCATCGACGTCGTCGTCGGCGACACCTTCGGGCTCGACCGCGGCTGGGGCACCGTCGCGAGTAGGAGCATCGTCGTCGGCGGAAACGCCGTCGCGGAGGCTGGCTCAGCCGTCCGCGAGCGGCTGCTGCAGCTCGCCGCGGAGCTATTCAACGCCGATCCCGACAGCCTTGTTCTCGCCGACGGCGCTGTCGGGGGGCCGGACGGCGGCTCGCTGAGCTTTGCGGACCTTGCCTCGGCCGCCGAGGACCGTGGGCAACCCCTCACCGCGACGTGCTACTTCGAGCCGCCGACCGTGACCTGGTCGAGCGGCGCGCACGCGGTCGTTCTCGCCGTCGACGTCGAGACCGGCGTGATCGAACTCTTGCGCTACGCCGCGGTTCACGATTGCGGCCGCGAGATCAACCCGATGATCGTCGAGGGGCAGGTACGCGGGGGGATCGCACAGGGCATCGGCAGCGCGCTCCTCGAGGAGGTCCATTACAACGACGACGCTCAACTCCTGAACGGGACGCTCGCCGACTACCTCGTGCCAACGGCGACCGACATCCCACCCGTGGTGATCGAGTCGTTCGACACCCCGTCGTCCCTCAACCGCCTCGGCGTTCGCGGGGTCGGGGAGGGCGGCGCGATCTCCCCGCCGACCGCGATCGCCAATGCGCTCGAGGATGCTCTCGCGGGGATTCCAGGCGCGATCGTGCGACGCACCCCGCTCACGCCGACCGACGTTCTCGCGCTGCTGTCCAGTACTCCGGTCTCTGATCGCCGGATCCACGCGTCCTGACCCTGCCTTGCACCCCGAATCCACGCAGCCGTGAAACCCGCCGCGTTCGACTACATCGCACCGACGCGGCTCGACGAGGCGATTGTGGCGCTGAGTTCAGCTGGGGAGGACGCGAAGGTGATCGCCGGCGGCCAGAGCCTCGTCCCCGCACTGGCGTTCCGTCTCATCCGGCCGGGCGTGCTCGTCGATCTCAACCGGATCGAGGGTCTCTCAGGCATCGAGCTCACCGATGACACACTTGTCCTCGGTGCGATGACCCGACATCGCGCAGTTGAACGGTGCGCACCCCTTCGCGAACGGTGCCCGATGATCGGTGAGGCGGTCGACGAAATCGGGCATGTCGCGATCCGAACACGCGGCACCGTCGGCGGTAGCCTCGCTCATGCCGACCCGGCAGCCGAATGGACGGCGCTTGCCCTTGCGCTCGACGCGGAGCTCGACGTCGTCGGTCCCGACGGCCCACGGACGATCCCGGCGTCCGAGTTCGTCCTCACCTACTTCACGAACGCGCTTGGCGTCGGCGAGCTGCTCGTCCGGATTCGGTTCAGGCTCCCCGAGCCGGGGTCGGGGTCGAGCTTCATCGAGCTCGCTCGAAGACACGGCGACTACGCGATCTCGGGTGTCGGCGCCGTCGTCACCCTCGACGGCAGCGGGGCGGTTGCGGACTCCCGGATCGCCCTGATCGGAGTCGGCGACCGTGCCGTCCGGGCGCCGACCGCGGAGGTGGAGCTGCACGGGCGCTTCCCGACGGCAGACGTCCTCGCCGCTGCGGCGGCTGCCGTCGACACCGACATCGACCCGCTCCCCGACCTGCACGCGAGCGAGTCCTACCGCAGACACGTCGCGCAGGTGCTCACCCGCCGTGCGCTCGCCCGGGCGGTCGAACGAGCCGAGGAGGGCCACCATCTCCGGGCCGCGTGAGCTGAGCGTTCGCGTCAACGGCGAGCTCCGGACTGGCCTCGCCGCACCGAGGCTGACGCTGGCCGACTTCCTCCGTGACGAGCTCGGGTTGACCGGAACGCATCTCGGCTGCGAGCACGGCGTCTGCGGTGCCTGCACGATCCTCTACGACGGCGAGACGGTGCGCGCCTGCCTGATGCTCGCCGTTCAGGCCGAAGGCGCTGAGTTGATGACGGTCGAGGGGCTCACCCCGGTCGACGGCGCCCTTCACCCGATCCAGCGTGCATTCGCCGCGAAGCATGGCCTGCAGTGCGGCTTCTGCACGCCTGGGTTCCTGATGACCGTGCTCGAGCTACTCGAGAGCGAGCCGGATCCGAGCGAGGCCAGGATCCGTGGCGTCCTCAGCGGCAACCTCTGCCGGTGCACGGGCTACCAGCACATCGTCGAAGCCGTGCAGCTCGCGGCCGAGCTGATGAGGAGCGAACGTGCGCCCGAATGAGACCAAGCGCAGGCTTTCCGCCGGCGGGGAGGCGATCGGCTGCTTTCTGCGCTTCGCCGATCCGGGACTCGCCGAGCTGATTGCGCTTCAAGGGTTCGATTTCCTCGTTCTCGATGCGGAGCACGGGACGATGGACCCGCGCGAGTGCGAGAACCTCGTTCGCGCCTGCGACCTCCGCGAGGCGACTCCGCTCGTGCGCGTCCCTTCGAACGACCGTGCGGTGCTCCTGCGCTTCCTCGACACCGGCGCAATGGGTGCCCACATACCCCTCGTCGGTTCGGCGGAGGAGGCCGAGACCGCCGTGCGCGGAATGAAGTATCGACCACGAGGAGACCGTGGGCTGGCCGGAGTGCGCGCAGCGGACTACGGTCAGAGGGCCTCACTCGCCGAGTACGTCACCCAGGCGAACGCCGAGACGCTCGTGGTGATCCAGATAGAGACGGTGGCGGCGGTGGAGCAGGCGCCGGCGATCGCGGCGGTCGATGGAGTCGACGTCATCTTTGTCGGCCCCACCGATCTCTCTCAGGCGTTCGGGGTCACCGGCCAACTCTCGCACCCCCTTCTCGAACAGGCATACGACGCGATCGCGCGTGCCGCGAGGGAGGCGGGCAAGGCGCTCGGCGTGCTAGTCGGTAACGAGAAGGGTTTGTTGGAATGGAGAGAACGCGGTGCGAGGTACCTCGCCGTGACGAGCGACTCGCTCGTCACGCACAGCGCAAGAACGCTGCTCGCCGCGGTTCGCTGAGGCCCCGTTTCGGAGTGCCTTAGCGCGACGTCGCTGCGCCGTAGCCGCCGTCGCGCGCGACGCCCCGTGCTGGAGGCGAAATCTAGATGTTGCCGAGCGGTGGCCCTGGCGTCGTGCCGAGGACGATCAGCGTCTTCGTGCCGCGGACACCGGGCGCCCGTCTGACGCGGTCGATCACGCGCTTTAGATGGTCGAGGTCGGAGACACGCAGGCGAAGGAGGGCATCAGGGTCTCCGGCGATCGTGAATCCCTCCACCAACTCGGGTACATCGGCGAAAGCGAGGTCGATGTCGTCGACCTGCGTGGCCCCCTCGAAGCGGACCTCCGCGAAGGCCTCGATCCCATCGCCGAGGCTGCCATGGTCGACTACAGCCCGGTAGCCGGTGATGATCTTCATCTGCTCGAGCCGGTCGATTCGCCGTTTCGCGGCTGCGGCCGAGAGTCCCACTCGCCGACCGACGTCACTCGCAGAGCATCGGCCATCACCGAGGAGTAGACCGAGAATTGTGCGGTCGGTATCGTCGAGCAGCTCGCGTACCACGCAAAGAATCTATCCCAGATCCGGCCCAGGCGCAAAGGATCGGCGTCATGACGGCACTAGAACGACGCAATCTCGACTTCGCGGGGTTGATGAGGCAGACTGCGGCGTCGTGAACCTCGAAGTCAAGGAACTCGAAGCCAGCGAGCTGGCAACGCTTCGGGCAATCGAGAGCCGGGTGCTTTGGCTCGCGACGAGCATCGTCCAGCACGCGAACTCGACGCGTCCGACCCCGTCGGGAGTCAAGGTCGGCGGCCATCAGGCTTCGTCGGCCTCGATGGTCTCGATCATGACCGCGCTGTATTTCAAGCATCTTCGGGCCTCTGATCGCGTCTCGGTCAAGCCGCACGCCTCTCCCGTCCTTCACGCGATCGAGTACTTGCTCGGCCTCCTCGACCGGAACTACCTGACGGAGTTGCGCGCGTTCGGCGGCCTTCAGTCGTATCCGAGCCGTTCGAAGGATCCAGTGCCCGCCGACTTCTCCACGGGTTCCGTTGGGATCGGCGCGACGGCACCGATCTGGAGCGCGATCGCTCACCGCTACGCGAGCGACCACTTCGAGCTGCCCCAGCGCGGGCGTCAGGTCTCGCTGGTAGGCGATGCCGAACTCGACGAGGGCGCCGTCTGGGAGGCAGTTATCGATCCGGTCGTCTCTCAGCTAGGGGAGGTTCTCTGGATCGTCGACGTCAACCGGCAGTCTCTGGACCGTGTCGTGCCCGAGATCGCCGTGGGCCGTTTTGCGGCGATGTTCGAGGCCGCCGGCTGGCAGACGCGCACGCTGAAATACGGCCGATGGCTCGAAGAGGTGTTCGCGCGGGACGGTGGGCAGATCCTGCGCGCGCGAATCGACGAGATGCCGAACGAGGAATACCAGCGCCTGCTGCGCTCAACTGCGGAGTCACTCCGCGAGCGGCTTGTCGGCCGCGACAGCTACAGCTCGGAGCTGCGGAAGCTGTTGAGTGAACTCAGCGATCGCGAGCTCGAGCTCGGAGTTCGCGATCTTGGGGGACACGACCTCGAGCTTCTGGTCGATGCCCTCGCCGAAGCAGACGCGGTCAACAACCGCCCGGTGGTCATTTTCGCGTACACGATCAAGGCGTGGCGGTTGCCCACCGAGGGGCACCCAGCCAACCACTCGGCGTTGCTGACGGATGGCCAGTGGCGCCAGCTCGCCACTGAGCTCGACGCGACCATCGACGACGCCTGGGCGGTGTTCTCGGAAGAGAGCCCCGAGGCCGAGCTGTGCCGGAAAGCGGCGTTGCGTCTGAAGCGGGAGCCGCTCGTGGCGAAGCCGCCGCCGGCGGTTCCCCTCGAGCTCAACCGCACACACAACGGGAAGGCCTCGACTCAGCAGGCCTTTGGACGGTTCTTGCTCGACCTAGCCCAGAGCACGCCGGAGGTCGCACGCCACATCGTCACGGTCAGCCCCGACGTCGCCTCGTCGACGAACCTGGGCGGATGGATCAACCGCTCCGCGGTCTGGAACGCGGGTGAGCGGATCGATTGGTTTGCGGACGACCCGGAGACGCTCGTCCGGTGGCGTGAAGGCCGACAGGGGCAGCACATCGAGCTCGGTATCGCAGAGGTCAACCTCGTCGGGCTCCTGGGCGAGCTGGGCTCGACCTGGTCACGTCACGGCCAACCGCTGTTGCCGATCGGGACGCTCTACGACACATTCGTGACTCGGGCCCTCGAGCCCTGGTCGTTCGGAATGTACGCCGGAGGCCAATCGATTCTCGTCGCCACACCGTCAGGTGTGACCCTTGCATCTGAAGGCGGCGCCCATCAGTCGGTGATCACTCCGTCGGTCGGCCTGGAACAGCCGGACTGCACCGCCTGGGAGCCGGCGTTCGGCCAGGAGCTCGAGTGGATCCTCCTTCATGCGCTCTCCCAGCTCGGTCGGCGCGACGGACGATCCTCGTATTTCAGGCTCACCACCCGTCCGGTCGACCAGAAGCTGGCGAACATCCCTGCCGACGCATCGGGGCGCGAGCAGCGCCGACGCCAGGTAATCGGGGGCGGTTACCTGCTGCGAGCGAGCGAGGCTCCGCCGGCCGTGACCATCGTCGGCGTGGGCGCCGTGATTCCCAATTGCTGTGCTGCCGCCGACGAGCTCGTCGAGAGCGGGATACCGGCGGACATGGTCTGCCTGACCTCGCCAGATCTGATCTTCCGGGCTCTCCAGGCGAGAAACGGCGTGCGGGGGGGCGACGCATCGATCCTCGATGCCGTTTTTGCGCGCGAACGAGCCGCTCCGATCGTCGCCGTCCTCGACGGCCATCCCCACACTCTCGCGTTCCTCGGCGGCGTGCACCGCCAACCGCTCACGAGTCTCGGCGTCGACGGGTTCGGCCAATCGGGAGACGTGGACGACCTGTACCGACACTTCGGGATCGACACGGAGACGATCGTCGGGGCCGCGGTCGATCTGTTCGAGGGGCTGCCAGCTTGAACCTCGTCACGATGCCAAGCCTCGCAGACGCGATGGCCGAAGGGACGATCGGCCGTTGGCTCAAGAACGACGGGGACTATGTGGCCGAGCACGATCAGATCGTCGAGATCGAGACCGACAAGGTCACAATCGGTTACGAAGCGCCGTTCGGCGGCTACCTCGCGATCGTGGCGGCGGAAGGGACGACGGTTGCCGTTGGAGCCGTGATCGCGCACATCGACGACGTCCCGTCACCGACGGCCGCTGCGACCCCGGAGGCGGAACCTCTGCCGGCGCCCGTGGCCTCCGTCGAGCCTTCGGAATCCGCCAAGCGTTCGCCCGGCCGCGGAACGAGGGCCAGCCCGGTCGCCCGGCAGCTCGCAGCGAAGCACGACGTACGGCTCGAGCTCGTGGGGGGTTCCGGACCGCGGGGGATGGTGACCGGGCGCGACGTTCGCGGGCATCTCGGATTCACGGCGCAGCCCGAACCCCGCGTGCTCGACGATGCGGCGAGTAGCACAGGCATCCGTGAGCTCACCCGAGCGCAGCTTGCGGTGGCGAACCGGATGGTTGAATCCCATGCGACCGTCCCCGACTTCCAGGTCGAGACAGAGGTGGCGATGGACCTCGTGATCTCGCTTCGAGCTCAACTCCGCACACCCGGCGACGAGCTCACGTGCCCGACGCTGAACGATTTCGTGATCAAGGCAAGCGCACTCGCGCTGAGACGTCACCCGCGCGTCAACTCCTCCTACCGCGACGGGAAAGCGCTGCTCAACGCGGACGTGAACATCGGTGTCGCGGTTGCCGCTGACGACAGGCTCGTGGTGCCTACCGTAACCGAGGCCGATAAACGTTCACTCACCGAGATCGCGATCGAGAGCCGCCGCCTCGCCGATGCCGTCCGGCTGGGATCGATCACCCTCGAGGAGTTGTCGCGCGGAACATTCACGATCTCGAACCTCGGCATGTTCGGAATGACCGCAATCACGGCGATCGTCAACCTTCCTCAAGCGGCGATCCTCGGCGTGGGCTCGATCCGGGAGAACCTGGCACTCGATCACGGCAGGATCGTCACACGGCAATTGATGACGCTCCGGTTGAGCTGCGATCACCGAATCCTGGACGGGGCAAGCGCGGCGCGATTTCTCATGACCATCCGCGAACTGCTCGAGCAGCCTCTCCGTTTGTGGGACCGGGGGTGACGGAGGCCGCCCCTGCCCCCCCGGCCAGGTCAGCCCGGGTGTTCCGCCCCGACAGCATCTAGGAGGTCGGCCATGTCGCCCGGAGAGGCCGCCCCTCTGTCGAGGGGTGATCCACACGTCGGCGTGGCGTCGAGCTGCGCGTGCACGGCTCCGTTGCTGCGGCGTTGTGAGTTGTGGAGGAGGGCCACGAGCAAGCTGCGCATTGCGTTTCGCCCGCGGCTACTCGGGAAGCGTCTCGCCGGTGCCGCCGAGCTCCTCGGGGAAGTCTTTCAGCTTGGGCAGCCCATCTTTCATCGGCAATACGGTCGACTCGTAGTTGACGTGGACGGCCGGCGTGAACGGGAACGACGGAATCGTCGCCGCGTAGACGTCGACGAGATCCCACTGCGGGTGTCGTGTCAGCAAGTGACCGCCGCAGACCTTGCACCACTGGCGATAGCTCCGCTCGTTCATGTTGTACTCACCGATCTCGTCTTCTCCCTGCGTTACCTCGACCGCGTCGGGTTTCCAGAGGGTGAACGCGTTGACCGGGCCGGCCGACCAGCTTCTGCAGGAAGCGCAATGGCAGTAGCCGGCTCCCACGGGATCGCCCCTGACGAGAAGCGTCACTGCACCGCAGTAGCACTGCCCGGCATAGGTTTTCTCATCGTTGCTCATACGTCCTCCGTTTCCTCGACTGGATAGCGGGTCTTCGCTCCGGACGCTATGCGAACCGAGAGAATCACGTCCCGGTTTGTGCGGTGGGCCGGCCCGGTTCGGCGAGACTGCGCACGGTTTCTCAGCGGAGCGAGTTGCCGGCGCGGCGCCTGCACCCGGATGACCGTCAGGGGATGGGCAGGCCGACCGTCAGCAGGGGACAGCCGCCCATCCCCTTCAAGTCCGCTTGTAGCCTATAGCGAAAACGCCCTGCGTGCGACCCTGTCCGGTCTGGCGGCCGGGTACGAGACGACGATGGGCGGCGAAGCCCTTCTCCGGCGTCAGCACGTCGCTCAGGGCGAGCGCGCTCGCTGGCAAGCTCCTAGCGCGGCGTTGGTTCCGGAGCCGTCGTCCGACCGGCGTTCGCGTGAAAGCGGCTGTAACCTGAGCCCCGACGGCGACGACCGGTTCGGGTTTTCGCCCTCTCAGCTGGCGCTGCCCCGGATGGGCGCGGCGTTTCGCGATTGAAAAGGGGTGGACATGTCGAATGTGACGTCGGAGCTCGAGACGCGGCTCCTGGAGGGCTCACTGACCGACGAGGGGCTTCTGGAGGCGACGGAGTCCGCGCCGGACTTCCGCATCCTCCCGGACGCGACCGTGCTCAAGATCGGTGGGCAGTCGATCATCGACCGGGGCCGGGCCGCGGTCTATCCCGTGGTGGAGGAGCTCGTCGCCGCCAAAGCTGACCATCAGCTCCTGATCGGGACCGGAGCAGGGACGCGGGCTCGCCACCTGTACTCGATCGCCGCCGGTGTCGGCCTGCCGACGGGCGTGCTGACCGGGGTGGGCTCGGCCGTGGCCGGCCAGAACGCCGAGATGCTCGGCCAGTTGATGGCGAAGCACGGGGTGCCCGTCGTCGGGGGCGCCGGGCTCTCTGCGATGCCGCTGATCCTCGACCAGGTCCACGCCGTGATCTTCGGCGGCATGCCGCCGTACGGGATGTGGATGCGCCTCTCGGAGCATGGGCTGATCCCGCCGTACAGGACCGACGCGGGCTGCTACATGGTCGCCGAGAACTTCGGGTGCAAGGCGATGATCTACGTCAAGGACGAGAACGGCTTGTACAGCGCCAACCCCAAGACGAACTCCGATGCCGAGTTCGTCCCGCAGATCACTGTCGACGAGCTCAAGGCGCGCGGCCTTCACGACTCGATCATCGAGTTCCCGGTCTTCGACCTCATGAAGTCGTCCCGGCATATTCGCTCCGTACAGGTCATCAACGGGCTCGTTCCGGGCAACATCACCCGTGCCCTCGCCGGCGAGCACGTCGGCACGATCATCACCGCCGACTGAGGAGGATTGCGATCATGACCAGCGCTACGAACGAGGCGAAGCATGTGGAGTCGCTGCTCGCCCGCCAGACTCTCCTCGATACCGACCTGACCGCGCCGGCAACCGATGTCGAGCCGATCCGCCTCCTGCCCTGGGTCAGCGTCGTCAAGGTCGGCGGACGCTCGATCATGGACCGTGGCGCGGACGCGATCCTGCCCCTCGTGGACGAGTTGCGCCGCGTCCTCCTCGAGCACAAGCTGCTCATCCTCACCGGCGCGGGCATCCGCGCCCGTCACGTCTTCAGTGTCGGGCTCGACCTGGGCCTCCCCGTCGGCAACCTGCAGGGCCTGGCCTCCACCGAGTCCGGCCAGAACGGAAGCATCCTGGCCAACCTACTGGCGAACGACGGTGTCTCCTACGTCGAGCACGGCGTGGTCGGGGGCCAGCTCGCGATCCACCTTACGGCCGCGCAGGGAGTCGTGAGCGCCGCGTACCCGCCGTACAACGCCCACGAGTTTCCGCCCGCCGTCGGGCGTGTTCCGATGCACCGGGGCGATACCGGTGCGCTCCTCATCGCCGACGCCCTCGGCGCCCGACGCCTCGTCATCGTCGAGGACGTCGACGGCGTCTACACCGCCGACCCGAGAGCGGGGTCGGCCGACCTGATCCCCGAGACGACCGCCGATGCTCTCCTCGGCGGCGGCCCGGCGACGCTGCCCGTCGATCGGACGTTCCTCGACGTGCTGAAGACGACTCGGCACATCTCGACCGTCCAGGTCGTGAACGGCCTCGTCTCCGGCAATCTGACCCGGGCGCTGCGCGACGAGCACGTCGGCACCATCATCCGCTCCCGCTGACGCACTATCCGAGCCTCTGACGCGGGACCGGGGCAGGCCGACATGGGCCCGCCCCGGTGCGTTCGAGCAGGCAGGAGACGTCGTGGCGGAGGCCGCGGCCCGAGGCGTACCCTGGTAGCAGATGTCGCTCTTTGCCCCCGAGCCTTCGTATCCGGAGCCGAGGCTGCCGGAATACGACCCAAGCGGCTATCGGATCGTCGCGCCCGAGACGCCTGCAGTCAGGCCGCGCTCGCTCGGTCGCCGACTTCTGGGCGGCCTCGCTGCTGCAGGCGCGTTCCTCGCCAAGTTCGGCGCGATCCTCTACAAGCTGAAGTTCGTCACCGTGGCGGGCTCGATGCTCGTCTCGATCGGTGCGTACGCGCTCCTCGGCGGCTGGTGGTTCGGAGTCGGGCTCGTTGCCCTGATCTTCTTCCACGAGATGGGCCATGTGCTGGCACTCCGGCGGCAGGGCGTTCGCGCCTCGGCGCCGCTCTTCATCCCGTTCATGGGGGCCGTGATAGGGATGCGCGGGATGCCGAAGAACGCCTGGCGCGAGGCGGAGATCGCGCTCGCCGGGCCGGCGCTCGGCAGCCTCGCCGCCGTCGCCGTCTGGGGGATCGGCGCATACGAGCACTCGAACTTCCTCAGAGCGCTCGCGTTCGTCGGGTTCTTCATCAACCTCTTCAACCTGATCCCGATGGTTCCGCTCGACGGCGGCCGCGCCGTTTCGGCCCTTCACCCGGTGTTCTGGCTTGCCGGTCTCGCAGGGCTCGTCGTGCTCGAGCTCGTCCGTCCGAGCCCCATCCTGCCGTTGATCATCATCGTCGGGCTCTTCGAACTCAGGAGCCGCTGGCGCCGCCGGAATGCTCCGGAATCGGTCGCGTACTATGCGGTGAAGCCCTGGCAACGCGTCGTCGTCGGTGTCGTTTACCTCGGGCTCGCGGGGCTGCTCGTACTCGGGATGAGCGCGACGCATGTTCCCCACAGTTTCTGACGTCGCTTGCCGCTCAACGAAGCGCAACCGGCCGCTCGGTAAGCCGCCGCTGACTATTGCAGGCCGCCATGTACGACATGCGAGCGGGGGTGGACGCGAGCGGCAACATGGTCGCCTACGAGGCAACGGGCTTCAGCCAGGGCGGCACCTCCATCTACACCGGTCGAGAGCTCCTCGGTAACGGCCCAGGCTCGCCGAGCGCGGCGGCGAATGCCGTTCCGACCAAGGTCCCCGGAGCCGGCACCGTCTCGGAGAACCTCTCGCCGTGGATGAAGGTCGCGACCACGAGCTACAAGCTGATCAACAAGCCGATCGATTCGACGATGGGGATCTTCCAGAGCGGCACCGTCCGTGCTCCGGGAGCGCCGCAGACGGTGTTCGCGGATGCGCAGATGATGGACATGCTGGCGGTCGCCGCCGGTATGGACTCGCTTGCGTTCCGCCTGCAGAACATGCAGACCGACGCGTCCGACCAGCGCTGGTCGGCCGTGCTCCAGGCGGCCGCCGCGGCGGCCAACTGGAAGCCGTGGGTCGCCGGCTCGAACGTGGGCAAGGGGAACATCGTCACCGGGCGCGGCATCGCCAACGGCCACCACGGCGGCGCGTATGCGGCGGTCGTGGCCGACATCTCCGTGAACAAGAAGTCCGGCAAGATCAGCGTCACCCACCTCTACGGGGCCCAGGACTCCGGCTTCGCGGTGAACCCCGATCTCATCTACAACTAGATGGTCGGAAACCTCACGCAGTCCACCAGCCGTGCCCTCTACGAAGAGGTCACGTTCAACAAGAACCAGGTCACGAGCATCGACTGGGTCACCTACCCGATCCTCCGCATCGCCGATGCACCGGCTGTCACGCACGTCCTCGTGCAGAGGCTCGACCAGCCGTCGCTCGGCTCGGGCGAGCCGGTCACCTGCCCGACGATCGGCGCGATTGCGAACGCGTTCTTCGATGCGACAGGCACGCGCATGCACGAAGCGCCGATGACACCGGGTCGTGTTCGGGCCACGTTGAAGGCAGCCGGGATCACCTAGACCGCGTCCGTTTCACCGCTTCGAAGGTCGGGGCCCGGTTCGCCGGGCCCCGACCCGCTCAGGCGGCTGCGCTGCGTTTGGGCTTTTTCAGGAGAGGGGCGATCAGGAGCGGAGCCAGAACCGTCGAGAAGAGGACGATCGACCCAACGGCTCTCGGGATCGGCGTTGAGGACTGGTGGGTATCGAGTGTGAGAGTGGAGTCCGACCACAGGATGTATGTGAGACCGGCGATGATTCCGAGCGTCGTCGTGAGGTACACGATGGCCGTCTGACGAGCGGGTCCGGTGAGAGTAAGACCGGCGAGCGCTGCTACGAGGGCGAGCGGCACGAAGGCCAGCCACAGGTCGTAGGTGAACAGCAGTCTGAGAACAAGATGCAGTGAGGCCCAGCCGCGATGGAGATGGTGGAGCAGTTGGTGGAGTGCGCCTGGTGGCAGGGGTCCCGGTTGACGGTGACTGCTCCACCAGATCCGCCACGGCAGATTCACGAGGTACGCAGCGACACCCGCAACAGCGAGTGGAGGCCACGTTCGCTGCATGTCCCGTAGCGTTGCCAAGGCGAGACCGGCGAAGAGGCACCCGACGAATAGCAGACCCTCTTGCTTGGTTGCGATCTCCGCAGCGAGCACGACCGCGAAACAAGCGAGGAGCCACCCCTCACGTGATCGCAGCCAACAGAAGACAAGGAGCGCGGCGATTGCGAATTCCATGTCGAGCGTCCAGTCGGCCTGGGCTCCGAGCAGGCGCCCGTCGAGTTCCGGGATCACGCCGGTCAGGGCGACGAAAAGCCACGCGAGCCAGGCGGGGACGAGCCGCCGCAGAAGCGACGACGCCGTCAGCACGAACCCGAGATAGAGGAACCAGTACTGAAGGGCGAGCGCCGGTCCGTAGGACATCCCCATGAACCGGAAATCCATCGCAAGCAGACTCGGCACGAAGAGCGGGTAGCGCGGCCCGGGCAGGCTCCTGAAGAAGCTGGAGTCGATCGAGTTGTCGAAGTAGATGACCTTCGCTTTCGGAACCCAGAACTCCCACGAGTCGCCGCCGCCGAGAGTCGTCACACGCGCCACCCTGAAGAACGCGATGAGCACCACGAAGGTGGCGAGCGCGAAGATACTTGCGGCGATTGTCTCGCGCGAGAGCGGAGGCAGACTGCCGAAGCCGCGCGGCAAGGATGGTCTTCGCACGAAGGAAAGCGCCAGTCCTGCGGCCGCGACGAGCACCGCGAGCAGCACGATCGTCGCGGTGGAGAGGCCCGCGCCGAAGATCAACATCAGTGTCGCCAGTACGCCGATCGCGCACGTCCCGAGGACGAGCGCGAGCCCCAGCGAGTCGAGGAACTCCATCCATGTCCGTGAGCCTCGCAGCCCGGTGAGCAAAGCCAGTCCGGAGGCGAGGAACAGCACGTTGAGCTCGACGATCCCACGGACGCCTACGCTCACCGCGGGTTCACCCGCCCGATTGCAGCGCCGTCCTCGCCGCGCCAGAGCCAGGTCGTGTGGTGATCCCACGGAGCCGTGTTGCAGCCCCAGCAGATGACGTAATGGGGCTTGGCCACATCGGCGACCGGCCGGGCGGGTAGTAACAGATAACGGAGCCACGGGAACACCGTCTCGTAGGTGATCGCGCCGATCCCGTAGCTGTCGCTCGCGATTTCCTGGTTCGGCAGCAGAAGCGCCCAGGTCGCTCGGGGCGGGATCAGCGTCAGTGCCTGATAGGAGAGCTCGTAGGGAATGTCGAGCGTGTCGCCCGTCTCGATCAGCCGATACTCCTGGGTGTTGGGCGCCGTGCGAGCCGCGGTGTTCATCGTTCGTACCACGCGCGGGACGTGCAGGACGAGGAGGCCGACGGCCACGACCACGCACCCGACTCCGACCGCGAACCGCGCGCGCTCGAGCAACGGCTAGAGCCAGCGCTTGAGGCGGAAGAACGCGAGCAACCCGATGAGGCTCGCGGCCATCAGCCCGAAGATCGTCCAGAACGCCCAGGCAGTCCCGAAACCGGGGAAGTGGACGTTCATCCCGAAGAAGCCGGTGATCAGCGTCAGCGGCAACAGGATCACCGAGAACACGGTGAGGATGCGGAGGATGTCGTTCTGGCGGTGGTTGATCACGGACTCGTTCGTGTCCTCGAGCGCCTCGATCACCTCCTTGTAGTTGTCCAGGAGGTCCCAGATGCGCTCCGCCGCATCGACGATGTCGTCGAAGTACTCCTCGAGGTCCTCGGGCAGGAAGCGGCCCACGTGCCGTTCCAGCAGGCGCAGGGTCGAGCGCTCCGGGCTGCTGATGATCTTCCGGTAGCTGATGATCTCCTGCTTGGCGTTCGAGATGTCCCGGACGACGCCGTCGGAGCGGCCCTCGAAGACGTCGTCCTCGAGCGCGTCGAGCTTGTGCCCGATCTTGTCGAGGATCGGGAAGCAGTAGTCGAAGAGGTCGTCGAGCACCTCGTACAGCAGGCGGCCCGAGCCCTTCGAGAAGAGCTGCTCGCGAAACGCCTCATCTTCCTCGCAGCGGCTGAAGAGGCGGGAGACGGGCTTGAGCTCGGCGCCCGGGAGCGTGACGATGTAATCCGGGCCGACGAAGAAGTCGAGCTCGACGGCGTTCAGCCGTTGTATGCGCCGGTCGTAGGCGGGGAAGTGGAGGACGCCGAAGAGGTAGCCCTCGTCGGTGTAATCGTCGACCTTCGGCCGCTGGCGCTTCGAGAGCACGTCTTCGACGTCGAGTGGATGCCAACCGAAGCGCTCCGCGAGCTCCTGGGCAGCCTCGAGCGAGGGCGAGTCGAGGTGGATCCAGGTCAGCCCGGCGGCGCTGAGCTCAGCGGGGAAACGCGGCGGCGCAGCGACGGCCGCGAGATCGCGGCTGCGAGTACGACGGATCCGGGGCAGGCTGGGCATTCAGACTGTCCTTTCTACGTGCACTGAGCGGGTCCTCGACAATCGCCGGCATGGCGCCAATTCTAGCGGTCGCGGAGGTCGTTGTCGTCAGACGGGTGCCGGTTCGGCCAACGCCGGAATCGAGGCCTCGTCGTGCGGGATCCGGCGGAGCGGCTCCGGGATGAACCGCTCGATCGCGAGTGCCCCGGCGGCGGCGATGAGGCAGACGACTGCGGCGAGCGGCCAAAGGACGAGCGGTGCCGCCGCGAGGATGAAGCCCCCGATCGCAGGCCCGACCGAGCCGCCGAGGCCCCACGAGAGCGAGTGGATCGCGAAGTAGCGTCCACGAAGATGCTCGGGGCCGATGTCGGCGACGAGCGCCTGATGCGCCGGCCCGTGGAAGCATTCGCCCACCCCGAAGATCCCGGCCGCGAGCGCGAAGGCGAGAAACGCAGCCGTCGCATCGAGCCAGGCGCCCGTCGCATCGACGATGAGCCACGACATGGCCCAGAGGAGCGGCATCAAGGCCAGCGCCCGCATCCGCCGCCGACCTTCGATCCAGCGCGACAGAGGCAGCTGGGCGAGGACGATCACGCCGGTGTTGAAGGCGAACACGAGCCCGATCTGGCGTTCGGTGATGTGGCTCTGGTCGGTCGCGAACTGGGGGAACAGCGAGAGCAGCGAGTACCCGGCCGCGACGAAGAGGAAGTTCAGCGTCCAGAGCCCGAGGAAGGTCCTGTGGCGTAGGACGGCCCCGTAGGAGGCGGGCGCGGCCGCCTCGCCGGCGGAGATGCCCGGATCGTGGATCACGAACAGCACGCCCACATACCCGAGAAACGTGAGCGCGTCGAGTAGGAAGAGGACGGTGAACGTCTCGGGGCTCGACACGTGGGCGATGAAGCCCCCGACGATTCCGCCGACCCCGACGCCGAGATTCATGGTCAACCGCTGCTGCGCGAAGGCCGCGTGGCGGCGCGCGGCCGGCGTCAGGCGCGAGATGAGCGTCGACTGGCTCGGCCAGAACCCCGCCGCGCCGGCGCCCTCGATCGCGATCAGGACGAACGCCTGCCAGGGCTCCCGGACGAGTGGCATCAGCCCGAATCCCACCGCCTGCAGGACGAGGCCGCATCCGAGGGTGAGCCGAGGGCCGAAGCGGTCGATCACCGGACCGGCGAGGGCCCCGGCGCCGAGCTGCGCCAGCGAGGAGACGGCGATCACGAGCCCTGCCGTCCCCAGGGTGAAGCCGCGGACCTCGTGCAGGTAGATCACGAGGAACGGGAAGACGATCCCGTTCCCGAAGGAGTTCAGCACGCCCCCGATCTGTAGGAGCCAGACATCGCGCGGCAGGTTCGGGTTGAGCTGCCGGATGAAGGCTCCGCTCACGGCTGGAAACTACCCGCCCCCGTTCCTGGATCCAAGATCCCCAAAAATCGGATCCAAGACCGGGCAATATGCTGCTATTGTGCGCGAAAAGACCCCAGTTTTGTATCCGCATCTGACCATAATGAGGTGATGACGACGATGGCCGCCGATCACGCGAACCACTCTGCGGAGCTCGAGCTCCGTTTCGCCGGCGAGGGACGCTGGCAGGGAATCACGAGGCCGTACTCGGCCGAGGACGTGCTCGCGCTTCGCGGGCGCTTCCCCGTCGAGCACACGCTGGCACGGCTCGGGGCCGAGCGTCTGTGGGAGCTCCTCCAGGGCGGTGCTCCGGTCGGTGCGCTGGGCGCGGTCACGGGCGGCCAGGCGGTGCAGATGGTGCGCGCCGGCCTCGAGGCGATCTACCTCTCCGGCTGGCAGGTGGCGGCCGAGGCGAACCTCGCCGGCCAGACCTACCCCGATCAGAGCCTCTATCCCGCAAACAGCGTCCCGGCGCTCGTCAAGCGGCTGTGCAACGCGCTCCTGCGCGCCGACCAGATCGACGCGGCGGAGGGTCGCGACGACCGCTACTGGCTCGCACCGATCGTCGCCGACGCCGAGGCGGGCTTCGGCGGCCCGTTGAACGCCTATGAGCTGATGAAGGCGATGATCGAGGCGGGCGCTTCGGGCGTGCACTTCGAGGATCAGCTCGCCGCCGAGAAGAAGTGCGGCCATCTCGGGGGCAAGGTGCTCGTCCCCACGAGCCAGTTCGTCCGGACGCTCGTGGCCGCGCGTCTCGCGGCCGATGTCCTGGACGTCCCGACGGTACTCGTGGCGCGAACCGACGCGCTCAGCGCCTCGCTCCTGACGAGCGACATCGATCCGGCGGACGAGCCGTTCCTCGCCGGCGGCCGCACGTCCGAGGGCTTCTTCAACGTGCGCGACGGGCTCGACGCGGCGATCGCCCGCTCGCTCGCGTACGCGCCGTATGCGGACATGCTCTGGTTCGAGACCTCGACGCCGGACCTCGGCGAGGCCCGCGAGTTCGCCGGGGCACTCCACGAGCGCTTCCCGGGCAAGCTCCTCGCCTACAACTGCTCGCCGTCTTTCAACTGGAAACGCCATCTCGACGAAACCGAGATCGCCCGGTTCCGTCAGACCCTCGGCGAGCTCGGCTACCGCTTCCAGTTCATCACCCTTGCCGGCTTCCATTCGCTGAACGCGGCGATGTTCGAGCTGGCGCGCGACTACTCGAGCGCCGGGATGCCGGCCTACGTCCAGCTTCAGGAGCGCGAGTTCGCGCTCGAGCACGACGGCTACACGGCAACGCGTCATCAGCGCGAGGTCGGAGCCGGCTACTTCGACCGGATCGCCGAGATCGTGAGCGGCGGGGAGTCCTCCACGCTTGCCCTCCGCGGCTCGACGGAGGAGAAGCAGTTCGAGTCGGAGGCGGTCGCGGCTCCGGCGCGGGCATGACCCTCGACGTTCTCGCCGCCACCGACGAAGCGATCGTCTCGCCGGCGGCCCTCGGTCTGATCGAGCGCCTCCACGACGAGCTCGATCCGCTGCGCCGCCAGCTCCTCGGCCGGCGGCACGAGCGCCAGCGCGAGTTCGACTCGGGCGCACGGCCGGCCTTCGTCACCTCGAACGGCGCCGGCGAGGGCTGGAAGGTGGCGTCCGCGCCGCCCGACCTCCGCGACCGCCGCTGCGAGATCACCGGGCCGCCCGACCGCAAGATGATGATCAACGCTCTCAACTCCGGCGCGCGCGTGTTCATGTGCGACTTCGAGGACGCCTGCTCGCCGACCTGGACGAACGTGATTCAGGGCCAGTCGAACCTCCGCGACGCGGTGAGCCGCACGATCTCGCTGGAGACGCCCGAGAAGCGGTACGCGCTGAACGAGAAGACCGCGACCCTCGTCGTGCGTCCACGCGGGTGGCACCTCGACGAGCGTCACGTCGCACGCCGCGGGACGGCGGTCTCCGCCTCGCTCTTCGACTTCGGGCTTGCGTGCTTCCACAACGCGGCGGAGCTCCTCGAGCGCGGGAGCGGGCCGTACTTCTACCTCCCGAAGCTCGAGAGCCGCGACGAGGCCGCGCTCTGGGCCCGGGCCTTCGCGATCGCCGAGGATGCGCTCGGAGTCCCCGCCGGCTCGGTCCGGTGCACCGTGCTGATCGAGACGATCCCGGCGGCATTCGAGATGGATGCAATCCTGTGGGAGCTGCGCGACTACGGCTGTGCCCTGAATGCGGGCCGCTGGGACTACATCTTCAGCGCGATCAAGAAGTTCGGCGCGGTCCTTCCCGACCGGGCTCAGGTGACGATGACGGTGCCGTTCATGCGGGCCTACACCGAGCTCCTCGTCCGCTCGTGCCATGCGCGGGGTGCCCACGCGCTCGGAGGGATGGCCGCGTTCATCCCCTCGCGCCGCGATCCGGAGGCAAACGAGCTCGCGTTCGCGAAGGTGCGCGAGGACAAGGAGCGCGAGTCGGGCGACGGCTTCGACGGCACGTGGGTTGCGCATCCCGATCTCGTTCCCGTCGCGACGGAGGCCTTCGACCGGGTTCTCGGCGATCGGCCGGCCCAGCTCGAACGTGCGCGCGAGGACGTGGTGCCCGATGCGGCCGCGCTCGTGGATTTCGAGATCCCCGGGAGTGGGATTTCCGAGGCAGGGCTCCGTGGGAACGTGTCGGTCGGCGCCCGCTACCTCGACGCCTGGCTCCACGGCTCCGGCGCCGCCGCGATCGACAATCTGATGGAGGACGTCGCCACCGCGGAGATCGCACGGGCGCAGGTCTGGAGCTGGGTACACGTTGGCCGGTTCAGCGAGGCCGAGGTCCGCGCCGAGCTCGATCGAGTAGACGCCGGGATGGATGCGAAGCGGCTCTTCGCCGAGGTCGCGCTCGCGCCGGACCTGCCGGAGTTCCTGACGCTCCGGGCGTATCCGCTCTTGCCCGACGACTAGGCGCGTCTACGCGTCGAACTCGTCGAACACCGAGGCGATCCGGTCGAGCACCGTGGCGGTGACCGCCAGATCCTCGGTCGCGATGCCCGCCAGCGCAGCATGCCAACGGCCCTCGAAGAGCGTGCGGCGTTCGGTGACGAACTGCCGCCCGGCGTCGGTGAGCGAGCAGGTGACGATCCTGCGGTCGGTGCTCGAGCGGTCGCGCGTGACGAAGCCGAACTCGACGAGGGAGTCGAGCATCTGGGTGGCGGAGGCGGGGGAGAGCTCCGCGGCGATCGCCAGCTCCCCGCTCGAGAGGCCGTCACGGTCGGCGAGGACGAAGAGCAGCTGAGAGGCGGCAAGGCTCGGAGAGCCCGGCCGGTGGGTGTCGCGGCCCTTCAGGCGGCGAACCGCCGCCATCGTCTTCTTGAAGGACGCGCCGAGGTGGGCGATCGCCTCGTCGCGGGACGTGAGCCGGGGCTCGGTGAGCGTCATGTGACCTCCAGGAGCCCGCCGATCGGGGCGGCGAGCGCGTCTCGCTTCGCCGCGCGCTCGGCCCGCATCAGCAGGAAGCAGGGCACGATCGCGATCGCGGTGATCCCGGTCGTCCACCAGAAGGCCGTCCCGAACGCCGCGGCCATCTCGGACGGGCTGATCGCGCCCGCGAGCGCCCGCTGGAGCACCACGGCGAGCACCGCTGTCCCGATCGAGCCGCCGACGCGCTGAAGCACGTTGAGCTGCGGAGCCGCATCGGGGAGCTCCGAGCGGTTGAGCGACGCATATGCGGCCGTCATTGCGGGGATGAAGGCGAGGCCGACGCCGACGCCGCGGATGACCATCGCACCAGACAGCGCGGCGATCGAGGTCCCGGCGCCGATCATGGCGAACGGGATCGTGGCGATCGTCGTGATCGAGACGCCGATCAGGGCGAGCAGCCCGCCGCCGAAGCGGTCCGTGAGCCTTCCGGCGAGCGGCATCACGAGCACCATCCCGATCCCCATCGGGGCAGTCAGCAGGCCGGTGTAGGCGACGCTCTCGCCGCGAACGTCCTGCCAGTAGAGCGGCAGCAGGACGAGCCCGCCGAAGAGCGCGCCGCCGAGCAGGAACATGCAGGCCGAGGCGGCCGCGAACGTCGCCCGGCGATACAGGTGAAGGTCGAGCAGCGGATTGGTGACGCGAAGGGCGTGGAACACGAACGCGACGATCAGGGCGATTCCGGCAAAGAACGGCACGAGCACCCTGGGCACGAGGAAGTGCCCGGTCGCGCCGATCTCGGCCAGGCCGTAGGTGAGGAGCGGCAGGCCCGTCGACATCAACGCCAACCCACGGACGTCGAGCCGGCCGGCCGGCGAGCGATCGCCTTTCGGCAGGATCCGGATCGCCGCGACGAGCGCCACGATCCCGATCGGCACGTTGACGTAGAAGATCCACTGCCAGCTCAGGTTGTCGACGATCACACCGCCGAGCGCGGGGCCGAGGATCGGCGCCAGCATCGCCGGGATCGCGACGACGCTCATCACGCGGCCCATCCGCTGTGGGCCGGCGGCGTTGGCCATCATCAGCTGCCCGATCGGCAGCAGCATCCCGCCGCCGATCCCCTGCAGGACGCGGAAGAACGTGAGCTCGCCGACCGAGGTCGCAAAGCCGCAGAGCATCGAGCCGGCGGTGAAGAGAACCAGCGAGAGCATGTAGACGTTGCGCGGACCGAAGCGGCGCGCAGCCCAGCCGGTGATCGGGATCACCGCAGCGAGCGAGAGCATGTAACCGGTGAGCACCCACTGCACGCTCGCGAGCGGCGCGTCGAGGTCCTGGCCGAGAGTCTTCAACGCGACGTTGACGATCGTCGTGTCGAGGATCGACATGATCGCCCCGAGGATCACGACGAACGCGATCCGCCAGACGTGGGGCTCGATCCGGAACGAGTCTTCGCCGCTCGCTGGGCTTTCTACTGCGACTTCCGCTGATTCCACGCATACTCCTTCGGTACCGATAGATTAGGTACCTAAAGGATATCAGACGAAGCGTTGCTCAGGCGGCGACCGCGAGCACGAACGCGTTCCCCGAGGGATCCCGGATCAGCGGATCGCCGCCCGAGTCGGCAACATGGGCGCCCCGCCCCTCGAGCCGCGCGATCACGCGGTCGCGCTCGGCGGCATCGGGAAGGACGATCGTCGCGTGGCGCAGCGAAGCGGTTCCTGCCTGAGGCGGGGAGGCCCCGGCGCTCTCCCAGGTGTTCGCCCCGAGATGATGGTGGTAGCCGCCGGCGCTCAGGAATGCCGCCTGCTCGCGAATTGCCGCGATCAGGCCGAAGCCGATCGCATCGCGGTAGAACTCGACGGTTCCGGGGATCTCCGAGACCTTCAGGTGCACATGCCCCATCACGGTCCCGGGAGCGAGCCCGTCGAACGGCTCGCCGCTGGGATCGGCAAGCTCGCCGAGGAGGTTGTCGACGTCGAGGGGAAGCGTCGTCATCCGCTCGCCCACGATGCCTTCCCACTGCTCCCGGGGCCGGTCGGCGTAGATCTCGATCCCGTGGCCGTCCGGATCGCGGAGGTAGATCGCTTCGCTCACGAAATGGTCGGAGAGCCCGGTCAGCGAGACCCGGTCACGGCCTGCGTGGGCCAGCCACCGCGCGAGCGCCGGGCGCTCGGGCACGAGCAGGGCGAAGTGGTAGAGACCCGTGGAGGGATTGGACGGGCGCGCTCGCGGTTCCTCGACGAGCACGAGCAGCACCCGGCCGGCAGCGCCGAGTGAGGCCCGGCCCGGGCCGCTTTCGAGGCTCTCGAGGCCGATCGCTCGTTCGTAGTAGTCGAGTGACCGGGCGAGGTCGGACACCGTGAGGTGAACCGCGCCCATCGTCGTCGCGGCCGCGATCTCGCCGTGTGCGACGCCTTCGGCCTCGAGCTCCTCGGGGTCGCGGGGCGCCTCCATTACTGCCAGTACTTCTCGACGACCTCCGGATTGCGCTCGCCCGCAGCGTCCGGGTCGAGGCCGGCCTCACGGAGCGCGCGCCGCTGCCGGAGCAGGTCCCAGGACTGGTCGAGCGCAACCTTGACCTCGGCGAGTCGCTTCACGTCCTCGTCTGTTGCCTGCCCGGCCTGCTCGCGCTGCCAGAGCTGATGCTCCTCGGCGACGAGTTGCTCGATGTGGTTGTGAACGCCTTCGTCGGCCATGCCGGCTCCTTCCGTTGGAGCTCCGAGCGTATCTCTTCACCGCAAAGCCACGGCGTCTCGCATATCTTCGGCGCGTCCGCGGCGAGTGAGTCGCTCCGAAGCGCATCCGTCCGCGCCCGATCCGGGCCGAGTGGGAAGGAGCGAAAATGAGGAGCTTGCCGGTAGTCGCAGCTGGTCTGATCGTGCTCGTCGCCTTCGCCGCAACGACCGCGAGCGCCGCGGCGCCGTCGGTTTCCGGCAACACGTGTAACGCGAGCGGGAGCGGCCCCAGCTACACCCTCCACATCACGATTCCGTCGGGGAGCTCGCAGTACGGCTTCGCCTTCGAGGCACCGGGCGCCACGGTGACGGGAGCGGTCATCCCGGGGATGAACGGAAGCTTCTCGAGCCAGAATCTCGCGCCAAACACCAGCGGCGCGTGGATCAGCGAAACGCCTGTGACCAGTTCGCCCGTCGCGACCGTGACGCTCACCGGTCAGATGACAGGTCCGCTCCGGGTCGTGCCCGCGAGCGCCACGACGCCGACGTACCTGAGCCCGGTCAGGTGTCCGCTGGCGAGCTCGACGCCTGGCGGCCGTGCCGTGTTCTCGGTTGCATATTCGGCGACCTACAGTCCGGCTGCCCACCTATGGCGGCTCCCTGTTGCAATCGGCGGGGCGGGCACCGTGAGTGCGAAAGAGCCCGAGCCCACGGTCTCGACGGCGGCGCCCGGCGGGGCAACGGCAAAGCCGTACCTCCAGGTCAAGCGCGTGGCGCTGAAGACCCCCGGCAAGGTCACGCTGGCGCTGCGTCCGACCGCCGCGGGGAGGGCGAGACTCGACGCGAACGGCTCGCTCGCGGTGCGGCTGCTCGTCACCTTCGACTCGAGCAGTGGGAAGTCGGCGACGAAGACCGTCCGGCTCACCCTCCGGAAGTAACGCCCGTTGGAGACGGCCTACGGCTCGAGCCGCAAGCCGGAGCCGTCGAGCCGGCTCAGCCCGGCTCGATCGCGTCGCAAGCCTCACTGAGCCGGGCGATGTGGGCGTCGGCTCCCTCGAGGCCGCCCCGCATCGTGGCGACCGAGAGGTGTGTCGCACCGAGTGCCCGCCACTCCTCGGCGGCCCGGTGCCAGTCGTCGGGCGTTCCGGTGGCGGCGTCGATCCGCGCCTCGATCCCGAGGTCGTTCGGGTCGCGGCCGGCCTCGCGCCGCCAGTCCCGCATGCGCTCGAGCGTTGCGGCCCAGCCCTCCTCGAGCGGGTTCGAGAGCGGGAAGTACCCGTCGGCGAGCCGCGCGATCCGCTCGAGCGCCCGGGCGGAGGAGCCGCCCATCCAGATCGGGATCGGCCGCTGTATCGGAAGCGGGTTGATCCCGGCCGCCGTGATCGTGTGGAAGCGGCCCTCGAAGCTGAGCACCGGCTCCTGCCAGAGCCGCCGCAGGAGCTCGACCTGCTCCTCCATCCGCCGGCTGCGGGTGGCCCAGTCCATCCCGAGCGCCTCGTACTCGACGATGTTCCAGCCCTGCCCGATCCCGAGCCGGAACTTCCCGCCGGTGAGGATGTCCACCTCGGCCGCCTGCTTCGCGACGAGCGCGGTCTGCCGCTGCGGAAGGATGATGATCCCGGTCACGAGCTCGAGCTTCGGCGCGACCGCCGCGAGGTAGCCGTAGAGCACGAACGGCTCGTGGAACATGCTCGCGGCGGTGTAGGGCCCCGAGAACCCGGGGTGCCCGGCCGGATCGGCGCCGAGCACGTGGTCGTAGCTCGTCAGGTGCGTGAGCCCGAGTCCCTCGACGGCCTCCGCGTAGGCGCGGATCCCGGCCGGGTCGGCCCCGATCTCGGTCTGCGGGAAGATGACGCCGACGCGCACAACGGCGATGTTAGTTGAGTAACCGGCTTCCCTCAGGCCGTTGTCTTGCCCGCGGCGCCAGCTCCATGAGCGCGTCGATCAGAGCCGAGTCGGGGTGTTCGGCGGGGTGGTGGAGCGGAACCTCGACCCAGAAATACGAGCCCGACCCCGGGTTGCTCGTGAAGCCGATGCGGCCGCCGTGCGCTTCGATGATCTCGCGCGAGACCGCGAGGCCGAGGCCGGTCCCTGCGATGCCGCTCGCGCGCGCGTCACCTCGGAAGAACTTCGTGAAGATCTGCGGCTGGTGCTCGGCGGGGATGCCGAGCCCATGATCCTGCACGTAGACGGTGACGAGCTCGCCGGTGACCTTCGCGCCGACCTCGACGAGGCCCCCGTCCGGGGAGTATTTGACGGCGTTGCCGAGCAGATTCGCGACTACCTGCGCGAGCCGGTCACGATCCCCGCGCACCGGCAGCGAGTCCTCGTGGATCACGAGCTCGATCCGGTGGTTCGTGACCTTGTCGGACACGAGCTTCGCCTCCTCGGCCAGGAGCGGCTTGAGATCGAGCGGCTCGAGGTTGATCTCCAGCCGGCCGGTGTCGACGCTCTCGCTTTCGAGGAAATGATCGATCAACGAGTTGAGGCGATTCCCTTGCTGCTGGATGATCTCGAGGTAGTGCATGACCTGAGCCTTTTCGAAATCGCGTTTGAGGAGGAGGCTCGTGTAGCCGAGGATGCTCGTCAACGGGTTTCGCAGCTCGTGCGAGACGATGCTGACGAGCTGTGACTTGAGTCGCTCGCTCTCACGCAGTTGCTCGTTCTGGAGCTCCTGTTCCCTGCGGCTCTGCTCGAGCGATCGGGCCATCACGTTGAACGCGCTCGTGAGCGCATGAATCTCGGCCGGGCCCTGTTCCGGCAACCGCGTCGTCAGGTCTCCCGCCGCGACGCGCGTCGCGCCGTTCGCGACGGTCCGAACCGGAGCGGCGATCCCACGCGCCAGGAAGATGCCGTACAGCGCGAGCAGGCCGGCGGCTCCGACGAGGGCCGCGACGCCGATCACGACCGCCTCGACCGCCTGGTGCTTTGCCTTTGCGGTGTCGGCGGACGCCAGCGCCGTCTCGCCGGCGAGGAGGTTGTCGAACCGCCCGCGGATCGCCGTGATGCGGAAGAGGCCTTCCTGGGTCGCGACGGGCGCCCGGGCGGCCGAGGGCTCGACCTGGTAGATCGCGATCAGCGGGGCGCCGTATTCCCGGATGAATGCCCGGATCAGGGCCGACAGAGCGATCGCCTGGCGAGCCTCCGCCGGTTGGCCCGAGAGCTGGCTCTCCATCGTGTTGATCGCCGCCGGCACGCGGCCGCCTGCATGGTTCCACGCGGTCTGGAACCGTTGGTTCCCGCTCAGGAGATAGGCCCGCAAGCTCATCTCGAGCTGGTCGACGAGCTGCTCCAGACCCAGCGTCGAGCTCGTGATGTCGCGCGACTGAGCCTGGACGTTCGTCGAGCGCCCGAGATCGGCGACCGCGACGAGCATCACCCCGAATGCACATGCCACGAGCACGCCCAGCAGGATGCTGCCGACGCCGGCTCGGAACAGGAGAGACCGGGAGACCAGCCGTTGCCGCAGCCGTCGCTTGGCACTCGGTGCATCAGGCGCGCGTTCCAAGGAGCTCCTCCACGGCCGAGCGAAGAACCTCGGGCTCGAACGGCTTTTTCAGGAATTCGGTCGCGCCGGCGTCGAACGCCGCCCTGCGGTCGCTCTCGGCGGCAAAGGCCGAGACCACGAGCACCGGCGTCTCGGCGTCCTCGGCACTCGTGCGCATCTGCTCGATCACCTTGAGCCCGTTCGTGCCCTGAAGCATCACGTCGAGCAGGACGAGGTCAGGGTGCATCGTCTCGACGAGCTCGATCGCCTCGCTCCCGCTCGCCGCCTCGGCGAACAGGTAGTCCGGCTCGAGCGACACGCGCATCAGCTCGCGGAGATCGGACTCGTCGTCGCAGATGAGAATCGTGGCGAGCCCCGCCATCGGCTCAGATACCGAGCCGGAAGAGCAAGAACTCGTGCGCCGGTGCCCCGCCGAGATACGTGACGGTCAGCGTGCCGCGAACGTTGTCGTAGATCCCGGTTCCGCCGAACACGGCGAGCTCGTAGAAGAGCCGGGACGCGATCACTCCGCCGACCATGATCTTCCCCCTGGGCAGGAAGTAGGTGCCGGTGCAGTTCGACGACCCCGTTCCCGTGTTGACGCACGTGAGGTCGGAGTGCCCGATCGGTGAGGTCGTGATCCCGCGGTTGAAGAGCAGCTGCCGGTAGAAGTCGAGGTCGCCCGCCCCGGGGCCCCGCTTCCCGTCGTCGACGTGGATGTGCTTGACGAGCCGGTCGGTGATCCGGATGTTCCCGGGCGTATCGAGCGCGCGGCTCGCCGAGGCTGTCGCCGAGACGGCCAGGAGAACGACGGCGGCGGCGAGGAGCTGGATTGCGGTCCGCTTCATCCCGAGTTTCCGCGGCTCAGCCGGCGGCGTTCGCGAGGAGCTCGAGGCGGCCTGTGCGGATCGCGTTGAGATCGGGCTCGCACGCGGTGAGACCGTCGATGATGTCCGGATCGAACTGGGTGCCGGCATTCCGGCCGAGCTCCGCGAGGGCTTCGTCCCACGAGACCATCTGCCGATAGGGGCGCCTGTCGGTCATCGCATCGAGTGCATCCACGACTGCGAAGATACGGGCTCCGGCGGGAATCTCCTGCCCGGCGAGGCGGTCCGGATAGCCGGTGCCGTCCCAGCGCTCGTGGTGGGCGCGTACGACTCGAAGTCCCTCGCCCTGGAGTAGGGGCAGCGTGGAGAGGAGTTGCTCGCCGATCACCGGGTGGCGCTGCATCTCGGTGCGCTCGTCTGGGTCGAGCAGGCCCTGTTTGTGCACGATCCGGTCGGTGACCGTGATCATCCCGAGGTCGTGGAGCAAGAAGCCCCACTCGAGGCTCGGGTCGTCTGTGAGCGCGGGCTCGACCTCGAGGGCGAGGCGCATGGCATAGGCCGTCGCGCGTGCGGAGTGCCCGGTCGCACCGAAATCGCGTGAGTCGAGCGCTGCGCTCAGCCCGAACAGCGTCTGGCGGTGGGCGTCGTACTGAAGCTCGTGCTGGCGCTGGCCGATCTCGGCGAGACGCTGGAGCTTGTCTCGCTGCGCGGTGGCGGAACCGACCGGGACGTGGCCCGAGCCGGCCATCGCGGTCAATCGCTCGAGCAGCGTCAGCAGCTCGAGCACATCGAGTGGCTTTCGCATGTAGGCAGTCGCTCCGGCCGCCGTCGCCCGTGCGCGGGCGTCGCTCGAGCCGCTGATCACGATGATCGGCGTGAGCCTCGTCGCCTCGTTCTCACGGAGCCGCTCGCAGTAGAAGAGGCCGTCGATCCCGGGCAAGCCGATATCGAGCACGATCGCATCCGGGGTTCGGCCCTCCATCACGCGCTCCGCCTCGATCACATGGTGGGCCTCTGTGACCCTGAACCCGTCGAGCTCTAGCGTCGTCCGTACGAGATCGCAGACGGCGAGATCATCGTCGACAACAAGAATGTGCTTTCGCGGCAACGTGGCACCTCCGTTCGTAGCTTCACTCTCCCTTGTCGGTCGCTGGCGGGATTTTCTTGAGGGGATGTGCGCGAAAATCGTGAAATCGGCACGGAAGCAGGCCGCGGGAACCTCCCGCGCCCGTCCGAGCGGATCGAGGCTTGTTTCGGTTTCGGCTCGAAGGGGCGCTTAGGTCGTCTTGGCGGCGGGGACCTCGCGGCCGGTCGAGGCCACAGGACGCCCGACTACGCCTTGCATCCCCAACGCGCCTTGTGCACCGTGGCTCCGTACTGTGCGACAGTCATCTGCACCCGCGCCGGCGCATCAAAGGCATCCGGGTACAGCTCGAGCAGGCCGAGCTCGCCGGCCCAGAGCTTCCACATCGCCGTGCTGAAGCCGACACCGCCCTCGTAGAGCGTCCCCTCGTTCGCCCGATGCCTCGAGCCCCAGTCCCACTTCGGCGAACCGCCGGCACCCGTCTCGCACTTCGCGACTGCCGTCCAGTAACTGATCAGCGCCGGCGTCAGCGCCGGCGGCGTGACCGCGGCGCGGGCGACACCTGCCACACACGCTACGAGCACCGCAGCCGTCCCGAGCGCCGCCGGGCGCCATCGAACGGAGGCCCACACACGTGAAACCCTACTTGCGCAGGCACTTCCCATCAAGAAGGGCGTCGGGACACCAGTGATCTGGTCGAGCCGATCGGAGAGTGCAGCAGCTGTGTGGCGATGTTGTGAACGGCCCGGGTGGCCCCCGATGGGGGCGACGGGCGCAACGGGTGAGCAGGGGCCTGGGGGCGACTCGGCGCCGATCCCGAAGTCGAACGTTGTTGGATCGATCGAGTTCGGCGGCAGGGGGGACGTGGAGGGGGAGTCGCAGGATGGCGGCTCGTCGCTCGACGGCCCCTACAACGTCTATGCGTGGAGCTTCGCCGGCTCGCAGACCACGAGCATAGGTTCGGGGAGCTCGGGCGCGGGCGCCGGGAAGGCCACCCTCACGGACGTCTCATTCACGACGAACGTGAGCACCGCCAGCGAGTCGCTCTTCGCCGATCTCCTACAGGGCGCCACCAACGCGGCCGCGATTCTGACCGTGCAGCTGCCAAACGGCGACAGCATCGAATACAGGTTCACGAACATCGAGGTCGATTCGGTCAACCAGTCCGATGACGGCTCGTCGGCGACGCCGAACCCGCTGATGGACGTCAAGCTCACCGTCGGAAGCGTCGTGGTCGATTCTTCGCCCGAGTCGGGAGGTTCGACTCCGTCCCCGATTCCTCCAGGGTGGAGCCAGGTTACGAAGACACAGACGGGATGACGGAATCCCCGACCTAGGCTGGGCTTCACAAACCGTGCGGGATGACCGCGTATCGCCGCGGTCATCCTGCACGTGCTTTCGCCGCGCCCGCGAGAGCGCCCGAGACGACACGCGGCCAAGGAGGTCTGATCATGCGGAAGCTGATCGCAACGGTGTTCAACTACTCCCTCGACGGCCTTCTTGCCGACGAGGGCACCGAGTTCTGGAAGTTCTGCTTCGACCTGCCCGAAATCCGTGAGCCGAACGACCCGGCGCGACTCGACTTTCTGCAGAGCGCGTACGCGCACGTCATGGGCCGCACCACCTACGAGGCCATCGCCGAGTCCATGACCACGTTCACCGATCACCCGTTCGCCGAGATCCTGAGCACCGGGCGCAAGGTCGTCTTCTCGCGGACCCTGAGGACTGCCGACTGGGCGAACACCACCGTCGCTGCCGGCGAGACCGCAGAGGAGATCGACGAGCTCAGGCTGGGCGGCGGCGGCTACATCATCGCGTGGGGCGGCGTCCGCCTCTGGCGGTCGCTCATGCGGCTCGACCTGATCGACGAGTTCCGGCTGTCGTTGTTCCCCTACGTGGCGGGCGAGGGCACCCGGCTGTTCGACGGCTTCCCCCAGTCCTACCGGCTAGAGCTGGTTTCCACCACCGCCTCCGGCAGCGGAATCGTCGAGCTGGAGTACCGCCGGCATCGCTAACCGAGCCGCGCAACCCGGAGGATGGCTCACGTGACGGCAGAGAACGGCACATGGCTCGGGGGAGGCGTCTTTGTCGGGACGCAGGTTGCCGGCTCCCGAAGTAGGCGTCAGTAAGGAGGGTGAAGACCTGGGAGTATCGGGAAGTGCTGCACGTTGGTCGTCAGCAGCTCTGCTCCAAGGAGGAGCGCGGTTGCCGCGATGAGGTAGTCGGCATCGTCGATTCCGCCGTGTGCGCGGCGGTACCTGCGAGCCAGCTCCCCGGCCGCCCGAGCGACGTCCTCGCCGAGATTTCCCGGTACTATCGCCGCTGCGCAACGCCGGGCGCGGCGGTTGCGCTGATGCGGATGAACACCTATGTCGATGTCCGCAGCGTCCTGTCGGCGATCTCGACGCCCACCGTGGTGATGCACCGGAGCGACGATCGCGACGCAAACGTCGAGGAGGGCCGTTACATCGCTGCGCGAATCCCCGGCGCGCGCTTCGTCCAGTTCGCGGGTGCCGACCATTCTTGGTGGACGCAGGACCGCGATGCGATCCTGGACGAGATCGAGGAGCTTGTCACGGGTGTCCGGCCCGCGCCCAAGCCAACCCGAGTGCTCGCCACCGTCCTTTTTCCCGACATCGTCGGCGCCACGAACCGCGCCCGCGAAATGGGCGACCGTCGGTGGGCCGAGCTACTCGAACGCCATCACCGCGTCGTCCGCCACGAGCTGGAGCGTTTTGGAGGCCGCGAGCTGGACACAGCTGGCGACGGGTTCCTTGCCGCCTTCGACGGTCCGGCGCGCGCCGTCCGATGCGCAACGGTCGCGCGCGATGCGGTGCGAGAGTTGGGACTCGAACTGCGCTCGGGCGTCCACACTGGCGAGTGCGAGCTCCTGGAGTCGAAACTTGCTGGCATTGCCGTTCACACGGGCGCACGCATCGCTGCGCTCGCCCGTCCCGGCGAGGTGCTCGTCTCGGCCACCGTCCGCGACCTCGTCTCCGGCTCCGGCATCGCGTTCGACGATCGCGGCATCCAGGAACTGAAGGGTGTCGGCGAGCGGAACCTCTTCGCCGTCACCAGCGTATGAGCGAGTGTCTTCCGGGGCGAGAGAGCTACCGCGTTGATCTGCAAACCGCAGCGCCGGCCGAGGGGACATCGGAAGGCGCAGCGAGATGGGTGTCCTGGCTAACTCAATATCGGCGGGCCTGTCGACCATCGGGCATCGGATCAATCTCGTCCGCTATCCCTGAGACGTTGCCACAGAGGGCGAGATCACGAGGCCGGCACCGAGGACGGCACCGAGTGTGTTTTCGCGTATCGCCGTCACACCTGACTCGACGGAACCATGCGGGTTTGCGCGACACGCTACCCTTCGAATGCGCCCGGCAGGAATCGAACCTGCGACCTTTCGCTCCGGAGGCGGCCCCGTTCAGGTTGCGGCTCGTTGCGATCTGGCGCGAATCGCGGCGTTCGCCACTATCGGCTGCCGTGGAAGTTGCGGTCAGTTTCGACCGCTGGTTGACATTCTGTTGACATCGCCAGATAACGCACGGGCGATGGTGGGTGAGGCAGCGAGCGACACGAATCGCTTGAATGGCGGCGTGCGCATCTGCCTTATGCTCGAGGGACAGGAAGGGATCACCTGGAACCAGTGGCTTGTTCTCGCAGGTGCGGCTGAGTCAGCTGGGCTCGACGGGCTGTTCCGCTCCGATCACTACCGATCGATCGTTCGACCGGAGCCGGCCGGCTCGCTCGATGCGTGGTCGACACTGGCAGCGATCGCGGCTCGGACGGAGCGCATACGGCTGGGAACGCTGGTGTCGCCAGTGACATTCCGACCGGTTTCCGTCCTTGCAAAGTCGGTCGTGACCGTCGACCACGTTTCAAACGGGCGGGCCGAGCTTGGGATCGGTGCAGGTTGGTATGAGGCCGAGCATGCGACATATGGGTTCCCGTTCCTGTCGACTCGTGAGCGTGTCGACCTGCTTGACCGGCAGTTGGAGGAGGTTCGTCGACAATGGAATGGCGCAGCTGATGTGTGGCCAAGGCCGATCCAGCAGCCGGGGCCGCCGATCATCGTCGGTGGCAAGGCAAAGCCGCGGACCGTTCGCGCAGCTGCGCGGTTTGCGGATGAATACAACCTGGTGTTTCCGTCTCTGGAGCAGGCCGAGCGCGGGCGGGCCGTTTTGGATGATGCTGCCAGAAGGGCGGGCCGGAAGCCAGTCAGGCTTTCGATGATGATCTCGTGTGTCGTCGGTAGGGACAATGCCGAAGTCAACGACCGTCTGGCCGCCTGGACGGAGCTGGTCGGCGATGCGCAGCAGCCTCCGTTTGCCGGAACCGTCGGTCAGGTTGCCGAATTTCTTCGCAGCTATGAGCGGATTGGGGTGTCGCGGGTGATGATTCAACACCTCGTCCACGAAGACGTGGAGATGGTGGCGGTTCTCGGTGAGGTGGCGAGGGCGCTTGACTAGCCGGCCGCCTTGCCATTAGACGAGGGAGCTACGACTGAAGCCCGAGAGCCTCGGCGACATTGGTCAGCACGCTGAGATGCTCGCTCATCGACGTGAGATCGGCATACATCGTGTTGATCGCGACGTGGGTCGCGCCCGAAGCTCGCCATGCATCCGCGAGTTCCACCACACGGTCAAGACTAAATCGGGCGCCGTCCTTCCCCCACTTGATTCGGCCCTGCATTCCGACTGAACCTGGGTCCCTTCCTGCCTGGCGCGCTGCCTGCTCGACAATCGCCTTCGCTTCGTCCAACCGGTCGCCTGGAAGCATGTTGTCGGGGATCCAGCCATCGGCGATTCGGCCGGCTCGGCGGTAGGCAACGGCGGATTCGCCGCCGTACCAGATCGGGATGGGTTGTTGAATAGGTCGCGGGTTCAGCCCTGCGCCGGTGACCGACTCATACGTTCCGTGAAAAGTCACTGACGGTTCCGTCCAGAGACGCCGCATGAGAGTGATCTGCTCTTCGATCCGGCGTCCGCGGACCTTGTAGTCGACGCCAAGCGCCTCGTATTCGACCTTGTTCCAGCCGAGCCCTACTCCGAGGCGGAGTCGACCTCGTGTGAGGAGATCGATCTCGGCTGCCTGCTTGGCGACAAGCACCGTTTGTCGGGGAGGCAGCACGATGATCGAGGTCATCAGCTCGAGTGAGCAGACGCCTGCGAGGAATCCGTAGAGCACAAAGGGCTCGTGGAATGCATCTGACAGGTCGTAGGGGCCGTCCCAGCCGGCATGCACGGATGGATCTGCGCCGACGACGTGGTCGTAGATGATGAAGTGTCGGTAGCCGAGCGCCTCGACGGTCTCCGCATACGAACGGATGGCGCCGACGTCAGACCCGATGTCGGTCTGCGGAAAGACGACCCCGATCTGCATCAGCCGGATGTCACACGTGTCATCGGGTGGGATGGCTCGGTCTCGGCGAGCTCTGCCATCCAGTGTGCGTACGCCGACTCCACATGCTCGTACATAAGACGGGCGGCAAGCTCGGCTTCGCCTTTCTCGACAGCCTCCGCAATCGCCTCGTGCTCCGAAACGTCCTCGGCTTGCCAGGTCGGCGACTCAAGACGGCGGCCTAGCAGTTGTCGGCCAACGTCAGGGGTCCAAAGCACATCGAAGGCGCGAGCGAGTTCGCTGTTCTTGGTTGCTCGTGCCAGCGTGGCGTGAAACTCACGGCTGAGATCGTGCGCGGCGCGTGGTGACCGTGCTCGTTGCTCGCCGTGAATCAAGCGATGAAGAGCCTGGATCTCCTCGTCAGTCCGCCGGTGGGTGGCGAGGCGGGCGATTCCGGGCTCGAGCACGAGCCGTGTCTCGAGGCGGCTGATCACCGCATCGAGCTCCAGCGGAGCCGCAGCGAAGAAACCGCGGTTCGTCTGAAACTCGACCAGGCTGTCGCCGACGAGTCTGTGGAGCGCCTCGCGAACCGACGTCCGTGAGATGCCGAACGCATCTGCCAGTTCCCCCTGGTTGAGGCGCCTGTCAGCGGGAATCTCTCCCTCGACGATCATTGCCCTGATCCGCTCGTACGCGCTGTCGACAACTGAGCCGGCGAGGATCGGCTGAACGGCCACGCGCGCAGCTTAGCCGAGGAGAGACGTTTGACATTCGATGTTCGATGATTTAGGGTCGCGCGAATCGTGCCTGAGATTGTGATTGAGCTGGACGGGGGGCGTAGCGGAACGCAGGCAGCATCCTGTTCGCGTGTTCGGATCGAGATGGGCGGCGTAGCTCTTTGGGGGCGGCTTGAGAAGGACCTGATCGTTCTCGACGATGGGGGTGAGATTCCCGAGAGCGACGCCCGTTATCTCGCCCCAGTCGAGCCCGGGAAGATCGTCGGTGTTCACCTTTCTTACCGAAGCCGGATCGAGGAATACGCCGCGCGAGTTCCAGAAGTACCGTCCTACTTTCTCAAGCCTCCGACATCGTTGAGCGGCCACCGCGAACCGATACCGAAGGCGCGGGGGGCGCGGTTCCTGAACTATGAGGGCGAGCTCGCGGTCATCATCGGTCGTCGGATGAAGGCCGTTCCCATATCCGAGGCGCTGGACTATGTGGGCGGCTACACCTGTGCCAACGATGTCGGGATGCATGATTTTCGTCACTCCGATCGAGGGTCGATGCTCCGAGTCAAAGGTCAAGATGGGTTTCTCCCCCTTGGCCCGGCAGTCGTTCCGGTGGAAAGCTTCGATCCAGCTCGCTTCACGCTGAGAACACGCGTGAACGGCGAGGTCGTCCAGGAGACGACCGCAGATGATCTGCTGTTCCCCGTCGCGTACCAGCTTGCGGATCTGTCGCGCCTGATCACGCTGGAGCCGGGGGACGTGCTCCTGACCGGGACGCCAGCGAACTCCCGCCCGATGAAGGTCGGCGACGTCGTCGAGATCGAGATTTCGGGACTCGGTCGGCTCTCGAATACCGTCGCCGATTGGGATGTTGACCTGACATCTCTCGGAGTCCAGATGGAGGTTTCTCCCGACGCCGTCCATGTCGCGCTCGCCATCGCGGAAGACCAAGCGGAGGCGCTCGTTCAGAGCGGGCAGGCCCAGTGAGCTTCGTCGAGGATGGATACGCGACCGTCGACTGGCTCGCCGGGTACGAGCGGCGTCTGGGAGACGCACCGGTGCTTTCGCGCATGACCCCTGGCCAGGTGCGCGCCGCGCTCCCGACATCGCCACCGGAGTCGGGAGAGTCCTTTCGCGACCTGCTCGGCGAGTTTGACCGCGTCCTTTTCCCAGGGCTCACCCACTGGCAGAGTCCTCGCTTCTTCGCGTACTTCTCGACGACCGGTTCGGCACCGGGTGTGCTCGCGAACATGCTGATCGCGGGTCTCAACAACGTCGGGATTCTCTGGCGCGCGTCTCCTGCGCTGCAGGAGCTCGAGGAAACGGTGCTCGACTGGCTCGCTCAGCTGCTCGCGCTACCGACTGGCCTTCACGGACACCTCGAGGAAGGGGCATCGATCTCCACCCTCGCGGCCCTTGCAGCCGCCCGACAGGCCAAGCCTGGGCACAGAGTCGTTGTGTGCTCTGAGCACGCTCATTCCTCGGTCGAGAAGGCTTGCCGGCTCCTGGAGCTCGAGGTGCGAAAGACGCCGGCCGACGAAGAGTATCGCCTTCGACCAGACGCTCTAGATCTCTCCGGCGCATGCGCCGTCGTAGCCACTGTCGGGACAACCTCCTGCACCTCCGTTGATCCGGTGGCCGCAATCGCCGAGGCATGCGAGGGTGCGGACGTTTGGCTTCACGTCGATGCGGCGTACGCCGGCTCGGCGATGATCTGCGAAGAGCTGCGATGGGCCTTCGAGGGCGTGGACCGCGCTGACTCGCTTGTTATCAACCCGCACAAATGGCTGTTTGTCCCACAAGGCTGCTCAGCACTTTGGACCCGGCGGCCCGAGGTGTTCCGCGATACGTTCAGCCTGGTGCCCGAGTATCTTCGGACGCCGGACGACGTTGCGAGCTTCAGCGAGTACGGGCCAGAGCTCGGTCGACGTTTCCGAGCGTTGCCCTTGTGGGCGGTGATCAGCTGCTACGGGGCGGACGGCCTCCGGAGTCGAGTGCGCGAAGGGATCCGTTTGGCGGCCCTGTTCGAGTCGTGGGTGAAGGCCGAGGAGGGCTGGCAAGTCGTCGCGCCGCGGCACTTCTCTGTCGTCTGCTTCAGGCGTGATGACAGCGATCACGCGAACGAGGCACTGATGGAGCGCGTGAATGCCGACGGTGAGATCTTTCTCTCGCACACGAAGCTCGACGGACGCTTCGTGCTCCGTCTGGCGATCGGCAACGAACGCACGACAGAAAGCGACGTCGTTCGCGGTTGGGAAGCACTGAGGAGAGCAGCTTGACCCGCGGGGATTCCGGTCGGTGCTCGTCCTGGCCTTGCTCGCCCGCTATCCGGGCCGCGCAGCACTCGTCTAATAGGACCGGTAACTCCCATTTCGAGGACGCCCGTCGCCCCCAACCCCGGAAGTACCACTAACAAGGAGGGATCGAAGGATATGTTGACCTCACGGAATCGGCCTCGGCCGCTGCGGTTCGGGGTCGTAACCGCCGCCGTCGTTGCGCTCGTGGCGATGGCCGTGTTCGTTACGGCATCGCAGGGCGCGCAGCGCAGGAGCGCACTCGCCAATCCCTACAACCTGATCAATCCCACCGAGCTGACCGTGGGCATGGACCTCGTGCAGAAGCCGCAGTTCTATCTCACCCCGAGCGGCAAGCCTGCAGGGTTCGACTACACCCTCCTCGTCAAGCTCGCTCACGACATGGGCCTGAAGCTGGCAGTGAAGAACCTGACCTTCGCCGGTCTGATCCCAGGGCTCCAGTCCAAGAAGTTCGACATCGCCTCGGACGACCTGAGCAACACGCCTCAGAGGCGGCAGGTGGTGTCGTTTTCTCGCTACTACTTCCCGAACCAGATCGTCCTCGCCGTCCCGACAAAGTCTACGACGCCAGCCACGGTCGCAGCCTGGAACGACCCGTCGATGACGATCACCGGGGAGCAGGGATCGGTTGACCAGTTCGCAGTCCAGAAGAGCTTCCCGAAGGCCACGTTCAAGGGATTCCCGGACAACAACGGCGCGCTCCTCGAGGTCGCAACCGGCCGTGCCCAGGCGAGCGTCGTCGAGGTTCCGTTGCTCACCAACTTCCAAGCGTCGAACCCGAACGAGCTGAAGGCGCTCGCGTTCCCGAACAGCGTCCTCCCCGCCTACTTTGGCGCCTGGGCGACTCAGAAGGGCAACACGGCCCTCGATAAGTATCTCGGCACGTGGATCTGCACCAACATGCACAACGGCTTCATTCCGAAGGTCTACAAGCAATTCCTCGGCACGACGATGCCGGCGATCCCGGGGTGCTAGGGCATTCCTGAGAACAAGTGTTAAGACCGGAGGAGATCGACTGCGTCAACGGTTCGGCATGATTTGCTCACGGCGAGAAAGGTAGGAAACACGCCCAACATGTCAGGAGAGGTCACGCTGAATCAGCAGATCGATATCTCCAGCACCGCCGGGGTCGCTTCTGGCGCCCCGGCGGTGCAACTGACCGGGATCCGCAAGTCATTTGGAGACAAGGAGGTTCTTTGCGGGATTGACCTCACGATTCGACACGGAGAGCACGTCGTGATCTTCGGTCCATCCGGCTCAGGCAAGTCCACGCTCCTGCGGACGATCAACATGCTCGAGATGCCGAACGCTGGCTCGGTGAAGGTGCTGGGCACCGAGTACGGCCCCGCGGGCCGTGAACGCGGCGCCACGCGCAGCTCGCCACTCGACTTGCGGCGGGCAGTCGGGATGGTATTTCAGCACTTCAATCTCTTCCCGCACCTGACCGCGGTCGAGAACATCGCCCTGCCGCTCCGCCAAGTCAAGAAGATGAAGCGGCGGCAAGCCGAGCGGCTCGCCGCGGAATACCTTGAGATGGTTGGGCTGCGCCCCTGGGCCGCCCATTACCCTTCCCAGCTCTCCGGGGGGCAGCAGCAGCGAGTCGCGATCGCGCGGGCGCTCAGCCTCGATCCCGCGGTGATGCTCTTTGACGAGCCGACTTCGGCGCTCGACGCGGAGCTAGTGGGCGAGGTGCTGGGCGCAATGAGGAAGCTCGCCGAGACGGGAATGACGATGGTAATCGTCACCCACGAGGTGAACTTCGCCCGCGAGATCGGCGATCAGAACATCTTCATGGACGAGGGCTTGATCGTCGAGTCCGGGTCGCGCGAGATCTACGACTCGTGCACGAACGAGCGGACTCGAAGCTTCCTGGGGGCGGTGCTATGACCATCGCTAGCACTATCTACAACTGGCATCTGCTCTGGGTCTACCGCTGGGCGCTTCTCCACGGACTCGAGACTGCGTTGAAGGTGGCGGTCGTCGCTCTGGTTATCTCGATGGTCGTTGGCCTCGCGTTTGCCGTCCTGCGGATGGCCAAGCCGCCGTGGTGCTGGCCCGCGACCCTCTACATCAACGTCTTCCGCGGCATCCCCGCGCTTGTCTCAATCATCTGGGTGTACTTCGGGTGGTCTCTCGCGCTCGGCATTACCCTGAGCGTGTTCCAATCGTGCGTGATCGCACTAGTACTGCTCTACTCCGCGTTTCTTGCCGAGATCTTCAGGGCAGCGCTCCTCGCGGTGCAAAAGGGCCAGCGGGAAGCAGGGCTAGCTTTGGGTATGAAGCGGTCGTCCGTCTTCTTTACGGTCATCGTGCCGCAAGCGGCCCGAATAGCGATTCCCAATATCGGCAGCTCGCTGATCGGGATGGTGAAGGACACCTCCGTGTTCATGGTGATCGGCCTCGGGGAAATCGTCTATGTGTCTGAAAACGCCGTTGCAGCCACGTTCGAGCCGTTCGTCTTCTACACCGCTGCGGGCGTCATGTACGTCGTCATCGCCTTTGCGATCGACTTCGTCGCCCGGATCGCGGAGCGCACGATCGGCGGTCAGCCGAGTGGGCGGATTGCGCTGCTTCTAACCCGGCGCAAGCGCCGTCGTTTGCAGGCCCTTGCCGACGCGCCGCTCACGCGGGAGAGAGAGGTGCTTGTGACGTGAGGGCCGGGGCGCTGCTTACCGGGAAGACCGCAGTCGTCACGGGCGGTGCGAACGGAATGGGCGCCGGAATCGTCGAGGCATTTGCCGCTCAGGGAGTGGCGAAGGGTGTCGTTCTCGACCTTCCGGAGGGGCTCGGTCGCCAGTCGCCCCCCGACGGCTGGCAGGAGGTGCCTGTCGACCTGAGGGACGACGCCTCGATTTCGGATGCCTTCGCAAAGGTACGCTCGTTCCTAGACTCGATCGACATACTCGCGGCCGTCGCCGGCATCGTGCCCCTGTGGACGGGGATCGCCGCCCTCGATCCCGCGGAGTGGGACCAGGTCTTCGCGGTGAACGCGCGAGGCGTTATGCGCTGCATGCAGGAGGCATTGCCGAGGATGGGCCCGAACGGTTCGATGATCGTGATCGCATCACAGAACTCCTGGCGCGGGAACCCAAACCTCGCGAGCTACACGGCGAGCAAGCACGCGGTGCTCGGTCTCCTGCGCTCCGTTGCGCTGGAGCTCGGCCCGCAAGGCATTCGCGTGAACGCGATCGCGCCCGGCTCGATCGCCACGGGGGCGTACGTGTCGCGACTCCGGCGACGGGAACGAGAGGGCGGCCTGGCGGTCGAGGAGTCGCTTGTCCGTGACGGGCAGACGACGGCGCTTGGCCGGATTGCGACGATCGAGGAGATCGCGAACGGTGCCGTCTTTCTCGCCAGCGAACTCGCGTCGGGAATCGCAGGTCACATGCTCCCGATTGGCCCCAGCGTCCGATGAGCGTCCGGACGGAGACCGCGCCCGCCAAGACGATCAGCGAGATTACGACGGCACCGGTCAAGTCGTTCGGACTCGTACATCCTCACGAAGTCGAGCTGAAGAGCACTTATGTTCCCGGCGACCACGAGTTTTTCCTCGTTGACGAGGGGGGGCGCTTGTTCGTCATCGTTCGCTTCGGCCCGCTGGTGCAAATCCAGCCCGACGTAGACGGCAATCGGCTCACGCTCCGCTTCCCCGGCGGCACGATCATCTCCGACGAGGTGGTGCTCGGGAAACCCGTCGCGACCGACTTCTACGGCTTCCGCACCGTGGCCGGGCACGAGGTGGTCGGACCATTCGCCGATGCAATTTCGAGCTACGTCGGCACCCGGGTGCGGCTGATCAGGGCCGAGAACGGCGCGGCCTACGACGTGACGCCAGCGACGATTGTCTCGACAGCCTCGGTCGAGCGGCTGAGCCGGGAGACCGGCGTCCCGGTCGACCAACGCCGCTTCCGGATGCTCTTCCGCGTAGACGGCTGTGAACCGCACGAGGAGGACACCTGGGAGCGTGTCGCGATTGGCGATGCGATCGTTCGTGTCGGAAGCCAACTCGGCGGGCCGGTTCCGCGCTGCGACGTCGTGACCCGCGATCCGCAGACCGGTGTCCGCAACCTCGACACGCTGCGCATGATCAAGAAATACCGAGGGCAGACGGAAGCCGGAATCGTCTTCGGCGTCTACGCAACCGTTGAGAAGCCGGGCGTCGTGAAGCTCGGTGACCGGGTGGAGCCTCTCACGTGAGCGCCAGCCTCGTTACCGGCGGCGCTCAAGGCATTGGCCGGGCGATCGCCGAGACTCTCGGCAAGCGCGGCGACCGCGTCACAATCGCAGACGTCAATCTCGAAGGCGCCGAGTCGACGGCGGCTGAGCTGCGGGCGGACGGCCTCGACGTATACCCAGTCGAGCTCGACGTAACTGACACGCGTCAGATCTCGGAGGTCCTCGACACCGTAGACGCGGAAAGCCCGCTGACGACCGTCGTCTGCAACGCCGGCATCGGCTTCATCACGACATTCGCGGAAACCAGCGAAGAGGAGTACGACCGGCTGATGGACGTGAACGTAAAGGGTGTCTTCTTCGTGATGCAGGTCGCCCTCCGGAAGATGGTCCCTCGCGGCCGGGGCTCAATCGTCGCCGTAAGCTCGACCTCCGGCTTCACCTCCTCGACCAAGCCGATGGCGATCTACGACGCCTCGAAGGCGGCAGTCCGGATGTTGACCGTCTCGGCAGCCCGCGAGGTCGCCGCGAGCGGCGTACGTGTGAACGCGGTCGCACCCGGCACCGTTGGGACCGACCTCGTTCGGTCGATCATGACCCCGGAAGCCCAGGAGAGACTGATCGCCGACCGGATTCCGTTCGGCCGTCTCGCCGAGCCGAGTGAGATCGCCGACGCCGTCCAATTCCTGTCCTCAGAACAGGCGTCATATGTGACCGGCCACACCCTGGTTGTCGACGGAGGCTGGCTGACGTGAACCCCGACCACGGAGAGTGACCATGGGATCGAATCGCCAAGGCGTTGTCCGCGCCATCGAGCACATCGGAATCACGGTTCCCAACATTGAGGAGGCCTCGGCTTTTCTCGAGGCGGCGTTCGGAGCCGAGGTGCTGTACGACATGAAGCCGAACCCCGGCGCGCAAGAAGTGAACTCCGACCTCGATTCGCAGTCGACCCTGGGCATTCGGCCCGGTGCGAAATGGCTCTCCAGCAGGATGCTGCGGCTGGGGGAGGGACCAAGCATTGAACTCTTCGAGTACTCCGATGAAGTTCAACGCGATCCCGCAATCGCAAGCGACTTCGGCATTCAGCATTTCGCCGTCTACGTCGACGACATCGACGCCGCTCGGCAACGAGTCATCGATGCCGGAGGGCGATCGCTGGCCGGCCCATCCCTGCTGCCGGGTATCGAGTCCGGTGACGGCAACAAGTGGCTCTACACCATTGCACCGTGGGGGAGCCTGATCGAGCTCGTCGCCTTCCCGTCGCGCCAGCCGTACGAGGACCAAACACCCCTCAGGCGCTGGCGGCCTGAGCCGTAGACCCCGGCAATCCCAACCTAGCGAGTGTAGGAGGCACGCATGATCAAAGTCATGTGGCTCGTGAAGCGAGCCGACCATCTCACGATGGACGAGTTCCGTACCTGGTGGACCGAAAGGCAGGCGCCCGACATCCGCGACGAGCAAGTGCCGAACCTTGTTCGCTATCTGGTCAACGTTCGTACGGAAGACAACCTCGCTGCTCAGCCCGCCGAGGAGTGCGAATGGGACGGCATCGCCGAAGAGTGGTTCCCGACGGCCGCAGCGTTCAACGAGGTCTACAGCAAGGAGAACCGCGCAGCGCACGACGATTTCGAGGCCCACACCAGTCGATGCCAACGACTCATCGTCGACGAGTTCATGTTCGTGTGACCGACAAAGACAGCTCGATCTCTGTCCTTCCTTCCGTCAACCGCTTCGTCTCCGTTCGTCGACAACTCCTAATCGGTCCCGGTTGGACCGACGCGATGGACGGCGGGTCGCTCGTTTCGATCAATCCGTCGACCGGCGCCACCCTGGTTGCTTTCCAAGAGGCGGATGGGGAAAGCGTCGACCGGGCAGTTGGGACAGCGCGCTCAGCCCTGGAACATTCGACGTGGAGCCGGCTCCGGCCTCGTGAGCGAGCTCACCTCCTGACGAAGCTTGCGGATGCACTCGAAGAGCACGGCGAGGAGTTCGCACAGATCGAGTCGCTCGACACCGGGAAACCCCTCAACGAGACGAGAGGCGTCGATATCCCTCACACGGCCGATCACCTTCGGTACTTCGCCGGATGGGTGACAAAAATCGAAGGCGCGACCGTCCCGTCATCCGCAGGAAACCAGCTCATCTACACCCGACGCGAGCCGGTCGGCGTCTGCGGCCTCATCGTGCCATGGAACTACCCGCTCCTTCTCGCTGCTTGGAAGCTCGCCCCGGCGCTGGCCGCGGGAAACACGGTGATCCTCAAGCCGTCGGAAGAAACACCGTTGACCGCGCTTCGACTCGGCGAGCTTGCCCTCGAGGTCGGCTTCCCGCCGGGCGTCTTCAACGTCCTCACGGGCCGAGGCGAAACGACAGGCGCTGCCCTTGTACGCCACCCCGGCGTGAACAAGATCTCCTTCACCGGATCGAGCGATGTCGGCATGAGAATCGTCACTGAAGCCGCACCGACGTTCAAGCGCGTGTCGCTCGAGCTTGGGGGAAAGTCGCCCAGCGTCGTGTTCGCAGACGCAGACCTCGATCGTGCTGCCGAGTGCTCGGCCTGGGGAGTCTTCTACAACACTGGCCAAGACTGCACGGCCGCCTCCAGGCTGCTTGTTGATGCGTCGATCTTGGACGACGTCGTCGAGCGAGTCGTCGGAACCGCCCGCCGGATACGTGTCGGTGATCCATTTGACACCAGCACGCAACTCGGCCCCCTGATAAGCGAAGAGCATCGATCCCGCGTCGAGGGCTATGTCGAGCTCGCACGCAACGAAGGAGCCCGCGTAGCTGCGGGCGGGGCGCGCCCGGCCCGCATGGACCGAGGGTTCTTCCTCGAGCCAACCGTCCTCACCGAAGGCCGCAACGAACGACGGGTCGCGCAGGAGGAGATCTTCGGTCCCGTCGTCACAGTCATCCCCTTCGCATCCGAGGAAGAGGCGATCAGACTCGCAAACGACAGCCGTTATGGTCTTGCCGGAGCCGTCTGGACCACCGACCTCGCGCGTGCACATCGATTCGCCGAGCAAGTTCGTGTTGGAACGGTCTGGGTCAACGACTACGGTCCGCAGGACGCAGCCGCGCCGTTCGGCGGCTTCAAGGCGAGCGGCTTTGGACGCGAGCACGGTCGCGAAGCTCTCGAGCTCTATCTCGAGACCAAGACCGTCTGGATCAATCTCGATTGATTCCCGTCCACAACCCCGCGCCACACTCCGGTCGGCGCGTGGTCATGACGCTCTCAATTCTTGCGTTCGCGCTCGACACCCTCGTCGGCATGGTCACACCGACGTTCTCCCTCTTCGTCACCGACCTGGGGGGGACGCTGATTCTCGTTGGGCTGCTTGCTGCAACGGTGAGCATCACGCAGGTGTTGGGAGCGTTCCCGATCGGATCGCTTTCAGATCGCCTCGGCCGAAAGACAACCTTCGTTACCGGCTCAGCATTGTTCAGCGCGGCCTGCTTGCTCTTCGCATTTCAATCCGAACCGCTGCTCCTAATCATGCCCCGGATCGTCTACGGAGTCGCTCTCCTTGCAACGTTTCCAGTCGGGCTTGCGTACCTCGCTGACGTCGTCACGCCGGCGCGCCGCTCTGTGGCCATCGGGATCTATGTGTCGGCGCAAGGGCTGGGCTTTGCAGTCGGCCCGCTTGTCGGCAGCTGGATCGCGAGCGCTTACGGATTCCGCACCGTCTACACCGTCTGCGCAGTAATCGGGTTTCTCGCCGCGATCGGCGGTGGGTTAGGTCTCGAACACCCGCGAAATGCCACCGCCCGACCACGAGAACGAGTGCTCGCGATCCGCCCATTCCTTCGCGGACCGATCCTCGGGGCCAACGTCTCCAACCTTTTTATGTTGCTCATGGCAAACGGGGCAGTTCTTCCTTTTCTCTCCCTGTACGGCGTTCAACTCGGCCTGAGCACGCTGGGGATCGGCACGCTTTACGCACTGCGATCGATGGTTTCGGTCATCGTTCGGATTCCCGCCGGGCTGGTCAACGGGCGCATAGCCAATTCGACGCTCGTCCTCTTCGCGCTCACGCTTGACGCAGGTGCCGCGCTTGCGATTGCTCTGTCGCACAATCCAACCCCGCTCTACATCGCCGCCGTCGCGGATGGATTTGCGTTCGGGGTCTTCATGACGGCAGGGCAGGTGATCGTTGCCGACAACGCACCACACACACGGCGCGGGGCGGCGATCGGCTCCTACGCTGCAGCGGGAGCGCTGGGGGAGACTGTCGGCGCGCTGACTTTCGGAATCCTCGCTCACATGGTCTCTCTGCGATCCATCTTCTTCGTGGCGGGGAGCTTGCTTCTACTGTGCGTGCCGATTGTTTGGGGCATGTTGCGGCCACACTCCGCTAAAACCTCGAACGCACCTGCCTAAACGGCAGACGGAGTCACTGAGTCGAGCCCACCCGGATCTGGAGTGTTTCGAGGTCGGAGTAGAAATCGAGTGCGTGGTCTCCGCCTTCGCGGCCGATGCCGGAGATCCCGATGCCGCCGAAGGGTGCGGTGAGGTCGCGGACGAGGAATGCGTTCACCCAGACGGTGCCGGCGCGCATCGCACGGCCGACGTGGTCGGCGCGCTCGGTCGAGCCCGTGAACACGACCGCGGAGAGGCCGTAGCGGGTCGAGTTCGCGAGTGCCACGGCTTCGTCCTCGTCGTGAAACGTCTGCATCGTCAAGACGGGGCCGAAGACCTCGCGCTGGACGATCTCGCTGTCTTTCGACCTCGGCCGCACGAGGGTCGGTTCGTACCAGAGCCCGCCGAGCTCCGAGGGCCGGCCGCCGAAGACGATCTCGTCTCCGGCCTCGCGGGCGCGCTCGACGAAGCCGGCGACCCGCTCGAAGTGCTCGCGGTGGATCAGAGGCGAGACCGTGGTTGCGTCGTCGCGTGGGTCGCCGAGGACGTGCTCGGCGGTGAAGCGGGTGAAGAGCTCCTCGAACCGGGGAGCGACGGGTTCTTCCACCAGCAGCCGCGTTCCCGCCAGGCAGACCTGGCCGGCGTCGTCGTACTGGCCCGCGGCGGTTCGGGCGGCGGCCTCGATGTCGGCGTCGGCGAAGACGACCAGCGGTCCCTTTCCGCCGAGCTCGGCCGTGAACGGGACAAGGTTGCCGGCCGCCGCCAGGGCGATCAGGCGTCCGGTCTCGGGCGAGCCGGTGAGCGAGATCCGCCGGACTCGCGGGTCCGCCACGAGTGCGGCGCCGACCTCTTCGCCGATCCCCTGGACGACGTTGAAGACGCCGGACGGCAGCTCGGCCTCGTCTGCCAGATCCGCAAGCAGCGACGCTGACAGCGGCGACCACTCCGCAGGCTTCAGGATGACGGTGCAGCCGGCCGCGAGCGCAGGCGCGGTCTTCCAGGTCGAGAGCATGAAGGGCGCGTTCCACGGCGTGATCACGACGACCGGGCCGCTGGGGCGCCGGACGACGCGGTTCGCGGTGCCGTTCGACGACCAGGCGCGCTCTTCGTGGGCGGCGGCGAGATCGGCGTACGCACGGAAGTTGCGGGCACCGCGGGCGATCACGCGGGCGCGCAGCGACCGCAGGAGCATCGCCATGTCGAGGCACTCGACCTCGGCGATCCGGTCAACGTTTGCGTCGATCAGGTCGGCCAGGCGCCGCAGCGGCTCTGCGCGGCCGGTAGGGCCCAGGGCGGCCCAGGCCGGGAACGCGCCCTCGGCGGCCTCGACCGCAAGCGCGGCCTCCAGCGAGCCGCCGCGCGCGATCTCGGCCAGCGGCGCCTCGTCGATCGGTGAGACGTCGAGAAACCGGTCCGCGCTCGAGACGCGGCCACCCCCGATGAAGTGGTCGGCCGAGACATCGACCCCGGCGACGGTCGTCACAGCTGCGCCACGGTCTCGAGATCGTCCACCGTGTACCCGAAGCTGAACCGGAAGCCCTTGCCGACGCGCACCGGTGCGAGCGCGGCCAGCTCCTCGGCCGGCGCCTCGAACAACGACAGGGTCGCCGATCCCTCCCAGGTCTCCGAGCTGACGCGGTCGCGGCTGCGGGCCCGGACGAGCTCGTGGACCGCCGGCTGATCGTGGCGTCCGGCTTCGAGACGTGCGAAGTGGCGGACGTTGAGCAACGGCGGGGCATTGTGCGTCGGGCCTTCTTCTGAAACGCGCTCCAGCGCGACCGTTCCCTCGGCCAGCCGCCGCTCGCCCGCCGAGCACGTGCCGCCGTAGACGGCGCCCGGCCGTAACCCGGGATCAGCCGCGTTGTCGAGCCCGAACCGGCGCGTGATCCAGATCGAGCCGAGCTTCTTCGGGAAGCCCTGGATCCACCCACGTGCGAGCGCGAAGTCGCGGTCGACCCAGATGTAAGGGCACGTCGTCACCTCCTCGTCACCGTGGAGCGCGTTGCAGACGACAAAGAACTCGCGGTAATGCGAGCGCGAGGGGTCGACCAGCTCAGCCCCGCCGTCCGAACAGGACTGCCAGTCGGCGAAGACAGCGGCCGAGCGTCCCGGATCCGGGTGCGGCGCCAGGCCCGTCGGTAGGATAGCGGCCACCGCGTCCGGATCGGCCCAGAACTCGATCACGAGAAAATCCCCGGCGTAGTGCCACGGCGGGGGCGGAACGAGCGAGGCGCGGCCTTCGGGCGACAGCGGCGAGGTGTACCCGCGAAGGGTCACAGTGCTTGCTCCGGCAGGGGCCGGCCGAGCATCTCGAGGCTGTCCCGTTCCCACTCGACCGCGGTTGAGTCGAAGCGGAAGTACGAGCGGGGCGGCAGCGGCCCCCACGTGTTCGACGAGAAGCGGTCGTCGGGCCAGTCGCGCGGGACATGCCCTTGCTGCAATTGCTCCATATCGCAGTAGAGCTCGACGAAGCACTGCTCCTCGACGATCCGGACGTAGCTCGCGATGTTGCCGCCGACCCCGTGCCGTGCCGGCCCCCAGCCGAGCCAGCGGCCGTGGCGCGCGACGCGGTCGAGCATGTCGCGCATCTGCCCGATGTCGACCGTGTCGAACGCGAGATGGTGGAAGTGCGAGACGCCCTTGCCGATCAGCGCCATCACGTGATGGTCGGAGTTGACGTGGAACCAGACACCCTCGGAACCGAGCCGATCGGACACGCGCATCCCCAACACATCGACATAGAAACGACTCCCCGCTCCGACGTCCGACGAAAGGCAGTTGACATGGCCGAGCCTCCGCGGGGCGCCCGGTCGCACCGCCGTCGAGCGGCGCGCGTGCGCCACCCACGGCTCGCGCTCCCGGTGCGGCCTCAGCTCGATCCGAAAGCCGTCGGGGTCGGACAGGTAGACGGCACCGTCGATCCGCTCCCATTCGACACCCGCCTCGTCGAGCGCGCTCTCGGCCTCCTCGAGCGAGCAGCCGCGCTCGAGCTCGAACGCAGTGTGGTGATGGCCCGGCTCCCCCTCGACGAGCTCGAGCGAGTACGGCTCGTCCTCGCACGCGAGAAGCGCGACCCGCTCCCCGCCGCCGCGGTCGAGCAACCCGAACTCGTTCGACCACCGCCCACGCGCCTCGCCCACGTTATCGACCGAGAAACAAACATGATCGATCCGCCCGAGACGGATCACGTGGCCCTCTTGACGGGCGTCCGCCGCGCATCCATCAGAGGTGGCGGGCATATTCGTCCAGCTCCCAGTCGGTAACCCACTGGTTGAACCTGTTGAGCTCGAACCGCTTCATCGCGAAGAACGTCTCGACCAGCTCCTCGCCGAGGCCCGCACAGAGCGTCTCGTCGGCCTCGAGAGCGTCGAGCGCGGCGCCGAGATCGGCCGGAAGCTTCGATCCGGAATGGGCTTCGTCGGCGCGGTAGGCGTCGCCGACGACCGGATCGGGCGGCGTCAGGGCGCGCTCGATCCCGTCAAGCCCTGCGAGCAGCACGGCCGCGATCGCAAGGTGCGGCGCGGCGCTGCCGTCGCCGGCGCGGATCTCTACCCGGCTGCGCGAGCCACGTTCGTTCGGGACGCGCACAAACGAGGTGCGATTGTCGACGCCCCAGTTGACGTGCGTCGGCGCGAGGCTGTCGGGGACGAGCCGCTTGTAGGCGTTCACTGTCGGCCCGAGCAGCGCCATCAGCGCCGATCCGTGGGCAATGATCCCGGCGACGAATTGCGAGCGGAGCTCCTCACCGCCGTTGAATGCGTTCCCACCGTCGCCGTCTGCGAGCGAGACGTGCAGATGGAAGCCAGACCCTCCCTGATCGTTGAACGGCTTGCCCATGAAGGTCGCAACCATGCCCTCTCGAGCCGCGAGCTCCTTGACCGCGGTCTTCAGGAGGAACGCGCGGTCGGCGGCGTCGAGGGCCCCGGAGTGCTCGATGTTGATCTCGTACTGCGAGTTCATGAACTCGTGGTTCGCGGCGAACACGCGAAGGCCGAGCGCCTCGCAGGCGATAGAGCATCTCGAGCACGATCCCCCGCGGGTCCGAGATCGACCCGACGGTATAGATGCGCGAGAGCTCGTCCACGTAGCGGCGAAGGCCGCTCGGCGCCCCCGCGTCGCGCTCGAGCAGGAAAAACTCCAGCTCCGGGCCGACGATCGGCGCGAGGCTGCGGTCACCGTACCGGGCGACGACTCGCTCGAGCAGGCCCCGTGCGCACGTCCCGGCAGCCGCGGACCCGTCGGCCGTCCGCGCGTCGCCGATGCACCAGGCGACATCGGGCTGCCACGGCAACACACGGAACGTCGAGACATCGGGGCGCACCGAGAAGTCGACGTACCCCTCCTCGCCGCCGACGACCGGCGTGTGTCTGAGATCGGTCGACATCACCGCCGCACAGAACGCGACACCCTCCTCCGCGAGATGCTCGAACTTCGAGATCGGGATGTCCTTCCCGCGCGCGATCCCGTGCAGGTCCGTATAGAGCAGCCGAACCGCGCGCACACCGCGGCTCGAGAGGTCCTTCAGTACCGGCGTGCCGGTCTCGCTCATCAGCGTTTCCATCAACCTCAGGTAAGACGCGCGCGTCGAAAGGGGCGAACGCGTCGAAAAGCGAGCCTATATTGTTCGAACATCGAATGTCAATTATCAGAATTGGGGGCCCAAACGATGAATGACGAGAGGACACCTGGCGTTCGAGCGATCGACCACGTTGGCCTGACTGTTCCAAGCCTCGCCGAGGGCGCACGATTCTTTTCTGAGGCGTTTGGGGCTCAAACGATCTTCGAGATGGAGACCCATCGAGACACATCCAAGCCGGACGTCCTCGCGGAAGAACAGGCGAAGCTTGGCACGCGACGGAGTGCGCGGTGGACGAGCACATTGGTCCTTCGTCTGGGAGCCGGGCCATCGATCGAGCTGTTCGAGTACGACGACCCCGCCCGCCTTCCGCCGCCGACTCCCAGCGATCTGGGCATCCAGCATTTCGGCGTCTACGTCGACGACATCGACCTTGCCTGCGAGCGCGTCGTTGCGGCCGGCGGACGAGTCCTTGACAGACCGACCCTCTTGCCTTCGCTCGAGTCGGGAGAGGGAAACAAATGGGTCTACGTCGTACCGCCCTGGGGCGGCGTGATCGAGCTGTGCAGCTACCCGTCGCCTCAGCTCTACGAGCAAGACACGGATGTTCGTCGCTGGCGGCCTTCGGCGCCGTCGGCGGGATCAGAGCGCGACTAGCCCCACGAGCCCGAGGCGAGTCGATCGGCTATGGAACGTGAATAGGTGAGACGGAGGTGACAAACGTGATAACCGCCAGCCAGGTCCAGCATGTCGGGATCTCGGTAGGAAGCCTCGAGCGTTCGCTGAGGTTCTACAAGGACATTCTCGATATCGAGCCCGAGTTCGTTGCCGAGGGGAGCGGCGAAGAACTCTCGAAGGCGGTCGGTGTTCCCGACGCGGTTCTGTCGTTCGCCTTTCTCCGCCTCGGCCCCACGATTCTTGAGCTGCTCGAGTACAAGAATCCACGCGGTGGCGACTACGACCGGCGGAACTGTGACGTCGGCGCCGTTCATGTCGCGTTCCAGGTGCCTGACATCCAGGCCGCCTACGATCAGCTCGTCGCGCAGGGGATTGAGTTCAACACGCCGCCGTTCCCGATCGAGGAGGGCCCGCTCGCGGGGTGCAAATTCGCTTACTTCTCCGACCCCGACGGCGTGCAGCTCGAGATCTTCCAAGTGGGGGAGCAGTAGTGCCCGATGTGACGATTGAGGCAGTTCGCGGCCGGTTCGAGTCACTCGCGGTCCCCGTCGCGTACTTCGACGGTCCGGCAGGAACTCAGGTACCGGACTCCGTGATTCAGGCAATGGCCACCTACCTGCGAACCGCCAACGCGAACGCCGGTGGCAAGTTCTCGGCCTCGAAGGCGACCGACAATGTCATTTCTTCGGCGCGGAGCGCGGCGTCCAGCCTCTTCGGGGTGCCAGGCGAAGAGGTCATCTTCGGCGCCAACATGACCTCGCTCAACTTCGCGCTTGCGCTCACGGCCTCGCGAGAATGGGCTCAGGGCGACGAGGTCGTGGCGACGAAGCTCGACCACGACGCGAACATCTCTCCCTGGCTAGAGGTCGCGCACGACAAGGGCGTGGTTGTGAGGCTGGCCGAACTCGATTCGTCATGCAGCGTCGACCTCGATCACCTGCGCTCGCTCGTAGGCCCACGCACCCGGGTCGTTGCGTTTCCAATGGCCTCCAACGCGGTCGGAAGCGTTACGCCCGCAAAGGAGATCGTCGAGATAGCGCACTCGGTCGGCGCGCTTGCCTGGGCCGATGCCGTTCACTACGCGGCACACGGAAGGATCGACGTGCCCGACATCGGGTGTGACGTGCTGCTCTGTTCGCCTTACAAGTTCTTCGGTCCGCATCTCGGCGTCGCCTGGGTCCGACGAGAGGTTTCGCAGAGGTGGCGGCCGTACAAAGTTCGACCGAAGGCCGACCTTCCCGGGCAGAGGTACGAGACTGGAACCCTGGCGCACGAGCTGCTGAGCGGCTTTGTTGCTTCTGTCGACTACCTTCACGACGTGGGCTGGGACTTCGTGACTGCGCACGAGGCGAGCCTCGGCCGGCGGTTCATCGCCGGGCTCCCGGCCAGCTGGGCGCTTCACGGTCCGGCGACAATGGAGGGCCGGGTGACCACCTTTTGCCTGTCGCCCCGCAACGAGACGCCGTCGGATGCGGCGACACGGCTGGCAGAGTCGGGATTCGCGGTCAGGGACGGGGACTTCTACGCCGTCGAAGTCTTCAAGCATCTAGGTCTGTCAGACGGAGCTGTTCGGATAGGCATCGTTCACACGAACACGGAACAGGAGGTCGACAGGCTCCTCGCTGCCCTTCCATGTACCTAGGTAGAGACCGAGACGATTCGACACTGGGGATCTGGACGATTCACACGCTTAGTCTGGCTTGAAATCTGGTGCGCCCGGCAGGAATCGAACACGCCTGCAAATGGGCACTTTTTCTACGCCGAGGACAGCACCGGGGACAGCACCGTGTGACCTGATCCGCGTCGATTTGACGCAGTTCGCCTATCCAAGACGTCGGATTAGTCTGGCCGACGGACGAACGGGACCAGCTGGTTCCCCGGTCTTTCACCGGGGATGGATTGGCGCCGAGGCGACCGAGGTCGCTGAGGGACTCGCCTCGTTATGGCTGGCGTGGCGCTCCGGCCGCATCCAAGGTCTGAGGACCTGATCTCCGGCAGAGGCCGTCAGTACGGAGGCCGCAGGCCCGGGAGCATCGGGAAGTGGCGCACGTTCGTGGTCAGCAGATCTGCCTCGAGGAGTAGCGCCGTCGCGGCGATGAGGTAGTCGGCGTCGTCGATCCCGCTGTAAGCGCGCCGATGCTTGCGCGCCAACTCGCCGGCCGCGCGAGCGACGTCCTCGCCGATCGGGATCCAGGCGATCGCCGAGAAGAACCGCTCGAGCGCCGAGAGCTCGTCGTCTCGCACTCCTGCGACCAGCTCGAACCGCACGACCTCACTGGCGGCAATGGTCTCGTCGTCCTCGACGAGCCCCCTCAAGAGGTCGACTGCGGCTTGGTCGCCTCGCAGGTGGTCGATTGCGACCGTCGTGTCGAGCAGCTTCACTCGAGCCCGAGGCGGCTCAGACGCTCACTGAGATCGCCGCGCACCGAGTCCACGTACTCGCTCCCGGTGAAAGCGCGGCTGCGCCACGAGCCGGCGCTCGCTTCGAGTGCCAGCAGTTTGTCGGCCTTCGTCGGCTGTCCGAACGTGGTTCGCACAGCGCGTCGCACAAGCTCGGACCGCGAGGCGCCGGTGGCCTGGGCCACACGATCGAGCAGCTCGAGCTCGTCGTTTCCGAGGTAGATCTGCGTTCTTCCCACGGCGTCACTATACACCACTATGTGTCGCAGTTCACACGCGGAGCAGTTCGGCGTAGTTGAGCTCGGCCTCGTCGGCGAGCACGTGGCTGTACGTGTTCGCGGTGACGGCGAGGTTGCGTTGGCCGACGTGCTCACCGATTCGGGCCCACGGGACGCCGGCGAGGTGGAGGAGCGAGATGCGGCGATGGCGGAGGTCGTGCGGCGAGAAAGCCGGGACGCCGGCGGCGGTGCAGGCGCGGGTGACCGCCGTACGGAACCGGTCGCCGCCGAAGCCCTGGAAGACGCGCCGGTCGGGAGTGCGGTCATCACGCGGAACGAGCTCGCACACCGCGTCGAAGAGGACGGGCGGAACGCCGACCCAACGCGCCCGACCCGTCTTCGAGGCGACACGAGAGACGCGCCAGCGCTGCCGCGGCTCGTCGAGGTCGCCCCAAACGAGCTGCTCGAGCTCGCCGAGCCGCATGCCCGTCGCGTCGAGCACCAGGAGCGGGAGCCGGTATCGGGACGGCAGCAGCTCGTGAACGGCGAGCACGTGCTCGGCAGTGGGAGGCACGATTTCGGGACGCTCCTCGCGCGGAAGCCGCACCTTGACCTTGTCGCGCGCCGGATTCGGCGCGATGCCTTCGTGGTCGAGGATCATCCCGAGGGCTAGCAGGCTCTTGCGCACCGTTTCTCGCGCCTTCCCCTTCGCGGTCAGCGCGCCAACGAGATCGGCGACGTCCGCGGGCGTGATCGCGTCGACTCGACGGTCGCCGAGGATAGGGAGGACCATCCGAACGGCACTCCGGTGCTGAAGGCGCGTGTTCTCGGCAACGTCGACGCGGCTGTCCTGCCAGCGCCTCGCGGCATCGCGCAGCGTCGGCGCGGCGGCCGGCTCTGTGGGGATGCCGAGGTCAGGGACTCGCTGCGCGGCGAGCTCGCCCGCGATCCACCCGGCGCGGATCGTCGCCTCGCGCTTGGTCGGGAACGAGCCGCCGTAGCGGATCCGCGCCTCACGCCCTCCGAGCCGGAACTCCACGCGGTAGCGCTTGCCGCCGTCTTTCGTCGGCCGAGTCCTGATCCAGACGCTAGCCACGGTCTCTCACGATGCCTGCGTCATCGGGCGGACGCGGTCGTCGCGGTACGTGAACTGCTCGACGAGTTCGCGGTACTGGTCGGCGCGGATCAGCGGGCGCGAGTAGCCCGGCAGCGCAACGATCGGAAGGGCGCGGAAGACCGCGTCGACCGCGCGGCGTTCGAGGCCGAGTTCGCGAAGGTGCGTCCGCGTGAGAAGCGCTCCCGGCGTTTCGAGAAGCTCCTTGGCCGAAAGATGGCCCCGGGGAGTTGCACACGCCGGCGCTGAGTGAGGTTCGGCTACTACCGGCTTGGGGCTCGCCTCGAGAGTCTCCGCGCAGTCATCGAGGCTCAGTTGGCCGGGAGTCTCTCCCGCGCGGGCGCGTGCCATCGCTCTCCCCTCACGTCGTCCTGGCACGATGAAGCAAGGAATCATATCAGTGACAGAGCACGGATGGTGGTCGGACGTAGAATCCGGTCTGTGAGGAGCGCCGATGTGATCCGCGAAGCTCGCTTGCGCGCCGGCCTGACCCAGCAGGAGCTCGCCGAGCGTTCAGGCCGGAAGCGCGGGGTGATCGCGCGTTGGGAACAGGGCGCCGTCGCCCCGAGCGCGGAGACGCTGATCGAGCTCGTCCGCGCGTGCGGGTTCGACCTCCCGCTCGAGCTCGTCCCGTACGAGCCCGCCGGCGTCGACCTACAGAAGAACGCACGCCTGACCCCGGAACGGCGGGTCCAGCGGCACCAGAAGGCCCAGGACGCAGTCGGCGGCTCCGAGTGACCCAGCAGCGCTTCGACCCGTACGCGACGTTGGAGGCCCTCGAGGGGCGCGGCGTCGCCTACGTCCTGATCGGCGCCTTCGCCCGGGTCGTCCAGGGCACAGAAGAGATCACCCGAGGACTCGACCTGGCGCCCTCGCTCCACGGCGACAACCTCAGGCGACTCACCCTCGCTCTCGACGACCTCGGCGCCGCCCGCGTCGACGGCGAACCGCTCGCGCTCGACGCGGCGACGATGCGCGTCGAACCGGCGATCGAACTCCTAACCCAAGGCGGCGAGGTCAAGATCGTCCCCGAGCCCGCCGGCACTCGCGGCGGCTACGACGACCTCCGCCGAGCCGCAAGCCGCGAGCCACTCGGCCGAGGTCTCCGACCACTCGTCGCATCGATCGCCGACCTCGCCCGCATGGCCGCCGCCCTCGGCCGCGAGCAAGACCTGACCCCTCTCCGCCAGCTCCGCACCCTCGCCGACCTCGACCGATTCCGCGGCCGCGGAATCGAGCGCTGAAGACGCCCAGGCGTACAGCAAGTCAAAAACGATGGAAGGGAGACACAGATGCATCATCGATGCAAAAGCGACCATCTTTCCTGTACGGTGTTCGGATGACGAAGCGGCGCCGACGCCACCCGAATCGCCAAGACGCCCCGTATCGCCCCGTCACTGGTTGGGCCCGCGGAGCTCGTGGTCACTCGCTAGGCGCCGATCTTCGAGCGGCTCGCTTATACGCGCAGCCAGGCGGCCGAGGCGCTCGGTGTCAGCCGCTCGACCTTCATCCGGCGCGTCCTGCCCTACGTTGAGACGGTCGAGATGCCGTGGGGCGCCAGGCTGATCCCGGTCGACGAACTCCAGCGGCTGCTCGCCGAGCGGAGACGAGCGGCCGACCCTCGTCCGGCGCCGCCCGCTCGGGGTCGTCCGCCGCTCGTTTCCGCCGAGGTAATCGAGCGAATCCGCACCGAGCGAGCGAAAGGTGCGAGCCTGCACCGGATCGCGGCCGGCCTCAACGCCGACCGGACGCCGACGGCCCACGGCGGCACGAAGTGGTGGCCATCGACCATTTGCTCCGTCTGGGTCCGCTCAGACCCGCCTACACCCGCTCCAATGGTCGCGCAGGTGCGCCTCGCCCGCCTCGGACGTAATCATGCTGCTCTCCCCACCGTCACCGGCTCGGAGAACGGAGGAGTAGATCGTTTCATTGTCGTCTGGGCGTGACTGCGGCGTAAGGCGCGTTTTCTGGTTTAGGATCGCCGGATGGTGAGGGAAGGGTGCACGTCGTTAAGACGCTTCTTCGAGAACAGAACCGGCGTTACAGGGCGCCGTGGTTCGTTTTCGAGGCGAGACCGTGTGCCGTCGATCCGGCTCGATTTCGTGGCGGACGGGTTGGGAGGGGGGCTGCGGGCTCGGAGTCCCGGGAGACGTGTGTGACGGCGAGGAGTCCGGTGGCGGCTAGGCCGAGCAGGCCGGCGAGGGCGTAGATCCCTCGGGGTGAGAGCACGACCGCGGCGGCACCGCCGAGCAGGAGTGAGGCGCCCTGGGCGCCGCCGAAGATCGCGTTGGCGGTGGCGGATACCCGGCCGCGGGCGCTGTCGGGGGTGCGGGCTAGGAGCAAGGTCGACAGGCAGGTTCCGGCGTAGCCGTTCCCGATACCGCCCAGGACGGAGAGGGGGATGAGGATCGCCGCGGCGGGCGCGACGGCGAAAGCGGTTACCCCGGCGCAGGCGAGGGCTGCCCCGGTGATCGTTGCTCGTACCTGTCGACGTTCGGTTCCGACGCGGCCCGCCCCGAGCGATCCTGCCACCATGCCCGCCAGCCAGGAGGCCTCGGCCACGCCGTACCAGACAGCTCCGGCGTGGAGCGTGTCGCGGACCAGGTATACGAGCACGACGTCGACCATGCCGACGAGGAGGACGACGAGGGCCACGCCGGCGAGGAGGGGGGCGAGGACCCGGTCGGCCTGGAGGATGGCCCACCCGCCCTTGACCGGGCTCGACCCGTCGGGGTTGAGAAGCTGCTCGGGTACTCGACGGGTGTGGACGAGGGCGGCGGCGATGGTCACGACCGCGAACGTGGCGGCGTCGACGGCCATGGGCACGCCCGAGCCGAACGCCCCGGCCAGCAACGCGCCGACGGCGGGGGCGCCGACGAGGACGAGGACGTTCAGGGACTGTTGCGCCGAGACCGCCTCGGCCAGGTGGTCCTCGCCGACCACTCGGGGGATGAGGGCCGACCAGGTGGCTCCGGTCATCGACGCCGCGGCGCCCAGCACGGCGACCAGGAGCAGAATCGGCGCGACTGAGTGGAGGAAGATCAGCGGGATCGTGGCGGCCACCTCCACTAGGCCACCCCCGACCAGGAGGCGCCGGGAGTCGTGGGCGTCGACTAGGCGGCCGACCGGGCGGGCGAGCAGTAGCTGTGGGATGACCCCGGCGGCTAGCAGCAAGCCCACCTTGTAGGGGTGGGCGCCCTCCGCCTGCAGGCGCAGCGTCAGCGCGACGAGCGCCACCCCGTCGCCGAACGTCGACACCATGCGCCCCACGAGCGTGATGACCAGGTCACGGCGTCCCTGCCCAATGTTCAGCATATATTGAACAGTATTTACTGAACATCTTGCTGTCAAGCACTATGCTTTCGACTCGATGCCTGCCGATCGATCGTCCCGTAAAGGTCAGCTGCCGTCCCGCCAGGCCAGGCCGCAGGCCGGACACGAGGAGCCGTCGGTCCACCAGGCCGGACCGTGACGAGAACCCGCAGTATCTGCAGGCTCCCCGGGACATCCGAGCGCTTGCCCATCCCGCCCGGATGGCGATCATCGACGCCCTCGCGTCGGGAGACGAGCTGACCGCGACCGAGTGCGCCGAACTGACCGGGTTGAGCCCGAGCGCGACGGCATATCACTTCAAGTTGTTGGAGCGCTACGACTTCGCCGAGCCTGCTCCCGCCCGGAGCGACGGACGGGAAAGGCCGTGGCGGGCGACCGACCGTCGGACGCCGTTCGAGCTCGACCCGTCCACCCCCTCCGGGGCGGCCGCGGCAGCCGCCGTGGTCCTTGCTTTCATCGACAGTAGCCGGGCGGTGGCGGAGGAGTTCATCGCGACCGAGCGCGAGGAACCCCAGGAGTGGCGGGACGTCGCGGCCCTCGCCAACGCTGACCTCTGGTTGACCGTCCGGGAGGCCCGAAAGGTGACCATCGCGCTCGCCGCCGTCCTCGAGCCCTATCGGAAGCGAGCCCTCGCCGACCGGCCCGACGGCGCCCGTCGAGTGCGCGTTACGAACATGGTCTTCCCCCACCGGAAGCACTGACCGGCTGGCCGGGGGAAGCGGGCGAGGCCGTCAACCACGACTGCCGCAACAAACGTCAGGGGGACATTCCCGAACTCAATGTCGGCGCAGTTGCGTCATTCCGGCTCTGTTGCCAAGCTCGGCGAAATCTCGAGGACAGCACCGAGGACAGCACCAAGCGTGTTTTTGCGGCATCCGCGACACACCTGACACAAGCAACCATGCGGGTTTGCGCTACACGCCTACCTGTCCAATGCGCCCGGCAGGAATCGAACCTGCGACCTTTCGCTCCGGAGGCGAACGCTCTATCCCCTGAGCTACGGGCGCCGGAGGGTGACTAGTGTAGCCCCGTGGAGGTCGCCGCACGGATCGCTGTCCTGACGCTCGCCGAGACGTTCACGATCGCGCGCGAGTCGCAGGATGTCGCCGAGGTCGTCGAGGTCGAGGTTCGACACGGCGAGCTGACCGGGTTCGGTGAGGCGGCGCCGATTGCGCGATACGACCAGACCGCGGCTTCGTCGCTCGCTTGGCTCGAGACGGTCGAGCTCGGCGACGATCCGTGGGCGCTGGACGAGATTGCGACGAGGCTGCCGCCGGATGAAGCCGCGGCGCGGGCTGCGCTCGATGCGGCGCTGCACGATCTGCAGGGGAAGCTCGCCGGCGTTCCGGTCTACAAGCTGCTCGGCCTGCGGCGCGAAGGGCCCCCGACCTCGTGGACGGTCTGGCTCGGCGATCCCGACGACATGGGGCGGCGGGCGGAGGCGGCGGAGCGGCGGGGCTTCAGCCGGCTCAAGCTGAAGCTCGGCGGCGGCGACGGGCTCGATCTCGAGCGCGTCCGGGCGGTCAAAGGCGCGACGACGTTGCCGCTCCAGGTCGACGTGAACGAGTACTGGACGCTCGACGAGGCGCTCGAGCTGCTGCCCCAGATGCCGATCGACTACTGCGAGCAGCCGCTTCCCGCCGGCGACGACGCCGGCCCCGAGTTGAAGCGCCGCTCACCCGTTCCGATCTACGTGGACGAGGACTGCCATACGCTCGCCGACGTCGCGCCCTGCGCCGCACGGGCGCACGGGATCAACCTCAAGCTCGCGAAGTCGGGCGGGATCCGGGAGGCCGTGCGAATGGCCGACGCGGCACGCGCGCTCGGGCTCGGCGTGATGCTCGGGTGCATGGTCGAGTCCGGCCTCGGCATCTCCGCCGCGGCGCAGATCGCGAGCCTCTGCGACCACGTCGACCTCGACGGGAACCTGCTGCTTGCCCACGATCCGTGGCCCGGCGTCGAGTTCGCGGGCGGCATTCAGCGGCCGTCGGAAAGCGCAGGCCTCGGCGTTGCCCGAGCGTAGGCTCCTCATCCTTGCGGAGGGGTACTCCGCCGATCCGCATCACGGGAAGACCGCCCGCGGGGTGCTCCGGTACCGGCCCGAGCAGGTCGTCGGGATCCTCGATTCGGTGCGGGCGGGGGAGACCCTCGAAGGCTTTCCGATCGTCGCCTCGGTCACCGACGCCCTCCGGCTCGGCGCGACGACCGCGCTCGTCGGCGTCGCCACGACCGGAGGGCGCTTCCCGCCGGCCTGGCGCGAGCTGCTGAAGGAATGCATCGCGGGCGGGCTCGAGGTCGAGAACGGCCTCCACGAGTTCATCTCCGACGACCCCGAGCTGAGCACGCTTGCAGCCCGGCACGGCGTGGAGCTGCGGGATCTGCGCAAACCGCCTGCGGGTCTCAACACGCCGACTGGTGAGAACCTCACGCACGACAAGAAGGTCGTGCTGACGGTCGGTTCGGACTGCGCGATCGGGAAGATGACCGTCTCGCTCGAGCTCGACCGGGCTGCCCGCGAGCGCGGGATCAGGAGCGAGTTCGTCCCGACGGGCCAGACGGGGATCGCGATCGCGGGCTGGGGAATCTCGATCGACGCCGTGGTCGCCGATTTCCTGGCGGGCGCAACCGAGCAGCTCGTGCTCGAGGGGATCGCCAGGGGTGGAGAGCTCCTCTGGGTGGAGGGCCAGGGCTCGCTGCTCCATCCGGCATACTCCGGGGTCACGCTCGGCCTCCTCCACGGAGCGGCACCCCATGCGCTCGTGCTCTGCCACAAAGCAGGCGAGCGCTACGTCGACGGCCACGAGTCCTTCCCGATCCCGCCGCTCGCCGCGGTCGTTCGGCTCTACGAGGCGAACACGCTCATCCCGCGCCGCGCGAAGGTGGTGGCGATCGCGCTCAACACGCGCGATCTCGACGACGAAGCCGCTCGCGCCGCCGTCGCGGAGGCGGAGGCAGAAACAGGACTTCCGGCCGGCGATCCAGTACGTTTCGGGGTGGCCGGGATTGCAGATCCCGTGTTGAATGCGGTCGGGTTGGGTTAGGCGAACAAACTGCCTCGGGCAGTTGAGGCAAGGAGAGAATGGTGAAGGTCATTGCGGCGCTTGCGTGCGTCTGCGCGGCACTCGTGCCCTGCTGCACCGCCGCGGGCGCATTGATCGTCGGAATCAACGACGACGTCAAGTACGAATCGACGGTGCCGGCGTTCTTCATGCCGACCATGCACGCCGACGGCCTGAAGCTGGACGCGCTCACGATCCGGTGGGACGACACGCAGCCGACCACGATCGATCCCGACCTCGCCGGCTATCTGACCTCGGTGATCTCACAGGCGGCCGCTGCGGGCGTCAACGTCGAGCTCGACCTCTACCCGCTGCACTCCCGGGCGTTTACCGACGGCCTCCGCTGCGCCCCTTCGCCGAACCCGGCCGCGTGCGGCGACACCACGAAGATCGAGCAGTTCGCGGCGTGGGCGGCCGGCGTGGCGCAGACCTTCCCGACGGTGCACCAGTTCATCGTCGGGAACGAGTGCAACCAACCGCTCTTCCTGAACCCGCAATGGAATAGGGCCGGGCAGAACCAGTCGGCGGCGATCTGCGGGCGCGCGCTTGCAATGACCTATGACGCGCTCAAGAGGGTCAGCCCCGCAAACTTCGTGTGGGGCGTCGGGCTTTCGCCGCGCGGGAACGACTCGCCGAACGCGCCGAGCAACTCGTCGACCTCGCCGGTGAAGTTCCTCGGCTATCTCGGCGCCTGGTTCAAGTCTTTCGCGGCAGCGACCCACCGCACGGCCCCGCTGATGGACGGGCTCGACTTCCATCCCTATCCGGTGCCGCAGTCTCTACCGTTCGCAAGCGGATATCCCGATCCGCGAGACGCGAGCATCTCGAACCTCCCGCGTATCTACCAGGCCTTCTACGACGGATTCAACGGCACGCACCAGCGGACGATCGGCCAGCAGCGGGGGGAGGGCTGCCGCTCAGCCTCAACGAGATGGGAATCCAGACCGACGCGACGGGCCAGCCCGGGTACACCGGCACCGAGGTGAGCGCGAACGCGGCCGGCGGAATGGTCGGTGCCGACGCGAGCCAGGGCTACCAGGCGACCTACTACAGGGAGATGCTCGCCTTGCTCTCCTGCGATCCCAACGTGCGTGTGATCGACCTCTTCCATCTCGTCGACGAGCCGAGCCTCGCGGGCTGGCAGAGCGGCCTGTACTGGGTCGGGGCGACCGGGCCGGTACCGAAGCAGTCCGCGGGCGTCGTCTCGGGTTGGCTCTCGCAGACGGGTGGCAGCTGCCAGGGGAAGCTCGTTCCCTGGCACCCGGCGGCACCACTCGAGCCGCCGAAGCCGAAAGCATCACACCACGCGGCCCCGCGCAAGCCGCCGAAACCGGGAGCAAAGCCGAAGCCGGCACATCCTTGACACACGAACAGGCGTTCGCTATGGTACCGAACACATGTTCGCCAAGCCACTTGTCCGGGCCGTCGCTCTTGCGGCCGTCGCGCTCCTGATCTGGAGCATCGCAGCCCGCCCGTCGGGTGCTCACGGGCCCAAGGTCGTCTATCGCGTGAAGCCAGACGACACGCTCTGGTCGATCGCACAGTCCCGCTACGGCGGTGACGTGCGCGACGGCGTCTGGCAGATCCAGCAGGCAAATCACCTCGCCGGCGACGAGATCGCGCCTGGAGAAAGGCTCGTGCTGCCCTAGAGCCACCGCCATGGGCGGCAGACGGCGCCGAGGCTACGATCGGCCCGTGGATCTCGACGTCGTCTTCCTCGGCACCTCGGCCAGCGCCCCGACCGCACGGCGTGGAACGGCGTCGCACCTCGTGCGACGTGGGGGAGATCGGCTGCTCTTCGACTGCGGCGAGGGAACGCAGCGGCAACTGCTTCGCTCGTCGATCGGCCTCGTCGATCTCGAGGAGATTTTCGTCACCCACCTGCACGCCGATCACTACCTGGGGCTGCCGGGGATGCTGAAGACATTCTCGCTGCGCATGCGCGATGTACCGCTCACGGTCTACGGGCCACCGGGCCTGCGCGACCTCTACGACGCGCTCGGGCGCGTGTTCGGGCGGCTCACCTATCCGGTCGAGCTCGTCGAGGTCCGAGCCGGCGACCGCGTGCCGCACGACGGGTACGAGATCTGCGTGTTCCCGGTCGACCACGGCGTCGCCGCGGTCGGGTACGCGCTCGTCGAGGAAGAGCGCCCCGGACGCTTCGACGAGGCCAGAGCCGATGCCCTCGGAGTCCCGTTCGGGCCCGAACGCGGGACGCTCCAGCGCGGCGAGACGGTAACGCTCGCCGACGGGACCACCGTGCACCCTGCTGACCTGGTCGGCGAGCCCCGGCGCGGCCGGACCGTCGTGTACACGGGAGACACGCGCCCCGCCGAGGTCGTCGCCTCGCTCTTTCCGGGAGCCGAGCTGTTGATCCACGAGGCCACGTTCGCCCAGGGCGACCGCGGCCGCGCCCTCGACACGGGCCATTCCACGGCTCACGAGGCGGCTGAGGTGGCCCGCGCGGCCGGCGTCGCGCTGCTCGCGCTCACGCATGTCTCCCCGCGGTACCTGGGCTCCGAACTGCTTCGCGAGGCCCGCGAGGTGTTTCCCGCCTCCGTTCTCCCGCGCGATTTCGACGTCGTCGAGCTGCCGTTCCCGGAGCGCGGCGAGCCCGTGCTCGTGAAGGGCGGCGCACATCCTGAGCGGGCGCGCGAACAGGCTGCGGCCACGTGAGCGAGACCGCCGTCGGGGGCTTCGACGGCCGCGCCGCGCGCTACGAAGAGCTGCGACCGGTCGATACGAACTGGTGGGAGATCTTCGATGCGCTCGTCCGACTCGGCGGCCTCCGCGGCGAGCGGGTGCTCGAGGTGGGCTGCGGCACCGGGCGGCTGTCCGAGGCGCTCGAGCAACGGGAGCTCGCTCGGGTCTGGGCCGTCGACGCGTCCCCGGCGATGGTCGAGCGTGCGAAGGCGCTCGGGGTGAACGCCCGCGTCGCGCGCGCCGAGGCGCTCCCGTTCAAGGAGGGCTGGTTCGACGCGGTCGTGATGCGGATGGTCCTCCATCTCACCGACCGCCCGCGTGCGTTCGCACAGGCCGCACGCGTGCTCAGTCCGAAAGGCAGGCTCGCGATCGCGACCGAGGACCCGGCGAGCTTCGACCGGGTCTGGTTCGCCCGCTACTTCCCGTCAGTTCCCGCGATCGACCGGGCGCGGTTTCCGGATGCCGAGACGCTCGCCGGCGAGCTTGCCGCCGCGGGTCTGCCGTCGGTGCGGATCGAGCGGTTGAGCCAGCGGCGCGAGCAGAGCCGCGAGCGGGCGCTCGACGTGATCCGTGCGAAGGCCTTCTCGACCTTCGACCTGCTCTCGGCTGACGAGTACTCGAACGGGCTCGCGAGGGCCGAGGCCGAGCTTCCGGAGAGATTCGAGTACAGCTTCGACTGGCTGCTCGCCGCCGCGACCAGCTGAGCCTTCCGCGCGACCGCTTCGAGTGGATCGTCCCTCCTCGTCGTTCTGGCGACCTCGTCGCGTCGGCGGGCGGGCGGCGTCCTCGGCCCGTGGTACATTCCTTCTCGCGGTAACCCTTTAACTCGGTCCAGAGAGGCCGGAAAGGAGTTCGATGAATCGTCATGCCGTCGCCCCTGACGGGCGGACCCTGCTGGACGGCGAAGCGATCGAGCGGACGCTCTCGCGTGTCGCCCACGAGATCATCGAGCGGAACGATGACCTCGACGAGGTCGCGCTCGTCGGGATCCACACACGCGGTGTTCCTCTCGCTCAGCGCCTGAGGCGACTCGTCGCCGAACGGGCCGGAACCGAGCTCGATCTCGGGCAGCTCGACATCACCTTTCACCGAGACGACGTGCACGTCCGCGACGGCCGCTCGCCGCGCCGTGCCCAGCCGATCGTCCACGACACGAAGCTCGACTTCGAGCTCGAGGGGCGCACAGTGATCCTGGTGGACGACGTCCTCTACACCGGACGCACGGTTCGGGCGGCGATCGACGCCCTGCTCGAGTACGGCCGGCCCGCTCGCGTCCAGCTTGCCGTCCTCGCCGACCGCGGTCATCGCGAGCTCCCGATCCGGCCTGATTACGTGGGGAAGAACCTGCCGACCGCGCGTGACGAGAGAGTGCAGGTTCAGCTAGTCGAGGTGGACGAGGTCGACCGGGTCGTTCTCGTCTCCGAGTCGGAGGAGGGCAACGAATGAGCGACCGCTCGCTGCAACTCGTCCCGGGCGAGCTCCGGCCGCCGGGCGGCGCCGACCGCCGCCACCTGCTCTCGATCCGCGATCTCGATCGCGGCGACATCGAGCGCCTGCTCGCGACAGCGCATTCCTTCGCCCGCTCGCAGGAGCGCGACACGAAGAAGCTGCCGACGCTCCGCGGCCGCCTCGTCGTGAACATGTTCTTCGAGTCCTCGACGCGTACCTCGGCGTCCTTCGAGCTTGCCGCGAAGCGGCTCTCCGCGGACACGATGTCGATGAAGGCGAGCGGTTCCTCGGTCGAGAAAGGAGAGTCGCTGAAGGACACGGCGCTCACGCTCTCGGCCTACGACCCCGACGTGATCGTGATCCGACACGAGCAGATCGGCGCGCCACAGCTCGTTGCCTCGGTCACCGACGCTCACGTCGTGAACGCCGGCGACGGCAAGCACCAGCATCCGACACAGGCGCTGCTCGATCTCTACTCGATCCAGCAATCGCTCGGCCGGCTCGAAGGGGTTCACGTTGCGATCGTCGGCGACGTCCTCCACTCACGCGTGGCGCGGTCGCTGATCCAGGCGCTCGAGCTCGTAGGTGCGAGCGTCGTCCTCGTGGGGCCACCGCCGCTCCTGCCGCCCGAGCTCGGCGAGCGCTCCTACGACATCGCCTCGATCCGCGACGCCGACATCGTCTACGTCCTCCGGATGCAGCGCGAGCGCATGGAAGAAGGCGCGAACTACGTCCCCTCGATGCGCGAGTACAGCGCGCTCTGGTGCGTCACACCCGACCGTTTGCGGCCCGGACAGAAGGTCATGCATCCCGGCCCGATGAACCGCGGCGTCGAGATCGACGCCCGGGTTGCCGATTCGAGCGCGGCGCTGATCGTCGAGCAGGTCCGGGCCGGGCTCGTGATCCGGATGGCCGTTCTCTACGATCTGCTCACGACCGGCCCGGTTGCGGTCGAGAGCGCCGTGGAGATCGCATGAGCCGCAGGCTCGACGGAGGCGAGGCCAGAAGAGTCCTCGTCGGCAGGCGCGGGGCCGACGATCTCGTCGTGCGCGGCGCGCGCGTGCTCGACCCGACCGAGGGCGTCGATGCGGTGCTCGACGTACTGGTCGACGGCGGCACGATCTCGGCTCTCGGCCAAGACCTCGACGTGAACGGCCACCGTGTGATCGACGGTGCCGGCCTGCTGCTCGCACCCGGGTTCATCGACCCACACGTCCACCTGCGCACGCCCGGACGCGAGGACGAGGAGACGATCGCGTCGGGCACCGCCGCTGCGGCCGCGGGAGGGTACTGCGCGATCCTCGCGATGCCGAACACCTCGCCGGTCGTCGACACGACCGACGTGCTCCGCGGCCTGCGGGCTCGTGCCGCGGAGGAGGCGCAGATTCCGGTCGGGTTCACGGCAGCGATCACCGTCGGTCAGGACGGGACGCAGCTCACCGAGATGGGCGAGCTCGCCGAGGCCGGCGCCGCCGCCTTCACCGACGACGGCCGACCGGTCGCGACGGCGGGGCTCATGCGCCGGGCGCTCGAATACAACGCGATCACCAGTCGGCGCCTCGCGCTCCACTGCGAGGAGCCGACCCTGACCCGCGGCGGCCACATGCACATGGGCGCCGTCTCGGCCGAGCTCGGGCTCGGCGGGTGGCCCTCGCTCGGCGAGAGCCTCGGCGTCTCCCGCGAGCTCTCGCTCGCCGCCGATACGGGGCAGCCGCTGCACCTGATGCATCTCTCGGCCCGCGAATCGGTCGAGCTCCTCGCCTCGGCCCGCGCGGCCGGCGTGCAGGCGAGCGGAGAGGTGACGCCCCACCACCTCTGCCTCACCGACGAGGCTGTCCGCTCGCTCGATCCCAACCTGAAGATGAACCCGCCGCTGCGGACGGAGGACGACCGCGCCGCGCTCATCGCCGCCCTCGCCGACGGGACGATCGAAGCGGTTGCGACCGACCACGCCCCGCACTCGCGCGAGGAGAAGGACGTGCCCTTCGAAGCGGCGCCCTTCGGCGTGACCGGTCTCGAAACCGCGTTCGGTGTGCTCTACACGGAGCTCGTGGCGCCCGGCCTGTTGCCGCTCGAGACGCTTCTCGAGCGGATGTCGGCCGGGCCGGCCCGGATCTTCGGCCTCGACCGCCCACGGATCGCCGTCGGCGCGCCGGCGAATCTCGTGCTGCTCGGCACCGAGACCACCTGGAAGGTGCGCGAGGACCGCTTCCACTCGCGCTCCGCGAACTCGTGGCTGCTCGGCCGTCGCCTGCAGGGGAAGGTTCAGCTCACGGTCGCCGGCGGCCGGATCGCGTACGAGGCATGACGAGCGACGGCTTCCTCGTCCTCGAGGACGGAACGGTGTTTCCCGGCAAGAGCATCGGCGCCCGTGGCACGTGCTCCGGCGAGGCCGTGTTCACGACCGCGATGAGCGGTTACCAGGAGGTCGTGACCGATCCGAGCTTCTGCGGGCAGGTCGTGTGCTTCACCGCTCCGATGGTGGGCAACTACGGCGTCGCCCCGCATCGCTCCGAGTCGCAAGCCGTCCACGCGACCGGCGTCGTGATGCGCGAGGCGCGCGGGCCCGAGTGGCCGGAGTGGCTGGCCGAGAATGCGGTCCCGGCGCTCACCGGTGTGGACACCCGCAGCCTCACTCTGCACCTCCGCGAGCACGGCGCCCTGCGGGCCGCGCTCGCTGCGGATGAGGGGGACGTCGAGGAGGCACTCGGGCTCGCGCGCAGCTCGGAGTCGATGGCGGGCAAGGCGCTCGCCTCGCGGGTCTCGACGCCGTCGCCCTATCTCTTCTCGGAGGGGGGCGAGGCTCGGGTCGCGGTTGTCGACTACGGCACGAAACGCTCGATCCTCCGGCGGCTCGCCTCGACCGGAGTGTCGGTCACGGTGTTCCCACACGATGTCGATGCCGACATCCTTGCCGCGTTCGACGGAGTCGTGCTCTCGAACGGGCCCGGCGACCCCGAGCCGCTCGTCGAGGAGACGACGGCCGTGCGGGAGCTCGTCGGTCGAGTCCCGGTGCTCGGGATCTGCCTCGGGCATCAGCTCCTCGCGCTCGCGACCGGCCTCCAGACCTTCAAGCTCCCCTTCGGGCACCGTGGCGCGAATCACCCCGTCGTCGAGCGTGCGAGCGGCCGAGTCCTCGTCACCGCTCAGAACCACGGGTTCGCGGTCGCGCCCAGCGCCGATCGTGCCGCCACGCACGAGTCGCTGTACGACGGAACCGTCGAGGGGATCGCCTATCCCGAGCTGCGCGCTCGCTCGGTTCAGTTCCATCCCGAGGCGGGGCCGGGCCCGCACGATGCCTGGCCGATCATCGCCGAATGGGCCGAGGAGGTTCGTCTTGCCGCGGCGTAGCGACCTGCACTCGATCTGCCTGATCGGCTCCGGCCCGATCGTGATCGGGCAGGCCTGCGAGTTCGACTACGCCGGGTGCCAGGCACTGAAGGTGCTTCGCGAGGAGGGCTTCCGGACGATCGTCGTCAACTCGAACCCGGCGACGATCATGACCGACCCCGGCTTCGCCGACGCGACCTATGTGGAGCCGCTCGACCTGGAAGGCGTGGCCGGCGTGCTTCGCCGCGAGCGGCCCGATGCGCTCCTGCCGACGATGGGCGGCCAGACGGCGCTCAACCTCGCGCTCGAGCTCGACCGCGAAGGGATCCTCGGCGAGCTCGGAATCGAGCTGATCGGGGCCGGGGTGGAGGTGATCGCGAGGGCCGAAGATCGCGATCTCTTCAAGCGCGCTGTCGAGTCGTGCGGTCTCCGTGTCGCTGCCTCGGCGATCGTGACCGATCTCTCCGAGGTCGAGGGACTGCAGGTCCCGGCGGTCGTCCGCCCCGCCTTCACGCTCGGCGGCCACGGCGGCGGCTTCGTCATGCGCGACGCCGACCTCCGCCGACAGGTCGAGCTGGGCCTTGCGGCCTCGCCGATCCGGCAGGTCCTCGTCGAGGAGTCGCTGAGAGGCTGGGACGAGTTCGAGCTCGAAGTCGTCCGCGACCGGGCCGACAACGTCGTGATCGTCTGCTCGATCGAGAACCTCGATCCGATGGGCGTCCACACGGGCGACTCGGTCACCGTCGCCCCGCAGATGACCCTTCCGGACGAGGCCTACCAGGAGCTTCGCGACGCGGCGGTCGCGATCGTCCGCGCCGTCGGCGTCGACACGGGCGGCTCGAACATCCAGTTCGCACGCCACCGGGAGAGCGGCGAAGTGCGCGTGATCGAGATGAACCCGCGGGTCTCGCGCTCCTCGGCACTCGCCTCGAAGGCGACGGGCTATCCGATCGCGAAGGTCGCCGCCCGGCTGGCGGTCGGCTACACGCTCGACGAGATCCGAAACGACCTCACCGGAACGACCCCCGCGAGCTTCGAGCCGGCGCTCGACTACGTCGTCGTGAAGATGCCGAGGTTCGCGTTCGAGAAGTTCCCCGGTGCGGACCGGACGCTCGGCACGCAGATGAAGTCGGTCGGCGAGTCGATGGGCATCGGCCGCACGTTCGCCGAGGCATTCGACAAGGCGCGCCGCGGCCTGGAGATCGACCAGCGCTGGGAGCCCGAAGGCCTCCACCCGTGGTTCGTCTCCGAGCTAGAAGCCTGTGGACAGCCCGTTACAACCGTAAAGGGGTCTGACCCCGATGCCACGGCGAGCGAGGGAGCGGGCGAACGAGTCGGCGGGGAAATGGCGCTCGCAGCGGGAAAATCGCGCACGCCGGTCGGTGACGATGCCGTTACAACCGTAAAGGGGTCTGGCACCGGCAGTGAGCGAACCGCAGACCAGGCCGTCGTTTTCAGGCGGGTCGATTCGTGCGCCGGCGAGGTCGAAGCGGCGTCCAACTACTTCTACTCGACTCGCGGCGAGCGCGACGAGCAGCCGCCTGAGCCGGGCCGCTCGGTCGTGATCCTGGGCAGCGGGCCGAACCGAATCGGGCAGGGGATCGAGTTCGACTACTGCTGCGTGCATGCCGCGGAGAGCTTCCGTTCCCAGGGCTACGAGGCGGTGATGGTGAACTGCAATCCCGAGACCGTCTCGACGGATTACGACACGTCCGACCGGCTCTACTTCGAGCCGCTCGACGAGCAGGCCGTCCTCGACGTGCTCGCGCGCGAACAGCCTGTCGGGGTGTGCATCCAGTTCGGCGGCCAGACGCCGCTGAAGCTCGCCCGCGCGATCGAGCGGGCCGGCCACAGGATTCTCGGTACGCCGTTTGCCGCCGTCGACCTCGCCGAGGACCGCGAGCGGTTCGGGAGGCTCGCGGCGAGCCTCGGCGTGCTGTGCCCGGAGTGGGGGATCGCGACGAGCGGCGACGAAGCAGTCGCGATCGCGGGGCGGGTCGGCTACCCGGTGCTCGTTCGCCCTTCCTACGTGCTCGGCGGCCGGGCGATGCGTGTCTGTTACGACGACGCCGACGTCCGGGCCGCGATGGCAGCGGTCGAGGGAGCCGTGCTCGTCGACCGCTTCCTCGAAAGCGCGGTCGAGCTCGACGTCGATGCGCTCTGCGACGGTGAGACGACCTATGTCGCCGCCGTGATGGAGCACGTCGAGGAGGCCGGGATCCACTCGGGCGACTCCTCGTGCGTGCTCCCGGCGCCGTCCGACTCGCCGGAGATCAGGGAGATCGTGCGCCGGCTCGGGCCGGCGCTCGGCGTGGTCGGGCTGCTGAACGTCCAGCTCGCGATCTCCGGCGGGGAGGTCTACGTGCTCGAGGTCAACCCGCGCGCCTCCCGCACCGTGCCGTATGCGTCGAAGGCCACGGGCCTGAATCTCGTCGATGCGGCGTGCCGTCTCGCTGCGGGGGCGACGATCGCCGAGCTCGAGCTGCCGCCGGAGGGCTCGGCGTGCGCCGGCCATCACGTGAAGGCCGCAGTGCTGCCGTTCGTCCGTTTCGCCGGGGCCGACCCGGTGCTCGGGCCCGAGATGCGCTCCACCGGCGAGGTCATGGCGAGCGGCGCCGACTTCGCAACTGCGTTCGCGAAGGCCGAACGTGCGGCGGGCCGTGCCCTTCCGGCGGGTGGGCGGGTATTCCTCAGCGTTCGCGATCCCGACAAGGTGGCGGTGGTGCCGGTCGCCCGCGCGTTCGCGGAACTGGGGTTCGAGCTGACCGCAACCGCCGGGACGGCGGCGGCGCTCGAGCTCGCCGGAATCGAGGTTCGCCGCGTCGAGAAGGGCGATCCGGTCGTGGAGCTCGTCCGCAGCCGTGGGGTGGAGCTCGTCGTGAACACGCCGCAGGGCCGGAACGCCCGCCGAGACGGCTATGCGATCCGCGAGGCGGCCGTGGTCGCAGGGGTGCCCTGCATCACGACGCTCGCGGTCGCGCGGGCTGCCGTCGATGCGATCGCGAACGCCCGCGACGAGCCGCCGCTCTCGCTGCAGGACAGGCACGCGGGCCGGCCGGCGGAAGAGGTGCTGAGTGCCGCGTCGTGAGCGCCTCACCGTGGTCGGGGCAGAGCGCGTCGGCGCCTATACCCTCGTTCGCCTCGACCGGGGCTCGCTCGAGACCGGCATTCCGGGACAGTTCTTCATGGTCGAGGCACCGGGCCGGTTGCTGCCGCGCCCGTTCTCGCTCTGCACCGCGGCACGCCGCGAGCTCGGGTTTCTCGTCGACCCCGTCGGCCTCGGCACGACCGCGATCGCCGAGCTCGAGCCCGGGGATCGCATTGCCGTTTTCGGCCCGCTCGGCAACGGTTTCCGGCTCGATGTCGCAAAGCCGCTCCTCGTCGGCGGCGGAATCGGAATCGCGCCGTTCCCGTATCTGGCCGAAGCGCTCGAGCACCCGCCGGCGATCCTGGGATTCCGGAGCCCCGAGCATGCCGAGGCCGCGGCTCTCGTCCCGAATGCCGAGGTGGTGATCGACCCCGTGCTGGTCACCGAGGCAATGCCGCTCGACCGCGACGTGTTCGCGTGCGGCCCGGAGCCGATGCTCGAAGCAGTGCGCTCGCTCGTTCCCGGTGCCCAGCTAGCGTGGGAAGCGCCGATGGCGTGCGGCTACGGCGCTTGCTACGGCTGCGTCGTCCCGATCGACGGCAAGCTCGCCCGACTGTGCATCGAGGGGCCGGTGCTTTGCTCCTTCTGAACGCCAGCGGCTGTCTTGACGCGCTCGCCGCCCCGGACGTCGCGCGTTCGCTCGATGCGTTCGTCACGAAGACCGTCACGCCCGAGCCGCGCATGGGCAACGCCCCGGTGCGGATCGCGGAGACCGACGCGGGAATGCTCAACTCGATCGGCCTCGCGAACCCCGGGCGGGACGCGTTCCTGGCGCGGGCACTCCCGGCGCTACGCGGGCTCGGGATCCCTCTGTGGGTTTCCGTCGGGGGCTTCGCAGCGCGGGAGTACTCCGACACCTGCGAAGCTCTCGACGACGTCACGATCGAGCTCAACCTCTCGTGTCCGAACGTCGATGAGGCGCCGGAGTCGGCTGCCGAGATCGTCGCCGCCTGCCGTGCCAGGACGACGCTTCCGCTCTACGCGAAGCTCTCGCCGGCGACGCCCGACATCGGCGAGCTCGCCCGAGCGGTCGAGGCCGCGGGCGCCGACGGCCTCTCCCTCGTGAACACGATCCGCGGGGTCGCCCTCGACGAGCGGCTGAGGCCGCGGCTGGCCCGTGCGACCGGCGGCTACTCGGGCCCCGCGCTGAAGCCGATCGCGCTCGCGGCGGTCTACGCCTGCCGGCGCGCGACCGAGTTGCCAATCGTGGGAATGGGGGGCGCGCGCTCCGGGCGCGACGCGCTGGAGTTCGTGGCGTGCGGCGCTACACATGTGGCCCTGGGAACAGCCCTTTTCGCCGACCCGGATGCCGCGGATCGAGTTCGCAACGAGCTCGCTCTCGAGTGCGCAAATGCCAACTTTGACAACGTGGAAGATGCCTTTTGCGCCGCTCAGGAAGCGGTTTTCCAAGCGGACAACTGACCGAAACGGAGGCGGCTTGCACGGCGTAGAAAGGCTGTTAGTATGCCCCCTCGCATGGTGCCGCCCGCCTCCCAGGTTCAAGCTCCGGTCAGGTCTCTCGACCAGCGGATGGAGGCTCTGAAAAGGGCCAACGACATTCGAGTCAAGCGAGCGCAGCTCAAGAAGGACCTCAAATCGGCCGCAGTTTCGATCGAGGAAATCCTGCGCGAGCCGCCCGAGTTCGTCTCCACGGCGAAAGTGTTCGACATGCTGATGGCCGTCCCCAAGTTCGGGCGTGTGAAGGCCCAGCGGATGCTGAACCAGTGCCGCATCAGCCAGTCGAAGACGGTGGGCGGACTCTCCGATCGCCAGCGCCAAGAACTGATTGACCTCTTCAACCGCTAGCGGCCCCGTCTTCGTGCTCACCGGTCCCTCGGGTGCCGGCAAGGGAACGATGGTTGAGGCGCTACTGGCTCGGATCCCGCAGCTTCGACTCGCCGTCTCGGCGACGACACGGACGCTGCGTCCTGGCGAGATCGAGGGCGTCCACTATTGGCACCTGAGCGACGAGGCGTTCGACCGCCTGCTCGTCGACGGCGGCTTCCTGGAGTACCACGTCTTCCCCTGGGGGCAGCGCTCCGGGACGCTCGTCTCCGAGCTCGACCGGATCGCCGCCGCCGGCAACATCCCGCTCCTCGAGCTGGAGCTGAACGGCTCTCTCGCCGTGAAGGAACGGATCCCCGGGGCGCTCACGATCTTCATCGACGCGCCGCTCGAGGAGCTCGAGCGACGGCTGTGCGAGCGGGCGACCGAGAGCTCCGGCGAGATCCACGAGCGAATCGCCCTCGCCGCCGAGCAGCGGCGCCTCGCCGGGCGGTTCGATTACGTCGTCGAGAACGACGACCGCGAGCGCGCCGCCGACGAGTGCGTCGAGCTCGTCGAACGCGAGCTCGCCGCCTGCCGGTAGCATGGGCGGCTCATGATTCATCCCCGCATCGATCAGCTTCTCGGCCAGGTGGACTCCCGGTACGCACTCGTGATCGTCGCCGCCAAGCGCGCGCGGCAGATCAACAACTACCACCACCAGCTCGGCGAAGGCACCTTCGACGAGTTCCCGCCGCCCCTTATCCGTTCGCGCTCGAAGAACTACCTGACCATGTCTTTGGAGGAGATCGCCGAAGGCAAGATCAGCTACGACTACCGGCGCTAGCCGCGTAGTGCACGGGAGCCCGCTCCCGCGCTTCGAGTAACGGTTCGAGAGGGATCACCTTTTCGCGACGCGGCGCCTTTCACGCCGGGCGTACTCCGCGCACCGGAACACGGTCGGGACGACCGACGAAAACGGCACGCCGAACCCGTCCCCATTCCTTAGCTCCCCCACCCGGGTGGGGGAGCCCCGCCACCCTCGTAAGATCAATTTTACGCGTTGGGAGGCCCCGTGTCTGTCACAGCTTTGAAACGATTTCTCCACAGTTGACCGTGGTGGCACGCCGGATCGCCCGGCGAACCGCACGCGGAGACGGCGAATGACGGGTGTCGTTCGCCGTTTGGCGTTTCCGCCCCGGCCGAGTGCACAATGAGGGTATGAGCCGGATCCTCCTCGGTGTCAGCGGCGGCATTGCCGCCTACAAGTCCTGTGAGCTGACTCGACTTCTCGTGAAGTCGGGGCACGACGTGGTTCCCCTCGTCACGGCGGGCGCGGAGCGCTTCGTGCGGGCCCAGACCTTCACCGCGCTCGCGCGGCGGCCGGCGAACGAGGACGTCTACCTGCACCTCACCCGCGCCGACATCCTCGTGGTGGCGCCGTGCACCGCGAACACGCTGGCGAAGCTCACTCACGGGATCGCCGACAACCTCCTCACCGAGGCGGCCCTGGCGCATCGCGGCCCGACCCTCGTTGCACCCGCGATGAACCCGCGCATGTGGTCCCACCCGGCGACACGGGAGAACGCGGCGACCCTCGTCGCCCGTGGTGTCGAGTTCATCGGCCCCGACGAAGGCGAGACGGCCGAAGGCGAGTGGGGCGTCGGCCGGATGGCTGAGCCTGCCGAGATCGCCGCGCGGGCCACGCAGCTCCTCGCCCCCGGCAGCCTTGCGGGCAAGCGCGCCCTCGTCACCGCGGGCGGGACGCGCGAGCCCCTCGATGTCGCCCGCTTCGTCGGGAATCGTTCGTCCGGGCGCATGGGAGTCGCGCTCGCCGAGGAGGCACGTCGCCGCGGCGCCGAAGTCGTGCTCCTGGCCGCGAACCTTGCGGTCCCGCAGCCGTACGGCATCGAGACGATCCCGACTCCGACCGCCGCGGCGATGCTCGACGCCGCCGAAGCGCTCGCCGATATCGACCTCGCCTTCCTCGCGGCCGCCGTCGCCGACTACCGGCCCGCGGCCGCTCTTGCGGGCAAGCGCACGAAGAGCGAGGAGCCCTGGACGGTCGAGCTCGAGCCGACGGTCGACATCGCGCGTCGGCTCGGCCAGACGAAGCGCCCCGGCCAGCTGATCGTGACCTTCGGCGCCGACCTCGGCACGGATGGGCTCGAACGCAAGCGGGCGATGCTCTCGACGAAGGGCGCCGATCTCGTGGTCTTCAACGATGTCTCGCGGGCGGACATCGCCTTCGAAAGCGAAGACAACGAGGTCGTCCTCCTCTCGCGCCTCGGCGACCGCCAGGTGGCGAAGGCGCCGAAGACCGCAATCGCAGGGGCGATCCTCGACGAGGTGGAACGCCTCCTCGCCGATGACTGAGGCCTACGACCTGTACCAGGAGGGCCGGAGCCGCCTGAAGAAGGGCATGAACGCCCAGGCGACCGTTCCGCTCGAGAAGGCGAAGCGCCTCGAGCCCGACAAGGCCTCGATCCGCGAGGCCCTGGGGATCGCGTACTTCCGGCTCCAGCGCTGGGACGAAGCCGAGGTCGAGTTCCGCGCGCTGCTCGAGCTCTCGCCGACGGATGACTACGGCCACTACGCCCTCGGCCGGGTGCTCGAAAAGCAAGGTCGCGACGCAGAGGCGAACGGTCACTACAAGCTCGCGAGCACGATGAACCCGGCGAACAACAGCTATGCCGCCCGGATCCGCGAGCTCGACTGACACGAGTGCGCGCGGTCGTCCAGCGCGTCGCCCGCGCCCGCGTCACCCCTGGTGGCGAGATCGGCCCCGGTCTCGGCATTTTGCTCGGCGTCGCCGTCGCCGACGACGAGGCCGGCGCCGACCGCCTCGCCGGGAAGGTAGCCCGCCTCCGGATCTTTGAGGATGCCGGCGGGAAGTTCGCGACATCCGTGCTCGACACCGGCGGTGAAGCGCTCGTCGTCTCCCAGTTCACCCTCCTCGCAGATAGCAAACGTCAGAAGGGAACTCGTCCGGACTTCTCAGGCGCAGCGAGCAAGGAAATCGCCGAGCCGCTGTACGAGCGCTTCTGCGACGCCCTGCGAGCTCTAGGTGTTCCGACCTCAACGGGAGTCTTCGGAGCCCGTATGACGCTCGAGGTCGTCAACGACGGCCCGGTGACGATCGTCCTCGACGTCTAGGTAGCCTCCGAGGCGTCGTCCGGCCCCAGGACAACCGAGAGGAGCCTGGAAGTGCCGACATATCGCTCTGATTGACTTCCGGACGCCAGCATCTCGCCTAGTCGTATTTGCGCCTGCACCCCTGCCGCGTGCCGAGCGTAGATCCACGCTCCGATCAGGACACCGGGCGAGGGGCTAGTCCGACACTGTCCAAAAGAGCGACTATCGCGAGCCGCGCATCTCGGTCAGGCCGTTCGTCGCGCGCCGGGTCGCGCACTTTCGCGCTGGCGAACTCAAGTCGCCCGACCCGCTTGCTTCCTTTTCTGAGCCTGGCGCTACTCGGCGCGCTCGACGGTGGTCTCGTCGACGAGCTTCTCCACGACCTTGTCCTCAACCGGATGTTCCGCCGCTTTCTCGATCTCTTGTTGCGGTGCCACCTCGACGAGGGCCGCCTGCCAGCTTGACCAGTGACCAGACACGAGCGCCCAGAGCGAGAGCGCCGAGGCGTACGTGACGCTGGAAAGCCAACCGAATGAGTACGAGAGCGGGATCACGCGACCCAGAACAACGCGAGGTCCCGTTGACACGCCGCATGAACACCGGGTCGCCCTGAACGAGAGCCCAGAGGCTGCGCGCCGCGTGCATCGCCACAGGTTCGGCTGAGGGGACTCGTCTCCTCTCCGAGCGAGAAAGCAGACGGGAGACGATACGGGGATGATCGCTCCCGCCCTAGGGAGCCGGGCGGCGCGGGCCGAGTACCGCATCCTCAAGCCCCGCGCCGCACGGACCTTCCAGATATTGCCGAACGAGACCTGGCCGAAACAGCGACTATCGGCCGGCGTTCGAGTCCGTCGATCTGGACGTGCGGGTCGGGTAGCGCAATGGGCGCTCGCGAACTCGCAAGCCGCTCGGCCCTCTTCACAGTCCTCCCTCTGAAACAGCCCCGGACGACGGCGATCGGGGATGAAAGCCGTCGCCCGGGAAAGCACGGGGGCCACCGCAAGGCGCCCCGTGCTGTGTCTCTAGTTCCCACATCACTGTCACCGCTCGGTGCGCGCGTGATGTTCGGACTGTAAAAACCGCGAGCGCGAACCTAGCTCACTGAGTCCGCCATCAACCACACACGGAAGGGGAATCGCCCGAGCTTCGCCGGGGCCGCTCCGCCCGAGCACGCCGAGCCGCTCTACCGGCGATTCTGCGGCGCCCTCCGCGAGCTCGGCGTGCTCGTCGAAACCGGCATCTTCGGCGCTCGGATGACCCTCGAGCTGATCAACGACGGCCCGGTCAGGATCGTGCTGGAATAGTCCGCGCAGGACGGCTGGAGAAAGCCGTTTGCTACCCTTCGCCTACCACATTTCGGGCACGTCGAAATGGGCGCGTGGCGCCCATTTTCTATGAAACAGCACGATTTATGAGAGTTCACAGGTTCGAGCCGGCAAGGTTTGCGAGCTAGCGCGTACGAGGCGAGCATGGCAACGGGTCAACACGAGAAGGAGAAGCAGCTGTATCGCGAGATTTCCCGCACGGTGACGACAGCGATTCCAGGCGTCCAGGTGCTCGCCCTCGAGGTCACGGGGCGCGAGCGGCTCTGCGTCTACGTCGACCAGCCGGGTGGGGTGGATCACGCGCTCTGCGAACGGGTGAGCGGGGTTCTTCGCCCCTACGGCGAGCAGTATGCGATCGAGGTCTCCTCGCCGGGGCCCGAGCCGCCGCTCCGCACCAGGGAGCATTTCCAGGCCGCCGTCGGACACAAGGTGCGCCTGAAGACGGGCGATCGGAAGCTGCGCGGTGAGGTCACCGCCGCCGGGGAGCGGTCGTTCCAGCTTTCGAACGAGACCGGCGAGCCGGTCGACATACCGTACGACGCAATCGTGCGGGCCAATCTGATCGACGAAGGGTAGGTGCGCGATGAGCCAGGAAATCGTTGAGGCCGTACGCGAGATCGAGCGCGAGAAGGGGATCGACGCGGGGGCGCTGCTCTCGGCGCTCGAGGATGCCCTCCTTGCCGCCTACAAGAAGACTCCAGGCGCGTCGCGGCATGCGACCGTCGAGCTCGACGACGCCGGCGACTACCGCGTGTTTGCAATCGAGCTGCCCGAGGACCTCGAGCGCCGCCTGCTCGACGAGGCGCGCGAGACCGCCCTCGACGAGCTCGAGCGGATCGAGGAGGAGACGGGCGAGAAGAACCACACCCTGCTCACCGACGACGACCTCGACGTCGACTGGTCGCAGGTTCCCGACGACCTGATGAAGCGCGAGGACGTCACGCCCGACAACTTCGGGCGCATCGCCGCGCAGACCGCCAAGCAGGTGATCCTCCAGCGGATCCGCGAGGCCGAGCGCGAGATGATGTACGACGAGTACATCGACCGCGTCAGCGAGGTCGTCACCGGAATCGTCCAGCAGGCAGGCGACCGCAACAACGTGCTCGTCGACCTCGGTAAAGTCGAGGCGCTTTTGCCTCGCTCCGAGCAGGTCGACGGCGAGCGCTATGAGCAGGGCTCCCGGATCAAGGCCGTGATCACCGACGTCCGCACCGGCACGAAGGGCCCGCAGGTGATCCTCTCCCGGCGTGACCCGGAGCTGATCAAGACTCTGTTCGAGCTCGAGGTGCCGGAGATCGCGGACGGCCTCGTCACGATCGAGGGCGTTGCCCGCGAGCCGGGCTACCGCTCGAAGATCGCGGTGCAGTCCCATACACAGGGTGTTGACCCCGTCGGGGCCTGCGTCGGCCCGCGCGGCTCGCGCGTGCGGATGGTCGTCTCCGAGCTCCGCGGCGAGAAGATCGACATCATCCCCTGGAACCAGGAGCCTGCGCGCTTCGTCGCGAAGGCGCTCTCGCCGGCGCGCGTGCGCGAGGTGTATCTCGACGACGCCGCCAGAGAGGCGACCGTCGTCGTCCCTGACGACCAGCTTGCTCTGGCGATCGGCAAGGAGGGCATGAACGCCCGCCTCGCCCACCGGCTCACCGGCTGGAAGATCGACATCGTCTCCGACAGCGAGTTCGCCCAGCAGGAGGCAGAGGCGGCCTTCGGCGGCGAGAACGGCGAGGAGGGCGACTTCTCGGGTCGCTGCTCGGCCGTGCTCTCGAACGGCAAGCGCTGCCCGAATGCCGCGCTGCCCGGCTCGAAGTACTGCGGCGTCCCCGCGCACCAGGAGCTGGCGCTCCACGAGCCCGACGACGAGGTCAACCCGATCGTGCAGGAGTCCGAGCCGGAGCTCGAGGAGCTCTCGGACACGGCCGAGTCCGAGCCGGTCACAGAAGACGCCGCCGAGTTCGGCAATCCCGAGCCGGAGGAGTTCCCGGCGGGCCCCGGCGATGCGCCGGTCGCCGGGGAGGACCTGCGGCTCGACGATGTTTCGCCGGGACCCGGCGACCCCGACGAAGGGGTCCCCATCGTCCACGTACATCCCGAACATGCCGGGGAGGGTGGCGGCGACGCCTAGCCCCATCCGGACATGCGCCGGCTGCGGTCGCAAAGCGCCTCAGAGTGAGCTTCAGCGCTTCCACGAGCGTGGAGGTATCCTGATCGCAGGGCTCGGGGCCGGTCGCGGCGTATACACGTGCCGCCGGCTCGCGTGTTTCGAGCGTGCGAAGGCCCATCGTGCCTTCAATCGCACACTGAAAAAGACTGTCCGCGTGGAGGATTCCCTCGCGCGGCTCTACACTTGAGACGACCTTGAAGAGAGGCGGAGAGCTTGCCAGGCGGTAGACCAATCAGACCAAGAGGGGGCGGAGGCCCCGGAAACCGGAGACGGCGCGTCGTCATCGACGGCGGCACAGGCCGTCCCGGCGCGGGCCAGCGCCAACGTCCCGGCGACCGCCAGGGAGCGGACCGCGGGCCGAAGACCCAGCGCGAGGTCGCCCCGCAGACAGGTCCTGTCACGGTCGAGTCCGGGGTCAACCTCCGCGAGCTCTCGCAGGCATTCGGCGTGCCGATGCCGCAGATCATCAAGATGCTGATGGAGATGGGGTCGATGAAGACCGCCACCCAGACCCTCACCGACGACGAGGTCCAGTTGATCGCCGCCGAGCTCGAACGCGAGGTGACGATCAAGCATGCGGGCGACGACGACGGCGAGCCCGAGGCATTCGACGACGCCGCGGACTCGCTGCAGGCCCGGCCGCCAGTGGTCACGATCATGGGCCATGTCGACCACGGCAAGACGACCCTGCTCGACGCGATCCGCAAGACGGCCGTCGTCGAGACGGAGGCCGGCGGAATCACGCAGCACATCGGCGCCTACCAGACCGAGGTCGACGGGCGGAAAATCACCTTCCTCGACACCCCGGGCCACGAGGCGTTCACCGCAATGCGCGCCCGCGGCGCGAAGGTGACGGACATCGCCGTGCTCGTCGTCGCCGCCGACGACAGCATCATGCCGCAGACACTCGAGTCGATCTCGCATGCGCGCGCTGCCGAGGTCCCGATCGTCGTTGCTGTCAACAAGATCGATCTGCCCGGCGCGAATCCCGATCGCGTGCTCGCGGATCTCGCAGCGCAAGGGCTACAGCCGGAGGAGTGGGGCGGAGAGACCCAGGTCGCAAAGGTCTCGGCGAAACAGGGCGAGAACCTCGAGGAGCTGCTCGAGAAGATCCTGCTCGTCGCCGACCTCGAGCTCGAGCTGACCGCGAACCCCGACGCGCCCGCCTCCGGCCCGATCATCGAATCTCGGGTCGACATCGGCCGTGGGACCGTGACGACGATGCTGATCCAGCGGGGCACCCTGAAGGTGGGCGACGCGATCGTCGCCGGCGATGCCTGGGGTCGCGTCCGCGCGCTCTATGACTACCGCGGCGAGCGGATCGAGTCTGCGAGCCCGGGTGAGCCGGTCGAGATCCTCGGCCTCGACAAGCCGCCGTCTGCCGGAGAGCTCGGCCACGTGGTCGAGAACGACCGCAAGGCGCGCGAGCTCGCCCAGCGGCGTGAGGAACGGCTGCGGCGCGAGTCCCTCGCCAAGCAGGCGAGCCGGGGAGTCTCGCTCGAGAAGCTGTTCGAGCAGCTCCAGGCCGGCGGAGTCGCCGACCTGAACATCGTCCTCAAGGGCGACGTCCAGGGCTCGGTCGAGGCGATCGTCGGCGAGCTCCAGAAGATCGACCACCCCGAGGTTCGCGTCAACGTCATCCATACCGGCGTCGGCGGGATCAGCGAGAACGACATCAACCTCGCCGCCGCCTCGAACGCGATGGTGATCGGCTTCAACGTGCGCCCGTCCACCGAGGCACGCGCGCTCGCCGAGCGCCAGGGGATCGAGATCCGCCAGTACCGGGTGATCTACGAGCTCACACAGCAGATCGAGCAGGCGCTCGTCGGGATGCTGTCACCGGTCGAGACCGAGGCCGTGATCGGCGAGGTCGAGGTGCGGGCGCTTTTCCGGGCCTCGCGCGTCGGCACGATCGCCGGCTGCATGGTCACGAGCGGCTTGGTGCGGCGCGGGTCGCGCGTCCGGATCTTCCGCGACGGCGCCCGGATCCACGAGACGACCGTTGCCCAGCTCAAGCGGTTCAAGGACGATGCTCGCGAGGTGGTCGAGGGCTTCGAGTGCGGGATCCTGCTGGAGGGCTTCAACGACCTCCGCGAGGGCGACATCTTCGAGGTCTACGAGACGCGCGAGGTCGAGCGCACCTCGCTCGACGAGCCGGCCGAGGTCGCGTAGCCGGCCGTCGCTCCGACGGTGCCCGGGTACGTCGCGATTCTCTCGGTCGAGCTCCACTTCCCCGACGCCGGGTCGCTCAAAGCCAAGCGCAAGCACGTTCTCTCTGCCAAAGCCCAGCTCGCGAACCGCTTCGGCGCCTCGGTCGCCGAGGTCGACCACCATGAGCTCTGGCAGCGGTGTGCGTTGACAGCCGCGTTCGCGACCCGCGAGGAACGGCAGGCCGAAGAGCTGGCCGGGCGCGCCGAGCAGTGGCTCTCGGGGCAGGATTGGATACTCGTACGTTCCGAGTTGCTGCTCGTGTCCCCCGATGACTAGCCCGAGGACCCCATGACCCAACGAATGCGCCGCGTCAACGAGTCCGTCCGCGCCGTGATCGCGGAGGCGATCACGGGGCTCGGCGACCCCCGAATCGGGATCGTCACGGTGACCGGGGTCTCGGTTTCCCCGGATCTGCGCGAGGCACGCGTCTACGTCTCGGTCTTCGGCGGGAAGAAGAAGCGCGCGGCGGCGCTCGCCTCGCTCGAGCACGCGCGGAACATCGTGCAGGGGCGGCTCGCGCGTGAGCTTCAGATGAAGCGGACCCCTCACGTCGAGTTCGAATACGATCCCACGGCCGAGCGCGGCGTTCAGATGACCAAGCTGATCGACGACCTCGCTCCGGAGACCCCTTCAGATGACGCAGCAGAGGCACGCGCCCCAGACTGATTTCGACGCGGTCGTGGCCGCGCTGCGCGAGCACGAGCGCTTCGTCGTCGTCACCCACGAGAACCCGGACGGGGACGCGCTCGGGTCGATGCTCGGCGCCGGGCTCGGCCTGCGCTCGCTCGGGAAGGACGTCGTGATGTGCCTCGCCGGCTCGACGCCGTTTCCCGCCGAGTACGGGTTCCTACCGCTCGGGGAGGTACTCCGTGAGCCTCCCGGGGACCTCGCCGAACGGGTGCTGCTCGCGGTGGACTGCGCGAACGAGAGGCGGATCGGGCCCGACTCGTCGCTGCTGGAGCGGGCCGCGCTGGTGGTCGACGTCGATCACCACCACGACAACACGCGGTTCGGTGCCGCAAACCTCGTCGTTCCGGACGCGTCCTCGACGGCCGAGATCGTGCGCGACATCCTCGCGGCCCTCTCGGTGCCGCTGACGCCGGAGATCGCCGAGGCGCTCTACGTCGGACTCGTCACCGACACCGGGCGGTTCCAGTACGCCAACACCACCCCGAAGGCCCTGCGACTCGCCGCCGAGCTCCTCGAGGCCGGTGCCGACGTGCAGCAGATCTTCAAGTGGGTCTACGAGACGGTCCAGTTCGCGAAGCTCAAGCTGCTCGGCCGGGCGCTCGATCGCGCACGCCTGTACGAGGACGGCCGCGTTGTCGTGTCCTATCTGCTGCGGACCGATTTCGCCGATGTCGGCGCGCAGGAGCCGTTCTCCGAGGGGATCATCGACTTCCTGCGGCAGACCGAGGGCTCGGAGCTCGTAGCGCTGATTCGCGAGCCCCCGACCGCCGGCGGCCCGACGCATCGCATCTCGCTCCGCTCCAGCAGCGAGGAGCTGGACGTCTCCGCGATCGCGCGGAAGTCTGGCGGCGGCGGGCACGTTCAGGCAGCGGGATTCTCGAGCGAGGACACGGTCGGGGGGATCGTCGAGTTCATCCGGCGCGAGTTCCTGGCGGCCACGGCGGCTCGAGCCTGACGTGGTCCCGCGAGCAGCCAGTCCCGTCGGCGTGGTTCTCGTCGACAAGCCCGCAGGTCCTTCGTCCTTCGCCCTCGTCGCGGAGCTTCGTCACCGGACCCGTGCCCGCACCGGCCATACCGGGACGCTCGATCCGTTTGCGAGCGGCTTACTGATTCTGTTGTCCGGTGCGGCAACCAGACTTGCTGCATGTTTTGTCGGTCTGGACAAGCGATATCTCACGGACGTCGACCTCACCTCGACGACCTCGACCGGCGATCCGGAGGGCGAGACGCTCGAACAGCACGAAGCTCCAAGCCAGGAGGAGCTCGACGCTTCGCTCGCGGCCCTCCGCGGTGAGATCGAGCTGCCGATCCCCGCCGCTTCCGCGGTCAAGATCGGCGGTGAGCGCGCCTACCGGCTGGCGAGGCAGGGGGTCGAGGTGGAGATGCCCTTGCGCCGTTCGCAGGTATACGCGCTCGACGTCATCGCGTATACGGGCAGCCACGTCCGACTCGGGCTCCACGTGTCTTCCGGCACGTACGTCCGCTCGATCGCCGAGGCGCTCGGAGGCCATTGCACGACGTTGCGCCGGACAGCCGTCGGGCCCTTCCGGGTCGAGGAGGCCGATCCGGACAGGCTCGTCACTGTGTCGGACGCGCTCGGGCGCCTGCCTGAGGACGCGCTCGAGCGGGTGCCGTACGGCCTGCGGGCGCAGGTGCTGGCGTTCGAGGGCGAGGTGGGCACGGCAACGGTGCTTCCGGCGGCGCCGCCTGCCCAGCGAGGGGCTTCGTGAGGGTCGCGCGCGGACCGGGGGAGCTCGAGCCGCGTCCTCGGGCGGTCGCGATCGGCACGTTCGACGGCGTCCACGTCGGGCACCGCGCCGTGATCGGCGCGGCCTTGGAAGCGGGCTCGTCCCGACGGTCGTGACCTTCGACCCGCATCCGCGCGAGGTGCTGGGGTACGACGTCGTCCTGCTCTCGACCCTCGAGCGGCGGCTCGAGCTGCTCGCCGGGCTCGGAGTGGAGGAGACTCTCGTCGTCAAGTTCACGCCCGAGCTTGCGGAGCTACAGCCGGAGGCCTTCGCCGAGCGGTACGTGCTCGCGCCCGGCGCAGAGCTGGTCGTGGCCGGCGAGGGGTTCTGCTTCGGCGCGAGGCGGAGCGGGGACATAGAGACGTTCGAGCGCCTCGGCGTCAGTCGCGAGGACGGTTCCGCTCGTCCCCGATGTCTCCTCGACCAGGATCCGCCGGCTCGTCTCGTCGGGCGACGTCCGGGCGGCCGCGGTCATGCTCGGCCGGCCGGTGGAGGTGGAAGGGATCGTCGTCAGCGGCGATGCCCGCGGGGGAACCCTCGGGTTCCCGACGGCGAACCTGCGGATCGACCATTCGCTGCTCGTCCCCGAGTTCGGCATCTATGCGGGGGCTGCGCTCGACCATCGTGCGGCAGTCTCGATCGGGATCAATCCGCACTACGGCGGCGCTGAACGGCGAATCGAAGCCTTCCTGCTCGACTTCGAGGGCGACCTCTACGGCAAGCGGGTCGTCGTCGAGCTCTGGGAGCGGCTCCGCGACGAGGCCGTCTTCGACGACGAGCAAGCACTGATCGACCAGATCGCGGCGGACGTCGCGGCAACACGGGCCGCGACGAGGCCGTAGCGTCGGCTCCCGGCGTCGGCTGGGTAACGTCCGACCATGACGAAGCCGCAGCTGATCGAGTTCCCCGCCGACGACCCGGAGCGGGCGCGGCGGTTCTGGGAGGCGCTGCTCGGAGAGCCGCTCGAGCCTCGCGCCGCCGACGAGGGCAGTGGCTGGCAGACGGACGGCCCGGGGATCGTGGTCGGACTTCACGAACGAGGGACGGGGCCGGGCGACCGGTTCTCCCTCGCGTACTTCGCCGTATCCGACCTCCCGGGGGCGCTCGAGCAGGTGAAATCGCTCGGCGGCGAGGTCGTCCACCCGGGCGAGCGGTGGGCGATCTGTCGCGATTCCGAGGGAACACCGTTCGGGCTCGCCGGCCGGTGATCGCTCCCGGCCGCGCGGGAGGGGACCTCACGGTTTCGTTCGAGCCTGCGGGTGCCGGAACTATCCGCCCGCGAGATGCGTGCGCACGTCGAACGTCCAGAACTCGACGACGTTGCCATCGGGATCGGTGACGTACAGCGCGCGACCCCGGTCGGGATCGTCGAAGCGGACGACCTCCGGCTCGTATCCGTGTGAGCGCAGGCGCTCGATCGCCGCTTCGAAGTCGGAATCGGCGATGTGCAGTGCGAAATGGACGTGCACCCCGCCGCGCCCCTTCGCGATCCCGACCTGGGGGCGCCACAGTCCGATCCGCGTACCGGTCCCGGCCATCACCCAGATCGCATCGCGGTGCGTCCAGCGCAGAACCACGGGGAAGCCGAGCACGCCGGCGTAGAACCGCTCGGCGGCGTCGAGATCGAGCACCTCGAGGACGAGCTCGCTGACTCCGGTGACCGGGATCCCGTCGGACATGCCACCACAAGCTTCGCAGGTACAGTCGCCGGGGTGAACGAGCGCGAGCTCCTCCACCGAGCCGCCGACCACGCCGCCGACTTCATCGACACCCTCGGCGAGCGTCCCATCCGTGCCCAGGCAAGTGTCGAGGAGCTGATCGCGACGCTGGGTGGGCCGCTCCCGGAGGCCGGAATCGACGACGCGGCGGTTGTCGACTCGCTCGCCGAGGCGGCCGAGCCGGGCCTCGTCGGGATGGCCTCGGGCCGGTACTTCGGCTTCGTGATCGGCGGGGCGGTGCCCGCGGCGCTCGCCGCCGACTGGTTGACCTCCGCCTGGGATCAGAACCCCGGCCTCTACGCCGCCGGGCCCGCCGCTGCGGTGGTCGAGGACGTCGCGCGTGGCTGGCTCGCCGAGCTGCTCGGGCTGCCGCCAGGATGTATCAGTCGCCTATGTCACCGGCTGCCAGATGGCGCACGTCACCGCGCTGGCGGCCGCGAGGCACCACGTGCTCGCGCAGGCCGGCTGGGACGTCGCCGCCGAAGGCCTCGCCGGCTCGCCCCCGATCCGGGTCGTCGTGGGCGCAAAGCGCCACGTCACGATCGATCGAGCGCTCAGGCTCCTCGGTATCGGCGCCGCTTCGCTCCAACTCGTCCCGGCCGACGACCAGGGACGGATCCTCGTCGACGAGCTCCCCGATCTCGGCGGCCGGCCGACGATCGTCTGCGGCCAGGCGGGCGAGGTGAACACCGGAGCGTTCGACGACTTCGACGCGATCGCCGACGCCGCGAACGCGGGCGGAGCCTGGTTCCACCTCGACGGCGCGTTCGGCCTCTGGGCGGCGGCCTCGCCCGAGCTCTCCCATCTGCTGCACGGTGCCGACCGCGCCGACTCCTGGGCAACGGACGCACATAAATGGCTGAACGTCCCGTACGACTCGGGGATTGCATTCTGCGCGCACGAGGACGCGCACCGCGCTGCAATGTCCGTGACCGCGTCGTATCTCGTCCAGGCAAAGGACGACCGCATGCGCGATGCGGTCGACTGGACACCCGAGTTCTCCAGGCGGGCCCGCGGCTTCCCGATCTATGCCGCGATCCGCTCCCTCGGTCGAAGCGGCATCTCCGACCTGGTCCAACGCTGCTGCGGCCATGCTCGCCTGTTCGCCGAGCTGCTCGCAGCGGGCGGAGCCACGATCCTGAACGATGTCGCGCTGAACCAGGTTCTCGTCCGCTTCGGCGACGGCGAGGAGACGAGAGCAGTGATCGCTCGAGTCCAGCAGGACGGCACCTGCTGGCTCGGCGGAACCGACTGGCTCGGCGAGCATGCGATGCGGATCTCGGTGTCCAACTGGCGCACGACGACTGGCGACATCGAGCGCTCGGCGGCGGCAATCCTCGCCGCTGCCGGCGTTCCCGCCTAGCCGGTCGTCCGAGGGACGCGGCGGCGCAGCCGCAAGACGATCCCGTCGGGTCGGCGGGGTCGCGCGAGCGGGATCGACGCCGTCAGAACCTCGCAGCCGTTGCCCCCGATCAGCACGTTCTGTTCGAGGCGGACGCCGCCGAAGCCCTGCAGTTCCTCGACCCGGTCCCAGGCGACATCGTCACGCCCGCGTCGCGAGCTCAGCGATCCGAGATCGGGACGAACTTCCGCTGCTCTGGCCCGGTGTAGACCTGCTTCGGCCGCGCGATCTTCTGCTCGGGGTCGGTGAGCATCTCGTCCCACTGCGCGATCCAGCCGGGAAGCCGGCCGAGCGCGAAGAGCACCGTGAAGTAGTCCGTCGGGAAGCCCATCGCCTGGTAGATCAGCCCCGAGTAGAAGTCGACGTTCGGGTAGAGCTTGCGCGAGATGAAGTAGTCGTCCTCGAGCGCGATTCGCTCGAGCTCGAGCGCGATCTCGAGCTTCGGGTTCAGGCCGGTCTCGATGAAGACAGCGTCCGCGGCCTGCTTGATCAGCGTCGCCCGCGGGTCGTAGCTCTTGTAGACGCGGTGGCCGAAGCCCATGAGACGGCCCTTCCCAGCCTTCACGCCCTCGATGAACGCGGGGACGTTCTCCTTCTCTGCCGATCACGTCGAGCATCCGCAGCACGGCCTCGTTGGCTCCGCCGTGGAGCGGCCCGTAGAGGGCGGCGATCCCGGCGGACACCGCCGAGAACGGGTCGACACGCGAGGAGCCGACGCCCCGCACGGCGTTCGTCGAGCAATTCTGCTCGTGGTCGGCATGCAGGATCAGGAGCGTCTCGAGCGCTCGTTGGAGCACGAGGTTCTCGCGGCTGTCACCCCCGATCTCGAAGGTCATGTTCGCGTAGTTGCCGATGTAGTCGAGATCGTTCCGCGGCAGCACGTACGGCAGCCCGTGGGAGTGCCGGTAGATGTAGGCGGCAATGGTCGGCAGCTTCGCGATCAGCCTGACCCGCTGGAGGTAGCGGTTCTCCGGGTCGTCGATGTCCTTCGCATCGGGATAGAACGTCGAGAGCGCTCCCATCGTCCCCAGCAGCATCCCCATCGGGTGCGCGTCGTAGCGGAATCCCTCGAGGAACTTCGTGACGCTCTCGTGCACGTAGGTGTGGACCCGGATGTCCTCTTCCCATCTCGCGAGCTGCGCGGCCGTTGGGAGCTCGCCCTCGAGCAGCAAGTACGCGATCTCGAGGAACCCGGCGGCCCCGGCGAGCTGCTCGATCGGATACCCGCGATAGCGGAGGATCCCGGCGTCGCCGTCGATGTAGGTGATCGCGCTCCGGCAGGCCGCGGTGTTCAGGAACGCGGGATCGTACGAGACGAGGCCGCGCAGATCGGTCGCTCGGATCGCCCCGTCCACGATCGGCACCGTGTAGCTCTCTCCGGTGCGGTTATCGGTGATCGAGACGGACTCCTCTGCCACGCTCTTTGAGCCTAGCCGTCAGGAGCACCGGCTAGGGCGCGGAAAGCGGGCAATTGCTACCCTATAGGCGACCTCGGACTCGGCCGTTCGCGTCTTCCTTGCGCGGCGTTGCTGGGCCGCAGGCGACTCACTACCAGGAGGTTAGAGATGGCCCTCTCCAAGGAAGCCAAGCAGGAAGCAACGAAGAAGTTCGGGAAATCGGACACGGACACGGGCTCGCCCGAGGTCCAGATCGCGATGCTGACCGAGCGGATCAACGGTCTCACCGAGCACTTGCGGACGCACGCAAAGGATCACTACTCGCGGCGCGGACTGCTGAAGCTCGTCGGCCGGCGCCGCCGGTTCCTGAACTACCTGCAGAGAAAGGATCTCGAGGGCTACAGAGCCCTCATCAAGGAGCTCGGCCTGCGCCGCTAGCTCCAACGCCCCGGAGGGTGGAAGTTTGAGCGAGTCCCGGGCGGCCGGGGGTGGCTCAAACCTCCACCCTTCCCAAGTTCAGTGGAGGAATAGAGAGAATGAGCATTATCGAAGCCGAGCAGCAAGCGGCTCCTACCTCCGTGGCCGTGAATATCGGCGGCAAGGAGATCACGTTCGAGACGGGCAAGCTTGCCAAGCAGGCAGACGGCGCGGTCGTCGTCCGGTCGGGAGACACCGTGGTCCTTGCGACCGCCCAGGGGCGGACGGAGGCGCGCGAGGGCCAGGATTTCTTCCCGCTCACGATCGACGTCGAGGAGCGCGCCTACGCCGCCGGGAAGATCCCAGGCGGTTTCTTCAAGCGCGAGGGGCGTCCCACGGAGCGTGCGATCCTGACCGCCCGCATGATCGACCGGCCGATCCGGCCGCTCTGGCCCAAGGGGTACCGCAACGAGGTCCAGTGCATCGCCACCGTCCTCTCGGCGGACATGATCACCTCGCACGACATCCTTGCGATCAACGGCGTCTCCGCGGCGCTGATGGTCTCGCCGATGCCGTTCTTCGGCCCGATCGGCGCCGTGCGCGTCGGCCTGATCGAGGGCGAGTTCGTGATCGACCCGACACTCCCCGAGCAGTTCGAGGAGAGCACGCTCGACCTGATCGTCGTCGGCACGAAAGAGGGCCTGACGATGGTCGAGGCCGGTGCCGACCAGGTGCCCGAGGCGAAGCTCCTGGAGGCGCTCGACCTGGCCCACGAAGAGATCAAGAAGCTCTGCGCCGCCCAGGAAGAGCTCCAGGCAAAGGCCGGCAAGGCGAAGTGGCTCTCGGCCGAGGTCACCGAGGAGATCACGAACCGCTACGGCGACGAGATCGCCGGACGGATCTCCGAGCGCGGCCTCGAAGCCGCCGGCGGGATCGTCGAGGAGATCCTCGAGAAGGAGGCCGGGACGCTGACGATGTCGTCCACGGAGGCCGATGTCCAGAAGGAGCTTCAGACCCGGATGTCGCTCGCCGCCGTCCTGGAGAAGAAGCGGTCGGCTTCTACCGAGGCTGCCGTCAGGGCCCAGTTCGAGGGCGACCTGCGCGGGCTCACCGACGCCGAGCAGGACTCGAAGGAGCTGAAGTCCGCCAAGCAGCATCTGCTGTACGACCGGATCATCGACACGGTGCAGCTTCCGTTCCCGGGCTCCTCGGAGGGCGAGGGCCTCGACGGCCTCACCAAGGGCTACGTGAAGAGGGCCGCCGACGCGATCTACAAGGACCTCGTCCGCAAGAAGATCGCAATCGACAAGCGCCGCCCCGACGGGCGCTCGGAGACCGAGATCCGCGCGATCACGTGCGAGGTCACGGTCAGCCCCCGCACCCACGGCTCGGCGCTCTTCACCCGCGGTCAGACCCAGATCCTGTCGCTCGTCACCCTCGGCACCGCCAAGGAGGGCCAGCGGATCGACGACCTCTCGCTCGAGAAGGATCGCCGCTACATCCATCACTACAACTTCCCGCCGTACTCGGTGGGGGAGACGGGCCGCATGACGGGCCCGCGCCGCCGCGACATCGGCCACGGTGCCCTCGCCCAGCGAGCGCTCGAGGCCGTGATCCCGGACGCCGCGGAGTTCCCGTACACGATCCGGGTCGTTTCCGAGACGCTCGAGTCGAACGGCTCCTCGTCGATGGGCTCGGTCTGCGGCTCGACCCTTGCCCTGATGGACGCTGGGGTGCCGATCAAGGAGCCCGTCTCGGGCATCGCGATGGGCCTCGTCAAGGAGGGCGACGACTACGTCATCCTCACCGACATCCAGGGCGCCGAGGATCATCTCGGTGACATGGATTTCAAGGTCGCCGGCACCCGCGGCGGGATCACGGCGCTCCAGATGGACATCAAGATCACGGGCGTCTCCCGCGAGATCATGGAGCGGGCGCTCTCGCAGGCACGCGATGCCCGCGAGGCGATCCTCGACCGGATGCTCGAGGCGCTCCCCGAGCCGCGCACGCAGCTCGCCGGTCACGCACCGCGAATCTCCAGCGTTCAGATCAACCCCGAGTACATCGGGATGGTGATCGGCAAGGGCGGCGAGACGATCCGCTCGCTCGAGGCCGACTACGAGGTGCAGATCGACATCGAGGAGGACGGGACGATCCTTGTCTACGCCACCTCGGGCGAGAAGGGCGACGCCGCGATCTCGGCGATCACCGCCCTCACCAAGGACCCGGAGGTGGGCGACGAGTTCACCGGCAAGGTCGTGAAGACGACCGACTTCGGCGCTTTCGTCGAGTTGAAGAAGGGCACCGACGGCCTGCTCCACGTCTCGAACGTCGGCCCCGGCCGCGTCGCTCACATCGAGGACGTGCTCGCCCGCGGCGATGTCGTGGACGTGCTCGTGCAGGAAGTGGACAAGGCTCGCGGCCGGATCGGCCTCAAGCTCGTCCAGAAGCACGAGAACGGCAACATGGTTTCCCCCGAGGAGCTGGTCGAACGGGCGAAGGATGCCCCGCCGCGCCCGCCCCGCGAGGAGCGCCCCCCGCGCAGCGGCGACCGCGGCGGCAGCCGCGGCGGCGGCGGACGCCGCTAAGCCGGAGAACCGAAAGAGGGGCGGCGCGAGCCGCCCCTCTTGCTTCGGGCGTGGGCGCGCTCCGTCACGGAGCTCCGCGCCGCCTGCACTGAAGCTCAGCCTCGTCTGCCGCGACGTTCGTCGACTCGCCGGGATGTGCTGTTAGCGGTCGCGGGCGCCGGCGCCGGGATCAGCTCTGATCCCTGAGGCGCCGGCGACGGCTCAAGAAGGCGGACGCCAACCTCTCGGCAGGGTCGTTTGACCCACCTCGATCAGATAGCCGTCGGGGTCTCGGAGGTAGCAGCGAATCTCGGTCTCGTGCTGTTTCGGCGGCGTCAGGAATTCCGCTCCTCGTGCGCTCCATCGGGCGTAGACGGCCTGGATGTCCGCAACCCTGATGTTGAGGAAGCTGCTCACCCGGTCTGGGTCGGGGGGTGTCTCGAGCGTGACGGTGGGCTTGTCGTCGGTCGGGCCTCCTCCCAGGTTGATGATGATCCAGCTGTTGGCCAGCGCGACGTACGTCACCTCGTCGTTCCGCTCGCCGGAGATGACTGTCTTGCCGCCGAGCACTTCCGTGTAGAAGCGGCGGGAACGCTCGACGTCATCCGAGACGATGAAGTGGGCCAAGACCATCTCCTGATCGATGGTGCTCATGCTGACCTCCGTTGTTGGCATTGAGTTCCTAGCCGCGCCTTATACCGCGCCTCGACCCCGGCGCGATTCGCGCGAGCGTGTTCGGCGGGATCGCAGCAACGACGCCGCCGGCCGCTCCGCGGTCGATCGATTTGCGCGGTGCCGCCGCGAGGCTGAGCTCGGCGCGGGGCCGTGGCTCGACCGTGCGTCGTGCAATGCTCCGGTCACCAGCCATCCCCTTCGCGATGTTCGCTAGCCGCACGGGGAGAAAAGGAGATGGAATCATGGAAGGAAATATCGGCTTCGAGTGCAGGCGCACATGTATGACGAAAGCCTTCCGGCTCGCTGCTGTCACGGTGGGGCTCGTCCTCACCGTCTCCGCTGTCCTGGCGCTTGCGGCGTCGGCAGGCGCGGGGATTTCAAGACAGGCGGCTGCCCCGACCAACCACGCTCTACCGACGATCTCAGGTACGGCCGCGGTCGGGCAGGTGCTCACCGCCAGCCCCGGTTCCTGGAACGGGACGACGCCGATCAGCTTCAGCTACAGCTGGAAGCAGTGCGACACGACCGGCTCCGCATGCAAGAACGTCCCGAACAACGACCGTTCGACATTCACGCTCGTCAGCACGAACGCGGGCAACACCATGCGGGTCAGGGTCAAGGCGACGAACGCGGACGGTGCAAGCGAAGTCTCATCTGCGCCGACCGGGGTCATCGCGGCGTCGGCGCCGCCGACAACGACGACGCCTCCCGCCTCGAACGGATGTACGACGAGTGGCGGCACCGTGCCGATCGCCAACATCACCTCGCCGGCTCACCTCGCCATCGACGGGTTCCAGGTGTCGCCGTCGCCGGTCACCTTCGGCACACGCACCCTGAGCGTGCGCGTCCACATCTCCGGGTGTGGGGGCTCCGTCCAGGGCGCGCTCGTGTACGTCACGGCAGTGCCCTACAACATGTTCCAGGTTCCGGCCGAGCAAATGACCGGCTCCGACGGGTGGGCCACGCTGACCATGACCGCACTCCCCGGGTTCCCCGTGAGCCCGAAGCAGCAGCTGCTCGTGATGTTCATCCGTGCCCGCAAGGACGGTGAAGACCTCCTCGGCGGCATCTCGGCACGGCGTCTCGTGTCGTTCAACGTGAAGAAAGGCTGATCCAGGGCAGCCTGCGGAGTGGGACCGCACCAGCGGATCCCGGGCACACGAAACGGCGAGGGGCGGTGAGAGCCGCCCCTCGCTGCGGCCGATCGGCGGCCGGATCGCGTGGGCTCGGCCCCGTATCCTCCATCGCGTGCTGCCTACGGCAACGCCAACGCCCCCCCTTGGCGTCCGGCCGGCGTCGCTCGCCGATGCTGCGGCCTGCGCGGCGATCTACGCGCCCTACGTACTCGGGTCGATTGCCTCGTTCGAGGAGTCCGTGCCCGATGCCGCCGCCATTTCCTCGCGCATGGCCTCGGCCTGGTGCTGGCTCGTCGCCGAGACCTCCGAGCGGGTCGTCGGCTACGCCTACGGCAGCCCGCACCGCGAGCGTGCGGCGTATCGCTGGGCCGCCGACGTCGCCGTGTACCTCGATCCGAGCGTGCACCGCCGCGGGATCGGACGTGCCCTCTACTCGGAGCTGTTCGCACGGCTTCGCGACTGCGGGATCTGGACCCTGTGCGCCGGGATCGCCGAGCCGAATCCCGCGAGCACGGGGTTCCACCTGTCGGTCGGCTTCGAAGCGGTCGGCAGGTATCGCCGCATCGGCTGGAAGGCCGGTGCCTGGCACGACGTCACGTGGTATCAGCTGCACCTCCGCGATGACGCTGCCGCGCCGCCAGAGCCGAGGCGTCTACAAGCGCCCCCGTGATCCCGGCCCGACAAGGGCAAAGGGGTGCGCCTCCGACTCGGGCGCACCCCTCATGAGTCTTGCCACGCGCTTCAGCCCTGCTCCATGTCCGCGCCGACGGAAGTGCAGCGCCGAAAACAGAGGGAACGAAGCGAGCGCGCTTCGGCTTACGAACCGACCTGCAGAGATCTCGAGTTGCTCCGCTGGTCGGGCGGCGGAGTCATCTCCGCCCGCTCATCCTGTCCGGTGGAATCAGCTCCAAGCGCACCTCCTGCTCGAGTGACTGACCTTGTGCATATTAGCGCAATCTTCGCGGCGCGGTCGGCCGGGCGCATCAGCTCGGGTCTTGTCAGCGGCGGCCACGACGACTCGGGCCTCGCGGCGCGTACGATCCGGCCGTGGAATCGTGGGTACAGACCGAGCTCGACTCGGGCGAACGGGTGATCTCAGAGCGGCTGCCGCACGTGCGCTCGGTGACGATCGGCTTCTGGATCGGGGCGGGATCACGGGACGAGACCGAGGCGAAGGCGGGGATCTCGCACTTCATCGAGCACCTGCTCTTCAAGGGCTCGAGCCGTTACGGGGCGCTCGAGATCGCCGAGATCTTCGACGGGATGGGCGGTGAGCTGAACGCCGCCACCTCCCGCGAGCACACCGTCGTCTACGGCCGCGTCCCGGAGAACCATGCCGAGACCGCGCTCGAGGTGATGGGGGACATGGTGTTCGCGCCGCTCTTCGAGGATCTCGACTCCGAACGGGCGGTCGTGCTCGAGGAGATCGCGATGTACGACGACACACCGCAGGACCTCGTCCACGACCTGATCGGCGAGGCGGTCTTCGGGAACCACGCGCTCGGGAGGCCGGTGATCGGCACCGCCGAGGTGATCTCGAACGTCTCTCGGCGTACGCTCCGCGCCCACCACAATGCCTACTACTCGCCCCCGAACATCGTCGTCGCAGCCGCCGGAAGCATCGAGCACGAGCAGCTCGTCGAGCTCGTCCAGCGTTCGCTCGAGCGCCGCAACGACACGGCACCAGGCAAGGCGCGGATCCGCCCGCCGCTCGTGAAGCTGCCGAAGCCGGGGCTCCGCTTCCACCGAAAGGACACCGAGCAGTACCACGTCTGCCTCGGTGCGACCGGCGTCTCGCGCTCCGACCGCCGTCGCTTCGCGGCGTCGATCCTCGACGCGATCCTCGGCGGTTCGGCCTCGTCGCGGCTCTTCCAGGAGATCCGCGAGAAGCGCGGAATGGCCTATTCGGTCTACAGCTTCCTCTCGCAGTACGCGGACACCGGCCAGGTCGGGATCTACATCGGCACGCGTGAGGACAACCTCTCGGAGGCGCTGGCGATTGCAGTCGACGAGATTGCAGACATCGCCGCCGGCAACTTGCGCGACGGCGAGCTCACGCGCGCACAGGAGAACCTCAAGGGGCGCCTGCTGCTCTCGATGGAGTCGACCTCGGCGCGGATGACCCGGCTCGGCAAATCGATCATCACGGAGACCGAGATCCTCTCGCTCGACCGCCTGACAGCCGAGATCGACGCGGTCGACGCAGAGACGGTGTGTGCACTCGCAGCCGAGCTCTTCGATCCCGAGCGGCTCTCGGCCGCGGGGATCGGCCCGAGCGAGGAGCACTTCCAGAATGCGATCGAACGCGCCACGCCGGCACTCGCAAAGGCCGCGTGAAGATCATCCTCAACGGCTACAGCCCCCCGTCTCCGGAGACGGGCAAGGTCGGCCGGATCCTCGGTGCGGCGCTCGTCGAGGCGGGGCACGAGCTCGTGGCGACCGAGGGGGAAGCGGAGGCAATGATCGACTTCACCACGCCGTCGGCGGCCGTGCCGAACATCCTCCGCGCGGTCGCTGCGGGCGTGCCCTGCGTCGTCGGGACGAGCGGATGGGACCCCGAGGAGGTCCACGGCCCCGCGAGGAGCGCCGGGGTTCCTGTCTTCTACGCGCCGAACTTCGCCCTCGGGGCGGTGCTGATGATGCGGTTCGCGCGCGAGGCCTCGAAGTACTTCCCGGCCGCCGAGATCGTCGAGCTCCACCACGAGACGAAGCTCGACGCGCCTTCCGGTACGGCCCTCGCCACCGCGGCGGCGATGGAGGGACAGCCGACGATCCACTCGGTCAGGCTTCCGGGGCTCGTCGCTCACCAGGAGGTGCTGCTCGGCGGGCGCGGCGAGACGCTCACGATCAGGCACGACACGAGCTCGCGGGAGGCATTCGTCCCGGGGGTCGAGCTCGCGCTCTCGAAGGTCGCCGACCTGCCGCCGGGGGTCACCGTCGGGCTCGACGCGCTGCTCTGAGCGAGCTCGTCGAGGAGACGATCCGTATCGGCGGGCTCGAGCTCTCGCTGCTTCGCCCGCGGGCGCCGGAGGAACTCCTCGACGAGGAGGCGTTCGCCGAGGACGAGTTCCTGCCGTACTGGGCCGAGCTCTGGCCCTCGGCGCTTTCCCTTGCGCGAGCTCTCCCCGAGACGATGGAGGGTGTCCGCGTGGTCGAGCTCGGCTGCGGGCTCGGGCTGCCGTCGCTCGTCGCGGCGGCGCGTGGGGCGGGCGTGACCGCGCTCGACTGGGCGCCGCCGGCGATCGAGCTGTTGCGGGAGAACGCCGCACGCAACGGGCTCGAGCTCGATGCCCGCCACGGCGACTGGCGGGCCTTCACGGGCTCCTTCGAGCTCGTGCTCGGCTCGGATCTGCTCTACGAGGAACGGAATGCGGACGCGCTCCTTGCGCTCCTGCCCGCACTCGCGCCGGAGGTTCTCCTGGCGGAGCCCGGCCGACCGCACTCGGCCGAGTTCCTCGCTCGTGCGCACGCCGACTGGAGGATCGAGACCGTCGGCGATCGCGTCTACCGTTTTACGCGAGCGATTCCAGCAGGTCCGCCAGTTCGCGCGGATGCGTGATGAAGGGCGAGTGGCCCGCGTCGAGCTCGATCGGCTCGACTCCGAGCGCGGCGCGGGCCGTCTCCGACTGCCATTCCGGCCGGATCGCTTCGTCCCGCAGGGTCACGATCGAGGCGCACGGGCCCGGCGGGAGCTCGAGCACCGGTTCGACCGGGGCCTGAGGCCTGAGCCGCGGAAACGCCCACGCCGCGTCCTCGGCCGAAAGGTCGGGGTAGAGCCCGCATGCCGTGATCTCGAGCGTCGGCCAGTACGAGCGGCCGAGTGCATCGTGATCCGTTCCAGGGAAGCCCCGAACGAGCCCCGAGAACACGCCCTCGACCGGGACGAGCGCCGCCAGGAACACCGTCAGCCGCGCCGGGACGAAGGGAATCACGAGCCCCGCGAGCGAATGCCCCACGAGCACGCTCTCCCCGTCCGAGCCCGTGCGGGCGGCATAGTCGTGCGCCGTGAGGCCGAGCTCGTCGCAGGGTAGATCGGGCGCCGTGACGTCGTGTCCGCGACCTCGAAGCTCGGCCGCGAGCCGCTCCCAGCACCACGCGCCGTGCCATGCGCCGTGCACGAGAACGAAACGCGCCATCCGGAAAGTCTCTACGATTGGACCCATGCTCGGTGCGGTCCTGACGGCGATCGTCACGCCTTTCGGCGACGACGGTCGAATCGACTACGACGCCTTCCAGGCACTCGCGCGGCACCTGGTCGATCACGGTTCGGACGGGATTGTCGTCGCGGGCACGACCGGCGAGGGCTCCACGCTCGACGACGCGGAACGTCTCGATCTCGTCCGCGCCGGAATCGAGGCGGTCGGCGACCACGCGACGGTCGTCGCGAACACCGGCACGGCCTCGACCGCTCATTCGATCGAGCTGACCGAAGGCGCGCACGCCCTCGGCGCCGACGCCTTCCTCGTGGTGACGCCGTACTACGTCAAGCCGCCGCAGGCGGGGATCGTCGCCCACTTCGAGGCGATCGCCCGCGCGAGCGACCGGCCGATCATCGCCTACAACATCCCGAGCCGGGTCGTCGTGAACATCGAGCCCGAGACGATCGAGCGGCTCGCCGCGATACCCACGGTCCGCGCCGTGAAGCAGGCCAACTCGAGCCTCGCGGAGGCTCGCCAGATCCTCGAATCGGGGCTCGACCTCTATGCGGGCGACGACAACATCGTCCTCCCGTTCCTCGAGCTCGGCGCGATCGGCGGCATCTGCGTGCACACGCACATCGTCGGCCCGCAGGTCGCCGAGCAGGTCAGGGCGGCTCGCGACGGCGACCTGGCGCGCGCCCGTCAGATCGACGCCGAGCTGCGCGCCGCATACGACCTGCTCGCGATCACGACGAATCCGATCCCGATCAAGGCTGCGCTGAACCTCCTCGGCCACGATGCGGGCGGCCATCGCCTTCCGCTCATCCCTCCGACCGACGCGGAGCTCGAGCAGGTTCGCTCGTGCCTCTCGCGGCTCGGTCTGCTCGTCGCCGCGTAGCTGCGGAGCGCATCGACGAGCTCGGCCACGCGAGCACGCGGCCGCTCGATTCACGCAAGGCCCAACGGACCTAGGGCTGTGCTTTTCGGGAGACCCGCCTCCCGCCCCAATGCCGTCGAGGCTGCCGCGGAAGGTGTGGCGCGCGGGTACCGGTTGTTCCACATGTTCGCGGGCCGCGCTCGGGGCCTGGCGGCGCCGGGAACCGGAGCCGGTGCGGCGCCTCCCAACGCTTCACCCGGAAGTCCACGGGCTTCGGAGGCCGCACTAGCTCGCGATGACCGTGAGGCCGATCTCGCCGAGGACCTGCGGCTCGTCGCAATACATGTCCTGGAGCGCGGCGACGACCTGCGGGCAGAACTGCTTGCCGGAGTTGAGGGCGATCTCGCGGATTGCGGCCTTCGGGCGGCGGGCCCGGCGGTAGGGACGATCGGTCGTGAGCGCGTCGAACGCGTCTGCGACGAGGACGATCCGGGCGGGCATCGGGATCGCGTCTCCTTCGAGGCCGTCCGGATAGCCTTGCCCGTCCATCCGCTCGTGCGAGGATCGGGCGATCTGGAGCGCGACCGGCGAGAGGTCGATCTCGGAAAGGATCAGTTCCGAGATCACGGGGTGCCGCTTCATCACGATCCATTCGTCGTTGTCGAGCGGGCCGGGCTTGTGGAGGATCGACTCGGGGATCCCGATCTTGCCGATGTCGTGCATCAGCGCGCCGATCTCGATCGCGTCGAGATCCGACCCGGCGAACCCGAGACGCTTCGCGAGCCCGACGGCAATATCGGAGACGCGCTCGATGTGACCGCCGGTGTAGTTGTCCTTCGCCTCCAACGATCGGGAGAGGGCGGCGATCGTCTCGAGATGCGTCTTGCGGAGATCCTCGGCGAGCGCCGTCGACTCGAGCGCCGTCGCAAGCTGGGGCCCGATCACGTCGCGTAGCCGCGCCCAGCGTTGCGGGTCGCCTCCTTGGATCAGCAGTCCACCGACGACGCGTCCGGCCGAGAGGAGCGGCGTTGCGCCTCCCCGGATCCCAGGGCCGACGGTGATGTCCACATGCGCTCCGGTGAGGCGAGACAGCGTCTGCCGTGCGTACGCGGCGAGCTGCCGGCTGTCGTGCGCCTGCGCGGCGAGCCCCGCGGCGAACTCGAAGAGGTCGGTCAGGTCGGCGTTCGAGCGCCGGAGCTCGTCGTTCGTACGCTCGATCTCGGCAACTGAGGCGCGCGCCTTCTCGATGTGCTGCTGCAGCGAGGCGATCAGGAGCGCAGGAGGCAGTGCGAAGGCGAACAGGCCGACGAGCCCGACCCTCTCGTAGGCGATCGCGCAGGCGACCGCGAGTGGGCCGAAGGCAAGGTACTGGAACGTGAAACGGCGGAAGTTCTCGTTCCAGAGCCGGCGCAACCCGACCCCCTGGAACACGCTCATCAGGAGAGTCAGCAGAGAGACGTTCACGATCCAGAACGCGAAGCCGGCGGCGAAACCGGGCACGAGGACCTGAAGCGGCGGGCCCGAGTGAGGAAGGCCGTGGTAGACGGCAGCGCCGGCGCCGGCGGCGATCCCGAGGCTCGCCGCGCTGAAGACCGCTTTGTGAGGTTTCGCGTGCCGCTTGACCGCATGGACCCCGGCTGCGAGGATCCCGGCCAGGATCCCGGCGCCGATGCCGAACGTGAAGCCGGTCGCCAGCAGCATCACCCCGGCGACGCTGATCGAATCGCTCGCGTAGATGTCGTCGGCGAGCAGCATCAGCGCCGCGGTCAACACGAAGAAGGCCGCAAAGGCCACCGGATGGGCCTTTGCGGCGATCCCGGCGCCGTGCCACGTGAAGTCGACGAGCACGGTCGCGAGGCAGGCGACGCCGCCGATCAGGATCGCGCTCGACGCCGCCGCGGGAGAGGTGCGGGCCGTGACTGGGTTCGGCAGCGAGAGGATTCGGGGCTCCCTCTGAGCTAGCTTGCGGCGCCCGAGCCTGAGACGGCGACGGCCGCGACGGGCAGGACCAGAAAGGATGAGCTCCGACGCATAGGCATGTTTTGGCTGCTCGGGGGATGATTTCCCTCCCCTCGATGGGGGAGGGAGGCAAGTTCCCTTGGTCGGGGGACAGCCGCACCGAAACGGCTTGCCCAAGCGGTTCCCGCGACCCGGGCATCCCCGTATGCTTGTCGCCAGGTGAGTACCGAGTCCCTACGCGTAATCCCGCTCGGCGGCCTCGGCGAGGTCGGAAAGAACATGACCGTGTTCGAGTTCGGGGGTGAGACGCTCGTGATCGACGCGGGCCTCGCCTTTCCCAGGGACGAGCATCTCGGCGTCGACCTGATCCTGCCCGACTTCGGCTACCTCCAGGGCCGCGAGGTCCGGGCGATCGTGCTCACCCACGCGCACGAGGACCATGTCGGCGCGCTCCCGTACTTTTTGCGCGAGATCCGGGTCGGCGAGCTCGTGGCGACACGGCTGACGCTCGGGCTCGTGAAGTCGAAGCTCGACGAGCACGGGCTCCTTCATGCGACGGAGCTGCGCGAGGCAGGGCCGGACTCGGGACCGATCGATCTCGGCCCGTTCAGGATCCAGATGGTCAGGGTGGCCCATTCGATCCCGGATGCAGTCGGGATCTCGATCGAGACCCCCGCCGGCCGCGTCTTCCACACCGGCGACTGGAAGCTCGACCACACTCCGGTCGACGGGCTTCGCACCGATGTCGGGATGCTGGCCGAGCTCGGCAACCGCGGCGTCGACCTCCTGCTCGGCGACTCCACGAACGCGGAGCAGCGCGGCTTCACGCGGTCGGAGCGAGTCGTCGGCGAGGCTTTCCGGCAACTCATCCCGAGCCGGCGCGGCCGGATCCTGATCTCGAGCTTCGCCTCGAACATCCACCGGATGCAGCAGGCGATCGACGTCGCCGACGAGGTCGGGCGCTCCGTCGCCGTGATCGGTCGTTCGATGCGCAAGAACCTGAACATCGCCCGGAACCTCGGCTACATCGAGGCGCCGGACGACCTCCTCGTTCGGCCCGCGGATCTCGACGAGCTCCCGCCCGAGCGCCAGCTGATCCTCTGCACCGGTTCGCAGGGCGAGCCGCTCTCGGCGCTCACGCGGATTGCCTACAACGACCATCCCGCAGTGCACGTCGAGCGCGGCGACACGGTGATCATCTCGGCCCGTGCGGTGCCTGGAAACGAGCTCCGCGTCCACGACTCGATCAACCGCCTCACACGCAGCGGAGCCGAGGTGCTCCACGAGGAGAACGCGGACGTCCACGTCTCCGGCCATGCGCGCTCCGAAGAGCTCCGGACGATGCTCAGCCTGCTCCGGCCGAAGGCGGTGATGCCGATCCACGGCGAGTACCGGATGCTCGCCGCCCACGCCCGGCTCGCGCAGGACGCCGACGTGCCCGCCTCGTCGATCCTGATCGTCGAGAACGGCGACGTGGTGGAGCTGTCCGCGGCTGGGGCGCGCGTCGTCGACCGGGTCGAGGCCGGGATCACCTTCGTCGACGGGCTCGGAGTCGGCGATCTCTCCGACGTCGCTCTCCGCGACCGGCGTCATCTCTCCGAGGACGGTGTCCTGATCGTCGTCGCGACGCTCTCCGACGGGGTGGCGGCCGCGCCGGAGCTGATCACCCGCGGGTTCGCGGAGTCCGGCGACCTGATGTCCGAGATGCGCGACGAGGCACATGGGATCCTCCGCGAGTTGCTTGCCGAGGACATCAGCGAGATCAAGCTGATCCAGGAGCATCTGCACGACGGGATCGGCCAGCTCGTCTACGACCGGACCAGGCGCAGGCCGATGATCCTTCCGGTAGTCGTCGAGACGTGACCGGCTGGGCACAGGCGATCGCCGACAACGCGGCCGACGGCCGCACTGCGGGCATCTTGACCGACCGACTCTCCGTGCTCGAAACGGCGGCGCTCGGGTTCTGCCGGCTGCTCGAGCGCTGGTCCCGCGGGGAGGCGGAGCCCTCGACCGCGGAGGCCCGGTCCCGGGCGCTCCACGATTCGGCCGAGCGGGTCGAGAGCGCGCTCGACGAGCTCGAGGAGCCGCTCGGCCGCTACCTGCTCGAGCTCGAGCCCGAGCGTGCAGAGGGCCGGTCGTGGTTCGGCGAGCCGAGCCAGGCCGAGCTGATCGACTGGGAGCCGGTGCTCACGCGGGCCGGTGTGGAGGCCGATCCCCACAGGGTCACCGCCGCCTACCTCGAGCTGGCCGTGCTGATCCGGGCGCTCGAAGGCCTGTCCGCTGCGGTCGAGTTCGAGGCGAGCCCCGATCGCGGCTCGCTCTGGGCCGGCCTGTTCGACCTCCGCGAGAACCTGCTTCTCCGCGTGCACGACGACGTCCGCGCCCTCGCGGCAACGTAGATTTCGGCCATGCCCGTGGAGCTCACCGTCGTCGGGTCGATCAACCTCGACTTCGTCACCCGGGTGGAGCGCCTGCCGCGGCCGGGCGAGACGGTTGCGGCGCGGCAGTTCAGTCGGCACGCGGGCGGAAAAGGGGCGAATCAAGCGGTGGCGGCGGCGCAGCTCGGAGCCTCCGTGAAGATGATCGGAGCCGTCGGCGAGGACGCGTTCGCCGAGGAGGCTCTCGGCGGGCTCGTCGCTGCCGGGGTCGACCTCGAGCTCGAGCGCAAGGGTCAGACCGGGGTCGCCCTGATCTACGTCGACATGCAGGGCGAGAATCAGATCGCCGTCTTCCCGGGCGCGAACGCCGAGCTGACGCCGCGCCCGGTCGAAGGGGCGGTGCTCTGCCAGCTCGAGGTCTCCGACGAGGTCGTGCTCGCCGCGGCCGAGAAGGCGTCGTTCTTCGCGCTGAACGCCGCTCCGGCGCGGGTGCTCGACCTCGAGCCCGACCTGCTCGTCGTGAACCGGCTCGAGTACGAGGTCGTGACGCGCGGGAAGCTCGTCGCGGTGACCGACGGCGCCAACGGCGCGGTGCTCTACGAGAACGGCCGCCAGATCGCGGGCTCGGCCTCGCCGGAGATCATTCCGGTGGACGGCACCGGTGCGGGCGACGCGTTCACTGCCGCGCTCGTCGTGAACCTGCTCGAAGGCCGGCCGTACGAGCTCTCCCTGCGCCGCGCTTGCGTTGCGGGCGCCTTCGCCGCCGCCACGCTCGGCGCCCAGAGCTCGCTGCCGACCACGAGTGCGCTCGAGGCCTGGCTGAAGCCGACTTAGTGATGGCGACGCCGATCGTGATCGACTGCGACCCCGGTCATGACGACGCGGTCGCGCTGATGCTCGCCGTCGCCTCGCCCGAGCTCGAGCTCGTCGGCGTCACCACCGTCGCGGGCAACCAGACGCTCGACAAGACGACTGCGAACGCGCTGAGGGTCCTCGAGCTGACGGGACGCGCCGATGTGCCGGTGGCGGCAGGCGCCGCCGGGCCGCTCGTCCGGAAGGGCACGGTCGCGGCGCACGTCCACGGCGAGACCGGGCTTGACGGGCCTGACCTCCCCCCGCCGTCGCGCAGGCCGGTGGACGAGCACGCGGTCGACTTCCTGGCACGCACGATCCGGGAGCGCGACGGCGCGCTGACGCTCGTTCCGATCGGACCGCTCACGAACATCGCGCTCCTGCTCGCGATCGCGCCCGACGCGAGACCCGAGCGGATCGTGCTGATGGGCGGCTCGGTGGGCGAAGGCAACCGCACGCCTGCTGCCGAGTTCAACATCTGGGCGGATCCAGAGGCTGCCCGACGCGTCTTCGAGAGCGGGATCGACGTGACCATGATCGGCCTCGACGTCACGCACCAGGCGCTCCTCACCGCCGCAGACGCAGACACGCTGCGCGGAAGCGGCAGGGTGGGGAAGGCCGCCGCCGAGCTGCTCGACTTCTACGGGCGCTTCCACCGCACGAACTACCCCCAGCTCGGGGGCTCGCCACTCCATGACCCGGTCGCGGTCGCGCACGTGATCGACCCGGGCCTCGTCGAGACGAAACCCGCCTACATCGAGGTCGATTGCGGTTGGGAGCAGGGGAGAGGCCGCACGAACGTCGACTGGCGCGGCCGCCTGGACGCCCGCGACCCGAACGCGACGGTGGGACTCGGAATCGACAACCCGGCGTTCGTGAAGCTCCTCACCGAGCGCATCGCATCGCTCGGCTGAGGCGACTCGCACGAAGGAGGACGAACCCCCGGCGCGAAGTGCCACCCGATGGCACAGGCACGCCGCAAGACCCGCACCGCAAGGCCGCGGCCGAAGACTCCTGCGCGCGTGACCAAGCGCAAGCGGAAGCGTGCGCGGAACCGGAGCCATGACATCGAGCTGCTCGGCCTCGGGCTGATCGCGATCGGGATCTTCTTCTCGTGCGTCCTCTGGTTCGGCCTGAACGGCGGCCCCGTCACGAGCGCGGCGCGCTCGCTGCTCGGCTGGGCGGCATACCTGCTGCCTGTGGCGCTGCTGCCGATCGGGGTGCTGCTGATCACCCGGAGCTCGCTCGTCGAAGTGAGCCCGTTCAAGGTCGGCGTCAGCGTCGCGCTCGTGGGGGTGATGCTCGCGCTCGGCTCCTCGCGCGGCGGCTTCATCGGACGGCAGCTCGAAGCGGTCGTCTCGCGGGGGATCGGGACCACGGGCTCGACGATCCTCGGGGTGCTGCTCGCGTTCACCGGGGTGCTCTTCCTGACCGGCGCCTCGCTCGGCGCGCTCCTGCGAAGCTCGGGCCACGCAATGCGGGATGCCTCGACCCGGGTCCGCCGCGAGCGGCCGGCGCGCAGCACGCCTGATCCTGAGCCGAGCTACGAGCCGGTGTCCTTCGATCCGCTCCCGAAGTACGAGGCGCCGGTGGACGCGGTCCACGACTACCCCGACCTCGTCTCCACCTCTCCACCCGTCCAGCTTCCGCGTGCGCCGTTCGACGCAGACGATACGGAGGACAACCAGCAGGCGCTTTTCGACACGGGGGCCGCACCGAAGGCGGAGTACCGCCTCCCCGATCGCGCACTCCTCAAGAAGTCAGCCCCGGGCTCCGGGCCGAACGCGGAGGCGAGCAAGCGGATCTCGGACGCGCTCCTGATGTGCCTCAGGAACTTCGGGATCGAGGCGACGCAGGTCGGCGAGATCGCGGGCCCGCGCGTCACGCGCTACGAGCTTCAGCTCGCTCCCGGCACGAAGGTCGGCAAGGTTGCTGCGCTACGCGACGACCTGTCCTACGCGCTCGCCACCACCGAGATCCGCATCCTTGCGCCGATCCCCGGCAAGCAGGCGGTCGGGGTCGAGGTGCCGAACCTCTCGCCGAACCTCGTCACGCTCGGCGACATCTTCGGTGACATCCCGCCGCAGTCGAGCCCGCTCTCGGTCTGGCTCGGAAAGGGGATCGACGGCGTCCCCGTCTACTGCGATCTGGCGAGGATGCCGCACCTGCTGATCGCCGGCACGACCGGATCGGGCAAGTCGGGCTGCATCAACGCGATCCTCACCTCGATCCTCCTGCGCGCGAGCCCGGAGCAGGTCCGGTTGATCCTGATCGATCCGAAGCGGATCGAGCTGAATCACTACGAGTCGATCCCGCACCTGCTCACGCCCGTCGTCTCGAGCCCGAAGGAGGCGAGCGCCGTCCTCCTGAACGTCGTGACGGAGATGGAGCGCCGCTACGAGCGGCTGGCCCAGGTGCGCGCACGAGGACTGCCGGAGGCAAACCGCGCGTTTCGGAAACGCGGGGAGGACGAGCTGCCCTACCTCCTCGTCGTGATCGACGAGCTCGCCGACCTGATGATGGTCAGCCCGCAGGATGTGGAAGACGCGATCATCCGCCTCGCCCAGAAGTCGCGGGCGGTCGGGATCCACCTCGTGCTCGCGACCCAGCGGCCGTCGGTCGACGTGATCACCGGGATGATCAAGGCGAACGTCCCCTCGCGGATCGCGTTCGCCGTCTCCTCTCAGACCGACTCGCGCGTGATCCTCGACTCGAACGGCGCCGAGAGCCTTCTCGGCTCCGGCGACATGCTCTACAAGCCGCTCGGCACCTCGCGCCTCCAGCGCGTGCAGGGCGCCTACGTCACCGAGGACGAGGTCGCGCTGATCGTCGAGCAGACGAGGGCGCAGCGCGAGCAGGAGGTCGACGAGACGTTCCTTCAGGCTCCCCAGGTGTTCGCCGACGATGTCGACTCGGCCGACGGCGAGTTCGACCCGGACGAGGACCCGCTGCTCGACCGCGCGATCGAGGTCGTCGTGGCCGCCCAGACGGCATCGGTCTCGCTCCTCCAGCGGCGCCTGCGGGTCGGCTACACCCGGGCCGGACGACTGATCGACATGCTCGAGCGGCGCGGGATCATCTCGCCCTACGAGGGGTCGAAGCCTCGCACGGTGCTGGTCGGCGAGGCCGACCTCGAACGACGCGTCTGAGCCCGCGAAGCTCATACAGCATGCGCCTAACCATTGGCCTAGAGTCCCGTCCTTATTAGCGGCTTAGCACTCCTAGGCACCAGTCTCCGAAAGGAAGGATCTTCTGTGAAAAGACCCCTGCTCGTCGTGGCCTCAGCGACTCTCGTTCTGGGCCTCGCGATCATCGGCGGCAGCACCGCTGCACCCCACGCGACGTTCACGGCCGCGCTCGTGAGCGACGTCGGCAAGTTCAACGACAAGTCGTTCAACCAGAACCAGCTCGCCGGCCTCACCCGGGCGAAGCAGAAGCTGGGCGTCGCAATCCTGCCGCTCCAGTCGAACTCGAGCTCCGACTACCTCCCGAACCTGACCACGGCGGTCCGGCGCGGAGCCAACATCGTCATGGCGGCAGGCTTCCTGCTCGCACCGACGCTGGCGCAGATCGCACCGCAGTTCCCGAACACCGACTTCACGATCACGGATGACTCGGTCAAGGGCCCCGACTTCGCGAAGGCGAAGAGCGTGGCGAACATCGAGGGGCTCACCTACGCCTCGAACGAGGCCGGATGCCTCGTCGGCTACCTCGCTTCCGAGATGGTGAAGAAGCAGGGCGGAAAGCAGGTCATCGGTGCAGTCGGCGGCCTCAACATCCCGTCGGTCAACGACTACATCGTCGGCTACAAGTACTGCGCCAAGCTCTACAACCCGAGCATCAAGGTGCTCACGGGCTACTCGAACGACTTCGTTGCCCAGGACAAGTGCAAGACGGTCGCGCAGAACCAGATCGGCCAGGGCTCGCAGGTCGAGTTCCAGGTCGCCGGCGGCTGCGGTCTCGGCGTCCTGAGCGCCGCTGACGGAGCCGGCATCTGGGGCATCGGCGTCGACGTCGACCAGTATGCCCTGGCGAAGAACGTGCTCACGAGCGCGATCAAGCGGGTCGACAACGGCATCTACAGCGCCGTCCAGCAGGCGAAGGCCGGCAAGTTCAAGGGCGGCACCGACGTCCTCTTCAACCTGAAGAACGGCGGTGTCGGGGTCGGCAAGATCAGCCCGAAGGTCCCGGTCAAGTTCATCGCGGCCGAGAAGGCGATCGCGGCCAAGATCATCGCCGGCAAGCTCAAGGTTCCCACCACGCGTTAGTCGGTTTCCGGGGGCGGGCCAGGCGGCCCGCCCCCTCTTCTTCTGCGTGCCGCCGGACGCCGTAGAATCGCCGCGATGGACGAATCGCCGGTGCTCGAGCTGCGCGGGATCACGAAGCGCTACCCGGGCATCGTCGCCGACGACCACGTCGATTTCGAGCTTCGCCGCGGCGAGGTGCACGCGCTGCTCGGCGAGAACGGCGCCGGGAAGTCGACGCTGATGAACATCGTTTACGGCCTTACGAAGCCGGACGAAGGCGAGATCCTCGTGCGGGGAACGCCGGTCACCTTCTCGTCGGCGAGCGATGCGATCTCTCACGGGATCGGGATGGTGCACCAGCACTTCATGCTGATCCCGGTGATGACGGTCGCCGAGAACATCGTCCTCGCCGCCGAGCCGACACATCTCGGGTTCCTCGACGAGAAGGCCGCCGGGGACCGCGTGCGGGACATCTCCAAGCGGTTCGGGCTCGCGGTGGATCCGGAGGAGCGCGTGGAGCAGATCGGGGTCGGCCAACAGCAGCGGGTCGAGATCCTGAAAGCGCTCTACCGCAACGCCGACGTCCTGATCCTCGACGAGCCGACCGCCGTGCTCACGCCTCAGGAGGCCACCGAGCTCTTCGCGATCGTCCGGGCGCTCACCGCGCAGGGGGCGGCCGTCATCTTCATCAGCCACAAGCTCAACGAGGTGCTCGAGATCGCCGACCGGATCACGGTGCTCCGCCGCGGCAAGCGGATCGACACGGTCCCGCGGGAGGGGGCGACCGAGGACTCGCTGGCGAGGATGATGGTCGGCCGTGAGGTGCTCCTGCGGGTAGACAAGACGCCTGCAACGCCGGGTGAGATCGCGCTCGAGCTCGAAGACATCCATGTGCTCGACGATCGCGGGCTCGAGCAGGTAAGAGGCGTTTCCCTCGACGTGCGCCGCGGCGAGATCGTCGCGATCGCCGGTGTTGACGGCAACGGCCAGAGCGAGCTCGTCGAAGCGATCGCCGGACTGCGGCCGATCGAGCAGGGTGCGATCTCGGTCGGCGGGGTCGCAGTCGAAGGGCACCGAACGCCCCGCCGGATGCTCGACGCCGGGATCGGCCACATTCCCGAGGATCGCCACCGCCGCGGGCTCGTGCTCGATTTCTCGCTGGCCGAGAACATCGCGCTCCACGACTACGACAAGGCGCCCTCGGCACGGTTCGGCTGGCTCTTCCCGAAGCGCCTGATCGAGCGGGCGGGCCGTCTGCTGCGTGAGTTCGACGTGCGGGGCGGCGGGCCGCTGACGCTCGCGAGCTCGCTGTCGGGAGGCAACCAGCAGAAGGTCGTGATCGCACGCGAGGTCTCGCGTAACCCCAAGCTCCTGATCGCGGCGCAGCCGACGCGTGGGCTCGACGTCGGCGCGATCGAGTACGTCCACAGGCGCCTCGTCGCCGAGCGCGACGCGGGCCACGCGATCCTCCTGATCTCGCTCGAGCTCGACGAGGTGCTCTCGCTCGCCGACCGGGTACTCGTGATCTACGAAGGGCAGATCGTCGGCGAGCACGGCGCCGATGTAACCGAGGAGGAGATCGGGCTCGAGATGCTCGGCGCCGGCAAGCAGGCAGTTGCATGACCGAGCCCGCGGCCGACCAGGCTCCGGCTCCGACGCCGCCCGACGAGCAGCCCCAGGCCTCGTTCGCGGCGAAGCTGAGCGCGCGCCAACGCGCCGGCGGAGCGGTCGTTCCGGTCATGACCGCGGTGCTGGCGTTTCTCGCGGGCGGCCTCGTCGTGCTTGCGACCGGGCACGACCCGTGGACGGCCTACAAGGGGATCTTCGAGGGCGCCGGACTGAACTGGTTCTTCCATCCGACGACGAACACGATCGGCCTCACGCCGTTCAACCTCAGCCAGACGCTGCTGCAGACGACGACGCTCGTCCTGACGGGTCTCGCCGTCGCCTTCGCTTTCCGCTGCGGCCTCTTCAACATCGGCGGCCAGGGCCAGTACCTCGTCGGGCTCGTCGTCGCAAACTGGGTCGGTGTCTCGTTCGTCGGCTGGCCGACGCTTCCCCACGTCCTGCTGGGCATCGCCGCGGCCGCGGCCGCCGGGGCGGCGTGGGCCGGGATCGCCGGGTTCCTCAAGGCGACGACCGGCGCGCACGAGGTGATCTCGACGATCATGCTCAACTGGATCGCGATCTGGGGCGCGAGCTATCTCTTCGGCCAGGGCGGACCGCTTCAGAACTCTGCCGACCTCAGCTCTCCGGTGTCGGCGCCTGTCGTCCCGGGCGCCCGGCTCCCGGTGTTCTGGGGCACGGCCGGGCTCCAGGGGCTCGACATCGGCTTCTTCATCGCGATCGGCGCGCTCGTCGTCTTCTCGCTCATCCTCAACCGGACAACACTCGGCTTCGAAGTACGCGCGGTCGGCTTCAACCCGGAGGCCGCCGCGTATGCCGGTATCGACGTGAGGAAGAGCTACATCCGCGCAATGGCGATCTCCGGGATGTTCGCGGGGCTTGCGGGCGCGCTCGACATGCTCGGCTACCTCTTCCAGTTCGGCGAGCTCGACGTCCAGGCCTCGCAGATCGGGTTCCTCGGGATCGCGGTGGCCCTTCTCGGCAGAAACACCGCAGTCGGAGTCGGAATCTCTGCCTTCCTGTTCGGTGCGCTCCTGTACGGAACGACGCGCGGCCTCGACCCGAACGTCTTCGATCCGACCCTCGCGACGAACCTCACCTCGTTGATCCAGGGGCTCATCGTCCTCTTCGTCGGCGCCGACCTGCTCGTGCTCTCGATCTGGAACGCGCGCAAGAAGGTGCGCCTGAGAAGCGCGGAGGCGTCCGCGTGACGAATCACGCGAGCGGGCTCACGTTCCGCAGTCGCGTCACCGGCGCCCGCCGGATCGCGATCGCCGGGATCGTGCTCGGCGTCATCGCTTTCTGGAGCGCGATCCCTCCGTTCAACGGGCGGTCGTTCGTGATTCCCTTCCTCTTCGGGATCCTGGCGATCGGCGCCGGGATCTGGGCGGTCACCCGGGGGATGAAACGCGTCGGCTGGGGGGCGGTCGCCTCCGGGATCCTGGGGCTCGGCCTGGGGATCCTCGCCACCCGGTCGAGCCTCGGAAACCTCGAGATCGTCTTCAACGCGAGCCTGATCGCCTCGATGCTCGTCTTCGCGACGCCGCTCACCTTCGGCGCGATCGGCGGCATGGTCTCCGAGCGGAGCGGGGTCGTGAACGTCGGGCTCGAGGGAATGATGCTGATGGGGGCCTTCTGGGGCGTCTACGGCGCAGACAAGACAGGGTCGTGGGAGGGCGGGATCGTGTTCGCCCTGGTGGCGGGCGGCAGCTTCGGGCTCCTGCACGCGTTCTGGTCGATCCACCTGCGCGCCGATCAGATCGTGAGCGGGATCGCGATCAACTTCCTCGCACTCGGCGTGACGGGGTACTTCTTCGAGCAGCTCTACAACGGTCAGAACATCCCCTCGGGCGTCGCGACCGTCCCGAACATCAAGCTTCCCGTCGTCTCCGGCTGGTCGTACATCGGGCCCGCGATCGGCGACCTCAACCTGCTCGTCTGGGTCGGGATCCTGCTCGTGCCGATCTCGTATGTCGTGCTCTTCAAGACCGCGATCGGCTTGCGGATCCGTGCCTGCGGCGAGCACCCCCGCGCCGCAGATACCGTCGGGATCGATGTCTACGCGATCCGCTACGCCGCCGTCATCGCCTCCGGCATGCTCGCTGCACTCGGGGGCGCCTACCTCTCGATCGGCTTCGGCGGGGGGAGCTTCACCGAGGACATGACCGAGGGACGCGGCTTCATCGCGCTCGCGGCGATGATCTTCGGCAACTGGCGGCCGTTCGGAGCCTGGGGTGCCGCGCTGCTCTTCGGCTTCTCCACCGCGATCGCCTACAGGCTTCAGACGTACTCGGCCTCGGCCGGCGTGCTCTTCCAGGCGCTCCCGTACGTCCTGACCCTGATCGCCGTCGCCGGTGTGATCGGCCGTTCCACCCCCCCTGCCGCCGACGGGAAGCCCTATGTCAAGCAGTGACAGTGGGTAAGCCGGTGCGCTTTGCGGCCATCCTCTTCGGTCTGATCGCACTGCTCGCGATCCCCGCGGGGATCGCGGCGGCGGTGTTCGTCCCCTCGGTAGACCTGATACCGGCTCTCGTCGTCGCCGTGCCGGTCGCCGTTTTCTTCGGCCTGGTCGGGATCTCCCTTGCCCGGCGCGCGCGATACCGGGTCGACCGGAGCATCTCGCGGCGGGGCGCTCGCACCGTTCGCTTCGCCCGGTTCCTCGTCTGGGCGGGGCTCTACGTCGGACTCGTCGGCGCGCTCGCGCTCGGGTTCTACGGGGTCCTGCGCGCGCGAAGCTAACCACCTCGTCACAAGGCTCTGTGCGATCATGGCGCCGTGTTCGAGATCGGGAACAGCCTCCTCGAAGCGAGGTCACGCCGGGGCGTCGACTTCGTGCAGGCCGAGCTTGCGACGAAGATCCGGGCCAAATACCTCCGCGCGCTCGAGGAGGAGCGCTTCGAGCAGCTTCCCTCTCAGACCTACGTGAAGGGCTTCCTGCGGACATACGCGGACTACCTCGGGCTCGACGGGCAGCTCTACGTCGACGAGTACAACTCGCGCTTCGTGGCCGGAGACGAGATGGACTTTCGGCCCAGGCGCTCGGCAGTCCGGCCGGAGCGCCGTACGAGGAGGCTCGAGACGGCGATCGTCCTGGTCGCGGTCGCCGTGGTCGCGATCGTCACGCTCGTCCTCGTGGGCGCCTGGCAGACTTCCGGCTCGGGCGCGAAGGCGCCGGCTGCGGCTGCGCGGACGCACGTCGTCAAGAAGCACGCGAGCTCGAAGCTCTCTGCCTACCTCCAGATCAACGCCGTGAAGGGCCCGTCGTACGTCCTCGTACACCGTGGCGGGCCGCGCGGCAAGCTGCTCTTCCAGGGGACGATCGGCAAGGGCCGCCTCGAGCCGTTCCGTGGCCGCCACTTCTGGGTGAGCCTGAGCTCGCCGGAGAACCTGATCGTGATCGTCGGCGGCAAGGCGGTGCCGCTCGCCGGCGGCAAGCCGATGGTCTTGACGGTCACCCCGAGCGGGGTTCGGCCCGACTGACCTCGCTCCGCGCGGCAATCGTCGTCACCGGGTCCGAGCTCGTCCGCGGCGACCGCACCGACCTGAACGGGCCGTTCCTGGCGCGTTCGCTCCTCGCGCTCGGGTTCGAGCCCGCCGAGCTGCGGATCATCGGGGACGTGCGTGACGAGATCGAGGCCGCTCTCCGCGAAGGACTGCGCCGCGACCTCGTCGTCGCCTCCGGCGGGCTCGGCCCGACCCACGACGACCGCACGGTCGAGCTGCTCGCGCTCGCGTCCGGGCGCGCGCTCGTCGTCGACGCGGAGCTCGAGCGCCGGATCGAAGCCCGGTCGCGTGCCGTCGCCGAGCGGATGAACCGGCCGTATGTCGACTTCGCTCCGGGTGTGCGCAAGCAGGCGACCGTGCCGGAGGGCGCGATCGTCGCCGGGCTGATCGGCACCGCTCCTGCGCTCGTGCTTCCCGTCGGAAACGCGGTCGCCGTGGTGCTGCCCGGGCCGCCTCGTGAGCTGCAGCCGCTCTGGGCGGCGGCACTCGAGACCGAGCCGTTGCGGGCACTCGTGGCCGGCGTGCGGCCTCGCGAGCGGCGAGCGCTGCGCTTCTACGGCGTGTCGGAGTCGGCGGTCGCGCAGGCGCTCGAGGCCGCCGGCGGTGATGGAGAAGGCGTCGAGGTCACGATCTGCGCCCGAGACAGCGAGATCCACGTCGATCTCTTCGCAGATCCTGGCGCCGAGGGCCGCGCATCCTCGTTGGAAAAGGCGTTCGTCGAACCGATCGCAGAGGCGCTCTACTCGCGGGCCGAGGCCTCGATCGAGGAGCTCGTGCTCGAGGCGTGCCGCTCCCGCGGGCTCACGGGCGCGACCGCCGAGTCCTGCACGGGCGGGCTCGTCGCCGCCCGGCTCACCTCCGTTCCGGGCTCGAGCGACGTCGTCCTCGGTGGGATCGTCTCCTACGCGAACGCGGTCAAGGAATCCGAGCTCGGAGTGCCGGCCGACGTGCTCGAGAGCTACGGTGCCGTGTCAGCCGAGACCGCGACCGCGATGGCCCGGGGCGTGCGCGCCCGCCTCGGCGCGGACGTGGCCGTCTCGGTGACCGGGATCGCCGGGCCGGGCGGGGGGACGGCGGAGAAGCCGGTCGGGCTCGTCTACCTGTGCGCCTCCGGACCCGGCGGCGAGCGGAGTCGCGACTTCGTCGTCACGGGCGACCGCGAGACGGTGCGCCGGCGGGCGACGGTGGCCGCGCTCCACCTGCTGCACGCACTTGTCACAGAGACGTGACCCGCGCGTTACACGCCGGCCGGTAGGGTCGCCGGACGTGATCGTTCCGTCCGACGCTGCTGGTTTCATTCTTCGGCCGCACCCGGACGGAGTGCGGCACGAGACAGGACGAACTCAGGAATCCGTCCCACTAGGAGGTCGATGAAGGTGGATCGCGAGCAGGCTCTGGACACGGCTCTCGGGCAGATCGAGCGCAATTTCGGCAAGGGCGCCGTGATGAGGATGAGCGATCAGGCTCAGGTCTCGATCGGTGCGATCTCGACCGGCTCGCTTCCGCTCGACATGGCGCTCGGGATCGGCGGCCTTCCGCGTGGACGCGTAGTCGAGATCTTCGGCCCGGAGTCATCGGGCAAGACGACGCTCGTCTACCACGTGATCGCCGAGGCGCAGCGGCTCGGCGGCATCTGCGCCTTCATCGACGCCGAGCATGCAATGGATCCGCTCTACGCGAAGAATATCGGCGTCAACATCGACGAGCTCCTCGTCTCACAGCCCGACACCGGTGAGCAGGCGCTCGAGATCACCGAGCTGCTCGTCCGCTCGGGTGCGCTGTCGGTCATCGCGATCGACTCGGTCGCTGCGCTCACCCCGAAGGCCGAGATCGAGGGGGAGATGGGCGACTCCCACGTCGGCCTCCAGGCACGGCTGATGTCCCAGGCGCTCCGAAAGCTCGCGGGAACGCTCAACCGCACCGAGACGATCTGCATCTTCACGAACCAGCTTCGCGAGAAGATCGGGGTCATGTTCGGGTCGCCGGAGACCACCTCGGGCGGCCGTGCGCTGAAGTTCTATGCCTCCGTCCGCCTCGACATCCGCCGGATCGAGACGCTGAAGGACGGCGTCGAGGCGATCGGCAACCGGGTACGCGTGAAGGTCGCGAAGAACAAGGTCTCGCCGCCGTTCAAGCAGGCCGAGTTCGACATCATCTACGGCACCGGGATCCCATGGGAGGGCACCGTCCTCGACGCGGGAATCGAGCGGAAGGTCGTCCAGAAGTCGGGCTCGTACTTCAGCTTCGGCGACGAACGGCTCGGGCAGGGCCGTCAGAACGCCGCCGCGTTCCTCAAGGAGCAGCCTGACGTCGTCCAGGGAATCCTCCAGGGGATCCAGGCGCAGGTTCCGGAGGGCCAGATCGTCTCCGCCCGCCTGACCGCGAGGCCGGAGCTGCCTGAGGTCACGCCCGTGCTGGAGCTGCCGCCGGAGCCGGACGAGGAGCTGGCGCCGACCTCGATCGAATCCGCGGCCAACGGGGCGGCTGCGGCCGCCTAGGCCTTGATCCGGGCTGCCTCGATCGAGGCCGCCTCGATCCAGGCTGACTCGATCCAGGCTGAGCTGATGCCGAAGGTCACCGGTCTTCATCACGGAGCGTCAGGATCGGGTCAGGGTCGAGCTCGACGGGGCACCCTGGCGGACGCTCCCTGCAAGCGCGGTCGTCTCGGCGGGCCTGTGGGTCGGGATCTCGCTTGACCGCGAGAGGGCGCGGGAGCTTCGCCGCGCGATTCGCCGTATCGAGGCCCTCGATGCCGCCGGGCGGGCGCTCACGCGACGCGACCGCTCGGTGAAGGGGCTCGAGGCGGTGCTCGAGCACCGTGGTGTTCCGGAGGCCGAGCGCACACGTGCGCTCGAGACCTTCGAGCGGCTCGGCTACCTCGACGACGACCGTTTCGCGGCGTCCCGCGCGGCGCGGCTTGCCGAACGCGGCTACGGCGACGAGGCAATCCGATTCGAGCTCACCCGCGAAGGTCTCGACGCGGAGCGAGTCGAGGTAGCAGTCGAACGGCTCGCCCCCGAGCTCGAACGGGCCCGTGCGCTCGCGACGGGGCCCGAGCCACCGAGGCGGACGGCGGCGCGCCTCGGACGCCGCGGGTTCTCGTTCGAGACGATCGAGACGCTCTTTCCGGACGACTCCACACTAGGCGCCGTCGAGAACGAAGTCGAGGCGTCCGAGTAGCATCCGTTCGATGGGCGGCGACGCGTCACGCGAGGGGCTCCGCAACACACTCCGGCACGGCGCCGTCTGCTACCTGCAGATCCCCGTCGACGATCTCCCGGCGGCGGCCGCATTCTACGAGCGCGTGTTCGGATGGCAGATCGACGGTTCCGGTCCGAGCTTCGAGGCACCCGGTCTGATCGGTCAGTTCGTCGCCGATCGGGCGCCTGCATCCGAGGTCGGCGTGCTCGCGTGGATCTCGGTGGACGGCATCGACGAGGCCCTGGCCGCGGTTGCAGCGAGCGGCGGAAGCGTGGTCGAGGCGCCGAGCGAGGACGGCCAGGAACGACTGCTCGCGACGATCAGGGACCCGGCCGGCAACGCTCTCGGGATCGTCGAGCACCGGGCGCCCGACCCGTGATCACGTCCAGTAGGGCGAGCTCGATCGCCCACGGCGAGCTGCCGTTTCACAACCCGCTCGCAGAGGAGGTCTTCGAGACGTTGATCGAACTGCTCGCGCTCGAACCGTTCGACCGGGTCATAGACGTCGGTTGCGGCAGAGGGGAGCTCCTGCTGCGCATCGCCGAGCGCAGCGGAGCGGGCGGCCTCGGAATCGATCTCAGCGAGGAGCAGATCTCGATCGCGCGCGACGAGGCTGCAGAACGGACAACAGCAGAGCATCTGGTCTTCGAGGCGCGCGACGCCGCGGCGCTCGTGGCCTCGGCTGGAGGCTACGCGGCCGCGTCCTGCGTCGGTTCGACGCACGCTTTCGGGGGCCTCGAGAAGACGCTCACGCGGCTCACCGAGCTTGTCCGGCCCGACGGCTATGTCGTCGTCGGTGAGGGCTACTGGCTACGTTCGCCCGAGCAGGAGGTCCTCGAGGCGCTCGGAGCGAGAGCCGACGAGCTCAGCGGGCTCGGAAGCCTCGTGACCGCCGGCGATCCCCACGGGCTTCGCCTCGACTACCTCGCGGTCGCCGATCACGCCGACTGGAACCGCTACGAATGGGCCTACATCTGGAACCTCGATCGTTACGCCGCGGACCACCCCGAAGAGCAGGGCGTCGAGACCCTGATCGACCGCGCCGACCGCATGCGCCTCCGCCGGCTCTTCGCTGCGGAGCACGGCGAGACACTCGGATTCGCCCTGCTCGCGTGGCGCGCGACGGCCTAGGAATCGAGCGAGAGACGATCCGGCGGCCAGTAGGTCGCGACGACGGGGCCGACGAGGCTCGACCGTGGAACGGTGCCCCAGACCCGTGAGTCGCAGGACTCGCCGCGGTTGTCGCCCATCATGAAGTAGGAGCCCGCCGGCACGTGCCAGACCTTGGAGCGGAACTGCGTGTCCTGGGCGCGGGCGGCGTTCGAGACGTAGGGCTCATCGAGCCGTTTGCCGTCGACCCAGATGAAGGCGCCGGCGTCCTCTCGCACCGTGTCGCCGGGAAGGCCAATCAGCCGCTTCACGTAGACACCCCCCTCGCCGCACTTCGCGGCGGCCGTCGCGGGAGCGCGGAAGACGACGACCTGGCCGCGCTCGGGAGCCGAGAACCGGTAGCAGAGCTCGCACGCGATCACACGGTCCGAGAACGACGACTTGCAGCCGACCGCCGGCCGCGCGCAGTGCAGCGTCGGCTCCATCGAGGAGGACGGAATCTGGTAGGGCCGCGCGATCTCGGCTTCGAAGGCAAGAACGAATCCCACCGCCACCGCGATCGTCACGAGCCAGTCCACCGCGATCCGAGCACGCCGCGGCATACGCCGCCTCGCCCTTTCGAAAGCCACCATCCGGATCAATCGTATGCCCGCCGGGAGCCGTCGGGTGGCTCAAAGCTCCTTGAAGAAGACGGTGGTCGGCGCCAGCTCACCCCATGGCATCGCTGCGTACTGCGGGATCGAGCCGGCCTCGAGGTACCCGAGCCGGCGGTACAGCGGATCGGCCTCGCTTCCCGAGATCGTGTCGAGCACGAGCAGTGTCAGCCCGCGCTCCCTCGCGGCGGTCTCGATCTCCGCCATCAGGCGCGTCCCGAGCCCTCGCCGCCGTGCCCGCCTCGCCACGATCAGCTTCTGGACCTCGGCCCGGTGGCGGGCATTCGCCTTCGCCGCGAGCTCGAGCTGCACCATTCCCGCGACCCCGGTGTCGTCGCGGGCAGCGAGGACGATGCGCGAGTCGCGCTCGACGTCCGCCCAGACCCCGTCGAGATACCGATCGAGCTCCCCGTCGGCCAGTGGAAGCACGAAGCCGATCGAGGCGCCTCCTTCGACGGCGTCTCGCACGAGCGCGCACAGGCCGTGGTGAAGCTCGGCGATCGTCTCCGGCGTCGCCCGCTCGATCACCATGGGGGTCAGACTCGCTTGATCGAGGTCGGCGCGATCAGGAAGCCGTGTCCCGTACGCCGGACGATGCAGAGGATGCCGGCGCGTTTCGAGGTACAGCGGAACGGCCCGCCGTCGATTGACGAGCCGTAGACGAGCGTCGGGATCCTGTCAGGCGGGTTCCCGATGCACTTCAAGCCGTGACAGATCGAGAGCTTTCCCGCCGCGTTCAGAAGGGCGCTCTCGGTATGCGGGTAGGTCTGGCAGTAGACGGAGGTCGGGAGCTTCGGGACGCCGATGTTCATCTCGCAGCTCGTCGTCACGCCCGGTCCGAAGAAGAAGTGCCGGACGCTGGCCGCCGACGCCCGGCCCGCGCCCACGGCGAGGATCCCGGCCACCACGATCGCGACGGGAAGGCGCCGCAGCATCTCGAGGAATCTAGCGCGGTTCCGACCGGGCAACGGCAGGGAGGCCGCCCGGTACCCTTCGACGATGGCTCGGCGCTATTTCGTGACCACGTTCGGCTGCCAGATGAACGCTCACGACTCGGAGCGGATCAAGGGCATGCTCGAGGAGCTCGGCCTCGGCGAGGCCGTCAGCGCCGAGGAGGCCGACGTTCACGTCTTCAACACCTGCACGATCCGCGAGAAGCCCGACACGAAGCTCAGTGCCTACCTGGGCGAGGCGATCGCGCGCAAGCGGCATGAGCCCGGCCGTGTGATCGCGGTCGGCGGCTGCTACGCCGAGGCGCAGCGCGAGCGGATCTTCGAGCTCTACCCGGAGGTCGACGTCGCCTTCGGGCCCGGGTCGATCGCTCACCTCGCAGAGTGGCTCGGCGCGGGCGGGGAGGGCGTAGCCCGCGGCCGCTTCGGGCTCGACGAGCGGGCATTCGCGGCGACGCTGCCCGAGCACCGCGAGCGGCCATTCCAGGCGTGGGTCCAGGTCTCGATGGGCTGCAACTCCGTGTGCTCCTACTGCATCGTCCCGGCGGTACGAGGCCGAGAGCAGAGCCGGCGGCCCGGCGAGATCGTCGCCGAGGTCACGCGACTCGCCGATGAAGGCGTCCGTGAGCTCACGCTGCTCGGACAGAACGTCAACTCGTGGGGGCGGGATCTCGCCCCCGGGCTCCAGACGGAGTTCGGCGAGCTCCTCCGCGCTTGCGATGCAGTGGACGGGATCGAGCGGATCCGGTTCACGAGCCCTCACCCGAAAGACTTCCGCGGGCCCGTGATCGCCGCGATCGCTGAATGCGAGACGGTCTGCGAGCATGTCCACCTGCCACTCCAGTCGGGTTCCTCGCGCATTCTGAAGGCGATGAGGCGCACCTATTCACGCGAGCGCTACCTCGAGCTCGCAGCGGGGCTGCGTGCGGCGATCCCCGATCTCGCCCTGGGCACCGACATCATCGTCGGCTTCCCCGGCGAGAGCGACGACGACTTCGAGCAGACACTCGAGGTCGTCGAGGAAGTCGGCTTCGAGAGTGCGTTCACCTTCGTCTACTCCCCGCGCCACGGCACAGAGGCGGCGGCCATGTCCAACCAAGTGCCCCACGAGCTGAAGATCGAGCGCATGGAGCGCCTCGTCGAGCTCACCCAGCGGCTTGCCGCCGAGCGCAACGCAGCGCGCGTGGGCCGGAGCGAGCAGGTGCTCGTCGAGGGCCGGTCGCGCACCGACGAGAGCTTGCTTCGCGGCCGTACGCGCCGGAACACCACGGTGAACTTCACCGGCAGCGCCGAAGCGGGTGAGCTGGTTGACGTCCTGATCGACCGCGCCACCTCGACGACGTTGCGAGGGACGCAGCCGGTTCTTTTGCCCGTCGGGCCGGCCTGGCAGGCTTAGGTCTGATGCGCATCCTCGTCACCGGCTCCTCGGGCCAGATCGGCACCAATCTCGCCCTCAAGCTGATCGACGAAGGCCACACCGTCTACGGCGTCGACAAACGGCTCAACAGCTGGTGGGGCGACGAGAAGTTCAGCACGATGCCGCAGAACCTTGCCGGCTTCTACACGCCCTACCGCGGCGGAATCAACGAGATCGACTACCCCGAGGTCGACCTCGTCATCCATCTCGCCGCCCACGCGAAGGTCCACCAGCTCGTACGCCAGCCGCAGCGCGCGCTCGAGAACGTGATGATGACCTTCAACATCCTCGAGTACTGCCGCGCGCTCGAGCTGCCCCTCGTCTTCTCCTCGACCCGCGAGGTCTACGGCGACGTGCACCGGTTCGAGGAGTACGGCGAGGCAGCTGCCGACTTCGCGTTCACCGAGAGCCCCTATTCGGCGTCGAAGATCAGCTCGGAGGGCTTCATCTACTCCTACGCCAAGTGCTACGGCCTGAAGTACCTCGTGTTTCGCTTCTCGAACGTCTACGGGCGCTATGACTCGGATCTCCAGCGGATGGAGCGCGTGCTCCCGCTGTTCATGCACCAGCTCAGCCGGGGCGAGTCGATCACCGTCTACGGCGGCGACGAGAAGGTGCTCGACTTCACCTACGTCGACGACTGCATCGACGGGATCGTCCGCGGCGTCGACGGGCTCGCGAGCGGATCGGTCACGAACGAGACGATCAACCTCGCCTTCGGGCAGGGAAACACGCTCGTCCGGGCGGCCGAGCTGATCGCCGGCGCGCTCGGGGTCACGCCGGAGATCGCCTACAAGCCCTCGCTCCGCGGCGAGGTCACGCACTACGTCGCCGATGTCCGCAAGGCCAGGGCGCTCCTCGACTGGCAGCCTCGGACGCCGCTCGAGGCCGGGATACCGCGCGCGGTCGAATGGTTTCTCGAGTGGCGGGCCGCTCATCCCGAGGAGAACAGCGAGATCGTCCCCGAGCGCGTTCCCGGTGAGATCGAGCACGCGTTCAAGACCACCGCGGTCTGATCACGGTCATCGCGCTCTTCGGCCCGACCGCCTCCGGCAAGAGCGCCGTCGCGCGGGCGCTTCAGGAACGGCTGGGAGGCGAGATCGTCTCCGCCGACTCGGCTGCGCTCTACACGGGGATACCGATCCTCACCGCGGCGCCCGGATACCCGGCACGGCTCGTCGGCGTGATCCCGCTCGAGCACGAGGTGTCGGTCGGCCGGTACCAGAGGCTCGCACACCAGGCGATCGACGAGATAGTCGCGGACGGCGGCTGCGCGATCGTTGCCGGTGGAACAGGGCTCTATTTCCGCGCGGCGCTGAGCGAGCTCGGGCTCCCTTCCGCGCCGGGGGCCGGCGCCCGAGAGCGATGGAGCGCCGTCTACGACGAGCTCGGCCCCGAGGGCGGGCACGCACTTCTCGCAGAGCGCGATCCCGGCGCGGCGGCACGTGTCCACGCGAACGACCGCCGGCGGGTGATCCGTGCACTCGAGCTAGCCGAAGCCGGGGAGACGCTGGCGCCGGCCGTCGACCGGCTTTGGAGCGACACGATGCGCCACCCGACGCTGCTGCTCGGGCTCGACCTCCCGAACGAGAGGCTCGATGCCCGGATCGATGCCCGCGTCGCCGCGATGCTCGACGCGGGCGCTCCTGCCGAGGCAAAGGCCGCCTGGAATGCGCCCCTCTCGGCGACCGCACGCAAGGTGCTGGGACTCGAGCAGTTCGCCACTCTTCCGCCGGCAGAGGCCGCCAAGGCAGTTGCGCTCGCCACCCGGCGCCTCGCGCGATATCAGCGCAAATGGCTCCGCCGGCTGAACCCGGCGGCTACCCTCGATGGGGACCGTCCACCCGAGGAGATCGCGGATGAGATCGTCGCGCTGGCAGGCGCAGGGAAACGTGTACCTCGTGGCTGAGGAGCCCCTCACCGACGTGCGCGTGCGCGAGCAGGTCGGAGACGCCGATGGGATCCTCGAGGTTCGCGAGCGCGGCGAGGACTGGCTTCGGATCGCGGTCTGGAATCCCGACGGGTCCCTGGCGGAGATGTCCGGGAACGGCACTCGCATCGCGGCGAGCTGGCTCGCAGAGCGCACCGGCGCGAGCGAGATCACGGTGCAGCTCGGCGCTCGGGAGGTCCGGGCGCGGATGCTCGGCGACGGGCTCGTCGAGCAGGAGATGGGGGCGGTCCTCGTCGGCGAGCCCGAGGAGGTCGACGGAATCCGTTTCACACCGGTCGACGTCGGAAATCCCCATGCGGTCGTAGAGGGCGATCCGAAAGAGCTCGACCGGATCGGCCCCGCTCTCGAGACTCATCCTCGCTTTCCGAACCGTACGAACGTCCAGGTCGCCCGTCGCGTCGACACGGAGACGATCGAAGCGCGCGTCTGGGAGCGCGGCGTGGGGGAGACGCGTGCGTCCGGCTCCAGCGCGATCGCAGTCGTGGCGGCTCTCGGGGGCGGCGCGGCGACCGTGAGATTTCCGGGGGGCGACCTTCACGTGACCGTCGAAGGGGGAACGGCGCGGCTGACCGGGCCCGCAGAGCGCGTGGAGTCTCTATCTTGATGCGTATGGTCCGTCTGGTCGCACTCGCCGTAGTCATCGCCTGCGTCGTCCTGCCGGTCACGGCCTCCGCGGCCTCGATGAGGGACTATCCGGTTCCGACCGGCGGTTTCTCGCTGAGCCTGCCCTCGACGTGGGTCGACGTCGGAAGTCTCGGATCGGCGCAGCTGAAGCAGCTCGAGAAGGTTCCGACCTTCAAGGCGTTCGTCGCACAGGCGAGCCAGAACGCTGCGCTTCGGCTTGCCGCGATCGATCCGGCGGCGGGGGGCAACGTCTACATGGACGCCGGTGTCGTTCGTGTCGGGACGGTATCTGGAACCGAGGTCGTCGCCGAGACGATCGCAGCGCTGAAGAAGTCGCTCGGCAAGAAGGTATCGGCGGTCTCGACCCCGGTGAAGCTCGCCGCCGGCCCCGGTTATCGCCTCCAGCTCTCGGAGAAGGGGCTTCCGAACGAGACCGACGAGTACCTGTTCATCCACGACCAGATCGAGTACGGGATGATCTACGTGGCGCCTCGCAAGGCCTGGTCGAAATACGGGCCGATCTTCGCGACGAGTGCCCAGAGCTTCCGGCTGCTTCCGGGCCCGAATCTGAGCCGTGTCGTGCTCGCGGGCTCCCAGGTCGGTGCGGGTTACACGATGGAGGCCTACCCGTTCGGGAACAGCATCGTCGGCGAGGCAACGCTCGACCTCTGCGCTGCGAGCTATCCGAGCGAGATCCTGCGCACCGGACGTCTCCAGGTTCGCTATGCCCATAGCGGCGACGGCCTGGCCGTGTCGAACGAGGTCGTGACCTACGTCCCGGGTGGGGCCAAGGAGGCGTTGAGTGAGGTGACGGAGGTCGCGAAGGCATGTGCAAAGAAACCCGCGGTGCTGAAGCAGGGCGGGGTGACCGAGACATACAAGGTCGGCCTCCTGAAGGACCCCCGGTTGCCGGCGGGCGCGATCGCCGTGCGGATCGAGATCGACCTCGCGAAGGGTAAGAAGCACACCTTGCAGACGGGAGTCGCCGTCTACCAGGTCAAGGGCAACATGCTGTCCGGTCTCTATACGTTCGTGGGGAAGGGGACCACGTTCGCCGACGCGGAGAAGCTCGGTTTCCATGCGGCCGAGGAGAGCGCCAAGAACCTCGCCGTCAAACCGCACAAGAAGAAGGGCAGCGGCGTTTTCACGGCCTGAGCTATCTCCCCGGATGGGCGTCGTCGGGGAGAGGCGATCGGCCTACCGGAGCAAGTAGCTAGGAGCCGACGCCGTACTCGCGCAGGGCGTCGTTCAGCGACGTCTTCAGGTCTGTCGATTCGGTGCGGTAGCCGATGATCAGCGCGCAGGAGAGGTGGTAGCTGCCGGCCGGAAACGCCTTCGGTCGCGTACCGGGGACGACGACAGCACGCGGCGGGACGTAGCCGCGATGCTCGACCGGCTCGGAGCCGGTGACGTCGATGATCGGTACCGACGCCGTCAGCGAGACGTTCGGCGCCAGGACCGCCTCGCGCCCGACCCGGACGCCCTCGGTCACGATCGCGCGGGAGCCGATGAACGCGCCGTCCTCGATGATCACCGGGCGCGCGCCCGGGGGCTCGAGCACGCCGCCGATCCCGACGCCGCCCGCCAGATGGACGCCGGCGCCGATCTGCGCTCCCGAGCCGACCGTGGCCCAGGTGTCGACCATCGTCCCGGGCCCGACCCAGGCGCCGATGTTCACGTAGGAGGGCATCAGGATCACCCCACGTGAGAGAAACGAGCCGTAGCGCGCGACCGCGGGCGGGACGACGCGCACGCCGAGCTCCTCGTAGCCGGACTTGAGCGGGATCTTGTCGTGGTACTCGAACGGCCCGACCTCTCGGGGCTCCATCTGCCGCGTGCGGAAGTAGTCGAGGATCGCGGCCTGCGCCGCTTCGTTCACGATCCACTCGTTGCCCTCGGGCCGCGCAACGCGCAGCTCCCCGCGATCGAGCGCGGCGATCGTCTCCTCGGTCGTCTTCTCTCCCTCAGCCATCTCCGGCGCAGGTTATGAGAAGGAGCCGGTCTGTGCCACAGCTACCCGCCGAACCGGCCATGTCCGCTCGAGCCGAGGGTCCGGATCGCTCGAGGCGGGGACAGGTACCGGAACGAAACTGAGACGAGAGCGTGACGAAAGTGCGACGTCCTCTCGTAAAACCCCTGGAAAGCAACGATCGCCGAGGCGCCCCGACCGGGGTCAGGTCTCGCCTTGAACGCCCATGTCCAGAAGCGGCGCGACGGGGCTCAGACAACAGCCCCGAGGATCTCGGCGGCGCGCTTGCAGTCGTCCTCGGTGGGGACGAGTGCCAGCCGCACGTGGCCCTCGCCGACCTCGCCGAAGAACGAGCCGGGAGCGATGAGGAGGCCGTGGTCGAGAAGGCGACGGGCGAACGCCTCCGAGGAGCCCTCGACCGCAAGCCAGAGGAAGAACGTCGCATCGCCGCCTGCGAGCCGCAGGCCCTTCCCCTCGAGAACCGGCAGGAGGGTGTCGCGCTTGCGCCGGTAGGCCTCACGCACGGCCTCGACGTGGCGCTCGTCGCCGTAGGCGGCCGTTCCGGCCCGCTGGACGAACTCCTGCGGTGCCGTGCCGACGGACGGCCGGAATGTGCGCAGAGCGTCTGCAACCGACCGAGAGGCGCACACGAACCCGCAGCGGTAGCCGGTCATCGACGAGCGCTTCGAGAGCGTGTTGAAGACGACCACGTTCTCGCGATCACTCACCTGGAGCGCAGACACGGGCTCCTCGCCGAACCAGAGCTCCGAGTACGCCTCGTCGGAGCAGAGCAGGAACCCATGCTCGCGCGCGAGCCCGGCGAGCTTCTCGTAGAACGAAAGCGGCGCCGTCGCGCCGGTCGGATTGTTCGGGTAGCACGTCCAGAAGAGCCCGATCTCGTCCCAGAAATCGATCGCATCGAGGTCCGGTAGCCAGGAGGAATCCTCGCGCAACGGGACCGGCACCACCTGCGCGCCGGCAAACAAGGCCCCTCGCTCGTAAACCGGGTATGCCGGCTCGGGCACCGCGACGAGCCGCCGCTCCCCGAGAGCCATCTGCGCGAACGAGAAGATCGCTTCCTTCGACCCGAGCGTCGGCACGATCTCGACGTCCGGATCCGTCTCGACGCGGAACCGCCGCGAGATCCACGTGGAGACCGCCGAACGGTACTCGGGCAACCCGACCGCCCGCGGATACGACGAGATGTCTCGGACCCCGGCGACGAGCGCCTCGCGCACAAACGCGGGCGTCGGCTCGCGCGGGTCGCCGAGCCCGAAGTCGATCACCTCGAGCCCTCGGGCGCGTGCGTCGGCACGCCAGTCGTCGAGCCGCGCGAACGGATACTGAGAGAGCTCCGCAAGAAGCGGCGAGAGCTGCATCGCCTGAAGCTACCCGGCGAGGAAGCGGCAGAGCGCGTCGAACGTCCGCTCGAGCTCCGCGATCTCGACCTGCTCGTCGGCCGTGTGCGCATAACGCGTCGCGCCGGGCCCGAGATTGAGCGCGTCGAGCCCACGCCCGGCGAAGTCGGCGACGTTCGTCCAGGCTTGCTTCGGCTCGACGGTAAAACCGCCGGCGTCACGAAGGTGCCGAACGACCGGCGAGTCGAGCGCCACGTGCGCCGCCGCTGCAGACGAGAGGATCTCGATCGGCGCCCCGACGAGCTCCGCGAGCCGCGCTTCCGCCTCGGCCTGCGTCCGGGTGGGGGCGAAGCGGTAGTTGATCGTCGCCTCCACTCGCGCAGGGATCACGTTCGCTGCATTCCCGCAGTCGTCGATCTGCGTGACGCTCACGACCTCCCGGAAGACCAGCCCGTCGATCTCGACATCGTTCGGCTCGAGCTCGAGCACCCCGCCGAGACCTCGCAGCGCCAGCGCGATTGCGTTCACCCCCAGCCAGGGCCTCGCCGAATGGGCGGCGCGCCCCTCGAAGACGACGCGCCCGTTGATGTTCCCGAGGCAGCCGAGCTGCAGCGTGTTGTCGGTCGGCTCGAGGCAGATCACGAGCGCTGACTCGTCGATCAACGGCGCCGCCTCGAACACGGCCGGGAGCGGGTTCCACTCAGGCCCGAGCTCCTCACGCGGGAAGAACAGCCAGCCGAGGTCGTAGGCGAGGTCGGCCTCCGCCGCCCAGCGTGCGAGCTCGATCATCACCGCGAGCCCACCTTTCATGTCGCTCGCCCCGAGCCCGTGCACGGTGCCGTCGTCGATGCGCCCCGGGATGTTCCCCTGCGCCGGGACCGTGTCGGTATGGCCGGAGAGGAGCACGAGCGGCTTCCCGGAGCGCACCGCGTAGAGCAGCGTCTCGCCGTCGTCATAGACGAGCGGGACCCCGAGCTGCCCCTTCACGTACCGGTACAGCTCGGACTCGCCGCGTGAGGGCGAGTGGATGTCCACCAGAGCGAGGGTCTGGGCCGCGAGAGGCGATCCGGGAGGGCCGGCGGGCATAATGGCCCTGATGATTCCACGTTCCCAGGAGCCGGAGCGCGGGTTCGTCCTCGCGATCCTGGCCCAGGGGGCCGATCCCGACGACGAGCTCGCCGAAGTCGAGGAGCTCGCCCGCACCGCCGGCGTCGAGCCGGTCGGCCGCGTCGTGCAGCATCGGGCCCGCGCCGCGCAGCGCACCTACGTCGGCAAGGGCAAGCTCGAGGAGCTGAAAAAGGCGTTTGACGAGTCCGAGGCGGAGAGCGTCCTCGTGGACGGGGAGCTCGATCCGGTGCAGCAGCGCTACCTCGAGGACGCGATCGGCTCGCGCGTGATCGACCGCACGCAGCTGATCCTGGACATCTTTGCCCAGCACGCCGTCAGCGCCGAGGGCAAGCTCCAGGTCGAGCTCGCCCAGCTCGAGTACAACCTCCCGCGCATGCGTGGGATGTGGCAGCACCTCGAGCGCCTCGGCGGCGGCGTCGGCACGCGCGGCCCCGGCGAGTCCCAGCTCGAGACCGACCGCCGTCTCGCCCGCCGCCGCGTGTCCGTGCTGAAGCGGCGCCTCAAGGAGCTCGGCCGCCAGCGCGACACCCGCCGCAAGGAGCGCCGGCGCACCCAGGTGCCGACGATCGCGCTCGCCGGCTATACGAACGTCGGCAAGTCGACGCTCTTGAATGCACTTACCGGCTCGCACGTCTCTGTCGAGAACCGCCTCTTCGAGACGCTCGACCCGACGACGCGCGGGTTCGAGCACGAAGGCCGCCGCTACCTCGTAACCGACACCGTCGGCTTCATCCGCCGCCTCCCGCATCAACTCGTGGAAGGCTTCGCCGCGACGCTCGAGGAGACGCTCGTCGCCGACATCGTGCTTCACGTCGCCGACGCATCCGCCCGCGACGACCAGCTGGACTCGATGGTCGCCGCGGTGGAGGAGGTGCTCGACGAGATCGGCGCCTCCGAGCTGCCCGTGCAGCTCGTGCTGAACAAGATCGACCGCCTCGACGAGGTCGCGCGCCGCCGCCTCGAGAACCGGTTCCCGGACGCGCCCCAGGTGTCCGCCGTGACCGGTGAGGGGCTCGAGGAGCTCAAGGCGCGCGTTGCCGAGCGATTCGCGAACCGCTTCGAGCCGGTCCGGCTTCTGATCCCGTACGACGAGGGCGCTCGGCTGTCCGAGCTCTACGCCCTCGGCGCCCCGATCGAGCAGCGGGAGGACACCGCCGACGGCGTGCTCGTCGTCGCGAAGCTCCCTCGCCACGTCCTGACGCGGTATGCGCCCTTCCTGATCGCCGAGGCGGCCCGGCGGGAGAGCGCCTGATCGAGCTGCCGATCCGGCGGGTGCGCGACGACGCGGTGCTTCCGGCGCGGGCGTACTCCGGCGACGCCGGCCTCGATCTCTCGTCGTGCGAGCGTGTCGAGCTCGCCCCCGGCGAGCGAGCGCTCGTGCCGACCGGTCTTGCGGTCGCGATTCCCGAGGGGTTCGCCGGGTTCGTCCAGCCTCGCTCCCGGCCTCGCGGCGAAGCACGGGATCACGATCGTGAACACACCCGGCCTCGTCGACTCGGGGTACCGCGGCGAGCTTCTCGTCAACCTCCTGAACACCGATCCGCGCGACGCGTTCGTGGTCGAGGTCGGGATGCGGATCGCCCAGCTCGTCGTGCTGGAGGTTCCCGAGGTCGAGCTTGTCGAGGTCGACGAGCTGCCCGACTCGGAGCGCGGCGTCCGCGGCTTCGGCTCCTCGCTGCACTGATGGCCCACGCCCCACGCATCCGCGTCGCCGCGCTGATCCGCTGGCACGAGCGGGTGCTGCTTTGCCGCCAGGAGAAGCCCGGCAGGGAGTACTGGCTGCTGCCGGGCGGCGGGGTGGAGGGGGGCGAGACGCTCGACGATGCGTTGCGGCGCGAGCTCGAGGAGGAGCTGAGCCTGGGCGACGAGCTCATGTTCGAAGGCCCGATCGCGGTGGCCGAATCGATCTCGCCCGCATGGGTGCCGGGAGACCGCCACGTCGTCCACATCGTCTTCGGCACCGACCTCTCGCATCGTTCGCTCGAGGACGTCGAGTCGAACGACGCCGCGGTGCGCGCGCTCCGCCTCTTCTCGCTGGAGGAGATGTCCGAGATCGTGCTCCACCCACCGATGAAGCGCTTCGTCGAGCGCTGGCGTCCGGGCGATCCGGCCGTTTACCTCGGCTCGCTCTGGATCCGTTAGCGCGGCCTCTGGGAGCGCCTCAGCTGGAACTTCCTCCGCCGGTCGGCCGCGCTATGAGGAGCGGCCACCCCGGGCTCGGGCGCGCTCGGCGGCGACGGCGTGAGCGCGCTGCTCGAGCTCGTCTCCGAGCGGCTCCAGCGAGACCGGCTCACCCGTTCGGTGTGCGAGTGCGTCTGCAAGCAGGCGATCGGCGAGCCAGGGGTTTCGCGGCAGGAGCGGGCCGTGGAGATAGGTGCCGTAGATCCGCCCGGAGCGGCAGCCCTCGAACCCTGACGATCCGTCGTTGCCGAAGCCGGCGATCACGCGGCCGAGTGGTTCGGCGCCCTCGTCCAGGAGCGTTCGGCCTGCATGGTTCTCGAAGCCGGCGAGGGTCTCCCCGGCCCAGACGCAATCGAGGAGGACGTCGCCGATCATCCGTCTCTGGCCGGCGATCGTGTGCAGCGGAAGCAGCCCGATTCCCGGCAGCTCCTTTCCCGCGCGGTCACGGTAGTACCGTCCGAGGAGCTGGTAGCCGCCGCAGACGCCGAGAAACGCCGATCCGGCCCCGGCCGCCGCCCGCAACGCATCGCTTCGGGCGGCGAGATCGGGCGCGACGATCTCCTGCTCGCGATCCTGGCCGCCACCGACGTAGAACAGATCGACCTCGGCAGGAAGCGGCTCACCGAGCCCGATCGCGAGGACCTCCAACTCGTGGCCGCGAGCCTGCGCACGCCCGTCGAGCACGGCGATGTTCCCACGGTCGGCGTAGATGTTGAGGTAGCCGGGATAGAGATGCCCCACGCGGATCCTCACGAGGCTCGCTCCCAGAACTCGGGCACGAGACCCCGGCGGGCGACGATGCCCCGCAGCCCCAGCATCGCCGTGTAGGTCGGAAGCACGACGAGCTCGCCCCCGGCGGGCGTGAGCTCGAGGCCGCGGTCGAGGGCCGTCTCGAGGTCGGGGACGAGCTCGATTCGCTCGCGCTGGAGGCCGCCGTAGGCGAAGCGCAGGGCCAGCTCTGCCGCGCGCCCGCCCGAGACCACGACGTGTTCGAGGCCGGCCAGCAGCGGCTCGAAGTCGACATCCCAGATCCACGAGACGTCACGGCCGTCCGCGATCGCGTCGTTCAATGCGACGACGGCGAGGCGTGGGGGAGGGCCCTCGAGCAGCGTGCGCACCGCCTCGTTCGCGCCGGCAGGGTTTTTCACGAGGAGCATCAGGAGCTTCCGGTCACCCACCTCGATCCGCTCGAAACGGCCGAACGCGGAGGTGAAGCGCGACAGGCCTGCCGAGATCGACTCGAGCGGCGCACCGAGCGCTCTCGCGATTGCCGCGGCGGCAACCGCGTTGTAGACGTTGTAGAGGCCCGGCAGCGCGAGCCGCACGCGCTTCTCGCCCTCCGGTGCCGCCAGCGTGAAGTCCGTCCCGTCGAGCCCGTGCAGCTCGATCTCGCGCGCGGCGACCTCGAGCGGGAGGCGCGCGACGTGGCCGTTCGGGCACCGGTAGTCGCCCAGGTGGCCGACATATGCGGCGGCATAGTCGAACGGCGCGCCGCAGACCGGGCAGTACGTGGAATCGGCGGCATGTTGAAGCGAGGCGCGCGCGTGCCGCGGATCGTCGAGCCCGTAGGTCACGGTCGGCCTGCGGCCACGGGCGAGCTCGCCGAGCAGCGGGTCGTCGGCATTCACCACGAGCACCGTGTCACCGAGCCCCGCGACTGCGGAGCGCCAACGCTCCGCGACGAGCTCGAGCTCGCCGTAGCGGTCGAGCTGGTCGCGGAAGAGGTTTCCGAGCGCGACGATCCGCGGCCGCACGCGCCGGGCGACCTCGGGAAGCGCGGCCTCGTCGACCTCGAAGAGACCGAGCTCGGCGCCGCGCGAGGTGAGTAGGGTCGAGGCCACGCCGGAGAGAAGGTTTGCCCCGGAGTGGTTGTAGGCGAGCCGGCCGCCGAGGATCTTCGCGACCATCGCCGTCGTCGTCGTCTTCCCGTTCGTCGCGGAGACGAGCACCGAGCCGCGCTCGAGCCGAGCGGCGAGACGGTCGATCGCGCCGGCGTCGACGGTCAGGAGCAACTTGCCCGGCAGCGTCGTTCCGCCGCCGCGGCCGGCGAGGCGCGAAAGCGCGCCGACCGAGCGTGCGGTTACGACCTCGAGACCGAGCAGCATGCTCTGAGCGTACCGTTGGCCCGAAAACTTGCCCCTACTTGTAAAGCGTGCAGCATGATCTACCATTAGTTGCATGGTGGCGAAGCGGTCCTACCGGGCGATCGAGGGGATCGATCAGGCCGAGCTCGCCTCGTTCCAGACCGCGATCCGGAAGCGCTACTCGGACGAGCAGATCCTCTCGGAGCTGCGCTCCCACGCTGCGCGCCTCGGCCGCTCGCCGACGATGAAGGAGTTCGCGGCCGACCCGGAGACGCACGTGCATCCACAGACCGTGATCGAGCATTTCGGCACCTGGAACGCCGCGAAACGCGCGGCCGGGCTCGTCCCCCGGCGCTTCGCGACCCGCGAGGAGCTGCTCGAGGTGCTGCGCACGCTCGGCGAGGAGCTCGGCCGGATGCCGACCGCCCGCGACCTCGACGACCGGCGTGGGCGGATGCCGTCGAAATCCCTCTACTGGCACACGTTCGGCTCGCTCAGCGCCGCGCTCCGAGAGGCCGGCTATGACGTCGCGCTCGGCGAGGAGCGGCTCGAGCGGGCGATCGAGCAGGGCGCCGGGCTCGCGGTAACGCTCGAGCGGCTGCCGAAGTTCGCGGAGTGGGCCTCGATCCGCCGCACGACCCCGGGGATGCTCACCGAATGGCAGGTCTACCGGATGTTCGATTCTCGCCGCGGTGCGTGGGCGACCTTCCAGTTCCTGATCCGGAAGCGCCTGCTCGAGCAGGGGGCGGAGGTTCGCCCCGACGGCTCGGTCGTCGTTTAGAGCTGGAACCGAAATGAGCCTTGAGTCGCTCGGCCGCGCTGGACGGCGCGCTGACGGCGTCCTCGGTCGCGGCAATAGGACAACTCTTGCCGGCTCCCTGCGTCCTTGAAGCGCACTCGACTATCACGCCCGATCGACGAAGCTCATTCCGGTTCCAGCTCTTAGAGAGCGGCGGCGATCGTGGCGAGGCGGCGCAGGCAGGAGTCGCGGTCCTGGATCCCGCGCGGCTCGGGCAACGGGTCGGCCTCGTTGTAGACCTGAGGGCGGAAGCGCTGACGGTTCACGATCTTTCCGTGATGGAGGGCAAGCACGGTCCCGTCCTCGACCCGGCGAGTGCGCAGATCGAGGCCGCAGTAGCGTTCGGTCACCTCGAGTGCGTACTCGGTCGAGGCGAAGAAGGCGCCGGCCCGGCATTCGCCGAGCCAGAGCGGCCGACCGACGCCGCGGCCGACGTGAACGACGTCCGGGCGGCGCTCGTCGAGCCAGGCCGCGGCCATCGTCCCGTAGAGGGCCTCGAAGGCCCGTGCGTCGCTCCGCGAGTGAGCAGCGACCGCGAACACCGCTTCCGAGTCAACCGTCATCCGCGGCTCGGCGCGCGCACAGGCGTGCTCTCCGAGTACCTCGTCGTCGTTCAGGATCCGCCCGTTGTGGACGCCGATCACGGGACCGTGGCGCACCGGGTGATTGTTCGCTTCGATCGAGGGATGGCCCTTCGTGAAATCGCGGACATGCAGGAGCAGCTCGGCGGCATCGTCCGGCACGGCGACCTGCTCGAGGAGCTTCGAGGCCGGGGTGCGCTGTTTGACGACGACGGAGGCTCCGCGGGCGCGATAGGCGTACCCCACGGCGTCTGTCCCGCGCTCGGCGATCGCGGCCAGGAGCGCCTGCGCGGCGAGCGTGCGATCGAGCCGCGAGTTGGGCGAGAGGCTGTATCCGGCGATTCCACACATATCGGTCGTTGATCCTAGGAGTTAGGACGGATGATCGGCCAGGAGGTTGGTCGGGTTTAGCCTGGCCTGCTGTTCAGTCTGCGCAGGCTCAAGGATCGGTGACGGCAGGCCGATAGCGACGGTACCCGTGGCCGTCTCGCATCCCCACTTCGAGCAGGAGACTTCGGAGCCGATCGTCGAGCTCCTGCCGACCCTGGACGACCCGGCGGCGCCGGAGCTCGAAGAGGACGAGCCCGACAACGCCCGGCTCACAGCCGAGGAGCGGATGGTCTCGGTCGACCCGCTCAAGTTGTATGTCCGTCAGCTCGGCGACGGGCGGCTGCTGACGCCGTCGGAGGAGAGGGAGCTCGCGCGGCGCAAGGATCACGGCGACGAGGCGGCGAAACAGCGCCTCATCGAATCGAACCTCCGCCTGGTGATGTCGATCACCCGGAACTACACGAAGGCCGATGTCCCGCTGCTCGACCTGATCCAGGAAGGGAACATGGGCCTGATCCGTGCGGTCGAGAAGTTCGACTACCGGCTCGGCTACAAGCTCTCCACCTACGCAACCTGGTGGATCCGCCAGTCGATCTCCCGGGCGCTCGCCGACCAGGGCCGCACGATCCGTCTGCCGGTTCATGTTGGAGACCAGGTGCGGAAGGTGCTCCGCGCCCGCCGGACACTGACCCAGAAGCTGAACCGGGACCCGACGAACGAGGAGATCGCGATCGAGGCCGGCGTCCCGGCCGCGAAGGTCGGCGATCTGCTCGAGCTCGTCGCCCACCCGGTCTCGCTCGAGACACCGGTCGGCGACGGCGAGAGCATGTACGCCGACCTGATCGAGGACGAGAAGGCCGACTCGCCGCACGAGGTGACCACCGAGACAGCCCGCGATTCCGAGCTCGAGAGCGCTCTCGACTCGCTCGAGCCGCGCATGCGGTACGTGCTCGAGCGGCGCTACGGTCTCGACGGCAAGGCGTCCCAGACACTCGAGGAGCTCGGCGCCGACCTCGGCATCACCCGAGAGCGCGTCCGCCAGCTCGAGAACAAGGCGCTACGCGAGCTACGCCGCACCGCACCTGCGCTGAAGCTCTACCTGCAGGTCTGAGCGCTCGCGCCGGGCGCCGGGCAGCCGCGCGATGCGGATACCCGGGTGCGGCTAAGCTCGGAGAGTGAAGGCGAACCGCTCGATGCCGCCCGCTCAGGTCATCCCGGTCCTGATCTACCCCGACGTGCGCGAGGCGGTTGCGTGGCTCAGCGCGGCGTTCGGCTTCTCCGAGCGGGTCCAGATCGGCGAGGATCACCGCTCGCAGATGCGCGCGGGGGAGGGCGGGATCATCATCGGCGATGTCCGCAGCGACCGGGTCCCGCCACGCGCCGGCGAGGTCACGCACTCGGTGACGGTCCGAGTCGAGGACGCAAACGCGCACTACGAGCGGGCAAAGGCCTACGGCGCGGCGATCCTGATGGAGCCGACGGACTTCGAGTACGGGGAGCGGCAGTACGCGGCGGTCGACCTCGCCGGGCACCAGTGGACGTTCTCCGAGACGCTCGAAGACGTTGCGCCGGAGACCTGGGGCGGGATCCTCGTCGAGCCCTAGTGCGGCCTGCGGCCGAAGAGCCGGGCAACGTTGAACGACCAACCCCAGCTGAACGACTTCGGGACGATGAACCGGGGCTCGTTCGGGTTCCACCAACGGGTCTTGACGCGTGTCACCGTCGGACGCCGCCAGTCGTAGGGCACCTTCAAGAACTTCCCGGTCTTCGGCGGGTTCGCCATTGTCTCGAGAATAGCTCGGCGTTAGAGTTCCGGCGATGGCCGAGTTCGAGAGTCGCGTCGACCTCACGTTCAATCGCGGCCTCGTCGCCGATCCTGAGGCCTTCGCGAGAGATGCGAAGGCCGAGTCCTGGCTCTACCTGTGCAGCGACGAGTTCGCCGAGGTCCCGGGCGGGATCTCGTACGCGAGCGTCGAGGCGGCCGTCCCGGAGTCCGCCCGCGTCGTCTCCGACGGACAGACCGTGCTCGATATGGACCTCGCGCGACGACAGCTCGCAGCGCTCGAGCCGCTCCCGCGCCCGACCGTCGTCACCTGCCGCACCGGTCCGCGCTCCTCGGCGCTCGTCTACCTCTACAGCGGCCTGGTGGCCGGCGCGAGCGCCGAGGAGGTACTGGCTCGTGCCGACGCCGACGAGGCGCCGTTCGCAGGCTCGGCGGAGCTGAGAGCGTGGGTCACCCAGGGCCTCGACGAGCTCGCGTAGATCGGTTCGAGACGCTCTACGCCCCGTTCGTCCTCGCGCTCCTGGAAGCACGAATCGCCGATCTCCGTTCGCGCTCCGGGACGCTGCTCATCGGCATCGACGGACGCGGCGGTTCCGGAAAGAGCACGCTCGCGGGCGAGCTCGCAGCCCGGCTCACCGACGCCGCGGTCGTGGAGTTCGACGACTTCTACCGTCCCTCCCGCGAGCGCGCGCTGAGGGCGGCCCACGGGGATACAGAGATCGGCGGAGACTTCGACTGGCGGAGGCTCCGCGACCAGTTGCTTGAACCGCTCACGACGGCCGCGCCAGGGCGGTATCGACGCTACGACTGGGATCGCGACGAGCTCGCAGAATGGCATGAGGTCCCGTCCGGCGGAGTCGTGCTCGTCGAGGGCAGCTACGCCACCCGCCCGGAGCTTCGTGGCTACTACGCCCTCCGGATCTGGGTCGAGGCCCCGTATGAAGTGCGACTGGGCCGCGGGCTCGCCCGGGACGGCGAGGAGGCCCGCGCAAGATGGGTCGAGGAGTGGATGCCCGAGGAGGACCGCTACGTCGCTGCAAGCCGGCCTGCCGATCACGCTGACGTCCTCGTCGACGGCGGCGGGAGCTAACCGGCGAGCTCGATCACGACCACCGGGATCTCGCGACCGCCGGTCTTCGCCTCGTAGTCGGCGAAGTTCGAGTACTCGCGCTTCTGCTCGTCCCAGATTCGCTCGCGCTCGCCCCCGTGAGCAACCCGTGCACGGCCCGCGAAGCTCTCGGTGCCGATCTCGATGCGGACGTCGGGGTTGGCGACGACGTTGTAGTACCAGTCCGGATTCGTCGGCGCGCCGCCCTTCGACGCGAACACGGCAACGGCGTCGTCACCGAGGCGCCGGTAGGCGAGCGGATTGATCCGCTCGATCCCCGATCTCGCTCCCCTGTGATGGAGCAGGAGCAGCGGTCGCCCGGTGAAGTAGCCGCCGACGACCCCGTCATTTGCCCTGAACTCGTCGATGATCTTCTGGTTCGGATCGCTCGCCACTTTCCGTTCCTCCTCCGTCACCGTGCCGCGGCGGCCGCCGCGGGTGCTCTCGGTATACCGGTCGCGTCAGGCCTCAGCGGCGTCGGGGCCGGCCCCGGGGCGGCCCTCCACGGGCTCCGTGGCGATGCCGGGCCCGATCGTGGTGGCCTGCGCCTTCAGGCCTGACCGTGCTTGGCGGTCAGATGAGCCGCAACTCCTGTAACGACGCCAGCCGGCCGAGCGCCTCGACCTCGATCTGCCGCACTCGCTCGCGCGTGATCCCGAGGTGCGTGCCGATCTCCCCGAGGGTGCGGGGGTCGGCGTGGTCGAGGCCGTAGCGGAGGACGATCACGTCGCGATGGCGCGTCGGGAGCGAGCGGAGGCACGCGGCGATCGTCTCGGAGCGCATCGTCTCCTCGACGAGGTCCTCGGGCGGCGGCTCGTTGCCCGAGACGAAGTCGCCGACGACCGCGTCGTCATCCTCTCCGACCGGGGCGTCGAGTGAGCCCGCGCGCGGCGCAGCGCGCACTTCCTTCGCCTGCTCGAGAGTGATGTTGGCCTCGACGGCGATCTCCTCGAGCGTGGGCTCGCGGCCGAGCTCACCCCAGAGGTTGCGCTCGGCGCGGCTTAGCTTGTGCACGCGCTCGACGACATGCACCGGCATCCGGATCATCCGCGCCTTGTCGGCGAGCGCACGCGCGACCGCCTGGCGGATCCACCAGGTCGCGTAGGTGGAGAACTTGAAGCCGCGGCGCCAGTCGAACTTCTCGACGGCGCGGATCAGGCCGAGCGTCCCTTCCTGGATCAGATCGAGGAAGGGGAGGCCCTGGTTGCGGTAGTTCTTCGCGATCGAGACGACCAAACGTAGGTTCGATTGGATCATCCGCTGCTTCGCAGCCGGATCGCCGCGCTCCACCTGCTTCGCGAGCGAGACCTCCTGCGCGGCGGTGAGCAGTGGATGACGGGCTGCCTCCCGGAGGAAGAGCTGCAACGCATCCGTGGTCGACTCGACCGGCGTCGCGACCACCGCAGCGTGCCGCTCGCGCGCCGGGCCGTCGTCGATCACCTCGATCGCGCGCTTCTCGAGCTCGCGGTAGACCGACTCGCGCTCGAGCTCGCCGAGCTCGAGCGGCTCCAGTACCTCGACGAGCCGCGAGGCACGTACCCTGCCGCGCTCCTCGGCCGCCTCCACGAGCAGCCGCAGCTCCTCGCTCTCGAGGAGGACGTCGACGTCCACGATCATCCGCGCTCGGGCCTCCAGGCCCAGTGCACGATAATCGATGGACTAGTGCGGCCAGCCAGGCTAGTGCGTCCTGCCACAAGCCTGACCCTACCGAAGCCGCCCAAAAGGTCAGGGTCCCGGCTCGCGCCGGGACCCTGCAAATAGCGAGCATTTCTATCCCCCGGCCCACGACCGGGGGAGAACACCGCCCGCTGTCGTTAGCGCATGGTGTGCGGTTCGACGTTGCGCGACGGTGGCCGCAGATCAACGACCGTGTCGAGGTTGCGCGCCCGCGCGAGGCGACGGAGTTCGCGCTTTACGGTCGGGCCGATGGGCTCGAGGTCGCCGTTCACTATTCCCCGTTCCCGGGCCTGAACTGCACCGCGACGCTGACCCGGTCGCCCTCACTGGTGGTGCGGGACCGGATCGTGCCGCCCCGCCGTTTCGCCTGGATCCGAGCGTTCGAGAGGAACGGGGCAGCGACTGACGGTAAGATGCGGTCCGGTTGCGTGTCCGCCGCGAACCTCCTAGTCCGGCCGTCGCCCTGTACCTCGAATTGCTCAAGCAGACGCTGACGCGGCTTGCATTCGAGGATCAGACCCGCGACCCCGCCGACCCCGAGCGGACGCCGCAACCGCTGAATCGGGATATGCGCGAGCAAGGCCGTGACTGGCCGCTCCACGCCGAGACGATGATCGGCCTCGCCCGGCTCGACCAGCTCCAGCAAGCGATCGAGACGATTCTGGACGCGCGCATCCCGGGCGACCTGATCGAGACCGGCGTCTGGCGCGGCGGCGCCGGCATCTTCATGCGGGCTGTCCTTGCTGCGCACGGCGACGCAAGCCGGACGGTCTGGCTCGCCGATTCGTTCCAGGGATTACCGCCGCCCGATACGGCTGCCTATTCTGCCGACGAAGGTTGGGACCTCTCGCGCTTCAACGAGCTGGCTATCCCGCTCGCGCAAGTCAAGGGGAATTTCCGTCGTACGGCCTGCTGGACGACCAAGTACGTTTCCTGCCCGGCTGGTTTCGTGACACGCTCCCATCGGCGCCTGTCCAACGCCTCGCCGTGCTTCGCCTTGACGGCGACCTCTACGAATCGACGATGCTCGCGCTCGAGTCGCTGTATCCGAAGTTGTCGCGGGGCGGTTTCGCGATCATCGACGACTACGCGCTCGCGCCGTGCCGGCAGGCCGTCGACGACTTTCGTTCGCGGCACGGCATCAGCGAGCCGATGACGCACGTGGACTGGTCCGGCGTTCACTGGCGCAAGCCTTAGGGCGCTCAAGGCCGAGCGAAAGTTGACTGCGCCCGCCGCGTATGATCGCCGGCGATGAGCCGAGACGACGGCGAGCTCGAGTTACTCGACGACGTCAGAGGTCAAGTCGCCCGTGAGGCGGGATTGAGCCCGGCGCAGCGCGCGCCGCCGAGCAGAAGACACCGGCCGAGCCTGATCGACCGACGATCACCGCCGGCGAGTTCGCTGATCGAGCCGGCCGCTACCACCACTCGGTCGACGCGGACGAGCTCGCGAGCTGGCTCCTCGGCCAGGGCCTCGCGACCACCCAGGGCGGCCGGCTCGTCGCGACCGGCCGAGGGCTCGAACTCGCCGGCGCGAGTCGCGTGATCTCAGGCGGCCAGTTTCGCCGCCCTCGTCTGCCCACGGCTACGGCAGGCATAACGACGTGAGGCCCGGCGCTTCGCCGGGCCTCGCTGACGTACGTGTCCGCGGTAGCGGTTAGGAGATGTTGCTCTTGCCGGCCTGCAGCTGCGTGCTGCCGGCCCAGGGAGTCGTGTTTCCGCTGTAGTTGAAGGTGCCCTTGACGATGACCTTGAAGGTGCCCTCGACGAAGAGCGGCACGAAGTTGCCGGTGTAGTTGAGGTTGCCGTCGATCGTGACATCGTTGTACTCGGCCTTGAGCTCGTTGGCACCGACAGCGCCGGTCGAGCCGGTGATGTTCAGGTTGCCCAGGATGTGAGCGCCGTGGTTGACCGTGGTGATCGTGCCGCCGTTGACGATGACGTTCTTGTCGAACGTCGCGCCGGCCGGAGCTGCATAGCCCTCGACGGTGACGTTGCCCTGATACTCGCCGACGAGGTAGCAGAACGTCCCAGCCGGAATGTCGAGGTTGCTGGACGAGCCAGTCATCGTGTAGTTGTTGCCCGCGTTACACGCGGCGACAGCGTTACCGCCGCCCGCAAGGGCGCTAGCAGCGATGACGGTAGACAGGGCCGCGAGCGCGGCGAGCAGAACAAATAGACGCTTCATATAGAGCGTTTCCTCTCATGTTGGATGATTAGAAGGCCGCAAAAAGAGTCCGACGATCACGCCGGGGTCCTCGGGCTTTCTCTCATCCAGGGTACGGGCGGGGTGGTGTCGCGGTATGACGCAAGTGGGTCAATACGGCGGACGCCAGGAGTCCATGTCGGCCGACGTGGCTAGGAGGGCCGCGGCCCTGGGGTCGAGGAGAACGGGCCGGGCCGGCGGCCTGGTCGCGACCAAGAACGGGGTCGAGCTCGCGCCGGCATCGATTGACCCAAATGGGCCTTGTGTGTTCGCGCGGAGGTGGCGTACCTTGGGTCTTGCGAGCGGCTCGTCTGGTCTGGCCTTACGGCCGCGGCGCGGGAGGTGGCCCTGCTGGCGTGGGGCCGCCTTCCAACAACCCGATCGGCGAGGGTCTCGAGCCGTCGAGGCCGGCTAGCGGAAACCTCCTGCAGAGACCGTAGAATCCGGGGTGATGCGTAAGGCGCAGCCATCACCCGCGCTCACGGACGACGAGGAACCCCGCGGTGGTGATCAAGGCGCCGAAGGTCCGCAACCGCGAACGATCCGCGTATCAGCCTGACGTGATCCACGACCTCGTCGCGGCGCAGCCACGGTTGCGTGATCAGATCGCGTTGCAGCTGTTCGGCCGGCTCGCGCTCCGCAAGAACGAGCTCCGACTGATCAAGCTTTCCGACTTCGACCTCGTTCGGGGCACGGTACTGATCCACGGCAAAGGCTCGAAGCAGGTCGTGTTGCCGCTCGGGTTCGCGCAACTGAAAACCGACCTCGAGCTGTACCTCGTCGGGCGTGACGTGAACGAGTATCTCCTGTACCCGAAGACCCGCACGCTCGAGCCGATGGACCCTTCAGCGGTTCACAGGTGGTTCAAGACGTGCCTGACACGGGCCGGGCTACCGGCGACGGTGAAGATCCACGAGCTCCGCCACAGCGCCGCCGACAATCTCTGGCGCGCGTCGGGTGACCTGATGCTCGCGAAGCAGCTGCTCCGCCACGAGTCGGTCGCGACGACGCAGCTGTACCTGCACCCCAAACTGTGACAATCTCGCGGCGGCGCTCGAGGCTCTCGACGAAGCCGTGCGTTCCGAGAAAGACGATTCCGCTTAGCTAGACGGTTCAACACCCCAACGCACGATAATCCATGTTATGTCGAGTGAGCAGAAAACCATGCCTGCGTCCCTCCGACGAGCCTCGCGCCGCCACTCCCCCCCGGACCAGGTGCCCGATCGAGGCCGACGACGCTGTCCCTCCCTACCGGCCGACAGTGTTCCGGTAGTACGCGGAACGCGAAAGTACGTCAGGTCGCAAAATGCGACAAATCCCGTTTCGGGCGCCCTTGCCTCGGGCGCCGCAGCCGAGTAGCTTGCCCCCTGCACCGAGCACGGAGCGCCGGTAGGTCGAAGCCGCTCCTGGGGGCCGTACGCGGAAGCGGAAAGCCAACAGGATCGGTGGACGAAAGCGCCACCGGCTCGGTGAATTTTTGCGTCCCGGATGTCACTTCCGACAGGGGTGCTTTTCTTTGGTGACTATGCTTCCGCCCGTGCGCCTGCCGGCCTTCTCCCACGGGGTTACCTCCTTTCTGTGGGCGCTCCTCTTTGCCGTCTTCATCTGGATCGGCGGCGTCGCGGTCGGGTTCTCCGGGGCGCTCTCGTTCGTCGCAGGTGCGGTGTCGGGCGCAGGGATCTTCCTGTACGTCCGTACCTACGGCGAAGACGATCCGGGCCGCTCCTAGCCGGACGCGAAGCCTGTGCCGCTTGGGCTTTCCGCGGTCAGCGCTGCGATCGAGGAGCCGCGTGAGCTCCGGCCCGAGCGCCTGATCGAGGCGCTCACGTGCCGTCGTGAAGGACGGGACGAGCACCAGGCGGGCAAGCCGCTGCGAATGGGGCAGCGGCCGTGACGACTCGGTGAGCTGCTCGGGGTGCCTGCCCATCGTTCGATCATCGACGCGGGCAACCGCAGTTGCCATCCCTGGCGCAGGGGTCATCCCGCCCCGCGGGGCCGTCCCTCGTTCGGGGCGCTAGTAGGAGATCAGCGCGTGCACGTCGAGCCCCTCGAGCCGCTCGCGGCCACCGAGGAACGTCAGCTCGATGATGAAGCACGCCCCGACCACCTCGGCGCCGAGCCGCTCGACCAGGCCGCGGATCGCCTCGACCGTGCCCCCGGTCGCGAGCACGTCGTCATGGATCACCACCCTCGAGCCCGGCGGGATGAGATCGGGATGCACCTCGAGCGTGTTCTCGCCGTACTCGAGGAAGTACCTGGCGCCGACCGTCTCCGGCGGGAGCTTCCCCGGTCGGCGCGCTGGCACGAAGCCTGCGCCGGCCTCCGAGGCGAGCGCGGCACCGAGGATGAACCCGCGAGCTTCCGCTCCGAGCACCAGGTCGGCGCCCTTCTCGGTCGCCCACGCCGACAGGTCGGCGATCGTCTGGCGCAACGCGATCGGATCGGCAAGAAGCGGAGTGATGTCCTTGAAGCCGACCCCGGGCATCGGGAAGTCGTCGACCTCGCGGATCCGCGAACGGAGATCGATTGCGGTCATCGTGAGGCCATCTCTCGCACCTCACGCCAGAGCAGGAGCCCGGTCAGCTCCTGAGCGAGGTCGGTGAGTGCCTGGAGGTCGTTCAGCCCGGCCGCGCGCCGCTCCGCGTTGCGCGAGCGCAGCGCCGGCGCGATCACCTGTTCGAGCAGCGCCGCCTCACGGTCCGTCGCGGTGCGGAAAGTCCGGAGATGCCTGCCGTCGATCCCGAATCGCGTCACCTGGGCGCAGACGGCGGCGATGTCGGCGTCCGTCTCGCCGTAGAGCTTCTCCGCGCCGCTGCGGAACGGCCTCAGGAGGCCGTAATCCTCGAGCTCCTTGGCGAGCTCGGGTGTCACGCCGGAGCGCCGGCAGAGCTCGTCGAGGTCGATCGACTCGACCCGTTCCCCGAGGCCAACGGGCCGCCGCCGCTTGCGCTCGGACGCGCCGGGGGCCGCCAGCTCGTCGCGGATCACGCGGAGGGGCAGGAATTCGTCGCGCTGGAGCCGTAGGATGGTCACGAGCCGCTCGACGTCGTGCTCGTCGAAGAGCCGGTAGCCGCCGCGCGTCCGCTGCGGGCTGAGGAGGCCCTCGTCCTCGAGGAAGCGGATCTTCGAGATCGAGATGTCCGGGAACTCCTCGCTGAGACGCCGTACGACCTCGCCGATCCGGATCGGCCGCTCGCGGCGCTGGGTCTCGACCGCGCTCGTCACGCGCGCCCCTCGACGAACGTCATCCGGTACTTCCCCACCTGAAGCTCGTCGCCGTTCTCGAGGCGGGCACTGTCGATCCGGCGCCGGTTGACGAACGTGCCGTTCAACGAGCCACCGTCCTCGACGTAGAACGCCCCCCCGCGCTCCACGAGCACCGCGTGGTTGCGCGAGACCGTGACGTCGTCGAGGAAGATCTCGCAGTCGGGCGAGCGCCCGATCCGCGTCCGCTCGCCCGCGGGATGGAACGTCTCCCCCGCCCTGCCGCCGCCGGCGCGTACGACGAGCGCCGGGCCCTCGAGCTCGTCGACCAGGTCGTGCTCGTGATCGGCGACCTCGTCGGCGGTGAAGGACTGCGTCGCCTCGGAGGCGGCGTCGCCCTTCTCGAGCAGCGCGCCGCACCGGGAGCAGTAGTTCGCCGCCTCCGGATTCTGGAACCCGCACTCCGAGCAATAGACGTGACTCAACCGCCGCCTCGCGCCCTCATTCGGAGGGCGACGCCTTGCCCGAGAGGATCTCGCTCAGCCGGTCGACGTCCAGCTCGTCGAGGACGCTCTGGCCCCCGGTTCGCTGAAGCCTCGCCACGATCTCGGCGCGGAGGATGTCGATCTGCCCGTGGAGGACGCGACGTTGGTAGCTGACCTCGTGTTCCCTCGCTTCGAGGTCGAGCTTCAGCTGCTTGAGCTCCTCATCGGACAGAGCTCCGAGATCCGGGAGTATTTCCACCTGAGCCTTTCGTTCGACTGACATTGATTACAGCGGAGAGTTCGCAAACAGTCAACCTCAACTTGAGATTTCTATGTTCCGTGGCCCGCTCCGATCTCCTTCCGCGCCTTCAGCAGGTAGGAGACGAAGGAGGCGACGGCGAGCCCGAACCCGGCCCAGAAGATCCAGAGCGGCCAGGTGCCGTGTGCAACCGTCACGAGCCCGAGACTGGCGTACAGGAGCCAGGTCGCGAGCTTCCCGAGGCGGTTGACCTCGAACTTGTAGCCGCGGCGCAGGGCAAGCGGCGTGCTCGCGACGAGGAAGATGTCACGCGCCGGGATCAGGAACGCCGCCCAGGGAAGCTGCCCCGCGTGCCAGAGGAGCACGACGGCCACGTCGATCAGCACGCGGTCGGCGAGAGGGTCGGCGATCTTCCCGAACTGCGACTCGACATGCCAACGGCGGGCGAGGTAGCCGTCGATCTGGTCCGTGATCGCGGCGCAGCCGAAGAGGATCGCGGCCGGCCAGCTGTGTCCGTCCTCCGAGCTGAGGATCAGTACCGCGTAGACGGGGATGACGAGCAGGCGCGCGAGGGTGAGCGCGTTCGGAATCTGGGCCAAGGGCCACGAGACGCTGCGCGCGGCGGACACGGCCGAAGGATAGGCCGCTAGGTCGGTCCGAGGTACGGCTGGGGTGCGCGCGCGCGGCGAAGCTACGCCGCATCACGGGGACGGCGATAATCCCACTGTCGCGGGGCGGGCGAACCGGGTCCGGCGGCCTACTGTCCGGCGGGAGCTAAGCGATCCATTTCACGCTGCACCCCACGGGTGGCGTGTCAGCCGGCGCGGGGGCCTCGCCCCTCAGCACGGCGTCGAGCGCGTCCCGCAGGTAGGCCTGGTCGACCGCGCTTTCGTCACGGTTGTCGTCGATCGCGCCGTGGTAGACGAGACGCCGGTCGCGGTCGAAGACGAATACCTCGGGCGTGCGCTCCGAGCCGAGCGCATGCGCGAGGGCCTGCTCCGGGTCGTACAGGTAGTCGAACAGGAAGCCCTGCGCGTTCGCATGGCCGACCATTGCGGCGAAGGAGTCGGCCGGGTAGCGCTCGGCATCGTTCGAGTTGATCGCAACGAGGACGACGCCGCGGTCCGCGTAGTCCCTCTGGACCGCGCTCATCCGGCCCTCCCAGGCGAGCACGTACGGGCAGTGGTTGCAGGACTGGACGAGCACGAGCACGGCGGCACCGTCGTAACCCGCAAGCGAATGCAGGGCGCCGTCGACGCCTTTCAGCGTGAACTCGGGAGCCTCGCTGCCGAGCGTGAGGCTCATGCCAGGGCCTCCTCGAGCTGCTCGCGGCTCGGAACCGGAGACACACGCCCGTCCGGAAGCCGATAGATCCGGCAACTGAGCGACGGCTCGCCCTCGGCGCCGGCCTGGTCGACGTCGCGGCCGTCGACGAGGATCGTCGGCGACCCCGGGAAACGGAGCGACACGGCCTCGTCGTGGGACTGCACCTCGTGCACCTCCACCTCGGCTGCGACTCCCGACTCCGAGACGACGGCGTGCAGCAACTCCAGTGCCTCCGGATACGACGGGCATCCTTCCCAGTACAGAAGCTCGATCTTCTCCGGCCTCGCCATCCCCCGCCGAAAATCCTAGCCGGAGCGGGGACGGCTGCGGCCTTCCAGCCCAGGGGCCTTCAGGCAAAGCATGCGCAGAGGCCCCGCTAGGCGTTCCCGCGCTTCTTCCGCAACCGGTTCCGGATCAGATAGACGGGGAGTGCGATCGCGAGGAAGAACGTCACCGACATCGCCCAGGCCGTTGGATGCTTGCTGCCGTTGCGGTCGGCGTGGATCCACACCGCCCCACCGACCACCGCCGCGATCGCAAGACCGACCAGGAACTGGGGTGAGCTGAAGGGAACCACGCCGCCACCTTACGCCGACGGGCTCGTGCTCAGAGAGGTGGGAAACGGAGTCTCGTGCAGAGGAACGGGGGCCGGTCAGGCGAACGGGGTCGCCATGCCGGTTCTGAGACAGAAGCGCTCCGTCGATGAGCTCGGCAACCCGTCCTACGAGCTCTTCATCCTTGCGCTTGCGCTGCTCTCGCTGTTCAACCTCGCGGCGCTCGTTGTCCTCCAGATCCTGTCGATCGGCCCACAGGAGACGCTGACGATCCAGCTCATCGACGGGGTGATCACCGTGATCTTCCTGATCGACTTCTGGAAGCGGTACCGTCAGGCGCCCAAGGGTGGGCGCCACTACTTCCTCCACGAGCGCGGCTGGCTCGACCTGCTCGGCAGCATGCCGTACTTGAAGATCTTCCGGATCTTCCGTGTCGTCAGGGTGCTGGGCCAGCTCCGTGTCTACGGCCTCCGCCCTATTTTTCATTGGTTCCTCGACAACCGAGCGCAGGGGGCGCTGTACGTCGTTCTCACCGGCGTGGTCTTCGTGCTCGAGTTCTCGGCCCTCGCGATCGTGCCGATCGAATCCCGTTCGCCGAGCGCGAACATCACTACGGGAGGCGACGCGCTCTGGTGGGGAATCGTCACGATGACGACGGTCGGCTACGGCGACGAGTACCCGGTTACGACCGGCGGCCGCTTCGTGGGCGTGGTCGTGATGGTGATCGGCGTCGGGCTCTTCGGCACCCTCAGTGGTTTCCTCGCGAACGCGTTCCTCGCTCCGCGCAAACCGCGGAGAGAGGACGACGGCCCGACGGCGGAGCCGGACATGACGGCGCGTCTCGCCGAGCTGCACGAGCTCCTCGACGATCAGCAGCGGGTGAACGAGACGTTGCGTACGAGACTCGCCGAGATAGAGCACCTCGCTCACTGACGCGTCCGGCTCAGGAAGCTCGACACCGCAGAACGCCGTCCGGTAGCTCGTCGAGGCAGAGCGGGACCGACGAGCCGCGGAGCACGACCCCGGCGGTGTCGTCTCGACCGGCAGCTGCGTCGCGTACGGTTCGGCGGTGTTGCGCGGGCTGATCAATCACGTCCCGATCTGGCTGCTCCTGATCGTCGTTGTCGGAGCGGTCGTCGGCCTCATGCTCCTGATCGTCTGGCTGATCCGAAGGCTTGTCCCTCCGGTTCGCGAGGGGTTCGACGCCGAGGTCTCGTCGCAGATGCTCGGTGTCGTCGCCGCCCTGTTCGGGCTCCTGCTGGCGTTCATCGTCGTGATTGCCTACCAGAACTTCGGCGATACCGAGAGTAACGTCGGCACCGAGGCGAATGCGCTCGCCGCGGTCGTGCGCGACAGCGGCGCATTCCCGAAGCCGGACCGCGATCGTATTCGGGCGGCAGTCGGTTTGTACGTGCGTGCGGTCGTGAACGATGAATGGCCGCAGATGCACGAAGGGAGAAACAGCGCTCGCGCGTCGGCGGCCGTCGACGGCATGTACACCGCGCTCCAGGGAGTCGACCCCAAGGGATCCAGAGCGGTTGCGTTCTACGACGACGCCGTCCAACAGTTGAGCGCCGCCCTCATGGCCCGCCGTAACCGGCTGGACGATGCTGCCGGTGGGTTGCCGTGGGTCATCGGCGTCCTGCTCCTGGTCGGCTCACTCGTCATCATCGGCTACGCGGTTCTCGTCGGGTCTCGCAGCTTCTGGTTCCATGCAATCGGCGCCGGAGCAGTTGCGCTCATCCTCGGTCTCTCACTCGTCGTTCTCCTCGACCTGTCCTATCCGTTCTCGGGCGATCTCTCCGTGAGCTCGACGCCGTTCCAGACCGGAGCCCTCGCGCAGTTCTTTTCGCCCTCGTGAGCTCATCGTCCCGGTCTGTGATCCACGCCCGGGCGCCCCTCGTCGACGCGCGGGTTCGCATCGCGTATCCAGGTACGGTCTCCGGCGGCAAGGAGGCTAAAGGCCGCGAGGGATGAGGCGTCTTTGACCGCTTGTGCCGGGACGCCGGCGGCCGCGCTCGAGGAGGTGTGTGAGGCCTGATGCAGATTGGCCTGGCGCTTGCGATTACGGTCGTCTCGGCCTGTCTCCTCAACCTCGGGTACCTGCTCGAGCACAGCGTTGCCTCGAAGGTCCCTACGCTATCGCTTCGCCGGCCGATCGCCTCGCTGACGTCGCTTCTGGGAAACCGGCGCTGGCTCGCGGGCTTCGGTGCCGAGGCCGGCGGCTGGCTCCTCTACGTCGCCGCGCTCGCGCTGGCGCCGCTGTCGCTCGTTCAGGCGACCGCCGCCGGTGGTATCGGCATCCTCGCGGTCATGGTCTCCCGTTTCACGCGCGTCCCGCTGACGAAGCGTGAGCGGATCGGCGCGAGCGTGTCGGTCGCGGGCCTCGCGTTGCTCGGCATCAGCCTGTTCGGGACTCACAGTGAGGGCTCCGGTGCCGACTACCTGCGGGTCGCGGCCTGGCTCGTCGCCTCTGCGGTCGGGGCTGGGCTGTGCCTGTCGCTGCTCGGCCGCGTGATCGGCCGGGGTCCTGCGTGGGGAATCGCCGCGGGCATCCTCTTCGCAGCCGGGGACGTCTCGACGAAGACAGCAGTGTCCGGCGGGGTCGCGGACATCGCGTTCTTCGCCAGCCTGATCGTCTTCTATGCTGCGGGCACCGCCATCTTGCAAGCCGGGTTCCAGCGAGGCGGCGCACTGGCAACCGCCGGTCTCGCGACGTTGCTCACGAACGCCTTGCCGATCGCCGCGGGCATGGTCCTCTTCCACGAGCCGCTGCCCGCAGGCTGGACCGGTGTCGTTCGTGTGATCGCATTCGCAGGCGTCGTCGTCGGTGCGTTTCTGCTCGCCGGACGCAGGAAGCCGCCCGACCCGCTCCAGCACGAGGGCGGGCCGGGCGAGTTCGCGACGACCCCCGCGTGAGCTCGCACAACGCCCGCGTCACCGAACCGCCCCGCGCTGTCTTGTCATCGGACGCGAGCTCGGGAGGAGCGCCGTCGTTCCCGTACCGCCGTACCCCTCCCGAGCTCTAGCAGCGTCCGGAAGCTCAATATTCCGCGCCAATACCATTTGCAAAACCGTGTGTGTATGGGCCGGGCGGCTTGTGAGTCCGCCAGCTCTCATCGGCGACCGGCCCGAAGGAGCTTGGACTAAGCGCGTGGGGGACGACGCTCTGCGCCGTCCCCCAGCTGCCGCTGCTCCCCTTCCCCTGTGCCGCTAAGGGCAGCGTAGGGCGACTCGGCGCGTGTGTCTGTCATCGCCGTCACACTCGCTATATCTAACCGTCGACACACTTTGCGGGCGAACGACCGGGCCGACCCTGGCCCTTCGGCTGGCGAGACGGCGGAACACATCGGTCATGGTTGGTCGAGAGGGCACTCGCGTTGGGTTGCGTCGGGCGTCCAATCGACCAAAGGAGAGGACGCTCGTGAGGTTCTGGGTGAACGAACGTGGTAAGAACGGACCAGTTGCTGCAGGGAGCAGTTGGTCTTGACAGAGACGGGCCCGGCGGGACACGCCCGAAAATAGCGAACCGCCGGCGCTCGACGCGGCCGCAGTCCCAAAAGCATCCCGTACGCGATGCGGCACACGTTCGCGTCATTCTCAACCGCGCCTCGTTGTTCGGTGTCTCGCAATCGCAGTCGGGGTGCCCGGATTCGAACCGGGGACATCTTGTCCCCCAGACTACTTCGCGGGCGGCGACGCTCGACAACTAACGGCACGCAACGCCAACAACCATGCGGGTTTGCGAGCTACCCAATGGGTAGTTTCGGCTTGGCTCCTAGATCCGCTTTTCCGGTCGTTTGTGCCGAGAGTGTGCCACGGCCCCCAATGCTGTACCCTGCCTTCGCTGTCCGGCCTCAGGACAACCGAGAGGAGCCTGGGATGACTGGACTGAGATACCTGATTACGTTCGACGACGGAGGCTCAGGGATGCGCACGCGCCCGGAGCCGCTTGAGGTCGGAGACACCGTCGAGGACTGCGGCTCGCAGTACGTCATCGTGACCGTAGAGCCGTCTGAGACGGCAGGCGGTTTCGGCCGCGCATGGGCCGAACAGATGATGTCCAGTTTGGACAGCTAGCCTGGTGCGAGCTTCGGCGCCTTGCAAAGACCTGAGTCAAGGCGTAGGGTCGCCGCTATGCCTGAACAAAACTTCATCACGCATTTCCCGTATGAGTACGTCAGCGGTGTCGGCCGAATGACGTTCGGTGTCGAGACTTACCTCGTGAATCGCGGTGGGTCGGAGGCATTGGGCAGGGTGCTGATCGTCGAGGCTGTCGGAGGAGACGTGCCTGCCGTCCTGCCTTACGCCGTGAGGTTCGATTCCGGGAACCAGGTCGTGCCCCCGGGCGAGTGGGCGTTCTCTCAGTTCGAGGGTTCAGATGGCGCCGAACCGGGCCTCTACTTTGGGCGGTTCTTCGCCACGACAAAGGACCTTGTGCCGAGCATGACGTTCTATCGGCAGTCAAATGAGCCGACAGGAACGGTCCCTGACTTCGCGTACGCGCCGGGCGATTTCGCCGTGTTCTCGCCGTCGTTCGAACCGCTGTGGGAAAGACCAATCCCACCCAAAGTCGCCGAATGATCTGAAAAGTCAGCACGAGTTCCGTGGGCACACAGGGAATGAGGCTCCGGAACCCGTGCCTCCCTCCCGAGCCGTTGCCGAGCGGCGGTATCTAGACGGAGCCGCTTAGGAACTGAGAGAGGACTGAAGAGCGGGCCGCGCGGCTTGAGAGTTCGCCGGCGCCATTCGCGCGGGACCCGACCCGCACCGGAAGCCTGACGCATCAGCGCGCCTGCCGCTAGTGGCTCTTTCGGACATCCCCCGGCTTGACTTCCGGACCGCGTATCAGCGAATGTACGCGGAAGGCTGCGGTCGAACCTGGCCCTAGCAACCGGCTCCGTCCGCAGCCACGAAGGGCCGCCCACAAGGACGGCCCTTCGTTTCGCGATGGCTGCGACGTCGTCGTCGTTCAGCCACATGCTTGTCGCTGCGACGCTCATGATGCGTCCGCCTCGTTGTAGAACGCTTCCCACCACGACGCGCTCTCGCTGCCGTCCAACCGCGCTTCCTCCGGGGCAAGCGCGTAAAGCAACGCGGCGAGCTGGTCGCCGGCCGCCTTCACGTCATCGCCGACCCGGTCGAGCTCGAAGCGCACGTTCAGAAGGCGAACCATCTCCGACCGCTCGACGAGACCCGGCAGCGAATCGTCGAACAGCAAGCCGGTCTCAGCCATCTTTTCGGCCTCGCGGTAGAACGCATCCCAATATCCGTCGGGCGCCGGAAATGGCGGCCTGCCCTCGAACGGGAGCGTTTCGACCGGCAACGCGCTCGTGAGCTTGTCGAGCTTTAGGAAGCTCTCGTGGATCGGGTGCTCGATCGCGGCGAGCGTGAGCGCGTACTCACGCGGAACCGTTGCCTCTGTGCTGGTGGCCATTTGGCCCTCCTAGCGCCAATGCCTCCGAGCACGGTGATTCAGGCACCGGCCCGGAGGCCGTTGCAGCGTAGTCGTACCGAAAGGATGCAGCCTGAATCTGCACGGTGCGGAGCCTACGCTTTAGCTCGGCCGGCCGCAAGATGGCGAAACCAGCTGTCCACGCGGGTAGACAAGGCGGAGCTAACGGATCGCGTCGCAGCCGCCGATGCACTGGGAGCGGGTGGGCAGCCACAGGGGAGCGACTGTTGCCCACCCGCGCAACCGATCGTAAACCACTCGTCCCGTCGAAGCAGCAGGGGACGACGCTCCTCTGAGCGTCGTCCCCGGGCCCCCGCTCTCCCTTTCCCCTGTGCTGCTGGGGGCAGCGTAGGGCGGCTCGGCAGGCGTGTCTGTGATGGTCGTCACACTCGCCGTGTCTAACCGTTGTGACACTTTGCTGTCCGCTTCGGCTCGATCAAACTTCGCGGTGCGGGCCGGGTTGCGCTCCGGCGCTGGCGAAGTCTCAAGCCGCCCGGTCCGACTTTTCCCTCCGAGCCATTCTGAAAAGCATGTGGAGCGCTGGGAGAATCCGCTCCATGACGTCGGCGTGCGAGACGTCTTTGACCGGGACAGGAGGCTCATTGAGGATGTCGCGGGCGTAGAGCTCGACCTTGAGCATCGTCGCGACGACCTTCTTCGTAGGGCCGTCAGGGATCGCGCCGCGATACGCGAGATCCAGCATGCGGCCGACTTCGGTGTCAGAAGCAGATTCGAGCACGGGCAACAACCCTTCTCCATTCCCGTTCCTGGCGGATCGGGGCCACGACAGCCGCAGCTCGGAAGTTTGCCCGCACGGAGGGTGCTAACCGTGCGGTTCGAGGGACGTGCGCCACCGCCCTCAGCCAGCGACCATCAGGGTCGCGGCTCATCGCCGTCGATCTCGGACCAGGTACGCCACGATCAGCGCGGCCGGGAAAAAAAACAGGCTGAAGATGAAGTAGAGCAGGAAGCTGTGGCCCTTCCGAGCGGCTACGCGGGCGGGCCAGAACGCGATGAGAACCCAGATGATGACAAAAACGATCACGCCGAACGTCCAGCCGTTTGAAGCGATAAGCATCTCAACCTCCATTCTCGGGATAGCGAACACAGAACGCGCCTGATCCCAACGGATGCCCCCACCGCACGACGCTTCGCAAGCCTAGTCCGACGGTCCCGTCACACGCGGTTTGCCAATAGTATCCGCGTGGAATACTGAGCTTCGGACGCAGAGAGGCTCGGGAAGGAAACGGAACGGGGAACGACGGCCTCCCCGAGCCTCGCGTCCGCCCGACTAGGCGGGCCGCCGCGCTTCGCTAACACGCACGACGAGGTATCCAGCCACTTCATCGCCTGACTCGGCCGAGGGGATGCTCACGGCCTCGAGCGTGTCGTGGCCGCGGTGTATCCGGTCACCCGGCGCCCATGTGGGGGTTCCCGCGCGGAACGGCCCTAGGTCTTCGCCCGTCTCGGTCAACAGCTTTTATGTCGGCACTCCAGGCTCCTCTCGGTTGTCCTGGGGCCGGAAAGCTTTGGGAGCCTATCGCATCGGTGTCGAGGCTTACGTCACGGTTGAGCCGGTGCGCAGCGACGATCAATAGAGCCGGGCGGCGCGGGACGAGTACCGCATCCGAGCCCGTTGCGACAATCGTCCGCCGAGGGGTTCGCGGCCGCCGACGCGTGGCGTTGCGGCTTCGGCCGGATCACGCACTTCGGGATAGTGATTGAGGCCGCGTGTGACGCGGCCTCAATCGCTAATACCGGGTGCTCAGCCAGTGATGTTGCCGGTCGCGGTGCCGATGAAGTCCTGCTCCATGTGGCCGTTCGCCCCCGCGTCGTAAACGAAGCTGTACCCGGTCAGCGTGCCGCCCACTCCCGCCCGGAAGAACGCGGCCACGAAGGCGTCGTTCTGGGCGCTGGTCGCCGACGTGACAGTGGTGTGAGGCGAGCACGGCGCTCCGCACGAGGCGAAGGGGTTGAACCCCGAGTTTGCCGGGACAGTGACGGACATCGATCCGTAGAACGTCCCGGTAACGCCGCCCGTCTGCCGCGAGGCGGCGGTGTCGCAGTCCGCGGTCGGCGGGTTGGGCTGCGAGACCCCGGCTCTCGTGACGAAGGTGCCCTTCACGACCTTGGTCAGGACGTACGACCCGTCGGGCTGCATCGCGACAACGTAGGTCGCATCGAAGGTATCGGTCGCCCAACCTGCACCACTTCCACTGTCAGAACAGGCTCCGGTGTCCGGTCCGGAGGCACCCGCGAAGCTGTAAACGAGCGGTGAACCGCCGGAGCCAGCAGGCCCGGCGGGGCCAGTCGCGCCAGTCGCGCCAGTCGCGCCAGCGGGACCAGCGGGGCCAGCCGGACCAGTACCGCCGCCCCCTCCACCAGTAGCGCCCTGAGGTCCGGCGGGACCTTGCCCGCCCTGCGAACCCGCGGGACCGCTTTGCCCCGTTGGCCCGCTGATGTTCCAGGTGATCGTCTTCGCACCTTTGGGGCAATCAGCCAGCTTCAGGTCGCCCGACGTGTCCTGGTTTCCCTTCGTGTATGGCTCGACACAACCCGTCACGACGCCGTTATGGACACCTGGCGTCGAGGTAACACCGGCTCCGGCGACCACGGCGAACACCGCGAATACGGCGACACCGACAACCGCCAACAGCTTCTTCGATGGTGACTCCAACATAAGGAGACTCCTCCCCGGTTTCCGGGAGCGGACCGTCCGCTCCTCGTGACCTGCTCCGGCGAAGCTCGCCAGAAGGCTTGCCCAGGTCGCACGCGTCATCGCGATCAAACGGCCATCGACGCGCTCGTAGGCATCCGTTCGCAGAACCCCCTCCAAGCCTCGCGGTCTTGCCGCCGGGATCATCACACGGAGCCGCTTCGCTCGCCAGTACGACTCGCGTGCCAGGCGGTCGAGGGTCGGACTCGCGGTACATCGGCGCGTAGTGCGTGATGTGCGCATCGAACGGTGACTTGCCCATCAGCCCCTCAAGCCCCGCGCCGCACGGGCCTTCCAGGCATTGCCGAACGAGACCTGGCCGAAACAGCGACTATCGGCCGACGCTCGAGTCCATCAATCTGTACGTGCAGGCCGGGTTGCGCCCGGGCGCTTCAGGCTTGATGTGAAACGTGGGCGGGTTCGCAGGGACCCGGCCGTGGGTGACAAGCGCTTCCAGTTCTGTGTCCCCTCGAGATAGGAGATCGAGTACGATTGTGCTGTCGATGAAGCGGTTGCTCTTCATCGGTTTGCTGATCGCTGGACTGTTCGCTACGGGTCCTGCAGGGGCCGGGCCGCCCGAGATCCCCGTCACCATCTTCGCCCGAACGGGAATGAACATGGACAGCATCGTCTGGACGGGGACGAGGTTCCTCTATGTCGTCAACACGGAGAATACGACGTTCACCGCCCCGCCCGCCGGGATGCCGCTCACCCCGTTCGCCACGATGCCGAAGCTCGTCGAGGAGACCCGCTGCCTCCTCTCGCCGGGAACCCACGGGTTCCCAGTCGGAGTCTTCTTCTGCCACTCCCCCGACAACAAGATCTACGAGATCAGCGGCGACGGAAAGACGATGACGGTGTTCGCGACCTTGCCCGCCCCGCCGAAGCGGCCGGCCGACGGCGCGCTCACGTTCGACAGCGTGGGTCACTTCGGATACCGGCTTATCGCCGCGACCGGCAGATCCGGAGCCGCCACTCCCTCGGGTGGGACCGTCTACACGATCGATTCCGCCGGCAAGGTGCAGGAGATCGGCGGCTACAAAGGCCCCGGCGGCGCCGACGAGGTCGTGATCGCACCGGCGGGCTTCGGCACGATCGCGGGCGAGGCACTCCTGTCCGTGGACGCTGGTCGGGCCGGCGGGCACCTGCTAGCGGTGGCCTCGAGCGGGCACACGAGATCGCTGGCCTCGTTCCCCGGCGACGGGCCGAACCCGATCGTCCCGATCCCGGAGAAGGTAAAGACGACCGGGACACCCTCGCCGGGCATCTACATCACCGACGACCTCTCGCAGGACATCTACTACGTCTCGGCAGCCCAGCTCGCGCCCTACGCCGGCGACATCTTCGTCGCAACCGAGACGGACGGCGACTTCTGGATCATCCAACCGAACGGCAACGGCATCCGCGCCTTCGAGCTTGCAAACACCCTGACGCACAAGGGGCACGGGATCGAACAGGCAATCTACGTTTCCTAAGCCCACGCCCTCGCCCCTGGGCCTCGACCATCTCGATCATCAGCTGAGCTTGCCCGGTTGGGTCGGGCAAGCGGCTACGCCGTGGCTTCGCGTGCACGTTGCGAACGACAGTGCGTCGGCTACTAGCGAACCACTGAGCCGCCCGGCCCGTCTTTCCTCGTGTTCATACGGTTTACAAATAGTCCTAACGCGGAATACTGAACGTTCCGGACGCTGACAGCGTGGCCCGGGAGGGGCCTGCGCGATGGGAACGGCGGCGCCCCTCCCGAGCCCGCGTCCGCCGTGCGCCTCGGGTTTGACAGGGAATCCCGGCGGGCATTGTCGCGAAGCGGGAGAGGCGGACCGCCGCAGGCCGTCTCTCCCGCTCAGGCCCAGAACCTCCGCCGCGTCTCGCACGCGAAGCGGCAGGTTCGGGTTGATCACGGGGCGGGTATCCGGTTTTCGGTGTCCTGGACTCCCCCTCAGGGCATAGCGGGAGACGACGCTGCCGCAGAGCGCCGTCTCCCGTTCTTCTCCCCCGCTGTCCCCTGCGGCGCGCCGAGCGTAGGCCCACGTTTTGAGGCGGGTACTGGAGGAAGGTCCAGGCCGACACTGTCCGAAAGGCGACTATGGGCTGGCGCGAGTATTCGATAGATTCCCCGCAGGGGCCGGGTTGCGCCCAGGCGCCGGCGAACCACTGAGCCGCCTGGGCCGCGGAACGTAGCCGCGCGCGAACAGGAGTACGCTCACTGAAACGAGCGCCGTCATACGAGTACGCGGACCAGGACGACAACGACCTTGGCACACACCATCTCTCAGAGAACGCGGTTGTAGGCGATCTCCTCCGTTACGGCGCGGACTTACTTCGGGTCGTCAGCGTGATCCCTTCCGAACCTCACAGACGGGACGTTCGACATGATCCTCGTGGTTGAGCCTGCGGAGGCGTCGGCTACTACCTAAGCTCGGGCGTCGCCCGCCCGGCGATGTTCCTGTTAGGCAGCGCAAGTGGGGGCGGAGCTCGGCGAGCGGGCTCGGCGGCACCCCGAGCCCCGGCGCCTCAAAGAGACAATACGTGGCCCGTGGACGGCTCGGATTCCGGCGCTTACGCCGCCGTGCGGGGCTCGGTTGCCGTCCGCACGACGAGGTACCCGTCGACCTCGTCGCCGTCCCCGGCGACCGTCAACGAAACAACCTCGAGTGTGTCGTGGCCGCGGTGGAGCCGATCACCGGGCGACCACGTCGGCGTCGCAGCGCGGAACGGCCCGAGATCTTCGCCCGTCTCGGTCAACAACTTGTAGGTCGGCATCCTGGCCTCCATTCGTCCTGGGACCGGACGGCGAGCACCACCATACCCGGGGCGGGGGTGTCGAATCGCCCACATGACACTCTCTTTCTGGCCCCGCAGTCAAACTCCCCCCTGGGCTTGAAACCACGGTTTCGGGTTAGTTGACTGAACGCCAGTCGCCGCCGGCGGCCTGCATCAACAACCGGGCGTCACGGCGAGCGATGATCTCGTCGAGAGGCGACGTTCGCGGCATGAACCCGCGCAGCTCATCCATCGTCAGCACGAGTTGCTTCAGATTGGCGCCATAGCGTTCGCGCTCTGCACCACATCGCTCGAAGCGAGCTGGTCAAGATAACCGCGGAGAACGTCGCGCTGGCGGTTCCGAACCCCGAGCCGAAACGGAACGAGGTTCCGGTGTTCGGCTCGTGGGACGAGCTCGAGCGCATAGCCGCCGAGCTCCCACCCGAACGCCGCTCGCTGCCGATCCTCGTCGCCGGTACCGGCCTGCGGCCCGAGGAGTGGCTGGCGCTCGAGCGGCGCGACCTCGATTTGAAGGAAGGCATCCTGCACGTCCGCCGCGTCTACACCGACGGGCGGGTGAAGACGTTCGGGAAGACGGAAGGCTCGCTGCGGCGTATCCCGTTGCGTGGCCGTGTCGTTGACGCGATGAAGGAGCACCCGTCACGGCTCGACACGATGCTTGTCTACCCCGCTCTCGACGGCAGCCACATGGACTTGCACAGCTGGAGACGTGGCGAGTGGTACGCAGCGCTCGACGCAGCCGGCATTCCCAAGGCTGTCCCGTACGCGATGCGGCACACGTTCGCGTCGTTCGCATCGCGGCAGGCGTCTCGCTGTTCTACCTCGCGCGGCTCATGGGCTCGAGCGTGGCGATGATCGACAAGACGTACGGGCACTGCTGCCCGGACAGCGAGAGGTATCTGCGCGGGCTGCTTGACGGGTTCGACGCTTCCGAGGATCGATCACGAGTCGCGGCAGCTCAATCGTTTGTCCCGCTAGTGGCCCACGGAATCGCGCCGTGTCTCGCAATCGCAGTCGGGGTGCCCGGATTCGAACCGGGGACCTCTTGTCCCCCAGACAAGCGCGCTAACCAGGCTGCGCCACACCCCGATGTGTAACCAGGCCAATCTACCGGCACCGAGCGGTGCCGACAGACCGTGTTTGTCCAGGTGAGACCCAAGCGGCCCGTCAGCGGAGAAAAGGACGCCCGTAACGCCTTGCACGCCGGCGATGAACTCACGGTTCGTGCATCGTCTGAGCAGTAGTCATCCCAGCTGCGGTTGCGGCCTGGTCTGAGGAGATGGACGGGCTATCGAGCAGTGACGTTGGCGTCATGCCCGAGCAATGCGCGGCCGTCGCGGCTCGCCGGCCAGGATCTCCCGCAGCGACCACAGCGCGTTCTCGTGGGCCCCGCCTCCGAGCGCTGCGAGGCAGCCGGCGACCATCACAGCATCATCGATCGTCGGCGTTTCAGTCTCGGTAAGCCACCGCTCGAGCCAACGTGCGGCCATCCTCCGCGACCGGCTCGGGCCCTTTCTCGCGACCAGGGCGACAAGCTCGAGCGCGTCGACGAGCCGAAGCGAGCCGAGCTCGCGTGCTGCGAGCTCCGCGGCGACCACGTTGCCGACCTCGATCGCCCGAGTGAAGTTCCCGTAAGCCGATCCGTGCTCCCCCACCGCGCTCCTCCGGTTCTGGGGCCGGACGGCTGAAGCAGCCTAGTCGAGGGCGAGTACGGCTCTTGCCCCTGACCCGAGCTCGTCCCATCGACTAGTCGTATCGGCGTCCGACGAGCCAGTAGCCGACTGACCCGATCGTGTTCACCGCGCTCGCGATGCGCCACCCTGTCTTGCTCCCGCGGATCCGGTCCGCCGGCCGGACCAGATGTCTCGCCAGGTCACCGTCACCGCGACGAGATGGACGGTGAGTCCCGCCACCAGGAGCGGCTTGTTCACCGGCTTCTTCTCGGTCTTCCGTCTCACGGGAACGAGGCTACCCGACTGGCCATCGCTCGGTCCCCTCCGCGCCGGCGAAACGCTTCAACCTCCAACGCGGGTGTGAGGCGAAGGCGCAAGCGGGAGACGAACGCGGGGAAGGACTCGTCTCCCGCTCGCGGCCACAGTGCGGAGTACCACTCGGGGGATGCACTCCGCGTGACGATCGTAAACCGTTCGATTTCTTCGAAGCCGTCTCAACCGTTCGCGCAACGGGACAGGCCGTCTTACAGCAGGAGACGACGCGCCACAGAACGTCGTCTCCTGCTGTCTCCGCGGTCCCCTTCCCCACGCCGAGCGTAGATCCATGTTTCGACCGCGACACTGGACGAGGGTCCAGTCCGACACTGATCGGACGGCGGTTTTCGAGCCGGGAGCGTGGACCTGCCATGCTTTGCCCGTGGACGAGATCGTTGTTGTCGGCTACGACGGCCAGGAGCGCTCGGGCCGGGCGCTCGAGCGGGCCATCGAGGCCGTCAAGTCCGACGGCGGGAAGCTGATCGTGGTCGTCGCGGAGGGCCTTCCGCCCGCGCAGTACAACTCGCCCGAGGGGCTCGGGGCTTACGATTCAGGGTTGACAGGGTTTGGGGTGTCGGCCCCGTTTCCGGATCTCGAGCATCCGCTCCCCGGGATACAGCAGATCATCGACCGGGCACGGAAGCGCTTGGACGAGGCGGGCGTCTCGGGCGAGTGCACGTGGAGGGTGGGTGATCCGGCCCAGGTGATCCTTGACGTCGCGCGAGAGCAGGGCGCGTCGAGGATCATGATCGGAGCTCACCATCACGGCTTCTTCGGACGGCTTTTCGGCTATGACGTCGACGCCGAGGTGCAAAAGGGCGCGGAGCAGTGCGAAGTCGTTCTCGTGGAGTAGGGCTCTCCCTCGTTTCGAGCTCGCCGTCTCAGCTCGCCGTCAGGCTTACCCGGCGGCGACACGCCGAGCGTGCGCGCAATGCTACCGGCGAGAGAAGGAGGCCGGCCGGGACCTCCTCGCCCCCAAGCGATCACGCCGAGGTCCCGACCGGCTTCAGGAATTGGGACGGCTCGCCCGGGGGATAGTTGGGGCTAGGCGCTAAGGCGTTTGTAAAGCCTGTCGACCATCTCCGGCATCGACTCGAGCTGCTCGGTGATCGCGCGGAGCCGATACTCGCGGAAATGCTCGGGCTCCACCTCGAGTGCTTCGGCGAGGCGTGCGATCACGTCGTTCGACGGGACAGGCCGATTTCCGTGCACGAGGTGGTTCAGATAGCCGGCGGAGAGGCCGGTCTTCGCGGCGAGGCCGCGGTAGGTCGTTCCGGATTCGTTCATCAGCCGCTCGATCGCCGGACCGAACCCTTCCGAGCTGAACCTACGTCTTCTGGCCATTGAGAACCTCCCTGCTCAACTCGGATATCCCGACACGTGTGTCGTCGCCGCCGTCCCGCTTGCGAACATCGACCTTTCCGTCATCGAGGGTCTTCTTACCCACTGTTACCCGAATTGGCACCCCGATCAGGTCGGCGTCGGCGAACTTCTCGCCGGGCCTGAGCGCGCGGTCGTCGAGGAGCACCTCGGCCCCGCCGCGCTCGAGCTCGGCAGCGGCCTCGGCGGCCTGCTGCTCCAGACCAGGCAACGCGACCACGTGCACATCGTACGGGGCGAGCGCGGCCGGCCAGCGAATACCCGCTTCGTCGTGGCGCTGCTCGACCGCCGTGGCCATGACCCGGGCGAGGCCGATGCCGTAGCTCCCCATCACGAGCGGCTTCTCCGTGCCGTCCTCGTCGAGGAACGTCGCATCCAGCGGCACCGAGTAGCGCGTGCCGAGCTTGAAGATGTGACCCACCTCGATCGCGGTCTCGAACCGGAGCTCGCCCCCGTCGTGGATGCAGCGGTCGCCCTCGACCGGGACGCGCAGGTCGGCGAAGCGAGCCTCGTAGTCGCGTCCGTGCTCCACGCCTCGCAGATGCCACCCTGTGCGGTTCGCGCCGGCGACGAACTGGCCCCCGCGAAGCGTCTCGTCGGCGATCACCTCTCCCGGGAAGCCGACCGGGCCGAGCGAGCCGGGCTCGGCGCCGAATGCGGAACGGATCTCGTCCTCGGTCGAGGGGCGAACCGTCTCGCCGAGCGCCGCGATCACCTTGAACACCTCGAGCCGGTCGTCGCCGCGGATCAGCGCGAGCACGACCGTCCCGTCGTCCTTCGTCATCGGCATCGCCTTCGAGGTTGCGGCGATGTCGACCCCGAGGAACTCGGCGAGCGCCTCGCAGCTCGTCACCCCCGGCGTCTCGACCTCTTCGGGCGCCGGTAGCGCGGCCGGGAACTCCGGTGCGCGCGGCACCGCCTGCGCCACTTCGAGATCGGCGGCGAAATCGCCGTTCGCACAGGTGACGAGCGTGTTCTCGCCCGAGCCCGAGGGCGCGAGGAAGTCGACCGATGCGCTCCCTCCCATCATCCCCGACTCGGCCTGAACCGCGCTGTAGGTGATCCCGCAGCGCTGGAAGATCCGGTGGTAGGCAGCCTCGTGGGCGCGGAAGCTGACCTCGAGGCCCTCCTCGTCGCGATCGAACGAATACGAGTCCTTCATCACGAACTCGCGGACGCGGAGCAGACCCCCGCGGGGACGCGGCTCGTCCCGGTCCTTCGTCTGGAAGTGGTACCAGGCCTGGGGGAGCTGCCTGTAGCTCTGAAGCTCGCGGGCGTGAAAGGTGAAGGTCTCCTCGTGGGTCAGCGGCAGCACGAACTCGCGGCCCGCACGATCCTGCACGTGGAAGATCTCGGGGATCGTGTTGCGGCCGGTCGCCTCCCAGAGCTCTTCCGGTGTGAGCACCGGCGCGAACCACTCCTGCGCGCCGATCCCAGTCATCTCCTCACGGATGATCTGCTCGACCTTCCGGTGAACGCGCCAGCCGAGTGGCGTGAACGTCCAGAGTCCCGCCCCGAGCTGGCGGATGTAGCCGGCGCGGACGAGCAGCTTGTGACTGACGGCCTCCGCGTCGGCAGGAGCGTCGCGCAGGGTCGGCAGGAAGAGCCTGGAAGCCAGGTCGATCGTCATCGCGACCTCGGAGGCTATTCGAGCGGGATGGCCGATGCCTCGGCCATTGCGAGCGCGGCCGGCTTGGCCATCTTGCGGCGCTCCGGCCGCGGCATCCCCTCGGCGATCCAGCTGTCGATCTCGTTGAAGAGCTCACTTACGAGGGTCTCGGACTCGACCTTGCGCAGCACCTTGCCGTGCGCGTAGATGAAGCCGACGTCACGGCCGCCGGCGATCCCGAAGTCTGCGTCGCCGGACTCGCCCGGCCCGTTCACCGCGCACCCGAGCACGGCGACCTCGAAATGCTCCTCGTAGGTGCCGAGGCGCTCCTCGACTTCCTCTGCGAGCGTCTGGACGCCGACGTTGTCCCGCCCGCAGCTCGGGCACGCGATCAGCACCGGGCCGCGCTCGCGGAGTCCGAGCGCCTTCAGGATCTCCCAGCACACCTTGACCTCCTCGACCGGGTCGGCGGTGAGGCTGACGCGGATCGTGTCGCCGATCCCGTCGGCGAGCAGGCTGCCCATGCCGACCGCGCTCTTGATCGAGCCGGTGAAGGGCGGGCCGGCCTCGGTGACGCCCAGGTGAAGCGGGTAGGGCACGCGTCCCGAGAGCATCCGATAGGCGCGGATCATCGTCGGTACGTGGCTCGACTTGACCGAGATCTTGAAGTCGTAATAGTCGAGGCTCTCGAGCAGCCGGACCTCCTCGAGTGCGGCCTCGACGAGCGCGGCTGCCTGATCTTCCTGGGCGAGCGTCTCGAGGTGCTTCGGGAGGGAGCCGGAGTTCGCGCCGATCCGCATCGGGATCCCGGCCTTCTTCGCCGCCGTGACGACCTCGGCCACCTTGTCCGGGCCGCCGATGTTGCCTGGGTTGATCCGGACGGCCGCGACCCCCGCCTCGATCGCCTTCACCGCAAGGCTCGCGTTGAAGTGGATGTCGGCGATGATCGGCACCGGCGAGAAGCGGACGAGCTTCGGGAGCGCCTCGGCGTCCTCGAGCTTCGGCACGGCCACACGGACGATCTCGCAGCCGGCGCTCGCGAGCGCGGCGATCTGCGCGGTCGTCGCGGGGACGTCATGGGTCTTCGTCAGCGTCATCGACTGGACGACGACGGGCGCACCGCCGCCGAGTTGGATGCCGCCTACCTTGACGGAGAGTCGCTACCCATGCCTCGGGATCGTACCCGGATGGCCTACGGCAGCAGGTGATCGTTGCGTATCCCGATCGAGAACAGGAAGAGGAGGAGCGTGACGCCGACGGCGCTGTAGCGCAGGTAGGCGAGCTGCGAGAAGGCCCGGCCACGGACGTGCTCGAGCAGCGACATGACGATGTGGCCGCCGTCCAGCGGGAGGATCGGGAGCATGTTCAGGATCGCGAGCGCGAGGCTGATGAACCCGAGGAGGTAGAAGTAGTCGCTGAGCGAGGCCCGGTAGGCCTGCGCCGTGTCGCGGACGATCCCGACGGTGCTCGAGACGTCCCTCGTGCCCTTGCCGACGAAGAGCTGGGCGATGCCCTTCACCTCGCCGTCGATGATGTACCAGGTCTCGTGCACGGACTCGCGGCTTGCGGCCGGCAGGGGCTTGCCGGGGCCGTTGATCCCCTTGATCTCGATCCCGATCCGGTAGCGGCCGCCGTCGAGCTTCGCGGCGACAGGGCCGAGTGCCAGCCGCTTGCCCTTGCGGACCACGGTGAGCCGGAACGGGCGGCCGTGGGTCGCATTGATCTGGTCGGGCAGTGTGGTCGCCTTGACGGGACGGCCCGCGAGGGTCACGATCCGGTCGCCTGCCTTGAGCCCCGCCGCCGCGGCCGGGTGGCCCTTGCTGACCAGGGCGACCGTCCTCGAGGGAAGGGCGTTCACGGTCATGAACACGGCCGTGAAGAGGATCAACGCGCAGACGAGATTCACGAACGGGCCCGCCCCGATCACGACGATGCGCTTCCACGAGGCCTGGCGCCAGTAGGCGTCGTCCGCCAGCGACCCGTCGAGCTCCTGGAGCATCCTGTTGCTCCCGAGGCGCGCCTCGAGTGCCGGAAGAAGGCCGCGGGCGGTTTCCTCGTCACCGCTCTCGAGTGCCGCGTCGAGCCGGTCGAGCTCGGGCGCGAGCGCCTCCTGATCCTCCGGCTTGAGGCTCGCGCGCAGGTCGCCGGGAGCGGCCCTGTGCATGCCGGGGATCTTCACGTAACCGCCGAGCGGGAGCGCGCCGATCCCGTACTCGACGCCGCCGCGGCTCGTCTTCACGAGCGCAGGCGGGAAGCCGATATAGAACTTCCGGGGACGCATCCCGACGGCGCGCGCGGCAAAGAAGTGGCCGGCCTCGTGGATCAGGATCAGGACTGCGAGCCCGAAGATGGCGATCGCGACGCTCATCCGACGAGCACCAGGTTCCTTGCGCGCCGGTCGGCCTCGACGAGCTCTGCGAGGTCGCGGGCCGGTGCGCCGTCGACCGCCCCGAGGGCGTCCTCGACGGCGGCTGCGATGTCGAGGAAGCCGATCCGCCGCTCGAGGAACGCCTGGACGGCAACCTCATTCGCGGCGTTATAGGCGCACGGATAGGTTCCGCCGCGCTCTCCGGCTTCGCAGGCAAGTGCGAGCATCCGGAAGGTATCGGTATCGGGCTCGTGGAACTCGAGCGTGCGCAACTCGAGCGGCGGGACAGGCGTCGCGGCGCGCTCGGGATAGGTGAGCGCGTAGGAGATCGGGACGCGCATGTCGGGGTTTCCGAGATGGGCGATCGCGGCGCCGTCCCGGAAGCGGACGAGCCCGTGCACGATCGAGGGCGGATGGATCACGACCTCGATGCGCTCGTACGGGACGTCGAAGAGGAAGTGCGCCTCGATCACCTCGAGGCCCTTGTTGGCAAGCGTGGCCGAGTCGATCGTGATCTTCGGCCCCATCGTCCAGGTCGGGTGAGCGAGCGCTTCCTCGGGGGTGGCGTCGGCCAGCTCCTCGGCGCTGCGGCCGCGGAACGGCCCACCGCTGGCGGTCAGGACGAGGCTCTCCGGCTCGCCGAGGAGCGCGCACTGGAACAGGGCCGAGTGCTCGCTGTCGACCGGGATCAGCTCTCCTCCACCCCGAGCTCTGGCCGCCAGCGCGAGCTCGCCGGCGGCGACGAGGCTCTCCTTGTTCGCGAGTGCGAGCGTCACGCCGTTCTCGAGCGCCCACATCGTCGGGATCAATCCTGCGAACCCGACAACCGCGTTCAGCACGACGTCCGGCTCGGCTCGCTCCAGCAAAGCGGCCGGGTCTCCCCCGGTCTGCGTCAGCGGCGCGAGGCCGTCGATCGGCTGCGTGCCCGACGTTGCTGCGACGAGCTCGAGCTCGGGATGCGCGTCGATCACCTCGATCGCCTGGCGCCCGATCGAGCCGGTCGCGCCAAGCAGGGCGATCCGCTTCATCCCTCGTCAGGGTACCGCCGGACAGGGTCGCGGCCGGGCTCGAGGAACCTCAGCGGTAGCCGAAGGCGGCGATGCAGAAATACGCGGCGGGTACTGCGAAGAGGAGTGCGTCGAGGCGGTCGAGCATGCCACCGTGGCCGCCGAGGAGCGCGCCCGCGTCCTTCACGCCGGCGTCGCGCTTCAGCATCGACTCGAACAGGTCGCCCATCGGCGCCGCGATCGCGAGCACGACGCCGAGCACGATCGAGTCGGTAATCGAGAGGAAGTTCGCCTTGTAGAGCGCCACGAACGCGACGAACACGGTCGCAGCAGTCCCGAACGCGAACCCCTCCCATGTCTTCCCGGGCGAGGTCTTCGGAGCCATCCGATGCCGGCCGAGCAGCCGCCCGCCCGCGTAGGCGAGCGTGTCCCCGGCCCAGACCGCAAGCACCACGGTGAGCGCCGCGAGCCGCCCGTGAACCGGAATGTCGCGCAGGAGCAGCATGAACGACAGGCCGCAACCGATCCAGACCGCCCCGAACAGGGTGGCGGAGATCGACACCGTCGGTGCTGCCCGCGTCGCCGACATCCCCTTCAGGAGGAATGCGAGTGCGAGCGTCACGAGCACCCCGCCGATCATCCAGTCGGCCCCTGCGAGCTCGGCGCCGAGCAGCGCCAGGATCCCGCCCGCATATCCGGCTGGGGAAAGAGGAGAGAGCCGCTTGCTGAGCAGCCAGAACTCGTGCAACCCGAGCACCGCGCCGACCGCGACGAGCGCAAAGAGCCACCAGCCGCCGAGGTAAATCACACCGAGCACGATCGGAATCGCCGCAACCGCGACGAGCAGTCGCGAGAGGATGTTCGTCATCGTCCGCCGAACCGGCGTCGCCGATTGGCGTACTCGGCGAGGGCGGCGCGCAGGTCGCGCTCGTCGAAGTCGGGCCACAGCCTGTCGACGAACACGAGCTCCGCATAGGCGAGCTGCCAGAGCATGAAGTTCGAGACGCGGAGCTCGCCGCTCGTACGGATCAGGAGATCGGGATCCGGGAGGTCCGGTGCATAGAGATGCGCGGCGAGCACGTTCTCATCGATCTCGCGTGGATCGACGCCGCTCTCGGCGATCCGTCTCGCGGCCTCGACGAGCTCGGCGCGTCCGCCGTAGTCGAACGCGATCCAGAGCCCGAGACGCACGTTCAGCTCCGTCCGATCCTCCATTGCCTCCATCCGTTTGCGCAGGCTCTCCGGCGCACGGTCGCGCCGGCCGATGAAGCGCACGCGCACGCCCTGTTCCGCGAGATCCGGCAGCTCGCGCTCGATCGTCTCGCCGAAGAGCTCCATGAGCGCGTCGACCTCGTCCTGCGGACGCGACCAGTTCTCGGTCGAGAACGCGTAGACGACCATGTGCCGGATCCCGAGGTCAATCGCAGCCTCGACGGTGCGCCGGAGCGCACGCGTCCCCGCGCGGTGCCCGAGCACCGTCGGCAGCCCGCGGCGGCGGGCCCAGCGCCCGTTGCCGTCCATGATGATCGCGACGGTCTCGGCGACCTCAGGGAGGTCGCGCTCCGGCAGTTGACCGACGCGGGCGAGCGTCCTGATCCGAGCAAGCAGATTCATCGAGTTTTCCTAGCCTCTTCGCGCAGCGAAAGGCTCAGACCTCCATGATCTCCGCTTCCTTGCGCTTCAGGAGCTCGTCGATCTGGTGCACGTGCTCGTCGGTGAGCTTCTGCACGTGCGACTCGGCCGCGCGCTCCTCGTCGTCGCCGACCTCGCCGTTTCTCACGAGCTCCTCGAGGTGCTTCATCACGTCGCGGCGGACGTTGCGGATCGACACCCGCCCCTCCTCGGCCATGGCGCGAACCTGCTTCACGAATTCCTTGCGGCGCTCCTCCGTGAGCTGCGGGATCGGCAGCCGGATCAGCTTGCCGTCGTTCGACGGGGTCAGCCCGAGGTCGGACTCCTGGATCGCCCGCTCGATCTGCTTGATCGACGACGGGTCGAACGGCTGGATCGTGAGCAGCCGCGCCTCGGGGACCGTGATCGTCGCGATGTTCCGGAGCGGCGAGGGCGTGCCGTAGTAGTCGATCTGAATGCGATCGAGAAGCGCGGCGGAGGCGCGACCCGTGCGGACACCGTTGAAGTGCTCGTGGGTCGCATCGACCGACTTGTTCATCCGTTGGGTGCAGTCCGAGACGAAATCGTCGATGGCAGCCACCTATGCGCCTCCTTTGGTCGGGGTCGAGATCAGGGTGCCGACGTTCTCGCCGCCGACGACCCGCCCGATGTTTTCGGGTGCGAGCTCGAATACATGGATCGGCAGATTGTTGTCCATGCACAGCGAGAGTGCGGTCGTATCCATCACCTTCAGCCCGCGCTCGATCGCCTGCAAGTGCGTGATCGTCGGCAGGAACACCGCCGACGGGCTCGTCTTCGGATCGCCGTCGAACACGCCGCGCACGCCGTTCTTGGCCATCAGGATCGCTTCCGCATCGATTTCGAGCGCTCGGAGCGCGGCAGCGGTGTCGGTCGTGAAATACGGATTCCCGGTGCCTGCAGCGAAGATCACGACACGGCCCTTCTCGAGGTGCCGGATCGCGCGCCGCCGGATGTAGGGCTCGGCCACCTCGCGAACGTCGAGCGCCGAGAGCACCCGCGTGTCTGCACCGTTCCGCTCGAGTGCCTCCTGGACGGCCAGCGAGTTGAAGACCGTGGCGAGCATCCCCATGTAGTCGCCCGTCGCCCGGTCCATCCCGGCGGCGGTGGCCTTCATCCCGCGGTACACGTTGCCGCCGCCGATCACGAGCGCCAGCTCGAGGCCGGAGGCGTGCACGTCGACGAGCTCACAGGCGAGCGCATCGATCGTGTCGGCGTCGAGACCGTACTCGGAGGGGCCCATCAATGCCTCGCCGGACAGCTTGAGCAGCACCCGGCGGAAGACCGGTGCGAGCGGGGCGCGCGGCTCTGGCGCCGCCGCCATCAGCCGACCGAGAACCAGGCGTAGTCGACGAGCTCGAACCCGCTCTGGGCCAGTGCCTTGGCGACGTTCAGCTTGTCGTCGTGGATCCAGGCCTGCTCGCCGAGCACCGACTCGCCGAAGAACCGCTTGTTGAGGCGCCCCTCGACGATCATCGCCCGTTTTTCCTCCGGCTGCGACCGGATGTCTTCCTGGTTCAGCAGGATCTCCCGCTCGGCGTCGACGAGCTCGGAGGGAACATCGTCGCGCGACGAGTACGTGGGACGCGAGAACGAGATGTGCATCGCGAGCTGGCGGGCGACCTCGGGGGCACCCTTGCCGTCAATCAAGACGCCGACCTTCTTCGCCGGCGGATGGACGTACTCGGAGAGAACCTCGCCCTCGCCTGCGGTGAGGCGGCGGGTGCCGACGACCTGGATGTTCTCGCCGAGGCGGGCGCCCAGCTCGACGCGCTCGGTATCGAGGCGCTCCACTGCGTCCTCGCCGTTCTCGGAGACCGTGTCGAGCACCCTCTGCGCGAACGCGAGGAAGTCGTCGTTCTTCGAGACCGGCTCCGTCTCGCAGCCGACCGCGACGATCGCGCCGGTATCGCCTTCGATCCGGGTGAGCACGATGCCCTCGTTCGTCTCGCGGTCGGCGCGCTTCGCCACCGAGGCCATTCCCTTCTCGCGGAGCAGCTTGACGGCGGCGTCGAAGTCGCCCTCGGTCTCCTGGAGCGCACGCTTGCAGTCCATCATTCCGGCGCTCGTCGCGTCGCGGAGCTGCTTCACCATCGCTGCCGAGATCTCGGTCATTCGGCCTCCTCGAGCTCGGCCTCGGGCGCGGGAACGGCAACGGCCGCCTCGGTCGCTGCTGCTTCCTCGGGCTCGGCCGGCGCTTCGGCGCGCACGACCTCGGCTGGCGTGACCTTCTGCTTGCCGGCCTCGATCCCATCCGCGACCGTCCTCACGACGAGCGAGCACGAGCGGATCGCGTCGTCGTTGCCCGGGATCACGTACTCGGCCTCGTCGGGGTCGCAGTTCGTGTCGACGAGGGCAATTACCGGCAATCCGAGCCGCTGGGCCTCGCGCACGGCGAGCTGCTCCTTGCGGAGGTCGACGATGAAGATCGCGTCGGGCTGCCGGCGCATGTCTGCGACGCCGCCGAGATTCGCCTCGAGCTTCTCGAGCTCCGCGAGCATCGCGATCCGCTCCTTCGCGGGCAACAGGTCGAGCTGGGATTCCTCTCGCAGCGAGCGGAGCTCGTGGAGGCGCTGGATCCGGTCGGACATCGTGCGCCAGTTCGTGAGCAATCCGCCGAGCCACCGGTGATTGACGTACGGCATCCCGACGCGCTTGGCCTCGCCGGAGATCGCGTCCTGCGCCTGCTTCTTCGTGCCGACGAACAGCACCGAGCCGTTGCGCTGGGCGATGCCCCGGGCGAAGTCGTACGCCTCGTCGAGGAGCTGCTGGGTCTGCTGGAGGTCGATGATGTAGATGCCGCCGCGCTCGGTGAAGATGAATCGCTTCATCTTCGGATTCCAGCGCCGCGTCTGATGGCCGAAGTGAACCCCGGCTTCGAGCAGCTCCTTCATGGAGACAACGGGCATTGCGAGCCCCTTTCGGTTCGATTGGCAATGCACCGGCGGTGTCGAGGCGGGACCGGGATGAAACCGGCCACCGTCCGCGTCGATCCTCCGCCGGGTCGAGGGTCGGAAAGCGAGCCCATGGTAGCGGCAACGCTCGCTCAGGTGAGCGCGGCGAGGTATCCGGTGAGCTCGGACGGAAGCGGCGAGTCGACCTCGACTCGCAAGCCGGTGAACGGATGGGTGAACGCGAGGCGCGTTGCATGCAGGAACTGACGGTGGAGCAGGCTGTCCCTGACGCCGTAGACGGGGTCGCCCACGACAGGCAGGTCGATCGCGGCGAGATGCACGCGGATCTGGTGGGTACGGCCCGTCTCGAGGGTCACGCGGAGGAGGGCGTAGTCGCCGTGAGTCTCGAGCACCTCGAAGTGGGTTATCGCCTCGCGCGGCGCGTCGGTGTCGAGCGACCGGCGTGTCGGATCGTGGCGGTCGCGGCCGATCGGGGCCTCGATCCTGCCGCTGCGTGAGACGGGGCGCCCGCGCACGAGGGCGATGTAGGTTCGCTCCAGCTCGTGTTGCTTCACGAGCTTCGAGAGGCGCTCGTGCGCCTCGTCTGTCCGGGCGACGACGAGAAGCCCCGAGGTGTCGCGATCGAGCCGATGCACGATGCCCGGCCTCTCTGGGTCGTCGCCCCCTGCAACGATGCCGGCAAGAGCGTCGACGAGCGTGTCGGCGTGCCGGCCCGCTCCCGGGTGGACGACGAGGCCTGCGGGCTTGTCGATCACCGCGAGATGCTCGTCCTGCCAGGCGATCCTGGGCTCGGGCGCGTCGGGCCGCCGGACTCGCGTGGTACCGGCGCGCTCCGGGCCGGGAAGCTCGATCCGCTCCCCGCCCTCGAGCCGGTAGCTCTTGGGCCTCGGCCGTCCGTCGACCTGAGCTCCGGCCTCGACGGCCCGCGTGGCGGCCGCCCGCGAGCCGAGGTGCCCGGCGATGAACTGGTCGAGCCTCTCCCCCGCCGCCTCGGCCGGAACGTCCAACACCGTTCGGTGGATTTCGTTCAACTGTCACAGTCTCGCGACAGCTCCGGCCGCCGGGCGGGAGTAGCATCGCTCCTCGAGGGCGGCGGGACGCGGCCCCGCCCTTTATCGGGTGGGGGCCCGGGGCGGGCGTGTCTCTTTCGGCCACGGAAGGGCGACGGTCGGGCCGGGCGCCCTTCTGGCGAGCGCTGAGCGGCGGCCGGTGGGAGCCGTTACCGCGCCGCGACGTCGAGCGGCCGGCGTACCTGCTTCGGGCCGCGGTCGGCGCCGAGCATGGCGGCGAGCAGAATCCCGACTCCGATCACGATGAAGCTGTCGGCGAGATTGAATGCGGGCCACCAGCCGAAGTCGATGAAGTCGGTCACATGGCCGAGGCGGACACGGTCGACGAGGTTCGAGACGCTCCCCCCGATCAGCAGGCCGAGCCCCGCGGGGATCACCGGATGCCGGGCGCCGGAGCGGGCGAAATAGATGAGCATCCAGAGGATCGCGAGGCCGGTCAGCGCGATCACGACCCCGGTGGCCGACGTGAAGAACCCGAAGGCGATCCCGGAGTTCTCGACACGGTGAATCGAGAGCGGGCCGACGACCCTCGACGACTGGTCGAGCGACAACCGGCTCGTGACGACGTGCTTCGTGATCTGGTCGCCGGCGACGGCCGCCGCCACGACGGCCGCGAGTCCAGCCCACTGCCAAGGCCCCGCGCCGAGCGAGCGGCGGGCGCTCGAGATCGGAACGAGCCCGTTCGTCGAGGAGCCGACGCGCACGTCGGGCGGCTGCGGCACGGGCGGCGGGGTGGCGGGGACAGGGGTCTCAGCCACGGTCGGCGAGCCTCTGGTCTTCGATGCAGAGCGTCGCGGCCGGGCGTGCAACGAGGCGCTCGTAGCCGATGACCTTCCCACACCGCTCGCAGGTTCCGTATGTGCCGTCATCGAGCCTCGCGAGTGCGTGGTCGATCTGCTCGAGCGTGTGCTGGGTGCCCTCCTCGAGCCCGGTGCCGAGCTCGCGCTCGAAGGTGAAGGATGCGGTGTCGGCGCCGACTCCGCCCGGTACACCGAGTTCGTCCTCCATCGTTCGCTGGCCGTCCTCGCGCATCACGGCGAGCGCCACCGCCAGCCGCTCGCGCTCGGTCTCGAGCAGCGACCGGAACTCCTGGGCCTCCGCCGGCGTCACGGGGCGGCCCTCCGGGCCGTAGGTGCGGAGGCGAGGCTCGCGTCGAGCTCCTCCGCGTCGGCAAGCACGCGAGGCACGGTCTGGTCGGCACGCCCGGCTGCTGCGGGCACGCCAACTTCGACCTTCCAGAACGCGTCGTAGCGTCCCGCGAGGCCGGACCGATTTGCACCGGGCGCGTCGCGGAACTCGAGCCTGGTCGGGCCGTTCACGCTTCCAGTCTACGCGCCGCTATTCGCCCCAGTCGAAGTCGCGCGATCCGCCCCCGGAAATCCGCTCGAAGACCGGCTCGGTGTGCGAGCCGTCGTCGTGATCGGGCTCCGGCTCGTGAGCAGCAGGCGACTCCAGGCCCTGGATCGCCTCCGGCTCGGGCCCCGCGATCGGCTCGAACTCCGCGGTGTCCTCGCGCTCGACCGGCCAACCGGGAAGGTCGTCCTCGGTCGGCGGCGGCAGTGCCTTCTCGGCCCGCGTCGGCGGCGGGGGCGGATCGGCCAGCTCGGGGACGGGCGGCATCGCATGAAGCGCGGACACCGCCGCTTCGCTCTTCACCTCGGGTGCGACCACCGGCTCGGCCGGCACGACGGCCTTCACAGGCGCGTCGGGTCGCGGCGCGGCCTGGTTCTCCGCGATGACGCCGAGCGCGGCACGGAGCATGCCCTCGATCCGCCGCGACTCGAGGTGCAGCCGCTCACGCTCGGCGTGGGCTTCACGCCCCACCGCCCGCGCTTCACTGTGCGCCTCGAGCAAGATCGTCTCGGCCTCGCGGCGCGCCCGTTCGCGGACATCGCTTGCGGCCTGCTCGGCTGCGACAAGCGTCTGGGTGAGGAGCCCCTCGCGCTGGCGGTAGTGCTCGATCTGCTTCTCGAGCGCCTCGACCTTCTCGGCGAGCTCCCCGCGCTCGCGCCAGGTCGCCTCGAAGCTCTGGGCGACCTCCTCGATCACCTGCTCGACCATCGAGCGGTTGTAGCCGAACAGGCTACGTCCGACTCGTACGTGCCTCAACTCGACTGGTGTGTACGACATACGTCTCCTTCGCTAGTGGAACCGGCCGAGCAAGGCGTCAATGATCCCGCCCAGCACGAGCAACGCGACCGTCCCGACGATCGGCGACAGATCGAGCGGCCCGAGCGAGGGAAGGATTCGGCGCCAGAGCCCGAGATACGGGTCGCAGACGTCGTGCAGGAAGTGCTCGACCGGCTTCAACGAATAGGGAATGCGGATCCACGACGCGAGCACCCAGAGAATGATCACCAGGATATAGACGCCGATGAAGACGTCCACGAAGTTCTGGATCGTGCTGATCGTGTCGAGGACCATCGTGGGCGCTTTCGGCTCGGATCCGACGACTCCTACCCAAGCACCGTTAGCATCGCGCCGATGCGGGAGCTGGCGCTCGGCTGGGCCACCGACCTCGCGGTCCTCGAACATAGCGGTTCGAGCGTCGAGGATCACGGCGACCATC
>CAVYAQ010000006.1:0-67011 GCA_963766565.1 uncultured Actinomycetota bacterium
GTTGCGAGATTCATCCGCGCATTTCCGTCGAGCATCAGCTCGTCGTGAATGATCTGGTAGGCGACGTCGGGGGGCATCTCGCCCGGCCGGGAGCTTGTGCCGCGGGATCTTGCCCGTGTCGCTCGCCAGCAACGGCTCCACCGACAGATTCTCGGCCCCGGCTCGATCGAACCGCGCGTGCGTGACCGTCATCTCGAGCCTTGTAACATCCGCCGGCGGCGCCGACATCGTCCTGTTCGGATGACCAGCTCGGGCCCGTGAGTCGGCAACGATCGATGGCCCTTCTTCTTCGCGCTCGCTCGGCGTGCTTCCTGATCGCGCCGCGATGACGTTCGGCTCGCCGGCTGAGCTGTTCAGGCTGTCACGCGGAGACGCCGAGGCGGCGGCGGGTGGGAGTTGCTTCCACTCGCCGCCGCCCGTCCGAGGGATCGGTCCTCATCTGGTTGTGCTCAGCAGCCGTCGGTTGCAGTCGCTGCGCGCGCGCGGCTCAGGTGGGTGCCTCGGTCTGGTCGCCGCGCGAACGACCGGAGGGTGCCCGCGAGTCGCCGCGGCCGAGCGGGCGAGTACGGGATCGTCGGATCGGTTGCGAAGGCACCGTTCACGGTGCGCCGCACGAGATCTGGAACATTGACCGGGTAGAGCATGACTCCTCCTTGGCCGTGTCGGATGGTGAGGGTGCGGTCGAGTTGCGGCCGGCCTCCTCCGCGAGTCGTTCAGGCGCCTCTGGTCGTCTCGGCTCTGGCCTGGCGTTCGGTCGCCGACGGAGGCCAGATACGTGGCCGGGATCGCGACCGGGCCCTGCTGGTCGAGTCGGTTCCAGGTCCGGACCAGCTCCGTGAGGGCGGACTCGAGCTCCTCGGCGCGGCCGCCTGCAGCTGCGATGGCCTTCAACGTCGGCCCGTAGTGCTCGGCGAAGTAGTCGACGAACGCTCGGGCGGTCGGGAAGCGGAAGGTGAAGGTCTCGGTCGTGTGCGTCCAGTGGACGTGCGGGCCAAAGAGCGAGGCGAGGTGGTCGGCCGTTCCCCACAGCATCGGTGAGGCGACGCCGGCCGGGGGCGGCACGAACTGCGCGACGACGCGGAAGAGGGCGCCGAGGAAGCCGTCCGGCGTCCAGCTTGCGAGCGCGATCGTCCCGCCGGGCCGGGTGACGCGGACGATCTCGCCGGCGGTCTGCTCGTGGTCGGGCGCGAACATCGAGCCGAACACCGAGAGAACCGCGTCGAACGACGAGTCGGGGAAGGGCAGCGCCTCGGCGTCGCCGGCGCGGAGGTCGATCTCCAGGCCTTCGGCGGCAGCCCGCTCGCGGCCGCGCTCGAGCAGAGCCTCGACGTAGTCGATCCCGACGACCTCGCACTGCAGCCGCGCGGCGGCGATCGCTGCGTTCGCGCTGCCCGTCGCAACATCGAGCACGCGCGAGCCGGCACGCAGGTCCGCGAGGTCGACGAGCCGCTCGGCGACGGGAACGATCAGGGTGGCCACTGCGGAGTAGTCACCGCTCGCCCAGGTCGCCTGCTGACGCTGCTTGAGCGTCTCCAGCGGGTCGATCGTGGCTGTAGTCATTCTGAGTCCTCCTTAGTTAGCACGACCGGTCGGTCTGACTTGAACAATACAACCGGTCGTGCTAACTTGTCAAGCGATGAGCGAACAGCCATTCGTGAGGGCGAGCGCCGCATCGCCGAGGCGCCCTCGGAGCGACGGCATCCGGAGCCGCGAGGCGATCCTCCGCGAGGCAGCGCGACTGGCCACGGTCGAGGGCATCGAAGGCCTCTCGCTCGGACGACTCGCAGACTCGGTCGGGATGAGCAAGAGCGGCCTGTTCGCGCACTTCCGGTCCAAGGAGGAGCTGCAGCTCGCGACCATCGAGACCGCCGACGCGATCTTCCAAGCCGAGGTCGTCGATCCCGGACTCGACGCGCCTCCCGGGATCGCTCGCCTCCGCGCACTCTGCGAAGCATTCCTCGCCCACCTCGAACGCGGTGTCTTTCCCGGCGGCTGCTTCTTCGCCTCCGTCGCCGCCGAGATCGACACCCACCCCGGCCCCGTACGCGACCACGCACTCGCCACCGTCGCCGACTGGTCAAGCAGCTCGAGACCGCCGTCACCGAAGCCCAGGCCGACCACACCGTCGACCCGGACGAAGAGCCCACGCAGATCGCCTTCGAGCTCGACGCCTACCTGCTCCTCGCGAACGCCCAGTACGTCGCCACCGGCGACCCAGCCGCACTCGACCGCTCACGCCGCGCGATCGACCGTCTCCTCCGGTCGATAGCGCCGGCGAACACGCCGGTCACCGAGCACCGGGACCGGAGCTCCCGCTACGGGACCCCGAACCATCGCTTCCGTCAGCTGACCGTCCCGTCAGCCCTGCAGCCGAGACTCACCGGTGCAATCGAGGTGCGTGATCCGCCGGCAAGACCGGGTTTGTGCAACACCCTCAGCGGCGGTCCTGCTGAATCACATCGATCCTCGGGAGTGTCCGGGCGCTGCTGCGGGAGAGCCGGGGTGAAGTGCGCGGCGTGCCTGGTGGATGGGCGTGGGCTCCTGAGAGATGACGAACTGCGCGTTGGCAAGGAGCAGGAAGGCGTCGAGTTCGAAAGCAGGCCTTCGTGTGCGTCCTCGGCGGCGTCGATCGCGCCCTCGTCTTGGGCGTGCCGAACGGCGGTTTCGGGATGGCGCGCCCATTCTCCGGTGAGTTGGACGGCGCGGTCGCGCACCGGGCCTGGGTGGGTGTCCATCTCCGCTGCTACCGAGGCGAAGAAGCAGCCGCCCGGGAAGACACGGCGTCTCGACATGCGCTAGGAACCGCTCTGCGGAGCGGCCTGCAGCCGCTCGAGCCCGGTGCGGCCGGGCGAGCGCGGGCTCGACCACCTCCTCGGTGAAGATGGCGCTCGCTGTCTCGATGGTGGCGAGCTGGAGCTCCTGTTCGAGCCGAAGTGAGCGATCGAGGCCGCTCTTGCTCATTCCCACGGCTTGGGCGGGCCCGGCTGATCGGGAGGCCGGCGATGCCCTCGACCGTTGCGAGCTGCGCGGCTTCATGGAAGGATCGCGACGCGGCTCCGCTCGCCGTCGGCTTCGCGGTCTGCGCACACGGTGGTCGCGCCTCGGGTCGGTAGCCATCGCTTGACAAGATAGCACGACCGGTCGTATACATAAGCAAGAACGACCGATCGTACTGACTGGATTGCGAGGAGGCCGCCACATGAATCTCATCAGCCGCGAGGAGCTCCACCGGAAAGTGCAACGAGGTGACGAGTTCACGCTCGTCATGACCCTGTCAGGGTTCGCCTACGGCACCAAGCACATTGCTGGCTCGCATCACTTCGAGACCGTCGAGGAGGCGCTCGCCGCGCTGGATCGCGAAGACGAGATCGTTGTCTACTGCGCCGACGTCCACTGTGTTGCCAGCATCTACGCCTACCGATTCCTCGAGCGTGAGGGCTTCACGCGCGTGCGGCGCTACGCAGGTGGTGTAGCCGAGTGGGAGGAGGCGGGCTACCCGCTCGAGGGTCACACGCGCGACCGTGCACGACCCCAAGCGCGGACGAGCGCGAAACCGGGCGAGGTTAACCCGAGCCTGGCACGTCTGCGCATGATCGCCAGGTGTTCGTGTTGAGTGAGCCTGCGTCGTTCATCGCGCCACCCCCTCGAGGCGGCGACCCGCCGAGAGCACCTCGCGGATTGCGAGCCCGTCGTCGACGACGAGGACGTCTGCAGGTCCGCCCTGCTCGAGCCGCCCCTGGCCGACTCCGAGCAGCCTGCCGGGCCGCTCCGTCACCGCGGCCACGGCCTCGACGGCATCGAGCCCGAGCGCGCCGAGCCGGACGAGGCTCTCGGCGAGGCGCGAGGTGCCGCCGGCGAGCACGCCGTCGGCGCGCCGGGAAACGCCGCCTTCGAGCTCGATCTCGACCTCACCGAGCCGGTAGGCGCCGTCGGTAAGTCCCGCCGCAGCGACTGCGTCGGTGACCAGGCTGCAGCGGCCCGGGGCGGCCGCGAAGGCGAGGCGCAGCAGCTCGTCGGAGACGTGGACGCCGTCCGCGATCAGCTGGATCGCGATGCCCGGGTTCGCGAGCGCCGCACCCGCGAGCCCCGGCTCCCGCGCGCTGATCGGCGCCATCGCGTTGAAGAGATGCGTCACCGCAAGGGCGCCGGTAGCGAACGCGCGGCGTGCCGTCGCCGCGTCGGCCTCGGAGTGCCCGAGCCAGACGGCGACGCCGCGGGAGGTGCAGAGCTCGATCAGCTCGAGTGCGCCGGGGAGCTCCGGCGCGAGCGTCACCGTCCTGACCGGCCCGGCGGCGAGCAGTCGCTCGAGCAGCGCAGGGTCCGGGTCGCGCAGGTGCTCGACCGGGTGCGTGCCCGGCCGCTTCGGCGAGAGGAACGGCCCCTCGAGGTGCACGCCGACGATCCGCGCGCCCTCCGTGCGCTCTTGCGCCTCCGCGATCCGCGCGAGGGCGGCGAGCAGATCGGCCTCCGGGCTCGTGATCAGCGTCGGCTGATACGCAGCGACACCGTCGCGCAGAAGCGCCTTGCCGAGCGTGTCGAGCTCGTCGGGGCCGGCGGAGAGGACGTCGACGCCGGCGTAGCCGTTCACCTGCGCGTCGACGAGCGCAGGGATCGCGAGGCCCGCGCCCGGGCCCGCCAGCCCGACCCCGGCGATGCGGCCGTCCGAGATCGCGACGTCGCCCCGCACGAAGATCCCGTCGACAACGGCCGCGGCGACGCCGAGCCGCTGCGTCTCCGGGCCGGGGCCGGGCGCCCGGGCAGCCCCGAGCTCCTCGAGGGCGGGGCGGAGCCTGCCCTCGTGGCGCTCGAGCACGCGGCTCGCGGCGACGGGGTCGGTCTCGCCTACGAGCATCGCGGCCGCGCTCTTCGGGCTCCAGTCGCACTGGTCGAGCGCGGCGCGGGCCCGCTCGCGGCTGACGCCCGCGATCTCGGCGACGATCCGGGTCGCCCGGTCGCGCAGCTTCGCGTTCGTCGCGCGCAGGTCGACCATCAGACCGCCGAAGGTCTTCCCGAGCTGGACCATCGCTGCCGTCGAGATGATGTTGAGGACGACCTTCTGCGCGGTCCCCGCGTTGAGTCGCGTCGAGCCGGCGACGATCTCCGGGCCCACGAGCACCTCGATCGCGAGCTCGGCGAGCTCCGCGAGCGGCGTCCGCTCGTTGCAGACGACCCCGACGGTCAGCGCGCCCGCCCGCCGAGCGGCCTCGACCGCGCCGAGCACGAACGGCGTCCGGCCGCTCGCGGCGATCCCGACGACTGCATCGTCCGGTCCGACGCCGAGCTCGATCATCGCGGCCTCGCCGCCGTCGCGCTCGTCCTCGGCGTTCTCGACGGGAGCGTCGAAGGCGCCCCTGCCGCCGGCGAGCACCCCGACGACCTGGCCCTGCGGGGCGTTGAAGGTCGGCCCGGCCTCGGCCGCGTCGAGCAGGCCGATGCGGCCTGCCGTGCCGGCACCGACGTAGATCAGCCGCCCGCCGCGCCCGAGCGCTCGCGGCCACGCCGTCGACGGCGATCGCGATCTGCTCCTCGGCGGCCTCGACCGCCTCCGGGACACGGCGGACGTCGGCGCACATCAGCGAGACGAGCTGCTCGACCGAGAGCAGGTCGAGGTCGCTCAACTCCGGCCGGGGCTGCTCGGTCGCCAGCCCACGGAGGTCTTCACCGTCCGAGCTCATGCCAGTGCCTCGGCGAGAATCCGGTGCACGTCCTGCCGTAGCCCGGCCTGCTGCTCGAGCCGGCGCACGGGGTGCACGCCGCCCATCAGCAGGACGACCGCGCAGCCGAGCTCGGGCGCGACCAGGAGCGAGGTGCCGGTGAACCCCGTGTGCCAGTACGTCGACTCCGGCCACGATCCCCACTCGCTCGCGTCCAGCTGCCAGCCGAGCGCACGCGTGTCGGGCGGGCCGCCGGCCTGATAGCTCGTCATCTCGGCGATCGAGCCGGCCGAGAGCACCGGATGGCGCTCGGGATCGAGCAGCGCGCTCGCGAACCGGCCGAGGTCGGCGGCAGGCGCGAACAGCCCGGCATGGCCGGCAACACCGCCGAGCGCCCAGGCGTTGCCGTCGTGCACGTCGCCCCAGACGAGTCCGGGCTCGAGCCGCTGGTCGCCGTCGAGCTCGGTCGCGGCGATCAGCCGCCGCTCGCGCTTCGGCGGCCGAAACCGGGTGCGTTCCAGGCCGAGCGGCGCGGCGACGGTCTCGGCGAACGCCCGGTCGATCGGCGCGCCGGCGCGATCGGCGATCGCCCAGCCGAGCAGCATGTACCCGAGATCGCTGTAGAGGACCGAGCCCGGGACGGCGCCGGCGGCCTCGGCGTACACGGCCTCGCGGATCGCCGGCTTGCCGCCGTCCAGGCGGTAGAGCTCTCGATGAGCGGGCAGCCCTGAGGTGTGGGTGAGCAGCTGCCGGAGAGTGATCTCGGCGTTGGGGAAGCCCGGCAGCCACAGGACGGCCGGGTCGTCGAGCGCCCAGGCGCCGCGCTCGGCCAGGCTCAGGCTCAGCGTCACGGTCGAGACGACCTTCGTCAGCGACGCGAGGTCGTAGATCGTGTCGCGCGTCGTCTCGATCCGCTCGTCGACGATGCAGGACCAGCCGCCGTATGAACGCAGAAGCTCGCCCTCGGCATCGACGACGAGCAGCGTGGCGCCGGCGGGGTAACCGCCCGTGATCGATTCGCCGAGAAGCCGAGCGAGACGTTCGCACGCGCGCCGGAGCACCCGCGGCGCCCGGTCGGCAACCTCGCTCTGGACGGCGCCGCCGGCACCCGCCTGCGCGGGCTGCTTCCCGTCCGGTGCGGCGCGGACCAGGTGGATCTCGTTGGCCCGCCACTCGAGCTCGACCCGGTGGCCGCCGTCGGGGACGAATCCGGCGGCGGCGTAGAAGCGGCGCGCCCGCTCGTTTGCCTCGAAGACCCACAGCGTCACGGTCGGGTGCCCCGCCGCCTCGAGCGCCGCGACCGCGTGCTCGAGCAGCCGCCGGCCCGTGCCCCGGCCGCCGGCGCGGGGATGGACGTACAGCGAATGGACGTACCCGTTCTCGGGGCCCTCCGGATCCTCGCCGAAGCGGATGAACCCGACGATCGAGCCGTCGGGCGCCTCGGCCACCACGGTGGTGCCCGCTGAGGCCACGTCCTCGCCGAGCCACCCCGCGATCGTCTCGTGCTCGAGCGACTCGAGGATCTTGGCGTCGACGACGCCCGGGTAGGCGTCCTGCCAGGCGGCGATGAACACCTCGGCGAGCCCGGCGGCGTCGGCCGCGGTGCCCGGCCGTAGCACCGGCCCGGCGTCCCCGGCCAGCTGCCGTTCGAGGTGCTGCCGGAAGCGGAAGCGGTCGCCGCGGTAGAGCGACTGCACGTACTCGATCGGGCGGTGCTCGGTGTCGGTCGTGAGCCGGGAGAGCTGGAGCAGCGCCGACCCGGGCGGCGCAGTCGAGGAGCTTTGCCTCGCGCGCTCCGGCGACGACGGCCTCGATCGTCTCCTCCGCCGAGTCGAGCTCGACCCCGTAGTCGGAATGGAGCAGCTGGTACAAGGAGACGTTGTCGCCAAGCGAGGCGGTGATCCCGTCGAAGCGCTCTGCGTTCAGGAAGAGCACCTCGATCGCGATCGGCTCGCCGTCGGCGAGGCGGAGGCGCTCGATGCGCAGCACCTCCGAGTCGGGCCCGAGGCGCAGCGCGGTCGCGACGTCGATCCCGGCCTCGATGCGGCTGACCGTGATCAGCTTCGAGCCCGGGACGATGCCGCGTGCGCGCATCTCCTCGGTGTGGCTCGTCAGCCCGAGCGGCTCCTCGATCTTCGCGAGCGCGACGAAGGTGCCCTTGCCCTGGCGGCGGAAGATCCGCTGCTCGGCCTCGAGGCCCTGCAGCACGTGGCGGACGGTCGCCCGCGAGACGCCGTACTCGGAGCAGAGCTCGCGCTCGGTGGGCAGGGCCGCGCCGGGGACGCGCTCGCGGATCAGCTCGAGCAGCGCCTCGCGCAGGCGGCGCGACTTCAGCGGCGCGACCACGGGTGCGCGCGTTTCAGACGGGTTCGCTGCCTCTTTCTCGACCACCTGCCGCACCATAACCAACTTGACCATACCAATCGCAATTTGTAATATCGCGCCGCCAATAGGTCGTCTGCCAGGAGGGAAAACCATGGTCCGGGTACCAGGATTGAGGACGGCCGCTGTTGCGGTCGTCGTCGGATGCGCGATCGCAGCTCTCGCCGCGGGCGCTTCCGCGCGCAGTCTCATCAGCACGCACGGGGCTGCAAGCGGCACCGTCGTCTTCGCGAACACGTCGAGCGTCCAGAAGCTCGACCCGGACGTCGTCACGAACTTCCTCGACTTCCAGGCCCTCCGCCTGATCTACGACACGCTCGTCACCTACAACAACAAGCTGCAGCTCACGCCCGATCTCGCGACCAGCTGGTCGTTCTCGAACGGCGGGAAGACCATCACCTTCCAGCTACGCAAGAACGTGAACTTCACGGACGGCACGACCTTCACATCGGCGAACGTGGTGGCCTCGCTCAATCGCGTGAAGGATCCGAAGACCGCCGATGCGGCCTCGTCGTTCATCGCGTCGGTGACGAAGATCGTTCCCGACGGCACCTACGCCGTGAAGCTGCTGCTCTCGCACCCGGACGCCTCGGTGCTGAACGGCCTCACCTCGCTCAACCTGGCGATGCTGTCGACCAAGTCGATCGCGGCCGGAACGCTCTCCAAGACGCCGGTCGGGACGGGGCCTTACCAGTTCGCCAGCTGGGAGCCGAACAATTCGTTCACGGTCAAGGCGAACCCGGGCTGGTGGGGCGGCAAGGTGACCGTTCCGCAGGTCGAGATCAAGACGATTCCGAACGAGCAGTCGATCGCGTCGGCGCTCCAGGCGGGGACGGTCCAGATCGGCCTGATGACGCAGCCGCAGATCACCGAGCACCTGCCGAGCTCGATCACCGTGCAGAAGGTGCTCGACCTGTCCTACCGGGCGCTCATGCTCCAGGACAGGACCGGCCCGCTCGCGAACCTCTACAACCGGCTCGCGATGGCGTGCGCGCTCAACCGCCAGGCTGTCCTGACGAGCTCCGTGCTCGGCCAGGGGAAGGTCATCGGCCCGGTGCCGCTCGGCCCCTACGCCTCGAAGCCCGATCTCGGCCGTCTGCCCGACGCAGAACATCTCCATGGCCAAGTCGTATCTCCAGAAGGCGGGCAACCCGGGCGGATTCACGTTCACCGCGATGACCTCGACCGACCTCGACGCCACGAGTAGCGCGCAGGCGATCGCGGTGCAGTCGCAGCTGAAGCAGGCCGGCATCACGATGAACATCCAGAACCTGGCCGGCAACGCGTACATCCAGAACTGGCTGAAGGGCAAGTTCCAGGCGGCCTTCGCCGAGAACGGCGCCGACCCGAACCCGTACACCATGTACGGGCGCTACTTCGCGCCGGGCGCCAACCTCGGCGTCCCGTCCGGCTACAGCAGCGCCGCCCTCCAGCGAATCCTCACGAAGAGCGACTCGGTGACCACGCCTGCCGCTGCGGCGGCCCAGTTCAAGGCGCTCTCCACCTACCTGACCGCCAACGCCGTCTGGCTGTGGCTCTTCGACGGCTACGTCTACGCCGCGGTCACCTCGAACGTCCACGGGTTCTCGCTTCCGCCGACCCGCGAGCTGAACTCGATCGCAAAAGCGACGGTTTCCTGACCGCGAGCCCGCGGCCTGCCGGCCGTGCCAACATGGCCGGCAGGCCGCGGATGTTCGATGACGAGAAACCGTGCACTGGCGCTGACGGTCGCCCGGCGGACCGTCAGCACCCTGATCACGCTGCTCGGGGTGGCGATCATCGTCTTCGTCATCCTGCGCCTGCTGCCCGGCGACGCGATCACTGCATCGCTCGGGGTGAACGCCGGGCTCCTCTCGCCGGCGCAGCACGAGGCGCTCGTGCACTTCTACGGGCTCGGCAAGCCGCCGGTGCAGCAGTTCTTCTCCTGGCTCGGCGCGAGCTTCAGCGGCAACCTCGGCGTCTCGCTGTCGGCGCAGCAGCCCGTCTCGACGCTGATCGGCCAGGCGGCGCCGGTGACGCTCGAGCTTTCGATCGTCTCGCTCGTGCTCGGCCTGCTGATCGGCGTCGGCTTCGGCATGATCGGCGCGCTCAAGCCCGGCAAGGTCGGTGACGAGGTCGGCCAGGGCATCGCCGTGGTCGGACTCGGCGTGCCGGTCTTCGTCCTCGGCACGGCGCTCGTCACCTTCCTCTCGTCGCACTTTCACTACTTCCCCTCGTCGAAGCCGTACGCGAGCCTCTTCAGCGACCCCTGGCTGAACATCCAGCAGATCTTCTTCCCGGCGCTCGTCCTGAGCATCGGCATCGGCGCCGCGATCATGCGGACGACGCGGGCCGCCGTGCTCGAGGTGAGCAGCCAGAACTTCGTGCGGACGGCGCGCGGGAAGGGGATCAAGGCGCGCGTCGTCACCTGGCGCCACCTCTTCCGGAACGCGCTCGTCCCGATCGTGACGATGTCCGGGATCCAGCTCGGCTACCTGCTCGGCGGCACCGTCATCATCGAGCAGATCTTCATCCTGCCCGGCCTCGGGCGGCTGCTCGTCACCGCGATCAACCAACGTGACTTCCCGGTCGTGCAGAGCATCACGATGCTGTTCGCGACGGCGTTCGTGCTCGTGAACCTCGGCGTCGACATCATCTGCGCGCTGATCGACCCGCGCTCGAGGGACCGCTAGATGGCGATCACCGGCCCCGATCCGCTGACTGCGGCCCGTCCCGGACGAGCCCGTCGCCAAGACTCGGCGGCTGCGGCTCTCGGGCGGCGGGTTCTGGGCGGCGCTCTGGGGTAGCCGGAGCGGGAAGATCGGCGTGATCCTCGTCGGGATCACGCTGCTCGGCGCGCTCGTCAGCATCCTTGGCTTGGCGCCCTACGACCCGCAGTACCAGGACCCGACTGCCAATCTCGCGGCGCCGAGCCTCGACCATTGGCTCGGAACCGACAACTTCGGCCGCGACCTCTTCTCGCTCGTGCTCGAGGGCATCGTCGTCTCGCTCGAGATCGCCGTCCTGGCCACGCTGATCGCCGGCGTGTTCGGCTCGATCGGCGGGATCGTCGCCGGCTACCTCGGCGGCCCGACCTCGACACTGATCATGCGCGCGAGCGACATCCTCTTCGCGATCCCCGCGATCCTGCTCGCGCTGGCGATCGTGACCGCGCTCGGTCCGGGGATCCTCGACAGCGCGCTCGCGATCGGCATCGGCTGGATCCCCATCTTCGTCCGCGTCGTACGCGCGCCTGTGCTGTCGCTTCGCCACGCCGACTTCGTGCGCTCCGGACAGGTGCTCGGGTTCTCGCGCGGCCGCCTCCTCTTCCGACACATCCTGCCGAGCGTCTACGGCGTGATCGCCGTGCAGACGAGCCTCGCCCTCGCGTGGGCGATCCTCGCCGAGGCGAGCCTCAGCTTCCTCGGGCTCGGGCCGCCGCCGCCGACGGCGTCGCTCGGGCAGATGGTGTCCGACTCGAGCAGCCTGGCCGGGATCGCCTGGTGGACGCTGGCCGCGCCCTCGCTCGCGATCATCGTCGCGGTCGTCGGCTTCAACTACCTCGGCGACGGGCTGCGCGACGCCGCCGACCCCCGGAGCAGGAGGAGCTGACATGCGCGTGATCGGGATGATCTCAGGTACGTCGTTCGACGCGATCGAGGCGGTGGCTACCGAGCTCGAGCTCGACGGGAAGACGCTCGTCGCCGACCTGCGGGGCCACGTCTCTGCCGAATTCCCGCCCGAGCTTCGCGCGGAGATCGCCGCGTCGCTCCCTCCCGCGAAGACGACCATCGAGGCGGTCTGCCGCCTCGATACGGGGATCGGGCAACGGTTCACCGAGGTTGCAGCCGAGCTCGCGGAGACGAAGTTCGGCGGCGAGGTTGAGCTGATCTGCTCTCACGGCCAGACGGTCTTCCACTGGGTCGAGGGGGCCCATGCGCTCGGGACCTTGCAGCTCGGCCAGCCGGCGTTCATCGCCGAGCGGACGGGCGCGACTGTCGTCGCCGACGTGCGCGCTCGGGATGTCGCCGCCGGCGGGCACGGCGCACCGCTCGCGAGCCTGCTCGACGTGCTCCTCCTCGGCAGCGATCCCGACCGGGTGCGCGGCTCGCTCAACCTGGGCGGGATCTCGAACGTCACCGTCGTCGGCCCGGGCCGCGAGCCGCTCGCCTACGACATCGGCCCGGCCAACGCCCTGCTCGACGCCGTCATCGCTGCCGAGACCGGCGGGCGTGAGCTCTACGACGGGGGTGGCGCCCGTGCAGCCCGCGGCACGGTCGACGCCGGGCTCCTCGCCGCGTTCCTCGACGAGCCGTATTACGCGCTCGACCCGCCGAAGTCGACGGGCAAGGAGCTGTTCCACCTCGACTACGTGCAGGAGCGCGTCGCCGGCCGCGAGATCGCGACCGACGACCTGCTCGCGACGCTGACCGCACTCTCGGCCGAGACCGTTGCCGGAGACCTCAAGCGGCTCGAGGTCGCGGACGTCGTCGCGGCGGGCGGCGGCACTCGCAATCCCACGCTGATGGCCGAGCTCGCCCACCGGCTGCCCGGCGTGCCGATCGAGACGTTCGACGTGTTCGGCATCCCCGAGGCGGCCAAGGAGGCGTTCGTGTTCGCGATCATCGGCTTCCTGACCGTCCACCGGCTGCCGGCCACCGTCCCTTCGTGCACCGGCGCCCGTCACGCGTCGATCCTCGGGGCCGTCGTGCCCGGCGCCTCCCTGCTGCGGCTGCAACACGGTGCGCAGCCGCCGACGAGCCTCAACGTCCGCACGCCGCTTCGCCCGTGACCGAGACGGCGCTCCTCTCGATCCGCGGGCTCCGGGTCGGTCTGAAACGACGCAAGGCGACCGTCGAGCTGATCCGCGGCGTCAGCCTCGACGTCTCGCCCGGCGAGAAGCTCGGCATCGTCGGGGAGAGCGGGTCCGGCAAGACGCTGACGATGTTGTCGGTGCTGAAGCTGCTCCCGCCACAGCTCCAGATCCTCGGCGGCGAGGTCGATCTCGCCGGCGAGGACCTGCTCCGAGTCAGCGCCGAGCGGCTGCGGCAGGTGCGCGGCGGGGAGGTGGCGATGGTCTACCAGGATCCGATGAGCTCGCTCAACCCACTGCTGCGGATCGTGTCGCAGATCGAGGAAACCCTGCACGCGCACGGTATCCAGGGCTCACGGGCCGTCGACCGCACGCGAGAGGTACTCGGCCAGGTTGGCCTGCCGGACCCGGGCCGCGTCGAGGGCTCCTATCCCCATGAGCTGTCCGGCGGGATGCTGCAGCGCGTGATGATCGCGATGGGGCTCTCGACCGCCCCGCGTCTGCTGATCGCCGACGAGCCGACCACGGCGCTCGACGTCACGATCCAGCAGCAGATCCTCGAGCTGGTCGAGACGCTCCACGCCGAGACGGGGATGGCGGTCGTCTGGGTGACGCACGACCTCGGCGTGGTCGCGCGGCTCGTCGACCGTGTAGCGGTCATGTACGCGGGGCGGATCGTCGAGCTCGCCTCGACCCGCGACATCTTCGCGCGGCCGGCGCATCCGTACACGGCGGCGCTGCTCGCGTCGCTTCCCGGCCCGACTGCCGAGCACCGGAAGCCGCTCCGCCAGATCGGCGGCTCGCCGCCCGATCCGGCTCAGCTTGCCGGCGGCTGCCCGTTCCGGTTCCGCTGCTCCTCGGCCGACGAGCACTGCGCGGTCGAGGAGCCGCCGCTGATCGACCGTGGCCCCGGCCAGAGGGCTGCCTGCTGGAAGGAGCCGTCGACGTGGGTGAAGTGACCCTGAGGGCGACGGGGCTCGTAAAGGAGTACGCCGGCCGGCGCGGCCGACCACCGGTAAGGGCCGTGCGCGACGTCTCGCTCGAAATCGAGGCCGGCTGGACGCTCGGCGTCGTCGGTGAGAGCGGCTGCGGCAAGTCGACGCTGGCGCGCCTGCTCGTCGGGCTCGAGCCGCCGACTTCCGGATCGGTCGAGATCGAAGGTGAGCCGGTGCGGGCGGGATCCAGGAGCGAGCGCCGCGCCCTCGCCCGGCGGATCCAGCTCGTCTTCCAGGATCCGTTCTCATCGCTCGACCCACGGCTGACGGTCGAGCGCGCGCTCGGCGAGGTGCTGAAGGTGCACGACCTCGCCGACCGCAACGGGCGCGGTTCGCGGATCAGCGGCCTGCTGGAGATGGTCGCGCTCCCGGCGCGCTTCGCCGGCCGTTACCCGCACGAGCTCTCGGGCGGACAGGCCCAGCGCGTCGCAATCGCCCGCGCGCTCGCCGTCGAGCCGAGGATCCTCGTCCTCGACGAACCCACCTCGGCGCTCGACGTGTCCGTGCGCGCCGAGGTGATGAACCTGCTGATCCGCCTCCAGGATGAGCTGCAGCTCACGCTCGTGTTCATCAGCCACGACCTCGGGATGGTCAGGCACATCAGCGACGAGATTCAGGTCATGTACCTCGGACGGGTCGTCGAAGCGGGACCGTACGACCTCGTGCTCGACGGCGCCCTCCATCCCTATACGCGAGCGCTCGCCGCCGCCGTCCCTGTGCCTGACCCCCAACTCGAGGAAGAGCGCCGCGGGGCGGTGGCGAACACCCCGCCCGCCGTACTCGCCGAGCCCGAGGCCGGCTGCCCCTACAACCCTCGCTGCCCGCTCGCAGAGGAGATCTGCCTCTCCGTCGACCCACCGCTACTCGAGCTCGCCCGTGGCCATCGCGCCGCCTGCCACGTCGCCGCCCGTGACGCAGGCCTCTGACGCGATGTGCCCAAATGTGTCCCGCGATACGTTTGTGCTGGAAATCGAGGGTTCGGAACGCGCCGGCCGTGCCCGCGCGTGATCGACCCTTCACGTCCCCGTGGGCGGATCCTTCGGGTTGATGTCAGGCGGCGCTTTGGATCTCTTCGTCGTGGCCCACTGTTCCGAGATTGCAGCTGTGTCGAGCTTCTCGGCGGCATCGAGCGCCCGTGTCGCCCGTTTCGAAGTCTTCCGCCCGAGCGCGCCGGCGAGCACCCACTTACGCGTCAGCCGGACGAGACGGAGTCTGTCGTCGACGAGATCGGGCGTCCGCTTGGGGTCGAGGTAGAGGTCGATCGCGAGCTTCTTGACGAGTGCCGGGTCGTCGGGAGCACCGGCCTGCTCGAACCGGTGGGCAATGAGCGCGCTGATCACCTGCAGCTCGCGCGCGCCGGTACGCACGGTGACCCCGATCGACAGGGCACTCGACGCGACCATCACCCACGGCACCCGTGTGAATCGAGCGCCGCGAGCGAGCATCCGCACGACCGGCACCGCAAGGGCGACCACGCGCTGAATGTTTTCGGTGAGCGCCTCGGTGTCAGCCCTGCCGGCGAGCAAGCGCTTTCCTTCGGCCGCCGAGGGGACCCGCTCGTCACCAAGGAGAACGCGGTCGATCGCCTGGTCGGCGAGCGTACCGACGGCTGCGACGAGCGCCTCGGTCGAGTTCCGCGCGTTGGCGCCTGCTTCCCTTCCCAACAACGTGGCGCGGTCGCGCAGTGAGCGGAGCGGTTCGAGCTGAGGGTTGTCGTTTGCCATCGCTATCCAGGGCTCATCTTCAATCCAATCGAATCGCGAGCTCGTCGCGGTCGCGAAGGTCAGGAGGCATCCGTCTACGAAGCCAACTCTTCAAGGCGGCTGGACTTCTGTCGGAAGACGGCGTCGAGTACGACCGACACGAGTCCGATCACAACGATCGAAACGAACGTCCACGGGTCGTTCCGGACGATGTCGACGGCGAAGAACCCGAGTACCACCGCGATAACAGCGATCGCGGCCAGGACGAGCGCGGTGTTGCTCATCGTGTCGGCGCGACGCCTGTAGCCGGCCACGCCCACGAGGAAGAAGACCATGAGGGAGACGGCGCTGCCGACCGAGGCGATCGAGGAGAGATCGACAAGGTTTGCGACGAGGAGGACCAATGCCGTGGTGATCAGAAGGCCGCCTTTCGAGCCGAGGCGTGAGCGACTCCCGAACCACTCGGGGAAGATGCGCTGGTCGGCGAGCATGTTCGTGAGGTTCGACGAGGCATAGAGGGTCGCGTTCGTTGCTCCGGCCGTCGAGAGGAGCGCGACCACGGCCATGATCTTGAATCCCGCGTCCCCGAGCGTCGGCCGCGCTGCCTCCGCGATCGCGGTCTCGCCGTACCCGATCACCTCGGTCACGGTGAGCGTGCCGAACACGCCGATCGCGATCAGAACGTAGACAAGTCCGGTGATCCCGATCGAGAGGTAGGTGGCCCTCGGGATGTCGCGCTGCGGGTCGCGAAGGTCGCCGCCGGTGAAGGTGATCACGTTGAACCCGAGGTAGGCGAAGAACGTGAGCGCGACGCTCGCAACGATCTTCGAGGCGGACGGGTAGCCGCTGAAGGCCAGTAGGCTCGTGTCGATGTTCGGAAGCGTCGAGAAGATGAAGACCGCGAAGACCGCGAGGACAACGAACACGATCGCCGATTGCGCGGCGGCGACGACCTTCGTGCCGACGAGGTTCAGCGCCAGCATCACGAGTAGGAGGAGCGTGATGAAGACGTTGTCCCAAGCGGAGCTTGCGTTTTCGCCGACGAACAAGGCCGTCGCGTAGCCCCCGAACGAGACCGCGACCATCGCGGTCACGATCACGATCGCGGCGATGTACCCGAGCCAGGAGGCGATGCCGACGAGCCTGCCCACCCCGAACCCCTTGACGAGGTACGTGATCAGCCCGCCGGAGGACGGGTACCGCATTCCGAGCTTCGCGCAGACATACCCGATCAACATCGCCACGCCTCCGCCGACCAGGAACGAGATCCAGACCGCGGAGCCCGCGACCGCTCCCGCCTCACCGAGCAGCGCGAAGATTCCGGCGCCGATCATCGAGCCGATCCCCAGCACCGTTGCGCCGCGAAGCGTCAGGGTCCGCGGTTGCCCGGTGGCCTCCGCTGAGGCGACTGGGACGGAGTCGGTCACCCCGGCCCTCCGGCTGTCAACCACATCGGCGCAACATTGACAGATTGGAGACGTGTGGTTTTGTGAGCCGTCGAAGCCGCTTTGCCGTCAGGGGACGATATTCATCACACCGAAGCGCTCTGGTAGGCGGTGACGACGAGCGCGATCGACACGCCGATGCCAGGCCCGCTTCAGGTGAGACTTGGCGTGTCGAGGTCGAGCCCGGGCGCGCAGCGCGGGTCGTGATGGGCGGCTAGCTGCAGCAGCGAGGCGTGGAAGAGCTTGCGGCGCTCGGGGTCGAGCGGCGCGAAGAACTGAGCCTCGACCTCACGGATGAGCTCGCGCAGCTGACCGAGGGTACGTTTGCCGTCAGCGGTGATGCTGATCACGTGGCGGCGCCGGTCGTTCGGGTCGCGCTGGCGGATGATGAGGCCGCGCTTCTCGAGCGAGTCGAGGAGCGCGACGAGGCGGCTCGGGTCCAGCCCGAGCGCGTCGGCGATCGCCGACTGAGTCTCGCGGTCGGCCTCGGCGAGGATCGCCAGGACGCTGTAGTCGTAGAGCTCGTAGCCGGCCTGCTCGAGGCGCGCGATCGCCTTCGCCTTCACGTCCATGCCGAGGCGTGCAAGCAGGAATGCGCTGCTCTCGGACAGCTCTTGTGCCACCCGAGCCATCGGGCGTGAGCTAGCCGTGTCAACCGCAGGAATCGTAGTCATGGCAAATCAGTGTATCGCGGGACGGTGGCACCGTGTTATCGTTGCACCATTCAACGATTGACTGAAACAAGGGATGAGGTGAACAAGCAATGAACGCAGAAAGTTTGACACAGGTGCCTGTCGGAAGCCATGACGGCAGGAAGTGGCTTGCGCTGGCGCTGATCGTGACCGCCCAGTTCATGGTCGTGCTGGACGTGGCGATCGTGAACGTGGCGCTGCCCTCGATCAAGGTCGACCTCCACTTCTCGCAGGAGAGCCTGCAGTGGGTGATCACCGCCTACGCGATCATGTTCGGCGGGTTCCTGATGCTCGGCGGACGCCTCGCCGACCTGCTCGGTCGACGCCGGCTGTTCATCGCGGGCCTGGCCCTCTTCACGGTGATGTCGCTACTCGACGGCCTCGCGTGGTCGGAGGCGTCGCTGATCGTGTTCCGGTCGCTCCAGGGCCTCGGGGCGGCGATGCTCTCGCCGGCCGCGCTGTCGATCCTCACGACCACTTTCACGGAGGGCAAGGAGCGCAACACGGCGCTCGGGATCTGGGGTGCAGCGTCCGGAAGCGGCGGCGCGGCCGGCGTGCTGCTCGGCGGTGCGCTCACGAGCGGCCTCAACTGGTCGTGGATCTTCTTCATCAACGTGCCGGTCGGGATCGTCGTGATGGCTTTGACGCCGGTCCTGTTGCGTGAGAGCAAGGCTGAGATGGCGCACCGCCACTTCGACTTCGCCGGCGCGGTGTCGATCACCGGCGGGCTGATGCTGCTTGTCTACGCGATGACGCGAGCGGCGCAGCACGGCTGGGCCACGGCGGAGACGACCGTCCTGCTCACCGTCTCGGCGCTCCTGCTCGTGACGTTCGTCGTCGTCGAGATGCGCTCGAAGGCGCCACTCCTGCCGCTGCGGATCTTCCGCCTGCGGACGCTCTCGGCGTCCAATGCGAGCGGCCTGCTGATGGGCGGGGCGATCTTCTCGCAGTTCTTCCTGCTGACGCTCTACATGCAGCAGGTCCTCCACTACTCCGCGATCAAGACCGGTGTCGCCTACATCGGCCTGACCCTGACCATCGTCGTCTTCTCGGTGGTCGCGCAGGCGATCGTGACCCGCGTCGGGATCCGGCGGGTGCTGCCGCTCGGGCTCGCGCTTTCCACGGTCGCGCTCGTGTGGTTCGGGCGGCTACCGGTACACGGGCAGTACTTCAGCGACCTGTTCCCGCCGTTCATCATCAGCGGGCTCGGACTGGCGCTGGCCTTCGTCCCGATGTCGATCGGAGCGCTCACCGGCGTCCGCCAGAGGGACGCCGGCATCGCGTCGGGACTGATCAACACGACCCAACAGATCGGCGGCGCGATCGGCGTCGCGGTCGCAACGACCGTGGCGACGACGTTCACGACCCGCTACCTCGACGCGCACCCCGGCTCGGCCTCGTCCAGCCCGGCAGCACTAACGCACGGGTTCCAGATCGCGTTCTACGTCCTGGCGGGGATGGCCGCACTCGGCGCGTTGATCGCAGCGGTGATGCTCGAGTCGAAGCCGGCCCAGGCCGAGGAGGCCCAGATCGCACCCGACGCCATGCCCGAACTGGAAGCGGCATGACGGCAGCGGTCGCAAGCCGGCGCGAGAACGCGACCGTCGAGCCGCTGGGGCTCGTGCTGATGCGAGCGCGCTCGTCCCCCGAGCCTGGCCGGACGAGGTCAGCACCGAGCGCGACAGGCGTACGCGGTCGCGTTCGGGCCGAGCTCGACCGGCTCGCCCACTAGGCAGCACTTGGGCGGGCCGGAAGGGGAATCCGGCCCGCCCTCGAGGAGCCGGAGCGCGCGGACTTGGTCAAGGCTTGCCCGGGGGCCAAGCCGCGCGTCAGCCAGGAACCGGTAAAGAAGGTCATCATGACTCACATGCCAACCACCACCGCAGCGGTCGGTACACGATGAACGCCCCCGCCTCGATCACCATCACGCCGGTCCGCGTCGCCGACCTGCTCGCCGAGGGCGAGCGGATGCCGGTGTACGTGCACGTGATCGACCATCCCGATGCGCGCGTGCTGGTCGACACCGGCATGACGGAGCTGCACCCGGAGGTGGCCGACCTCGATCCCCGCCTCCGTCCGCTGAGCAAGCAGGACTTCGACCTCGGGGGCATCGACATCGTCGTGAACACGCACTTGCACTTCGACCACTGCGGCGGGAACCACCTCTTCGCCGGCAGGCCGATCTATGTCCAGCGTCGGGAGCTCGACGACGCTCGCAGCGAGGATGACTACACCATTCGCGAGTGGGTCGAGGCGCCCGGCGTACGGTACGTGCCGGTCGACGGCGAGCTCGAGCTGCTTCCGGGGCTCCGGCTCGTCCCGGCGCCGGGCCACACCCGCGGCATGCAGGTGGTCGTCGTCGAGACTGGCGTGCGTCCGGTCGTCGTCGGGGGCGACGTGGCGGTTTGGTTCGGCGAGCTCGACGAGCCGCACACCGAAGGCCAGCTCCGGGTGCGCGCGCTCGACCCCGAACTGGTCTGGCTCGCGCACGAGCACGAGCCGTGGCGACCCCGCACCGTCTAAGGCGTCAGACCTGGTTCCTTCGCGAGGCATCCGCGGCATGCGGAGGGGTGACGCCGCTCCAGGGACATCCCGTTGCCAGTCCAGTACATCGCGTGAGATTGCCTGGAGGATCGAGCCGATGATCGAAGGCATCGCCACGCCGCGTCGGCTGTTCGGGTGGCGCGATGCAGCTCGGTGCGATCGAGTGGGCTTCGCGCGCGGGCACCGCGCCGGTGAGCAACACATCGACTTCCCGGCAGCCGGCGATGAGTTTCCAAAGTGGGCCTAGTCTCTGTGTATATGACCCTGATCGCGAGGCGAGGAGATCGTCCGATGCGCAAAGCAGCAGCCCCTCTGTTCCTGTCCCTCGCCGGTGCCGCCGAGCAGCCGGACGAGTTCGCGGCCGAGGCGGATGACGCCACGGAGGCGAATCTGAGGGGCGTCTCGCAATGACCATCGTGATCACTGCCTTTGAGCAGTCGCCCGACGGCGGGAAGGGCCTGGCGCGCGATATGCGCGTGCGGTGGGCGCTCGAAGAGGTAGGCCAGCCCTACCAGGTTCGCCTTGTCTCGTTCCGCGCGAAGAAGGAACCCGCGCATCTGGGCCTTCATCCCTTCGGCCTGATTCCGACCTATGAAGAAGGCGATCTTGTCCTGTTCGAGACAGGCGCGATCGTCTTCCACATCGCCGAGCACCACGCGGGACTGTTCCCGGACGGTGCCAATGCGCGGGCGCGGGCAATCACCTGGATGTTCGCCGCGCTCAATACCGTGGAGCCGCCGATCCTCGAACTCGTGACCGCCAGGATCCTGGAGGGCGAGAAGCCCTGGGCCGAAGAGCGCCTGCCTCTGGTCAACGACCGCATTCGCGTTCGACTGGTCCATCTTTCTGCCCGCTTGGGCGAGGCCGACTGGCTCGACGGGGCCTTCAGCGCGGGCGACCTCATGATGGTGTCAGTGCTGTTGAGACTGAGACCTTCGGGGCTTCTGGACGAGTTTCCGAAACTGGCGGCCTATGTAGCCCGCGGCGAAGCGCGGCCCGCATACGAACGGGCTTTCGCGGCTCAATGGGCGATAAACGCTGGTCATTCGCAAGCTGCCTCTCCTCCGCTGATTCCCGCGCGCACTTCGGGCTAGAGAACGAGACGAAGGTCGCGAAGCTGACGGCGCTGGCCGACGGCAAGATCTCGCACCTCGCCAATGTCAAGGCGAATCAGATCATCACGGTTTCGCCGCGAGATTAGCCCTGACGTAACCCGCCGTTTTCGCTTAGAAGCCGGCGGAGACGGCCGACGCGGGTGACGACGCGGGGTGGGATCCGCGCCGAGTCGCCAGAGAAACGAGGTGTTGCGGCGGGCTCCAGCGGATGCTCGTGTCGTGCTGAGGCGTCGTGAAGCGCTCGCAGGTGGGCGCGCATCAGATCGTGATGCAGGAAATGTGAGGCCATGGCCATGACTCCTTCTTGCACCGTTGACGGCGCAGCACGATCGATGTGACTCGGCGCAGGAATCGATCGGCCCGTAGTGGTCAAGTTGATTTAGACGCTTACAACTAATAGCAGGCAAGCATGCTGCTGTAAAGGTCTATTGACCAAAGACGATGTTGTACGATGCACACATGGATGTGACGAGCAACGGCCCCCCGCCTCTCGACGACGACACGCCCGCCGAGCTGAGGGGACTCATCAATTTTCTCAACTCACGGGCCGGCACACGGCGGCCCGAGCGCTTTGGCGCGTCCGCCGATGCGGCCGCGTTTCTCACCCATTGTGAGCTCGGATACGACGGAGGAAGCCTCTCGGCTCACGACACCGCCCGCTTGCGGCGCATGCGGGACGCGATCGTGCACGCCGTCAAAGAGCCGAACGACCCTCGCGCGTGGGAGACGATCAGCGAACTCGCGGTCACTGTTCCACTCCGCTTACGCGTCGTGAACAGCAACACCGCCACTCTGGAACCCACGCGCACGAAACCGGCCGACAGCGTCATCGCCCGACTCCTCGACCAGATCGCCCATGCCGTAACTACCGGTCGATGGGACCGGATAGGAGCCTGCGCGAGATGCCAGCGAATCTTCTACGACACCACCCGAAGCCACACGCGACGCTGGTGCTCCTACGCCACTTGCGGTAACAAAGCCAACGTCGCGGCTTACCGCTCACGCAGCCGATGACGACGACGACCCCGTCCACCGGAAACCGTGCGCGCGCGGGGATCGTCACGGTTCCGCCGCCGGCGTCTCCCACAACCTGTCCTCAGGTCCCGAGCGTGAGTACCTCGCTTGAACGAAGCCAGTCCGATACGGCTGCCGCGACGGCAGTGCCGTTACTCAGCGAGTGCGTGCCCGGGATGCTTACGACAGTGCGGTTCGAGCTCGTCGGCGGCATCCCGAACGGGTCGCGCTCGCCCTGAACGACAAGCGTTGGGACACGGACGGCGTCGAGCTCGGGGAGACGGTTCTTCTCGGGGTGGCCTGGTGGATGGACTGGGAACGCGAGGCAGATGAGGGCGACCGATTCGGTCTCGGTCGCGGTGCGGCAGGCGACGCGGGCGCCCGACGAGCGGCCGCCGGTCAGGATCGGGAGCCCGCTGAGCGGGCCGTTTCGCAGCGCGAGCACGACTGCGGCCCACGCAGCGTCCAGCTGACTTGCCGGAGCGGGGCTCCGTCGGCCCGCAACCCGGTACGGCTGCTCGACGAGCGCGACGCTGAGACCGGCCGAACGGGCGGCTTCAGCGGCGCTGACCAGATCGGGCGCATGGATCCCGCCGCCGGCCCCGTGACCAAGCACGAGACCGGCGACGGGCGAGGCAACCGGAAGAAGGTGCGCTCGAGCTCGGCCGTGAGGAGTGTCGAGCTCGATCATCCGCCGAGCCTAGCCTCCACTCGAGCGAGCTCTTACTCGGGTATCGGCTCCGGGTGTGGTCGAGAGGGACTGACTTGATCGAGCTTGCGATCTCGAAGCTCCGTCAGGGCCAGAGTGCCCCGGGTCGGAGCGCCACCGCTCAGACTGGTCGCCGCCAGACGGATGATGGCCGGACGACCCTCTTCACAAGCTTTTCGTAGCGGCACCTTCTCCTTAGGTGACTTTCAAGATGCCCTTCATCCCGTTGGCAGCGTGACCGGGAACGGTGCAAAGGTATTCGTAGGTTCCCTTCCGCGCGATCGTTACGGTCAAGGTGGCCGAGGCGCCCGGCGTGATCATCGGCGTGCCTTTCCCGGCACAGGAGTTGGCCTTGCCGCCGCTAGGGCTAGAGCAGAGCTTGAACGAGTGAGGGAACGCGCCGGCGTTCTTGACCTTGAAGGTGATTGCGCCGTGAGGCACAGACGATTTGGAAAGCATGAAGCTATAGCCAGTCTTGCCCGCGACCACGTTCACGACCGTCGCGTCAGACCGGGCACCAGCAGGTAGCGCCGAACAGAGAACAACCGTTGAAACGGCGGCGACCGCCGAGAAGATCCGGAACGATGACATAGAGACCTCCACTCGCATCTGAGCCGGTTCTGGATGAACGACCCGTGCAGGGGGTACGCCCTGGGTCGAGCGGTCGGATTTCACGTTCGGGACGACTGGCGTCAATTTCGAGCGACTGCTAACAGGGTTGCCTTGCGTCGGTCTTTTGTGGGATCGTTGTCGGGGTGAGGGTTGTTGATCTGACCCATCCTTACGATAATGGGATGCCGGTCTACCCCGGTCTCCCTGACCCGTCGTTCGAGCCGATTGCGAAGGTTGAGGATGACGGGTATGCGATGACGCGCTACTCGATGCTGAACCACATCGGGACGCACGTCGATGCGCCGGCACACCAGATCGCGGGCGGCGACACCCTCGATGAGATCGGTCTCGAGCGGCTCGTCACCGAGGTGTTGACGATCGATGTCTCCCGGCGCAGCCCACATGGTGCGATCCCGCTCTTCGAGTTGGAGGGAGAGCTCGACAAGGTGCGGGTGGGCGACATCGTCATTTTTTTTCCGACAAGGGGCGCAACTACGGAAGCGACGCGTACTGGACGGGCTGGTCGTATCCCGATGCCGAGGCGGCGGGGGCGTTCAGCGACCGGGGTATCTCGGCGGTCGGTTTCGACGGCCCGAGCGTCGATCCCGTCGAGACGACGAACTTCGAGCTTCACCGGATCTGGCTTGGTGCCGGGCGAATGATTCTCGAGAACGTCGCGAATCTCGACCGGCTCCCCGAGCGGGCGCAGGTCGTCGTTGCGCCGATGAAGGTCGCCCGTGCCAACGGCGCTCCGGCACGGATCTTCGCGCTACTCCCGGACTGAGAGGGGTGAACAGCATGGATCAGAAGAGATCAGGTTTCGGTGAGCTCAGGCACGGCATCCTCGGCGTCTTTGACGCCCTCGCGGTGTCGGTCGCGCTGTTGTCGCTCGCGCTCGGCGTCGCTTTCGCATCCTCTGGGGCCGCCGGGGAAGCAGGCATCGCGGCGCCGTTCGCCTACCTGATCGCGGGCGTCGGCAGCCTGTGCCTCGCGTCCGTGATCATCCGCTTCACGCGCCGGATGGCGAGTGCCGGCGGTCTCTACACCTACATCTCGCGTGGGCTGAACCCGAGCGCGGGCTTTCTCGGCGGCTGGCTCTACGGCGGCGGCTTCGCGGTCGGGATCTCCTTCGTGCTCGTGATCGGGTCGTTCTTCATGTCGGTCGCAATGAGCGCGCACACCGGCATCCACTGGGGCTGGTACCCGTGGTTCTTCATCTTCCTCGCCGGCCTTGCGCTGCTCGCCTTTCTCGACATCCGCATCTCGACCCGAATCCAGCTGGCCGCCGCCGCGATCGGCGTCAGCGCAATCATGCTGCTGGCACTGGTGATCCTGTTCAAGGGGGGCGACTCGGGCTTCTCGTTCGCGCCCCTGAACCCGGCCAACGCGACCTCGACGAGCGACCTCTTCCTGGCCGTCGTGCTCACATTCACCGGCTTCATCGGCTTCGAGGCCGCCGCCGTCCTCGGCGAAGAGGCGGCGAACCCGCTTCGCTCGATACCGAAGGCGATCCTGACGGCGGTGCTCGTGGCGCTCGTCTTCTATGTGTTCGTCACCTGGATGATGGCGCTCGGCTTCGGCGTCAACAACGCGGCCCAGTGGGCCAGAGACCCAGCGGCGCTCGACACGCTCGCAACCCGCTATGTGGGCAGCTGGCTGGCCGTGATCATCGACTTCTCCGTTGCCGCCTCCGGGTTCATCGCAGCGCTCGGCGGCCTCCACCTGACCTCACGCACACTCTTTGCGATGGGTCGCGAGGGCGGCCTCCCGCGCGCCTTCGCCTGGACGCACCCACGGTTCCGTACGCCCTGGACGGGGATCGGGTTCGCGCTGCTCGTGACGCTCCTGCTCGGCGTCTTCTTCGCGCACAACTACGACCCGATCACCTACTTCATCTGGATGGCGACCTGTGCGACGATCGGCATCCTGATCACCTACATTCTGATCGCGGTCGGCGGCATCGTGTTCTTCGCGCGTGACCGCAGCGGCTGGAATCTGTTCCTCGACCTGCTCGTCCCCCTTGTCGCGATCGCGATCTGCGGTTACACGCTCTACAAGTCGATCTTCCCGACCCCGGCCTACACCGGCATCGTCAAATGGGCACCCTGGGTGGCACTCATCTGGCTCGGGATCGGGCTCATCATCGACGTCGTGCTGACGATCAGAAGCCCAGAACGAGTGAGACGATTCGGCTCGATTCTCGGCAGCTCCGAAGGAGCAAGCGACGTCGTCCCCGAGAGCGAGCCGGTACCGGCAAGCTGATTTACATCTCATCGTTCGTGTCGCCTCCGAGCAGCCAGAGCACGCGGCGCGTCTCCGTCGGCGCCTGCGCCCGCTCGGCTTGACTGCCCGTCGTCGAGGCATGGGCGTCAACCCAGCCGCTGGGCGAAGTCGGCCAGCTGCCGTTGCGCATGGCTCGTCGGGGGCCAGTGACCCGAATACGGGTAGACGGCGATGGCCTTCGACGCCTCGATCGCGTTGAAGGCGGCAAACACGGTCGATGGGGGTGTGATCGTGTCTCGGAGCCCCACTGCCACGAGCGTGTGCGCCTGGATGCGGGTCGCGAGCAACGCATTGTCAACGTGCCGGAGCGTGTTTCGCACCGCTTCGTCGAGCTCGGGATGCTGGGCGAGATACGCGACGAGCTCGAGATACGGGTGGTCGATCGCGATCTCGATCGCACGCTCGATATCGCACAGGAAGGGCATCTCCGCATGACAGAGACGCACGAGGTCCGGCGCGAGCGCCGCCGCCGCGAGTGCGAGCGCACCGCCCTGGCTCGCACCGGCAACCGCGATCCGCCCCGAATCGACGCCGGGTAAGCTCGCAGCGGTCTCGACGGCGCGAACGGCGTCGACGTACAGGCGGCGGTAGTAGTAGCTCTCGGGTGCGGAAACGCCTCGCGTCATCACACCCGGGTGCTCGGCGCCCGAGGTGCCCGCACCCGGGTCGGGCGTGCCTCCGGTCGACCAGGTGCCGCCCTGCGCTCGTGTATCCATGACGAAAGTCGCATACCCGCATGCGGGATAGAGGGCGTGCGCCGCCGGGAGGTCACGACCACCGCCGTAGCCGACGAACGTGACCCTGCATGGGAGTGCCTCGTTGCCTCGACCGGCGGGCCTGAGGTACCAGGCCTTGATCATCGCGCCGTCTGCGCCGTCGAAGGTGACATCGAATGCCGCGAGGTTGCCGTAGACCTCCGGCTCGAACGGCTCGATCCGAGGCTCGTTCGCCGCCATGCGCGATGCAGCGACGGCCTCCTCCCAGAACGAGTCCAGTCCGGGTGGTTCCAGAGCCGCCGATCGGTGGCTCTCGAGCTCTGCGAGCGGCAGGTCGTAGAGCGGGGACGGCTTGCTCACGACGCCGCGGGCACGGCCGGGCGGACGGGGCGCGCGCCGGGCAGGATCACCTCTCCCGTCTGCGGATCGAAAAAGTGCGCGCGCTCGATATGGACGGCGAGCTCGATTTCCGCGCCGGGTGAGATCGCCGTGAGCGAGCTGACCCGAGCGGTGAACTCGGCGCGCTCGTCCTCGGCGAAGAGCATCTCCTCGGCCTGCGCCTCGGCGGCGGCGGCGCGGACTGCGTCCGAGCGGACCCGCGGGGCCTCCAGATGGAAGATGACGTGGCTCTCGGCTCCGAGCGCCTCGACCACCGCCGCCTGCACACGCATGCGCGGCAAGGTCGGGTCTGCACCGGCGGCGCTCTCGAAGTCCGTCGGCCTGATGCCCACGAGCAGCCTCCCGGTCGGCGGGGCAAACCCGTCGGGGAGGGAAAGCACGTGGCCCGCGAAGCGGATCGCAGCGTCGCTGACGCCTGCTTCGACGAGGTTCATCGAAGGCGAGCCGATGAAAGCGGCGACAAAGAGGTTGGCCGGGGAGTTGAAGAGGGTCTGGGGCGTATCGACCTGCTGCACGCGTCCGTGGCGCATCACGGCCACTCGCTGGCCGAGCGTCATCGCCTCGACCTGATCGTGGGTTACGTAGACGGTTGTCACGCCGAGCCGCGCATGGAGGCGGGAGAGCGACGAGCGCATCGAGACCCGCAGCTTGGCATCCAGGTTCGACAGCGGCTCGTCCATGAGGAAGGCGACCGGCTCCCGAACCATCGCGCGGCCGATCGCCACCCGCTGCCGCTGACCGCCCGAAAGAGCGGCCGGCTTGCGGCCCAGCAAATCGACCAGCCCGAGCGTATGAGCCGCATCGAGCACGCGCCGCTTTCGTTCCTCGCCTGGGACTCCGCGGATGCGAAGCCCGAAGGAGAGATTCTGCTCGACGGTCATATGTGGGTAGAGCGCGTAATTCTGAAAGACCATCGCGATGTCTCGATCCTGGGGCGCCGTCTTCGTCACGTCGTTGCCTGCGATCACGATCGTCCCGCCGGTCGCTTCTTCGAGCCCGGCGATCAGCCGGAGGAGCGTCGACTTGCCGCACCCGGACGGACCGACGAGCACCATGAACTCGCCCTCCTCGATCTCGAGATCGACGGCGTCGACCGCAAGCACGTCGCCCTCGTAAACCTTCGTCAGGTTCCGAAGGGAGATGCCCTCGCCGCCGTCGCCCATGATTCCTCCGCCTCCTCGTTCAGTCGACCGAGACGACTCCGTCGAACGCCTTCTTCGGCGGTGCCCCGGCGGGCTCTGCGAGCACCGTCGTCGACCCGGCCGGGAGGAGGGCGTCGGACGAGGTCCCGACAAAGAGGTCGAATGCGCCCGGCTCGACCGCATATGAGAGAGCCCGATCGTGGAATCCCAGCTGCGCAACGGGAACGCGAAACGTGACGCTTTTCGAGGCGCCTGGGTCCAGTTCGAGCCGGACGAAGCTCTTCAGCTCGAGCACCGGGCGCGTGACGGTCGCTACCGGGTCGCGGACGTAGAGCTGCACGACTTCCTCGCCGGGGCGTTCTCCGGTATTGCGCACCCGTATGCGCACCGCAATCGTCTCGTTCCATCCGACCGTCGGTGTCTCGAGGTGCGGGTCCGAGAGGGAGAAGGTGGTGTAGGTGAGGCCGTGGCCGAACGGGTAGAGCGGTTGCGCAGGGGAATCGACGTAGTCGCCCTTCCAGTGCGAACGGCCGCCGGAGATCTTGTGCGCGTAGTACGTCGGGATCTGCCCGACGCTACGCGGGAACGTGATCGGCAGCTTGCCGCCCGGCGAGAACTCGCCGGTCAGCGCGTCCGCGATCGCCTCGGCACCCTCCTGGCCGGGAAGCCACGCCAGCAGGACGGCCGCGCTGTGCTCGTGTAGCCACGCGCTCCCGCACGGCCGGCCGGCGACGAGCACGAGCACGACCGGGGTGCCGGTCGCGAGCACCGCGCGTGCGAGCTCTTCCTGAACACCAGGCAGGTCGAGCGATGCGCGGTCGCGGCTCTCGCCGCTCGTGCAATCATCGGTGAGCCCGGCCTTGTCCCCCAGCACGAGGACGGCGACGTCGGCGGCGGTAGCGAGGGCGACCGCCTCGTCGAACCCGTCGTGCGACTCGCTGTTCACATCACAGCCGCGTGCGAAGGCGACGCTGCTCTCCGAGCCGTGAGCGGAGCGCCTCGACGATCGTCGGCGCGGCGGGCATCGGGTCTCCGAACTCGATCCGGTCCGGCAGCCCGATCGAGAAGACGTTGTTCCCGGGGCCGGCCATCTCGGCGAGCGCCTCGACGTGCGCCGGATAGCTGTAGTCGCCGAGCAGGTTGCGCAGTTCGTCGGCGTTCGGCCCGATCACCGCGACGGTTCCCGAACTGGCTAGCGGCAATGCGCCGTCGTTTTTGAGCAGTACGAGGCTCTTGCGCGCGATTGTGCGCGCGAGCGAGCAGTGCGCCTCCGTGTTGGCGGCATCAGCAGCCGCATCCTCGTCGACGTAGGGCCGCTCGAACAGCCCGAGTGCGAACTTCGTCTCGAGCACCCGGCGAACGGCAACGTCGACATCGCTTTCGTCCAGCAGACCGCGGATAAGCGCATCGCGCAGCGGCTCGCCGTAACAGTCGGTACTCGGCAACTCGACGTCGATGCCAGCCGTGAGCGCAGCCGCCGCCGCTTCGGTTTCGTCGACCACCAGGCGGTGATAGCTCGCAAGCTGGCGCACCGCGAAGTAGTCGGAGACGACCGAGCCCTCGAAGCCCCAGGATCCGCGCAGCAGCTCCGTCAGCAGCTCGGACGACGCGGCGCACGGAATCCCGTCCAGCTCGTTGTAGGCGTTCATCACCGAGCGGAGCCCGCCCTCGCGCACCGCCGCCTCGAACGGGTAGAGGTAAACGTCGTGCAACTCACGCGGCCCGACGCCCATCGGCGCCCAGTTGAGCCCGCCTTCCGAGCCTCCATAGCCGACGAAGTGCTTGCCGGTGGCGACGACCCCGTCCCGAAGGTCGCGGCCCTGCAGCCCGCGAACGAACGCCACCCCCATCCGCGACACCAGATAGGGATCCTCACCGAAGGTCTCCTCCGTGCGGCCCCAACGCGGGTCACGGCACACGTCGAGGACAGGGGAGAGGCCCTGGTGGGCCCCGACCATCCTCATCTGCGAGCGAACAGCATCCGCGAGCGCCGCCGACAGCTCGGGCTCCCACGTGCTAGCGACGCCGATCGCCTGTGGAAAGACCGTCGACCCGCGAGCCATCAGACCCGAGCAGATCTCCTCGTGCACGATCGCGGGGATCCCGAGCCGCGTCTCGTCGATCAAATAGCGCTGCACGGCGTTCGCGAAGCGCGCTGCGTCGCCGCTCTCGTAACCGCTCGCGCCGCCGACGCGCGTCACCTGTCCGAGGCCGTGCCGGGCAAGTTGCTCGGCACGGTCAGGCGAAAACGTCCCGTTCGCCGCCAGCTCGAAGCTCCAGGCACTTCCGAGTTGACCGAGCTTGTCGTCGAGCGTCATCCGGCCGAGCAGGTCATCGACCCGCTCGGCGACCGACTTGGTCTCGTCGAGGTAAGTCGCAGATTCGCGCGCGGCGGTTGTCATGCGTGTTCGGCGGGTTCACTGCACGACTGACGGACGACAACGCGCGTCGGCAGGATCACACGCGCCGGAGGAAGCGAAGGATCCTCGAGCAACTCGAGCAGGAGCCGCACGGCATCGGTTCCCATCTGCCGGATCGGCTGCTCGACGGTCGTGAGCGGCGGGTCGCCGAGCGCCGACTCGGGGACGTTGTCGAAGCCAATGACCGACAGATCCTCCGGAACGCGCAGCCCGAGCGAGCGAGCGACCGCCATCGTCTCGAGCGCCGTGACATCGTTCGCCGCGAAGATCGCCGTCGGACGCGGGTCGAGCTCGAGCAGCCAGCGGGCCGGCTCGGTCGCCGTTGCTGCGTCGTAGCCGCCGGTCTGGATGAGGGCTTCGTCGACGTCGATGCGGGCGACCGCCAGCGCCTCACGGTACCCGCGTTCGCGAAGGCGCGCCGACTCGAGGTCGGGGCGTCCGGCGAGGAACCCGATACGTCGATGACCGAGCCCGAGCAGGTACTCGGTCGCAGCGACCGCCCCCTTCAGGTTCTCCGAATCGACCGTCGGCAGGTTCGACGACTGGACGTTGTGGTCGACCGCGACGACGGGCGTGCCGAACGTCTCGTCGATGCTGCCCGGCGTGACGAGGATGACGCCGTCTGCGAGCGTGCCGCTGATCCTCGAGAGGTAGCGCCGTTCCCAGCCGGCCTGGTCGGCGGCCTGCCCGCAGCCGGAGAACACGACGAGCTCGTAGCCCGTATCGCGGATCCCGCGAGCGACTCCCTTGAGCAGCTCGGCGCTGAAGGGCTCGACGTCGCGCACAAGCACGCCGATCACTTTAGTGCGCCGGCTGCGGAGGCTCTGACCGACGAGGCTCGCGTGGTAGCCGAGCGCGTCGATCACGGCGCGCACCCTGGCGGAGGTGTCCTCGGCGACGCCGTAGCGGTCGTTGATCACCTTCGAGACCGTCGCGACCGAAACCCCCGCCTGCGCGGCGACGTCGCCGATCGTCACGCGGCCGTGCTTCTTGCGCTCGCTCATGGTTGGGGACGATACTAGAGATCGTTCTCGATAACGGTATCGATAACGGTTGACGAACGGTCACGATCGCGATACGCTCGCGCCCGAGAGCCAACAAAAGCCGTCCGGCTTTCGTCTGAGAACTGAAAAACATTCCGAGGAATCGGAGAGGAGAGAGCCAAGATGTCACTTTCTCGCACCTGGTTGCGGCGAGGTGCCGCGACCACGACGCTCGCCCTGACGGCCGCCGGCTTGTTCGCTGCCTTCGGCGCCGGCAGCAGCGGTGCCACGAACGCCGCGGCGAGCAGTCGGCCGGCGAACAAGATCGTAGTTCTGGCCTACGGCGACGCGCAGAGCCCTGTCGAGCAGTACGCCGTCGATACCTACAACAAGACGGCGGAGGGGAAGAAGGTCAAGGCCGTTCTGCAGACGATCCCCGGGGCCGACTACCAGACCAAGCTGCAGACGACTGATGGGTAGCAGCAACGCCCCCGATGTCTTCTTCAACTGGGGTGGCGGCTCGATCACGCAGTTCCAGAAGGCCGGGCTGCTGCTGCCGCTGAACGGCTTCATGAAGGCCAACCCGAAACTCAAGACGAGCTTCCTGCCGTCGATCCTGAACGCCGCCAAGATCGGCAATAGCTACTACGGGATCCCGATGCGCGGCACCCAGCCGGTCATGCTCTTCTACAACAAGTCTGTCCTTGCTGCGAACCACCTGACGCCGCCCACGACCTGGGCGGACCTGCTGAGCGACGTAGCGACGTTGAAGAGCGGTGGCGTTCAGGTGCCGATCGCACTCGGCGGCGCCGACCAGTGGCCGACCCTGATGTGGTTCGAGTACCTGTACGACCGCGTCGCCGGTCCGAGCTTCGTGACCAACGCGCTCGCCGGGCAGTCGTCTCTCTGGAAGACGGCCGCGAGCAACAAGGCGCTCGCCGACCTCGCCCAGTTGATCAACGCTGGTGGGTTTGGACCGTCCAAGAGTTGGGATTCGGTGTACTTCACGAAGAACCAGACCGCGCAGTTGATGATCGGCGGCCAGGCGGCGTTCGAGCTCATGGGCTCGTGGGACTACTCCACGCTTCAGTCCCAGTCGGCGACGTTCGCGGCCAGCGGTCTCGGATACACCGCATTCCCGTCGATCCCGGGCGGGAAGGGCAACCTCAACGACCTCGCCGGTAACACCGAGAACTACTACTCGGTGCTGAGAAGCACGCGGTACCCGCAGGCGGTGGCGGACTTCCTGACCGTGATGTACACGCCGACGTTCGTCAAGAAGGAGCTGGCGCTCGGCAACCTGACGACGACCACGAGCACGCCGGGCCTGATCAGCGGCACGACCGCGTCTTATCTGAAATACCAGTTCGGGTTGATCAAGAAGGCGCCGGCCTTTCAGCTGTCCTGGGACCAGGCGTGGCCGCAGACCGATTCGAACACGATCCATACCACGGTTGCGAACTATTTCGACAACCTTGATGCGGGCGCGTTCGCGTCGGCGATGGCGGGATTGACTCCGGCGGGTTAGGGTCGATCGACCATGGCAGCGCTCGCTTCCGAGAGCGGGCGGACGAAGGGCTCGGGCGGCTTGAGGATCGGCCGCCCGAGCTTCCTTTGGGCGCTCCCTGCAATCGCGTTCTACGCAGTCTGCGCGATCGTGCCCCTGGGCGTGGTCGTGTGGCTCTCGTTTACGAGCTGGGATGCACTCGCGTCGCCCCACTGGGTCGGCACAGGGAACTGGACCGCGCTGTTCCATGACTCGGTGTTGATCAACAGCTTCAAGGTGACTGCGATCCTGACCGTTCTCGCGGTCATCACGCAGACGCCGGTGAGCCTCTTGCTCGGCGTCTGGGCGGCCGGACACCAGAGAAACCGGGCGTTCCTGTCTGCGCTCTACTTCGTTCCGCTTCTGATGTCGGCGACTGCCATCTCGATCGTCTGGCTTTCGCTCCTCGACCCGTACTACGGGCTACCGAGCGAGCTGCATTGGCTGTTCGGGAACTCCCTGTTCGGGCACGGCTATCTCTTCAGCTATCCGCGGACCGCGATCGGTGTGTTGACCTTCGTCGGGCTGTGGCAGTGGACGCCGTTTCATACGTTGATCTATCAGGGGGGAGCGCGCGCGATTCCCACGGTGCTCTATCAGGCTGCTGCGATGGACGGAGCTGGACGGGTCCGGCAGTTCGTCAGCATCACGCTGCCTCAGCTGCGCAACACGATCATCACGTCGGTCGTCCTGATTCTGGTCGGCACCGTTACGACCTTCGACACGATCCTGATCCTGACCTCGGGTCGTCCGGGCGTCTCGACGACGTCGACCTCGTACTACATGTACATCAAGGGTTTCCAGCAGTTCCAGTTCGGCGCTGCGAGTGTGATCGCCGTTCTCCTCGTCGTCGTGACGACGATCATCTCGCTGATCATCGTGCGGGTCTCCGGGTGGGACAAGATGCGCAGCACCCAGGAGGGTATGTGACGACGCGGCGTCCCAACTATCTGGCGGGCGCGCTGACGGCCTGCTGGCTCCTGATCGTGCTCGCACCTGTGTATGTCCTCGTGAAGGCGTCCCTGCAGACGCAGCCCGACTACGACTCCTCCGGTCCGCTGTCGATCCCCACGCACGTCACCTCCTCCAACTTCGCAAAGGTGATTCACAGCGGGTTCCTGAGGTTCTTCCTGAACACCGGCATCATCACCGCCGCGGTCGTGTTGATCGTGGTGGTGCTCGTGCCTCCGGTCGCCTTCGCGATCGTTCGCAACCGCGGCCGGACGGTGACAGTGGTGTTCCGGGTGTTTCTCATGGGCTTGGCTGTTCCGATCCAGGCGGTGATCGTCCCGCTCTACTTCCTCATCAGCAGGGCGGGACTCTATGACACGCTGCTCGCGGTGATCCTCCCAACCGCGGCGTTCTCACTGCCCATCTCCATCATCATCATGACGGGGAGCATTCGCGACATCACCGGTGAGCTGTACGAGGCAATGGCGTTGGAGGGCGCGTCGAGTTGGCACACATTTCGTTATCTCGTGATGCCGCTGGCGCGAGGCGGCCTGGCGACGATCATCGTCTTCTCCGCGCTGAACGCATGGAACGGCTTTCTGCTCCCGCTCATCCTGACGCAGTCGGCTCACGTGCGCGTCTTCACGCTGGGCCTGTACGACTTTCAGACCGTCAGCTCGATCGACGCTCCAGCGATCTGCGCCGCCGTGGTCCTTTCGATCATCCCGATTCTGGTCGTGTACCTGTTTGCGCGGCGTGCGCTGATCCAGGGCCTGATGGGCGTCGGCGGGAAGTGACGCGGCGGCACCCGGGCTCCGCGACCGTGATCATCCTTGCCACATAAGGGGTCACTACGCCCCCGAGGACTAGATCGAGGCGTGCCGCGGTGATCGGTTCGGCACGAGTGACGGCGCGCCATGATGCCGGCGCCGTCTGCCTGCTCAGCGGGACACGAGCTTCGAGAGCTGTTGGGCTGTGTAGGTGATGGCGACGGGTGAGCCGTCGGGCTCCAGGGCCACGCCGTTCGCGAGCGATCCGGCGTCGACTGGGTCGAAGCCCAGGCGGTCGATGAGCCGCATGACGCTCGTTACGGCCTCGGGGTCGTCACCGGCCGCGCCGAGCGCGATGCGGTCGGGTGCTCCTTTGGTACGCCGGTTCTCCTCGAGCTGGTGATAGCTGAGCTGGTTGAGGCTCTTCACGACCCGCACATCGTGGAAGCGCTCCTGCACGACGGAACTGGTGCCGTTCGACGCGGTGGTCAGCTCCGGGTCGTCGCCGTCGACCGGCTGCCAGTAGTTCATCGCGTCGATGAGGATCTTGTCGGCGAACAGCTCGGGTGCGAGCTCGCGAAAGCGGTGCGTGGGGACGGCCAGGACGATCACGTCTGCTTGGTGTACGACCTCCGCGGTCGTGGCTGCACGCGCGCCGGGGGCGAGAACCTCGATGGTGAGCGCGATTTCGTCGGCCGGCCCGGATCCCGAGACGGCGACGTCGTAGCCGGCTGCGACGGCGGCGCGGGCGACCGTGGTGCCGAACTTGCCCGCGCCGACGATCCCGAGGCGCAGATCCTCAGCTTCGGCGGTGCGTGCCCCCGCTGGATGCTCCGCGAAGACGACCGCCATCGTCAGCTCCCGACCCCGGCCGCTCGCGCGGCGTCCGCTTCGGGAGCTTCCCCAACCAGGTCGCGGACGCGGGGAATGACTTCGCGGCCGAAGAGCTCGATCATGGTCATGCGCTGGTCGTGCGGGACGCGTCCGATCGCGTAATGCAGGTCGAAGCGGCTGAGGCTGAGCGTGCGGACGACCCTGGCGATCCGGTTGGCGACGGTGTCGGGCGAGCCGACGTACATCGAGCCGTGGTCGACCTCGGCCAGGAACTGCTCGTAGCTCGGAGGTCGCCAGCCGCGCTCGCGGGCCGCCCACTCGAACTGCTCCTTGTAATAGGGCCACTGCACCTCGACGGCCTCGTCGTCCGTGGCTCCGACGAACCCGAGCGTGTGCAGCCCGACCGGCAGCTGCGGCTGTCCGTGCTGCTCGAGCGAGCGGTTGTAGAGCTCGACGTACGGCGCGAACCGATCGGGGTTCCCGCCGATGACCGCCAGCATGAGTGGCAGGCCGAAGCGCGCGGCGCGCACGACCGACTGGGGGCTGCCACCGACGCCGACCCAGGTCGGGATGTGTCCCGCGGGGATCGGCGGGCTCACGAACTGGTCCTCGAGCGCCGACCGGAACTGCCCCGACCAGGTCACGGGCTGCTCGCGCAGCAGGCGCACCAGCAGATCGAGCTTCTCCTCGAACAGCTGCTCGTAGTCCGCCAGGTCGAATCCGAAGAGCGGGAACGACTCGGTCAGCGAGCCGCGGCCGACGATCAGCTGCGCTCGGCCGTTCGAGACGGCGTCGAGGCTGGCGAAGTCGGTGTAGAGGCGCACCGGGTCCTGCGTGCTCAGCACCGTGACCGCGGTGCCGAGCCGGATCCGCTCGGTGCGGCCGGCGATCGCGGCGAGCACGACCGGGGCCGCCGAGTCCATGAACTCGGTGCGGTAGTGCTCGCCAATGTTGAAGGAGTCGATCCCGACCGCCTCCGCCAGCACAGCCTCTTCGACGGCGTTGCGGATCGCCTCGTCGCCGCTGACCGACCGGCCGGACCGGTCGACGGTGACCGGCAGGAAGGTATCGAGACCGAATTCGAGCGTAGACATGACGTACTCACTCCTCGTCGTTGAGTTACTTGACTACTCAAACGTCTCGGGATGAGGACGTATTTCTCGGCCCGAGGTCACGCCGGACCGACCTCAGGGGCGCCCGAGCCCTGCCAGGTCCGCGCCCGTTGGCGTTCAGCCGCGACGCTGATCTGGTCAGCGGGCTGAGGCCGGTAGATGCTGTGCGCGTGTCGTTGCGCGTGCCTCGCGCCACCAGATGAGCTCGTAGGTGTGGAGTCCGACCCAGACGGCGGTCACGAGGGTGAGAGCGACCAGCGCGGGCACGACGAGGGCGACGGGTAACAGCAGGGCGCAGGCGATCGCGGCGATTAGACGGCCACGGCCAACGGTGTGCACTACCCGCACGCGGATTGCCACGAAGGAGAAGAGGTAGAGCGCGGGGCCGACGCAGAGCCCGAGCGCCGGGATCGTGCCGAGCTCCTTGTCGACGTGGGCGAGTGTCGAGTTCATCGCGAAGGCGAAGAGCACGATGCCCGCCACCATCGGTAGATGCAGGTAGCTATAGATATCGCGGGCGAGCGTGGTGCGCTCCCTGCCGCTTCGGTCGGCGAGCATCCGCTCGACGCGGATCGGTAAGAGGTCAAAGTAGGCCAGCCAAAACGATGTCGCGACCACGAACCCGAGCACGGCCGCGACGATCACGCCGGTGCTGAGTCCGCTGAGCCCTTCCCCGAGGCCGATCGCGATCAAGGACTCGCCGATCGCGATGATCACGATCAGGCCGTGACGCTCGACGAAATGCGCAGGTTGGATGTTCCAGCCGCTGGCGCCGCCGAGGAGCGGCCCGAAGAGCCCGATTACGAGAGCGGCCAGCCAGAGGATGGGCTTGAGCCCGCCGTGGACGAACCCTGCCGCCAGGATGAGCGCCGCGCCCGACAGTGCCCCGGGTGCGTATCGGAAGATCGCCGCCAACAGATCCCGATCGCCCCGTGCCACGAGCGCGTACAGCGTCACATGCATCAGGTTGACGATCAGGAAAGCGATCCCGAAAACGACGCCGTGCCGCCCGAACGCGTCAGGCACGGCCAGCGCCGCAACGAACATCGCACCCATCGCAACCAGCATCGCCCCCCAGACCGCGCCGACATCGGGATCGACGGTGTTGGTCAACCAGGCGTAGGCGGTCCACGCCCACCAGAGGGTCGCGAGAATCAGGAGCCCGTGCCCGAGGCCGCTCCAGGTCGGATTACGCGAGAGAACCGTGGTGACCTGCGTGAACCCGAACACGAACACGAGATCGAAGAACAACTCGAGCGGCCTAACCGCATGCTCACGATCGTCAAGCTGCTCGCTCACGACAGGAGGCTAACGCCGTCGACTCGGCAGCGAGTCCCCTAGGCCACCAACTCGAGCGAGCGTGCGCCAGGTACGCCTGAGCAGCGCTTCCCGATCGACCTTCAGGCGCCGTCGACGTCAGCCGCGCTACCCTCGAAACGTGAGCGATCTTCAGAAGCGCGGGAGTTACATGCCGCGGCGGGTCCGGGAGCGTCGGCTGTACCAGTTCACGATCGGAGGCGTCGTAACTGGGCTGATCGGAGTCGTTGGGCTTGTGTTGGCGGTCGTTGGTGTAATCGGCGCAACGCTGCCGATCATCGCGCTCGTCGCCGCAGCAGTCTGCGTCTTCATGGCCCGCCGCGTCATCGCAGGCTGACGACGCCAACGAGCGACATCTGAGAACTTCAGGACCTTCGCTGGGGCGACGGCCCCGGCCTGAACCGTCCCGATCCAGCAGCATCAACCAACCGCCTGGCACTGGGTAACCCTGAACGCGTGCCAGAGACTTTCGCCCGCCTGCATCTGCACAGGTTCAGGTGAATGCGGCCGATGTCGTTTGTCATTTCAGTTTGGGTAGCCATTCGACGATTCCGCCGGCGGGGGTTGTGCACTGTCCGGCGGGGGTGAGGCCGGTTGTGATGCCGCCTGTGGTTGAGCAGTGCCAGCCCGTGGGTACTGAGACAAGGTCGAAGGCGGCGTGTTCGTGGGTGAGGCGGGGCACCCAGGCGCGCGCCGTCGAGCAACTCGCGCCTCCTTCGGCGACGACGGTGTAGGCGGTTCCTTTCTGGCCCTTGAACGACCACGGCGCGGCTTTCACCACGAATCCGCATGGCGAGCTCTGTGTGCGCGCGAGCGCTGCGCCGGCGAAGGAGCTTGTGACTGCGGCTGCCACCACGATCCCGGCGGTGAACCAGAAGTATCGACGGTATGGCGCTGTGCTGGGTGGGGTCATCGTGCTCGTCTCCTCGAGTTGTGTGGTGGCCATCCGACGCATCCGAACGATGGAAGCGCTGCAGGATCCGCCGGTACAGCGACGACCGGTCTTCAGGCTGGGAGCGGCTCGGCTGGGAAGCGCGCGCCGAAGCGCTTGACGAGGTCGGGAATGCTCGCGGGATCCATTTCAAGGGCGTAGCGCTCGCAGAGTTCCGCGAGAGTGGCCGGGTCCGCGTGTGTCACGCCGCCGAGCTCGACGAGTTCTGCGAAGAAACGTTCGAAGCCGGCGGGACGATCAGCTCGAGGATCCTGCACGGCTCCGGCCCGGCGTTCCAGAACGTGTGCCACTCCCCGCGCGGCTTGGAGACGAGATCACCGGGGCCGGCTTCCAAGACGTCGTCGCCGAGGAGGGCGCCCATCCGGCCCTCGAGCACATAGCTGTATTCGTCTTCGCGTAGGTGGCGGTGGAGCGGAGCGGCGAGGGCGTGTCCCGACATCGGGTGCTCGACCAGGGAGAACCCGCCGGCCGTAATCTCGCCGTCGATCATGACCGAACCCCGATGCTCCCGAGGAACCCAGCTTTCCCGTCGCTCGAACCCAGCACCCGCGTAGTAGCGGTTTCCATCATCGACTCATTTCATTGGACAATGGTGTCGCGTCGACTCTACAGGTGCCGGAGCGTGTGTCAATATTCAAAGGACACCTATGACTGATCAAAATCGTTCCTACCGGATGCAGCGCCGCGCCGAGACGCAAGAACAGACGCGGCTGCGGATCACTCAAAGCGCCGTCGCGCTCCACGGCACCCTCGGCCCCGCACGGACCTCGGTCAGCGCGGTCGCCGACCACGCCGGCGTCCGACGCTCGACCGTTTACCGCCACTTCCGCGACGAAGCGTCTCTTTTCGACGCCTGCACCGCGCACTGGACGGCCGCGAACCCCGCACCCGACCTGAGCACATTCACCGCGATCAAAGATCCCGGACAACGCCTACACGTCGCGCTCGGCGAGCTCTACGGCTTCTACCGCCGCAACGAGGCGATGCTCGACAACCTCTTCCGCGACGAGACGACCGTATCGCTCGTCCAGGAGCGATTCGCCGCATTCCACGGCTATCTCGAAGCCATGCGGAGCACCCTCATGCACGGACGCAAGAACCGCGGCACGGGCCGCCGCCGCACACACGCAGCAATCGGACACGCAATCGCGTTCAGCACCTGGAAATCACTCGTTCGAGCCCAACTCCTCGGCGACACGGACGCCATTACGCTCATCTGCACGCTGATAGACGCCGCATAAGTGCGACGGCGTGGCCTTTTCGGCGTGTCCTGCGTCGCGCGGCCCGGATCGCCAAGATGTCTTGCTTGGTGAACTGAGGGGAGGAGCATGATGCGGGTGCCCGAGGTGGTTGTGGGCGGGATCGTCTTCGGAGAGCAGCCGCGTTGGCATGGCGGCCGGCTCTGGTTCTCGGACTGGGGAACGCAAGAGGTCGTCGCAGTCGATCTCGATGGATCGACCGAGGTCATGTACCGGGGCTCGTCGTTTCCGCTCTGTGTCGACTGGCTGCCGGATGGGCGGATGCTTGTCGTCGACGCGAGCAGGGGTCGGTTGCTCCTGCGGGACGCAGACGGTTCGCTCGAGGTATATGCCGACCTCCGTCAGGGTTCTGATCCGGCCGCCGGCAACGAGCTCGTCGTGGACGGCCGCGGCAATGCATATGTCAACGGGGGCGGCTTCGACCTGATGGCCGGTGAGCCGTACGCCCCGGGCGGTGTCGTGCTGGTGACGCCGGACGGGGCGGCCAGGCTGGTCGCTGATGGGCTTGCATTTCCCAACGGGATGGCGGTGAGCGGCGACAACCAGACCTTGATCGTGGGGGAGTCCTACGCCAACCAGTTGACCGCGTACGACATCGCCGAAGATGGCAGTCTCGCGAACCGTCGTGTCTGGGCAGCGCTTGGCGACGGGGCACCGGACGGAATCTGCATCGATGCCGAAGGCGCCGTCTGGTATGCCGACGTGCCGAACAAGCGTTGCGTTCGGGTTCGCGAAGGGGGTGAGACCCTCGACACGGTCGACCTCGACCGCGGTGCGTTCGCCTGTGCGCTCGGCGGGGCGAATCGACAGACGCTTTACATCTTGGCTACCGAGTGGAACGGTCCGGCAAACATGTTCAAAGGGGAGAGAACCGGACAGCTACTGAGCGCCCCTGCACCGTCGCCTGCGGCAGGTTGGCCCGGAGATGACGTGAGCCGTCCGTGCCGCCGACGATCAGCATCTGGACCGTCCGGGTCACGACCACTTCCGTGAACCACGACGGAAACGCGACTCGGCTGACGCGGGTGGAGGCTACGTCTCGGTGTTGGCGAGTTGGATCGTGAGGTGGCCTCGTGTGTTGTTGCCGCGGCTGTCGGCGGCCTCCACGTCGAGTCGATAGCTGCCGTCGGGGTGGGCGCGCGTGTCGAACGCGGCGGCGAGCTGAAAGCGGTAGAGCCCCGCTTTCGGCGGATGGTTCTGCGTTGTGCCGTGCGCGTAGACGGTGTCGTAGAGAGAGTTGGCGGGCAGGGTGGTGCGGAAGTCGGCGACGGTTGTCCAGTGGACGATCTCGGTCGCGTGCGCGACGAGCCGCCAGCGCACGAGCGCCGGTGTCACCGGCATGTGGGTGTATGGCGCAAGCGGTGGGATCGGCGTCGTGTCGTGTGCTTCGGCGATCAGGTCGACGATCCCGGTGAGCGCGTTGGGATCGAGCGGGTGCCCGTTGCGCTCCGCGAGAACGCGGTCGACCGACGGCGGTTCGTGCTTCGCGAACGGCGCGAGCGCCCCCGGGCGCAGCGGGTTCAGGTACGGGCCGCCGGGTGTGCGCTCGGCGAAGTGGACGTGGCCCCATGTCGGTGCGACGTGTCCGAGCAGGCCGCCCTGATCCACGTGCTGTCCACTCGCGACGGCCGGAAGGAGATGCCAATAGCCATGCGTCACAACGGGACTCGTCACGGCGATGTTCTGTCGGCCGCCGGCGACGTCCAGGTGCACAGTCCCGGCGACGACGGAGTAGACCGGCGTCCCGTCGGGCACGGACACATCGATGCCGAAGTGGAACGACGTCCCGCCCGCATCGCCGATCCGGGGGTCGCCGAAAAAGCCCCGCACCGGATGGTGCTTCGCGAACGGAATCACCGGCCACCCGTAGCTCACCACCGCCTTACTACCCTTCAGGCCGAGCAGGCGCAAGCACTCCGAGCGGAGGGACCCCGATGACGCCAAGCACGATCGACCCGGCGACCGGGAACCTGCTAGTGAACGGCCGGCCCGTGTTCCCGCTCGGGCTGTCGGATCCACCCCCGCTCGGCGCTACCGCACCCAACGGCCAAGACGCCTGGGCAGCGGTCGCAAGCGCCGGCACCAACCTCGTTCGCAACTACACCATCTGGACGAAGGCCGGGCTCGACGAGCAGCTGGTCGCGGTCGGGGAGCAGCTCGACGCCGCTCCAGCGCACGGGCTCCAGCTCTGGCTCGCGCTGGCCGGCGTCGACAACGATCTCTCTCAGCAGCCCCTGCTCGACCAGGTCGTCAACACGTTCAAGGGTCATCCTGGCCTCGGCGCCTGGAAAGGATCCGACGAGCCGGCCCACGCCCACGTTCCGGCTGCCGGTTGCGTCGCCGTCTACCAGCACCTGAAACAGGTCGATCCGAACCACCCCGTCGTGATCATCGAGGCGCCGCGGGGACCCGGGCCGACACCGCAGAGCCCCGACAAACCGCTCACGATCGCCGCCGTCCGTCCCTACGCCGCCGCCTGCGACGTGCACGGGATCGACATCTACCCGATCCCACCCGGCGCGCACGCGGGCGGACCGCCCGTCAACACCGACATCAGCGTCGTCGGCGACATGACCTCGCTCATCGCCAAAGCCTCAACCCAGAAAGCGATCTGGACAACGCTCCAGATCGCCTGGACCGGCACCCTGCCACCCCACCCGATCGTGTTCCCGACCCTGCAACAAGCGCGCTTCATGGCCTACGACGCGATCATCAACGGCGCGCGCGGCCTCTTCTTCTTCGGCGGCCACGTGAAAGCAGCGATGAACGCCGCGGACCGAGCACGCGGCTGGAACTGGACGTACTGGAGAAACGCGCAGCGGCCGTTGCTCGAAGAGCTCAGCGACGCCGACCACCGCCGCGCCCTGCTCGCGCCGCAGGCCGAGCTCACGATCATCGCCAACGCCCCCGACATCGCCCTCAGCGCCCGCACTGCCGACGGCGTCCTCTACCTGATCGCGGTCAGAAAAAGCCCTTCGGCCAGCGGCCGCATCCGCTTCAGCGGCCTCCCAGCAGGAATCGACCAAGGGACGGTACTAGCCCACCCCGGAGGCAACCCGGCACGCCCGGTCAACGTGACCCGCGGTGCCTTCACCGACCCCAGCCCATTCGCGCCCCACAACGCACGCGTCTACCGCTTCCCCGGATAAGCGGGGGGACACCTCGTACTCGATCGGCTGTGCCCAGAATAGGATCGTCGGCCCCGCAATCCTCTGGGGCAACACCGTAAGGCCGGTTCTGCTTTCAACCCGACCGACCGCCTCGGAGTGCATCCCCCGTGGACTGCCCGTCGCTGGATAGTTGACAAAGCCGGTTAGCCGACTACGGTTACAGGCGCACGTCTGTGGCAGTGCACGTCTGCGGTATTCGCGGCCCCGGGTGGAAATCGCCTGGGTGAGTCGGAGACAACGAAGACGAGCAGCCACAAACTAAGAGGGGAGTCGGGGAATGAAACGACCTTCGTTACGGTTGGGCCTGGGCATGCTGCTGACGTTGGTGCTCGCAGCAGTCGCCGTGCAGCCCGCGTTGAGCAATCCAGTGGATCATCCCTGGGCCGGATCGGGCTCGGGAACAACCACCGTCGTGTCCGACGGGTCAGCGGGACCGGCGGTGTTCCAGTATCAGGATCTCGGGGAGTTCAGCGGTTCTTGGAACTTCTCGACCACTGCAAGCACCACGCGAACGGTGAGCCTGACCTATGACTACACGGGCTTCAACGCGTTCTTCGCGGTCACGGTCGGCCTCGAAGCCTATGTCACCCATGAGACGTCGACGACCACGACGAGTCTCGTCAACGCTGGGCCGGTGGACTGTTGTACGCCCCCGTCCGGGGGCTTCACCTACAGCGGTAGCGTGACCCTTTCCGTTCAGGCAGGGGACACGTACGGATTCATGCTTCAGGGAAGCAACTTCGACTCGAACATGACGTTGCAGGGAACCCTCACGGTAGACGAACCCTGCACGCAAACCATCACCGGCGCCGTTCCGGGCCCGCTCCACATCGCCGCTGGAATCACCTGCATCAACGGCGGGAGTGTTGCGGGGCCGGTATCGGTTTCGGCGGGCGCGGCCGTCATCCTCACTGGTGCGACGCTCCACGGGACGCTTCACGCCGACGGTGCCGCCCAGGTCACAGTGTGCGACAGCACGATCGCCGGACCGGTCTCAGTAAGCGGCACCGGTGGCTCAGTACAGATCGGCTCGGCCAACGCCGCTAGCTCGCCCCCATGCGGCGGCAATCTGATCAAGGGTCCGGTGACGATCACGGGCAACGCCGGCAGCACCGAACTCGGCGCGAACACGATCTCCGGTGCGGTCGCTCTGATCGGGAACGGCGGCTCGCCGGCAGTGGTCGCCGCGAACACCATCGCCGCTCCCTTGTCCTGCGTGGCCAACAGCGCCGACCCGACCGACAACGGCCAACCGAACACCGTGCGCGGGAAGGCGAGCGGCCAATGCGCCGCGCTGGCCTAGCTACCTCGCATCGGTAAGGGTGGGCCGGCGGCAAGACAATGCTGCCGGCCCACGCCCGACCGTGCCGGAATCGTTGCCGAGGCCGGAGTGAGATCGGACCGGAACCCGCGGCCGTTCCAGTCGCGTCGTCGAGTTTGGCGGCGCATGAGACGCCCTGTGCTTCGCCGTGGCGGCGTCCACGGCAAGGCCGTCATCCGTACGACATTGCCGGTCACGTCCTGGTTGGACTATTCGCGGGTACGACCGATAAGTCGCAACACGTTTTCTTGATCTGTCGCACCGGCAGCCTGCTCAGTCGACGGGAGACGTTGCTGCATGAGCCATCATTCATCGCTCAAGTGCTAGCGGGAGGAGGCCAAACTTGCGCGCAATCACGGTCAGTGAATACGGAGCTACTCCGGCGATCGCTGAGGTGCCGATGCCGGAGCCGGGAGCGGGACAGGTTCTGCTCAAGCTGCGAGACGCCGGGATGAACCCCATGGACCGCACGCTCGCCTCGGGTGACTGGAAGCCGATGCCGGCGACGTTCCCGATGGTGCTCGGCGCCGACTGCGCCGGCGTGGTCGAGAAGCTGGGCGAAGGAGCGTCGAGATTCTCCGTCGGCGACGACCTGTTCGGGCAGCTGCTGATCGCCCCTCTCGGCTCGGCGGGAACCTACGCCGAGTACGTCGCCGTTAGCGAGGAGGCGCCGCTGGCAAAGGTTCCCGCTGAGCTCGATGACGTCATCGCCGCTGCGCTGCCGACGGCGGGCGGGTCCGGGCTTGCCCTAGTGGAGTTGCTCGAGCCGCTGACGGCCAAGACAGTGTTGATCATCGGCGCGGGCGGCGGCGTCGGCTCGTTCGCTACTCAGTTCGCCGTGAACGCCGGCGGAAAGGTGATCGCGAACGTACGCGCCCCGGAAGCCGAGCGCATGCGCTCTTACGGTGCGATCGAGACCATCGATCACACACAGGTCTCGCTGTCCGACGCGGTACGACAGGCATACCCCGACGGCATCGACGCCCTTATCGACCTGGTGAGCGACGCCGACGGCTTCGCCGCGCTCGCGCCCGTGGTGCGATCGGGCGGCACCGCGATAACAACTCAATACGTCGCCAATGAAGCGGACCTCGGTCAAATCGGGATCACCGGCCTCAACTTCGCCTTGCCCATGTCGAGCGAGCTCCTCGAGCGCGTCGCAGAAGCGGTCGCCGACGGGCGCATCGTCGCCCCGCCGATCACTCGCATCTCCCTGGAGGAAGTGCCCGCCGCGCTGAGCTCGACCCGGCCCGTGACCGGCAAGACCGTGATCACGTTGTGAGCAGCAAATGCCACGCCACGCTGCGCGATTGCATGCGTGATCGGGAGGTTCTGACGTGGATACTCGACGCGACCGTCTGAGGATCGATGAGTCTCCTGATTGGCATTGGGGGATCGTGCGGCGACCCGTCGCATGCAAGTCCGCTTCCGGCACTGCGGCGAGAAAGGAGTGAACACGATGACACCAGAAGGGACCGTTCGGGCGTACTTCGCCGCCTATAGCGAGGGCCGACCGGATCAGTTCGCCGAGATAGTCTCACCGGATTACGTCGATTACGGCCACACGCCCCCGGGTCGGGGGCCGAAGGGTGCCCGGGATGACTACGAGCAGGCCGTCGAGTTCGCCGGGGGCGTGATCCGATACGACATCGAGGCCTTGGTCGCCAGTGAGACCACTGTCGCCGCCGCGTGGACCGGACACCTGCCGAATGGCTCCGAGTTCCGCGGCCTCAGCCTCTACACCGTGGGCGACGGTCGCGTTGCCGAAGTCCGCCATACCTTGATCAGTGAGCTCCCCGCCGAGTTCGGTCGATCGTAGGCTCGTTGGCTCGTTCTTCCGCGGCTACCTCAGCAACTGATGTTCCCGCGGATCGTCCCGCGGTTGCGGACGCTCGCGAGAGAGGCAGGTCTGGGTATCCGATCTCCGCGGGAGCACGAGGGAGGTGCTGGTGCAAAACGGGGCTGTCGTGTTGCATGATGCGTGCTGCTTGCCCTCGGACGTCGACCTCCAGCCGCTCTGGCAGCCCCTCAAGCTCCGCGGGGTCACCCTCCCGAACAGGGTGATGTGCACGGCGACGACCCTCCAGTACGGCCGGGAGCGGCTCATCTCCGACCGCCACCTCGCCTTCTACCGCGAGCGCGCCCGGGGCGGAGTGGGCCTCCTCTTCAGCGAGCAGCTCACCGCCTCGCCGCTCTCCGACACCCCGTTTCCACGCTCGATCCGGGCCTATGACGAGCGGCAGGTCGAGCGCTACCTGGCGCTGGCCGCGGTGCTGGAGCCGTACGAGACGCGCTTCTTCGCCCAGCTCGTCGCGGGCGGCGCCAAGGGAGACAGTACGGGCGGCCTCGAGGGATGGGGGGTGCTTCGCGGGCCCTCGCGCGTCCCGGCGCCCGACGGCGAGCCGCCGCTCCCACTCGACGACGCCGACCTGGCCCGGCTCGCCGCCGATCATGCGCGGTCGGCCGGGTTCGTGAAGGCGGGAGGCCTCGACGGGGTCGAGGTGCACGGCGCGCACGGCTGGCTCGTCGGGCAGTTCCTGAGCCCGTTCTACAACCGGCGCACCGACGGATACGGGGGAACCGTCGAGAACCGCTGCCGGCTCGCGCTCGAGCTCGGGCGGGCAATCCGCGCCGAGGTGGGCGACGACTTCCCGGTCGGGATCGCGCTCACCTACGACGAGGCGATCGGCGAGGCCGGGATCACGCCCGAGGACACCGAGCGCCAGCTCGAGGTGCTCGCCTCCGGGAGCATCTTCGACTTCTTCGACCTCTCGATCGGCGCGCCCCATTCGGGCCACCTGACGATCTCGCCGATGAACATCCCCGAGGGCTATTCGCTGCCGTTCGGGCTGCGGGCCAAGCGCGTCGTCGGCGACCGCGCAGCCGTGTTCGTCGCGGGGCGTGTCGTGAGTCTCGCGATGGCCGCGCAGGCCGTCGCCGACGGCGCGGCTGACGTCGTCGGGATGACGAGGGCCCACCTCGCGGATCAGCACCTCGTCCGCAAGGCGCGTCAAGGGGAGGCCGCCGAGACCACGCGTTGCGTTGGCGCCAACGTCTGCGTCGGGCGCGCCCTTCGGGGCGTTGAGGTCGCATGCGTCGTCAACCCGTCGACCGGACGGGAGGCCTACTGGGGTGCCGGCTCGCTCGAGCCAGCGGCGTCGCCGAAGCGGGTGGTCGTGGTGGGTGCCGGCCCGGCAGGGCTGCGCGCCGCTGCGACGGCCGCCGCCCGTGGCCACAGCGTGACCGTCCACGAGCGCCAGGCCGAGCCGGGCGGGCATCTCCGCGACCTCGCCTGGCTCCCGACGCGCTCGGCGTGGCTGCACGCGGTCGAGGATCTCGTTGCGGCCCTTGACCGCCGCGGTGGCGAGCTGCGCCTGGGAAGCGCGCCGGGGGCCGAGGAGCTCGTCGCCGCGGCGCCCGACGTCGTGCTCGTCGCCAGCGGCGCTTCGTGGGATGCCTCGGGTCGCAGCTCACGGCGTCCCGGGAGTCCCGGCCCGCAGTGGGAGGCGATCGGCCTTGGCGTCGCCCTCGACCGCTGCCGCGACGACGCCGGCGCGCTCGGCCGGAGCGTGTTGATCGTGGACGAGGCGGGCACGTATGCGCCGCTCGGCCTCGCTGAGGCGCTCGCCCAGGCGGGCGTCGAGGTGGAGCTCGCCACTCCCGCTGCGTCCGTGGGCTTTCGTGCGGCGGAGCAGCTCGAAGTTCCCCACGTCCTGCCGCGGCTCCGTCGGCTCGGCGTCCGGCTGACGCCGTCGTTCGACGTGACCTCCATCGGCAGCCGGAGCGTCGACACGGTCGTGCTCGCCATGGGGCGCGAGCCCCGGGACGAGCTGCTCGCGCCGCTCTCGGCGGTTTTGCCCGACGTGCGGGCGATCGGCGACGCCCGTGCACCGCGGGCCACGATCGCCGTCATCTATGAGGCGGAAGAGGTGGCGAGGGCGCTATGACACGCATCCGGATCGATCGGTCGCTGGCGCTGCTCGAGCAGCCGGGCACGGGGCACAACCGCTGGCATCCCGGGGTGGAGCCGATCGCCCGGGTAGCGCCCGGAGTCGAGACCACGCTCGAGACGCGCGACGGCCTTGACGGTCAGCTAGGCCGCACGAGCACGGCGGCCGACCTGGCCTCGGTCCGCTTCGGGCTGAGCCATCCTCTGACGGGTCCGGTATTCGTCGAGGGTGCCGAGCCGGGTGACCTGCTCGAGATCGAGATCCTCGGCTACGAGCACGCCGACTTCGGGATCACGGCGTTCTTGCCCGGGTTCGGATTCCTCGCCGACGTGTTCGAGGAACCCTATCTGGTCGTCTGGGAGCTGGCGGAGGGCGTCGCGCGGTCACCGGCGCTGCCCGGCGTCGCGATCCCGGCCGATCCCTTCGCCGGCGTGCTCGGGCTCGCGCCGTCGCTCGCCTCGCTTGTCGCTACCCGTGCCCGGGAGGCGGATCTGCGGCGGCGCGGCGGTCTCGTCGCCGCCGACGACCCGGACGACGCAGTGCCGCCTGAGGCGGCAGATGGACTGAGGACGATTCCCCCGCGCGAGACGGGCGGCAACCTCGACATCCGCCAGCTCGTGGCCGGCTCGAGGCTCTTCCTGCCCGTCGAGGTCGAGGGCGCGCTCTTCTCCGCCGGGGATCTGCACTTCGCCCAGGGGGACGGCGAGGTCTGCGGCAGCGCGATCGAGATCGCAGGCGCCGTCACGGTACGTTTCGGCTTGCGCAAGCAGCCCGCGTGGCTGCCGCGCTTCGCCGCCTTCGAGACTCCTGCGTCCCTGCAGCGCGCGTCCTACGCCGCCACGGGCATCCCACTCGCGGACGACGGGACGAACGCGGCGCTCGACCTCAACGTCGCGGCCAGGCGTGCGCTCCTCGAGCTGATCGGCTATCTGCAGCACGAGCGCGGGCTGACCCGTGAGGCTGCCTACATCCTCTGCAGCGTCGCCGCCGACCTACGCGTCTCGGAGGTCGTCGATGCGCCGAACGCCGTCGTATCGGCGCTTCTGCCGCTCGACGTCTTCGTCGACGAGCAGGCCTAGCCGGTTTCGGCGCGGCTCGCCTGGGCCGGAGCCTCGTGCCGGCGTGCGCGGCCGCAATCCTCGGGCGTACCGGATCATGAGCAAGAGCGGGGGGATGAATTTCAACCGGGTAGCGAAAGGCTGGATCACGTCGTCGGGCTGTCAAGGTGTCGCTCGGCCAGGAGCCGTGCGCTGATTCTCGCGTAACCGCCCAGGGCGGCCTCCACTGCGGCGGCGGCCGCGAGCGCGATGTGGTCGGCGAACGGGTTCGCAGCGAGGTGAACGCCGATCGGCATGCCTTGCTGCGAGCCCGCCGGCACGACCGCGACCGGTGTGCCGGCGATGGAGTAGGCCATCACGTTGACCCACGGACGGTACGACTCGAGCGGCTCGTCGCCGGGTTGGCAGCCGTGCAGCGGCGCCGGTGCCGGCGTGACCGGGGAGAGGACGACGTCGTAGCCCCCGATGAACGTCCGCATGCTGGAGCGCAGCAACTCCCATCGTCCGAGGAGCTCGAAGAAGCCCTCCGCCGACACCGCGAAGTCCTTGGCGAGCTCGAGCACGAACAGCATCTGGTCGATGTGCCGCCCCTTCGCCGGCGCGAGGTCGGCACGCGCGCGCGCGCCGCCGTCGGCGGCCATCATCCGGAAGAAGACATCCTCGGCCTCCTCTAGTGGCGGCGGGACGATCTCCTCGACCGCGGCGCCGGCGTCCTCCAGCGTCCGGGCAGGGTGCCGGACGGCCTCCTCGGTCTCGGTGCTCGTGGGCCAGACGCCGTCCTGCGCGTAGAAGCCGACGCGAAGGGACGAGAGAGCGACGTCGCGGTGGTTGCCGGCGTAGCCTGCCACCGAAACGAACGGGTCGTGCCCGTCCCGGCCCGCGATCGTCCCGAGGAGGAGCGCAAGGTCGTCGACCGAGCGCGCCATCGGGCCGATGCAGACCATGTCGAGCATGCCCGTGTCGCGTGTCGTCGGCCAGCCGCCCGTCTCGGGCACGAGCCCGGCGGTTGGGCGCAGGCCCGCGATCCCGTAGTAGTGGCTCGGCACGCGGATCGAGCCGCCGCCGTCCGTCCCGAGGCCGGCGATCGAGGCGCCGGCTCCGATCAGAGCTCCCTCTCCGCCGCTCGAGCCGCCGCTCGTGCGCGCCGGGTCGAACGCGTTCAGCGTCCGTCCCTGGAGCGCGCTCTCGGTCTCGTAAGACCAGGCGTACTCGGGCACGGCCGTCTTCGCTGCGACGATCGCGCCCGCCGCCCGAAGCCGGGCGACCACGGTCGAGTCCGAGGCTGCGACGTGGCCTTCGCGGGCGAGCGAGCCCGACCGGAACGGCATTCCGGCGACCGCGATCGTGTCCTTGATCGTCAGCGGCAACCCGAGGAGCGGAGCGGACGACCCAGCCCTTCGCGCGGCGTCGGCTGCCGCCGCGGCGGCGAGCACGCCGTCGCCGTCGAGCGCTGCCACCGCGTTGAGCTCTCGGTCCGCAGCTTCGATCCGCTCGAGCGTCTCTCCTGCCAGCTCGACTGCGGAGAGCTCGCCCGCTTCGAGGCGCCGGAGGCATGTAGCGGCGGTGAGCTCGTCCAACATGTCGCATGTTAGTGTCGCTCGGTGACCGGTATGAAACGTCGGACCGGCCTCGTCTCCCACGAACGGTTTCTCTGGCACTACCCCGGCCCGGCAGCGTCCGTGATCCCGGCCGGCGGGATGGTGGAGCCCGGTCCGCATGCCGAGTCGCCCGAGCGGATCCGGCGACTCCGGGCCCTGATCGAGGTGTCCGGACTCGAGGACGACCTAGTTCGCCTTCGGCCCCGGCCGGCTACCGATGAGGAGCTCCAGCGGTTCCACACGCCTGGCCATATCGGGCGGGTGAAGCAGATGAGCGCGGCCGGCTTCGGCGACGCGGGCGAGTACGCGCCTGTCGGGCCGAGCAGCTTCGAGATAGCCGCGCTGGCCGCGGGAGGCTGCCTCGTGGCGATCGATGCCGTCGTCGAAGGAGCCGTCGACAACGCCTACGCCCTCGTCCGTCCTCCGGGACACCACGCCTTGCCGGACATGGGCATGGGCGGCTGCCTGTTCGGCAACACCGCTCTCGCAGCGCTCCACGCCCGCGCCGTCCACGGCGTCTCGAGGCTGGCGGTCGTCGACTGGGACGCGCACCACGGCAACGGCACCCAGGTCGCGTTCTTCGAGGATCCCGACGTTCTCACGATCTCGCTGCACCAGGCCGACTGCTTCCCGCCGGAGTCGGGCAGGGTCGAGGAGACCGGCGTCGGCACGAACATCAACATCCCGCTGCCGCCAGGCTCCGGCACCGGCGCCTTCGCCGCGGCGTTCGAGCGGGTCGTCGTCCCGGCGCTCGAGCGGCACGAGCCCGAGCTCGTGCTCGTCGCGTGCGGGTTCGACTCGAGCGCCTGGGACGCGCATGCCCGCCTGATGCTCCACAGCACCGCCTACCGCGAGCTCACCGGGGCGCTCCTCGGCGTCGCCGACCGTTATGCGAAGGGGCGGCTGGTGGTGATTCAGGAGGGCGGCTATGCCCCCGCCTACACGCCGTTCTGCGGCATTGCGGTGCTCGAGGAGCTCTCGGGCGTGTCGACCGGCGTCGAGGACCCCTTCCTGCCGATCTTCGAGGGCTACGGCTACCAGGAGCTGCAGCCGCACCAGGAGGCGGTCATCGCAGCCGCCGAGGCCGCCGCCCGGGCGGGCGCGGCGACATGACCCTGCCGCCTTCCGCCCGTGAAGGCCCCGGCCGGATCGTCGATGCGTGCGGTAACGGGCTCTGATGCTCCGACCTCGGGGACGTCGAGCCGCTCGTCCTCCTCGGCGGCTTCACGGCCGGCCATCACGTGTGGGACTTCGTGCACCCTACCTCGTCGGGCTGCGGGCGATCACCTGGGAGGCGTGCGGCCTCGGCAGCTCGGAGCGACGGTTCTCGGCGTCCTGACCCGGCTCCCGCTCTGAGCGGGCCTCAGCCCGCGGCGTGGAAGCTCCGCGCCCCGAGCCCGATCCACTCGGGCTGCACCCAGTCGGGGCGGCGCCGCTGCATCTCGGCTTCGAGCTGCGGCGACGATCTCGTCGATCCCGAGGCCCTCGGCCGCGAGCCGCCGCGTCTCGTCGCGGAGGTCGACCAGGTACTCGCGTGCAGCGGTCACCACGCCGGCATCGCCGACGTCCCCGTGGCCGGGCACGACGATCTCGGGCTCGAGCCGTTCCATCATCTCGAGCGCCTCGATCCACCGGTCGCCGTTCACGTCGACGTCGTCAGGCGGGAAGTAGGGGAAGATCGCGAAGCCCTTGTCCTCCACGAGGTCGCCGGTGAACAGGATCCGCTCCCCGGGCACGAAGACCCACGAGTCGCCCTTCGTATGCGTTCCGCCGTGGCTGCGCAGCTGCGCAATCTTGCCGCCGAGGTCGATGTCCGCCTCGCCGTCGTACACGATGTCGGGCTCGACAACTTCGAACCCTTCGAGCTCGGCCGCGACCGTGTCCCCGAAATTGCGAAAGAGATCGGCGTACGGATATCCCTTCTCGTGGAGCTCGTCGAGCTGCGTGCGGTTGTAGACAATCGTCGACTCGGGCGCGAACATCTGGGCGCCGTAGCCGTGCTCGGGGTGGAAGTGCGTGATCGTCAGGATCAGCGGCTTGCCGTTCGCGAGCCGCTGAGCATGCTCCAGCACGACCTGCCCGCTGCGGATGCCCATGCCCGTGTCGATGACGAGGTGCGAACGAGTACCGTCGACGAAGCCGACATTCGGGACGAACGGGACGCCGCCGTCGGGGATCACCCACACGCCGCTCGCGATCTCGACAGGGTCGTTGCGGACGAGCGGCACGGGCGGGCTCTGCATCTCCGTCATCGCGCAGGAGACTAACTACGCTGCGCGCGTGATGCCCGTGAAAATCGCGATCGTCGGCGGCGGGATCGGCGGCTTGACCGCGGCGATCGCCCTGGCGCGCAAGGGCGCCGAGGTGGAGGTACTGGAGCAGGCCGAGGCGCTGCCCGCGCTCGGGGCGTCGATTCAGATCGGCCCGAACGCTGTGCGCCTCCTCGGCGAGCTCGGGCTCCTGCCTGCGCTTCGCGAGGTGGGAGTGCTCACGCCTGCGGTCGAGCTTCGGCGCTGGGACGACGACACCAGGCTGCTCCGCACGGAGCTCGGCCCCGCGATGGAGGCGCACTTCGGGGCGCCCCAGCTCGACTTCTTCCGTCCCGACCTCTACCGCGTTCTCGCCGACCGGACGTCGTTGCGTCTCGGGACACGCGTCGTCGGCGTCGACCAGGACGACGACGGGGTCGAGCTTCTGATGGAGGACGGCAGCGTGCGCCGGGCCGACGCCGCGATCGCCGCGGACGGGATCAACTCGCCCCTTCGCGCGCAGCTCACCGGCGTGGACGACCCCATCTTCTCGGGCACCGTCGTCTACCGGGGAATCGCGCCGACGGAGGACGTCGCCGACCTCGACCTCTCCTGGGCGAACGTGTACTGGCTCGGTCCCGGCCGTCATGGTGTCTCCTACTGGCTCTCAGCCCGCCGGCTTCTCGCGGTGACTGTGGCCGTGCAGGACGCCGAATGGTCGCATGAGTCCTGGACGCTCGAGGTGCCGGCCGAGGAGGCCGCGGCCCACCTCGACGGCTGGAGTCCGAAACTGATCGAGCGCCTCCGGCGCTGCCGGACCGTCCTTCGCGGCGCCGTGTACGTGCGGCCGCCGATCGACCGGTGGGCGTTCGGCAGGGTGGCGCTCCTCGGGGACTCGGCCCACGCAATGGCGCCGTTCCAGGCCCAGGGCGCCGCGCAGGCGATCGAGGACGCATTCGTCCTCGCCGAGTGCGTCGCCGAGCAGCCGGACGACCTGCCCGCGGCGCTCCTGCGCTACGAGCGCGTCCGGATGACGCGGGCAGAAGGCCTGCAGAGCTCGTCGCACGCGGCCGCGAAGGTCTTCTACCTCCCTGACGGCGAGGAGCAGCGCGCGCGTGACGACGGGTATGCGCACCTGCACGAGACCCAGCCGTGGGGTCACCGCCAACGGCTCTGGGAGCACGACGTGCGCGACGACCTGCGCGGGGTGCCCGCGCGATGACGCCGTCCGAGTCCCGGACGGCGCTCGCTCGAGGTCTCGCTAGGGCCCTGAGCCCCAGAGCCCGGGGCGCGCCGTAACGAGGCTCAAGCTGATGGCCTTGGCGGCGCTGTACTCGAGCAGCGTCTCGGCGCACATCTCGCGGCCGAAGCCGCTGCGCTTGACGCCACCGAGCGGCTGTCCCGACGGGACTGCGAACCACGTGTTCACCCAGACCGTCCCCGCGTCGAGCAAGCGCGAGGTTGCTGCGGTTGGTCGCGTGTGGGGGGTTAGTCATGGTGTTCGCAGTGGTGGGTGTGCTTGGGTGGGGCGACGTCGAGTGCTGGGTTCTCGTCGAAGAACCCGAAGGGTTTGAGCTTGAAGCCGATGTGATGGACGGGCATCACGGGCCAGTCCTCCGGTCGTGGGAGGTGGTGGAGCCCGAACGTGTACCAGACGACGATGTCCTCGTCTTCGATCGAGCGTCGTTGCTCGACCCAGCCGGGGAGGCCGTCGCCGCCCGGATGCTGGTTTGGGTATTCGCCTGCGGCGTACCGCTCGTCGGGCGCGTAGGGCGTCACCCAGACGTGTTTGTAGGCGAAGCCCGCCCTGCGTGCGAAGCTCGAGTCCGGCTGGGCGAACGGCAGGACGTTCTCTCCGGGAAGGAGCTTGTACCCGACCGGCTCCCCGACCGCGTTCAGCGAGTGCGGGTTCACGACGAACCAGTGGCGGCCCGAGAGGGGATCGACGACGTCGGCTGCCTCCGCCTCGTTGGCCAGCAGCGTTTTGGCCGCGTAGAAGCCGTTGCCGAACCGGTTGTCGGGCCCCGGCGCCGCGGATTCGGTGTGCACCTCGTAGACGGAGTTGCGCTCGCCGTCCAGGTCGAAGTCGAGCCGGACGTTGAAGAAATGCTGGTGGATGATCCCGTTCACGCCCTCGGCGACCAGCTGCCCGTACTTCGGCGTCTCCCCCGGGGCGACGGCGGCGGTGGCGATGATCCCGGTCGCCTTGACCTCGACCTCGATCGTCCCGTCCTGGTACAGGTACCAGTAGAAGCCGTAGTCGTAGTTCCCGATCGTCGAGATCGAGGAGACGACCAGCCGGCGCGACCGCCGCAGCTCGGTCTCGCCGGTGCGGAAGTCCCAGTGCTTCCAGAGCAGGCCGAAGTCCTCCTCGTGCACGCAGATCGCGTTCCGGATCACGACCGGCTCGCCGCTGCCGTTCGCGACCGTCGCGTCGAGATACCGGATCTCGCCGAGGCAGTCGCAGCCGAGGACGAGGGAGTTCGCCAGGGTGCCGACGAGGTTCTCGCCGATGTCGAACGGGGAATGGAGGTACCGCGTCGGGCTCGGGTAGCCGTACGGGACGGCCATTTCGCAGAACGAGGCGCGGTGGAGGATCGAACGTGACCGCCCACGGTCGTCGTACCGGAGCTGGTGCAAGACGAGGCCCTCGCGCCCCGTGAAGCCCACACGCAACGACCAGCGGTCCCACTCGACGAGGTTGCCGGTGACGGCGAAGCTCACGCCTTCGGGCTGGCTGATCTCGAGCGGTTTCAACGGTGGCCGGAGCGCGACGTGGTCGGCGCGGAACTCGCCGGCCCCGGGCGGGATCGGCACGGCGCCGTGGTCCACGACCTCGAGCACCTCGCCCCGGTGGAGGTCGACCAGCCCGACGACACCCTCGATCGGGCGCGCGTACGGGTTCGCGCCCGCGTAGGCCCGAACCCACGCAAGCGCACGGCAGAGACGCCGACCGGGATACACGTGGTCGCCCCAGGCCCCGGCGGGGATCGGGTCGACGCAGACCAGCGAGTGGTCGTCGATCCCGCGCCGCGCCAGCGCGGCCAAGAAGCCCGGATCCGCCAGCATCAGCCGCTCGATCTCCGCGTACTCCTCAGGCACCATCGCCGGCTGCACGCCATCGAGCACCCGCAGCCCCTCGACGGTGCCGGCCGCCAGATCGACCACGGCTTCGAACGCACCCTCCACCGCCGGCTCGAGCGCAACGATCTCGACCCTACGTCCCGGATCCTCAGCAGGCCACGCCTCAAGCTCCCGCTTCCCCGGCTCGAGCAGCGTCACCGTCACGAAACGGATCAGGCTCGACCGGCCGACGCCGAAGATCTCGACCGCACGCCGCACCTCCTCCGGCGTCAACGGATCAAGCGGATGAACCTCCACGCCAACGGCCGCCGTCACCGCTCGATCCTAACCACCCCGGCTCACCCCTCCACCCCGGCCGACCGCGCCCCGGCCCCGCACAGAGCCCGCCCGACCCTCAGCGGGCAGCGCCACGGCGCTACCTCAGCCCCAGAACGCAGGGCGGGCTCGGGAGAGCCCGATGTTGATCGTCTTCGGTGAGCTGTACTCGTGCAGCGTCTCGGCGCAGAGCTCGCGGCCGAAGCCGCTGGCCTTGACGCCGCCCATCGGCGAGCCCGGGGGCGTATCGAACCACTTGTTAACCCAGACGACGCCGGCGTCGAGCCGCCGGGCGATCCGGTGGGCCCGGGCGAGGTCGGTCGTCCAGACGCCGGCCCCGAGCCCGTATTCCGTCGCGTTCGCACGCGCGATCGCGTCGTCCTCGTCCCGCCAGCGCTCAACGACGGCGACGGGGCCGAAGACCTCTTCGCGCGTGATCGCCCCGCGGCTCTCGGGGTCGGCGAAGATCGTCGGCGCGACGAAGTTGCCGCGCGCGAGGTCGCCGGGAAGCGCCAGGTGCTCACCCCCGAGCCGGAGCTCGACGCCCTCCGCCTTCGCCTTCTCGATATGCGCGACCACACGGTCGCGGTGCGCGGCGGTGACGAGCGGCCCGACCTGCGTCGCCGGATCGAGCGCATGACCCACCACGATCGCCTCTGCCGCCTCCGCGAACCTGGCCAGGAACGCGTCGTAAACGTCCTCGTGGACGAGCAGGCGCGACGAGGCGAAGCAGACCTCGCCGTTGGCGAGAAAGATCCCGAGCAGCGCGTCCTGGACAGCCGTCTCGAGGTCTGCGTCCGCGCAGACGAGCATCGGGCTCTTACCACCGAGCTCCATCAGCGACGGGGTGAGCGTCTCCGCGGCGGCGGCCATGATCCGCTGCGCCGCGACGCCGCCGCCGGTGAAGCTGATCTTCGCGACGCCGGGATCGGAGACGAGCGCCGCGCCGACGTCGGGGCCGAAGCCGGTGACGACGTTCACGACTCCCGGCGGGAGGATGTCGCCGAGGAGCGTCGCGAGCTCGACCACGCTCGGCGAGGCGAACTCGGAGGGCTTGAGCACGAGCGTGTTCCCGGCCGCAAGTGCGGGGGCGATCTTCTGGGCACTCGTAATCAGCGGCGAGTTCCACGGGATGATCGCGGCGATCACGCCGAGCGGCTCCCGTGTCGTGAAGACGTGCGAATCGTGGTCCTCGGTCGGGATCGTGATCCCGCCTGCGCCGCGGACGATGCCGGCGAAGTAGCGGAAGATCGCAGTCGCGGCCGTGATGTCGGCGATCGCGACCTCGCGCCGTGGCCGTCCGTTCTCGGTCGGCAGCAGCCGCTCCCACTTCTCCGCGTTCTCCTCGATCGCGTCCGCGCAGCGGAGCAGCAGCTGCTGCCGGAGCGCCGGGCCGGTCCTGCACCAGCTCTCGAAGGCCCGCGCGGCCGCGCCGACAGCGGCAGCGACGTCTTCGGCACCTGCCTGCGCGAGCCGCGCCCATTCGGTCCCGGTACTAGGGTCGATCGCGGCGAAGCTCTCACCGGTCGAGATCTCCTCGCCGTCGATCACGAGCGGGTAGGGGCGGCGGCCCTCATACAGGCTCAGCACGAGGCTTTCAGTCGCGACTGCCATGCAGGTCAGACGTTACCCACGCGCGGCCAAGCCGGCTGCCGGAGCCTCGAGATCCTCATCGCTCGTCCAGCAACCGATCGATGCCCGCACCCAACGGAGGTTTGGAAGGTTCCGGACGATGACTCCCTCCTCGGCGAACCGGCGCGACTCGCCGGCCGCGACGGCGCCCTCCCACATCAGCAGCGTGGCCTGTCCCTCGGCGGTCACGAGCTCGATCGGTCTGCGTCAGGGCGCGGTCGTAGCGCTGGGTGACCCGCGTCGTCGACGTTTCGACGTGCGCCCGCCTCATCGCCTCGATCCACTCGTCCATCCGTAGGAGCCGCTCGACATCTGCCCGGGCGAGTACGAGCGGCATTCGAGGGGCCTTTGACACCCAAGAGCCTAGACTCGCCCGAGAATGGGTGAGCTCGTCGAACGCGCGAAGGTCTTCGTCGAGGACTGGGCCAAGGTCGAAGCGGGGGAGCGGGTGCTCGTGCTCGCCGACGACCAGACCGACCGGGACGTCGCGCGGGCCGTGCTCGACGCCGCGCGGGCGACGGGCGCCGATGTGACCTACGTCGAGATGCCGCGGCCCGATTCCGCCTGGGCGGAGCCGAGCGAGGTGGTCCTCGGGGCGATGAAACAGGCGCAGAAGTGCCTCAGCCTCGCGCTCGTCTACCACGACCGGCGCACCACGATTGCACGGCGCGAGCACGGGATGGCGATGTTCTTCCTGCTGCCGCCCGTGCCGGGGACGCTCTTCGGGCCCGCATCGCACTACCCGATCGAGCTCTGCGCGGAGATCGGGCGCCAGTGCGCGCTTCGCCTCCGGGCGGCTCGCGAGATCCGGATCACGTCTCGCCGGGGGACCGACGTCCGCGCGCTGCTCGACCCGCGCAACTGCACCGCCGACCCCGGGGGCTGGCTCGACGCCTGGGACCCGGGGCGGGTGATCGGCCGGACTCCGGGCGAGGGGTCGAACACCTTCCCGCCCGGCGTCGTCCTCGCCTATCCCGATCCGGGCTCGGTCGAAGGCGTCGCGGTGCTCGAGCATCAGGTCGGCGTCGGGCCAGTGCGCACGCACCTGGCGGTCCGGTACGAGAACGGCCGGGGCGTCGCGGCGCAGGGCGAGGGCGCAGAGAAGCTGGCCGCGATCGTCGACGGCGTCGAGTACGCGACCGATGTCGCCGAGCTCGCCTGGGGGACGAACCCGCACCAGACGCTGACCCTCGAGACCGAGCGCAACCCGATCGACGCCGAGCGCCACGCCGGGACGGTGCACATCGGCATGGGCCCGTCACCGATCTTCGGGAGCCGCACCACGAGCCGCCTTCACCTCGACTCGCTGATCGTGAAGCCCTCGATCTTCCTCGACGGCGAGGCGATCATGGTCGACGGACATCTGACCGTCCTCGACTTGTCGGCGGTGCGCGAGGTGGCAGCGCGATTCGGGGACTCGGACGAGCTCCTGCGCGAGCGGTTCTCGATCACACCGGACTGGATGGCGGACGTCTCCGAGTCGGGCCCGGTCGAGCTCGGCGGCGACTGGGTGACGCTTGCGCCGCCGTCGGGCGTGCGACCGGCGGTGGAGCGGTCGGACCGCCGCTCGGAGCGACAGCTCGAGCTCCTCCGGGAGCTCGTGGCGGGAATCGAGGCGAGTGAGGAGGGGCGGCACGTCCTCGGCCTCTACCGCTTCAACGTCGAGCTGGCGACGCCCGCGGGGGAGGTCTGTCACGTGGCGATCGACCACGGGCGGACCGAGGTTGCCTCGGGCCCTGCTCCGGGCGAGCGGATGATGACGGTGAGGGTCGAGTGCGACGCCGAGACGCTCGAGGACCTCGTCGGAGGGCGGATCGGCCCGGTCGACGCGCAGGTCGCGGGCCGGCTGTGGGTCTCCGGCTCGCTCGGCACGCGTGTGCTCACGAGCTGTACGTTCCGGCTGCTTCGCATCGGAGGAGGTCGTCCATGAAAAAGCTGTACGTCATCCCGCTCGGCATCGTCGAGGTCGACGTGTCGAAGTTCATGGCCTGGGAGCCGGAGCGCGGCGAGCGCTACGCGGGCCCGGTCGCCGCTTTCCTGATCCAGACCGACGACGGGAAGAACGTCCTTGTCGACACCGGCCTCTCACCTGACCACATCGAGGACCCGGAGTGCCGGATCCCGCAGCCGGACGTCGTCGTCGAGATGACCCCGGAGGACGACCTCCGCCACCAGCTCGGGCTGATCGGCGTCAAGCCGGAGGACGTCGACATCGTGGTGATCACGCATTTCGATTTCGACCATGCGGGCGGGAACCGGTTCTTCCCGGGCGCCGAGTTCGTCGTCCAGCGCGAGCAGTACGAGTACGCGAAGACGACGCCACAGCGCTGTTTTGCGCAAGACTGGGACCTGCCGGAGCTCTCCTACCGGCTGCTCGAGGGCGACCAGGAGCTGTTGCCGGGAATCACGCTCGTCACGACGCCCGGGCACGCGCCGGGCCATCAGTCGGTGATCGTGCGCGGCCTCCCGAACACCGGCACGGTCATCCTCTCCTCGGACGCCGCTCACTCGCACGTCGAGTTCGAGGAGGAGCGTCGTGACCCGACCCAGGAGTCCGAGACGGCCGACACGATGATCGCCAGCATCCGGAAGCTGAAGCGGATCCGGGACGCGGAGGGCGCGACGCTACTGCTCAACCATGATGCCGACCACTGGTCGACGGATTACCGGCTGCTGCCCGAGTACTACGACTGAGCAACAGCTGGTCGGCGAGCGCGCCGAAGCCGAGCCCCAGGGTCGCCCAGATGCAGGCCTGCGTCCCGAGGGAGCTGAGCCGGAAGTGCCACAGTGTGTCGGCCGGGAAGTTCTTCGGCACCTCGTGCACGCCCGGAAGGACGAGAGCGGCGGCGACTACGAGCACGAGGTAGACGGCGAGGGCGGCGAGCGGGAGGCCGAGCGTACTGCCGACGCGGTAGGCGATGATCGCGGCGAGGATGCTGACCGCGATCATCGCGAGGTAAAGCGCCGTCCGTTGTCCGATCGTGCCGGGGTCGCCCACGCCGGGTGGGTTCGCCGGGTACTTGAGGAACGGGACAGCGAAGACGATCGTGTAGCCGGCGAGGGCGAGGAGGCCGGCCGTCGCGCTGGGCCGGAGGCGGGAGACACGGCCCTGAACGGCGGCGAACACGAGTGCGAAGAGGCCGCCGAGCGCGAGCCCGTACACGCAGGTCGCCGTGAGCAGGCCGACGGTACGCTGGATTCCCCGGCCCACGAGAACGGGCTCGGCCGCCATCGCAGTCGAGTGCGAGTCCTCGAACGCGATCGCCTGGCCGATCGAGGTCTCACCGATCATGTGGGCGAACACGAACGCGATCAGTCCGCCCGCGAGCCCGGCGAGGAGGCCGCGGCCGAGGAGGCGGCCCATCATCTGCTCACCTAGTGGCAGGGGAAGGCCAGCAGGTGCCGGCCGTCGTGCAGGAACTCGTGGAGGTAGCGGCTCGAGACGATCGACGTCGCGCCCTCCTCGAGGCCGACGAGGTACAGCAGGACGAAGAGCAGGGCGGCCACGAAGACGGTCCAGCGGACGACATCGCGAAGCGGGACGACCGGGATCTCGATCGCCGGGACCTCGTGACGGGCAATGCCTGCCTTCACGAGCGCGATCCTAACTCGCGTAGGGTGCGCCGTGTGTCCGGCAACGGCCTAGGGCTCTTCCTGACGGGGCTTCCGCCCGCGCTGACGATCGACTTCGCAGGACGGGCCGAGGCTGCCGGCTGGGAGGCGGCGTGGTTCCCCGAGATCACGTTCGGCGACTCGTTCGGTCCGGCGACGGCTGCGGCTCTGCAGACGGAGCGCATCGGCATCGCGACGGGCGTCGTCGGCGTGTGGTCGCGCTCGGCGGTGACGATGGCGCTGCAGGGCGCGACGCTGCACCAGCTCTCGGGCGGGCGCCTCATCCTCGGCCTCGGCGTTCAGGCCCGAGGCTACGTGCGTGCCTGGCACGGGCAGGAGTACACGAAGCCCGTCACGGCGATGAGGGACTACGTCACGATCCTGCGGCGGATCTTCGCGGGTGAGCTGACGAGCTATGAGGGCGAGGTGTTCTCCGTCCAGAACTTCCACCTCGACATGGAGCTTCCCGAGGCGCCGCTGAAGATCTACATCGCCGCGAACGGACCGCGCATGGCCGAGCTGGCCGGCGAGATCGCCGACGGGACGGTCGGCTGGTTCCAGTCGCTCGAGTACGTCCGCGGCGTGACGATGCCGGCGATCCGGCGGGGCGCCGAGCGTGCGGGGCGCTCGCTCGACGACTTCGACGTGACGGTCGGGTTTCCGGCGGTCGTGACGCGCGACGACAGCGGCATCGAGAAGTCGAAAGGGCTCGTGATGATGTTCGCGACGGCGCTCGACTCGGCGCCGTCGTACCTCGACAGTGTCAAGGCCGCGGGCTTCGGCCCGGAGGCCGAGGCGATCGGCGAGCGCGTGCGTGCGGGCGATCTTCGCGGGGCTGTCGCGCTCGTGCCGGCCGAGATGGCCGCGGCGATGGTGATGGCCGGGAGCGTCGATCGCATCCGCGCGAAGATCGAGGCCTACCGCGAGGCCGGTCTCACGGGGATCCATCTCCTGCCCTCGCCCCCCAACGGTTACTACCCGCTGTACGAGGGGCACTTCCCGGTGGAGTCGCTCTCCCAGCTGCCGGAGTTCGACTTCCCGGCTTTGATCGGTAGCTTCTCAGACGCGGTCGAGCTGCTCTCCTAGCGACGCGGCGGCGCACACGTTGCACTCCCCCGCGTCGGGCAGCTGCGACGACGGCGTGCCGGCGACCCACGTGTCGACGAGCGCCGGGACGACTCCGGCGAGCCCGCTGCGGGCCCGGTGGGCAGGTGCCGCCTCCAGCACGACCGCGAGCGCCGAGCGTGCCGCCTCGATCACGGGCACCTCGTCGAAGCGCTCCTCGATCAGCGGCGCGGTCTTCGCCATGCACGTGCACCCGAGAAGGATCGCCTCGGCCCCGTCTTGCTCGACGGATCGACGACACTCCTCGACGAGACGCTCGAGCACCGGCTCTTCCCGGCGGTCCATGCGCGCGATCACGCTTTCGTCCTCGCCGAGCCGGGCGAGCTCGTGGTCGCCCGACGCGTGACGGATCCCGGTGCAGTTCTCGCCCCCCGGAACGGAGCGGGCCCGCTCGGTATAGAGAAACTCGAGCGCCGGCGGCCAGATCGTGACGATCCCGAACCGCCGCCCGCGGGCGGCGGCCTCGGTAATCCCGACCTCGCCCGCGCCGACGACGGGGATATCCACGGCGGCCCGGATCGCCTCGATTCCCCAGTCGCAGGTCGAGTCGATCAGGATCGCGTCGACGCCGTCGGCGGCCGCGCGCTCCGCGGCATCGACGTGCGCCAGGTCGACCAGCAGCCGGTCGTACGGCGTGTGCGGGAAGGCCCCGATCCGCGGGCGATAGATCACCAGGTCGACCCCCGCGGGTGCGTGCGGGATGAGGTGACTCGTGTCCATCAACCCGAGCACGGCGATGCGCATGGCCTTACGGTACTGCACCCTGCGCGGCGATGTTCGGGGACAGCCGCCCTGAAGGTGTTCGGAGTCGGGTCTGGGGCAGTCCCCATTCATGGTTCGGAGCGATGGCCGGGGGCAGGCCCCGGAAATGGCCCTCGAGGATGTGCCTCTTGTCGCAGGGCCGAGCCGTCGTCAGACGACCGCGAGCTCGCGCGGCGAGCGGTTCATCCTCTCGACGCCCGTCTCGGTGATCACGTAGGTGTCGCCGATCAGGAGGCAGCCGCCGTCGGGGTGCATGACGACCGGGTGGATCTCGAACACCTGCCCCGGCTCGGCCTCGAACGCCGTTTCGCGGGTGAGCCAGGTGACGTGCTCGCCGAGAGTGCAGCCGAGGTCGTGACCCGTGTCGGTGGCCATCACCCCGAAGCCTGCCCGCTCGATGATGCTCTCCATCTTCCCGAGCGGGCCGCCGATCGGCACGCCCGGGGCGAGATCGGCGAGCGCGTCGTCCATCGCGGCCATCGTCACCCGGTGCATCTCGGCCAGGATCGGTGAGGGCTCGCCGATCGAGACGACGCGGACGAGCTGCGTCCAGTAGCCCTCGACCTGCGGCGAGATCTCGAGCAGAGCCGCGCGCCCCCGCTCGAGCGGGCGGGCCGATGCCGACCACGGGAGCTCGGCGAGCGACGAGGTCGCGTAGACGTTGAACAGCCGGTCGGCGCCGTTCGAGCGGCAGTAGTACTCGAGCTCGGCGTCGATCTCGAACTCGGTCATCCCCTCGTGCAGCTTCGGGAGCAGATGCTCGTAGCTCCCGTCGGCGATCTCACACGAGCGGCGGCACACCTCGATTTCCTCGGCGCTCTTGACCCGGCGGAGGCGGGCGAGCTCAGGGCTCGCGTCAACCAGCCGAAGCCCGGGGAGCGCTCGCGCCAGGTGATGTACCACGAGGCCGGAAGCAGCGTGAGTTCCTCGCTGCCGACGACGCCGTCGCGAAGCCCGCGCTCCGCAAGCTCCTCGGCGGCCGCCTCGCCGCAGTCGAGCGTATAACGCGAGTCGCCGACGAAGGAGAGCTTCTTCGCCGCCTGCTCGTGCACGCGGTGCTCCACCCAGAGGACAGGGTCGCCCTCGAACGGGAGCAGGAGCAGCGTGTGCCCCTTGACCGGCCGGAAGTCGGCGAGATAGCGGAAGTTCCCGCCGCAGAGACCGTCCTCGCCGGAGACGAGGAGCGCGGCCCAGCCCCGCTCCGTCATGAGCTCTCGGGCGCGCTCCCAGCGGCGGTCGCGCTCGTCGATCGAGAACCCCATCGCGGTCGTGATCATAATCGCGTCGATGGAACCCACCGTTGCCGACTATCTCGAGCGCGCTCGCGACCGCCACCTCGGTGAGCTGAGCGAGCTCCTCCGCATCCCGAGCGTCAGCACCGCGTCGGAGCATGCGGGCGACCTCGCGGCCGCTGCGCGGTGGCTGCTCGGCCACCTGGAGGGGATCGGCCTCGAGGGCGTCCGCCTTGTCGAGACGGGCGGCAACCCGATCGTCTATGGCGAATGGCTCCATGCGCCGGGCGCACCGACGTTGCTCGTCTACGGCCATTACGACGTCCAGCCCTCCGCTCCCGACGAGCTCTGGGATTCGCCGCCGTTCGAGCCGGAGGTCCGGGACGGTCGCCTCTACGCGCGCGGCGTCACCGACAACAAGGGACAGATCTTCGCCGCGCTCGCCGCGCTCGAGGCGCTGCTCGCCGTCGACGGCTCGCTCCCGTGCAACGTGCGCGTGTTGATCGAGGGCGAGGAGGAGCTGAGCGCCGAGAACCTCACCGCGTTCCTCACCGCCAACAAGGGCTCCGAGCTGCTCGCGGCCGACCTCGCCCTGATCACCGACTGCGGCATGTTCGACGAGCGCACCCCCGGGGTCACGACCGCACTGCGCGGGATGGCGGCGATGCAGTTCACGCTGCGGACAGCCGCCTCCGACGTCCACTCCGGCGTCTACGGCGGCGTGACGCCGAACGCCGTCCTGTCACTCGCCCAGCTCCTCGCGACCCTCCGAGACCCGGGAACGGGACGGATCCTCGTCGAAGGCTTCTACGACGACGTGCTCCCGATCCCGGAGGACGAGCGCCGGGCGTGGACGAGCCTGCCCTACGACGAGCAGGAGCTCGCTCGCTCGCTCGGGCTCACGGAGCTGGCGGGGGAGCCCGGCTATACGGCGCTCGAGCGGATGTGGGGCCGTCCCACGCTCGACGTGACCGGCGCCTGGGGCGGACACACGGGCGAAGGCCTGAAGACGATCATCCCGGCCAAGGCGCACGCCACGATCTCCTGCCGGCTCGTGCCGGACCAGGACGCGAACCGCGTGCTCGATCTCGTCGAGCGCCATCTCGTAGCGCACGCACCGCCCGGCGCGGAGCTGACGGTCGACTGGCTGCTTCCGGGCTGCTGGCCGATCGTCGTGCCCGTGGAGCACCCGTCGATCGCCGCGGCCCTCGCCGCGGTGGAGGAGGGGTTCGGGCTCGAGCCCGCCGTGTACCGGGCCGGCTACTCGGTCCCGATCGTCGAGCTCCTCGCCCGGATCGTCGGGCTCGAGTCGGTTCTGCTTGGCTTCACGCTCCCGGACGAGAACATGCACGCACCAAACGAGTTCATCCGCCTCGACGTGTTCGCCGCCGGCGTTCGCACGTACGCGGCCTTCCTCGGGAACCTGGCGCGTGGCGAGTAGCAGCGCCCTCGCGCCGACGGGCGGCTGGCAGCTCGACCTCCTCGAGTTCGGGCAGGCAGAGCACCCTGGCGACTGGGTCGGGCCGGGCTTCCCCGAGATGATGTGGACCCCGATGAACGGG
>CAVYAQ010000007.1:0-401293 GCA_963766565.1 uncultured Actinomycetota bacterium
CCGACGCCACGATCGAGGAGGACCACTATCACCTCCACACCGGCAACTGGCCGGACCCGGGCAACGGCGACATCTGGCTCCAGTGGACGGCGTCGCCGCCGACGGTCGTCGACCTCGACGGCGACGGGAAGAACGAGGTCATCGGCTTCCCCAACAGCGAGACGCACGACCCGTACGTGACGCAGGCGTTCCTGTTCGTGGCCCTCGACGGCAACTACGGCGACGGCTCGCGCGGGGCGATGCGGCACGCCGGCTTCGACGTGTTCCCGGCGAGCCAGCAGCCGCCGATCCGCGCGTCGCGGCGACTACTACCCGCCCGACGGCGTCCCCTCGCCCGCGGTCGCGAGCATCCTCGGCGACAAGAACCCGGAGATCGTGGTCTCGCTGAACGACGGCTTCGTCTACGCGTACGCGAGCGACTCGAAGCTCCTCTGGAAGTACGACGCGACCCACGGGGCCGATCACCACTTCATGAGCGAGCCGGTGATCGCCGATCTCAACGACGACGGCGAGCCGGAGATCATCTTCGGCACCTACTCGCTCGACACCAACGGCGGGCACCTGATCATCCTCTCGAACACCGGCGAGCTGCTCTACGACGTGACGCTCCCGAACCAGGGGATGAACGGGAACGGCATCGGCATCCCGGCGGCGCCGACGGTCGGCGACCTCGACGGCGACGGGCAGCTCGAGATCGCGGTGCTCACCTTCGACCACGGCGTCGACGTGTTCACCGTGCCCGGTTCGAAGACGGGATGCCTGCTCTGGCCGACCGGTCGCGGGAACAACCTGCGGAACGGCCAAGGTCCGAACTACGCCAAGTAGCGCGGCGCTCGGGAACGTTGCGGCGCGGGGGGTGTCTGCCCCATCCTGTGAGCGTCGCAACGCCGATGGAGACGCTGCCTCGCTTCGGTGCGCGGACGATTCGGCTTGCCGTGATGGCGTCGATCGCGCTGCACGTGGCGGCCGCGGCGCCGTTCCTGCTTGCGTCGCCGGGCGAGCCACGTGGAGGCGCTCCCGCCTCCGCCGATCGAGAGCGCCGAACCGGCTGACTTCTGGGCCGGCAGGTCACCGTTCGTCGGAGGCGAGAAGCTCGTCGACGTCGAGACGACCCAGGGCGAGAACGCAGCGCCTGCGCCGAAGTCCGAGCCCGCGCCCGCGGCCGCGCCCGAACCCGCGGCCGAGCCCGAGCCCGAGCCCGTGGCCGCGCCCGTGCCCGAGCCCGCTCGGAAGAAGATCGACAAGGCGGCCGAGCCTCGCGCCCCCGGCCCGAAGCTCCCGCCAGGGCGGCGCGACCGGCGAGGGCGCCCGCTTCGGCGAACGCGGGCGGGGTCGACGCGCCGGGCGCCGATGACGGGAGCGTCCGCCCGGGGACGTTCGGCTCGGAGGGTCAGGCCGGCGTCCGGAGCGTCGGCCGCGCCTTCACCCGCGCGATTCCCCCCGCTTGCCAGGGCGATCGGCGTGGGGCAACGTCGCGGCCGGCACGACGTTCAGGGCCGAGCTCATCCTCTTCATCGATGCAGCCGGACACGTCGAGCGGACCGCGTTCGTCGAGCGCGACGTCCCCGAGCCGATCAAGGCCATCGTGAAGTCGCACGCTGCCGCTCATCGAGAGCAACACCCTCAGCGTCCGCGGCGGCGCGGTCGTCCGCGGCAGCGAGCGCCTTGCGCCTCGAGGTGAGGGTGAGCGACGCCGCCGGCCGCGCCAGCGACGAGCTCGACTTCCCCTTCTTCGAGGGCGGCCGCGGCAAGGCGAGCTTCACCCAACCGAGCGGCAAGCACGTCGAGGTCGAGGTGAAGGTGACCAAGGTCGAGGTCGCCGCCGACTGAGCCGACGTTGCGCGCCGGCGCAGGCTCTGAGACGCTCGCGGCCGATGCGGCCCTACCTCCTCGGCGCGGCGGTGCTCGTCGTGTCGGCGGCGGGCGCGTTCTTCTTCTGGCGACGAGCGGAGCGCGATGCTCTCGGCGCACCGCGAGACGGCGGCGTGCCGGCTCGAGCGCGGCGCGATCTACGGCTTCGTCGGCGTCGGCGATCGCTTCCTCACCGCCGTCGTCGACGTCGCCCACCCCGCCGCGCGCTGCGTCGACCGGCGCATCCCGCGCGACGCCCGCGACCTCGGCGTGCGCGGCTCCGACGGCGCGCTCATCTACCTCTCCGAAGGCCGAATCTTCGAAGCGAGCCCGAAAAAGGCACCTGGAGCGATCTCGCACCACGCCTTCAGCTACCCGCGCGTCTCGCCGTCCGATCCCGGAGATCGAGGCGCGCGCCTGCCGCGGCGGCGTCGACGGGCTCCTCACCGATCCCGAGGGCGAGCGCGTCGTCTACTGGTGTCGCGGCGGCGGCGCGATCCACGACACCGTCGGGCCAAGGACCTCGCGCTCGATCCCAAGACCGAGCGACCGCTCGCGCATCGGGCGGCGCGGGCGGGTCCTCGCGGTGCGCGATCGCGGGACGCCGGCGCTGCTCGTCCTCGGCCCGCTCGGGAGCAAGGTCCTGGTCCGCAACGTCGAGGTGCGCTTCACCCGCGCGCGCGTCCCGGTGCGCGCGATCGACAACGGCTTCCTGCGTGCTCCTCCCGCGCGGGCTGTCGCACGCGCACGACATGTTCCGCGTCGACTTCGACGGCCACGCCACGCACGATCAACGCTACGAGGACCTGCCCGAGGCCGAGGTCGGCACGCTCGACGTGGTGATCGACGCCGACGCGAGCCTCTTCCTCCACACCCAGCTCGGCTCGAGCGGCGAGGAGGGCGTCGTGCGTCTGCCCCCGGAAACAAGCCGGCCGAGGTGATCTTCCGCCAGACCGCCGACCTTCGCTTCGCGCTCGTCGAGCCTCTTCACGGCGCCGTAGCTAGGCGACGGCGAGCCGGCGCGCCCAGGCGTCGAGGCGGTCGTTCGCCATCCGGCGCGACCAGAAGCGGGCGCGCGCGCTCGTCGCCGGCGATGGTCGCGGCGATCGTCGCGAGGCGTCGGTGGGCGGCGCCGACGGCGGGCGCGGCGAGCTCGACGGCGCCGCGCGCTTCGCACACCTCCGCGAGGGCGACCTCCGGCAGCCCGACGAAGAGCTCGAGATCGACGCAGGCGCGCTGGTCGGCGACGGCGCCGAACGCCTCGTCGAGCGCGTCCTCGAGCGCGCCGTTGGCCGCGAGCGCGCGCGCGAGGAGGGCGCGCGCGGCGGGGCGGAGCTCGTCCGCGACCGGCGTCGCGAACGCGGCGCGCGCCTCGGACTCCGCGGCGGCGGCGTCTCCGCGATCCATCGCCGCCCAGCCGACGCAGACGCGGGCGATGAAGGCGAGGCGCGGGCTCGCGCTGAGCGGGGCGAGCGCCGCGCGCATCGTCGACTCTCCGTCGGGACGTCCGGCGAAGAGCTCGACGAGGCCGATGACGGCCTTCGCGTAGCTCGAGAGGAAGCGCCAGCCGAAGCGCTCGGCGTTCTGGCGGGCGCGAGCCGCGCGCTCGAGCGCCGCGTCGCAGTCGCCCGAGAAGCCGGCGAGGCTCGCGGCGTTGAGATCGGTGAGGCACGCGAAGCGCCGCGCGTTCGCGACCTCGAAGGCGTCGGCGCTCGCGGCGAACGCGGCGAGGCAGCGATCGACGTCGCCGTCGTGGAGCCACGCGGCCTCGGCGCGGACGCGGTGAACCCAGCCGGCCTCGTACGGTTCGAGCGCGTCGAGCGGCTCGCTGATCTGCTCGAGGCGCGCCCGAACGGCGCCGAGATCGCTGCGATGATGGGCCCAGGCGAGCTGGGTGAAGCCGCGGCAGAGCGCGACCACCTGGGCGCCGCGCGTCTCCTTCGACGAATCGGCGAGGCAGACGCGGGTGAGCCAGCCCGCGACGTCGTCGTTCTTGCCGCGTTGACCGAGCGCGCCGATGGCGGCCGACGCAGCGTCGAACCAGGCGGGGCTGTCGAACGCGAGGAGCTCGGCGGCGCGATCGGCGCGATCGACCGCGGCGTCGAGATCGCCGCGCCAGTAGCTGACCTCCGACTCGATCGCCAGGAGCGCGCCGCGGGTCGGACGGTCGGGGCGGCAGGCGAGCGCGCGCTCCGCGAGCTCCGCCGCGCGATCGAGATCGCTCCGAGCCAGGGCCGCCTTCGCCGCGCGACGGTAGTGCGGGAGCGCGCGGGCGCGATCGTCGCCGCGATCGAAATGCTCGGCCAGCACGGCGGGATCGGCCTCGTCGGTTCGACGCGAGCCAGGCGCCGGCGAGGCGATGCGCGAGCGCGCGATCGTGATCGGTGAGCGTCGCGTACGCCGCGTCGCGGAGGAGCGCGTGGCGGAAGGCGTGCTCGGGATCCGCCGCGTCCGGCGGCCCCTCGCCGCTGCAAGAGCTCGCGATCGCAGAGCCCGCCGAGCTCCGCCGCGACTTGCTCGCGGCTCGACGTCACCGAGGAGCGCCTCGACCGCAGATGCCGTGAACGTCGTGCCGAAGACGCTCGCGGCGCGGAGGACGCGGCGCGCGCCGGCGTCGAGGTCGTCGAGGCGCGCCTGGACCATCGCGACGACCGACGTCGGGAGGGCGTCGGCGCCCTGGCCCGACGCGACCGCGCGGACGAGCTCCTCGAGCAAGAACGGATGACCGGCGGCGCGCTCGAGGATCGCGTCGACGGCCTTCGCGTCGACGTCGGGGCCGAGCGCGCTCTCGACGAACGCGCGCGCGGCCCGCCCCGGCAACGGCCCGAGATGGATCTCGGAGAGGCCGCGCTTCTGCCACAGGCGCGGGCTGGTCGTCTCGATCTCGGGCCGCGCGGTGCCGACGACGAGGAGCGGTCGATCCGAGAGCCGATCGAGCGCGGCGTCGATGAGCCGTAGCGAAGCCGCGTCGGCCCAGTGCAGGTCCTCGAGCGCGACGACGAGCGGCCGCGCCTCGGTCAGAGCCCGGAGCCAGGCGACCCAGGCCTCGCGCGAGCACGTCGGTCATCGTCGCCGCGTCGGCGCGCGCGGCGCGGAGCTCCGGCGGCGCAGCGTCGGACGACGCGTAGACACCGGCGATCTCGCCGAGGCAGGCCACGACGCGATCGACGTCGGCAGCGGGGACGACGCGCTCGATCATCGCGCGGAGCTTGCGCGCTCGGGCTGGCTCGGAGTCGGAGCGGCCGATCCGCGCGCGTCGCTCGACCAGCTGTCCGGCGAGGCGGAGCGACGTCGACCCGCCGACGGGCTCGGCGCGGGCGAAGACGACGTCGGCGACGAGGCCCGCGCCGACGCGCGCCGAGAGCTCCTGGAGCAGGCGCGATTTGCCGACCCCGGCCGGCGCGACGATCAATACCGCGCGTGAACGCGGCTCGGCGATGCAGGCCGCGAGCGCGGCCTCGAGCGAGGCGATCTCGCCGCCGCGCCCGACGCAAGGTGAGGGCCGGCCGAGGAAGGTGCGCTCGGCGACTTCGCGATCGCGCTCGGCCACGAGCTCGCGCCGAGGTCCGTCGCCGCGGACGATGAAGCGATCGTCGAGGAGCGCCGCGGTCGGCGCGTCGAGGATGACGCCGCGCTCGTTCCGACGCACGGCGGCGTGGAGGATCGCGGCGGCGCGATCGATGACCTCGCCGACCTGGACGCTGCCGCCGACGAGGAGCTTGCCCGTGGCCAAGACGAGGGGCGCGGCCGGGCGCGCGGCGAGGAGCGCGAGGGCGCAGCGAGCCGCGCGCGCCGCCTGCTCGGCGGGCGCGGCGCCGCCGCGGATGGTGACCAGCGAGCTCCGCTGGGTCAGCGGGTGCAGCGTGCCGCCGAGCTCCTCGATCCGCGCGTCGAGCTCGGGCGCCGAGAGCTCGAGCTCCGCGGAGACGCCGTCGACGGCCGTCGCGTCGTCGCCGGGCCGACGGAGCTCGAGCCGCGTCTGCTGCCGATGAGAGCGCGCTCGCCGAGGCGTCGCAGAGGACGATGCAGGCGACGCGCTGCTCGTGCGCTCCGATCGCGATCGCCGCCGGACGCTCGCCGGGCGCGCTGGCGATCGTCGCGAGCTCGCGCGCGACCTCGCCGCCGTCGGCCGGTCGCGCGTCCGGATCCTTCGCCAGGAGCCGCGCGATGAGGGCGTCGAGCGCCGGCAAGAGGCCGGCCCGGAGCTCGCTCGCGCGCGGCGCCGGCTGAACGATCGCCTTGGCGAGCACGGCGATCGGGTGCGCGCCCGCGAACGGCGGCCGACCCACGAGGCACGCGAAGAGCAGCGCGCCGAGGGCGTACACGTCGGCGCGCGCGTCGACGCGCTCGCCGCGGATCTGCTCGGGCGCCATGTACGCGGGGGTTCCGACGACCGCGCCCTCCGCGGTCAGCGACGCGTCCTCCTCGCGCCGCGCCAGGCCGAAATCGATGATCTTCGCGGCCGCGACGTCGCCGTCGACGAGGAGCACGTTCGCGGGCTTCAAATCTCGGTGCACGATCCCGCGCCGGTGCGCCGCGGCGAGCGGCTCGGCCAGGCGCTTCGCGAGGACGATGACCTCGTCCACCGAGAGCGGTCCGCGGAGCAGGCGCTCGTCGAGATCGTGCCCGGCGAGCCACTCCATGACCAGGAACGCGCCGCGCTCGGACGTCTCCCCGGCGTCGAGGTAGCGAACGATGCCGGGGTGATCGAGGGAGGCGAGCACCCGCGCCTCGCGGACGAAGCGGGCGATGCTCTCCTCGACACGGGCACCGGCGCGCGGGCCGAGGAGCTTCACCGCGACGACGGCGCCGGTCGCGCGATCACGGGCCCGATAGACGCGGCCCATCCCGCCCGCGCCGACCAAACCGAGGACCTCGAACCGGGCTTCGATCACCGGATCGATCTCGAGCGGGCCCGAAGGCGACAGACTCATGAACCGTACTATCGAACACCGGCGCGCCGCGCCCGTAAAGAGCGCGACAATCCAGAGCCCGCCCGCTCATCTGTCTATTGGCCGCTCGCCTCCGGATCCCGACGTCGGTCAGAGGAGCCGCCCGCGCAGCGACCGGAGGAGCGCGTCGATGGCGGGCTTGAACGCGAACGTCGCGCTCGAGGTGTCGCTCGTCTCGGGGGCGCAGATCGGACGCCGCGACGCCGCGATCGCCGACGCCCTTCAGGACCTCGAGCTCCCGCAGCCCGGGCAAGGCGCGGTTCGCGTATTGAACCGTCCCGTAGGTGCCGTCGGGCGGCTGACAGAGCGGGTTCGTGGCGATGTTCGGTCCCGGTGCACGCGCAGTTGCTCGCCATGTCCGTGCAGTCCTTCGGCGTCGGGCGCTGGTAGATGCACGGCGTACTGGAGGTCGTCGCGCGTCGGGATGTCGCGCTCGTGGCCGTTGATCGGGTTCGCGCCGCGCGCCGCGTCCGGCGGCGCGAGCGCGGTCGCCCGTCGCCGGGTTGACGCCGGTGCGCGGGTCGATCGACTCGACCATCAGCGGATCGCCGGCCGCGACGAAGTTCTCCGGGTCGCCGATCACGGTCGGCCAGTCGACGTCGGGCCCGGCTTGAAGCCGAGCTCGAGCGCCGACGGATACGCGCGCGACGTCCTGCCAGGGCACGCCGACGATCGCCGTGAAGACCACGAGCTCGGGCGCGCGCCCGCCGCGAACAGCGGGTTTTGGACGGTGTTGTCCGCTGCGCGTCTGGATCGCGGCGTCGGTGCAGCCCGGAGACGTAGCGCTCGACCGGGTAGAGGAAGTCGATGCCGAAGCGGCGCTTCTGATCGAAGCAGCGGAGGTTCAGCGGATCGCTCACGTCGTCGAGGCGGCCCGTTCGAGCACGCCGGATCCGCTGGGCACGCGGGCGGCTCGTCGCGCCGCACGAGAGGCAGCAGGGATCGGCCGGGTTCATCGCGCACTCGGAGCGCGGCCGCGGCAGGTGGTAGAGCTGATTGTTGCTCGGGCGCTCTGGAGCGCGAGGTAATTCGGCCCGCCATCGATGATCGAGCAGTCGTCCTCGTCGCTGAGGACGACGATCGCGACCGCCGAGTCGGGACGCAGGAAATCCGCGCGCTGCTGGAGGACCACGCCGTCGACGCCTTGCACGGCGTCGCGACGCCGTTGACGACGACGACGCTCTGGGGCGGGGCCGGGTCGACGAGGAAGCGATACCAGCTCTCGAGCTGCGACTCGAAGCCGCAGCCGGCGTCGCCGGCGCCCTCGACGATGCCCGAGAGCTTGGCGTCGAACGTCGGCAGGTCCGAATCGCCGGGCGGCGACGCCTTCTGGAGCGGATCCCAGTACGAGGAAGCCGAGGCTGTTCCAGGTCGGGATGGTGCGTCTGATCGGGCGCGCGCGAGATGAGGTGCCCGCGTCGTTCTGCTGCGGGTTCCAGTTGGTCGACGCGGTGCTGCAGGTGTCGGCGCCGTGGCCGCCGAGGCTGGTCGAGATCACGCCGACGTGGACGTCGGTGACCGGCGCGAACTCGCGCACGCCGACGGGACAGGCGTCGATCGGCGTGGCCGTCGTCGCGACGATGTTGCCGAGCCCGTTCACGCAGGCCGGCGAGGCGAGGCGCTGCACAGGTACGGGAGCGTCTGCGCGAGGAGGGTGTGCGCGAGCATCGGAGATCGTCGGAGTTGTCGACGACGAGGAGGACGTCGAGCTTGTCGCTGGTCTGGATCGGCGGCCCGGCGTCGACCGGAGGCGGCTTGCCCGCGTCGTGATCGACGTGGTCGTCGATGTTCGAATCGTCCGGCCCGGTGCGCGCGCAGGACAAGAGGCCGATGACCCCGAGCGCGCACGCGGCGCGCACGAGCAAGCGGGAGATCATGGTCGTACACTACATGCGGCGGCGATCCGCTGCTACGTTAGGCGTCGCATGGCCGCGCGCTCGCGCCACGTCTGCCCCATCTGCGCCAAAGAGTCTCAGCCCCGGGCCGAGAACCCGAGCTATCCGTTCTGCTCGCCGCCGTGCAAGCTCGTCGACCTCGGCTCGTGGCTCGACGGCGCTTACCGGATCCCCGGGCCGGACGTCGTCTTCGACGGCGACCACGACGACGCGAGCGGTCCTCACCGCGAGGAGGAGTCATGAAGCTTCGCTTGCATCTCGACCTGCCCGCGCTGGCGCTGGTGCTCGCCGCGGGCGCGTTCGCCTCGTCTGCTCGCGCGCAGGATCCGCCGCCCGATGTGCCCGGCCAGCCGAGCCCGTACGGCGGCATGCAGAGCGGAGGCCTCGCGCCTCCGCCGCCGATGGCCGAAGGGCAGGCCCACTCCGACACGGAGCGTGAGCTCGACGAGGCCAAGAAGCGCGACGCCAAGCTCGGGCTCTCGTGGTTCTGGATCGACGCGAGCGGCGGCTTCGAGCACGTCGGCCTCTCGACCTTCAGCAGCGACGCCGCCCTCAACGCGGCGGTGAAGGGCGGCACCCCGCTGGTTCCCACCGACGCGAGCGGCGGCGTCATCAGCGCCGGCCTCGGCCTCCGTCTCGTCTTCCTGACGATCGGCGCGCGCGCCAACCTCGGCTTCTTCTCGCCGTGGCAGCTCTTCACCCTCGGCGGCGAGGTGGGCCTGCACTTCCCGCTCGGCAAGATCGAGCCGCACTTCGATCTCGGGGCCGGCTACGCGGGCATCGGCAACGTCGGCGGCGTGCTCAGCGACGCGCCCGGCGCGATCTCCATCCGCGGCTTCTACGTGCGCTCCGGCTTCGGGCTCGACTACTACCTCGCGAAGCACTTCTCGATCGGCATCAACGGGAGCTTCGAGCTCCTCGGATTGACCCGGCCAGGCGTCGACGCCTCGACCCTCCAGACGCTCGAGGCGCACAACGACATCAACAAGACCGAGGCCGCGGCGCTCTCGCTCGACGGCTCGAGCTACGGCTCCGCGTTCGCGTTCACCGGCGTCGCCGCGCTGCATTTCTGAACGTCGTGTCGCCGCTCGAAGCCGCCGCCCGCGTCGTGTGCCTCGCGGCGCCCCTCGCGGCCGGGTGGCTGGTCTCGCGCCGCGCCGGCCGCCCGTTCAGCGTCTCCGCGACCTGCGTCGTCCTCGGCGCCGTGGTCTTCGTGCCGGCGTACCTGCTCGAGGTCTTCCTGAAGCGCTGGAGCGGCCTCGAAGAAGCCGCGACCGGCGCCGACATCGTGCCGCTCATCTACGCGCTCCTCGTCGCGGCGCCGCTCGAACAGGGGCTGAAATTCGCGGCTTTCGCGCCGATTTTCGAACGAGGCGCGACTTCACCCCGCTCGATGGCGTGATCTACGCGGGCGCGATCGCGCTCGGCTTCGCGACCGCGCACAACGCGCTCTACCTCTTCGGCCAGGTCGGCTCGGGGTACGGCGCCGTGGTCCGCGCCATCGCCGACGTCCCGGCCCACTGCTTCTTCGCCGCCGTCTGGGGCTACGCCCTCGGCAAAGACCCCGAGCGGCGCCTCGGCGGACGCGACTTCAACATCGCCTGGCTCGTCGCCACCCTCTTCAACGGCGTGTTCGACAACATCGCCTTCGGCCGCCAGCTCTCGGCGCTCATCGCGATCGTGCCGATCCTCCTGGCGATCGGCTTCATGACCTTCCTCGCGGCGCGCGACCTCTTGCTGGACGACCGCCCGATGCCGAGCCGGACCTCGATCGCCCGGCGCTTCTTGCCGGCGATCGCGCCGCCGACGATGCAGGCGATGCGCGCCGCGCTCCGCCGGAGCGAGCGCCCGATCATGGTGCGCTGGATCGGCATCGGCGCGCTGGTGACGACCGGCGTCATGACCGCGGCCCTCGCGTCGTCGGTCGCCGTCGGACACCGGCTCGGCCTCGACTTCGCGGCGGTCGATCGCGGCGACACGACCGCGGCCGGGACCGTGCCGCTGGTGCTCCTCGGCGCGGCCGCGCTCGCCGCCTTTCCGATCGGCGGCTACCTGGTCGCGCGCGCATCCGCCGCGCGCAGCGTCCTCGAGCCCGCGATCGGCGCGGCCCTCGCGATCGCCGGCGTGCTCGTCCTCCTCGGCCTCGCCGCGCCGGTCGCCGTGGTCTTCGCCGTCGCCTTCGCCCCCGTCGCCTTCGGCCTCGCGTGCGCGGGCGCCTGGATGGGCATGACCCGTTGATGCCCATCCGAGCCCGAGCCCGAACCTGAGCCGGAGCCCGGGCCGCGAGCCCGAGCCCGAGCCCGAGCCCAATGCCGGTCACTCAAGGCAGACCTCACCGCAGCAAGAACGAAGCGCGCGGGACGGCGCTGGCGCCGCAAGAGCTGATCGGAGCGCGGGCGCGTCGCTCGAATGTTCATGTCGACGGGCAGGGGGACGGTGTCTGCGCGACTCGAGTTGGTCCATGAAACAAGCTGCACTCGACCATCGATCTGCGGAAATATACTTCATGGCGCGTCCGCGCCGCGCGCGAAACCCCTCCCCTCCGGCGCTCGGATCGCGTCTTCAGTGCGGCGGCGAGCCGGTGCGTCGGCCCGCGTTTCTTCGGGCGGGGCGGCAGAACCTGCCGGGCCAGGGGACAACGAGGAAAACTCGCGGAGAGGTTCCGAGAAAAAATTGCTTTGATCTCAAACTAAAATCTCCTCATCGAAGCTGTTGGTCGTTTGGGCCGGTGCGCGCCGATGCGGGTCGGGTCGGTGCGAGGTGCAGCGCGCAGATGACGACCGGCCGAGACACCGCCGACCACGTCTCAGCGCTTCAGCGGCGGCTAAGTGACCAGCATCGCGAGCCCGAGCCGGAGCCCGAGTCCGCGCCTGAGCCAAGAGCAGCAATCGGCCCGAGAAAATCAGGCCGTTTTGGCTTTTTCGCGCGCCTTGGCGAGCTCGCCGTCGAGCTCGCGGACGAGCTCGCGCGCCTTCGCGGAGAGCGCTCGCGGCACCTCGACCTGACGACGACCTGGAGCGCGCCTCTGCCGCGGCCGTCGACGCGGGGGGCGCCCTTGCCCTTCACGCTGATGACCTCGCCCGGCTGGGTGCCGGCGGGGACGTCGACGGTGACCATGGTGTCGTCGGGCAGGTCGAGCGAGAGCTGGCCGCCCAGCGACGCGTCGGCGAACGAGACGAGGCGCGCGTGATGAGGTCGAGGCCGTCGCGCTCGAAGCGCTCGTCCGGCGCGAGCTCGACGTCGACGTAGAGATCGCCGGGGGGCCCGCCCTGCGCGCCCGGCATCCCCTGGCCCGGCACGCGCAGGCGCTGGCCGCCGTCGATGCCGGCCGGGAACGTGACGAGCACCTTGCGCGTCTTCTCGACTGCGCCGTGCGCCGTTGCACGACGGCGCACGGCGTCTTCACGACGCAGCCCTCGCCCGCGCACTCGGGGCACGTCTGGGTGAACATGACGAAGCCGCGCGACGTCGACACCTGACCGGACGCCGCCGCACGTCGCGCACTGCTTCCGCTTGGTGCCGGGCTTGGCGCCGCGTGCCGCTGCACTCCTCGCAAGCGACGGGCGTGCGCAGCGCGACCTCGCGCTTGCAGCCGAGGATGGCGTCCTTGAGCGTGAGGCGCTGCTGGACGCCGAAGGTCCTGACCGCGCGCCGGACCGCCGCGTCGACGCTGCTGCCCACCGCCGCCGAAGCCGCCGAAGAACTCGGAGAAGATGTCCTGGAAGTGGGAGAAGATGTCGCCGCCGAGGTCGGGCATCCCCTCGAGGCCGGCGTGGCCGAACCGGTCGTAGCGGGCGCGTTTGTCGTCGTCGGAGAGGACCTGGTAGGCCTCGGTCGCCTCTTTGAAGCGAGCGGCCGCCTCGCAGTCGCCGGGGTTGCGATCGGGGTGGTTCTTCAGCGCGGCTTGCCGGTAGGCCTTGCGGATGTCGTCGCAGGTGGCGTGCTTGCGCCACGCCGAGGACTTCGTAATAGTCACGCTTTTCGCTCATGACCGGCTCGACCGGGCCGCGTCGATCGACGCCAGCGGCCCGCGCGCGAAGCATCCGCGCCCAGCAGGCGCCGTGGTCGACGCATAAGTCGCACGTTGCTCATGTCAACGTGCGGCTCAGCTCGCTCAAACGACGCCGCGCAGCAAGCAAATCCCGGGGTGAGGTTCGCTACGCGACGCTCAGGGGACGTGTCGGTCGGTCGGCGACCGACGCGGTCGTTACTGGCCGCGGCGCTGGAACGCCGGGGTGTCCCACTCGGAGTCGAGCGGCGGCACGAAGGTCTCGCGAGCGCGACCCGACGACGACGGCGGCGACGCCGAAGCCGCCTGCTGTGCGGGAGCGCGGCGGGTCGGGAGCTCGTCGAAGGAGCGACGCGGCTCGCCCGAGAGCTGGTCGATGCGCGACGCCTGGCGCTGGGTCGGCGGCGCGCCACCGACGCGCTGCTGCGGCAGCGTGCTGCTGCATCGCCGGACGCTGCGAGAGCTGCGCGGGCACCTGCGAGAGCGACGACGCGCCGGGCCGCTGGCTGTGGGCGGCGAGCGACGAGGGGACCTCGGCGACGTGCTGCTCGAAGCCCGTGGCGATGACGGTGACCTTGATCGCGTCGCCCATGGTCTCGTCGACGGTGGCGCCGAAGATGATGTTCGCGTCCTCGTGCGCCTGCTCTTGAACGAGCGTCGCGGCCTCTTCGATCTCGCGCATCCGCATGTCGGGGCCGCCGACGATGTTGATGAGGACGCCGGTCGCGCCTTCGACCGAGATGTCGTCGAGGAGCGGCGAGCTGATCGCCATCTCGGCCGCGAGGCGGGCGCGGCCCTGGCCCTTGGCGCAGCCGGTGCCCATGAGCGCGCGGCCCATGTTGCTCATGACGGTCTTCACGTCGGCGAAGTCGACGTTGACGATGCCGTTCTGGGTGATGAGGTCGCTGATGCCCTTGATGGCCTGGTAGAGCACCTCGTCGGCCTTGCGGAACGCTTCGACGAACGAGAGGTCCTCGTCGCCGAGCGAGAGGAGCTTCTGGTTCGGGATCGTGATCAGCGTGTCGACGTGCTCGGCGAGCATGGCGAGGCCGAGCTCGGCGCGCCGCGAGCGCTGCTTGCCCTCGAAGAAGAAGGGCTTGGTCACGACGCCGACGGTCAGGCAGCCCTCTTCGCGAGCGAGCTGGGCGATGACGGGGGCCGCGCCGGTGCCGGTGCCGCCGCCCATGCCGGCGGTCACGAACACCATGTCGGCGCCGTGATCATCTCCTTGATGCGCGGTCACGTCCTCGAGCGCGGCCTTGCGGCCCTTCTCGGGGTCGGCGCCGGCGCCGAGGCCGCGGGTGACGTTCGCGCCGATGTGCAGCTTCGTCGGCGCGGCGCTGGCGCCGAGCGCCTGCGCGTCGGTGTTGACGACGATGAACTCGACGCCCTCGAGGCCGAAGTTGATCATCGTGTTGACGGCGTTGCCGCCCGAACCGCCGCAGCCGATCACCTTGATCCGCGCGTCGTAGCCCGCGGCCTCGTCGGCGAAATCGATCGAGAAACTCATGATACTCCTCCCGGGTGACCTGTGCTGGCCGCGCGCGCCCCGATGCCGCAATGACGACCCGTACGCTTCTTCGCCGCCGACTTCGCCTGCTCGGCAGGGCGCCTCTTCCCCGATCGCGACCGACGCTACTTCGCACGGACCTCAACCGCGCAAAGGCCTCTACGACCGACTTCAAAGCGAGTTCTCTAACAAACGTTCTTCCAGTCGAATCATTTCCAGAAGGCTGCCCGGAGCCAGTTCCACGAAGCCGACCGCGTTTGTCTCGGATTCCGGAGGCCTCGTCGGCGATCATCCCGGCGTCGCTCTCGAGCTTGCCGCGGCCGCGGATGAGGGCCTTGCTTCGGACAGATCGGGCCGGACCGCGCTCGGGCAGGATGCTCGCGCGCTCGCGCGCCTGCGACGAGGGCGCTCGCGCCGTACTGCACGAGGCCGACGCCGGTCGCGTACTGCGGGCCGGCGACGAGCTGGGTGATCCCGCGGACGCCGACGGGAACGCCCGAGGCGCACGGGCATGCCGAGGATCTCCTCGGCGAACTCGGTCATCCCGTCGAGGAGGACCGCGCCGCCGGTGAGGACGACGCCGGCCGAGAGCTGCTCGAGCATGCCGGTGTCCTCGATGCGCTTCCGGAGGACGGCGAAGATCTCTTCGACGCGCGGCTCGATGATGTCGGAGAGGACGCGGCGCGGCGGCCTTGCGCGGGCGCGTGGCCGCCGACGCCGGGGACCTCGATCTCCTCGTCGTCGCCGACCATGCGGCCGAGAGCGCAGCCGGAGTTGCGCTTGAGGCGCTCGGCCTCGCCCATGGGCGTGCGCAGGCCCGCGGAGATGTCGGCGGTGACGTTGTTGCCGCCCGACCGGGATGACGCTGGCGTGGGCGATGCCGCCGTCGACGTAGAGGAGCAGGTCGGTGGTGCCGCCGCCGATGTCGATGACGGCGACGCCGATCTCCTTCTCGTCCTCGCTGAGGACGGCCTCGGCGCTGGCGAGCGGCTCGAGCACCACGTCGGCGACGGTGAGGCCGCAGCGCTCGGCGCAGCGGACGACGTTCTGCACGCAGGAGGTCGCGGCGGTGATGAGGTTCACCTTCACGCCGAGGCGGACGCCGCTCATCCCGACCGGGTCGCGGATGCCGTCCTGGTTGTCGACCATGAACTCGCGCGGCAGGACGTGGAGGATCTGGCGATCGGCGTCGACCGGGATGGCGCGCGCGCCCTCGAGCACGCGGTCGACGTCGATGCGGGTGACCTCGCCGCCGGAGATCGCGGCGACGCCGTCGCGAGACTGGCAGCGGATGTGGCTGCCGGCGACGCCGGCGTAGACGGTGCGGATCTCGACGCCGGCCATCGTCTGCGCGGCCTCGATGGCGTCGGAGATCGAGCGCACGGTCCAGTCGATGTTGGAGACGACGCCCTTGCGGAGGCCGCGGCACGGGACGTTGCCCACGCCGAGGATGGTGATCCCGTCGGCGTCGACCTCGCCCACCACGGCCGACACCTTCGTCGTCCCGATGTCGAGGCCGACGACAATCTCGGTAGTTTCCATCCGGCTCTTCATGCGCATCTCATCCGTGCTCGCGCGAATCCACGCTTCGAGGCCGACGCTGACATGCCCGATGGCTGGCCAAGTTTTGGCGAACACTGGCCGAAGATCTCGGTCGCGGATTTCGTCGGCCGCGCATTTCTCGGCGTCGATCTCATCGCATCCTCACGACGACGCGCTCGGGGTGCGCGTCGTTGTCGAGGAAGACACCGAGGCGTTGGCCTTGCGGCGCGCGACCTCGGTCAGGACCCGGGCGGCCTGCTCGATTTTGTCGCGATACGGAGGCTGTCCGAGGTGAAGGGCGATGGCCTCGCGGCCGATGGTGACGACGAGCGAGCCGTCCTTCTCGAGGTGGAGCTCCTGGATCGGGTAGCGCTTGCCGAGCCCGGTGCGCTCGAGCTCCTCGGCCACGTCGAGCGCGCGCTTGACGGCGAGGACGGCGCCGGCGCGATCGCTCGCGACCTGCTCGGGGAGGATGCCCGGTGATGACCGGCAGGTCGCTGGGATCGTCGCTCGGCGAGCTTCTTGAAGAGCTCGCCGTCGCGCGTCGCGAGGTAGAGCTCGCCGCCGATCGACGACGATGCGCGGCGGCCTCGCGCTCGACGACGACGATGTGGACGTCGCGGGCAGCTTGCGCGTGACCGTCGGCCTTCTCAATCCACGGGTCCTGGGTGATCATCGCGCCGGCCTGGGCGAGATCGAGCGCGAAGATGTTCTTGCCGACCGCGACGCCGCCCGGCGCGCGACCTGCTCGCGCGGTGCGGCGGCGCGTTGCCGTCGACGAGCACGGTGCGCACCGCGAAGCGCGGGCTGGTCATCACGTAGCGACGCGCGCCCCAGGCGACGGCGATCGACGCGCGACGAGCACCACGAGCGACGCCCGCCGAGCGAGTCTTGCGCGAGCGCGCGCGACGCCGTCGAGGCGGCCCGGCCGCGGCTTGCGCGACGGCGCGGCGGCGTTCGCCGGCGGCGCGCACGCGTGGTCGGCGCGCCAGGCGGCCGCGAGCGATGCCGGCGAGTCGTCCGCGCGGCGTCGAGGACGATCCGGCGAGGCCGGCGACGACGCTCGACGGCCGCGCGGCGCCCACGCGGTCGCGCTCTTCGCGCGCTCGAGCTCGACGGCTCGTTCGGCTGCCGATCTCGGGCTGCGCTCACGCTTCGCCCATGGCCCGGGGCGGGCGCCGGCGTGCCGGTCGCTTGGCGTCGAGGCGCGCCTTGAGCGCGCGCACCGCGCTGTTGATGTCGCCCGCGCCGAGCGCGATGACGACGTCGCCGGGCGCGCACGACGCGCTCGAGCGCCTCGGGCAGGTCGGCCTTGTCGGCGCACGTAGGTGCGCGTCGTGGTGCCCGTGCTCGCGGATGGCCTGGACGAGCTTCTCGGCGCTGATGCCGGGGATGGGCGCCTCACCGGCGGCGTAGATGTCGGTGACGAGGAGCACGTCGGCCTGGTTGAAGGCGCGGGTGAAGTCGTCGAAGAGATCGCGCGTGCGGGTGTGGCGGTGCGGCTGGAAGGCGACGACGATGCGGTGGCCCTCGCCGGGATAGGCGCGCTGCGCGGCCTCGAGGGTCGCGCGGATCTCGGCCGGGTGATGGCCGTAGTCGTCGACCAGGGTCACGCCGCCGACGACTGCCGATGACGGTGAAGCGCCGCGCCACGCCGCCGAAGGTGGCGAGCGCCTGCTTGGTGACGTCGAGCGGGACCTCGAGCTCGTCGGCGACGGCGATGGTCGCGAGGCAGTTGAGCACGTTGTGCGCGCCGGGCATCTTCACGGTGAAGCCGCCGAGCGGCTCGCCGCGCCGGTAGGCGTTGAAGCTCGTCTCGAGGCCGCGGAACTGGATGCCGCGCGCCGAGTAGTCGGACTGCGGCGAGACGCCGTAGGTCACGTGCCGGCGCGGGATGCGCGGGAGGATGTCCTGCACGTGGGGGTGATCGAGGCAGAGGACGGCGAGGCCGTAGAACGGCACGCGCGCGGCGAACTCGACGAAGGCGTCCTTGAGCTTTTCGTGCGTGCCGTAGTGATCGAGGTGCTCGGGGTCGATGTTGGTGACGACCGCGATGGTGGGCGTGAGGCGCAGGAACGAGCCGTCGCTCTCGTCGGCCTCGGCGACGAGCAGGTCGCCGGCGCCGAGGCGCGCGTTCGAGCCGAGCGCCGCCATCTTGCCGCCGACGACGACGGTGGGGTCGAGGCCGGCGGCGCGCAGCACCGTGGCGACGAGCGAGGTGGTCGTGGTCTTGCCGTGCGAGCCGGCGATGGCGACGCCGTACTTCACGCGCATCAGCTCGGCGAGCATCTCGGCGCGGGTGATGACCGGGATGCCGAGCGCGCGCGCCTCGGTGATCTCCGGGTTCTCCGGGTCGATGGCGCTCGAGTAGACGACGACGTCGACGCCCGCGATGTTCTCGGAGCGGTGGCCGACGTCGATGCGCACGCCGAGCGTCGTCGAGGCGCCGCGTGGTGTCGCTCCTTCGAAGATCCGAGCCGGAGACGTCGAACTCGAGCGTGCGGAGGATCTCGGCGAGGCCGCTCATGCCGACGCCGCCGATGCCGACGAAGTGCACGTGGCGAACGCGACCGCGGAACATCAGCGCCTCTCCTCGTGCGCTCGGTGCGCGCCGCGAGCTGCGAGCAGATCGCGCGCGCCGATCGGCGCCGGCGCCGCAGTCGGGCGTTGCCGAGGCCGCGCGCCGCCGCCGCGCGGCCATCCGCGCGCGCGCGCGCTCGGATCGCGCGGCGAGCGCGGCGATCTCGGCGGCGATGCGCTCCGGCGTGGCGTCTTCTTGGCGGATGGCGATCGCCGCGCCGGCGCGCTCGAGCGAGCGCGCGTTCTTGTACTGATGATCGTCGGCGGCGAAGGGAAACGGGACGAGGATCGACGGCCGCGCCCGACCGCGCAGAGCTCGGCGCAGCGACGACGCGCCCGGCGCGCGCGATCACCACGTCGGCGGCGGCGAGCGCGGCGGCCACGTCGTCGATGAAGGGCACGACGTGGGCGCGCTCGGCGAGGCCGAGCTCCGCGTAGAGCGCGCGCACCGGCGGCGTCGCGATCGCGGCCGGTCTGGTGGACGACCTCGACGTCGGCGCCGGCGCGCGACGCCAGCGGCGAGCGCGCGCGGCACCGTCTCGTTCAGCCCTCGGCGCCCTGGCTGCCGCCGAGGACGAGCACGCGCATCGAGGCGCCGTGCTTCGGCGTGTACGGCGACGGGCGCGAAGGCGCGGCGCAGCGGCACGCCGGAGCGGCAGCACGACGCTCGGGCGGAGGAAGCGCTCGGCCTCGGGAAACGCGGTGTAGGCGCGCTCGGCGAAGCGGCGAGAGCAGGCGGTTGGCGAAGCCCGAGCACGCTGTTCGGCTCGAGCAGCGCGACGGGCACGCCGAGCAGGCGCGCGGCGAGCGCGATCGGGCCCGCCGGCGTAGCCGCCGACCGAGAGGACCGCGTCGGGCCGGAGCTCGCTGACGAGCGCGCGCGCCTCGGGGATCGAGGCCGCGGCGCGGGCGACGCCGCGCACGAAGCCGGCGCACGCCGCCGCCGCGGAGCGGCAGCGATGTCCATGCAGAACGAGCTCGTCGCCGCGCTCGCGCGATCGACGCGCGCCTCGATGCCGCGCGGCGTGCCCGACGTAGACGACGCGCGCACGTCGGCTCGCGGCGCGGCACGCGCGTCGCCCACGGCGAGCATCGGGAAGACGTGGCCGCCGGTGCCGCCGCCGGCGATGAGGACGGTCACCACGCCGGCCGCCCCCTCGTCGGCCGCGGTGATCGCGACGAGCGCCGACGCGCTCGGCGCGGGCCCGTGTCGACGCACGGCGTCGTCTCGGCGCGTCGCGCGTGCGCGGCCGGGTGATGCTGAGGAGGATGCCCACCGCCGCCGCGTTCACCAGCAGCGACGAGCCGCCGTAGCTGAGGAACGGGCAGCGTCAGGCCCTTGGTGGGGAGGATGGCCATCGCCACCGCCAGGTTCACCAGCGCCTGCACGCCGAACAGCGTGGAGATGCCGAAGGCGAGGAAGCTGCCGTAGTCGTCGCGCGCCTCGAGCGCGATCTTCACGCCGCGCGAGACGATGCACGAGGTACGCCGCGCAGAGGCGCGAGGATGCCGAGGAAGCCGAGCTCTTCGCCGATGATCGCGGAGATGAAGTCGGTGTGCGCCTCGGGCAGGTACAGGACCTGGAGCCCGCGCCCGAGGCCGAGGCCGGAGGTGCCGCCGGAGCCGAAGCTCATCACCGACTGGAACGGCTGGTAGGCGAGGTCGCTCCGCTGGCTCGTCCATGTCGATCCAGGCGAGGTAGCGCGCGTAGCGGTAGTCGCTGAAGCGCACGAGGACGGCGGCGCCGAGCGCCATGAGCATGGTGAGCGCGGCGATGTACGGGACGCGCGCGCCGGCCACGAAGAGGAGCGTGAAGGTGAGGAAGAGGAGCACGACGGCGCTGCCGAAGTCGGGCTGCTTCAGGCAGAGGAGCATCGAGCACGCCGACGACGAGGAGGTGCGGGAGGAAGCCGACGGCGAAGCTCTTGACTCGCTCGGCCTTCTTGGAGAGCGAGTAGGCGAGCCAGAGGACGATGCCGAGCTTGGCCGTCTCCGACGGCTGGATGTGGATCGGGCCCGACGGCGATCCAGCGGTAGGCGTTGCCGGCCTTGTGCCCGAGGCCGGCGACGCAGCGCGAGCAGCATGCCCGTGACGACGAGCGAGGATCGGATAGGTGAGCGCCTTGAGGCGCCGGTAGTCGATGCGGCTCACGAGCCACATCGCGACGAGCGCGACGAGCGCGTAGATGGCCTGGCGCTTCAGGAAGAACTGCGCGTCGTGGTGGCGGACCGTCGCCTCGATGGCGCTGGCGCTGTAGACCATGACGACGCCGAAGCCGATGAGGGCGATGACCAGCGGCCGCGAGCACCGAGTCGACCGGGCCGGAGGGGCTCGAGCGCATGAGCGACGGGGAGCTCGACGCTCTGGGGAGCCAGCCGAGGGCGCGCGGAGCGCTCACGCGCGCTGACGTGACGCGGTTGCCGGCGGCGCGGTCGGCGCGCGGCGTCGTCGGACGGGCGCCTTCGGGCCGCGCTTCGTGAAGCGGCCTTCGCGAGAGCCGAAGCTCACGCGCTGCCTCCTCCTCGAGCTCGCGGACGGCGCGGACGAAGGGGTCGCCGCGATCCTTGTAGTCACGGAACATGTCGAAGCTCGAGCACGCAGGACTAGGAGCACGGCGTCGCCCGAATGGGCAAGATTCGCGGGCAGGCGCGACGGCTTCGCTCATCGAGCTGGCCCGCGCGATCGGCACGACGCCCGGCCGCGGCAGCGGCGATGCGATCGGCCGCTTCGCCGATGACCACGAGCGCCCCGCCCTCGTCGCGGAGCGCCGTCGACCAGGGGCGCGTAGTCGCCGAGCTTGTCGCGACCGCCGGCGATGAGGACGGCCTTCGGCTCGACGAGGCCGCGCAGCGCGGCGACCGATGGCGCCGACGTTGGTGCCTTTGGAGTCGTCGTAGTAGCGGACGCCGCCGAGTCTCGGCGACGAGCGCGGTGCGATGACCGAGCCCTTCGAAGCGTCGAGAGCGCGCGCTCGATCGCCGTCTCGGCGCCGCCGCGACGCGCCGATGTCGAACCGCGGCGACGCCGATGGCGGCGCAAGCGTTCGCGAGGTTGTGGACCCCCGAGAGGCGAAGCGCCGATCGCGGAACGTCGATCCCAGCGCCGCGGTGCACGATGCGATCGCCGTCGGACCGCGACGTCGGCCGGCAGGATCGGTCGCGCTGAAGGTGAAGTACGCGCGCCGAGCCCGCGCGCCGCCTGGCGCGCGCAGAGCGCGTCGCCGTACGGGACGACGGCGACGTCGTTCGCCGTCATGGTCACGAACGGGTTGCCCTTGGCGTCCGCGTACGCCTCGAAGCTCGCGTAGCGGTCGAGGTGGTCGTCGGTGATGTTGAGGAGCGCGTGCGCGTGGGCGTGGAGCGTGGGGACGCGCTCGGCCTGGAAGCTCGAGATCTCGAGCACGAGGACGTCGAAGGCGCTTGCCCGACGACCTCGGCGAGCGGCGTGCCGAAGTTGCCGCCGACGAAGACGCGCTTCGCCCGCCGCCTCGAGGATCGCGCCGACGAGCGCCGTCGTGGTGCTCTTGCCGTTGGTGCCGCCGATGAGCGCGATGGGCGCCGTCACGAAGCGCGAGCCGAGCTCGAGCTCGCCGATCACCTCGCGCCCCGATCGCTCGAAGGCCTCGAGCGCCGGGAAACGTCGGCACGCCGGGCGAGACCACGGCGAAGTCGGCGCCGCCGAAGACGCCGCGATCGTGCGCGCCGAGCGCGAGCTCGCACGCCGCGCGCCTCGAGCGCGCAGCGCCTCCGGCGAGAGCTTCTCGCGCGGCGGCCGCGTCCGTGGCGACGACGCGCGCGCCGCGATCGCAGGAGCAGGCGCGCCGCGGCGACGCCGCTGCGCCCGAGCCCGATCACGACCGCGCGTCTTGCTGGTTCACGTCCATCGCGTCACCGGAGCTTCATCGACGCCAGCGAGACCAGCGCGAGGAGGATGGAGATGATCCAGAAGCGGACGATGATCTTCGGCTCGGGCCAGCCCTTCTTTTCGTAGTGGTGGTGGATCGGCGCCATCAGGAAGACGCGCTTGCCCGTGAGCTTGAACGAGACGACCTGCGTGATGACGCTGACCGCCTCGATGAAGAAGATCCCGCCGAGCAGGATGCGAGAGGAGCTCGTTCTTGGTGAAGACCGCGAGCATGCCGAGCCCGCCGCCGAGCGCGAGCGAGCCCACGTCCCCCATGAAGACCTGCGCCGGGTAGGTGTTGTACCAAAGGAAGCCGATTCCCGCGCCGATGACCGAGCCGCAGTAGACGGCGAGCTCGCCGACCGAGGCGATCTGCGGGATGTCGAGGTAGGTCGCGAGCGAGAAGCTGCGCGATGGTCGCGCCGGCGACGTACGCCCAGATGAGGTACGTGCCCGCGTTGATCATCACCGGGCCGATGGCGAGGCCGTCGAGGCCGTCGGTGAGGTTCACCGCGTTCGACGTGGCGACGACGACGAAGACCGCGAACGGGATGTAGACCCAGAGCGGCAGGTCGAAGGAGTGCTTGGAGAAGGCGACGAACGGGAGCGCGAGCTTGCGTGCGGATCGGCGAACCAGTCGGCGGGCATCTTCGACGTGAGCGAGGAAGACGTAGGCGATGGCGGCGCCGCCGATGAGGACCTGCCCGATGAGCTTGTAGCGACCCGGGAGGCCGCCCGAGCTCCGGCGCTTGATCTTGAGGTAGTCGTCGAGGTAGCCGATGACGCCGTAGCCCGCGGTGACCGCCGTCGTCGCGAGGACGAAAGGGTTCCGGAGGTCGGCCCAGAGCACCGTCGGGAGGAGCAGCGAGAGCAGGATGAGCGCGCCGCCCATGGTCGGCGTGCCCGCCTTGACCTTGTGCGTCTCGGGGCCTTCGGCGCGAACGACCTGGCCGATCTGCTTCTTGCCGGAGCTCGCGGATGAACCACGGCGCGAGCATGAACGAGAGCAGCATGGCCGTGATCGTCGCCATGATGGTGCGGAACGGGATGTAGCGAAGGACGTTGAGCCAGCGGAGCCAGCTGTAGTGGAACTTGAGCGGGTAGAAGAGCTCGTAGATCATGACGCGCGCTCGCCTCTCGTCGTGCGTGCGCTCGCCGCCGTGCAGCGGCGCACGAGCGCCGCGACGACGCGCTCGGTCGCCACGCCGCGCGAGGCCTTGACCAGCACGAAGTCGCCGGCGCGCGATCGCGGCTCGCGCGATCTCGGCGGCGCGTCGCGCGACGTCGCTCGGCGAAGATCGGCGTCGACGCCGCCCGCGCGCGCGCGCGTCGGCGATGCGCGCGCGCCTCGCCGCGCGACGGCGATGACGAGCGCCGCGCCGCTCTCGGCCGCGGCGCGTCCGACCTCGTCGTGGCCCGCGCGCTCGCCGGCGCCGAGCTCGCGCATCTCGCCGAGGACGAGGACCAGGCGGCGGCCCGTCGCGCGCGCGATCTCGGCGGCGGCCGCGATCGAGGCGCGCATCGAGGCCGGGTTCGCGTTGTAGCTGTCGTCGAGCACGGCGAGGCCGTCGGCGAAGATGCGCGGGACGAGGCGCCCGGCGCCGCCGCCGACCTCGGCGCGATCGAACGCCGCGCGACATGCGACTTCGCTCGGATCGACGGCTCGCATCGAGGAGCCGCTCGACGACCGCGACGCGGCCGCCGCGCGCGAGCGCGCCCGCTTCGCCGAGGAGCGGCGTCGCGAACTCGATCGAGCCGATGCCGAGGCGATCGCGAGGCACGCTCGATGCGCAAGACGCACGCGCGCCAGGCCCGCGACGTCGCGCCGCGCGATGCGGTAGTCGAGCGCGCGGCCGTCGCCGTAGCGTCATCGCGTCGGCGCGCCGGCGATCGTGCGATCGCTGCGCGCGACGCGCGTGATCGTCGCCGTTGCCGATCGCGACGCCGTCGGCGCCGAGGCCGGCGAGGAGCGCCGCCTTCTCGCGCGCGACGCCCTCGATCGATCCGAAGCCCTCGGTGTGCGCGGCGGCGATCAGCGTGACGACGCCGACGTCCGGCTCGGCGATCGCGGCGAGCGCGGCGATCTCGCCGGGCTGGTTCGTCCCCATCTCGACGACGGCGAAGCGGTGCTCGCGGCTCGAGGCCGAGGAGCGCCATGGGCACGCCGATGCGGTTGTTCAGGTTGCCGCTCGCCGCGTGCACTTCGCCCGGGGCGAGCGGCCTCGAGCAGCGCGGCGGTCGCGACGCGCGTCGTGGTCTTGCCCGCCGAGCCGGTGATCGCCGATCGACGCGGCGCGGTCCGCCGAGCGCGCGCCAGCGTCGCGCGTGGGCGCGCGCCAGATCGCCGAGCGCGTCGAGCGTCGATGCGACCCGCACGACCGCGACGCCGCGGAGGCGCGGCGACCTCGTCACGCTCGACGACGGCGACCGCGCGCCCCTCGCGGCGCGCCGCCGCGAGGTGAGCGTGGCCGTCGAACGTCTCGCCGCGGAGCGCGACGAAGAGCTTGCCCGGCGCGTGAGCGCGCGCGTGTCGGTGGAGACGCCGGACGACCTCGCCGCGTGCGCGCCGGACCGACGAGCGCGCCGCCGGTCTCGCGAACGATGTCGCGTCGAGCGAGAACTCGGCGCGGTTCTCGGGGATCGGCGTCGCCACTCAGCGCCCTCGCCTCGCGCGGCGCGGCGGAGCTCGAGCGCGCGGCGCGCCTCGACGCGATCGTCGAACGCGAGCGTGCGTCGCGCCGATGATCTGGTAGGGCTCGTGGCCCTTGCCGGCGATGAGCACGACGTCGCCGGGCGCCGCGCGCGAGCACGGCGCGCTCGATGGCCTGCGCGCGATCGAGCTCGACCTCGTAGCGCGCGCCGCGCGCTCGAGGCCCGGGCACGATCGGCGTCGGCGATCGCGCGCGGGTCTTCGCTGCGCGGGTTGTCGTTGGTGACGATGGCCACGTCGGCGCGCGCGCCCGACGGCCTCGCCCATCAGCGGGCGCTTGTCCGGGATCGCGATCGCCGCCGCAGCCGAAGACGCAGATGACGCGGCCGTCGCCGAGCGCGCGCACGCTGTCGAGCACGCGGGCGAGCGCGTCGGGCGTGTGCGCGTAGTCGACGAGGACGTTCACGTCGTCCACGCCCGGGTCGTCGCAGCGCTCGAGCCGCCCGGCCACGGCGATCGGCGCGCGAGAGCGCCTCGGCCGCGCGCGCCGACGTCGAGGTCGAGGAGCCAGGCGATCGACGAGGGCGCGAGAGCAGGTTGGAGACGTTGTGGAGCGCCGATCAGCGGCGAGCGCGATGTGCACGTCGCCCGCGGGCGTGCGCGCGACGAGCTCGATCCCGGCCTGCGAGTGCGCGAGCGCGACGGGCGACGATCTCGGCGCCGCTGCGCGGCGTCGCCGCGTCGAGAAGCGCGCGAGCGGCGCTCGTGCGCCGCGGCCCGCCGGCGCGAGCCGGCGAGCGAGCTCGCGCCGAAGGGATCGTCGACGTTGATCGCCGCCGCGCCGGGCGCGAGCTCGAAGAAGAGGCGCGCCTTGGCCTCGGCGTAGGCCTCCATCGTGCCGTGGTAGTCGAGGTGGTCCTGCGTGAGGTTGGTGAACGCGGCGACGCGGAAGCGCACGGCGTCGACGCGCGCCGCGGCGAGCGCGATCGACGAGACCTCCATCACGAGGTGCGTCGCGCCGCGCGCTCGCATCGCGGCGGCGATGCGCGCGAGCTCGTCGGCCTCGGGGCTGGTGTAGCGTCGAGGCGGATGTCGAGTCCGTCGAAGCGCGTAGCCCAGGGTGCCGACGATGCCCGGCGCGCCCGCCGCACGCGTCGATCGCAGCGCTGCGACGAGGTGCGCGGTCGTCGTCTTGCCGTTCGTGCCGGTGATCCCGACGACGTCGAGCGCGAAGGTCGGGTGCCCGTAGACGGCGGCGGCGGCGAAGGCGAGCGCGCGCGGGACGTCGTCGGCCTCGACGCGCGGCACGCCGCGCGATGCTCGGCTCACGGCGCCGCTGCGCGACCAGCACCGCCGCCGCGCCGCGCGCGACGGCGTCGGCGACGAAGCTGCTCGCCGTGAGCGCGCGCGCCGGCGCGCGCCACGAAGAGATCGCCCGGCTCGACGCGCCGCGAGTCGTGGTGCACGCCGGTGACGACGCACGTCGCCGCGCGCACGTCGACGCAGCGACCGCGCCCGGGATCTCGCGCACGAGATCGCGAGCGAGCGCGCGTCGGCGACGCGCGCGCGGAGCGACGGCGCGAGCCGAGGCGAGCGGCGTCTCGGTCATGTCGGCGGCTCGAAGACGAGCTTCACGGTCGGCCCTTCGGGGACACGCTGCCCGCCGCCGGCTCCTGCCGCGCGAGCCGCCCCGTGCCTTCGACGCTCGGCGCGAGGCCGAGCGCCGACCGCCGTCTTCACCGCTTCGCGCGTCGGCCAGCCGGCGAGATCGGGCACGCGCACTTCGCCGTCTCGCGTCGGCGCCGACGGGCGTCACGACGGCGGGCGTCGCCGGCCGCGCCGGCGCCTTGCCTCGCCGAGGACGTCGATAGGCGTTCGTCGCCGGGTCGCCGTCCTTGCGCGTTCGAGACGTCGCAGAGCTTCATCGGGCGTGCTCCCGCGAGGAGTAACGCCCAGGTAGCGAAGCGCCATCTCGCCGACGCGCCGGAAGACCGGGCGCGGCGACCGATCCGCCGGCGTGCGTGCCGCCCATCGGCTCGTCGAGCACGACCGCGATGACCAGCCGCGGCCGCTCGGCCGGGACGAAGCCGACGAACGACGCCACGTAATGCGTGTCGGTGTACTTGCCCGTCGCCGGATCGATCTTCTGCGCCGTCGCCGTCTTGCCGGCCACGCGGAAGCCGGCGATCGCCGCCTCGACGCCGGTGCCCTCGCCCTCGGTGACCGACGACCAGCATCTCGCGTCATCATGTGCGCGATGCTGCGGCGGAACGGCGTCGCGCCGAACGTGCGCCGAGCGCGTCGGAGAGCGTGACGCCGGTGCCGTCGGTGACGCGCTTCACCAGCGACCGGCTCGAGCAGGCGCCCGTCGTTGGCGATCGCGCCCATGGCCATCGCCAGCTGGAGCGTCGGTCACGCTGATGCCCTGCCCGAACGCCGCCGACGCCGGTCTCGACCTGCACCCAGGGTCGCCCGCGCGGCCGGAGCACGCCGACCGATTCGCCCGGGAACGGGAAGCCCCGGTCGCGTCGCCGAAGCCGAAGCGGCGGAAGCCTTCGTAGAGCCGCGGCTCGCCGAGCCCGAGCGCGATCTTCGCCGCGCCGATGTTGCGACGAGACGCGTGAGGATCTGCGTCGGCGTGAGCCACTTGTTGACGTGCGTGTCGTGGATGACGACGTTGTCGATCGCCATCGTCCCCTCCTCGCAATAGATCGAGGTCGTCGGCGTCGACGCTCTTCGCCGCGAGCGCGCTCGCGATGGCGAAGACCTTCATCGTCGAGCCCGGCTCGAAGCGATCGACGACGGCGCGGTTCCGGCGCGCGTCGGGATCGGCCGTCGCGTAGTCGTTGGGGTTGAAGCCCGGGCGCGCTCGCCATCGCGAGGATCTCGCCGTTCGACGGATCGACGACGACGACCGCGCCGCCGACGGCCTCGTAGGTCTTGATCGCCGCGTCGAGCTCGCGCTCGGCGGTGAACTGGATGCCCTTGTCGATGGTGAGGTAGACGTTGTGCCCGGCGAGCGCCTGCTCGTCCTCGATGCCCTCGGAGAAGAGCAGGCGGCCCGAGCGATCGCGGAGGCCGCGCACCTCCGAGGCGTGGCCGCTTGAGCTCGTGCTCGAGCGAGAGCTCGAGGCCCTCCTTGCCCTCGCCGTCGGGCGAGACGAAGCCGAGCAGCGGGCCGGCGAGCTCGCGGTTCGGGATAGAAGCGATGGCCCTCGCCCTCGATGGTGAGCCCGTGCACCGGGTAGCGCTGGTTCTTGTCGCCGAGCGCGCGCGACCGCGGCGACCTCGGCCTCGGAGATGCGGCGCTTCAGCCAGGCGAAGCGCCGGCGGCGCTTGAGCTTCTCGACGACGTCGGCGACGGGGAGCGCGAGCGCCGGCGCGATGCGCTCGGCGTACTGCTGGACGCGCATCGGCGACGTACTTCTCGTCGATGCCGCGGAGCAGCTCGACCGCGTCGACCGACACGCTCGGCACCTCGACGCTCTCGGCGAGCGGCGCGCCGTTGCGATCGTAGATCGTGCCGCGCTTCGGCTGGATGTGGAGGCGGCGCTGCCGCTGCCTCTCGGCGAGCTCGAACCAGCTGATCGCCGTCCTCGACCTGCGACGCGGTAGGCGCCCGAGACGATGCGCGCCGAGGCCGAGGCCCATCAGCCCGCAGAGCATGCCCATGCGGATGCGGATCCAGCGCGCGCGCTTGGGATCGAGGTTCTTCACGGCGCGTCCTCCGGCGGCGCGGCGGCGCGCGCGGCGGCGCCGCGCGCTCGCCGCGCGGCGGCCGGCGTCCGGCGCGTCGTCGGGCTCGTCGTCGCCATCGGCGCGCGCGGGCACGCAGCCGCGCAGCGCGATCACCCGCTCGGGCGGCGGCGGCGTCATCCCGAGCAGCGTGCGCGCGACCATCTCGACGCGCTGCGGCGTCTCGTAGCTCGCCGCCTCGAGCGAGAGCACGCGCTTCACCTCGCGGAGGCGCGCCTGCTCGGCGCGGGCGCGGCCGAGCTTGTAGCCGAGGTCGACCGTGCGGCCGCGCAGCGCGAGGTGCAGCACGAACGCCGCGACGGTCGCCGACGACCGCGATCGTCCAGAGCGCGAGGAACGGCCGCTGCTTCACCGGCTCGCTCTCCGGCTCGTCGTCGGTCGACGGCGACGAGCGTCGAGCGCGCGCCGGATCGAGCGCGCCGCGCGGCGCGGAGCTTGGCGCTGCGCGCGCGCGGGTTCTCGCTCGATCTCCTCGTCGCCGGCGACGATCGGCTTCTTGGTGAGCGGCTGCCAGAGCGCGCGATCGCGGAGCGCGCGCTTGACGAGGCGATCCTCCAGCGAGTGGAACGAGATCACCGCGAGCACGCCGCCCGGCGCGACGCACGCGCGGCGCCGCGTCGAGCAGAGCTGCTCGAGCTCGTCGAGCTCGCGGTTCACCGCGATGCGGAGCGCCTGGAAGGTGCGCGTCGCCGGATCGACGCCGCCGATCCGCGCCGGCCCGACGGCGCGCACCACCGCGCGCCGGAGGTCGAGCGTCGTCTCGAGCTCGCCCGCGTCGCGCGCTTGCTTGATGCAGCGAGCGACGCGCCGCGAGCGGCGCTCTTCGCCGAGCTGGTAGATGACGTCGGCGAGCTCGTCGTCGTCGAGCCGGTCGATGAGCTCGAGCGCGGTCTCGCCGTCGCTCGCGTCCATGCGCATGTCGAGCGGCCCCTCGGCGCGGAAGCTCATCCCGCGCGCCGGCGTCGTCGAGCTGCATCGAGCTCAGCCCGACGTCGGCGACGAGGCCGTCGACCGGCGTCGACGCCGACGCGCGGCGAGGCGCCGCCTCGAGCTCGCCGAAGCGCGCCGTGCACGAAGCGTCACGCGATCGCCGAAGCGCGCGAGCCGCGCGCGCGCGAGCGCGAGCGCGCCGGCGTCGCGATCGAGCCCGATGAGCGCGCGTGCCCGCGCGTCTCGAGGATGCGCCTCGGCGTGACCGCCGGCGCCGAGCGTCGCGTCGACGTAGAGCGCCGCCCTCGCGCGGGCGCGAGCGCCTCGACGCACCTCGCGCCGGAGGACGGAGACGTGCGTGCTCGGCGCGAGCGCGGGGGCGGAGGGGGCAGGCGCATGGGGACGATGTTCTCGACGTTCATAGGCGGAACTGCTCCGCGATCGCGGCCTTGAAGCTCTCGAGCTCGGCGTCGGTCTCACGAGCGCTCGGCCGCCTGCCAGCGCTCGCTCGACCAGAGCTCGGCCGTCGCGCCCCATGCCCGCCCAGAGCACGTCCTTCTCGAGCTCGGCGTGCTCGCGGAGCGGCGGCGGGACGAGGATGCGGCCCTGCTTGTCGAGCTCGCACTCGACCGCGGCCGAGAGGTAGCGCCGCCGGAAGGCGACGACGTTCGGCTCGAACTGCGGCATCTCCGCGATCTTCGCCTCGAGCTCCTCCCAGGCGCGCATCGGGTAGAGGTGGAGGCACGGTCGAAGAGCGCCGGCGTGAGGACGAGCGCGCGGATCGCTGCTCGCGCGCGAGCACGTCGCGAAACCGCGACGGGAAGGCTGGTGCGCCCCTTCGCGTCGATCGCGTGCTCGAACTGTCCGCGGAACATCGTGCTCATCGCGTTCGTCTTGTTTTCCGCTTGCCCGGATTTGCCACTTTTTCCCACCGAGCACCGCGACGCTACGGAACCGTCGGATCGATGTCAACCTGTTGGCCGGATTGACGAAAGTGGGATACGGGCGCACCACGCCGCGACCGATAGCCCAAGTTGCGATAACTGGACCAGTTTCCAGAAAATCCACGTCTTGGTGGGGACAAGTGGAGCAAGAAAGATTCGACGCCTCGTCTTTTATGTTGACGAGGTGCAAGGTGACAAAGGCCCACGCAAGAGCGCGGGGCCGCGCGAAGCAGCGACGCGATCAGAACAGGCTGAGCTGCTCTACCGGGATGCGCGCGCTGCGCTTCACGAAGCGACGCGGGAACGGCACGCCGGGTCGCTCCTCGCCGACGTCGATCGCGAACGGACGCTTCGCCTCGGCGGCGAACAAGTGCACCCGTCGACCGGCGAGCGCATCGCGCGCGACCTCGAGCGCGAGCTCGGGCGTGTTGTTGGTCCGCGAGAGATGCATGAGGACGACGACGCGCGTGTCGAAGGAGAGACGGCGGAGGAGCCCGTGCGTCTGCTCGTTCGAGAGGTGCCCGCGCGCCGACTCGACGCGTCGCTTGAGGAACGCCGGATAGGGCCCGGTGTGGAGCAGACCGAGGTCGTGATTCGACTCCACCAGCACGGCGTCGCAGCGCGCAAAGTGATCGACGAGGTCACTCGTCACCTCGCCGAGGTCGGTCGCGATGCCCGCGCTTCGAACACCATCCGTCACGCGGAACGCGACCTGATCGGCGTCGTGCGGCACCGGCATGGGATCGATCCGGAGGGCGCCGACCTCGAACGATTCGGTCGGCGAGAAGAGCCGGACGCGCGAACGGTCGCCGAGCTTCGCCCGCTGTGCGGTCGCCTCGAGCGCGTAGACAGGGATGCGAAGCTTCTTGGCGATCCGCGCCGTTTGCCCGACGTGGTCCTGGTGCGCGTGGGTGACGAGGATGGCGTCCGGCATCCCGTCGGCGCCGAGGTCGACCAGCCGCTGAACGAGCGCCTGCGGGCCGATGCCGCCGTCGACCAGCACGCGCGAGCCGTTGGACTCGAAGACGGTGGCGTTGCCGTCGCTGCCGCTCGCGAGCACGTAAATCCGCATCGCTGCCGGGAAGGCTACACGACGAGACGCGGGGCGTCGCGCGTTCAGTACGCGGGCGAGATCAAACGGGAGGCGTCACGTTGGCGCGGACCCACTCGACGATCGTCTTGAGCGGCGTCCCGGGCGTGAAGACGCCTTTCACGCCCGCGGCGTGCGAGGCGCTCGATGTCCTCGTCGGGGATGATGCCGCCGCCGAAGACCACGATGTCGCCGGCGCCGCGCGCCCGGAGCGCGTCGATCACCGCGGGGAAGAGCGTGTTGTGCGCGCCGGACATGATCGAGAGGCCGACCGCGTCGACGTCCTCCTGCACGGCGGCGGCGGCGATCATGTCGGGCGTCTGGTGGAGGCCGGTGTAGACGACCTCGAAGCCGGCGTCGCGGAGCGCGCGCGCCACGACCTTGGCGCCGCGATCATGCCCGTCGAGCCCGGGCTTGGCGACGAGGATGCGGATCTTGCGTTCGGTCATGGGACGCCGTTACCGCGGAGCTTCGCTGAGCGTCGAAGCTACGGCGCACGCGCATCGGGACTCACTGCCCGGCGAAGACGAACGGGCACGGCGACGGTCGTGCGAGCCGCCCGACTGCGGGAATTTCCAGTTCCTCATCCGGCCCGCGATGCAGCTCGCCAGGCCGGGATACGCGTCGCCGCCGATGGCGTTCGCGCTCTCGACGTTGCCCGAGGGGCCGATGGTGATCGTGCCGTTGACCTTGGCGTTGGTCGGCGCGTTCGGACTCTGGGCGCGTCGAGCGCCTGCTGCCAGCACTTGCGCTGGATGACGCGGCTGGTTCGAGGTGACGACGCCGCTGAATCTCTCCCTGCGAGAGCTGACCGCGCGCCGTTCGTCGGCGGGGCGGTCGCCCCGCGGAGGGCCCCGCGACGCCGCCGTTGTTGAAGCCCGACGTGTCAATCGGTGCCGCCAGGCGCGGGAGCGACGCGGACGCCGGGCCTTGGCGTCGGCGCCGGTGCTGCGCGCGTGACCGCCGCCGGGCCCCGCGGCGACCTTGGCGGTCGGTGAGGCGCTCGACCTCGGGTGCGGCCGCTTGCGGCTCGCCCGTCGGCGGTAGCGGCGGCGGTGCGCAGTTGAGCCGTGGAGCACGACCGTCTCGCTGGACGTACACGATCTGCTGCGCGGCCGGCGGCTTGATGAGGAGCACGTACGCCGCGACTCCGCCGAAGACGGCTCGCCATCGCGATGAAGGCGCATCGCCATCGGATGCATCCCGGCCGTTGCCGCGGAACGAGCGCGGAGAGCTCGGCCGAAGCAGGCGCTGCGCTGAGCGGCGCGGGCGGCGGAAACATCGGCGCCGGCACGGCTGCAGCCGCGAGACGGCACGAACATGGCCGCGGCCAGCGGAGCAGGAGCGGCCTCGGGCGGCTCCGGCGCGGGCTTGCTCGGACCAGGCGCCGCGGCGCGGCGAAGGGATCCGCGAGCACCGAGACGCGGGTTGACCGGCGCAGCCGGAGCCGGCTCGGGCGCCGCGAAGGGACGCGGTGCGGGCGGCGGAGGTTCGGGTGCGCGGGCGACGACGGGCGCGGGCGGAGGCGAAGGAGCCGCCGGCATCCCCTGCGTTCCGAACGAGCCGGCCGTGGACGCCTGACGAGACGCCGCCGGCCGGTGCGGCGAGCGCCGCCGCCTGACCGATCCGTCGCGGGCGCGCGGATGGTCCCGCCCCGGCGCGCTCACGCCGCGGCTGGAACGGCGCCGGCGCGCGCTCCCCGGCGAAGGAGGCCTCGGCGCGAGGCGCGACTGCGCTCGCCGTGACCACCTCGAGCAGCTCGGGGAACTTCTTGAGCGGCTGCCACTCGTCGAAGCCTTCGCGCCAGACCAGCGACTCGCCGTCGACCGCGCCGGCCATCGCCTTCTCGCGGATCACGCGAGCGCGCACGGGGCCGAGCGGCGCGCCGCCGACGCCGACGTACCAATCCTCGCTGCGGCGGATCGGCGCGCGCTCGACGTCGCTTGGCGATCGGAGACGGCGCGCTGGAAGGCGGCCGCGACGCCGCTCGGCGATCGACCGCGGGCTGCGCGCGGCGACGGCGCCGGCTGCGGCACCGCGTTGCAGCGCGCCGGTCGAAGATGCGCGACCCGGCGGCGCGTGCCGCCGGCTGCTCCGGAGGCGCGCGACGGCGGGCCGCTCGGACGGGGCGGCGCAGGGGCGCGGAGAGCCGACGGCGCCGTCGCCGACGGCGGCGCCGCGCGGCGCGCCCGCCGCCGGACGCGGCGCGCGGGCGGAGCCCCGGCGAGGCGAACGGGCTCCGGCCGAGCGGGACGCATGATCTGCGTGCTCTCGTCGTCGAGGTCGCTCCGCCGGCGGGCGCGGACGCTTCGCGGAGCGCGCGCGGCGCGGGCAGCGACCGGCGCGTGGCCCGGCGACGGCCGCGGGCGACGGCGTCGGGCCGGGGACCGAGACCGTCGGCGTCGGCGCGACCGTTCGGGTCGAGGGCACTGCGGCGACACCGAGCTCTCGGTCGACGCTGGCGCTGACCTCGATCGAGGTGGCCGCAGCGGCGGCACTTCATGCGCACCGTCTTGCCGGCGACCTTGTCGTCCCCGATCTGGTACTTGGCCTTGCAGTTGTCGCAGAGGAACTTCATCGAGGCACGGCACCACGTCGCTCGTCGGACGGGTCTCGAGCTTACGATGCGTTTGGGGCGCGCCGAGGAAGACCAGACGTTCACGCCTGGCTCTCTTTCTGAACGGTCGCGCGTCAGAGGAGGCCAAGGAGGTGCTCCTTGATCGACTGGCGCGTCGGGTCGTCCGGCGCGACGCGAGGGCGCGCTCCCACGTCTCGATGGCTTTGTTGCGGAAGCCCGGCCTTTTGGTAGAGGACCGCGAGGTTCTTGAGCGCGGGGAAGTGCTGGCCGTTGATGTCGAGCGCGGTCTCGAGCTCCTGGATCGCGTCGTAGATGCTGGCCCTGCTTGCCGTAGAGCAGGCCCAGGTGGAAATGGAGCCGGTAGGCGAGCGGATCGATGCTGCGTCCCCTCGCTGGAGGTGACTCGATCGCCCGGTCGATGTCGCCCTTCTGGTAGGCCTCGATGCCCTGCGAGAGCAGCCGCTCGGCCTCGGCCGGAGAGCGTCTCGGCGTCGTGCTGCGCGCGGGCCGCGCGCTCGAGCGCGCGCCTCGACCGCGGCGACGAGGTCGGCGATCTTGAAGGGCTTCTCGAGGTAGGCGTCGACGCCGTAGCTCGTCTTCACGTCCTCGGCGAAGCGCCAGCCCTCGTAGACCGCGGAGACCATCACGATCGGGATGTGGCCGTAGCGCTCGGTCCCCTTGATCCGGCGGGCGATGTCGAAGCCGTGCACCTCGGGCAGCATCGCGTCGAGGATCGATCAGATCCGGCGGCTGCTCCTTGAGCATGCGGAGCGCGGCGTGGCCGCGATCGGCCTCGAGCACGCGGTAGCCGCGATCCTCGAGACGCGGCGGAGGAGCTTGCGGATGTCGGCCTCGTCGTCGACGATGAGGATGGTGCGCTTGCCCGTGCGCGGCGCGATCCTGGCCGTCATCTCGGGCAGTCGGTCGACGATCGGAGAGCTCGCGATCGGCGTCGCCGAAGTCGGCGTCGGTGAGCTCGTCGGCGCTCGGCCATGCGGCGCATGGCATCGTCGACGACGACCGGTGGCCGCGCCGCCGGTGCCGCGCGCTCGCTCGGGCGTGCGCCGGCACGACTCCGGCACGCTCGACGACGGCGGCGTGCTGCGAGATCGGCCGACCCGTCGCCGGCGACGCGACGCGGACGGGCGGCGTGCGTCGGAGCGTCGAGGATGCCGGCCTTGCGCTGGACCTCCGGCGGGCAGCGCGGGCCGACGTAGTGCGACTCGCCGCGCTCCTGCATGTCGTAGGCGGCGATGATCACGCGAGCAGCGGGCCCGCGAGCGCGATGTACGGGAAGACGCCGCTTGCCGGTGACGAACTCGATCTCGTCGATGACCTTCTTCTCGGTCGGCGCCGCCATCGCGACGAAGATGCGATCCTCGCGCGCGAGCACCGGGAGAGCTTGTGCGCATGCGCGATCTCCCGCGGGAGGATGGCGAGATCGCCGAGCCGGATGCAGACCTGGCTGAGATCGATCCCCGGGCACGCCGCTCTGCTCGCGAGAGCGCCTTGAGCGCCGCGATCTCGCGTGACGCGCGCCGCGACTCGATGAGGCTCGCGACGCCAGCGGTCTGCCCGGCGGTGGCGCTCTTCGAGGGCGTCGTCGAGCTCGGGCTGTGTGATCGCGCGCTGCTGGAGCAGGATCCGGCCGAGCGGCTTTTTCGCGTCTTCGGTCATCCGACGGCCGGATCCGGAAGGCTACCGAAGCGGACTTCGCCAGGGCAACGCAACCGACCGAATGGCGTCGCGACGAGCAGCCGAGTTGCGCGGCATGAATCCATCTGCTTCGCGACGAAGGCGCGCGCGAACGCGGCGAAGGTGCCGGCCGCGATCGCCTCGCGCGCCTCGCGCACGAGGCGCGCCGTAGAGGTGGAGGTTGTGCTCGCGAGAAGAGGCGGAGCACCAGGATCTCGCCGGCCATGTAGAGGTGGCGCAGGTACGCGCGCGAGTAGCCGCCGGCGCACGTCGGGCAGGCGCAGGTGGGATCGAGCGGGCCGCGGTCGTCCTTGTAGCGCGCCTGCTTGATGACGACCCGGCCGCGCTGGAGGAGCGCCTGGCCGTTCCGCGCGTTCCGGGTGGGGAGCACGCAGTCGAACATGTCGACGCCGGCGCCGATGGCGACGAGCGAGATCGCGCGGCGTGCCGACGCCCATCAGGTAGCGCGGCCGCGCCGGATCGAGCCGGCTGGCGCCACCTCGGCGACGACCTCGTGCATCCGCGGGATGGGCTCGCCGACCGAGAAGCCGCCGAGCGCCAGGCCGTCGAAGGGCATCGCGCCGAGCTCGTCGGCGTGGGCGCGTGCGCAGATCGACGTGCGGTGCCGCCTTGCACGATGCCGAAGAGCGCCTGCGTCTCGGCGCCTTCGCGGCGAGGCAGCGGCGAGCCCAGCGCGTCGTGGTCGCGCACGGCCTCCTCGATGTCCGGCGCGCGGCGCGTCGCCGGGCGGGCAGACGTCGAGCTGCATGGCGATGTCGGCGCCGAGCAGGCCCTGCACGCGCATCGCTTCCTCGGGCGAGAGCGCGTGGCGCGAGCCGTCGAGGTGCGAGCGAAAGACGAAGCCGTCTTCGCTCGAGCGTGCGCCGCTCGGCGAGCGAGAACGCCTGGAAGCCGCCCGAGTCGGTGAGCATCGCGTGCGGCCAGCGGGTGAAGCGCGTGGAGCCCGCCGGCGCGCGCGACGACCTCGGCGCCCGGGCCGAAGCCAGAGGTGATAGGTGTTGCCGAGGACGATGCGCGCGCCCGTCGCCGCGACCTCGCCGGGCGTGAGCGTCTTCACGCTGCCCTGCGTGCCGACCGGCATGAACGTGGGCGTCTCGACCTCGCCGTGCGGCGTGGTGAGCGCGCCGGCGCGCGCGTGCCCGTCGCGACGCGCGGACCTCGAACGCGAAGCCGGGCGTCACGGACCGGGCTCCGCGTCCTCGCGCGCGCGGATGAACATCGCGTCGCCGTAGCAGAAGAACCGGTAGCGCTCGGCGATCGCCGCGCGGTACGCGGCGAGGACCCGCTCGCGTCCCGGCGAACGCCGCGACCAGCGCGAGCAGCGTCGACTGCGGGCAGGTGGAAGTTGGTGAGGAGCCGATCGACGACGCGGAAGCGGTATCCCGGCTGGATGAGCAGGCGCGTCTCGCCCGCCGTCGCGCGCGCACGTGCCCGGCGCGCTCGGGATCGGCGGCGCTCTCCAGCGCGCGCACCACCGTGGTGCCCGACCGCGACGACCGGCGCGCCGCGCGCGCGCGCCCGCTCGATCGCGCGCACGCGGCTCGTCGCGGCACCTCGAACGCCTCGGCGTGCATCGGGTGATCGTCGAGATCGTCGGCGGTGACCGGCTGGAACGTGCCGAGCCCGACGTGCAGCGTGATCGCCGCGCGCTCGACGCCGCGCGCCTGCGAGCCGCTCGAGCAGCGCGGTGCGAGAGGTGGAGGCCCGCCGTCGGCGCCGCGACCGCGCCGGGCTCGCGCGCGAAGACCGTCTGGTAGCGCTCGCGATCCGCCGCGCTCGTCGGGGCGGCCGCAGGTACGGCGGAAGCGGCACGTGGCCGAGCGTCGTCGATCGCGGCCTCGAGCGTCGCGCCCGCGGGCGAGAAGAGGAGCGACCTCGAGCAGCGCGCCGTCGCCCGCCTCGCCACGCTCCTCGAGCACCGCGCGCTCGGAGGCGCGCAGGATGCGTCCCGCCGAGCTCGATCTCGGCGGTCCCGCGGCGGAGCGCCTTCGAGCGCGCGCCCCAGCGCCTCCCAGCGCTCGCCCGGCGCTCGCCGCCCCGGCGTGCTCGACGCCGGCGCGGCCTCGCCGAGGCGGCGACCAGGAGACTCGACGCGTCCGCCGCTGTCGGCGCTTGCGTCCGAGCAGGCGCGCCGGAACGACGCGCGTGTCGTTGACGACGAGCGAGCGCGCCCGGCGAGCGATCGAGGCTCGGGAGATCGCGGACCGCTGCGATGCGTCGAGCGGACCCCGCATGCGTCGAGGACGAGCAGGCGCGCGCCGTCGCGCTCGACCGGTGGGCGGTCGAGCGATGAGCTCGGCGGCGAGCTCGTAGTCGAGGAGCTCGCGGCGCAACCGGCGCCGCATCCTAGCACGCCGAGGACGGAGATCGCGGCCGGCGCTCGCTCTTCGCGCGCAGGAACCCGCAGAGCTCCTCATCCGGTAGGGCTTGGGGACGAAGCCGACGGCGCCGCAATCGGCGCGCTCGACCTGCCGCGCCGAGAGGTGGTACGCGCTCGAGAGCACGACGCGCACCGCGGAGTGGCGCTGCGAATCTGCCGCGCGAGCTCGAGCCCGTTCAGGCCCGGCATCATCAGATCGATGAGCGCGACATCGACCGGGTCGCGAGGCGAGCACCCGGAGGGCTTCGACGCTGGACGCGCGACGACGCACGTCGAATCCGTCGAGCCGAAGGCCGATCGACAAGCGTCCTGCCGCTGGTTCTCCTCGTCGTCGACGACCAGCACACGGGGCACGATGCACCTCCGTCGCACGCGTCACAATCGCGAGCGAACGACTGTCCGCCACGCTACGCGTAACAGTCAGTTCACGAGCCACGTATCTCCGCTATCGACTGAACGCCTGCGGTGTTAGCAGAGCAATGGCCTCCCGGTCCCACGGCCCGGATTGCAAACGGAGGAAACCCGAACCGGCAGGCGCCCTTGCACATGTGAAACCGCGGTTCGCGACCGATGGCGCCCTGGGCTAACGCGTCACCCAGGCGGATAGGTGATGGCGAGGCGGGTCATCTTGCGCCAGAGCGTGGTCGCGCTGATGCCGAGCGCCTCGGCCGCTCGCTCGCGGCTGCCGTCGCACTCGCGCAGCGCGGCCTCGATGGCCTGGCGCTCGGCCCCGTCGACCACGTCGGCGAGCGTGCGGCCGCCGCCGGCGGGCCGCTTGGGCTGCATCGGCGTGCGGGAGCACGTCGTCGATGGTGATCGACGCCGCCGCCGGAGAGCGCGACCGCCTGCTCGACCATGTTCTCGAGCTCGCGGATGTTGCCGGGGAAGTCGTACTGCGATGACCGCCTCGATGACGCCGTCGGCGAAGCGCGCCGCGCGTGCTCATCTTGCGGTTGTACTTCTCGAGGAAGAACGCGAGCAGCACCGGGATGTCCTCGCGCCGATCGCGCAGCGGCGGCAGGACGAAGCGCGCGACGTTGAGCCGGTAGTAGAGATCCTGCCGAAAGCGCTTCTCGGCGACCGCGCTCAGGAGCTCCTGGTTGGTCGCGGCGATGATGCGCACGTCGACGTTGATCGGCTTGTTCTCGCCGACGCGGCGGATCTCGTTCTCCTGGATCGCGCGCAGGAGCTTCGCCTGGAAGGTGAGCGGCGTCTCGGCGATCTCGTCGAAGAAGAACGTGCCGCCGTCGGCCTCCTCGAAGAGGCCCTTGCGCGCGCTGACACGCGCCGGTGAACGAGCCGCGCGCGTGACCGAAGAGCTCGCTCTCGAGCAAGGTCTCGGTGATGGCCGCGCAGTTGACGGGCACGAAGGGGCGATCGCCGCGCCGGCTGTTGGCGTGGATCGCCTTGGCCACGAGCTCTTTGCCGGTGCCGCTCTCGCCGGTGATGAGCACGGTCGCGTCGGTCGGCGCGACCTTGACGATGCGGCCGAGCACCTCGCGAATGGCCTGCGAGCGGCCGACGATGTTCTCGAACTTGTAGCGCTCCTTGAACTCGCTCGCGAAGAGCTGCACCTCGCCCGAGAGGCTGGCGGTTCTGGATGGCGCGCTCGACCTTGACCAGAAGCTCTTGCTCGGTGAACGGCTTCTGGATGTAGTCGAAGGCGCCGAGGCGCATGGCCTCGACGGCGCTCTCGATCGTGCCGTACGCGGTCATCACGATGACCTCGGTCATCGCGTGCGACTCCTTGACCGAGCGGAGCACGCCGATGCCGTCGAACTGCGCCCATGCGCAGATCGGTGAGCACCACGTCGTACGCGCCCGTGGCGCCGCAGGTCGGCGCCCTCGTTGCCGTCGCCGGCCTCGTCGACCTCGTAGCCCGCGCCGCGCAGCATCATCGCCAGCGTCGTGCGCATGTTGCGCTGATCGTCGACGACGAGAATCTTCGGCATGTCTCATCCCCCCGCCGCCTCGACGAGAGAAGGCAATGCCGTCTACCACCCTGCGCGCACGCGGTCACCCGCGCGCCAACTCGAACAGGCGACGCGGTCGTGCCTTCTCCCGAATCCGAGCGACGCGAGCTAGCGAGCGGAGCTGCTCCGCGAGATAGATGGCCTCGCCCAGCTTGTCGATGAGGCCGATCTGGGTCTCCAGCCAATCGACGTGATCTTCCTCGGTGACCAGGATCTTGGTCAGCATCCTCGGTGGTGTTGTCGCCCTTCGTCGCGGCAGAGGGCGATGCCGTCGTTGAAGCGCTTCACAGCCGCGTACTCGAGGCCGAGGTCGCTCTTGAGCTGCTCGGGCACGGTCTGACCGATGTGGAGCTTGTCGAGGCGCTGCAGGTTCGGCAGGCCCTCGAGGAAGAGGATGCGGTGGACGATCTCCTCGGCGTGCCGCATCTCGTCGATCGACTCGTCGCGGCTGCGCTTGCCGATCGCCAAAAAGCCCCAGTTTTGCTGCATCTTCGCGTGCAAGAAGTACTGATTGATGGCTACCAATTCGGCGGCGAGGATCTCGTTCAGCAGATCGATGATCTCTTGTTGCCCTTCACGGCGCCTCGCTCCTCGCCCCCGGCACGAACCGGCCGACCGTAGCGCCACTTTACGCAGCCGTCACCGGCGCGCGTCGCAGCTCGTCGTCTCGCCGGTATCGAGCAGGCCGCAGCGCCGAAATGCGGGCGGCCGAAACGTAACGGAGCGCGGCGACCGTCAGGCTGCGGTGCTGACGCGAGCGAGCGGGAGACGCCGGGCCGGACGCGGCGCCGGCGCTCGGGCGCCTGTCGACCATGTCGGCGATCGTGGCGCGGCACGATCCGCAGCGGCGATCCGGCGCCCGTGCACGCCATGACTTCGGCGCGGAAGCAGGCACCTTCCTCGACGACTTCGCGGATCGCGTGATCCGAGACACCCATGCAGAGGCAGACGTACATTCTCGACCCTCCTTGTTGATGTTGAAGGTAGCTTTCAACATAGCGACGTCAAGAGGGATCAATGACGAAATGGCCGCCACGGACGGCCAGGCCGCGGCGGATTGGGCGGGTCCAGAGCCTACATGCTCGAGGCCGCCGTCGACGTCGATGGTGCGGCCGTTGAAGTAGTCGCACTCGAGGACGAACCTCACGGCGAGCCAGATGTCCTCGGGCACGCCGATCGCGGCCGACCGGGATCATGGCGACGAGGGCGTCGCGCGCCTTCTGGTTCATGCCTTGGGTCATCGGCGTCTCGATCATGCCGGGCGCGATGGCGCCGACGCGGATGCCGAAGGGCGCGAACTCCTGCGACCAGGTCTTGGTGTTCGTGGCGAGCGCCGCCTTCGCCGCCGAGTAGTTCGACTGGCCGCGGTTGCCGTGGCGCGCGATGGAGCTCATGTTGACGATGACGCCCTTGTCGCCGGCGTCGACCATCTTCGCGACGACGTCGCGCACCATGAGCGTCGCGCCGGTGAGGTTCACGCCGATGACGGCGTGCCACTGCTCTTCGTGAGCTTCGGTGATGGCGCCGGTCGCGCGGTCCTTCTTCACGAGCAGGCCGTCGCGGAGGATGCCGGCGTTGTTGACGAGGCCGTTGAGGCCGCCCATCGCGCCGTGCGCCAACTCGACGAACGCGCCGACGTCGGCCTCGTCGGCGACGTCGAGCTTGCGCGCGTGGATCTTGCCGCGGAGGCCCTTGGCCTCGTCGGCGAGGGCGGCGAGGCCGGCCTCGTTGACGTCGCCGGCGGCGACCTGGCCGCCGGCCTCGGCGAGCCGCAGTCGCGAAGTGGCGGCCCAGCCCCTGCGCCGCGCCCGTGACGATGAACTTGGTGTCTTCGAGCTTCATGCGCCGGCATTTAGCAAGGTTTCGAGCGGCAAGAAACTCGCTCGAAGCTGCCTCGGCCTCAGTGGCGCTTCCAGGTGTCCTGGAGCCGGCGCATCGCCTGGGCGTGGAGGCGGCTCGCCCAGCTCTTGCTGATGCCGAGCTCCTTCGCGATCGACTCGAAGGGCTCCTCGCCGAAATAGTGACGCTCGACCAGGGTGCGCTCGCGGTCGGGGAGTTTGGCGACGGCGGCGCGCATCTGCTCGTTGAACTGGCGCTCGGCGACGCGCTCCTCGGGCGACTTCTCGGGGTCGGGCGCGCGCTCCATGGTCGGCAGGGAGGCGATGAGGCCGACGGCGAGGGCGGCGGCGTGACCGGCGAGCAAGGAGTTGAGGCGGGCGTCGTGAGCCTCGTCGGTGGGCGCCGGCGGGCCCGCCTCGGCGAGCTCGGCGGCGAAGCCTTCGGCGAAGCGCTCCGACGCCGACAGCGCGCGGCTGCGGGCCGCGACCCTGCCGTGGGTGTCGCGCGACAGCGTCAATCAGCGCCCATTTGAGTCGTTGCGCGCAGTACGGCGCGAAACGAGCGCGCTCCTCGTCGTAAGCGCCCACGATGCCGACGAGCGCCGAGCGGCCCATCGAGAGGAGCTCGTCGAGGGGCAAGAGCCCTCCGAGCCGCCGTTCCATCCGGCGCGCGACGACATCCAGGACGGGCAGAGCCTCCTTGAGGAGGCGCTCTGCTTCGTCCTTTTCCATCACTTGATCTTTTTCGGCGGAGCGGCCCCGTTGAGGCAAGCGTCGAAGGCCTTGGCCGTCTTCGCGTCGATGGCGCATTTCAAGGTGGCCCGCTCGACGACGTTGCCGAGCATCGAGTTTCGACAGGCGTTCTCGGCCTGGGTCTGCATCTTGTTTCCGGCCGCCTCGATGCTCTTCTCGGTCGCGGCGCGCTGCTTGGGGCTGAGCTTGGGGCTGAGCTGCGCCTCGAGGTCCGAGCGGGTGACGGCGCCATACGCCTTGCCGAGCTCAACGCAGTCGACTTCGGCCGCGATGTAGTCGTCGGGTTGCTTCTCGCCCACGTCGCCGGTCATCTTTGGCGGACCGGGGACGGCGACGGTGGTGCTGCGCGACGGCGTCGCCGCCGAAGCCGGTGTCGGCGGGTGCCGGCTCGTCGGTCGACACCGGCTGTGCGGGCGTGTCGGGCGGCTTGTCGCCGGAGCAGCCGAAGCCGCTCAAAACCAGCGCCGCAAGAGCGCAAAACGCGCCAATTCGCATGGCGGCCAGGCTAACGCAAAACGGGGGGAGCTTGTCCACGGCGAACTGTCTTCGTGCATGCCGAGCCCGAGCCGGAGCCCACGGCCGGGGGTGAGGGTACTCGCGCGCCAGACCGTGACCATGAAGTATATTTCTGACACGCGCCAGAGTCGTGCACTTTGTTTCATGTCCACGTTTCCCGGCCCACGGACAGGGTCACCACGGGCCGAACTACGAAGCGCGGGTCGTCTACGGCGAGAGCGTCTCGGTGTCCTCGTCGTACGCGAAGAGAATCACCGAAGCGGGCCCAGCCGATGAAGGTCGCGAAGAGCTGCTCGGGCTCTTCGCTCGGGAGCCAGACGTGGAGCGCCTTGGCGAGGACCTTCTTGCTCATGGTCTTGCGCACGGCGAGCATCGATTTGACGCGGCGGAAGACCTTCAGGGTCAAGAGGCGTTCGCGCCAGAGGCTCTTTTGGTCCTCGCCGCTCGCGTCGGCGAGCTTCGCGCCGTCGGGGAGCATCACGACCTGCCGCTTCGGTGTGTCGACGAGAGTCGAGCAGCTCGGCCGCCTTGACGATGGCGATGACCCGGCCGAAGTCCTGGTGGGTGTCGGCGGCGATGTGGAAGAGGTCGACCGGCCGCCGCGCGTCGAGAGGTACTCGAGCAGGCCGACGATCTCGCTCGGCGCGCGGCGGGGAGCGGCTCGAAGGCGTCGGCGGGCGGCGGGATGGTCGCGTCCTTGGCGTCGGCGCCTCGTCGTCCGGGCAGCTCGTGGCCGGTGATGATGTCGTGGAGGCTGATCGACGAGGCGCAGCATCTCCGGCGAGCGGTAGTCGCGCGGCCGGCGGAGGCGGTTCTCGACGATGGTCCGCACCCGCCCGGGGTTGGCGCCGAGCACGACGATGCGGTCGGCCATGAAGGCGACTTCTTTGATGTCGTGGCTGACCATCAGGATGCTCGAGGTCGTTCTGATCCTTCTGCGCCCAGATGTCGAGCACCTCGGCGCGCAGGCTCTCGGCGGTGAGGGCGTCGACCTGGCTGAACGGCTCGTCCATGAAGAGCATCTCGGGCTCGATGGCGAGGGCGCGCGCCATGCCGACGCGCTGCTTCATGCCGCCGGAGAGCTCGCGCGGGTAGGCCTCCTCGAAGCCGGCGAGGCCGACCATGGCGAGGACCTTGCGGACGCGCTCGGCGCGCTCGGGCGCGTCGACGCCGCTGGCCTCGAGGACGATGTCGATGTTCTCGGTGACGGTCATCCACGGGTAGAGCGCGAAGCTCTGGAAGACGATGGCGACGCCGGGGTTCAGGCCCGCGAGCGGCTTGCCGTGGTAGAGGACCTCGCCCTTGGTCGGCTGGATGAGGCCGGCGAGGATGCGGAGGATGGTCGATTTGCCGCAGCCCGACGGGCCGAGCAGGGCGACGACCTCGCTGCGGCTGGACGTCGACGCTGACGTCGTCGAGCACCGTGCGCGGCGTGCCGTTGGGCATCGCGAACGTCCTGCGGTGACGTCCTTGCAGCTCGCAGAGCGTCGGGGTCGGGTCGGGTTCGAGTGGTCATTTGCTCGAGCGAGAAGCGCTGCTCGGCGATGCGGTAGCACGGTCGCCAGACGGTGCGGTTGAAGAGCGACGACGACGACGCCATGACGGCGACGCGACGCGGCGAGCGCGGGAAGTCGGCGTGCTCGGCGGCGACGCTGATGTCGGCGCCGAGGCCGCGCGCGGTGAGGATCTGTCCCGTGGAAGGTGACGTACTCGGCGACGATGCTGGCGTTCCAGGCGCCGCCGGCCGCCGTGACCCAGCCGGTGACCAGGTACGGGAACACCGCCGGGCAAGTAGACCGAGCGCAAGCGTCTGCCAGCGGGTGAAGCGATAGCTCGTCGCGGCCTCGCGCAGGTCGGCCGGGATGCTCGACGGCGCCGGCGATGACGTTGAAGAGGATGTACCACTGCGTGCCGAGCAGCATCAGCACGATGCTGCCCCAGTCGAGCGGGATGTCGGCCGCCGCGAGGACGGCGATCACGGCCGGGAAGAGCATCGGCGCGGGGAACGACGCGAGCGATCTGCACGATCGGCTGGATGATGCGCGAGACGCCGGCGAGAGGCCGATCGCGAGGCCGGCCGGCAGGGCCCAGAGGGTGCCGAGCGCGGTCGCGATCAAGACGCGCCCGAGGGTGAAGAGCGCGCCGGTGAAGCTCGCGGCCAGACGGCGCGCGGCGCGCGGAGGAGCACCTCGATGACCTTGAAGCCGCCGAAGGCGAGGCCGACGACGAGGACGACGAAGAGCCACGTAGCGAAGCCAGCCCGAGGAGGGCGCGACGTCGGCGCCGGGCGCAGGCGCGACGGCCGGGCGGACGGCGCGCGCGCGATTCGACGGCCTCCTTGCCGCACCCGCACGAGCCAGCGCGACACGGCCGGGATGAGGCGCGAGGCGTGGAGGAGTCGTAGAACCAGACTCGTCGCGCCCGGCCGCCGAGGCGCTCTCCTCGACCCGGAACTTCTGCGCCCAGACCGACGACCGGCCGCCAGACGAGCTGATCGAGGACGATGATCATCAAGACCATCGCGAGCATCGCCCAGAGCATCGCGGTGCGATCGCCTTTCGCCGCGGCCACGCTCATGTACGAGCCGAGCCCGGGGAGGCGGAAGTCCTTGTCGCCGAGGACGAAGGCCTCGTTGACCATCAGGAAGAACCAGCCGCCGGCCATGCTCATCATGTGTTCCAGACGAGGCCGGTCGTCGCGAAGGGCAGCTCCACTCGCCAGAGCGTGCGCCACCAGCTGAAGCGGTAGAGCGCCGCGACCTCGCGCTGCTCGGCGGGCACGGCGCGGAGCGAGTGGTAGAAGCTGAAGGTCATGTTCCAGGCCTGGCCGGTGAAGATCATGATCACCGCGGCGAGCTCGAGGCCGATGTTGCTCGTTGGGAAAGAGCGCGACCAGCGCGAGCACCAGACCGGGCATGAAGCCGAGGACGGGGATGCTCTGGAGGATGTCGAGGAGCGGCAGGAGCACGCGCTCGGCGAGGTGGTCCTTGGCGGCCCAGTAGCCGTAGACGAGCGTGAAGAGGAGCGAGAGCACGTAGGCGATGAGCCCGCGCGAGAGCGAATAGAGCGTGTAGAGCGGGAGCGCGGTCGGGGAGAGGTCGATCTCGACCGTCGGGCGGAGCTTGCCCGTCCACTCGCCCGCGACGTCGGCGACGCCGAAGAGGAGACCGGCGAGGCCGGCGATGATGAAGAGATCGACGAGGAGCGCCCGCGACGCCCGCGAGGCCGGCGTCGGAGGCGACGACCAGAGCTTCGGCGGGGCACCGGTCGTCACGCGGCGCCTCTTCGCACGAGAGGGCGGTGATCACCAGCGAGAACGGGGCGCGCGTCGAGGACGAAAAGAAACGTTCGGTCCCCGGCCGATTCTTTTTTGCGCGGGCGTGAAGGGTCGGTGGCCCTCGCGTGTAGGAAGGGCCGAACCCGAGAGTCAGGAGCTCCGTCGCATGCGTTTTCGTCTCGCCTTGGTCCTCGCCGCCCTCCTCCTCGCCGCCGGTTGCCGGCCCTCGCCGCCGGCCGACGACGCGCTGATCCTCCGCATCTACGAGGTGCCCAAGGGGACCGCGCGCCCCGTGCTCCAGACGATGAAGGAGGCCTTCTACTTCGATGACACGAAGAAGAACGTGGGCCGCGCCTCGCTCACGCCGGACGGCCGGATCGCCGTCCTCGCGCCCGCCAACATGCAGGTGGGCGTGAGGGACCTGGTCGAGGGGGTCGAGAAGAGCCCGCCGAAGGCCGAGCAAACCATCGAGCTCCACTACTTCGTCGTCGATCGGCACCCCGAGCGCGTCGGCAGCGCCGCCGCCCGCCGGCGTCACCGAGATCCAGCCCGCGCTCGACGAGATCGACCGCTCCCAGGGGCCGCAGAAGTTCACGCTGGCGCAGCGCATCGGGCTCGCCGCGCTGCAGCGACGAGGAGGGCCGCCTCCAACGGCGAGGAGCTCGAAATCCGCCAGCGGTGCTCCCAGACGAGCGACGGCGTTTACGCCATGCTCACCGTCCGCTACGGAAGACGACAAGCTCGAGACCCGCGTGCAGCTCGCCAAGGACCGGATCGTCGTCCTCGGCGCGACCGGGCAGCACGGAGGGGATGCGTCCGACGGCTCGACGCTCTATTATATCGTCCGCGTGCTCCGCACCCGATGGAAACAGCCCGATGGCCGCGGGCTCGACGAGGCCACGCTGGAGCGGCTCTATCATGAAGCTCGAGAAGCCGATGTTCAACGTCGTCTACCGCTGGCTCTGGAACGCGAGCGACGCCCAGGAGGTGACGCAGGAGGCGTTCTTCGCGTCTGGAACGCGCGCGAGCGGGTGGACCTCGCGACGGTCGAGCCGCTCCTCTACCGGACGGCGCTGAACCTCGCGTCGAACCGGCGGCGCTCGGCGCGTCTCTGGCGCTGGCTCGGGATCGACGACGGCGAGCGAGCCGGCCAGCGAGGGCCGACATCGAGGAGGCGTTGGCCGGCGCCGAGCGACGCGCGCTCGTCCGCGCGGCGATCGACGCGCTGCCCGAGCGGCTGCGCGAGGTCGTCGTCCTGGCCGAGCTACGCGGAGCTCACCTACGAGCGAGATCGGCGCGACGCTCGGCATCCCGGCGGGCACCGTCGGCTCGCGCCGCAACGCGGCGCTCCGCGAGCTCGCCGAAGCGGCTCGGCGACATCGAGGGCCTCGAGGCGTGAAGCGCGACGAGCTGTTTCCGCGGATCGCTCCGCCGCCCTTCGGACTGGCGAAGCTCAACGCGCGGCTCGACGCGCGGCCTCGCCCGCTTCGGGTGATTCTGCCGGTCGCCGCGACGCTGGCGATCGCGGCCGCCATCGCCCTCATCTTCGCCGGCCGGAGCGATGCGGTCGACGTCGCGGCCCTGGCGCGCGCCCGCGGCAACCCGAGCGAGATTGGCCTCGGGCTCGCGAAGCTGCCCGGCGCCGCGGTCACGCTGGCGGAGAGCCAACGCGCAACCTCGGCGCTCGCCGAGGTGCAGACCGCGGATCGCCGCGTGTCTTTCTACTGGGTGAGCTCGACGAGCTGGGACGAAGCCGCGTCGGCGCCGCCGTAGGATCGCGCCGTTCGCCTTGGCGAAGCGGAGCCACGCGACGTCTTCGGCGGTGAGTCGATCAGTTGCAGGTGACGGGTTCCACGTCATAGACGATCGGCCCGCCGGTCACGCCGCTGACCGTCACGCGGTAGGTCTTGCCGGCCTCGGCAGTCCAGCCGTTCGGGTACCAGCTCGTCGCGTCCTGCGCGTAGCCCGAGGTGAGCGCCTGCATGGTCACGGGCATCGGCGTGTTGTCGTCGACGCGCAGCACGGTCACCGTCGCGCCCGCGATCCCGCCGAGCGATCCCTCGAAGCTCCACGCGTACTGGGTCAGCTCGAATCGGCGTGAAGCCGGCCGGCGGAATGGAGTTCCACGGCGGATTCGGGCCCGTCCCCGAGCCGCCGAAGACATAGAGGCACGACGCGTTACCGTAGGTGCCACCGGTCTCCCAGTAACCGACGCCGATCGGATCGAGCGGAGGGTTGAGCACCCAGCGGCGATGACCGAGGAGCGGCTTGTTGTTGTCGCCGGTGTCCTGGATGTACTGGTCGATCGAGTTCGCCGGATGGCCCGAGCCCCAGGCGATGTTGCTCTGCCCAGCCGCGGCGCCGCCGGCGGCCGTGTAACACATGCTCGTCGAAGGCGGCGAATGCGGGCTGCCCATGCTCGAGAAGTCCCACCAGGCCTCGAGGTTCGAGCACGCCTGCTCGTTCTGATCGGTGGCCGCGTCGTCGACGACCGGGACCGAGCCCGACCAGCCAGCGGAACATGTTGATGCGCGCGAGCGTGTCGGTGATCGCGCCCTGCTTGAGCGTCCCCGGATCGCACTGCTGCCCGCTCGCGGTCAGCGGGCTCGGCGTGGAGATCACGTGGCCCTGGGTCCAGTGCGTGCACACGTCCGACTGGGTGTGCGTCGAGGGATCGCCCGGCGGGACGGCGATGCATTGCCCGCCTTGCATGCTGAAGCCGGGGATGCACTGGCAGGTCGACGTCTGGGTCTCGCAAGACGCGTTCGCGCCGCACGCCGGCATGCACGTCGGCTGTCCCGAGCTCGAGCTGCCACCGAACCTGAGCCTGAGCCCGAGCCCGAGCCCGAGCCGCGCCTGAGCCCGAGCCGAGCCCGGACCGTTCGTCGAACCGCCGTTGGCGACGCCGTTGCCCTGCCCCGCGCCGCCCGGTCCCGTGTTTCCGCCGGAGCCCTCGCTCGCGACGTGGAGATCGCCGACGCCGGTGATCGCGTTGCAACCGGCCGCGAATGCGGCGAGCGCGACGAACGAGAGACCGAGGCGAAAGACGACGCGCATCGTTGCCACGATAAAACCGGGCGGGTTCGGCCTCAAGCGAATGCGGCCTTTTCTCGGGGCGACGACTCTCCTACGACCCGAGAGATGAGCGAAGACGACGCTTACGGACCGCTCCGCGAAGGCGATCTCGCCGGCGTGCTCGACATCCTCTCCGTGGTGCTTCCAGTTCCCGGTCGACGACGCGCGAGCGTGGCTCGAGCGATCCGGGATGGAGCACGTCCGCGTCTTCCGCGAGTCGGGCGCTCCGGTCGCGTGCCTCCTCCAGATTCCGATGGGTCACTGGTTCGGCGGACGGATGGTCCCGATGATCGGCATCGCCGCGGTCGGCTCGGCGCCCGAGAACCGCGGGCGCGGCGCCGCCGAGCGCTTGATGACCGCGACGGTGCGCGAACTCCACCGACGCAAGGTTCCCGTCTCGACCCTCTATCCGGCGACGCGCGCGCTCTACCGCCGCTCGAGCTACGAGATCGCCGGCGGGCGCTACCAGGGCTCCTCGCGCATCGGCGCGCTCAAGGTCCGCGCGACCGAGCCGGCGGTGCGCCCGGCGACCGCCGCCGACACGCCCGCGATCGAAGCGCTCTACCGCGAGCACGCGACGCGGATGAACGGCTTCCTCGAGCGCGGCGACTACGTCTGGAATCGGATCCGCGCGCCGCGGATCGGCTCGCCGCCGCGCGCGTATCTGATCGAGGGCGAGCGCGGCCTCGAGGGCTATTTCTACGTCACCCATCGGCCGTCGACGACGCCGGAGCTCGTCGACCTCCGCGTCACCGATCAGGTGATGACGACCGGCGCCGCGGCTCGCCGCGCGCTCGCCTTCTTCGCGCACCACTGGACGCTGACCGACAAGGTCTTCGTCAGCACCGGCCCCGCCGATCCCTTCGCGTTCGCCTTCCCGGAGGAGTCGTTCAAGTTCGAGCTCTGGCACCATTTCATGCTCCGCGTCGTCGACGTCGAGCGGGCCCTCGCCGCGCGCGGCTACGCTCCGGGCCTCGAAATCGAGGTCGAGCTCGACGTTCGCGACGAGCAGATCCCCGAGAATGCCGGCCGCTACGTCCTCGCGATCGCCGACGGCAAGGGCTGTCGTTCGGCGCGGCGGAGGCGGCGGGGTGAAGCTCGACGTCCGCGGGCTCGCCCCGCTCTACACCGGCCATCTCGCGCCGGCGGCGCTCCGCGTCGCGGGCCTCGTCGAAGGCGACGATCGGGCCCTCGCCCGCGCCGCGCTCGCGTTCGCGAGCCAGGCCCCCTGGACGCCCGACGGGTTCTGAGCGAGCGACCTCAGCTCGCCGGAGGCTCGACCACGACCACGCCGCGGTCGAGGAGCCAGCCATCGTCGCCGTGAAGGAGCGCGCCGCGGAGGCCGAGCTTACGGAGCGTCGATATGCGCGACATAGACGCGGTTGGCGGCGGCTTCGGGGCGCATCCGCTCGCCCGCCCATCCGGCGCGGACCAGGGCATCGAGAGCGAGCGCCTCACCCGGCGCGGCGCGGTGGCGATCCACGAGCGCGGCGAGGAGCGCCGCGGCGCTCCGTCGTTTCGAGAGATTGACGCGGCGCGCGCCGCCGACGGCGAACCAGGAGCAACCGGGTCCGACAGCGAGGAGGATTCGCTCGCCGCCCGAGACCGCGCGCGCGAGCCGGAGCATCGTCCGGATGTCGTCGCTCTTCGCTGCCATCGCCGCCAGCTCGGGTTCCTTGAGCACGGCCGCGTCCGAGGCCGGCGCGATCGACGATCGCACCGGCGATTCGAACACAGGCATCGATGGTGGGGTGCGCCTGCGTGCCCGCGCTGGCGAGGGCGCGCCGCGCGCCGTCGGCGTCGCCGAGCGCGGCGCGCGCCACCGCGAGCGCCACGAACGCCAGCGCGCGCGCAAATGGTACCCCGCCTGCTCGAACGCGACGATCACGCCGGGAAGGATTCGAAGAGCCTCTTCGGCACGGCCCCGCTCGAGCTCGAGGCGGGCGAGGTGAAGGCGGGTGACGGCCGCCTGACGCACGTTGCCGAGCTGACAATGCGCAATCGGCGGCGCGCAGGTAGAGGTCCGCGGCCTCCTCGAGATCTCCCTCCTCTTGCTTGGCTGAACCGAGCACGTAGTCCACGAAACGCGGGCACGCTCCCGTCGCCCGTTCCCTCGCTGAGGGAGCGCGCGCGCATGCAGGCGCCCGCACCCCCGCGGCGTCGCCAATCTCACCAGCAAGCCGCCGCGAGGAAGATCTGGGCCTCGGCCTCACCGCGCGCGTCGTCGATCGACTCGGCGGCGTCGGCGGCGGCGCGCGCGTGCTCGCGCGCCACCTCGGGCGCGATCCGCGGTGATCGAGCCGCGCGAGCCGGAGATGGCTCGTCGCGAGGAGGCGACGCCGCGCCGGACGCGCGGGTCCGCGCTCGAGCGCCTCGAGCGTCGCGATGGCGCGCTCGAGGTCGGCCTGCGCGGACGAGAGCGTCGTCGGTCGAGCGGGCATCGCCGCGCGCGCCGAGCGCCGCGGCGCCGAGCTCCGAATCGCCGAGGCCCTCCGCGATCGTCATCGCCTCGTCGCAGGCGGCGATCGCGGCCCCGGTCTCGCCGCGCATGCGGAGCGCGTCGGCGGCCCGGACGAGCGTGCCGGCCATGGACCGGGTCAGGTCATCGGTGGAGAGCGCCGGCGCGGCGCGCGAACGCGACGGCATCCAGGAGCGCTTCGGCGTCGGCGGCGCGGCGGCCGAACGCGCGCGACGCCTCGTAGCAGCGCCGTCGCCGCGCCAATCGCCACGCGCGCCGTGTCGGCGTCGATGTCGGCGACCGCGAGCGCCTCCCGAACCGCGGCCACGAGGTTCGGGCGATCGCCGATGAGGCCGCCGCCGCAGCGTCGATGCTTCGCTCGGGCTGATTTCTCCGGCGAGCGCTTCGACGATCGGCAGCCCCGCGGCGCGCGTGGTGCTCGGCGTGTCGCCGGCGCGCCGCGCGGTCGCCTCCGTACTGCTCGAGGCGCTCGGCGACGAAGGCGCGAACGCTCGCGAGCAGCGCGAGCCGCACCCCGCCGTCCTCGTCGACGTGGCGCTGCAGCATCGACTTGTCGACGAGACCTTCAATCGCGTCGAGCACCTGCCCGCCGTCCGGCCCGAGATCGAGGACGGCCTCGGCGGCGACGACGTTGAAGCTGCCTTCGAAGACGCTGGCCTGGGCGAGCGCGGCGCGCTCGGGCTCGGTCAGGAGCGTCCACGACGCGTCGATCGCTTCGGCGAGCGTCGCGTGGCGTCCGGCGCCGCCGCCGAGCACGGCCAGCGATCGTCCGAGGCGCGCCCCGAGCTCCTCGAGGCTGAGCACGCGCAGGCGTCCCGCAGCGAGCTCGATCGCGAGCGGCACGCCTTCGAGGCGGCAGACGATCTCGGAGACGAGGTCGGGAGGCGCGCGCTCGACGGCGTCGCCGGCCCCGGCGGCCCGGGCCCGGTCGACGAAGAGATCCGCGCCGCGCCGGCGTCCGCGGCGGCGGGGGCGTCGGGACCTCGCGGGCGCGCTCGTCGCTCGGGCAGCGCGAGCGGCGGCAGATCGTCGATCACCTCGGCGCCGAGGCCGAGCCGGATCCTCGACGTGACGACGAACACGACCGGCGACGCGTCGAGCCAGACGCCAATCGTCGCGGGCGCCGAGCGCGCCGAGGTGCTCGAGCTCGTCGAGGAACAGCAGCTGGCCCGGTCGCCCGGCGAGGACGCGCGCGACGTGAACAACGGGATCGCCGACCGCGGGCGCCGGAGCATGGAGGGCGTCGGCGACCGCGAGCGCGATGTCGCCGGCGGTGCGCGCTCGCGCGAGCTCCACGATCTCGACGTCCCGGCTCGCGAACGCGCCGCACGCGAGCGAAGCCGCGAGCTCGCGCGCGAATCTGGTCTTCCCGATGCCGGCCGACCCGGTGATCGTCACCAGGCGCGCGCCCGCGACGAGCTTGGCCTCGACCGAGGCGAGGTCGAGCGTGCGTCCGAAGAACGCGTTGCCGGATCCGCTGCCCTGCCCCACGACGACGCATCCTAGGCCGAGGCGTCGCCCGCACCGCACGTTTAAGACCGATTAAGGCCGGATAAGGCCCGCGGATCGGTAAGACGGTTCTGCTGGCACAGAACGAACGAAACCGCGACGCGACGGGCGCTCCTGCCCTCGCGCGAGCCGCGAGTCGTCGGCCAGCGAACGAAGGGTATCGTCATGCAAAAAGACCTCGCGTTTGATCCTCGGCTCCCTCGCTCTCGTCGGGCTCGTGGGCGCCGTGCCGCTCGCGTGCAGCTCCCACGGCTCGGGCGGGAAGAAGAAGCACAACCACGGCGGACAATCGAGTTGCGGCGGCAACCACGGCTGCGGGTCGAACAGCTCGTGCAGCACGAGCTCGTCGTGCTCGACGTCGTGCTCGTCGACCTGCTCGACCTCTTGCTCGACGTCGACCACGACCACGACCACGTGAGATCTCGACAAACGGAGAGCCGCGCCCGTTTGCGCGGCTCGCTCGGGATCGCGCTCAGCTCGCCGGAGGCTCGACCACGACCACGCCGCGGTCGAGGAGCCAGCCGTCGTCGCCGTGAAGGAGCGCGCCGCGGAGGCCGAGCTTGCGGAGCGTCGAGATCGCGACGTAGACGCGGTTGGCGGCGGCTTCGGGGCGCATCCGCTCGCCCGCCCATCCGGCGCGGACCAGGGCATCGAGAGAAAGCGCCTCACCCGGCGCGGCGTGGTGGCGATCCACGAGCGCGGCGAGGAGCGCGGCGGCGCTCCGTCGCTTCGAGAGATCGACGCGGCGCGCGCCGCCGACGGCGAACCAGGAACCCCCGGGCCCGACGGCCAGGACGATTCGCTCGCCGCTCGAGACCGCGCGCGCGAGCCGGAGCATCGTCCGGATGTCGTCGCTCCTCGCCGCGATCGCCGTCAGCTCGGGCGCCTGGAGCACCGCTGCATCCGGTCCCGCGCGATCGACGATCGCGGCGGTCGATTCGAACGCAGGCGTCGATGGTCGGGTGCGAATACGCGCCTGCGCTCGCCAGGGCCTGCCGCGCGCCGTCGGCGTCCCCGAGCGCGGCGCGCGCCACCGCGAGCGCCGCGAACGCGAGCGCGCGCGCGAACCCGTAGCCGACCTGCTCGAGCGCCGCGATCACGCTGGGGAGGATTCGCGCAGCCTCGTCGGCCCGGCCCCGCTCGAGCTCGAGGCGAGCGAGGTGAAGGCGCGACGCGGCCTCCTGGAGCACGTTCCCGAGCTGCCGGTCGCGATCGGCGGCGTGCACGTAGAGGTCCGCGGCCTCCTCGAGATCACCCTCCTCTTGCTTGATGACGCCGAGCACGTAGTCCACGAACGCGGGCACGCTCCCCTCGGCGGTCCCTTCGCTGAGGGCACGCGCCCGCGAGCACGCGGCGCGCACCCGCGCGGCGTCGCCCATCTCGCAGCACGCCGCGGCGATGAAGATCTGGGCCTCGGCCTCCTCGCGCGCGTCCTTGATCGACTCGGCGGCGGCGGCGGCAGCGCGCGCATGCTCGAGCGCCACCTCGGGCTCGCCGATGCGATGATGGTACCGCGCGAGCCGGAGATGGGTCCTCCCGAGGACGCGGCGCCGCGTCGGACGCAGCGGTCCGCGTTCGAGCTCCTCGAGCGTCGCGATCGCGCGCTCGAGGTCGGCCTGCCCGGCGCGGGGATCATCGACGGCAGAAGCGTCGCCGCGGGCATCGCCGCGCGCGGCCAGCGCCGCGGCGCCGAGCTCCGGATCGTCGAGGCGCTCGGCGATCGCGATGGCCTCGTCGCACGCGCCGATCGCGGCCTCGGTCTCGGCCCGCGGGCGGAGCGCGTCGGCGGCGCGGACGAGGGCGACGGCCATCCCCCGGGTGTGGGTGTCCGGAAGGGCTGGAGCGCGCCGCGCGAACGCGACGGCGTCGAGGAGAGCTTCGGCGTCGGCGGCGCGGCTGCCGAGCGCGCGCGAGACTTCGTGGAGCGCCAACGCGGCGCCGAGCGCCACGCCCGCGGCGCGGGCGTCGACGTCGGTAGCCGCGAGCGCCTCCCGGACGGCGGCGACGAGGTTCGGCCAATCTCCGATGAGGCGCCGCCGAAGGGTCGACGCCACGGCCGGGCTGTGCGCTCCGATGAGGGCATCGACGATCGCCGCGCCGCGGTCGGCGTGGTGCTCGGCGTGTCGCCGGCGCGCGGCGCGGCCGCCGCCGTACTGCTCGAGACGCTCGGCGACGAAGGCTCGGACGCTCTCGAGCAGGGCGAGCCGAACGTTGCCGTCCTCGTCGACCCGGCGCTGCAGCATCGACTTGTCGACGAGGCCCTCGATCGCGTCGAGCACCTCTCCGCCGTCCGGCCCGAGATCGAGCACGGCCTCGGCGGCGACGACGTCGAAGCTGCCCTGGAAGACGCTGGCCTGCGCGAGCGCCGCGCGCTCGGGCTCGGTCAAGAGCGCCCAGGATGCCTCGAGCGCGTCGGCGAGCGTCGCGTGGCGGCCGGCGCCCCCGCCGAGCACCGCGAGCGATCGTCCGAGCCGCGCCCCGAGCTCCTCGAGGCTGAGCACCCGCAGTCGACCGGCGGCGAGCTCGATCGCGAGCGGCACGCCTTCGAGGCGGCGGACGATGTCGGAGACGAGCTCGGGAGGGGCGCGCTCGACGGCGTCGCCCGCCCCGGCAGCGTGGGCCCGATTGACGAAGAGATCGCGCGCGGCGCCGGCGTCCGCGGCGACCGGGACGTCGAGACCGCGCGGGCGCTTTCGCCGCTCGGGAAGCCCCAGCGGCGGCAAATCGTGGATCACCTCGGCGCCGAGGCCGAGCCGGATCCTCGAGGTGACGACGAACACCACCGGCGACGCGTCGAGCCAGACGCCGACCGTGTCGGGCACGAGCGCGGCGAGGTGCTCGAGCTCGTCGAGGAACAGCACCTGGCTCGGTCTCCCGGCGAGGACACGCCCGACGTGAACGACGGGATCGCCGCCCGCGGGCACCGGTGCGCGGAGGGCGTCGGCGACCGCGAGCGCGACGTCCGTGGCCGTCCGCGCCAGCGCGAGCTCCACGATCACGACGTCCCGGCTCGCGAACGCGCCGCGCGCGACCGACGACGCGAGCTCGCGCGCGAACCTCGTCTTCCCGATGCCGGCCGGCCCGGTGATCGTCACCAGGCGCGCGCCAAGGGCGAGCTTGGCTTCGACCGAAGAGAGGTCGAGCGTGCGCCCGAAAAACGCGTTGCCGGATCCCTTGGCGTGGACCACGACGACGCATCCTATAGGCCCGAAGCGCCGTCCGCACCGCAACCTTTAAGCGCGATTAAGGCCGCATAAGGCGCGTCTGATCGGTAACACCTTTTCGACGGCGCGGAACCGATGAAACGCGCGACGCGACGGGCGCTCCTGCCCCCGCGAGCCGCGAGCCGTCGGCCAGCCGACGAAGGGTATCGCCATGCAAAAAGACCTCGCGTTGATTCTCGGCTCGCTCGCCCTCGTCGGGATCGCGGGCGCCGCGCCGCTCGCGTGCAGCTCCCACGGCTCGGGCGGGAAGAAAATGCACAAGCAGAGCGGCCAGTCGAGTTGCGGCGGCAACCACGGCTGCGCGTCGACGACCTCGTGCAGCACGAGCACGACGTGCTCGACGTCCTGCGCGACGACGTGCTCGACGACCTGCTCGACCTCTTGCTCGACGTCGACCACGACCACGACCACCACGACGTGAGATTCGACCCTCGCCGCGGACTTCTGCTGCGGTCGCGAGGACGGGCCGCGACCCGTCGTGCGGCTCGTCCAGGGTGGCGTTCATCCTCTGACGACGAGCCGCGCCCGGCGGACGGGAGTCGGCGCCGGAGGTGAGCCGGACGACTTCTGCGTCGGTTCGGTGAAGACGCGGCTCCCAATTGTCGTCTTCGGTGCCCGGTCGGGATACGCTGGCCGCGAGAGGATTTGACGCGCTCGCGCGGCGAGAGCAATCCATGCACCGTTTGATTCGAAGGGTGGTGACCGGTGCCGCGCTGTCGGTGCTGCTCTGCAGCGCCGTGCCTGCTTTCGCCGATCGCGCGCCCGACGCGGCGAAGGTGAAGCAGGCCGCCGAGCAATTCGACGGCGGCGTCGCGGCCCTCAAGGCTCGGGATTTCGAGGGCGCGGCCTCGCGCTTCGAGGCCGCGGACGCCGCGGTCCCGAGCGGTCAGGCCCTCCGCCAGGCGATCAAGGCGCGCCAGGAGGCCGGCCAGGGCTCGCGCGCCGCGACGCTCGCCGCGCTCGCGCTCCAGCGCTACCCGACCGACACCGTCACGGTCCGACCTCGCGCGCGAGACGCTCGAGAAGCTCTCGCCGCTCCTCGGCCGGGTCAACGTGAGCTGCGCGTCGCCGTGCGTGCTCGCCGTCGGCACCCGCGCGGTGCCGGGCGAGGCCAACACCCGCTGGACCGTCTACCTCGACGCCGGGCACGTGACCTTGAGCGCGAGCTTCTTCGGCGGCGCGCGGCGGCTCGCAGAAAGAGCTCGACGCCACCGCCGGCAGCACCGTCGACGTCCGGTTCGAGCCCGAAGACAAGTCCGGCGCGGCGGCAGCCGCCGCGGCCGGCGCCACCAAGACCGAAACCCCGCCGGGCGACACTCCCGCCGAGACGAGCCCCGACGACGCCTCGAAGCAGCCCAAAGGCCTGCCGAAGGCGGTGTTCATCACCGGCCTCGTGGTCACCGCCGGCCTCGGCGGCGTCACCATCTGGAGCGGCATCGACACGATGAACAACCCCGGCACCGCCGCGGTGAAGGCCGGATGCGCCGGCAAGGGCGTGAGCTGCCCGCTCTACCAGCAGGGCCTCGCCAGCCAGACGCGCACCAACGTCCTCATCGGCGCGACCGCCGGCGCGGCGGCGGTCACAATCGTCCTCGCCGTCTTCACCAAGTGGAAGAGCGCGCCGAAGCCCGACGAGACCCAGCCTGCGCCGACGGCGATGATCTTCGATCGCGGCGCCGGCATCGGCGCCCGCGGCGTCTTTTAGAAGGGGACACGGCGTTTCGAGATGGCGAAGGTGAAGCTGCTCGATCCTGCCGATGCTCGACGACGGCTCGACCGCTACGAGCTGATCGGCGAGATCGCGTCCGGCGGCATGGCGACGGTCTTCCTCGCGCAGGCTCGCCGGCGTCGGCGGCTTCCAGCGCTTCGTCGCGATCAAGCGCCTCCATCCCGCACCTCGCCGAGGAGCAAGAGTTCGTCGAGATGTTCCTCGACGAGGCGCGCCTCGCCGCGGGCATCCATCACCCGCACGTCGTGCCCGATCCTCGAGGTCGGCACGAGCGACGTCGGCTACTACCTGGTCATGGAGTACATCGAGGGCGACACCCTGGCGCGCGTCGTCGCCCGCGCGCTCTCGGGCGGCGAGCGCGGTGCCGCGGCCGATCCTGCTGCGCATCGTCCTCGACACGCTCTCCGGCCTCCACGCCGCGCACGAGCTCGCGGACGCGACCGGACAGCTCGATCGAGCTCGTCCACCGCGACTGCTCGCCGCAGAACGTCCTCGTCGGCGTCGACGGCTGCTCGCGCATCACCGACTTCGGCGTCGCCCGCGCGACCGCGCGCCTCTCGACGCACCCGCGCCGACCGCCTCAAGGGCAAGCTCGCGTACATGTCGCCCGAGCAGGCGAAGGGCGAGATCGAGGTCGATCGCCGCGCCGACGTCTTCTCGATGGGCATCGTCCTCTGGGAGGTGCTCGCGGGCACGCCGGCTGTTCAAGGCCGAGAACGAGGCCGCGACGCTGTCGCGCGTCTTGATGGACCCGATCCCGCGGCTCAACAAGGTCGCGCCGAGCGTGCCGGCGGTCTTCGACGAGGTGTGCGCCAAGGCCCTCGAGCGCGATCTCTCGAAGCGGTACCAGAGCGCGGCCGAGCTCGCCGACGCGCTCGAGCGGGCCGCCCGCGCCGCCGCGCTCTCGACGCCCAACGAGGTCGGCGTCGCCTCGCCGCGCGAGGTCGCGGCCTACGTGCAAGCCGCGCTCGGTCAAGACATCGCCGCGCAGCGCGAGAGCGTCCGCGCCTGGCTCTCGCAGAGCACCAGCGAGCCGAGCATCACCGGCACGCACCAGAAGGGCATCCCCGCGGCAATCCCCTACGACCGCACCATCAAGATGCCGATGGTCGACCGCGACGCTCCGGTGATCGAGATCGGCCCCGGGAGCCTGACGCTGGTCAACCTCGTCCCCGACAGCGGCCCTCCCGACACGCTGATTGGGATGGGCGGCATGAAGGGATCGAGTGGAAGCCTCACGTTGGTGAAGGCTCCGATCCTCGACGGCCCGGTCCCGAGCTCGGGGCGGACGCTGGTCGGCGTGGGCGACGGCCCGACCTACGAGTCGGCGCACAAGGCGGCGAACCCACGGACGCTCCTCGGCACCGGCCCGGCGATGATCAACCCGCCGCCGCGGCCGCAAGGCACGAACGGCGCGAGCACGAACGGCATCGGCGTCCACGACCTCGACGGCGAGGAAGAGGGCGAGACGACGCTGATGCAACGCGAGGGCGAGACGAACCCGCCGCCGCCGGCATCATCGCGCCTCACCGAGACCGCGCCCATCTCGCGCGGGCCGGCCGCGGTTCGCTACTACGAGAAGAGCAACTCGACGCGGAAGCGTTACGTGGCGCTCGTCATCGGGGTGCTGGCCGCGTTCGCCGCGTTCGCGGCCTACAAGCAGTTCGGCAGCACCGACGCGGTGAGCGAGGCGTCGAGCGCCGCGCCTCAGGTTTCGACGAGCCCGCCCAAGGTCGTGGAGGCGCCGCCGCCCACGGCGACCGTCGTGCCGGCGCCGGCGCCCGAGCCTACGGCAGTCGTCACGCCCGAGCCGCGCGTCGCCGCGCCGAACCCGACGCCTCGCACCGCCGCGCAGCGCGGCGCCCGCCCCCGCCCGCCGGAGCCGCCGCCCAAGGTCACCGCGCCGGTTCCTGCTCCCGCTCCGGCCCCCGCGCCCGCGCCGGCTCCTGCGCCGGCCGACGGCGACCTCGCCAATCCGTACCGCTGAGCCGGGCTCCGACGGGTCCTCAGCCTCCAGCGCACCGGTCCGACGGGGCCCCGCGGTCAGAGTCCCTCCTGGGATCGCAGCAAACGGTCAGAGTCAGAGCAGAGCACAACTCTGGGAGGGGTTCGCGCAGTCGGGATCCTTCTTGGGATCGCAACAGACGGCCTGGCAACCGCTGCCCTTGCGCATGGCGCAGGTCTCGTTTGGCGCGCAGATGGTCCCAGGCGCGCGCATCGGCAGGCGCTCCCAGCCATCGTTCCCGCAATAGAGGCCGTCCTCCGTGCCGCCGCTGTCACCTGCGCAGTCCGGATCACTCAGGTCGCAGCACGTCCAGTTGTCACCCACGAATGCGCAGATCTCTCCCTGAGAGCAAGCCACGGGGGGGTCCAACGGGTCATGGAACGTGCTGCTCCGGACGTTTCCAAAGTCTCGGGCGCACCAGGTCGAGGGCGGCGCATCCGCGACATCCGCGCTGCACGAGCTTGCGAGGCAGGCCAGGGGGACCGTCAGCAAGGCCGCGGCGAGCAGGCGTCCGAACCTCATGGCGTGCTCCATTCGGCGGCCACGGTTACATTTTGGCCCGCGTTTCGCGCGATCCACGTCGGATAGAAGTCGTTGCTTCCGTCTCCCAGTGCGGCCATCCCCCCATAGTCGCCCGTCTCGTCGTTCGTCACGAATTCCCAGGACGTGCTCGAGACCTGGAGCGGCCCGTTCCAGGTGAAGGCCGCCGCCGTCGAGGTCGACATCCGCGCCGTCACATTGCCCGTTTCGTCGCTCCGAAGCCACGAGAGACCAAAGGCCTGGTTGGTATTCATCGTGGGAAAGGAGGCGAAGGTCGGCTCGTTCGCGGCGCGCGCGAAGGACGTGAAGGCGGCGGGGGTGAGCAAGGCGCGGATGGACAAGCTCGCGAAGCTTCGGGCAGCGCTCGCGGACGCGGACGCGAGCCAGCGGAGCGCCCTCGGGGATCGCAGTGGTGCGACCGGCGGCAAGGCGGCGCTCCTCGCGAGCATCAAGGCGGCCGCGGCGAAGCTCCGGCGGCGCCTCGGGAGCGCGCCGGGCGCGACGAAGGCGACAATCATCCACACGCGGCCGTGGCCCGGCGCCTGTAGGACGGCATTAAGGCGGGACGCACCATGGACGGTCACCGTGAACCGCACCTTCCCGGTCAGCCTGCTTGCCTTCCAGACGGCGCTTACCCGGGCCTCGCCGACGGTGAGCGAGGTATCGGTCGTGGGCGTCGTGGCGGTAGTCGTGGCGGTCGTGGTGGAGACCGTTGCAGTGGTGGTCGAGGCTGTCGTCGTCGTGGCAGTCGATGTCGTGGTGGGGGCGGGCTCGACGTACGCGTCGATCTGGAGCTGGTAGCCGTTCGACGTCGTCCCGACCGGCGGCGAGGGTGCCGACGGGCTCCCGCCGTCGGAGAGCGCGGGTGTCCAGAACTCGGGGAACGCGCCGAGCACGCCCGTCCTGAAGATCAGGGCGCTATTGCGGTTGTCGAGCCCGATGAGGTCGCCGGCCCTGATCGGGATGCGTGCCGAGAACTGGTCGGGATTGGCGGCGCTGCCGCTCGTGGTCTCGGTCGCGCTCGAGGCAACCGCCGAGTACTTGCCGCCGCCGGCCGGCCGGAGCACGCGAAGCTTGACCGGGTTCCCGGCACTTCCCGACGCGATCCGCCAGGCGACGATGGTTCCGTTGACCGGCGAGGCATAGGACGAATCGGCGGCTGTCCCCGACCACTGGACGAACGTGCAGCTCTGTCCGATGCACGTCGGATGGTTCTGAAGTGTCGTCGAGCTGCTCGTAGCGAGCGTCCCCGGGCCGATCGTGATCGTTCCAGGGGGTTGCGAGGCGCTCGAGGAGGACGGCGCAGCCCGGGACCCGTGTGCGGCCGGCACCCAGGGCGCCGTGAGAAGCGCGGCCGCGGTCGCGAGTATCGCGAATCGCCACGGCCTCGGCTTTCCGGCTTGAAACACAGCATTGACCATCTCGAACCCGGATGATCGCAACATTCTGTGTCTCCGGCCCGAAAACTTCGACGAGCTCACGGATACCGGCGCGGTTACGCCTGGTTGTAGAACCCGCCGCGCTCGAGCATCTGGGCGCGCTGCTCGGCGCTGACCTCGACGTTACGCGGCGTCAGCAGGAACACCTTGTCGGCGACGCGCTGCATGCCGCCGTCGAGGGCGTAGGTGAGCCCGCTCGCGAAGTCGATCAGGCGCTTTGACAGCTCGGCATCGGCGCTCTGGAGATTCAGGATCACAGGGATCGAGTGCTTGAACTTGTCAGCGATCTGCTGGGCGTCGTTGAAGCTGCGCGGGAGCACCAGGTGCACCTTCACCGCATTCGGGTTTGGCACCGCGGCCATGTGGCGGACGCTCGAGCGCGAAGAGCGCGACGAGCGCTCCTGAGCGGGCGCAGGTGGAGGCGCGACCGGCTCGGGCGCCTCCGCGGACTCGGTCCAGTCGTCGTAGCCCTGGGAGCGGCGGCGCGGAGTGAGCCGGCGGACGTTCGGGCGGTCGCGGTAGCTCTGCTCGAGCGACTCCTCCGCCGCGAAGTGCTCGTCGTCGTCGTAGAAGTCCTCGTCCTCCTCGGCGATGCCGAAGTAGACGAGGGTGCGGTTCCAGAGATCGCCGAAGCTCATCGGTGTGGATGGTAAACCCCGCGGCTACCGGAAGAGCACGCTGCCGACCCGCACGAGAGTCGCTCCCTCCTCCGCGGCGACCGTGTAGTCCTGCGTCGTTCCCATCGAGAGCTCGGGAAGGGCGTGTTCGACGGCAAGCTCGCGCAGCCGCCGAAACCAGGGTCGCGACGCCTCTGGATCCGTCGCGGCGGGCGGCATGGTCGAGAGGCCGCGCACGTCATATCGGAGATAGTCGCCGATCGAACCGGGGTCGATTCCTGCCTTGGACTCCTCCCCGGAGAGGTTCACCTGGAGGAGCGCCGGAATCTCGAGCCTCGCCGCGGCCGAGAGCGAATCGAGCGAATGCACGAGCTCGCAGCGGGCATTCACGACCTTCACCTTGTTCGATTGGAGGCGCCCGATGAAGTGCCAGCGGAACGCGTCGCCGTAGACCGCATGCTTGGCTTCGAGATCCTGCGCGCGGTTCTCGCCGACAACATCGATGCCCGCCTCCACGAGCACCTCCATCTCCGCCAAGGTCACGTACTTCGTCGCCGCGACGATCGTCACGGTGTCCCCCACGTCGGCGCGAATCCGCTCGTACCGTGCACGCAGCTCAGCCGGTGAGAGCACCGATCACCCCCTGGGTGCCGTGCGGGAGGCCGCTTGCCCGATGGGAGAAGAACTCGTGGGAGTTGCAGCACGTGCACCGGTCGAGCCGAGCGATCGAATCGACGCCGGCCCGCCTCAGGGCACGCTCGGCCGCCGTCCAGAGGTCGAGCATGCGACCGTCCGTGAGATCGTCGTCGAACCGAGACGAAACCTCCGGCCCCACCTCGTAGCAGCACGGTCCGATCGAAGGCCCGATGATCGCCGCGGTCTGGGATTCGCCGAGCGCGGCGACGGTACCCTCGACGAGCCCCGCGGCAAGCCCACGCCAGCCGGCATGCGCCACCGCCAGCGCCGGAGCGCCGGTCGTTGTCGCGATCGCGATCGGGACGCAGTCGGCGGCGAGCGCGAGCACCGGCTGCGCGGCCTCGTCGCTCCAGAGCGCGTCGCCTGTCTCGCGCGCGCCGGGTCGCGCGCGATGCACCAACGCGGTGTGGCGCTGCCGGTTGACGGCGAGCCGCTCGGCGTCGAGCCCGAGCTCGTCACAGACGATCCGGCGATTCTCGACGATCCGGGCCTCCTCGTCGCCCCGGCTACCGAGGTTCAGCGAGGCGTAGGCGCCCGTGCTCACCCCACCCTCGCGCGTCGTGAACGCGGCGACATACGGGCCGGGCGCGTCCCAGCAGATCACGAGCGCAGAAGGTCCCCGGCGCGTGCGAGCAGCCATTCGCTCCGGTTGAGGCTCGGTTCCTCGACAACCTCGTCGAGCAGCGTCTGCAGGGCGCTCCCGAGTTGCGGGCCCGGCCGGTAGCCGAGCTGGATCAGATCGACGCCGTCGACAGCGAGATCCGACAGACGGTGCGGGCTCGTGAGCTCCCCCTCGACGAGCTCCCGGAAGGCCGAGACGCGATCGAGCTTCCTTGTCACCGACTCCGTCTGATCGCGGCCTCGGAGGTCGGCCTGCCAGTGGTCGATCAGGTCGAAGGTGAGGCCGTCGCCGTAGCGAGCGAGCATCCGGCGAGCCTCGGCGGGATCGCCCTCACCGAGCGCGAATTGGTGAAAGCGGACGATCTTCACGACGCGCTCCCGCAACTCGGTCGGGTAGCGAAGCCGCCGCAGCGCCGTAGCGGCGAGCCTCGCACCGTGCTCGGCGTGATCTTCGCCCTCGCCGGTGAACGGCTTCCCGACGTCGTGGAACAATGCGGCGAGACGCACACGTAGCGGGGCGCCTGTATCCGCTGCCGCCTGGACGACCGCGAAGATGTGCTCCTCGACGGTCATGTCGTGATCGGTCGAGTGCGAGTCGAAGAGAACCGCCTCGGCGAACTCGGGGAGGAGCGCGATGAGCACACCGGTGTCGCGGGCCAGGCGCAGCGCCTTGCGCGGCTCGGTCCCGAGCAGGAGCTTCGAGAGCTCCCCCATCCCGTCGGCCGCGAGACCGCCGCCCACGCGTTCGCCTGAGACGATGGTCACTAGCTCGGCGTGCTCCTCCATCTGCGCGAGCGTCCATTCGTCCGGCTCGAAATCGAGCTGGGAGACGAATCGCAGACCGCGCACCAGCCGCAGCGGATCCTCTTCGAAGCTGTGCTCCGAGACCGTCCGCAGCAACCGCGCCTCGATGTCGGCGCGCCCGCCGTGCGGATCGACGAGCTCGCCGTCCGAGAGCCGCCGGGCCATCGCGTTGATCCTGAAGTCACGCCGCGCGAGATCGTCGTCCACGGACGCCCCCGGGTCGACCACGATCTCGAAGTCGTGGCGGCCGGGGCCGGTCGAGCGCTCACGCCGGATCGGCGCGAGCTCGATCCCGGCCGGAGCGAGCGCCCGGATAGCCCTCTCGCGCGCGTAGAGCCGCATCCCCACCGGCTTCCCGCCGACCGTGAGCTCCTCGACCCGGCCGTGCGGCGCGAGCGCGGCGCGCAGCCCGGCCGCATCCACCCCGGGCACGAGGAAGTCGGCGTCCCTCGACTCGCGCCCGAGTAGCTCGTCACGGACAGCGCCGCCGACGAGATAGGCGTCGAGCTCGAGCGAGCGAACGTAGTCCTCGATCTCTTTCAACTAAGTGAGCGCGATCGCTTCGATCTCCACGAGCGCACCGGCCGGAAGCCGCCCGACCTCCACGGTCGAGCGTGCCGGCGGCGTCGCACCGATGTGGCGTGCATAGACCTCGTTCATCGCCGCGAACTCGTCGAGGTTGCAGAGGAAGACGGTCGTCTTCACGACCTGGTCGAGCGACGAGCCGGAAGCCTCGAGGATCGACCGGAGGTTCGCGAACGCGCGCTCGGTCTGTGGGCCGATCCCGCCCTCGACGATGGTGCTCGAGCCAGGGTCGAGCCCGAGCTGGCCGGCCACGAAGACGAAGCCGTTCGCGACGATCGCCTGGTTGTACGGGGCACCCTGGAACGGCGCCGGGGCCGCCTCGGTGCGCACGACTTGCTTGCTCATCGCTCTCCTTCCGGGTTGCGGCAGGCCTGCCCGATCGCCGCGCCGAGCGCCTTGAAGATCGCACGCAGCACATGCTGGGGGTCCTTGCCTTCGAGGACGCGGATGTGGACGTTGAGCCCGGCGCCCTCGGCGAGCTCACGCAGGAACACGGCGACGACGTCGCTCCCGAGGCCGCCCACGCCGGAGAAGTCGACGTTCGAGGCGACGAGGGGGCGTTCGGAGACCTCGAGGATCGCACCGGCAAGGGCTTCGTCGGCCGGCAGCCAGGCAGAGCCGTTTCCCGCAGCGCCGCTTGCGCGCAGGAGCGGTGCGAACCCCTCCCCGATGCTCCGCCCGGCCGCCGCGACGGCCTCGTCGACCGCGCCGGGTGCAACCTCGAGCGACAGCCGGATCCGCCCGGTCCTTGCGAGCTCCCCGATCAGGTAGTCGAGCACCGCGAGCCCCGTGCTGACGCTCGGTGCCTGGTCGCCGCCGAGCTCGACCTTGACGCTCACCTGAGCCTTCTCTGCACGCGCGGGGGCCATCGAGGTGAGCGTATCCCAGGCGGCAGGGACGGCTCTACACGCGTTCGATCGAGGCGCCCAGCGACCTGAGCCGCTCGTCGATGCGCTCGTAGCCCCGGTCGATCTGGCTGATGTTGCCGATCGTCGAGGTGCCCTCGGCGCAGAGCGCGGCCATGATCATCGCCATCCCTGCGCGGATGTCCGGGCTCTCGAGCCGGGAGCCGTGCAGCTTCGCCGGGCCGCTGACGACGGCGCGGTGCGGGTCGCAGAGGATGATCCTGGCGCCCATCCGAACGAGCTTGTCCACGAAGAACAGGCGGTTCTCGAACATCTTCTCGAAGATCAGGATCGTGCCGCGCGCCTGGGTGGCGACGGCGAGCGCGATCGAGGTGAGGTCGGCCGGGAACGCGGGCCACGGGCCGTCTTCGATCTTGGGGATCTGGTCGCCCAGGTCGTCGCGGATCACGAGCTTCTGGCCCGGCGGGACGTGGAGCGTTGTCTCGCCCACCTCGACGTGGATCCCGAGCCGCTCGAACGCGGCGAGGATCGAGACGAAATCGTCGGGCTCGATCTCCTCGACGGTCACGTCGCCGCCGGTGACTGCCGCGAGGCCGATGAAGCTCGCCGCCTCGATGTGCTCGGCCCGGACCCGGTGCTCGCCTCCGGAGAGCTGCGTGACGCCCTCGATCGTGAGCACGTTCGAGCCGATTCCCTCGATGTGTGCGCCGAGCGAGACGAGGAAGCGGCAGAGATCCTGGACGTGCGGCTCGCAGGCCGCGTTCATCAGCACGGTACGACCCTCGGCGAACGTCGCGGCCATCACGGCGTTTTCGGTACCCATCACGCTTGCCTCGTCGAGGAAGATCCGCGTGCCGCGGAGCCGGTCCGCGCGCAGCTCGAACCGCCGGCCGACGGCGACTTCGGCGCCGAGTTGTTGGAACGCGTGGACGTGGGTGTCGAGCGGCCGGCGGCCGATGAAGTCCCCGCCCGGAGGCGAGAGGAGCACGTGGCCGTGGCGAGCGAGCAGCGGCCCGGCGAGCAGGAACGAGCCTCGGATCCGGTCGGAGAGCTCCTCGTCGACCTCGGTCTTCGAGACGCCGGCAGCCTGGACGCGTACCTCGTTTTCGCCCTGCCACTCGGCCTCGGCGCCGACGTCGGCGAGAAGTCGGAGCATCGTCTCCACGTCACGGATCCGCGGGACGTTGCCGAGCACGACAGGCTCGTCGGTCAGCAGGCAGGCTGCGAGGATCGGCAGGGCTCCGTTCTTGTTCCCGGCGGCGCGGACGCGCCCGCTGAGCGGGCGTCCCCCCTCGATCACGAACGACTCCACGGCAGCCTCACTGGCGACGATGGTCGACAAGGCGCGGCTATGGTACCCGTCGCTTTGGATCCCACACGCGAACAGGCCTGGGAGACGCTCACGACCTACACGAAGGGCGAGGCCCTTCTGCGCCACGCCCTCGCCGTCGAGGCCTCGACGGCGTTCTATGCCCGCAAGTTCGGCGAGGACGAGGAGTTATGGCGCGTCACGGCGCTGCTCCACGACTTCGACTACGAGATGCACCCCACCCTCGACCGGCACCCGCAGGAGGGCGCGCCGATCCTCCGCAAGCTCGGCTATCCGGAGATCGTGATCGAGGGCGTGCTCTCACACGCCGAGCACCTGGCGATGCCCCGCGACACGCCCTTGAAGAAGACGTTGTTTGCCTGCGACGAGCTCTCGGGCTTCATCCACGCCTGCGGCCTCGTTCGCCCGACGGGCCTCGACGGGCTCGAGCCGAAGTCGGTTCGGAAGAAGCTGAAGCAGCCGTCGTTCGCCGCCGGCGTCCATCGCGACGAGGTCTACGCGGGCGCCGAGCTGCTCGGGCTCGAGCTCGACGAGCACATCACGAACGTGATCTCGGCACTCGAGCCGATCGGCCCGGAGCTCGGCCTGCGCACCGCCGCCGACGCCTAACTCGGGCGAGCTGGATGTAGACAGTCTGCGCTGCTGTTTCGGGCCTAGACGGCTGAGCGCGGATACACCATTTTGATATTGTTACACCATGGCTCTCAACATCAAGGACACCGAGACGGAGCGATTGGCGCGCGAGGTAGCCGCGCTGACAGGGGAATCGAAAACCGGAGCGATCCGAACATCCCTTCGTGAGCGAAAGGCTCGACTTGCCCTGCAGCATCCGACGGGCGGTCGCGAGCAGGCGGTTCGCACGCTGCTCGAGCAGAAGGTCTGGCCGGCGCTACCTCCGGGGGCGCGGGGTCATGCGCCGAGCTCGAGCGAGCAGGACGAGATCCTCGGCTACGAGCTCCACGAATCGTGATCGTCGATTCCTCGGCGTTGCTGGCAATCTTTTTCGACGAGCCCGAGCGCGATGAGTTCATTCGAAAGATCGGTAGCGCCGAGGCCGTCGGAGTTGGTGCGCCGACGCTCGCTGAGACCGGGATCGTGATTGCCGCTCGCCTCGGCGAGGCCGGGCCGCGACTGCTCACGGAGCTGGTCGACCTGGCGGAGGTGGTGGTGATTCCCTTCGATCGGCCTCATTGGCACGCCGCCGCCGACGCGTGGCTTCGCTTTGGCCGAGGCCGTCACGAGGCCGGTCTGAATCTCGGCGACTGCCTCACCTACGCAACGGCTCGCGTCGCCGACCGACCGCTCCTCTTCAAAGGCGACGATTTCACCAAGACCGACCTGGTTCACGCCTGAGGCTCTCCCGTCGCGACAGCGCAAACCGCTAACCGACTTGCTCGGCCAGCCCGATGAGGATCCCCTCGGGGCCTCTGATGTAACAGAGGCGATACTCGTCCTCGTACTGCGCCACGTCACCCACCAGCACGGCTCCGTACGGCCGGAGCCGGGCGAGCGTATCGTCGATGTCCTCGACCGTGAACATGATGCGGAGGTAGCCGAGAGCGTTCACCGGGGCGTTCCGGTGATCGGCGACCGCGGGCGGCCTGAGAAATCGCGACAGCTCGAGCCGGCTGTGGCCGTCCGGGGTGCGCATCATCGCGATCTCGACGCGCATGTGGGTCAGTCCGGTGACGCGCTCTGCCCAATCGCCTTCGATCGTGGCACGCCCCTCGAGCTCGAGGCCGAGCTCGGCGAAAAACGAGATAGCCGCCTCGAGGGATTCCACCACGATGCCCACGTTGTCCATCCGTCGCAGCGACACGCGGCTCACTCTACGGCGGAACACCTCCTAGACTCGGTCGTCCGTGACGCAGGACCATCCGGACTCGATCGCGTACAGACGAACTGCCGACGCCTTCCGCGCCGGCGACCTCGATCTGGTCAAGACCCTCATCGCGCCGGAGGTGGTGTGGCACGTTCCCGGCGAGCACCACATGGCGGGGACGATCGATGGGCGCGACGCGCTTCTCACCTGGCTCGCCCAGCTCGGGACGGTCGGCTTCTGGCTCGTCGAGCACGACGTGTTCGCAAGCGATCAGCATGTCTGCGCGATCAGCACGATGGGCGCACGCCGTAGCGGCGTGGAGGTGCAGACCCGGGTCATCAGCATCTTCCGGTACCTCGACGGACGGCAGGTCGAGCGCTGGTTCTACCCCGATGACACCGCCGTGTGGAACACGATCTTCGCGGCCTGATCCGCAGTCACGGGCTGCTTCGTCATTCCGCCCGACGGGTTTGTCGAGTCGCGTCAATCCTTGGGCCGCAGCTCCACGACAGCCTCGAGCGGGGCGTGATCCGAGAGGATCCGCTTCTTGTAGGTGCGTTCCTCGTCCGTCCAGAGGCGTACCGAGGTCGCCGCCGCCCGGCGCAGCAGGATATTGTCGATTCCGGTCGTCGCGGCGGTCCAGCGCGATTCGCGGGGGGCGGTGATCAGCTCCTGGATGAGCTCTGAGCGGTCGGTGGTGATGTTGAAGTCGCCGGCGACGATCAGGGACTCCTCGAGCTCGGAGCACTTGATCACGAAGTTGACGGCACGGCGGAGCTCGGCGTCGCCGAGGCGGAGATCCTTCGGGTGATGCGTTGCGTGGAGGTTCGCAACGAGCATCCTCGTCCGGTCTGCGAGCTCGTACTGAAGCACCTGGCAGACGCGGCGCTCGCGCTCCCACCACACCATCTCCTTGGGCGTCAGGCCGAAGCGGGCACCGCGCTCCTCGCAGAAGACGTTCGTGTTCAGCGTGATCGTCTTGTACTCGCGAACCTGGGCCTCCTTCGGGAACAGGATCGCGTTCCCCTGGCCCGCGAAGCCCGAGCGGATCCGCCCGTGATGCGGCGCGGTGAGGGTCCGGCCAACGGTGCGCGGGATCGGGAACGGACCGAGCTTCGCGCGCCTCGCACGCGCGGTTGCGACCTGCATCTCCGTCCAGTCGCGGAGCTTCGGCAGCGCCCACGCCGGGATCTCCTGCAGGCAGACGATGTCCGGATTGCCGGCGCTGATCCGTTCGATCATCTCGCGGAGGTAAGCCGCACGGCGCGGCGGGTTCGTGTTGCCGTGGAAGAGGTTCCAGGTGCGGACGAGCACTTCGCCTACTGTAGGTCACCGATGCGTGTCGTCATCGCGGATCCCCCGGCCTACACCCCGTGGTACGACCACGAGCTCGCGGCCGCGCTCGGGCGCACCGGGGCAGAGGTCGAGCTGCATACCTCCCACTTCCGGTTCGCCGAACTGCCGCCCCCGGAGCGCTACGAGCGGGTCGAGCGGTTCTACCCGTTCTCGTCGCGGCTCTTTCGGCGCTCGCGGGCCCGGCTGCCGCTGAAGGCGGGTGAGCACATCGGCGTGGCGGCCTCGCTCGCGCGGCTCAAGGCAGACGTGGTGCACGTCCAGTGGCTGGCCGTTCCCCAGATCGACGTCTGGGTGCCGTTCCGGAGCCCGTCGGTCTTCACCGCCCACGACCTCCTCCCCCGCCGGACCGCCGACAAGCGCGCGCTCTGGTCGAAGCTCCTCTCGCGCTTCGACCGCGTCGTCGTGCACACCGAGCGCGGCCGCGAGGCGCTCCTGGAGCTCGGGACGGAGCCCGTCGTGATCCCGCATCCCGTCTATCCGAGCGACGCGATGCGTGCAGACGACGGGCAGACGATCCTCGCGCTCGGGGTGATCCGACCCTACAAGGGCGTTGCCGACGCCGTCGAGGTCGTCTCTCGGCTTCCCGATGCGCGCCTCCTCGTCGCCGGCGACCCTTCGATGCCGCTCGACGGGCTCCTCGACGCACCCCGGACGGAATGGCGCCTCGGCTACCTCAGCCCGGCAGAGCTCGACCGGGCGCTCTCGGAGGCGACACTCGCGATCTTCCCGTACAAGGCCGAGCTCGACCAGTCCGGCGCGCTTCTCCAGGCTCTCGGCGCCGGCGTCCCCGCAGTGACCTACGACGTCGGAGGCCTCGCCGAGCCCGTCCTGAACTACGGCGCCGGGAGAGTCGTTCCCGCCGGCGACCTCGAAGGGCTGACCGAGGCGGTGCGCGAGCTCCTCGCCGATCCGCATGCACTCGCGGCCGCCAGGGCGGGCGCCGACCGCGCCCGCGCCGAGCTCACGTGGGACGCGGCGGCGACACGGCACCTCGAGCTGTACGAGGAGCTCACGTGATCTTCCGCCGCGACCGCTTCGCCGACGTGATCTCGCGCCAGCTCGACCTGTTCTCGCAGGACAACCAGGACGTGATCGACGAGGCCGCCTACCGCTTCTCGCTCTACAACGGATCGGACCGCGACGACGCGGAGGAGCTCTACGGCGACTACATCGACGCGATCGAGACCGCCACGGAGATCCTCGCGGACATGCGGGACGACTACGCACGCAACGTCGAAGAGGGGCCCGACGAGGAGTACGAGGCGGCCTTCAACCGCGCCGTCGCAAAACGCTGGCCGATGTTCTCGCTCGAGATCGAAAATCGCTGAGGGCCCGCCCGTCGAGCTCGCCCTCGCCCGGGTGAGCGGCGGTCCGGGCCCGCTTGAATCCGCTACCGATGGCCGAAATGATGCGCAGCCGGCAGGTTCGCCCGGACCTCGGCGTCGTTCGCAGCGCTGCGGGCAAGTGGGCCGAGGCTTTCGAGCTCGTCCACGAGAACGTTCTCGTTGCGCCCGACACGCTCGAAGCGGCCGCGTGCGAGGAGGAGCGGCTCGCCGCGGACGACCGCACGATGCGCCTCGTAGACGGGCGGCGGGATGATCAGGTTCATCTGGCCGTGCTCGTCCTCGAGCAGCATGAAGACGACCCCCTTGGCAGTCGAGGGACGCTGGCGGGCGACGGCGAGGCCGGCCACCTCGACCCTGGCGCCGTGGGGAACCTCGCTGAGCTCGTTGCTCGGCACACACGCAGCCGTGAGGTGTGGGCGCAGGAGCTGCATCGGATGCATGCCCACCGAGATCGAGGTGTGGCGGTAGTCGGCGAGCATGCGCTCCCAGTCGGTCTGCGGACGGAGCTCTGGGGTCTCTGCGGTCGGGCCGATCGGGAGGGCGAGCTGCCTCGAGCCGCCCGTGACGGTCTCGCCGCGCGGGGTCACGCCGAGACGCCAGAGGAGCTCGCGCCTCGGGCCCCACTCATCGCAGGCGCCGGAGGAGACGAGAGCTTCGAGCGCGCCCTTCCCGATGACCGCGCGGCGGGCGAGGTCGGCGACGTCCGCATACGGCTGCTCCGCGGCGAGCCCCTCCGCTTCTGCCTCCCCGACCGAACGGATGTAGCCGAGGCCGATCCGGACGGCGCCGAGCTCCACGGTGCAGCGGGCGGCGCTCACGTTGACGTGCGGCGGCCGCACCTCGACACCGCGGCGCTGGGCGTCGCGGACAAGCGAGGCCGGCGGGTAGAAGCCCATCGGCTGGGCGTTCAGGAGCGAGCTGAGGAACTCCGCCGGGTAGTAGCGCCGCAGCCAGGCCGACTGGTAGGCGAGCAGGCCGAACGCCGCGGCGTGCGACTTCGGGAAGCCGAAGCCGGAGAAACCGACGAGCTTGTCGTAGATCGTGTGAGCCGTGGGCTCGTCGATCCCGTTCCCGAGGCAGCCCTCGACGAAGCGGGGCCGGAACGCCTCGATCGCCTCTTCGCTGCGCTTGCGGCTCATCGCCCGGCGAAGCCCTTCGGCCTCCCCCACGCTGAACCCGGCGGCGGCCATCGAGACGTCGAGTACCTGATCCTGGAAGACGACGACGCCGAGCGTCTCGGCGAGCGGCTCGCGGAGCGACTCGTGCTCGACCGGGTAGACGAAGCTCGGGTCTCCGCGCAGGCGCTGGCGGCGCTCGATGTAGGGGTGTACCGCCTTCCCCTGGATCGGGCCGGGACGCACGAGCGCAACCTGCACGGTGAGGTCGTCGAGGTTCTCCGGCCGGGTGCGCAGGAGGCTCTGCATCTGGGCCCGGCTCTCGATCTGGAAGAGCCCGACGGTGTCTGCGTCCTGGATCTCGCGGTAGACCTCGGGGTCGTCGAGCCGGATCCGCGAGAGGTCGATCGGCTCGTCGTGCAGGCGTGCGATCAGCTCGACCGCCTCCTCGACCGCGGAGAGCATCCCGAGCCCGAGCAGGTCGATCTTCAGGAAGCCGGCGTCGGCGCAGGAGTCCTTGTCCCACTGGCAGATCTGGCGGCCGGCCATCGCGGCGGGCTGCACGGGCACGAGGTCGATCAGCGGGCGGGTGGAGATGATCATCCCGCCGGGGTGCTGGGACATGTGACGCGGCAGGCCGGCGATCTCGTGCGTGAGCTCGCGGAAGGCCTCCCAGCGCGGGCCCGAATGGTCACCTGGCACGGTTTTCAGCTCACTCGCGACCCCGGTTGCGTGCCAGCCGTCGGTGACGCGGGCGAGGCGTTCGAGCTCGGCGAACGGCAGGCCGAGGGCCTTGCCGACGTCGCGGATCGCGCCGCGGCTCCGGTAGGTCGAGAAGGTGGCGACGAGCGCAGCGTGCTTGCGCCCGTAGCGCTCGGTGACGGCGACGATCAGCTTCTCGCGGATGTCGCGCGGGAAATCGAGGTCGATATCGGGCACCGACTTCATCTCGTCGTTCAGGAACCGGCCGAGTGAAAGGTTCGCCTCGACCGGATCGACATGGGAGAGGCCGGTGAGGTAGCAGACGATCGAGCCGACGCTCGAGCCTCTCCCCCGTCCCGGCGGCAGAACGTTCCTCGGCGAGTCGGCGCCGCGAACCTCGAGCGCGCAGACGCGGGCCAGCTCGAGTACTTCCCAGTGGAGCAGGAAGAAGCCGGCGAGGCCGAGGCGGGCGATCAGGTTCAGCTCGGATTCGAGGCGGTCGTGGGCGCGCTTCTTGTCGCCGTTCGCGTTCGCGTAGCGGGCGGCGAACTCTCGCTCGCAGAGGTCGTGCAGCTGCTTGTCTGCAGGGTCGGGGCCGTCGGAGAAGTCGGGATAGCGGTAGCCGAGCTCCTCGGTGAGGTCGAAGGTGCAGCGGTCGGCGAGCTCGCGTGTTCTCGCGGCCGCGTCTGCCGGGAGCCGCTCGGCTGCTTCCTGCGGCGGCAGGAGCACGGATTCGTGATTGCCGCGGCGCTCGCGCTCGCAGCCGTCGAGGGAGGTGCGGTTGCGGATCGCGACGAGGGCGTCCTGCAGCCGGAGCCGGCGCTCGTGGTGGGAGTGGATGTCGCCGGTGCCGACGGTGGGAGCCCCGAGAGTGGCGGCGAGCTCCTCGAGCGCGGCGTTCCGGCGGGCATCGCCACGTTCGTACGGGCGTTGGAGCTCGACGTAGAACGCCCCCTCGAATGCCTGCGCGAGCCGCGCGGCGGCGTTCGGATCGGTCACGGCGAGCCCGTGGCGGGCGCAGCCGGAGAGGCAGACGAGGCCGTCTACATGCTCGGCGACGAAGGCTGTGGTCGTTCCCGGAGGGAGCAGCTCGCGCTCGCGGCCCTCGGCCCTCGTGCGAGCGTGCGCGTCGGTGAGGATGCGGCAGAGGTTCTCGTAACCGCGGCGTGTCTCGCAGAGGAGCGTGACATGGGCGCCGGCTTCGAGCGTCACCTCTGCGCCCGTGATCGCACGCAGCCCGAGCGGCTTTGCGGCCTGGGCGAACTCGAGCGAGCCGTAGACCCCGTCGTGGTCGGTCAGCGCGAGCGCGTCATAGCCGAGCTCGACGGCGCGTGCGGCGAGCTCCTCGGGCAGCGAGGCGCCGTCCAGGAACGAGTAGGCCGAGTGCGCATGCAGCTCGACATACGTCATTCGGCGCCGGTGCGGCCGACCAGCCGGCCGAGTTCCACCCAAGATGTTCGGAGAAGCCGCGCTGGTCGCACCCGGGTCAGGCGCACCGGGGTCAGGCGCGCTGTGTGAACCACGACTTCGTCTCTCCGTCGCGGTAGACGACGGCGTTCTGGCCGGTTTCGAGTACGAGGTCGAAGTAGCGGCGATCGACGGGCTCGTCCGTCCACCAGCGATCGACGATCCTCCATTCCTCACGCACGCTTGCAACGCCCTGCCGGTTGACCCGGTGGGGGATGCCGTCGCCGTGGGCTTCGACGAGCGCCGGGCAGGGCTGATTCAGCCGCTGCGCACTCGTTTTGTGAGAGCTCAGTCGTCGCGCGGGACGAGAAGCGCGCGAGCCTCCGGAATCCGTGACCACGGTGCCACCTCCACCACCATCGATACCCCGCCCGCCCCCACGGCCGCTTTCACCTGGCGCAGGCCCTCTCTCAATCTTCCCCTGACGACTTCTCCTTCTGCGCGGACGAGCTCGAGCTGCTCGCCGCTACTCCCGGCGAGCTCGACCGCTTCGAGTCGAAGCTTCAGCACCGGCGCCGGCAGCTCGGTGAGCTTCGGCGCGAGCGCGAGCCGGAGCCGCTCGGGATCGACCGTCGGGTCGCGCAGCGTCACCACCCGCCGCCACGAGGCGCCGCCGACGAGTCTCGCCCAGAGGGCGAGCTTTCGCGGCGGGCGCCCCGCGCGCTCGGGCCGGGCGAGCAGCCCGTCGATCAGAACGCCGAGCCCTCTCCGTAGCGTCAGCTCCTGGCCGACTGCTTCCGGGAACTCCAGCGTCTCGACGAGCGATAATGGCGGCCTCCTTGGGGCGACAGCGTTGTCTCCAAAGGCATGACCGTCGTGCTCACCCCTCGCCAGGCTCCAGGCGCGCCGGCCGTCCGGCCCCAGTCGTTCGGCGACGGCACCCCCCGGGAGCCCGGCAAGCTCTCCGATCGTTCGCACTCCGAGCTCCTCGAGCTCGTCGTAGCGCTCCCGCTCGAGCGGGAGCAAGGTCATGGGCAAAGGGGCGAGAAACTTGCGCGTGCGGTTGTCGGAGACGATCAGCGCCTGCCCGGGCCGCGCCACCCCGGCCGCCGCGAGCGCTGCGAAGCGCCGCTCGGCCGCGCCCGCGCGGGCGTCCCAGGCCGGCCCGACTGCCGCGAGCGCCCGCTTGAGCGCCGGCTCGAGCCCGCCGTAGAGCCGCTCGACTCCCTGTGTCTCGAAGAGCGCCGTTCCCGGCTCGACGAGCTCGACCGCGAACCCCGCGTTCTCGAGCCCACGCACGATCCCCTCCCACGCCTGCTCGACCCCCGCAGGATCCTGGTCGACCAGCACGAGCTGCGGGCACATCGAGAGCGCCTCCCCGAGCCGCATCCCCGGCCGCACGCCCTTCGCCTGCGCCGTAGCGGTCACCGAGCCGACGAGAGCCTCGGTCCCGGGCAGCGGCGCGAGCGCCGCCGGCTCGGCCTCCAACGCCGGCCGCAGCAGCAAAGCAGCTCTCAGGTCGAACCCCGGGATGACGATGGCAGCGATCATGGAACGTATGTTCTATACGAACACACGTTCCCCTGTCAAGAGCCGGATTATCCCTGACGGAGAATCACGAGCGGATCTCAGCCCCACATCCGTATCCGCCTGAACGCACGTGAGCCTGGCGAAGCCCGTCGGCGCAAGCCTGGCGCGGACACCGGAGAGATCAGGCATTCCCGCACCTTCGCATTCGTAGAATCAGCCTATACCCGAGGAACCGTTCCACACCGATATCGCCTACTACGAGGGCCGGGCCGACGGGATCGCAACGGTAGGCGGAGTCTCTGTCGACGAGGCGAGGCTCGATCTGGCCCGCCGCCACGGCTTCGAGAGCTGGGCGGAGCTCGAACGCCGTGTCGAGGCGATCCGCGACGGGTCGGCGCCGCCGACGCCGTTCATCCTCGCCTACCGTGCCGTCGAAGCGGACGACCTCGCGGGGCTCGAGGCGCTCCTCGACGCTCATCCCGAGCTCGTCGAAGCCCGCGGAACGAACGGCAACGACCTCCTCGGGATGGCGAACGGGCTCGAGCTCGTGCGCTTCCTGCTCTCCCGGGGCGCCGACCCGAACCGGGGCAACGACTACGGGTGGACGAAGCTCCACCAGGCGGGTTACTCGAACCGGCCGGAGCTCGCTCGGCTCATGCTGGACTCGGGCGGCCGGCTCGATCTCTCGGCTCGTGGAGACGGTGGGACGCCCCTCGTCGCGGCGCTCTTCTGGGGGCACCGCGAGGTCGTTCCGCTGCTCGGGCTCGAGCCCGGGAATCTGCGCGTCGCTGCGGGGCTCGGGCTTCCGGAGCTCGTTCGGGAGCTCGCCGGGACGTCTCGGGCGGGCGCCCGGCGCGGCTTCTACCGGCCGCACGGCGGCTTCCCGGCCTGGCAGCCGGCGGACGATCCGCAAGAGGTGCTGGACGAGGCGCTCGTGTGGGCCGCGAAGAGCGACCGCGTCGAGGTTCTCGGGCTGCTCGTGGAGCTCGGCGCCGGGGTCGATGGGGATCCGTATCGAGGCACGGCGCTCGTCTGGGCGGCGGCGAACGGGCGAACGGCGTCGATCCGGGAACTGGTGGCTCTCGGTGCGGACCCGAACCGGCGCGGCACCTTCGGCGGGCCCGATCACGGCGAGGGCGTGACCGCACTCCACCTCGCGGCGCAGGCCGGCAGGGTCGAGGCTGCGAAGACGCTGCTCGAGCTGGGTGCCGACCCGACGATCACCGATGCGCTCCACGACGGCACGCCGTCCGGCTGGGCGGATTTCGGCGGCCACCACGAGCTGGCCGCGCTGCTTCGTTAGAAGAGCGCGCCGGCCATGCGGCGGCCGAGCAGGATCGCCGTGACGAGGAGCAGCGCCGCGCCGGCCGCGAACCACGAGGCGATGTCCTCCGTTCTCGTCGTGCGCCCGAAGCTCGTCCCGACGCCGCGGTAGAAGGCCGTGAGCTGCCCCGGATCGGTTGCGGCAGCCGTCTTGCCGCCGGTGACCCTCGCGATCGCAGCCATCAACGGCGGATCGGGCGCCACGCGACGCGCGAAGGGCCCGTAGCCGAGGATGCCGTGCGAGGTGCCGAGTGCGACCGTGTCGATCAAGACGCCGGCGGCGCGAGCCTTCTTGGCCGCCGGCAGCGGCTGGATCGTGCCCTGGGTCTGGTTCCCGTCGGAGAGCAGCACGATCGCGGCCGGAAGCCGGTGGCCCGGCACTCGCACGAATCCGTCCTGGCGGAGCGAGCGCTGAACGAGCTGTGTCGCGCTCTCGAGGCCCGCGCCGATCGCGGTTCCGGAGTCCGGTGAGAGCAGATCGAGCGTCTGCGCGACCCGTTCGTGATCGGCGGTCGGCGCGGCGAGCACCGTCGGGCCGTCGCTGAACTGCACGAGCCCGACCTTGAACCCCCTCGGCAGCTTCCGCACGAACGTGCGCATCGCGGCAACCGCCGCATCGAGCCTCGTCGGCTCGACGTCGCGGGCGCTCATCGAGCCGGAGACATCGACGAGAAGCACGATCGTGGCGTCGTTCACACGCACCGGCAGGCGCGTCTGCGGGTGCGCGGCAGCCGTGGCTGCGAGCGCGAGGGCGAGCAGGACCAGCGCCGCCGGAATGAGCCTGCGCCGGCCGGGGCGAGGCACCATCACCGTCTCGAGCACGGCGAGGTTCGTGTGGGCGACCTGGCTTCGCGGGCGCCCGCGCGAGGCGAGAGCGGCCACCCCGACGAGGGCCGGGATCGCGAGCAGCGCCAGCAACGCAAGAGGCGAGCCAAGGGTCACGGGCCAACCTTCGGTTGGACGCTCATCCCCCAAGAGTGTGCCTTACCGATCGGGGGCTGCAACGGGTGTCGCCGCACGAGCCCCCGGCCGTCGTTTGATGGTGTGAAGACGTCGCGAACGGGCACCCGGATACGCTAGTCGAGTGGAGACCGCGACCCGCTACTGCTACCGCCATCCCGACCGCGAAACCGGGCTTTCGTGCTCGGAATGCGACCGGCCGATCTGTTACGAGTGCATGACCCCGGCACCGGTCGGACTGCGCTGCCCGGAGCATTCCGGCAAGCCGCAGGGCGTGAAGAAGGTATCCGCCGCCGCCGGCCGCGTCGCGAGCGGGCAGGCTTCGCGCAGCGCGACCCCGCTGACCTACGCGCTGATCGCGATCAATGTCGGCGTGTACCTCCTCGAGCTGGCCGACGGCGGCACGATCGACGGCCTCGGGAACTCGATCTACGAAAAAGGCGTGCTGATCGCGAACGGCGTGTATGCGGACGGGTCGCTGGCGGGTGTCGCACACGGCGAGCCCTGGCGCCTGATCACCTCGGCCTTCCTGCACTACGGCCCGATCCATCTCGGGCTGAACATGCTTGCGCTCTACTGGGGAGGCCGGGTTCTCGAGCATGTGATCGGCAGCTGGCGCTTTCTACTCCTGTACCTCGCAGCCGGGCTCGCCGGCTCGGCGGGCGCCCTCTGGCTCTCCCCGAACGACCCCACGGTAGGCGCCTCGGGGGCCATCTTCGGCATCTTCGGAGCGCTCCTCGTGCTCGAGCGCCGCGGGACGATCCAGAGCGGCGGGCAGATCTTGGCGCTGATCATCCTGAACCTCGTAATCAGCGTCTCGCTGCCGGGCATCTCGCTCGGAGGGCATCTCGGCGGGCTCGTCGCCGGGATCGTGCTGATGCTCCTGTACTTCGAGTCCCGACGCTCCGCAGCGCTCAGCATCGCGGCAGCGGTCGCCGTCGCCGCCGTCTCCGTGATCGTCGCCTACGCGGTGATCTGAGCGGTCCCGAGCAGGAACAAGCGATCGGCACCTGCCCTTGATCGACTCGCGTCGTGGTCGACGGCCTTCAACGGCGCATCGCCGGGCTTCGACCGCTTCGCCGTAGATGAACGACGGACACGCCGAGCCCAGACGGCTTTCGAAATCTGCAGGGTCCTGGAAGCTCGGCGCTCCGATTCAGAGCGCGTTTGCCAGCCGTGGCGGCACGACGGCCAAGTGGCGCTTTGCGGAGGGTCGTGCGCGGGCCGCGGGCTCAGCCGCCGGCGGCGACGTAGGCCTTCGCGCCCTCCTCCGACAGCGCCGCCTGAGCGGCCGCGAGCCGCGCAAGCGGGACCCGGTAGGGCGAGCACGACACGTAATCGAGCCCGAGTGAATGGCAGAACGCGATCGACCTGCGCTCACCACCGTGCTCGCCGCAGATCCCGAGCTTGAGCTCGGGTTTCGCGGCACGGCCGCGCTCGACACCGATCCGCATCAGGTCGCCCACGCCGTCAGCGTCGAGCACCTCGAACGGGTTCCGCTCGAGCACACCGTCGGCCAGGTACCGGGCGAGGAACTTGCCCTCGGCGTCGTCGCGGGAGACGCCGAGCGTCGTCTGGGTCAGGTCGTTCGTCCCGAACGAGAAGAAATCGGCGTGCGCGGCGATCTCGCCTGCGCGGATACAGGCGCGTGGCAGCTCGACCATCGTCCCAACAGTATGAGCGACGGCCGGGGCCTCCTCGACCCAGATCCGCTCGGTCAGCTCGCGGAGGCGCCGGAGCTCCTCGGCGAAGCCGACGAGCGGGTGCATGATCTCGACGAGCGGGGCCTCGCCGGTGCGCGCCTCGATTCCGAGTGCGGCGCGGGCGATCGCGCGCACCTGCATCTCGTAGATCTCCGGGTAGACGAGCCCGAGTCGGCATCCGCGTAGACCCAGCATGGGGTTCGCCTCGTGGAGCGAGCGGATCCGCGCGCGCATCGCCTCGTCGGTCGCCTGCTCCTCCGGCGGCAGGAACTCGTGAAGCGGCGGATCGAGAAGCCGGATCGTGACCGGCAGACCGTGCATCGCCTCGAAGATCCCGTCGAAATCGGCTTGCTGGAACGGAAGCAGCTCGTCGAGCGCCTCCCGTCGACCGGCCTCGTTGTCGGCCAGGATCATCCGCTGCATCACCGGCAGCCGTTCATTACCGAAGAACATGTGCTCGGTCCGGCAGAGGCCGATCCCCTCGGCGCCGAACTCGCGCGAGCGGACGGCATCGGCGGGGTTGTCCGCGTTCGCCCGGATCCGAAGCCGCCGGAAGCCGTCGGCCCAGGCGAGGATCGTCTCGAAGTCGTCGTTCAGCTGCGGCGGCACGAGCTCGATCGCGCCGATGTACACGGCACCGCTGCCCCCGTCGATCGTGATCGGATCGCCGTCGTGCAGCTCATGCCCGGCGAGGCGCGCCACACCGTTCTCGAGCGTCAGCCCCTCGCAGCCGGCGACGCAGGGCTTCCCCATTCCCCGGGCGACGACCGCGGCGTGGGAGGTCATGCCTCCGTGGACGGTCAGGATCCCGTTCGCCGCGATCATCCCGTGGATGTCGTCCGGCGTCGTCTCGTGGCGCACGAGGATCACCGGCCCTGCCTTCGCGCGCTCGACGGCAGTGTCGCTGTCGAAGACGATCCCGCCGGTCGCGGCGCCGGGGCTGGCGTTCAGGCCCTTCGCGACCGGGTCGGGCGCGGTATCCGGATCGATCCGCGGGTGCAGGAGCTGGTCGAGCTGGCCGGGATCGATCCGGAGCACCGCCTCTTCACGGCTGATCGTTCCCTCCTCGACCATCTCGACCGCCGCCTTCACCGCGGCCGCCGCGGTGCGCTTCGCGGATCGGGTCTGGAGCATGAAGAGCGTCCCGTCCTCGACCGTGAACTCGGCGTCCTGCATGTCGCGGTAGTGCTCCTCGAGCCGGCCGAGTGTCGCGAGGAGCTGCTCGTAGGCCTCGGGCACGACCTGCGCCATCGACTCCACAGGCTGCGGCGTACGGATTCCGGCGACGACGTCTTCTCCCTGGGCGTTCGCGAGAAACTCGCCGTAGAGCTCCTTCGCACCGGTCGACGGGTTGCGGGTGAAGACGACCCCGGTCCCGGAGCGGTCGCCCTTGTTGCCAAAGACCATCTGGACGACGTTCACCGCCGTGCCGATGTCGTCGGGGATCTCGTTCGCGTGCCGGTACACCTGCGCGCGCGGCGTGTTCCATGAATCGAAGACGGCGCGCACCGCACGCAGCAACTGCTCGGTGGCCTGCTCCGGGAAATCGGCTCCGATCGCTTCGCGATAGATCGCACGGAAGGTGCCGACGAGCTGCACGAGGTCGTCGGCAGAGAGATCGGTGTCGAGCGCGACGCCGCGATCGCGCTTGAGCTCGGTCAGCGCGTCCTCGAACCGGTGCCCGTCGATCCCGTCGACCACCTCTCCGAACATCTGGATCAGGCGGCGGTAGGAGTCGTAGGCGAAGCGCCGATTTCCCGTCCGCTCGGCGAGGCCTTCCGCCGTCTCGTCGTTCAGGCCGAGGTTGAGGATCGTGTCCATCATCCCGGGCATCGAGACGGCCGCCCCGGAGCGGACCGAGACGAGGAGCGGGTCGGCGGGATCGCCGAACCGCTTGCCCGACGTCTCCTCGAGCCGGCGCACGTGCGCTGCGACCTCGCTCTCGAGCCCCGCCGGCAGATCGCCGTCGGCCATGTAGGCGCGGCAAGCGTCGGTCGTGATCGTAAAGCCCGCCGGGACCGGCAGCCCGAGCGCCGTCATTTCCGCGAGGCCGGTCCCCTTGCCGCCGAGCAGCTCGCGTCCACCGCCGGACGGCTCGTCGAAGTCATAGATGAAACGTTCCGCCGCCATCGCCGGATTGTTACCAGTCCGCTACCTCCGGCGGGCCCGGAACTCAGCGAGCCAGGCGAGTGACCGCAGTGCGAACCAGAACGGCGTGAAGATCACGTAGAAGACGAAGAGCGCAGTCCCGAGCAACGTCAGCCAGAGCGCCCAGCGGGAGCGGGAAACGGGCGGCTTGGGTTTCAATGCGCTGCTCGTGCGCGCTGTTCGACGGTGTGGACGATGCGGAGAGCGATCTCCTCGATGGAGAGCTCCGAGACGTCGATCACGGGGCAGCCGATCCGCCTGTGCAGCTCAGCCGCGTGCTCCAGGTCCTCGTACACCTCGTTCAGGTCGGCATACTTGCGATCGCCGCCCATCCGCACGATCCGCTCGCTGCGGATCTCGGCGAGCCGGTGCGCATCGATCGTGAGCCCGACGACCCGGGCCGGATCGACCTCGAACAACTCCGGCGGTGGCTCGATCCCCTTCACGAGCGGGACGTTCGTGGCCTTCCACCCCAGGTATCCGAGGTAGATCGAAAGCGGCGTCTTCGAGGTGCGCGAGACGCCGCAGAGCACGACGTCGGCATCTCCGAGCCTGCGTCCGAGACCGTCGTCGTTCTTGACCGCGAACTCGATCGCGGCGATCCGCCGGAAGTACGCCTCGTCAAGCGGCGGCCTCGCCCCCGGCCTCATCTCGGCCGGCCGCCCCGACACCCGTGCGACCGCTTCGAGCGGCTCGGCGAGCAGGTCGCAGTAGTCGACGGCGGCCTCCTCGCAGAGCTCGCGCATCGTCGAGCGGAGCGTGGGCTCGACGAGCGTGAAGATCACGACGGCACGGCGGTCTTCCATCCGGCCCAGCACGAGCTGCAGGTCGGCCACAGTCTCGATCCGAGGATGGCGCACGGTTACGAACGCCTGGTCCGGGAACTGTGCCTCGGTCGCCGCAACGACCCGCGTCGCAGTCTCGCCGGTCGAGTCCGAGACCACGTGCAGCTCGACAACGTCCTGGCCGTTCGTCCTCACGCCCGAGACTGTAGTTTCAAGGGATGGCCGAGCTCGAACGATACGAAGGCGTGGCGACGATCGAGAAGGTCGCATCGCTCAGCCGGCGCCGCGGCTTCGTGTATCCGTCGTCGGACATCTACGGCGGGCTGGGCTCGGCCTTCGACTACGGACACTACGGCGTCCTCCTCAAGCAGAACGTGAAGAACGCCTGGCAACGTGCGATGGTCCAGGAGCGCGAGGACATCGTGCTGCTCGACTCGGCGATCATCCTGCACCCGCAGGTCTGGGTCTCCTCGGGTCACGTCGGCGGGTTCTCGGATCCGCTCGTGGACTGCCGCACGTGCAAACTGCGGTTTCGTGCCGACCATCTCGACGTCTCGGCGTGCGGCCGCAAGCCGTCGAAGCATCCCGGCGAGACGCCGGATTGCGACCTCACCGAGGCGCGCCAGTTCAACCTGATGTTCGAGACCTCGATCGGCCCCGTCCGCGACGAGGGCTCCGTGGCGTATTTGCGGCCCGAGACGGCGCAGGGCATCTTCGTCAACTTCAAGAACGTCACCTCGTCGCTGCGCGTCAAGCCGCCTTTCGGCATCGCTCAGATCGGAAAGAGCTTCCGCAACGAGATCACTCCGGGGAACTTCCTCTTCCGAACCCGCGAGTTCGAGCAGATGGAGATGGAGTTCTTCGTGCCGCCGGCGGAGTCGCAGCAGTGGTACGAGTACTGGATCGGCGAGCGTCACCGGTGGTACCTCGACCTCGGCATGCGCGAGAGCCACCTGCGCATCCGCCCGCACGACCAGGACGAGCTCTCGCACTATTCCAGCGGCACGAGCGATCTCGAGTATCTCTTCCCGATCGGCTGGTCGGAGCTCGAGGGAATCGCGAATCGCGGGGACTTCGACCTGACAGCCCACGCCGCGGGGTCAGGCACGAAGCTCGAATGGATCGGACACGAGGAGCGCTATGTCCCGCACGTGATCGAGCCGGCGGCCGGCGCCGACCGGGCCGCGCTTGCGTTCCTCGTCGATGCCTATGACGAGGACGAGATCGGCGGCGAGGTACGCACCGTGCTCCGCCTGCATCCGCGCCTCGCGCCCGTCAAGGTCGCCGTGCTGCCGCTGATCGGGAAGGACGACGGCCTGGTCGGCAAAGCACGGCCGCTGTTCGAGGAGCTGCGACGCGTGATGACTGCCGAGTACGACGCATCGGCTGCGATCGGCAAGCGCTACCGCCGACAAGACGAGATCGGGACACCATGGGCGCTGACAATCGACCAGCAGACGCTCGAGGACGGAACGATCACGATCCGCGACCGCGACTCGCTCGAGCAGGAGAGGATCCCGATCGAAGGCGCGAAGGCGGTGCTCGTCGAGCGCCTCGACGAGCCCTGGACCCCCCGCTAGCAGTGCGGCCTCTCCGGACGTATCAGCCGGGACTCGCGTGGCCGGCCGGCCACGCCACGGGGAGGGGCCGCACGCAGCCTGGGGGTGCCGGTTTTCGGGTCGAACGTTGCGAAAAGGTGCACTAGCCGGGTGGGCTGGCGCGAGCTGACGGTCGAGAGCGAGGCTCTGCGAGGCAATCTGCTCGGCGACCCAGCTTCGCGCCCGCTCTTCGTGTGGACGCCGGCGGGCTACGACGAGGATCCGGAACGCCGGTTCCCCGCGATCTACCTGCTGCATTCGATGACGAGCCAGGCACGGGCCTGGTTCAACGTCTCGCCGTTCGTACCGGACTTCGGGGAGCAGGTCGATGCGCTCGGACTCGAGGCGGTGGTCGTCGTGGTCGACGGGTTCACCGCCGTCGGCGGCGCCCAGTGGGTCGACTCGGCCGCGATCGGAGACTACGGCCGCTACCTCTGCGACGACGTGCTCGCGCTCGTCGACGCGAGCTTTCGCACGCTTCCCGTGCCCGCGCACCGCGGGATCGCCGGCAAGTCCTCGGGCGGGTTCGGCGCGATGACCTGGTCGATGCTGCGACCCGATCTCTTCGGCGGCTTCGCGACACACGCAGGTGACGCGCTCTTCGACGTGACGCTCGCGGCCGAGTTCGCTCCGGCGGCTCAGGCGCTGCGCAATCTCTACGACGGCTCGTTCGACAGCTTCTGGAGCGACTTTCACTCCGGCCGGCCGGTGCTCGAGAACCGAACCGATCCTCTGCTCCAGAACGTGTGGGCGGTCGCCGCGGCGTTCTCGAGGAGCGCGGACGGAACAGTCGAGCTGCCTTTCCGCATCGACACGGGCGAGCTCGTTCCCGAGGTGTTCGCGTGGTGGCTCGCCCGCGACCCGGTACGCCTCGCCGCGGCGCACGGGCCCGCGCTCGCCGGGATGCGAGCGATCTGGATCGATGCGGGCCGCAACGACGAGTACTGCCTCGACCTCGGTGCGATCGCCTTCTACAACGCGGCACTCGCGGCCGGAGTCCCGGACGAGAGCCTTCATTTCGAGCTCTTCGACGGCGGCCACCGCGGCCTCAACCGCCGCCTCCTGCTCAGCCTGCCGTTCCTCGCAGACCGCCTCAGCTGAGTCGTTTCCGACCCTTGTTTCTGGCACCCGGTCGTTTCCGACCGCACCCCCGCCCTTGGGTGGGGACGCGCCCCTCCGCCCTCGAGAACAATTCTAGCGCGTCAGTTCAGGCAACATTGTGACGGTTCTCGAAATTCCTCTCCACAGCACGGCCGGTCCGCGGCTCGAGAGGGCAAGTCCCGGCTGGACGACGGTGCCGGAGCCGCTCGGAATACCGGGAAACGCCGGCACGATCGGGGCCGGGTCACCCGTCGAGGCGGAACCGCCACGAATCGCGACCGTGATCTTTCCGCGCGCGTACCGGATCGAGACACTCGTCGTGGTCTTGCACCCAGTGCACGACTCCTCGTTCATCGCGAATCCCCGGGCGCCGCTCACCGACACGGCCCGGCCCTGAGCGAGGTCGTGGGCGATCGTGCCGGCAACCGTTCGGGCCTTCGAGCACGACACACCCTGAGCGTGGAGCCCGACCACCCGAACCCCGGAGACCACGAGTCCATGGGTGCCGCACGTCGCGCCGCGCGGCGCACCCGACGCAACTCCCGCGAACACAAGAGCCGCACCCAGCGTTCCAGCCCACAAGGAAATCGAGCGGGCCATACGCCCGAGATGGTAGCCGCGGACCGCGGGTGCAGTGCGGTCGAACGGGGGATGGAGCCACCGCCGAGACCGGCCGATCCAACCCTCATGGGACGATCCGTGATCCCGGTCTGCGTGCTGACCTTCGGCACGATCGCCAGCTTTATCCCCACGCTCTGGGGCGCCTCCGGGCTCGGTCTCACCTCGCTCGCGTTCGGCGCGATCGGCAGCGTGGCCGGGGTGTTCGTCGGTGTTCGGCTCCAGAGCGTCTGAGCCGGCGGCGGTCGTGGCTATCGGCTCGCGGCCGGCGGGCCGGACCGGGGTCGCACGAGTAGAATCGCCGCTCCGGTGTGGCGTGCGAGGTCCCTCCTGTGGTCGTGGATCGCAAATGCGATCGCACTCGCCGTCGTGGTGGTCGTTCTCCACGGCGTCACGATCGGCGGGTTCTTCGCCCTCATCGAGGCGGCCCTCGTCTTCGGCCTCCTGAACACGCTCGTGAAGCCGATCCTCAAGAAGCTCACGCTGCCGCTCGCCGTGATCACGCTCAGGCTGATCTGGTTCGTGGTCGCGGCGGTGATCCTGAAGCTGACGGCCATCATCATCTCCAGCTTCGACATCCACGGTCTCATCACCCTCTTCTGGGCGACCCTCATCGTCTGGCTCGTGAACCTGGGCCTGGACGTCGCACCAGGCCCGTGGCGCGGCACGCGTCGCGACCATCGCGCGCTCAGCCGCGGAAAGTAGCGCGCCACCCGCTCAGGAGGTGATGTGATTGCGGACCCGACGAGACCCGCGGATCGATTTCAGGCCGTCGCGTTGGCCGTGCTCAGGTCGTACACCGTCTGCCCGCCAACCGTCGTTCCGGTGAAGTGCGCCTCGACCCAGCTCGTGATCCCGTTCGAGCTCGAGGAGTTACCGATCCCGCCGCCACCACCAGCGATTCTGCTGCCGCCGGACGCGATAAAGTAGTGGACCTTTCCTTCGACGACGTAGAGCTCGAACTGTGCGAGCGTCGGGGTCGGATCGGTGCCGTTGAAGCCCCCGATCGCCATCACGGGCTCGTTCGTCCCTAGCTGGACGCCGGCCGCGGCGTTCGCGCCGACGATCGCAGCGACCCACCGATACGACGATGCGTCGTTCCTGAGGAGCGCCGTGAGCGCCGTGCTCGGCGTCCCCGAGTTGAGCAGGCCGCCCAGACCACCGCCCGCACCCCCACCCCCGAATCGTCCGGTCGCGCCTGCGAAGCCGCCGGGCGTAGGGGCGTTTCCGGCGCCGGGCCCGAGCCCGAAGCCGAAGCCCGGTCTTCCGCCACGTCCGAAAGCACGTCCGCCGCCGCCCGCACCGGGCCCACTGACCGATCCGCTCGGGCCCGCCGTCGGAAGCGCGCCGGAATGAGCGATGGACGCCGTTTCGGCCGAGTAGGCAGCCGGCGCAGCGAGCGCCGCGGCGAGAGCCACGAGCAGGAGCGCTCGCCCGGCGCCACGGTTGCCGCCCCAGGCTCGCGGCCCGGCAGCCACGAGCACGGCCGTGATCACGCCGCCCGCAAGCGCCGCATACCGGAGCGCCGGATGCCAGGACGGAGTGCGGTCGAGCAGCGCGAAGGCCCACACGGCCGTCCCGGCGAGGGCGACGGCCAACCCGAGCCGCGCAAAGGGAGACGTCCGCCGTGCCCACGTCCACACGACGCCGATCCCGACGAGTGCGCCGATCGCAGGCGCGAGGGCGACCGTGTAGTACGGGTGAATGATCCCCTGCGCGAAGCTGAAGACAACGCCTGTGACGAGGAGCCAGGAGCCCCAGAGGAGCACCGCCGCGCGCTTGCCGTCGGTACGCGGCGCGCGCCACATGCCCACGAGCAGCACCACGAGGAAGAACAGCGCCGCAGGGAGCAGCCAGGAGATCTGAGTACCCATCTCGCCGCCGAACAGCCGTGTGATCCCGGTCGGCCCCCACGTCCCGCTGCCGTTGCGGGGCCCGCCGCCGAAACCACCAGCCGCGCCGAACACGCGCCCGCCGACGACGCTCCCGCGCTCGTTGCCCGTGATCCGGCCGAAGCCGTTGTAGCCGAAGATGAGGTTGAGAATGCTGTTGTCCTGCGAGCCGCCGATGTACGGCCGGCTGCCGGCCGGCCAGAGCGCGACGATCGCCACCCACCAGGCCGCCGCCGCGAACATCGCGGCGCCCGCGACAAGGAGTTGCACGAACCGCCGCCGTAGCGCGGCAGGGGCAGCGAGCAGATAGACCGCGGCAAAGCCGGGGGCGACAACGAACGACTGCATCATCTTTGTCAGGAAGCCGATGCCGAGGAGTAACCCTGCGAGCACGAGCCAGCGAGTGCGCGCGCCTTCGAGCGCCCGCGTCACCGCGTAGGCCGCGCCGACGAGCAGCAAGGTGAGGAGCGCGTCCGGGTTGTTGAAGCGGAACATCAACGCCGCCACGGGCGTGAACGCGAACACCGCGGCGGAGAGGAGCGCGGCCGGTGCCGAGAACCGCCGTCGGACGGTTGCGTACAGGAGAGCGACGGCCGCGACACCCTCGAGCGCCTGCGGTACGAGGATGCTCCAGGCCGACACACCAAACAGACGAGCCGAGATGTCCATCACCCAGAGCGATGCCGGAGGCTTGTCGACGGTGATGAAGTTCGACGAGTCGAATGAGCCGAAGAAGAAGGCCTTCCAGCTATGGGAGCCTGCCTGGACGGCCGCGGAATAGAAGGAGTTCGCGTACCCGCTCGCTGCGAGGTCAGCGAGATAGAGCGCGGCGGTCGCGAGCAGGAGCCCGGCGAGCGCCGGCCGTGCCCAGACCGGGTCGTCAGCACGGCCGCGCAGGAGCGCGCGCGCCCGGCCGCCGGCGCGCCCGAACGGCTCTGCAGCCGCGATCGTCGTCATGGCGCTGCCCGGCGGGAACGGAAGACCCAGGAGCGGAGCAGCACGAACCGGAGGATCGTGGCGACAAGGTTCGCGACGATGAGCACGCCCAGCTCCAGCGCCCGTGACGGACGAGCGACGACGGCGTGCAGCAGCGCGAGCGAGGAGGCGGTCAACGCAAGCGCGAGCGCGAACACGGCGAGACCCTGGAGCTGGTGGCGGAGCCTGTGCGCGGTCCCTCGGATCGCGAAGGTGAAGCGCCGGTTCGCAGCCGTGTTCCCGACGGCGGTCAAAAGCAGCGCGAGCGCGTTTGCCCCCTGCGCCGGGAGTTGGCTGCGCAGGATCAGGTATAGGAGGCCGTAGGCCGCCGTGGAGAGCACGCCGACGACGAGGAAGCGCGCGACCTGCCCGGCGAAGCGAGAGTCCGTATGCCGCCGGGCCACGAGGCGCATCACACCGCGGAGGTCGGCGAGCGAGGTCGAGACGATGTCCACGCGCGAGTCGGGGTCGTCGACCCAGTCGACGGGCACCTCGTGAATACGAAGCCCGGCGCGCTCGGCGACCACGAGCAGCTCGGTGTCGAAGAACCACGCGCGGTCGTGCACGAGCGGCAGCAGCTCCCGCGCGCGGTCGGCGCGGATCGCCTTGAACCCGCACTGCGCGTCGGAGAACCGCGTTCGCAACACGAGGTGGAGGATCGCGTTGTACGAGCGCGAGATCAGCTCGCGCTTCGGCCCGCGCACGACACGCGCGCCGTGAGTGAGACGGCTCCCGATCGCGAGGTCGCTGTGGCCGGAGATGAGGGGTGCGACGAGCGGCAGGAGAGCAGCGAGGTCGGTCGAGAGGTCGACGTCCATGTAGACGAGCACCCGGGCGTCGCTCTCGGACCAAACGGTGGAGATCGCGCGGCCTCTGCCCTTCTGCTCGAGCCGAACGGCGCGCACGCCCGAGAACTCCTCGGCGAGCATGAGCGCCACCTCCAACGTCCCATCCGTGCTGCCGTTGTCGGCGATCGTGATCCGCGCACTGAAGGGGAAACGATCGGAGAGATAGGCGTGAAGCCGTTCCACGCTCGTCCGCAGTGCCTCGACCTCGTCGTAGACCGGCACGACGACATCGACGACAGGCGCTTCGACGCCGTTCACCGGCGGGACGAGGGATTGAGTGCCCGTGACGATGGCTGATGCGCTCACGGGGCCAGTGTCGGTACCACCCCTGGGATCGTCCTGAGGCACCCCTGTGAAAGTCTTGTGATCGCAGGGGCCGTTGCCGCTAGGTTCACGTGGATGAAACAGAGTCTCAGCCTCGTGACCCTCGGGGTCGCCGACTATCACCGTGCGAAGGCGTTCTACGAGGCGCTCGGCTGGACGACGGCGCTCGATGTCCAAGAGACGGCGTTCTTCCAGGCAAACGGCGTCGTCGTCGTGCTCTGGGACCGCAAGAAGCTGGCGGCCGACATGGGTCTCTCCGACGACGGGGCTCGCTTCGGCGGAATCGCCCTTGCGCACAACGTCCGCTCGCGCGAGGAGGTGCACGAGGTGATCGGCGAGGCCCGGGCGAACGGAGCAGAGATCGCGCGGGAGCCCGCAGAGACGTTCTACGGCGGCTACGCCGGCGTGTTCCGCGACCTCGACGGCCACGCCTGGGAGATCGCCCATAATCCGGGCTTCGGGCTCGAGAAGTCGGGAACCGTTGTCCTGCCGAGCGCCGAGCGATGAGTTTCCCAGCGCTGCCCGGTCGTATGCGATGACCACTCGAAAGGAGCCGAGATGAGCAAGATCACCCCGTTCCTCTGGTTCGACGCCGACGCCGAGGATGCCGCGAGCTTCTACACCTCCGTCTTTCCGAACTCGAGGATCGTGACGACGACCCACTACGGAACGGGGGGCCCGCGCCCCGAGGGGATGGTGATGACGGTTGCCTTCGAGCTCGACGGGAATCCGTTCGTCGCGCTGAACGGCGGCCCGAACTTCAGCTTCTCCGAGGCCGTCTCGTTCGTGATCAACTGCGAGGACCAGGCCGAGGTCGACGACTACTGGGAGAAGCTCTCGTCCGACGGCGGCGAAGAAGGCCCGTGCGGCTGGCTCAAGGACCGCTTCGGCCTCTCCTGGCAGGTCGTGCCCACGGCACTTCCGACGCTTCTCGCTCAGCCGGATCCCGAGAAGGCCGCGCGCGTGTACGCGGCGATGATGGAGATGAAGAAGCTCGACATTGCCGGGCTCGAGGCGGCCGCCGCCTGAGACGGATGCTCGAGCTCCGGCCGAACTGCGAGTTGTGTGACAAGGAGCTTCCGCCCGCCGCAGCGGACGCACGGATCTGCTCGTACGAGTGCACGTTCTGCGCCGCATGCGTGGAGGACGTGTTGCTCGACGTCTGCCCGAACTGCGGCGGCGGCTTCCAGCCGAGGCCGATCCGGCCGGAGAAGGCGTGGCGCGAGGGCACCGGCCTCGCGAACGACCCACCGGGAGGGCGCCGCCGCCACACCCCGTATTCGCGCGAGGAGCTCGAAGCGTTCAGCGAGCCGCTTCGTGGGATTCCGCCGGCCGCGCGCTGAATGGAGATCGAGCGGGTCAGCTTCTCGAGCGAGGAGGCACAGGCCCTCGCCGTCGAGCTCGAGGCAGAGCTACTCGGCGAGTACGCCGGCGTACCCGGTTCCGGCGGACTTCCCCAGCCGCACGTGTTCGACCCGCCGGCCGGAGCGTTCCTCGTCGGCTCCGTTGCCGGCCGCCCGGTCGCCTGCGGCGGGCTCTCCCGCTATGACGACGAGACGGCCGAGCTCAGGAGGATGTACGTGGTCCCGTCGGCGCGCGGCCAGGGTCTCTCGCGGCAGCTCCTCGCCGCGATCGAGAATGCCGCTCGCTCGCTCGGCTATTCCCTCTTGCGACTCGAGACCGGCAACCGCCAGATCGCGGCGATCGGCCTCTACCGGTCGGTCGGCTACGGGCGGATCGACCGGTACGGCCCGTTCGTCGACGACGAACGGAGCCTCTGCTTCGAGAAGCGCCTCTAGGAGAAGGCGATCACGCTGCGGATCCCGTCCTGCGCCTCCATCAGCTCGAAGCCGTGGTTCACCTGGTCGAGCGTGATCCGGTGGGAGAGGAGCGACTCGACGTCGATCTCCCCGGCCAGCCACCGGTCGACGAGCTGCGGCACCTGTGTGCGGCCCTTCACGCCGCCGAACGAGGAGCCCGTGACGCGGCGGCCGGTGATCAGGAAGCGCGGGATCACCTCGAGCAGCTCGCCCTTGCCCGCAACACCGCACATCGTGGCGAGCCCCCACGCCTCGCGCGCCGCCTCGACAGCCTGGCGCATCACGGCGACATTGCCGGTGGCCTCGAAGGTGTAGTCGGCTCCGAAGCCTCCGGTTTCCCCCCGGATCCAGTCGACGGTGTCGTCGTCGGGCTTGCGCGTGTCGGTCGCGCCGTGGTGGCGTGCCTGGGCCAGGCGGTCTTCGGAGAAGTCGAAAGCCATGATCTGCCCGGCTCCTGCAAGCCGCGCGCCGATCACGGCGCCGAGCCCGACGAGGCCGCAGCCGAACACGGCGACCGTCGTCCCGGGCTCGACCCGCGCCGTGTAGAGCGCGGCGCCGATCCCGGTCGAGAGCCCGCAGGCGAACGGCGCGCAACCGTCGAGCGGTGCTTCCGGGCTCACCTTCGCGAGCGCGATCTCGGGCATCACCGTGTACTCGGCGAACGTCGAGGCGCCCATGAAGTGCCGCAGCGGCTCGCCGTCGAGGGAGAGACGCGTCGTGCCGTCGGGCAGGTACCCGGCGTTCTGCTGGTCGCGGATCGTGATGCAGCGGTTCGTCTTCGGGCTGAGGCAGTGGATGCACTTCCCGCATTCGGGCGCGAACAACGTGATCACGTGGTCGCCTGGGGTGACCGAGGTGACGCCCTCGCCGACCTTCGCCACCACGCCGGCCCCTTCGTGACCAAGGACGGACGGGGCGTAGCCGGTCGGATCGACGCCCGAGGCGGTGTACATGTCGGTGTGACAGACGCCGCAGGCCTCGATCCGCACGAGGGCCTCGCCCGCCTTCGGCTCGGCCAGGTCGACCTCGCGAACTACGAGAGGCTTACCGAACTCCTCGAGAACCGCCGCACGGATCTTCACGCCGGCACCTTAGCGGGGGCCGGGGCGACTGCTCAGTCGTCCCACCAGCCCTCGTCGTCGATCGAGACGCCGTCCCCGCCCTCGGGCCGGTCGGAGCCGATTGCGATCAGCTCGAGCCCGTCGGGGCCGGCGGAGAACCCGCGGAACGTCTTCGGCGCAACCCGCACGACGTCCCAGGCCCGGACCTCCCTGGTCTCGTCGTCGAGCTTCACCTGGCCGGAGCCGCTCAGCACGAGATAGACCTCCTCCTGCTGCTTGTGGCTGTGCGCCCGCGCACTCCGCTTCCCAGGCTTGTACTTGATATGGCTGAGGCCGATGTGCTCGGACTCGATCGCATCGCGCGCGAACCGGGCGTCGGTCGTCGAGCCTCCCTCCTGCGCTCGGTTGTCGAGCTCCATCAGGTTGACAATGGTGTAGTCGGGCATCTCTTCTCCTCCTGGGTTCGTTTCGGGCGCGTAGGCGCCCGAGGCTTCAACGACGGGCGGTCTGCGCGCATGCCGTGAATCTCAGCCCCGTGCCGGATGTTCTACCCGTGGCGGCGATTGTGGAGACAGTCGCGTCGAGCATCCCTGGATGGGACGCCAAGCGGTGTCCCGAGCCCGCCGTCCGCAGCGAGGCTCCGATGACCACCGATCGCTGAAACATCGCGAAGATCACGGCTCCGATCCCGAAGGCGAGAAGGAACACGACTCCCCGCGCGAGCACTCCCCCGTATCCGTGGCGAGTGACATCGACGAACGGGTACGGATACCAGTCAGTCGCGCTCCCATGCACAAGGGTGTAGGCAAACCAGGCGAGCGGGTACGCAAGCCACGCCAGCGCGATCCTCAGTCCAAGACTGTGCCGTGGTGGGTCGATGAACCGGTCGTCCAGGAGTCAGAGTGTGAGCCCAGCCGTTTGCGGGTCAGGCAGGGGAAGGTCGAGAGTCATTCGAGGAGCAGGGCCGAACTGCGTCGACGCCGCGCCGCTGATTCGAAAGCCGAGTCGCTCGTAGAAGCCGAGTGCCCGCGGGTTCGCAGTGACCATCACACGGCTCGCGCCTTCCCTCATTGCTCGGGCGGCGAGGTCTTCGACGAGCAGTCGGCCGACCCCTAGCCGCATCGAGTCCGGTTCGACGAACAGATCGTCGAGTTCGCACGTGCCGTTTTCGACCGGGAGCACCACTGAGAATCCAACAGGCCGTCCGTTGCCGTCCACTGCAACTCGGACTCTCCCTTCCGCGATCGCTTGGTGGGGTGGCTCGATCGCATCTGGGTGAGCCGCAAGGTGGACTCGGTCTTCTTCCCAAACATCAGACGAGCGGCGGTGGAGCGCCTCGAGTGCGAGCGCCTCGTCAAGAGTGGCGTCCCGAATCTCGTCAGCTGAGCTCACCTCGCGGCTCGGTGAGATCAGGACACGACGGCAACGAGGCTGACGATTTTGCCCGAGTCTCCGCCCACTGCGAGCAGTCTCGCGTTGTGCGATGCGCCGCCGGAGGAGAGTCGCCAGGACGTCTTGCCGTTTGCGCTCGAGACGATTTTCGCGGTTGGATCTTCCCAGGCCACCTCCGCGATCGGGTCGCCGATATGCACTCCGCTCAAAGAACTCCACGCCGAACCGCGAACCGTTGCGGTCAGAAGCGCGTTGCCGCCTGAGCACTCGCGGTCGGCGAATGCGGCAGTCAAGCCGATCGTGTGCCAGGTCGCGCTGCAATGCGCATTCGAGAGACCGCCCGCGCGGATTGACGTGGGCTGTCCAAACAGCCGCTCGAGGGCTGAGAAGCTGTTCGGGCCGCGAATCAAACCGAGTCCGTTCTGCCCGATGACGTAAGGAAGGGTTCCCCGACGTGGGATCGCACCGTCGGCACTCGTGGCTCCACAAGTGATCTGAGTCGCACCTGTCGAACGTCGCTGAATGCTGATCGCGGTGCCTCCGCGGAACATCAGGTCCGAGCCGCTGCTTCCCCGAGCCGACGCGGCCGGCACCTTTGCATCGACTTCGCGCCCGTTCACGACACAACCGATGAGTTCTCCAGTTTGAAGCTGGTTGGGCATGAACCACCGCGTCTGCCCCTTCGCCAGCAAGAGCGCAGGCTGCGACGCCAGCGAGCCCGCCGCCACGCCGACGAACAACCCCGTCAGTCCCATCAACGCCGGGAGCATGACCCTGATTCGCATACCGAGATCTTGCCAGGCGCGCACGCGACGAGCCCGCCGCCTGGGGGGTCCTGGCGCGAATCCGGCTGAACACCCGTGGTCTGCCCGAGCGTTCGCCGCTGACGCCGTACCATCGCTTTCTGTGCGCCAGAATCTCTACGACGATCCGTGCTTCTTCACCGAGTACGTGCGCATGCGAGGCCGGACTCGAGGGCTGCATGAGCTTCTGATCGTGCCGTGCTTACCTGACCTCCTTCCCGATCTGGCCGGGAAGCGAGTGCTCGACCTTGGCTGTGGTGACGGTTGGTTCTGTCGCTATGCGGCAGATGCAGGCGCCAGGGCCGTGATCGGCGTCGATCCATCGGTGCGCATGCTGACTCTGGCTCGAGAGCGTACGAACGACCCTCGCATTACCTACGTGAACGCCTTCGTGGAGGATGTCGCGTTTGCCGATGCATCTGCCGACGTCGTCGTCAGCATCTTGGCGTTGCACTACGTCGCCGAGCTCGATCCGGTACTCGCAGCGGTAACCGGTTGGCTTGAACCTGGAGGAACCTTCGTGGAGATTGTCGAGCATCCGATCTTCACCTCGCAGCTCGAACGGTCAGGCTGGATCAACGCGCAGGGCCGTCACGCCGCATGGCCGGTGAGCGACTATTTCGACGAGGGCGCGCGCATCACCACGTGGTTCATCGACGGTGTCGTCAGGTATCACCGCACCGTGTCCGCAGCCGTCAACGCGGTTCGTCGCGCCGGACTAACGATCGATCACCTGGCAGAGCCTCAGCCAAGCCCGAGCGCTGTCGAGACGACCCCTGACGCTGCCGACGAACTTATTCGCCCTGCGCTTCTAGCCATCCGAGCCGTCAAAGGGGCAGATCATGCGTAACGAGACTCGGCTGCCCGAGCGTTTACGAGTCCGAGCTGCAACCTCAACCCCTAACGTCGGCGCGGGTGGACGCACACGCCAGCGCTTCTTGAGCAGCAGGCTGGTTCGGAGGCGATCTCTGCCGAACTAAGGCGGATCTGTGACGAGACGATCGGCATGGACGCTGGTACTAATGACCGAGCGGCTCACGGCGTGGTGGTATTGGAGATTCGCCTTTCCGCTCGAGTTCGAGGCAGGTTCAGGCGAGTAATCGCTGGCTGGGCCAGCGTGTCTCACAGACGCCTGAGGCGCTGTTGTTCGGGGTCTGATGGCGGCGGTGAGGGGCGTTTTCTTCGGGTCGAAGAGTCACCCGACCGATTCCGGTCAGCCCGCCACCGGACTTGCGAACGAAGCAGTGGGGTCAGGAAACGGAGCGTTGATCGCGAGATGAACCGCCGGCTCGTTTCCAGCGTTCCAGTTCCTGTGCGGAATGCCCGCGGGGAAGATGACGAGCGTTCCGGCCTCGGGTTGATAGGCCGATCCGTCGATCACAACGTTCATCGTGCCGCTGAGGATGTAGAAGATCTGGTCGAACGCATGGGTGTGGAGACCCGCGGGGGAGCCTTCACCCGGCGGGGTCACTACCAGCCCAACACTCGCGCCTGTCACACCTGAGTCATGATCGATGAGCGGTTTGTTCGAGCGCCGATCGTAGGCCAGAGCGTCGAGGTCGATCTTCTGCACGTATTCCACGTGGCGCCTCCATCGGTGTCGGCTGTATCGCCGCGAGCAGCCTTTGCGAGGGAGCGACCGTAACACGGGGTGGCGAATAGTGGTGGCGTCGCGCCCAGGGAGACAGGACCTCGGGTGCGCCGGCGCGTCTACGCCAGATCCCGGCCACGGATCGTCGGCGGCTCCGTCATCGGGAAAGGCGCTCCATCAGCTTCTTGCTGGGAGCAGCGAAGCCGAACTTGCGATAGAGCTCGTGAGCATCGCCCGTGTGTAGGAGCCATGCGCGATCGGCGAACGGGCCGCGTTCGATCATCTCCTCGACGAGCCGCACGCCGAGGCCGCGACCGCGGTGTTCGGTAAGGACGTAGACGTCTGCCAGGTACACGTTCGGCAGGCCGAAAGTGGTGGCGGCGCGGCAGAAGCCGATCTGGGCGCCCTCGTGGTAGAGGCCGACGACTCGCGCGGCCTCACGGACGAGCCGTTCCTGGAGCTCGTAATCGCGGCCGGGAGCCCAGTAGGACTCCTCTGAGATGAAGCGGTGGACGGCGGCGACGTCGACCCGGGCCGGGTCGTCGTCGAGCTCGTAGCCGTCGCCGAGCTCTCGCCTCATGCGGATAGCGTCCGCAGGCGGAAGCCTCCGTGCTCCTCGTACGAGGAAGTGACGACGGCGAGCGCCTCGCGGCGGGCTCGGGCTCCGAGCCCTGCGGCGGCTGCGTCCGCGAGCGGTGTCGAGAGCAGGCGCTCGACACCGGTGAGGCCCTCCGGGGAGAGCGTGAACGAGCCGGCCGCATGCGGGCGGCACACAGCGCCGCCGGCGCGGGCGGAGAAGCCGACGAGGTCGTCCTTCGCCCCGCACTCGACACAGGCCGTGACGTGCGGCAGGTAGCCCGAGAGCCAGAGCAGCTTGAGCTGGAACGAGAGCACGAGCGGGTCGAGCTCGGGGCGGCTGTCGCCCGGCGGGGCCACATCGAGCAGGTCGAGGAAACCGGCGAGGCCGGCGAACGCACGTGCATTCGGCTCGGGCTCGTTGAACAAGCGCAGCATCGCCTCGGCGCCGATCAGCCCTGCACCCAGCCGATAGCCGTTCTCCCTCGTCTCGTGGTGCGAGGCGACGAACGAGGCACCGGTCACCGTCTGGAGCTCGCCGGAGCCCTCGTGAAGCATGAGCTCGACATGCGACAGCGGCTCGAGACGGGCGCCGAAGCGGGACTTCGTCTTCCTCACGCCCTTCGCGATCGCGCCGATACGGCCGCGGTCGCGCGTGTAGAGATGAAGGATCCGGTCCGCCTCGGAGAAGCGCAGCGACCGTAGGACGATCGCATCGGTCTTGTACGTCCGGCCTGCCATGCCGTTCAGTCTAGGTAGCCGCGCGGCGTGCGAGCTCGAGCGGCGAGGGCTGGCAGTGCGGGCAATACCAGGTACCACGGCCGCCGACCACGATCCGCTCGATCGGAGTGCCGCAGCGATCGCAGGGCTCGCCGGCACGGCCGTAGACCTTGAACTCGTGCTGCATCCCGCCCTCGCCGCCGTCGGGGAGCGCATAGTCGCGAAGCGTGGCGCCCTGTCGCTCGATGCCCAGCTCGAGCACGCTGCGGATCGCGCTGTGGAGCGCAGCGACCTCCTTCGCGTCGAGGCTGCGCGCCTCACGGAGCGGATGGATCCGGGCGCGCCAGAGGGCCTCGTCCGCATAGATGTTCCCCACCCCGGCGACCGTCCGTTGGTCGAGGATCACCGCCTTCACGGGCGCAGTGCGCCGTGCGAGCTTCGCCTCGAGGTCGCGCGCGCGAAATCCCGGCCCCAGCGGCTCGGGGCCGACTCTCGCATCGAGGTATGGATCGAGCTCTCCCGGCTCCAGGAGAAGCCACGTACCGAACCGGCGGACATCGCGATAGGCGACGTCCGAGCTGTCGTCTAATCTGACAACCGCACGGCGATACGGATCGTCCGGAAGCGATCCCGCCGCACCGTTCCTCAACGACCCCGTCATCCGGAGGTGAACCAGCAGCGATCTTCCAGATTCGAACCGGACAATCAAATACTTGCCACGCCGATCGACGGCACCGATGCGCTCACCCTCGAGCTCTCGGGCGACCTCCTCGGGATCGAACGGGCGCGTGAGCCGCGCATCCAGGATCTCGACTCGTTCGAGCCTTCGCCCCTCGAGGACGGGCGCGAGCCGCCGCCTGACGCTCTCGACCTCGGGTAGCTCCGGCATCCGACCACGCTAGCGGGGGGAGCCCGCGGGAGGGAGAGACTCAGCGGCCTCGCGCTCTCGCTCGTCGAGACGGAGCCAGGTCGCCGGGGTCGCGTGATCGACGCTAGGTGATGACCTCGAGCAGGACGGGCCGCGACGCTCTCTGCTCCTCGCCGATCACGTAGGCGGCGCCGACCTCGCGCAAGGCCGTGGCTGCGGACACCTCGTCCCGAGCGTGGACCTCGGCGAGAAGCTCGCCCTCCTCGACGAGATCTCCGCGCTTGCGCCGGCAGACGATGCCGACTGCATGGTCGATCGTGTCGGTCTTCACCCGGCGCCCCGCGCCGAGGTGAAGAGCCGCCACGCCGACCCCGATCGCGTCGAGGGCCTCGACCGTACCGGCGCGCGGTGCGTTGACCGCGCGCACGACGGGGGCCTGCGCGAGAGCCGACTCGTCGGTCGTGCCGCCCTGGGCTTCGATCCAGCGGTTCCACGCGGCCTCGGCCGAGCCATCGGCAACCGCCGCTTCGGCACGGACGCGCCCCTCGTCGAGGTCGATCCCGAGGTCGGACAGCGCGAGCAGCCGCGCGCAGGCTTCGAGCACGAGCTCCGTGAAGTCGGGTGGCCCGTGGCCGCGGACGGTCGCGAGCGCTTCGCGCACCTCGAGTGCGTTGCCGACGGCAGCGCCGAGAGGCTGGTCCATGTCGGTGAGCAGACACACGACGTCACGGCCGGCTTCGCGGCCGAGCGCGAGCATGGCCTCTGCCAGGGCGCGGGCCTCGTCGAGCGTCTTCATGAAGGCGCCGCTTCCGACCTTCACGTCGAGGACGATCGCCTGGGCGCCGGCGGCGAGCTTCTTCGACATGATCGACGCGGCGATCAGCGAGACCTGGTCGACCGTGGCCGTCACATCGCGCAGCCCGTAGAGCATGAGGTCCGCCGGCACGAGCTTCGCGGTCTGGCCGACGATCGCCATCCCGACCTCGCGCATCTGGGAGATCAGCTCGTCGGTCGTGAGGTCGACCCGGAAGCCGGGGATCGACTCGAGCTTGTCGAGCGTGCCACCGGTGTGGCCGAGGCCCCGGCCGCTCATCTTCCCGAACGGGACTCCACATGCCGCCACGATCGGCCCGACCGCGAGCGAGGTCTTGTCCCCCACTCCACCCGTCGAGTGCTTGTCTACCACCTTCCGGCCGAGCGCCCCGGCCAGATCGAGGGTCTCACCGCTCCGGATCATCGCGTCGGTCAGCGCGAAGGTCTCGCGGCTCGATAGACCGCGGAAGTAGACCGCCATGCAGAACGCGGCCATCTGGTAATCCGGCACCTCGAGGCGCGCGTACCCGAGGATCAGCTCGGAGATCTCGTCGCTGCCGAGTTCCTCGCCGTCCCGCTTTCGCTGAATCAGCTCGGCAGCCGAGATCACGGCTCGAGGAACGGCTTGCCAAGCACTCCCCGGGTCGGGGAGCTGCCGCCGAGCCAGGCGTTCACGGTCGCACCGACGTCGGCGAACTCGCCGTCCTCGTAGATCCGGCCGGCCGCGTTCCGGCCCTGGACGTAGGCGAGGAGCAACGCGTACTCGCGCGAGTGATCGGTCGAGGGCGTCGTCGGGTCGCAGCCGTGATCCGAGGTCAGGATGAGCAGATCTCCCTCACGGAGCGCGTCGAGCAGGTCGGGCAGCCGCCGGTCGAAATCCTGCAGGCAGCGGTGGAAGTTCACTGGGTCGTTCCGATGTCCCCAGAGCATGTCGGTCTCGACGAGATTCGTGAAGACGAAGCCCTCGTCGGCGTTCCGCAAGAGCTCCTCGGTGCGCTGGATCCCCTCGACGTTCGACTTCGTCGGGAACGACTCGTCGACGTCGCAGCCCGCGAAGATGTCGCTGATCTTCCCGACGCCGTAGACCTTCGCCCCGCGCCCCCGCGCGAGTGAGAGGTAGTTCGGCTTCGGCGGCTCGAGCGAGAAGTCGTGACGGTTCGCAGTCCGCTGGTAGTCCCCCGGCACGCCGATGAACGGACGCGCGATCACCCGGCCCACGGCATGTTGGCCGGTGAGGAGGCGGCGGGCGACCCGGCAGGCCTCGTACAGCTCCTCGAGCGGGATCGTCTCCTCGTGCGCCGCGACCTGGAAGACGGAGTCGGCGCTCGTGTACACGATCCACTTTCCCGTTCGCTGGTGCTCCTCGCCGAGCTCCTGGATGATCTCCGTCCCGCTCGCCGGCACGTTGCCGATCACGCCGTGACCGGTCTCGTTCATGAACGGATCGATCACCGCGTCCGGGAAACCGTGCGGGTAGGTCGGCATCGCCTGCTTCGTCTGGATCCCCATCAGCTCCCAGTGCCCGGTCGTCGTGTCCTTCCCGCGGGAGCGCTCGAGCAGGCGCCCCGCGACGGCTGGGGCGCCCGGCTGCGGCGGACAGCCCGCGAGCGGCTCGACGTTGCCGAGCCCGAGCGCCTCGAGCGTCGGTAGATCGAGGCCGCCGACTGCCGTTGCGAGGTTCCCGAGCGTGTTCGAGCCCACGTCCCCGAAGTCGGACGCGTCCGGCAGCTCGCCCGCCCCGACCGCGTCGAGGACGATTACGCATACACGTGGCACCCGGCTATCCTAAGACCTCGTGGAGAACGTCCTCGGACTCATCGGTTTCGCAATCTTCATCGTGAGCACGATTGCGCTCGCCGCCGGCATCACCTGGGCGGTCGTTCGCATCAGCCCGAAGCCGAAACCGGCCACCAAGAAGCCCGAGCCCGCCGAGTCCTAGCGCGGCCTCTCCAACCTTCTCTGCCGGAGTCGGCCGGCTCGGCGGCTGCGCTCGGCTTCGCAACGGGCCCGTAAGCGGCCCGGGGCTGCCGGCTCTTTCCGGGTGAGCTTCGTGAGAACGCACATCAACTCGCGGCCAGCGCCGCGGCGAGCGGCGTGTACTCGAGCCCGTGCGCCTGCGCTACGGCTTCGTAGGTGATCCGGCCCCCAAGGACGTTCACGCCACGGGCGAGCGCCGGATCCGCCTCTACCGCCGCGACCAGCCCGTGCCTCGCGACCGCCTCGACGTAGGGCAACGTCGCATTGGTCAGCGCCATCGTCGAGGTGACCGGCACGCCGCCCGGCATGTTCGCGACGCAGTAGTGCGTCACGCCGTCCACCACATACACGGGGTCGGAGTGCGTCGTCGGATGCGAGGTCTCGAAGCAACCCCCCTGGTCGATCGCGACGTCGACGACAACGGAACCGGGATTCATCCCGCCGATCATCCGGCGCGTCACGAGCTTGGGGGCGACGGCGCCCGGGATCAGCACCGCGCCAATCACGAGATCCGCCTCGGCGACCGAAGCCGCGATCTCGAGGCTCGACGACATCAAAAGCGTCACCCTGCCGGAGAGAATCTCCTCGAGATGGCGCATGCGGTCGATCGACCGTTCGAGGATCGTCACCTGCGCCCCGAGCCCGAGCGCAACGATTGCCGCGTTGTAGCCGACGATCCCGCCGCCGATCACGACGACCTTCCCCGGTGCCACCCCCGGAACGCCGCCGAGCAGGACCCCGCGGCCGCCGAAGGGCTTTTCGAGGAAATACGCGCCGGCCTGCGTCGACAGACGCCCGGCGACTTCAGACATCGGCGCGAGCAGCGGCAGTGCACCGCCGTACCGTCTCCACGGTCTCGTACGCCACGGCCGTGACTCCCGAATCGACGAGCGCCCGCGCCAACGACTCATCGGCGGCGATGTGGAGATACGTGAAGAGCGTGAGTCCCTCGCGAAGCCGTTCGAACTCGCTCGCGATCGGCTCCTTGACCTTGAGCAGGAGCTCGCTCGAGGCCCAGACCTCCTCGACCGGTGCGATCCTCGCCCCCACGCGCTCGTAAGCCGAGTCGGCGAACGAGCTCCCGGCGCCGGCATCGAGTTCGACGACGACGTCGTGACCCTGCTGGATCAACTCGAGTGCGCCGGCAGGCGTCAACGCGACGCGGTATTCGTCCGGCTTGATCTCCTTCGCGACACCGATCCTCACGGCGGCGGACGATACAGCCGCCGCTCGGCCTCGGCGCTCACGTGTCTCGCTTGAAGGAGAACCCCGGCTGCGCCGCGAGCCGCCTCGTATCTCCCTGCGGTGAGAACGTCGTCATCCGAATCAGCGCCGTCACCGGTGTCGAGGCCACCGGGATCCGAATCACGGTCAGCTTCCCGTTCGGCACGAGGCTATGGCGCACCGTCAGCACTCGCCCGAGCACCGGGTTGCCATTCCGGTCGAGCCGCACCGTGCCGACACGGATCGTGGCCTTGCCGGGCGGACCCGTTCCGTTGAACGCGGTGCGAGAGAGATGGATCGTGAGAACGCCCGGTCCGCCCCGCGGGAAGTAGGTGTAGCCGATCGGGCTCGTGGCCCAGCCGTCGCTGAACACGTTCTGCTCCTCGTCGAGCAGGTGCCACTGCTTCGGGGTGCGATAGAGCGTGAACCCGTCGCGCGACTCGACCTGCGGAGCCGCGAGCCGCACTCCGTAACCGGCCAGCGTGAACCGATCCCCGGTGTACCCCGAGAGCGCACCGTCGGTCGTATCGAGCCCCGGCGCGCTGATCGGCCCGGGGCCGGGAGCGACGCCGTTCAGGCTCGCGACATGGCCGATCGAGCGGTTCCAGAACTCGGCCAGCCACAGCCGGTTCCCGCCCATCGCCACGATGTTGTCGCCGAGAACGGTGACGGGCGCACGGTGGGTCGCGGTATCGACCCAGTCGCGGGGCGCAGGGATCTCCTTCGCGAACACGTCCGAGTAGTCGGCGTTCGCATTGGCCGCGTAGATCTGTCCGGTCAGGAGCCACCCGCCGAGCAGCACCGCCGCGGCGATGGGCACCCAGTGCCGCCGGCGGGCGACCAGCAGGCCCACGGAGAGAGCGGCGGCGAGCACGAGCAGGATGTGGAAGTCCCTCACGTCCCAGCGGAGATCGCGGTTCACGAGCGTCAGTACCGCGAGCCCCGGCGCATCGAAGTAGGGCGCGCCCACCTCGAACTTGCCGGACCACACGATCGTCAACCCGAGCACCGTCGCGAGCCCGACGAGCGGCCAGTTCAGCCTTCGGGCACCGAATGCGAGCCCGGTGCCGATCAGCAGCAGCGGCGAGAGGTAGAAGAGATTCCGCTCCTCGATCGTCGGCGCCAGGCTCGTGAAGAGGTAGGCCGCCTTCGCTGCGGTGTAGATCACGAGCGTAACGAGTGACGCGCCGAGGTAGATCGCGAAGGCACGGTAGGCCGGTTCCGAGAACCGCTCGGGGAGCCAGAGCGAGGCGATCCCGCCGATGATCGGAAGCATCCCGAGCCCGATTGTGAGTGCGCCGGCGGCGAGGCCGCCCTGGATGATCGTCTGGTGGTTGAAGTACTGGTCGAACGACCAGCTCTGAAGCTGCGAGACGACGACGAGGTTGAAGAGAAGTGCGAAGGCCACGACGGCCCCGGTGGCGATCAACACCCGCCTCCACGTCAACCCGCCCCGGGCGATGACCCACGCGACGGCAGCGGCGAGCGCGAGCGAGGCCGGCAGCACGACGAACTCCAGCCGGACGAAGATTCCGGCGCCCGCGAGCAGGACTGCCGGCAGCCCGGTCTTCCAGCCCGGCGCGGCCAGCGCGCGAACAGCGAGCCACGCCGCGAGCGTGAACCACAGGTAGGCGAGCGGCTCCGGGACGATCGAGCTCGCATACGACATCGCCGGGATCGCGATCGAGAGCAGCGCGACGACGACCGCGGGACGGCGCGCGAGCAGCATCCGCGCCAGCAGGTAGGTAGGCACCGCTGCAAGGCACATCACGACCGCGTTCAGATCCTTGATCGCGGCGTAGGCATCGGCGGTCGAGTGGATCCACCATGCCGGCGCGATCAGGTACGAGTACAGCGACTCGAACGAGTGCGGCTCGCCGCGGCGCGCCGCGTGCCCGGTGGTCGCGATCGCCCGCGAGAGCTGGCTCCATTCGAGCTCGTCGGTGAAGAGCCAGGGCGTCTTCCTGACCGCGGCCTCGACCCAGTAGAAGATCAGGACGACGAGCCCGAGCAGGACCCACGGAAACGCGCGAGACCATCGCCCGCGGCGAGGCCGTGCCTGTGACTGCATTGCTACGCCCTCGCCGCGTCGACCAGGGCGAGGGTGACCTCGACCATCGCGTCGATGTCGGCCACCGCGATGTGCTCGTCGGGCGTGTGGATGTCGGTCATCCCATTCGCGAGGTTCACGCACTGCAGGCCGCGCTCGTTGAAGACGTTCGCGTCGGCCGCGCCGCCCGAGAGCGAGTAGCTCGGGTCGAAGCCGCACTGCCCGAGCGCCTCGGCCGCGAGCCGGACGGGCAGGTCGTCCTTCGCGAACCGGTAGGCGGCGTAGTTCTTCTCGAGCTTCGTCTCGACCTCGCACTCGGCAAGGCTCGCGGCGAAGGTGATCGCATCCTGCATCGCCTGCACCTGGTCCGCGAGCTTCCGTTCGTCATGTGAGCGCGCCTCCCCGACCAGGCGGCACCGGTTCGGGAACGACGTTCGCCGCGCTTCCGCCCTCGATCGTGCCGATGTTCGCTGTCGTCTCCTCGTCGATCCGCCCGAGCGGCATCTCCGCGATCGCCCGTGCGGCGGCGACAATCGCGGAGCGCCCCTCCTCGGGGAACATTCCCGCGTGCGCGGCTCGCCCGTGGAACTCGACCTCGAGCATCATCGCCGAGGGAGCGCCGAGGATCACGCAGCCGACGGGCTCCGCCTGGTCATAGACAAAGCCGGTGCGGGCGCGGAGGCGCGAGTTGTCGAAGGCGTAGGCGCCGACGAGCCCGACCTCCTCCTTCGAGGTGAAGAGCAGCTCGATTCCGGCATGCGGCCTGCCCTCGGCAAGCACGCGCCGGGTACCCTCGAGCATCGCGACAACGGCCGCCTTGTTGTCGCTTCCGAGGATCGCGGGCAGCCGGTTCCGGACGATGCCGTCCTCGACGACGGGCTCGATCGCCTCAACAGGCGGCACCGTGTCGAGATGCGCGCAGAAAAACAGGGGCTCGCCGGGGACGGTGGGCTCGATCGAGACGTGGATGTTCCCCATCGTCGAACCGACCACTGGGCCGGTCTCGTCCTCCTCGGCCGCGACGCCAAGGTCCCTGAGGTAGCCGAGCACGCGGTCGGCGACGGCACGCTCCTCACCCGACGGGCTCGCAACGGCGGCAAGCTCGAGGAAGAGATCGAGGGCCTCAGATGCCACGGGCGCCCATGGTAGAGGGTCTCTGTGACGAGACGGTTAGGTGAAGATCGCCTGCGTGGCGCGCGACTACGTCGCGAGCTCCACTCGATCGCCGACGCCGCGGCGCTCGCGTGAGCGCTCGAGCGCGGCGCCGACGAACTCTCGGAAGAGCGGCGCCGGGCGGGTGGGCCGCGACTTGAACTCGGGGTGGAACTGCGAGGCGAGAAACCAGGGATGCTCGGGCAGCTCGATCACCTCGACGAGGCGGCCCTCCTCGAAGGTGCCGCTGATCGCGAGGCCGGCATCGAGGAGCTGCTGCCGGTAGGCGTTGTTCACCTCGTAGCGATGGCGGTGGCGCTCCGAGACGACCGGTTTTCCGCCGTAGACGTCACGTGCCTCGGAGCCCTCTGCGAGCTCGACCGCCTGCGCCCCGAGCCGCATCGAGCCGCCGAGATCCTCGACGTCCTTCTGGTCCGGCAGCAGGTCGATCACCGGGAACGGGGTCTCGGGATCCATCTCCGTCGAGTTCGCGCCCTGGAGGCCGCAGACGTGGCGGGCGAACTCGGAGACCGCGACGTGCATGCCGAGGCAGATCCCGAGGTACGGGATCCCGTCCTCGCGGGCGACGCGACAGGCCAGGATCTTCCCCTCCCAGCCACGGGAGCCAAAACCGCCGGGCACGAGGACGCCGTCGACGCCGGCGAGCTCGGCGCGAGCCTCCTCGAAGGTCATGTTCTCGGCATCGACCCAGCGCACGTTGACGTCGCAGCCCTTCTGGATCCCGGCGTGCCGGAGCGCCTCGTGCACCGACAGGTATGCGTCGCGCAGCTTGACGTACTTGCCGACGAGTGCGATCTCGACACTGCCGCGCCGTGCCTCGAGCCGTTCGAGGAGCTCGTCCCACTCCCCGAGCTCGGCGGCAGGCGTCTCGAGCCCGAGCCGCTCGCAGACGAGACGGTCGAGCCCCTGTTCCTGCAGTGCCTTCGGGACGAGGTACACATCGGGAACGTCGATCGCGGAGACGACGGCTTCGACGTCGACGTCGGCGAACAGCGCGATCTTGTCTCGGATCTCCTTCGTCAGCGGCTCGATCGAGCGGCAGACGACGACGTCGGGATGGATACCGATGCGGCGCAACTCGTTGACCGAGTGCTGGGTCGGCTTCGTCTTCAGCTCGCCGGCGTTCGGGATGAACGGCACGAGCGTCACATGGATGTAGAGCACGTTCTCGGGCCCGGCTTCGCGGCGGAACTGGCGGATCGCCTCGAGGAACGGCTGCGATTCGATATCGCCGACGGTGCCGCCGATCTCGGAGATGACGATGTCGGTGCTCGTGACCTCGGCGACCGAGCGGATGCGCGCCTTGATCTCGTTCGTGATGTGCGGGATCACCTGGACGGTCGAGCCGAGGTACTCGCCCTTGCGCTCCTTGCGGAGAACGCGGTCCCAGATTGCGCCTGCGGTGTGGTTCGCGGCGCGCGAGAGGTTCTCGTCGATGAAGCGCTCGTAGTGGCCGATGTCGAGATCGGTTTCGGCGCCGTCTTCGGTGACGAAGACCTCGCCGTGCTGGAACGGGCTCATGGTGCCCGGGTCCACGTTCAGGTAGGGATCGAACTTCTGCACCTGGACCTTGAGCCCCCGCGCCTTCAGCAACCGGCCGAGCGAAGCTGCCGTAATCCCCTTCCCGAGCGACGAGACGACACCGCCGGTGACGAACACGTACTTGGTACTCACGACGGCCTTCCCTGGCCGCCGAACCTGCACCTGCCCGCGAACGAATCCACGGAATTGCACCTTAGCAGCGAGCTCATCCCCTCCATCGCTTCATCCCCTTGCACACATCGCCTCTCACCGGGACGATGCTACGGGCTGCCCAGGACGGTGCCGTGCTCAGAGCGAGGCCGCGGTCTGGACGAGGTCGTAGAGCCGGTCGACGGCGGTACGGGCGAGGCGAGGGTCCGGGCGCGAGCCGTCGATCACGGTGACCGTCGCCTCCGTCCTGTCCGCCGCGAGCTCTCGCAACCGTACTTCGACCGAACGCGTCGCGGTTCGCTCGCCGGGCCCGGAGAGCCGCCGGACGAGGTTCCATTCCCAGCGCTCGAACGGCTCGATCGCGGCGACGACGAGCGTCTGTCTCGCAGACGGCCCGGCGGGCCTGCCGACCTGCGGAAACCGGAGCGGGCCGAGCCGCAGCGGATCTGCGAAGACCGCGACCTGCCACCGGGCCCCGACCGCGAATCCGCGGCGGTCGGGCTCCACGCTCAGCATTCCGGGCCACCAGTCGGAGAGGTGGAACGGCTCGGCCAGGAAGGCCCAGGCCTCCGACCTCGAGGCGAGCAGCTCGCGCGACGCGGGTTTCATTCCCGAAGGGTCGACAGGAAGTCGGCGCCGCCGAGCATGCGCTCGAGCTCGTCGCGGCGGTCGTCTCCGGAGAGCGGCTCGATACGCGTGTGCGTGGGGTCGCCCGGGACCTTCTCGACCCGGAAGTGGCGGTCGGCGAGAGTCGCGATCTGCGGAAGGTGGGTGATCGTGACGACCTGTGCGTGCCCGGCAAGCCTACGGAGCGTGTCTCCCACGGCATGCGCGGTCCGGCCGCCGATCCCGGCGTCGATCTCGTCGAAGACCATGGTCTCGCCGCCCGCGACCGCGGCGATCGCGAGCGCGATCCGGGAGAGCTCGCCGCCCGAGGCGGTCTCGGCGACCGGCCCGAAGGGCAGCCCTGCATTCGGGCGAACCGCGAACCGGGCCTCGTCGGCACCGGATGGACCTGGATCCGTCTCACGCAGGTCGACCCGGAACTCCCCCTCTCCGAGCCCGACACCGGCGAGCTCGGTCGCCACCGCCTCCGCGAAACGTGGTGCGGCCTCGCGGCGGGCGTCCCGAAGCACCGCCTGGAGGCGATCGACCTCGGCCTGGGCAATGGCAACTGCATCGGCTGCCGCGCGGCCCGGATCGTGCCCATCGGCAAGCGCGTCGAGCTCGCGCCTGGCGGCTGCCGCCCGTTCGAACAGCTCGGCGAACGTGTCGGCGCGATAGCGACGGCGAAGGTCGGCGATCTGCTCGAGCCGGCTCTCGACCTCCTCGAGCCGGCCCGGCTCGGCCTCGAGCGAGTCGAGGAAGCGGCGAAGCTCGATTCCCACTTCGCGGAGAGCAAGCCCGGCCCCGCGGAGAGCCTCTCCGGCCGAGTCGAGCTCCGGCGCGATCGTCTCGAAAGGCGCTAGAGCCCGCTCGGCGCTTGCGACGAGATCGGCTCCGCCCTCGCGGTCCTCCGGGGAGATCGCGGCGAGCGCGTTCCCGGCCGCTCCGGCGAGCTCGGTCACGTTTCGGAGGCGCTCCCGGGCGGCTCTGAGCTCGTCCTCCTCGCCGGGCTCGAACCCCTCGGTATCTGCTGCGAGCGCCCTGAGCTCGTCGAGCCGCGCCTCGGCCGCGGCAGCGTCGCGTGTGAGCTCGTCGTGTGCCCGGCGCGCGGCGGTGAGCTCGCGCCAGGCACGGCGGGCGCTGCGGGTCGTGTCGGCTGTGCCGGCGAACGCGTCGAGCACGGCCAACTGGTACGAGGGCCGCGCGAGCCGCCGCTGCTCGAACTGCCCGCTCATCGCCAGGAGCGATTCGACGACTTGTGCGACGTCCTCGCGTGCCGCGCTCCTTCCCCAGGCGTAGGCGCGTGTCCGGCCGTCGGCGAAGATTCGCCGGGCGAGCACGAGCGCCTCCTCGTCCGCCGGCTGCAGCTCGGCAAGGTCCCCGAGCACGTCGGCGTCGGGGAGGTCGAACTCCGCCTCGACGTAGGCCTCCCCGGACGCGGCCCCGATCAACCCGGCCTCGCCCCGGGCTCCGAGCAGGAGGCCGATCGCGTTCGAGAGGATCGTCTTCCCCGCTCCCGTCTCGCCGGTGATCGCGTTCATCCCCGGATCGAGCTCGAGCTCGGCCTCCCGGATCAGGACGAGGTTCTCGATGCGAAGCCGCCGGAGCACTCCGGCATCGTACGACGGCCGCCCGGCCGGGGCGACTGTCCGTTTTGGGGGTGCTGCTTTTGCCTGTCCCGAGCGAGCCCCCGCCCATAGGGTGGGGACGCACCCCTCCGCCCTCGAGATCAATTGTACGAGCAGGCCGGGTGGGTCTGTGTGCCAACTTCGTCAATTTTCTCCACAGTCGCCGTTCCCGGACGGACCTACGCGGCGGGCGCTCGCCGCAGTCGCGCATCACGACCCAGGTCGGGCGGGCGGTGGAAGCGCCCAGGCGCACGTGCGGATTTCTCGCGACGTCCGAGCCGAAGCCCCCGCACCGCCGGCGGGGAAGCAGCCGGCTTCGGGTTGCCGCAGACCGGGCAATCGAGCTCCATCCGAGAGGCCGCGCTAGTCGATCCCGAAGACCTGCGCGTAGCGCCCGAAGAACGTCTGCTCCGGCAGCGTCGCGAGCTGTGTGCGGCTCTCCCCGAAGCGCACCTTGACCGCGGCACCGCGCGCCAGCGAGCCGATCGGCTGGCCGTCGACGAGCACGACCGCCTCCACGTCCGGCGTCCGGTTCACGACCTCGAGCTCGAAATCCGGGCCTACGACGAGGGGCCTTGCGTGCAGCGTATGCGGCGCGACGAACGTGATCACCGCCGCCTCGAGACCCCAGACGAGCACCGGGCCGCCGTTCGAGAGGTTGTACGCGGTCGAGCCCGGCGGCGTGGCGCAGAGCAGGCCGTCGCAGGGCTGCGTGCCGAAATCCTCGCCGCTCAACGAGTACGCGAGCTCGATGATCCGTCCGGGCTTTCCGCTGACGACGACCGCGTCGTTGACCGCGACCTGACGCGGGGACCCGTCGACCTCCACCTCGAGTGTCGGCAGCGACTGCACCGCGTACTCACCTGCGAACACTCGCGCGATCCCGGTCTCGAGCTCGTCGCCGGGGATCGCGGCGAGGAAACCGACGCGTCCGAAGTTCGCGCCGATCACCGGTACCCCGGTTCCGAGGAACCGCTTCAGCGCGCGAAGGATCGTCCCGTCGCCACCGAGGCAGACCGCGAGTTCGGCTCCCCTTTCGCCCTCCGGCAGCAGCTCGACCCCCTCCGCATCTGCCACGAGCCGGAGCCGCGCCGCCGCCTCGTCCACGTTCGCCGTCACGCCGTGCATGACGACCGCGGCCCGCCTAACTCGTTGCATCAGCGATCCACCGCTCTAGCTCGGCGGGAAGCTCGGGACGGTCGGCTTGAACGAGATGGAGGACGAGCTCATGATTTCCCTTCGGGCCCGGCAGCCCTGAGTCTACGACCCCGGCGGGCCGCGCACCCCATCCCAGCGCAGCCTCGGCGATCTCCGAAACGACGCGGGCCCGCACCGCCGGATCGCGGACGACGCCCTTCTTGACCTCGGCCCGTCCCGCCTCGAACTGCGGCTTCACGAGCACGAGCGCCTGCCAGCCCGGCGCGGCGAGCTGGAGCGCGGGCGGAAGCGCCGAGCGAACCGAGATGAAGGACACGTCGCAGGTCACGAGCTGCGGCGGGAAGGGGAGCTCGGTGAGCGTCCGAGCGTTCGTCCGCTCGAGCACCGTGACGCGTGGGTCGTCACGGATCCGCGAGTGAAGCTGACCGTGACCGACGTCGAGGGCGATCACGCGTGCAGCCTCTCGCTGGAGCAGGACGTCCGTGAACCCCCCGGTCGACGCTCCGACATCGAGGCAGTCGAGCCCCGCCGGATCGAGGCCGAAGGCATCGAGGGCGTTGGCGAGCTTGAACCCCGCGCGCGAAACGTAGGGCGGCGGCTTCTCGACCTCGAGCGGCACCATCTCGTCGAGCTGCTCGCCGGGCTTCGAGTGCCCAGGGACGAGGCCGGCCATCACGAGCGCCTGCGCCTGGGCCCGGCTCTCGGCGAGGCCGCGTTCGACGAGGAGCAGATCGAGCCGCTTCTTCGTCACTCGGTGCGGGCGGCGAGCCGAGCGACGATCTCCGAGAGCACGGAGGTGTCGGCCGGGATCTCTCCGAGGCGCGCTTCGGCTCGCTCTGCCGCGGTATCGGCCAGAGCCCGCGCCCGCGCCTCCCCCACCTCGGCTACGTAGCCGTCTCCATCGAGAATGTCGTCGACGACCTGGAAGAGCAGCCCGAGCTCGGCGGCGAACACCCGCCACGGCCCGTGCATGGGCTCCGGCGTACCGCCCGCCCGGACGCCGCACATGACCGAGGCGGAGAAGAGAGCTCCCGTCTTCAGCCGGTGCAGACCCGCCAGATCATGGCCGCCTTCGAGGTCCCGCTGCTGGCCGGCGATCATCAGCAGCGTCGCGTCGACGAGCTCGAGCGCAACATCCGTGCCGCAGCCGAGGGCGAGCCTGAACGCCTCGGCGAGCAGGGCATCCCCCGCAAGTACCGCCGTCGCCTCGCCGTAGGCGGCCCATACGCTCGGCTGCCCGCGCCGTTCCTCGTCGTCGTCGAGTGCGGGAAGGTCGTCATGGACGAGCGAGAACGAATGCACGAGCTCGACCGCGGCGGCGGCCGGCATCACGCGGTCGAGCTCACCGCCCGCCGCCTCGCCGGCGGCCAGGCAGAGGACCGGGCGCACGCGCTTGCCGCCGAGCGAGTACCGCAAGGGCTCTTCCAGCGTCCCGAGCTCCGGCGTGAGCGCGAGCCCGGCCAGATAGGCCTCGACGAGCTCCCGGAGCTCCTCAGGCCCCTGCGGCATCCGTCTCCGCGGCTGCGCGGGCGCGCAGGAGCTCGGCTTCGACGGCTTTCGCGAGCTCGACGAGCTCCTGGAGCACGTCGATCGCCTGCTCGGGGTCGTCGGTCGCCTCCAGCTTCTCACGCTGCACCTCGATCCGCTGCAGGAGCTCTTCCGCACGATCGAGCGGCTCCTGTGTGCTCATGAGCCAACCTCCGGTTGGACGCTCATTCCGCCACCGCCGCTTCCCGCTGGATCCGGCCGAGGATGCCGTTCACGAGCCGCGCGCCCTCCTCGGAGGCGTAGCGCTTCACGAAGCCGACCGCCTCGTCGATCGCGACCTCGAACGGGACATCGCCGCGGTCGAGCTCGCGGATCGCGAGGCGCAGCGCGCTCCGTTCGACGACACCGAGGCGGTCGGCGGTCCAGCTCTCCGACGCGGCGTTGATGCGATCGTCGAGCTCGGCAGCCCGCGCGACCGTCTCCTCGGCGAGCTCGCGCGCCCACGGATCGATCTCGCCGGCGTATTGCGACCCGATCTCCGCCTCGCCGAGATCCCACTGGTAGACGAGGAAGAGCGCCTGACGGCGTGCCTGTCGGCGCGATGTCATACGAGCTCTCCGACCCTGATCTCGACCGTGGTATCGATCCCGCACATCGCCTTCAGTGTCGCTGCAACCCGTTCCTGGGCGCGCTCGGCCAGCCCGAGCAGGGGCTCGCCGCGTTCAGCCGAGACCGACAGCCGAACGACGCCTGTATCCAGGTCGATCGTCCGACGGCGCCGGACCCGGATCCCGTCGATGTCTTCGGCCGCACGAACGGCGATCCCGACGAGGACTGCCTCCGGAACCGAAACCGTCCCGCCCTTGGTTGCAAGCACGAGTGTCATGCTGCCACGGCGCCGAGCTCGGCAAGGGTCGAGGTCGAGTAGTCCCCGCTCCGGAACTCCTCGCTCGCGAGGATGGCGAGCGCAAGCTCACGGGTGGTGGGAACGCCCTCCACGACGAGCTCCATGAGCATCCGCTCGGCGCGCTCGATCGCAGCCGGACGGTTCTCGTCCCACGCCACGAGCTTGGCTAGGAGCGAGTCGTAGTACGGCGAGATCGTGATCCCGTCCTCGACGAACGTGTCGACCCGGATCCCCGGGCCGAGCGGGGGTCGGAACCGCGTCACCGTCCCCGGGGCCGGCATGAAGTCGCGGGACGGATCCTCGGCGTTCAGGCGGATCTCGATCGCGTGCCCTCGCTGCGGCGCCCGGCCGGTGAGCTCGAGGCGCTCGCCGGAGGCGATCTCGAGTTGCCGGCGGACCAGGTCGATCCCCGTGAGGAGCTCCGTGACCGGATGCTCGACCTGCAGCCGCGCATTCAGCTCGATGAACGAGAACGCCCCGTCCGGGCCGAGCAGGAACTCGAACGTGCCGGCGTTCACGTAGCCCACCGCCCGGCACGCGCGCTCGGCGGCCGACTCCATCTGCTCGCGGAGCTCGGGGGTGAGAGCCGGAGAGGGCGACTCCTCGACGAGCTTCTGGTGGCGGCGCTGAATCGAGCACTCGCGCTCACCGAGGGTGAGCACGTTGCCGTGCGTATCGCAGAGCACCTGGATCTCCACATGGCGCGCCGGGACGAGCACCTTCTCGAGGTAGAGCGTGCCGTCCCCGAATGCGGCGGCGGCCTCCGCGGAGGCCGCCTCGAAGGCGTCCTCGAGCTCCGAGGGATCGTCGACGAGCCGCATCCCCCGCCCGCCGCCGCCCGCCGACGCTTTGAGCATCACGGGATAGCCGATGTCGCCGGCGGCTGTGCGCGCCTGTGCAAGGGACGTCTCGCCGTCCGTGCCGGGCACCGTCGGCACGTCGGCCGCGCGCATCGCCGCGCGCGCGGCGATCTTGTCGGCCATCGTCGTCATCACCGACGCCGGTGGGCCCACGAACGCGAGGTCGTTGTCCGTGCAGGCCTCCACGAAGGCCGGGTTCTCCGAGAGGAAGCCGTAGCCGGGATGGACTGCGTCGCAGCCCGTCGTGACGCCGGCTGCGATCACCGACGGGATCCGCAGGTAGCTCTCGGCGGCCGGCGGCGGGCCGATGCGGACGGCATCGTCGGCGAGCCGGACATGGAGCGCTTCGGCGTCGGCGGTCGAGTACACCGCGACGGCCTCGATCCCGAGCTCGTGCAGCGCGCGGATCACCCGAACGGCGATCTCTCCGCGGTTAGCGACGAGGACGCGGCGGAACATCAGATTCCGATCGGGCGGCCGTTCAGGGGCTCGAGCTCGAACAGGGCCTGGCCGTACTCGACCGGCTGGCCGTCGGCGACGAGGATCTTCCGGACGATCGCCTCCTGCTCGGCCTTGACCTCGTTCATCAGCTTCATCGCCTCGAGGATGCAGAGCACCTGTCCGGGCGAGATTGGCTCGTTCTCCTCGACGAACGGCGAGGCGCCCGGTTTCGGCCCACGGTAGAAGGTGCCGACCATCGGGCTCTCGACCGTGACGAGCCCATCGGCGAGGCGCGGCGGCTCAGTGGCGTCGAGCTCCGCCCCGGTCGCTTCCGGCGCGAGCGTGTCGTCGACCACCGAGCGGCGAACGCTGACGCGGACGCCGTCCTCCTCGATCGTGATCTCGCCGACGCCGGTTTCCTGGACGATCTGGACGACCGAGCGGATCAGCTCGTCGCGATCCTGGCCGGCGGCAGCTGCCGCGACGGGCTCGTCTGTTGCGGCGCGCTGGCGGATCGAGCGAAGAAGTGGTTCGGCCTCGTCTCCGAACAGCGCGAGCAGGAGGAGCTCTTCCTCGCTGGCAGCGAGCCCCTGGGCGCGGCGACGGAGTGCCTCGATGTCGATCGGCTCCTGCGGTGGGTCGACGCCGAGCAGCTCGACCGCCCGGTGGAGCGACGGGTCGATCGGCCCCGGCGTGCGCCCGAACCGGCCGAGGATCAGGTCGCGGAGCTCGTCGACGATCGTGGAGTACCGGCTCGAGCCGAGGACGTTGACGAGCGCCTGGGACGCCACGATCTGGCCGAGCGGGGCGGCGAGTGGCGGGGAACCGGCCTCGACGCGTACGCGCTCGACCTCGTCGAGTACCTCGTCGAGCCGATCGCCGTGGCCGCTTCCGCGAAGGTGCGCGTCGAGGACCGAAACGAGGCCCGGCGGAAGCTTGCGACGTGCGGCGCGCACCGAGATCCGCGGGAGCAGCGGGCTGATCGGAGTGTCGCCGATGTGCTCGTCGACGAGCTCTGCCGCGCGCCAGATCGTCTCGACATCGGCACCGGTGTCGTGCCCGATCCCGGCCAGGGCCTGCGCCAGCGACTCGCCGGTGATCCGGTGCGTGGCTAGAGCGACGGGGTAGACGGCGCAGCCGATCAGATCCGCTCCGGCACGGGCTGCTTCGAGTGCAAGTGCGAGCCCGTTCCGGCCGGCGCCCTGGCAGTACAGGCCGACAGGAAGTCCCGAGAGCTCGCGCAACTCGGCGACGAGCTCGCCGCAGCGGTGCGGCTGGAGCAGCCCCGCCGGGTCGTCGAGCACGATCCTTGCCGCGCCGATCTCCGGGAGGCGCTTGGCCGTCTCGAGCAGTGCGTCGTGCCGGGACGATCCGTAGAGAAGCCCGGCGTCGAACTCGCGTCCGGCCGCGTTCACGGCCTCGGCGGCCACGCGCAGGTTCCCGGGATCGTTCAGGGGATCGTGGAGCCGGAAGACATCGATCCCGCTTGCCGCTGCGCTGGCCATGAACCGGCGTACGAGATCGTCGGCGACCGGGCGCGAGCCAACGAGGAACGCGCCGCGAACCGCCAGCATCAGCGGGGTCTTCGTGCGCGCCTTGATCGCGCGGATCCGCTCCCAGGGGCTCTCGGTTCCGCGGCGGACCGCGGCGTCGAACGCCCCTCCGCCCGAGACCTCGAGGTAGGCGTAGCCGGCGCCGTCGAGGACGTCGGCGAGCCGGAGCAGGTCGGCGGTGGGCATCGCGCCGGTGAGCGGCTCCTGCGAGAGGAGGCGGATCGAGGTGTCGACGAGCCTTGGCACGACCGGGGACCATACCGCCGCGTGCCGAGGGTGCCGGGGCTACGTCGCGCCCCGCGCCTGGTAGGCCTTCGAGCCCTGGCGCGAGGAGTACGTCACGAGGTCGAGGATCACGCCGAGCGCGACGAGAACCCAGCCCGCACCGGACACGCCGTGGAGCGGGCCCCACGCGATCGTGTAGGCAAGGATCGTCCAGGGCGCGAAGAGGAGGCCGAGCAGCGGCCAGATGAACGACGAGTAGGCGGCGTTCACCCGGGACGTGTCGAAGATCCACACGAGCAGGAAGGCAAACCGCGGGCCGATGAAGGCCATCGAGAGCGCAAGGCAGCACATGCCGAGGCGCATACTCCGTCACCGGGCCCCGCTTGTCAATCAGAGCCTCACCACTCTGCCCGGGCGTACGGGGATATTCGGTCCGAAGCTGGAGGTCGGGCCTCGGTGCGTGTCGAGGCCACGCCGGTTGGCCTCGACACGGACTTGGCCTTCGGATCAGGCGAACGAGACGGCGCCCGGGCCTGTGATCGAGGCGTACTGAGCGAGCGGGGGCGTTTTTTGGTCGAAGTTGCACTGGCCCTTGTGCGGCCCGCCCTTGTAGTGCGGGCCGACAAAGCCATAGGAAACCGTGATCAGTGCCTTCCCCTTGATTCCCTTGTACAGTCCGGTGCCGTTGAAGAAGGTCACAGGGCCTGTCCCGGCGAAGTGGGCCGAGCAGGTCGTCTTGTTGAAGACCGGCTGCGCGTCATTGGTCTTCGCGTTGAGGGCAGTGGAATCGACCTCGAACGTTCCCTGGTGGAGCGTGATCTTGACGAAATTGCCGTTGTTGTCGGTCTTGCCGTTCTTGTCGATCGAGAGCGTCGTGCCGTAGTCGCCGATCGCGCCCGTGAAGATGATCGTTCCGGCCGGTCCGTTGTTTCCGGTCGCGTGGATATACACCGCGCCTCCGGCCGGCATCTCCGTCGTCCTGGACGCAAACGCCGATCCTGCGCCAACCACCAGGGCGAGAGCCAGGCTCGCCGCGACAGCATTTGCTACCCGCATAGTCGTTCGACCTCCGAATCGTTGAGGGCTTGCCCTCGGTTTGACTTTCCGAAGGAGTTAGACGGTAAAGAAGCCCCCGAGTTTTGGGCATAGCGAGGACGGATGCGCCGAGCCGCTCGGCTCTTCATGTGAGGGTGACTCTTCCGTGGTTCGGTCGCTGATGTCTCTGCGAGGCGCGCTGTGACCGTGGTGGATTCGATCAACGGGTGCCCGCGTCGGGCGCCTTCGGTGGGTCGTAGCACCGACCGGATGCGTCCGACGGCGCCCCTAAGGTTCGGCCGCCGTGGGATCGAAGGACACGCTTGTCGTCGAGACGGAGATGGCGTTCGTCATCCTCGGGCTGCTGCTCGTGTTCCTGCCGATGTTCTTGACCGTCTTGCTTCGCGCAGAGGAGAGCGACACGTTTCGGCTTCCGCGCGCGGTCGTGATCGCGCTTGCGTGGTCCGTGCCGCTGCTGATCGTGGTCGCGGGTCTCGATGCAACGCTCGGACTGCTGGCGCTCTGGGGCCACCCGACAGCATCGAAGCCGGTGGCGATAATCCTTGTCGTCCTGACCTGGCTCGTTGTGGGCCTGGCAGTCGTTGCCGTCAAGTTTCGGGCTGCCTAGCGCTCACCTGCACTCGGCTCCAAGATGCGCGCGCCGACGCTACGCCCGTCATGGCCGCGTTGCCCGATCAGGCGCGGCTGATATAGGGCTTCTCGTCACCCGGCGCCCATGTCGGGGTGCCGGCACGGAACGACCGAGGTCTTCGCCCGTCTCGGTCACGAGTTTGTACCTCGGCATCTCCAGGCTCCTCTCGGTTGTCCTGGGGCCGGACGGCGAGGCCACGCTATCGCGAGCGTCGGCCGCGTGCTCACGCCTTGAGCTCGAGCACGCCTGAGGTCTAGTTCGTCCCGGCCGCAGCGGCCCCAGCCGCCGCGGCTGCCCCGCCCGAGCCCGCCGATCCCGGACTGCTCGCACTCGGGCTGCCGCCGCTCGAACTGCCCGGAGCGCCGGCGAGCGGCTTGGTCAGGTCGCTGATCGCCGACTGCGACGATGCGACCGTGTCGGTGGAGATGGTCTGCCCGATCTCGTGCGGCGAGAGGTGCTCCAGTGCAACCACGACCATGTTCTTTGCTCCCGCGACAGCGTTGAGGTGCACGTCTGCGCGCGTTTTGCGCGCCGGATCGAGCGCTCCGAGCTGGGCACCGATCGAATCGACGGCGCCCACGGCCTCGTGGAGTTGCTCTGCCGCGTCGGTCATTTCGGGCTTCCCCGCCTGGGGTTGCTCGAGCTTCTTCGCTGCGTCTTGTTCGCGCTGGGTTACGCCCGTGTCCCACGCGGTCTTCGCCATGTCGAGCACGGGGTTCGCGGCGGCCGCTGCCGGCGCGGCCGCACCGCTCGGCGCCGGTGTTCCCGGCGCGTCGTCGCGAAGCAAGAGCCGCGAGCTCGCGACGAGCCTGCTGACCGCTGCATTGCCCGCGGTCTGCTGCAGTGCGAGGAGTGGCGGCACGGGTTGATCGAGCAGAATCTGCTCCGCGTCGTTCGCCTCCCGACGCTCGGTTACGCCGTCAGCGCTACGCCGATCCCTGCCCGCAGTCGTCATGCTCCCACCCCGCCCGGCACCATATCCCGCGCCGGGCACCGACGCAACTACGCGGCGGGCGGTCGGCTCAGAAGCCGCGTGTCGCGGGGACCCGGAGCAGGGGTGGACCGAGAAGCCTAATCGGACCGTTCGCCGTACTACGGCCTGGAATATCAGTGTCACGACCTCAATGAAGGAATCGGCGCCACGAGATAACGCCGAGGCGCTCGAACGCAGATTGGTCGGCGCGAGAACTACCGCATCTGAGGCGGTAGAAAGCTCTACCGACCTGAGCGCATCTCACCCGACTTCGGGTGACTCGAGGCTATCTCAATCCCGCGTGGCTACGTTGCCAGACTAGGCACGGCTGATGTAGCGCTTCTCGCGCGGGTCGACGCGGATCTTCTCGCCGACGTTCACGAACAGCGGTACCTGGACTACGCCGCCGGTCTCGAGCGTCGCCGGCTTCGTGACGTTCGAGACGGTGTCGCCCTTGACGCCCGGCTCGGTGTCCGTCACCTCGAGCACGACCGCCGCGGGCAGATCGACGCCCGACGGGCTCCCGCCGACGAAGAGCACCTGCACGGAGGACGAGGGCTGCATGAACGGCAGGGCGTCCTCGACCGACGAGCGGGGGAGCGAGAGCTGCTCGTAGTTCTCTTCGTCCATGAAGACGACTTCGTCGCCCGCGTCGTAGAGGTACTGCATGTTCTTGTTCTCCGTGCGGATCCGCTCGAACTTCTCGCCGGCGCGGAAGGTGCGATCGACGACCGCGCCGGAGTCGTACGCCTTGAGCTTCGTGCGGACGAACGCACCGCCCTTGCCCGGCTTCACGTGCTGGAACTCGACGATCCGCCAAGTCTGCCCGTCGAACTGGATGTGCATCCCGTTCTTGAACTGGTTCGTCGACACGACCTCGGCCATCGGCGCGCCAGTTTAGCCCTGTCCACCCGGGTCGGGCCGGATCTCCAGTTTCGGCCCTGGCCAGGGACTGTCCCCGGACTGGTCCGCGAGGGACGATGGCGGCTTCGGCGGCGGCCTTCCGAGCTACGTCCCTGCGAGACGCGGCTGGGGACTGTCCCGGGACTGGTCCGCGAAGAACACGTCCGAACTCGCCGGGGTGTCGGCTCAGGCGACGGTGACGAGGTCTTTGGGGAAGCTCGTGAGGAGCTCCAGGCCGTCGTCGCGGACGACGGCGAGATCCTCGATGCGGACGCCGCCGACGCCTCTGAGGTAGATCCCGGGCTCGATCGTGATCACGTTGCCGACCTCGAGCGTGTCGGGCGACTCGCTCGAGACGCGCGGGGCCTCGTGGATGTACATCCCGACACCGTGACCGAGACCGTGGCCGAAGTCGTCGCCGTAGCCGGCCGCGGCGATCACGTCGCGCGCGATCGCATCGGCTTCGACCCCGGTCATCCCGGGGCGGATCCCGTCGACCGCGGCAAGCTGGGCCTCGAGGCAGACGTCGTAGATCTCACGCAGCCGCTTGGGTAGCTCGCCGGTCTCCACGGTGCGGGTGCAGTCGGAGCAGTAGCCGTTGAGCCTCGCACCCCAGTCTGCGGTGACGAGCATCCGCGGCTCGATGATCGTGTTCTCCGGCTCGGCATGGGGCTTCGAGCCGTTCAGCCCCGAGGCGATCGCCGTGTCGAAGCTCAGGTGGTCGACGCCGTGGGCGTGCAGCAACTGGCGGAGGCGCCAGGCGATCTCGCGCTCGCTGTGTCCCACCCACGTCTCGGCGGTCAGCGCCTCGAACGCGCGGTCGGCCGCCCGTGCGGCACGCGAGATCAGCTCGATCTCGTCCTCGTCCTTGACCGCACGCAGCCCCTCGACGACCCCGGTCACCGGCACGAGGTCGAGACCGCCCGAGCCGAGCGTCTCGACCTGCAAGAACGGCAGGATGTCCGCCTCGAACCTGATCTTCCCGCGCAATCGCTTGGCCAGGTCGACCATCAGCGAGCGTTTCGCGAGCACGGCCTCGACCCCGGGAATCGCTTCGGCGGCCTCGATGTAGCGGAAGTCCGTGAACAGCTTCGCCGTTCCCTTCGGGTCGACGAGCAGCGCCCCGTTCGAGGTGTCGAATCCGGTGAGGTAGCGGATGTTGACGAGGTTCGTGACGAGCAGCCGCCCGTCGAGCCGCGCCTGCAGCCGCTCGAGCCGCGTCACGGTGATCCCTTCCCCGCCAGGAACTCGAGCGCCTCGCGGTAGCCCTCGGGCCCCTTGCCGAGAACGCGATGGGCCGCGAGCCCGGCGACGACCGAGGAGCGCCGCCATTCCTCGCGCTCCTCGATGTTCGAGAGGTGCACCTCGACGATCGGCACATTGAGGATGTCGAGCGCATCGTGGATCGCGTAGCTGTAGTGCGACCACGCGCCGGGGTTCACGATCAGCCCGTCCGAGCGGCCGAAGGCATCGTGGATCCACTCGATGTACTGGCCCTCGTGGTTCGTGTGCAGGCAGCGCGCGCTCACCGAGAGCTCCCGCGCCCAGACGTAGATCTGCGTCTCGAGCTCGCCGATCGAAAGCCCCCCGTAGATCGCCGGGTCCCGCTGGCCGAGCATGTCGAGATTGACGCCGTTCAGGACGAGGACCTGCATCGCGGGGAATCTATGCGATCAGCCGCTCGAGCTCGCGCCTGACCTCGTCGGCCGGTCGCGCCTCGACATACGGGCCGTCATCTCCGAGAAGCACGAGGTTGATGGCATCCCCCGTTCGCTTCTTGTCGCGGAGCAGCGCCTGCCATGCCCGCTCCGAATCGACGGGAGCAGGTTTTGGTGCGAGCTCGCGCTCCACCTCCTCGGTGTCTCGGCCGGAGATCCGAAGCGCCGCCAGCAGCCCGAGTGCGACCGCCTCCCCGTGCGGTAGGTCGTAGTCGGCCGCGGCCTCCAGCCCGTGGGCGAACGTGTGGCCGAGGTTGAGCCAGCGCCGCGGCCCGTGGTCGTGCGGATCCTGCAGGCAGATCGCCGCCTTGTAGGAGGCCGCACCCCGCACGTCGAGCTTCCGCGCCGCGAGGAGCCGCGTCTTCACGAGCTCGGCCATGCCTTGCCGCCGTTCGCGCTCCGGCAGCGTCTCGAGCAGGGTCTCGTCGAGAACGACCCGCGCCGGCCAGTGAAACGCACCGACAAGGTTCTTGCCTTCCGGGAGGTCGATCCCCGTCTTGCCGCCGATGCCCGCGTCGACCTGGCCGACGAGCGTGGTCGGCACCGCAACCCAGGGAACGCCGCGCAGGTACGTCGCGGCCGCGAATCCCGCGAGATCGGTCGTGCAGCCGCCGCCGAGCGCAATGACGGTACCCGTGCGGTCGAGCCGGAGCTCACGCCAGATCCTCGAGAGCACGCCCACCGACTTCGCCTCCTCACCCGCCGGCAGCTCGTGGGAGCTCGCGAGCCGGGAGCCGAGAGCCTCCTGCGCCCGGGCCCCGTAGATGCCCATTACGGTGCTGTCGGAGAAGAGCGCCACGGGCCCGTCGCCCGGGACGAGCTCCCCGAGGCGATCGAGGCCGCCGAGCTCGTAGTGGACGCCTGCCGCAGCGAGCACGATTCCCGCGGTATCGGTGCAGACCGCGTCCGCAAGCTCGCGGTAGCGAGGAGCACGATCGCTGTAGAGGCGCCGGAATGCCGACTCGTCGCGTGCCAGCGGCCGCTTCGACCGCTTCACCCGCTCCCAGGCCGACTCGACGTCGATGTCGATGAGCACGACGAACGCGTCCTCCAGCGCCTCCGGCGTCCCGGGGCTTGTCGCGGCACCTCCTCCCAGGGAGAGCACGAGCGGCTCCGGAGCCGAGAGAGCGGCGCGTGCAGCGTGCGCCTCGATGCGGCGGAACTCGGCCTCGCCGCGTTCGTCGAAGATCTCGGCGATCGACTTTCCTGCGCGTTCCTCGATCGCGCGGTCGAGATCGAGGAACTCCCGCCCCAGTCTTCCGGCGAGCTCTCGGCCGAGAGTCGTCTTGCCGGCGCCCATGAAGCCGATGAGCGCGATGTGGCGGTCGAGGGCGTTCAGGTGGCGCGCCATGTCAACTACCCGGCGGGCCAGGCGATCCGCTCGAGATAGGCGCGGTGGGCGGCCGCGAAGTCGCCGACGGTGTCGCCGCCGAACTTCTCGTGTGCCGTTCGCGCGAGCTCCCACGCAACCGCCGCCTCCGCGACGACGGCGAGCGCCTCGACGGCGGCCACGTCGGAGCGCTCGACGAGCGCCTCCGCGGCCTCGCCCGTCGCGAGGTCGACCGAGCCGAGCGGCTTCATCAACGTCGGAAGCGGCTTCATCCCGGCACGCACGACGATCTCCTCACCGTTCGAGATTCCAGCTTCGATTCCGCCGGCATGGTTCGTCCGCCGGCGACGATCGGTGCCGATCTCGTCGTGCGCCTCGGACCCGAACCTGTCGGCGAGCGAGAACCCATCGCCGATCTCGACGCCCTTCACGGCCTGGATCCCCATCACCGCGCCGGCGAGCCGAGCGTCGAGGCGGTCGTCCTTGGAGGCGTAGCTGCCGAGCCCGGGCGGCACGCCGCGTGCACGCACCTCCACCCGCCCGCCGACGGTGTCACGCTCGGCGCGGGCGGCGTCGATCCGCTCGCGCAACTGCTCCTCGTCCACGGTCGATCCCTCGACCTCGATCCCGATCGTGGCGAGCAGCGCCTTGGCCACGGCCCCTGCGGCCACGTGGACGGCCGTATGCCTCGCCGAAGCGCGCTCGAGCGCGTTGCGAACGTCCTCGAGGTCGTACTTGAAGACTCCCGGCAGGTCGGCATGACCCGGCCGCGGCAGCGTCACGACCTTCACGCCCTTGCCGTGCGGCTCCCCCTCGGGAGGCCATGGATCCATCCCCCACGTCCAGTTTCTGTGGTCGATGTTGCGCACGACGAGCGTCACCGGTGTTCCAAGCGTCTTCCCGTGCCGCAGGCCGGAGAGCACCTCGACACGGTCCTGCTCGATCTGCTGCCGCGGAGAGCGGCCGTAGCCCTCCTGGCGGCGCTTGAGATCGGCGTCGATTGCGTCGCGATCGAGCAGCAGGCCTGCAGGCAGGCCCGTGAGGATCGCGGTGAGCGCAGGGCCGTGCGATTCCCCCGCGGTGGCGAGACGAAGCGTCATGCCGAGAGCCTAGAGACGGACCGCGTCGCGCATCACGGCGAGCGGCGCCGGGACCCCGGTCCAGAGCTCGAAGCTCTTCGCTCCCTGGCGCACGAGCGCCTCGAAGCCGTCGATCACCTCGCACCCGGCCGCGCGGGCCGCCGCGACGAGGGCTGTGTCGGAGCCGTCGGGCAGGTAGGCGAGATCGACGACGGTCTGACCCGCCTGCGGCTCGACGAGCAGCTCGTCACGAACCGGCGTCGCGTTCACGATCAGGTCGCAGCCGGACGCATCGGGGGGCCAGTCGCCGCGCCTGGAGAACGTCCTGGTATCGGCCGGGAGCGCGGGCGCGAGGGTCAGTGCAGCGCCGCCGGCGCCGATCAGGCAGGCACGCTTCGCGTCGATCCCGGCGAGGATCTCCCTGTCGGTGTTGCGCCCGATCACGCGCCCGCTGCGAATGAGCAGCGTGTTCACAGCCTCGCCGTCGGCCTCGTCACAGGCGGCAACGACGGCTTGCTTGTGCGGGATCGTCACGTTCGCCCCCACGAAGCCGAGCGTGACGAGCGAGCGCACCGCTGCAACGGGATCCTCGACATCGAACGCCGAGTAGTGCCAGTCGAGCCGCGCCGCCGCGAACGCCGCGTTCTGCATCAGCGGCGAGCGGGAGTGCGACACGGGATGGCCGAGCAGCGCGACGTGGCTCGTCACGGATGGGGCCCGTAGTGGTGGGTCGCGAGATACTGGTCGTACGCGGCGCCGTTCTCGAAGAAGACGTGGCGATCCGTGCCCGGAATGCGCACGTAGTAGAGGGAATCGACGTTGGCAGGGTGCGCGGCGGCCTCGAGCGACGCGAGCCCCGGGTTGCCGATCGGTGTGGGCGGCAGGCCGTAGAGCTTGCGCGTGTTGTACGGATTCGAGCTCGCGAGCTCGGCCTCAGTGATCGACTGTGTCGGCGGGATGTGAAGGCCGTAGCGGAGCGTCGCGTCGATCTGGAGCGGCATCCGGTTCCTGAGCCGGTTGTAGATCACCGCTGCGATCTTCGGCCGGTCGGCGGGAACCGCGGCCTCCTCCTCGATCATCGACGCGATCTTCAGGATGTCGTACGGGGTCAGGTTCTTCGAGCGCGCATAGGAGAGGTCGAGCTTGCGGAACGTCCGGCAGAAGGCGGCGATCTGATCGGCGGCGAGCTCTTTCGAGGTCGTGGCCGGCACGAAGTCGTAGGTCGCCGGGAAGAGGAACCCCTCCAGATTCGACTGCTTCGCACGGCCGAAGCACGGCACTCGTGCCGATCTCGTGGCTGCGAGGTAGGCGGACTCGTTCAGCCGCACCCGGCCTCGGTGCTCGCGGTCCGCGATCTTCGCGACGTCGTGGACCCTCACCCCCATCTTGGCCCGCGTGAATCCTTCCGGGAAGACGATCCGGAACGGCTTCGGCGGAGGCGGTGGCGGCGGAGGAGTCGGGGGCGCTGTGTGGTGCTGGACTGCGGCGACTGCGACGCCGACGACAACGCCGACGACGATCAGGAAGAGGAGCACGGCGACGATCCGGCGGCGCCGGATCTTCTTGTCATGTCTCCCGTGCGAGCCATTCCAGGTAGCTCGAGAGAATGTAGGCGGCGGCGCGGGCGTCGTCGCCGCCGGCGAGCGACGAGGTGAAGCGCTCGTCGTAGGTCACGACCGGGATCGTCGACCGCTGCGCGGAGCGCTTCGACGAAGCCGAGCGTCTCCCGCGCCTGCTCGCCCTCCTCACCGCGCAGCGTCAACGGCAGCCCCACGACCACCTGCTCCGGCTGCTCCTCTCCGATCGTGCGGAGCAGCCCCTCGAGCCCTGCCGGCGTGCCGACCTTCTCGACGACGCCGACCGGGCGCGCGAGGGTTCCGGTCGGGTCGGAGACGGCGACTCCGGTCCGCGCAGAGCCGTAGTCGAGCGCCAGCACCTTCATTGCTAGGAGAGCGCCGCGGCGATCAGGTCGCGGGCGCGCTGGAGCGCGTCGCCGAGCGCCTCCGGATTCTTGCCGCCTGCGCGTGCCATGGTCGGACGGCCGCCGCCGCCGCCGCCGACGATCGGAGCGATCTGCTTCACGACGTCGCCGGCGGAGATCCGCTTGGCGACCCCGTCGTCGAAGTTCGCGACGAGGTGGACGTTGCCGTTCTCGCGCGAGCCGAGCACGACCGCCGCGGGTGCGCTCCGTTGCTTGAACCGGTCGGAGAGGTCGAGGAGCGCGTCGGCGCCGAGGCCCTCGATCTCCATCACGATCACGTTCGTCCCGTCGAGGATCGCGATCTCGGGCTCGACGTCGGCCGCTGTCTCGGCTTTGCGCGGCTTTTTCGCCTCGCGGCGGACCTGCTCGAGCTCGGCGCGGGTGTCCTCGAGGTCGCGGGAGCGGCCGTGGAGGAGCTCCCAGGCCGCGCCCGAGGTGGCGGCCTCGATGCGGCGGGCGCCGGAGCCGACCGAGCTTCCCCGAGGATCACGAACGGCCCGATCTCCGCGGTCGAGCGCACGTGCGTGCCTCCGCAGAACTCGCGCGAGAAGCCGTCGATCTCGACGACGCGCACCTCGCTGCCGTACTTCTCGCCGAAGAGCATCATCGCGCCGAGCTTCCGCGCCTCCTCGATCGGGGTCACGAACGTGCGGACGGGGATCGCCTCGAAGACCTTCTCGTTCACGATTCGCTCGATCTTCTCGCGCTCCTCCGCGGTGAGGGGCTGCGGGTGGCTGAAGTCGAAGCGCAGCTTGTCGGGGCGCACCGCCGAGCCGGCCTGCTTGACATGGTCGCCGAGCACCTCGCGCAGGGCGGCGTGGAGCAGGTGGGTGGCGGTGTGGTTCGCCATCGTCGGAAAGCGCGAGCTCCAGTCGACGACCGCGCGGACGCGGGTTCCCTCCTCGAGCAGCGCCTCGCCGCCGGTCTCGATCGACGAGCACCTGGTCGTCGCCGAACTTGATCACCTCGACAACCTCGAGCCTGCGGTCGGAGCCGTCGAGCTCGAGGTACCCGGAGTCGCTGACCTGGCCGCCGCCCGCCGCGTAGAACGGGCTCTGCTCGAGCTTCACGAGCTGCCGGGTGCCGGCGACCGGGCCGACGGCGATGACTGCGGTGAGCACGTCTGTCTTCTCGTAGCCGACGAACTCGGTCGGCGCGGAGGCCGGCGCCGACGATCTCCGCGGCGAGCTGCTCGGTCGTGCTCTCGCCGCCGGCGCGCGAGATCTCGCGGTGGCCCTCCATCAGCTCGCGGAAGCGGTCGACGTCGACCGGCTGCCCGCGTTCCTCGGCGAGCTCCACCGTGAGCTCGATCGGGAACCCGAACGTGGCCGCAAGCTCGAAGGCCTCCTCGCCGCTGATCGCCTCCTTTGCGGCGAGCTCGTCGAAGACCTTCTGCCCGCGCGCAAGCGTTTCGCGGAAGCGCTCCTCCTCGAGCCGGACGACGCGCTCGATCTCGTCGGCGTGCTCGCGCAGCTCGGGGTAGGCATCGCCCATCTGCTCGATCACGACCGCCGGGAGCCGGTACACGCCCTCGAGGCCGACACGCTGGCCGTGCTGGATCGCGCGGCGCAGCAGGCGGCGGCAGATGTAGCCGCGGCCCTCGTTTCCCGGCGTGACCCCGTCGGCGATCAGGAACGTGACGGCGCGGCTGTGGTCGGCGAGCACGCGGTAGGCCTTGCGCGTCGCCTCGCTCTCGGTGTAGCCGACGGAGGCCTCGGCCTCGATCCAGTCCATGATGATCCGGAAGCCGTCGGTGTCGTAGTTCGACGCGACGCCCTGGACGACGCAGGCGGTGCGCTCGAGCCCCATCCCGGTGTCGACGTTCTGCGCCGGCAGCGGGACGAGCTCGTTTCCGGGGCGCAGGTCGAACTGCATGAAGACGAGGTTGTAGAACTCGTAGAAGCGGTCGCAGTGGCCCGGCCGGCAGCCGGGCTCGCCGCAGCCGTGCTCCTCGCCGCGGTCGAAGAAGATCTCGGAGCAGGGGCCGCACGGGCCGGTCTCGGCGGCCTTCCAGAAGTTGTCGTCGCCGAGGCGGACGATGCGCTCCGGCGGCACTCCGACGCGCTTCCAGGCCTCGATCGCGACGGTGTCCTCGTCGAGGCCGAGGAGCGGGTTCCCCTCGTGGACGGTCACCCAGAGCCGCTCGGGATCGAGCTTCAGGTACTGCGTGACGAACTCCCACGCATAGTCGACCGCCTCGTCCTTGAAGTAGTCGCCGAACGAGAAGTTGCCCATCATCTCGAAGAAGGAGTTGTGGCGGTCGGTGCGCCCGACGTCCTCGAGATCGGTGTCCTTGCCCCCGCGCGCAGGCATTTCTGGACGCTCACGGCACGCGGGCCGGGCGGCGCCTTCGTCCGCAGGAAGTACGGCTTGAACGGCTGCATGCCCGCGACGATGAAGAGCGTCGACGGATCGTCCGCAGGCGGGATCAGCGAATGCGACGGCACCCGCAGGTGCCCGCGCTCCTCGTAGAAGCGCTGGAAGCCGTCGCGCAGCTCTGCCGTCGTCCGCATGCCGACAGTGTAGGTCGGCCCCCTCCCGACACGACCCGGGTTTGGCGCAAGAACTCGGCCCCTACGGCCTGCACGAAGCGGCCGTGTCCGTTCGAGCCACGTCTGGGACTGTCCCAGCCATGTCCTGGAAAGCCGTCTCGGGTAGCGACGGAGCTCTTTGCGGTCAGGTCGCCGAAGTTGGAGGCTTCGTGGAAGGCGACGAAGGCGAGGCCGGGTCTGCCGACGAGGTTGCCGTCGAAGATGATGGCGACGAAGGGGCCGCCGGCGACGCAGGGGCGGCCGGCGATGCGGGAGTCGGCGAGGACGTGGGAGCCGCCGGCGAAGCGGGAGTCCGCGCGGACGGCTGGGAAGGTGCCGACGGCGAAACGGGCGGTGGCGAGGGGCTTGCAGGTCGTGAGGCCGGAGTTGCGGGTCGAGACGGGGTCGGGGCCGGCTTCGGCGCAGTCGGTGGCGTCCAGCCCGGGTGGGCCTGATGGATCTCTTCCTCGAAGTCCGCCTCGCGCCGGGCCGCGGCTTCCTTCGCGCTCGCGGTCGCGGCCTTCCAGCTTCGTTTGGTGCGCAACGTCGCGAAGCCGTGGGTCACGGCCGCCGAGACTCCGAGCAGCTTCTCGATCGGGCGCTTGACCGCATAGCTGACCGCGCGCACGGTCTCGTCGACCGCCACGACCGTGTCGACCGCACTGTCGGTCGCCGGGTCGATCTTGTCGAGCTGGTGGTTCACGCGGTCGACCGAGCCGCCGACCTTGTTGATCACGGGCATCATCTCGCGCTCGGCGCCGCGGATGAACGAGGCGACGCGGCCGAAGACGCCGGCCAGCTTCACGAGGACGAAGGCGAGGAATCCGCCCATCACGACCAGGAAGGCCGCGAGCGCGTAGTTGACGATGTCTCCCGAGCTGGACGCGAGCATCTCGCGATCTTACTGCGCTGGCAGCTACTCGGCCGAGGCCGAGACGATCACGCCCGCGCCGACGATCGCGCCGTCCTCGTACAGGACGGCCGTCTGGCCGGGCGCCACCCCGTAGAACGGCTCGTCGAGCAGCAATTCGAACCCGTCCGAGCTCTGCGCGACGGTTGCCGCCACAGCCGGGGAGCGGTGGCGGAGCTTCGCCTCCACCCGCAGGCTTCCGCTGTCGAGCCGGCCGCGTACCGCAACGCGTCGGCGCGCGAGCGAGGCGCGCGGCCCGACAACAACGGTGTTCGTCGCCGCGTCGGTTCCGAGCGCGTAGAGCGGCTCGGCGGCGGAGATCCCGAGCCCGCGGCGCTGCCCCGGCGTGTAGCGCCAGTATCCGTCGTGGCTCCCGACCCGCTCGCCGTCCTCGTTCACGATCGCCCCGGCGCTCGGCTCGAGCCCGTGGCGCGAAAGGAACGCCCGGTAGTCGTCGCCGCCGAGGAAGCACGCATCCTGGCTCTCGGCGCGCCCCGCCACAGCCATCCCGGCCATGCGAGCCTGAGCGCGCGTTTCGTCCTTCGTCTGCTCGCCGAGCGGGAACCAGAGCCGCTCCAGGACGGCGGGGTCGAGCGTCGCGAGCATGTAGCTCTGATCCTTGGCCGGATCCACGGCTCGTGCGATCGTCGGCGCGCCGTGCCGCTCGATCACGCGCGCATAGTGACCGGTCGCTAGGCGCGCCGCCCCGATCCGCTCCGTGAACGCGAGCAACTCGTCGAAGCGGAAGCTCCCGTTGCAGCGGACGCACGGGTTCGGAGTCCGGCCCGCCGCGTAGTCACGGGTGAACGGCTCGACCACCGTGGCGCGGAACTGCTCGCGGAGATCGAGCGTCACGTGCGGGATCCCGAGACGATGGCAGGTCTCGCGAGCGGCGATCACCGCCGCCGGCGAGCAACAGACCCGCTCGCTCGCGGCAGCATTCGGATCGATCCAGAGGCGGAGCGTCACCCCGACTGCACGCTCGCCGGCGGCGAGGAGCGCCACCGCGCTGTCCACCCCGCCGCTCATCGCGACCGCGGTTCGCGCCGCATCGAACGGGGCGCTCACCGCAGGCCCGATCGCGTTTGCGAGTGCGTCGGCGGCGAGTGTCTCGCCTCCTTCCGCCGCCGCCTCGAGCAGCGTCAGCCCTGCGAGGTCCCGTCCGATCCCCGGTGCGTCGGCACGGACGATCCGCTGCCCGTCCACGTCGAGGCGAACCGCGGCCCATTCGCCGCCGCGCGAGGAGTCTCCGAAGAGCTCGGTCATCGAGTCAGCCTAGATGCCGCCTCGCGATAGGGCGCGGCGACCTCGCGTTTCTCCCGTTAGGGCGCGGCGCCGCCGACGGAAATCGCACGGGCGGATCGACGCCGTCTCAGGTGCCGGTGTGGCCGCTCTGCAACCGTTTAAGCCCCATCCCGAACCCCCGCCCACCCACGGGGTTCTGATCTTAGGAGGCGAGGTGTGACGCGCGGCTCACGATTTTGAGCCAAACGCGTGCACTTCTTCGAGAACGGCGCCGGCACGGGCGGCGGCAGCGCTCAGGCCGCCTGAAAAGCCGGAGCGCCCAGACCCCGCCGTCCCTCCGCGCCCGTGTGAACCTGGCAAGCCAGGTGGGTGCCGCGCCAGCCGGGTTCTGCCCAGCCAGACACATGCTCCCTTTCACGTAGCGTTGGTTCTACATGGTGCGCGGCGTTGCGTACGGGATCGGACGCTCCGGCGCGCCACTGTAGCGCACCCGGCTCAGCCGTCCGGCTACCCGGAAGCGGCGTAGCTCCAGTGAACGCGGCGTAGGCCGGTGATCCCGAGGCGGTGCGAGAGGGCCGGGGTGAGCGCGAACTCGGCTCCGGGCGCGATCGGGCCGCGGCCGATCACGGAGGCGAGGACGTGCCGCTGTCCCCTGCTCAGGTAGATGCGGACGCCGCACGGAAGCACCGGGCTCGAGATACCGACGGTCCGGGGCGCGAGGAGCACCCCGCAGGTGGTCGGCTTGCCCGCCCCCTTGGCGGGCGCGGTCGCGACGAGCGCCGTGTAGGAGCCGACCGGTGCGGGAAGGGCCGCGGCAGCCCTATGCCCGGGCCTCGTCGTTACGGCAAGGGAGATTGCGATGGCGAGCACCGTGACGGCGACGAGGACGAGTTGCCGGCGGATAAGTGCAGGGCGCACTCAGTCCTCCGGCCGCAGGCGGCTCGGAAGAACCCGGTCGGGCGGCGGGCCGTCCTGTACCTCGACCGTGGCCACGTCGACCACGCGCCGCCGCCTGAACCGGCCCCGGCCCGTGGCGGCAAGTGGATCCACATGGTGGAGCACGATCGACGGCGGCCTCGGCGGTAGCGAGAGCGGCGGCGCCGATTCGGGAACGGCTTCGGGGCGAGGCGTTCGGACGGGCTCGACAACCGGCGGAACGGCCGCCTCGACGAGCGCTGCGCCGATCACTGCATCGGCGATTGCCGCAACCGGTGCCGGCTCTGGCTCGGGCTCTGATGCCTCTGAAGGCGCCTCCTCCTCGACCTCCGGCAGGAAGAAGTCCGCGGCGACTGTCTCCTGCTCGTGGATCGGCGGCGGCAGCGGCACGACCCGATCCTCGAGCGCGGAGACCTCGGTCTCCTCCAGCCCGTCGGTCGGTCCCGCGCCCGGCCAGTCGGCGAGCTCTGCCGCCCACTCCGTCGTCGAGGCGACGAACGTCGGCTCGTCGTCGTGGACGCCGAGCACCGGATAACCGCCCCGATACTGCTCGACCGGTCTGGGCGGAGGCAGCGCGACCTGCGGCACGTAGTAGCGGGGCGGCAGCCCGCGCCCGTAGTGCGGCTCGCCGACCCACGCGGCCCACTCGATCAGCGCCACGACTACCCACGCGGCCGCCATCAGCCCGACCACCGCAGCCGGCTGCAGGTCGGCAACCGTCAGCGCAGCCGCGACGCCGGCGAGGAAGAGCACCTCGAGCACGAATCGCCGGACGTTGCGACGCGGCATCAGTTCCTGTTCACGGCTCCTCGACGGTGACGGCGATTCCGAGCTCCGCAAGCTGCGGCGCCTCGACCGTAGTCGGCGCCCCGGACAGCGGGTCGGCTCCCGCCTGGTTCTTCGGGAACGCGACGAGCTCGCGGATGAACGGTTCGTCCAAGAGCGCCATGCACAACCGGTCGATCCCCGAGGCGATCCCGCCGTGCGGAGGCGCGCCCATTCCGAGCGCGTCGAGCAGGAAGCCGAACTTCGCCCGCTGCTCCTCGGGTGTGATCTTCAGGAGCCCGAAGACCTTCGCCTGCAGCTCGGGCTCGTGGATCCGGAACGAGCCGCCCGCGATCTCGATCCCGTTTGCGACGAGGTCGTAGGCGATCGCCTTCGCCTCCCCCGGATCGGTGTCGAGAAGCGGCTCGCTCTCTGCAGTCGGCCGGGTGAACGGGTGATGAACGGCATCCCAGCGCGCCGCCTCGGGATCCCACTCGAACATGGGGAAGTCCGTCACCCACAGGAACCTCTGGGCCGAGCCGTCGATCAGCCCGAGCTCTCGGCCGAGATGGAGGCGCAGCGCGCCCAGTACGCGCGACACCATCGCAGGCTCTGCCGCGCCGAACACGACCGTGTGACCCGGCTCGCTCCGGAACGCCTCGAGCTCCGCCTCGCCCAGGAACTTCGCGATCGGCGAGCGCACCTCGCCGTCGGCACCGTAGACGAGGTAGGCGAGCCCTTTCGCGCCCCACTGCTTCGCCACCTCTTCGAGCTTGGCCAGGTCGCCGCGCGACAGCTCCTGTGGAATTCGCAGGAACCGCACCGCCTCGGCGTCGGCGAACACCTTGAACCCGGAGCCGCGCGTGACCTCGGTTGCATCCTCGATCTCGAGCCCGAACCGAAGATCCGGCTTGTCCGAGCCGAACCGCAGGTCGGCCTCCTCCCAGGTGAGCCGCGGGAACGGCGATTCGAGCTCGACCCCGCGGAGCTCCCGCCAGATCCGTGACATGATCCGCTCCAGCAACGCGAAGAGGAACTCCTCGTCGGGGAAGGCCATCTCGACGTCGAGCTGGGTGATCTCCTGCAGGCGGTCGGCGCGGAGATCCTCGTCCCTGAAACAGCGGGCGATCTGGTAGTAACGCTCGAATCCCGAGATCACGAGCAGCTGCTTGTAGATCTGCGGGCTCTGCGGCAGCGCGAAGAAACGGCCGGGCTGCAGGCGCGTCGGCACGAGGAAGTCGCGCGCGCCCTCGGGAGTCGGCTTCGCCATGATCGGCGTCTCGATGTCGAGAAAGCCCTCGCTCTCCATCTCGGCGCGGATGATCGAGACGACAGCGCCCCGTGTGCGGATGTTCCGCTGCATCTCGGGACGGCGCAGGTCGAGCCAGCGGTAGCGAAGCCGGATCGTCTCGTCGACGCCCTCGTCATCGAGCTGGAACGGGAGCGGTGTCGACCGGGAGACGATCTCGAGCTCGTCGGCCTGGATCTCGATCTCACCGGTCGCCATCGCAGGGTTCACGGTCTCGGGCGAACGCCTCACGACCGGCCCGCGCGCGCTGATCACGAACTCGTTGCGCAGCGCGTGCGCCGTCCCCGCGGCCTCGGGGGAGTTCTCGGGGTTGATCACGACCTGGAGCACACCCTCTTCGTCGCGGAGGTCGACGAACACGAGCCCCCCGTGGTCGCGCCGGGTCGCGACCCACCCGGCGACGGTGACTGTCCGCCCGACGTCGTCGGACCGCAGCAAACTACCTCGTTGGTCGCGCCATCTGGTCACGGGCTGAGCGTAGCTAGGAGGTCAGCAAGCGCCACGGTGCGGTCGTCCTGGCCGCTACGGCGGATGGTCGCGTCAGTTCGGCGGACGATCGCGAGGGTCGGCGCGCCGGTCCGCCCCCATTGGGTGAGCTGGCCCTTGAGCGACCGGCCGGCGAAGTCGGTGTCGCAGGCGATCCCGCGACGGCGGAGCTCGGCCATGGTCTTCAGGATGAGCCCGTCCGGGGCGCCGTCGGTCGCGAAGAAGACGTCGATCGCCGGCGCGGCGATCTCGACGCTCTCTCGCTCGAGCGCGAGCTCCAGCCGCTCGATCCCGGCGCCGAAGCCGATACCCGGGGTCGGGGGGCCGCCGACCGCCTCGACGAGCCCGTCGTAGCGCCCGCCGCCGCAGAGCGTCGAGTTGGCGTTCTCGTCCGGGCCGACGAACTCGAAGGCCGTGCGCGTGTAGTAGTCGAGCCCCCGCACGAGCGTCGGATCGAGGATGTAGGGGATGCCGAGCGCGTCGAGGAGCCCCCGAACGGCCTCGAAATGCTCGCGGCAGGCATCGCAGAGCGATTCGCCGATCTTCGGCGCGTCCTCGAGCGCGGCCCGCAGCACCGGGTTCTTCACGTCGAAGACCTGCAACGGGCTCGTGGCGCGCTTGTGGCGCGCGTCCTCGTCGAGGACGTCGTCGTGCGCATCGAGCCATTCGTTCAACCGGCGCACGTACGCCGGGCGGCAGCTCGCATCGCCGATCGAGTTCAGGTGGAGCTCCCACTCGGTCACGCCGAGCCGTCGCAGGAGCTCTCCATAGAAGGCGATCACCTCGGCGTCGATCTCGGGGCCGGCCGAGCCGATCGCCTCGAGCGAGAGCTGCCAGTGCTCCCGGTAGCGGCCGCGGCCGGGTGCGCCGTAGCGGTACATCGGGGCGATCGTGTAGGCCTTCACGGGCTGCGGCCACCGGTTCAGGCCGCCTTCGAGGTAGGCGCGGACGATCGGCGCCGTCCCCTCTGGGCGGAGCGTGAGCGAGCGGTCGGAACGATCGGTGAACGTGTACATCTCCTTGTGCACGACGTCGGAGGCCTCGCCTGCCGTGCGCGCAAACAGGCCGGTGTCCTCGAATCCGGGCGTCTGGATCCGGCCCCAGCCGTAGTCGGCCGCCTGCTCCTGCATCACGCGGACGATGTGCCACCAGCGATGGTCGTCCGGCAGGACGTCGTGCGTCCCGCGCGGGGCCTGGAACTTCGTCGTCATGCGCGGAGCTCGCCCAGGAACGGATTCGTCTCGAGCTCGCGGCCGAGCGTCGTCGGGCCGCCATGGCCGGGGTAGACGACCGCATCGCGGCCGTAGCGCTCGACGAGCCTCTCGATCGAGGCGATGAGCGCGCCCCAGTCGCCACCTGGGAAGTCGACCCGGCCGACCGAGCCCTCGAACAGGAGATCGCCCGAGAAGATCTCCGTGCCGATGCAGAAGGCGACGTGGTCGATCGAGTGGCCCGGGATTCCCGCGACCTCGAACTCGAGCCCGGTGATCGAGACAATGTCGCCGTCACGCACCTCGTGCTCGGGATCGTGCGCCCGCACCCGCCTTCCACCCCGGGTGACACCGTCGCGCAGCGCCTGCGCCTCGCCCGCCGGCGCCCAGACCTCGGCTCCGGTCGCCTCCGCCAACGCGGCGAGTCCTTCCACGTGGTCGACGTCAGAGTGGGTGACGAGGATCCCTGCGACCGATGCTTCCAACCGGTCGAGCTCTGCGAGGAGCGGCGCCGGATCTCCACCCGGATCGACGACCGCGCCGGAAGCCGCCTCGGCCGAGGCCCGGACGAGGTAACAGTTCGCGCCGTATTGCACGTTCAGCACGACCCGGGTAACGGAAACCGGCACGCGATCGAGTCTAGAGACGCAGAACGACGCCGCTCAGCGGCTCTTGCCGGGTCGTGAGGCCTGGTCCGACGAGGGATGCTTGCGCTCCCAGCGCCGGTAGGCGAACCCGTCCGTCCAGTAGGTGAGCGGGATGAACATCACCCCGTAAAGGAGCCCGAGCACGATCGGGCCGTGGAACAGGAAGGTGACGGCGAAGCCGATCCCGATCCCCCACAGGCCGCCGCGCTTGAGGGCGCGCTCCCACGACGGGGGCTTCGGTGCGAGGCGCGAGCGCGTCGTCGACCCCCCTCCCGAGCTCTTCTTCGCGGCCGAGGGTTTCTTTTCGTCGGGTTTCTTCCCGCGCACCTCGGCGCCCGGGACCTCGACTTCGTTCCCCTCGTCGTCCTCCATCACGAAGCCGTACTCGTGGCGGAACGTCTTTGCCCGGCGGGCCTTCTGCTTGCGCGTTGCCATTCACCCGACATCTTGCCCGAGCGGGCACACTCGCACGATGTCCGACCCGGTGTTCGGCATTCCGCGCGAGCTCCAGCTCACCGAGCCTGTCGGGTCGCCCACGCTTTCGCTCCTTCGCATACGGGACTTCCGCACGCTCTTTCTGGCGGTCTCCGTGAGCGAGCTCGGCGATGCGCTGAACTACATCGCCCTGATGTGGGTGGCGCTCGAGCGCGGTGGGCCGCTCGGGGTCGTGGCGGTACGGGTGGCCGACAGCGTCCCTGCGCTCCTGTTCGGCCTGCACGGCGGGATCGCGGCCGATCGCTGGAGCCGCCGCAAGCTGATGGTGGGAGCCGACCTCGTGCGAGGCGTCACGCTCGTTCCGGTCGCGATCCTCGGGCTCTCCGGGTCGCTTCCGCTGTGGGGTCTCGTCGTCGCGGCGTTCATTCTCGAGGCGGCGACGAGCTACTTCGAGCCTGCGTACGGAGCGACGGTTCCCGCGGTCGTCGAGCGGAAGAACGTGCAGGGCGCGAACGCGCTCGTGCAGGCAACCGCGCAGGGGCTCTCGATCGGCGGGTGGGCGCTTGCCGCGGTGCTGCTCGCGGTGCTGCCGCTTTCGACGTTCTTCGCGGTCGACGCGGCCACGTTCTTTCTCTCGGCGGCCTTGATCCTGCGGATCCGGGCGGGCCGCGGACGCGCTGCGGCCGGTGAGCGGCCACGGTTGCGCGAGGGGATCGCCGCGCTCCGGCCGCGGCGGGCGCTGACCGCGGCCGTCATCACCTCGGCGGTTGCGATGACGATCACGACGGGCTCGTGGATCGCCGGGGTGCCGACGCTCGTCGAGCGCTCGCTGCACGAGGGCGCGGGCGGCTTCGCCGTCGTGATGATCGGCTTCGCAGTCGGCTCGATCGGCGTCGGGATCCTGCTCGCGCGCATCCCTGTCAGACGGAAGGCTCGCGCCAGCATGCTCGCCTGGGTGATCGACCTGCCCGCCTATCTGCTTCTCGCGGTCGCCGGATCGGTGCCGGTCGCGGTCGGCGCTGCGATCGGGACGGGCGCCGCCGAGAGCATGTCTGACGTCCTTCTCAACTCGGCGGCACAGGAGGAGATCCCCGACGAGGTGCTCGGCCGCGTTCTCGGGGTGATCTCGTTCGTCCATCGGGGGTCGCACGCGACCGGCCTGCTGCTCGTCTCGCCCCTGTTCGCCGTAGCCGCCGCGCGACCCCTTTTCGGTGTCGCCGCGTTTGCGCTTGCGATCGTCGGCCTAGCCGGTGCGACGATCGCCGCCCGGGTCACCCGCGAGGAGCTCCCCGCGAGGGCCTGAACAGCGCCGGCAAGCAGGGCCGGCGGCGGTCCCGTCAGTTCAGCCTGAGCTCGAGCACCCGGTCGGGTCGAAACCCGTCGATCCCGAGCGCGGAGCCGGCGGCGGCCGCGACCGCACCCGCAGGAATCAGGCCGACGAGCTCCGAGCCGGCCACCTCGGCCCCACGCGCCTCCGCCTCGGCGCGGATCCGGGCCACGATCTCGTGCAGGGGCGCCGCCCGCCAGTCTTCGATGTTCATCGACACCTGGACGAGCCCGACGCCCGGCAAGTCGAGCCCGAGCGCCCGCACGCCGGAGAACCCGCCGCCGTTCTCGCGTACGCCCGCGGCGATCTCGCGGGCGGTCTCGAGCGAGCCGCGGAGGTTGACGTTGAACGCGATCAGAGGCGGTCGCGCACCGACGATGACGGCGCCGGCCGATGCATCGAGCGTGTGCGGGCCGAAATCCGGCACGAGCACACCCTCCTCGATTCGGCGCTGGAGCTCCACCGTGCCGCCTCGGCGATAGAAGGCAGGGCCGCGTTCAGGAGGCGAGTACACGAACACGGGTAGCCCCATGGCACCCAGCCGCTCACCGAGCCGAAGTGCCACGGCCGCCGCCCGTTCCATGTCGTGCGGATCGATCGGAACGATCGGAATCACATCCGCCGCGCCGATCCGGGGATGCACGCCGTCGTGTCGGCGCAGGTCGATCCGTTCTCGTGCCACCTCGACCCCCGCCACGAGCGCCTCCACGAGCTCGGCCTCATCGCCGACGAGCGTGAACACAGAGCGGTTGTGGTCCGGGTCCGCGTGCACGTCGAGCAGCCGAGCATGCCGCGCGAGTGCCGCCCCGATCGCGTCGATCGTCGCGAGCTCGCGACCCTCCGAGAAGTTCGGCACGGACTCGAGTGGCAGCACCGAGCGAGTGTATTTCGAGGGTTCCGTCACGGCACGCTCGATACGTAGGCTGGATATATGGCGGAGCGGGACACGCCGCGCAACAGCGCGACCTTTTCACGGCTCATCAGCTTCCTCAAGCCCTACAAGCGGGCGGTGTGGGTGTCGAGCGTCCTTGCGATCGCCGCGCAGCTCGGCGCCCTCGCGATGCCGTGGCTCGCGAAGGACGTCGTCAATGCGATCGGCGCCGACGACCGCAGTCAGGTGCGTTTCCTGATCGGGGTAGTCCTGGTGATCGGGATCGCGAAAGCGCTGATCACGCTCGGCCGTCGGCTCATCTCCGGGCGGGTCGCGCTCGGGGTCGAGCTCGACCTCCGGAACGCGATCTACGCGAAGCTCGTTCGGCTCTCGTTCGGCTATTTCGACCGGCAGCAGACCGGCCAGCTGATGTCGCGCGCGACGGTCGACCTCCAGTCCGTCAGGTTCTTCCTCGGCTACGGGCTGATCTTCTTCTTCCAGCACGTGTTCACCGTCGCCGCGGTCGGCGTGCTGCTGTTCATCGTCTCGTGGAAGCTCGCGCTCGTCGTGCTCATCGTCTCGCCGGTGATGATCGCGCTCGCCTACCGCTACAGCCGCGTCTCGCATCCCGTCCTGCGCGACGTACAGCAGCGGATGGCCGACGTAGCGACGGTCGCCGAGGAGAACGTCGTCGGCGTGCACGTCGTGAAAGCCTTCGCACAGGAGCAGGCGGAGCAGGACAAGTTCGAGGGGCGGTCCGAGGCGCTCTTCGTCCAGAGCGTGCGCGCGAACCGGCAGCGGTCCCTCTATGTCCCGCTGCTCGCGTTCCTGCCGCTGCTAGGGCAGGCGGCAGTGCTGCTCGCAGGCGGACGGATGGTCGAGGACGGCTCGCTCTCGACAGGTGATTTCATCGCCTTCAACCTGTACCTGTCGATGGCGATCTTTCCGCTGCGGATGCTCGGGATGTGGATCGGCGAAGGCCAGCGGGCAACCGCATCCGGCGAGCGGATCTTCCAGGTCATCGACGAGCCGGAGGAGATCCGGGATCGCCCAGGCGCAGGGCTCCTGCCTGCGGGACCGGGACGCGTGCGCTTCGACGGGATCGAGTTCGGCTACGACCCGGCGCGGCCTGTGCTCTCCCGGATCGACCTCGAGCTCGAGGCCGGTAAGACAGTCGCGCTGATCGGCCACACGGGATGCGGGAAGACGACGCTCGCGTCGTTGATCCCGCGGTTCTACGACGTCTCGGCCGGGAGCGTCACGATCGACGGCGCCGACGTCCGCGACGTGACCCTCGACTCGCTGCGCAGCGAGATCGGCGTGATCGCCCAGGATCCCTTCCTCTTCTCGGCGACCGTGCGGGAGAACCTGCTCTTCGGCCGCCCCGAGGCGACCGACGAGGAGATCCACGACGCGGCGCGCCTCGCACAGGCGCACGAGTTCATCGAGCGGCTGCCGGATGGATACGACACCGTGATCGGCGAGCGCGGGATCACGCTCTCGGGCGGCCAGCGCCAGCGGCTCGCGATCGCCCGCGCGCTCGTCGTCGACCCGCGGATCCTGATCCTCGACGACGCGACGGCCTCGGTCGACGCGGCAACCGAAGCCCGGATCCGGCTCGGCCTCCGCGAAGCGATGCGCGGTCGGACGACCGTGATCATCGCGCACCGCGCTTCGACGATCGCGCTCGCCGACGAGATCGTCGTCCTCGACCACGGCCGGATCCTCGCCCGCGGCGACCACGAGCGGGTCCTCGCCGAGAGCGCGGTGTACCGCGAGATCTACGAGCACGGCCTGCTCGAACACTCGATCGCCGAGCAGGAAGTCGCATGAGGGTCTGGCAGCCCGGAAGCAGCCTCGTCTCACACAAGCAGGTCGTCGTCGAGGACTGGTCGTGGGCGGCCACGAAGCGGCGCCTGACCGCGCTCTACCGGCTCGCGCGGCCGCACCGGGCGAAGACGTTCGTCGCGATCGCTTCGCTGCTGGCGGCAACCGCCGCCGCGCTCGCGCCCCCGATCCTGATCGGAGCCGCCGTCGACATCGCCGCGAAGCAGCCGGCAAGCGGGTTTCTCCTTTGGGTGATCAATCTCTTCCACGGATCACTGGGCCTCGTCGTGGCCGCATTCGTCTTCGTCAGCGTGGTCGGCGTGGTCTGCTCCTACGGTCAGACCTACTGGACGGGCTGGGTCGGCGAACGGATGCTCGCGGACCTCCGAAACCACCTCTTCCGTCATCTGCAGCGGCTCTCGCTCGGCTTCTACGAGCGGAACCGCGCCGGGGTCCTGATCAGCCGGCTCACGAACGACGTCGAGGCGCTCGACCAGCTCGTGACCGACGGCTTCACCTCGTTGATCCAGAACACGCTGACCCTCATCGGCGTCGGTGTGCTGATGTTCCTGCTCTCCTGGAAGCTCGCGCTCGCGACGCTGACCGTGATCCCGGCTCTGATGATCGCGACCGCGATCTTCAGGCGGAAGTCGGGACGCTCCTACCGGCTCGTCCGCGAGAGCCTGGGCAACGTGACGGCCACCCTCGCCGAGGACATCGCCGGGATGCGGGTACTGCAGGCCTTCACCCGCGAGCGCGCCGCGCGCGAGAACTTCCGGCAGGTCAGCGAGGCCTACCGCCGCTCCAACCAGGAGACGGTGATCCAGAACGCGATCTACTTCCCGTTCGTCGATCTCCTGAGCTCGCTCGCCACCGCGATCATCCTCGGCTACGGCGCCTACCTCGTCTTCGACGGCGATACGTCGGTCGGCGTCCTCACTGCGTTCCTCGGCTATGCGACGAGCTTCTTCGACCCGGTGCAGCAGCTCTCGCAGCTCTACAGCACGTTCCTCTCGGCCGTCGCGGCGCTCGACAAGATCATGGAGGTGCTCGTCGAGGACCCGCAGGTCACGGATGCGACCGACGCCCATGAGGTCGAGCGCCTCCACGGCCACGTCCACTTCGACGACGTCCACTTCGCCTACGCGACGGGGCCCGAGGTGCTGCACGGCATCGATCTGGACGTCGTCGCCGGGACGACCGTGGCGCTCGTCGGCCACACGGGTGCGGGGAAGTCGACGATCGCGAAGCTGATCGCCCGTTTCTACGATCCGACCGGCGGCAGAATCACCGTCGATGGGATCGACCTGCGCGAGCTCACGCAGGACTCGCTGCGCCGCCAGCTCGGGATCGTGCCGCAGGAGGGCTTTCTGTTCGCCGGGACCGTCGCCGACAACATCGCGTTCGGCCGCCCCGATGCGGGCCGTGACGAGGTCGTCGCCGCGGCCCGCGCGGTCGGCGCCGACGAGTTCATCGACCGGCTCGAGGGCGGCTATGACACCGAGCTCGGCGAGCGCGGCTTTCGCCTCTCACTCGGCCAGCGCCAGCTCCTCGCCTTCGCCCGTGCGCTGCTCGCCGACCCGAGCATCCTGATCTTGGACGAGGCGACGAGCTCGGTCGACATCGCCACGGAGCGCCGCGTCGAGCACGCCCTCCGCCGACTCCTCCACGGCCGCACGGCTTTCGTGATCGCCCACCGCCTCTCGACCGTGCGGAGCGCGAACCTGATCGTCGTCCTCGAGCACGGGCGGGTGATCGAGCAGGGCACGCACCACGACCTCCTCGAAAGGGGAGGTCGATATGCCGAGCTCTACGGGAGCTGGGCGGCCGAGGCGGACGTCGCGTAACGGGCGGCCCAGGCACGGGCCATCGCGATCCGCTGGTCGACCGTCGGGTGATCGTAGGCGAGCAGGTACTCCCAGCTCGGAGGGTTCGGGTTGGAAAGCCCGGTCGGCACGAATTGCTCGAAGAGCGCACTTGCTGCTCTTGGGTCGCGAGTGGTCCGGAGAGCGAGCCAGTCGGCCTCGGCTTCCATGTGCCGCGTGATCGCGTTTCGAACGGGGAGCGCGATCAGCTGGAGGACCACGAGCGTCAGCAGCGCGAGCGGTACTGCAGCTGGTTCCCCCATCCCCCCTCGGCGACGGGTCACGCGGCTCACGATGAATGCCCCGGGCAGCGCGAACAGTGCGAACCACGCGATCGATTTCCAGATGTGGTTGCGCTTGGCGTGACCCAGCTCATGCGCGATCACGACCCGTACCTCGGCAGGAGAGAAGCGACCGTCGAGCAGTGTGTTCCACACGACAACCCGCCGGCTCGGGCCAAGACCTTCGGTCTCGGCATTCGGGAGAGACGTCTCGGTTGAGACATCCTGGATTCGCACGGGAACATGGCCGACGTCCGCCCGCTTTTCCAGGTTGGCGATCGTCGCTTCGAGCGCGGGGTCGGTGACGGGACGGGTGTGAACCAGATACGGGCCGACAAAAGCATCGAGGGTGAGCAGGCCCACGAATACCGGCACGGCGAGAAGCCACCACCAGTCTCCGACAAGATGCGCAAGCCCCATCACGACGGCCAGGGCGGCGCAGAGCAGCACGAACTCGAAGCCGAGCGCGATCCAACCGCCGAAGAGGGCGTGGACGTAGCTCTCGTGACTCAACCCGTGGCGACGATCCCACCAGAGCTCGAACGCAGTGAGCGGCACCTCCGCGAGCCAGAGGAGGCCGAACCCGAGCATCCCGAGGAGCATCCCGGTTCCGAGGGGCCCGGCGGCGGACTCCCGGACGAATCCGTGCCCCCAGCGGGCGTACGCCAGGAACACGAGCAGCGTGAGAAGCAGCGAGACGAGATCGACGAGGCTTGCGACTCGGTCGTACGAGTCGGCACGGTGGAGAACCGCTGCAGGGAAGAGCCGAGCCGTGTCAATGTGCGGAAGGCGCAGCGAGGACGGAACCTCGGACGAGCTCCAGAGACTCGAGGCGATGAGAGCCCAGAGCGCCGCCGCGACGACCAACGTCGCCCCATACAGGGCGTGGCGTGCACTCACGCCGGCAGTGGTTGTGCTGCTGCGATGCCGTCGACGACGGGCAGCGGCTCCGCACCCTCGAGTGGGCTCGAGTGCGGGTAAGCGTCCGTGAGCAGGTAGAGGTACGACGACACCTGGGCGCTGTATCGAATCGCATAGACGAGAGCGTTTCTGAGCCCCTCGGGCGCCCTTCCGGTCACGATCGCGTAGAACCAGATCAGGAACGCCGACACGAACGCGGTAGCCGCCAGTGCCGCCGAGACGATCCATGCGGGAACGACGAGCACGGCCCGGAACAGCGTCTTCCACCGGCTCTGCCGGCCCGGGTCCGGCAGCGACAGGTCGATCGGGTAGCTGCCGAAGCGTCCGGTGAATCCGGGAAACGGATTCGCGGCAAGCGAAGCGAATGCGTAGACGTGGAAGCCGAAGCGGATCCACGCCGAGACGAAACGATGGAACGACGTCGCCGGCCGCCCACGGACGAGCAGCACGAACCACTGAAGAACGACGGCAAGCCCGGCAAGCACCGACCAGAGGGCGAGCCAGACGAGCAGGGGAATCACAAGCGGGAGGCGGAAGAGCACCGTCACGCGCGACCTCCGCAGGTCCTCGGAGTCGCCGACCACATGCACGGGATGGACCGGCGGCGGCTCGAGTGTCGCGAGCAGTGCATGAGGATCGGCATTCGGATATTGCTCTGTTACGAGCAGCACGTAGGCGAGCACCTGTGCGCGGTATCCGAACGCGTAGGCACCTGCGTCTCGGAGACCCGATGGCATCCGCCCGCTGAAAAGGCTCGCGAACCAGCCGAGCACCGCCACCGCTGACGAGAGCCCGCTGAACTGCGCGGAGGCGGCTTTCCCGTTCTGGTTCCGGCTCGCGAATCCGCCTCCGCCTGCAAGGGCGAAGGAGACGAGTAGCGACGGTACGGCGAGCACGATCCGGAAGAGCGTGCGCACTCGACTCTGGGCCTGAGCCGCCGGCAATCCGACGTCGACCGGATAGCTGGACGCCTCACCGACAAAGCCCGGGTATGGGTTTGCAACGAGAGCGACGTATGAGTACAGATGGGTCGAGTACCGGATGTACGCGCAGAAGAAGCGATGAAGCCCGTCCGGTAGCCGGCCGGCGACGAGGGCGATCACCCAGGCGACGATCGCCGCCACGAACACGGCGAGCGACCAGAGGACGTACCAGATGAAATGCGGGATCGCGAGGAGGAGCCGGAAGAAGACGGTCAGCCGACTCCGCCGCAGATCGTCCTCGACGACCAGGGTCACGGGATGCTCCCCCACGGGGCGTATTCATGACAGATCCCTCGGTCGGTTGCACTTGCGGCCCTCGGGCGTAAGCTCCCGCCCATGAACGAAGAGCACGAGCTCGAAGCGGAAGAGCTCCCCGATCCGATCCCGGCCGAGGCAGAGCGCGAGGTTCGCCTCACCCCCGTCGAGGCGGTCGCGCGGATGCGGATCAACGTGCCCGTCCGGCGGAACGAGCCTCTCCGCCGGGTGATCGGCCGCGTCAACCGCGACGACCAGATGAAGGCCTGGTGGCACGTCGCGAATGTGAACGCGGTCGCGCGCCTCGAGATCAACGACCACTCGTGGGTGCACATCCAGATCGTCACGAACATCGCGCTCAAGCTTCTCCGGCAACTCACGAAGCACGGTGTCGAGCCGGCGATGGTGACCGACTACGGGATGGGCCAGTCGGACGCCGAGGTCGTGGTCGCGCTCACGGCGCTCACGCATTGCATCGGCATGTCCGTCCACCGGCACGGCCACGAGGACTTCAGCCTTTTTCTCGCGGAGCCGAAGCTCCGATCTGCTCCTGGCCGGGATCTACGAGGAGCCGAACCTGACGGTGATCGTCTCCGAGGTGCTCCAGGGGATCATCAGCCACCGCTCGGACGGCGAGCCGCTCACCCTCGAGGCCGGGATCCTTCGGGTCGCGGACGCCCTTGACATGGAGCAGGGGCGCTCCAGGATCCCGTTCGAGCGCGGCCATGTCGGGATTCACTCACTCTCCGCAGCGGCGATCGAGGACGTCTCGATCGGCGACGGCGAGCAGAAGCCGATCCGCATCGACATCGTGATGAACAACTCCGCCGGGATCTACCAGATCGACTCGCTGCTGAAGGCAAAGCTCCGCGGCTCGGGCCTCGAGCCCTACGTCGAGGTGCTCGCCCACATCGACACCGAGTCCGAGAAAAGCCTCGTCCCGCTCTACCGACTCGAGATCTGAGCGCCCCGCAGCGCTACACTTGACACCGCCCTCGTCGAACTCGGGGGTGCCTTGCGGGATCGTCTAATGGTAGGACGCCGGACTCTGAATCCGGTAGTCTAGGTTCGAGTCCTAGTCCCGCAGCTGAGAAACAGGCTGCTCAGAGCTGAGTTCTGTTGTCGCTTTCGACACCGCTCCGAGACTCGAGTCAGCGTTAGTGCTTTGACCGAGGTGGGTTGCACTTTGTGCCCCCACTCTGCACCGCGTACGAGTTTGTCCGGGCGCCGGCGACGACGTACGTTGACCCCGGCGAAGCAGCAGGGGACGACGCTCGGCGGAGCGTCGTCCCCCGGCCCCCGCTCTCCCTTTCCCCCTGTGCCGCTGGGTCAGCCTAGGGTGACTCGGCGGGCGTGTCCGTCACCGCCGTCATACCCTCTGTGTCTAACCGTGGTCACACTTTGCACGGGGCTCACGCGTGCTCACTACCGCGAATCTTGGTCCGCGAGGGAAGGCGCAAGCGGGAGACGATCCGGGGACGAGCCCGTCTCCCGCCCACAGCCACAGTGCGGGGGTGCCACCGCCCGGATCGACGCTCGGCCCGCTTAGACGGGCGCTACTCCCAAGGGCAGTCGGTGCCGCTGGGAGTAGCGCGCCGAATCATCCCCACACCTAGTACCGCTCCGGACGGCGAGCGGTTTGAAGTGCGCTAACCGCTCTTTGAGACGTGCCCGTTGACGCGCACGACGAGGTACCCGTCTACCTCGTCGCCTGATTCGGCCGTGGTGACGTTCACGACCTCGAGCATGTCGCGGCCCCGGTGGATCCGGTCTCCGGGCGCCCACGTTGGCGTGCCGGCACGGAACGATCCGAGGTCGTCTCCGGTCTCGGTCACCAGCTGGTAAGTCGGCATCTGGCTCCGGGCTCCTCTCGATGCTTCATCCGGTCGATGAGATCAGCGCGATTCGGCACAAGCCGAAAGTAGTGCCCGAATCGGCCGGAACCGCTCGAAACGGGTGGTATTGCGGCCGGGTCCGCGGACACCGCCACAGCGCGATCAAGAGGCGGAGCTACCCATAGGTCGTCACAACGAGCGGATGCGATGCCCCTGCGGATCGAACAACGCCCAGAATGGCGTCGTTCCGGCATCGTCCGGGAGCTGCTCTAGGAGTTTGAGCGCTCCCCAATGTGTCCCGCGCCAGGAGCGAGACGGTCGCGACAACTGCGGACCGAGGATCGCGATCTCCTGGCCGAGCTCGGTGACGGTGACGCCGAAATCGACGCCGGCCGCGCAGCGAACCCCCGACCCGGTCGAGCTCGCGCGCAAGCTTCTCGCCGGCGATGAACCACGCCGGCGTCTGGGGCGCATCCGCGTTCTTCAAACTGGTCTCCGTTTCTGAATGCGCCTTAAGCGCGGCCGGGGATTCAGACGCCGACCACGACGCGTTGGTTGGCCGAGAACGAGCTTCTCTCGGCCTGTGGGTGCCGTCCGACCCCAGACCGGAGGAGCTCCGGGGAGCACCGATCGGCTTATGCGAACTACAGTCGATAGATCGAGGCCGGCAAGTGGCCGCCGCGGAACTGGAGGCGCCGCGGCGCCGACGATCGATGACGCGGTGATGGTCGGCCGGGGCTGCGGGGCACGGACGGCGACCCGTGGCCGACGTTCACATGTTCCGCCACGCCTGCGCGCGAGCGTGCCCTTCCGCGCCTGCTGGAGGGGCCGCGCTAGCTGCCCGAAGCCTCGCCGCGCGCCCGCCGCTTCGCCGCGACCATTCGGTCGTCGGCGTGGCGTTCGGTCGATTCGAGATCCTCGTCTCGCGCGGTAGCGGCGCCGATCCAGAGCTCGATCGGGATCTCGGCGAAGCCGTTCTCGCCGGCGACTGTGCGTTCGATGCGCTCGATGACTGCGTCCGCCAGCCTTTCGTCGGCGCCGCACAGCAGGATCGAGAACTCGTCGCCGCCGACACGCGCGGCCGGGTCGTCCTCGCGGATGCAGGCGGTGAGCACGTCGGCGATGCGGCACAGGACGCGGTCGCCCGCGTGGTGGCCGAAGGTGTCGTTGATCTTCTTCAGGCCCCGGCAGTCGAGCTTCACGATGCTCGCCGGTGGGCCCTCGCAGGACGAGGCCGCCGCCAGCGCCTCCGTCCACCCGAGCCGGTTCGAGAGGCCGGTCAACGAGTCGCGGCGGGCCTCGGCGCCGGCGCGCTCGAGCTCGTCGCGCATCGAGTCGCGCAGGAGCGCGGCCGCGAGCAGCGGCTCGGCGGCGTCGACGAGCCTGTGCCCGAGCGACTGGCAGAGCAGCGTGAACCCTCGCGCCGCGCTCGCGCGCGTGTGAAGCAGCAGCAAGAAGCCCGGCACGGGCCGTTTCAGCTCGAGCAGGTAGTAGGCGAGCACTCCGTCGGCAACGCGGAAGGGCGACGGCAGCTCGGCGGCCTCCGCTTTCTGGATGCACGAGGGAAACGTCGCACGTTCGGCGATCGTCGCGAGCGCGTCAGGCACGAGGAATGGGTCGAGCGGCGCTCCGCCACGGCGATCGCAGAGCCAGGACTGCCGGCTCTCCGAGAGGTACGCGAGCCCGAGATCACAGGAGAGCGCCATCGTGGCCTGGTCGACGAGCCTCTGGACCCCGTCGGCGAAGGTCTCCGCGTGCGTGTGGACGAGGTCCTGCACGGCGTGGAGCACCTCGAGCTCGTCGGCGAGGCGTTTCGCGGGCTCCACCCCGACTACCGACTCCGCGGCGAGCCGCGCGAGCTCGAGGAGCTCGGAGTCGGAAATGGCTGCGAAGGTGTCGGTCGGCGCGCCGAAGATCACGAGCACGTCGGTGCTCGCGCGTACTACGGCCACTGCGTGGCCGTAGTACGGTCCGAAGACCTGCCAGGGATCTTCCTCGGCGCGCCGCAGGACGGTGTCGCCGTCGATCACGCTCTGTACGAACGGCTCCTCGGCCTCGCCGAGCTCCACGATTCCCGCCCAGCCGGTGCCGCGACCCGCGCCGCCGAGATGGACGTAACGGCCCTCGGAGACCCGGCGGAACACGAACATGTCGGAGGCGCCCGCAGCCTGGGCCACCTCTGCGGCCGAAGCCGCCGTCCATGGATCCGGAACGATCATCTGCATAGCCTCATCGAGGTACATCGTCCCGAGAACCGTCGAGCTTGAGCGGTTCGGCACGCCAGAGCGAAGGGAGCGCCGCGAAAAACCGCTACGACCGCGGAGCGCGTTCGACGACCGGTGCCGGAGCGGCGGAGGCGGACGGCAACGTAGGGTCCCGAGGTGCGAGCGACGTGGGTCTTCGCCGCCCTCACGGGGGTCGCAACACTCGCCGCGGGCGCGGCGCACTACGCGCACGCGACCTCGCTGCTCACGTTCGTCCTTTCGACCCTGGCACTTGCGGGCCTCGCCTGGATGGTGTCGTTCTCGACCGAGCACGTCGGCGAGCGGTTCGGGTCGGCTGTCACGGGCGTGCTCCACTCCACGCTCGGGAACCTTCCGGAGTTCTTCGTGGTGCTGTTCGCGCTCTCGGCCGGCGAGCTCGTGATCGCCCAGACCGCGATCATCGGCTCCGTCTTCGCGAACGCGCTCTTCGTGCTCGGGCTCGTGGTGATCGCCGGGTGCCGCGCGAGCTCCGACGGAGTGATGCGGTTCGCGCCCGGGCTCTCCAAGGACAACACGATCCTGATGATGCTCGCGAGCTTCCTGATCGTGATCATCGGGATCTCGACGGAGGCCAACGACGGAGCCTCGCACCACGTCGAGGAGATCTCGATCGTCGGGGCGCTTGCCCTGCTCCTGACCTACGCGGTCTGGATCGTCGGCTACATCCGCGCCGACGACGGCTCGGGGCCGAAGGACGTCGGCGCGCACGTGCTGCCGACAAGGGTCTCTCTCATGATCCTCGCGCTTGCCGGTGTCGGCTCGGCGTTCGTCTCCGAATGGTTCGTCGACTCGCTCTCGCCCTCGATGGAGAGGCTCGGGGTCCCGAAGGCGTTCGCGGGCCTCGTGATCGTCGCGATCGCCGGCAACGCGGTCGAGAACGCGACCGGGGTCGTGCTCGCACTGAGGGGCAAGGCCGACCTCGCGGTCTCGGTCGTCACGAACTCGGTCGCCCAGATCACCGCCTTTCTCTTCCCGGCCCTCGTGCTCACCTCCCTCCTCTTCACGACCCGGCTCACGTTCCAGCTCGCGCCGGTCTTCATCGGCGCGCTCGCCCTCACCGGGATCGCGCTCTGGGAGATCACGAGCGACGGCGAGGCGACGCCGTTCGAGGGCACGGCGCTCGGAGCGCTCTATGCGATCCTCGCCGTCCTCACCTGGTACGAGTAGCCCGGCCGGGCAGCCGCGCCTCGCGGCCTCCCGTGAGGCCCGATGGGCGCAGGATCAATACAGCCGCCATCACGACCCCGACCGCGACGAGCCGCGTTCCGGTCGGGAGATGCACGTAGAAGCCGACATGGACGCCCTGCTCGGCGTCGGCCAGGAACGAGTTCAGCGCGCTGATCGCGAGCGCGCCGACGACCGCGCCCCAGAGGCTCGACACGCCCCCGACGACGAGCATCGCAAGAGTGATGAAGGTCAGGGGCAGGTAGACCTGGTCGGTCGTGATCGAGCCGAGCTCGTGGATCAGAAGGCCGCCCGCGAACCCGGCCAGGGCGCCCGAGATCACGAACGCATAGAGCCGCTCGCGGTGTACGTCGATCCCGGCCGACTGGGCGGCCAGCGGGTCCTCGCGGGTTGCCCGCAGACGTCGTCCGAGGCGGCTGCGGCCGTAGGCAAACGCGACCACGATCGCGACCAGCGTGCCGATCCCGAGCGTCCAGATCCCGCTCTCGGGGACGAGCGCGAGCGCCGTGACGCCCGGGCCGATCTTCTGCCAGTACGAGAGCACGTTGTAGGTGATCCCGAGCACGGCGAGAGTCGCGATCCCGGCGGGGAGCCCCGAGAGCCGCATCAGCGGGACGCCGACGACGAAGGCGAACACGGCCCCCGCAAGCGCGGCGAGCGCGAGCGACGGGATCGTCGAGACGTGCGCGTGCCGGAGAAACGGATACATCGTCGGGATCACGAAGTTCTTCTGCTCGGCGCCGAGCGTCAGGATCCCGGAGAGGTACGCGCCGACCGCGACGAAGCTGATGTGGGCGAACGAGATCACGCCCGAGTTGCCGATGAAGACGTAGAGCGCGACCACGATCGCGGTGTTGACGAGCGCGTCGTCGAACTCGAGCTGCCGCACCGCCCCGAGCTGCGAGCCGAGCACGACGGCGAGCAGCACGAGGCCGGCCGGAGCGAGGAGCACGACAACAGGGTCGAGCCGGCTCCTCACACGCGCTCCGCTGCGGTCGCCCGTGCGCTCGTGAAGAGGCCGCCCGGCTTCAGGAGCAGCACGATGATCACGAGCCCGTAGATCACCGACGGCAGGTACACGCTGCTCGACGAGGGCAGCTCGGCCCCCACGAGCGACGTCGCGAAGCCGATCGCAAACCCGCCGAGGGTTGCCGTCCAGAGCCGCTCGAGCCCGCCGACGACGACTCCGACGAGCGCGAAGATCGTCACCTGGACGCCGAAGTCGGGCGTGACGAGCGGCGACTGCACCGTGAGCAGCACCGCGACCGCGCCTGCCAGGAACCCGGAGACGAGGAACGCGAAGGCGATTACGCGGTTCGCCCGCACCCCGAGAAGACGTGCCGTACGGAAGTCGGCGGCCGCCGCGCGGATCTGGAGCCCCGCCGTCGTCCGGTTCAGGAGCAGCGCCGTCGCCGCGAGCAGCACTGCGCCGACGAGCAGCGCGACGAGGGAGATCCAGCGGATCCGGAGCGAGCCGACGTCGATCGTCGTGTTGAGGCCCCCGAGCGTGCCCACGGACTTGCCCCGCGAGCCGAACGCGAGCAGGTAGACGCTCTGGAGCAGGAAGCTGATCCCGAAGGAGGCGACGAGCATCGTCGCCGGCGAGGCGCCTCGCAGCGGTCGGAAGATCAGCTCCATCACGAGCGACGCCGCCATCGCCACCCCGAGGCACGCGAGGATCGCGACGAAGGCCGGGGCGCCGCTCGTGTAGGCGAGCGTGAACCCCGCGGCGGTGATCACCTCGCCGTAGGCCAGGTTGATCAGGCGCATCACGCCGAACACGAGCCCGATCCCGAGCGCGACCACGCTGTAGACCGCGCCGAGGGCGACCGCGTCGATGATCGACTGCAGGAACGTCATGAGAGGTAGGCCTCCGTGAGCTTCGAGGTCAGCTCGGCCGCGTTCGCCGCGTCGGAGGCTGCAAGCGTGAGTCTCAGCTCGGCGTTCGCGAGCACATGGGTGCGGTCGGCGAACGCAACCGTGAGCATCCCGCGCTGCTCCACGAGGAGGATCGTGACCCCACGTTCGCGTACCTGCGCGAGCGTCTCGAAGAGCGTGTCGACCGCACTCGGCGCGAGCCCGAGCGAGGGCTCGTCGAGCAGGAGGACGTCGGGGCGCGCGATCAGCGCCCGCGCAATCGCGAGCTGCTGCTGTTGGCCGCCGGAGAGCAGCCCCGCCTTGCGGGCGGCGAAGTCCGAGACCACCGGGAACAGGCCGTGCACCCAGTCGAGGTCCTCGGCGATCCCCTCGCGCGAACGGCGCCCGGCGAGGCCGAGGCGCAGGTTCTCCTCGACGGTGAGGTCGGCGAAGATATGGCGTCCCTCGGGAACGAGCGCGACGCCGGAGCGCGCCACGTCCTCGGGCTTGCCGCGAACCGGGCGGCCGTGGAGCAGGATCTCCCCGCCCGCGAGCGGCACGGCCCGCATGATCGCGAGTAGCGTCGTCGACTTCCCGGCGCCGTTCGGCCCGATCAGCCCCACGATCTCACCGCGAGAGAGCGCGAGGCTCAGGCCGCGTACGGCAGGAACCGAGCCATAACGCACCTCGATCGCCTTCAGCTCCAGGATCAGGCCGTCAGCCATCGTTCGCCGGCGTCGCTCCGGCACCGAGGTAAGCGCTCGCCACATCGAAGTTCCGGCGGATCTCCTCCGGCGTCCCCTCGGCGAGCGTCCGGCCGCGATCGAGCACGTGGATCCGGTCGCAGACCTCCATGATCAGCGCCACGTTGTGGTCGATCAGCAGCACGCCCGTGCCGAACGTATCGCGCACTGAGCGCACCACCGCAGCGAACGACGGGATCTCCGCCTCGTGCAGCCCCGCCGCCGGCTCGTCCATCAGCACGAACCGTGGCCGCAGCGCCAGTGCCCGGGCCACACCGAGCCGGCGTTCGTCACCGTGGGGCAGAACGGCTGCGCGAGCCTCGGCCCGGTCGCCAAGCCCGAGCAACACGAGCAGCTCCGAGGCTCTCCGGCGGGCCTCCGCGGGGCCGACTCCGACGCCGAGCGCCGCCACCTCGACGTTCTCGCGCACGCTCAACCCTCGAAACAGCCGCCCGTGCTGGAACGTCCGCGCGAGGCCGGCGCGCCCGCGGCGGTGCGGCGGCCAGCGTGTGATCTCGACCCCGCCGAGCTCGATCCGGCCCGAGGTCGGCAGGTCGAACCCGGTGAGGAGGTTCACGAGCGTCGTCTTCCCCGCCCCGTTCGGCCCGATCAGCCCGACGATCTCACCCTGCGCGAGCGAGAGGTCGACATCCTCGAGCGCCTGGATGCCTGCGAACGAGCGCGAGACGCCGAGGGCCCGGAGCGATCCGGGCCCTCGGCGAGTCTCGTCGGCGATGACCGCCAACCCGATCAGTGGATGTTCGGGATCTTCTGTGTCGTGTGCTCGCCGATGACCTTGGCGACGTTGTTGTTCACCTCGATCACCCGGTATGGGCGCCCTGTCGCACTATGGAAGCTCGGCGTGAAGCTGATCGGCCCGCCGAGCGTCTTGAAGTTCGTCAGGTGCGACAGCGTCGCGGCGAGCTTGGCGCCGTCGGTCGAGCCGCCGTTCTGCTTGATCGCATAGGCGATCGCGTCGATCGCGTCGGCGCCGGTGATGAACCCACCCGTCTGCGCCGGCGTGCCCGCCGCCTTCATCTTCGCCTCGAAGGCCCGCACGGCGGGATCCGGGTCCTTCGCGTCAGCGGCCGCATACGTGACGTAGTAGAAGTTCGTCACCTTCGGGTTCTTCGACCACCAGTAGGACCCGTCGCCGGACCAGCTGTTCATGATCGGGGTCTTGTTGCCCTCCGAGCGGAGCGCATCGACGAACGCCGGCTGATCGCCCGCGAACGAGGTGCAGAACGCGATCATGTTCGCCGGCTTGCCGTTGATCCGGGTCGCGACGTTGCCGATCGTCTTGTCGCCCTGCGTGAACGACTCCGAGTCGACGATCTTCCCGCCGAGCTGCTGGAACCGGTCGCTGAAGGCGGTGCAGACGTTCTGGAAGTACACGAGCAGCTTGTCGGTCACGACATCGGCCGAGTGCCAGCCATGCGCGTAGGCCCACTCCGCCATCGCCGCCCCCTCGTCCTGGGCGGCGTTCCCGAACGTGAACGCCAGGTTCCCGGCCGAGCCGAAGCGCGACGGGCCCATCTGGTCCGTCCCGATGCACGGAGAGACCGTCAGCAGCTTCGCCTGCAGGAACGCGTCGATCGCCGGCGTGGCGTAGTCGACGTCGCAGGTGACCCAGCCGATGTTGACGCCCTCCGAGATCAGCTTCGTCGCGTCGGTCTTCGTCTGCGTCGCGTCGAGCTGGTCGTTCAGGTACTTGAGCACGAGCGGATGGCCGTCGACACCACCGGCCGCGTTGATCTTGGCGATCTCGATCTTCGCCGCCGCCAGGGCCGGCGCGTCGAACGGCGCCATGTTCTTCGTCAGGTCGATCGCAGCACCGATCACGATCGGCGTGCCGGCGGCCTTGTGCTTGGTGGCCGCACTCGTGGAGCCGACAGCCAGCACGGCCAGCGCCCCCGCGGCAACTGCAATCGGAACGACTCTTGCGAGCCTCATGCACCCTCCTTGTTGGTTGAGGTGTTGGGGACGAGCTGCCGCGTACTCGTCCGTCCCGGCGAGCTCTGCGGCAGGAACAGTTCAGATGTGGTTCTCGTGCGGGTGGGCCGGTGGATTGTGTGCATGGTCTTCGTCGGCCTCGCGCCCGCGAGGAACGAGCGATCTTCCCACAGCCGCGGCAGCCGCGACAGGTGAACGAACGGGTCATGGCGGAGGGCGGCGGCGGAGATCTCGTTACGAAGAAGTTACGGCTCCGCGCCGCAATCGGGTAGGCTACGCGTCAGCTGATGACTCTGGTTCGCATAAAAGCCCCGCAAATCGGGGCTTTTTCGTTCCTGGGCTCATCGTCGGCAGCGTCATGTTGCCGGTCATAGCTTTCGGCTGTCACACAGCATCGCTTTCAAAACATCCCCGCAGGCCACAACCACCGCTGGAGAGAGACGATGACCAAGGAAACCCCGAACTGCCCGCAGTGCTCTGCACCGCTCAAGCTCCGCGAGATGGCGATCCCGCGGCCGGCGCGCAATGGTACGCCCCGCCCGGTTCCAAAACGGCAGTGGGTGTGCAGCAACGAGGACTGCATGTACACCGCGAACCAGCACGTGTACTCGCTCTCGCGCTGAGCCCGTTGTAGCTCGATCCGATTACGTCACCCGATAGACCGTGCCGGACGGCGCGTCGATCACGAGCGATCGCGATCCTGTGGAGACGGCTGCGGCCCCGACGAGCGGCAGCGTCGTCTTGCCGACCGCGGTCGGGTTGCCCGTTGCCGGGTCGATCCGGATCACCGCCGTCGAAGCCTTGCCGTTCGCCGTCTTCCCGCCGAGCAGGTAGAGACTCGTGCCGGACGGGACGAGGACAGCCTGCTCGACCGCGTGCGGGAGCTGCCCGAGGCTGACGACGCTCCCGTCGTTGACATCAATCGCGTAGATGTTCGGGGTGAGCCCCTGCTCGGTTCGACCACCCGCGACATACACGGTATGGCCGAGGAGCGCCACCGCCGCAGATCGTGTCCCGTCGGGAAGCCGCGCCACGAGCTCGATCGTTCCGGGGGGCGTGAACTTCAGCACCGCGGTCGCGAACTGCGAGCCCGTCCAGCCGCCGACCAGGTAGGCGGAGTTGCCCTGCGGCGCGACGCCGGCCTCCGCTAGAGGCTCCTCGAACCTGCCGGCGGGGCGGGCCCGGCCGGCGGCGAGGTCGATCCGGAAGAGCTGGTCGGTCGGCTTCGTCCCGTTCTCGCCGCCGAGGAGGTACAGGTAGCCGCGCGAGGGAAACGCCTGTATCGCCGCAAGGGGCGTCGTCAGCGCACCGATCACGTCGAGCTTCCCGCCGACGGGGCCTGCGAGCACGCGGGCACTCCCCACCCCGCCGGCGAGGACGAGGGTCGGCCCGACCACTGCGGCCGCCGCCTGGTTCCCGCCGGGCGGGAACTTGCCGACCGGCGTCGCCCGCAACGGGCCCCAATCGAGGTGAACGATGTGGACGGGCGGCGGGGGAGGCGGCACTGCCACGGCCGGGGTCGTCGTGACCGGAACCGTCGTCGCCACCGTCGAGGCGGGCGCGAACGACCGGCCGATCAGGATCCCGGCGGCGGTGATCGCGGTGAGCGCGCCGAGCAGGAGTACGAGTCGGAGCCGCCTGCCGCCGCCTGCGCCGTGCCTGTGCGACCTCTCGGGAACGGTGCCGCGGCCCGACGTCCCGGAGCTCACCGCCGGCCACGGTGCCTCCGGAGCGGGCGGGGCGCCACCCTCCGGGACCTCGACCGACGGGATCCGAAGCACGCCGCGTCCTTCGGGTACCGCTTCCTCTGGCATCGAAGGGACGCTACCGGCACCGGAGGACCGCGCCCGGACGGAGTCGTTGCGACGGCAGCTGCTTCCTTATAGCTGCCCGGCGCTCTATGCTCTTACGCCATCACCCCCAGTTTCACCTTCCAAGACAAAACAGGAGGGCTTGTGAAGAACCGAATCTTGTTGGGCTCGGCACTCGGAGCGGTACTGATTGGTGCCACCCTGGCGGTCACGGTCGGCGGCGCACTCGCGCACACGACCGGTGCCACCCCGCTCCCTGCGGCAACGTGCTCAGCGATTCAGAACCCGGATGGCAACCTGCTCATCTCCTCCGACCTGCCGCTTCAGGGGTCGGGACGGGCGCAGACCATCCAGATGACGAAGGCGATCGCCTTCGAGCTCCAGAAGGCCGGCTGGAAGGCCGGGAACTACACGCTCGCGTACCAGAGCTGCGATGACTCGACGGCTCAGGCGGGCAAGTGGGACTCGGGTACCTGCCAGACGAACGCCTCCGCTTACGCCCAGGACGCCAGCGTCGTCGGTGTGATCGGAACGTTCAACTCCGGTTGTGCTGAGATCGAGGTCCCGATCGAGAACCGTGCACCGAACGGTCCGCTCGCGATGGTCAGCCCGGCGAACACGTATGTCGGCCTGACCCACTCCGGGCCGGGCACGGCGGCCGGTGAGCCCGGGAAGTACTACCCGACGGGCGTGCGGAACTACGCGCGCGTCGTCGCGGCAGACGACTTCCAGGGCGCAGCCGACGCCACGCTCGCGAAGCAGCTCAGGGTGAAGAAGCTGTTCGTTCTGAACGACAAGGAGGCCTACGGGGCCGGTGTCGCGACGAACACGGCCAACGCCGCGAAGAAGCTCGGGATCAAGATCGTCAAGAACGTCGCGTGGGATCCGAAGGCGACGTCCTACTCGGCCCTCGCCCTCCAGATCAAGTCTTCGGGAGCACAGGCAGTGTTCCTCGGCGGCCTGATCTGCGAGAACGGCGGGAAGCTGATCAAGGACATCCGCACAGGTGCCCCGAACGTGACGATCCTCGCACCGGACGGCTTCACGCCGGTCTCGGCTGACGTCCAGCAGTCCGGCGGCCAGGCGAACGGCATGTACGTCTCGGTTGCAGGGCTTCCGAACTCGAAGCTCCCGGCGGCTGGACAGGCGTTCGTCAAGTCGTTCGGTACGTCCGTCGGAGCCGTCCCCGATCCGTACGCCGTGTATGCCGGCCAGGCAGCCGACGTGCTGATCCAGGCGATCTCGAAGTCGGACGGCACCCGTGCCGGCGTGGCCTCGCAGCTCTTCAAGGTCAACATCCCGAACGGGATCCTCGGCCCCATCGCCTTCAACAAGAACGGCGATGTGTCCGCGAACCCGGTCTCGATCTACAGGATCGTCAAGGGCAAGTCGACGACCTACAAGGTCATCGTTCCGCTGAACTCGCTGGTTGCGGCTGCGTAAGCCGGCTATCGAGTTGAACTGAAGGGAGGGCTCCGGCCCTCCCTTTTTTCGCTCAGCTGATGCCGAAGGCGTCTTTGTGCACGCGCGAGCTGTCGTAGAACCAGGTGCCGGCGCCGGCGTGCGTCCGCAGCCCCTGGGGACGGACCGCCGACCTGCGAGGCCGCCGCGATCGGCCCTCGTCAGGCTGGGCACGTTCGCGCTGTCTCGACCGGCGTTTTCAGCCTACGCCGAGAGCGTCCATCTCGACCGGCGTTTCAGGCGGTACCTGACCCCGCTTCTCGGCGGCCCGGTCAGCGGGATTTCCAGGGAGTTCTCGACTGCTCGTCACGCTTTCGTCGCACGGCTGTCTCACTTCTGTTCCCGTACCTGACCCCGCTTTTCGCGCGGCTCGTAGGATGGAGCCGGTGCGGCGGGTCGGCTTCCTCTCGTTCGGGCACTGGCAGACGCTGCCGGGCTCGCAGACGCGCACGGCCCGGGACGCGCTCCTCCAGACGATCGAGCTCGCGGTCGCGGCCGAGGAGCTCGGAATCGACGGTGCCTTCGTGCGCGTGCATCATTTCGCCCGGCAGCTCGCCTCGCCGTTCCCGCTGCTCGCCGCGATCGCGGCGCGGACGAGCCGGATCGAGATCGGCACCGCCGTGATCGATATGCGGTACGAGAATCCGCTCTACATGGCCGAGGAGGCCGCTGCCGCCGACCTGATCAGCGACGGCCGCCTGCAGCTGGGGATCAGCCGCGGGTCGCCCGAGCCCGCGCTCCGCGGCTCCGAGGCGTTCGGGTACGTGCCCGCGGAGAACGAGACCGATGCCGACATGGCGCGCGCTCACACCCGTCTCTTCCGGGCGGCGATCGACGGGGCCGGAGTGGCGCCGGCCGACCCGCAGATGACCGGTTCGACCGCGCCACTCGCGATCGAGCCGCAGTCGCCGGGCCTCTCCGAGCGGATCTGGTGGGGCGCCGGCACGCGCGCGACCGGGGAATGGGCTGCGCGCCAGGGCATGAACCTGATGAGCTCGACGCTTCTCGTCGAGGACACAGGCGTCCCCTTCGACGAGCTCCAGGCCGAGCAGATCGCCCGATTCCGGGCGGCCTGGACAGCGGCGGGCTGGGAGCGCGGGCCCCGCGTCTCGGTGAGCCGGAGCGTCCTGCCGATCGTGACAGACCTCGATCGCAGATACTTCGGCGCTCGTGCGTCGAGCGACGGCGCCGACCAGCTCGGATACCTCGAGGGAACGCTCTCGCGCTTCGGGAAGAGCTACATCGGCGAGCCCGACGCGATCGCCGAGCGAGCTCGGCCGCGATGCGGCCGTGCGCGAGGCGGACACGCTCCTGCTCACAGTCCCGAACCAGCTCGGCGTCGAGTACAACGCCCACCTGCTGGAGACGTTCGCGCACCACATCGCGCCCGCAATCCGCTGAGCTCGTCCCCCGGCGGCGGCTAGGCAACCGGGCCGGTCGGTTCGGTCTGCTTCGCGGGAATCGCGACCTGCTGCCAGGAGACGATCTTGTCGTGGACGATCTCGAACCGGGCGGCGGCGAGCGCCCCGGGTGCATCGCACTTCGTCTTGCCGCGGTTCGAAAGCCGGAAGACGGCGGTCGCGAAGCGCCCCGAGTAGAGGATCCTCAGGATCTTCCCGCCGCACGGGAGCTCCGAATGCCACAACGCGACGTCGTGGCGGGTCGGCAGGCGGTACTCGTACGGGCCCTGGATCAGGGTCGCGGGAAGCGCGAACAGGCGGGCGATGCCGGCGAAGTCGCGCTTGTTGAGGCGATCGCTCCACTCGTGGACGATTGCCGCCATGCGGCGTTGGGCGGCGGTCGGCGCCGAATGCGAGGCCTCGGCGCGGCTCGAGGCGCTGATCGCTGCGCTTCCGGCGCCCGCCAGGAGGAGCGCGGCACCCGCCGCGAGTGCAGCGGCTGCGGCGCGTCGCTTCGAGCTGCCTTCGAGCATCGCCTCCAAAGTGTGCCTCGCCGCCGGCACGTCTGCCGCCCCGCGTCCTTCGCGCCAGACAGAATCCTGCCGTGAGCGAGCAGCAGACAGGGCGCTTCTCGGGCAGGACCGCGTGGGCGAGGAACCTCGAGACGCCGCTTCGGTCATTCCTGCGCACCGAGACCGGGAGCGCGGCGTTCCTGCTCGCGGCGACGATCGCAGCGCTTCTCTGGGTGAACGTCGATGCCGGGTCCTACCACCGTGTCTGGGAGGCAACCCTGACGATCAGCATCGGCGGGCACGGCCTCTCGGAGCCTGTGAAGTACTGGCTGAACTCCGGCCTGATGGCCTTCTTCTTCTTCGTGATCGGGCTCGAGGCCCGCCGCGAGTTCGACATGGGAGAGCTTCGGGAACGGCGCCGCGTGACGCTCCCCGTGGTCGCAGGGCTCTGCGGGATGGCCGTGCCGATCGCGATCTATCTCGCGTTCAACCTCGGCAAGCCGTCGGCCCACGGCTTCGGGACGGCGATGTCGACGGACACCGCGTTTGCGCTCGGCCTGCTCGCGATCGTCGGGCCGCGCTTCCCCGACCGGCTGCGCGCGTTCATGCTCACGGTGTCGGTGGTGGACGACGTCGTCGGACTGATCGTGATCGCGACCGTCTACACGACGACGATCGCTCTCGGTGCGCTCGGCCTCTCGATCGCGGTGCTCGTCGTCGTCTGGCTGGCCGACCGCACGGGCGTCCGTAACGGCCTCGTCTATCTCGTCCTCGGCGTGACAGCGTGGATCGCGATGACCCAGTCCGGCGTCGACCCGATCGTGGTCGGGCTCGCGATGGGGCTGATGACCTATGCGTCGAACGCCTCGCGCCTCGACCTGGAGCGGGCGACGGACCTCTTCCGGCTCTTCCGGGAGCAGCCGACGCCGGAGCTCGCCCGGTCCGCGAGCATCGGCCTTCAGGCGGCGATCTCGCCGAACGAGCGGCTCCAGCAGCTCTTTCATCCCTGGACGAGCTACGTGATCGTGCCCCTGTTCGCCCTGGCGAACGCCGGAATCGAGATCAACCCCTCCTTCCTGCGGCAGGCCTACACCTCTCCGGTGACGCTCGGGATCCTGCTCGGCTACGTCGCGGGGAAGCCGATCGGGATCACGGGCGGCTCGTGGCTCGTGACGAAGCTGAGCCGGGGCCATCTGCGTCCACCCGTCGGCTGGGCGGCCGTCGCCGGCGGCGGGTTCATCGCCGGGATCGGGTTCACGGTCTCGCTCCTGATCGCCGACCTCGCGTTCTCGGGGACGACGCTCGCCGAGGCGAAGCTCGGTGTCCTCTCAGCCGCGGTGGTCGCGGCGACCTCGACCTGGGTTCTGTTTCGGGCCACCGCGAAGTTGCCGCCCCGGCTCAGGATCCGCGCGCTTCTCGGCACCTCGGAGCTCCTCATCGACCTCGCAGTCCCAGTGGATCCGGAGCGCGACCACATTCGCGGCCCGGCCGAGGCGAAGGTGACGCTCGTCGAGTACGGCGATCTCGAGTGCCCGTTCTGCGGCCAGGCGGAGCCGGTCGTCCGTGAGCTGCTCGCAGACATCGGCGATCTTCGGTACGTCTGGCGGCATCTGCCGCTGACCGACGTGCACCCGCGCGCCCAGCTCGCAGCCGAGGCGAGCGAGGCCGCGTCGGCTCAGGGGAAGTTCTGGGAGATGCACGACGTGCTCCTCGACCACCAGGACACTCTCTCGCCGAAGGAGCTCGTGGAGCATGCGAGGGCGCTCGGCCTCGACGTCGACCGTTTCTCGTCGGATCTCCGCCGTCACACGTATGCAAGCCGGATCGCGGAGGACGTCGACGGTGCCGACCTGAGCGGTGTCTCCGGGACGCCGACCTTCTTCGTCAACGGCCTGCGCCACTACGGCGCCTACGACGTCGAGACGCTGACCGCGGCGGTGCGGGCGGCGCGCGCCCGGGCTCTCGTCGCGGCCTAGCGGTGGCCTAGACGCCGTAGCCCTGGATCTTCTCCGGCGTCAGGCGCGCCGTGACCCGCGTCTCGCCGATCGCCTCGCCTTTCCCGTGGTTCGGATAGTCGATGCCGTCGTACTTGCGGGAGAGCGCGTCGATATCGGCCTTGGCGCCATCGGTCGTCAACTCGACGGGCCCGCTGACCGCGACCCAGCGGTAGGCATTCGCCGGATCGACGATCACAACCGATGCCCGCGGATCGCGCTCGAGCTCGCGTGCCTTGACCCGGGGATAGGCGGTGTTGAAGAGCACCTTGCCGTTTTCCTCCGTCACCCAGACAACAGTCGAGTGCGGCGACCCGTCCGGGCGTAGCGTCGTCACCACCCCGTAGAAGGCGTTGTCACGGACGAACGCCGCCTGAGCCCCGCTGAGCTTCGCCATCTCTCAGCCCAAGTTTACGAATTCGAGTTCCACGATCGCGACGCCCGCCACGAGCTATTTCGCGCCGGCGAGCACGACTCCGGCGTAGCTGTCTTCACCGATCGTGTAGGAAAAACCGTGCCCTGAGGTCAGCGCGTCGAGCTTCTCGACGTCGTCGGCCGCGTGCTTGCGCAGATCGACGGTCATCCCGATCACCGCCTCATCCCCGTCCGGCTTCGCAAGGAGATCGGTCTCGAATCCGGCGCGGACGAGCTCTACCTGAAGCTTTTGGAAACGTTCGATGTTGGTCATGCAGTCGCGTTACCCGCGAAGCCGGATCTCGAATCGCCGCAAGCGACCGTCGCCGCCGCGACTATCCGAAGGGGCCGTGCTGTCGTCTTAGCTTTGGATCCGGGCGGTCGGCCCACTACCCCTTCGGCCGCCCGTTTCTCCTCTTGGCAAGCGAGTCCGCCACCTGGTCGAGCTGGGGCGCCGGCCCGAAAAGCCGCCACCCGTCGCGCGCGAGTACCACGATCGGGAAGATCAGCGCCCAGATCGGCCAGAAGCTGCCGTGAGCGCCGCCGAGCACCCAGATGAGCGTGCAGACGACGAACGGGACGAGTGCCCCGCCGGTCTGCTGCACGAGCTCGCGGCTGAGCTTCGCACGCCGAAGCGCCAGCTCGGTGTGCGCCGAGGCGACGGCGAGCGAGAGCTCCGGCAGATCGGAAGTGAGCGTGGCGAGCTGGCCCACGGTCTTCGCGGAGAACGCGGCCTTCAGCCGCTCGTCGAGCTCGGCCCGATCGAGTCGCCCCTGCGCGAAGTGCTCGCGGATCTCGGCGGCGACGCGGTCGCGGTCTTCGTCAGAAGCACGCAGTTCCGGGTCGGCCATGGCCGTAATCTAACGCCGAATCAGGCCGGAGCGGCGTCGCGCTTGCGCCGCGACGCGGCGGTCTGCCGCTTCGAGGCGGAAAGCTCGACCTTCCGCAGCCGAATCGACTTCGGCGTCACCTCGACCGCCTCGTCGTCCCGGATGAACTCGAGCGCCTGCTCGAGCGAGAGTGGCCGCGGCGGGATCAGGCGAACGAGCACGTCGGCCGAGGAGGCACGCATGTTCGTGAGCTTCTTCGGCTTCGCGGCGTTTACATCGAGGTCGTTGTCGCGCGAGTTCTCGCCGACGATCATCCCCTCGTAGAGCGGGTCGCCGGGGGCGACGAAGAGCGAGCCGCGCTCCTGCAGTGCCGAGATCGCGAACCCGGTCGCATCGCCGCGACGGTCGGAGACCAGGCTCCCCGTCGGTCGGGTGCGCATGTCCCCGAACCACAGCTCCCACGCCTCGAAGACGTGGTGGAGGATCCCGGTGCCGCGCGTCTCCGTGAGGAACTCGGTGCGGAAGCCGATAAGACCGCGCGCGGGCACGAGGTACTCCATCCGCGCCCACCCGGTGCCGTGGTTGACCATCTGCTGCAGCGAGCCCTTCCGCAAAGCGAGGAGCTGGGTGACGACGCCGATGTACTCCTCGGGGATGTCGATCGCCACGCGCTCGACCGGCTCGTGCGTTTTCCCGTCGACCTGCTTCGTCAGCACCTCGGGCTTCCCGACGGTGAGCTCGAATCCCTCGCGCCGCATCAGCTCGACGAGCACCGCGAGCTGGAGCTCGCCCCTCCCCTGCACCTCCCATGTGTCCGGACGGGCGGTCGGGTTGACGCGAAGCGAGACGTTGCCGACAAGCTCCGCGTCGAGGCGGGCCTTCACCTGGCTCGCGGTGAGCCGGTCGCCCTCGTTTCCGGCGAGCGGGCTCGTGTTGATCCCGATCGTCACCGAAAGCGAGGGCTCGTCGACGGTCGTCACGGGCAGGGGCCGCGGATCGTCCGGGTCGGCGATCGTCTCGCCGATCATCACCTCGGGAAGTCCCGCGAGCGCAACGATCTCTCCCGGTCCCGCCTCATCCGCGGGCACGCGATCGAGCGCCTCGGTGATATAGAGCTCGGTCACGCGGGCCGGCGAGATCGTGCCGTCGGCGTGGCACCAGGCGATCTGCGCGCCCTTGCGGAGCCAACCGTGGTGGATGCGAAGCAGAGCGAGCCGGCCCACGTACGGGCTCGCGTCGAGATTCGTGACGAGCGCCTGCAGCGGGTGATTCGGATCGTAGGTCGGCGCCGGCACCGTCTCGACGATGGTCTTGAAGAGCGGGCCCAGATCCGGGGCGAGCTCGTCAGGATTCATGCCGGCATGGCCGGCGCGCGCGTTCGCGTACACGATCGGGAACTCGATCTGCGCCTCGGTCGCGTCGAGGTCGAGGAACAGGTCGTAGACCTCGTTCACGACCTCTTCGATTCGGGCGTCGGGCCGGTCGACCTTGTTCACGACCAGCACGACCGGCAGCCTGAGGTCGAGCGCCTTGCGCAGCACGAACCGCGTCTGCGGCAGCGGGCCCTCGCTCGCGTCGACGAGCAGTAGCACGCCGTCGACCATCGTCAGCCCGCGCTCGACCTCGCCGCCGAAGTCGGCGTGGCCGGGGGTGTCGACGATGTTGATCTTCGTGTCGCCGAGCTGGATCGCGGTGTTCTTCGCGAGGATCGTGATCCCCTTCTCACGCTCGAGGTCGGTCGAGTCCATCACGCGCTCGCCGACGTCCTGGTTCTCGCGGAACGAGCCCGCCTGCCAGAGCATCGCGTCGACGAGCGTCGTCTTGCCGTGGTCGACGTGGGCGACGATCGCGACGTTTCGGAGGTCGTCGCGGGTTGCTAGCTCTGGCACGGACATGGCACCGCAGGGTAGCGGCACGCCGTTGCGCCAAGATCGGTAGCGCCCCAGCCGAACCTAGGCAGGACCGCCGATGCGAGCTCCGCGGTCGCGCTCCTACGCTCGAGAAGTCGCTGAAACCCGGCGCTCGGATGAGGAGGATCAAGAGAATGCGCAAAAAACGAAGGAGACACCTGAAACCGGCGCTCGCGCTCGTGGCGCTGGCGGCGATCGTCGCCGTCTCGCTCACCGCGATCTCGCTCGCCACGGCCGGCGGCGAGGGCTCGATGACGCAGATCGCGAAGTCGGCGACCGTTCGCTTCCACAGCCTCACGGCGGCCAAGGCGGCCGGCTGGGACTCGGTCGTGAAGAACGTGAAGGGCATGACCTGCATCGCGAACGAGCCGGTCGGCGCGATGGGCGTCCACTATGCGAACCCGAAGTACCTCGGCGACGCGAAGCTGAGCGCGACCAAGCCGGAGGCGCTCGTCTATGCGCCGAGCAAGGGCGGCAAGCTCCAGCTCGCCGCGCTCGAGTACATCGTGTTCAAGAGCGCGTGGAAGACCGCGGGTCACACGGCTGCACCGACGCTCTTCGGGCAGCGGTTCGCCTTCACGCCGAAGCCGAACGTGTTCGGGATCCCGGCGTTCTACTCGCTGCACGTCTGGCTCTGGCAGACGAACACGACAGGCGTTTACAAGGCGTGGAACCCGGGGGTTCACTGCTAGGGATGGGGGACGCTGTGGGGCGGGGCCAGAGGCCCCGCCTCACGCTGCTTCGGCGGCGATCAGCGTTTCGAGCGCGTCGAAGACCTCCTGGACCTGAGCGCGGGTGAGGGCGTCGGGGTCGGCGGCACCGGTGACCTGCTCGACCAGCTCGAGCACCCGGTCGCGATCCACCGAGCCGTCGGCGCCCAGCAGCCCGGCCGAGCGCGAAAGCCCGAAGATCCGCCGGATTTGCGGGTCGGAGGCAGGCCTGTATCGCCGCGCGCCCGGAGCCGCATGAATGCGGAATGATCGAGCTCCGAGGTCTCGGGCGCGAGCCCCTCGCTCGAGCAGCACGCGTAGTAGCCCCGCCGTCGCGAGCGCGTCGGCGAGCGCGTCGTGCGCGTCGTCGAGCACGATCCCGTGGCGGGCGCAGAGCGACTCGAGGCGGTGTTCGGGCGCCTCCGGCTCGAGCACCCGAAAGGCATCGAGCGTGCAGGCGGTCGAGAACGGGTGGTACCGGATCCCGACCTCGGCGAACGCGCGCTGGAGCATCGGCAGGTCGAACTCGACGTTGTGCGCCGTGAAGACGGCGCCGGTGAGCATCCGGACGAGCACACCTGCGACCTCCCCGAAGCTCGGCGCCCCAGCGACGTCCTCGTCCGAGATCCCGTGCACCGCGGTCGCATCGGCCGGAATCGGCCCCGCCGGCCGGACGTGGCTCGAGTAGCGCAGCGTCTCGCTCCCGTCCGCCCCGAGCCGCACGACCGCGACCGCGACGATCTCGTCGGCGGCAGGGTTCGTTCCCGTCGTCTCGCAGTCGAAGGTCGCGTAGGCAAGCGGTGCGGTCACCTCGGACCGAAGGCGAATCGAGCCGGTGCTGATTGCCGCGCCAGACACCACTCCAGCTTGTCTGCCACGTCGGATGGAGAACTTACGAAGCAGACGATTCAGGGTCGAAGCTCGACGAAGCCGGCCGCGGTGAAGTCGTCGTCGAAGGCGAGGGCTTCGCTGATTCGCCGGTGCCGCATGAGCGCGAAGCTCGGGCGCAGCCACGACCAGGCCTCGCCCTCGAGCGTCGCGCGCAAAAACACGACCTCGGTTCTAGGGGATGCATCGATCTGCTCGAGGAACCGCGCGCTGCCGTCCTAGATGCGTCGACGTAGTCAGCCCGAGCACGCCTCCTCCACGAACCGGCAGAGCGCGTTCACCATCCGCATCTGGTCGATCGTGTGGCAGCGGATCTCGAGCAGCGCCGGGCTCGCCACGAGCACCGCGACCGATTGCGCCCGCGAGATCGCCACGTTCAGCCGATTCCGCGAGAAGAGGAATTCCAGGTTGCGCGGGAGGTCGTCGCCGCTCGAGGTGGCCATCGAGAAGAAGACGACCGGGGCTTCCTGCCCTTGGAACTTGTCGACGGTGCCGATACGCGCGTGGCGACCGGGGAGCGCGGCGCGCAGCGCGCGAACCTGCGCGTTGTAGGGGGTGACGACGAGGACGTCGTCCCAGCCGAGGCGATGTTCGCGGTCGTCGCGGTCGATGAAGCTGCCGCCGAGGAGCGCCCCGACCTCGGCCGCGATCGCCGCGGCCTCCTCGGCTGATGCGCCGCGGTTCCCGGCATGCGAGACCGGTAGCCAGCGCAGTCCGGTGCCCGAGAGCCCCGGGGAGTCGATCCGCTGCCGTGCGCAATCGGGCACGGAATGGAGCCGGCCCTCGTATGAGGTCTCCGAGATGAACCGGCAGACGTCGGGATGCATCCGCCAGCTCCGCGAGAGGAAGAGCCCGCGGTCCCGCGGAACCGTGTCGGCTCCGGCGAGGAGGTGCTCCAGCACCGAGGCCTGCGCGCCGGACGGGTGGATCCCCTGCGAGACCTGCGCGAGCTGCTGCGGGTCGCCGAGCAGCACGACGTTCCGCGCCGCCGTCCCGACCGCGAGCGCGTCGGCGAGCGACACCTGGCCGGCCTCGTCGACGAAGAGCGTGTCGACCGCGCCGTCCATGTCCTCACGCGAGAAGAGCCAGGCGGTGCCGGCGAGCAGGAGCACGTCGGCGTCGGGCTCGGAGAAGTCGTCCTGGTCGCCCGAGCTCTCGACGAACGTGCCCTCCTCGTAGGGCTCACCCTTCTTCAGCCCGCGGAAGACGAAGCCCTCGGCGCGCGCGGTGCGCTCGACCTCGGCGAGCAGGTTGTGGATCACCTTGTGGCTTTGCGCGGTTACCCCCACCCGCCGCCCAAGCCGCATCAGGTGCACGATCAGGTGCGCGCCGGTGTAGGTCTTCCCCGTCCCGGGTGGCCCCTGGATCACGAGATGGCCCCCGTCGAGCCCGGCGACGATCTCCTTTGCGGCGCCGAGGTCGTCCTGGGCCAGGTCGGCCGGGAACGGGGTACGCTCGAGGATCGACTTTGCGGCGACGAAGTCCGGCTCCCCGCCGAGCAGGGAGCGCGCGACCCGGCGCAGCGCGGCCTGCTGCACCTTCGTGTTGTAGGGCCCGCCGGGGATCAGCGCCGTGGGCATCGCGACCTCGTCGAGCAGGGGCCCGCGCTTCAGGCGCAACATCCCCGTCTCGTCGTCGAGGAACGTGATCTCCCCCGCCGGCCCTCCCGTCGCCGGGTCGAAGACCTGGCTCCCCTCCGCGAGATGGTGCTGCTGCGGCGGATACGCGAACGGCCATTCGAGCGACCTGCCGGACCCGATCGGCCCGCCGGCAGGCTCGAGCCCGCCGACCGCGTCGGAGTCGCGCTCCTGGAGCTCCTCCGACGGCCGTCCGATCCGGTCGAAGAACTGCCACCACACGGGTTTCGCCTCGCGCCGGTGGTAGAGCAGGAGCTGGGCGAGGAGCCAGCGCGGCCGGTCGGCCTCTGCGACCTCGAGCGGGTCGTCGGGCAGCCCGGCGAGGAGCGCGGCGCGGAGCTCCTCGGTCTCGGCGGCGTCGTCGGGCGGATCGCGCGGCTCCTTCGGCTCGGGCGGAGGCGCTCCCTCGGGACGCCGCGCGAGCAGCCAGTCGCGGAGCTCGAGCGTCGAGAGGCAATCCTCCTCGTTGTAATCCGCGATCGCGTCGAGGGTCGCCGTGTCGTGGCTCTCGAGCCAGTCCTCGTAGAGCAGGATCGAGTCGTCGCCGGCACGTAGGTCGGCCTCGCGCTCGAAGTAAAACGTCTCGACCTGCTTCAGCCCGTAGCGCGGGTGCGAGAGGCGCAGTCCCTGCGACACGATCTTGTAGAGGTCGACGAAGACCTCGGCGCGGAGCAGCTCGTCGAGCTCCTCCTCGCGCGTGCCGTACTCGCAGGTGAGCCGTTTGAGCGCCGTGATCTCGTAGGCGGCGTAGTGGTAGACGTGCATCGCGGGGTCGGCGGCGCGGTGCTCGCGGATCAGGTCGATCGCGCCCTCCACGGCCCGCCGCTCCTGCGCACGGTCGTGCGCCCAGAACGGCCGGAAGCGGCGGTGCGTGTCGACGATCCCCCAGAGGTATTCGAGCCCGCGCGCCGGCTCCCAGAACGGGTCGCCCTCGATGTCGAAGAAGAGATCGCCACCCGACGGCTCCGGCAGCAGCTCGAACCCGCGTTTCGGCTCCGGCGCCAGGTGCTTCCACGCGTGCCGCCCGCTCACGCGCTCCGCGACCTGCATCGCCGCCTGGTCGCGAAGGCTCTCGAACGTCCGCGGCACCATCTGTTCGGGCCGCGCCTCGTCCGGCGCGACCGCGAGCGCCGCGACGGTCGGGATCCCGGCCTCCTCGAGCCGCCGGCTCTGATCCCGCCGCATCCGAGCGACGAGCGTCAGGTGGTCGTCCGCAACCCACTGCGCCTCGCACCGAGCCAGGAAGTCGCACCGCCCGCAGTAGGAGACGGGAAGCGGGTAAACGTCGATCCCTGCGTCGACCGCCTCCACGAACCGCTCCCGCACCCGCCGGTAGTACGCCATGAAGTCGTCCACGCGAAGGCTCTCGCGCTCCTTCGTCCCGAGCACGACGTGCATCCGCTCCGGCATGGAACCCTGAATCCGCCCGACCTGCTCAGAATAGAAGCAGAGCTGAAGCACGTAACTCGGCTTCGAATGCCGCGCGAGCTTCGTGTCGACCACCTCGTACCGCCCGTCAGCCTGCCGCTCCACGAAGTCGGCAAACCCGCGCCAGCGCCCGTCGACGAAACAAGCCTGGTAGATGACGTCGGCGCCCTCGCGCATTGCATCCGCGGTGCTCTTGGCGGCCGCGTCGAAGTCGAGGTCCTCGAACTGGATCTCGACGACGCTGCGCCCGTCGGCGAGAAGCTGAGCGAGGTAGGCGGCCTCGTGCTCGTCGCCCTTCCGCTTGACGAGATCGGCCTGCGGGTTCTGGGCAGCGGGCCGTTTGAGCTCGTGGAGCGCAACGGCGAGCTCGAGCTGCGTCAGGTGCCCGCACTCGAGAAAGGCGTTGAGGTCTGAGGGCGAGAAGAGGATCCGGTTGTCGCGCTCGTGCATATGGGAATGCCAGGCGTCTCGTCGGGGCGTCTTACCTATTGTCCGCGACAGTTTGATGACGCGCTGCCTTCCTCCCAACGCCAATAGAGGGTTCGGGTTCGGCTCACAACGGTCAGCGGATCTTACGAGGCGGAATTGCACTCTGCGGGCAGAGATCGCCCCGTTCGGCGAGCCGCGCGATAACCTCTCCTCGCCGGTGCCGATCTGCGGTGCCCGCGCTCCTCGGCCGTCTCGGCGGCAGATGGGCGCTGACATGCGCCGGGTGCAGTTGGCTGCATCCATATCGCAGATCGAGAGGAGAATCTCATGCCGTCGATACCACACGCTTGCCAGGGGCTCCACGACGAGCTCGAAGCCGCATACAAGGAGCTCGAGGCAATCCAGTCGAGCCCGAATTACATCCAGCACAGCGGTTCTCAGCCCGGGAAGCCGAACCCCGGGGCGCTGCGAGAAGCAGAGCAGCAAGAGCAGAAGATCGCCGAGATCAACACGAAGTACGACGACTGCCTCCGCGCGCACGGGGTCGAGCCGGAGATGATCTCGACGTTCTCGGGGACGGCGACGCTCGAGTCGCCGCTCGGATCAGGACAGCACCACTTCTCGATCACGCTCGACTTCAAGGCGCCGCATCACAGCACCTTCAGCGTCACGGAGTTCCCGCCGTTGGAGGTCGAGGCCGGCGGTCACACGCTGACGATCACGCAGACCGGAGGCGGGAACGGCACCTTCGACTCGCACGGGAAGATGACGCTCCACATCGACCTGGACGTCGACGCGGCATGGCCTGGGGGCCACATGGATCTCGCGATCACGCTGTCGTCGGCGCATGCGCACGGCTCGGCGATGAACTCGCACGGCAAGGTGACGCTCACCGGCTCGGCGACGGGCCACGGTCACGGCGTGGGCTTCCCGGACTCGGTCGAGGTCACGATGATCGCCGAGGGGACGGTGTCGCCCCATCCGTGAGCCGGCCTCTCCCGGGGATGCTTCGGCGTTCGAGGGAAGCATCCCCGAGCGCGCCTTCGGGCGGATCGCGCGGCCGAGCCGCCGTCGCTGAGAGCTCTTGCGGCCTGCTGCTACCGTTGATGGGACTGAACGAGTGAGGGCCGCGGCGTTCCGCGGTTCTCTTCGTTCCAAGAGAGAGGCGGTTGTCTCCGGGATGAGCGACGTAGACGCGCAAGCCGCAGAGATCGAGATCCCTGAGCTGTCGCGCGACCTCGGCGATGTCACGATCACGGTTCGCGAGTTGACGCCCGGACGTTTCGAGGCAACCTTCCGGCCGACCTCCAGCGACCACCCCGCCCGCGGCGGCTACACACGAAGCACGGCGCAGGGGCTCCGCGGACGTACGCTGGAGTCGGTGCTCGAACGCGCCGACGCCGACTGGCGCCAGAGCTACCCGAACTAACGCGACCGCCGCACGGCGCGGGCCCGGTATTCGCCTGCGTGTCGCCGTACAACTCACACCCCCATGCTCGAACTCGACCTCATCGGCCACAAGATCGCGCTGACCGACGCTGATGCCGTCGTCCTGCTCGCTGCGGCTGAGCTCGCTTCCGGCAGCTCGGTCGGCTCGCGTGACCTGGCGACCCGGTTGAAGGACGCCGCGGCTCCGTCGGCGCAGGCGCGACGCCGGAGGCTCGTCTTCTCACGCCCCGAGTCGCGGGCGCTCCTCCGCTTGATCCAGACCGAGGACGTTCCCGAGGGGCGCTTTCCCGAGCTGGAGGAGGCGCTGGTCGAGCTTCTCGGCCAATCGCCGCGCGAGGTCGGGCCGGCGAATCCGCGCTAGCTCGTATCGCGGCGACCACATCGTCGCGATCGGACAGGTCGTCAATGGCGCGACGAACGACGGCGCCGAGCCGCTTCTCTTCCATCGCGATGAGTACCTGAGCCTGCCGGTGCCCGACAAACGTCGGGGTTCGATCGCGACTAGCGCTTTCCGAGGATCTCCGTCTCGGCCAAGAGTGTGTCGCCGACGAGGACCGGCTTCGGGAGCACCACGTCCGTCCAGGCCAGGTTCGCCGCGGCATTCTCGCTCGTATCCGGGACGGTGAGGCCCATGACCAGCGCGAGCGTGAACGCGCTGTTCACGAGGATCTGCCCGAACTGCGTGCGTTCCGCATACGGCATGTTGAAGTGCGTTTGGTTCGTATTCATCGTCAGGCAGGTGAACAAAACGTTGTCGGCCTCGCTCACCGTGCGGCCGAGGCGGCTCTGGAAGACGTCGCCCACGTCGAAGTCCTCGTAGAAACGGCCGCGCCAGGACTTGGGCGCGCTGCCGTCAGCGCCCATGGTTCGCGCTCTCCTCGATGATCCGGCGCGCGCGGGCGACGATGGGCGTGTCGAAGCCGTTCACGCGGACGAGCCGCACACCCCCGTCCGACGCGCCGAAAGAGCGCACGGCGGTCTCGCGCGCGCCCGCCTTCTCCGCCGGAGCGACGGCATCCTCGAGGTCGGCCACAACCGCGTCCGCCCCCGACTCGAGCGCGCGCTGCAGCTTCGCCTCGTCGCTCGCAGGCGTGAAGAGCACCGAGCGCATCGACGAGAGAGCGGAGGGCACGCTTGCTGTTATATGCCATGCGGCGGGAACATCGTGTCCTCTGACGCGTCCCTCGTTCGTCTTCGAGGAGACAGAACCTCACGACAAGGAGATGACGATGAAGTACATGCTCTTGATCCACCAGGGTGAGACGCCGACCCCGCGCTCGCCGGAGGAGTGGGCAAAGCTCTCGGAGGCCGAGCAGCAGCAGGTCTTTGCCGACTACGGGGCGATCAACGAGACGCCCGGTGTCACCCCGGGGCAGGCGCTCGCCGATCCCGAGTCCGCGACGACCGTGCGGGTCGAAGACGGCAAGACGCTCACGACCGACGGGCCCTTCGTCTCCGTGAAAGAGGCGCTCGGCGGGTACCTGTTCTTCGAGGCCGACGACCTCGACGCGGCGATCGAGCTCGCCGCGCGGATTCCGGCAGCCCGGATGGGCGGCGCGATCGAGATCAGGCCGATCGCGGAGTGGTGACGCCGCTCGAACGGGTTTTCCGCGAGGAATGGGGACGCGTCGTCGCGGCCCTGATCAGCTTCCTCGGCGACTTCGACCTCGCCGAGGAAGCCGCTCAGGAGGCCTTCGCCATCGCGGCGGGGCGCTGGCCGCGGGAAGGCCCGCCGGACAACCCCCGCGCCTGGCTCGTGAGGACGGCGCGAAACCGCGCGATCGACCGGATCCGCCGCGACCGCACGCTCGCGGTGAAGACCCGACTGCTCGACGTGCCCGAAGCGACGGAGGACGAGGTGGAACCGAGCGCGATTCCCGACGAGAGACTCGAGCTGATCTTCACCTGCTGCCACCCGGCACTCGCCGTCGACGCGCAGGTCGCGCTTACCCTGCGCACGCTCGGGGGGCTCGAGACGGCCGAGATCGCCCGGGCGTTCCTCGTGCCGGAACCGACGATGACGAAGCGCCTCGTGCGGGCGAAGCGGAAGATCAAGGACGCGGGGATCCCGTTCCGCGTGCCTCCTCCCCATCTGCTGCCGGATCGACTCGGAGCGGTGCTGGCGGTCGTCTACCTGATCTTCAACGAGGGCTACGGCGGCCGCGGCGAGCTCGCCGCGGAGGCAATCCGGCTCGGTCGGGCCCTCGCTGAGCTGATGCCCGACGAGCCCGAGGCTCACGGGCTGCGGGCGCTGATGCTCGCGAACGACGCCCGCCGGGAGGCGCGCTTCGCCGACGGGGCGGTCGTGCTGCTCCGCGACCAGGACCGCACTCTCTGGGACCACCGCTTGCTCGCTGAGGGGCAGGTCGCGCTCGACCGTGCGACGGCCCTCGGCGGCCGAGGGCCCTACACCCTCCAGGCGGAGATCGCGACCCTGCACGTCGGGGATCCGCCCGACTGGCCGCGGATCGCCGAGCTCTACGGAGAGCTCGCGGCGCTCACCGGATCGCCCGTCGTCGAGCTGAACCGCGCAGCCGCTCTTGCCGAGTCGGGCCGCCTCGACGAGGCGCTCGCGCTGACCGACCGGCTCGACCTCGACCGCTACCACTACCTCCACGCCACCCGGGCCGAGCTTCTTCGCCGGCTCGAGCGCGTCGACGAGGCGGCGGCCGCGTACGAGCAGGCCCTCGAGCTTGTCCACTCTGGGCCGGAGCGGCGCTTCCTCGAACTGCGCCTCGCCGAGCTTCAGGCCGCCCAGGCCGCTGGCTGAGAGCGGTTCTTGGCTAGGTTCGCTGCGTGAGCGAGCCCCGAGCACATCGCGTCGTCGTCGTCGGGGGAGGCTTCGGGGGCCTTCAGGCGACGATGCGGCTCGCCAAGGCTCCCGCGGAGATCACTCTCGTCGACCGCCGGAACTTCCATCTCTTCCAGCCGCTCACCTACCAGGTCGCAACCGGCGCCCTCTCACCGGGAGACATCGCCTACCCGCTGCGCACGATCTTCAAGCGCCGCCAGAACGTCCACGTCGTGATGGCAGAGGTGGCCGACTTCGACCTCGATTCGCGGCGCCTGATACTGCGTTCCGCGGAAGACGTTCCGGCGCCCGAGTACCTGCCCTACGACACGCTCCTCGTGGCCGGCGGGTCGCGCTACTCGTACTTCGGCCACGACGACTGGGCGGAGCAGGCGGCCGAGGTGAAATCGCTCGAGAGTGCACTCGTCGTGCGCAGCCGGCTGCTGGAGGCGTTCGAGGCTGCCGAGCTCGAGCTCGACGCCGCGCGTCGCACCGAATGGCTCACGTTCGTCGTTGTCGGCGCGGGCCCGACCGGGGTCGAGATGGCGGGACAGATCGCCGAGCTCGCCCGCGACACCCTCCACGGGGACTACCGCGCGATCGACCCGAGAAACGCTCGGATCATGCTCGTCGAGGCCGCAGACCACATCCTCACGAGCTTCCCGCCGTCGCTCTCCGCGAAAGCGACGCGCTCGCTGGAACGACTCGGCGTCACGCCGCTCCTCGGGCACGTCGTTACCGGCGTGGACGCAGGCGGGGTTACGGTCGAGAGTCCCGGCGGCGGTACGGAGCGCGTCCGCGCGCGCACCGTGATCTGGGCGGCCGGCGTCACCGCATCCGAGCTGGCGACCCGCCTCGGCGAGCTCACCGGCGCCGAGCTCGACCGCGCCGGACGGATCACGGTGGAGCGCGACCTGACCCTCCCCGGCCATCCCGAGGTCTTCGCGCTGGGCGACATGGTTCGGGTCCGCGACGCCGGCGGGGCCCCGCTCACGCTGCCCGGTGTCGCCCCGGCGGCAATGCAGCAGGGTCGTTACGCCGCCGCGGTCGTGCGCGCGCGGCTCGCCGGCCAGGAGCCGACGCCCCCGTTCGAGTACAAGGACAAGGGCAACCTCGCCACGATCGGCCGCGCCTCCGCGGTCGCCGATGTCAGTGGGCTCAGGCTCAGCGGCTTCGTCGCCTGGATGACCTGGCTCCTCGTTCACCTCTGGTACCTCGTGGGCTTCCAGAACCGGCTGGTCGTGATCATCCGCTGGTCGTTCAGCTTCGTCACCCACGGCCGGAGCGCGCGGCTCATCACCCATAAGGCCGAACCGCGCTGAGACTCTCCTCCGGCGTCAGGGAACGACGATGTGCGTGACCGGGACGTCGAACCTGCGCCTTGCGGATTCGCCGGTGCCGGACTCGAGCCAGCTCACGTCGTCGTCAGGCCTCGTCACGAGCAGCACCTCGTCGGGATCGAACGTCCGAACCGCGTCGTCGATCGCCTGGACCGGGTCGGTGTCCCCGACTTTCGCGTCCACCCGGTCGGCGGGGATCGCGTCGGCGACATCCTCGGCCCGGGCGGCTGCGTCCGTGCGCTCGTCGTCCTCGGCGTTCGCGAGCCAGTCGAGGCGCGAGAGCCCCGACGCCGGCGCGACGACCCGAACCTCGGCATTTTCCGTCCTGTCCGCGACCGCCGCCGACACCTCGTCGGGATCGACATTGGAGGTTGCGACAACGAGAACCCTGCGGGCCATGCTCGAAGTCTTGCCACTCCGGTCCCCGGTGAAACCAGGTCCGGGCGAGGTTTTGCCGGTCCGTCGGGAGGGAACGAAGACGTCACATCGGCAGCCGGCACGGGCCGGGCCGTGAGGACCGGGTTTCTGGCGCTTCCCCGGCCCTCGCGGAGAAGAGCGCCCCTCCCGGACCGCGCCGGCTGCGAAGGCCGATGCGAAGGCCGCAAAGAGCGGCAAGTTTGCCCGTGGGCGGCCGGCGGTGACCCTCGAGCTCGGCTATCTTGCCACGGCGTTCAACCACTTCGGTGGCGGAGCGCGATCCTCAGAGTCGGCTTCGGTCGTGACGGGGGTCGAGGCCCGAGCAGCGGCAACGCTGGTCGGGCTTCACTTTTTTGGACCGGCAGGAGCTAGGTCAGGGGAGAATCGAGACGTATGCGTATGCGGCCCTGCCGGCGATCCGAGCGGCGACCGATGAATCCCGGGCCGCTGGAGGGTCTATACCTCCGGCAATGAAAGCTCGACCTCGGAGGTGAATCGGAACATGCTGCGGACGCTTCTGCTCGTGGGAACACGAAAGGGGCTCTTCCTCTTCGAAAGCGACGCCGACCGCCGCGACTGGGCGATTCGTGGACCGCTCTGCGAGAGCTGGCCCGTCTACCACGCCGTCTCGGATCCCGCGTCCGGCTCCCTGTATGCCGCGGCGGCGAGCGAGTGGCACGGCTCGGTGGTCTGGCGGAGCGCCGATCTCGGCGAGACGTGGGCGCTCTCGAGCGAAGGCCTCAACTACCCGGACGGCGACGGACGCAAGGTCTCGAAGATCTCGTCCCTTGCCGTCATCGACGGGCGCGTGCTCGCCGGGGTCGAGGCACCGGGGATCTTCGAGAGCGCCGACGGGGCCGAGAGCTGGTCGCTCCTGACGACGCTTGCGGGCCAGCCCGGCAGCGAGGAATGGGACGACCCCGCCAACCAGCCCCCCGGCCATCTCGGGATCTCGGCGATCACCCCGGATTTCACCGACCCGCTGCGCTTCTGGACGATCGTGCAGGGCGTCGGGCTCTTCGAGACCGCCGACGGCGGCACGAGCTGGGCTCCACGCAATCGCGGCCTCCGCGCCGACTGGCCGCGCCCTCACGAGGAGGTCGGCTTCTGCGTCCACCGGCTCGTCCGCTCTCCGCTCGATCCGAACCGGATGTACCAGCAAAACCACGTCGGGATGCATCGCTCGGACGACGGCGGGCACTCGTGGTTCGAGATCACCGACGGCTTGCCGAGCGAGTTCGGGTTCGCCGCAGCCGTCCATCCGAACGACCGTGACTCGTTCTACGTGATCCCGCTCGACCCTGGCCAGGCTCGCTGCATGCCGGAAGGACGGGCCGCGGTGTGGCGGACGCGCGACGGCGGCGAGAGCTGGCACCGGCTCGAGCGTGGGCTGCCTCAGCGCGACGCGCATCTCGGCGTGCTCCGGGCCGCGATGAGCTTCGACAATCACGAGGATCCGGGGCTCTACTTCGGCACCAGCACGGGCCAGGTCTTCGCGAGCACCGACGACGGAGAGAACTGGACGGAGCTCGCCGGCTATCTTCCGCCGGTCTGGTCTGTCGAGGCCGTGGTCGCGGACGTCTGACCATGGCCGAGCTACGCCTCCCGATCACGCTCGTCCCCCTTTTCCAGGATCTCCCAAGGCGAGTCGACGTCAGCGGCGCCACCGTTCTCGACGCGATCGACGAGCTCGACCGCCGCTGGCCCGGCGTTCGCGACCGCCTCTGCGAGCCCGGCCCGGCGCTGCGCGCGCATATCAACGTCTATGTCGACGAGGAGCGCGCCGGCCTCGAGACACCCGTACGCGCCGGCTCCCACGTCGAGGTGATTGCGGCGATCAGCGGCGGGTAGGTATCTCTTAAGGAGACGTTGAAACTCACCTGCTCTCCTGGTGAGAGCCGGGGCCCCGCCGGGCCAGACAGCAAACGAGATCGAGGGGGAGACAAACGATGAGCGATCAGGGAAGCCAGTTCGGTGAGACGCCTCGCCCCTTCGGAACGCCGCCCTTCGGAACCCCGCCATCTTTCGGAACGCCGCCCCTCGGCCCTCCGCCCGGCTCGACGCCGCCCTCCGAGCCACCTGCAAAAAGACGGGGCCGGGCGGTGCTCTTCGGGATCGGCGCGATGCTCCTCGTCCTCGCCGCCGGGGCTGCAGGCGCCGCAATCGACCACGAGCTCTGGGCCTCCACGCAGGTGAGCGCCTCCGCCCCCGCTGCGACGACCCCTGCGCAGAACGGCTTCGGCAACGGCTTCGGCCAGGGCTCAGCCGGCCAGGGGTCAGCCGGTCAGAGCCCGTCCAACCAGGGCTCGCCCAACGCGGGCAGCTCGGGCGGCTTCAGCGGTTCGTTCGGCACCGCACCCTCCGGCTCGACGTCGAACGCCGGCGGCGGACCGTCGGATCCAGCGGCGATCGCAGCGCACGTCAACTCCGCCCTCGTCGACATCAACTCGACGTTCGGTTACCAGAGCGGCGCCGGCGCGGGCACCGGCGTGGTCGTCAGCGCGAACGGGATCGTCCTCACGAACAACCACGTGATCGACGGGGCAACGCAGATCACGGCGACGGACGTCGGAAACGGCAAGACCTACACGGCAGACGTCGTCGGCTACGACCCGACGCACGATCTCGCAGTTCTCCAGCTGGAGGGCGCTTCGGGACTCGCGACCGCCAAGCTCGGCGACTCGGCGAAGCTCCACGTCGGCGACGCCGTCGTCGGAGTCGGGAACGCCGGCGGAACGGGCGGTTCGCCCTCGAGCGCGGGCGGGGCGATCACCGGCCTCAACCAGTCGGTGACCGCCGCCGACGACTCCGCCGGAACGACAGAGCAGCTCTCGGGGTTGATCCAGACGAACGCCGGGATCCAGCCCGGCGACTCCGGCGGCCCGCTCGTCGACGCGAGCGGCCGGGTGATCGGCATCGACACCGCCGGCTCCAGCGGCTTCGATTTCAGCGGCGCCAGCGGCTCGGGCTTCGCGATCCCGATCAACGAGGCCGTCGCGGTCGGCAAGGGGATCGTCGCCGGCCACGGCTCGCCGGTCGTCCACATCGGCGAAACGGCCTTCCTCGGGATCACGATCGGCGCCTCCGCCGACGGCGGGCTCGGCTTCTTCGGGCGCAGCACCTCCTCGACGAACGGGGTCGCGGTCGCGAACGTCCTCTCGGGCGAGGCAGCCGAGAAGGCCGGCCTGGAGCCCGGTGACGTGATCACCTCGATCGACGGCCACGCGACCGACACGCCGTCCGCGCTCAGCAAGATCATGTTCGGCCACCACCCCGGCGACTCGGTGAAGCTCGGCTACCTCAATACCGGCGGCCAGTCGCAAAGCGCATCCGTGAAGCTCGGCTCGGGACCCCCGGCCTGAGCCGAGCCCGGATTTCGCGCACCCGGCCCCCGGCCTGGCGCTCCGCGAGGCCGGAATCGCACCCTCCTGCAGGGTCGTGAGGCGGGGTCAGGTACTGCCTCAGAAGTGAGACAGCCGTGGAACGAAACTGAAAGATCACGCACTCAGGCAACAGGCGAAGTCCTGCAATTCGTGCTGTTTCCGCGACAAGTAAGGCGGGGTCAGGTACAGGAACGAAACCGTGACGGCTCGTCCACGCCCGATGCCGGTGGCAACGCGTCTCCGCCTCGCCCCGGGAAAGGTGGCGGACCGTGCCCGGACCCCGCGGACAGCGATCCTGAAAGAGCGACACCCAGCCCGGACGCTAGAGCGTCGCGAGCCCGGCGCGGAGCGAGCCGAGGCGCATGTCGATCACGTTCTCGGCCGCGTCCGCGCTCGGCGGTGACTGGCTCACAGCCTCGAGAAACTGCTCGCGCTCGAGCGCATAGAGCCGGGCCGCGGACCGCGCGGTGACGGTGGCGGTGCACGGGACGTCGCGGAGCAATGCGATCTCGCCGAATCCTTCGCCCGGGCCGAGCCGGGAGACGATCTCACCCGCGATCGAGACCTCGAACTCGCCGTCGCGGATCGCGTAGTACCGGTCGCCGTGCTCACCCTCGGCGATCACCGTCTCCCCCGCCTCGGCCGCGACGCCGACCACCGCTCGTGCGAGGCGCTCGAGCGCCGGCAGCTCGAGCGGGGCGAAGATGGGCAGCGAACGGAGCAGGTTCACGACCTCCTCGGACTGGAGCTCGGAGGTGTCGAGCGGGACGAGGCGCGACCAGAGCAGGATCACGAGCACAGGCAGTACCGCGCCGCTCGCAAGGAGCGCCCCGCGGATCCCGATCCACGCGACGAGAACCGGTGCGAGCGCCGCGCCGAGGCCGATCGAGACGACGAAACAGCTCTGGAGCACGCTGAAGACCTTCGCGAGCACGCCCACATAGGTCGCGCCGCCTGCGTCGTAGGCGTACACCGCGAGCGCCACGGCCGACGCCCAACGGCCGGTGACGGTCGCGAGGCGCGCGATCAGCATCAGCCGAAGCTGGGGGTTCCGGCCCGCGACGGCAAACGAATCGAGCGCCTGGCTACGCCGTGCGAGGATGCGACGCCACCGGCCTGGCCCCGCGCCACCCCCGTCGCGGTCGGTAGCCCCGGTCACGGCGAGCAATCCTAGACGGCCGCGGCGCACGCTTTCAGCTGCCCGAGCCGGGTTCGAGGATCGACACAACTCCGCAACCACTTCGCAACATGGTCGACTTGACACCTGGAATCGACACGATGTCGGGCCGAACAGCCGAACGGCTCGCCGCACCAGCTCCAGGCGAAGTTCAGCCCGGCCACCGGCGACAGGACGACGCGAGTACCTCGCAATCGACATGACGAAGGTGACGACGGGGCCGACGAGCAGCGCTCCGAGGAGCGCGGTGACCGTCACGATCTACGTCGGGTCGTAACCGCGGAGCTCCGGCGCTCCGGGCGGGAAGCGAAAGCTCCCCGCCCGGAGCGGCCGCATCAGGACGTCGTGACCGCGTCAGCCCGGCGCGGGAGCACCCAGCCGGGGCGCGGGAAGTGGCAGGTATAGCCGTGGGGGTAGCGCTGGAGGTAGTCCTGATGCTCGGGCTCGGCCTCCCAGAACGGACCAGCGGGCTCGACCTCGGTCACGACCTTCCCCGGCCAGAGGCCCGAGGCCTCGACATCCGCGATCGTGTCCTCGGCAACACGACGCTGCTCGTCGTCGAGGTAGAAGATCGCCGAGCGGTAACTCAGGCCGACGTCGTTGCCCTGGCGGTTCAGGGTCGTCGGGTCGTGGATCTGGAAGAAGAACGCGAGGATGTCGCGGTACGAGGTCTGCTCAGGGTCGAACACGATCTCGATCGCCTCGGCGTTCGTGCCGTGGTTCCGATAGGTCGCATTCGAAACGTCGCCGCCGGTGTAACCGACGCGCGTCGAGATGATGCCGGGCCGCTTCCGGATCAGGTCCTGCATCCCCCAGAAGCACCCACCGGCAAGGATCGCAGTCTCGGTCTGTCCGCTCATGTCCTCTCCCCTCTCCGTGTCACTGGCAAAGGACACGATATCTCCCGGAGCAAGCCTGCTGGCGCCACGGAAGCGGTCAGTTGGGCCCGTACGCGTGGTCGCGAAGCGCCCGCCAGATCCGCAGCGGGAAGAGCCCGGCGCCGGGGCCGGCCTCACGCACTGGTTCGGCCTCTCCAGACCTTTCAGCGGAGCTCGGCTTAGCCGATCGGCCGCACTGGTTCTACGGACGAGGTTCGGTTAGCCCGAGGCCGCCTGCCGTGAGAGCCGTATCCGGCAAGCGCTCGCGGCCAGGCAGCCTTGCCGGACACCGAAGAAAGGGAGGCTCTCGATGAGACGGAAACTGGCTTGGCTCCTGACACTCGTCGTCGCGGCGCTTTCGATCGCGGCACCGGCCGGTGCCTCCGGCAGGCAGACCGCGGCAGCGAAGACCGTTGGATCGGTCGCGACCCTCGAGTACCGCGCGGTGTTGACGGCGACGAGGACCTCAGCAGGCTCGGCACCCACGGCGGCGGTGACGCTCACCTCGTACTCGCGGGTCGACGGCCGCTGGGCACGTAACGGCTCCCGCCGGCTGAGCGGGCAGTACTTCTGGAAGACGGTCACCGCCCCTCATTCGGTCTGTCGGCTCGAGCTGACGAGCGCGGACGGATCCACGGCTCTCCGCCCGTCCGTGACCGCGTCGATCCTGATCAGCCCCTCGATCGGCTGTGGCCGCGCGCAGACACTACCGCTCCCTGTGTCCTAGGAGCCGAGGAACCTGAGCACGGCCAGCACCCGGCGATGGTCTTCGGTCGCGGCGGGAAGTCCGAGCTTCGCGAAGATGCTCGTGACGTGCTTCTCGACCGCGCGGGGCGAGATGTAGAGCCGTCCGCCGATCGCGTGGTTGCTCCGACCCTCCGCCATCAGCTCGAGCACCTCGCGCTCGCGGGGTGAGAGCCGGGCGAGCGGATCGTGCGCGCGTGTTCGGCCGACGAGCTCGGCGACGACGAGCGGATCGAGCGCAGATCCGCCCGCGGCAACGCGCCGTACGGCGGCGGTGAAGTCCTCGACCTGGGCCACGCGGTCCTTGAGCAGGTAGCCGACGCCCTCCGCGCTGTCTCCGACGAGCTCCGCCGCATAGGTGTGGGCAACGTGCTCGGAGAGGACGAGCACGCCGGTCTCGGGATGGCGGGCGCGGATCTCGCGGGCGGCGCGAATCCCCTCGTCGGTCTGTGTCGGCGGCATGCGGATATCGACGATCGCGACGTCCGGGTGGTAGCTCCGGACCTTCAGCATGAGCTCATCGGCGTCACGCGCCACCCCCGCCACCCCGATCCCCGAGTCCTCGAGGAGTCGTGCGAGGCCCTCGCGCATCAGGGTCGAGTCGTCGGCGACGACGGCGCGGAGGGCATCGTCGTGCGGGCTGACATGGCGGGGCGGCGGGAACTCGGTCGGGAGCCCCTCGGCCAGCAGCTGGAAGATGCGGCCGGGAGCCGGAAGCCCTTTGAAGTCGAATCGGCCGAGGTCTCGCGTCTCGTCGTCGAGCTCCCCCGCCACCTGTTCCGAGACCAGCACCTGACCGCCGTGTGCGGCATCCGCGATGAGCGCCGCGCGGTGTACGTCGATGCCGACGTATCCATGCTCCTCGCGCTCGGCCTCGCCGCTGGCGATGCCGATCCGGACCCGGACCTGCTCTCCGGCCGGCCACGCATGTGCCTCGAACGCGACCTGGATCGCGATCGCCGCAGCGGCCGCGGGCCCGGGATCGTCGAAGACGCAGAAGAGCTCGTCGGCGCGCAGGTCGAGCTCGCGCCCTCCTGCACGTTCGACCGCCTCCCGTTGGAGCCGCTGTGAAGCTCGAAGCAGGTCGCTAGGCGGCTGCCGAGGCGAGCAAGCAGGCCGGTCGAGTCCTCGACGTTGCTGACGAGGAACGTGAGCTTCATTCGACGGGGAGCTCCGCGCCGACCCGCGTTCCACGACCTGAGGAGCTCTCGACCTCGAGCCTGCCGGAGAGCGCCTCGACCCGGTCGCAGAGGCCGCGAGACCGGACCCGAAACGCAGGTCCGCGCCACCCTGTCCGTCGTCTGCGACCTCGACGCCGACGCAACCGGGCCTCTTCGCGATGCGCACGGTGGCCGAGCTCGCAGCCGCGTGTTTCACCACGTTCGCGAGCGCTTCGGAGACGACGTAGTAGGCCGTCGCCTCGATCGACGGCGGCAACCGCCCCTCGAGCTCCAGGTCGAGCGCCACGGGAATGGGCGTTCGCGCGGCCAGCACCTCGAGCGCAGCGCCGAGGCCACGGTCGGTGAGGAGCGTCGGATGAATCCCCTGGGCCAGCTCGCGCAGCTCCTCGAGCGCCTCCGCGAGCTCCTCGGAGGCCTGCTCGACGAGCTCCTCCGCCTTCGCCGGATCGGTTCGGATCCGGGCGCGGACCATGCGCAACTCGATCGAGAGCGCAACGAGCCGCTGCTGCGCGCCGTCGTGGAGGTTCCGCTCGATTCGCCGCCGGGCGGCATCGCCGGCCTCGACGATCCGGAGCCGCGATGCCGCGAGCTCGTCGCGGGCCTGGGCGCTCCCGACCGCCAGGGCGACGAGCTCCGCGAACTCCTGGAGGCGGCGTTCTGTCTCGAACGGCAGGACCTCGGCGGCTCGAAGCGCGACCACGAGCGCGCCCCACGTCTCGCCGGCGACGCTGATCGGCACGCCGACCCCTCCGTGGAAACCGAGTGCCCGAAGCTCCGCAGCCCCCGGCCCGCGCAGCTCGTCGTAGTCGGCCCGTGCGGGCGCACCGGTCTGGAAGACCCTGAGCGCTGCTCCGTCTTCGAGTGCGATCGAATTGCCCGGCTCGAAATGCCCGGTGGGATCGCCGAACTTCCCGACGATCGTGGAAGTCTCGGCAGTCTCGAACCGGTGGAGGACGGCGGTGCGAAGCCCGAGCAGGACGCAAACCTCTTCGGTGACCGTCTGGAAGACCCTGTCGGGCGGTGGGTCGCTGGCGACGAGGGTGGCGACCCGCCGCAATGCAGCCTGCTCGGCCGCGAGCCTGCGCTCCTCCGTCTCTCCGCCGGGCAGGGCCCGCGTGCCCCGGCTCACTTCCGTAACGACGTCTCTCCTCTTGTGACGAGCACGTCGCAACCACTACCCGCGATCGGCGAGGACCGAACGTGCGGGTCAGGAGCGAGAGCTACTCGCGCTCACGGACCGAGGGCTCCCGCGAGCGCGAGGCCGGGAGCACATACCACGTTGCGCCTACTGTGCCGCCGATCAGAAGCGCGGCTGCGAGCCCCGCAAGGGCGCCGAAGAGGACGTCACCGACGAGAAACACCGCAACCGCGATGCCCGCCGAGAGAAACGCGGTTCCGATCAGGAAGAACCTGTGCGCGACGAGGATCACGTCTGACTTCCCGCCCTGCTCCCAGCGGAGGCGATGATAGACCGAGGGCGCCATCAGGAGCACCGTGCCGGATGCGGTGAGGAGCAGGCAGGCGAAGAGAGCGACTCGATCGACGCGGCCGACCCTTCCGAATCGTGTCGCGAAGGGCACGGTGAGCAGGAAACCGAGCAGGATCTGCGCGCCCGGCAGCGCAACGCGGAGCTCGGTGAGGAGCTCGATGAGCTGCCTGTCCGTGCGCTCCTTCTCGGTCTCGGACTCGGCTCTCGGCTGCAACCGGCCGGCTGCTCGCGAGACCGCATATCCAGGCTCCACCACAGGGAATAGGGTTCCCTGGACGATCGAACGTAAACCGGATCAGGTCCCCTCGCCGTCGAGCAGGGAGACGATGCCGGCTACCGGAACCGAAACCCAGTCCGGACGGTGCGCGAGCTCGTAGCGGAGCTCGTACACCGCCTTCTCGAGCTCGAAGATCCGCAGGAGCTTCCCCACGGTCTCTCCCTGCGGCAGAACACCGCTCAACCCCATCGCCTCCAGATATGCGGCGAGAAAGCCTTCGCGCGCCCGCGCCTCGACGTCCGGATCGCGGACCTCCGCGATCCGCGCCGCATAGGTGAACGAGCGGAGCATGCCGGCGACATCGCGAAGCGGCGAGCTCTTCTGCCGCCGTTGCGGCAGCGCGCGGGCCGGCTCGCCCTCGAAGTCGACGATCGCCCACCGGCCCCCCGACCAGAGCGCCTGGCCAAGGTGCAGGTCGCCGTGGTTCCGGATCCTGCGGCCGACGGAGCCGATCGACGAGAGCCCGCGCAGCAGCTCGCGAACGGCCTCTCCCTGACCTGCGATCGGGGCGAGCTCGTCGCTCTCCGGCAGCGAGCCGAACACCTCGTCGATCTCGTCGTCGACCGTGGCCGTGAGCAGTGCGAGAGCCTCCGCACTCACCTCCTCGGGCGCGAACGCCGGATCGGTCGGATCGGAGGCGAGGACGCAATGGAGCTCTCCGATCACCGCCCCGAGCGTGCGAACACGCGCAAGGAACTCGTCCGGACGGTCGCGGAGCTCTGCGAGCGCGAGCGTCCACCCGTCGACCGCGTCGGGGACGAGGTCCTGAACGATTCCGAGAGTCGTGCCGAGCGAGGGGCCGCTGTAGCTCCACCAGCCCTCGAGCTTCGGCGCGTACGGGTATCCGTGCGCCCCGAGAAAACGCAGCATCTCGAGCTCCGGGTTCGTGCCTGCCTCGAGCCGCCGGTAGACCTTGACGATCAAGGCGTTGTCGACGATCACCGACGAGTTCGACTGCTCGAGCTCGACGGGACGAACCGCGACGTGGCCGGCGAGCAACGTCGAGCCCTCGGGCGAGCAGAACTCGATCACGCCGTCCGAGGTCGGAAGCTCGTCTCGTTCGCGAAGGAGCGCAAAGAGCCGTTCGACAAACGCAGGATCGGCAACGGCGTCGTGGGGCTCCGGCTCCGGATCGCTGCGGGTCACGAGCTCGTAGATCTCGTGGTCCGAAGCGCCGTAGCTGACCTCGACGATCGTCTCGAGCAGATCCACGCCGAGCGCGCCCTCGTCGAGAACGCGGGCTCCGGCGATCTCCCGCAACTTCGCTCCGAACCAGCGCTGCACGCGGAGGTGCTCGATCAGCGCCGTCTCGTCGAGCGCCGTCAGCAGTGCGGTCATGCAGCCTCCTCGAGCAGCCGGAACCAGTAGAACGCCCGCCCCGGAAGCGTCAGCAGGTACGGGAGCTCGCCGATCCGCGGAAACAGCGTGTTCCCGAGCATCTCCTCCGGCACCCGCCCCTCGAATCGAGACAGGTCGAGCTCGACGGGCTGTGCCGAGCGGGCGAGGTTGTGCACGCACATGACCGTTTCGTCCTCGAAGCGGCGGATGTGCGCGAAGATCCGGGGATTCGCGGGCCGGAGCGCCTCGTAGGAGCCGAGCGCGAAGACGACGTGCTGCTTGCGCAGCGCGATGAAGCGGTGCACCCAGCGAAGCAGCGAGGTCGAGGTCCGAAGCTGCGCCTCGACGTTCACGGCCTGGTAGCCGTACACCGGATCCATGAGGGGCGGCAGGTAGAGCTGCGCGAAGTCCGCCCGCGAGAAGCCGCCGTTCCGGTCACCGGTCCACTGCATCGGCGTCCGTACGCCGTCTCGGTCGCCGAGGAAGATGTTGTCCCCCATCCCGATCTCGTCGCCGTAGTAGAGGATCGGGCTGCCGGGCAGCGAGAACAGGATCGCGGTCAGGAGCTCGACCACCGACCGGTCGTTGTCGAGGAGGGGCCCGAGCCTGCGCCGGATCCCGACGTTCAGCTTCATCCGGGGATCCTTCGCATACTCGGACCACATGTAGTCGCGCTCCTCGTCGGTGACCATCTCGAGCGTCAACTCGTCGTGGTTGCGCAGGAAAAGCCCCCACTGGGCGTTCGCCGGGATCGGGGGGGTCTGCTCGATGATGTCCGCGATCGGCGTCGCATCCTCTCGGCGGATCGCCATGAAGAGCCGCGGCATGATCGGGAACTGGAACGCCATGTGGCACTCGTCGCCGTCTCCGAGGTAGGCGACGACGTCGGCCGGCCACTGGTTCGCCTCTGCGAGCAGCACCCGGTCCGGGTAGTTCGCGTCGACCTCGGCGCGGACGCGGCGCAGGTACTGGTGCGTCTCCGGCAGGTTCTCGCCGTTCGTCCCATCGCGTTCGAACAGGTAGGGGACGGCGTCCAGCCGGAAGCCGTCGAGGCCGAGGTCGAGCCAGAAGCGCAGCACGTCGAGGATCGCCTGCTGCACCTCCGGGTTGTCGAAGTTCAGATCGGGCTGATGTGCGAAGAAGCGGTGCCAGTAGTACTGCCCCGCGACCGGGTCCCACGTCCAGTTCGACGGCTCGGTGTCCACGAAGATCACGCGCGCATCCGGGTACCGGTCGGGCGTATCCGACCACACGTACCAGTCGCGCTTCGGCGAGCCCGGGTCGGCCCGCGATTCCTGGAACCAGGGGTGGTCGCTCGAGGTGTGGTTCACGACGAGGTCCGCGATCACGCGGATCCCGCGCTCGTGGGCGGCGTCGATGAAGGTGCGGAAGTCGTCGAGGGTCCCGTAGTCGGGATGGATTCCGTAGTAGTCGGAGATGTCGTACCCGCCGTCACGGAGCGGCGAGGGATACATCGGGAGCAGCCAGATACAGTCGACTCCGAGCCACTGCAGGTAGTCGAGCTTCTCGGCGAGTCCCTGGAAGTCGCCGCTGCCGTCGGCGTTCCCGTCCGAGAAGCCGCGGAGATGGATCTCGTAGAAGACGGCGCGCTGGAACCACAGCGGATCGGATTCGAACCACTGGTTCGAGGCAGCACCGGCCGTCGCGGAGCTGCGGCTCTCATCGTGCCGGTCGTCGACACGCGCCGCTTCTCGAGCGACATCTCGTTCCGAGGCGCTTACGGGCATGCCTCCATCGTGGTTACCCGGTCCAGGGCCTCTTCCAAGCGGAGCCCTGCGACGGGGGCCGTTGCTTCGATCACGGTGGACACGAGCCCGGTCCCGACGTCGTACACGTGGCCGGAGACGGTGATCCGGGGAGAGATCTCGGGCGCTGCGAGCAAGCTCTCGACGTCGGCTCGCACTGTCTGGTGCGGATCGGTGACGGGCAGGCCGGCCAGAGCCCGCTCGTCGCACCGCGTCCGTTTTGCGAACTCAGTTCGAAACGCCTCGTCCTCGAGGAGGCCTGTGCCGCAATCGGTGTGGTGGATGACTGCCACCTCGAAGTACGGCCCTTCGGGCGCCTGGGTCTCGACGAGGTAGCTCATGTAGGCGACCCCGAGCACGACGGCCGGCGTCACGCGCCCTCCTGCTGTGCGGACGACGACCGCGTCACCGAACTCGAGCCCGAGAAAGACGGCAGGGTCGGTGCGCGGGTCGACACAAGTGACGATGTAGAGGCTCCTGTGCGGCAGGTACGGAAGCCTCGGCGCGTGCGACCGCAGGTCGCTCGCCGCGAAGGCGCGGTTGCGTTCGAGCAACTCGGCGAGGTTGGACATCATCCCCCTTCGATCGATGATCACGCGACAACGGCGAAGCTATCGAAGATCTCGTGCGCGTTCCTCGAGGTCGCCTCAAGCGAGGAACTCAACGCGAACGTCGAGCGCCCGATAGGTCTCGAGGGCCCGCCGATCTCGTGTTGCGAGCACGATCCCGTGCTCGACCGCACAGGCACCGACGAGCGCGTCGTAGACCGCACCACCGGCGATGTCCACGGCGGCGAGAGCTGTGAGCAGAGAGGCCGCCGTCTGGGGCCCGAGAAATCTGGTGTAAGGGAAACTTTCCGCGAGCAGGTGCGCGACGGTCGCGGGGGCTCGACGCGCCGGCGCCGGCAGCCGGGTGAGGACGGAGAACGTCTCGAACGCCGCATGACCGGCGAGCCCCAGCCGGCGGGTGCCAACCGCGGAAGACGTGCTCTCGTGATGGGAGTGGTCGACGATCGCGAGGGCCACGGCAACGCTCGTATCGACGAGCAGTTCCGGCGCGCTACCTCTGGCCGGCATCGCGGAGCGCCCGTACGAGGTCGTCGTCGATCTGAACGCCCGAAGCGGGAATCACCAGCCTGCCGTCGCGTTTATCCAGTGACTCCTCCCCCAGCACAGGCTCGACGCGCAAGCCCGTGCCGTAGGCGCTCACCTCTACCTGGCCGGGCCGAAGCCCGAGCTCGTCGCGGAGCTGCTTCGGAATTACCAGTCGCCCTGCCTTGTCGATGGTAGCGCGCATGGCGAGAGGATACCACTCGCGATGGCTTTCTCCCGCAAACGCATCGATTCGCATAGGATCCGGCCGGGCTGTCACCCCTGAGGGGAGGGGCGTCGATGAGTCGGAGTCAGTACAAGGGAGCTCTACTTGGCCGACGGGGCCGGCACCGCCACGGCATGCTGCGGCAGATTCCATCCCGGCGCGAGGCCCCGGGCTGGAGGCCCGAGTCGCCCGGATCACATCGAGCCCATGGAGGCCGTCAGCACGAGCACCGTTGAGAGCGCTGCCGCGTCCTCCGGCAGATCCGCTCGAACCCAGAAAGGAGCCAGTCATGAACAGCACCGCCCAAACCACTCCTCTCCCCCGTGACACCGTGCCGGAGGGCTCCTTCGGCCCGCCCCGGCAGATCGAGGCCGGCCTGCTCGACGTCGGCTATGTCGAGGCCGGCCCGGCCGACGGCCCAGCCGTCCTCCTCCTGCACGGCTGGCCGTACGACATCCACAGCTACGCAGAGGCGACCCCACTCCTGGCCGCTGCCGGGTGCCGCGTGATCGTCCCGTACATCCGCGGTTTCGGCACGACCCGCTTCCTTTCGGACGAGACGCTCCGGAACGGCGAGCAGGTGGTACCGGCCCTCGACACGATCGCGCTGATGGACGCGCTCGAGCTCAAGACCGCGATCCTCGGCGGATTCGACTGGGGGGCACGAACCGCCGCCATCGTCGCGGCGCTCTGGCCCGAACGCTGCACGGGGCTCGTGTCGGTGAGCGGCTATCTGATCGGCAGCCAGGCCGCCGGCAAGCAGCCGCTGCCGCCGGAGGCCGAGCTCCAGTGGTGGTACCAGTACTACTTCGCCACGGAGCGCGGCCGTGCCGGCTACGACGCAAACCGGCACGACTTCGCGAAGCTGATCTGGCGAACGGCCTCGCCGAAGTGGAGTTTCGACGACGCCACCTTCGATCGCAGCGCCGCATCCTTCGACAATCCGGATCACGTCGCGATCACGATTCACAACTACCGCTGGCGGCTCGGGCTGGTGGAAGGCGAGTCAGAATACGACGCGTTCGAGAAGCGGCTCGCCGATGCTCCGACGATCGCCGTGCCCACGATCACGCTCGAGGGGGACGCGAACGGGGCACCCCATCTCGACCCGAGCGCGTATGCGGCGAAGTTCTCGGGAAGGTATTCACACCGCACGCTCGAGGGGGGCATCGGCCACAACCTTCCGCAGGAGGCGCCGGAGGCGTTCGCCGATGCAGTCCTCGAGGTCGCCGGAATCCACGGGTGAGCTCGCTGCCGGGCAAGGGCCGCCGCCCCGGCTTCGAGGCGGCGGCCGGCTGGCTCGACTCCGAGCCCCTGACGGAGGGAGAGCTGCAAGGGAAGGTCGTCCTGACCGATTTCTGGACGTACACCTGCATCAACTGGCTTCGCACCGTCGCCTACCTCCGCGCATGGGCCGAGAAGTACGCGGACATGGGGCTGGTCGTCGTCGGCGTCCATACCCCTGAGTTCCCGTTCGAGCGAGACCCGGAGAACGTCCGCGAAGCCGCGAGGGCCATGCACCTCGCCTACCCGATCGCGCTCGACCCCGACTACGCGGTCTGGGACGCCTTCGCCAACAGGTACTGGCCCGCCGTCTACATCGCCGGCGCCGACGGTCACATCCGACATCACCAGTTCGGCGAGGGCGGGTACGAGGAGTGCGAGCGGGTGATCCAGCAGCTCCTCCGCGAGGCGGGAGGCGACGAGGCCGGAGACGAGCTCGTCTCGGTGGCCCCGGGCGGCGTCGAGGCTCAGGCCGACTGGATGAACCTCGAGAGCCCTGAGACCTACCTCGGCTACCAGCAGGGCCGGCGCTTCGCGTCTCCGGGCGGCGCCGGCCTCGACGAGCCCCGCGACTACGCGGTCCCCGACCCGCTCCCGCTCAACTCCTGGGCGCTCGGCGGCACGTGGTCAGTCCAGGGGCGGGCCGCCGTTCTCGATCGGCCCGCCGGCCGGATCGCGTTCCGCTTCCACGCGCGAGACGTCCATCTCGTCCTGCGGGCGAAGGAGCAGGGAACATCGGTGCCGTTCCGCGTCCTTCTCGACGGAGGCCCTCCAGGCGCCGACCAAGGTCTTGACGTCGACGGAGAGGGCCACGGAACGCTCGTCGGGCCGCGTCTCTATCAGCTCGTTCGGCAGCAGGGATCGATCGTCGACCGCACGTTCGAGATCACGTTCCTCGAGGCCGGAGTCGAGGCGTACGTGTTCACGTTCGGCTGAGGTGACCGCCGCCTTGGCTCCCGTACCTGCCGAGGGTTCGGTACGGTCGGCATATGCGGGATCCGACAGAGCTCTTCGAACTCGTCGGCGAGCCGAGACTCGGCGAGGCACCCGTCCTGATCGAGGCGCTCGACGGGTTCGTGGACGCCGGCCATGCGGTCAGGCTCGCGCGAGAGCATCTCCTGGAGTCGTTCGAGCACGAAGTCGTCGTCCGGTTCGAGGTCGACGAGTTGCTCGACCACCGCTCACGCCGGCCGGTGCTCCTGTTCGACACCAACCGCTGGGAGAGCTACGAGGCCCCGGCCCTCGAGGTGCAGCTCCTCCGAGACGCCGGCGGCAGCCCGTTTCTGCTTCTCTCGGGCCCGGAGCCGGACATCCAGTGGGAGCGCTTCATCGCCGCGGCGCTCATGGTGATCGAGCGTCTCGATGTTCGCCTGACCGTCGGCGTGCACAGCGTCCCCTGGGCGGCTCCCCATACCCGCCCGATTGCGATCACCTCGCACGGCCGTCCGGCCGAGCTGCTCGGATCCCCGCCGTTCGGCCCGACCAGGGTGCTCGTTCCGGCAAGCGTGGGCCATCTCCTCGAGTTCCGCCTCGGGGAGGCAGGCCGCCCAGCGATCGGCTTCGCCGCCCACACCCCGTACTACCTCTCCCAGCTCGAGTACCCCGCCGCGTCCCTGGCGTTGCTCGAGGCCGTGGAAGGAGCGGCCGGGCTCTCCCTGTCGCTCGAGCCGCTGCGGGCGCGAGCGCTCGAGGTGCAGGCCGCAGTCGATTTCCAGACTTCGGGGGACGAGCAGACCGAGTCGATCATCCGCGAGCTCGAGGAGCGCGACGAGCCCGAGCCCGGCTACGGGCTCACCCGGGACGGGAGCGAGATCCCGACCCCTGACGAGCTCGGAGCGGAGTTCCAGCGCTTCCTGGCCGACCAGGGCCGGCGAGCACCCGGCGACGATCCCTCCGACTAACGCGATCAGCCCTTCACGTCTAGCCGGGATGCCCGCGGCGGTTTCGTGCGAGCTCGTCCGAGGGCACGAGGAACACCGGACGGGTCGCGCGCTGGGCGACCTCGTTTGCGACGTTGCCGAGGATCAGCGAGCGGAGGCCCGTGCGACTCCGCGCTCCGAGCACGATCGCGCGGGCATCGAGCTCGTCCGCATGGTTCAGGATCGCTTCGTCGATCGGGCCGTCGATCTCCCTCGCCTGCGCTTCCGCGTCGAGCCCCGCCGCCTGCAAGATCGCCGCGCCCTCCGCGGCGAGCCTCGCGCGGCGAGCTCCTCTTCCTGCGCGTTGATCGTCTCGGCGTTCTGCACCAGCTCGAGAATGTGGATCCCGAGGGGCCTCCCGGTGCTGGCGAACGGCTGCCAGTAGCAGGCGACGACTGCCTCGCCGCTGAAGAGCCTCGAGGCGGCCTCGAGCGCCGCCCGGGCCCCCTCCGACCCGTCGTAACAGATGAGCAGCGGGCCCGTGCCGGCCATCCTCAGTCCTGGAAGAGCGCGTAGATGCCGATGGCGATCAGGGCCGCGAGCACTGCGACCGAGACGACGATCGAGCGCCAGACCCGAGGCGCCGCTCGTCGTGGCTCTCCTCCGCGTGCGCCCGGCGGTCGAGGCCGATGACCCCAACCGAGACGGCGCTCGGCGCAATCACCGCGACGACGAGGCAGACGACGAGGATCTTCGCCAGGTCGTCGAACGGCAGGTAGTCGCTGAGCGAGCCGACGATCATGCGGTTGCCGCCGCCAGCGGAACGGTCGGCGCGGCCTGGTCGGGCCCGATCACATTGTCGGCGGTGACGCTGTCCCGGCGCGCCGCGAGGAAGATCGCCGATCAGGATCGCGGCGGCGACGGCCCCGACGACGGCAACTCCGACCGTGGGGTTCGAGAAGCTCGCGACACCGCCGTAGGCGAGCGCGCCCATCACCCCGGCCGCCGGCATCGTCAGCACCCAGGCGATGACCATGTTCCGAACGACGACCCAGTGAACGACGCCGCCTGCCTTGTCCGAGCCCGGCACCCATGATCCCGCCCGAGACGACCTGGGTCGTCGAGAGCGAGAAGCCGAAGTACGAGGACGAGAGGATCGCGGTCGCCGAGCCCGTCTCGGCCGAGAATCCCTGCGGAGACTCGATCTCGGTGACCCGCGTACCGAGCGTCTTGATCACGCGCCAGCCGCCCGAGAAGGTGCCGAGCGCGATCGCCGTCGCGCACACGATCTTCACCCAGACGGGGATCCCGGCGGTCGGGCGCAAGCCTACCTCCGGCGACGAGGATGAGCACGATGACGCCCATCGTCTTCTGCGCGTCGTTCGTGCCGTGCGCGAGCGCGACCATCGAGCTCGACGCGATCTGGCTGAAGCGAAAGCCCGTCTTCGAGCGCTCCGCCTTCGCACGCGCGCGTCAGCCGGTAGGCCAAGCGTCGTCGCGACGAACGCGGCGAGGCCGCAGATGAACGGCGCCAGCACGGCCGGGATCACGACCTTCGACGCGATCCCGCTCCAGATCACGGCGGACGAGCCGACTCCCGCGATCACCGATCCGACGACACCGCCGACGAGCGCATGCGACGAGGAGGACGGGATTCCGAGGAACCAGGTGATCACGTTCCAGAGGATCGCGCCGATCAGGCCCGCGAAGATGATCGGCACCGTCACCTGAGCCTGTTCGACGATCCCGCTCGCGATCGTCGCGGCGACCGTCACCGAGATGAAGGCGCCGACGAAGTTGAGGATCGAAGCGAGGCCGACCGCGATGCGGGGCCGCAGCGCGCGTGTCGCGATCGTCGTCGCCATCGCGTTCGCGGTGTCGTGAAACCCGTTCGTGAAATCGAAGAAGACCGCGGTGATGACGGTCAAGACGACGATCGCGAGGCCCATGCGGCTCGTGATACCAGCGAGGGACCTCGGCCAAACCGGGCCTTCCAGGAGCGACACCATCTCGCCACCAGTCCGTGACCCGTCGCCGGTTCATCGCGGGCACCCCGATCGCCCGGGCGCGAACTAGGCTTAGCGCCTGTGAGCGCAACCCGAGCAACCGAGACCGGGGTACCGGAGAGCGATCCAGACGCCCGGAAGGCAATGACGGCCCGAGACGATCGAGCAGAGCGAGGCCTGGGTCGATCGCGACGTCGGCTGGCTCGAGTTCAACTCCCGCGTCCTCCACGAGGCGCTCGACGAGCGGACGCCGCTCCTCGAGCGCGTGAAGTTCCTCGCGATCTTCTCGTCGAACCTCGACGAGTTCTTCATGAAGCGGATCGCGCTCATCCGCCCGATGCCGGACGACAGCAGCCTCGTCGCCCAGGAGCGGCGCGAGCAGCTTCTGCGGAAGCGGGCGATGATCGACTCGATGCTCGAGCGCGAAGCGCGCTGCTACAGCGAGGTGCTGCGGCCCGAGCTCGCCGGTCACGGCGTTCATCTCCTCGGCTGGGCGAGCTCAGCGGCGAGCAGCACGACGAGGTCTCGGCGTATTTCGACACCGAGATCTCACCGGTGCTGACGCCGCTCGGGCTCGATGCTGCACATCCGTTCCCGTACGTCTCGAACCTCTCGACCTCCTGGGCTTTCCGGCTGCTGGATCCCGTCACCTCGGAGTCGGTGCTCGTCCGCGTGAAGGTGCCGCGGGAGCTCCGGCAGTGGGTGCGTGTCCGGATCGGCGTCGAGTCTCCCGCACGCGTCTTCGTCGCGCTCGACGAGGTGATCGCGGCGAACGCCGACAGGCTCTTCCCGGGGATGGAGTCGAGAGTGCGAGCTTGTTCCGGGTCTGCCGGGACGCCGAGGTCGAGCTCGAGGAGGGCGATGTCGACGGCGAGAGCAAACGTGCACTCGTCGAGCGAGAGCTGAAGCAGCGTCGTTTCGAGCCCGTCGTGCGGCTCGAGGTCCAGCCGGACGCCGACGAGGAGATGGTCGTCGGAGCTGAAGGAGCGGTTCGCGCTCGGCGCCGACGACGTTTACGAGATGACGGCGCTCCTCGACTACACGACCCTGTTCGAGATCGCCGCGCTGGAGATCGAGCCCCTGCGCGATCCACCGTGGACGCCGCTGCCGCCGGTGGCGCTCGAGGGCGACGGAGACATTTTCTCCGCGATCCGTGCCGGGGACATCCTCCTCCACCATCCGTACGAGAGCTTCTACGCGAGCGTGGAGCGGTTCATCCGCGAGGCGGCAGACGACCCCCAGACCGTCTCGATCAAGATGACCGTGTACCGCGTCGGCGACGACACGCCGTTCGTGCAGTCCCTGATCCGTGCCGCCGAGGCCGGGAAGCAAGTGGCCTGCGTGATCGAGTTGAACGCGCGCTTCGACGAGGAGCGGAACCTCCACTGGTCGCGCGAGCTCGAGAAGGTCGGCGCGCATGTCGTCTTCGGCGTGAGCGGGCTCAAGACCCACAGCAAGGCCGCGCTCGTGATCCGCCAGGAGGAGAGCGGGATCCGCGCCTACGCTCACATCGGTACCGGGAACTACCATGCCCGCACCGCGAGGCTGTACGAGGACGTCGGGCTGCTCACCGCAGATCCGGCGGTCACGCGTGACGTCGTCACGCTGTTCCATTTCCTCACAGGCCGTTCGCGCACGCCGACCTTCGAGAAGCTTGTCGTCGCGCCGATGACGATGCGCGCCGAGTTCGTCCGCCTGATCGAGCGCGAGATTGCAAACCACGAGGCCGGGCGGCCGGCACGGATCGTCGCCAAGCTGAACCAGCTCGAGGATCCCGAGATCTGCGCCTTGCTCTCGCGGGCGTCGCAGGCGGGCGTGCCGGTCGAGCTCATCGTCCGCGGCCTCTGCTGCCTCGCCCCCGGCGTCCCGGGCCTCACCGAGAACATGCGGATCCGCTCCATCGTCGGCCGCTTCCTCGAGCACTCCCGGATCTACCACTTCGCCGCGGGCTCCGACGATCCGCTCGACGGGGAGTTCCTGATCGGCTCGGCCGACTGGATGACGCGGAACCTCTCGAAGCGCGTCGAGGCAGCGGTGCCCATCTCCGAGCGCCGCCTGCGCGCGCGGCTCTGGGAGATTCTCGAGATCTGCCTCGCCGACACGCGAAACGCCTGGCAGATGCAGCCGGACGGCCGCTACCTCCAGCTCCGGCCGAACGGCGATGGGCCCGGCTCGGAGGGGACGCACGAGACACTGATGCGGCTCGCCCGCGCCGGACACGCCGTCTGATTCCCGAGCACACGACCTCGAGAGACGAAAGGAGCCTCAAGACCATGTCCGATCCCGTAGTTCACTTCGAGATGCCCTACGAGGACGCCGAGCGCGTTTCGGCGTTCTATGGAACCGCGTTCGGATGGCAGATGAAGGCCATGGGCCCCGAGATGGGCAGCTACGTCCTTGCAACGACGACCGAATCCGGTGAGGACGGGCGGCCGAAGGCGCCCGGGACGATCAACGGCGGGTTCTTCCCGCCTGAGCCCGGGCAGCCGGCCCGGCACCCCTCGGTCGTGATCGCCGTCGAGAACCTCGACGACGCGATCGGCAAGGTCGCCGGCGCGGGCGGCGAGATCCTCGGCGAGCCGATGGAGATCCCGGGGGTCGGGCGCTTCGTCTCCTTCACCGACACCGAAGGGAATCGCGTGAGCCTGCTCCAGCCGCTGATGCCGTAGAGCTCAGAGCGGGAGGCTCAGAGCGAAAGCTCGAGCACGCCGCGGAGTATGAGGGCGAGCCCGATGACGGTTGCGACGATCACGGCGGCGCGTCCACCGTGGCGCGTGAGCCACACCTTGAACCGCTCGATCGCAAGCGGTGTCCACGTGGGCGCGAACGCATAGCTGATGAGCGGCAGCTCGAGCAGCGCCAGCATGATCAGGTTCACCGCGACCACCGTGAGGACGACGGCGACCGTCGAGAGGCTCTGCTTGTGGATCTCGGTGAGCGCCGCGAGGTATGAGGCGCCCGGGAAGCTCAGCACGAGCCCGACGAGGAAGGTGTCGCGCGCCGACCCCTTGCTCAGCAGCGTCTGCCAGCGCGGCGTCTTCTGCGGCTTTCCGGCTTGCTTGAGCTTGCGCCGGTCGCGCGCCCGGCCGACGCGGCCGGCTCGAATCGCAAACGCAACGAGGAGGGCGAGAACGCCGAGCGTGATGTCGATCGCCGGGCTCACCGTCTTCTTGGTCGTGCTGACGGTGCCCGAGCCGCTCAGCCAGTGCTCGATCGCGAGGCCAACGAGGATGCCCGTGGTGTACGCCCCGAAGAGGTATCCGAGGAGGAGCCGCTTCGGTCGCGGAAGGAGCAGCATCACCGTGGTCGCGGCGAGCAGCGTCGGATTGAGCGCCGCCGTCAGCGAGAAGAGGAAGACCTTGCTCACGAGCGCATGCGAGCTCTCGATCCATGCGGCGTGATGGACATCGCTCTCCCTTCACTCAACCCGATCACAAGTTGCGCCTCCGCCGACCGACGCCTCCGCGGAGAGTAGACGTTCGCGAATCTCGCGGCAGGCGGCCGCGAGTAGCCTGGCGCCGACAACGTCCGCAGCTCCTCCGCCCGAGGGCCCGCGAGCCCGGGTACGCAGGCACGCCGGACTTTTGGTTTGATGCCTGGCGGCGCGACCACGGAGAGAGGTGCCACGTGACAACGGTGGAGATTGACGGGGATTCCGAGGTAGTCGCGGTCCGAACGTGATCTACGCGTCGAATCTCGCTGCGGCGCGGAGCCAGATGGCGTTCACGCTGGGCTTCCACATCATCCTCTCGTCGCTCGGAGTGGCCCTGCCCGCGATGATGCTGATCGCGAACTACCTCGGCCTGCGCCGCGGGGACGCCGACGCGCTGAAGCTGGCGCAGCGCTGGTCGAAGGCGGTCGCCGTCACCTTCGCGGTCGGAGCCGTGACGGGAACGGTGCTCTCCTTCGAGTTCGGCCTGCTCTGGCCCGCATTCACCGGGCGCTTCGGCGAGGTCTTCGGTGTGCTCTTCGCAATCGAGGGGATCTTCTTCTTCCTCGAGGCGATCTTCATTGCGATCTACATCTTCGGGTGGAAGCGGCTGTCGCCCTGGGCGCACTTCTGGACAGGCGTGCCCGTCGTGATCACCGGCCTCGGCGGAGCGTTCTCGGTCGTCGCGGTGAACTCGTGGATGAACCAGCCGCAGGGGTTCTCCCCGACGACGGGGAAAGTCACCTCCGTCGAGCCGCTGAAGGTGATCTTCAACCCGGCGGTGCCCTACGAGGTCCCGCACATGATCCTCGCCGCGTACCTCGTCACGGGCTTCCTCGTGGCGTCGATCTATGCGGTCGGGATGCTGCGCGGCCGGCGCGAGCGGATCCACCGGCTCGGGCTGCTGATCCCGCTGACCGTCGCATGCATCGTGACGCCCATTCAGTTCGCCGTCGGCGATACCGCGGCCCGCGCGATCGCGAAGGACCAGCCGATCAAGTTCGCGGGCATGGAATGCGTCGAGAAGACCTCGACCGACGTGACGGAGTACATCTACGGCCGGTGCACACCGACCGGGGTCAAGGGCGGGATCGGGATCCCGGGATTCGACTCGTTCCTCGTCGGCTGGAGCACGAGCACGCAGGTGACGGGGCTCGACTCCGTCCCGCCCGACGACCGCCCGCCCGCGAACACGATGCTCCACTGGGCATTCGACACGATGGTCGGGATCTGCAGCGTGCTGATCCTCCTCGCGCTCTGGCTCGGAGTCGGCTGGTGGCGGAAGAAGGACTTCCCGCAGTCGAAGTGGTTCCTGCGCGCGACTGCCGTCTCCGGGGTCCTGGCGATCATCGCGCTCGAGTGCGGGTGGATCGTGACGGAGGTCGGACGCCAGCCGTGGATCGTCTACAACGTGATGCGCACCTCGGATGCGGTCACGAACGCGGGTGGGATCTGGATCACCTTCACCCTGATCCTGCTTCTCTACATCGGGCTCGGGGCGGGGCTGATCATCTCGCTGCGCGCGATGTCGCGACGCTGGCGGACGGAGGACGGCCAGGACGACGACGGGCCCTACAGTCCCGAGGCGAGCCCGCCCCCAGACCTCGCGGCGCAGGCCACGGGATGAACAGCGCGAACGCCGCCGCCGCAATCCTCTGGGTCGGAGCGACGATCTATGCCGTCTTCGCCGGCGCAGACTTCGGCGCCGGGCTATGGAGCCTCCTCGCCGGCGGGGGCGATCGCGGCCGGCGACCGCGCGAGCTCGTCGACTGGGCGCTCGGGCCGGTCTGGGAGGCAAACCACGTGTGGCTGATCTTCGTCGTCGTGGTGCTCTGGACCGGCTTCCCGACTGCGTTCGAGGCGATCTTCTCGACGCTGTTCATCCCTTTGAGCCTCGCCGCGCTCGGGATCGTCCTGCGCGGCGCCGGATTCGCTTTCCAGCACACCGTGCGGCGCGCGAGTGGCCGTGCCCTGGCCGTGACCATGTTCGGGCTCGCGTCGGTACTCACCCCGTTCTTCATGGGGACCGTCGTCGGCGCGATCGCCGGCGGGCGCGTGCCGGTGGGGAACGCCGAAGGCGACGCCGTGACGAGTTGGCTCAACCCGCTCTCGCTGACGATCGGCGCGCTCTTCGTCGCCACCGGCGCCTACCTGTCGGCCGTGTTCCTCGTGAGCGACGCCCGGCGCGCCGGCGCGCACGACCTCGAGCGCTACTTCGCGAAGCGCGCGCTCGCCGCGGCGACCGTGACCGGGGCCCTGGCAGCGGCGGCCCTGATCCCGCTGCACAGCGACGCCGAATATGTGTTCAAGCGCCTCACGAGCCAGGCGGTGCCGCTCGTCATCCTCTCGCTCGCCTGCGGGATCGGCGTGCTCGTCCTGCTCCACCGCGGTGCCCACCGCGGAGCGCGCCCGCTCGCCGTGGGCGCCGTCGCCGCGGTGATCTGGGGCTGGGCGGTCGCCCAGTACCCCTACGTCCTGCCGGAGAAGCTCACGATCTCCGCCGCGGCCGCGCCGAGCGACACGCTCACGAGTCTCCTGATCGTCTTCGTGATCGCGGTCGTCGTCGTCCTGCCGTCACTCGGGCTTCTCTACACCCTCGCCCAGCGCAACCTCGTCTCGGAGAGCTCGCGGCCGGGAGCGCCGACCGAGGGGTCTTAGCCCGCGTCACTGGCACGCCTCGCATTCCTCTCCGCGCGCCGCGGCCTCGATCGAGCACGCCGCCGCTTCTGCCGTGACGGGAACCACCGGCTCTGCGGCCGCCTGGACGGTTGCCTTCTCGATCGTCGAGGCGCCGAGCGTGCGTAGGTAGTACGTGGTCTTCAACCCACAGTGCCAGGCGTGGCGGTACATGTGGCTGAGCACCTTCAGGTCGGGCTCGACGAGGAACAGGTTGAGCGACTGCGACTGGTCGATCCACTTCTGCCGGCGGGCGGCGGCGTCGATCAACGCGTTCGGGGCGATCTGGAACGCGGTGCGGTAGCGGGCCTTCAGCTCGGCCGGGACCGCCTCGATCTCGCCGAGCTCGCCGTCGAAGTACTTGATCTGGTCGGCGAGCTCGCGGCCCCAGAGGCCGTGCTGCTTGAGGTCTCGCACGAGGTACGGGTTGAGGACGACGAACTCGCCCGAGAGGTTCGATTTCGCGAACAGGTTCTTGTAGAGCGGCTCGATGCAGGGCGAGGTCCCCATGATGTTCGAGATCGTCGCCGTCGGCGCGATCGCGAGCACATTCGAGTTCCGCATCCCCTGCGCAGCGATCTTCGCACGGAGCGGCCGCCAGTCGAGCCGGGCGCCCCTCGGCACCTCGACGGGAAGGCCCCGCTCGCTCTCGAGCAGCTCGAGTGTGTCCTGCGGAAGCAGCCCGCGGTCCCACTTCGACCCGGCATAGCTCGGGTAGCGGCCGCGTTCGGCGGCGAGGTCGCTGGAGGCCTCGTAGGCGTAGAAGGCGACCGCCTCCATCAGCTCGTCGCCGAGCTCGATCGCCTCGGCCGAGTCGAATGCGAGCCCCTTGCGGTAGAGCGCGTACTGGAGCCCCATCACGCCGAGCCCGACCGGCCGGTGGCGCAGGTTGGAGGTGCGGGCGGCCTCGGTCGGATAGAAGTTGATGTCGATCACGTTGTCGAGCGCCCGCACGGCGACCCGCACCGTCTCGCGGAGCTTCGGGTGGTCGATACCACCGTCGGCGGCCAGGTGCTCGTCGAGCACGATCGAGCCGAGGTTGCAGACCGCCGTCTCCTCTGCGCTCGTGTTGAGCGTGATCTCGGTGCACAGGTTCGACGAGTGCACGACGCCGGCGTGATCCTGGGGGCTGCGGACGTTGCAGGGATCCTTGAAGGTGATCCACGGATGGCCGGTCTCGAACAGCATCTTCAGCATCGACTTCCAGAGCTCGATCGCGTCGATCTTCTCGCCCGCGATCGCGCCCTCCGCCGCAAGCTGCTCGTAGGCGAGATAGCGCTCCTCGAAGGCGAGGCCGTACAGCTCGTGCAGGTCGGGCACGTCGGAGCTGCGGAAGAGCGTCCAGGTCTCGCGCGCCTCGACGCGCTTCATGAACAGGTCCGGGATCCAACAGGCGGTGTTCATGTCGTGCGTCCGGCGGCGCTCGTCGCCGGTGTTGCGGCGGAGCTCGAGGAAGTCGCGGATGTCCGAGTGCCAGACCTCCAGGTAGGCGCAGCCCGCACCGGCGCGCTTGCCGCCTTGGTTCACCGCGACCAGCTGGTCGTTGTGGAGCTTCAGGAACGGGATCACGCCCTGGCTCTCGCCGTTCGTGCCCTGGATGTGCGAGCCCGTGCCGCGTACCGCAGTCCACGAGCCTCCTAGACCGCCCGCCCATTTCGAGCACATCGCGTTCTCGGCGATCCCGCGCTGCACGATCGACTCGAGCGAGTCGTCGATCACATAGAGGTAGCAGCTCGAGAGCTGCGAGTGCGGCGTTCCCGCGTTGAACAGCGTCGGCGTTGCCGAGCAGAACCTGCGCGTGCGGTACATGCGGTACAGCTCGAGCACGTGCCGTTCGCGATCGGCGGGCTCGCCGAGGCAGACGCCCATCGCGACGCGCAGCCAGAAGAGCTGCGGCGACTCGATCCGCTCGGGGCTCGCGCCCGTCTTGTCGACGAGCAGGTAGCGGTCGTACAACGTCTGCAGGCCGAGGTAGTCGAAGCCGAGGTCGGCGCTCGGATCGAGCTCGCCGGCGAGGAGCTCGAGGTCGAAGCCGAGCATGGCCTCGTCGATGCGGCCGGCCGCGACGCCGCGGCCGAGTGCCCCGCGGAAGACGCGCCGGTGCGCGTCTCGCAGCCCGGAGACCCCGTCGCGAAGGATGTCCCAGCCGAGCGTCTCCTCGTAGACGAACGTCAGGAGGATCCGGCCCGCGAAGAACGAGAAGTCCGCGTCGCGCTCCATCAGCGCCTTTGCGTTCAGCACGACGAGCCGGTCGAGATCGGCACGCGGGATCCCGTCATGCACCGAACGGCGCAGTTCCGACTCGAGCTCGGAGGCCTCGAGCGAGAGGTCGAGCCCGCTCGAGGCGAACGCGATCCGCGCGCGTAGGTCGTCGCCCGTCCAGGCGTGCTCGGAGCCGTCCGCCCCGAGCACCGTCAAGGCGCCGACGGCCGGAGTCTGCTGCGGTGCGATCCGGCCCTGCGCCCGCAGCATCGCCCGCTCGGCCCGGTACAGGATGTAGCGCTCCGCGGCCCGCATCTGCCCTGAGAGAACGAGCTCTTCCTGGACGATGTCCTGCACGGTCTCGATCGGCACGGCGGTGAGGCCGAGCGAGTGCGCCCGGACCGTCACACGCTGCGCAAGCCTCGTTGCCGGCTCGGGGTCGGCGTGGAGCGAGAGGAGCGCCTTGCGGACCGCGGTCTCGATCTTCCGCTCGTTCCAGGCGACCACGTGCCCCGAGCGGCGGACGAGCTGAAGATCGCCGCTCGAGACGGCGCCGTTTCCGAACGGCCGGGACCGGCGCATCACGAGCGCCTTCGCGACATCGAATGCCTCCTGCTCGATCAACGCCGCCTCGACGATCGTCGAGAGGTCGTGCTCGGTGACCCGAGCCGTCTCCGAGAGGAGGCGCAGGCGGGCCACCACCGCGCGCCCGGTCTCGCGGACGAGCTCGTCGGTCGCTTGCTCGTCCGGCTCCTCGTGCCTCGCGGCGGCGAGCGTCGCAACCGCATCGGCGACCCAGAGCGCAGGCAGGAGCAGCGTGAACGGGCGCTCCTCCTCGTCTTCTCGGATCACCCGCACGTCGAGGCCGTCGGTGTCGATGCTCGCCACCGCGGCGGCGACGTCGATCACGGGCAGCTCGTCGGGCGGAAGCAGCGAGGCCCGCTTGACCTCCAGGTCGTCCAGGATCTCGTCGAAGTCGATGATCACGGTTCTCGTTCCTTTCGGTTAGAGCTCGTCGTCGGAGACGAGCGCGAGGCTGGAGGACTTCTGGTACTCGGTCACGCGGCCCTCGAAGAAGTTCTGCTCCTTGCGGATGTCCATCAGCTCGGCGAGCCAGGGCAGCGGGTTCTCGACCCTGCCGGCAAGCGGCTCGAGCCCGATCCCTTCCAGGCGCCGATCGGCGATGTAGTCGATGTAGCCCTCGAACTCGTCGGCCGAGAGTCCGACAGCGCGCACCGGCAGGCAGTCGCGGATGAAGCCCTTCTCGAGCTCGACCGCCTCGGCGATCAGCGAGCGCAGCTCGTCGCGGAACGCGGGGGTCCAGATCTCGGGGTTCTCGGCGACGAGCTCGAGCAGCAGGCGCCGGAAGAGCTCGATGTGGTTCGACTCGTCCCGCAGGGTGTAGCGGAACATCATCCCGACGCCGGGGACCTTTCCCTGCCGGTAGAGCGCGAGGATCATCCCGAACAGCCCGTAGAACTGCGTTCCCTCCATGCACTGCCCGAACACGAACACGTTCCGCGCCAGGAGCTGCTTGCTCTCCGGCAAGGTCATGTCGAGGCCGCGGCGCAGCTCGTGAGAGACGCGCGTGACGAACTCGTTCTTGGCGACGATCGACGGGATGTCGTCGAACATCGCCTCGCACTCGTGGGGGTCGATCCCGAGCGACGAGATCATGTAGAGCAGCGAGTCGGCGTGGATATTCTCCTCGTGCACGTGCCGCCCGAGAACGAGCTTCAGCTCCGACGCGGTCACGAGCTCGCGGACGACGTGGATCACGTTGTCGCCGACGATCCCCTCGGCGGCGGAGAAGTAGCCGATCCCCATCCGCACGATCCAGCGGTCGATCTCCGACAGAGCCGAATCGCTGCGCCATTGCTGCACGTCACGCTGCATCGGGACGTCCTCGGGCTCCCAGTGGTTCGCCTTCATCGACTGGTACAGCTCGTAGGCCCACCGATACTTGAGCGGGAGGAGGTTGAAGGTCATCGTCTCGCGCCCCCCGACCACCCGCTTTGCCGCCAGCGCCGCCTCGGCCTTCGCGCGATCGAGGGTGAACGTCCTCGGCCCGATCGTGTAGCTTCGCTGCCCCGACTCGCTGTTCTGGCCCGAAAGGATCTGCTGTTCCGAAAGACTCTGTTGTTCCGAAAAGCTCTGCTGTTCCGAAAAGCTCTGCTGTTTCGAAAGGCTTCCCACCGCTTCCTCTCCTTTTGGTCAACGGAGGAAGCAACTACCGTCGGCCGGCGGAAGCGGCACACGGTCGCCCTTCTTCCGAGGACGATTCCGACGACGAGGAGGCAGGCGACCGGGCTCAGCCCCGCCGGCTCGAGAGCCGGGCGGCATTACCGTTGCGTGACAGCGCCGGAATCACACCGGACTTCGCTGGCAACCACGACGCCCCGCTATCACGAGGCCGAGGAACAGTACGAGCGGCGTCGGACGGACCGGCGCGACCGGCGCGACCGGCTTGCGTGGCTCGCTAGAAGATCTCGGGACACCACGGCTCGAGGCCGTGGCGGAAGGCCGAGTCCGCGCGGTCGACGGCTCCCGGCGTCAGCTCCTCGACTCGCCCGCCCTGCGCCAGCTGGGCGAAGCCGATCCCGCCGAGGTAGGCGGAGCCGAGAGCGGCGATGTCGAGCGTGAGATCGGCAGCTGCTTCCGTGCGCTCGGCCGAGGTGCCGGCGAGGTGCCAGCGGCCCTCGTTCCACGGGCAGAACTCGTCGCGTACCTCGAACACGAGGTCGGGCTCGGTGGAGTAGGTTCGCCCGGCGAGCGCTGCGCCGATGTCGACGAGCCGCACCCAGATTCCGTCGCCGCGGTGGTAGCGCGCCCGCCGTGGCTCCGCGAGCAGGAAGAAGAGCGGATGATCCGGGGGTAGGAGCGACGCGGTGATCGTCTCGACCCAGTCGATGTCGAGCAGGAAACGCCACAGCTCCGCGACCGCTGAGTGCTCCGCACCGATCGCCTCGACGACGACCACTCTCCCGACGGAGATCGGCCCCTCCCACTTCGGATCGTGATGGTAGATCGCGTAGGCGGCCGACGCGCCGTCGCGCTCGAGCAGGGCGAAGCGGTTCGCCTTCCCGCCGCGGGCCTTCGCCGTGAGAGTCCTGAGCTCCCACCAGTCGGGCGAGCGCGAGTGCATCCCCGGCCGCTCCCCGGCTAGAGCCGCCCAGAGCGGCGGAAAGGCTTCGAGCGCTTCATCGCGCTCGACGAGCCGGACCGTCCCGCTGCGCTCGCGCGGCACGAGGAACGCGTCATGGCCTTTCTGGATCGCCACGTCGCCCGTGAATCCGGCCGGCCCGTACCCGAACCGGCCGTAGATCGTCTCCTCGGAGGCCCAGAGCGCCGCGAGCGGGTCGCCGCGCGCGTAAGCCTCGTCGAGCTCGGCGCGCATCAGCTCGCGCAGGAGGCCGCGTCGGCGATGAGTCGGCGAGACGCCGACGACTGTCGTCCCCGAGCACGGCAGCTCCCCTCCCGGGACCGAGAGGACGATCGGGAACGATCCCGCCCCGCCCACGATCTGCCGGCCGTCCCAGGCGCCGTGCATCCGCTCGAGCGGCAGCAGCCGTGCGAACTGCTGCGAGAGCTCGTCGCCTGCCTCCATCCCGAAGTACTGACCGATCCCGAGCAGCGCGCCCTGGAACTCGGCCGGATCGGCGCAGGGCCGGATTTCGAAGCTCATCGCGGCGGGGACACTACCGAGCGCGGCCCGGCTTCAATCGGTCCACCACTCCTCGACCATCTCGACCTCGGAAGCGTCCTCCCCGGCACCGAACGCGAGATACTCGACGCCGTCAGGGCCGCCTTCCATGTCGCGCATCGTGTCCCTGTCGAACCTGATCGCATCCCACTGGGCGAGCTCGACGATCTCGTCCTCGATCTTGACCCGAGCCGAGCCGCTCACGATCACGTAGACCTCCTCCTGCCCGGCATGCTTGTGCCCGAAGGGGATCCTGAAGCCGGGGTCGAGCGTGAACAGGCTCAGGCCCAACGTCTCGCCGCCGAGCGGGGTTCTCGCGAACCGGGCCTGCATCCCTTCGGGCATCCCGAACCTGGGCGCCTGATCTTCGACGTCCCTCCTGAGGCTCCGTTTCGTGTACCCGCTCATCGCTCCCGGTATCCCCGCGTGGTGGCGGTTCAAACGGAGGCCGCTCGCGACGAACGAGAACTCATCGCGTCGGGGTTCAGTCGGTCTGAGCGATCATCAGGATGTAACCGTCGGGATCGACGAGGCGCAGCTCCTCGCGCGGGCCGGGGCTGCCGTCCTCGATCCCCCCGACCTCGAGGCCGGCGGCGAGAAGCTGCTCACGCAGGGCGGCGAGATCGTCGGAGTAGAGATAGAAGACGACCGCCTCCCGGTCCGGGGCGACAGGGTCGCTTCCGCCCTCGAACATGAGCTCGGCGCCGTCGCAGACGAGCGAGGCCCAGGCCAGGTGATCGCGGTAGGTGTAGACGCTCTTCGGAGTGAATCCGAGGTGGTGGTAGAAGGCGACCGAACGCTCGACGTCCTTCACCCTCACGAAGGGAACGAGCCCGTTGACCCGTTGAGGGGGAGGATCGACGACCGTGTCCGGAGCGCTCGGACCCGAAGTAAGCGGGACGCTCTCGGCCTCCCCCGTCCTTGCATAGCGGATCGCCGCGGCCCGGCCTGCGCACCCTTTCAGCTCCGCGATCTTGCCGTCCTCGATCGTCACGACCATGTAGGCGAGCCCGTTGTCCAGGGGCCGGTCACTCCCGGCGGACTGTCGTTCGGGGCGGAAGCCGACGATCACGGAGGCGCCCTCCGGTAAGACCTCGTCGAGGCTCCCGCGCAGGCGCGGGAGGTTCTGACGGATCGTCTCGACGATCGTGCTCCGTCCCTGGCAGTTCGTCTCGCCTTCCCAGACCGAGCGCCACCTCGCGTCTTCGTCAAGAGCGCTTTCGAGCGCGTCGAGGTCTCCTCGACTCATCGCCTCCCAGACGCTCAGAACCAGCTCGACCTCTTGAGTCTCGCTCATGCGACCGGCCCGTAGGTCAGATGCAGGACGCCGTTCTCGCACGTCTCCGATGCGTCGAGCCCGAACCTGACCGCAGGATCGGACGTCGAAAAGAGCCGCTGACCGGCGCCTAGCGTGAGCGGGAACACGAACAGATGCAGCTCGTCGACGAGGCCGTCCGCAAGCAGGGCGCGAACGAGCGTGCCGCTCCCACTGACGTACAGGTCACGCTCGACCCGCCCCTTCAGCTCTCGGATCGTATCGGCCGAGTAGGGGCCGAGAATCGTCGAGTTGCTCCAGTCCACTCGCTCGAGCGATCCCGAGACGACGTATTTCGGCGAGTCATTCATGAACGGAGCGCCGGGATCGTCGGCGGCCGTCCGGCCCGACCACGCCGGCGCGAACAGCTCGAAGGTGCGCCGTCCGAGCAGCAGCCCGTCGCTCACTCCCATGATCGCTCCGATCGCCTCGCCCATCTTCCGGTCGAACGGGAAGTCCGTCGTCCATCTCGGCTCCTCGAACACACCGTCGAGCGTGATGAACTCGTGCACCGCGATCTTGCCCACGATCGTCTCCTTTCGGCGGGTTGCCGAACTCTGCCTGTTCAGCCTCCTCGAGCGCGCTCACGCGGCGATCTGCGAACTGACGTCACTGCGCCCGGCGGTTTGCGTACAGGTGCCTCGCCCAGAGAAAGGAGAAGGTCGCGATGCCAACGCTCCAGGCGCCGGCTGCGACGCCGTTGCTACCGATCGGGGTTCCGGTGAGGAGGCCGCGGAGGGTCTCGGTGACCGGGGTGAACGGCTGATACCGGGCGAACTGCCGGAGCCCGGTCGGCAGGGTGGCGACGAGGATGAAGCCGCTGCCGAGGAACGGCAGCAGCGTCAGGAACATCGGGGTGTTGCTCGCCGTTTCGACGCTCTTCGCGGCGAGGCCGAGTGCGGTCGCGAGCCAGATCAGGGCGAAGGCGAAGAGCGCGAGCACGCCGACGGCGCCCAGCCAGTCGAGCGGGCTTGCGACCGGCCGGAAACCGAGTGCGATCGCGACGCCGAGGACGACGGCGATGCTGACGAGAGTCTGGATCAGGCTCGCGAGCACGTGGCCGGCGAGCACGGCGCCGGGGGCGATCGGCATCGTCCGGAACCGGTCGACGATGCCGCCGGTCATGTCCATCGCGACCACGATCGCGGTGCCCTGGACGGCGGCTGCGACGGTCATCAGCAGGATCCCGGGCGTGACGTACTCGAGGTAGCCGTCCCGCCCTGCGTGGCCGCCGGCGAACTGTCTGCCGAGACCGTGGCTGAGCTGGCCGCCGAACACGTAGACGAAGAGGAGCAGGAACACGATCGGGAGGCCGACGAGGAGCAGCGTCATCGACGGGTAGCGCAAGAGGCGCTTGAGGTCGCGGCGCAGCATCGTCGCCGAATCGGTGACCGTGTACGCGAGCGCGGTCATCGCACCGGAGCCTTCTCGCGGGTTTCATTGCCGGTGAGCGCGAAGAACACGTCGTCGAGATCCGGGGTGTGGATCGACAGCTCGCGGACGTCGAGGGAGGCATCGTCGAGCTGCTCGAGCAGCCGCCGCAGCGAGGCGACACCGCCGTCGCTCGGCACCTGCAACACGAGCCTGTCGACCTCCTCCGAGGCGACCGGCAGCAGCCCGGCGGCCGTGCGTAGAGCTTCTGGATCGGCGAACTGGAGGCGGACGTGGCCGCCGGGTATCCGCCGCTTCAGCTCGGCGGGTGTGCCCTCGGCGACGATCCGGCCCTGGTCGAGAACCGCGACTCGGTCGGCGAGCTCGTCGGCCTCGTCCAGGTACTGGGTCGTGAGGAAGATCGTCACCCCGCCGGCGGCGAGGCCGCGAATGCTCTCCCAGACGGTGCGGCGGCTTCGGGGGTCGAGCCCGGTGGTGGGCTCGTCGAGGAAGATCACCTGCGGCGAGCCGACGAGGGTCATCGCGAGATCGAGGCGGCGGCGCATTCCGCCCGAGTAGGTCGCGACCCTTCTGCCCGCCGCCTCGACGAGGTCGAACTGCTCGAGCAGCTCGGCCACCCGGCTCCGCCCAGCGCCACGGCCGAGATGGTTCAGATCGGCGATGAGGCGCAGGTTCTCCTCACCTGTGAGCAGCTCGTCCACCGCCGAGAACTGGCCCGTGACCCCGATCGCGGCGCGCACCCGGCCCGGCTCGCCTGCCACATCGTGGCCCGCGACCTGCAGCTCCCCGCCGTCGGCGGGAATCAGGGTCGTCAGGATCCGCACGATCGTCGTCTTGCCCGCGCCGTTCGGCCCGAGCAGCGCGAAGATCGTCCCCCGCTCGACGGTGAGCTCGACACCGTCGAGCACCACCGCTTCTCCGAACGACTTGCGGACTCCCGTCATCGCGATCGCCGGTAGACGTCCGTTACCGGTCATTTCCGCTGCCCCGGACGGTGTGCGGAGAGCTTCCCTTCCGCGACGAGGGTCGCGCGGTGATCGGTCCACGCCTGCTCGAGCTTCGGGATCTGCGCGAGCAGGAAGTCGGCGAATGCGGAGGTCTCGAGCAGCACGGCGCGCCGCTCTGCGGGGGCATCCCGCAGCACTTCGAGCCCCTCACGCGCGAGCTCGCTCAGCTCCCTGTACTCCGACACGTCCATTCCCATCGCCTGCGGGGAGCTCAGGTCGATCCGGACCCGGTCGACACGCTCGCCGGCCACGCGGGTACGGCGAATCACGTGCGTCGTCTCGAGCACCTTGACCGCTCCGGCGATCGCGCTACGGCTTGCGAGCAGCGCCTCCGCCAGCCCGCCGATGCTCTGCTCGGGCGGATCGCAGACCGACAGGTAGCCGAGCAGCCGCCCGACCATCGGCGGAAACGCATAGCGCCGGGCGTAGAAACGCCCCATATGGTCGGCGAAGGTGAGCTCGGCATCGATCGACACCGCCTCAATATACACATATGCCTGAGATAACACATATCTGTGTTATCTCAGGCAGGCACGTCGCCGACCGAGGAGGCGTGATCGCCGCGCGCCTGGCCGCCTATGCAAGTTCTATGCAGGCGTCGGCGAGAGTGGGCGCGATCTCGAGCGGGACACGACTGGTCGCCGCCGACACTCGAAGGAGGGAACGATGGATCGCTTCGTATCGAACCGGCGGTGGGCCGAGCTCGCACTCGCAGCCACGATGCTCGTCGCAGCACTTGTAGGTGTAGCCGCGAGCTCGGCGGCACCTGCGGCGGCCTGCTCGTTCTGCGGCAAGAACCTCGTGCAGAACCCCGGTGCCGAGTCCGGCAAGGGCCTCACCGCGACGGGCGCGAACGGCGCCGTGCCGCACTGGACGAGCACCGAGGGACAGTTCGGCGCGGCCGCCTACACGGGCTTCGGCGTCGGCTGGTTCACGGCGAGCTCGACGGGCCCGTCAGACAGGGGGAAGAACTACTTCTTCGGCGGGACGACGACGGCCGCGACCTCGGCGAAGGCGAGCATCGGCAGCCAGACCGTCAAGCTGCCCGCGGCTGCCGCCGGCCACAAGGCGACCCTCAGCGGCTGGATCGGGAACTACAGCTCGAATACCGCCAGCGTTCGCGCGAGCTTCACGGACGCATCGGGGAAGACGCTGACGGGGATCCGGATCGGGCCGGACTCGACCCTCGGCGGAGGGGTCATGGGGCTCCGGAGCCGCACGGGAACCGTCCCCGCGGGAGCCACCGGCGTGACCCTGACGATCACGTTCACGGACCACGCGAACTACAACCTGGCGGGCGCCGACGACATCTCGCTCGTGCTTGCTTGAGCCGGGACGCCGTCAGAGCGAACCGGCCAGGGCCAGCGCCTCGCTGTCCGGGAGCACGCGCCCGGCGGCCAGGAGCGCATCGAGCTCCGGACCGTCGAGCGCGGTCCGCAGGCGCGCGAGCGTCCGGTCGTGGAGCAGCTGCTCGGCCGGCTTGATCGCGGCGCCGATCCGGTCGAGAAAAGCCTCCGCGAAACCGACGACGATGGACGCGTCCGCGGCTTTCCCGCCGCCGGCTCCGACCGCCGCGAGCGCGATCAGGCACCAGGCCATGTCCTCCTTGTCATTGACCCCGGCGGACAGCTCGAGCGCCTCGAGCAGCAACGGCTGGGCCCGCTCGAGCCGACCGCGCTCGATCTCGACCGCGCCGAGGTTGTACAGCGAGCGCGCGACGTTTGCCACGTCGTCCGCCTCGCGAAGCAGCGCAAGGCTCTGCTCGAACTGGTCTGCCGCGATCTCGAGCTGCCCCTGCGAGAGCGCGACGTCACCGCGGTTGTTGCGTGCGAGCGCGATCACCCGGGCCTCGCCGAGCGCCTCTGCAGCCTCGATGCACTCGTCCAGCGTCTTCGCGGCGCGATCGAGCTCTCCGAGCCCGAGCAGGATCGCCCCGAGGTTGCTCAGCGAGCGAACGACCCCGGTTTCGTCGCCGACTCGGCGGTAGAGCGTGAGCGCCTCTTCGCCGAGCGCCCGCGCCTGAAGGTAGTCGCCCTGGAGCACCGCGAGCGCAGATGCCGTCCGCAACGCCTTCGCGACGAGCGCCGGGTCGGCAGCCGGCGCCGCCTCGACGGCATGAGCCAGCTGCTGCAGCCCCTCGCCGAGGTACCCGCGGATGTACCAGAAGCGTCCGAGTGCCGCCGCCAGGCGAAGGGCGAGCTCCGGTTCGTCGTGCCGTCCGAGCCAGTCGAGCGCGCCGCGGAGGTCGTCGTGCGCGCCTTCGAGCCGTTCGAGCCAGACGCCCTGCTCCGGCCCACTGAGCTGGGGCTCCGCCTGCTCGGCCCAGCCGGCGAAATATGCGGCGTGCAGGGCGTGTCCACGGTCATCGGCTGAGGGGAGCTCGAGCCCGTACTCGCGGACGACTTCGAGGAGGCCGTACCTCGAACCGAAACGGCGCACGAGACTCGCCGTGACGAGGGCGTCGAGCGCGGCTCCGGCGTCCCCGGGCCCGCCGACTGCGCTCGCGGCCTCGAGCGAGAACCCGTTCCGGAAGATCGCGACTCGGCCGAAGAGATGCTGGGCTGCCGGCTCGAGCAGCTCGAAGCTCCAGTCGATCGCGGCGCGCATCGTCCGATGGCGCTCCGGCGCGTCCCGGGCGCCTTCGGGGAGGCCGTCCAGGCGAGCGTCGAGGAGCCGGACGAGCTCGGACGGCGCCCGCGAGCGAAGCCACGGCGCGGCAAGCTCGATCGCAAGCGGGATCCCGTCGAGCCGCTCGCACACCTCGCCGAAGACCGGCGAGCCCGGATCGACCTCGACTCCCGACGCGGCGGCCCTGCTCGCAAGCAGCTCGCGCGCCGCATCCGTGGCGAGCGGGAGCACGTCGACGACGCGCTCGGCCGAAAGCCGGAGCACGCTCCTGCTCGTGACGAGGAGCGTGAGCCGGGGTGTGGCTTCGACGATCGGCGTGAGCTCGCCGGCTGCGTCGACCACGTGCTCGAAGTTGTCGAGCACGACGAGCAGCTCGCCGCCGTCCAGCTCGGCGGCGATCGCCGCGGCCCAGTCCGACGACTCCGCCTCCCGGAGCCCGAGAGCCCGCGCGAACGCGGGGAGAACTTGCTCGGGCCGGGAGAGCGGGGCGAGGTCGACGAGCAGGGCACCGTCGGCGAGTTGCCCGCCGAGACCGCTCGCAACATCGACCGCAAGCCGGGTCTTGCCGATCCCACCCGGCCCTACGAGCGAAACGAGCCGCACGCGAGGATCGAGCAGGAGCTCTCGGAGCGCCTCCAGCTCGCCGTCGCGGCCGATCGTCGGCGTCGGCGGGGGAAGCACGCGCCGTGCGGCGGAACGAGCCGCACTCGGCGCGTCGAGAGCCGGGTCGTGCCCGAGGATCCTGCGCTCGAGCTCCCGGAGCTCCACTCCCGGCGCGAGCCCGAGCTCGGCGTCGAGGTAGGCGCGCCCGTCGCGGTAGCAGGCGAGTGCGTCCGCCTGCCTGCCCGAGCGGTAGAGCGCCGTCATCAGCTGGGCCCGCAGATGCTCGCGGAGCGGGTGCTCGGAAGACGAGCCGTTCGAGGCCGGCGACGAGCTCGTCGTGCCGGCCGAGCCGCAATCCGGCCTCGAACCGCAACTCGAGGCACTGAAGCCGGAGCTCTTCGAGCCGCAGAGCCTCCTGGCGCGCGAACAGCTCGCCACGCAAGTCTCCCAGCGCGTCCCCACGCCAGAGAGTGAGCGCACGGGAGCAGAGCGACTCGGCGAGGCGGTCGTTCGCGCCGGCGAGCGCCTCCCGGGCGTCGGCGAGCAGATGCTCGAACCGGCCGGAGTCGAGCTCGCCCTCGGCGACGGCGAGCCTGTAACCGGTGCGGTCGCTTGTAAGCCGCCCGGCCGGAAGCGCCCGCCGGAGCTGCGTGACGTACACGCGGAGAACGCTCGCCGCGGAACCGGGCGCCGCTCCATCCCACAGCGCCTCGATCAACGACTCGGCCGACAGCCTCTCCCCCGCCCGCAGCGCGAGCACCGCAAGCAGCCGCTCCGGCATCGGAGCCAGCTCGAGCGCGGCTCCGCCCGCACGTGCCTCGAAGCTCCCGAGGATGCGAAGCTCGAGCCGGTCCGCCGCCTCTCCGGACGGCGATGCTCCAGACCCCCGATTCACCTGGCGCTCCCTTTCTCGAACCTCGCCCGCGGGTCGATTCCCGTGAGCTCGTTAGAACCTAGCGATACGCCGCGGGTGCGCCCGGACCGAGGAGGTGGAGCGTCGACAGGCCGCGGATGTCCCCTCGGGGCTTCCACGTAGGCGGATGCTCCGGATCGAGGCGGAAGTCGGGCCAGAGCGCTGCAACCTGCTCGATCATGATCGTGAGCTCGAGCCGGGCGAGATTCGCGCCGAGGCAGAGATGGCGGCCGTGGCCGAAGGCGACGTGGCGATTCGGGTGCCGGTCGAGGACGCAGCGATCAGCATCGTCGAACGCGCGCGGGTCGTGGTTCGCTGCGCCGTAGCCCAGGAGCACGACATCCCCCTCCGGAATCGTCTCGCCGTGCTCTTCGAGATCGTGTGCCGCGTTCCGGGCGAAGACCTGGACAGGCGAGATGTAGCGGAGCAGCTCGTTGACCGCCGAGTGCGCGAGCCCGGCCGGATCCGCGACGAGCTGGGCCCGCTGCTCGGGATGGCCGGCCAGGTGGAGGAGACTGAGGCCGATCGCGCCCGACGTCGTCTCGTAGCCGGCGAGCAGCATCAGCACACCGAACTGGCGCACCTCGAGATCGGTGAGCCGGTGACCGTCGACCTCGGCTTCGAGCAGCATCCCGATGAAGTCGTCGCGCGGCTCCGCCCTGCGCTCGGCGATCAGCGCGTCGATGTATGCCTCCGCGCCGCGGACGGCGTCGCGCTGGTCGTCTTTGTCGAGGAGCGCGTTCGAGAACATCCGCTCGACCCAGTCGAACCAGAGGGGCTCGTCCGCGGCCGGGAGGTTCATGAACCGTGCCAGCGCCCCGAGCGACATCGGGTTCGCGAAGTCCGTGACCACGTCGCCACCTCCGTTGCGGACGATCGGCTCGAGGAGCGAGGAGGCGAGCGCCTCGAGCTCGGGCCGCAGCGCATCGATGCGGGGCTTCGAGAAGAGCGCGTTGACGAGACCGCGATACAGCGTGTGCTCGGGGGGATCGAGCTCGATCGGGAGCAGCGGATGGTCGCGCGGCTGCGACGGCGGGATCACGGTCGTGCCGACGACAGCCGAGGTGAAGGACTCGTGGTCGAGCGCCGCCCGGGTCACGTCGTCGTACCGGCTGAGGAGCCAGAAGCCGCCATAGAGGTCGGAGTGCAGCAGCGGCCGCTCCTCGCGGATCGGGCCGGTCACCCCGTCGGGATCCCGGACGAACCGGGGATCGTGGTGGTCGAAGCTCACGCTTCGCCTCTCCCCCCATCCAGGATGTTCGGCACGACACGGCCGCGAACCTCGCCGAGCGCAACGTCGCCGCCCCGAGCACGCAACACGACCTCGTCGCCGTCCGCGAGGAAGCGCTCGCCCTCCCAGAGCTCGAGCAGAGAGCCCTCCGAGCCGCGATCGGCCCCCGAGATCGCGCCTGTCGCCATCAGGTCGCCGCTGCGGACGGAGGCGCCGTTCGAGGTGACATGGGCGAGCTGCTGCGGCATCGTCCAGTAGAGCGTGCGGGCGTTCCCGCGCGAGACGATCTCGCCGTTCAGCTCGAGCTCCAGGTCGAGGTCGAGGGCCCAGTCGCGGCCGCCTTCGAGATAGCCGAGCGGCGGGGGCTCCTGCGGCGGAGCCTCGACCCGCCTTCCCTCGAGCAGGCCGAGCGGGGTCACCCAGGCCGAGATCGACGTCTGGAACGACTTGCCGAGGAAGGGCCCGAGCGGCACGTACTCCCAGGCCTGGATGTCGCGGGCGCTCCAGTCGTTGACGAGGACGACGCCGAACACGTGGTCGGCGAACTCAGTCACGCCGACCGGCTCGCCGGGCCGGCTCGGCACGCCGACGACGAAGGCGAGCTCGAGCTCGAGGTCGAGGCGGCGCGTCGGGCCATATGCCGGGCCTTCGCCCGCGGGCCCGAGCTGACCGCTCGGGCGGACGACCTCGGTGCCGCTGACGACGACCGTGCCGGCGCGGCCGTGGTAGCCCACGGGCAGCCGGCGCCAGTTCGGCTGAAGCGGCTCCCGGCCGGGGCGGAGGATGCGGCCCATGTTCGCCGCATGCTCGAGGGAGGAGTAGAAGTCGACGAAGTCGGCGACGTCGAACGGCAGGCGCAGGCGCGTCTCGGCGAGCGTCGTCCGCGGCCCGTCGTGGGCGCGGGCGGCCTCGATCGCGTCGGCCCACCCCCCCGGCCCGAGCGCGAGCAGCGGGTTCAGCGTCCTCTCCGCAAACACGCCGCCCAGGCCGGTCAGGCCCACCACGCCGTGGCCTTCACACCACGCGAGCCCGCCGCCCTCGAGCGCACCGAACCCGGTCACCACCTGCTACAGGTGCGAGGTGAGCCCGGCGTCCGTCGCGCCGGTTCCCGCCTCACCCGCTCCCGGCTGGGCGTTCTCGTACCAGGAACGCCAGTAGACGCCGTCGTCGAGCTCGTGTGCGAAGGCCGACAGCTTGAGCGGGTTGAACGTGTCGCACATCACCGCGAGCTCGGAGGTCTCGTGGATCCCGAGCGCCTGCTCGGCGAGGCCCGGCTGGGGCCCGTGCGGCAGGCCCGAGGGATGAAGAGTGATCGATCCGACCTCGACGCCCCGCCGTGACCCGAAGTTGCCGGAGACGTAGTAGATCATCTCTTCCGACTGCAGATTCGAGTGGTGATAGGGGATCGGCACCGCGAGCGGGTCGAAGTCGAGCTTCCGCGGGCAGAACGAGCAGATCACGAAGTTCCGGCCGGCGAAGGTCTGGTGCGAGGGCGGCGGCTGGTGGATCCGGCCGGTGATCGGCTCGAAGTCGTGGATCGAGAACGTCCACGGGAACAGGTAGCCGTCCCAACCGACGACGTCGAACGGGTGGTAGTCGACGACGTAGGTCTGGTAGCCGCCGCGCACGCGCACCTTCACCACGAACTCGCCGCGTTCGCGCACCGTGTGCAGCTCCTTCGGCGGATGGATGTCGCGGTGGTAGTACGGCGCGCCCTCGACGATCTGCCCCGACTGGTTGCGATAGCGGCGCGGGATCTCGACCAGCCCGGGCGTCTCGAAGACGAGATGGCGTTGCGGGCCTTCGGGGCGAAAGCGGTACGTCGTGCCGCGAGGGACGACGACGTAGTCGCCGTCGCGGTAGGGCAGCGCACCGAAGATCGTCTCGAGCGTCCCCGAGCCCTCGTGGACGAAGATCACCTCGTCGCCCTCGCCGTTTCGAAAGAAGTAGTCCATCGACTCGCTCGGCCGGCAGAGCGAGATCTCGACGTCGGCGTTCCACATCAGGGTGCGCCGCCCGCTGATCTCATCGCCTTCCGGAGCGATGCCGCCGGTTTTCAGATGCCGGTGGGCGTGCGCATCGGGAACCCATTCCTCGCGCACGATCGGCTCGAACGGCCCGAGCTCCATCACCCGGCACGGCGACTGGAGGTGGTAGAGGATGGACTCGTTCCCGGTGAAGCCCTCGAGCCCCATCACCTCCTCCGTGAGGAGGGTGCCGTTGTCCCGGAACTGGATGTGCCGCTTGCGCGGGACGTCTCCGAGCCGCTGATAGAAAGGCATGGCTAGAGGTTCCCCCGCAACGCCTGCTCGCGCTCGATCGCCTCGAAGAGCGCCTTGAAGTTGCCGTCGCCGAAGCCGCGGGCGCCGTGGCGCTCGATCACCTCGAAGAAGAGGGTCGGCCGGTCCTGCGCGGTCTTCGTGAAGATCTGCAGCAGGTAGCCGTCGTCGTCACGGTCGGCCAGGATCCGGTGGCGGCGCAGGTCGAGGTAGTCCTCCGCGATCTCACCGACGCGCTCGCCGACGTCCTCGTAGTAGGCATCGGGCGTCTCGAGGAAGAGCACGCCCCGCGCCTTCATTCGCTCGACGGTGCCGACGATGTCCGTCGAGGACATCGCGATGTGCTGGGCACCGGGCCCGCCGTAGAAGTCCAGGTACTCCTCGATCTGGCTCCTGCGCTTGCCCTCGGCCGGCTCGTTGAGCGGGAACTTGATCTTGCCGCTGCCGTCCGTCATCACCTTCGACATCAGGGCCGAGTACTCGGTCGAGATGTCCTCGTCGGAGAAGTGGATCATCTCGGTCATCCCGAAGACCCGTTCGTAGTAGGAGACCCATTCGTTCATCCGCCCGAGCTCGACGTTGCCGACGATGTGGTCGATCGTCTCGAGCCCGACGCCTGCAGCGGCGGACGGGCCGGCCGTCGCCCGGTATCCGGGCTTGAACGGGCCCGCGTAGTCGCCGCGGCTGACAAAGGTGTGAATCGTGTCGCCGTAGGTCGCGATCGCGGACAGCTCGATCGTCCCGGACTCGTCTTCGACCCGGTGCGGCTCGACCGTCCCGCGCGCGCCACGCTGGACGGCCTGCCGGTAGGCCTCGATCGCGTCCGGCACGGTGAGCGCGATGTCCTTCACCCCGTCGCCGTGGCGGGTGCAGTGCCTTGCGATCTCGTGGTCCTCGCGCAGCGCGGAGGTCAGGACGAAGCGGATGCTCCCCTGCTCGAGCACGTATGAGGCCCGGTCGCGGACGCCCGTCTCCGGGCCCGCATATGCGGTGCGTGTGAAACCGAGCGCGTTCTCGTAGAAATACGCGGCCTGCTTGGCGTTCCCAACCCACAACTCGACGTAGTCCCACCCGTCGAGCGGCATGAAATCGATCTTCTCCGGAGCCGGAGCTTCGGCGCGTGTGGTCGTGGCATCCTCTCCCGTTGGCGCAGCTATCGGGAAAGCTAGCGCGCGGACCCAGGCTGCCGGAGGCGCGCTCAGCGAGCGAGCCGGCCGATCAGCATCGAGGCGGTCGTGATCCCGACGACCACCGCGAGGCTCAGCACGGCGAAGTCGAGCGGGAGATGCGAGGGCGTGTCGATCAGGAGCCCGCGAAGGGCGTCGACCTCGTAGGAGAGCGGGTTCACGAGGCTGATCGCCTTCAGCCAGCCGGGCATCACCGAGATCGGGTAGAGCGCGTTCGAGGCGAAGAAGAGCGGCATCGTGATCATCTGGCCGATCCCCATCAGCCGGTCGCGCTTCAGGACGACGCCGGCGATCGTCATCGAGAGGCAGGCGAAGAACGCCGAGCCCATCAGCACGAACACGCACGCGCCGATGATCCGAAGCGGGTTGAGGGTGAGCGTGACGCCGAGCAGCGACGACACGACGAGCACGACCACCACCTGGATCATCGCCCGGATCCCGGCGGCGAACGACTTGCCGATGATCAGCGCCGCCCGCGGCGTCGGGGTCGCGAGCAGCTTCGTCAGCACTCCCGCGTCGCGCTCCCAGATGATCTGGATCCCGTAGAAGATCGCGACGAACATGCTCGACTGGGCGATGATCCCTGGCGCCAGGAAGTCGAGGTACGGGACGCCGTCGGTCGGGATCGCATGGAGGCGGTTGAAGGTCTCGCCGAAGATCACGAGCCAGAGCACGGGCTGCACGGCGCGGGTGACGGCCTCGGTGCGGTCGTGCGAGAGCTTCTGCAGCTCGACGATGCAGAACGTCAGGACCCGGCTCGGGAACTGCCGCCAGATCGACGGCTCGCGCAGGGTTCCGGTGCCGGCGTAGCTAGCCAACGCGGCGGGCCGTCCTGCGGGTTGAGCGGATCGAGCGGATCGACGGCGCCGCCTCGCCCTGCGCGTCGAGGTCGTTGCCGGTGTAGTGGCGGAAGACGTCCTCGAGCGACGCGTCGGCGCCGAGCGACAGCTTCAGCTCGTCCGGAGCGCCGATCGTCATCACCCGCCCCAGATGGAGCAGCGCGATGCGGTCGCAGAGGACGTCTGCCTCTTCCATGTAGTGGGTCGTGAGGACGACCGACATCCCGGTTGCCTCGCGCAGGTCCTCGACACGCTGCCAGACGCCGTCGCGGGCCACCGGGTCGAGCCCGACGGTCGGCTCGTCGAGGACGAGCAGCTCGGGCCGGTTCACGAGCGCCTGGGCGAGCTCGAGCCGCCGCACCATCCCGCCGGAATACGTGCCGGCGAGCCGGTTTGCGGCATCGCTCAACCCCATCATCTCGAGCGCGTCGTCGACGCGTTCGCTCCGCTCTGACTTCGGGACGTCGAAGAGGCGGGCGAACCAGGTCACGTTCTGGCGCCCCGTCAGCGCCGCCTCGATCGAGAGCTGCTGTGGGACGTAGCCGATCCGCCGGCGAACGGGCATCTGCGCGCGCGCGACGTCGAAGCCGAGCACCTCGATCCGGCCTTCCTGGATCGGTAGCAGCGTGTTCGCGAGCCGAAGCGTCGTCGTCTTCCCTGCACCGTTCGGGCCGAGCAGGCCGAAGATCTCGCCGCGCTCGACGCGCAGGTCGATCCCGTCGAGCGCGAGCTGGTCGCCGTACCGATAGCTCAGCCCTTCGCAGAGGAGCGCGGGCGGCTCGAAGCGCTCAGGCATCCGGCGCCGCCAGCTCCGGAAGGCGTGCGGCGAGCCTCGTCAGGGCCTCGGCTCCCTCGGCGAGCCGTCTGCGCTCGGCGGCCGGCAGCTCGGCGATCGCCTGCGCAAGCAGCGCAACCCGGCGGTCGCGGAAGCCTCCCGCCTCGGCCCGCATCTCCGGCGTTAGCTCGAGCCGCGCCACCCGCCGGTCGGAGCCGTCGACCCGGCGCACGAGCAGGGCGGCGTCGGTGAGCTGCCGTACCAGCGTGCTCACCGTGTTGGGCGCGACCCGAAGCTCGGCGGCGGCCTCGGCGACCGAAACGCCGGGTTGCCGCGCGACCAGCCGGACGAGATCGAGCTGTGCTCCGGTGAGCCCGGCGAACGCAGAGGGCCGGCCGACGAGTCGGCCGCTTCGGCGGACCTGGCCCATCGTCGAGAGCAGCGTATCGGCGAGCGCGGCCGCCTCGGGATCGAGCCGGGCCTCGACGACAAGGTCTGATGCGCCTACGTTCACGATCTCGATAATACCTCTGACTGAGAGGTATCTGTGGGAATCGTCAGAGGCCGTTGGGGAAGGTGATCGACGCGGGGGCGATGAGCGGCTTGCCGACGTCGAGTTGGATCTGCGCGTGCTTGAGGAGCGGGATCTCGCGCGGGTTCCCGGTGAAGACGTGGCCGTTGAAGAACGCGGTGACGCGGCCCTTCTCGGGCCCGACGCGGTTTCGCCCGAGCGGCTGGTGCCAGATGTCGAAGAAGTCACCGAGCGTGTAGGTCTTCGGGGACGGCGACTCGATGTGGATGATCCCGTCGCTCGCGTGAGTGTGCAGCCACGTGAAACAGCTTCCGCTGGTGACGAAGTTGCCGTCGGGTGTCTTCGACACTGTTCGCGGCGGTGCGATCCCGATTCCGTACGGAACCGCACGCGCAACGCCGTCGACGAAAACCGTCAGGTGCGCATGGATGTGGTAGTCGAGTTGCTCGACCGGGCCGCATTCGATCCCGTCGACGCTCTCCCCGAGCGGCACGTATCCGGCGGGGGCGAGCGATTCGGCCCGAGGGATCGGCACGCCTTCTGGACCCACCGGCCCCGGGGGCGGTGCGGGCTGAAGCGTCCCGACCGACGAGACCGGCGCGAGCGGCAGTGACGAGCCGCCGCCGGAGAGCGAGAGGTAGGCGATCACGGCGACGACCGCCACCACCGCGACTCCACCCACCGCCCAGACCCACGTCGGCCAGGACGGGAGCGAGATCCCGGACGAGCCCGTGTCACGGCGCTTCGGCGCCTGGACGGGCGGCTTCGGGACGCGGGCCTTCTTCGCCACCGGAGGCTAGCTCGTTCTACCTTGTTCGGGAAACGATCCCATCGGCCCTTCGAAGGCTAGCCCTGCCGAATTAACGTGCCATGAACGCCATGAGTATCCAGCCGGCGATCCGGACAGCACGTCTGACGAAGGACTACGGCGAGGGCCATGGGCTGTTCGAGCTCGACCTCGAGGTCCGGCGCGGCGAGATCCTCGGCTTCCTCGGCCCGAACGGCGCCGGGAAGTCGACAACGATGCGGCTGCTGCTCGACCTGATCGGTCCCACTTCGGGGTCGGCCTCGCTGCTCGGGCTCGACAGCCGCACGGACAGCCTTGCAATCAGGCGCCGCGTCGGGTTCCTGCCCGGCGATCTCGCCCTCTACCCCGGGCTGACCGGCGCGGCGATGCTCGACTACCTCGCCGACCTTCGCGGCGGCGTCGACAAACGCGTCCGTGACGCGCTCGCTGCGCGCTTCGACGCCGACCTCGGACGGAGGATCCGGGAGCTCTCGACGGGCAACCGCCAGAAGCTCGGGCTGATCCAGGCCTTCATGCACGAGCCCGAGCTGCTGATCCTCGACGAGCCGATCGCCGGCCTCGATCCCCTGGTGCAGCGGAGCTTCCACGCGCTCCTGCGTGAGGTCGCCGGTGAGGGCCGCACGGTGCTCCTCTCGTCGCACACGCTGTCCGAGGTCGAGCAGGTCGCAGACAGGGTGGCGATCCTGCGCCGGGGGCGGCTCGTCGTCGTCGATTCGCTCGAGGGGCTCCGCAAGGTCGCCCTCCACCGCCTGGAGGTGGGGTTCGCCGGAACCGCGCCGCCGGTCGAGAAACTGCGCACCGTCGCGGGTGTCCGCGAGGTGGCGTCCGAGGGGCCGAACGTCGTCGTCGCCTTCGAGGGCTCGGCCGACGCGCTCGTGAAGGCGCTCGCGGCGTACGACGTCGCCTCGCTCCGGAGCCGTGACGACGACCTGGAGGAGATCTTCCTGCGCTACTACCGGGACGGCGAGCCGGCGTGATCCTCCCCGCGCTGAAGATGACGCTCCGCCTGCGGATGTTGCCAACCGCGCTCTCGGCGCTCGGCGTGGTGATCGTGATCTTGATCGTGGGTGCGCTCTTCCCGGCGGTCGGAAGCTCGATCGGGAAGCTCGACCTTCCGAAGGGCGTGACGACGCTGCTCGGCGGTGCCGACTACGCGACGCTCACCGGCTGGATGCGGAGCGAGATCGGCGCGGTCTACGGGCCGCTGCTCCTCGCCTACACCGGTATCTCGGTTGCGGCCTCCTCGACCGCCGGGGACGAGGAGGCGGGCATCCTCGCGCTGACGCTCGCCTACCCGATCGGGCGGATGCGCCTCGTGCTGGCGAAGGCCGCCGCCGTCGGAATCAGCGTCGCGATCGTCGCTCTCGCCACGTTCGTCGGCCTCGTCGCGGGGGTCGCGATCGGCGGCGGCGGCATCTCGCTCGCGAACATCGGCGCAGTGTCGCTGCACCTCGCGTTCTTCGGCTGGGCCGCCGGGGCGCTCGCGCTCGCCCTCGGCGCCTCGACCGGCCGCCGCGCGCTGGCCTCCGGTGGCGCCGCCGCGTTCGCGCTGCTCGGCTTCCTCGTGAACGGCTTCGCTCCGCTCGTCGATGCGCTGGCCTGGCTCAGATACGCCTCGCTGTTCTACTACTACGAAGGCCACGACCCGATCGCGAACGGCGTCGACGCCGCCGATCTCGCCGTTCTCGCGGGCGCAACTGTCGCGTTCGTCGCGCTCGCGGTGCTCGGCATCCGCCACCGGGACCTGCGGAAGTAGGGGCTCAGCGCGAGGGGCCGGAAGCGCCCTCGGCTGACGGGCCCTCGATCGCCGGGGCCTTCAGGAACGCGGCCCGGCTCGTGTCGAGGAAGTCCATCACCGTCGCTGCGTTCGCGTCACGGTAGGTCAGCGCCGGGAGGTTCCATTTCGCCTCGATCGTCGCGAGAACCGAGGTGTGATCGTGGACGACGTCGGTGACCGCGTTCGGCCTCGAGTACGGCGAGACGACGACCGCGGGCACCCGGGGGCCGTAGAGGTCGTATCCGCCGGGGAGGTCGATCTCGCTCAGTCCGGGCTCGATCGAGTCGGGCGGGGTCGCGGCCGGCGGCGGCACGTGGTCGTAGTAGCCACCGTGCTCGTCGTAGACGTAGATCAGGAGCGTACGCGGCCACGCCGGAGAGTTGAGAATCGCCTCGACGACGCGATGCGCCCAGGCTTCTCCGTAGTAGAGATCCTGGGGATCCTCCTCGGATCCTCCCCGCTTCGCGAGCTTCTCGGCATCCCCCTCGAGTAGAGGCAGCCGTTGAAGTTGAGCGGCTGCGAACGAGAGAAGGCCGGCCTCGGGATCTACGAAGCTCACGGACGGCAGCGTCCCGGCAGCGCAATCGTGGAAGAACGCATCGATCGTGCGCAGGTGAGTCGGATGTTTTTCGATGATCGACGGAATGACGACGGTTCCCGGGAGATCCGTGAAGTAGTCGTGCCAGCCGATCCCATGCGCGTTCAGGCGATCGAAGATCGTTCCGTTCGGCGGAGAACCGTCGAGGAGCGTCGGCACGTCCGTCGCGATGCTCCCGTAGGCGGTGCCCGCGAGCAGGAAACGCCGGTTCGGAATCGTCTGGCACGGTGCCGAGCAGAACCACCGGTTCGCGACCGTGAACGTCCGCGCGAGCGAGTACGCGAACGGGAGCACCTCCGGCGGGTAGTACCCCATCGGCTGGGTCGACGCGACGGACTGGACGAAGCCGTCCATCGCGCCGCCGTTGATCTGCTGGTGGGTCGCATTCCACGTCTGCGACACGTGCGTCGCCTGCGCGGTCGAGGAGAACGGGAACGAGCGCACGAGCTGCGGCGTCCCGCTCGCGCCGGGGTTGGAGTTGGTCGCATCGCCGCTCGCATCGAAGCTCAGCCCGTCGGCGGCGCCCTGCCCGAAACGCGGGAGTGCGCCGAGCACGTTGTCGAACGAGTGGTTCTCCATCATCACGACGACGATGTGATCGAACGGCATCCCCTCGTCGACGGTGCCGGCAGGCAGCTCGGGGTTGGGCAGGCTCCCTGGGTGCCGCAAGGCGGTTGCAGCCTCCGATCGCACGCTGTCGCTCTGCACAGTGTCCCTCTGCCCTATTTCGCGCTTCCTTTTCTTCCGCGCCCGCGCGCCGGCCGGCCGGGGCGCGCAACGAGACTATGCCGATGAGGTGCGGATCCTGGACACAGCGAGCCCGCGTCGTGGAGCCACGGGCCGGCGCTCGCCCGCCGTTTCAACTTCGGGTCGATCTGGAGTCGAACTCGCCGAAACGGTCGAAACGCTTCACTCCGCCCCCCTCGATGCCGATGGGACTACGACCACGATCTCGGGGAGCTCATCATGACCATGACCGCCATCACCATAACTCGCCCGTCCCTGGGGCCCGAGCTGGACCACAAGACCCTGGAGGAGCTCACCGAGGACGAGATGACGAGGATTCTCACCGAACGATTCGCGCTCTTTCTCGCCCGCGGCTATGACTGCGAATCGGCGCTCATCCTCGCCACGCACCTCGAGCTCAAATAGCCGGGTCGCGACCTACGCGCTCACGCCGACCGCACCCGAACCCCGTAAGACGACTGTTCCTACGCGGCGCGCCCGGTCGGAACCAGGGGCAGGGAGCTCACTCCCTTTCGACGAGCCTTGCGTCGTCGGAGGCTTCGTGGCCGGGCACGAGCGCAGAATCGGCCTGCAGGGCGGCGTCGGCATCGGGATAGATCGAAAAGACGTGGTCGAGGTGGGTGATCGCGAACACGCGACGGACGTGCGGGTGCGGGGAGATGATCGCGAAGTCGGCCGCCGCTCCGTCTGCAGCTGCCGCGTTCGCCCGCGCGAGCACCGCGATCGTGCTCGAGTCGATGAAGTCGCAGTCCGTCAGATCGACGAGGACCGACGTCGCCTGGCCCTCGATCGCGAGGCGCAGCGTCTCTTCGAACCGGGGGGCTCCGTCGAGGTCGAGCTCGCCCTCGACGGCAATCAGGCACGCGGTCGGGCGCGGCCACGATGTCGTGATCCTCAGCTCAGCCACTCATCCGCCCTGCATCTGGGATCGAGCCCCGAGTATGCGCGAACGGCAAGACACACCACGAGCAACTGATCTCCTCCTTCTGTCCTGATCGGGCGAAGTCTTCGGCGCCGACCGCCGAGGGCTCGGTTCCGCTTGCCCGGCTGCCACAAGAGCGCTGTCGCCGGTAGCGCCGGTGCCTGCGCCGCTTCGAGGGACCTTACCAGTACGAGGCGCTGAAGAAGACAAGGGGTACCGGAGCACGGAGGTCGCACCGGCGCGCACGGCCGGCGGGGCTCAGGACGAGGCCCGGTGCCAGACCCCTTTACAGTTGTAACGCCTTCGTCACGACCCGGTTTGGCTCAACAGAACGCAGTTGCAGCACCAGGAACGCGGCACCGGCCGGCGATGCCGCGACGAGGGACGGAAAAGGGGTCAGACCTCTTTACGGTTGTAACGGCCTGGCGGGCGCTCGTTCTTCCTACTTGCCCTTCGCGGTGATCTCCGAGACGTCGGCGACGAAACGAGAGCTCGACGAGGGTGGAAGGCTCGTGATCCAGAGGACGTAGTAGCGCTCCGGATGCGCGGATGTGACCACGAAGCTCGTTCGCTCTTTCGCAAGCGTCTGCTTCGAGATCACGGTGAACGGCCCGTTCGAGCTCGGTCCGGCCCGGACGATCGCCGAGAACCCCGGTGTGTCGGTCAGCACCGTCACCGTGGCGAGGCGCACGGGCTTCCCCGCGTCGAGGACGATGCCGACGCCGGGCTTGAGATTTCCGAACCGCCGGCTCGCATACCACTCCGTCGACCACGAGGTCGCGGCATTGCCGTCGGTCGCGAGCGCGAGGCGCGAGTCGTCCTCGGCACCGTCACCGGGAGACGGGTCGTACGCGGCGACCGCACGGAGGGGGACCGGCGCCCGAGACGAACCGACCCGAGCGGCGGCCGCCGGCGCGGCCACTCCACCTGGAGCGCCGGGGCGACTCAGGGCAAGTGCGAAGACCGCTCCTGCAATGCCGATCGCGAGCAGACCGACGAGCACGAGCGCCCAGCGAAGCCGGCGGCCGCGACGCCGCGTGAGCATCGCGTCCGGCACCGCGAGGTTCACGAGCGTCTTCTCTCCTGGATCGGCTTCTGTCCCGGGAGCGAGCTCTGTCCGACATGCCTCGAGCTCCAGCCGGAATCGCGACATCGTCGCGAAGCGCGCGGCCGGATCCTTCTCGAGCGCCGTTGCGACTGCCTCGTCGAGGCGGGCCGGGATGCCCGCGCGGCGCTCGCGTGCTCGCGGCGGCGGATCGTTGACGTGCTTCATCGCAACCGCGACGAAGCTGGGACCGGTGAAGGGAAGCTCGCCGGTGAGGAGCTCGTAGAGAAGCACCCCAAGTGAGTAGATGTCGCTCGACTCGCCGACGACCTGTCCCTGCGCCTGTTCCGGAGCGATGTAGTCGGCCGAGCCGACAACGGATCCCGTCTCGGTGATGCCCTTCGCCAGATCCATCGATCGTGCGATCCCGAAGTCGATCACCTTCACCGCGCCGGTGTCCGTGAGCAGCACGTTCTGCGGCTTGACATCGCGGTGCACGAACCCGTTCGCGTGCACGAACGCGAGCGCGGAGGCGACGCCGACGGCGATCTCGAGTGAGCGGGCAACGGGGACGGGGCCGCTACGCAGCAACTGCTTCACGTTCTTCCCGGGCACGAACTCGAGCACGATGAACGGCACACCTCGATCCTCGCCGCGGTCGATCACCGAGACGATGTTCGGATGAGCGAGCGAAGCGGCCATCGAGGCCTCGCGGCGAAAGCGATCGACCTGGTCCGGGTCCGTTGCCAGACCGGGATGGAGGATCTTCAATGCCACTCTCCGCTCCAGCACGACGTCGGTCGCGGCGAAAACGCTTGACATCCCGCCGGAGCCGATGAGCTCGCCGAGCTGGAAGCGGTTCGCGACTACCCGGCCGGTTGCCCGAAGCTCTCCCCCGCCGAGCCCGTCACTGTTCCGAGTCACCGCGGGCGGGGGCATCGAGATAGGCATACCCGGTCACGGGCTGGAAAAACTCCTGGGGGTCTCGATGCTCGTGCCCGAGTTCCCGTTGGGCTAACCGGACGGGGCGGCCGAGGTCCGGGCGGTCGAAGGACGGCGCCGAAAACCGCCGCCTACTCAACGTTCGTCGAGCGCGTCCAGAACGGCGATGTCCTCGTCGATCGAGGTCATCTCGAGCACCTCGCGAGCGATCCCGCCCGGCGGTGCGACGACCCGAAACTTGGAACCGGAGCTCACGTGGCTCTCGTGGAGCTGGACGAGGAGACGGAGCCCCTGGCTGTCGATGTAGGAGACCCCCGTCAGGTCGAGAATGACGTCTTGGCCGGGTGCGACAAGGACGTCCAGCCGTTGCTGGAGCCGATCGACGTTCGAAAGGTCGATCTCCCCCGCCAGGCGAACGATGAGAACACCGTTTGCGTGCTCCAGCTCCATCTGGACGAGCTCGTCGGTCACGCGACGGCTGTCTGCTTCACCGGAAGGCGAAAACGTACCGACGTGCCGTTCGTTGTTGCCGCTCGCAGGAAATCAGAGGTCAGCGCACGCATGATCGTCGTTCCGCGACCTCGATCGGAAGCGCCCGAGGACGGGCCGAAGTGGCCGAAGTCCCGGATGAGGACGTTCAGGGAGCCATCCTCGTATTCGAGGACGTCGACGCTGACCTCGCCGGCGTCGGCGCCCGCGTAGGCGTGCTCGACGGCGTTGGAGCAGGCCTCCCCGACGGCGAGGATCAGAGCATTCCGCCTCGACTCGTCGATCTCCCGCTCCTGCATCCAGGCCCGCAGCTCTCCCCGTAGGTCCCGGAGCTCCTCGGGTCGAGCCGGGAAGAGCCGCCGGAAGCGCGCGATCGGCGCCCGTTCGAGCCGGACGGCGAGCAGCGCGACGTCGTCGGTACGAGCCGAGTCGAGCCCGAGCTCTGAGACGAGGATGTCGCAGACCTCGGCCGTCGAGGCGTCGGCGATGAGGGCGGCCGCGCGGGCGAGACGCTCCAGCCCCTCGGCCAGCGGTGCGCGCCGGCGCTCGATCAGGCCATCCGAGAAGAGTACGAGCAGAGCCCCGACCGGAAGAACGACCGTCGCCTGCCGCCGTGGTCTTCCGTGGCGGCCGGTCAGCGGCGGCGAGCTTGCCGCATCGAGCCAGCTCGTCCTGCCGGATCGCTCGACGAGGAGAATCGGTGGGTGGCCTGCCGAGGCATACTCGAACACGCCGCTCGTGGGGTCGAGCACGCCGTAGCAAACCGTCGCGAAGTCCGTCGAGCGGGTCCGTGCCAGGAAGCCGTCAAGCCGGGTGAGCAAGTCTGCCGGGGAGGCTGCCTCCTCGGACAGCGCAGCAAGGGCGGTGCGCAGCTGGCCCATCGCCGCCGCCGCCGCGAGCCCGTGACCGACGACATCGCCGACCGTGACCGCGACGCGCCCGTCGGCAAGCTCGAAAGCGTCGTACCAGTCGCCGCCGACCTCGAGTGCCTCGCCTCCGGCCTCGTACCGGGCAGCGCAGGAGATCCCGACCGGCATCGTCAGGCGGGCAGGAAGAAGCGCCCGCTGAAGTCCGACGGCGATCTCACGCTCCTCGGCCTCCCGCGCACGAAGGGCCTCCTCGGCGCGGGTCCGATCAGTGATGTCGATCCCGGTCGGGTGGAGGAACCGGACAACGTCGTTCTCGTCCCGGATCGGGTGCATCGAGAACTCGACGATGCGCTCCCTGTAGTCGGCGAGCCAGTACGAGAGCGTCTTTCGAAATATCCGCCCCTCCGCGGCCTCCTGGACGGCGGCGCGGATGTCTTGCTGCACCTCCGGTGATCCTCGCCACCACGGGGTCTCCCAGAAGAACTGGTCGAGCACGGCTTGGCGCTCGAATCCACACTGGTCGAGCGCCAGGTCGTTGACCTGAAGGAGCTTGCCCTCGAGATCGAGGATCCCGGCGAAGATCCCGGATTGGTTGAAGACCGACTCGAACTTTGCCGTGGTGGCGGCGAGCAGCGCGTCGGCCTCCTTGCGCAAAGTGATGTCCCGCACGATCTTCGCGGCGCCCACGACCTCACCCTCCTCATTGACGATCGGTGAGATCGAGAGTGAGACGTCGAGCCGACATCCGCGCTTCGTGATCCGGACGGTCTCGAAATGGTCGATGAACTGTCCCGCTCGAAGCTTGGAGAGGATCTCATCCTCTTCGTTCTGGAGCTCGGCGGGGATCAGGCGGCGAATGTTCTTCCCGACCATTTCCTCGGCGGTGAAGCCGAAGATCCGCTCCGCGCTTGCATTCCAACTCGTAATCGTCCCGTCGAGGCTCTTGCTGAGAATCGCATCGCTCGAGGCGTCCACCACCGCCGCCAGGTACGCGAGGCGTTCTACCGACCTGACACTCGACTCTCGACGTTCGGAAGCCACAGACTACTCCTGCCCTTCACCGGCAAATCGAAACCGGACGCCGCAGGCTACCCGCGTTGCACTCGAGCTCACACACGGCTTCCCGACACGGTTTGGCCGGGCCGCGGGGCGGGGAGATCTCTCGTGCTCATATCGAACACGGAGGGGTCATGCCGCCACAAGGGGTGAAGAAGGGAACGAAGCGGGCTCGCCAGTACGAGCACATCAAGGCGAGCGAGCTCGATCAGGGACGCTCCGAAGAGCTCGCCGAGGAGATTGCGGCGCGCACCGTGAACAAGGAGAGGGCCCGGGCAGGGGAGTCGCGCACGAGCTCGCGCACCTCGACCAACGACATCTCGTCGGGTCGTCGCGGCGGGCTTCGTTCCGGCACGAACCGGACGAAGGGACGGACGTACGCCCAGCTCTACAACGAGGCGAAACGGCTCGGCGTCGAGGGGAGATCGAAGATGCGCAAGGCCGCACTCGAAGAGGCCGTCGACCGCAGAAAGTAGCGGCCGGCGTGAGACCTGCGGGTCTGGAACGAAGGCGGTTGGCATCGCTCAATCCGGTTGAACGAACCGATTCGGTTTTTGCCGCACCTCCTCCCGGAGCCGGGCAATCGTCCCGGGAAGCGGTTGGCAATCAGAGGCGAGGGTATGCCGGTGAAGAGTGCGAATCGCCTACCGCGTCAGCTATCTGCTCTTCATCCTCAGCGGCCGGGTCGCAGCATGCCTCGCAGACGACTTCCGGGCCCTTTCCCGCGCCTCCCGGCGCTGGGGCGCGTTAGTGGTGCTGCTGCAGCTTCCCGTGCTCCTCGCCTGGTTCCCGGCCCGCGCGCTTTCGCTGGCCAGCTTCGCGGTCTGCGAGACGATCGCGGGATCGTTGCGATAGCGGTCAGGCGCCGCTCGGCTTCGCCACCACGACCCTGAAGGTTCCGGTTGCCTTGTTGTTGTCGGCATCGACCGCAGTGCACTTCACGGTGGTCGTGCCGAGCTTGAAGGTCATACCGGAGGCCGGCGAGCACGTGGGGGTCACGGGGCCGTCGACCAGGTCGGTTGCGGTTGCTGCGAACGTCTCCACCACAGGCGTGCTCGACGTCGCGTCGATATCGGCCGGCAGGCTGAGAACCGGCGGGGTCGTGTCCCGGACGGTGACGACGAACGACTTCGTCGCCGTGTTCCCGGCCTCGTCGGTTGCCGAGCACGACACCGTCGTGCTGCCCAAGGGGAACAGCGAGCCCGAGGCGGGGTCGCAGATGACCGGGTCGGTACCGTCCACGACGTCGGTTGCGCTCGCCGAGAAGGTCACTTTCGCACCGGCGGGGTCGGTGGCCTCGACCGTCAGCCGGCCGGGGAGCTCGAGGCGGGGTGCCTTGGTGTCCTCGACGGTGATCGTGAAGCTCCCTGTTGCCTTGTTCGAGTGGCTATCGGTCGCCGAGCACGAGACCGTATCCACTCCTACCGGGAAGGTCGAACCGGACGGCTGGACGCAAGTGACCGTGACCGGCCCGTCGACGAGGTCTGTCGCCGACGCGTTGAAGTCGACAGCCCTTCCAGCCCCCGAGGTCGCCTCCACCAACCGGTCAGCGGGGAGGTGGAGTACAGGGGGCGTCGTGTCGCGGACGACGACGTGGAAGCTCCCAGTGGTGGCCTTGCCGGCCTTGTTCGTCGCGGTGCACTGAACCGTCGTCGACCCGAGAGGGAAGAGCGAGGAAGACTTCGGCGTGCAGCTGACCTTCACGAGTCCCGGCAGGCCGTCTGTGGCGGTGACCGTGTACTTGACAGTCGCTCCGCCGGCCTTCGTTGCTTCGGTGGTGATGTCGCCCGGCAGCTGCAGCGTCGGCGCATCGACCACCGTGACGGTGAACTGTCCCGCGCCCGTGTTCCCCTGGTCGTCTGTCGACTGGCAGTCGACCGTCGTCGTGCCGTACGCGAAGACCGAGCCGGAGGCGGGCGTGCAGGTGACGGGATCGGGGCCGTCGACGAGATCCGACGCGGTCGCGGTGAAGCTCACGCTCGCCCCGGCCGGGCTCGTTCCGTTGACGGTCAGGTTCGACGGAAGGGTGAGAGCGGGCGGCGTCGTGTCAGGCGTGCAGTCCACCGAGGCGGTGCGGAGCCAGTGGCCGTCGTCGTCGGTGTCGTCGGACCAGAACGCCGACCTGGAGCCGTTGACGCACTCGGAGAGCGGCTGCACGGTGAAGCCCTCGTTGTTCAGGTTCTGCGTGGCGCCGGTGGGGCGCGAGTACACGGTCTCGACCTGGAAAGTGCCCTGATTGGCGTCGGCGTTCGTGTCGACCTGGAGGATCGAGCTGCGACCCTGGCAGCCGTTGTCGCACGTGGCCCAGAGCGCGTGCTGCGACGGATCCCACAGCAGGTCCTGGATCGTCTGGAACCCGGTGTTGATCGTCGCGATGCGCGTGAAGCTGTTGTCGCTGTTGAAGACGTAGCCGTAGAGCTTCCCGGTCTTCTCGAGCCCGACGAAGAAGACCCCGCCGTCGATGTGGTTCGGATAGCTCGCCGGGTCGTAAGCGGCGTGCGCGTGCTCGTCCTTGAACCCGACGCGAGTCAGATACGAGTCCGGGACGAACGCCACGGCCTCGATCCCCAGGTTGGCGTCACCGGGGCTCGCCGGGTCGAGCCCGGTCTCCGGATTCTTGCCCGGGTTGGGGCCGAGGTCCGAGCCCAGGTCCCACTCGTGGGTGGCGTCCAGATCGCCGTCCTTGTCGCCGTTTCGATGGACGATGTTCGTCGGATCGACCTCGAGCACCGAGATCTTCGAGACCGTGTCGTTCGTGTTGTCGCGCTCGGAGGCCACGTAGACCTTGCCGTCGACCGCGGTCACGCCTTCGGAGTCGGGCTCGCCGGTCGGGTCGCTCAGGTAGCGCACGGGCACCCCGAGCTCCCAGCCTGGTGCCGGGCCCCACTTGCCGCTCGGGTCCTGGACGAGCTTGTAGAGCGAGCCCGGGTCGCCCGAGTTCGCCCCCGCGAGGCCCGAGCTGCCGTTCTGGATCGCCCACATGTAGTCGTCGGCCGTCGTGGTCGGGTCGCCGCCCACGTAGTAGAGGCCGCTCACGTTCTGGCCGAGGTCGACGTTGTCGTCCGTGGCCACGGCCTGGCCGTTGTGCGTGTCCGGCCACGGCGTCGCGGTGAAGAGGCCGTTGCACTGGTTGGTCGCGCCTTCGGTCGGCGTGCTCGTGACCTCCCACGCGCCGGTGCCGTCGGCGACCACCTGGCTGATGCCGTCCGAGCAGCGGGCATAGGTCTCCGGGCTGGTCGGGCTCGCGCTGTTCACCGGCCACGGTCCCCCCGCCTTCGTTCCGTCGGCGAGCACCGTCTGCGGCTGGATCGCGCCGCCGCTCTTCGTCGAGGCATCCTCGAACACGAACGCGTCGACGAGGTCGGCCGCGACGTACGCGCTGCCGGTCCAGGCACCAGCCTCGTAGACACGAACCTCGTCACCGGTTGCGCCGAGGCCGAAGGGATGGCTTGCCGGGGTGGTCGTAGCACCGAACTGGCCGTTCTCGTTGTTCGGCTCGAACGTGACGAATGCGCCCGGGTTCACGCTGACGCCGGACGGGATCACGTCACCGTCGCTGTCCTTGTCGTCGGCCAGCACCCAGCCGCTGAGGTCGACCGGCTCGCTGCCGACGTTCGTGAGCTCGATCCAGTCCGGCCCGCCGGCCGCGTCGCTCGCCTGCACCTCGTTGATGCGGATGGGCGGCGTGCAGTCGTTCGGGGCGTTCGGCGTCGAGGCGGACGAGTCGATGAAGGGCGTGTTGTCCGCGGTGTCTTTGAATACGACGCCCTGGGTGACGCCGGGGCACCGCACGTAGGTGGCACCCGACTCGTGGTCCGTCCAGCTCGTGGCGTCGATCAGTGCTTTTGACGGCGAGAAGATCCGCGCCTGGTCGGGGCCACCCAACCCGAACGGGAAGCTGTTGCTCTCGAAGAACGCGAGGTAGCCGTGCGCCGCGAGCACGGTGTTCCCCGATGTCGTCGTGTCGGCCGGGTTCTGGTTCGTGCCCGGGATCTGGTAGACGTGGCCCGAGTCGCTCGGGAAGATCGTTGGGTCGTCGCTCTGGGTGCCGCCGTTGTCTGTGAGGTAGAGGCCGTCGATGTTCACGGCGCTGCTGCCGATATTCGTGAGCTCGATCCAGTCGCCGAGCGGGTCGCCGTTCGTCTCGATCTCGCTCACGCGGATCGCGTCGTAGCCGGCCGTGGAGCCGGCCGAGCAGGTATTCGCGCCGGCTGTCGTCCCACCCGCGCCGTCGGTGATCGCCGCCGTCTGGGCGAAGGCGCCGGTGCCGTCGGGGCAGCGCCCCCAGGACGGGGTGAAGGCCGTCGACCAGGACGAGGTGTCGACGGTGGTGGCGCCGTCGGTGAGCGTCACCGTGTCACTGGCTGCGGCGGGGCTGAGCGCCGTGCCCAGGGACACCTCCGCATAGCCACCGATGGGGATCGTGGTGGCCGCGCTGCCACCCACCGTCGTGTTCGTCGAACCGATCGTCAACGACTGTGCTGCTTGGTCGCTGAGCGTGAGGCCCGCCACGTTCGCGGGAAGCGTCGAGCTCGTGTTCGTAAGCTCCACGATCCCATTCGTCCGATCGACCTCGTTGATCTTGACGGCGGTGTCAGCGGGGTTGCCACAGACGTTCGCCGCGCCGAGGGTTGCGGTGCTCACGGCGAAACTCCCGGTGCCGTCGGGACAGCGGCTCATCGTGTCGCCCACGTTCGTCGGGGCGGCCACGACCGCGCCCGCGTCGCTGCCGAAGCTGAGCCGGTCGGCGTCCGTCCCGTCGGGCGCGACGAGGGCCGCGTTGTCGCCACTCGCCCCGATCCCGAAGTCCTTGTTGCCGGGCAAGGCGTTGCCGCTGCTGTCAAGGAAGATGTCCTGGCTGAGGAAGCTGCTCGTCGCGCTCGCCCCGACCCGGTAGGTCAGCCAGTTCGTTGGATGGCTCGCGCCCGCCGAGATCGCCGCGGCCGGGGCGATCACGCTGCCCATCGTCGCGGGCAAGACGTCCTTGTCGGTGGGCTTGTCGTCGCTCAGCCACCAGCCGCCAAGGTTGACCGAGGTCGTGCCCGTGTTGTAGAGCTCGATCGCGTCGAGTTGCTGCGTGCTGCCGGAGCCGGTGCCGTTCGCGAGCACCTCGTTGACCTTCACCTGACCTTTGACGGTGGCGAGAGCGGCCGCCGGAGTCGGACAGTCGTTTGCTGCGCCCGGCGTGATGCCGGTGGAGACGACGACCGCGAAGGCGCCCGCGCCGATCGAGCAGCGGTCGAAGTCGTTGCCGTCGCCCGCCGCGGTGGTGAACCAGAACTGGTCGACGAGCGCCGTGCCGTCGTAAACGCGCGCCGCGTCGCCGCCCTTGCCAATCCCGAAGCTGCCCGTGTGACTCGTGTCGTCCACGTTGAAGGCGACGTAACCGCCGGCCGGAATCACCGTCCCGTCGGCGATCGGATAGCTGTGCGAGTCGGTGTCGTCCGCGAGCGACCACCCGTTCAGGGTCTCGTCCTGCGAGCCCGTGTTCGTCAGCTCGATGAAGTCGTGCGCGAAACCGGAATCGACCCCGCTGCCCGCTCCTCCATCGGCGAAGACCTCGCTGATGTGGATATCGGCGTCCGAAGCCGTAACCGCAGCACCGGCGGTCAACGAGACGACCGAGACGCCGAGCAACGAGAGGAGGACGACGCAGAGGAGCGCGCGGCTGAACGTTCGCAACATGAGGATTCCTTTGAGCGGGGTGACAGGGCCGTAGACTCTCGGCGCCGCACCGACGCGCGAGGAACGGGCAAGACGCTAGCCGAGACGACCCCCGGCAACAACGTTCTGTCACCGAACCGAACAGTGTCGTTCACCAAATCGAAATCCTGAACGGAATACAAGGCACGGTCGAGAGGAGCACATGTGACTGATGACTACACGCGACTGAACCTGCGCGACGACGTCGAGAACTTCGCCGAGCGGTTCGGCCTGGCCGAGACCATGGAGATTCGCTTCGGCCGGAGCGCCCTCGGCATCCAGGGCGGCGGCCTCAGCTTTCAGAAGCTAGCTCCGAACCTTCCGGGCTCGTCCGGACATCGGCACCGGACCCAGGAAGAGGTCTACGTCGTGATCGCCGGCTCGGGGCAGGTGAAGCTGGACGACGAAGTACAAGACCTGCGCCAATGGGACGTGGTCCGGGTTCCACCTGCTGTAGCACGCGGGTTCGCGTCGGGCCCCGACGGGCTCGAGTTGATCGCGATCGGGTTCGGCGAGGGTGGCGACGCCGAGATCATCGAGGGGTTCTGGCCTAAGCCGCCGTCCTGAGCGCGAAGAGCTCGGTTCCCTTGGTCAACTCCGCCTCGATCTGAGCGATAGCGAGGTCGTGACGGAGCTCGCGGATCAGGTGCTGGAGCTCGACGATCACGTCGTTTCTCTGCTCGCAAGCCTCGCACACCTGCTTCGTGGCGGCCGCGGCCTCGGGGGAGGTTGGAGCGCTTCGGAGGATTGTGCGTCCGTCCATCGTTCCTTCCCTTTCTTCGTTGAGTTCGGACGGAGCCGATGCTCCGTGCGCGAGGCGAAACGACGTCGAACTGGTTGCTCGCTTTCGCCCTACTCACGGTAGGAGCGGGCGGCCGGGCCGTACAGGACACGATTGAGTCAATCCCGGTCCAAAGCAGCCAGACGCGGCTCATCCCGAAACGCCTCGCTTCCGGTTCCAGCTCCTACGACCGCTCGAGCAGGAAGACTCCCAGCTCGGCGCCGTCGAGCACATCGCGGAAGCCCGCCGGCGGCAGGAACGCGGCACCCGGCCGGAGTGGCACGGCGACGACGACGTCCGCGCCGCGTACAAACGCGCACACGTCCGGCCCGGCATCGAGTGGCTCGTATCCCTCCTCGAAAGCCGCCGGCCGCCTGGCTCGAAGCCCGAGCGTCTTCCAGATCAGGAAGAGCTTCTCGGTCTCCTCGCGAACCGGCGCACCGGCTCGGAGCTCGGCGAGGAGGCGCCGGCGCCGCGCCCAGTCGACGGCCCGGCGATTGTCGGGATCGACCAGGGCGAATGACCAGAGCTCGTCTCCCTGATAGATGTCGGGCATCCCCGGGCAGGTCAGCTTGAGCAACGTCTGGCCGAGCGCGATCCGGCGGCCGTCGGCGGCGACACGTTCGACGAACGGGGCGAACTCGGCCAGGAACGGAGCATTCTCGAAGATCCGCCCGACAAAGGCTCGAACGACCTCCTCCCATTCTCGTTCGGGCGTGCTCCAGCTCGTGTGTGCCTTCGCCTCGCGGAATGCCTTCTCCAGATACTGCGTGAGGCGGTCGAGGTCGATCGGCCAGGCCGCCACCAGCGTCTGGTAGAGGAAGTAGTCCTCGTTGCGATCGGGCTTCTCGTCGGTCCGGAGGCCGTCGTTCAACTCGCGCCACCGGGCGATCTGGCGCTCCCACTCCTCGGCGTGCCATGACAGCGCGCAAAGGCGAGCTCGTGCATCACCGCTTCGCTTCGTGTCGTGCGTCTGGGATGTGAGCAGCTCGTGCGGGAACCTGCGAGCCCGTTCGAGGTTCGCGGCGTGGAAGTCGGCGACGGCGAGCGAGAAAAGGCCCGGGTCGGAACCAACCTCGTTGAGACAGAGCAGGCGGTTGTAGCGATAGAACGCCGTGTCTTCGACACCTTTTGCCGCCACCGGAGGCGTCGTCTGTTGAAAACGCAGGACGAATGCATCGTGACCCCGCTCCGCCAGGAGGAGCAGATCTGCGAGCCGCCTGGGTAGCCCCGCTTCGATGATCGCTGCGCGATCGCGGCTGTCGATCGTTTCGCTCTCGGGGTCGACGTAGGTGCGGTAGACATCGAACGAGGCGAGGGCCGACGGCAGGTCGAGCTCGTCATCGACTCCGATGAGTTGTGCATCGAGCCGGGCTACCTCGGGCTCGAACGCACCTGCCGCCTGCTCGAGCTTCGCCTCGCGTGCGATCTCCGCGAACGTCCGTCGCTCGCCGGTGAGCTCGCGGTAGGCCCTGGTGAACAGGCCTTCCGCTGCCGGCTCGATGAACAGCCGCGTGATCTCGCCCGCGAACTGGTAGCCGGTCGTTCCCTCGACAGGCCAGTCCCGGAGCTCTTCGTCCGAGCCCAGGATCTTCTCGACCCAGACGCGGCCGATCCCGGCGTCGCGCAGGCGCTGGAGGTATCGAGCTGGATTCGAAAGCCCGTCGACGTGGTCGACGCGAACGCCGTCGAGCATTCCGTCGCGCGACAACTCGATCACCTTCGCATGTGTGACCTCGAAGACCTCGGGGTCCTCGACACGAACGCCGGCAAGCTCGCCGATGTCGAAGAACCGGCGTGCGCCGCTCGTGCGCCAGTCGAGATCGAAGAACTTCGCGCGCCAGAGCGGGTCCCGCCAGAACGGGCTCTCGTCGCTCGCGGCCATGTGGTTCGGGACGATGTCGAGGATGACTCCCAGCCCAGCCGTGCAGAGAGCCCGGAACTGTTCCTCGCCGCCGAGGTCCTGCGAGAGCCTCGTCGGGTCGACGACGTCGTATCCGTGTGTCGAGCCCGAACGCGCCTGCAGGGACGGGGAGAGGTAGAGATGCGACACGCCGAGGTCCCGAAGGTAGGGAACGAGCGCGCGGGCCTGCTCGAAGTCGAGATGCGGAAGCAGCTGCAGCCGGTAGGAGCAGCGCAGCCGGGTCAATCGGCGATCTCTTTCAGCTCCACGGTCTGCCGCTCGAAGTCGCCGGTCAACTCGACGGCTCCCCGGCGGACACGGAGGATCCGCCGCTCCTCGTCCACGTACGTCTCGACGGTTGGAGGTAGGGTGCGCCGCAACTCGATCAGCGCTGCGAAGAAGGCTCGCAGCTCGGCATCGCCGCTCGCCGGATCGAGACGGGAAGCCTCGAACGTCGCCCGGGCCTGCGGATCAGGGATCCCTGCGCTCCCGAAGCCCGAGAACGCAGCGAACTCCCGCTCCCGCCCCTCGCGCGTTGCCCGTGCGAGCTCGAGATCGTCATGGTCTGTGAAGTACAGAAAGGGCGCCTGCTCTCCGTACTCCTCGCCCTGGAAGAGCAGCGGGATCTGCGGTGCGAAGAGAACGCAGGCCGCGGCCAACCGCCGGGCCGCCGGCGGCAGGCGGTCGCCGAACGCCCGGTTCCCGATCTGATCGTGGTTCGCTGCGCAGATCACGACACGGTGCGCCGGGCCCGCCTCGAAGGCCCTGGCAAGCGCCCCGACGGTGCCGTAGGGGGCGTAATAGCCGTCGCGCTCACCGGTGAGCAGAGCGTGGAGAGCATGATGAAAATCGTCATCCCACTGGGCGTCGTGCCCCCAATCGACGAGCGGACGCCGGTCGCCGATCTCTATCTCGGAGATGACGAGCGCATCGGGCCGTAGCGCGTGGACGCGATCGGCGAGCTCGCGCAGGACATGCACCCTGCTCTCGTCGAAGACCGCGTGAGTCGCATCGAGTCGAAGCCCGTCGATCCGGTAGTCACGGACCCACTGCTCCGCGTTCTGGATCGCCCACTCCCGCGGGCCGAGCGACGAATAGTCGATCGCCTCGCCCCAGAACGTCTCGTACCGATCGGTGAAATACGGTCCGAACGCAGAGAGCGCCTCGGACCCGGCGCCGACGTGGTTGTAGACGACGTCCACGATCACGGCGAGACCCAACGCGTGGGCGGCGTCGACGAATCGGACAAGTCCATGCGGGCCGCCGTACGCCTCGTGCGGGGCGAACGTCAGCACCCCGTCATACCCCCATCCGCGCTCGCCCGCGAAGGTCCCGACGGGCATCAACTCGACCGCAGTCACACCAAGCCGGGCAAGCTCCGGAAGTCGCCCCGCGGCCGCATCGAATGTCCCCGCCTCCGTGAACGTCCCGAGGTGCAGCTCGTAGATCACGAGCTCCTCGGGCCGCACGACCACCCCTTCGAACGCGAACTCGAACGAGCCGGCGTCGAGAACTCGTGACGGGCCGCGCAAGCCGAGCGGCTGCCACCTCGAGCAGGGATCCGCACGCGGCGACGCGCCGTCGATCACGAAGGCATAGTCGTCGCCCGGTTGCGCGGTCACCACGCCGGCGAAGAAGCCTCCGGGCTCGGGGCCCAGGGCCTCTCGGCCGACGACGACTTCTCGCGCGGCCGGAGCCCAGATCCGGAACTCGGTACGACCTCCAGCCAAAGGCACGGCGCCGAGACGGGCGGCCAACGTGCGGCCTGATCGGGTAGTGGTGGCGATGAATCCTGCCGAGCGAGGTCGAGATGGTCCTGGCGCCGAGAACGAGCGCTACTTGGCCTTCGTGCGACGACGACCGGGCCAGACACCCGTTGCCGATGCGAAGCCTTCCGCGCCCGCCCGATCGACAGCCGACTTCACGGCGCCGAAGACGGCGCCCTGCGCAGCCGCGGCCAGCACGACCTCGACGAAGCCGCGATCAGCGTCGGTGGCCTTCGGCACGTCGCCTCCTCGCCCGAGACGCGCCCATACCTGTCTGAACATGGCACGTGCAAGCAGACCGCCGATGACCCCGGCCACCAGGCCGACCGGCTTGTACGCCAGCCTCGTCATGCTCGTAGGGTCCGAACGCTTCGCCATCACTCCATCTTGGCCCGTTTCGGCACTCCGTAAACGTGATGCCCCCACCTCGGATCGCGGTTCGGGGCTTCTCACGTCCTTCAGCCGCTAGTCCGAGCGACGCTCGAGCAGCGCGTAACGGCCGATGCGAAGCCTGACGACCGGGACCGGCTTGCGACGGTGCCGTGCGCGCTCGATCCGTAGTGCAGCAATGACACCGACGGCTATTGCAGCAACCATCAGCACCCTCGGCACCTCGCGCTTTACGTTCGCGCGCACGTTCGCAAGATCGCGGTGCATGTCGCCGCGAACGTGCGCAACTGCGGAGACGAGCTCATCACGCTGGCGGCCGATCTCGCCGACGAGCTGATCCTGCGTCGGATCGGCCGCGCTCATAGACCTGCGACCGCGTCGCGTGTCCGCTTCGCCTCGAGAATCGCACGCGCCGGAAGAGGCGGCACGGCCCGCTCGAGCAGCCTTTTCGCAACCAGGCCCGCAACAGCGGCGAGCCCAGCCAGAATCACGGTCACGATCAGGATCGAAAGCCAGACCGGAAGCGTCGTCGCGAGCCCCGCAGCGAGCGCGGCGAACGCGAACCCGATCGCCAACACGGCAAAGAGGCCCGCCCCCGCAGCGACGGAAGCCCCGACCGCTGCTGTTTGCGCCTTGTCGCGCACCTCGCGCACTGCGAGCTCCCACTCGAGCTCCATGAGCGCTCGCGCTCGGGCAGCGACTTCCTTGCCCGAGTTGATCGTCGCCAACTCGGCCTCGTGCTTGCTGCCGTTTCGCCGGAAGAGGCTCTGACCGTGGCCGCGCTGGAACATAGGAACATCGTGCCCGTCCCCGGCGCCCACGAAACTCCGTGCCGCGAGCGACGCTCCACTCTTGACGCGAGCCGGGACGCGGGGTACTGTTTATCTAGCTGTCTAGGTAAACAGAGAATAAGAGAGCGAGCATGATCGAGTTCCATCTGGAAACGCGTTCCGGCGTACCCACCTATCTACAGCTCGTCCAGCAGGTCCGGCAGGCGGTGCGGCTCGGGATCCTGCATTCCGGCGATCAGCTTCCGACGGTCAAGGAGGTCGTCGAACAGCTGACGATCAATCCCAACACGGTGCTGCGCGCCTACCGTGAGCTAGACCTGGAAGGGCTCGTCGAGGGCCGAAGAGGCGTGGGCACATTCATCGCAAACGGACGGCCGCCCGTGCCTCCGAACGACGTGAAGACCCTTCGGGCGTCGCTGCAGCGCTGGATCGACACCGCGCGCACGGCCGGTCTCGACGACGAGAACATGGCGGCGCTCTTTGCCGACACGGTTCGTCCGCCGATCTCCCGGGTGGCATGAACGAGTCGCCGGCACTCCAGGCGCCAGCGTTGGAGGCGACTGCGCTCGGGAAGCGCTACGGGTCGGCGTGGGCGCTTCGCGACTGCACGCTGACCATCCCGCCGGGGTCGGTGACGGCGCTCGTCGGGCCAAACGGAGCCGGCAAGACGACGCTCCTCCAGCTGGCGGTGGGCCTGATCGAGCCGACCACGGGCGCGATCAGCGTGCTCGGACACGGCCCGCGCACCGAACCGCTGGCGGTGCTGCCGCGCGTCGGTTTCGTCGCGCAGGACCATCCGCTTCCCCGCCGGTTCACGATCGGCGAGACGCTCAGGCTCGGCCGTGAGCTGAACCCGAGCTGGGACGACGCGGTCGCGGCAAGGCGCATCGACGAGCTGGGCCTCTCCCGCAGCCAGCGAGTCGGGACGCTCTCGGGAGGCCAGCAGGCACAGGTCGCGCTCACGCTTGCGCTCGCAAAGCGACCCCAGCTGCTGCTGCTCGACGAGCCTGTCGCATCGCTCGACCCGCTGGCGCGGCGGGAGTTCCTCACCGGTGTGCTGGGGGCGGTGACGGAAACCGGAATCACGGTCGTCCTCTCCTCGCACATCGTCGCCGATCTCGAGCGGATCTGCGACCGGCTGATCATCCTCGCGCTCGGCCGCACGCAGCTCGCCGGCCCGATCGACGAGATTCTCGCCGGCCACCGCCTGCTCACCGGCCCGCGCACGGACGCCGCCGCCGCCGCGCGCGTGCACGAGGTGATCCGCGAGAGCCACACCGAGCGGCAGACGTCGCTGCTCGTGCGGGTGAACGGGCACGTCTACGACACCTGCTGGGAGGCACACGAAGTCGACCTCGAGGAGATCGTGCTGGCCTATCTCGGGATGACGAGCGCGGCCCCTCGCATGGAAGCCCCCGCGGCGGCGGCGCGATGATCTGGGTCGGCTGGCGCCAGCAGCGCCTCGAGACACTGATCGCGGCCGCACTGCTCGCCGTCCTCGCGGCCGTAGCGATCCCTGTCGGAATCCACATGGCGTCCGTCTACACGCACGAGGGCCTCGCTGCCTGCAGGGGGAACGCGAATGCGGGCAGCTGCGGCCTCCCGGAGGCCCAGTTCCTGATTCGCTTCAACGGCCTGAACCTCCTCTTCGGGTGGGCGACGCTCGTTCCGGCGCTCGCGGCCCTCCTGTTCGCTGCCCCCTTCGTGCTCGACCTCGACAACGGCACCTACCGGCTCTACTGGACGCAGAGCATCACCCGCCGACGCTGGATCGTCACCAAGCTCGGCTTCGGCGTGGTCGCGTCGGTCGTGGTCGCCGGGTGTGTGATCGCGCTCGCGATGTGGTCGCGTTCGCCGATCGACCACCTGGCCGGCCAGCTGAACGGGACCACCTACGACGCCGAAGGAATCGTCCCGATCGCCGACGCGCTCTTCGTGCTCGGCGTCGCCGTCGCGATCGGCGCGCTCTGGCGGCGGGCGGTCCCGGCGCTCCTCGTCTCGTTCGTGGTCTACGTCGTCGGACGCGCGCTGATGGACAGCTGGCTACGGCAGCGTCTGCTCTCACCCGTCAAGACGACCTGGCTCGCGGGGAAAGGAAGCGGTCCGAATCTGAACGAGGCGCTCGTGATCGACCAGTTCGTCAGCAACAAGAGCGGACACCGGCTCGCGGGTGCCGCCGGGCCGTTTCGGGTCCTGCGCCCAGAGCACCGGCGGCCTGTTGTCGCACACGCGGCATTGCATCCAGGCACTGCCGGTCGGCCCGCACGTGTACATGACCGCGGTCTACCAGCCGGCGAGCCGATTCTGGGCGCTCCAGGGCGTCGAGTTCGGGATCGTCGCCGGGATCGGCGTGCTGCTCATCCTCGTGGCGGCGTGGTGGACGAACCATCGCATCGCCTAGACCGAACGGACGACGCATCACGGATGTCCAGCACGTAAGGATCCGCCGCGCCGGAAGACGGCCACACGCAATCTGCTTGCAGAAGCCGAACGGTCCGGCCACACACCTTTAACCCGGTTCACAGGGGGCGAGCGGCGTTCGCGTGCATCCTGAGAAAAGACCCCTGCAAGAACTAGGCCAAGGAGAGAAATCACAGTGAAGATCAAAGGAATCGCCTTCCTGGCGATTACGACCGCAGTCGGGTTGCTGACCGTGGCCGCGGCGTCGGCGAGCTCGTCCGACGTGCCGCTTTCGGGCGCGGGGAGCAGCCTCGTGAACCCGCTCGTCCAGCAGTACATCCCGGCTGTCGGCTCGGCCTTCGGCTACTCGCTGAACTACGCCTCGGTCGGCTCGGGCACGGGAATCGCCGACATCACCTCCCGTATCGTCGACTTCGGTGCCTCCGACGCCCCGCTGAACGCGACACAGGCGGCGAGCTGCAACGGCTGCGTCGAGATCCCGTGGGCGCTCTCGGCCACCACGCTCTCGTACAACATCCCCGGCGTCCCGAACCAGATCCATCTCGACGGCTCGACGATCGCGCAGATCTACCTGGGCCAGATCACGAACTGGAACGACCCCGCGATCAAGAAGCTGAACCCGAAGCTCACGCTCCCGAGCCTCGCTATCACTCCCGTGCATCGCTCGGACGGATCCGGGGACACCTACGCGTTCACCGACTACCTCCAGCGGGTCAGCAAGACCTTCCAGAACGTCGTCGGCAACAACACGGCGGTCAACTGGCCCGGCGGGATCGGCACCAGCGCCTCCGGCAACGCCGGCGTCGCTGCCGTCATCTCCAGCACGCCCGGCGCGATCGGCTACCTCAGCGCCGCCTACACCCTCCCGAACCACCTGAAGGTCGCCGCGATCAAGAACGCCGCCGGCGCCTTCGCCACCCCCGGCCTCCGCGGCATCGCCGCAGCGGCCGCAGCGTTCCCGACCCCCACCTCGACCGCCAACGGCGTCGAGATGCACATCGTCAATCCGCCGAAGTCGGCAGGCAAGCTCGCCTATCCGATCTCGACCTACACCTACATCATCGTCCCCAAGCAGTCGGAGAAGGCGACCCAGCTCCGCAAGCTGATCTTCTGGGCCCTCACCGTCGGCGACAAGAAGTACGGGCCGAAGCTGATCTTCGTCCCGACGTTTCCCTCGAAGGTGCTCGTCGCCGCCGAGAAAGCACTGAAGACGGTCCAGTGCCCGAGCGGAGGCTGCACCGCCGCCTGACCCTCGACTCCTCGGACCACCGTGGAAGGGCGCCGACGAGGCGCCCTTCTGCGTTCTCCTACTTCTTGGGCGTCAGCGACCCCGGCGCCCGCGACCTTCTCGAGCCCACGAAAAGTCAGCTCACTCGACGTCGCCGGCGGTCGGTTCCCACTTGTCCGACTCCTCGTGCCCGACCTGCCGCTGAAGCCCCGCGCCGCATGCCGGGCAGAAGGCGCGCTCGAAGGTGGCGAGCTCGAACGTGGTTGCAAAGGCATAGCGACCGACGCCTTCGCCGCCGGTCGTCGTCTTCTCGACGTCCTCGGGGACATCTTCCCCGCACTGCCAGCACTTCACAGCTCGAACCCTATCGGCTTCCGTGAGCCCGGCCGGAGAGCCGGCTCGCCGTCAACCGAGCGAGAGTCGGTAGCGCTCGATCGCCGCGAAGTCCGGCTCGAATCCGAAGCCCGGCGCGTCGGGAAGAGAGATTGCTCCGTCCTTGATCGCGGGTGACGGGAATGCGTCGCGGAGCGGGTTTGCGTTGATGTCGATCTCGCCTCGCCCGAGCCCGCCGACGGCTCCGAGCAGGTTCAGCGAGATCGCGAGCCCGATCCCGCCGCCGAGCCAGTGCGGCGAATAGCCGACGCCGGCCGCGACGGCTCTCCTCCCGACCAGCAGGCAACCGCTGACGCCGCCCCACTTCCCGACGTCTGGCTGCACGTGCCCGACGATCCGTCCCTCGATCAGGCGCGCGAACCGGCTCTCGCCACGGATGTTCTCGCCCGCGCTCAAAGGGATCGGCGAGCGGGACGCGACTTCGCGCCAAACCCGGAACGGCTCGTCGGCGCGGATCGGCTCTTCCACCCAGCCGATCCGGAAAGGCGCGAGCCGCTCGGCGATCTCGACAGCCTGCCGTGGTGTCCAGGATTGATTTGCATCAACCATCAGCTCCGCCCCCTCCCCGATGCTCTCGCGGATCGCCGCGACGGTTTCGAGGTCGGTCTTGTCGGTGAATCCGACTCTGACCTTGAACGCGTCGTGACCGGCCTCCCGCGCCTTCGCGACCATCGCCGGCGCTCGCTCGGGATCGATCCCGCTCCCGTAGACATTGAGGGAGCGGGCCCCACCGAGCAACTGCCAGAGCGGCAGCCGCTCTCGTCGTGCCACGAGGTCCCAAAGGGCCTGGTCGAGACCGGCCGCGACGCCGGCGATGAGCCCCTCCTCACCGGCCTGGATCGCCTGGACGCCCAATCGCCCGTCGATCCGCTGCCCTGCCTCGTGGGGCTCCGCAACAGTCGTGCCGACGAACATCGGTGCGATCACATCCTGAAGGAACCTCGCCCGATGCTCGGCCGCGAACATCGGAAAGTTGCACCAGACCTCACCCCAGCCGCGAACGCCGTCCGAGTCCTCGACCTCGAGAAACAGGGCCGGGCGCTCCACCAACGAGCCGAACGAGGTAACGAGCGGCCGATCAGCGACGGCACGGTAGAGGTGGACCCGCACGGCCACAACCGCAACAGACATCTCGAACATCGCACCGAACGCTACGCGCTCACGCGCTCCGACGCCGCGAACCTCGCGTCCCTGTCGCACGGAGAGAAAGATGTGCCACGGCCGCCTATGGGAAGCGTTCCGCGACGGCGGCTTCGACGTTCGCGGCCCTGGCCTCTCCACCGTCATCCGCGGCCGGGCGGGGCGGATCGACGGTGAGGCCCGCTGCGAGCGCCTCCTGACGCGTTCCGGCGGTCGCGACCGCGTCCTGGAGCGCCCACAAGTACGCCAGGTCGGCCTCCGCGATCGCGAGCGCATCGCGGGCGGTCAGCTCCGGCCCGTGCCCGGGCACAACGCGTACGGGCGGGTCGTGGCGGAGAACGTCGATCAGTGCCGCAAGCGTGCCGCGATAGGCGGCGGTCGACGACGCGAAGGGAAACTCGATCGCAGAGAGGTGGTCGCCGACCGCAAGCAGGTCGGGCTCACGGCAGCGGAGCGCGGTCCCGTCCGGGGTATGGCCGGACAGGGCCAAGGTCTCGAACAGGAACGGTCCGGCCTGTACGGCGCTGCCTGCCTCGAACGTCCGGTCGATGCGCGGCTCGCCCGCGATCTCGATCCCGTGCGCCGCCGCCCGCTCGGCCACCGTCGCCTCCTCGCTGCGGGCGAGAAGCCGGGCCGCGGTCGCCTCACTCATCGTCGCGACCGCGGCCGGGAAGGCGGCGATCCCGCAGACGTGGTCCCAGTCGGCGTGAGTAGCGAGCACATGCGTGACACGACTGCCGAGCTCGCGGGCGCGTCCGGCAATACGGGCCACCTCGTCCGCTGACACGGCCGGATCGAGAAGCACCGTCTCGCCGTCGGCGGCCAGCAGAAGGGACGACGTCTCCCAGAGCGCGCTCTCGAACCGCTCGACCATCATTCCGTCCACCGTTTATCAGACTCGGCGAGGGCCGCTGATCGAGCGCAGCGCATGCAGCCAAACGTTTGCGGTCCGCGCGGCGCGGCAACACCATCGCCATGGCGCCGCGCCCTCTCTGGTCCGGGATCGTCTCGTTCGGCCTAGTCAGCGTCCCGGTGAAGGTGTACTCGGCGATCTCCGAGCACAAGCTGCAGTTCCACCTGATCCACGAACGCGACGGAAGCCCGATCGGGTACCAGAAGCTCTGCAAGCTCGAGGGCGTGCCGGTGCCGGACGACGAGGTCGTGAAGGCGTTCGAGCTCCGCAACGGCGAGTTCGTGAAGATGACCGATGAGGATTTCGAGCTCGCTCGCGCCTCCAGCACGGACAGGACGATCGAGATCACCGACTTCGTCTCAGGCGACGAGATCGACCCACTCTTCGTCGCGACGCCCTACTACGTCGGCCCGGGCACCGGCGGCGATCACGTGTACGCCCTGCTCGCGAAGGCGATGGAGGAGTCGGGGCTTGCAGCCGTCGTCACCTTCGTGATGCGGGACCGCCGCCACCTGGGCGCCCTCCGCGTGCACGACGGCGTGCTCGTGCTCGAGCAACTCCACTTCGCCGACGAGCTGCGGCCGCTTCAGGGAATCGCGCCCGCGAACCAGAGGGTCTCGAAACAGGAGCTCGAGCTGGCGGGGAAGCTGATCGAGTCGTACACCTCGAAGTGGAAGCCCGAGAAGTACGAGGACACCTACCGCGACGAGCTCTGCGCCCTGATCAAGGCGAAGCGCGCAGGGAAGGCCCCGGAGCTCCCGGAGCCGTCGGAGGAGGCAGAGCCGATCGACCTCATGGAGGCGCTTCGCCAGAGCGTTCGCGCCACGGCGGCGCCCGCGCGGCACGGCCCGAAGACTTCGAAGCGACGGTCTCGGAGACCGGGCCGCACGCGCAAGCCCACCGCGCGGTAGCGTCGCGCGATGCCGCGAGGCGCGCCGACCAACGCCGAGCTCGCCGCTGCCCTCCACGAGTATTCCGCCCTCCTCGAGCTCGCGGGAGCCGAAAGCTACGCAGCCCGCGCATTCAGACGCGCCGCGGACCTCATCGCAACGACACCGATCCCGGTCGCCGAGCTCGTCCGGAGCGGCCGAGCCCGCGAGCTTCGTGGGATCGGGCCCGGAATCGAGGCGCGTCTCCGGGAGCTCGTCGAGACCGGAAAGCTCGCGGAGGTGGAGGAGCTTCGCCGCGAGACCTCGCCCGAGCTGGCCGCTCTCGGCCGCCTTCTCGGCTTCGGAGCCCGGCGGGGCATGGAGATCGGCGCCGCCCTCGGGATTCGCACCGCCGACGAGTTGCGCGAGGCGGCCGCGGCCGGCCGGCTGCGAGACGTCCCCGGCATCGGGCCGCGGACCGAGGCGAGGATCCGCGCCGCCCTGGGCCGCGAGCGCCCGGAGCCGGCGCGGGCGCTGCGCCTCGATCAGGCACTCGCGCTGTCGGAGCGGATCGCGGAGTCGCTCGGTGGATTCCCCGCAGGCGATCCCCGCCGTTACCTCGATGCTCCGAAGCGGCTCGCGCTCGTCGTACCGACCCGGGATCCCGACGAGGCCCGGGCGCGGTTCGCCGCCCACCCCGACGTCGTCGCACTGCTCGGGCCCGACCTCGGGATGACGACCGACGGCTTTCCGATCGAGCTCCACGCCGCGCCACCCGAGCGACTCGGAACCGCGCTCGTCGAGGCGACCGGATCGGCGGAGTTCCTGGCGTCGCTCGGGCCGCTCCCGGACGCGCCCGACGAGGACGGCGTCTTCCGGCTCCTCGGCCTGGCGTACGTGCCGCCCGAGCTGCGCGAGCTGCCTGCGCGGACGGCGCCGGGCGATCTCGTCTCCTTCGACCGGATCCGCGGCGACCTCCACTGCCACACGAATGCCTCCGACGGCCGCGCGACCGTGCGCGAGATGGCGGAGGCGGCCCGCGGGCTCGGCTACGAATACCTCGCGATCTGCGATCACACGCAGGCCGTGAACGTCGTGCCCGGCCTCGACGCCGACGATCTGCGCCGCCAGGCTGAGGAGATCGCCGCGGCGAACGATGAGCTTGCCCCCTTCCACGTGCTTCGCGGGATCGAGTGCGACATCGTCGGCGACGGAGCGCTCGACCTGCCTGACGACGTCCTGGACGAGCTCGACTGGGTGCAACTCTCGCTCCACGCCGGCCAGCGAGCGCCGCGGCGCGAGCTCACGGCGCGCGTCCTACACGCGATGCAGCACCCGGCGGTCCGCTGCCTCAGTCACCCCACCGGGCGCCTGATCGGACATCGCCCGGAGAACGCCCTCGACCTCGAGCGCACCTACCAGGCCGCCCTCGAGACGGGTGTCGCACTCGAGGTCAACGGGCTCCCCGCCCGGCTCGACCTGAGCGGCGAGCATGTCCGCGAGGCGATCGCCGCCGGGGTCCGGATCGTCTGCTCGACGGACGCTCATTCCGTCGGCGGCCTCGGCAAGATGCCGCTCTCGGTGCACACCGCCCGGCGCGGCGGCGCGACCGCAGCCGACGTCCTGAACACCCTCCCCCTCCCCCGGCTCCTCGAGTCACGCCGTTCATAAGGGCTCCCGACCGGTGACGAGCACGACGAGGGTGCGGGGCCCGTGGACTCCTTCGACCCGGTTCAGCTCGATGTCGGAGGTGGCCGACGGCCCGGAGACGAACGTGATGGGGCGGCGTTCGCGAAGGACGAGCTCCGAGAGAGCCGTCATCGCCTCGGGTACGAGCTCTACGACCTGGGTCTCATCGACGACGCAGACATGGAGGTCCGGAACGAGCGTCAGGGCTCGGCTTCCCTCTGCTCGGCCCCGAACTGAGAACGATCGTGCCCGTCTCGGCGATCGCGAGGGTGCAGCCGGTGAGAACGCCGTCGAGCTCGTCGAGCTCGGGCGGTGAGAGCTCTCCGGCTTCGACGAGCTCGAGCCCTCCTGGACGCCATGCCGCAGGGACCCCGGCCGGGATCGCGATCCGGGCGGCTTCACGCGCCTCGAAGGCCTCCGCGATTGCCCCCGGGAGGTCCGACGCCGCAACCCGGCGGACCTCCGCGCGGTACTCACCGATCCGCTCGCACAGACGTTCGACGAGCGCCGACCGATCGAGCGTCCCCGTCCGGCGGTACGCGCGCGGGATCTCGCCGCCGGCCGGGCCGCCCGCGAGCGCGACCCTGATCCTCCCGAGCACGGCGTCTCGCGAGGAGGTCAAGGCCTCTCCCTCCACCAATCCCGGAAGCTCTGGCCGGCGAGCGGTCGAAGGTCCCTCGTGCTCGTCCACCCGGCGAGGGGTCCCGGAAGCCGCTCGATCGTGCCGCGCCGCAGAAACGGCCGCTGGGCGATCCGGCCGAGACGCTGCGCCAGCTCGAACCGCCGCCGGCCCTCGAACGCCCAGCCGACTGCCCTCATCGACAGCCGCTCGCCGCGGCCGCCGACCGCCTCGACCGCTTTCGCCCGGAGATGGAGCAGCACCGCAGGGATGTCGATCAGCACCGGGCAGACCTCGTAGCAGGCGCCGCACAGACTCGAGGCGAACGGCAGGGACTTTGCGCGCTCGATGCCCTGAAGCTGCGGGGTCAGAATCGCCCCGATCGGCCCGGGGTAGACCGACCCGTAGGCGTGTCCCCCGGTCCGCGAGTACACCGGGCAGACGTTGAGGCAGGCACTGCAGCGAATGCAGTGCAACGCCTGGCGCCCTACCTCGTCCGCCAGCACGCGCGTGCGACCCGCGTCCAGCAGGACGACATGGAACTCCTCGGGGCCGTCGCCCGGGGTCGTTCCGGTCCACATCGACGTGTACGGGTTCATTCGCTCGCCGGTCGAGGAGCGAGGAAGCAGCTGCAAGAAGACTTCGAGGTCGGCGAAGGTCGGGAACGAGCTTCTCGATCCCCAGGATCGTGACGAGGACAGGGGGCAGAGTCGTGCACATCCGGCCGTTGCCCTCGGACTCGACCACGCAGACGGTTCCCGTCTCGGCGACGCCGAAATTCGCACCGCTCACCGCCATCCGCGCGTGCAGGAACCGCTCCCGCAGGTACAGGCGAGCCGCCTCGGCGAGCTCTCGCGGGTCGTCGGTGATCGCCTCGTCGGCGATCGTCCGCCGGAAGATGTCGCGGATCTCCGTTCGATTGCGATGAATCGCGGGAACGAGGATGTGCGACGACCAGTCGCCGTCGAGTTGAAGGATCAGCTCGGCCAGATCGGTCTCGATCGCATGCACCCCACCGGCTGCGAGCGCCTCGTTGAGGCCGATCTCGTCGGTGGTGAGCGACTTGACCTTGACGAGCTCGGTGACACCGTGCCTCTCGGCGATCTCGAGGACGATCCGGTTCGCCTCCGCCCCGTCGCGCGCCCAGTGGACGTGCCCGCCGGCGCCGGTGACTGCCGACTCGAACTGGATCAGGTACTCGTCGAGGCGAGAGAGCAGGTCCGCCTTGATCGCCCGCCCGGCTGCCCGGAGCTCTTCCCAGTCCGGCACCTCGGCAACGACCCGCGCGCGCTTGTCGCGGATCGTCGTCGTGGCCCTGAGCAGGTTGGCCCCGAGCTGCCTGTCGGCGAGGGCCTCGCGGGCCGCGGCCGGAAACGGCCTGAGCGCTTCGCTCATGGGCCGTCCGCCCCGGCGAGAATCTCCGCGAGATGCAGCGTGCGCACCCGGGCGCCCTCACGCGATAGGCGGCCGCCGATCTGAAGCAGGCACGAGCCGTCGACGGCCGTGCAGACGTCGGCTCCGGTCGAGACGATCGCCCGGCACTTGTCGACGACCATCGCCGACGACGTGTCGTGATTCTTCACCGCAAAGGTGCCGCCGAATCCGCAGCATTCGCGTGCATCCGGCAGTTCGACGAGCTCGAGGCCCTCGACCGCAGCCAGGAGCCGCACCGGAGCCTCCCCGACGCGGGTGACCCTGAGCGAATGGCAGGTCGGGTGGTACGTGACCCGCCCGGCAAAGGATCCGCCGACATCGGTCACGCCGAGGCGGTTCACGAGAAGCTCGCTGAGCTCGAAGACCCGCGGGGCGATCGCCCGCACATCGCGTACCAGGGTCTCGTCGCCGCTCTCGCGGGCCAGCTCGGGATACACCTCCCGGACCATCCCGACACAAGATGACGACGGGGCGACGATCACGTCGAAGCGGTCGAAGACGTGCACGAAACGGCGGGCGAGAGCCGTGGCCTCGGTCCGGTATCCACTGTTCGCGTGGAGCTGCCCGCAGCACGTTTGCGCATCCGGGAACTCCACCTGATGGCCGAGGCGCTCGAGAAGCCGGACGGTGGCCTTCCCTACTTCCGGAAGGATCGTGTCGCCGACGCACGTGACGAACAGGGCGACGCGCACGCGACTGTCAGCGGGGGTAGGCCAGCGCCACGCCGCCGTCGACGTTGAGGATGTTGCCGGTGCTCTTTCCGGAGCGGCGCGACGAGGCGAGATACAGGATCGCCGCGGCAATGTCCGCAGGCAGCACGTTCACCTTGAGCGTCGTGCGCTCGCGGTAGAACGCCTCGAGCTCGTCGGGCGAGATCCCGTAGGCGGCGGCCCTCTCCGCGCGCCACGCCGAGTCCCAGATCCGCGAGCCTTCGAGCACCGCGTCGGGATTGACGGTGTTCACGCGGATTCCATGACCGCCGAGCTCCTCGGCCAGGCAGCGTGCAAGATGAAGCTCGGCAGCCTTGGCAGCCGAATACGCGGCTGCACCTTTCCCCGGAGCAAGGGCGTTCTTCGACCCGATGAACACGATGCTCCCGCCGGTGCCCTGCTCGACGAGCAGCCGGGCCCCTTCCCTCGCGACGAGGAAGTACCCCCGGGCAAGGATGTCGTTGTTGCGGTCCCAAAGCTCGAGCGACGTCTCGAGGATCGGCGCGCTCGAGGCAATACCGGCGTTGGAGACCACCACATCGACTCCGCCGAAGGCGAGGGACGCCTCGCGGTATGCCTTGACGATCGAGGACTCGTCGGTGACGTCCGCCTCGACGGCAACAGCGCCCTCGCCGAGCCCGCGTGCAACCTCCCCGGCGCCTTCTCCGTCCAGGTCGGCGAGAACCACGCACGCTCCCTCGGCTGCGAATGCCCGCGCGGCTGCACTGCCGATACCCCCGGCGCCGCCCGTGATGAGGACGACGGCTCCCTGGAACTCGCGCGGCGCCGGTGCGAGCGAAAGCTTGTAGAGCTCGAGCGGCCAGTACTCGATCGCGTACGACTCCTCATCGTCCAGGGAGACGAAGCCGCCGAGCCCGGAGGCACCTCGCATCACGGCGATCGCGCGCAGGTAGAGGTCGCGCGCCAGCTTCGCGGCCTTGAGCGTCCGCCCGGCGCTGACGAGGCCCACGCCCTCGATCAGCACGACACGGGGGCTGGGGTCGAGCAGCGTATCGCCGGGGGCCCGGTACCCCTCGAAGTAGGCATGCTCGCGCTCCTGGAAGAGCCCGACCTGCTCGACGAGGCGGCCGCGCAGCCGGGCCGCGTCATCGTGTTCCGGATCGAACTCGACCCAGGCGGGGCGCCGCTTGGTGTGAACGAGATGGTCGGGGCACGCAGCGCCGACCTGGGAGAGCTCGCGCGAATCGCGGCCGTCGACGAATTCGCGCACCGCCGGCGAGAGATCGATCTGAAGCACGCGAGGGCCGTCGACCGAGAGGGCGCCCCGAAGGGCCGGCATGACCTCTGCGAGCAGCGCCACACGGCGATCGTGCTCGAGCGGCGCCCGCGCCGCACCGCCGACGGGCTCGGCGCGCAACCGGCGCTCCTTGACGAAAGCAGCCGCCCGGTTGATCGCGTCGAGGGTCGCTGCATAGGACTCGGCAGCGGTCGCGCCCCACGTGACGAGCCCGTGCTTGGCGAGCAGGACGATTCCGGCGCTCGGGCTCGAGGCGACCGCCTCGGCGACGAGCTTCGAGAGAGCGAATCCCGGTCGGATGTACGGGACCCAGACGGCATCGGTCCCGAAGCACTCCTCCGCGAGACGCTCGCCGTCGGTCGTGCCCACGATCGCGCCGATCGCGTCCGGGTGGGTGTGGTCGACATGAGGATGCGGGATGAAGGCGTGCAGCAGCGTCTCGATCGACGGGCGCGGCATCGCCGGATCGAGCTGGCAGCGTGCGAGATAGGCGACCATCTCCTCGTCCGACATCGCCGGCCGCTCTACGAGCGGCAGGATCTCGTCGAGCCTGAGACCGGTGAACCCTGTCCGATCGATCGTGGCGAGGTCGCTCCCGGAGCCCTTGACCCACAACACTTGTGTGACGCGCCCGGTGTGATCGGGCTGGGACATCTTGACGGACGTGTTGCCGCCGCCGAAGTTGACGACTGATCGGTCCGAAGCGAGCAGGTTCGAGCGATAGACGAGGGCGTCGAGCTCGTCGTCGCCGCTGCGAGCGGCGTCCCAGCGGCTCTCGATCGATGTTGAAGCGGTCATAGCCATGGTTCTCGGACTCCCGGTAGAAGGATGAAGATCGTCATTGCCAGCCGGCCTGTGCCCCTCCGGCCCGGCTCTCCGCTGCTGCCGCCTGGTAGCCGCCGGCGCGAAAGTCGGCAATCGGATCCTCCGCCGCGCCCAGATCCAGGCGCACCTTCGCACACAGAGGCCGTACGTCGGTCGCAAACGCGTCGAGCAGAATGCGGTTCGCAGCCAGCACGTCACCCGCCAGCTGCGCTTTTTCCAGCTCGACACGGTCGACGAGCAGAGCCTTGGCGTAGGACTCCTGAAGGGTGAGCACGCTCTGGATCACCGCCTCGATCTTCGGCTCGATGTTGTGGGACTGGTCGATCGTCAGACCCACGCCGCTCTCGAAGGCGCGGTTCGCGACGAGCTCGACGAAGATCCGGAAGAGCTGGAACGGATCGATCGAGCCGACCATCAGGTCGTCGTCACCGTACTTGCGATCGTTGAAGTGGAACCCGCCGAGCCGCTGCATGCGCTGGAGCAGCGAGACGATCTGCTCGATGTTGACGCCGTGAGCGTGATGGCCGAGGTCGACGAGCACTCGCGCTCTGGGACCAAGCTCCTGGCAAAGCGCGAGCGCCGAGCCCCAGTCGGCGAGATCCGTGGCGTAGAACGACGGCTCGTAGAGCTTGTACTCGACGAAAAGCTCGAGCCGCTCCGGCAACGCCTCGTAGACCTCCTGAAGCGAGCGGACTAGCCGGTCGCGCCTGCCGGAGAGCGAGTCCTGACCCGGGTAGTTGGTACCGTCGGCGAGCCAGAGCGAGATCGACTCGGAGCCGGTCTGACCGGCGATCTCGATGCACGCGAGCAGGTGGTCGATCGACGCGCGCCGAACGCGCTCGTCGGGGTTGCAGAAGCTCCCGAGCTTGTACGCGGGATCCTGAAACAGGTTCGGGTTGATCGCGCCGAGTCTCAGGCCGAGCGTGGCTGCGAACGCGCGTAGCTCGGCGTAGTCCTCGACCGCGTCCCAGGGGATGTGGAGGGCAACCGACGGCGCAACGCCGGTGTAGCGATGAACCTGCGCAGCGTCCTCGATCTTCTCGTGTGTCGTCCTCGGCACGCCGGGCTGCGGGAACACGGCGAACCGAGTCCCGGAGTTGCCGAACGCCCACGACGGCGTCTCGATCTGCAGGGCGCCGAGTGCCGCCTCTACCCGCTCGATGCCGTCACCGTGTTCCGCCAGAGCTTCCGCAAGCAAGTCGTAGGCGGCGCTCACAAGGCAACCTCCTGCCGGACTTGAACCTCGCCGAGGGCCTGGACGAACCGATCGTAGAGCGCCTCCCACTGGGCGAGATCGGGGTCCGGCTCGTACACGCGAACCTCCGTCGAGCTGCGGACGAGCTCACGCATCTCGGCCAGCGACCCGAGCTCGCCGGCCGCCTGCAGCTGGACGAGGACATTTCCGAGCGCAGCCGCCTCGACGGGGCCTGCAAGAAGCGGCCGTCTCGCGACGTCAGCCGTCAATCGGCAGAGAAAATCGTTCTGGGCACCGCCGCCGATCACATGGATGATCTCGATCGGCGTGCCGGTGACGAGCTCGATCTGCTCGAGCACCAGCCGGTACTTGCAGGCAAGGCTCTCGAAGATCGCGCGGACGAGCACCGCGCGCTCATCGGAGCCCAGCTGGCCGCACAGCTCGCAGGCCGCCCGAACTCGGGCGGGCATGTTCCCCGGAGCGAGCAACTCGGGCAAGTCGGGATCGAAGAGCGGACCTCCCGACGGCGCCCGGCGGGCGAGCTCGACCAGGGCCTCGTAGCTCGTCGTCTCCCCCTCGGCCACCCATGACCGCCTGCATTCCTGGACGAGCCAGAGCCCCATCACGTTCTTCAGCAGCCGGATCGTGCCGCCGAGACCACGCTCGTTCGTGAGGTTCGCGGCGCGTGCCTGCTCGGTGACAAACGGAGTGGGAACCTCCACCCCGACCAGAGACCAGGTGCCGCTCGAGATGTATGCGGCGGTCATCCCCGGCTGGAACGGAACGGCGACCACCGCCGAGGCGGTGTCGTGAGAGGCGACCGCGATCACCGGCGTCTCCGGCGGCAGACCGGTGCCCGTCGCGACGTGCGGAAGGAGGCCGCCGGTGGCCCGGCCGGGCTCGCGGACGTCCGGAAAGAGCCGCTCGGGGATGCCGAGCCGCGAGATCAGGCTGCCCGACCAGCGGCCGGTCTCGACCTCGAGGAGCTGGGTCGTGCTCGCGTTCGTCGCCTCGGCGAGGCGCTCGCCGGTCAGCCAGTAACCCAGCAGGTCGGGGATCAGCAGGAAGGTCTCCGCGGATTGCAGGGCAACGCTCTGCTCGAGCGCGAGGAGCTGGAACAAGGTGTTGAAGGGCAGGAACTGGATGCCGGTGGTTGCGTAGATCTCCTCGGCCGGAACGATGGCGAGCACCTTCTCCATCGCGCCGGCACCGCGGCCGTCGCGATGATGGAGCGGGTTCGAGATGAGCGTGCCGTGGCGGTCGATCAGCCCGAAATCGCAGCCCCACGCGTCGATTCCGAGACTTCGCACGCGGTCCGCGCCTGCGGCGAGCCCGCCGAGCGCCGAGCACATCTCGCCGAACAGGCCGAGCACGTCCCAGTACAGACCGTCGGCCAGCCGAACAGCGCGGTTCGGGAATCGGCGCGCCTCGATCAGCTCGAGCCGCTCGCCGTCGAAGCGGCCGGCAACTGCCCGGCCGCTTTCGGCCCCGAGATCGAACGCCACCCGAACGTCGCTCACGAGCAGGCTCCGCGGAACGCGGCGAACAAACGATCCCTACAGACGTCTAAGGGGGTTACGGCCCTGTTGAGATCGACGATGTCCGACATCGTGCCCCGCCTGCGACCGGTCATCGAGACCCGTTGAATCGGTGGGAGATCGAGACTAGCATCACGATCGATGATCGCTTATGATCGCGCACCCGGGGTTCATGGGACCAACTCACCATAAGCAACCACACAAACACGCGGACGTTTGCTCTGGCGCCGCCGGCCTCGACCCTCGCCGCATGCTGCGCGATCGGGAGATACGGGAACGACGCGGCGAGGATCCCCAGCCGCGAGAGGCAAAGCTCACCCCCACGTCACCACCCACCGAAGGAAAGGACGTAGCTCACATGCTCAAGCAAGGGCTTCGAACGAAGCGCACCGTCTTGCTCTTGGCGACCGCGGTTCTTGCCGTCGCAGTCGTTGCGGCCGGCGCGGCACTCGCGGCTACACCGCTGAAGACGGGACAGACGATCTATTACATCCCGAAGGACACGCTGAACCCGTACGAGGTCATCGCCGACCACGGCGGCGCGCTCGCGACGAAGGAGATCGGGGACAAGCAGGTCGTCTCCTCGGGCACGCAGGACACCGGCGCGGCTCAGCTGCCGTCGATCCAGACGGCCATCCAGTCCGGCGCCAACGCGATCGTGATCGCAGGTAACGATCCGAACGCGCTCTGCCAGCAGCTGAACCAGGCCAAGGCGAAGGGCATTGCGATCGTCTCGTTCGACTCCGACGTGGCCTGCCGCCAGCTCTTCATCAACCAGGCGAACACCGAGCAGATCGGCCGCAGCGAAGTGCAGCTGCTCGGCAAGGAGATCGGCTACAAGGGCCAGATCGCGATCCTGTCGGCCGCGTCGACCGCGACCAACCAGAACGCATGGATCGCCTTCATGCAGAAGGAGCTGAAGCTCCCGAAGTACAAGAACATGCAGCTCGTCAAGATCTACTACGGGAACGACAACCCGGCTCAGTCGCTTCAGGCGACCGAGAGCATGCTCCAGGCGTACCCGAACCTCAAGGGGATCATCTCGCCGACGACCGTCGGGATCTCCTCGGCCGCCCAGTACCTCGATCACTCGAAGTACAAGGGGAAGGTCATCCTGACCGGCCTCGGGCTTCCGAGCCAGATGAAGAAGTACGTCCTCGACAACACCGTCCAGGCGTTCGAGCTCTGGAATCCCGAGGACCTCGGCTATCTCGCCGGCTACGCAGCCGCCGCACTCGCGTCCGGCCAGATCACGGGCAAGCCCGGCCAGACCTTCACCGCCGGCAAGCTCGGCAAGTACACGATCATCAACGCCGCAGGTGGCCCGCAGGTCGTGCTTGGGCCTCCGTACGTCTTCACCAAGAAGAACGTCGCCAAGTTCAACTTCTAGGCCGGCCTTCGCTCGGGGGCGTCACGCGAGTGGCGCCTCCGAGCTCTCGGCGCGATGATCCTGATGCAATGACCCAGAGAATCTGCTTCCAGCTGCAGGTGCATCCCGACCGCCTCGCGGAGTACGAGGCACGGCACGCGGAGGTCTGGCCCGAGATGCGCGCCGCGCTCGAGGCGACCGGATGGCGGAACTATTCGTTGTTCGTGACCGATCGAGGAGCCGTGATCGGGTATCTCGAATGCGACGACTTCGATGCGGCGCGGGCGGCGATGGAGAAGACCGAGATCAACGCCCGCTGGCAACGCGAGATGGCCGAGTTCTTCGTCGGCCTGGAGGGGCAGCGCCCGGACGAAGGTCTCCTGCAACTTCGCGAGATCTTTCACCTTGACTGAAGCGGCGGCAACCGACCCGCTGGTTCTCGCCGACGGGCTGCAGAAGAGCTTCGGTGCAGTCCAGGCACTCGAGGACGGCCGGATCGAGCTCTATCCCGGCGAGGCGCATGCGCTCGTCGGAGAGAACGGAGCCGGCAAGTCCACGCTGGTCAAGATCCTGGCCGGTGTACACCGGCCCGACGCCGGCCGCTTCCTCCTCGGCGGCGAGCAAGTGATCTTCGATACGACCGCGCAGTCGCAGGCGGCGGGAATCGCGATCATCTTCCAGGAGCCCACGCTGTTCCCCGACCTCACGGTCGCCGAGAACATCTTCGTCGGCGCCCAGCCGCTACGAGCCGGGCGCCGGATCGACCGGCGGCGCATGCGCCGCGACGCGCAGGCGCTCTTCGACCAGCTCGGCGTGCGACTCGACCCCGAGCGGATTGCACGCGGGCTGTCGATCGCGGACCAGCAGATCGTCGAGATCGCCAAGGCGCTCTCGGCGGAGGCGAACGTGATCGTGATGGACGAGCCGACCGCGGCGCTCACCACGACGGAGGTCGCTCGGCTGTTCGGCGTCGTCGAGACACTCCGCGCCCGCGGTGCAGCAGTCCTCTTCATCTCGCACCGGCTGGAGGAGGTGTTCGAGCTCTGTCAGCGGGTGACGGTGATGCGCGACGGGCGGCACGTGCTCACCAAGCCGGTGGGCGAGCTCACCACCGAGTCGATCATCCGCGCGATGGTCGGCCGCGACATGCAGGCGCTCTTCCCGAAAGTCGCGGCCGAGCCCGGCAAGGTCGTCCTCGAGGTCGAGCGGCTGACGCGCGAAGGAGTGTTCACGGACGTTTCGTTCAGCGTCAGAAGCGGGGAGATCGTCGCCCTAGCGGGGCTTGTCGGCGCCGGTCGCAGTGAGGTCGCACGAGCGATCTTCGGTATCGACCGCTGGGACGCCGGGACGGTTCGGATCAACGGCAAACCGCTCTCATCGGGATCGCCGAGCGCCGCAATGGCCGCGGGCATCGGGCTCGTGCCCGAGGATCGCCGCCAGCAGGGCCTCGTGATGGCGTTCTCGATCGAGCGCAACATCGCCCTCGCCTCGCTTGGACGCGTGAAGCGAATGTTCCTGATCCCGTTCGGCAGCGAGCGGAAGTTCGCCTCCGAGTGGGCACTCAGGCTCCAGCTCAAGTACGGCCGCCTGCGAAACCCCGTCTGGACGCTCTCGGGCGGGAACCAGCAGAAGACCGTGCTCGCGAAATGGCTCGCACGTCGGCCGTCGCTGCTGATCGTCGACGAGCCCACACGGGGGATCGACGTCGCGACGAAGGCCGAGGTCCACCGGCTGCTTTCGGATCTCGCGAACGACGGAGTCGCGATCCTGATGATCTCGTCGGAGCTACCCGAAGTGCTCGGGATGGCCGACCGCGTGGTCGTGCTCTTCGAGGGCTGGGTCTCCGCCGAGCTCGAACGCAGCGAGGCGAACGAGGACAGGATCATGCGCGCTGCGACCGGCGTGACAGGAGAGGCCGCCGCGTGAGCACCGCCGTCGAGTCACCGTTCCGGCCACCCCAGCCCGAGGCTCGACAGACACACCGCCGCAGCGTCGCGGAGCTGCTCGTCCGCTTCCGGGAGCTCGGGATCGTGCTCGCGCTCCTGCTCGTCGTCGGGATTACCGCGATCGACAACGTCCTGTTCGTCGAGACGACCAGCCTCCAGCAGCTGCTGTCCGGGGCGTCGATCATCGCGCTGCTCGCGATCGGCGAGACGATGGTGATCGTGACCCGGAACGTCGATCTCTCGATCGGCTCGGTTCTGGGCCTTTCCGCGTACCTGATCGGCACCCTCTTCGTCCACCACCCCCATGTCTCGATCGGGATCGTGATGCTCACCGGAATCGGAATCGGCGCCGCGTGCGGGATCGTCAACGGAGCGATCGTGACGCTCGTGCGCGTTCCGAGCCTCGTCGTCACGCTCGGGACGCTCTACATGATCCGCGGCCTCGACGCGACGATCGCGGGCGGCAACCAGGTGAACTCCTTCAGCCTCCCTGACCGGTTCAACGTGATCGGCTACGGCCACCTCCTCGGCGTGCCCTACCTCGGCCTGATCGCGATCGTGGCGGTTGCGATCGCCACCTACTGGATGCGGACATTCCGGCCCGGCCGCGACCTCTATGCGATCGGATCGAACCCCGAGGCCGCTCGTCTCGCAGGGCTCCGCGTCGATCTGCGGGTGTTCACCGCCTTCGTGCTCAGCGGCGCAATCGCCGGCCTGGCAGGCGTGTTCTGGCTCTCGTACTTCGGCTCGGTCGACTCGACGGCCGGGACCGGTTACGAGTTCGAGGTGATCGCGGCCGTCGTCGTCGGCGGGGTCGCGATCTTCGGCGGCAGCGGGACGGTCTTCGGCGCTGCGCTCGGCGCGTTGCTTCTGAACACGATCAACAGCGCACTCGTCGTGGTTCGGATCTCGTCCTCCTGGAGCATGGCGCTCGAGGGCGCACTGTTGCTCGGCGCAATCACCTTCGACCGGGTCGTCTCCCTGAAGCTCACGCCCTCGCTCCGAACACGAAGGGCGCGGCGTGCCTGAGCACCTCTCGATCGGCTCGAGGATCGGTAAGGCGATCCACCCGCTCGTCCGCTGGGAGGGGGCGCTCGTCCTGATGCTGATCGGCGTGCTCGTGTTGGGCTCGCAGCTCTCGACCGCATTCTGGAAATCCGACAACGTGTTCTACATCGGCCTCAACATCGGTGAGATCGCGATCATGGCCCTGCCGCTCGCTCTGATCGTGATCACCGGCGAGATCGACCTTTCCGTCGCCTCGATGCTCGGACTGGCGGGCACCGTGATGGCGATCCTCTTCTCCCACGGCTGGTCGATCTGGCCGGCGATGGCCGCCGCCCTCCTCGTGGGCGCGGTCGGCGGCCTCTTCAACGGCGTGCTCGTCACCCGTGTCGGCCTTCCGTCGCTCGCGGTCACGATCGGGACCCTGACGCTCTTCCGCGGGATCGCCCAGATCATCCTCCCGAACAACACCGTCGGCGGGTTCCCGGAGTCGCTGACGAAGATCGGGATCGTCCCGGTTCCCGGCACCCAGATCCCGTACTCCATCCTCTTCTTCGCCGTGCTCGCAGTCGTGGCGGCAGTCCTCTTGCACGCGACCCCCGCCGGCCGCGCAATCTTCGCGATCGGGGCAAGCAAGGAGGCAGCCTTCTTCTCCGGGATCCGAGTCAACAGGATCAAGCTGCTGCTCTTCATCGCCTCGGGGACACTTTCGGCGTTCGCCGGAATCCTCTGGACGCTTCGCTTCGCATCTGCCCGCTACGACGCCGGTACGGGCCTCGAGCTCAACGTCGTCACCGTCGTCCTGCTCGGCGGAGTCTCGATCTTCGGTGGCCGTGGAACGATCCTCGGAGTCGTGCTCGCGGTCGCCGTGATCGCCACGCTCCAGAGCGCCCTCACGCTCGCCCTCGTCGCTCCGCAAAACCAGCAGATCGTGATCGGCGGCCTGCTGATCGCAAGCGTGATCGTGCCGAACCTCGGCGATCTCTACCACCGCGCAAGGGAACGGATCGACTCGGCGCTGGCACGGCGTCGCCTGGGACATTCAGCTCCGCAGCCCGAGGCTCCGGCGGCGTGATCGCCGCGCGGCCGCGGATCGGCGTCTTCGGCATCGGCCTCGCGGCGTACTGGCCGCAGTTCGAGGGGCTGCGCGAGCGGCTCGAGGGCTACCAGGCGGGGCTCGAGCGCAAGCTCGGCGACCTCGGCGCGGAGGTCGTCTCCGCAGGGCTTGTCGATACGCCCGAAGGGGCCCGCGAGGCGGGCGCGCAACTCGCCGCGGCACGAGTCGAGCTCGTGATGATCTACACGGCGACGTACGCGACGTCCTCGCAGGTGCTGCCCGCCGTGCAAGCGGTGAAGGCCCCCGTCGTGATCCTGAACCTGCAGCCGACGCGAACGGTCGACTACGACCGCATGACCACCGGAGAATGGCTCGCCAACTGCTCGGCCTGCTGCGTCCCCGAGCTCGCCGGCGCCTTCACCCGCGCCCGTGTCCCCTACAGCACCGTCACCGGGACGCTCCTCGACGGCGACCCTGCGTGGGAGGCGCTCGGAGACTGGATCGCGGCGACCGGCGCTGTCCAGAGCCTTCGCGCCTCACGGTTCGGTTTCCTCGGTCACAACTATCCGGGGATGCTCGACATGTACTCGGACTTCACCCAGCTCCACGCACAGACGGGCCTTCACGTCGAGATCCTCGAGATCGACGACCTCGTCGAACGCGTCGAGGCGGTGAACACCGATGCGATCGAGCGGAAATCCGCCGAGATCGACGAGCTCTTCGCCCGCGCAGACCCCGGCCTCGACCCGATCGCCGACGAGATCACGCCCGAGCGGTTCGACTGGGCCGCCCGCGTCGCCGTGGGCCTCGACCGGCTCGTCGACGACTTCGCGCTCGACGGCCTTACCTACTACTACCGCGGAGTGGCCGGGAACACGAACGAACGGGTGGGCGCCGGGCTGATCGTCGGCAACTCGCTCCTCACCGCCCGCGGGATCCCGACCTCCGGCGAGGGCGACATGAAGACCAATGTCGCGATGTTCCTGCTCGACCGGCTCGGGGCAGGTGGGTCGTACACCGAGTTCTACGCGCTCGACTTCGACGAGGAGTTCGTCCTGATGGGACATGACGGCCCTGGGCACGTCGCGATCTCGGACGAGAAGCCGGTACTGCGCGCGCTGAAGCTCTTCCACGGCAAGGCAGGTGCGGGGCTCTCGGTCGAGTTCAAGGTCCGGCTCGGCGCCGTGACGATCCTCGGGATCTCGCAGACAGCCGATGGGCGGCTGAAGCTCCTGGCCGCGGAAGGGGAGTCGATCCCGGGCCCGACCTTCCGCATCGGCAACACCAACTCCCGGATCCGGTTCGCGAAGGGCCCGGCCGAGTTCATGGATACGTGGTGCGCCCAGGGCCCGACTCACCATGTCGCACTCGGGGTCGGACGACAGGTCGGACGAATCCGTAAGATCGCCGCCCTGCTCGGGCTCGAGCTCGCGGTGATCGAATGAGCGTCCGCTTTCTCGGCCCCGACACCGACGCCTACGTCGCAAGCGTGGAGCGGCATGCCGCCGAGTTCGAAGAGGAGAGCGGGATCTCGCTCGAGATCGAGATCGTTCCGAGCGACCTGTACTTCTCGAACAGGATCCATCACCTGCTCGACGGCCAGGGCTCGGCAGATGTGTTCATGTCGGGCCCGGTGCTCGTCTGGGAGCATCTCGCCGCCGGTTTCGTGCACCCGCTCGACGAGTTCCTCGAACGCGCCGGCGACGGCTACGACGCCGCGGACTTCATCGAGGGCCTCATGCGCTGCAATCGGTGGAGCGGCCGTTTCGGCGATCCGCTCGGCGAGGGTGCGCTCCTCGAGATCCCCGTGAACTGCGAGTCGTACAACCTCGCATACCTCCCCGCAGCACTCGAGCAAGCCGGCCTCGACGTTCCGGTGACCTGGGAGCAGTACTTCGCAGCGGCGCGCTCGCTCGTCGAGGGCACCGGCGGACGCGTCCGCGGGTTCGCCCAGCGCGGCACCGGCGCGTGGCACACGATGTACACGGGGTTCGCAACTCAGTATTGGTCCTACGGCGCCTCCGATTTCGAGAGTGGCCGCTGCACGATCGCATCGCCCACCGCTGTGCGCGCGACCGACGATTTCATCACGGCGCTCCGAGCGGCCGGGCCGAACGACTGGCCCGACCAGCGCTGGTACGAGCTCGCGCTCGATTTCGCCCGCGGACGGTACGGCCTGATCGTCGACTCCGACCACTACGCCGCCTACTTCGAGGATCCCGGCACCTCCGAGCTCGTCGGCCGAATCGGGTATGCCCCGCCGCCGCTCGGCCCTACCGGTCTGCGCCGATCCAATCTCTGGACGTGGTCGGTCGTGATGAACAGCAGGGCAAACGACAAGGAGGCGGCCTGGCGATTCATCGAATGGGCAACCGGGCGGAAGTTCCTGCTCCGCTCCGCGTTCGAGGGGAACATGAACCCGACCCGCACGAGCATCTGGGACGACGAGTCGTTCCGCGCACTCCTCGCCGGCTGGGGTGGCTTCTACGACGTCTCGAGGTCGCTCGTGGAACGGGACGCAGCGGTCCTCGTCACTCCGGCCTCGAACTACCTCGGGATTGCAACCCGCTGGGTCGAGGCGCTGCTGGACATCTACGCCGGTCGCACGGAAACCGTCGAGGCGCTCGAGTCGGCAGCCGCCGCGATCGACGCGCTCGCGGGCTCGGCTGACCTCTCGCGCTAGCCGAACTTCTGGGATTCGGGCTCCACAGGCTGCGCGGGAGCTCACGCGCTGTGCGTCGAGACACCTTGCGCCTCGAGCATCCTGATCGAATCGTGCCCCGGATCAGTCACGTAGGCAATGTCGACCTCGCCGACAGGCGCGACGACCGCCAGGCCTCGGTCGTCGAACTTCTGCGCAGTCGCGAGCAACACCGCAGTCTGGGCATGGGCGATCATCGCTCGTTTCACCTCCGCTTCGAGCGGGTCGGCATCGGTCAGGAAACCCTCCCTCGTCACCCCCTTCACCGAGAATACGACACGGTCGACGAGGTATCCGCGCAGCGCGCGGACAGTGTCGGGGCCGACGAACGAGTGGGTCAGCGGCCGGAACGTCCCTCCGAGCGCAATCAGGACGACGTTCGGCGAGTCGGCGTTGCCCACGAGGTTCATCACGGGGAGCGAGCTGGTGAGCACGGTGACGCCGACGCCTGCCTCGAGAATTGCGCGGGCAACGTAGAAGCCCGTCGTCGAGGAGTCGACGAAAAGCGTCTCGCTCGGCTCGAGGGTCGACACGACCGCATGCGCCAGGCGTTCCTTCTCCGCGACCTCGAGCTCGAGCCGGTTGCGGAACGAGTCCTCGTGAGCGGCGAGGTCCGGCAGCACGGCGCCGCCATGCGTTCGCTGGGCGTGCCCTTCCCGCACCAGGATCGCCAGATCGCGACGTGCCGTCATCGGCGACACCCCGAACGATTGCTCGACCGCGCCGACGGTGATGCTCCGGCGCTCTCGAAGCAGCTCGAGGATCAGCCTGCGTCGCTCCTCCGGGACGATCTGATCGTGTCCGATGTCTGCGCTCACCTCACTGCAAGTGTCGCATCGATCACCGCCGATCCCGAATTACTGGTTCATCCGCACCGGCGACCCGGGGCTCTCGCGGCTGCTCGGTGGGGGTGCATGCTCACACAGAGGGCCACAGTCAGGCGACGGCCAGGCAGATCTCCAATGAGGCGAGCTCGTCGACGCTCGGGTCGAGCAGTGCTCGGATCTGCTCGGCGAGACTGGTCGCCTTCGCCCAGTTCTTCCCCTCCGAGGCGAGCACCAGTATCTCGGTCGCCGCGAACTCCCGCAGCCCGTCGATGAGCGCCGTGGCCGGCGCGGCGAGCTCTGCTCTGCCGCCGGCGTTCACGCCTCCAATACGGAGGGCCGCGACCACGGCCTCGACGCGCCCCTGTGCCGTCTGCAGCTCCGAGTCGACGTCGTCGGCCAGTGCGTGAAGCCATGTGGCGGCCGCCACCGGGGCGATGATCATCGCCTTCTCTGCGCTTGCGGCGATCCGAAACAGATCGGCACGCCCTTGTGGATGCACCAGGCCGGCGTTTGCGAGGACGAGCACCCGACGCTGCGGCGCGAGGGCGGCTACGTGAATCCCGTTGGCCGTCTCAGCCTGACGCCCGCACCGAAGCAGGAGCCCGAGTGGCCCGAGGAGCGCGAGGGGGAAGAGGAGCTGGCCCATGAAGAGGCCGGCCGATTTGTCGATCACGAGGAAGAGCCCGAAGCTGATGGCGACGACCCCGGAAAACGCCAAGGTCACCGGGACTCCGACGAGATCCGATCGAAGCCAGGCGTCAGCCCACGGATGCCGAGCTGAGGAAGGTGGGCGGGTTGTTGACGGTGGCGGTGACAGTGTTGACGGCATCGCGGTGTTCCTCCTGGTGCGGCGCGTGGAGAGATAGGAGCGAGCGGGCAAGAACGAACATCGGGTGAATCGTTTCGAGTGCCGTGCGCGGGCGGGAGCGCGTAGGCCCCCGCCCGCGGCGCGCCTGGTTTACGCCGGAACGGTGTGGCTGACCGTGGTTCCGACGCCCCGCGCGATCGGGTCGCCGGGGTACTCGTAGAACCGGCCCGCCTGGTCACTCTCCTGGCCGTAGCCGATGCCGAGCCCTTCGAGCGACTCGCGAACCGCGGTCAGCGTCTGCCAGTCGAAGTTCTCGAAGCCGACATCGTTTGGAACGCCGACGTCTTTTCCGAGCTGTGACTGGGCGAAGCGGACGAGTGCGCGGTGCACGGCCTCGGTGCCCATCGCTTGGGCGCACAGCCGTGCGCCGAACTCCTCGCCGGCACGCACGTAGGCGCTGACACCGATGAGGTAGAGGCTGATCTCGATGGTCTCGACGACCTCGAGGGTCGAGAAGAGGCCGACGCCGCCGTTGTCGAAGGCCGCGTCGGGGAACCAGTAGGACGTGGTGAACTGCGTGCCGCCGGCCTCCTTCAACGCCTCGACATGGTGGAACTCCTGGGTGACGGCGTTGCGCAGAACCGGCAGGAATGCCTCCGACGGCGTGCCGGGCGCGCGCTCGATGGCGGCCGTGACGAACGTGACCCCGAGTGCCTCCTCGGTGACGAGAAAGTCGAGGACGTCCTTGAGACCCTGCTTGTCGCCGAGGCTCGCTGCCGCTGCGGTTTCGCTGATGATGGACATGGCGTGCTCCTCCTGAGATTCGTGTCGCCGCCTTGGTGGTGGCGGCCGTGGTGGTGACACGATCACGGTCGGCTCGGGAACTGCGTGGTTCCCTGCGCACCTCGCGGCTCACTCGCCGTTGGCGCGGGACACGAGCCTCAAGGAGCCGGGAGCCGTGAGGGCAACTCGATCGCGATCCGTGTTCCGCCGGCGGTTCCGCTCGCGAGCTCGAGTGTTCCGCCGAGGGCCTCGGTCCGGTCGATCAGCCCGGTCAGCCCGGTGCCGCCGCCGACGACTGCGCCGCCGATCCCGTCGTCCTCGATCACCGCTCGGAGGGTTGTCTCGGTGCTCTCGATCTCGATCGTCACCACCGACGCGCGCGAGTGCTTGATCGCGTTTGTGAGCGCTTCGGATACGACGTAGTAGGTCGCGACCTCGATCGGCTCGGGAGCCCGGGGGCCGCTGACGTGCAGCTCGACCGGGATCGGTGAACGTCGTGCCAGGGCTTGGAGCGGCGGCCGCAGGCCGCGCCGGGCGAGTAGCGCTGGGTGCAGTCCCTGAGAGATATTGCGCACCTCTTCGAGCACAGCCTCGAGATCTTGCTCGAGTCGCTCGAGACCCTGACGCTCCGGCTTTCCCTCGCTCGAGTCGAGGGTGCGAAGGGCCTGGACCTCGAGAGCGAGTGCGATCAGTCGTTGCTGGATCCCGTCGTGGAGGTCGCGCTCCACCCGCTTTCGGCCCTCGTCGCCGGCCGCGACGATCCGTGCACGTGAAGCGAGTAGCTCCGCGTGTGTCGTCGCGTTCGAGATTGCGGTCGCCACGAGCTCGGTGTACTCGGCGACGCGCACCTCGGATCCGTCGGGCAGCGCGTCCGAGCTGGAGACTACGACGATCGCGCCCCACACCCGGCCGTCGACGAGGATGGGTGCACCGGCGACCGACTCAAAACCTGCTTTCTGGGCGGTCTCGGCAACCGTGCCGTCCAGGCCGTGGTACTCATCCATCCGTGCGGGTAGGGCGGAGTCGAGCACCTGGGCACAGACGCTCGGCCCGTCGAGCGACCAGCGGCCGCCGACCGGGATGAACGGGTTCCCACCGGCCGTACCGACGAGCACGACGTCGCGTTGCTCGAAGCGGACGATCGCCACGTCGGGAACGTCGAACAGCTGCCGGACCTCGGAAGCCACGACGGACAAGAAGCCCTCGTCGGCGGATCCGCGCGCGACGAGCGTCGCGACCCGACGCAGCGATGCCTGCTCGGCCACGAGTCGGTTGAGGTCATCTCGCGCCTGTGCGTTGGAGATCGCCGTTGCGATCAGCTCGGTGAAGTTCGCCAGTCGTTCCTCGGCATCGTCGGGCACGACGCCGGCCGTCTGCACGGCCGCCATCGCCCCCCAGACCTTGTCGTCGACGATGATCGGCACCCCGTAGCCGGCCTTCGCGCCCGCCGATCGCAACCGTGCCGCCACGGCGCCGGGTAATCCCTCGTACGAATCGATTCGCGCCCCTTCGCCCGTCTCGAGGATCGTGGCGATCACACTCGGCCCGTCGAGCACGATGTTGGCACCGACGCGAAACGGCGAGACCGAGGCCTCGGCCAGGACGGTCACGGTCCCGTCGGGCTCGAACCGCATCAGCGTCAGAACCGGAAGGTCGAGCAGCTGCGATGCCTCTCGCGTCACGATCTCGAAGACGCTGAGTGGGTCGGGAGCGCCGGCGACGAGCGTCGCGACGCGGCGCAACGCGGCCTGCTCGTCGGCAAGCCAAGCGATGTCGTCTCTCGCCCTAGGCGTCATTGCCGGGGTACCGGCTCGATGAGATCGAACACTCAAGGACGTAGTCTCTCGGAGACGATGGTAGGGAGACGGGTGGTGGTGGCAGACGACGACGCGTTGCTCCGTGAAGGCATCGTCAGTCTCCTCACCGCTGCCGGCCACGACGTCGTCGCCCAGGCCGACGACGCTGTAACGCTCAGGAATGCGGTCCGCGAGACGGTGCCAGAGGTGGTGATCGCCGACATCCGGATGCCGCCCACCCAGACCTGGGAGGGGCTCGACGCCGCACGCGAGATTCGCTCCGAGTTCCCGGAGATCGCGATCTTGCTCCTGTCTGCACACGTCGAGGTCGACACGGCGATCGACCTGCTCCAAAGCGGAGACGGGATCGGCTACCTGCTCAAGAGCCGCGTTGCGAGAGCCGCCGATCTCCTCGAAGCCGTCGAGCGGATCAGCGACGGCGGATCGGTCATCGACACTGCACTCGTCCGCGAGATGCTCGACGCCCGTCATCGAACCGACCGGCTGGCCGAGCTCACGCCACGCGAGCGCGAGGTGCTCGCGCTAATGGCCGAAGGGCGCTCCAACAGCGGCATCGCACACACGCTCTGGGTCAGCGAAGGCGCCGTCGAGAAGCACGTCAGGCACATTCTCGCGAAGCTCAATCTCGCAACCGAAAGCCATGATCACCGGCGCGTCCTCGCCGTCCTCACCTTCCTCGAGGCCGGCTGACGCGCAAGGAGCGCCGCATCGCCGGCCTCGACCTCCTCCCCGCCGCGGACGGGTAATGCAGCTACCAGGACGATCGAGCGGCCAGCTACCGGGATCCCAATCGGCCCGCCACCAGCAGCGACAAGAGAAGCGGTGGCCGTCATCCTGCCCCCATGCTCGCAACTCAGACGCGCTCGTCGTCGCAGGGGAGTGCCGTGATCCCGGAGCTTCCCGAGCCGACCAGCGACATCCGGCGGCTCAAGCTCAGCGACCACGTGATGATCGAGCAAGCGGTGCGCGGCCTCGAGGTTCTCCAGGGCAAGTGGAGGCTTCATCTGATCGTGGCGATGGCACGGGGTATCCGGCGCCGCAACCGACTGCACGCCTGTCTTCCCGAAGTCTCCAAGAAGGTGATGACCGAATGCCTGCGCGGACTCGAGCGTGACGGCCTCGTCACTCGCAGAATCTATGCGCAAGTCCCCGCACGCGTCGAGTACAGCCTGACGCCGCTCGGGTGGACGACCACGGAGGCGATCGTCGCGTTCTCCGATTGGGATCAGGACCACAGTGCCGACGTCACCACTGCGCGCAGCGAGTTCTGGGATCGACACCTCGACACCCAGCACGTCGTCGAGGCCGGGCACGCGGCCTGACCGCGCGTAGCGACGCCAAACGACTACCTAAACGGTTCCTCACCTCCCTGCAAGCTCAACACGAGAAGGGCTCCTCATGAAGCGAATCACACGCGCACCACGTCCCAATGCGAGCCACCTCAGCCGATCCCTCGTCGCAGCGGCTGGAGTGCTCGCGGCCGCCGCACTGCTCGTCCCGGCCTCGTCCGCGGCTCGGACGCACACCCCCAACCCGACCGCTCGGCCGACGATCGTCCTCGTGCACGGCGCGTGGGCCGATTCCGGGAGTTGGGACGCGGTCGTTCAACGACTGCAGCACGACGGCTACACCGTCTTCGTTCCGCCCAACCCGCTGATGGGGCTCACGATCGACGACGCAACGATCTCCAGCTTCCTGCAGACGATCAGCGGGCCGGTGGTGCTCGTCGGGCACTCCTACGGCGGAGCCGTCATCACGAACGCCGCAGTCGGAGACACGCAGGTGAAGGCACTCGTCTACGTCGACGCGTTCATCCCCGATCAGGGCCAGACGATCGGGACCCTGACGGGTGCAGGTTCGTGCTTCGCCGTCGCCGATCCGACCACGGTCTTCAACTTCGCGCCGATCCCCGGCGCGGCGGCCGGCGTTGTCGACGCCTACGTGAAACAGAGCGTCTTCCCCGGCTGCTTCGCCAGCGGATTGCCGGCTACCGAAGGCGCGGCGCTCGCCGCAACGCAACGGCCTCTCTCGACGCAGGCCCTCACCGACGTCTCGGGTGTACCCGCCTGGAAGACGATCCCGTCCTGGGCCGTCATCGGCACCAACGACAGAGTGATCACACCGGCAAGCCAGCTCGCGATGGCCCAGCACGCCGGCGCGCACATCACCGAGATCAGGGCCCCGCACCTGGCGATGATCGCGAGGCCGGCCGACGTGACGCGAGTGATCGAGCAGGCCGCAGAAGCGACCGGCTAAGAACGGCTCGATACCCCACAGGCACCGGAAGAGGCGCAGACGGGCTCGGCCCGTCAGCGCCTCTCCCCGTTCGAAGCCGCGTCACCTCCATGCCGCGACGCCGCTCGTCTAGCCTGACGCCCGGGCTCGACGAGACCCAGGTTCACACCCGAGCAACCACAAGAAGGAGAACGGCAATGAGGCCCAAGGCACGGACATCCATCGCTCTGGTTGTGGCCGTTGCCGCCACGACCTCGTTTGCCGTCGGGTCGGGACAGGCATCTGCGCCTCCCGTCGGAGCACTGCCGAGCGGCCCAGTCTCGACCATCACGACCACGAAGGGCGAATACGTCGCGTTCGCGCTGCCAGAGCACCGTGGCGGCCTTGTCTGGCGCGTCGCCCGGCCATTCAAGCCCGGGGTGCTCGACGAAGTGCGTGAGCAGTCCGGCGTCGGCGGAAGCCTCGTCATCGTCTTCAAGGCGATTGGTGTCGGCCGCACTTCGATCACCTACGGCCTCACCCGCGGCGAACGTGAGAAGGCATTCCAGTCACGTCGGTTCGACGTGCGCGTCAGCTGACACCAAGGGATCCTCTGTCGCGGGCTCGGCGATCAGGATCTCCCTTGCGGGACTAGCCCGTGAGACCGGAGATGCCGTTGCGCAGGAGCACAACGGCGAGCAGGAGGAAGATCACGGCGGCGATCGTCCTGGCATGCGCCTGGAGCCAGTACCGCACCTGGACGAGAAGACGTTCCGCCCAGTCTCGGGCGACGAGCAACGCTACGAGCGCGACCATCAGCGGAAGCAGCGCCGCCACGGTGAAGAAAAGCCATTGGATCGCGTAACCCGCTGCGCTCGGGTTCGTCTCCGAGATCGTCTTCAGCGCGATCGGGATGAAACCTCCGGGGTTTGCCAGCGCTGCGCCGGCTCCGACCACGGCGATCCAGGGCGAGTCGGCGATCTTGCCCATCTGCGCGACCGCGGCCTCGGTCTTCGCCGGATTCGCCGGCCGACGCCACCAGCGGACGACGAAGACGAGAATCACTGCCGCGGCAACGATGTCGAAGATCGCGACCCACGTCTTCGGGCTCGACGGCGTCTTCGAGGCGGCATCGTCACCGAGCACGAACGCCGCCGCGATCCCGATCACGATCGTGACCGTGAACGCGCCGCTCAGGAACAGGAAGCCCGTGCGCAGCGGCCGGTTGCCCAGGACGAGAGCAAGCACCGAGAAGGTGAGCGTGGTCGGCGAGAACATGGCCGCCAGCGAGACGAGGACGAGCTCGGTGTCGATCCAGCCCATCGGCCTGACCTTAACCCCAGGAGCGCGTAGCGTCCAGGCGCGGAGCGGGGAGAGACTGCGGCGCTCGTGGCGCGGACGGCCCAACACCAGGAATCTGACCGAGCCGCCCAGGGTTTCAGCGGGTGTTCACCGACCTCTCCGTCAACGTGCGAAGCCGCCGAGATGGGACTTCTTGAGGCTCGGCGGCACTCCGGCCCCTGCCTGGCGTTCCAGCATCCGCAGGACCTCGGGACTCGGCGTACCGAACACCTGGATGCTCACCGTCGCCTCGAGCGTCTCGGCGTAGGCGGCGGCGGCGCTCGGCGACGATATCCATGTGAAAGCCCATCGACTCGGCGTCCGGATGGACCTGGACGTCGGTTCGCGAGGCCTCAATCGTCTACGTGAGGACCTCAAGGGCAGCACGTCACACGAGCTCGCCCTTCACGCCGGGCGTCCCGTCCTGATCGTGCCGCCGGAGAAGCACTCCTGACGAGTGACCACCACGGCGAACGTGCGACACCCGCCTTCCCGTGCAGTCAAGCGCGTGGCGCAAGGGCACCCCGCCCTGCGAATACTGCGTCCATGCCGAGTTGCTCTTCGATCCGCAGAAGCTGGTTGTACTTCGCGAGCCGCTCCGATTGGGCGAGCGAGCCGATCTTGATCTGCCCTGCAGCGGTTCCCACGGCCAGGTCTGCGATGAAATCGTCGCTCGTCTCGCCTGAGCGTGCAGAGATGACCGGCGCGTAGCGTCCCTCCTGTGCCTGCTCGATGACGACGAGGGTTTCCGCCAGCGTCCCGACCTGGTTCATCTTCACCAGCACCGAGTTCGCGACTGCTCCCTCGATGCCACGCGCGACCCTGGTCGGGCTCGTGGTGAAGAGATCGTCGCCGACGATCTGGATCCGGCTCCCGAGACGCTCGGTCAGGAGCGCCCATCCCTCCCAGTCGTCCTCTGCAAGCCCGTCCTCGATCGAAACGACCGGATAGTCGCCTACCAGCTGTTCCAGCTCGCCGACCAATGCGGCGGCGTCGAGGCCATCCGGCACGCCCGGGATGCGGTACCTGCCTTCGTCGAAGAAGTGGCTCGCGGCGACGTCGATCGCGAAGGCGACCTCATCGCCCAACACACGCCCGGAACGCGCCACGGCCTGCGCAAGGAGCTCCAGGGCAGCTTCGGCATCGGGCAGCGGCGGCCCGAAGCCACCCTCGGCCGCTTTGAGCGTGGAGAGCCCGCGCTCGTGAAGCAGCTCGGCGGTTGCGGCGCGTACCGCCGAGACCCACTCCAGCGCTTCGTGAAAGGAACCCGCGCCGACGGGGACGACGAGAAAGTCCTGGAAGACGAGCCCCGATGCAGCATGAAGGCCGCCACTGATGATGTTGACCATCGGAAGCGGAAGAACGGTGCCGCTGCCCAGATACCGCCAGAGCGGCATGCCCTCGGAGAAGGCCGCCGCCCGCGCTGCCGCGGTAGACACGGCCAGGATCGCATTCGCTCCGAGTGCCGACTTGTCTTCGGTTCCATCCAGTGCGATCAGGAACGCGTCGAACTCGGCCTGTCCGACGGGGCTGCGGCCGAGAACGGCGGGGCCGATCGTCTCTCGTACGTTGGCGACAGCACCGAGAACACCACTCGCCGCGTAGCGTCCCGGATCGCCGTCTCGGAGCTCTTTCGCCTCATGCCTCCCGGTCGAGGTCCCTGCCGGGACGCTCGACCGGGCGAAGGTCCCGTCGGTCAGCTCCAAGTCGACCTCGATCGTCGGTCGTCCACCCGAGTCGAGTATCTCGCGGGCACGAACCGCGGAGATCACCGGTGTCACGCGAGCACACTTTCGCCGAGCCCGAAAGCCGCTTCGAGCGACTCCGGCGGCGCGAGCAACAGCCTCGAGCCGAGGGCGCGCGAGATGTCTCGCTCGTCAGGCGAGAGGTACTCCGCAGGCGACTTCCCATCGACCCGCGCGACCATCAGACATCCGACGTGGCCGAGAACGTACTGCATGTCCGGCGCGAGCTCTTCGGGGACTGCGATGCGGTAGGCCTCCCAGAACCTTCGAGCGCACTCCTCGAGCGCACTCCTCGACGTTCGGACGTGGATCCGCTTGAGGAGAAGATGGTTGAGCATGAATGCAACGTCGAATACCGGATCGCCGAAGTGCGATACCTCGAAATCGATCACCCAGAGATCCCCGCCGACGAGAACATTCTTCGGGGAGTAATCGCCGTGCACGAGGCAGAGGTGTGTCGCGCACATCCGAGCGGCAAACACGTCGATTGCTTCGGCGAGCTCGGGCCGCCGGCGCGCGACCGTTCGGTAGTACGGATCGACCCGAAGCTGGTCGAACGCCTCGACGTCGCCGAAGGCGGACGCGACCTGCTCATCCTGAAAGGTGCCACGATGCAATGCAGCCAGGACCTCTCCGAGGCGGGCTGCAACGGAGGGGTCGGCGTCGCCCGCGAGCAGCCGGCTCTTCCAGGTCGTCGAACCGTCGGGTGCGGCCGTGATCGTGAGCGCGCAGCGATCGTGGTCGATGTCGATCAAGCCGGGGACAGCGCTCGGCACCAGCACGTTGGCGAGCCGCAACGCCTGGCCCTCGTTGATCGCCCGCTCACGCTTCGCCAGCCATTCGTCCGGGACGCGAAGCCGCGGAAGTGCCTGTTTGACGACCACGCGCACGGCGCCGCTCGAGACAGCGAGAACGACGTTCGACACTCCGCCCCCCAGTTCCTCGACCCGCATCCCGTCGAGCGAGGGGAAGACGTTGCGCGCGACGAGGTACTCGCCGACCGTCTCCGCGGAGAGGATCAGCGGGTCCGATTCGATAGGTTCCTCGGTCATGTCGATTTCGGGTCGCTTCGGCTCTGGCGCTTGCTTCCGCGCCAGAGTCATCGTATGGTAGGGAACGTTCCCACAACTGCGGACAGGCGGTAATGCTGAGATGGTCAAAGCGACGGCGCGCCAGGCGCAACCTCCAACGAACCCCGAGCAGCGCGAGACGACGATCCTCGATGTCGCGCGTGAAGCGCGAGTCTCGAAATCGACGGTTTCAAGGGTTCTGAACGCCTCGCCGCACGTTGCGAGCGAAACCCGGAATCGTGTTCTGGAGACCGTGTCCCGGCTCGATTTCAGGGCAAACACGGCAGCGCGCGGTCTACGAACGACGAGAAGCTTCCTGGTCGGCCTTCTCGTCCCGGCAATCAGCAACGACGTCTTCAGCCGCATCGCCGAGGTGATCGAGGAAGATCTGCGTCGAGACGGAGTCGGACTCGTGATCGCCAGCTCCGGCTGGAACGCCGCCGGTGAGGGGCTCGCGCTCGAATCGCTTCGGGCGCGGCGTGTCGATGCGCTCGTGGTGTCGCTCGTCAACGACCGGGACGCACACCTCACGGAGATCCTCACATCGATCGGCCAGCCGATCGTGCTGCTCGACCGTGAGATGCCGGGCGTCGTGGCCGACATCGTCCTCACCGACCAGCGAAGCGGCATTCGCAGGGCCCTGGAGCATCTTGCCTCGCTCGGGCATACGTCGATCGGAATCGCGACAATCAGCGCCGACGTCCGTCCAGGACGACAGGCGGTCGAGGCCTTCGAGGCATTCGTCGCCGAGCTCGGGCTCGAAGCGGTGGCAGAGATCGTCGTCCCGTACGGCCGCATCGATCGCCGGTCAGGGTGGGAGATCGCCGAGCGAATGCTCGCCGGGGGTGCGACGGCGATTCTCTGCTGCGTCCCGAACTCCGTCACCGCCGGCGTTCTCGAATACCTGGACGAACACGACCTCGCGGTTCCTGACGACGTCTCGATCATCGCCTTCGACGAAAGCGAGCTCGCGTCGGTCAAGAAACCGCAACTCACCGTGATCTCCCGTCCGATCGATGACCTCGCGCACTCGGCAAGCCGTATGGTCACCTCGCGGCTCGCGGCCCCGGATCGAGACTCCCGCGTCGAAGTGGTGCGGATGACCTTGAAGGTGCGCGGCTCCACGGCGGCCGCGCCCGGGGTTCCTGCAGGCTTCGTTGCGTGAGCGCTCTCACAACAAGTCCCGAGCTCGAAGGCGATCCGGACTCGATTCGGGAGGTCCGCTGCTTCGACTGCTCGGTTCCGCTTCCGCGGCCGCTCGTCGTCGGACAGGCAACCGTCACGCGCCGGACCTACGCGGTCGTCCGGATCAGAACCGGAGCGGGGCTGGAGGGTGCAGCCTATGCCTTCGGCCGCGGTCTTCCCGTTGCTGCGATCGTCGAAGACTCCCTTGCGCCGCTCCTGCTCGGCGCTGATCCCGGCGTGCCGGAGCTGATTCGAGCGGAGCTCGCAGGAGCGTACTGGCCCTACGCGGAGCACGGGCTCTTCTCGGTGGCGGCGAGCGCAGTCGACCTCGCCCTGTGGGACCTTCTGGGCCGGCGCGTCGGCGTTCCGATCGCCGATCTGCTCGGCCGGCGACGGAGCACGGTACCGGTCTGCGGCGTCGGCGGCTACAAGCGCATGGGCGCGGGCGAGCTCGACGGGCTGCAGGACGAGATGGCTGGGTTCCTTCGTCTCGGGTGCAAGGCGGTCAAGGTCACGATCGGCGGCGGCGAGCCGACCGCCGACAGCCGGCGGCTTGCGGCCGTCCGCGAGGTCGTCGGCGACGCGTGTCTCGTCGTCGCCGACGCTTTTCGGTCGTTTGCAAGCCTCGACGATGGGCTCAGGCGGCTCCGACTGCTGGAGCCTTTCGATCTCGCCTACATCGAGGACCCGTTCTCGGAGAGCCTCGGGCCGCTGACCGCCGAGCTCCGCCGCCGCTCGGGGATGTCGATCGGGCTCGGCGAGAGCCTCACGGGGCATCGTGCCTACCGGGAGTTGCTCGAGTCCGGGTCGGTCGACGTCGTCCGATGCGACGCAACCGTGGTCGGAGGAGTCCGGGAGTTCATGGCCGTGAGTGCGTTGGCGTCCGCGCGAGGGCTCGAAGTCTCGACGCACGTTCACGCGAACGTCCATGTGCACTTCGGGGCAGCGCTCTCGAACCTTCATCCGGCGGGTCTCGAGTACATGCCGCCGGATTCCGGACTGGACGGGCTCGACGAGCTCCTGAACACGAAGCTCGAGGTGAATGACGGCTGCGCCCTCGTGCCCGAGCGCCCGGGGCTCGGCGTCGATTGGAGCTGGGATGCAGTCGCGAGGCACGCCGTTGTCTAGCGAGTGGCCGGTGTCCGGCGAATGGCGGGGAGCGCCGCCTCACGATCAGCGCCTCGAGCACCCGGGCGCCGCCGACGGCCCCGCTTCGACCCCTTGGGACGCTCCGCTCGTGCCGCCGTTCCCGATCGGGTTCCGAAACATGTCGATTCTGACTGCGGCCTGGCGCACCGACCCGCTCGCGATCGCCCGGTTGCTTCCCCCGCCGCTCGAGCCGATCGGAGACGTGGTCCTCGCTCATGTCTACCTGATGCCCGATACCGACTTCGTCGGTCGCGCCCACGAGTGCAACGTCATGTTCGGCGCGCGCCTCAGCCGCGGCGGCCAGAGCGTGGAGGGCGGCTACTCGATGGGCCTCTATCTCGACTCCGACGTCGGCGTCGCGCACGGGCGCGAGGTTCACGGCCAGCCGAAGAAGCTCGCGTCGCTGAAGCTCGAGACGCGAGGCGACCTGATCGTCGGAGAGGTCGAGCGAAACGGGATCACGATTCTCACGGCGACGCTGCCGTACAAACAGCGCGCCGCGGATCCGGCGGAGATGCGAACGCATTTTGATTTCACCGAGAACATCAACTACAAGCTGATCCCGCACATCGACGGGACGCCGGCGATCAGGCAGCTGACGGCGCGGCGGCTGTCGGACGTTCAGATTCACGAGTGCTGGACCGGCCCGTGCTCGGTCGAGCTCCGCCCGAACGTTCAGGCTCCCGTCTGGCGGTTGCCGGTGATCGAGCCCCTGAACGGCTTCTACTGGCGGGCGGATTTCACGCTCGTCGCCGGCCGCGTGTTGCACGACTATCTCGTCGAGGATCTCTCTTGACGGGACTTCGGCTCATCGTCCTCGATGCCAGTTACGGGGACATCACGGTCGAGGTGGCTGCGGCAGCCCGGTACGGCGTGAGCCTGGAGGATGCCGGTGGAGTCTCGGGACCGCAGGTAGTCGAGGTTGCCGGAGACGCAGACGGTGTGCTCGTCCAGTACGGCAGGATCGACGCGGACATCATTGACCGCTGCCCCAAGTGGCGAGTGATCGGTCGCTACGGGGTCGGTGTGGACAACGTCGACGTCGATGCCGCGACCCGAAACGGAATCGCCGTGATCAACGTCCCGGACTACTGCATCGAGGAGGTCGCGACCCACACGGCGGCGCTCGTGCTCGCCGGGACGAGGAGGCTCGGGCGCTCGAGGGAGCTGATCGACGCCGGCGCGTGGGGCGACTGGCCGGAGCTGAGACCGATCCAGCCGCTCTCGACGCGCACTCTCGGCCTCGTCGGTGTGGGGAGAATCGGTACCGAGGTCGTTCAGCTGCTCGGGCCGTTCTTCGGGCGGGTGATCGCCTTCGACCCCGTCCAGAGCCCGCCCCCGGGCGTGATCCGCGTCGAGCTCGACGAGCTCTTTGCCGAAGCAGACGTCGTCTCACTTCACTGCCCTCTCACCCCCGAGACGCACAACCTCGTCGACGCCTCGAGACTTGCAGCGATGAAGTCCGATTCGTTCCTCGTCAACGTGTCGCGCGGAGGCCTTGTGGACACTGCGGCGCTCGCGGTGGCGCTTCGCACGGGCGCCATCTCCGGAGCGGCGCTCGATGTGCTTCCGCAGGAGCCGCCGGACCCCGGCGACGCGATCGTCGATGCCCCGAACCTGGTGCTCACGAATCATTCGGCGTGGTACTCGGAGACTGCGCTGATCCGTCTCCGCCACCTCCTCGCCGAGCGCTGTAGCGCATATCTTGCCGGCGAGAAGGTCTCCAGCGTGGTCAACGCCCGCGGTCTCGAAGCGGAGAAAACCGGATGAAGGAGCTCTTCGCGCTCACCGATCGGATCGCGGTCGTCACAGGGGCAGGCGGCGGTCTCGGGACCGCGATCTGCGCCGGCCTGGCGTCGTTCGGCGCGGACGTTGCCTGCATCGATATCGACCGCGAGACGCTCGAGGCCTCCGCAGAAGGCGTGACCGCTCACGGCCGCCGCACGCTGGTCCTCGAGTGTGACGCGTCCGACGAGGCCGCCGTCGCTGCTGCGTTCCGGCAGGTGGACGAGACATTTGGACGGGTCGACATCCTCGTCAACCTGGCCTACACGCCGACCTTCGCGAAACCCGAGGAGCTTTCATTGGCGGACTGGGAGAAGGCCTTTCGGATCAACGCGACCAGCTACTTCCTCTGCTGCAAGGAGGCCGGCAGGCGCATGATCGCGGCCGGGCGAGGGGGCGCGATCATGAACATGTGCTCGATCGCCGGGACCTCCGCACTCGGCCGTGGCTCGTTTCCATACAGCGTCGCCAAGGGCGGCATTGCAATGATGACCAAGGAGCTGGCGGTCGAATGGGCAAAGCACGGCATTCGTGTCAATGCCATCCAGCCGTGCCAGTTTCTGACCCCGGGGCTCAGACATCGTCTCGACAACCCGGAGCTCGGCCACATCAGGGACAAGTTCCTCTCCGGCATTCCTCTGAACCGGCTCGGCGAGCCCCACGAGATGGTCGGGCCGGTGATCTTCCTCGTGTCGGACGCCTCGGCGATGGTGACCGGCGTCCTCTTGCCCGTTGACGGCGGAAACCTCGCCTTGAACGCCGGGGGGACGAAGGATTGAGAGCGACCGAGATTCCGGGCAACCAGGCAAAGGAGCTACGCAGATGAAGGTATTGATCCTGGGCGGTACACGCTTTGTCGGTCGTTACATCGCCCGCAGGCTGCTCGCCGACGGAGCAGAGGTCACGCTTCTTCACCGCGGGGTGACCGGCGAATCGATCGAAGGCACGAAGACCGTGATCGGCGATCGGTCGACACCTGATGGACTGTCCGGCCTGGGCGAGACCAGATTCGACGCGGTGGTGGACATGTCCGCCTATTTCTCCGACTGGACACGGGCCGCGGCGGATCAGCTCGCCGGCCGGGTCGCCCATTACGTGTTCATCTCGAGCGGCGCGGTCTACCGTCCGTCGGAGGAGTACCCGTGGCCGGAGACGACACCGTTCGGCCCCGTGCCGATGTGGGGCGGGTACGGACGGGAGAAGGTCGCATCCGAGCGCCTCCTCTGGGACGCTCACGCCGAGGGCCGGTTCGCGGTCACCTCATTTCGGCTTCCTTTCATTCTCGGGCCCGGCAACTTCGCCGACAGGGAGTCCTTCGTGCTCGGACGGCTCGAAGCCGAGCGTCCGATCCTGCTCCCCGACGGCGGCAAGACGCTCAACCAGTACGTCTATGCCGACGACGTCGCGAGGGCGATCATCGCGACACTCGAGCGGCCCGACACAGCGGGTGGCCAGGCCTACAACTGCGCCCACGCCAACCCGATCACGAACCGGGGTTGGGTCGAGTTGTGCGCCGACGTCCTCGGCCCCCGAGCAGAGCTCGTTTCCATCGATGAAGCGGTGCTCGGGATCGCAACGGAGACGATCGACCTCACGAACATCGTCTTCCCGTTTCCCTCGGAGCACGTCGTCCTGAACGGGACGAAGCTCACGCGTGAGCTGGGGGTCGAGATGACGACCGGGAACCGGCGCATGATCGAGGAGTACGCCGCCTGGTGGGAGGCACTCGCCGAAAAGCCCGCCTTGCGGAGCTACGAGCGCGAGAACAAGGCGCTCTCGATCCTCGGATTGCCTACGGTCTAGGCGTCTACGACTCCTCGGCCGAAGGCCATCGCTCGATCGATCCCCGCACGGTCTCGACGATGTCGGAGACCTGAGGGATCATCGCCTCCATCAGGTTCGGCGCATGGGGGATCGGTGCGTGCGCGGCCGTCAGGCGGGTGACCGGCGCGTCGAGGTACTCGAAGATGTCCTCCTGGAGCGTCGCAGCGATCTCGGAAGCGACGCTTGCGTACGGCGGCTCTTCCGTGACGACGATCGCGCGGCCCGTTTTCCGCACCGACTCGGCGATCGTCTCCGTGTCGAGGGGGAAGATGGTGCGCAAATCGATCACCTCGACGTCGATTCCGCTTTCGGCGAGCGCATCAGCGGCCTTCAGCACCTTGCCGACGACGATGCCGCCGGAGATCACGGTCGCTTTCGTCCCCGGACGGACGACCTTGGCCTTCCCGATCGGCACGAGCTCCTCGGGACCGCCGACCTCGCCGCGCGCGCCGGTCAGCCGCTTGTGCATGAAGAAGACGACGGGATCGTCTCCCCTGAGCGCCGACTTGAGTATCCCCTTCGTGTCGCGCGCATTCGACGGCATCACGACGACGAGCCCGGGTGTGTGCATGAACCAGGCCTCGAGACTGTTGTTGTGCTGGGCGGCGTAGAGCGCGACCCCGGAGGACGCGCGAATGAGAAGCGGCACCGGCTTGCCCCAGAGGTACCGGGCCTTCGCGGCCTGGTTGGCGATCTCGTCCATCGCCCCGAACGCGAAGTCGATGAAGTTGAGGTCGATCACCGGCCGCATCCCGTTCATCGCAGCCCCCACGCCTGCTGCGACCATCGCTGCTTCCGAGATCGGAGCGTCGATCACCCGATCGTGCCCGAACTCGGGCCCGATCCCCTTCACCTGGGCAAAGTGACCTCCTCGGATGAACAGGTCAGTCCCGAGCACGAATACCGTCTCGTCACGGGACATCTCCTCACGCAGGCCCTGCTGGAACGCCTGCCCAACCGTTACGAGCTCGCTCATGCCGGCCCTTTCGCGTCGAATGGAAGGCTCATGACTCCTGCGGTCGCGGTTGCGACATCGGGGACCGGCGATGCCTCGGCGAACGCGATCGAGGCGGCGACAACGGCCCGCGCGCGCCCTACGAGCGCGTCGTATCCGGCGGGATCGAGACGACCTGCGGCCTCGAGACCACGACGGAGGGCGTCGATCGGATCGCGCGTCAAGCGCCATTGCTCGACCTCTTGTTCTGTCCGGTATTCGGCGATCTCACCCGTGTTGTGTCCGTGGTAGCGATAGGTGATCGCCTCGATGAACGTGGGCCCTTCGCCGCCGAGGGCCCGGTCTCGAGCTTCGATCGTGCTGCGATAGACAGCGCAGACATCCTGGCCGTCCACCTGCATCGAGGGAAGCCCGAAGCCGGCGGCCCGCTCTGCAATCGACGGGCCCGAGATGGCGCGACCGATGAACGTCTCGACCGCGTACTGGTTGTTCTCGCAGATCGCGATCAACGGGAGCCTCTGGATCGTCGCGAAGTTCACCGCCTCCCAGGTCCGCCCCGTATTCGATCCGCCCTCCCCGAAGAAGCCGACACACACCTGATCGGTCTGGCGGAGCTTCGCGGCCAGGGCGGCTCCCATCGCAATCCCGAGCGATGCGCCAACGATCCCGTTCGATCCGAAGTACCCGAGCGAGAAGTCGTTCAGGTGCATCGTCCCGCCGCGACCGCCCGCGCAGCCACCGACACGGCCCCAGAGCTCGGCCATGACCACGTCGGCCGTCATCCCCTTGGCGATGGCGTGATGGTGCGGACGATGAGGGCTCGCAACGATGTCCGTCGGTGCGAGCGCCCGCATGACACCGACCGCCACGGCTTCCTGACCCGACGCCTGGTGAACCGACCCGGGGATCTTCCCGGAGGCGGTGAGCGCTTCGAGCGACTCCTCGAACTCGCGAATCACGGCCATCGTCTCCAGCCACTCCCCGAGCTGGTCGATCGGCACTCCGTCGAAGTCGAGCTCGAGGAGCGCCGCGGTCGCGGTTGCGCCTGCTCCGTTTTCGTCCATGTCCTTCCTCTCTAGAAGGCCGAGGCGATGTTCTCGGCGGCTGTTGCGAACGCGACGAGGAGGCGTGCTGCCTCGGCCCCATCGACCGTCCTGTGGTCGGCGTTCAGTGTTGCGTCGAAGATCGAGCGAACGCTCATCGCGCGGTTTTCATCCGCAACGACGCGCGGCCGCGTCCGTCCGACGGTGAGCAGGCTCGTCTGGCCGACCGCGACGATCCCGGTGAATCGATCGACTCCGAACGACCCGAGGTTGGAAAGCGTCGAGGACGGCGCGGCCGAGAGGTCGTCCTGGCTCAGCTTGCCGCTTCGGGCGCGCTCGACTGCGGCGAGACGCGAGCTCGCGAGCTCGGAGATCCCCTGCTCGAGCACGTCTCGGACTACCGGAACCACGACCCCGTGTGGGGTCGCGACCGCAAGCCCGACATCGATTCGACCGCTCCCCGCCTCCGTCTCCCGCAAGGCCGCAGCGAGCGATCGAAGCAGGAGATCGGTAAACGTCGGCGTCGGGTCGGTCGCACCCGCGCGAAGGTCCGCCAGCAGGAGTTGCATCGGCTCGGCGTCAATTTCTCGGGAGACCGTGAAGTGCGGGATCTCACGCCACGACTCGGTGACTTTCGCTGCGATCAGATCGCGAAATCGCCCGTCTGCAGACGGCGCAGGTTCCACAGGTTGCTCCGCGCGCGCAGCCGCCAGCCGTCGAGCGCGAGGGCTGAGCGCGTGGGGCGTTCGAGCGGTGCGTTCCGGTGCAGACGCCTCGACGACCGCCTCGACGGTCTCGTCAGCTTCGACCGAAGCCGGCCCGGGCGCGCTCGTCACCGGGGGTCCAGGTGCGACTTCCCCTTCGACGACGACGTGGACGATCACCGCCCCGACTGGCACGATCGACCCCGGCTCGAAGAGATGGTCTCCCAGCGTTCCGGCGGCGGGGCTGAGGATGTCCATGGTTGCCTTGTCGGTCTCGATCTCGGCGATCACGTCGTCGACCTCGACGGGATCTCCCGGCTCCTTCAGCCACTTGACGACGAGCGCCTCCTCCATCGCGATGCCGGCAGCCGGAATGACGACCTCAGCCATCAGAGCGCCCGCGTTTCGACAGCCGGAAGAGAGCGTGCAAAGCCGTCGAGCTCGTCGCCGCCGGCCAGCACTCCGAACTCGAGCTCGTAGCTCCGCTCTTCGCCCGGTTCCACCATGATCGGGTAGCCGGCTTCGATCAGCTCGGGAATCGTCTGGAAGCCGTTCGTCGACGGCTCCATGCCAACCGCGTAGAGCCCCTCCCCCATCATCCGCCACTCGAGGTAGACCGGCAATGTCTTCGGGTCGTAGCGGAGATAGACGCCGATACCGCCGTCGAGGCCTTTGAACCGGCGATTGACGACAGCAGCTCCGACCCGCCCGTCCGCTCCGGTCGCCATTGGGATCTCGTAACCCTCGGCGAAGAATCCCCTCTCCGGGCCGATGAACTGACGGTACCGCTGGCTCGGTCCCGAGTCTGCCTCGAAGATCGAGCCGGGGACGTCACCCGTGACCGCTGCGAGCAGCTCCGCGCCGTCGTCCACGACCGGGTAGCCGATGTTGAAGTGGTACAGAAGCTGGTGAGGCGTCGGGTAGAAGCCGTCGTTGCGGACGACATCCCGCAGCGTGAAGAAGCTCGTCCCGAGCTCGGCCTCGTAGCGGCGGGTGAGCAACAGATTCTCTCCGTAGGTGATCTCCTGCCGGACCGTGCCCTCCGCCCAGAGGAAGCAGCGATCCCCTTCCCAGCGCTCACCGAAGTTGAAGTGGCTCGCCGGAAGGATCGCGATCCGGTCGTGCGTCCCGTACCTGTCCTCGTCTCGCGAATGGAATTTGAAGTGCGAGACATCGACCGTCTGCGGATTTCCGATCGTCACGAGGCCGGCTGTATTGCAGAGACCGCCGAGGACGAACCGAACCCAGGCGTGATCGTCGTTCTCCCAGAAAGACGGTGCAGGAAAGATCTTGGGCGGCAGCCACGCCAGCGACGCCCCGCCGAACTCCGCGTAACCGGGATCCATACCTCGATCGACGTTCACCGAGAAGCGGAAGCCGCTCCCCGTCCTGAAGTCGAGGAAGCGGCTTCCGCGGGCGTATCCCTGCTCGTGCGACAGAAGCTCGACGCCTCCAACCTGCGCAAGGTTGCCCACGCGGCGAAGCAGTTCGGTCCTTCCGATCTCGGTCTTGAACACCCTCATCGTCTCACTCTCCTTTGCTCGGCCTGGGTCACTGCTCGCTCGGCTTCCCGCCCGGGCCGATGTAGGCCGTTACGCCGCCGTCCGCGAGAATCGTCGTGCCGGTCACGAAGCTGCTCGCGTCGGAGGCGAGGAACACCGCAACGGCGGCGATCTCGTCGGGCTCGCCGAAGCGCCCGAGCGGGATGCGCGCCTGCAACGCCTCGAAATCGAGCACACCGGGAAATGACTCGTTGTAGCCACGAAGCGCGTCGGTCATGACCCAGGCGGGAGCGATCGCGTTCACACGGATCCGATGCGGAGCCCACTCGACGGCAAGCGTCTTCGTGAGATTGACGATCGCGGCTGCGCTGGCCGTGTAGGCGGCGCGCCGCGGCAGGCCGCCGTGCCCGCCGATCGAGCTCATGTTGATGATCGAGCCGCCCTCTGCCGACGCGATCATCCGGCGGGCAGCGATTTGCGCACCGGCGAACTGCCCCAGAACGGTCGCCTCGAGCACCTTCCTGAAGTCGTCCAGCGAGAGGTCGACCGAGGGGGCCAGGATGGTCGTGCTCGTCAGGTTGTGGAACACGTCGAGACGTCCGTGTCGAGAAACGACCTCCGCTACCAGCGCCTCGAGCGATCCCTCCTCGAGCGCATCCACCTGGGAACCCCAGACCTGACCACCTGCGGCGCGCACCTCTGCGGTCGCAGCGTTCGCCAGCTCGGCGTTGATGTCGCCGATGACGACCTGCGCCCCCTCGCGCGCATAGGCGAGGGCGGTCGCGGTGCCGATCCCGCCGCCGCCGCCGATGAGAACGGCAACCTTTCCCCCCAGAGCACCCATCGTCATCTCCTCCCGAGCTGGATCGTTGCAAGGTAGACGGTCGCAAGCAGGATCAGTCCGTACGAGATCTGGATTGCGGATTCCCCGAGAGAGAGCAGGTTGAGGTTCGCCGCGATCAGCGTGAGGATGATCGCTCCGGCCACCGTCCCGATGTAGTGGCCTTTCCCGCCGAGAATCGAAGCGCCGCCTACCGCGACGGCGACTGCCGAGGAAAAGAGGTACTCGTCGCCCATGTTGACGAATGCCTGACCGAGGAAGCCCAACAGCAACACGCCGGTCAGTGCTGCGCTCGCTCCGGAGACGACGTACGGGATCACGAGCACGCGCTTGATGTTGACGCCCGCCAGCAAGGCGGCAATCGGGTTCGTGCCAACCGCGTACAGCTTGCGGCCGAAGACGCTGTAGGTCAGTAGCACCGTTCCGAACACCGTCACGCCGATCCAGATCACGAGCATCGTCGAGATACCGAGCGTGTTTCCGTCGACGAAATTCACGAGCCCGGGTGGCGCCGCCGACGCAAACCCGCCGTTCGTGTAGATGAGGAGCAGACCCTGGATGACGCTGTTCATTCCGAGGGTCATGATGATCGGCGGCACGCCCGCGTACGCGACGCCGACGCCGTTGACGAGGCCGACGATCATCCCGAACACGATCACCATCGGGATGATCCAGATGAGGTCGTCCGATACTCCTTTGGCGAGGAATGCCGTCAACACAGCCGCTCCGGCGACATTTGACGGAATCGAGAGATCGATCCCACCCGTCAGCATGCAGAGGGTCTGGCCGAACCCGACGAGGCCGACGAAGGACGCCGTGATCAGCACGGTTCGGGTGTGCTCGTAGCTCGCAAATCCGGTCGCCTGGATCGTCCCGATCACGAATAGGACACCGGCGAGCAGGAACGCCAGCACGATCGATCTGTTGCGGCGAAGCGTGTCGACGGTTGCCTCGATCACCGGCGTGCTCTCGTCTGGATGATCGAGTTGAACGTGACTGCAACGATCAGGATCAGGCCCTGGAAGAAGATGCTCCAGTACGAGCTCAGGTTGAGGGCGAAAACGAGGATCGGGATCAGCAAGAAGGTGATCGCGCCGGCAATCGAGCTCGCTGCCGAGCCCTTGCCACCGAAAATGCTCGTGCCGCCGATCACTACGGCGGCCACAGAGGCGAGGATGAACTGATCCCCGCCGTTCGGTGAACCGGCCTGCGTCTGCGCGGTGACCCAGATCGATGCCAGCGCCGCGAGCAAACCGGAGAGGGCATAGACCTGGATCTTGCGCATGCCGATTCGGACGCCGAGCAGCCTGGCACGGTTCTCGTCGCTGCCGATCGCGGTGAGGTCGCCGACGAAGCGCGTCGCGCGGAGCCAGCCCCAGAGCAGGAACAGCGCTACGACGATCCAGAACGACTTCGGAACTCCGAGATAACCGCCTGACGAGGCGGAGATCAGTGTCGGCGAAACGGTTCCTCCTTCGATCGGCAGGAAGGCGAAGGCAACGCCGTCCCAGATCGACCAGGTGGCGAGGGTGACGATGAACGGCTGGATCGGCGTGTACGCGATTATCAGCCCGTTGAGGCAGCCGATCGCGAGGCCCAGGGCTACGACCGCGAGGAGCTCCGGAAGCAGAAGCCATCCGGTCGCGTTCAGGTGCGTGGCGAGTAGCGCGGAGCTCACACTGATCACCCCGCCGACGGAGAGATCGATCCCGCGGGTCAGCATCACGAGGGTTTGCCCGAAGCTCACGAGCGCGAGCGGAACGACCAGCGAGAAGTTCGCGCCGAAAGCGCCCGGCCCGTCGATCAGCGACGGCTCGAGGATGAGCACCGACACGACGAGGACGGCGACATAGATGTAGGGCATCAACAGCGGCAGATCCGAAGCGCGGAACCGGCCTCGCCAACGCCAGTCGATCCGACTTCGGGGCGTCAACGCCTCCGGCGAAAGGCTCATTCGCGCCCCCGTCTGCCGCCGCCCACGGACTCGGCGATGATCCGGCTCTCCGTGATCTCGGTACCTTCGAGATGCGCGCGGATCTGTCCGTCGTGGAGGACGATCACGCGGTCCGCCAGGTTCACGAGCTCGGCAACATCGGTGGAGTAGAAGAGAATCGAGGTCCCCTGCTCGCATTGGGCGCGCATCAGTCGATAGATCTCGGCTTTCGTCCCCACATCGACACCACGGGTCGCGTCGTACATCAGTAGGAGCGACGGCCTCTGTGCGAGCACCCGCCCGAGAATGACCTTCTGCTGATTGCCGCCGGAGAGGGCAGCAGCCTCCTGACGGAGGTTCTTCATCACGATGCTGAGCTGTGAGACCGCAAATGCGATCAGGCCTCGCTCCTTCTCGGGAACGACGAGGCCTGCAGTAGAGATGCGCGGCAAGCTCCCGAGCGAGATGTTGTCCCTGACGCTCAGCGTGATGCAGAGCCCTTCGGTCGCCCTGTCCTCGGGAATGAGCGCGATCCCGGCGTCGAGGGCCGCTCTCGGATGGCGGAGCCGCACGTCCTTCCCTCGCATGGCGACCCGACCGCTCGACTGGACCGCCCCGAAGAGCGCAAGGAAGAGCGCCAGCTGGCCCTGACCCTGGAGGCCACCCACTCCCACGATCTCGCCCCGGCGGATCGAGAGGGAGATACCGCGTAGCCGCGGCGGCGACGCAAGGTTTTCGATCTCGCAAACGACCTCATCCGATTTCGTCTCCGTGGATGGTTCGGGAAAGACGCGCTCGACGCGGCGACCGAGCATCAACTCGACCAGATAGTCCTCTGACATCTCCGCCGTCGCACCGGAGCCGACATCGACCCCGCCTCTGAGAACGGTTACGCGATCGCTCAGGCTCTCGATCTCTTCGAGCCGGTGCGAGATGAAGAGCGCTATACCCCCCGTCGCGGCGAACGCGCGCACCTTCTGAAACAGCCACTGCACTTGCTCCGGGAGCAGTGCCGAGGTCGGTTCGTCGAGGATGAGCACGGACGGCGTTCGAATCAGCGCCTTGCATACCTCGAGAACCTGCCGTTCGCCCAGGCTCAGGTCTCGGACGTTTCTCCCGGCGTCGATCCCGCCCGCCCCGAGCTCCTCGAGCGCCGCCGATGCCACCCGCCGGAGGGCGCGGCGGTCCACCCGCCCGGCCCGCACTTTCGGCTCCATCCCGTAGAACAGGTTGCTCGCGACACTGAGATCGGGGATCAGGCTCAGTTCCTGGAACACGGTCGCAATCCCGGCATCGCGCGCCGCGAGCGGCGAACCGACCCGGAGTCGATTCCCATCCAGCGTCAGCTCGCCGCTGTCGGCGCGGACGGCGCCGGACAGGACCTTCACGAGCGTGCTCTTGCCCGCACCGTTCTCGCCGATCAGTGCGTGTGTCTCTCCTGCCGTGCAGGTCAGGCTGGCGCCGCGAAGCGCCTCGACACCACCGAAAGACTTCTTCACGCCCGAGACGACAAGTGAACGAGCGGTCATCGCCAACTCGCGGTCGGTGCGACGGCACGTGTGGGGCGAGGGGTCCCGCCGCGCTGCATGATGGTCGTGATCGTCATGCCTTCAGGGTCGAGCCGTGCAGCGTGATTCTCCGAGCGAGCCTCGACCGCTGCTCCAGCCTTCGAGAAAACGTATGCATCGGGACGCGAAATCCCCGAAAAGGATCGCCGACGGGCCACCGATTGGGGACCCGCCGGCGACGATTTCTGCATCGCTATTTCGTCGAACCCAGGCCGGCGTTTATTTCCCTGCAGCCTCCTGCGGCGTGATCTCCTTCGTGTACTCGGGAAGGGCATAGGGAAGCGACAGCCCGGCCGCGAGCCCCGGGAAGAAGTTCACGCCTTGCTTGAGCACCTGAACCGGAATCGGGGTGCTGAGCTTGACCTTCGGCGACGGGGAGATATACAGGTACTCGGGATACGGAATGATCGTGTTGCCGTGCTTCGGCGGCTTGCCACCCTGGAGAATCCCGAGCGCGATCTTCATCGCAAGCTGGACCTCGCCGGGGGTGTTCGTCAGGATCGCGCACTGATGGCCACCCGTGCCACATGCGGTCATCTCGCCGTTGTAGCCGTAGCAGACGGCCGGAACGGCAGGCTTGCCGGCGGACTTGAGAGCGTTGAAGACCGGCGTGCAGTAGCCCTGCGTCATCACGCCGCTGACGTCGGGGTTCGACGCGAGCAGGCTCGAGATCCCGGCCTGCTCAGGGCCTGCGGCGTACTGGCCGACGTACTTGCCCGCGACCTTGATATTCGGGCCGTACTTGTGGAGGCCGGCGAGGAAGCCCTTCTCGATCTGTTCGGAGATCGCCAACCCGGCGATGCCTTGATCGAGGAAGATGGTGCCCTTGCCGTGAAGTGCTTTCGCCATCCACTGGCCCATGGCGAGGTTGCCGTTGTAGAAGCTCTCATTGAGGTTGTAGACGCAAGGGACGCTCACGGGAGCCGAAAGCGTGAAGACGAGAATGCCCGCATCACAGGCTCGCTGGATGGTCGGGTTGAGAGCAGTCGACGATCCAGGAATCAGCAGGATCACATCGGGCTTCGTCTGGATGATGTTGTTCAGATCGGAGATCTGCGCCTGGTTCGTGTTCTGCGAGTTGACGATCTTCATGCTGACGTTGCCCTTGAACGGCGCGACGTTCGCCGTGAGTTGGGCGAGCTTCTCGACCTGAGGACGCCAGTCGTTGCCGAGGAAGTTGTTGCTCAGCACGAAGGTGTAAGGCCCGGTGTGCGCGGCCGCCTTGGATGACTTCCCGGCATTCGCTCCGGTGGTCAAAATCGCCGTCACTACAGCCGCTAGCGCAAGTGTGATGCCGATGCCGGCAACCCTGCGGTTCCGCGAGCGGCTTCGCTTTCCTTCGCTCATCTCTCTCCTCCGTAGGCCAGGCCGAAGCCTGGATTGGAATCGTTCCCACGCCTGGGCGGCCGAGCATAGAACACCCGTTGCGGCAGTGTCAAGCGGGGATCGAGCTCCAATGGGCCGATGCGTCCACTGGCACTCGACGACGAGGACGCTCGCGCTAACGCCCTGCCCGAAAGCGAGACAGCCGACATGAGCCGACGACCGCATCTGACAGGCAGGAGCGCTTCTCCGCTCCGACCTGGGCTGATTGCCTCACGAGCCCCGTTTGGCTGCCGGCGTCAATGCGTAGGCGACGAGCTCGAACCTCGGCGTGCGAACCTTCGGCGTGACGCTTCCTGCCGGCACGAGCAGCATGCCGCCGCTCAGGGCCGGGCAGCCGTTGATCCCGGCGGGCGCATGAGCCTGCCAGAGCGTCGCGCCACTCTTCGCATCGAACCCGTAGAGATGTCCGTCGGCGGTGGCGGTGAAGACGACACCGGCCGCAGCCGTCGCGCAGCCGAAATCGGGCTGTGGAAGCTGCCGCTTCCAGGTGACGGCGCCGGTTTCGGCGTCGAGTGCAACGAACTCCCCTGTCCCCCTCGCTGTGTTCGGCGACGCCACGGGATGGTAGTTCGACGCGCTCCCCCGGGTGCAGAGATCGACGACCGGGACGAACAGGCTCCCCTCCTCGTAGGCCAGCGGCGATTCGACCCCGCCGAGGTAACCGGGACAGATCTCGACCGTCCGCGCCGGCAACGGGCCCGTGTCGTTCAGATGCTTTCCGACGGCCGTCTGCCAGATCCGCCGGTGCGTGTCCCGATCCCACGCAATCACGATCCCGGCCTTCCCGGCCCCGAACACGACGTCTCGCGGAACGCCCGCGGACGAGATCGACGCGAGGATCGGCGGCAGCTGAAAATCATAGTCGCGGACGTCGTGCGCCGTCACCTGGTCGTACCAGAGGAGCCGACCCGTCTGCCCGTCGAGGACGACCAGCGAGTCCGTGTAGAGGGCCCGACCGGGATACGCGCCTCCGTTCGGCCGGGCAGGCGTTCCGCCGGCAGGATAGGGGTTTGCGACGCCCCAGTAGACGTTTCCCTGAGCATCGAGCGACGGCGTGTACCAGGCACCACCACCGCCTGCCTCGGACGGATAGCGCCACGGGCCGCGGATCGTGGAGAATCTCCAACGGATGTTCCCGTTGTGAGCATCGAGTGCGTAGAGGGCTCCCCGTCCACCGGGTGGGTAGCCCACGGTGCTGACATAGACGAGGTTGTTGCCGATCAGCGGGGCGATGTCGACGTATTGCTCGGTCGGTACCACGAGCCGCCGCTGCCAGATCAACCGCCCGGTCTTGCCCGACAGCGCGAACACCGTTGTGTCCGTGCTTCCATAAACGCTCCCCGAGCTGTAGGAAAGCCCGTTGCGGCCGTAGTTCGGGGCACGAAAGCGGTGCTCCCAGCGCAGCGCCCCGGTCTTGCGGTCGATCGCATAGACACTGCTCGTCGCGTCCTGGATGAAGATCGTTCCACGGGCGACGACCGGTGTCGCGACGATCGCCCGCAGCGTCTCACTCGGCCTGTCCGGGTTCTGCACAGCGGAATGCGTGAGCCGAAACCGCCAGAGGACCTTCAGGTCGCCAACATCGGCCGGGTCGATGGCGCTGCCTTCGTCCGCCCTCGTGCTCGTCGGGCCGAGATTCGGCGTCGTCCATTGACCCTCCCCGGAGCTCGCAGCAATCGGCGTCAGGACAACCGCGACGCCGACCACGAGCAGCGGTGCCCACAACCTCGAGAGAATCGGCATCCGAGAACTTAGACGCCGACAGGCGCGTCGAGGTTTGCCCGCAAGCGTTTCGGGCCTGCGTTATCCGAGCGTGCAGTCGTGCAGCCCTCCGACCTTACCGTTGGGGAAGGGGGTCTTAGGTTCCGTCTCATGGTTCCAGACGATGCGGCTCCTCGTCGACGACGAGCTCGACCGGCGCGACACCGTCGGCGTCCTACTCCCGGGCCTCGACGAAAGCGTGCTTCAACAAGTTGGGAGATACGGCAGCGCCCGTCAAGAATCCAGCGATCTCCGGGAGCCTCGGTGACCTGAAGGTGCAGTTCCCGGAGTACGGAACGAGCGAGGTCTACATCGCCTTCGGCAAGGACAGCGCAGAGGCGAAGGCACTCGAGAATCGGACGATCACGCTGGCCGTAGGCCATGAGAATCGATCACGCTGGCCGTAGGCCATGAGAATCTCGACCGCCAAACGGTTCTCGACGGCGTCCGGCTGGGCGGCAACGTCTTCTCCTACTCGCCGGAAGGCGCCGTGTCGGTCACCCTGACCAAGCGGGTCACGGCTTGCCTGCGCTAACGGGCGCGAAGTTGGCGAGCGCCCAGCCGTCCTTCGAGCCGGTCGAGACGGCCCCGGCCCGTAACCTAGGTTGCGCGGTGAAGTACCCGGCCAGAAAGCACTACACGAGCACGATCGAGCGCGTCCAGGCGCGAACGTCGGTGCGTCGGGGACGCGTCGGGTGAGACGGCGCCTGTCGGGCTCGGCTGCAGATATCCCGCGCGGGCTCCTGGCGCTCTGCGCGGTCATCGCGGTCGTCGTCGCCTTTCCGGTCGCGGTCACGATCGTCCAGGCGTTCCAGGGCGGGTTCTCGGCTGCGGCCGATGCGCTGAGAGCTCCTTCGTCGCCAAGGCTGCTCTTCAACACGCTCGAGGTATCGGCGATCGCAACTCCGATCTGCGGCGTGATCGGCGTCGCCGCCGCCTGGTTCGTCGAGCGGACCGAGCTGCCCGGGCGCCGGCTCTGGGCGCTCCTACTGGTCGTTCCCCTCACCGTGCCACTGTTCGTCACGAGCTATGCGTGGGCGGCGTTGGCGCCCGGGCTCCAAGGCTCTTTCCTGAGCGGAACGGGGATCGTCGCGTTTTCCTACTATCCGATCGTCTTCCTCCTTGTCGCCGTGGCCCTACGGGGCCTCGACCCGGCGCTCGAGGAGACCGCTCGATCGCTGGGCCTCGGAACGTGGCGGATCTTCTTCCGGGTGGTGCTCCCGCAGATTCGTCCGGCGGTGCTCGGCGGCATGCTGCTCGTCGCACTGGATTCGCTCGTCGAGTTCGATGCGTTCGTGGCGCTCAAGTTCCAGACGTTCGCAACCACGATCTACAACCAATACCGCCTGAGCTTCAGCGCTTCGGGAGCGGCGGCGCTGTCGTTCTTCTCGATCGCGCTGTGCGTGATCCTTCTCTTCGGCGAGGCCCGGCTCCGTGGGAACGCGAACTACACCCGGGTCAGCCAGGGGACACGGCGTGCACCGACTCGCTATCCACTCGGGCGAACGGTGATTCCCGTCCTCTTCGGTCTCGCGATCGTCGTCGGGATGGGCGCGGGCATCCCGATCGGGATGCTCGTCGAGTGGTTCGCCACGAGCAGCCAGGCCGGGCTTTCGAATGCCTCCGGGAACCTTCAGTACCTGTTCCCGGCAACGCTCACGTCGGTCGGCCTCGCGATTGCTTCCGCGATCGTGGCGGTCGTGCTGGCGCTACCGGTATCCGTGCTCGCCACCCGCTACCGCAGCAAAGCGGTGACGCTCATCGAGCGCACCACCTATATGTCGTACGCGCTTCCTGATCTCGTGGGGGCGATCGCGATTGCCTACGCGGCGAGCCACTACGCCTCCTTCGCCTACGGCAGCTTCACTCTGCTCGTCTTCGCCGAGGCGGTGCTGTTCGTGCCTTTCGCGATCGTCGCTGCACGAGCGACGCTCGGGCAGATCGAGCCGTCCCTGGCGGACTCCGCCCGGTCGCTCGGCGCCGGCCCGTTCGAGACGCTCCGGCGGGTTACGGCCCCTCTCGCGCGGCCCGGGTTCGTCGCGGCGGGGGTGCTCGTGTTCGCGTTCTCCCTCGGCGACCTCTCCACGACCCAGGTGCTCCTCCCCCTGAACAGCTACACCCTCGGAACCGAGTTCCAGGCGAACAGCTCGAGCGTCGCCTTCGCCGCCGCAGCACCGTTTGCGGCCGTGCTGATCGTGCTGGCAATGGTAGCCGCATACCTGCTGATGAGCCGGTACGGCCGGGTGCGCTCTGCCGGGAGAGACTGACGCGTGGCCGAGTTGCGCTGCGAAGGATTGGCCAAGTCCTACGGAGACCGTCCGGTCCTGTCCGACATCGACCTCGTCGTACCGGAAGGAACGCTGACCGCGATCCTGGGCGCGTCGGGGAGCGGCAAGACCACGCTCCTGCGCGTGATCATCGGGTTCATCCCGGCCGACGCCGGAGCCGTCTCGATCGGCGGCCGAGTCGTCGCCAATGCGAGTGGGATCAATGTGCCGCCGAACAAGCGCGAGATCGGCTACGTGGCCCAGGAAGGTGCTCTCTTCCCGCATCTCACCGTCGCGGAGAACGTGTCCTTCGGCCTCCCCCGGTCCGAGCGGAAACGCTCGGACCGGGTCGGTGAGGCCCTCGACCTGGTCGGCCTTCATCGGGACTACGCCGACCGGCGATCGAACGAGCTCTCCGGTGGCGAACAGCGGAGAGTGGCACTTGCGAGAGCACTCGCTCCGCGCCCGAAAATGGTGCTTCTCGACGAGCCGTTCTCAGGTCTCGACGCGGCCCTGCGAGCCGACACCAGGCGGGCCGTCGTGAACGCGTTGGCTTCCGAGGGGACGACGGCGGTGCTCGTCACGCACGATCAGTCGGAAGCACTCTCGATGGGACGGGAGGTCGCGGTGCTCAGAGCAGGCCGGCTCGTGCAGGCGGCTGCGCCCGCCGACCTCTACCGCTCTCCGGTCGACCTCGACGTGGCGCATTTCGTCGGTGAGGCGGTCGTGCTGCCCGCGAGTGTCCGCTCGGGCCGGGTCGAGTGCGCTCTCGGAAGTCTCCTCGCGCGGGGGAGCGAGATCGAGGGGCCGGCCCAGGCGATGATTCGACCCGAGCAGATCAGGCTGTCCCATCCCCGCACCCCGACGGCCGAGCACGGAACGCCTGGCAGAATGGCAAGGGTGGTCGGCCACAATTACTTCGGGCCGGACACCATGGTCCAGCTCGAGCTGGAGAACCTCGCGCGAACTCCCGTCGTCGCGCGCACCTTCGACCAGGAGGTGCCGGCGGTGGGAGAGGTCGTCGAGCTTTCGGTCGCGGGCCCAGTAGCGATCTATCCCGACTCGGTCGATCCCGACGCGATCCATCCCGAACGGGGCCCGGCACGATGAAGAAGGCGGGCTTGCGCACAGGCTTTACATCCGTCGCGCTCGTTCTCCTCATCGTCGCGCTCTCCGGCTGCGGCGGAGGCGGCAAGGACTCGATCGTCCTCTACAACGGCCAACATCCCCAGCTCGCCGCGGCACTGGTATCCGCGTTCGAGAAGGAGAGCGGTGTCAAGGTCGGCGAGCGAAGCAACGACACGATCGTTCTTGCTTCCCAGATCCTCCAGGAAGGGAGCCACTCCCCCGCCGACGTCTATCTCTCCGAGAACTCGCCCGAGCTGATGACGCTCGAACAGCACGGCATGCTGGCGAAGCTCGACCCAGCCATTCTCCGTCAGGTTCCGTCGAAGTACGAATCCCCGAACGGTGACTGGATCGGCGTGGCCCTGCGCGTCAGCAGCCTCGTCTACAACTCCGGGCTCGTCCCGGCCTCGAAGCTCCCCGCCTCGATCCTCGATCTCGCGCAGCCCCAGTGGAAGGGAAAGGTCGCGCTGGCGCCGTCGGACTCCGACTTCCCACCCGTCGTCGCGGCGGTGCTCGCGCAAAAGGGCGAGAAGGCAACGAACGCCTGGCTCGCAGGGATCAAGCGGAACGCCGAGACCTACCAGGACGAGGAAGCGGTGGTCGCGGCGGTCAACCGGGGCGATGTCGCAGTCGGGGTGATCAACCAGTACTACTGGTACCGCCTACGGCTCGAAGTCGGAAAACAGGGGATACACAGCGCGCTCCACTACTTCCCTCACAGCGACCCGGGCTCGATCGTGAACATCTCGGGGATCGGCGTGCTCGACTCGAGCAAGCACAAGGACAACGCACAACGGTTCGTCGCCTTCGTGGTCAGCGCGGCCGGCCAGAGGCTGATCGCCAAGGGCGACGACTTCGAGTATCCGACGCGACCCGGGGTTGCGCCGAACCCGGCCGTGGCTCCGCTGGACACGATTCCACATACCGCCGTCAGCGTCGCCTCCCTCGGTACCGACCAGAAGACCACGAAGCTCATCGAGCAGGCCGGGCTCGAGGGCTGACCCCGGGCGACGGCGGGCGGCCCCCTCAGGGGGCGACGGCGAGGGCAACCAGGGGCGAACGTGAGCGGACACCCCCCGCTGGACGCGGCAGGTCGGTGATCGGGATGAGCGCGGATGCGTCGGGCAAGGTTGCCCTGATCGGGGCTCCGAATCCCGACAGCGCGATCTCCACGGTGCCGAGCCCCGAGCCCGGCACGACCCCACGCACCTGGGTGACGTGGCCGGGGCCGTCGAGCCAGACCGTAACCGGAACCGAAGCCGGTCTGGTCGGGTGCGTCCACTTCAGTGCCGCGATCTGGCCCTGGAGAGCGAGTCGCATCGCTTGCTCCCCGGGGCCCTTCGCGCCTGCGAGCGCCCGCGGCAAGCTCACGAGCACGCTGTATTTCTCGAGCGGGACGTGGTTCACGACCTCGTGACCCGCCGCTGAAGCACGAACGGTGCCCCAAGCGAGCTCATCGAGCAGCAGCTGCGGGTTCAGTCCTTCGAGCTGCTCGACCGAGTGCGGGAAGACGACGTCGAGGGAGGGGTTGATCGGCGCTGCCACCCAGCTCTTGCCGGACGGGAGAACCGCTTGTGCCTGCGAGCTCGGGCTGATGTAGACAGACGCCGGCAGGAACGCCAGGTAGGCCCTCCCCCCGCGATGGTGATCCAGGTCTGGCACATCGATCGCCTCGTATCCGAGCCCCCGATGAAACAGCGAAGCCGCTCGCGCGAACGCCGTCTTGGTCGGGGCACCGGCGAACAGCGTGCCTCCCCGGATCGTCAACGACGACGACGCATTCTGCGAAAGCGTCGTCGTCGCAGCAGAGATCACCTTGGTCTGCGGGTTGCCGGCGCCGCCGCAGCCGGCGGCGCAAACCACGCTCGTCAAAGCGAGGATCGCGAGGACCCTGCGTCCTGGCCGCCTCAGCGGATCAGCCCGGAAGAGACACGGCGACAACTTCTCGAACTGACCGAGTCGTGACGGGAAGGAACAGCTCGCCTGCTAGTCCTGGATGCACGCAGCGCATGCCGCGCCGACGATCAAGGTCCCTTTCATCGGCTTCGGTGTGCCGGCGATGAAGACGTCTGGCGCCGTGGTCGCCCTCCGTGAAGCAGTCGCGCTCCGTGAGGCTGTCACGCTCTGTGCAGCCGCGACGGGGACGACCGTTAGAGCGGCGAGAGCCGCCACCACGAGGATTCTCGACCACCTAAGAGTCAAAGTAGCAGGCTGCCGTTCGGCTGCCTGGACGGAGCGGCGCTCGCTCCGCCGGCCAGGGTCGGGCACTCGGCGGGAGAATCCGGCCGCGAGCTCCCCGCGCGAGGCTAGAGTTCGGTCCCGGAGCGTCCGATGACCCTTGACGGCATCAAGCATTGGTTCCGCCGAATCTCCGGCTCGGTCGAGGCTGAGGCCGAAGGCGAGGAACCGGTGGCGACGCCTCCCAGTGGCGCGAGCCCCGACGCACCGGATGAGACGGAGCGCGAGACCTCGACCAATGCACAGGCCGAAGGCGCCGCCGACCAGCCCTGGCCCTGACCCGGGCGAACGCCGGCTCTCGAGGTCGCGGCCGACGGGGTGGGACGAGGCGCTAGACGAACTCGTCAGCAGCGGCGGCCTCGGCCTCGTCGATGGCCTCGCCACAGGTGGGGCAATACCAGCGGGCCTCGAGCGGCGTCCCGCACGCGCCATGGGTCAGCGGCTCGCGGCCGGCGTCGCCGCGACTGCCCCAATCGGCGAGTAGGCGGAGCGCGCCCGCGAGCTCGCGGCCGTTCTCCGTCAGCTCGTACTGGAAGCGCAGCGGACGTTCGCTATAGGGCGTTGCAACGAGGAGCGCCTCCCGTTCCAGGCGACGCAGCCGCTGGGTGAGGATGTTCGGCGCGATACCGCCCACGTCCTCGAGCAGCTCGTTGAAGCGGCGCGGTCCGACAAGGAGCGCATCGACGAGGAGAAGCGTCCAGCGGTCGCCTACGCGCTCGAGCGCCTGTGCAAGCGGGGAATCGTTCACGACACGATCGTACTCGCGCGAGACTCGCCGTCCCATGTAACTTGCAAGTTGCAAGTCACTACGAAGGGAGAGAACGTGGGAGTACTCGAAGAACTCCAGACGAGCGTCCAGCGGATCGCCGAGCAGGTCGGCCCGGCCGTCGTCGGCCTCGGACGCTTCGGCAGCGGCGTCGTCGTGGCCGAGGGGCAGGTGCTTACGAACGCACACAACCTGCGGCACGAGACACGCACGGTCGTCTTCGGCGACGGTCGTACGGCCGGGGGCACGGTCGCGGGCGTCGACGGCGACGGCGACGTCGCCGTGATCTCGGTCGACACCGCCGACGCGCCGGCGATCGCGTGGGCCGACGGCACGGCCGCGATCGGCCAGCCGGTCTTCGCGCTCGCGAACCCGGGCGGCAGCGGACTGCGGGTCGGCTTCGGTCTCGTCTCAGGCTCCGGGCGCACGTTCCGCGGCCCACGCGGGCGCCGGGTCACGACGAGCATCGAGCACAACGCACCGCTTCTGCGCGGCTCGTCGGGCGGGCCGGTCGTCGACGCCGAAGGACGGTTGCTCGGCCTGAACACGCTGCGGCTCGAGGGCGGGCTGATCCTCGCGTTGGCCGCCGACGGCGACCTGCGCTCACGGGTCGAGAGACTCGGGCGCGGCGAGAGCCCGCAGCACCGCGAGTTGGGGATCGCGCTCGCGCCTGCCCACGCGGCGCGGCAGCTGCGTCGGGCGGTCGGCCTGCCCGAGCGCGCGGGGCTACTCGTCCGGGACGTCAAGGAGGCGAGCGCCGCCGACCGCGCCGGCCTCGAGAGCGGCGATCTGCTCGTGATGGCGGAGGGGCACCCGCTCGAGACGCTCGACGACCTCTTCGGCGTTCTCGATCGCGCGGGTTCGAGCCTCGAGCTCACGGTTGTGCGGGCACTCGACGAGCGAGAGGTCACCGTCGCCCTGGAGGAGGCGGTGTGATGGATCTCGTCCAAGAGGAGGCAGAGGCGCTCGACGCGTACTCGCGAATCGTGATCTCGGTCGCGGAGAAACTCGCCCCGTCGGTCGCGAACCTGCGCGTCACGCAGCGCGCCCGCGGGGGCCGCGCCACGACCGGGGCGGGCAGCGCCGTCGTGCTCACCGCAGACGGGTTCCTGCTGACCTCCGCGCACGTCGTCGCCGATCGCACGTCCGCGGGCCGGGCAGCGTTCACCGACGGACGCGAGTACAGCTTCGGGATCATCGGGCGCGATCCCCTGTCCGACCTCGCGGTGCTGCGCGCTGAAGCAGACACCCTGGCTCCCGCCGTGCTCGGGGAGGCGGAGACACTTCGCGTCGGTCAGCTCGTCGTCGCGATCGGGAACCCGCACGGCTTCGAGGGGTCGGTCACGGCGGGGGTCGTGTCGGCCCTCGGCCGCGTGCTCGCCGCCGGCGGACGAAACAGCCGCCGCCTGATCGACAACCTGATCCAGACCGATGCGGCACTCAATCCCGGCAACTCGGGCGGCGCGCTGGTGAACGGACGCGGCGAGGTCGTCGGCGTCAACACGGCAGTCGCCGGCGTCGGCCTCGGGCTCGCGATCCCGATCAACGCGCCTACGAGGACGATCATCGGCGCACTGATGCGAGAGGGGCGCGTGCGGCGCGCGTGGCTCGGCATCGCCGGCGGCCCTCGACCGCTGCCGCCGGCCGTGCGAGAACGGGCGGGAGCCGAGCGCGGCGTCGAGGTGCTCGAGGTGGTCGACGGCAGTCCGGCTGCCGTTGCCGGACTGCGGCCGGAGGACCTCATCGTCAGCGCCGACGGCGTCGGCGTCACGGACGTCGCCGAGCTGCAGCGGCTGCTCGTCGGCGAGCGGATCGGCCGGCGCCTGACGCTCCGGATCGTTCGAGCAGGAGAGCTGCGCGAGCTCGAGCTCGTCCCACACGAGCTCGAGGGCTGAGCCCCGTCGAGGCCCTACGGTCGGGCGAGACTGCTAGGGCACCCACGTCTCGGCGAGGGGCGTGATCTGGAGCTCGTGCGTGGCGGCGCGTGCACCTTGGGCTGCAAGGAAGAGCACCGCTTCGGCGAGCTGTCGTGGATCGGCGAGTGCCTCGCGACTCACCCCAGGCCGCGCCTCGCCGGACAAAGGCTCGATCCCGGCGTCCACGACGAGCAGCGCCACGTGGATGCCCTTGCTTCGAAGCTCGAGGGCTGAGGCGTTTGTCAGAGCGCGCACGCCGAACGAGCCGGCGGCCCACAATCCCCGACCCGGCATCGCCCGCCGCGCCGATCCGCCGGTCACCTGGATGAGCGTCGCCGGCAGAGCCTGGGCCAGCAGGAACCGCCCCGCGCCCGACAGGAACCCGAAGGCAGAACGGGCCGGCGCCACGGCCCAGGCGTCGAAGGCTTCCGGGCCGGCTTCTGCGAGCGGGCCGCCCCCGAACGGGCCGCTTCGGACACCGCCGTAGGCTGCGGCCGCGTTCACGACGAGCCCTACCGGTCCGTACGCCTCCGCAACCTCGGCCAGCGCTCCCTCGACGCTCGATGCGTCGGTCACGTCGGCGCGCAAAACGAGCGCCCCCACCTCGCGCATCGTCTCCAGCGTCTTGTCGGATCGGGCGGCCGCCGCAACCCGCCATCCCTCCCCGAGCAGCGCCTCGACCACGGCTCGGCCAAGATTGCGCGCCCCAAAAACGAGGGCGGTCTTCGACTGCTCGATCGTCTCGGATCCGCTCACGCGCGCATTCTCTCAGCCACGGGCCAACGCGTTGCGGACCACGGCCGGTGTCATCGGAACCTGGCGCAGGCGCACGCCCGTTGCATCGAAGAACGCGTTCGCGATCGCCGGGAACATCGCCGAGATCGGCTCCTCGCCTGCTCCTCCCGGGAGTGCGTCGAGTTGCTGGATCACGATCGGTGTCACGTTCGGGTGATCCTTGAAGCGCAGGGAAGGGTAGGTGACCCAGTCGAGGCTCGTCACGTTCGACTCGTTGAACGTGACCTCCTCGAGCAGTGCCTGGCTGGTGCCCATCACCGCGGTGCCGATCACCTGGTCGGCGACCCTTCCGGGGTTGACGACGAAGCCGGGGGCGATCGCTGCGTAGACGTGGTTGACCTTGATCTTCCCGGTCTTCTTGTTCACCTCGATCTCGGCGATGGCCGCGGCGGGCGTGGTGGGGTCGAGCGTCCTGAAATCGAGACCGGGCCCCTGCAGGCCGCCGCCCAACACGTGGGTGCCGAAGCCGAAGCCGCGGCCGGTGACGACGCTCGCATCCGAGAGCTTTGCGGCGGCAGGCCGTGGCTTCCACTTCGCCGCGCTCGCGACTGCATTCAAGACCGCGAGCCACGTGTCGTTTCCGGTCATGTTCTGCCGGCGGAACTCGAGCGGGTCGCTGCCCGCCGCGTGGGCCAGCTCGTCGATCGTCTGCTCGGTCGCAAGGGCGGGCCCCCGGTCCATCGGCGAGCGCAACGGTGCGGTCTGGAGGAACTGGGGCCCCGTGTTCCTCACGACGCTGCGGTTCGGGATCAGGTAGACGCCGCCGGTATTCCAGGCGGCGGGAGGCTGAGAGATGCCGAACGGGCTGTTGGTGACGTAGTCGAACGCGATGATCTTTCCGCTCGCATCGATGCCCGCGCGCACGTCGATCACCTCGGCGGCGTCGTAGTTGTCGTACCCGTGCTCGTCCCAGCGCATGAACTGCACGCGAACGGGCTTTCCGACCTTGCTCGAAAGCAACGCTGCGGCTGCGGCGCAGTCGAGGTCAGTGCTGATGCCGCCGTAGATGCTCGATCCCTGAAACGAGATCTCGCGCACGCTGGTGGCCGGCAGCCCGAGCATCTCTGCGACGCATGCACTCGCGATGCTGTAGTTGCCCGCTGACTGGTGGATGATCGTCGCCCCTGCCGGCGTTACGTCTGCGACCGCAACATGCGGCCCCGTCGGCCCGTGGGCAAGATATGAGGTCCGGAACGTCCCGGAGACCGTCTTCGCTGCTTGCGCGAGGCCGGCCTCGACGTCGCCCATCTCGGTGATCAGCAAAGGCGGCGCGGGCTCCCGAGCGGGCTCTCCCAAGGCGCCGGCCAGGTTGCCGTTCCCCGGGAGCGGCGATGCCGGCGCCTCCCAGGTGACCTTGAGCTCCGCGGCTGCCTGGATCGCTCCCCATTCAGTCGGGGCGACCACGCCGACGAAGTTTCCTGCGTGCACGATCTGTGCTCCGGCGATGTGCTTGATCGAGCTCTCGTCGATCGCAAGCGGGGCCTGACCCCCACCGGCCAGCAATTCGAGCGTGTAGTTCGTGCCGACCACGCCGAAGCCAAACAACGCGGTCAAACTCGTGCGGGCGTTGACGAGCGACGACTGCCCCCGCGGACGCACCACTCGGCCGTGGAGCATCCCGGGTAGGCGCACGTCGTTGCTGTAGGCGAGCGTTGCGGTCACGATTCCCGGGACGTCGACGCGTGGTATCGGCTTCGTGACGAGCGTGTACTGATCGATCGGCTTCGCCCCGGGGGCTCCCGGCTCCATACCGACGCGGCTGAGGTACTGAAACACCCCCGTGTCGTTGCGTTGCACGGTCTGGGGGATCGTGACGTTGAAGAGCTTGCCGCCGACGAGCCGGCCGTAGGTGACCGTCTTGCCGCCGCCCGAGACGACGCCCTTCTCGACGCTCAGGCCCGCCACCGGAACGCCGAGGCTCGTCGACGCCAGGCCGAGCAGCGCCTGCTTCGCCGTGGCCGCCGCCGCCCGCACGTATGAGCCTCCGATCGTGGTCCCCTGGCTCCCGCCCGTGTAACCGGTGTAGGGCGCGGTCGCGGTGTCGAGAGGTGCATGGCTGATCTGGTCCATGCCGATGTCGAGCTCCTCGGCAGCGATTTGCAAGAGCGATGTGCGAGACCCCTGGCCGCGCTCCATGATCGAGTCATAGAGCGTGATCGTGTTGTCCGGGTGCACCGTCAGGTACGAGTCGAGCTGGTCAACCGGAATCGGCAGCGGCGAGTCGGGCGCTGCCGCCGACGCCCTGCCCGCGGCCCCCACACCGGCCAGACCGAAGCCGACGATCAGCGCTCCCCCGCCCTTCAGGAACGACTTCCGCGAGAAGTGATGCTCTGAGCATGGCTTCTCAGGGATGAGACCGGTCATCAGGCACCTGCATGTGCCATCACGGCGGCGGCCTGCTTGATCGCCGCCAGGATTTTCGGATACGTCCCGCATCGACAGAGATGACCGTTCATCGCGTTGCGGATCTGAACCTCGGTCGGATTCTTGGTCGTCGACAGGAGGTCGGCCGCCTGGATCATCATCCCGTTCTGGCAAAAACCACATTGCGGCACGCCGACGTCGATCCACGCTTGCTGCAGCGGATGAAGCGCAGGACCGGCAGACGCCTTCCCGCGCTCGCTCGCCCACATCGCCGGCAGGCCTTCGAGCGTCGTGATCGACTTACCCGTCACCGCTCCCACCGGCGTCACACACGAGCGGATCTCCTTCCCGTCGAGCAGCACCGAGCAGGTCCCGCACTGCGCCAGTCCGCAACCGAAACGCGGGCCGATCAGGTGGAGCTCGTCGCGCAAGACGTAGAGCAGCGGAACATCGAGGCTCGCAGACACGCCGTGGGCGAGGCCGTTCACCCGTAGCTTTGGTTTCGTCGCCATGCTGATCCTCCCGTTCAGGCCGGTTCGCCGATCGCGACGGGCTGAGGCTCGGCAGCGTTCACGCGAAGGTCGTCGCGCTTCAGCAGGAGCAGGGTTGCGGCGAGCCCGACGAGTGCGAGGCCGGCGCCGACCCAGAAAGCCAGGCTGTAGCCGCGCGTCGAGGCTTCGGCGTGTGGGACACCGCTCCCCAGGAGATGGTTGGTGCGGGTTGTGGCGACCGTGATCAGGATCGCAAGCCCGACCGCGCCGCCGATCTGCTGCATCGTGTTGATCAGGCCCGACTGGAGCCCGGCCTCCCGTGAGGTCGCACCGGCCAGGGCGGCGATCGAGATCGGGACGAAGCAGAAGCCCATCCCTACACCAAGCAGGATGAAGCCCGGGAAGAGGTCAGCGAAATACGTGCCGTTGACAGAGATCTGCGTGAAGTAGCCTTCCCCGGCGGCGATGAGGATCATCCCGGTGGCCAACACCGGCTTCACCCCCAGGCGCGTGACGAGCGCCTGAGCGATTCCCGAAGCGACCACGACCGTGAGCGCGAGCGCCAGATATCCGACACCGGTCTTGATCGCCGAGAAACCGAGAATCTGCTGCATGTAGAGGGAAAGCAGGAAGAAGTTTCCGAAGATCGCGGCGCCGAGCAGGAAGCCGATCACGTTCGCGCCGGTGAGCGTCCGGCGCTTGAAGATGCCGAGCGGCACGAGTGGCGACCGCGAGCGCGACTCGGTCACGACGAAGGCGCCGAGGAGGATCGCCGAGCCGACGAACGAGCCGATCACCTGAGCCGATCCCCAGCCGACAGTCGGGGCGCGCGTCAGGCCGAACACGAGCAGCATCAGCGAGCCGGTGATCGAGATCGCCCCGGCGACGTCGAAGCGGCGGGCAAGTCCGGTCGCCCGGCTCTCGCTCACGAACAAGGGCACCAGCACCAGCGCCACGACGCCGATCGGGACGTTGACGAAGAAGATCCACTTCCACCCCGCATACTGGGTGAGGACGCCGCCGAGCAGCACGCCGATCGCCGAGCCCGAGCCGGCGATCCCGCCGAGGATGCCGAGCGCCTTGTTCCGCTCCGACCCCTCCGCAAAGGTGACGGTCGTGATCGAGAACACCGACGGCGTGAGGATCGCTCCCGCAGCACCCTGCAGGAGACGGAAGACGATCAACTCCGTCGGAGAGGTCGAAAGCCCGCACAGCAGGGAAAATGTCGAGAACGCGGCCAGCCCGACCATGAATACGTGCCTGCGGCCGAGGATGTCGCCCAGGCGCCCGCCGAGCAGGATCAGCCCGCCGTAGGTCAACGCGTAGCCGCTGACGACCCACTGCAGGCTCGACGCCGACGAGAAGTGCAGGTCCTTCTGGATCGACGGCAGCGCAACATTCACGATCGCCACGTCGAGGATGACCATCAGGAAGGCGATCCCCAGGACCGCCAGCGCCTGCCAGCGCTTTGGATCAGCGCTTCCGGGCGCCCTCTTCGTCGAACTGGTTTCGGTCGTGTCCCCGGCCATTCGCTACCAGGTTCGCCCCGAGCCAGGTGAGGTGTCCTCGCCGGATGATGGTGATTTTCCCGACCGGATCAGTCGGAGCTCGAGCAGCTCGAGGCCGAGCGCCTCGATCTGCTCGAGGACGCCGAACAACGCGGATCGATCCTCGAGCAAACCGGTGAGCACGGTCTCGCCGCCTTCCAGCTCGGACATCATCGAGGGAAAGGCGAACAGGGTCGTAGCGCCGAGCCGGCCGTCGATTCGGATCGTGTACAGAGACGGCGTTGTCATCCCCCAGTAGCTTGCTGCCAGACCCAGTGAGCCGGCGACGCCAGAATCCGGTGATTGCGCGCACGCCGGCGGCTGCGTGGTTTCGCTGGCTCTAGGAGCGCCCGGTCGAGAGGAGCCGCAGCTCCCGCGCGCGCTCGACGGCGGACGAGCGATCACGCGTACCGAGCTTGGAATAGATGTTGCGGATGTGCGTGTTGACCGTGTTGATGGAGACGTAGAGCTCCCGCGCGATGTCGGGCCGCGTCAGGTTTGTCGGCAGATACCGCAGCACGCGCAGCTCGCTCGGGCTCAACTCCTCGCGTTGCGACATTCGCGCTCGCGCGGTGTTCGGCGCCGACGCGTCTCGCAGCAGGTCGACGATGTCGGCGAGAAGGGCGCCATGAGCGGTCTCGTGACGCGGGACCGTGTCGAGCAGCTCGGCCGCTTCGGTCATCACGAACGGGAAGATCAGCCGGTCCGGCTCGGCGGCCGCGAGCGCGGCTTCGGCTGCGGCGGCCGCGGCCTTCCGATCAGCGAGGCCGTGGTGCGCGATGCCGGCGAGCAGATGCGCCTCGACGAGTACGAACGCGGGGACGGCTGGAGACGTGAGCTCCCGATCTCGGAGGAGATCCAGCGCCGTCGCGGGGTCCCCCTCCGCGATGCAGATCGCCGCATGCGCGTTGTAAACGGCACCCATGCCCATTCGCTCTGGCTCGGTGGAGAAGCCGGAGAGCGTTGCACGCGCCTCATCCGGCATCCCGAGGCGCGCCTGCGTCGCCGCGAGCCATCCGGCGATTCGCGGCTCGAGAAAGTGGACCCCTGTGAGGAGCGACTGCGCTCGTGCGGCCGCCGCAAACTCGTCGAGCGCCGATCGATGCTGCCCGCGACCGACGTGCAACATCCCCGCCGCGAGATGGAGAAGCACTGCGGTGGCTGGGTCGACGTGTGGCTCGGCGACCTCGAAGGCGCGGGACAGCCAGCGCTCTCCCTCGTCGAACTCGCCCATCCAGACGGCGATGCCGCCGACCGCCCCGAGCGCGGGCGCGAGTATCGGCCGATCCTCCAGGCCGTAGCGCTCGGCCAGGGCTACCGCCTGACGGGCGCGCTCGCGTGCGGTCGCGACCGAGACAAGCCTTGACGGGAAACCCAGATGGGCGCGACACGCGACCTCGAGATAGGGCCGGCCGATCGTGTGGGCGAGCGCGGCGCCCTCCGACAGGTGCCGCTCAGCGTCCGCGATTCGCCCGGACCACGTCTCGACGATCCCGAGATTCAGCAGCGCGACTCCCCGCAGCTCACTACCCATCGCGAGCTGGTTCGATTCGTCCGAGATCGAAGCATCGAGCAGGCTCACTTGCTCGATTACCTCACTGAACTGACCACTACGCCGTGCCATCGCCAAGCGCAGAGCCGCGATCGCGGCCGAGAGGCGCCGACGGCGCGCGGGCGGCGCGCCCTGGAGATGGGACCCGGCGAGCGCCAGCTGAGCAGCCGCTTCCTCCAACCGTCCCTGGTTCAGCTCATTTGCCGCCTGAGCGAGCGCCAGGTCGGGCTGATCGGCTGATGCGCCCTCGGGAAACGCCTCCAGCACCGCGCCGATCGTTCCCGCCTGCCCGTCGAGCACCCACCTGAACGAGTGGTCTGCGACGAGCCGCGCGGCATCGGGCCGGTCGCCGGCCGCGAGCATGTGGCGCACGGCCTCGACGACCAACCCGTGGTCGGCGAACCAGCGCGCGGCCCGGCGGTGGAGCTCAGGCACCTCATCCGCCAACGTTCGGCGGAGCTCCAGGCGCAGGAAGTCGCCCAGGAGCTGGTGATACCGAAACCACGTACGCCGGCCGTCGAGCGAGAGAACGAACGCGTTGGCGTCCTCCAGCTCCAGCAACATCTGCTCCGAGCCCGAGCGGCCTGTCAGCAGGTCGGCGAGCTCACCGTTCAGCCGGTCGACGAGCGAGGTTCGTAACAGCATCCTCTGAACCTCGTTCGGCTGGCGTTCGAGCATCTCGGCCACCAGGTATTCCGCAACCGTCCTGTCGGTGCCCGAGAACCCGGCCACAAAACGCTCGGGATCCGGGTGAGCGGAGAGCGAGATCGCCGCGAGGCGCAGACCAGCCGCCCAACCCTCGGTGCGCTCGTGCAACGCGACCACCCCGGCGTCGGAGAGATCGATCTCGGACGCAGCGAGCAGTTCGCGCGTCTCGCGCTCGGTGAACCTCAGATCGCCGGCCCGGATCTCAGCGATCTCGTCCGCGAGCCTGAGCTGGTGCAGTCTGATCGGCGGATCCCGGCGAGACGACAACACTGCACGCGCCGAGCTCGGCAGAATCGCGAGCAACTGCTCGAGCTGGGTGAGAGCATCGGCTGACCTCAGCTCATGGAGGTCGTCGACGATCAGCACGACAGGCTCGACTTGCTCGGCGATCTCCGACGCGACTCTGTGGGCGACGTGGTCGCTGTCGAGCGCCGCAGTCACGGCAGGTTGCGCAGCGTCGATCGAGCGCGCCGGGCTGCGGATCGCCTCGAGGACGGCGCACCAGAAGCGCTGCGCATCCTGCTCGTCGCGGTCGACGGACACGAACGCGACGCGGCCAAGATTGCTCGAACGTCCAGCCCACGCACGCAACAACGAGGTCTTCCCGCTTCCCGGAGGCGCGGAGACAACTGTTACGCGCCTGGCGACCGCGCGATCCAGGAGCTGAATGAGCGCTTTCCGCTCGACCAGCCCTCGCGTGGGCGAAACGCCCTCCGAGCTCGTCTGGCCGACGTGTTCGCGCCACTGCGTCGTCGCCAAGCTGGTCATCTCACCGAGCAAATCACGTTGGCGCCACGGTCGAGCGCTCCGAACGGATCCACGTCGTCCGAACTGGCCGATAGCCGCTGGAGTCTCACCACTCGATCCCACCCACTGGCATGAGACCGTACCCCCGCCACGAGGCGATCGAGTCCTTGAATGCCATAGTCGTGACCCGGCGATCGTCGTTGGTCATGCCCGCCGAAAATGAGTACGAACACCGCGGAAACGAAGCCGGTCGGCTTTCCGCCTCGCCCTCCGGTGACGCGTTCTCGATGGTCGAGGCGTGCGGATGGAGCTCGCCGGCTCCGTCCAGCGCCGCCCGTCGTCAGGGATCGCGCTGCGTCAGACGCCGGCGTCGAGTTGTCGGCGCAGCCCGGCCAGTCGGGGCGGCCCAGCCACGGCGTCGAGCAAGGCGTGGGCGCGTCGGCGGTCGCCCTGGATCGAGAGGTCCCCGTTTTGCTCGATCTCGGAGGTGGAGGCACCGAGGATGAGTGCTCGTAGCCCCGATCGGGTCAACTCGATCGTGGTGTCCGGATCGCTCTCCGGGGCGGGATCGACCCGGCCGCCTGAAATATCGATCCGAACCTCCTCGTCTTCCACCCGAACCTTGTAGGCGCCGTTTGCCTGTCGTGGGAGCGCCGTCGCCCCTACGAGCAGCGAGGTGAGCGGGACGCGGGGCGGGATCTGCGATGGATCGGCGGGCAGCCTGACGCGGTCAGCTCCCCACTGGCCCAGGGCCGCGAGCACGGGCCGCAACTCCTCGCCCGCGCCGGTCAACTGGTAGCGCTGCCCTCGTCCCTCCCCGACCTGTCGCACGATCCCGTGGTCCTGAAGGGTTCGCAGACGCGCGGCGAGGATGTCGGTGCCGATTCCGCCGAGGCCGGCAAGCAGCTCGGAGTAGCGGCGCGGGCCGAGGAAGAGGTCGCGCACGATCAGGAGCGACCAGCGCTCGCCGACGACGTTGAGCGCTGCACCCACGGGACAGAACGACTGGTACGCGAGCGGCGAGGCCATCTCACGGAGTGTAGCCGATTTGACTTGGAACATCCAAGTTGATATGACTTGGATCATCCAAGCTCCCTCGGAGAGGGAACGCCACTCGTGACGAGACCCAGGAGGACAGAACACATGGCCGAACAACCCGTAGCAGCACCCGCGATCCTCGGCCCGCCGGCCGTCGAAACGACCGAGTTCGAGCTCATCAGGCCAGATCGCCTGGAGAGAGCGAGCATCGAGACCGCGCTCGCCCGCAACCGCGCCTTTGCTGCCGCCGGAGGCTACGTCGGCGCCACCGTCTTCCCCACCCTGCGCCTGCTCGTGATCGCCTGCCTCGACCCGAGGGTCGACCCGGCCCATGTCCTGGGTCTCGACCTCGGCGACGCGATGGTCGTCCGCAACGGCGGCGGGCGCGTCACAACGGACGTGATCCAGAACGTCGCGTTCGTCGGGCAACTCGCCGAGACCGTCGTGCCGGAAGGCCCGCTATTCGAGGTCGCTGTCATCCACCACACCCAGTGCGGAGCGGGCGCCCTCGCCGACGACGACTTCCGCCGCCGCTACGCGATGCGAATCGGTGCGGACGAATCCGCACTGCGTGACTACGCGGTTCTCGACCCGGCGGCCACGGTCGCGACCGACGTCGCCCGGCTCAGCTCCGCAGCCGCGATCTCCCACCGGATCACCGTCTCCGGCCACGTCTACGACGTCGCCAGCGGTCTGGTGGAAACCGTGGTCCCCGCCGGGGCTTCCGCCGAGAGAAACGGGGGCGAGTAGCGATGCTCGAGAGACTCGCGTCATTCGTGCACCGGAACCGCCGCCGTGTGCTGCTCATCGCTCTGGCCTGCATCGCCGTCGCGGGCGTGTTCGGGCTGGGGGTTGCGAAGCGGCTCGGCCCATATGGCGCGACCGACCCGTCGACCGAGTCGGTGCAGGCGACGAACCGATATCAAGCCGCCACGGGACGCCAGATCGATCCCGGGGTGATCGCGCTCGTGAACACCGGGAATGTGCGCAGCGCGCATGCCGCGCTTCAGGTCCGCCGGGTAGAGGTGAGGCTCCGCGCGAGTCGCGACGTCGCAGCCGTCTCGAGCTACTACGACAGCCACGACCCCGCGATGGCCGCCCGCGATGGGCGCTCCAGCTACGTCGTCGCGTATTTCAGGCCGAGATCAGACCTGAGGATCCAAGACGACGCTCGACGCCTGGAGAGCCGGTTCGCCACCGACCCCGAGGTCGAGCTCGGCGGGGACGCGATCGCGAGCGCCCAGGCCAACACGCAGGTCGGTCACGATCTCGCACGCGCCGAGCTTCTTGCGTTCCCGCTCATCTTCCTGCTCTCGCTGTTGTTCTTCCGTTCGCTCGTCGCGTCGCTGCTGCCGCCGCTGCTCGGAGGCCTCGCAATCCTGGTGACGTTCTTCGCCCTGCGGATCGTCTCGGAGTTCACCCACCTGTCGGTCTTCGCGCTCAACATGGTGACCGGCCTCGGGCTCGGGCTTGCGATCGACTACAGCCTCTTCATGGTCTCCCGCTACCGCGAGGAATCCGCGGTTCACGGCTTCGGCCCCGACGCGCTGCGCCGCACGCTCGCGACCTCGGGCCGAGCGATCGTGTTCAGCTCGCTCACGGTCGCCGCCGCGGTCGCGTCACTTGCGATCTTCCCGCAACTGTTCCTTCGCTCGATGGGGATCGCCGGGGCGCTCGTCGCTCTGGTCGCAGCCACCATTGCGCTCGTCGTCCTGCCGGCGATCCTCGCCCTGCTCGGGCCGCGAGTCAACGCGCTCGCCCCGAAGCGACTCCAGCGCGCCGCCGAACGCGACGCGCGGCCGGACGAGTCCGGCTTCTGGTACCGACTCGCCCAGTTCGTGACCCGGCGCCCCGGCAGGGTCGCCGTGCTCAGCGCGGCCGTGCTGATCGCGCTCGGGATCCCATTCACCTCTGCCAGGTTCCTGCCCGTCGACGCCGGCGTGCTGCCCGCGAGTACGAGCGCGTACCGGGTCGACCGGGCGCTTCGGAACGAGTTCCCACCAGGGCGCACCGCCCCGCTCGAGATCGTCGTCGGCGCCCCCGCGGGATCGCCGCAGCTGAGCGCTTTCGCGGACACGATCCGCACCCTCCCAGGCGTCGCCGCAGTTGGTGCCGCGCGCTCCGCCGGGCCTCGCCTTTCACTGCTCGACGTCGCCCCGTCGGCCGCGACATACGGCGCCGGCGCGAGACGCCTCGTCAATGCCGTGCGCGCGCTGCCTGCGCCGTTCTACGTCGGGGTCGCGGGACAGACCGCAGGGTTCGTCGACCTCGAACACAGTCTCGGAGCTCACCTCCCGCTCGTCCTGGCGGCCGTGATCGCCTCGACGCTGATCATTCTCTTCCTGATGACGGGATCGCTCGTGCTCGGAGTGAAGGCCGTACTCATGAACGTACTCACCCTGAGCGCCGTCTTCGGCGTGCTCGTGATGATCTTCCAGCACGGCCGCCTGCAGGGCCTGCTCGCCTACCGAGGCGACGGCGCCCTCGACGCCACCCAGCCGATCCTTCTCTTCGCAATCGGGTTCGGCCTCGCAACCGACTACGCCATCATCCTGCTCTCCCGGATCAAGGAGGCACACGACGGCGGCGTCCCCGACCGTGAAGCCGTCGCGATCGGGCTCGAGCGAACCGGACGGATCGTGACCGCCGCCGCACTCCTGTTCGCGGTCGCGATCGCCGCATTCGCGACCTCGAAGCTGGCCTTCATCAAGGAGCTCGGGCTCGGGACGGCACTCGTCGTCCTGATCGACGCCTCCATCATCCGAACCCTGCTCGTGCCCTCGCTGATGGTGCTGCTCGGCAAATGGAACTGGTGGGCGCCGCGACCCCTGCGGCGTCTTTACGCGCGCACATCAGGCGCGCCGTCGAGCCAAGGGCCGCCACGCTCCCTGACCGCAGAATGAACCTGGCGCAGCCGGCCGTGTCCGCGGCGTGTCGTCGATTGCCGTCGTGATCGTGCTCATGGCGATGCGGCCTGTGGAGCCCCTCTCGCCCTGCGCCCGAGGAGCGCCCAGCCGGCGCCGGCGACTCCGAGCCCGACGAAGATGGCGAAGCCGAGCACAGTGTTCGCGGCGCTTGCACCCTCGCCGAGCGCGACTCCCGCGCCGACGACTGGAACCGACAGCCCGACGAAGAGGGCGATGAGCAGCTCCGAGTTCATCGCCACGCGGTTCTCGGGTGCCGTCCCATCGAGCACGAGGCCGGTCGTCCCCTTGAAGACGGCGCCTGCGCCCGCGCCGATCAGGGCGCCGCTGATCAGGAAGAGCGCAAGGCTCGGGCTCGAAAGACGCACGGCGGTCACGAGAAGCACCAGACCGGCGAGCATCGAGACCGTACCGAGTGCGAACACGTACGACGCTCGCAGCTTTGCCGTTGCGAGCTGGGATACCACCCCGGCCGAGAAGACGATGAACAGCGTCGCACCCGCGAGCGCGTGCGACGGGTTGTGAAACGTGGTCGCGAGGAAGAGACCGGACAGCCCGGCAAAGAGCCCGTTGGCGGCGAAGGCGGCAAGCGTCGCCGCGCCCGCCGCCACGGGAAGCCTCACCGGGAACGGCGCTCGCTTGGCCGTCGGCGAGGCCGTCTCCGGCGCGGTGGCAAGACCGATCAACGCGACCGCCCCGATCGCGATCCAGACCAGGTAAGGCACGGTGAGCGGCCGAATCACCCACGCTGCGAGGCAGCCTGCCACCAACGGGCCGACCCCGAGCGCGCCGACGTTCACCGACGTCCCGATCGTCCGGGCGGGGGCCGGCGACGCCTTCGGATCCGCGCGGAGCCGCAGCTCGATCAGGTAGCTGATCGCCGTACCGGCGGCCAGCCCGACCGACACCCCCGTAATCAGGCGTCCAACAATCAGGCCGGGCAGCGCCTTCCACGCAACGAGCACGCCTGCGGCCACGATCATCGTCGCCACCGAGGCGAGCATCACCCCGCGGCGCCCGATGCGCTCGACGATGAACGGGACGGCGATCAGCGCCGCGATCGTGCCCGCCGCCCAGATCGCATAGACGATCGTGATCTCGAACGTCGAGAGGCCGTCGCGCTCCCGGTACAGCCCGTAGAGCGGGCTCGGGAGTGTGGCGAATCCCATGACGACGAGGAACGCGAACGCAACGACCCAGAAGGCCGACACGTGCCGACGGGCCTCAGGCACCGCCGGTGCGGAGGCGCTAGCGAGCGGCATCGGGCATCACCACACCTTCATCCCGCCGTCGATCACGACATCGACGCCGGTGATGTACGAGCTCTCGTCGGAGGCAAGGAACAGTGCAAGGCTCGCCACGTCCTCCGGCTCGCCCAGACGGCCCAGGAGGGTCCGATCGAGCATCTCGCGCGCGAACCCGCTCACGCCGTCGTCGAGATGGGCGCGTGTTGCCCCGCTCTGGATCAGCCCCGGCGAGATCGAGTTGACTCGAATGCCGTGCTCGCCTCCTTCCATCGCAAGCTGGCGGGTCATCCCGATGATCGCCGCCTTGTTCGTCGTGTGCGACAGCGAGGCGAGGCTCTTGAAGCTGAGCTGCCCGTTCAGCGAGGCCATGTTCACGACCACGCCGCGGCTCTTGATCAGCTGAGGCCAGGCCGCACGGGTGAGGTAGAAGATCAGGTCGACCTCGTCCTGCCGTGCAGCACCCCAGTCCTCGTCGGTGACGTTCTCGAGCCAGCCGAAGTGCGACCTGCCCGCGAGGTTGAACAACACGTCGACCCGGCCGAACGCGCTCGTCGCGAGCTCGACGAGCCGGCCACATTCGGCCGGCTCGCCAAGGATGCACGGCTGCAGCGACACCATCTCGCCCCCGGCGGCCTTGACCAGCTCGAGTGTCTGGCCGGCAGGCTCGACCGCCACGTCGCAGCCGACGACAAGCGCGCCCTCCCTCGCGAACGCGAGCGCGGTCGCCCGGCCCATGCCTCCGCCCGTGCCCGTCACGATGCAGGACTTTCCGGCCAGCCTGCCCGCCATCAGTCTGATCCGTGCGCGACGGCGGCGACAGCCTGCTCGGCTCCGCGAGCGGCGGCTGCGGCCTTCTCGGCCTCTGCGACGCCGACGTCGTTCGTGAGCGTCGGGATCTCGCGGAAGTACCAGTAGATGACGTCGAGCGCCGGCCCTGCAAGCGGCCCGGCCCAGTCGCGGAACAGCTCGGTCGTGACCGCGAGCGCGGTCGTCGGCACCGCGCCGGCGTGAGCAAGACGCTCGATACCGGTGCGATGCGCGGCTTCGGACCGTCCACCCACGGCGTCGGTGACGTACATCACGTCGTACCCGTCCTTCAGTGCCTGGACGCTCGCGAACGTGAGGCAGATCTCCGTGTGGAGGCCGCCGAGGATCAGTCGCTTGCGACCGGTCGCCTTCACTGCCTCGCTGAAGACCTCGTCTTCGAACGCGTTCATCGAGGTCCGGTCGATCGGCTCGAGGCCCTCGAGCTCCGCGAGAACCGACGGAAGCGTCGGCCCGTTGAAACCGGCCCCGACACCCACCGTCGAGAGCACGATCGGCAGGCTCGAATGCCTTCGCGGTCTTGGCCAGCAAGCGGACATGCATCTCCACGAGGTCGGCGCTCGTCTCCGAGCGGATCACCTCGAACATCTCCTTCTGGTAGTCGATCAGCACCAAAGCGCAGTCGTCTGAGGTCCAGACACCGAGATTCTTCGTCATCGTCTTCCTCCTCCTCCGAGTGCTCGCATCAGGGCGACATCGTGGTCGCCGTCGTGAAGCCGTCGAATCCCGGAAATCCGTAGTACGTGACCCCAGTGGCATGCTCTCGCGATGGTCACGAGGGTTCCGGGGGTGCCGTTGCTCGGCCGCCAGCGCGAGCGTGGGGTCCTCGACCGCGTGCTCGAGGCTGCGCGGGACGGTCACGGCGGAGTATTGGCGGTGTACGGCGAGCCGGGTGTCGGAAAGACGGCCCTCGTCGAATACGCGATCGAGGCGGCGCCCGGCTTCCGCGTCGCCCGCGCCGTCGGGGTCGAGGGAGAGATGGAGCTCGACTATGCGGCGCTCCAGCAGCTGTGCTCGCCGAGCCTCCACCTGACCGAGCGACTGCCAGATCCGCAGCGTGAGGCGTTCGAGATCGCGCTCGGGATGAGCGCCGGACGGCCGCCTAGCCCATTCCTGGTCGGGCTCGCCGTCCTCAACCTCCTGTCCGAGGCCGCAGTCGAGCAGCCGCTGCTCGCCGTCATCGACGACGCCCAGTGGCTCGACCGGGCATCGGCACGCGTGCTCGCGTTCGTGGCCCGACGTATCCTCGCCGAGAGGATCGCCATGGTCTTTGCGTCACGGGAGCCGATCGGCTCGCTCGCAGGCCTGGCGGAGCTTCAGCTCGAGCCTCTCGGGCATCGCGATGCGCGGGCCCTGCTGGACTCGATCCTGCCCGGGCGGCTTGATGAGCGCGTGCTGGAGCGGATCATCGTCGAGACGCGCGGCAACCCACTGGCGCTCCTGGAGCTTCCCCGCGGGCGGACCCCTGCCCAGCTCGCCGGCGGATTCGGGCTGACTGCCGCGCTGCCTCTGTCGACCGGGATCGAGCAGAGCTTCGCACGGCGAGCGGCGCGGCTCCCCCGCGACGCACGGCGACTGCTGCTCCTCGCCGCGGCAGAGCCGTTGGGTGACCCGGCGCTTCTCTGGCGCGCAGCGCAGCAGCTCGGAATCCCGGATGCGGCCGCAGACACGGTGGAGTCGGAAGGCTTTCTGGCCCTGGACGGTGCCGTGACGTTCCGTCATCCGCTCGTCCGCTCGGCGGTATACGGAGCGGCAGAGCCGGACGAACGACGCAAGGTTCATCGGGCGCTGGCGGTCGCGACCGATCCGGAGCTCGATCCGGATCGCCGCGCATGGCACCGCGCGCAGGCGGCGTCCGTGCCGGACGAGGACGTTGCCGCCGAGCTCGAGCGTTCCGCTGGACGGGCGGAGGCGCGCGGCGGATTGGCGGCGGTCGCTGCCTTTCTGGAACGGGCCGCCACGCTTACACCGGACGCCAGGCGCCGTGGGCGGCGCTTGCTCGCCGCTGCCAGGGCCAAGCGCGATGCAGGCGACCTGGAGGCTGCGCTCGCGCTGTCGTCAAGCGTCGAGCCCGGAGCGCTCGACGCGCTGGAGCAGGCCCGGCTCGATCTGCTACGAGCCCAGATCGCATTGGAGCAGCGGCGGGGCGGTGACGCGGGCAGCTTGTTTCTGAGCGCGGCGAGCCGTCTCGAGCTACTCGACCCCGAGCTCGCCCGCGAGACGTACCTCGAGGCGCTCGGCGGCGCCATGTCGAGCGACATCGAGGTCGTCGGCGGCGCACCGGCTGTCGCGGCTGCTGCGCGGGCGGCGGCGCCCGCCACCGGTCCGCCGCGGACGATCGACGTGCTGCTCGATGCGTTCGCGACCCGCCTGCTCGACGGGTACGCCGCCGCCGCGCCGGCACTCGCCCGAGCTCTCGAGCTTCTGCTCGCGACGGACATCGCGGGTGAGGATGTGAGTCGCTGGCTCTCCCTCTCGAGCGCTCGAGACAGCAATATCGTCGCGCTCGAGCTCTGGGACGACGAGGCGATGCATCTCCTCGCCGCTCGACACGTCCAGGTCGCGCGCGACACGGGCGCGCTCGTGCACCTGCAGTTTGCGCTCAGCTTCCTGGCGAGGAGCCACATGCTCGCCGGCGAGTTGACCGCGGCCGAGCTGTTGCTCGACGAGGCGGACCTGATCGCCGAGGCGGCCGGAAACCCACCCCTCGTCAACGCCCCGATGATCCTTGCCGCCTGGCGCGGTGCGGCACAGGCGACCGAGTTGATCGAAGCCAGCTCCGAGGAAGCAGCCATACGGGGATGGACGTCCAACAGCTACGCGAGAGCCGTGCTCTACAACGGCCTCAGCCGACATGAAGCCGCCCGCGAGGCAGCATGGGAAGCGTTCCAGCCCGATCCGATCGGGTACGGCTCGTTGCTCGTGCCCGAACTGGTGGAGGCGGCCTCCAGGACCGGTGAGCGAGAGCTCCTCGACTACGCCCTGAAGTGGCTCTCCGAGCGAACCCGCGTCATCACCTCCGGATGGGCGACCGGGATCGAAGCGCGTGTGCGCGCGCTCGCGAGTGAGGACGATGTCGCCGACAGCCTGTTCCGCGAGTCGATCGCGAGCCTCTCCGGCACCCGTCTACGACTCGAGCTCGCCCGGACCCAACTTCTGTACGGCGAGTGGCTGCGACGCAAGCGGCGCCGCCTCGATGCCCGGATGCAGCTGCGGATCGCGCACGAGGCGTTCACGAGCATGGGCGCTGATGCGTTCGCGGGTCGCGCCGAACGCGAGCTGCTGGCAACCGGCGAGCATGCCCGCAAACGCACGGTGGAGAAACGAGACCAACTCACACCCCAGGAGACCCAGGTCTCGCACCTTGCCGCAGCCGGACGCACCAACCGGGAGATAGCCGCCGCGCTCTTCATCAGCCCGAGCACGGTCGAGTACCACCTGCGCAAGGTGTTCCGCAAGCTGGGCGTGAGGTCACGGACGGAGCTGGCACTCCGCAGCGTGCAGTCGCCTGGCTCAGCCGAGAGCTGACGCGGACCACGGATTTCAGGGATTCGATCGGCTCCGTAGCGCATCGACCATCCACCCCATGAGCGATGAAGCCAGCACCATCAACCTTCCGGATTACGCCCCAGTCCCACGCTCGGCGCTCGGTCCGGCCCTGAACGACCAGGGCTACTACGTCGGCCGCGTCGAGCGAAACCTCTACTGGGTCACCGACGGCACCTACCAATGCGCCTTCCTGACCACGTCGGACGGCGTCGTGTTGTTCGACGCCCCACCCACCATCGGCAACAACATCCAGCGGGCCGTCGACGAGATCGCATCGGCGAACGGCGTGAGCAACAAGGTCAACTACCTCATCTATTCCCACCACCACGCTGACCACGCGGGTGCGTCCTCGCTGTTCGACAGAGACGTCACGCGGATCGGGCACGAGGACTGCCGGCGACTGCTGCTCCGGGACGACGACCCGGCAAGGCCGCCGAACGAGGAGACGTTCGCGGACCGTCGGACCCTGGAGCTCGGCGGGGAGCGAATCGACCTCGCCTGGCACGGCGCCAACCACTCGCCGGACAACATCATCATCCATCTCCCCGACCACGACACCCTCATGCTGATCGACATCGTCAATCCCGGCTGGGCGCCGGTCTACGTCTCCAACCTGACCGAGGACATCCCCGGCTACGTCGAGGCGTCGGCGAACGCGCTCGCCTACTCGTGGAGGCACTTCATCGGAGGCCACCTCGGGCGCCTCGGCACGCGCGACGACGTTAACCTCCATCAGCAGTACATGGCCGACATCTCCGAGGAGTCGCGGAAGGCGATCGACACCGTCGATCCGACGCCCTACTTCGCAAAGTACGGCGAGAACATGTGGGCCGCGCTCAAGGGTTACCTCGACGAGGTCACTCACGTGGCGGCAGCCCCGGTGATCGAGAAGTACACCGGTCTGCTCGCTGCTGCGGACGTCTTCACCGAGAGCACGACGTTCTGGGTGATGGAGTCGATCCGCCTCGATCTCGGCTACGGCTCGTGGGTGCACCCGTGACCAGCCTTCCGGTACGCGATCCCGTGGGCGATCATCTCCTGACGCCTGCGAACGCAGCCCTGATCGTGATCGACTACCAGCCGCCGCAGTTCTCGGCGGTCCGCTCGATCGACCCCGACCTGCTGCTCGAGAACATCGTCTCGACCGTGAAGACGGCGAAGGCGTTCGACCTGCCAATCGTCCACTCGACGATCAACGTCGCGACCGGACGCAGTGAGACGACCGTCCCGCGGCTCGCGGAGCTGCTCGGCGGCGACCCTGCGATCGACAGGACATCCACGAACGCGTGGGAGGACGCAGAGTTCCTCGACGCCGTGCGCGCGGCCGGCCGGCGCAAGCTGATCATCTGCGCGCTCTGGACGGAGATCTGCATGGCCTTCCCCGCGCTCGACGCTTTGAGGGAAGGGTACGACGTCTATCCGGTCGTCGACGCGATCGGCGGCACGAGCGAGGAGGCCCACCGCGCAGGACTCGAGCGGGTCGTGCAGGCAGGAGGCCGGCCGGTCACCTGGGTCGCCCTGGCCGTCGAGCTGCAGCGCGACTGGGCGCGCGAAGAGACGGTCGCCGACGTGATCGAGATCGTGGTGACCGAGAGGCTGCTCAAGGCGTGAGCAGCGAGGCTCCGTCCCGCAAGCCCGCAGCGGTCGCGGATCGCAAGGCGCGTGAGTTCCTTCGCAATGCGGATCCGGCGCTCGCGCGCGTGATCGACGAGCGGCCGGACTTCCGCCCGCGGGCCTGGCTGGACGAGCTGCCGAAGCTCGACGGATTCGGGACGCTGATCTTCCAGGTCGCGGGCCAGCAACTTTCGGTCGCCGCAACGCGCAGGATCGTGGCCCGTCTCGAAGATCGTTTCGGAGGGCGGCTCCCGTCGCCGGCCGAGCTCCTCGCCGCCGACCCGGAAGTGCTTCGAGCGGCGGGATTCTCCTATCGCAAGGGCGCGACGCTGCGCGAGCTCGCACAGCGGTTCGTCGACGGTCGCCTGAGCGATGAAGCCCTGGCCGGGATGACCGACGACGAGGTGGAGGCTGCCCTGACCGAAGTTCCGGGCATCGGCCCCTGGACGGCGCACGGCTTCCTCCTCGTCGCCCTCGACCGGCCCGATGTCTTCCTCTTCGGCGACCTCGCACTCCGGCGCGCGATCCGGCGTGTCTACGGATTCGACCATGCTCCGAGCGACGAGGAGATCGCCGAGCTGGCGGATCGCTGGCGACCGTACCGGAGCCTGGCCGTCAGCTACCTGTTCGCGTCCGAATACGAGGGAGGAGCCACATGAGCATGGCCGACGGAGACTCAATCGGAATCATCGGCGCCGGCCGGCTCGGGCAGGCGATGGCCCGCGCAGCACTGCGTGCCGGTCGTTCCGTCGTGCTCTCGAACAGCCGCGGCCCCGACTCACTGAGCGCGGAGGTCTCGGCTCTCGGCGAGGAAGTCACCGCCGGAACGGTCGAGGAGGCAGCTTCGGCCGCGATCGTCGTGATCGCCGTGCCGTGGGGTCAGGTGCCGGAGGCGGTCAGAGGCCCGGAATGGAACGGTCGGATCGTGATCGACGCGACCAACGACTGGGGGGCCGACGACCTCGACGGGAGAACATCGAGCGAGCTCATTGCCGAACTCGTTGCCGGGGCCCGTGTTGTGAAGGCCGCGAACACCCTCGGCGCCGACGTGCTCGGCTCGGATCCCCATGAGGCGGGCGGCCGACGCGTCATCTTCATCTCCGGCGACGACGACGACGCCAAGGAGAAGGTGAGTGCCGTCTTCGGGGACGCAGGCTTCTATCCCGTCGATCTCGGAGGTCTCGCCGGCGGCGGCGAGATGCAGCAGATCCACCATCCACTCGCCGGGCTCAACCTGATCCGGCTGGGCGAACCCAAGGAGGCAGCAACCAGATGAGCACCACCGAGACAGACGCACTCCCCGCCGGGACGTGGTGGCCGATCGTGTCCACTCCACCGTCGGCTTCGCCGTCGAATACATGGCGGGCACTTTCACGGGCACATTCTCGGACATCGACGCCAACGTCACCGACGGCGTCCTCAACGGATCGGCGAAGGTCGCGTCGGTGCAGGTCAAGGACCCGAACCTCGAGGCGCACCTTCAGAGCCCCGAGTTCTTCGACGCGGAACGCCACCCCGAGCTGAGCTTCCGGTCGAGCTCGATCGCGCGGAAAGGCGACGAGCTGACGATCGACGGGGAGATCACGATCAAAGGGCACACCGAGCCCGTCGAGATCACCGGGACGATCTCGGACCCGATCCCCGACCCCTACGGCGGCACGCGCTTCGGCCTCAAGCTCCAGACGAGGATCGACCGCGACAAGTTCGGAATCAGCTGGAACAACCCACTGCCGAGCGGCGAGCCGGCACTCGCCGGCGAAGTGGTCCTCACCGCCGAGCTGCAACTCACAAGGCAGGGATAAGACAAATGCGCGTCCTCGGGATCAGCGGCTCCCTTCGCCACGGCTCGTACAACACCGCGCTGCTCCGCCACGCGGGCGAGCTGTTCGAGGCCGAAGGAGCCGAGTTCGAGATCGACGAGGCGCTCCGCTCGATCCCGCCGTTCGACGAGGATTGCGAGGAGCTAACGAACCGACGGCCGTCGCAGAGCTTCGCGCGACGGTCGCCGCGGCCGACGCCGTCCTCTTCGCCACCCCGGAGTACAACTCGTCGATCCCCGGCGAGTTGAAGAACGCGCTCGACTGGCTTTCGCGCCCACTGGCCACGAACCCGATGCGCAACAAGCCGGTCGCCGTGATCGGGGCGAGCACCGGTGCGTTCGGTGCGGTGTGGGCGCAGGCCGAGCTGCGGAAGGTGCTCGGCGCGATGGGCGCCCGGGTCGTCGAGGGCGAGGTGGCGATCGGACATGTGGCGGATCGCTTCGACGCGAACGGCCGACTGAACGACCCGAATCTCGAAGAGGAGCTCGGCGAGGTCGTGCGGGCACTCATCGCCGAGGCTCTCGCCCGCGATCGACCTGCGGACGGCGGCCTCGTGCCACTCTGACCGAAGTCCCACTAGACAGGAGCCCAACCGATGGCCGTTCACGCGGAACTGACCGCAGCCGAGGCAGCCGATCGTCTCGCGCTCCGCGAGTTGTTCGACGCCTACGCCCGCTGCGCAGACCGGCGCGACGCCGAAGGACAGAAGGCGCTCTTCACCGCCGACACGCGTTTCGCCGTGTACATGGACGGCGAGGGCAGCGAGCCGACATACGTGCTCGAAGGACGAGAGGCGCTCACGCCCGTCTTCGCCGATCTGAAGCGCTACGAGGTGACGACCCACTTCAACGGCCAGAGCACCGTCACGATCGACGGCGATCGCGCCACGGGCGAGAGCTACACGATCGCCCACCACCTCTTCACCGAGGACGGCGACCGCAAGCTCATGATCGCCTCGCTCCGTTACCTCGACACGTTCGCCAAGATCGACGGCAGTTGGTACTTCGCCGAGCGGAAGCTCCTGCTCGACTGGAGCGAGTCGCGGCCGTCGACGCCGGGGGCCTGAGCCAAGACGGCACGATTCGTCGGCTTCACCGCGGCTCCGCGGCAAACGCACGCGGCGGTCAGTCGACCGGCCGGGCAGCCGGCTCGACGTCGAGAACCGGGGCGGTGGTGCCGAGACGGGCCGACCACCACTCGACGGGCACGATGCGCAGCGCGAGCTCGAGCGTGCCGCGGTCGAGCTCCTCTGCGAGTTGAGCGATCGCGACGAGCCGGTCGGCAAGCTGCTCGTCGTCGATCGCCCCTTCGACCTGGACCGCAGGGTTCTTGCGGCTGACTCGCTGGCGGGGATCGTCGTCTGACGGATCGAGGTTGTCGAGGAGGCTGCCGAGCCAGGCCAGGTCGCTCGCAAGCTCGACGTGACGGTCGATTACCTCGGCGTAGAGGTCGGTGTTGAGCATCACCCCGGCCCAGCGTCCCAGCACCTCGTCGTTGTGGATCACGGTGCGCGCAACCGACCCATGGAGGCGCCTTCGGCGCTCGGGCTCGGCTACGACCGTCCGGGCGGCGGCGGTCAGCCGCTCGGTGTCACGGACCGTCTGCGCTCCCGCGTCGATCGACGCAGCACTCAGGTTGTCGGGAGCCATGAGGCCCGCCAGCTCGAGCAGCCCGGTCCAGACCCCGCGGGCGTCACGAACGAGCTGCAACATCACGTACTGGGCGAGCACGCTCCAACGCTGACGCCGCCGGCGTTCGACAGCCTCGTTGACGAGCGCGAGCGTGATCACCACGACGAGGACACTCGAGGCAAGTCCCGCCAGCAGGCCGTTTCGGTCCCAGAAACGCTGTGCTACTGCGTCGGAGACGATCCCGGCAATGAGCAACAGCACAGCGGCCGCGGCGGCCGCGCGCGTCTCCCACAGAAACGAGTCGACTGACTTCGAACGTCGCGGACCGGCCATTGCGTGACGAGCTTACGCCGGGGCCCCCACGCGGAGCACCGTGGGGCCCCCACGATGACGGCAGCCCGGCGCGGAGCGACATCTCATGCCTGCGATTGGCCCGCGGGCGGGGATCAGACCGGTGGCCGCCGCGAAGCGCGGAAGCGACCGTAGAGGCGCCGGAGGTGACGGCGCCGGTCCTCCGCGAACGTGGCGGGGTCGATATCGAGCCAGGCCCCCGGGCTGCCCGGCGGGACGCATGCGGCGCCGGCACGGGATGTCACCTCGCGGACGGCCGCCTTGGGTGTGCCGTCGGCTCGCCAGAGACCGAAGCTGAGCTCGTGCGGTGCCGCGTCGAACGGCGGGACGGCCGAGAGATCGGTGACGTAGTCGCTGAAGCACCAGAGGAACGCGCCTCGGCAACCGACCGCCCGAAGCCCGTCGAGCACGCGGCCCGTGTACTCGGCGGCGTCCGCCTCGTCGAGCAGACCGTCGTCCGGCGCACTCGTGGGCGCGGTCGGGAGCCCGAACTCCTCGAAGAGCACCGGCGCGCCGGATGCCAGCCAGCGCGTGATCTCGGCGAGGAACGGCACCAGTTCGCTGTCGGTCGACCCCGCCGCCCAGTCTGCGTAGATCGGGTAGCCGTGCATCGAGACGAGGTCGCACCACCGTACAGCCTCGGCCGGCCCGATCACGCGGTCGTTCTCGAGGTCTTCCATGTGGAGGCCGATCGTGATCGGCCTTCCCGGATCGCTGCGCCGGAGCGCGGTGGACATCCGTTCGAGCCACGCCTCGGCCGCTACCGCGTCGGGAGGGATCGTGCAGTTCGAGTTCTCGTTGCCGAGGTCCCAGCCCCAGACCCCGGGATGCCCCGAGAGCGCAGCGGCGGTTGCGGTCGCCAGCCGCTCCTGCGCAACGACGACCGCGGGGTCGGCGTACCAGTTGCGGATGCCGGTCTCCGGCGGCGCGGCCCTCCCCCCGCTGACGATCCGGAAGCGGCGATCGCCTGACGCTCCGCCCACCGCCCACGCGGGGATCCAGTTGACGCCGCTCATGTGGCCCGTGAAGAGCGTCACGAGCAGGCAAACGCCGGCCTCCACGGCTGCGTCCGCGGCGTCGACGAGCCGTCGCAGCACGGCCGCATCGACGGTATCGGCCGCCGGCTGGGCGTCCTCCCAGCGCACGAAGACCCTGATCGTGTCGAAACCCGCGGCCCGGGAGCGGGTGAAGTCGCGGCGTGTGATCGCCGGGTCGTAGGAGCGCAGCCAGTCCATCGCCTGCGCTGCGGGCCAGTAGTTGACGCCGAGCATGAACCTGTCGGGTGCGTCCGGGCTCACCCGATCAGTCGCTCGTAGGCGTCGATGTACGCGTCGACCATCCGCGCGCGCCCGAACCGCGCCACGGCCAGGGCGCGGATCCCGGGGCGGTCGAGCTCGACCACCTCGCGGATCGCCACGACTGCCGCCTCGACGTCGTCGACGAGGAAGCCGGTGACACCATGCTCGACCAACTCCGTCATCGAGCCCCGCCTGAACGCCACCACGGGCGTGCCGCAGGCCATCGCCTCGACGACGCTGAACCCGAAAGGCTCCTCGAACCCGATCAGGTGCAGCAGCGCGCGTGCGCCGCCGAGCACCTCGGAGCGCTCCTCCGGCCCAACCGCTCCGATGAACCGCACCCGCTTGCCGTCGATCCGTGGCGCTACCAGCTCGTCGAAGTACTGCCGGTCCTGCACGATGCCGGCGAGGAGCAGCGGAAGGCCGAGCTGTTCGGCGACGTCGATCGCCTCGACCGTTCCCTTGTCGGGATGAATGCGCCCGAAGAAGAGAAGATACGAGCCGACGGCGGGCTCGAGCGCAAAACGGCCCGTATCGATTCCGTGATGGATCGTTGCGAGGTAGTCGAGGCTCGGATCGCGGTCCGCCTCGCTGATCGCGACGTAACCGGAGCTCGCGTTGTAGCGCTGGTACACCGGGAGGATGGCGGGCGACGAGAACCCGTGGATCGTGGTCAGCATCGGCGTCTCGACGAGCGCGCTGTAGCTCAGGGGCAGGAAGTCGAAGCTGTTGTGGATGACGTCGAACTCGCCGGCGCGCTCGAACACCTGGGCGATGTGCAGGCATTCGCTCACCTTCGCGTCGGCCTCGGGATCCTCCGAATACCCGCGTGGGACGACCGAAGCGAGCCGGGCCGCCGTCAGCGAATCACCCGTCGCGAACAGCGTCACGTCGACCCCTCGTTCGACGAGACCCTCGGTGAGCAGTGAGGCGAACTGCTCCCACGGCCCGTAGGCGCGCGGCGGCACCCGCCATGAGATCGGCGCCAGCACCGCCACGCGGCGCGGCGCGGTCACGGCGTCACACGAACACGCGCGCGAGACGACGAGGGCGCTCGGAACCAGGGTCCATCCGGTGAAAGGTACGTGCAGCACCGCCTCTCCCTTGCGGATGGGCGGCGAGGTATCGCCGGGTCCGTCCAGCCGCGGGCCGACGACCCTGCGCTAGGGTGGGTCTAGGGTCCCCGTGTCCTGACTCCCACACGAGCCCGCCGCTTGCTGTCCTGGGGAGTTGCGAGAGGGAACAACAACAATGATCAGGAAGCGGACGAAGTGTGCGTTCGGCCTGCTCCTCGCGACGACCGACCGGGGCGTTTGCGGGGGAGCGCGGGGCAACCGTGGCTCGTGGGCGTCCCAGCGGATGCACGAGCCTCCCTCGCCGGCTGCGAGATCCTCTGGGAACTGACCCAGTGCGCGCGGCAATCGTCTCCACGTACCCACCGCGGGCCTGCGGGATCGGGACCTTCGCGGCGGACGTCCGCGCCGGGCTACTCGGCGTGTCGGGCGTCGAACGGGCCGACCTCGTCGCGGTCGTCAACGAGCCGTCGAGCCCGCAGCGGCGGGGTCTGCTCGCGACGATCGCGCAGGCCGTTCGCGGCGACTACGTGCGCACCGCGCGGATGCTCGGGCGGCTCAACGTCGATGTCGTCCTGCTCCAGCACGAGTACGGGATCTTCGGCGGCCGCGACGGCGAGTACGTGCTCTCGTTCAGCAGCAACCTCTCCCAGCCGCTCGTCGTCACCCTGCACACCGTGCTCTCCGAGCCGACGCCGCATCAGGCTGAGGTCCTCACCCGGCTCTGTGCCGACTCCGAGCTCGTGATCGTGATGACGGAGACAGCGCAGCGGCTGCTCGTCTCCTCGGGCGCCTGTCCCGAGGAGAAGGTGCGCGTCGTGCCGCACGGAGCCCCTTCGCGTCTCAGTGCTCGTGCGGCGAGCGGGCCCGACGGCCGGTTCTCCGGCGCCTACGCCGAGATGGGCGATCGGTTCCTGCTCTCCACCTTTGGGCTGATCTCGGCCGGCAAGGGTCTCGAGACGGTGATCGACGCTCTGCCCGCGATCGTCGAGCAGCACCCGGAGATCCTCTACCTGATCGCCGGGCGCACGCACCCCGACGTCGCTCGCCGGGAGGGTGAGAGATATCGGGTGACTCTGGAGCGACGGGTCTACGAGCTGGGCCTGGCGGACCACGTCGAGTTCGACGATCGCTTCCTTGCGCTCGAGGAGCTCTCCGACCTCCTCGCTGCCACCAGCGTGTTCGTGACCCCGTACCACAACCGCGAGCAGATCGCCTCGGGCGCGCTCACCTTCGCAATCGCAGCCGGCTGCGGCGTCGTCTCGACCCCCTACTGGTATGCCCAGGACATGCTCGCCTCGGGCGCAGGAACACTCGTGCCCTTCGACGATCCGCCCGCGCTCGCCACCGCGATCTCCGACTACATCGAGCACCCCGAAAGACTCGCCGCCGCACGAGCGGAGTCGCGGCGGATCGGTTCCGGGCTCGCGTGGCCGTCGGTCGCCGAGGCGACCGCAGCCGTCCTCCACGAGGCGTTTGCGTTCGCGCCTCGTAGACGGCCCTCCGGCGTGGGCGACCTGCATCTGACGAGCCTGCGCACAGACCACCTGCTCACGCTCGTCGACGACGTCGGCATCGTCCAACACGCAGACGGGATCATCCCCAACCGCGACAGCGGCTACTGCGTCGACGACGTCGCCCGGCTCGCCGTCGTCTCGCTCGCCCTCGCGAACCGCAGCGACGAGCAGCGATGGAGCTCGATCCTCTACCGCGCGATCTCCTTCATGTCCGCGGCCACCGGTGACGGCGGGATGCGCAATTTCATGTCGTACGATCGTCGCTGGCTCGACGAGCCGCACGTCGGCGACCACATCGGCCGCACGGTCTGGGCGCTCGGCGAGATCCTCGCGACCGCGTGGATCCCTGCCGTCGTCGTCCCGGCACGCGACCTGCTCGCCCGTCTCGTCGGGACGCTCTCGGGCGAGGTCTGGTTGCGAACGGCCGCCTACACGGTGCTCGGCCTCTCACGCCTCGACGCGGACCGGCTCGACCCGGACGCCAAGCGCCTGCTCGAGCGACTCGTCGAACAGCTCTCCGACGCCCACCGCCAGAACGCAACCCAGGACTGGAGCTGGTTCGAAGACAGGCTCAGCTACGACAACGCTCGTCTCTCGCAGGCGCTCATCAGCGGAGGCAGCGCCCTTCACCGCAGCGACCTGGTCGAAGTCGGTCTCGAATCGCTCCGGTGGCTCGGCGACGAATCCGGCCTCGACGACGACGTGCTGCGGCTCACCGGCCATCTTGGCCGGCATCGGGACGAGCGGCCGGCGGATACAGGCGACGAGCAGCCGCTCGATGCCGCCGCCCTCGTCGAGGCCGAGCTCACCGCCTTCGCGATTACCGGCAGGTCCGAGCACGGGGTGAGAGCGACGCGTGCGTTCGAGTGGTTCCTGGGCCGCAATGCGCTGCAGAAGCCGCTCTACGACTTCGCGACCGGCGGCTGCAGCGATGGCCTCGGCGCCGAGGCGCTCAACCAGAACGAAGGGGCCGAATCGACGCTCGCCTTCCATCGTGCAGCTCTGCTCCTCGACGCCGCAGGGGTTCGTGCCGCCGTGCGCGAGCCCGCTCTCCACCCGGCAACAGCGTGAGCGACCCCGAGCTCTTCCGCCGACACCCCGGCAACCCGATCCTCACGGCCGGGGACTGGCCCTACGCCGTCAATGCCGTCTTCAACCCCGCGGCAGCCGTACTCGACGGCGAAACCGTCCTGCTCGCTCGGGTCGAGGACCGCAGAGGGATCTCGCATCTCTCCGTCGCCCGCTCTGCCGACGGCATCGACGGCTGGTCGATCGATCCCACGCCGCTGCTGACCCCCGACGACGAGGTAGCGAGCGAGCAATGGGGCTTCGAGGATCCACGTACCGTCTGGGTCGAGGAGCTCGACCGCTGGGTCATCACCTGCACCGCGTACGGCCCGGCCGGCCCCGCCGTCTTTCTCGCTACCACCGAGGACTTCAGGTCTGTCGAGCGCTACGGCATCGTGAAGCATCCGGAAGACAAGAACGCGGCGCTCCTGCCCCACCGAGTCGACGGCCGCTGGGTGCTTCTCCATCGCCCCAAGACCCAGTTCGGAGGCGCCCACGGCGAGATCCTCCTCTCCCGCTCCGACGACCTCGTCAGCTGGAGCGCCCCCGAGCAGGTGCTCCAACCCCGCACCGGCGCCTGGTGGGACTCGCTCCGCATCGGCATCGGCCCCCCACCGCTGCAAACCGAGCACGGCTGGCTGCTCGTCTACCACGGAGTCAAGCAAACCGTCGCCGGTGACATCTACCGAGTCGGTCTCGCCCTCCTCGACCTCGACGAGCCGACCAACGTCCTGCACCGCCTCCCCAGCTGGATCATGGCACCGCTCGCACCCTACGAGCGCACCGGAGACGTCCCGAATATCGTCTTTCCTTGCGGCCTCCTCCACGACCCGACAAGCGACGAGATTCGCCTGTACTACGGCGCAGCCGACAGCTCCATCTGCGTCGCGACCGCGCAACTCGGCGACCTGCTCGACGCAGTGCTCGCCGCACCGGCCCAAGACTGACCGCCGGCACTCGTCGCCCGGCGAGTTCGGCACGTATTTCATCGGGTACACGGCGAGCCCGGACGTGATCGAGCTGATGTTGACGAACATGTTCGTCGGCAATCCGCCCCGCAATCACGATCGCATCCTGGACTTCTCGACCGCGCTCACGGGCAGTCTCTTCTTCGCTCCCGCCGGCTCTTTCCTGGACGATCCGCCGCAGGCCGTGGCGGGACCGGGTGCCGTCCGGACCGCCGTCGAGGAGCGCGCTGCTCGCCCGTCCGCCGCCAATGACGAGTCGCTCGGTATCGGCGGTCTGCGAGGAACCGGGCCATGATTCCTGCGCTCGCGGGTGGCTTGCGCCGGCGCGCGCCTCCGCGCCGGCAGGGATCAGTCCACGTCTAGCTCGGGCTCGCCCAGCAGCAGCTCGGGCGCACGGGTCATCGAGCGCTTCGTCGCGTACGGCCGTCGAGGCCGCTGGATGTCAGGGCGTGCGATCGCCAGGTAGGTGACCGAGACGAGCACCGCGACGGCGAAGACGAACGCCGTCGGTCCGTCACCGAACCCGAGGCCGGTGAGGTGCTTCGGCTTGCTGATGTAGTCGGCGAAGGAGGCGCCGAGGGGACGCGTCACGACGTAGGACATCCAGAACGCCGCGATCGCGTTCAGCCCGAACCGCCAGTGCGCAACTGCCGGGATGAAGATGAGCACCGCGAAGAAGATGCCCGAGGCGAGGTAGCCGAGGTTCAGCGCGATCGCCGTGTAGTCGCCAAGAGCTGTGCCGAGGGCGAAAGTGGCGAAGACGGTGGCCCAGTAGAACGCCTCACGGCGCTGGGTCGTGATGCTGTGGATCGAGAGCGTGCCCTCGCTGCGGTACCAGGCGAAGAAGATCGCGATCAGCACCACCGCCCAGAGCAGCGTCGTTCCCGCATAGGGGATGCCGACGTCGAGATGGAGGAAGTCCGCGACGCCGGTTCCGATCACCGCGATTGCGTACGCGAAGAACCAGTAGGCAAAGGCCGAATAGCGGCGCGTCGAGAACTGCCAGACGAATCCGGCCGCGAACAGCGCAACCTCGACGCCGCCGCCTTTGACGTTGCCGAAGGTCTTCAGGTAGTCCGAGGTGGCTTCCCCGCCGGCCGTCGTGAGCACCTTCACGACCCAGAACAGAAAGATGACCTCAGGGACTTTCGCCGCCGTTGGTACCGGGAAAAAGCGGTCGATGACCGGTACTCGGCCCTCGGCGTGCGGCTGCGCTCGACCGGTCGCCGACCCCTCAGGCATCGCGGTCGAAGCTACCGTTGCGCAGTCCCGAATCTGCGAACGCAGTCAGGTTTCAGTCAGGAACCCTGGGTTGCCGGCGAACCTGCCGGTGGTAGAACGGCACGATGGGAACGGGCTCGCTCGTCGTCTCGGTGTTCCTCGCGAGCACAGTCGAGATGGTGGAGGCGTTGACGATCGTGCTCGCCGCGGCGCTCGCACGCGGCTGGCGCTCGGCCCTCGCGGGCACGGCTGTGGCGTGCGGCTGCCTGGCGATCGTCGTGGCCGCGCTCGGCCCCGCGCTCACGCAGGTTCCGCTGAGCACGCTGCGGACGGTCGTCGGGGTGCTCCTCCTTGTCTTCGGCCTGCAGTGGCTCCGCAAGGCGATCCTGCGCGCCAGCGGCTACAAGGCACTCCACGACGAGACCGAGATCTTCGCGCGCGAGCTCGAGGCGGCGCGGGCGGCGGGCCCGGAACGCAGAGGCTCGATCGACCCGTACGGGTTCACCGTCGCCTTCAAGGGGGTGTTCCTCGAAGGGCTCGAGGTCGCGTTCATCGTCGTGACCTTCGGCTCGGCCGCCGGGCGCGTCGGCGCGGCCACCCTCGCGGCGGTGGCAGCGCTCGCCGTCGTGGCCGTGGTCGGCGCGCTCGCGCGCGCCCCGTTGGCCCGGGTGCCCGAGAATGCGATCAAGCTCGCAGTCGGGGTGCTGCTGACGACCTTCGGGATCTTCTGGTCCACGGACGGCATCGGCTCCGGCTGGCCGGGCGACGACGCAGCGATCGCGGGGGTGCTGGCCTTCGTGATCCTCCTGACCTGGTCGCTTGCTGCGTTCCTGCGGCGGCGCAACCGGGCCGCGGTAGCGGTGGCCGTGTGAAGCGGCTCGGCGCCCTCGCCCGCTTCGCCCGGGACTTCGTGATCGGCGACGACTGGCGCATCGCTGCCGGTGTCCTCGTTGCGCTCGGGCTCACCGCAGCGGTCAGCGCGCTCGGGGCCCCGGCCTGGTGGCTGATGCCGGTCGCTGTGGCAGCGCTCCTCACCGGGAGCCTGATCCGTGCGACGCGCTGAGGGCCCTGTTCGGGGGGCGCTGGTTACAGGGTGGTGAGTCCCGGCGCGACAACGGTAGGCGGCCGCATTCGCGGTTATTCTCCGTCGCAGCGACGGAAGGAGGTCTGACCTTGGCGGCAGCGCCTGCAATCGTGTTCGTGTCCGATTTCGGCCTGCAGAACGAGTGGGTCGGGATCTGCCACGCCGTCATGAGCCGCACGGCGCCCGAGAGCCGTGTCGTCGACCTGTCGCACTTCATCGCCCCGCTCGACGTCGCAGCCGGCGCCCGGCTGCTCGCCGACTCGCTGCCGTACCTGCCCCCCGACGCCGTGCTCCTGGCGGTCGTCGATCCGAACGTCGGCAAGGATCGCGACATCGCAGTCGAAACCGCAAGCGGGCGGCTACTCGTGGGCCCCGACAACGGGCTGCTCTCTCCGACCTGGTCCGCCGCCGGCGGCGTGCTACGCGCGGTCGAGGTCACCTCGCCCGAGGTCGTCGTCTCGCCGGTGGCGCCGTCGTTCCACGCTCGCGACGTCCTGTGTCCCGCCGCTGCCCACCTCGCTGGCGGGGCGCCGTTCGAGGCACTCGGCGCCGCGATCGACCCGGGCACGCTCGCCGTCCTGCCGGCTCGCGAGCCCGACATCGAGTTCCAGACGATCAGGTGCGAGGTGATCGACCACAACCGCTTCGGCAACATCCAGCTCAACGTCCGCGAGGGCGACCTGTCGCTGGCCCACCTCGAGGACGCTCCGAAGCTGGCGGTCGAGGCGATCGGAGGCTGGGTCGAGGCCCGTCGAGGGGAGACATACGCCGACTTCGCCCCCGGTGAGTACGGCGTCATCTTCGATCCGCGCGGCTGGTTGATGATCGTCCGCGGCAACCCGGGAAATGCGCTCCAGGATCTCCGCCTGTCGGTCGGAGACATGGTCTGGATCACGGTGGCGGGCGGCGATCCCCCGGCACCGGCGAGCGGCTGAGCATCCTGCCGGCTCGCGAGGCCGAGGCCCGCCCGCTCAGCCGGCCGGCAGGTCGATCACGAAGGAGCCGCCGGACAGGGCGGCACGGGCACTGACCTCGCCGGAGACGCTCTGGACGAGCCGGCGTGCGAGCGACAGTCCGAGCCCGGATCCCTCGACACCGTTGGCGACACCTGCCGATCCGCGCTGGCCCGGCTCGAAGATCGCCTCCCGCTCGTCCGGGGCGACGCCGGGGCCGTCGTCGCCGATCGCGTACCTGACCGACGTGTTCTCGCGCGCGACCGAGATCTCGACATGGCTCGTGCAGTAGAGAATCGCGTTCTCGAGCACCGGCTGGATGATTCGCGTCGCCAGGTCGGACTCGACGCCGACCCGAACGGGCCGCTCCGGTACCGAGAAGCTCACCGCGACGCTGCGTTGCTCCGCGAGCGGACGTAGTGCCTCGATCGCATCCGTGACGACCGACGCAGCGTCCGCGGTCCCGCGCCCTGCGCCGATCTCGTGACGCGCCGCTGCAACAAGGGCGTCGAGCGTGCCGGTGAGCTGGAGGGCGTTGCGGTGAATCTGCTCGAGCGCGACGCGGTACTCCTCGGGTGCGCGCGGTCGCCGAAGCGCGAGCTCCGCCTCCGCGCGCACGCGGGCGAGCGGCGTCCGCAGCTCATGCGAGAGCTCGGCCGAGAAACGCTGCTCGCGCCGTAGGCTCGCGGCGATGCGATCGAGCAGTCCGTCGAGTGTCGCAGCGAGCTCCGACAGCTCGTCGCGCGGATCGCCGAGCCCGAAGCGGTGGTCGAGCTCACGCTCGCTCCACGCCGCCGCCTGCCGCGTCATCCGCCGCACGGGACGGAGCGACAGCGCGAGCGTCCAGCGCGCGACCGCCGCCACGAAGACGAGCACGACCACGCCGAAGATCACGGAGGCGAACAAGGCGACGCGCTGGGTTTGCTCGTAGGGCGCCACGGAGACGCCTGCCACGATCGTCCCGAGTCGGCGTCCTCCGATGACCACCGGGTCCGCGTAGAGCTGGGCGTCGACCGAGTTGATCTCCAGGAAGCGCGCTGGTCCGTGCTGCAGCTTGGCCGCGGCGGCCGAGACCACACCGTGCGCCGTCGGCTTCTCGATCGCACGGCCGTTTGCGAAGACCCAGAAGTACGCGTCTTCGGCCGCATCGTTCTGCGAATCGGCCACGACGAGCTGCCCGTCCTTCACACGCAGTAGCCCCCGCTCGGCGCTCGCGCGGCTCTGTGCGAGATTGTGCGCGTCCCGGTCGAGGGTGTGGACGAGGATGAGGTTGAAACCGGCGACGAGCCCGATCACCGCCACCGCGACGGCGGTCACGACGACGAGGAGCAACCGGGTGCGGATGCCGAGCTTGCTCACTGGAAGCGATAGCCGACGCCGTGAGCAGTCGCGATCTCCGCCGGGCTATCGACGCTTCGCAGTTTGCGACGGAGACGCGCGATATACGCGTCGAGCGTGTTCTGGCGCACGAAGGCGCCGTGCGGCCAGCCCGCCCGAACGAGCTCGTGGCGACGAACGGTCTGACCGGTATCTGCCAGGAGCCGTGCGAGCACTCGGAACTCGGTCGGAGTCAGCGCGACCGTCTTCTGCTCGAGCGTCAATGTGTGCCCGACCGGGTCGACGTGCAACCCGGCGGACTCAGGCCGGCGTGCGCCGCCCCCTCGCCGTACGAGCGCCTGTACGCGAGCGACGAGCTCGACGAACGCGAACGGCTTCACCAGGTAGTCGTCGCCTCCTGCGTCGAAGCCGGCGATCCGGTCGACGAGCGCGTCGCGTGCAGTGAGGAACAGGACCGGCGTCTCGAGCCCGCGGGCGCGCAGGGCCTGACAGAGATCGCGCCCGTCGGTGTCCGGCAGGCCGACATCGACGATCAAGACGTCCGGCGTCATCATGCCGATGCGCTCGAGCGACTCCGCGCCGGTGGCTGCCGTCTCAACGAGGAATCCCTCCTCACGAAGGCCGCGGCCGACGACTGTTCGGAGCTCGGAGTCGTCTTCGACGAACAGCACGAGCGGGGCGGTTGTCACCGTTCCAGTATCGCGGGAATGGACGGGCGTGCCCCTATGGATTCCTGAACGAAACCTGACCAGCAGTGACGACTTTGGTGACTCGGCGTGCAAGATCCGAACCTCGAGACGACTGACGATTCCAACTCGCATCGACTCCCGGTTCCATCGCGAAAGCATCAGCACGGCGAGACGAAGGCTGCCGACCCCAAATGGGCGGCCGAACGACAGGGCCGGGTGGCTGCCATTCCGCCCGGCCCAGTCGCCGTCTTTGCCCAGCCTTCTGCGTTTGCCCAGCGTTACGCGGGCGAGGCGGCGAGGGTGGGCCGGAAGCGATTCGCCGCGAGCAGGACAGGCCAGCTCGTACAGCGGACGGTGTAGCCGGCAGCCGGGAGGAGCAGTTGGTGCGTCGGTGACCAGCGAAGCCCGTACTCGGCACGAAGACGCGGCGGCAGCTGCGCTGCGGTCGCGAGGCGATGAGCGGGCGCGAGTACCCGCATCGGCGCCGGCAGCGGGGGCTTCAGGATCACCCGGGCGATCGCAACGGCCGGCTCGGTGATCGTGATCTCGCTGCCTGAGATCTGGGCGGCAAAGTACTCACGGAACTCCGAGAGCGTCCGCGGCAGGATCGCGTCGGGGACGCCAAAAAGCCGCGCGACGACCGCCATGTCGCCGTGGTAGCGCTCTTCGTCGTCAGCCGAGAGTCGCTGGTGGAAACGCTGGAAGGCGGAGAGCGAGGCGTCCACGAGCGTGGCGTGGACCCAGAGCATCAGGTCGGGTTGCTCGGCCGAGTACGGCGTCCCGGGCGGGAACGGGCCGAGACGAGTCGCTGTTCGCCCGCGGATATACGCGTGCACGGTGCGCACTCTCGCGGCCGCCTGGTCGGCTTCCGCCTTCGTGCCGAACGTGATCAGGTAGAGCGCGCGAAGCGTACGCACGAGACGCCGCCACAGGTCGCGGTCGAACTCGGAGTGATCGGCGACTCCCGCGGCAACCAGCGGGTGGGCGACTTGCAAGAGGACGGCCGCGCCGCCGCCGAGAAACGGCGTGACCGGCGAGTTCCCGACCCTGCGGATCACACTCTCCGGCGCGAAATATCCATCACGGCTCGCGAGTCGCTCGGCATGAGTGCGGAGGTTCGGATCGAGGGCACGGCGCGGAGTCGGCATCGTTCAACGTCCGAGACGTCGCTCCCGCTGCTGATAGGTACGAACAGCCCGAAGGAAGTCCAGCTCGCGGAATGCGGGCCAATAGACATCCGTGAAGTAAAACTCGCTCTGGCTGGACTGCCACGGCAGGAAGCCGCTGAGGCGCATCTCGCCGCTTGTACGGACGATCAGGTCAGGATCCGAGTGGTCAGCCGTGTAGAGGTGCTGCGCGATCATCTCCGCGTCGACGAGCTCGGCCATCTGCTCGGGCGGGACCCGCCGCTCGACGAGCGAAGCGATCAACGAGCGTGTGGCGTCGACGAGCTCGTCCCGGCCGCTGTAGCCGAGCGCGACATTGAGCAGCAGCCCGTCATTCGCGACCGTCTGTGCCTGTACCGCTCGTGCCGTTTCCGTGAGCTCGAGCGGCAGCGTCTCCAGCCGCCCGAAGACCCGGATCCGTGGCGCCGCGCGACCGCCCATCGGCTCCGCGAGCATCGGTAGCGATTGCGTCACCACCTGCAACAGGGCGTCGCGCTCGTCGACGGCACGGCCCAGGTTCTCGTTCGAGAGGGCCCACACGGTCAGCTCCCCGATTCCAAGCGACTCGCACCAGCCGATCAGCTCGACGAGCTTGTCGGCTCCGTGGCGATGTCCAGCTCCCGGCTCGTGCAGACCGACAAGAGAAGCCCAGCGGCGGTTGCCGTCCAGGATGACTGCGACGTGATGCGGCAGTCGTCGGGAGCGGACGCGTGACCTGAGGCGATGGGTGTAGAGCGCGTACAGCGGGGCCAGCAGGCCCGACGCCACGAACAACGGTCGCACGCGATGGCCGGTGTGCCGCGAGGCCACCACACGGCTCGCACCCGAGCTTTCAAGCACCCGTTCACGATACGCGTTATCCCCTACCAAGACTCCTGAACGAAACCTGACTGGCGTCTGCAACCGGACAGTCCCGCGGGTAGCTTCGACGGGGTGATCGAGGCGACAGGCCTGACGAAGGACTATGGAGACAAGCGCGCCGTCGACGACCTTTCGTTCACGGTCCGGCCCGGCATCGTCACCGGTTTCCTCGGCCCGAACGGCTCCGGCAAGTCGACGACGATGCGGTTGATCGTTGGTCTCGATGCCCCCACAGCCGGGGACGTCCGTATCAACGGCCGGCACTACCGAGACCTCCGCGCACCGCTCCATGAGGTCGGCGTGCTGCTCGAGGCGCGGTCGATCCATACGGGCCGTTCGGCCTACAACCACCTCCTGGCGCTCGCGCAGACGCACAACATCTCGCGCCGCCGCGTCGACGAGCTGATCGACATGGTCGGCCTTCGCGACGTCGCCCGCAAGCGCGCCGGGCAGTTCTCGCTCGGCATGGGTCAACGCCTCGGGATCGCCACCGCCCTCCTCGGCGATCCCGAGATCGTCATGCTCGACGAGCCGGTCAACGGGCTCGACCCGGAGGGGGTGCACTGGATCCGAACGCTCCTGCGGCAACTCGCCGCCGAAGGCAGAACCGTGTTCGTGTCGTCGCATCTCATGAGCGAGATGGCGCTCACCGCCGACCATCTGATCGTGATCGGCCGCGGTCGCTTGATCGCCGACACGAGCGTCGAGGAGTTCGTGCGTCGCGCTTCGGGGACGCGCGTGCGGGTGCGCTCGCCGCAGGCAACGGAGCTCCGCGAGCTCCTGCTCGCTCGCGACGCAACGGTCACCGGCGTCGGTCAGGGGCTCATCGAGATCGACGGGCTGACAGCCGAGCAGGTGGGCGACCTGGCGGCCGGCAACAGCATCGCGCTGCACGAGCTGACACCGGTCCAGGCATCGCTCGAGGAGGCGTTCATGGAGCTGACCCGCGAAGACGTGGAATACCGCGCCGCCGCTCCGGCCGCGAGACCAGAGCCCGAGCTCGCCGCATGAGCGCCGTCGCCGCAGCACCGCGGCTCCGTGAGCGCGGCGACGTCACGCAACTGCGGGTTCTGCGCTCCGAGTGGACGAAGCTCGTCTCGTTGCGGTCGACACGCTGGTCGCTTGCCCTCGCCGTCGTTCTGACGATCGCCTTCCCGGCCCTCTTCGCGGCAGTGACAGCTTCCCACTGGAGTCATATGTCGCTGCACGACCGCGCCGACCGCCATCCACTCGACATCGCGCTCGCCGGGGTCAACGTCTCCCAACTCGCGATCGCCGTCCTCGGCGTGCTCGTGATCACCGGCGAGTACACGACCGGAATGATCCGCGCGACGATGATGGCCGTCCCGGAGCGACTGCCCGTGCTGTGGGCGAAGACCATCGTCTTCGCGCTCGTCACGCTGGCCTTGCTCGTGCCGTCGGTGCTGATCGCGTTCTTCGTCAGCCAGGCGATCCTCAGGAACCACCACATCCTGCAGCTCTCGCTCTCGGACCCCGGCGTCGCCCGGGCCGTGATCGGCGGAGCCGTCTACGTGACGCTCACCGGAGTGTTCGCACTCGGCATCGGGGCGATGCTCCGCAACACGGCAGGCGGGATCGCAACTTTCGCCGGCATCTTCTTCGTGATCCCGCCGCTGATGAACGTCCTACCGACGAGTTGGAACAACGCAATCAGCCAATACCTACCCAGCAACGCCGGCCGCCAGCTCTTCGCACTGCACCACGCCTCGCATGAGCTTTCCACCTGGCCCGGTGCCCTGCTGTTCGTCGGTTACTGTGCCCTCGTCCTGATCCTCGCCGCCGTGCTCCTCGTACGCCGCGACGTCTAGCGTCAGGGCGGTCCGGGCAGAGAGAGGATCTGTTCGGCGGCGAAGAGCACCAGGGCCACTCCGACCGCGATCAGTATGTACCGCACCCCCCGGAGGGAGAACTGGGTGCTGATACCGACCAGGAAGAGCACGCTCGCGAGGATGACGGTGACGCGAATATAGTCGTCGCTCGTATTCGCCGAGTGCTCGGCCTCGGCGTAGTAGGCGTCAGCCTGGGCGTCGAGCTCGCGCGAGAGGGCCTGTCCCGTCGGCTTGTACTGGGGCATGTTTTGCGGGCCCGCCGGAGCGTTCGGGTTCGTGAAGGGATGAGTCGCGAGCCAGGCGTCGAACGCGACCTCGTACTGCGGACGGAAGCGCTTCCGAGCGACACGCATGCCGTTCTTGTTGCCGGCAAGGTAGGCGCTGAACCAGGCGTTGAACGTCGTCGCGTCGGAAGCCCGGAAGGTCAGAGCCTCATCGAAATACCGGTTCGCCTTCGTGCGGGTCGCCGACGCCTTTGCGAGCTTGAGCGACGATTCGGTGCTCCACTTCGCCGCCGAGAAGCCCGACCACGCAGCAACGATCGTCACGACCGAGAGGAGGATCGCCTCCGAGATCGAGAGCACCCGGTCATGACGGGTACGGTCGCGCTTCTCCCCCGCTGCTCCTCGGCGTGTTTGCCGATCTCCTTTCCAACTTCGGTCGCAGACAAGCCCTCAGGCACTGCCTAGCTCCCCTTTCCTGTTTGCTTCCTCTGACCAGAGCCTGACCGGCATCAGCGCACGTCGACGTAGGAGACTTCGATTGCGTTGTTTCCGTAGCCGAGCCGGTTCCACGGTGGGACGTCGGGCTGCGTGTTGCCGGCCGCGTCGGTTGCTCGCGCACGCAGGGAGTGCCGGCCGACGTCGGCTGCATCCCATCGGAGCGACCATTCCTGCCAGTGGTGCGGCCCTGTCGGGGGCTCGACCTCGGCCGGGTGCCATTCGCCGTCGCCGGTAAAGCTCACGTGGACGTCTGTGACCGGTCCGGTGCCCGACCATGTCTTTCCCCGGATGGTGTACTCGCCGCCGGCGATCGTCGCGCCGGGGGCGGGGTCGGTGATCCGGGCTCGGACACGCATCAAGGTGACGGGCTCGTGGTCTCGATCCGGCCATTCGTAGATGTAGTGGCCCGTCTGGAACTCGCCGGCGAACGGCTCGGTCAGAACGTCGATCCGTTGTAGCCATTTCACGGAGGCGACGCCGTACCAGTGGGGAACGATCAGGCGGAACGGCGCTCCGTGGTCGGGGATGAGCGGCCGGCCGTTCATCTCGTAGGCGATCAGGATCTCGGACGCTGGGTCGGCTGCGTGGGCGAGTGTGAGAGACCGCTCGTAGCGCAGTTCGGATCGGTCGGTCTCCGGGAGCACGGGTTTGAGGTGGTACGGCCCGTGGTCGGCGCCGTCGAAGCGGACTTCCAGGGCGCCGGCTGCCGGCTGTGCCTGAGCGAGCACGTCGCTGAGGAGAGCGCCTTTCCAGCTGGCGGTCGAGACGGCGTAGTCGCCCCACGGCTCGCCGGCAGGCAGAGGCCGCGTCTCGATACGGCCGTTCCCGGCGCATTCCAGCGTGACGGCGCTCTCGACCGCCGGCATCGCGCGGAGGTCGTCGAGCGTCAGCGTGGACGGGTTGTCGACGGCTCCTCCGACTTCGAGGGTGCCCTCGTGGGTCGGCACCGCAAAGTTACTCCGAACATAGTGGAGCTCGACCGGGGTGATCTCGCCGTCGAGCGCTTCTGGCGGCGCTTCGGCATTGAAAGGTGCAGGGTTGATCATGAGTAGCGCGGCACGCGATTGTTCGAGCTCGTCTGTTGCAGCCATCTCTCACTCTCCTCAGGTTCTGGCGCGGCGCGGGCTCAGTAGTCGGGGTCCTGGAAGGTCGGGTCGCGGTTCTCGTTGAAGGCGCCGATGCCCTCGATGCGATCGGGGTGGACGGCCGAGCGCCAGTGCGCCTCCATCATGATCGCGATCGCTTGCTCGATCGGTTGTCCCTCGCCCATCCGCACGGCCCGCTTCACCGATTGAACGGCGGTCGGGGAGTTGCCCGCGATCTTGGCCGCGATGCGGTGCGCGGCGTCCATCAGCTCGGACTGCGGGTGGAGCTCGTTGACCATTCCCAGGCGGTAGGCCTCCTCGGCGGTTATCGGGTCTCCGGTCATCAGCATCTGCATCGCTTTCCCCGGCGGCAGGACGCGGGGAAGGAAGACAGGTGAGCCGCCACCGGCCGCAAGCCCGATCATCGCCTCGGGCTGCCCGAATGTCGCGTTGTCCGAGGCGATGATGAAGTCGGTGCTCTGCGCGATCTCGGAGCCGCCGCCGTAGGCGATCCCGTTCACTGCGGCGAAGATCGGCTTTCGCAGCTGCCGCAGCGTGTAGAGGGTGCGATCGAAGTCCTGACGCTGGCGCAGCCAGTCTTCTTTGGTCATGTTCTTGCGTTGGCGCAGGTCGCTGCCGACCGAGAACGCGCGGGTGCCGGCGCCGGTGATGATCGCGACCCGGACCGAGGAACTGACCGCGATCGTCTCGAGGACCTCGGTCAGCGTGGCGCCCAACTCGGTGGTGATCGCGTTGTCGGCCTGCGGCCGGTTCAGGGTGATCACGGCGACGTGCCCGTCGGCCGTGTAGTCGAGGAGCACCGGTTGATCGGGCTCGGCCTCGCCGGATGCCGGTGGCCCGAAGTCGAGTGCCTTCCAGCGGTCGGTGCCTGTGGGGGTCGTTGCCACGTCTTCTCCTTCCGTCACGTCGTGAGCTCGCCCAGCCAGCGCAGTCCGCGCAGGCCAGGGGCGAAGAGGTACTCGCCACCGCGGGTGACGACGAACGGCGGCAGTCCCTGGAGACGGCGGCGGATCGGCCGCTGCGGGATCGTGAAGCTACTCGATTCGTCGTTCGGCCCGACGAGGGGATCCTTCTCAGCAGGGGCACCGATGAAGATGCCGTCGTTCAGCCACTGGGTCTTGACGAACTCGAACTGGCGCTTCAAGTGCGCGCCCGCAAAGACGAAGATGATCCCGCGGTCCTCGCCGTCGTCGTCGAGCACCCCCTCGGGCAGCATCGGCCCGTAACTCGTGCCCCGGCGAATCATCCGATGCAGGCGAACGTTGACGCTGCCTTCGTCATCGAGCGAATCGCGTGGGTTGGCACGGCGGGCATGGGCGCCCGCCGGGCAGCTTGAACCCGCGCCGATCGTCACCGTAGAGGAAAACGTTGTTTCGCTCATGGTCGGCGCCGAGCTCAGGATCGTCGCCGTTCGGGGAGAGCACCAGGGGCGCCCCGCTCTGCCACCGTCCGACCATCTTCGCTCCGAGCAGCGCCTGCTCTTGGCGGTCGGCTGCCTTCTCGTGCAGGTACTGGCGGTAGGCGGCGACCCGCGTATGCAGCTTGCGGAACACGACATAGGTGCCGTTGCGGCCCAGCACCTCGGGGGTCGGCATCGGTGGCAGCTCGCCCGTCTCATCGGGATAGCCGAGGATGATCTCGCCGGCTTTGATCGGACGTTCCCGGGGGTTGGACGGAGGAATCCCGCTCCCTTCGACCGAGGGCTGGCCGATGCCGTCCTTGAAGCCGAACGAAGTGCGTCCTGTCGGCAGCTGATAGCAGTCCTGACGCCAGATCACCTCTACCCCGGGCAGCCGCTCATGCGCTTCTCGAGCCCGCTCGGCGAGAGCCTCCAGAGCCTGCTGCATCGGGCGAGAGCACCGCAACGCGACATGCACCTCGGCCGTCCCGAGCGGCTTCTCCCACCGCTCCGGGCTGCTCTCGCCGACGTCGCCGAGCTCGGCCGCACGCGCCGCCATCCCCTGCCGAAACTCCGGCAAGAAGCTCTCGAGCGACTCCTGCGGTACACCCAACGCCTCGAGACCGTGATAGGTGAAAGCGACCGTGATCCAGGCGTCGTGCGCCGGGATCGGCCGACGGGCGGCCGGAATCGACGAACGGGAGCAGACGCCGCACCAGCTCACGTCCCGCCGCTCGGTCGTCAATCCGGAGCAGCAGATACCTGCCCACATACGGTGAGGGCCGCTCATGCAGCGCGCCGCTCTGGATGTCTTCGAGCTCGAGGCTCACGCCCTCCACCCCGGTCGGCGCGCCCCCGGGCATCGCCATCAGTGGTGATGCTCAGGCTGCTCGGGCGGATCCGGATTCGCGGACGCGAGATAGGGGAAGCTGCGCGAGCCGGGACTCGTCGACCGGTCGACACCATCACGGATCACCGCGCCCTTGCCGGCGTTGATCAGCAACGTGAAGATCCTGTCCATCACATCGTCGTTGAGCGCCCGCCCACCGCAGGTCTCATGTGCGCGGCCGTCGCGCGCGGCGAGCTCGATCTCCAAGAACGAACCCTGCTCGGCGTACGGCTTGCCGGGATCCACAACGAGGTAGTCAGCGAGAACGAGCTCGGTCAGCGGATGCGTCCCGTCATCCCCGAGCGGCCAATCGGTCTTGCCGTCGAGGCCGTCCCAGAAGGCGAGATTGGCGTTCAGTCGCGCCCGATAGGCGCCCTCGTAACCCTCGGCGAGCTGGAACCCGTCCTCCATGTTGTAGAGATCGCGGATCTCGAGGTCGCGATTCACCTGATCGAACTGCTTCGGCGCCAGCATCAAGTTCTTCACCTCCGGCCTCCCCACCCGCTCGATCCGCACCGTGAACTTCCCCCGCGTCAGCGTCTCCGCGACCACCCCGACCAGCCCTACCTCACCCAGGAATCGCGCGCAGTCGATCTCGACGACGAGACTGAGGACGTTCTTCCCGTCCATGTAGATCGAACTCGGATCGGTGAACTGGAGCTTCCCCGTCGCGATCGTCTTCAACGCCGCCGGAGCGTCCATGATGAACGGATCCCAGCGCACGCCGGCAAACACCCGAACCCCATGACCGGCCCCACCCTGCTCGTCGTCCACCAGGAACGTGACGGTGTCCCCCGTCGGCGTCGTGCACACCCCTTCTTGCCCGCGGCCATCGCCGCTTTCCGCGGGATCAGAAAAGACACAATCGAACACGAACTCGTCCTCGCTGACGGCAAACGGCGCGGACACCATTCTGGGCTGCCGACCGTCAGCGGGCGCAACCGGAAGCGATAGACGAGCCCGTCCGAAAACAACGCCGAGGGCTGCGCAAACGGCAACGTGTTCTCCACCAGCACAAGATGACCCGCATGCTCAGGGCTCGGGAACGCGTAGACGTCGGTGATGTCCGCGATCGGGTCGGCCAGCGCCCGTGGCCCAGAGATGTGATCCGACATGATCCCCCTTCGTCCGGCTTAGTCAGCGGCCTCGTCGAGCAACGGCCTCAGCGCAGGATGCTGCAACGCCTCGGCCGCGGCAGGATCGTCGAGCACACGCTGAAACGCCTCGTTGACACGGAGCGCCTTCCGGATCTCCTTCACCGTCCCAGCGTAGTTCCGCTGATACGCGCCCGCCGTCTCCTCAGCACCCAGGATGAACGCCTTCAACGCCGCGAGATCAGGCAGCCCCTCGTAACCCTCGGTATGGCGAAAGATCAGGTCGAACAGCTCGAGCGTCGGCCCCGAAGTGAAGAAATCCTCCATGTACGAATCCCACGGACCATCGAAGCTCGTGATGAACGCCAGCCGCGTATCACCATCAAAGAGCACGAACCTCGCCTCGTGGATCGTCGCCACCGCCATCCCATAATCCCCAGGCCGGTACCCCGGAGTCTCCTGCAGTTCACGGAGCGCAGCCCGCAAAGCCTCACCCTCGCCCGGCTTCACCCGGAAGAACAAGCTGAACTCGCTCGTCGAGCCAACCGTCGCACCCGGCCGAGCAATCCCCGTCTCAGACCCCGACATTCATCACCCCTCGCTCGAACATCCAATCGCCGCCGCTCCAAAAGGAGAAGCCAGCCGACTCGGACACTAGCCACCAGGCGCCATGCGGCGAGGATCCGTAAGAACATCGAAACAATCTGGTGTTGCTGCGCCGGAGCGTCGCGAGGAGGACCCTTGGCACGCACTCAACGATCGGCGCAGTGCTCCTCGACCGCGTGGAGCAACTCGACGAGGTCGACCGGCTTCGAGAGATAGCCGTCGAAGCCGGCGTCCAGGAACCGCTCGCGGTCGCCGTGCATCGCCTGCGCCGTCAGCGCGAGCACCGGAATCGAGGCGGTTCGCTCGTCGGCCCGCAGACGAGCGAGCGCTTCGACGCCGTCGATCCCCGGGAGCTGGACGTCCATCAGCACGATCGCCGGGGTCTGCGACAGTGCGAGCGCCACAGCGTCCTCGCCCGTGCGCGCCTCGACGGTGCTGTACCCGGTCGCCTGCAGGACGTCGCGGAAGAGCTTCATGCTCTTCTCGTTGTCCTCGACGACGAGCACGCGCTCACCCGCCATCTGAAGCCTCTCCGATCCGGCAGCGTGAAGACGAATCGACTCCCGCGCCCGGGCTCGCTCTCGACCCAGATCCGGCCGCCGTGCAGCTCGACGAGGCGCTTCGAGAGCGCCAGGCCGAGCCCTGTGCCCTCCCGCTGCTGCACGCCGGCGTCGGTCTGCTGGAACTCCTCGAAGATCCGCTCCTGGTCGGCGAGCGCGATCCCCGGCCCGGTGTCGCGTCACCGACACCCGCACCTCCCTGTCGACCCGCGCGGCCGCGATCGCGACCTCGCCACCGGGCGGCGTGAACTTGACCGCGTTCGAGAGCAGGTTGAAGACGATCTGGCGAACGCGCCGCTCGTCGCCCCGGACGATGTCGACGCCCGGGGCGAGCCCGAGCGAAAGCTGGACGCCGTTCTCGGTCGCCCGCTCGCGCACCATCACGACGCCGCGATCGAGCGCCTCGCGCAGCGAGAACGCCGCGACCTCGAGCTGAACCTGCCCCGCCTCGACCTTCGACAGGTCGAGCACGTCGTTGATCAGAGACAGGAGATGGTTCCCGGACGAGAGGATGTCCTCGAGGTACTCGTCCTGCTTCGCGTTGACCGGGCCGAACAGCTGCTGGCGCAGGAGCTGCGAGAACCCGATGATCGCGTTCAACGGCGTCCGCAGCTCGTGCGACATGTTCGCCAGGAACTCGCTCTTGTGCCGGCTCGCCGTCTCGAGCTCGCCGTAGAGGCGCCGCAGCTCGTCGTTCATCCGGTTCACGTGCGCGGCGAGCGAGCCGAGCTCGTCGCGGTTCGGGACATCGACCCGGCCGGAGAAGTCTCCCTCGGCGATCTCTGAGAGCCGTGCCTCCGTGCTCTGGATCGGCCCGACGAGCGACCAGGAGAGGATCAGCCCGAGCCCGACCGCAAGCGCGACGCTGATCGCGCCGACGGCGACGAAGAGATTGCGCGAAGACGTGTAGGCGCTGCGATTCGCGGCGATCAGGGCGGCCGTCTCGTTGCTCGTCCGCTCGGCGAGATCGTTCGTCGCGAGGAAGAGGTCTTCGTCGGCCGTCACCGCGTCGGCAAGCGGCTGCCTCGACCGTCGGCTCGTGATACCTGCGTTGTCGAGCGCCTGGACGGTCGTCATCGCGCCGTCGAACCGGTGGTAGTCGAGCCTGATCCGCCGGAGCATCCGCTCGTCGCCCGGCGGGGGCACGAAGCCGTACGTCACCTCGCTCGTCGACGGCCCGAGCTCCGACAGACCGAACCGAATCTCCCCGTCGACGAGCGCCCATCGCCGCCCGCCGAACGAGCTCTTCGCACCGGTGACGGTCGCAGGGCCGGGATCGCCGCCGTTGCGGAACCCGAGCAGCTGGCGCAGCATGCTCGCCTGCGTCTGCAGCTCGTCGTAGGTCGACGAGCGAGCCTGCAGGGTCCCGAGCCCCTCCACCCGCGCGTTGGCCTGCGCCAGGAACCGCAGCCCGAGCACGCCGACGAGCACGAGCAGCGCCGCGATCCCGAGGAAGGCGACGAGCAGCTTCGTGCGGACGTTCGCCGGCGCAACGGCCACGGCACGCACGAGCCGGTTGTCCGAGCCGACGAGCGCCGCCCACCGCCGGCTCGGGGACGGCCGCCTGAGCGCCCCGGGCTGCGCCATCAGCTCATCCCTTGGCGCTGAGCGATGTCGGCGCCGCGGATGAGTCGATGATCAGCCACTTGCCGTTGATCTTCTGCACCTGATGGTCGACGCCGACCGCCGCCATCAGCTGGTTCGTCTTGATGTCGATGTAGTCGCACTCGAAATAGAGCGTTCCCTTGTCGCCGTTCACCGTCGCCTTGATCCGGAACGACGGCGTGTCCGCCTGCCAGTGGTTCTGGGGGAAGAACGCCTTGTTCTTCGTCGCGAAGAACTTCCTGATCTGGTCGCGGCCGGTGTAGGTCTCCGTGCCCAGGTTGAAGACGGCGCCCGGCGCGAACAGCGTCATCATCAGGTTCACGTCGTGCGTCGTCGCGGCCTTGTGGAACGTTTTCTCGATCTGCTCTATCTGGTAGAGCGTGGCCTCCTTCTGCGTCTGCAGCTCCGCCGCGGAGGGCTTGCCCGACCCGCCGCAGCCGGCCAGCGCCGCGACGGTCACCCCGATTGCCAGTGCGCATCCGATGAACAGCATGCGTCTCACGTCGCTTCTCCTCTCAGCTCGACGATCGAGAGCCGATCGTCTCACGGGGCCGACGCGCGCGTCCAGAGTGCCTGCATCCCGTTCCGGGAGAGGACTGCCTCGCTTCAGCGCGCTCGGAGAGGTGCTGCCGCACCTGCTCGGGAAAGCCCGAACGTCGATCGGCTTCTCGATGTACGGCGACGAAGCCCGCCTCGCGGAACCAGTCGCCGGCCTCGGCGGCCGGCTGCGCGCTGAGCGCGACCACAGGGATGCGCGCCGTGCGCTCGTCCCGGCGAGGCGCCGCGCCGCCTCGACGCCGTCGAGGTCGGGGAGCCGGAGATCCATCAGCACGAGGTCCGGCCGATGCGCGGCCGCAAGCGCGAGCGCCTCGGCGGCCGTCCCGGCGGAGAGCGTTCGCAGCCCGGCAGCCTCGAGCACGTCCGCGGGCGAGCTTCGCGTTCCGCTCGTCGTCGTCGACGATCAGCACGAGCTCGGCCATTGCGTCATCCTACGAAGTCTCGTGGCGATTCGGGTTGTGCTCGCAGACGACCACTACCTCACCCGCGAGGGAGTACGCGGCCTGCTCGAGACCGACCCGGAGATCGAGATTGTCGCGGTCTGCGGAGATCTCGACTCGCTGCTCGCCGCCGTCGGCGACGACGCGGCCAGACGTCGTCGTGACCGATATCCGGATGCCGCCGCTCGGAGTCGACGAGGGCATCCAGGCCGCGACCCGTCTCCGCGAGACCCATCCGCGACGTCGGTGTCGTCGTCCTCAGCCAGTACGCGGAGCCGGGCTACGCGCTGGCGCTGCTCGAGGCCGGCACAGCGGGACGTGGGTATCTGCTCAAGGAGCGGGTCGCCGACCTCGATCAGCTCGTCGACGCGATCCGGGCGGTCGCCGGAGGCGGATCGGTCATCGACCCGAAGGTCGTCGAGAGCCTCGTCACCGAGAAGGCGCGCGTCGCGGCGTCGCCGCTTCACGGGCTGACGGCACGCGAGCAGGACGTGCTGCGAGAGATGGCCGAGGGGAAGAACAACGCTGCGATCGCGCAGACGCTCTTCCTGACCGAGCGATCGGTCGAGAACGTGATCCACTCGGTCTTCCAGAAGCTCGGGATCGGGTTCGAGCCCTCCGTGCACAAGCGCGTGAAGGCCGTCATTCTCTATCTCTCCGAGGGCAGCTAGATCCAGAGGAACGGTCGCAGTCAGCCGCGCTGCCTCAGAGCTCGACGACGCCTCCGAGCGCGTCGATCCGATCGCGCGCCACCGCAAATGCCTCGGCGTCGAAGCCGGCGGTCTCGCAATCGACAGCGACCGTCAGCTGCTCCCCCCTCCTCGCGGATCTGGATCGCCTTGCCCGCTCCGGAGAGGGCAACGGCTCGGCAGAGGAAGAAGACCGCTCGCTCGACGTCGGCCCTGTAGCGGCCGATTCCCGTGTGCCTCGACCTTCACCGTGAAGGCGGCTCGACGGAGGGCATCGCGAAGGCCTCGCGCCTCGAGCACCGACGGATAGATCTCGTTCGCCAGGCTTCGCACCCGGTCGAGCGCGTCCCGCACGTCTTCCTCGATCTCGCCGAGCAACGCCATCGCCGCCGGGAGGTCGCTCGCCGCAAGCCGGCGCGCGAGCTGCAGGCGAACGAGACGGCGACCAGGTCCTGCTGCACGCCGTCATGGAGCGCGCGCTCGATTCTGCGCGACTCCTCGTCTCCCGCGGTGATGAGCCGCGCACGCACGGCGGGCAGGTCGTCGGCCGCGCTCAATCCGTCAGCGTAGGCGAAATCCCTCGAGCGCATCGGGAGGGGAGCCTCCCGCGAAACCGGGTGGTGGCCTCCTGGCCGGATGCTGCCGCCGAGGCCACGATCGGCCCGACGGAATTGCAACGTCGACAGATCGGAGGAACAGCAAATGAAACGCCTGATCATCGTTCTCCTGGCGGGCGTCGCGGCGACCTGGACAGCGGTCGCCGTCGCCACTCCCAGCCAGGGGCAGACCTCGACCGTCCTCTCCGTCGGTGCGCTGCAGGCCGATCTCGCCTTCAATACGGGGCTCACGGCCCAGGCGACCGGCACCACATGGGGCGACAAGCAGTACTCCGCCGACCAGCTGCCCGAGTTCCTGATGCGGCTGCGCTCGGCCGGCGTCACGAACCTGGGGCTGTGGATGAACCTGCATCCGCTGATCTCGGCAAGGTTCGGGATGGTACCGATCGGGCTCCTGTCCCAGCCCGAGGTCGTCAACCAGCAGGCGACGTTCGCGCCCGGAGCGGCGTCGGGTTGGCACAGCCATCCCGGCTACCTGACCTCGACGGTCGTCTCGGGCCAGGTCATCCGCTACGGCACCGACTGCTCGTCGCAGACGTTCAGCGCCGGGCAGTCGTTCTACGAGACCGGGGCCAGCACGTTCATCGTCAAGAACCCCAGCACGACCGATCCGGCGGTCGTGAACGTGACCTTCGTCGTACCCGGAGGCACGCCGACGACGGCGCTCCGGGTCGACAAGGCGCAGCCCACCGGCTGCACGCAGTGAGCCGAGCAGTTCCCGCCTGCGCGCCGCCGTGGAGGGGAGAGCGCTTCTCCCCTCCACGCGCCGCCTGTGCATGGCGAGCGCTCGCGACGGTCATTGTTGTCGCGCTGCTGGCCGCGTTGACGGCGGCCGCACCCTCCCGGGCAGACGGCGACCCGGCCAGCGACTACCTGCTCGTCCAGAACGTCTTCGTCCCCTATCAGGCGCCTTCGCCGGCCGTCACCGCCGCACTCGAGCACGCTGCGGACGCGGTCTACGTCCACGGCGAGCGCGTGAAGGTCGCGGTGATCTACGACGCCGACGACCTCGGGTCGCTACCCTCGCTGTTCGGGAATCCTTCCGACTACGCGCGCTACCTCGGGATCGAGTTGAGCCTCTGGTACGCCGGGCCGCTGCTCGTCGTGATGCCCGCCGGGTTCGGCATCTACGACGGTGGTCGGTCGACCGCAGCCGGAGTCGCGCGTGCTGCAATCGATCTCCGTCGCGGCGGGAAGCCCCGACGACCTCGTACGAACGGCGACCACGGCCGTCAGCGACCTCCTCGGGGCCGGGGCGTTGACGTCCCCGGACCTCAGGGCGCCCCTCGTGACCACCCATCCCGCCTCCGCTCGTCGAGGCAGGCAAGCGACGCTCCATTTCGACGTCTTCGACGACAGCGGCCGCAGCAAGGCGACCGTTCGCATCTACGAGCTGAGCTCGCTCCTGGCGACGCTCGTCGTACCGTCGGCGCTCGTAATCGGCACCCGCAGGGTAGAGGTTCACTGGCTCGTGCCGGCCGAGCTTCGCAGCCGGCAGCTGCGCTTCTGCGTCATCGCCTCCGATCCCGCCGGGAACCGAAGCAAGCCCGCTTGCGCTCCGTTTCTCGACGTCCGTTAGCACGACCCGAAAGCCACTGCGTATGCGGCCCAGCCGCGGGTGGCAGGCGACTCCGCATGGGCGCCGCGCCATGCCGACGGGCGGGGTCAGAGCCCGAGAGACGTCCAGCTGCCGAAGCGGCGGCGAAAGTAGACGAGCGAGCCGCTGCCCGTGAGGTTGACGTCGCCAGCCGTGACCTCTCCGATGAGAATGACGTGATCTCCAGCCTCGATCTGCTGCTGGATGTGGGTCTCCGCCCAGGCGCCGCTCGATTCGTGGAGGATGGGCGAGCCGCCGTGGGCCGGGATCCAGGCCAGGCCCGCGAACTTCTCGTCGTCTTTGGACGCGAAGCGGTGCGCGACCCCGGCGTGGCCGTCCCGCAGGATGTTCACGGCGAAGCGGCCGCTCCGAAGGAGGACGGGCAGGGTGCGACTCGAGCGGTCGATGCAGACGAGCACGAGCGGCGGATCCGCGGAGACGCTCGTGACCGCCGTCGTCGTCAAACCGTAGGGCCGGCCCTCATCGTCGACTGTCGTGACGACGGCGACGCCGGCGGGGAAGCTCGCCATTACGTGCCGGAACGTCTCGGCAGTGATCGCCGCCGCGGAACCGCTCACGCTTGGGGCCTCAACGAGGCAAGCACCTTGGTTTGCCGGAGTGCAAGCGCGAGCTCGACGAGCGCTTCACCCTGAAGCCGCGCGGCTCGGGCGTAGGGCTCGGCGAGCTGGAGCCCCTCGCCGAACCCGTCGCGGGGGACGTAGAGCCCCGGCGGTACGACATGGGCGGCGAAGAAACCGGCGAGGACGTTGCGGAGCCCGTCGAGCGCGAGGAAGTGGTGCAGGCTCGCGCCCGTGTACACGGCGGCGACGGCTTTTCCGGAGAGAGGCGAGTCCGGGGAGGTGCCCGTCGAAGTCCGCGGGATCGCGTCGAGCAGCCGCTTCAGGGGAGTCGCGAAGCCTGCCCGGAACACGGGTGAGGCGAGGATGACGGCTTCCACCATGGGCAGACGGTCCACCACCGCCTCCAACGACGCTTCGTCGGAGTTGCCGAGCTCGAGCGTCTGGACAGCTGCGCCCGCCGCTCCGCCGGCGGCGGCCACCGCGTCGAGCGCCGCGCGGGTCCGCCCTCCCCCGGTCGGCGAACCGTCGACGGCGAGGATCGTGACCGCCGATGCCGTCTCGGCACTCATTCGGAGCTCGACCTGGGCAGGTCGAGGTGATGGCCGAACCGGTCGCGCTTCGTCTGCAGGTAATAGAGATTCTCGGGTGTCGGCGAGGTGACGAGGTCGACTCGCTCGAGGATCTCGAGACCGTGCCCTTCGAGGCCCGCACGTTTTGCCGGGTTGTTCGTCAGGAGACGCATGCTCGTGACGCCGAGGTCCCGGAGGATCTCGGCGCCGACGCCGTAGTCCCGTGGATCGGCCTCGAACCCGAGCGCGAGGTTCGCCTCGAGCGTGTCGTAGCCACGGTCCTGGAGCTCGTAGGCCTCGAGCTTGTGACGGAGGCCGATTCCTCGTCCCTCGTGGCCGCGGATGTAGACGAGCACGCCCTGCCCTTCGGCCGCGATCAGCTCGAGCGAGCGAGCGAGCTGGGTGCCGCAGTCGCACCGGCGGCTCCCGAGCGTGTCCCCCGTGAAGCACTCCGAGTGGACACGTACGAGCAGCCCTGTCCTGCCTGCGAGCTCCCCGCAGACGAGGGCCATGTGCGTCCGGCCGTCGTGAGCCTCGTAGGCGATCGACTCGAAGGGCCCGTGGTCGGTCGGGATGCGCGCCCGCGACACCCTTCGGACGAGCCGGTCGCGCTCCGACCGGAACGCGATCAGGTCGGCAATCGAGAGGAACGGCAACCCGTGGGAGTCGGCGAACCGGGAGAGCGTCTCGCCGCGCATCATCTCGCCGTCGTCGTCGACGAGCTCGCAGAGAACCCCTGCGGGATAGAGCCCGGCGAGCCGGGCGAGATCGAGCGAGGCCTCGGTGTGCCCGGCGCGCTCGAGCACGCCGCCGGGCTTGCTGCGGAGCGGGAAGAGATGGCCGGGCCGCCTCAGGTCGTCGGGGGCTCGTCGCGGCGTCGACCAGCGCAGCGATCGTGCGCGCGCGGTCAGCCGCCGACACGCCGGTCGTCGTTCCGTCGCGAGCATCGACCGAGAGGGTGAACGCGGTCCCCATCGCCTCGGTGCCGTCGTCGGTCATCAGGGGCAGCCCGAGCTCGGCGAGCCGGGCGTGCTCCATCGCGACGCAGACGATCCCGGAGCCGTGGCGGACCATGAAGGCCACGGCGTCCGGGGTCACGAGCTGCGCGGCGGCGATCAGGTCACCCTCGTTCTCGCGATCCTCGTCGTCGGCGACGACGACCATGCCCCCGAGGCGTAGCGCGGCGAGGGCGGCCTGGACGCGAGTGCCGGCGGTTTCGGGCGAGGTCATGGCTTGAGCCTCGCGCCGGAGCGGAAGACGAGCAGCGACCACCCGGTGAGCAGGATCGCGCAGCTCGTCGTCACCGCGAGCACGACGCCGGTCGAGAGGTCGGCCTGACCGAGGAACCCGATCCGGTAGGCCTGAACGAAGTAGACCGCGGGGTTGAAGCGGCTGACGAGCGCCCAGGCCGGGGGCAGCTGTGAGAGCGTGTAGAAGATCCCGCTCAGGAACCCCAGCGGAAGCACGACGAGCGTCTCGATCGAGTAGATGTGGTCGAGCGAGGCGCTGTAGGCGCCGGCGAGCACCCCGATCTGGGACGCGGTGACGAGCAGCATCACGGTCGCGACGAAGGCGACGCCCGGCCGCGCGACTCCCATCCCGGTGAGCGGCATCCCCACGGCAAGGATGCACCCCGCCGTCAGGATCTCGCGCACGACGGCACCGAGCACGAGCGCCAGGTTGATCTCCCACCAGCGGAGCGGGCTCGCCAGCACGTTGTGGAGGTAGCGGTCGTGGCGGGCCTCGAACAGGCTCGTCGTGCCGTTGATGAACCCGACCATGATCACGGCCTGCACGACCAGGCCGGGAAGGATGAAGCGGTCGTACGGGATGCCGTCGACGCTCTTGATCTGGGTCGCGAGTGCGACGCCGAAGACGAGGACGAACATCAGGGCGGAGATCACCTGCCCGGCGATCGAGAACCGCCAGATCTTGAGGAAGCGGACGATCTCGCGCTCGAGCAGCCACAGGAACGCCGGCCGTTCGGCGCGATAGGGCCGGTCGTAGGCCGGCGGCGGGGCAAGTGGGGTCAGCGTCCGTGCCGCCGTCATGCCGCGACCGCGACTTCCCGCGCCATCGCCCGCGCGTAGACCTCGCCGATGTCGCGGGCGCCGAAGTGGTCGCGAAGCGCCGACGCGCTTCCGCGAGCGACGATCGAGCCCGCCCGCAGCAGCGCGATCTCCTCGCAGAGCGCCTCGGCCTCCTCGAGGTAGTGGGTCGTGAGGAGGATCGTCGTGCCGAGTGCGTGCAGCCGACGGGTGTACTCCCAGAGCTCGGCGCGGAGCTCGACGTCGACGCCCGCGGTCGGCTCGTCGAGGATCAGGAGCCTCGGCCGGTGCATCAGCGCGCGGGCGAGCAGCAGGCGCCGCTGCATGCCGCCGGAGAGCTCGGTCGGCTTCACCTTCGCCTTCGCGCTGAGCTCGAAGAGGTCGAGCAGCTCCCTGGCCCGCCGCCATGCCTCGGCACGTCCCATCCCGTGGTAGCCCGCGTTGTAGACGAGCGTCTCGTCGGTGTCGATGAACCGGTCGAGGTTGATGTCCTGCTCCGCGAGCCCGACGAGGCTCCGCGCCTCGCGCGTGTCGTGGTCGTGCCCGAAGACTCGGATCTCGCCGGCGCTCGGCCGGACGAGGTTGCAGACGGAGCCGATCAGCGTCGTCTTCCCCGCTCCGTTCGGCCCGAGCAGGCCGAAGAACGCCCCGTCGGGAATCTCGAGGTCGAGCCCGCCGACCGCAGGTGAAGGAGCCGTAGCTCTTGGTGAGGCCTCTGACCGAGAGCGCGGCGGGCGTGGCAGCCGCGCTCACGCCACAGCCTTCGCGGCGGTGAACCGGTTGGCCGGCCGGGCGAGGCCGTAGTGCTCGCGAAGCGTCCGGCCCGTCGTACTCGGTACGGAAGAGCCCGCGTTCGCGGAGGATCGGCACGACGTGATCGACGAACGCCTCGAGCGAGGAGGGCAGAGCGGGCCCCATGATGTTGAAGCCGTCGGCAGCGCCGGCCTCGAACCAGCTCTCGATCTCATCGGCGATCTGCTCGGGGGTGCCGGCGAACGGTCCAGTGCCCTCGGCCGCCGCCCAGCCGCCCGAGGAGCTGTCGGACTGTCAGGTTCTCGCGCCGCGCGAGAGCGATGATCAGGCTCGAGCGGCTTTGCGAGCCCTCGAGCGTGTCGCTGTCCGGGAGCTCATCGGGCAGCGAGCTCGTCCAGCTCGAGGATCTCGACCGGCACCTCGAGGGTGTCGGCGAGCTGGCCGAGCCCGTAGCGCGGGCACGATCAGCTCCTCGAGCTCGTCGGCGAGCGCCTGGGCCTCGGCCTCGGTGGAGCCGAGGACAGGGACGATGCCGGGGAGGATCTTGATCGTGTCGCGGTCGACGGCCGACTCGCTCCGCACGTTCCTTCAGGTCGGCGTAGAAGGCCTGGGCGTCGCCGAGCGTCTGCTGCGCGGTGAATATCGCCTCGGCGTAGCGAGCGGCGAACTCCTTACCGTCGTGCGAGGAGCCGGCCTGCACGAGCAGCGGATGGCCCTGCGGCGAGCGCGGGACGTTCAGCGGGCCCGCGACGCTGTAGAACTCCCCGCTGTGCTCGATCGGGTGGACCCGGTCGGCAGTCGCGTAGCGGCCGGCGGCCTTGTCCGCGATCACGGCATCGTCCTCCCAGCTGTCCCAGAGCTTCAGCGAGACGTCGAGGAACTCCGAGGCGCGCAGGTAGCGGTCGGCGTGGTCCGGGGCGGTCCTCGAGGCCGAAGTTCTGCGCGGCGCCACGATCGGCGGTCGTGACGATGTTCCACCCCGCCCGCCCGTTGCTGACGTGGTCGAGCGAGGCGAAGCGCCGCGCGAGGTTGTACGGCTCGTTGTAGGTCGTGGAGGCGGTCGCGATCAGCCCGACGTGCTCGGTGGCCGCCGCCATCGCGGTCAGGAGCACGGTCGGTTCGAGCTGCCCGGCGGGCCGGAACTCGGCGTTGTGCCAGAGCACCGGCCCGTCGGCCAGGAACAGCGAGTCCATCGTCCCACGCTCGGCGAGCCGTGCGAGCCCGACCCAGTGCCGGGTGTCGAAGTCGGCATGAGGGTCGCTCTCGGGCAGCCGCCAGGCGGCCTCGTGATGTCCCGAGCTCATGAGGAAGGCGTTCAGGTGCAGTTGGCGGTGTCTGGGCATGTTTGTTTGCTCCTCCTGAGAAGTGGGACGCGGGTTGCCTGCTCGCTAGCTCGTCGAGAAATCGACCGGAAGCAGGTTGTCGACGACCTTTCCGATCGCCACCTTCGAGGGGATCTGCTTCGCCTGGAAGAAGCTGTCTGCGAGTGACTGCTCGGACTTGACGATGTCGGCCGAGACGTAGCGGACGAGGACCTTCCCGTTCGCGACGACGATCTTCGCGGTCACCTCGTCGACGCCCGTCTCCTTCTCGACGTCCTGGATCCACGCCGTCGGATGGTTGTCTCCCCACTGATACGCCTTCGCCAGGCGCTCGAGCAGATCGGTGAGCATCGCGCGCCTGGCGGGGTCGTTCAGGTCCTTGTCGGCGCCGACGTAGAAGCTCACGTCCGGATCGAGGGGCGGCCGCCCGTAGGCGATCACACGGGCGCCGCTCTCGACGTCGACCGTGGCCTGCGGGTTCCAGATCGAGGCCGCATCGACGCTGCCGGAGGCGAACGCCGCCTGGAGCGCCGAGGGTGCGAGGTTGACGAACGTGACGGTGGACGGCGACAGCCCGACGCTCTTGACGGCGTTCAGCAGGAACCCGTGAGCGGAGCTTCCGACGGGCACGGCGACCTTCTTGCCGCGGAGGCCGGCAAGCGTCTTGATCGACGAGCCTTTCGGGACGATGATGTAGTCGCCGACCTGCTTGAAGCTCGGCGTCACCTCCGCTGCGATCACCTTGAAGCCGGGATCCTTGGCGGCGCCGTTGATCGGCGGGACGTCGCCCACGTCTCCGAGGTCGATCTGCCCGGCCGCCGCCGCCTGGACGAGCGGAGGGCCGAAGGGGAAGTACGCGAACTTCACGTTGTAGTCCGCACCGTTCAGGGCGCCGGACTGCTTGAACAGCGAGACGATGCCGGACTCCTGCTGGCCGACGACGAAGGTCGGCTTCGACGAGCTTCGCGCGGCACTCGAGCCTCCGGCGGCAAGTGTCGTAGTGATGCCGATCACGAGGACCGCTGCGCCGAGGCGCGCGGCCCTCCGATTCCTGGTGCCCTGCTCTTTCCGATTCATGGCTCTCTCCTTGTCGGGTGAATGTCGGCGGACCTGTTTGCGCCCGCTCTGGTCGGGGTCGGGATGTGACTCGTTCATGAGGCGGCTTCGCCGACGCCGAGCTCGGCGAGCAATTCGCCGCGGAGCCGGTCGCGGTCGGCGCCTCGGGCACGACGGGCAAGGTCGAGCTCGACCGGGTGCTCGCTCGCGATCTTCCCGTCGCGCATCACGAGGATGCGGTCGCCGAGGCTGATCGACTCGTCGACGTCGTGGGTGACGAGCAGCATCGTTGAGTGGTGCCGGACACGAAGCGCCCGGACGAGGTCGTGCATCTTCAGGCGCGTGATCGCATCGAGAGCGGCGAACGGCTCGTCCATCAGCATCAGCGCGGGATCCGCGACAAGTGCCCGGGCCAGTGCGACGCGCTGGGCCTCTCCTCCCGAGAGCGTCCTCGGCCAGGCATCGGCCCGTGCCCGCAGGCCGACCTCGTCCAGCATCTCGAGCGCGACCCTGCGGTCGTCGCTGCCGTAGAGGCCGACGGTGACGTTGCGCCACACGCGCTGCCACGGCAGGAGCCGGTCTCCCTGGAAGACGATCGCGCGCTTGCGTGGGACGGTGACGGAGCCCTCGTCGGGAAGATCGAGCCCCCCGAGCAGCCGCAGGAGGGTGCTCTTGCCACAGCCCGATTGGCCGAGGAGGATCACGAACTCGGACCGAGCGAGCTCGAGGTCGAGCCGGTCGAGCACCGTCCGCTCGCCGAACCTCCGGACGATCCCATGCGCGACAACTGTCGGCTCCGTCGCCTCGCGCGCTCTCGGTGCAACGGCAAGGCTGCTCATGCCCGCGCTCCCTCTGCGGAGCGCCACCGCAGGAGCACCCGCTCGAGCACGCGCACGAACTGATCGGCGAGCAGCCCGAGCACCGCATAGATCGCGAGCCCGAGGAACATCTCGTCGACGCGGTTGTAGTTCTGCGCCTGGGCGATCATGAAGCCGATCCCGGAGTTGGCGTTGATCTGCTCCGCGACGACGAGGCCGAGGACGCTGTAGGCGAGCGCGAAGCGGAGCCCGACGAGTGCTGACGGAAGCGCGCCTGGCAGGAGCACCCTCGTGATCAGCCGCCAGCGCCGTGCGCCGGCGACCTTCGCCATCTCGACGAGGCGCCGGTCGACGTCGCGGATCCCCGCGAACAGGTTGAGGTAGAGCGGAACCCCTGCCCCGATCGCGATCAGGATCACCTTCGAGGCCTGGCCGATCCCGAACCACATGATCATCACCGGGAGAAGGGCAAGGAACGGCACCGTGTTCAGGATCTGGACGGGCCCGTTGAAGAGCTGCTCGCCGATCCGCCCCAGGCCCGCGATCGTGGCCGCGACGACCGCGACCGAGGTTCCGAGCAGGAAGCCGAGCGCGGCGCGGGTGAGCGACACCTTCAGGTCGGTCCCGAGTGTCGAGGGCTCCCCGTACTGCCAAAGGTGGATCCCGGCGTTCACGACCTGCACCGGCGAGGCGGCGACCGTCTGCGGCAGCCTGCCTGCCCAGCTCGCGACCTGCCAGAGCGCGAGCAAAACGAGGGGCGTCGTGTAGATCCCGAACGGCGAGCGGACTCGAGCCGTTCGCGCGAACCCACCGCCGGTTGGCCTCGCCGAGAACGTCTCGCGGTCGACCGTCGCTCCGGACGCGACGCGGTAGGGCGACGGAAAAGCCACCGTCTCGGCGAGGACTGCCCCTTCGGCGTTCGTTGCCATCCGATCTCACTCCTTCCCGATATGACGAATGTATATCGATATAGTCAACTTTCTTCGGCAGACTAACAGCCATTACTTCACTTGTCAAAGCCACTTTTATAAGTAAAGTAATGTTGGAGACACCGATGAAGATCACGCCTCTCAGCCATCTCGAACCCCGGGCATACGAGCCTTCCGGCCTCTTGCATGGAAAGGACGGCGACCGAATGCCCTCTGGGACGCTCGTGATCGGCGGGGGCGCTGCGGGGACGCTGGCGGCCATCCATCTCCTCCAAATCGGCGAGGGCCCGGTCGTCCTCATCGAGCGAACAGCGCCGCTCGGCCGGGGAACGGCCTACCGGACGGAGGACCCGACCCATCTGCTGAACGTTCCGGCCGGCAGGTTGAGCGTCTCCTCGCGAGCGCCCGGCGCATTCGCCGAATGGCTGACCGAGCGACATCCGAACGCCGGCGAGGCGACTTTCGCACCACGAGGCCTCTACGGCGAATACCTTGCCGAGTCCCTGCTCGCTACCGCGCTTGCCTCGGGCTCCCTCAGCGTCGTCTCCGATGAAGCTGTCTCTCTCTCGCTCCAGCAGCCCGGTGTGACTGTCGGCCTCGCCGCCGGAGGCAGGGTCTCGGGGGCCAGGGCGGTCCTCGCGCTCGGGCCGCCCGGGCCGGGCGATCCACTCCGCGGGACGGGCGACTCGCAGCGTCTACGCCGCTACGTCGCCGATCCCTGGGCACCCGGCGCTCTGGATCCGATCGAGGCGGAAGACGTGGTGCTGATCGGGAGCGGTCTGACCGCCGTCGATATCGGGCTCACCCTTTCGCGGCGCCGGGTCCGGATTCATCTCGTCTCGCGCCACGGACTTCTCCCCCATGCCCACGCGCCCGCTGCGCCGCCGCTGCAAGCGGTGGTGGACGGCAGACACGGGACCGCGCGCCTCATACGAGCGCTCCGTGCCGCTGCGCGCGACGGGAACGACTGGCGCTCGATCGTGGACGGCCTCCGGCCGAGCACGCAGCGGCTCTGGAACGACCTCGGCCCAGACGGGCAGGCACAGCTCCTCCGGCACGGCGCCGCGTTCTGGAACGTGCATCGCCACCGGATGGCGCCGGAGACCGCGGCCCGGATCGACCAGCTCCGGCAGAGCGGCGCGCTCACGGTTCACGCCGGACGCATCGGCCGCGTCACCGAGGGAGACGGAGACCTCGAGGTGAAGATCGTATTGCGCGCCACGGGCGCGACGGTCATCGAGCGCGCGGGCTGGCTGATCAACTGCACCGGACCGAGGCTCCGCCTCTTCGACGACCCGCCGGCCCTCGTTCGCGACCTCGCCCGCCGGGGGCTCGCCCGGCCCGACGATCACGGGATCGGCCTCGACACCGCCGCCGACGGCGGACTCCTCGACACCGCCGGCGACCCTTCCACCCGCCTCTTCGCCCTCGGCGCGCTCCGCCGGGGAACACTCTGGGAATCGACCGCGATCCCCGAGCTCCGCGCCCAGGCCGAAGCGCTCGCCGCAACCTTCCGGTCGGACGCGTCCAGCTCGCGAGGCCCGTTCGCCGGCGAGCTTCGAGCCGCCGGCGGCTCCTGAGGCGGCCTTGCGACCCGACCCCGGGGATCGAGACACGCAATCACAGGTGCATTCGCCGCTACTTCCGTCAGACTCCGCAGGATGCGGATCTCGGCGAAGGAGGACTATGCGGTGCGCGCCGCGCTCGAGCTTGCGATCGCCGACGGCGGCCCGCTCAAGCGCGAGCAGATCTCACAGGCGCAGGAGATACCGATCGCCTTCCTGCAGAACATCCTGATGGAGCTCCGTCACGCCGAGCTGGTCGAGGCTCAACGCGGTCGCGACGGGGGCTTCCGCCTCGCCCGTCCTGCCTCGCAGATCACCGTCGCAGACATCGTCCGTGCGGTCAGCGGCCCGCTCGCCACCGTTCGCGGCGTGCGTCCAACCGCCGTCGACTACCAAGAGTCCGCAGAACCTCTGCGCGAGGTGTGGGTGGCCGTGCGGACGAACATCCGCGCGATCCTCGAGCGAGTCACCCTTGCGGACCTGGCGGCCAACCGACTGCCGCCCCCCGTCAAGAGGATCACGGCGAATCACGCCAACTGGGAATAGCCCGCTCGAACGAGCTGAACCGGCACAGGACACCCTTCCTGGGAGCCGGTCTTACGGCGTGGCTACGGGCGAGATCGAAGCTGCCTCGTCCCTCTCGTACTCGTCGTTGCGGCGCCACCAGGCCCCCGGCGGGTCCTCGTTGCGCCCGAACGGCGCCATGTCCAGGTACCGGAAAGTGCCCATCAGCTGCTCGACACCTCGACCGTAGGTCGAGTAGGTGTGATGGATTGCTCCATCCCGGAGGACGAAAGCGCTCAGGCCCGGAAGTTGCGGTGCGATCTGGTCCGCGTGCTTGAAGTTGTACTCGGCGCCGCGCTCCTGTTCTTCCTCGGTGAACGCTGCGCCGAAGTCGTACCTGAAGTCGCTCCCGAGCGACGAGACCCAGGGGAACTCCCAGCCCATCCGTGCGGCGTAGGCTTGCAGCTGCTCCAGCGGGGCGATCGACTCGCTGACCAGGGTTACGTCGTGGCCGTTGAGGTGTGGGATGACGCCGTCGAAGTGGTCTGCGACGAACGAGCAGCCGGTGCAGCCCGGGTTCTGTTCGTCGACGCGGTACCCGAAGCCGAACATGAAGTGGTAGACGAGGAGCTGTGAGCGCCCCTCGAAGAGGTCATCGAGCGTCATCGTTCCCCGAGAGGTCTCGAAGCTGTAGTCCTTCATCAGCGGCACCCAGGGTAGTTCCCGGCGCCGGCGCGCGAGCTCGTCGGCCTGGCGCGTGTGTTCCTTCTCGGCGTCGAGCAGCTCCTTGCGGGCAGACAGCCATTGCTCTTGTGTTCCCAGCGCGTGATCGGGCATCAAAGGTTCTCCTCTCCGTGTCGGCCGGGCCCCATACTATAGTTAGCGTAGTGGCTAACGATACCTTCACCGCACTCGCGCATCCGATCCGTCGCGAGATCGTCGCGCGGCTCAGCAGCGGGGCTGCCACCGTCGGCGAGGCGAGCCGTGGTCTCGGGGTTGCCAAGCCGACCATCTCGCGCCATCTGAAGCTGCTCGAGCAGGCCGGCGTGGTCACTCGCGTCGTCGACGGGCGCACCCATCGGCTGGGCCTCCGGCCGGAGGCGCTCGCCGATGCTGCCGAGTGGATCGAGAATCAGCGCACGCGCTGGGAGCGGCTCTTCGACGTGGTCGACGAGTATCTCGAGGAGGAGCGATGACCGAGCATCGTGAGCGGGTGTTGCGAATAGAGCGAACCTTCGACGCTCCGGTCGAGCGGGTCTTCGAGGCCTGGACGAGTGAGGAGGTCCTGCGGCGGTGGCTCCACGGCCACCGCGACTGGGAGACGCCTACGGCGGAGGTAGACCTCCGGGTCGGAGGCAGGATCCGGATCGTCATGCGCGACCCCTCAGTCGGGACCGAGGCCGGCGCTACCGGCGAATACCGGGTGGTGGAGCCGCTACGCAAGCTCGTCTTCACGTGGGTCTGGGACGACCACCCCGATCACCCACAGCTGATCGAGCTCGATTTCTCCGAGGAGGACGGCAGGACGACGGTGCTGATGACAAATAGCGCGATCCCCACCGACGGACGCCTCACGAGCCAAGAGCGAGGATGGCAGGTCTGCTACGACAACCTCGAAGGTCTGCTCGCGCAGTGAGCACCGCAACGAGCCAGAGCCGTCCACTGGCAGCGTCGCCAGCCTCAGCGGTCTGGCCGGTGCTCTTTCTGGTCGCGATCGCCGGCGGCTGTTGGGCGGTGACGGTGGAGCGGATGCAGGGAATGGACATGGGCCCCGGGACCGACCTCGGCCCGCTCGGCTGGTTCGCCGTCGTCTGGGTCACGATGATGGCCGCGATGATGCTTCCCTCGCTCTCGCCGATGGCGGTCGCGTGTTCGCGCGCGGCGGGCCGGGGGCAGGCTCGTGCGATCGCCCGGACCGTCGTGTTCGCCGTCGGCTACTTGCTGTCGTGGCTGGCGTTCGGCGTGCTCGCCTACGCGCTCGTCGAGGGGGTGGGATCGCTCGGCCTCCAGTGGCTCGCCTGGGACCGGGCCGGTCAGTACCTCGCCGGGGGCGTGCTCCTTGGAGCGGCGCTCTATGAGCTGACCGCCTTCAAAGGGAGATGCCTTCGGCACTGTCGCGACTCGGGCCTGCTCCGCCGCCGGCCAGGCCCCACCGGCGTCCTGACGACCGGGATCGAGCAAGGCGGATATTGCCTCGGCTGCAGCGGTGCAGTGATGGCCGCCCTGTTCGCGCTCGGCGTGATGAGCATCGCGTGGATGCTCCTGGTCGCCGCCCTGATCGCGATCGAAAAGCTTCTGCCCTGGACCGTGGTCACGATCGGTGCAACGGCCGCCGCGCTGACCCTGCTGGGCGTGGCCATCATCGTCGCCCCAGACTGGGTTCCATGGCTCACGATCCCCATGCCCATGTAGCAGAGAAGGCTCGGCCCTTCCGCTGGTTACAGGTTCCTGCTGCAAGTCGACACGCGACCTCAGGCAAGCGGCACCTCAGCGCGGACGGTGCCGCTTGAGCCAGGCGGTGCCCTTTCGCAAGAGTCGCCGGAGCGACTTCATCAGCGAGCCGGCCCAGGCGAACTCCGTGGCCCAGATCCCGAGCCCGACGAAGATGATCACCCACCCGGGACCGGGCAGCACCAGCAAGACAACTCCGACGATGATCACCACCAGCCCGACTACTGCGATGCCCGCGCGCCACACGTGCTCGCCGCCACGCCGGCTTGCAACGCGCGAGCGCACCTTGTACACACGCCGGGTGAGCCGATCCAGCACGTTGGTTGCCTGTTGCTCCTCCCCGTCGAGCTCGGGCGCAACCGTCGTGTCCGGACGATCATCCTCGGCCGACCGGTCCGAAGACATCAGCGAGACCATAGCTCCCTCAGAACACCGCCACCAATCCGTCACCCCGCCACATCGCCAACGCGACTATGGTGACGGCAGGTGCTCCGCGATCGCATAGCCGTCCTCTTCGACATCGACGGCACCCTGATCGATACCGGAGGTGCGGGGGCCGGTTCCTGGCGCCTTGCGTTCGATGAGCTCTACGGAATCCCGGCCGACATCGGCAAGTTCACCGACACAGGGATGACCGACCCCGACGTGGGCCGCATGACATTCGAGGCAGTGCTGCACCGCGAGCCAGAGCGCGGAGAGTTCGCGCGACTGCTCGAACGCCGTCTCTACTACCTGCACCAAACGGTGGCCGACTCCACCGGCTACCGCGTCTTGCCCGGAGCGGAAGAGCTACTGCTCAGACTGATCGAGGACGGCCACCTGCTCGGGCTCGTCACCGGAAACCTCGAAGCAGCCGCCCACATCAAGCTCCACCGGGCTCACTTCAACCGCTTCTTCGCCTTCGGCGGCTACGGATCGGACTCGAACGACCGCGCCGAGGTGACCAGAATCGCACTGAAACGGGCTGCGTTCGTCTTCGGAGAACCGGTCGCAGCCGACGCGGCGATCGTCATCGGCGACACGCCCCGCGATGTCGAAGCAGCCCATTCGGCCGGAATCGCCTGCGTGGGCGTCGCCAGCCACAAGTTCACCGCCGAAGACCTTCGCGACGCCGGAGCGGATCAGGTCGTCAACTCGCTTCTCGAGCTCGAGACCTCCTACTCGCCGGCGCCGTAGTCGTCCAAGCCGGCCGCTTCGAACGGCAATAACCGAGACAACCACGTGCACGTCGCCTGACGCGATGCGATCAGAAGAGCTCGACGATGCCGTGGATTGTCAGGTACAGGCCAACACCGGCGAGCACGTAGGCCGCGAGACGCCGGCCGATGAGGGGCCGGCAAGGAGCGCGGACACTCCTCCTAGACGCCGCTCTCGGCCGTCAGCTGACCGTCGCTGACGGCTTTTGTGAGCACCTTGTAGTCGCGTTCGTTCTGGTCTGCGTACGACTCGGCGAACTCGGCGAGGGCCCGGTCGAACGTCTCGTTCGTGCCGAGGTAGCTCGCAATCGCGATCGCGTCTCCCGAGCGGGCGTGGGCGCGTGCAAGCTCCGATCCGCACGCCTTGGCGTAGACCTTCATCAAGTTCGGCTCCATCAACTCGACGAGAGCGGAGCCCTTGGCATCCCAGAGCTGGCGAACGTAGAAGTCGCGCTGGACGCCGTCGACGCCCCCGGTCCGGATCCAGCCGAGCATGATGTCGCTGGCGGCCTGAGTAAGGCGCTGACCCTCGACGACACGCTGACCGTGATTGCCGAACTTGCTCTTTCCGAGGAACGGCTCCAGCACCGAGGACTCCGCCTCCTTGAACTGGAGGAAGAGCGGGTCGTTGTCGTCCCGCCCGAGCAGGAGCATGATGAACGCGCGCGTGCCGACGCTGCCGACTCCGACGATCTTCCGGGCCGTGTGAACATAGCGGTAGCGTTCGAGGAGCCGGCGGCGGTCGCCCTGGAGCGTCGTCCGGTAGGAGCGGATGGCGTCGCGCAAGGCAACATCCAGCCGGTCGAGGTCCTCACCTGCGACGAGATCCTCGATCGGCGTGACGACAGGCGGGTCGCTGCGGATGCGCGGCTCACCGTCGACGAGCTCGGTCAGCTTCTCGAATGCCTTGAGGCTCCCTTTCGACTGCGCCTTCGCCACATTACGCTCGGCCCGCTTGACTTGCTTTGCAGCGAGCTCGCGTTGGACCTCGCCAATAAGCTCCGCGACATTGACGCGGGAATACCAGAGGCCCAGGTTGGCCATGCCGGCGTAGTCGGCGATCGCCTCCCGATAGGCACGTCCGACTGCCAGGTTGATCGGCGCTCGTTGCTTGTCGTCGAACCCACGGTCGCGACCTGCGACCGCGAAGCTGGCTACGAGCCGCTTCACATCCCATTCGAACGGACCGGGATGTGTCTCGTCGTAATCGTTGATGCTGAAGACGAGCCGGCGATCGGGCGCCGCAAAGGCGCCGAAGTTGGAAAGGTGCGCGTCGCCGCAGAGCTGGGCGTGCAGGCCCGTTTGCGGGGTCCCCGCGAGATCCGATGCCATCACGTAGGCCGCGCCACGATAGAACGTGAACGGCGAGACGAGCATGCGGCCGTAGCGAATCGGGACGAGCGCCGGCACGCGGGTCTCTGCCTGCTCCTCGAGCAGATCGAGCGGACTCGCCCGTTGCTTCGCCGGCTCCCAAGCCGCATGGGACGAGCGCGGGACTTCTGCACGAGCCGCCTTTCCACTCGCCGCGCGCTCGGCCACGGTCAGATGCTCGACGCGGCTCGCCTTGGTCGACCGCTTGTCGACCCCTTCCTCTACCCCGTTCTTGCTGGCCATCGAGTTCCTCCTCGCCGATCGAACGTGACCGATCCTCGCATCAAGCACATCTTCGGCTCATCAGCACCACATCACTCTGATCGCAGGAAAGGCCCTAAGCCAAGCCGTGACCACGATCTCGATCCCTCGCGCAAGGCGACGGTCAGGTCTTCCCGGTGGGCGCCCCCGGTCAAGCCTGGTCGGGCTTCGCGTTCTCGGTGAAGAGGGCGCCCTGCGCTGCGCCCGAGCCGGACCTGCCGCCACCCGCGCCGCGGAGGACGTACGCAAACCCGACGGCGATCACGGCTCCGGTGAGCGGGCCCGCGACGTAGACCCAATACTGGGTGAAGTCTCGGGCGATGAGATCGGGGCCGAAGGTGCGGGCCGGGTTCATCGAGGCGCCCGAGATCGGGCTCCCCCAGAGGCCGGCCAGCGCGATGTAGGCACCGACGCCGATCGCGCCGAAGATACCGATGTTCTGCGCGCCGGAGGCGGTGCCGAGGATTACGCTGACGAGCCCCATCGTGAGCAGGGCCTCCATCAGGTAGGCCTGCCAGCCCGAGTAGCTACTCGCAGGGTAGTTGGATCCGAACTTCGCCGAGACCTTGATCACCTCGTGCAGGAAGAGCGCGGCGAGAGAAGCGCCGATCAGCTGAACGATCACGTAGCCGGGCACCCGGCGCCAGGGGAAGTCCCCGCGCAACGAGAACGCCACGCTCACGGCAGGGTTCAAGTGTGCACCCGAGACCCTGCCCATGAACATGATGATCCCCATCACCATCAGCCCCGGCGCCACAACCGCAGCCGTGCGCGTGATCGTGTTCGGGAACGCCTCCCCCATCATCCCGCCGCCCGCGGCCACGATCACCAGCAAGAACGTCCCGTAAAGCTCAGAAAAAAGACGCCTCCACTCCTGGCTCGGATCCTGGAAGTTCGCCATCGGCCCGGTGATGTCCCGGTCGATCCAACCCAGAACACCCGCCTCGGCACGCTGCATCGATTCGCTCACGACTCACTCCTTCCCATCCGGTGTCGGGTGGCGCGGGCAGGGCCTCTCGTATAAGCCTCGGACAGTCTATGCGAGGCAGCCAGCACGATAGTCCGCTCAGCGTGGTGTCCGTCGTCGAGACGAGAGCCTTGCCCTGAGTGGAGACATCGGGCGGAGATGTGCTCACCGAGGCGCTGCCGGGAACGGCCTTCACCGCATTTTCGGAGCTGTCCCACGCGCTGTCGCGCGTGCTCATCGTCGCGCTCGAAGCGGCCCCGGCGTTGGTCTGCACCTGCGACCATGCGGTCTGGACGCCTGTCACCGCAGACTGGTATTCGCTCTTCGAGGCAATCGAGGGGTCGAGGCTCGTGAGAGCGTCGGTCGCGGTCTCGATCCCGGTGAGGCTCGCGCAGAGATTCGCTTGCGCGCTCGCTGCCTCTGGGGAGGCTAGGTCGGTTGATCTTGACCGGATGCACTTTCCCCCTGAACGATTGGACGACCGCTGAGCCGCCGGGTACGGTCGGGGGACATGCCGGCTCGCAAGCTCACGCCGTTGCTCGGAACGAGTCACTTTCGGGTTCTGATCGGCCGGCGCGAGCTCGGTTTTGCCGAGGTTGGCCCGCTCACCTCGGCAACGGACTTGACCCAACCACCCGCGGAGCGCTCCCATGGATTCGAGACCATCGTCCTCCGGCGAGCCTTGACGGGCTCGACAGAGCTCTACGACTGGCGCAGGAAGGTCATCAGCGGGAAGGACGACCGGCGCCCCGTCACCATTCATCAGCTCGGCGCTGCCGGTGGCCCGATCGTCAACTCGTGGCGCCTCGAGGAGGCATGGCCGTGCCGGTGGTCGGGCCCCTCGTTCAACGCCGCAGGGAACGACGTCGCGCTCGAGGAGATCGAACTGGCCTACGCGGACCTGATCTGGCTCGCGCCATCCGATACCTCGCCACGAGACCCGTCCCGCACCGGCAACTCGAGCAAAGGAGTTTGAGATGGCCTTGGAACGCGACCGCCCGTATGCGCAGTTCAACTTCCTCGTCGACCTCGGCACGGGCGTCACCGAAGGCCCGCAGGCCGGGTTTCGGGAATGCGGCCAGATCGGGATGTCGGTGGACGTGATCGAGTACCGGAACGGCAACGAGAAGGAAAACGGCGTTCGCAAGCTCACCGGCCTCGCACGCTATCCGGACGTCACCCTGAAACGTGGGATCATCGGCTTGCTCGACCTCTATCTCTGGCTCGACCAGATCCGAAACGGTGACGAAGCCGCATATCGCACTGTGACGGTGCAGCTGCTGACCGAAGACCGTGCTTCCACGGCGCAGGAGTGGAAGCTCATGCGCGCGAGAATCGTCCGGCATGTGAGCGGTCCATTCGACGCGGAGTGCAGCGATGTTGCAATCGAGGAACTCACCCTTGCCTACGAGCGGCTGGAGATGGAGTAACCCGGCGCTCGTTCCCGGCGCGCGCAGGTGCCAGGACTCAGGTCTGCTTGCGCCCTCCGCCCAGTGGCTCTCAGCGTGCGCGGCCGGTGCCGTCGGTGCGGTCGAGGGCGTCGAGAGCCCGCATGTCCTGATCGGAGAGGTGGAAGTCGAAGATGGCCGCGTTTTCGCGAATACGGTCGCGGTGAACCGATTTTGGAATCACGACCGCGCCGTGCTGGATCCCCCAACGGAGCATCACCTGTGCCGGGCTCCGCTCGACGCGCCGAGCGACCTCGACGACGACCGGATTGCCGAAGGCGCGACCACGCTCGAGCGGGCTGTAGGCCTCGAGGACGACATCGTGCTGCCGGCAGAGCTCGAGCAGCTTGCGCCGGTAGTGGAGCGGGCTGAAGAGCACCTGGTTCACGGCCGGCGGCCGGGTCGCGCGGTCGAGGAGCTTTCCGAGCCGGCTCGTTCCGTAATTACTTACGCCGATCGCGCGGGCAAGGCCTCGCTCGCGCAGCTCTTCGAACTCGGACCAGGCGCCGGCGGTCCGGCCGGGGAGCGGCCAGTGGATGAGGTACAGGTCGGCGTAGGCGAGGCCAAGGCGCTCGAGGCTCCGCTCGAGCTCGTGCGCCGGCCTGCGCGAGACCGGCAGCCACTTGGTTGTCACGAATACGTCTGGGCGCGGCAGGCCGCTACGGGCGAGCGCCGCTCCTACGCCCCGCTCGTTTCGGTAGTACTGCGCGGTGTCGATGTGGCGGTATCCAGCCTCGAGTGCCCACTCGACCGCCTGCTCGGTCTCGGCCCCGTCCTTGACTTGCCACACGCCGAGCCCGAGCATCGGCATCAACACGCCGTCGCCGAGGTCGCGGGCCGGATGGGGTGCGCTGGTGGCCAAGGTTGAAGTCTGCCGCGCCATGCCGAGCGCAGCGCCGGCGGCGCACATCGTTTTCCGGCGCAGGATGTACCGTTGAACGTCAAGTCGAGGAATTCCGGATCCGTCTCGTGTCCAAGCCGATAACCGTCCTGATCGCAGCAATCTCGGTACTACTCGGTGTGTCGGCGCCAGGGCTCGCGCGAGGGTCCGGGACGTGCCCGCATCCCGGCACCCTGAACGGTGTGAGCGTCCTCATAGCCTGCGGTCATGCAAAGGCGGTGCTCCATTTCGGGAGCACACGACTCGCTCTCCGAAACGGCCAGTGTGTGAAGACGAGCAGCAACTTCGGTCTCGACTTCGGAGCCGCGCTCGACGGACCGACGACGAAGCCGCCCCCCGATTCGTTCCAACTCATTGCCGGGCCGCATGGGGGCTCAGCGACACTCCAGATCGCCCGTGGCGGCAAGCAATACATCGGCGACACGATGAAGTTGACGCTGCCCCCGAGCCGGAGCTCCGGGGCGCTTTCGGGCACCGTCACCTTGGCCGCCGGCAAAACCAAGCTGGCCGTTACCGGCTCGTTCACCTGTTGACGCTTCTGCCATAGACGCCCCGGCGCGGCTTGGCCAAGCTCGCCCCGAGCGTCGTCTCCGGCTTCGCTCGCAGCAGTTGCCAGGTCGGGGTGCGGCGATCGCGTGCGCGGACAGGCTCAGCGCAACGCGATGCGTTTGCGCGAATCACCCGCGAGGTACCCGCTGAGATGGTCGATCACGTCACGGGCGTCGTCTTCGATCCCACAGATGAAGGTGGATTTGCGCCGCCGCAGCATCGGCAAGCCCAATGCGTACAATCCCGGGCTCTCGACGACACCGCCGTCGTGTCGGAGGTGGCCTTTCGCGTCTGCGACCGGCACGTCGAGCCAGCGGTAATCGGGCCGGAAACCAGTCGCCCAGATGACCGTCCTGAGCTCCCCGCTCCCGAGATCGAGCTCCAGTCTCGCCGACCGGGGAACGTCGGTCGGTGCGAAGCGCTCAGGAGCACGGTTCTCGGGAACCTCGAGGTCGGCCCGAGCCCAATCGTCGAAGAGATCGAGCAGGCGGTCCAGCTTCAGGTCTGCGAGCGAGCAGACGTTCCGCAGACCGCCCGAGAAGAGCGCCCGGCCGTCACGCAGACCTGCCCAGCGGCCGACCAGCCCGACGCCCATCGCCGACAGCGCGTTGAGGTCGAGCGTCGTCCGCTCGGGGGTCCCGACAAGCTGTGGTGAGGGCAGGCGGCGCGCCCGCGTGAGATCGTCGACCTCGTCGTACCGCTGGTCCCAGACCCCGGATGCTTCCATCCACCAGAGGACGTCGCGGCCGCGATAGGTTCGCGGCAGCCGCACGTGCTCCCCGACCGAGAGGATCACCGGCCTTCCCGACCGGCTCAGCTCGGCTGCCAACTGGACGCCGGTGGCCGACGCGCCGACGACGAGCACGCCGCCGTCGGGAAGCTGCGCCGGGTTGCGGTACGCGAACGCCGTCAGCTGCTCGACGGCCGGCGGCAGCATCCCTGCGAACACCGGCACTGTCGGCTCGTTGCAGGCGCCGCTTGCGATGACCACCGTCCGTGAGTGGATCTCGCCGTGGCTCGTCGTGAGCTCGTAGCCGTCGTCTGTCCGCCGGACCGAGGTGACGTTCGTGCCCGTGCGAACCGGAGCACGAGTGTGCTCTGCGAGTCGGGCGATCAGCTCGACGACTTCGCCGGCCGTCATGTAGCCGTCGGGATCGGGACCGTCGTAGCGAACGCCCGGAAGCCGGCTCTGCGTGTTCGGAGTCAGCAGCCGCAGAGAATCCCAGCGCTCGGACCGCCAGGAGTTCGCCACCTCGCCGCGCTCGAGCACGACGTGGTCGATCGACCGCTCGGTGAGGAAGTGGCTTGCGGCGAGACCGGCGTGCCCGGCGCCTATGACAACCGTGGTGAAATACTCGATGGGATCTGCCCTCAGGCGACCTCGACGGTGACCTCCGTCGGATTCGTCAGCGCGTCGAAGACCGCGGAGCGCTTCTGGGACTGGGCGACGAGCGCTTCGATCTCCTGCTGCGAGGCGTCGGCGTCGATCTTGAACGTGACCTTGATGTCGTTGAAGCCGTTCCGGACGTCGCTGTCCACGCCGAGGATCCCGCGGATGTCGTGATTCCCCTCGACGCTCGACTCGACCGACCGCAGTTGAATCCCGCGGTTCTGCGCGACGGAGGCCACGCCGGCCGTCAGGCAGCTCGTCAACCCGACGAGGAGGTACTCGATCGGCGTGATCCCCTGGTCTTGAGCTGCGAAGACCTCCGGGTGATCCGCGTCGAACACCGCTTCGGTCTTGTGGCTCTGCTCTTCGCCGAGACCGAAGAAGTTCTTGATCGTGGTCGTGCTGTGAACGCCGTCCTCCCACCTGGATGTTGCCCGCCACGTGAATTGAGCGGCCTCCGGTGCCCCTGCCAGCACCTCGCGCGCATCCAGCAGGGCCTGTACGTTGACTCCGTTATCGATGGTGGTCATCGCACCTCCCATCTCCGTTGCTTTCCAAAGTGAAGAAATCAGGACAATACACCTAAATGATTCCAGCGAGACCGAAATGAACGCGCCTGCGGTCGCAAGCTCGGCACGCACGGCCGGCTCGGTCGGAACCGTCGAGACCGAGTTTCTCGACCTTCCGAACCCCGTACCGCTCGATTGCGGACGAAGCCTTCATCCGGTCCGTGTGGCCTACGAGACCTACGGGGTGCTTGCACCCAAACGGGACAACGTCATCCTCGTCTGCCACGCGCTGAGCGGTGATGCCCATGCGGCCGGTTTCTCGGCAGAGGCGGCTGCGCAGAGCACCCGGGACGGGTTCGCGGCCGACGACCGCGACGGCACGGCCGGTAAGGGGCTCGGCTGGTGGGACGGGATGATCGGTCCCGGCAAGGCGTTCGACACGGACCGGTACTTCGTCGTCTCGACGAACCTGCTCGGCGGTTGCCGTGGGACCACCGGACCGTCATCCGTCGACCCGGCGACCGGACAGCCGTACGGTTCGGACTTCCCGGTGATCACGGTCGCAGACATGGTGCGAACCGAGCGTGCATTCCTCCACGAGCTCGGAATCGAGCGGCTTGCGGCGGTGGCCGGGGGCTCGCTCGGGGGCATGCAGGCGTTCGAGTGGGCGATCCTCTACCCCGAGCAGATCGACGCTGTGGTCGCGATCGCAAGCACGCATGCCCTGCATCCCCAGGGCCTGGCCTGGAACGCGATCGCTCGGGAGGCGATCATGAGCGACCCGGCCTGGCGGGAGGGCCACTACTACGGCACGGGCGACGCGCCGAACGCCGGGATGGGGATCGCGCGAATGATCGGCCACATCACCTACCTCTCCTCGCAAGGGCTGGGCGACAAGTTCGGACGCCGGCTGCAGTTCGCCGACGAGATCCGCTACACGGTCACCGAGCCGGAGTTCGAGATCGAGAGCTACCTGCGGCATCAAGCCGACTCGTTCGTCAGGCGGTTCGACGCCAACACCTACCTCTACACGTCGCGGGCGCTGACGTACTTCGACCTCGCGCGGCAGTACGGCCGCGGCTCGCTCGTGCCCGCGTTCGAGGACGTCACCGCGCGGACGCTGTTGCTCGCCTTCAGCTCGGACTGGCTCTACCCACCGTCGGGATCGCGGGAGATCGAAGAAGCGCTCGCCGCGCTCGACAAGCCGGTCGAGCTCCACGTGATCGAAGCCCCCTACGGCCATGACTGCTTCCTGCTCGAAGAGGCGCGGCAGACACCGATCATCCAGCGCTTTCTCGGGGGGCGGGCATGACGGCCGAGCCCAACCTCCCCGAACCGGCCCGAGAGTTCGGATTCGAGACACGCCAGCTCCACGCCGGGCAGCGGCCCGACCCGAACACCGGAGCGCGCGCAGTCCCGATCTTCCAGACGACGAGCTACGTGTTCGAGGACCCCGAGTCGGCCGGCGCGTACTTCAACCTCCAGGAGTACGGGAACACGTATTCCCGGATCATGAACCCGACCGTCGCCGTCTTCGAGGAGCGGGTGGCGAACCTCGAAGGCGGGGCCGGCGGGGTGGCATTCGCCAGCGGGATCGCCGCGCAGGCGGCCGCGTTGTTCACGCTGCTCGAGCCGGGCGACCACGTCGTGTCCTCATCGGCCCTGTACGGCGGAACGGTGAACCAGCTCAAGCACCTCTTGCGCAAGCTGAGCGTGGAGTTGACGTGGGTCGATCCTGACGACCCGGACGCATGGCGGGAAGCCATGCGCCCGAACACGAAGGCGTTTTTCGGCGAGACGATCGGCAACCCGGCCGGCAACGTGCTCGACATCGAAACCGTGGCCTCGGTGGCGCACGATCACGAGCTGCCACTGATCGTGGACAACACGTTCGCAACGCCCTACCTGTGCCGCCCGATCGAATGGGGTGCCGACATCGTGATCCACTCCGCGACCAAGTTCATCGGCGGGCACGGAACGAGCATCGGCGGCGTCGTCGTCGAGGCAGGCACATTCAACTGGTCGAACGGACGGTTCCCGGTGATCGCGGATCCGTCGTCCGCCTACCACGGCCTCCAGTTCCACGAGACGTTCGGGACCTACGGCTACCTGATGAAACTGCGGGCCGAGACGCTGCGCGATCTCGGCGGAACGCTCGCCCCGCTCAACGCCTTTCTGTTCCTGCAAGGTCTCGAGACGCTGTCGCTGCGGATGGACCGTCACGTCGAGAACGCGCGTGGCGTCGCGGCCTTTCTCGGCTCGCACCCGCTGGCCTCGAACGTCGCCTACCCCGGCCTGCCGGAGAGCAGCTACCGGGTGCTCGTCGAGAAGTACCTGCCACGAGGCGCCGGCGCGGTGTTCTCGTTCGACTGCGCCGGCGGGCGGGAAGGCGGACAGGAGCTGATCCGCAACGTGACGCTCTGGTCCCACCTCGCAAACGTCGGCGACGCGAAGAGCCTCATCATCCACCCGGCCAGCACCACACATCGCCAGCTGAGCGACGCCGAGCTCGCGGCCGCGGGTGTCGGGCCCGGAACGATCAGGCTCTCCGTCGGCACCGAGTCCCTCGACGACCTGATCTGGGACCTCGAGCAGGCCCTCGGGAATGTGGCATGAGCTGGCTCGAGCGTTACCAGGATCCCCTGACGATTCAGCGCGTCCTCCACGGCGCGAGCACGATCGCCGTCGTCGGGTTGTCCGGCAACGAGCTCCGCGCGAGCAACTTCGTCGGTTACTACCTCAAGCGCCACGGCTACCGGGTGATCCCGGTCAACCCTCGTGAGACCGAGGTCCTCGGCGAGGTGAGCTACCCGAGCCTGCTGGAGGTGCCGGAGCCGGTCGACATCGTGAACGTCTTCCGTGCGCCGGATGCGTTGCCGGCCATCGCCCGGGAAGCAGTCACGATCCACGCGGGCGCACTGTGGTGCCAGTTCGGCGTCATCAACGAGGAGGCGGCGCGTATCGCCGAGGACGGCGACGTGACGGTGATCATGGACCGCTGCCTCAAGGTCGAGCACGCGCGCTACATCGGCAGGATGCACTGGCTCGGCTTCAACACAGGGCGGATCACTTCCGTCCGTAGTGGCCTGCAGTAACGAGCGGAGCTCGGTCGCGAAGGTCGAGGCGGAGCGACCCTTCGGCCGCCCCGCCTCGGCATCCCTCAGCCACCTGCGACTCGAGGCGGCCCCGTGCATACGAGTTGCGAGCGAGAAGCCCTGGCCGGATGAACTCGGCCCTCGCGCGGATCGCAGTTGTTGGGCCGACGAAGCGAGCTCGATCCCGCAAAGCCGTGATGCGAGCTTTCGCCCGTCGAACGCGGCGACGCAACCGCACTCGCGGGGGAAGCATCGCCATCCGCATGAGCGGCGCATGAGCCCTGCTTGCTTGCGCCCCCGCTGCCTGGAGCGAGGCGAGGGCGAGGGCGCCGAACAGCGCTCCAGCAGCGTCGTCCAGAACAAGCTCTTCCGCATCGAGTACATCGTGCGCAGCTCAGATCGAAATCGGTTGGAGTTGCGAGTGCCGTTCCATCCCAGGATCGCATTTCGCACTGGGAGTTCCCTCCAGCGCGGCCCAGAGTTTGCTGTCCCTAATCGGCGCCGACGACCTTGAAGTCCTGGTTGACGAAGATGTGGTGGGGCCAGTTGACGCCGATGTTGTGGACCTCATATTCGCCGTCGCCGAGCTTCACGACCCGGTCGACGATGCCTCCCGGGTATGCGGCGAGCGCAGCTTCCGTCGCCTTGTTCGCCGTTGCCCCGCCGGCGATCGTTCCCACCCCATCGGTGTAGTTCGCCGGGATCTGACCGACCTGCTTTGACGCGGACGGTGCACCTCGCTGGAAGGCCACCACCGCTGAGCCCGCGGAGGTACCGGATCCACTGCCAGTTGGCTGCACGATGATCTCGCTGGCAGTGATCGTCGCTCCGTCGGTCGTCCCAAGCACGAGGACGCTTTCGCCTTTCTTGATGGCGCTCGCTGCGATTGGGCTTGTCCGCTTCCGGTACCTCGTCGAGGACACCTGCTTGACGGTCACCATCTCGCCCGCTGACGTTGTGAGTGTGAAGCTCGATCCGGGGGCGCTTGCAACCGTGCCGGTTGCTCCTCCTGCAGCCGGTCCAGACCGAGCGTTGGAACCCCCGCGGCGGGCAGGGCTGACGTTGCCGAGAGAGACGCGGGTGCTGTCGCGCCGGCTGAGCTGTTGGTGGCGGTCGCGCTGACGATGCCGTAGGCGCCGCCGGCAATCGCGACTGCCGCGACGGCGGCGGCGATGAACCTGGTGAGTCCCCGGGAGAGCATGGACTGAATTCCTTTCGTCGGCTGTTGATCGTGGGGCATGTCCCCACGATGCGCCGGCGCGCTGAGAACTTCCTGAGATGGACCTCCAAGGTTCATGTGAATGTGCGTCTCCGGGCCGAGGTCGCGGCCGGTCACCAGCTGATCATGACGCCCAAGCCGCTCGTCGTCGCCCGGCAGTTCTCTCAGGCAGACGGCTGTTCGGTCTGTCTGTCTCTCCCCCCGTTCGGGGCTGACTTGCGGCGAGGGGTGAGTCCCGGCGGGCGCCGCCTGTCCGACCGGATCTGCATGCTCCAGCGATGGCTGAGCTAGCCGCGCCGTCCGGTTCGGGTGGTGTCCCTCCTGATCCGGTTCTCCTGCTTGCTGCGGTGCGGGAAGCTCGCGATGACGCCTCGCCGTTCGCGCTGGTGGCAGCGGCGCTGCTCGTGCTGTTGGCGATCGTCAGCCGGCAGGCTGACTGGCAGCTCCTCGGGCACTCGCTGTGGTGGATCTGGCTGATCACCGCCGCCCCGTACGTCCTCCTCGCCGGGACCCTGCTTCTCGGCCTCGGCCGGTTGGTTCGGCACGATCGAAGGAGGGAGATCGTGATCTCGTTGCTCGGGCTCGTCTGGGCGCTGAACGTCGTGGGTGTGATCGTGCTGGTGGTGTCGCTCGTCGCTCCATCGGGCACGCAGATCACAGGACGGCAGTTGCTGGTCAGCGGCGCCGTCGTCTGGCTCGCCGACGCGGTGGCTTTCGGGCTCGCGTTCTGGGAGCTCGACTGTGGCGGCCCCGTCGCTCGTGCACTCAGCACGGAACCGCGCAAACCCGACTTCCAGTTCCCGCAGGACGAAAACCCAAGCCTCGCAAGAGAAGGCTGGGCGCCGCGTCTCTGGGACTACTTCTACGTCTCTTTCACCAACTCGATCGCGTTCAGCCCGACGGACTCGATGCCGCTCACACGTCGCGCCAAGACATTGATGGCGGCCGAGTCGATGCTCGCCGCGATCACACTCCTGCTCGTCGCGGCACGGGCAGTGAACATCCTCGCCTAGCCACGCGAGGTGTCCCTCGACGGAAAGCCCGGTCGGAGGCAACCGGTCGCTCGCCGCTAGGTCAGCTCGCGGGTTGCCCTGTTGTCGGAGCAGAGGAGTGGAATCGGGTGTAACGAACGATGTCCTGCGTGACTTTCGGCGGCCGCTGCATCCTGGCATGGTCTTGAGGCGACATTGCTGACTGCCTATCTCTTCGATCGAAGGCGCGGCTTGCAGGTCGAGGATTGGACGTCGTCGCTCCGAGGCCTGAGCAAGGATGAACTGCTCTGGATCGATCTGACCGAACCGTCCGAGGGCGAGGCGCGCGAGGTTGCGAGAGCCTTCGAGCTTCGCACCGGCCTGGATCTCGCCGCATCCAACCGTAAGGCCAGCCTCTCGCAGGAGGACGGATATCTCGCTGTGACGGCAGTGGCGGTGTCGGACGACGAAGACGACGCGGCAAACGAGCGGGTTCAACTCGACTGCTTTGTCGGGCCGAACTGGCTTGTGACCGCTCACAGCGCCGAGGTCGCTGTGATCGAGGAGTTCAGGGAGACGGCCTCGGGTGATGGCGAGCTCGGGATGCTCGATGCCCCTTCCTTCCTCGCAAGTCTCCTCGAGTGGGTCGTAAGCAGCTATTTGAGGGCGTTCGACGAGATCGAAGCGCAGCTGGAGAGCTTCGACATCGAGGCGCTGACTGCCCCGAGCCGTGACCCGGATGCGCAAATCAAACTCTTGATCGAGGCGCGCCAACGAGTGGGTGGGCTCCGCCGCTCGCTCGCCCCGCATCGCGACGTGTTCGCGGCTCTCGGCCACTCCGAGTTCGACCCTCTCTCCTCCGAGGCCTCGAGCCGGCGCTTCGTCGAGTTGACTGCACGACTCGACGCTGCGCTTGCCTCGGCGCGAGACGTCAAGGACGCGATCGCGAGCTCCTTCGATGTCCTGATCGTCCGCACCGAGCACCGCACGAACGAGATCGTGAAGATCCTCACGCTCGTCTCGATTCTTCTGCTCCCAGGCGCGCTACTCGCAGGCATTGCCGGCATGAACGTGAACTTCAAGCCAGACGTCTTTCTGAACTCAGCCCTCTTCTGGCTCGTCTCCGCCCTGGTAATCGGGATCGCAGCGATATCCCTCGTAGTAGCACGCGTTCGCAACTGGATCTAGCTCTCGCGTGGGGTGCAAGGCCGGGCTCGCTCAACTGATCGTCGTCACGGCAGGCGGTTCTGTCCTGACCGGATCGGGCCTGATCGGACGAACCCGCTCGTCCTCCTTCCGGCAAGGCCGCACGACTGGAGGTTGCCTAGACTCGAACCATGGTCTGCCCGCACTGCGGCGCTCGGAACCGCTCCGGAGCTCGGTTTTGCGACTCCTGTGCCGCCGAACTGGTCTCTCCTGTCCCCGGCCGGGAGCAGCGTAAGACGGTGTCTGTGCTTTTCTGCGATGTGACCGGCTCGACAGAGCTCGGCGAGAGACTCGATCCGGAGGCGCTCAGGGCGCTACTCGCACGCTACTTCGAGCGTGCGAAGACGATCGTCGAGCGTCATGGCGGAACCGTCGAGAAGTTCATCGGCGACGCGGTGATGGCCGTCTTCGGCGTGCCCGTGTTGCACGAGGACGACGCACTCCGGGCGCTGCGGGCGGCGGTCGAGATACGAGCTGCTCTCCCGGAGCTCGGAATCGAGGGTCGCGTCGGTGTGGCCACCGGCGAGGTCGTGACCGGCACCGAGGAGCGGCTCGCCACGGGCGATGTCGTCAACATTGCTGCTCGCCTGGAGCAGGCCGCGCGGCCAGGCGAGATCCTGATCGGGTGGGAGTCGTATCGGCTCGCGCGCGACGCCGCCGAGGTCGAGAAGCTCGCGCCACTCGAGCTGAAGGGCAAGGCCCGGCCGGTCGCCGCCTACCGTCTGCTCTCGGTCCACGGCGGGGAGGGCTTCAGACGGCATGGACTCGCCCCGATGGTCGGGCGTGCGCGGGAGCAGCGTCAGCTGGCGAGCGTCTGGGAGCGCACGACCTCCGAGCGCGCGTGCGAGCTGTTCACGATCCTGGGCGCGGCCGGCGTCGGCAAGTCGCGGCTCGTAGCCGAGTTTCTGGACTCGCTCGACGACACGCTCATCGTCCGCGGGCGCTGTCTCCCGTACGGGGAGGGCATCACCTACTGGCCCGTCGCGGAGGTGCTCGGGCAGCTGCCCGAGGCGGAGCCCGAACCGGTTGCCGCAGAAACGATCCGGGCCCTCCTCGGGGACAAGCAGCTGGTCACCTCGAGCGAGGAGATCGCCTGGGCCTTTCGGAAGCACCTGGAGGTGGTCGCCTCGGACAGGCCGCTTGTCTGCGTATTCGACGATCTACACTGGGGCGAGGAGACCTTTCTCGACCTGGTCGAGCATGTCGCCGACCTCTCCCGCGGTACGCCGATACTGCTGCTCTGCATGGCCCGACCGGATTTGCTCGACCGGCGAACCGGCTGGGGCGGCGGCAAGATCAACACGACTACGGTGCTGCTCGAGCCTCTTTCGTCCGAGGAGAGCGAGCGCTTGATCGCGAATCTGGCGGATCTGGACGAGAGCCTTCGAACCCGTGTACGGGAGGCCGCCGAGGGCAACCCGCTCTTCGTCGAGGAGATGGTGGCGCTCCTCGAGGAGTCCGGCGGCGGGACGGTGATGGTTCCTCCCACGATTCAGGCACTGCTCGCTGCGCGGCTCGACCAGCTCGACTCGGCCGAACGCGCCGTGTTGCAGTGCGGGTCGATCGAGGGCCGTGTCTTCCACCTGGGCGCGCTTCAGGCACTGTGCCCCGAAGAGACCTCGCTCACGGCGCGTTTGACCGCGCTCGTTCGCAAGGAGCTCATTCGTCCCGACAAAGCACAGGTCCCGGGCGAGGATGCCTTCCGTTTCCGGCACCTCCTGAGCCGAGACGCTGCGTACGACGCGCTGCCAAAGACGACGCGAGCAGAGCTGCACGAGCGTTTCGCGGACTGGCTCGAGGAGCACGGAGCCGACCTCCCCGACCTTGATGAGATGCTCGGCTTTCACCTCGAGCGGGCCTACCGGTTCAGGCAAGAGCTCGGCCAGTCCGGCGACGCGCTCGCAGGCCGGGCCGTCACCAGGTTGGCTGCCGCGGGCAGGCGCGCGCTCGATCGAGGCGACATGGACGCTGCAAGCAATCTCCTGGAACGCGCAGCTGCGCTCACCCGAGAAGGAGACAAGGCGCGGACCGAGCTCGAGGTCGAGCTTGGCGAAGCGCTGCTGGAAGCCGGGCGGCTGACCGAGGCGGAGTCGCTACTCGTGGAGACGGTCGTGCAGGCGGCCCGCGACGGCGACGAGCTCCTTCGGGCTCGAGCCCAGGTCCGGCTGGCGTTCGTCCGGATGCAAACACAGGGCTCGCCGACGCACACACAGATTCAACGCGACCTCGAACCGCTGGTTGCCGTGTTCGAGGACGCCGACGATCACCGAGGCGCAGCAGACGCCCTCGCACTGCTGGGCAGGCTCGCGAACTGGAACGACGACTATGCGGCCGGCTCCGACCTCCGGGAACGTGCGCTTGTCCAGGCGCGACGTGCCGGAGACGAACGGCGCGAGGCGGCCATCATCGGATACATCGTCTCGGCCGCGCTCTGGGGGCCCGAGCCGGTCGAGCCGGCGCTTGCTCGCTGCCGCACAATCCTGCACGAAGCGGCAAGCCGGCGAACGAAGGCCAACTGCCTTGTTCGGATCGGGGGGCTCGAGGGGCTCGCAGGCCGATTCGACCCGAGCCGCGAAGCGGTCACGCAAGCCCGAGAGATCATGGACGATCTCGGTCTACGTCACCTCAGGGCCCACAGCACGGACGTGGTCGTGATGATCGAGATGCTGGCCGGCAACCACCAAACGGCCGAACGAGAGGCCCGTGCCGCCTACCTCGTGCTCGAGGAGATGGGCGACCGCACGTACCAGAGCGCGGAGGCACTCTTGGTCGCCAGGGCGCTCGAGTCCCAGGGCCGCGTCGAAGAAACCGAGGAATGGGTGGCGATCGCAGCGCGACTCGGCGATCCCACCGACGATGAGGAACTGCTCGTGCTCCGCGCGCGGATCATGGCACGCCGCGGGCACCTGGACGAAGCGGAGGCACTCGTTCGATCCGCGATCGCACGCGGCACCGAGTCGCCCGTCCCACTCTTCTCGGACGCGTACCTCACACTCGCCGAGATCCTCGCAAGCAACGGCCAGGCCGAGGAGGCACGGCAAACCGCAGAGCAATGCCTGCGACGGTACGAGGCCAAGGGCATTGTCCCGCTGATTGCGACTGCACGGGCGCTGCTCGCTGAGATCATTCCGGTCTCGGACCGCGAACTGCACCAGTGATCCGTTGAGGATCGACGGCTGACATGCGCAACCGTCGAACACTCAGCATGCTCGGCCTACTACTGGCGCTGGCGGTTGCATCCGCATTGTGTGTTTCGCTCGTGGAGTTCCGCAGCCGGTACGACCACGATTCCTTTTATCGCTTTCTCGACTGGAATCTCTTCCTGGCCTGGATTCCGGTCGCGTTCGCTGTGTCGGCCTACGAGTTCGCGCGTCGCGGCCATGGTCTGATCGCGACGGCCCTCGGAGTGCTCTGGCTTCTGTTCTTTCCGAACGCGCCGTACATGCTCACGGACTTCATCCACCTCCACGAGTCTCCGACCACGCCGCTCTGGTACGACGGCCTCATGCTCTCCGCGTTCGCCTGGACCGCCTTGCTGCTCGGGTTCTTCTCGCTGTACCTGATGCAGACGCTGTGGCGCCGCTCGGCAGGGTCTCTTCTGAGCTGGTTCGGCGTCGTCGCCGTTCTCGCACTCGGGAGCCTCGGTGTCTACATCGGCCGCTACATCGGGTTCAACAGCTGGGACGCTCTGCTCCATCCGCTCAGGGTCGTCCACGTGATCGACACACGGCTCGAGAACCCCCTCCATCACCCACGCCTCTTCGCGTCGCTTGTCGTGCTCACGAGCTTCTTGACCGTCGCCTATGCGGTCTTCTACTGCCTCGCCGGTCTGCGGCTCGAGACCAACCGCGAATGACTGATCCCGCGGACGGCGCCAGGGCAATTCGACCTCGGCTCGGACGATAACGCCGCGGGTCTGGAGGCTGGTCGGACGCCGTAGTGGCGGATCGAGGCGTGCGGGAAGCTCTCGTCGAGCACTGCAGTTGCACGCGCTGTCAACCGGTCAGGAGATCGTCAGGTAACCCCACCTAGGCTGCAGGCCCGATGGCTGCCCCCCTTCCTTCCACCGCTCCGGGCCGGAGAACCGTCCGGCAGATGCTCAACAAGGTTCCGGAGGTGATCCTGATCTTCTGGATCATCAAGTGCCTCTGCACGACGATCGGCGAGACCTTCTCGGACAACCTCACCGCCACCTGGGCCGGCGGTGCCGACCCTTCCGTGCATGCCCTGGACGTCGCATCCGTCAAGGTGATGCTCGTCACGATGGGCGTGCTCGCGGTCCTCTTGGCAATTCAGTTCACGCGCAGGGGCTACGTGGCGTCCGTGTACTGGGCATGCATCGTCGTGATCAGCGTGGTGGGCACGCAGATCACCGATCAGTTCGAAGGCAACGGCGAGACTCCAAACAACATGTGGGCGATCACGATCGTCTCGGTCACGCTGCTGGCACTGGTGTTCCTGGTGTGGTGGCTGGTCGAGCGAACCTTGTCGATGCATTCGATCCGGACGCACCGCCGCGAGGTCTTCTACTGGCTCGCAATCCTCGTAACCTTCGCCACCGGCACCGCAGTCGGTGACCTCGTCGCCGAGAAGTTCAGCCTCGGCTACCTCACAACCTTGCTCCTGTTCGTCGCCGTAATCGCCGTGATCGCCGCCCTCTGGAGGTTCACGAGCATCAACGGAGTTCTGGCGTTCTGGCTCGCCTACATCATGACTCGGCCACTGGGAGCCTCGACCGGCGACTTCCTCTCCCAGCGGGGCAACCAGGGCCTGAACCTCGGGACAACCGTCACGAGCTACCTGTTCCTCGGAATCATCGTCTGCCTCGTGGCGTACTTGCAGATCAAGAAGCCCGACGTCACCCCCGTCGAGCTCGTCTACGCCGATCCGATCAACCATCCCCATCTACCCCATCTCCACGGTGACGAGATCCACCATCCCCATCTACCCCATCTCCACGGTGACGAGGAACAGGCTCCCCAAGAGGCCTGAATCGGAGCTGATGCATCGCCCGCTGCACTCCGCCTGATCCGGAACAGCCGGCCTGCCGGAGCGTGACGTCCTTGCGTGGTCGACGCGTCGCGAATCCGCAGCCGCATGAACCTCAGAGCTCGGTCGAACCAGCACCCCGTGCCTCTGAACGAGAACGAGGAGACTTGCCGTGCAGACATGAGCCGCCTCGACGCTCATCCGGAGTGCTTCCTGCCGCGACCTGCCCGCGCGTTCGGCGTTGGCGTGTCGTTGCTCGGTGCAGTACTGGTGATGGCGCTGATCGTCCCGACGGAGCCGCTCGGGGTCGATCAGCGCTGGTCGGAGGCGATGCTGGACCTCCGCACGTCTCCGCTCACGAATCTCGCGCTGGTTTTCAATTGGCTTGGCCGTGGCTTCGGCTGGGTGCTGTCGCTCGCCGTGATCGGGATCGTGCTCTCGAGCCGACGGCGATGGGTCGCACTGCTTGCGTTCGCCGTGACCGAGGCTGCGACGCCGCTCGCTTCGACACTGCTGAAGGTCCTCGTCGGCCGGCCGCGTCCACCCGACGGCCTCGTTCATCCGGTCGGCTCGTCCTTTCCCTCCGGGCACGCGGCCTACGCCGGGGCGACCTGTGTTGCGCTCGTCCTCCTCTTCACGACGCCCGGCCCCCATCGAGGGCGCTGGTGGTGGCCGCTCGCAGCGCTGGGCGTCCTCGGGATGGCCTGGAGCCGAACCTACCTCCAGGTGCACTGGCTCTCGGATGTGATCGGAGGGTCGCTGCTCGGTGTCGGGATCGCGCTCACCTCGTTCGCCGGCCTTCAGCTGATGACCACGAGACCAGGCCGGCACCGCAGTCCGAGCTCGCTCACCTCCAGAGACGCGGATGCCCGAGCGTGACGGGATCGCTCCTGCGGCCCCGCGGCGTCGTCCAGCACTTTCACAACCTTGTTACCTCTCGGTCAGACAGTTGTCAGGAGCCGTGAACTAGCGTGGCCCTCAGGCAGGTTCAACGAAGGGGGGATTCGAGAATGAAGCATCACGCGAAGGTCGCGGGAGTTGTGCTGGGCGCGTTGATTGTTGGAGTTTCGGCGGTCTCGGTTGCGTTGTCCGCCAACAGCACAGTTGCCGACCACGGGAACGGGAACGGCCATAGGCCTGGGAATGGGAGCCCGATCCGGCATGTCCTTCTGATCTCGGTCGATGGGATGCACCAGTCCGACCTCGACTGGTACGTCGCGCAGCATCCGGGCTCCGAGCTCGCGAAGCTCGCAGACGGTGGTGCGGTGTACTCGAACAACCACACCTCGGACCCCTCGGACTCGGATCCGGGCGGAACCGCGCTGATGACCGGCGGCGACCCGCGCGCAACCGGCGTGTATTACGACGTCGAGTACAACCACGACACCTACGAGGCGGGCACGACCTCGTGCACCGGCCCGACCGGTGGCGACGTGATCTACGACTCACCCGACGACCTCGACGCCACCCGGCTCGACGCCGGCCAGATGATTCCCGGACTGGAGAGCAATCCCAGCTTGATCATGCAGATGACCGGCAACCCGCAGACGGTCCTGAACTCGGCGACGTTCCCGGTCGATCCGAAGACCTGCATGCCGATCTGGCCGCATTCCTATCTGCAGGTGAACACGATGTTCGAGGTGGCCAAGGCGGCCGGAATGAGGACCGCGTGGTCGGACAAGCACCCGGTCTACGAGTCGTTCAACGGACCGTCGGGCGACGGGATCGACGACCTGTTCACCCCCGAGATCGACTCCACGGCGATCGAGCCGGACGGAACCCCGTACCCCGGCGACATCAGCTGGACCGACGACAACGCCGCGACGCAGCAGTACGACGGCTACAAGGTGCAGGCAATCATCAACGAGATCGACGGGTACGATCACACCGGCACAGGCCCGAAGCCCGGCACGCCGGCGATCTTCGGGATGAACTTCCAGACAGTCTCGACAGCCGAGAAGCTGTTCAGCTCCGAGGCCACGATCGGCGGCCCGGTTCTGGCGGGTGGATACCTGCCGGGGACGACCACACCCGGCCCGCTGCTGAGCAACGCGCTCGACTACATCAACGCGCAACTGCAGCGAATGGTGGACGAGATCCAGGCCCAGGGACTGGCCGGCTCGACGGCGATCATCATCACCGCGAAGCACGGGCAGTCGCCGCAGGACCCGAACCAGCTGACCCGGATCAAGGACGGCCCGATCATCGATGCGATCAATGCGGCGTGGACTACGGCTCATCCCGGCGCCGGCAACCTGATCGTCGCCGGCACCGACGACGACCTCTGGCAGAGCTACCTGTCCGATGACTCGCAGCGGGCGGCCGACTTCGTTCAGGACTATCTGTGGAGCCACGACGCAACCGGCGTCACCTACAGCGGCGACACGCGAACGCTGCACCACTCCGGCCTGGCACAGATCTACGCAGGAAAGGCTGCAGCGAACTTCTTCGGTGTGCGACCTTCCGATCCACGCCATCCCGACGTGTTCGGCCGCGTTCAGGTCGGCGTCGTCTACACCGGAGGCACCAAGATCGCGGAGCATGGCGGGGACAACCCGGCCGACCGCGAGGTGCCGCTTGTCGTCTACGCCCCCGGTGCCGTACAGCCGGCGAGTGTGCACGACTGGGTCGAGACGACCCAGGTCGCGCCGACGATCCTCGAACTGCTCGGGCTCGACCCGGACGCCCTCCAAGCGGTTCGGATCGAGGGCACGCGAGTCCTGCCCGGCATCCACTAAACCCCAGGAGCAGCCCGATTCCGGGGCGCCGTCACCTGGTGACGGCGCCCCGGTGCTCCCCAATCCCTGCGGCTGACGACCAGTGAGCCGGCGAAACCGGGGCGAACGTGACGTTCGCGAACCTCCTCATGCTCGTTCGGAAACACGTTGCCCGGCCATAACGGACGCCGTGCTCTTGCTCCGGACGATGTCGCCGGCAGCCATCCCCGAACGTCGCTGGGTGAGGGGCCGAGCACCAGGCACCTTCTTCGACTTGTAGTGTCGGGGCGGCCGTGACGAGCGCCGATCTCCAACACTCACCGCCTCCTCCTGCTGCGCCGGATCCGGTTGAGCTTCTTCGGAGCCGGAGTTATCTGGTGCTGCTCGTGTTCGGCGCGGTCGTGGGTGTGGTTGTTGCGTTCGTCGCCTATTTCTTCCTCAAGGGTGTCTCGGAGGCCCAGACGTATGTGTTCACGACGTTGCCGAAGGAGGTGGGGTACAGCGCCGAGCCGGTCTGGTGGCCGCTTCCGTGGCCGACGTTGGCAGGGCTCCTGGTTGCGCTGACGATTCGCTATCTACCCGGCAGCGCTGGGCACAAGCCGGCGGAGGGGTTCAAGACGGGCGGGCCAGTGATGCCGATTGAGCTGCCCGGGATCGTGCTTGCGTCGCTCGCGACGCTCGCTCTCGGTGTCGTGCTCGGGCCCGAGGCGCCGTTGATCGCGATCGGGAGCGGCATCGGCGTGCTGGGCCTGCATCTGCTGAAGAAGGACGCCCCCGCACAGGCGACCGCGGTGATCGGCGCGGCGGGCAGCTTCGCCGCGATCAGCACCTTGCTCGGCTCGCCGCTCGTCGGGGCGTTCCTGTTGATGGAGGTCGCCGGGCTCGGCGGCCCGATGATGGGAGTAGTGCTCGTACCGGGCCTGCTCGCGGCCGGGATCGGATCGCTCATCTTCGTCGGCCTCGATGCGTGGACCGGGTTCGGGACCTTCTCGCTGGCGATCCCCAGCATCCCTCCCTTCGGCAAACCCGACGGCGCCGAGTTCCTCTGGGCGGTCGCGATCGGCATCGCCGCCGCGTTCGCCGGGACAGCCATCCGCCGGTTGGGCCTGTTCCTCCAGCCGATCATCGAGCGGCGCAGCGTCGCGCTGACCCCGGTCGTCGGCCTCGCGGTCGCCGGGCTTGCGGTCGGGTTCGCCGAGGCCACGGGCAGGAGCTCGTCGGAGGTGCTTTTCTCCGGCCAGGACCAGCTCCCCAACCTCGTCCAGACCGCCGCAAGCTGGTCGGTCGGAGCGCTGCTCCTCCTCTTCGCCTGCAAGGGCCTCGCCTACGGCCTCTCGCTGAGCAGCTTCCGGGGCGGCCCCGTCTTTCCCGCCCTCTTCCTCGGTGCCGCCGGCGGCATCGCCCTCTCACATGCACCCGGCCTCCCCATGATCGCCGGCGTCGGAATGGGTATCGGCGCGATGAGCGTCGCCATGCTCCGCCTCCCCCTCACCTCCGTCCTCCTCGCGAGCGTCTTCCTGCAAGCCGACGCGATCACCCTCGAGCCGCTCATCATCCTCGCCGTCGTCGTCGCCTACGTCGCCTCCGCCAGACTCACCCCGAAAACGACTCCAAGCCCTGCCCCTGCGACCAGCCCGGGCTGAGGCCTGCCCAGAGGGCCACGCGTCCGTGACCGGATGAAAGAAGATGCGGCGAACGGATGACCGATGGCGTCGATCCGAGCTGAGCCACAGCACGGGCGCTGCCTGCACGAGCGGGCGCCGTCCACGTCCAACGCTTGGAAGTAGCCCCGATCTAGCTCCGACGCAGCTTTCGGTCTCGGAAGCGGTGAGGCCTGACCCGCCGGGTCTCGAGTGGATCCGGATCGAGGCGGATCTGCTCGGCTCCGGTCACGCGCGTTCCTCGACCGTCGAGGCGATGCGGGTCGTGCGGAACCACTCCGACATCTCGGGCGCCCAGACGATCGTCACGACGATCAGGAGGCCGCCGGTGATCAGGCTCGAGACGTAGTCGGGCGAGCCGATGATCGCAAGGATCTCCTCGAGCACGCTCAGCGACAGGACGCCGGCCGCGATCCCGACCGGGCTCCCCTTGCCGCCCGAGAGACTGACGCCGCCAATGAGGGCCGCGGTCGCGGAGAAGGTCAGCACGTCGAAGCCGATGTTGGTCGGGCTCGCCGTTGCGAGGCTATAGCTGAGCAGGGCGCCCGGCAGCGCGGCGCCGAGCGCCGCGATCACGAACACGCCGATCAGCAGCCGGTCGACGGGGACGCCGGCCACGCGCGCCGCCCGCCGATCGCCGCCGATCGCCCGGATGTCCCGGCCGACCCGCAGGTACCGGAGCACGAGGGCGGCGACGACGAAGATCCCGAGCGAGATGAGGCTCCTGATCGAGAAGATCTGCAGGACGGGCTTGTCGAGCCTGAGGCCGACCGTGTAGTTGTTGTAGATCACGCTCTTCGAATGACCGAGGATGTACGTGATCCCGAGGACGATCAGATAGCCGCCGAGGGTGACCGGCATCGAGTTCAGCCGGAACCGAGCGATCAGGCCGCCCTGGACGAGGCCGACGGCGATCGCCGCGCCCAGCGCGGCGATGATCCCGGCCAGGGGCGAGCCCCCGCCCGTCAGCACGGCGACCATGCCGCCGAAGAGGTAGACGGAGGAGACGGAGAGGTCGAACTCGCCCGCAATCATCGTCACGCCGAGCGCGAGCGCAACGAGCCCGTAGGAGGCGAAGTTCTGGAAGATGTCGTAGACGTTCGCCGTGCGAACGGGGTACTGAGTCAGCGCGGGCACGAGAGCCAGCGCCAGGATCATCAGGGCCAGGATCACGTACGGCGCGAGCGCACGGGCGCGAGGCCGGCGACTCATCGCCGCCATCGCGCTCATCGACTGCGCTCCCGTAGGTTCGTCAGGACGACGACAACGACGACGATGATGCCGCGAATCAGGATCTGGACGCCGGTCGAGTAACCGCGTAGGAGCAGCATGTCCGAGATCGTCGCGATGAAGATCGCTCCCGCGGCCGTCCTCGCGATCGATCCGCGCCCTCCCGTGACGGCGTTGCCGCCGACCAGAGCGGCCGCAATCGCGTCGTAGGTGTAGCTCCCGACGAGCAGGAGCGACGCATTGGCGCTCGATGCGCCGATCAGGATTCCCGACCCTGCCGTGTAGAGCGACGCGATCCCGAACGCGCCGACCGTCAGCAGGGTGATCGGCAGAGCGGCCGCACGCGCGGCGACGCGGTTCTCGCCGAGGAAGTAGATCTGGCGCCCGAACCGGGTCCGCCGCATCACGACCGCGAGCAGGATCGTGACGACGATGAAGATGTAGACGGGTGCCGGGAGCCCCAGAACCGGATTCGCAAGCCGCTCCCAGCTCGTTGCGCCGTCGGGCGGGACGATGCTCTGGCCGTGGGAGAGCCACACCGCCATGCCCTCCATCAGGCCCGCCGCGCCGATCGTGATGATGATCGGGTTCGCTCCCCACGCGCCGACCGCGAACCCCTGAACGGCGCCGATCGCGAGGCCGAGCAGCAGCGTGAGCGCGATCGCGGCGCCGAGGTCGATCCGGAGCGCGTAGAGGAAGACCATCGCCGAGATCGCGGCGGTCTGCCCGAGCGCGAGCGAGAAGAGGTTGCCGCTCAGCACGATCACCGTGAGCCCGACCGCGATGATCCCGACGAACGCCGCGGCGGTGAGGATCGCCTTGAAGTTGCTCCAGGTCAGGAAGCCCGTTGTCGTCGTGGCGCCGTAGACCGTCACCACCGCCAGGCCCGCGATCCAGATCCCGAGCGCGAGGTCGGCCAGGCCCAGCGCGCGGCGCTCGAACCCGAAGCGGGTCATGGCCGCGGTCATCGGGCCGCTCACGACGGCACCCCGGCCTGTGCGCTATGGCTCGTCGTCATGTCCGCGAGGATCGCCGAGGCCGACGCCTGGGCCCGCGGGACGACCGAGACGATGCGGCCCGCGAAGATCGTGACGACGACGTCCGCGAGGTCGAGCACCTCGTCGAGCTCCGTCGAGGAGAAGATCACCGCGGTGCCGTTGCGGGCCGCCTCCCGGACGAGGTTGTGGATCTCGGCCCGGCCCCCGACGTCGACGCCGCGGGTCGGCTCGTCGAGGGCGAGCAGCGCCGTGCCCTCGAGCTGCATCGCGCGGCTCAGCAGCACCTTCTGCTGGTTTCCCCCGCTGAGGCTCTGCGCGGGAAGGCCGAGCCGGTCGAGCGGGAACGAGCGCCATGGCCGCGAGCTCGCGGGCGCTCCGCCGGACGCGGCGGCGAAGGAGGACGCCGAGCCGGCTCAGCCGCCGGAGCCGCGTCGACCGTCAGGTTGCGCTCGACCGTCTGGCCGAGGAAGAGGCCCTCGCGCTGGCGGTCGTTCGGGATGTAGAGGACGCCCGCCGCCGCCGCGCGCCTCGGCGTGTTCAGGAGCACCTTCCGGCCGCCGACCTCGACCGCGCCGGAGGCATTCGGGACGAGGCCGCCGAGCGCACGAAGGACGGTGCTCGTGCCGGAGCCCACCTGCCCTGCGAGCCCGGTGATGATACCGCTCTCGAGCGTGAGGGAGAGTTCCTCGACGCTCCCGGGAACGTGCAGCCGCTCGATCCTGACGGCCTCCTCGCCGGAGCCGGGCAGCGACGTGCTCGTGCTCGATCTGCGCCTTCGCCCCCTCCATCTCGCCGAGCATGTGCTCGATCAGCGAGCGCCGGTCGATCTGGTGGATCTCGTGCGTGCCGACGCACACTCCGTCCCGGAGCACGGTCACCCGATCGCACAGCTCGAAGACCTCGTCGAGGCGGTGCGAGACGAAGATGACGCTGCGCTGCTGCGCGACGAGCTCGCGGGTCGCCCTGAACACGCGCTCGATCTCCGGCTTGCTCAGGGTCGCGGTCGGCTCGTCCAGGATGAGCAGGCGAGCGTCGCGCACGAGCAGGCGGGCGATCTCGACGAGCTGCCGCTCGCCGATCGAGAGCGTCTCGACCGCGGTCCCGAGCTGCACGTGGCGGAGGCCGAGCTGGTCGAGCACGGCTCGCGCCTGCTCCGAGAGCCGGCGCCGCCGGTAGAGCAGGGGGACGTGCAGCCCTCCGAGGAAGATGTTGTCCTCGACGCTGAGCTCGGGGACGAGGCTCAGCTCCTGGTTCACGAGCGCGATCCCGTGCGCCTGCGCCTCGTGGGAGTTGCGGAGCGAGAGCTCCTGCCCGTCGAGCCGGATCATCCCTTCGTCGGGTCGAACGAGGCCGACGAGGCTCTTCACAAGGGTGCTCTTGCCGGCGCCGTTGTGCCCGCAGATCGCATGCACCTCGCCGACACGGACATCGAGCGAGAGGCCCGAACCGCCTTGACCGGCCCGTACGACTTGGAGAGGTCGATGACCTCGAGGAGAATCGCCGGCCCGGACTGATCCTCGGACGCAGAACGGGATCCGGCCGAACCGGCCGCCGGATCCCGTTCTCCGCTCATATCGAAATCGGAGCTGGTCTCGCTAGAAGGTGCAGAGCTTCGAGAGCTGCGCCACGTTCGCCGACGTGATGCGCTGCTCCTTGACGTACTGAACCTTCGGGCTCGGCGTCTTGCCGCTCAGGATCTGAGCCGCCAGCTTGACCGCGAGTGCCGCCTCGACCTGCGGCGCCTGGGTCCCCGTGCCGTACTCCTGGCCGGACTTGATCGCGTTGATGCCGACCGCGAGGCAGTTGCTGCCCGAGATGATCAGGCCCTTCTTGGCGACGCCGATCGGAACGCCGGCCTGCTTGGCGCCCTGGATGATCCCGACGGCCATGTTGTCGGCCATGCCGTAGGCGCCCTGGATGCCGCCCTGCGAGGCGTACTTGGAGAGCAGCTGCTGCGTGTCCTTGGCGGACGTCGCCTGGTCCCAGTTCGCGTCCTCGATCGCGACGACCTTGTACTGCGGGAACTTCTTCATGTACGCGGTGAACGTCGCCATGCGATCGGTCACGTTGTTCTGGCTGGCGGTGCCCGTGAGCGCGATCACGTTGCCCTTCGTGAAGCCGGCCTTCTTCATGCCCTCGACGAGGTTCATCGCTGCGAACCTACCGAGTGCCGGGTCGTCCGTGCGTGCTTCCGCCGTGACGAGCTTCGCGCCGGCCGCCGACTGGCGTCCGATGGCGCCGAGGACCGGGATGCCCGCCTGCCTTCGCCCGGATGTAGGACGGCACGATCGCGGATGCGCTCGACGGCACCGAGATGATGAGGTCGGGCTTGTCTGCGATGAGGCGGTTCATGTTCTGCGCGTCGACCGCGGGATCGAACGGGGAGGTGAGGACCGTGACGCTCGCCCCCTGCTTCTCGAGACCGCTCTTGACCGAGTTGGCCCAGGCCGCGCAGAACGGGTTCTGGTTCGTGCAGATGATGACCCCGACCTTCTTACCGGAAAGCGGGCCCGCCTGGCTGGAGCCCAGTGCGCCGGTGGCGAAGACGGCCGCGGCCGCCACGAGCGCCACGGGCGAAAGCCACCGCAATGTCTTGCGCGTCATGCTGTTACGTCCTTTCGATTCGAACGATTGATGAACGATCCCGGAGCGGTTCGTGCACGTCGCCTGGTAAGAGGTTGGACAGCCGGGGGACGGACTGGTTAGGCAGCGGCGACAATGCATACGTAGTCATACAATCCGGCGAAAATACAACGTGAGCGAGAGCCTGTCAATCGGCCGTCGTCCTGGGCTGTGGCTACTCAGGTCGTGCCGCGCGGCGGCGAGCGTGTCCCGGTGGACAACGCCGACCGGGAAGATGCGCCTGCGCGGAGGAAGCTCGCCTCCGAGGTCGATCCGCTCGATCAGGAGCTTCGAGGCGGCGCGGCCCATCTCGGCGAGCGGCTGGCGGACGGTCGTCAGGTTGAAGCCCTCCCAGCCGGCCATGTCGATGTCGTCGAAGCCGACGATCGAGAGCTCGGCGGGGACGCGAACGCCGACCCGACGCGCAGCGTCGAGAGCTCCGAACGCGATCACGTCGTTGGCCGCGAAGACCGCCGTCGGGCGGGGCTCGGCCGCGAGGAGGTCGAGGCACCACTGGTATCCGCTGTGGTGGCTGAACTGGCCGACGCGGCGGAGCGTCTCGTCGAGCTGGACGCCGCTCGCCAGGAGCTGCTCCCGGAAGCCGCGCTCGCGATCGCGGCTCGTCGTCGTGTTCTCGGGGCCGGTGATCAGCGCGATCCGCCGGTGGCCGAGCGCGACCATCGCCTCGGCGACGAGCCGGCCTCCCCGGTAGTTGTCGGAGACGACGGTGTCCACGGGGGCGGAGTCGATGTAGCGGTTCACGAGCACCACGGGAAGCTCACGCGCCCCGTGCCCGGGGAGCGGGGTGCCGAGCGTCGCCGAGACGTAGAGGAGCCCGTCGACCGCGGCCCCGTTGACCAGCTCGCCCACGTGCTGCTCGACGCTGGCGTCCGTCTGCTCGTTGAAGAGGATCGTCCGGTAGCCGGCAAGCGCCAGCTCGTTGTGCAGGATGTCGAGGAGCTCCGGGTAGAACGGGTTCGTGATGTCGCTCACCACCACTCCGACCGTGCCGGTCCGGCGGGTGATCAGGCTCCGGGCGGCGAGGTTCGGCGTGTAGTTCATCTGGCGCGCGGCCTCGAGCACGCGGGCCGCCGTATCTGCGGCGACGCGGGGATCGCCGCGGAGCGCGCGGGACACGGTCGACTGGCTGATCATCAGCTTGCGCGCGATGTCCTTGCTCGTCACGGCCATGTCCGGAGCATCGCAGACGGCACCTGCTGCGATTTGACAAGATCACCATCTGAGGTTTATGCATACGTAGTCAATCCGAGAGAGAGAAAGGTTGTGGAGACGCTCAAGAAGCCCTCGCGCAGCGATCGAGCGCGCAGAAAACGACGAAGCCGTCGCGGCGGTCGTAGACGAGATCGTCTCCGCCGTCGCCGCGGAGGGAGAAGCCGCGGTACGGCGCTACTCGGCCCGTCTCGACGGCTGGGAGCCGGAGGCCTTCCGGCTGACGCCGACGAGATCGCGGCGAGCCTCGCGCGGGTCCCGACCCAGGTGCTCGACGACATCGCGTTCGGCCAGGAGCAGGTGCGGACGTTCGCCCGCGCCCAGCGCGCGACGATGACGGATCTCGAGGTCGAGACGCTCCCGGGTGTCCGGCTGGGCCACCGGCACATCCCGATCAAGAACGTCGGCGCGTACGTCCCGGGCGGCCGCTACCCGATGGTCGCCTCCGCCCACATGAGCATCGTCACGGCGAAGGTCGCAGGCGTCGAGCGGGTCGCGGCCTGCACGCCGCCGCTCGACGGGCGCGTGCCCGACGCCACCGTCGCCGCCATGCATCTCGCAGGCGCAGACGAGATCTACATCCTGGGCGGCGTCCAGGCGCTGGCCGCGCTCGCGCTCGGGACCGAGACGATCGATCCGGTGGACTTCCTCGTTGGCCCTGGCAACGCGTACGTCGTCGAGGCCAAGCGCCAGCTGTTCGGGAAGGTGGGTATCGACCTCGTCGCCGGCCCGACCGAGATCCTCGTCGTCGCGGACGAGACCGCCGACCCGGTGATCGTCGCAGCCGACCTCCTGGGTCAGGCCGAGCACGGCCCTGCCTCGCCGGCCGTGCTCGTCACGACGTCGCAGGCTCTTGCCGAGGAGACGCTGCGCCAGATCGCCGTGCAGCTCGAGACCCTGCCGACCGCCGAGATCGCGGCCCAGGCGTGGGAGGGCTACGGCGAGGTGGTCGTCGTCGACTCGGATGACGAGGCGCTCGCCGCCGCCGACGCATACGGCTTCGAGCACGTCGAGATCCATACCGCGGACCCGCGCTGGTACCTCGAGCGGATGTCGAACTACGGCGCGCTCTTCCTCGGCGAGGCGACCACCGTCGCGTACGGCGACAAGACGATCGGGACGAACCACATCCTTCCGACCGGCGGCGCGGCGCGCTACACGGGCGGGCTCTGGGTCGGGAAGTTCCTCAAGACCGTCACCTTCCAGGAGTGCGATGACGCGGCGAGCGCCATGATCGGCGAGATCTGCGCGCGCCAGTGCCGGATCGAGAACTTCGAGGGCCATGCCCGCAGCTGCGACGTCAGGGTGGAGAAGTACCGCGCCGCGGCCGTCTTGGCGGGCGAGACCGCATGAGTACCGGCTCGGGGTCGACGTCGGCGGGACGTTCACGGACGTCGTCCTGTACGACAGCGTGGATCAGCGGATCTGGCTCGCGAAGACGCCGAGCACGCCCCAGGACCAGTCGGTCGGGGTGATCGAGGGCATCCGGCTCGCCGCAACACGGGCGGACGTCGGCTTGCCCGAGTTCGACGCCATTCTCCACGGTACGACCGTGGCGACGAACGCCGTGCTCGAGCGGCGCGGAGCACTCGTCGGCCTGATCGTCACGCGCGGGTTCCGGCACATCCTCCATCTCGCCGAGGCGTGGACGCCGGGGCCGTTGTTCGGCTTCATGGTCTACGAGAAGCCGGAGCCGCTGACCGACACCCGCTACGTCCGCGAGGTGCCCGAGCGGACCGGCGCCGACGGCTCGATCGTCGAGCCGATCGACGAGGCGGCGGTGCGCGAGGCCGTCGAGGAGCTCGTCGCCGACGGCGTCGAGGCCCTGACGGTCTGCCTGCTCAACGCCCACGCGAACGGTCGCCACGAGCGGGTGATCGCCGAGATCGCCGCATCCGTCGCCCCTGATCTTCCGGTGTCGATCTCCTCCGAGATCCTCCCCGAGTTCCGCGAGTACGAGCGCACCGTGACGACGCTGATGAACGCGTACGTCGCTCCGGCGCTCGAGAAGTACCTGACGAACGTCCGGGACGGGCTCGCAGCGGCGAAGGTGCGCGCGCCGCTCCAGGTCGTACGGTCCGACGGCGGGCTGATGAGCCTCGAGTCGGCATGCAAGAACGCGGTACAGACCGTTCTCTCGGGCCCTGCAGGCGGAGTCAGCGGCGCTTCGTTCGTCGCCGCTCACGCGGGTTTCGACCGGATCCTGACCTTCGACATGGGAGGCACGTCGACCGACGTCGCGGTCTGCGTGTCGGGCCGGCCGGAGATCACGAGGGAGACGAAGGTCGGTGACTTCCCGGTGCGTGCTCCCGCTGTCGACGTCGCCAGCATCGGCGCCGGCGGAGGCTCGATCGCCTACGTCGTCGAGGCGACCGGGGCGCTGCGGGTCGGCCCGGAGAGCGCCGGTGCCGTTCCGGGCCCGGCCTGCTACGGCCGCGGCGGGACGGCGGCGACTGTCACCGACGCGAACATCGTTCTCGGGCACCTGCCGCCGCGACTTCTCGGCGGCGAGTTCGAGCTCGACACGGACGCCGCCTACGACGCCGTCGCCCGGGTCGCCGAGGTGCGCGGCGCAGGCGTCGAGGAGACCGCACGCGCGATCGTGAGCATGGTCGACGAGGCGATGCTCGGCGCGCTCCGGGTCGTCACCGTGCAGCGCGGCCGCGTGCCCAGCGATTTCGCGCTCGTGGCCTTCGGCGGTGCGGGCGGGCTGCACGCGAACGCGTTGGCGCGGATCCTCAACTGCTACCCCGTGATCGTGCCGGAGGAGTCGGGGGTGCTCTCGGCGCTCGGCTTCATCGCGTCCGAGATCAAGAACGAGTTCAGCCAGACGTTCGTGAAGAGCATCGCCGCCACGACGCCGGACGCGGTCCGTAAGCCGTTCGACGTGCTGACCGCCCGGGCGCGCGACTGGCTCGACTCCGAGAGCGTGGACGTCGCCGACCAGGATGTCCGGTTCATCCTCGACATGCGGTACAGCCGCCAGGGATACGAGATCCCGATCGAGCTCGACGGCGCCGAGCTTGCCGCGCTGGAGCTCGCCGCGCTGGAGCGCAG
>CAVYAQ010000008.1:0-140695 GCA_963766565.1 uncultured Actinomycetota bacterium
CCCCGAAACGCAGCCCCCACCCTATCTGGGTGGGGAGGCCGTCCCGCCACCCTCGCGATCGATTCTACGGGCTCGCGGCGGCTGAAGCTGTGCCGGCTTTGTGAACTCTGCGACGAAGTCGTCTTCCGGTTGATGGCCGGAACGGGCTACTCGTAAGAGGCGCGGGCGGCGGCCCAACGAGGATCGTCGCGGTGGATCGGGTCCGGGTCGATGCTGCGAGCCTCGGCGATCGCGAGGGTGAGGAGCTGGAAGCGGACTATGTCGACCACGGGATGAACGGTGGAGACGAGGGTCGTCTCGCAGCCGAGCTCGCGGAGGGCAGCGACCGCATCCGCGGCGCGCTCGGCCGCCCGGCCTTCGCCCTCGAGCACATAGGCGCGCACGCTCTCGTCGATCGCGGCGAGGTGCCCGTGGAGCAGCTGCTCGGTGTGATGCGCGCCGGCGGAAACCCAGGCGCCCTCTCGCAGCTTCAGCACGGCCTCCTGCGCGGTCGGCCAATCACGGCCCGCGCCGGCGACGAGGATCTTCGACTGCGTTGGCACGGGCTCGGCGGGAGCAGCCAGCGCCTCCTCGACCGCCGCCGGCAGTCCGGAGATCTCCGCGCCGTTCATCGCCGCGAGCGCCGCGACCGCACACGTATAGCTCGCGGTGTGGCACCACGAGCGCTCGAGCTCGGGCGTGCACACGACGATCTCCTCGGCGAGCACACCGAGCGGTGAGTCACGGGCGCCCGTCACGAGCCACTTCGGCCCCTGAAACGCGCGCGCTGCCTCGACGGTCAGCGCGGTCTCGCCCTCGTGAGAGACGCACACCATCAGCTCGGCGTCCGGCGGCGCGAGCACGGCCTCGAGCGCCTGAATCGCCCGCCCGGCGGTCTGCGCCGCATGGAAGGAGGTGCCGCAGCCGACGAACACGACTCGTGCACCCTCCGGGAGACGGGGCGACGGCGGCACCGCCCGAAGCCATTCGGGCTGGGCGAACACCGTACGACGGGTTTCGCCGGGCATCACCTCTCTCTATAGCATCGCAGCGTGGCTGTGTTCGAACACGAGAGGCTCGGGAACGGGCTGCGCGTCCTCACAGCGCCCCTGCCCCACGCTCAGTCGGTCGCCTGTTTCGTGATGGTCGCCGCCGGCTCGCGCTACGAGCGCGCCGAGAATCGGGGGATCGCGCACTTCGCCGAGCACATGTTCTTCAAGGGCACCGAGCGTCGGCCCAACTCGCGCGACCTGACGACGCTGATCGACGGGATCGGCGGCGAGTTCAATGCCTTCACCTCCAAGGAGTACACGGGCTACTACGTCCGGTGCGCCGGCGAGAAGCGCGACGTCGCGCTCGACGTCCTGCTCGACATGCTCCGCCACTCGAAGTTCGAGCCCGAGGAGATCGACCGCGAGAAGGGCGTGATCATCGAGGAGATGAACATGTACCAGGACACGCCGCGCGACCACATCGGCACGGTCTACGAGACGCTGATGTACGGCGACAACCCGCTCGGGTGGGAGATCATCGGGACGAAGGACACGGTGAACGCCGCAAGCCGCGACACCTTCACCGACTACGTCGACGAGTGGTACACGGCCGACCGCATGGTCGTGGGCGTTGCCGGGATGGTCGGCGACGACCTCACGCCGATGCTCGAGGAGCTGCTCGGGGACGTGCCGCGCGACGGCGACCGCGGCGCCGCACCGGCCCAGCTCGCGCGGCCCGCCGGGCCGCGCGTCTCCGTCCACTACAAGGACGCGGAGCAGGCGCATCTGATCCTCGGCTACCCGAGCATCCCGATCGACCATCCCGATCGCTATGCGCTCCAGATGCTCTCGGCGGTGCTCGGCTCCGGAATGTCCTCGCGCCTCTTTCTCGAGGTGCGCGAGCGCCGCGGCCTCGCCTACTACGTCCACGGCGCAAACCACTCCTACACCGACGCGGGCTCGCTCTACGCGCAGGCGGGCGTCGACATCAAGCGCATCGAGGAGGCGATCAAGGTCACGGTCGAGCAGTTCGAGCTGATGGCGAGCGAGGAGGTCGGCGCCGACGAGCTCGAGAAGTCGCGCTCGATGGTGAAGGGCCGGTTCGTGCTGCGGACGGAGGGCCCGCAGGGCCTGATCATGTACGGCCTCACCCGGGAGGTCCTCGAAGGCGCTGCACTCGAGCCCGAGGAGCTGCTCGAGAAGATCGACGCCGTCACCGCCGAGGACATCCAGCGCGTCGCACGCGACCTGATCGCGAACGACAAGCTCCACCTCGCGGTGATCGGGCCGTTCGAGGACGACGAAGAGCGCTTTCTGAACGTCGTCAGCTGAGTTGCCTCAGGCAGCCAGCTCGGCGTACACCTGAACCATCGCCGCCTGGTCGAGCAGCGTCGGTCCGCGGCCTGCGAAGTGGAAGAGGCCCGTCCTGGGATTGCGCGAGTGCGCCCAGGCCTCGTCGGCGAACTTCTCGATAGCCGCGTGGTCGTGGCGTCCGGCGACCGCCGAGCCGAGCTCGAGCAGGTCGCGATAGAAGATCGCGAGGAAGACGGGCGGCTCGCCCGAGGCGAGCGGGTCGCCGATCGCCTTCAGGGTCGCATCGGCTGTCCGCTCTGCATCGGTGAGATAGCGGCGCTCTCCGGTTGCACGGTAGAGCTGCACGCCGGCGGCGATCATCGCACCCTGGTTGTAGCTCCAGGTGTGCGTGTCGATCTTCCCGCCGAGATCGATGTGGTCGGCGACGAGCCCGTTCGAGAGACCGAGGCAGCGCTGCGTCCAGCCGTAGGCCTTCCGGGCCCAGGCAAGGTAGGCGCCCGAGCCCGACTTCTCGTAGAGCCGAAGCGCGAGCAGGGCCGAGTTCGCCGTGGTCACCGTGTTGCGGTCGTGATTCACGCCGAGCCTCGTCCAGAAGACCCCGCCCGGGCAGGGATGGGTCGAGTCGTCGTCCCAGCCATCCTCGACGAGGGTGAAGAGCTGTGCCGCCGTCGCGAGCGGGGCAGCGCTCTTCGTGACTCGGCTCGCCTCCACGAGGCCCAGCGCGATCCAGAGGTTGTCGTCGTAATACACGACCCCTGAGCCGCCGTAGACCGGGGCGAACTCGGCCGGGCGCCCGTGCTCCGGATGGCTGTAGGCCGTCAGCGAGCGGATCCGGTCGAGCAGATCTTCCCGAGAGTCACCGCTCGCACCCGGCAGCCCCGCCAGGTCGACGGTCGCCCAGAGCGCCTGCGAGAACGGCCACGCCTGAGCACGATGCCGCGGCGGATAGGTGCCGGCGTAGGAGTGATCCTCGCTCGAATAGAAGTAGCGCTGCATCGCCGCATACGCCTCGAGCGCGCGGCCGCGCGCCACCGACCGGCTCGAGTCAGGGGCACCAACGGAGCCGGACGCTCCCACCGTCGCAAGAGCAAGGCAGGCCACCAGCGCAGCAAAGCGGCGGACCACCCGTCGAGGGTAGCCGGGCTACGGAGTGAGGTCGTAAGAGAAGTGCGTGAGGTTCTCGCAGCCGTCGTCGGTCACGAGCACGAGATCCTCGACCCGCAGCCCGCCGAAGCCGCGGCGGTAGACGCCCGGCTCGATCGCGAGCACATCGCCGGCGACGATCGTCTCGTGGCCCACCATGCCGAGGATCGGCTGCTCGTGAACCTCGAGCCCGACTCCGTGGCCGAGCGCGAAGAGAAAGCCGTCCTCCGCCGTCTCGCCCGCGATCTTCGTCCGCTGCGTGAGATGGCCTTCCGCCTCGAAGAGCTCACACGCGAGGTCGTAGAGGCTTCTGCCGGTGATCCCGGGGCGGACCTCGGCGAGCACGAGCTCGTGCGCCTCGACCGTCAGCCGGTGCCATTCGGCCACCTCGTCGGGCACCTCGCCGACAACGAACGTCCGGCTCATGTCGGCGAAGCAGCCGGACTCGGTATCCCGAGGCCAGAGGTCGATCACGATCGTCTCGCCGGCACGGAACTTCCCGTGGCCGAGGTGATGCCCGATCGCCGATTGCGCGCCGTGGGAAACGACGAACTCGTCGGCAGAAGCGCCGTGCGCCATGAACGCCGTCGAGATCGCCTCCTTGACGTACTCGACCGTCAGCGGTCGCCCGTCGAGCTCGAGCACACCCTCGTGGTCGGTCGCAGCACGCCGCAGGAGCCCGGCCGCAGCGGCCATCCCCGCTTCGGCCGCAGCCTGCGCGCGACGGATCCCGGCGAGCTCGGCGCCGGACTTCACCCGGCGGCGGTCGGTGAAGAAGTCGCGTTCGGGCTTCAGCTCGATCCCGGCCGCGCGAAGCGTGTCGGCGGTGAGCAGCGGAAACGAGGGCGGGACGGTCGCATGCTCGACGCCGAGCGCCTTGACGGCACGCAGGTTGATCTCGTTCGCCAGCTCGGCGTACGACCCCGACGTCCGGCGCAGCTCGTCGAGGCCGAACTCCTCCGGCGGGTGAAAGGTGTACTCCCCAGCCGCGGAGATGATCGGGATCTCGGCGGTGCTCACGACGATGTGCCGCTCGCCGTCCCGCTCCACGTAGAGGAACGGATCCCCGACCGCGACCGGAACCTCGTGCCGGAGCTCGGGGGAGCGGATCGTGTCCGCGTACATGATCACGTCGGCCATGTCCGCACCCTACCCGTCCGATGAAATGGTGCTCGACGACCCGTCGCTGAGGATCGTGTCGCGGCGGCGGCCTGGCTCACGTCACGGCTCTCGGGCCGGGAATATCCGCCGGGGCGGCGCGGCAACGTAGTGTGGCCTGGGTATTCCAATCGGGGAGGGAACTGCATGACGCCTACGACGGACGACCACGGCCGCATCCCGTTGCTGCTGATCCACGGGGCCTGGCTCTCGACACGGAGCTGGGAGAACTACGCCGACTACTTCGACAGGAAGGGCTACGCCGTCTCCGCGCCGGAGTGGCCGCGCAAGCACGGCGACGTCGAGCAAATGCGCGAGACATCGGGGGATTCCGCCGGTCTCGGGGTAACCGAGATCGTCGACCACTATGCCGACCTGATCGCCGAGCTCGCCGAGCCGCCGGTGATCGTCGGTCATTCCTACGGCGGCCTCGTGACCGAGCTACTGCTGGACCGCGGCCTCGGACAGGCCGGCGTGGCGATGAGCCCGGCGCCGCCGAAGGGGATCCTGGCGCTGCCGTTCTCGACGCTCAAGGCCGGCGCTCCAGCACTGGCTCATCCTGGTAAGTGGCACGGTGTGGTGACGCTCAGCCTCGAGGAGTTCACCTACGGCTTCGTGAACACCTTCACGCCCGAGGAGGCGAAGGCCGCCTACGACCGCTACGCCGTTCCCGAGACCGGCCAGATCTTCTACGAGGCCGGATTCGCGAACTTCCACCTCCATCCGCCGACCGAGGTGCACTTCAAGAATGCGGAGCGTGCGCCGCTCCTGATCGTGGGCGCGGCCGCGGACCACACCGTGCCGGCATCGCTCTCGAAGGCCCAGTACAAGCACTACGAGCACTCCCCTGCGAAGACCGACTACCTCGAGTTCGCGGGCCGGCCCCACCTTCACATGGTCGCGGCCGACTGGGAAGAGGTCGCGGGCGCGATCGACAACTGGCTCGCGGGCGTGCTCGCGAAGCCCCTGGCAGGCGCAACAACCTAGAGACGATGGACCTCGAGCTCGACGGAAAGGTCGCCGTGGTGACCGGCGGCAGCAAGGGCATCGGCCTCGCCGTCGTGCGCGCTCTCGCCGCGGAGGGAGTGCGCGTCGTGGCCGGCGCGCGAACGGTCGATGCCCTGGCCGGGATCGAGGGCGTGACCCCGTTTGCGGTCGATCTCGTCGACCCCGGCGGGTCCGAGCGACTCGTCGGCGAGGCGGTCGAGCAGCACGGGCGGCTCGACATCCTCGTCAACAATGTCGGAGGCGTGAAGCTCCGCGTGGACGGGTTCCTCAGCGTGAGCGACGCCGATTTCGAGCGCTCGCTGCAGCTGAACTTCTTCGCCGCCCTGCGCGCAACCAGGGCCGCGGTCTCACGGATGATCGAACGGGGCGGCGGAGCGATCGTCAACGTCGCGTCGGTGAACGCCTTCTTCCACCCCGACGGGCTCGTGATGGACTACGGAGCCGCAAAAGCGGCGCTGCTCAACCTTTCGAAGGCCCTTTCGCAAGAGCTCGGGCCGAAGGGGATCCGGATCAACAGCGTCTCGCCGGGCCCTGTCGCGACCGACCTGTGGCTGGGCGATCACGGCGTGGCGGCCACGATCGGCGAGGCCACGGGAGCCGATCCCGACGCAGTGCTCGCGCAGGCGGTCTCGGGCATGCCGACGGGTCGCTTCACAACGCCGGAAGAGGTCGCAACCCTCGTCGTGATGCTGACCTCGCCCCGAACCGCGAACGTGACCGGATCGAACTACGTGATCGACGGCGGGCTCGTCAAGACCATGTGAGCGGTGGGCGCGAACGCAACGCGCCTCGTCAGTCCTCGGGAGAATCGGCGCCGCGGCGGCGGATCTCGTCGACCACCGTCGGGTCGGCGAGCGTCGTCGTGTCGCCGAGCGGCCGGTTCTCGGCGACGTCGCGCAGAAGCCGCCGCATGATCTTGCCGCTGCGGGTCTTCGGGAGCTCCGGCGTGAACACGATGTTCGCGGGCTTCGCGATCGGCCCGATCTTGACCGCCACGTGGTTGCGGAGCTCCTCGAGCTTCTCGACCGAGCCCTCATCTCCACCCTTGAGCGTGACGAAGGCGACGATCGCCTGGCCGGTCATCGCGTCGTTCCGCGCCGCCACGGCCGCCTCGGCGACATCGTGGTGGTCGACCAGCGCCGATTCGACCTCGATCGTCGAGATCCGGTGCCCGGAGACGTTCATCACGTCGTCGACCCGGCCGAGCAGCCAGAAGTCGCCGTCGGAGTCGATCCGTGCACCGTCGCCCGCGAAGTAGACGTCGCCGTACTTCGACCAGTACGTCTCGCGGTAGCGCGCGTCATCGCCGTAGATCCCGCGCAGCATCGCCGGCCACGGCCGCCGCAGCACGAGGTAGCCGCCGCCGCCCGGGCCCACCTCCTCGCCGGCCTCGTTGTAGACGGCGACGTCGACGCCGGGGAACGGCCGGGTTGCCGATCCGGGCTTCGTCGTCGTCACGCCGGGAAGCGGCGTGATCAGGATCATTCCCGTCTCGGTCTGCCACCAGGTATCGACGATCGGGCAGCGACCGCCGCCGATGTGCTCCTGGTACCAGATCCACGCCTCGGGATTGATCGGCTCGCCGACCGAGCCGAGAAGGCGGAGCGACGAGAGATCCCGAGAGGCCGCGTGCTCGGGGCCCCATTTCATGTGTGTCCGGATCGCGGTCGGAGCGGTGTAGAGGATCGTCACGCCGTAACGCTCGACGATCTGCCACCAGCGGTCCTTCTCGGGGAAGTCGGGCGTTCCCTCGTACATCACGGAGGTCGCCCCGTTGCAGAGAGGCCCGTACACGATGTAGCTGTGCCCGGTGACCCAGCCGACGTCCGCGGCGCACCAGTAGACGTCGTCGGCGGGCTTCAGGTCGAAGACGTAGTGATGGGTGGTCGCGGCGCCGACCAGGTACCCCGCGGTCGTATGGGCGATCCCCTTTGGCTTCGCCGTGGTGCCCGAGGTGTAGAGGAGGTAGAGCAGATCCTCCGCGTCCATCGGCTCCGGCGGGCAGTCGGCGTCGTCGACCGCGAGCTCGTGCCACCAGTGGTCGCGGCCATCGGTCATCGGCACCTCGCCGCCCGTGCGCTGCAGGACGAGCGAGTGCTCGATCTCGGGCGCTGCCGCCATCGCCTCGTCGGCCGTCGACTTCAGCGGGACCGACGAGCCGCGGCGCCAGGCCTCGTCCTGGGTGATCAGCACCTTGCAGCCCATGTCGACGAGCCTGTCGGAGAGCGAGTCGGCGGAGAAGCCGCCGAAGACCACGGTGTGCGGCGCGCCGAGTCGGGCGCAGGCGAGCATCGCGATCGGCGCCTCCGGCACCATCCCCATGTAGATCCCGACCGGCGTTCCCTTGCCGACGCCGAGCGCCTTCAGGGCGTTCGCGCACCGCACGACCTCGCGCTTCAGGTCGGAATAGGTGATCGTGCGCCGGTCGTCTCCCGGCTCGCCTTCCCAATGGAATGCGACCTTGTCACCGAGACCGTTCTCGACGTGCCGGTCGACGCAGTTGTAGGCGATGTTGAGCTTGCCGCCCAGGTACCACCTGGCATAGGGCCGCTCCCATTCGTAGAGCGTCGTGAACGGCTCGAACCAGGTGACGCGCTCGCGGCCCTCGCGCTCCCAGAACACCTCGAACTCCTCGTCGTAGATCCCGGGCTTGGCGTTGGCCGCCGCGGCGAACTCGGGCGACGGCGGGTAGCGCCGCTCCTCGAGGAGCATCGTGTCGATCGCGTGTTCGTGGGGTTGCGCGGCGCCGGTCACTCTCTCGTCTCCTTTCGTCGAAGCCTATGCATAGATGCCCGGGGGATCCGGCGCCAACTGCCTCGCTGCCGTTAGGTTTGACGGATGGCGAGTGCGATCGATGCTGCCCAGGACCTGACCGAGCAGTATCACGCCGAGGTCCGGCGGCTCCTGCCGGCCGGCGCCGAGATCTTCGACGCGCACCTCCATCTCGGTCACGACATCGACGGGATGGTCGGCGACTACGACGTGCTCGAGACGATCATGGCCAAGTCCCGGATCTCCCGGGCGTTCGTGTTCTGCCTCGACGAGCCCGACCGGCACCCCGCGTTCAGCGCAGCGAACGACCGCACCCTCGCCTTCGCCGCGCGCTCGAACGGCCGGCTCGTCCCGTTCGTGCGGCTCGATCTGAACGAGTCGCCGATCGAGGAGGCGAGGCGCTGCCTCGACGCGGGCGCGCGCGGGATCAAGCTGCATCCGCGGGCGCAGCGCTTCGACGCGGCCGACGACCGACTCCGGCCGGTGTTCGCACTCGCCGAGGAGCGGCACGTGCCGATCCTGATCCACGGCGGCCGGGGCCTTCCCCCGATCGCGGACGGCCTCGCGAGCCTCGTCGAGCGCCACCCGGGCGCCTCGCTGATCATCGCCCACGCGGGGATCGCCGACCTTGCGAACCTCTCGGCTGCGATGGCCGGACGCAGGAACGTCTTCTTCGACACCTCCACCTGGAGCGTGATCGATCTGCTCGATCTCTACCACCGGGTCCCGCCCGAGCAGGTCCTCTATGCCTCCGACTTTCCCTACGGGCAGCAGCCGGGCTCGCTCTTCATCGCGCTCCGGAGCGCGCACCGCGCCGGGTTCGACGACGATCAGCTGCGCGCGATGCTCGCCGGCAACGCCAACCGGCTCGCCGACGGCGAGGAGCTACCGGAGCCGACGAAGCCCGTCGGCGGAGCCTCGATCGAGCAGCCGCTCCAGCTCGCCCGGATCCATGTCTACCTCTCGCAGTCGGTTCCGTTCATCTGGCTGCGCCAGCCCGACACGATCGGCGTGCTCGGGCTCGCGCTGAACGCCTGCGCCGAGCGGAACGGCAACGCCGAGACGACGACCCGTATCGCCGAGCTGATCTCGACTGCGGCCGCCCTCTGGGCGCGCCTGCCCGACACCGAGGACGAGGCCGAGCGGTTCGCGCTCTTCCGGGCGACGGCCCGGCTCGTCCAGCTCGCCGACGTCGAGGCGCTCACCGGTGCTTGACCTGAGCCCCGTGGCTGAGCTCAACGTGAACGGCGGGAGCTACTCGTTCGAGGCGCCCGCCGGAACCTCGCTTGCGGAGGCGCTGCGCGACGAGCTCGGGCTCACCGGGACGAAGATCGCCTGTGGCGAGGGTCACTGCGGCGCCTGCACGGTGCTCGTCGACGGTGCCCCGATCCTCTCCTGCATCACGCTCGCCCACCGGGTAACGGGCAGGGAGGTGACGACGATCGAGGGGCTCCGCGAGCATCCACTCGTCGGCTCCTTCGTGCGTGCGGATGCCGTCCAGTGCGGCTTCTGCACGCCGGGCCAGATCGTCTCTGCGGTCGCACTCGTCGAGCGCTCGCCCGTGCCCTCGAGCGAGGAGATCCGCCATCGCATGGCCGGCAATCTGTGCCGTTGCGGCACCTACCCGAAGATCGAGGAGGCAATCCGAACGTGGCGCGACTGATCCGCACCGAGAAGGAGGTAGAGGGCAGGTTCGAGGAGGTCTGGCTCGTCGTCGAGGAGGATCCGCTCGAGCAGTGGCCGTCCGGGCCGCGCCAAGTGGTCGGGCAGCCCGCGCCAAGGGCCGACGGCGTCGGCCGGGCCCGCGGCGAGGCGCTCTACACGGCCGACCTGAAGCTCCCCGGGACGCTGCATGCCGCCGTGCTGCGGAGCCCGTTCTCGCGGGCACGTGCGACACGGGTCGACCTCAGCGGGGCCCTTGCCGCCCCGGGCGTGCGCGGCGCGATCGGGCCGGACGACTGCCCCCGGGTTTCGGCCGAATGCAACTACGAGGGTGCCGCCGTCGCGGCGGTCTGCGCCGATACGCTGCGCCAGGCGAGGGCCGCCGTGAAGCTGATCGAGGTCGAATGGGAGCAGCTCGAGGCGCGGCTCGATGCTGACGAGGCCGTCGCCGCAGACGAGGTGATCGATTCCCGCACGAACGAACGGGGCGATCTCGAGCACGGTCTCGCGGAGGCGGACGTGGTGGTCCGAGCGACCTACCGGACGCAGGTCGTGCTGCACAACTCGATGGAGACGCACCAGTCGGTCTGCCGCTTCGTCGGCGGCTCGCTCGAGGTCTACACCTCGACCCAGTACGTCTGGGGCGTCCGGGCCGAGCTCGCGGAGACGCTCGGGATCGAGCCCGACCGCGTGCGCGTGATCTGCGAGTACATGGGCGGCGGCTTCGGCTCGAAGACCTCCGCCGACGACTACACCTACGTGGCCGCCGAGCTCGCACGTCGCACGGGACGGCCGGTTCGCTGCGCGCTCAGCCGGCGCGAGGAGAACCTCGTGGCCGGCAACCGCAACGCCACGATCCAGCGTCTCGTGATCGGAGCGCGCGAGGACGGGACGCTCACGGCGCTCGGCGGCGAGTTCGTGAACGCGATCGGCTTCGCGGGCTGGAACTCGATGATCGAGGGCCCGATGCAGACGCTCTACGCGTGCCCGAACGTGCGAACGAAGACGACGGGCGCACAGCTCAACCTGCCGCCGATGAAGGCATTCCGCGCGCCGGGGTACGTCGAGGGGACGTTCGGGCTCGAGTGCCTGCTCGACGAGCTCGCGGCGAAGCTCGGGCTCGACCCGCTCGAGGTCCGCCGCCGCAATCACGCGGACAACGAGCCCGCTGCGGGGCGCGAGTACTCCGGAAAGGAGCTCCTCGAGTGCTACCGGCGCGCCGAGCCGCACTGGGAGCGGCGACACGAGGTTCGGGCCCGTTCGACGGGATCGGTCAAGCGCGGGATCGGGATGGCATCGCAGATCTGGTTCGGAGGCGGCGGGCCGCCGAGCTACGCATGGGTCCGGATCGGCTCGAACGGGCACGCGATGGTGGTCACGGGCGGGCAGGACGTCGGCACCGGGACGAAGACCGCGCTCGCGCAGATCGCCGCGGAAGAGCTCGGGCTTCGGCTCTCACAGGTCGGGATCGCGCTCGGCGACACCGATCGCGGCCCCTACGCCACGCTCTCGGCCGGATCGTCGACGATCCCGTCGATGGGGCCGGCCGTCCGCGCCGCGGCCGCCGATGCGCGCGGCAAGATCCTCGAGCTCGCGGCACAGCGCTTCGACGCCGAGGCCGAGAGTCTCTCGCTCGAGAGCGGCTCGATCGTCCTTCCAGGCGGTGAGCGCCGTCCGCTCGAGGAGATCGTCGGGTTGCTCGGCAACGGCCAGATCCTCGGCTCGGGCGCCCGCGGGCCGAACCCGGCCGGGATGACGGTCCTCACCTTCGGCGTCCAGGTCGTCGAGGTTGCCGTCGATGTCGAGACGGGTGAGGTGACCGTGGAGCGCGTCGCGGCGATCCACGACGTCGGCCGCGTGATCAATCCACTCGGCTCCTCGAGCCAGCTCGAAGGCGGGATCATCCAGGGGATCGGCCACACCCTGTCGGAGCAGAGGCTGAACGACCCGGCGACCGGCGCCCTGCTCACGCGGACTCTCGATGCCTACAAGCTGCCGACGATCGCCGACGTGCCGGAGATCGTCGGCGAGCTGATCGACGTTCCCGACGCGCACCTGACGAACCTCGGGGCGAAGGGCATCGGCGAGCCGCCGATCATCCCGATCGCCGCTGCAATTGCGAACGCGATCCGCGACGCGACGGGCGCCGACATCCGCTCCCTTCCGATCACCCGCGCCGAGATGCTGGGCGCGCTCGCCGCCGCGCAGCAGAAAGGACGTGCCGCAGACAGAGTCCCGGTGGCCGGATGACGGTCGCGACGGGGCTCCGCATCGTCCGCCCCGAGAGCGTCGAGGAGATCGAGGTCGCGCCCGGAGCGGTGCTCCTGGCCGGCGGAACCGAGGTGGTTCCGCAGCTAGAGGACGGGCTCCTGGACACGGATACGCTCGTCGACATCTCGGCGCTCCTGCCGCGCGGGATCTCGATCAGCCGCATCGGCTCCGGGGCGACACTCGCCGAGCTCGAGGAGAGCGAGGAGATCCCTGCCGCGCTGCGAGAGGCATGTCGGCTCGCGGCATCGCCTCAGCTCAGGAACATGGCCACCGTCGGCGGGAACCTGCTCCAGTCGACCCGCTGCTGGTACTGGCGCCTCCAGTTCCCCTGCCGCCTCCACGGTGGCGACCGGTGCCACGCCCGCGAAGGCGAGCATCGCGAGCATGCGATCTTCGCGAACGACTTCTGCGCCTCGGCGCACCCGTCGGACCTCGCGGCGGCACTGCTGGCGCTGGACGCGACCGTCCGCACGAACCGCCGCGAGCTTGCGCTCGCAGATCTCTACCGCCTGCCCGAGGGAGGCGACGTGCGGCTCGTCACACTCGAAGAGGGAGAGGTGCTGCTCGAGCTCGAGCTGCCGCCCTGCGATGCCTCCGTCTACCTGAAGGCGATGGACCGCAAGCGCTTCGGGTTCCCGCTCGTCGGGGTGGCGGCGGCACGGCTGGGCGAGACCACACGGGTCGCGCTCGCAGGCGTGGCGCCGGCGCCATGGCTTCTGGACGGCCCGCTCGACGCGGCGACGCCGCTTCCCGGCAACGCGTACAAGGTGGAGATTACGAAGGCGCTGGTGTCGCGCGCACTCGCTACCATCGAAGCTCGATGAGGCGCCCCGGCACGTTGGCTCTCGCGGGCGTCGTCGTGCTCGTTCTCGCGGCTGCCGGCTGCGGCGGCAAGAAGGCTGCGACAACGTCGACAACTACCTCGACCTCGACCCCTGCGGCGGCGACGGCCGGGGCCGCCAAGAGCGGCTGCTCGACCGTGGCCACGCCGCCGTTCGGAACGCGAAACGAGCCGAAGCCGAAGGCCCCGCTCCCCTCGGGTAAGACCTACGAGATCACGATGGTGACGAACTGCGGAAGCTTCACGTTCCGGATCGACCAAGCCCAGTCGCCGAAAGCAGCGGCCTCCGTCGTCTCGCTCGTCCGCCGTGGGTTCTACAACGGGATCATCTTCCACCGCATCGTTCCCGGCTTCGTGATCCAGGGCGGCGACCCGACCGGCACGGGTGGAGGCGGGCCGGGCTATGCGACCGTCGACACACCGCCGAAGAACGCTGCCTACACGCAGGGCGTGGTCGCAATGGCCAAGACGGGGGCCCAGGCAGCCGGCACGGCGGGAAGCCAGTTCTTCATCGTCACGGTTCCGAATGCCGGCCTACCTCCCGACTACGCCATCGTCGGGAAGGTCACGAACGGCCTCGCCGTCGTCGATCGCATCGGCACACTCGGTGACCCGAGCGATCCGGCCGGAACCCCGACGCAAACCGTCGTGATCAAGCGCGCCACCGTGAAGGAGTCGTAGCGGCAGGGTGGTCTCGGCCGTCGTCCTCGCCGCGGGGGCAGCAACCCGGTTCGGTTCACCGAAGCAGCTCCTCCTTCTCCCCTACGTCCTCGCAGGTCTCCAGGCCTCGCCGGTCGACGAGGTCGTGATCGTCTCGGGGGCCTACGAGATCCCCGATAACGGCTCGCTCGACCTCGAGGGCGCCCGCGTCGTCAGCTGCCCGGACTGGGCGGAAGGGCCCGGCGCCAGCCTCCGCTGCGGGCTCGCGGCTCTCGGTCCTTCCGCAGAATCGGCCCTGATCGTCCTCGCCGACGGCCCGTACATCGACCCGCGAGCGATCGAGCGGGTGCTCGCCCACCGCGACCGGGCCGAGTTCGTCGCCGCCACCTACGACGGCACCCGTAGCCACCCTGCCGTGATCGCCCGCTCGCTCTGGGCGCGAATCCCGAACGACGGCGGCCGTGAGCTCGAGGCATTGCTCATCCCGTGCCAGGACCTGATCGCGCCCGGCGACATCGACACGCCCGACCTGGCACGCGATCTCTGAGGCTTCCGGCGCGCGACGACCCCGGCCGGTAGCGTCGGATCATCCCATCGAGAGGAGCCGCGTGTCGGCGTTCATCATCACCCGGATCCAGGTCGGCGACTACGCGGCCTGGCGGCCGATGTTCGACCAGGACGGCCCCCGTGCGCGCGAGAAGGCGAACTCACAACGCATCTTTCGCAGCACGGATGACCCGAACCACGTCTTCATCCTGCTGGAGTTCGACTCCACCGAGGACGCACAGGAAGCCGAGCGGAGACTTTCGGAATCGGGCGTGCTCGACCGGTTCGAGGACAAGCACGGGCCGACGGTGGTCGTCGAGGCAGATTCGTAGGCAGGTGACTTCGAATGCGAGCGTGCGCCGAATGACGCCCGCTGCGTCATTGCATCATGATGCTACGATGCGGTCATGCGGAAGGTGCGGACCACCGTGACCATTGACGATGAGGTCCTCCGGGCGGTGAAGATTCGGGCTGCACGCCTCGGTCGCGGCGACAGCGAGGTGATCGAGGCCTCCCTACGGCGAGATCTCGGCCTCGACCTCCTCGGGCAGCTTTGGACGAAGAATGATCTCTCGGAGGCCGCCGCCGCCGCGTTGGCCGTCGAGGCACAGCACAAGACGCGCCGGAACGCGCGTTAGAGCGGCCGTTGCGGGCCGTTCTCGACCCGAACGTCCTGATCTCGGGGCTTCTGTCGCCGACGGGAAACGCCGCAAAGCTCCTCAGAGCCTGGGAACGTGGTGAGTTCGACCTCATCGTGTCCGACGCGCTCCTCGAAGAACTGCAGCGAGCGCTCGGATACCCAAAGCTTCGCCGGCACGTCTCGGAAGAGGAGGCCGATCGCGTGCTCCGGTGGCTGAGCGAGTCGGCAACCGTTGGAGACGACCCTTCCGGCCCACCACCGGTCCACTCAGCCGACCCCGGCGACGACTACTTGATCGCTCTCGCAGCAAGCCGCGAGGCGATCCTCGTCAGCGGCGACGGACACCTCCTGGACCTTGCCGATCGTATTCCAGTCCTCGAGCCCGCGCTCTTTCTCGAGCACCTCTTGCAGAGCGAGCCCGACCACGGATTGAAATAGGGCCCAGGTCGTGCCTGCGCGAGCGATGCTTCTATGTTTGTCAAGTCATCGCTGGCGGGTTCTCGAGTAGGCGGTAGAGGTTGCGGGCGAGGTATCGCTTGAGGCAGCGTGTTGCTTCGCGGCGGGTCTTGCCTTCGCCCGTACGGCGCTCGATGTAATCGATCGTCGGGCCGTGCGTCCTTTTTCGGGTGTTGAGGATCAGGTGCAGCGTCCGGTTGAGTTTGCGGTCACCGCCTCGGTCGAGGCGGTAGCGGATCGTCTGGCCCGATGAAGCCGGGATCGGGGCGGTGCCGGCAAGGCGAGCGAACGCCGCCTCGTTCGGAAGGCGGCCGGGATGGGACCACGAGAGCAGTACCTGGGCGGCGGACAGCGCGCCGACCCCCGGCTGGTCGAGCAACTGAGGAGCGAGACAGCGAACGAGCTTCTCGATCTCGCGGGCGAGCTCACGCTCTTCTGATTGCAGCTGCAGGACTCGTCGGGCGACGGTGCGCAGCGCCAGGAGCGTGCCGCGGAGCTCGGGATCACGTCTGCTCTCAGGCCGTGTCGCAGCGAGCCGGCTCAGCAACGGCGCCCGTGTGAGACCGCGGAGCTCGCTACGGAGCGGTTCGGGCGTCGTGACCAGCAGCGCGTGGAGCTGGTTCAGGCCAGCAGTCTTCGCGATCGCCGCACCTTCGCGGGCGGCCATCAACGCGCGCAATGCCTCGCGCTCGCCGCCGCTCCGCGGCACGGCGCCGCGCTTTTGGGTCAGCACACTCCGTGCGGCTCGAATCGCGTCGAGCGCATCCGTCTTGCCGCCAGAGCGGCGTTCGCGCCGCAGTCGACCAACCTCGAAGACTTGCTCGTCCCGCTCGAGCAAGAACCGGCTCAGGCCCGCACCGAACATGGCGGTGCCTTCAATCGCGAACGCACGGCGACCAGGAGCGTGCTCGCTCGCGACGCGAAACGCCTCGAGGTAACCACCACTGTCGGCGGCGACGGTCGTCTCGAACAGCACAACCCCGGTAGGGACCGCCACGACAGCTAACGCGTGCGAGTCCCGGTGCGAGTCGACGCCAACAACGTAATCCAGCTGATCTGCAAGCATCACCAATCGACCTCCAGCACAGGTTGGGGGACAACTCCGGTGCCGGTCTGGGGACGAAGACCGCTGACGGCAGGACTGTGATGGGTCACGCCCTCACGGGCGGACAGGCTTCTGATCAGGCCAGCAAGCGGGCGCCAGGCCGGTACCGGCTTCCTCGCCCGGACGGATCACTCGAAAGACACCCGATGGGGTCATCATTACGCTGAGTCACGAACGAGGAACACCGGCACCAACCTGACAAGCGCCCCAGACGGGACCAGATCAGAGTCACAGTGATTACGCCCGGACCGGGCTCACGCCTGGGTCTCGGCGTGGACGAGCTCGCGTAGGCGACCGAGAACGTCCGGCCGAGTCGACGGGAGCACGCCGTGGCCGAGATTGAAGATGTGGCCGGGGCGGCCGGCGGCGCGGGTGAGGATATCTCTGGCCGACTGCTCGATGCGGTCCCAGGGACCGAGCAGCACGGCCGGGTCGAGGTTTCCCTGGACGGCGCGGTCATCGCCGGCGAGCTTCCAGCCCTCGTCGAGCGGGATCCGCCAGTCGAGGCCGATCACGTCCCCGCCCGCGGCGGCCATCGCCGGGAGCAGCGCGACCGCGCCGGTTCCGAAATGGATGGACGGCACGGCGGCCTCCCGCAGCGCGGTGAGAACGTGCGCCGACCAGGGCGCCGCGAACTCCGTGTAGTCCGCGGGTGAGAGCGCACCGACCCAGGAGTCGAAGAGCTGGACCGCGTCGGCGCCGGCGGCGGCCTGCGCGACGGTGTAGACGGCGAAGGTCTCGGCGAGCTTCTCGAGGAGGCCGTGCCAGACGGCCGGCTCGCGGTACATCAGGGCCTTCGTGACCCCGAAGTCGCGCGAGGGCTTCCCCTCGACGAGGTACCCGGCAACCGTGAACGGGCCGCCGCAGAAGCCGACGACGGCCTGCTCCGGTTTCAGCTCGGCGCGCACCACGCGGATCGCGTCGAGGACAGGCCCGACCGACTCGGCCGGATCCGGGATCCGGAGCGCCTGGACGGCGGCAAGGGTACGGATGGGTTCCTGGACGACCGGGCCGACCCCTTCGACGAGTTCGACATCGACCCCCATCGCCACGACCGGGGTCATGATGTCGGCGAACATCACGGCCGCGTCGACGCCGTGACGGCGCACAGGCTGGAGCGTGACCTCCGCGGTCAGCTCTGCGGAGCGGTTGAGCTCGAAGAACGCGTGGTGCTCTCGGATCTCGCGGTACTCGGGCAGCGACCGCCCCGCCTGCCGCATGAACCAGACCGGAGTGCGCTCGACCGGCTCGCGCCTCGCGGCGCGCACGAGGAGCGGTTCCACACCCTTACACTAGATGACTTGTCCCACGATCTCGCGTACCTGGATGCACGACCTGGACAGCCTGGGCCGCGGTGGCACCTCACCAGTACTCCCGGTATTGGAGAGACACCGCCGCGGCGCCCCAGATCGCCCAGCTCGCGCCCCAGGAGAGACGATCTCGTGGGACAAGTCATCTAGCCGCTCCATGGCGAATGGGCCGCTAGCCGTCCGTTGGGGCGAATGGACGCTCGATACCCCGCAGGCCGGCGCAATCTCGGTCGCGCGCGTCGAGCTCGAGAACACCGGCACCGTGCCGTGGCGAGACGACATCCGCCTCGCCTACCACTGGCTCGACGACCGCCGGAACCCGATCGTGTGGGACGGACTTCGTACCGGCCTACCCCGGGTGGCGCCCGGCGAGAGGGCGACCGTCGAGGCGCGGGTCCGGGCGCCGATCCCGCCGGGCCGCTACCGGTTCGCGCTCGATCTCGTGGCCGAGTTCCGGGCCTGGTTCTCGGAGCTCGGGAGCGAGCCAGCATGGGCGGGGGTCGAGGTGAGGCCTCGCGGAGGCGCGTCGCACGCGGAGCTGCCGGCAGTGGTCGAGCCCGCTCCCGACTGGGCCGAGCGCGTCGAGGCAGCGCACGCCGAGGGGTACGGAGTGGTCGCCGGCACGATCGCGTGGGAAGGCGGGCTCGGCCATCGCCGTCCACGCGAGCTCGCACCCTACGCGCCGGGGCCGGGCCGCGTGCCGGGGTTCTCCCATCCGCTCGTGTGCCCATCCGTGCTGGAGGGGATCGAGCTCGACCGGCTGCCGGACGTCGCCGGGCTGCCGGCGTTCGCTGCGCCCGCCGAGGAGCCCTGGGTCTACGACGGCCGGATCGTCCTCCGCGCCCGGCCCGGACGCGGCTAGGGCACAGGCCGCAAGCCGCTTGCGGCCTGGATGACGTCGGACCGGCCTACAGCTCGAGGGCCAGCCGGTCGTCGAGCCGGTTGAACACAACCGAGCCGACCACGAGGGCGACCGCTGCGGCGATCACGAGGTAGAGCACGTCTCCGGCGTGCGGGGCGTGGCCGCTCCAAAGTGCGTCGCGGAGCGCGGCGATCGGCGGGGCGACGATGTTTCCCCAGGTCAGCAGCTGGATCAGCCTGTGGTGCGAGGCCTCGCTCGGATCGAGCGTCGTGAAGCTCCAGAGGATCGGCGTCAGGAAGAACCACGGAAGCAGCGCCGCGGTGAGGATGTGCTCGACGTCGCGGAGCATCACGTTCAGGCACGCGACGATCAGGGCGAGACCGGCCACGAACGCGGCGTAGACCGGCGCGAGCGGCAGCACGAGCCAGACCGTCGTGCGCGCGTCCGGGATGAAGATCAGCGAGAGCACGATCAGGATCGCGAGCATCACCGCGAAGGTGATCGCCTGGGTCGCGACGACCGAGAACGCGACGAGCTGCCGCGGGAAGCGCACCTTCTTGATCAGCTCGCCGCTGTCGACGAGCGAGCGCGAGGCGGTCTGCAGCGAGACCGCGAAGAAGATCCAGCAGGCGATTCCCGCGAGCAGGTAGAGCGGATAGTGCGGGATCCCCTTGGTCTTGTTCCAGACGACGCCGATGACGATCAGGTAGACGCCGACGAGGGCCGCCGGGTTGACGAGCGACCAGAGCACCCCGAGCACGGAACCGCGGTACTTGGCGTGAAAATCGCGGCGAAAGAGGTTCGCGAAGAGCTCGCGGTACCGGACGATATCCGTGTAGACGGCCACGCCGGCCAGTGTAGGGGCAGCCCAGCGTAGTGGGCAGCGGCGTCGAGCCCGCAGGGGGGTTTCGGGCTGCCGGGGTCCAGATCGCTGTTCACGTGATGGAGGCCATGAGCGGCGACTCGGGGCGAGTCCGCGTAGCTTCTTTTCGCCGGCGCTAGTGATCCCCCCGCCTCTCGGCTCGGGATCTGGATTGCCGCCGCTTTCGGAATCGGGCGGCATTTCGCCCTCCCCGATGGCGCGTGACACGATCGCGGTGTTCCGTGCTTCATCGCGCTCACCACCGTCGGCAGGCACCCGAACGCTCACACACGGCGATCGTCGCGAGGAGCTCGTCGCCTCTCGGCGCCTCGATCGTGCAGGTGGACACTCGGGACGCTCGCGTGAGTCAGGCTGGGCCTCAGGTCCCTTCCCTAACCCCCGCCCGCCCAGGGGAAGAAGGAAGCAGAGTGGCCGCCGTGCAAGGTGTCCTTCGTAACGGAAGTGGGCCAAAAGTGAGCCGGGTGCGTGCACCTCGTGCTCCCGGCGGCGGGGCGGGGCTCGCGGGCACCGAGGGGCAGTTAATCCGGGCCGGGGACGTTGGAGTACCTGGTTAGTGGTTTCACCGAAGGAAGAGAGGACGGGATGACGGGTTTCCGGCGATTGTTGGTTCTCGGGGCCGTAACTACGGCCCTGGCGGCGTTGACCTCGGCGACCGCGAGCGCGGCGGTGCCGAAGGCGCGGTGGTACTGGACGATGGCGGTCTCACCGACGAGCCCGACGGTGCTCGTGCTCGGGACGAATACCGGCCTCTACCGGTCGGTGAACGGCGGGAAAAGCTGGCACACGACCGGGCCTACGAACCTGAACGCGACAAGCCTCGTCCGGGCCGGGAGCACGATCTTCGCCGGCGGGGTCGTCGAGTCACCCACGGGGCCGCCGACACTGACGGTTCACGGCCAGTACATCGTCCCGACGGGAAAGGGAGTGCTCGAAGCCAGCAGGGACGGAGGCTCGAGTTGGCAGCTGCTCCACCCGAGCGGCCTACCCGGGCTCGCGGTGCAGGCACTCGCAACCGATCCGGCCAGTCCGAAGTCCCTCTACGCCGAGCTGAAAGACGGCGCCCTCTACAGCTCGAGCGACGGCGGGCACTCGTTCACGCTCGTCACGCACAAGGTCGGCGGGACGCCCTGGGCGCTCGCGATCACGCAACCCGGCCACCTCGTCGCGGGCGACATGACCACCGGCAACTTCCTCAGCGAGGATGCGAACCACTGGCTCGACACCGGCTTCACGGATCCGCTGAAGAGCAAGATGGTGATGGAGTACGCCGTCCAGCCCAACGACACATCGCATGTGCTGATGTCGAGCTACGGCGTCGTCACCTCCTCCGACGGCGGCAAGACCTGGAAGAGCTCGCTCGACTCGAAGGTGATGTTCGGCCCGGTCGGGTGGGCGGCAAGCACCCCGTCCGTGGCCTACGCCGTCGGCTTCGACAGCTCGCTCTGGCGTACGAACGACGCCGGAAAGAGCTGGACGAAAGTCGCGTAGGCACCTCGGGAGGCCCGACCGGGTAGCGCAAAACGCCTGCGAATAGCCGTGTGAGCAGCCGGGTCGCGAAGTAGCGTCCTCACAACGTGCTAACGGTGATCGACTACCCTCAACGGCTGTGAGCACCGCCGTGGCGATCCTCGCCCTGCCGGTCGCCGCCGGCGTGATCTGGGCACTCCTGCAGTCGCCTGCGCGCGGACGCCTCCTGGCCCTCCCGCGCGAGGACCGCTGGCACGACACCGACACGCCGAGCTTCGGCGGAGTCGGGATCTTCGCCGGATTCAGCGTGGGGCTCTGGGCCGCAGGTGCTGCGGGAGCGTTCGAGATCGATCGTGCGTTCGTCGGGATCTACGCCGCGATCGCGCTCGTGTTCGTCTGCGGCCTCGTCGACGACCTCTACGGCCTGCGGCCTCTCGCGAAGCTCGTCGCCCAGGGAGCCGCGGCGGCGATCGTGATCGCGAGCGGCACCCACGTCCAGCTCGTCCACAACGAGATCATCGGAGACGCGATCGCCGTCCTCTGGCTTGTCGGGCTCGCGAATGCGTTCAACCTGCTCGACAACATGGACGGCCTCGCCGCCACGCTCGCCTCGATCGCCTTCTTCTTCTTCGCGGTCGACGCCGTCACGGTGCACCCCGACGACGCGACTCTCGCCTTCGCCCTTGCGGGCATGTTCGCGTGCTTCGGCTTCCTGCCGTTCAACCTCCGGCGTCACGGCCGGGCGCTCGTGTTCATGGGCGACTCCGGGAGTCAGACCCTCGGCTTCGCTCTGGCCGCGATCGGCCTCGTCTCGAGCTGGAAGGTCGCCGGGACGACCGTTGCCACCCTGATCCTCCCGGTCCTCGTCCTCGCAGTGCCGATCCTCGATACCACCCTCGTGACCGTGGCGCGGCTCGCCGACGGGAGACCGATCCACCAGGGCGGCCGCGACCATTCCTCGCACCGGCTCGTCCGCTACGGCCTTTCCGAGCGGCATGCAGTGGCGCTGCTCGCGGCGATCGCGTTCTTCATCGGCGGCTCGAGCCTCGCCTACAACGTGCTCGACAGCTACCAGTACACGATCGTCGGCGTCGTCGTCACGTTCGTGCTGCTCGTCCAGTTCGCGAGCTTCCTCGCCGACGCCGACCGACGCCCTGCGCTCGGCGAGCCGCTCGGCTTCACGCAGGTCTTCGCCGTCCACTGGCGCAGGCTCGTCGAGGTGCTCGTCGACGTCGTCGTGATCACCGCCTCGTTCCTCGCGGCCTACGTGATCGAGTTCGGCTGGCCGGGAACGGACAGCCAGAGGTTCGTCCGAGACCTGACCCTGCCCGTGATCCTCGCCGCGCGCTTCCTCGTGTTCATCCCGTTCGGCCTCTACCGCTCGGTCTGGCGGTACGCAGGCGTTCGCGACGCGATCGCCGCTGCGACCGCGGTCGTGGTCTCGGAGCTCGTGGCGCTCTCGTTCATGGTGCTCACCCAGGACATGCGCGACTTCAGCCGCTCCTTCTTCGTGATCGACGCACTGATCTGCATGGTCGCGATCGTGGCCTCTCGCTTCGCCGAGCGGACGCTCCTGATCGGCAGGCACTCACGCGACGGCACCGCCCGGAAGGCGCTGATCGTCGGGGCCGGGCGCACCGGCCGGAGCCTCATGCGCGAGCTCCGCGAGACACCCGGGGAGCGTGTGCTCGGGTTCATCGACGACAACCCGAAGCTCCGCCGCCGCTCCCTCCAGGGGACCCGCGTCGTCGGGCGGACCGAGGAACTGCCGCGGATCCTCGCCGGTACCGAACCGGACATCGTGTTCGTGACGATCCCCGACGCGCCTCGCGAGGTTCTCGATGCGATCGTCGAAGCCTGCGCGGACCTCCAGGTGACGTGCCGTTTCGTCCGCCGCGAGCTCGACCTCGAACCGCACGTCGCGTACGGCGCAGCCTCAGAGTGACCCGCCCGTGACGACGGTCCCCGTGCAAAGCTCGGATACACACGTCCAGCGCCGAAGCCTCATCGATCGCGTACTCGCGATCTTCCCGATCGCCGCACTCGCGCTCACGGTGCTCGTCTTCTACCTCGTCGAGGCGTGGACGAGAAAGACGCCGTGGATCTTCACCGACGAGCTCGAATGGACGCAGATCTCACGCTCGATCGCCTCGACGGGCCACGCCGCGCGGCGCGGGCAGCCGCTCTATTTCAAGTCGCTGTACGCGTACGTGATCGCCCCGTTCTGGTGGATCCACTCCACGAGCACCGCCTACGCTGCGATCAAGTACGCGAATGCCGTGATCATGTCGCTCGCGGCCGTCCCGACCTACCTGCTCTCGCGGATGCTCGTCTCCCGGCGTACCGCCCTCGTCGTCGCGCTCGCAGCCGTCGCGATTCCCGGGATGGCCTACTCCACCTCGATCGTGCCCGAGAACCTCGCGTATCCCTACTTCGCGCTCTGCTCCTGGCTCGCAGTCCGTGCGCTCCGCTCCTGCCGCCGCCTCGACGTCGCGATCGCGTTCGTCGTCCTGGCCGGCGGCTACTTCGTCCACCAGACCGAGTTCACGACCCTTCCCGCGGCGTTCTTGATCGCAGGCTTCGGCCTCTGGTTCACCGGCTCCCGCGGCCACACGTTGCGTAGGAACTGGTCGCGCGGGGACACGATCGGCTTCTTCGTCCTGCTCGCCGGCGCGCTTTTCCTGTTCAACCGCGTCGTCCTACAGCACGTCCAAGAGTGGCAGGTGACGACGCAGTACGACAAGAACCGCATGATCGATCTCGGCCTCGACGGCGCGCTCTCGCTCGCGGTCGGTCTCGGGATCCTGCCTGTGATCGGCGGGCTCGTCTCGCTGCGGCTGCCCGAGCGCCGGGGCGATCGCACCTACCGCGCATACGTCGCCTGGACGGCGACGATCATCGCGGCCCTCGCCGTCTACACGGCCGACAAGGCCGCCTACAACTCCACGCACTTCGGCACCTACTGGGAGGAGCGGCCGCTGATCTTTCTCTCCCCGCTGCTCCTGCTCGGGACGGCGATGGCGCTCCAGGCAAAGCGCCTCGACAGGTGGTTTCTCGCCGGAGCGACGGCGCTCGTCGGCGTGATGGTGCTGTTCAAGACCGTCCAGCTCGGCTGGCCGTACTACGAAGCACCGGGATCGGCGATACCGGGCGCACTCAACTTCTACGAGGGCTGGACCGAGCATGACGTCCGGATCGGCCTGATCGTGATCCTTGTCCTCTCGGTCGGGCTCCTGCTCGCGCGCAGGTGGCGCGCGCTGGTCGTGCTCACGGTCGCAATCGGGTTCGTGTGGATGCTCGCAGGCGAGATCACGATGACCGTGGGGATCGACCGGGCCGCACATCAGTTCCGGGCGAACCTCCCCACCGACCTGAGCTGGGTCGATCACGCAGTCCACGGAGGCAGCGTCACCTTCCTGGGACAGGGAACGAACGACCTCGACGGTGAGAATCTGACCGAGTTCTGGAACCGGTCGGTGAAGCACGTGGACAGCCTCGACGGCCTCGCGCCTGGGCCGGGTCCGACGAGCACCCCGACGCTGCTCTCGCCGGACGGGCGGCTCTCCGAGCTCGACCACACGCGGTACGTCCTCGCCGACACGGGCATCGCGCTCGACGCGCGGGAGCTCGCGCATCCCGCGAAAACCGGCCTTGTCCTCTACGAGCACACGGGCCCGTGGCACCTCGTCGACACCGTGCAGCAGCTCTACTCCGACGGCTGGTGCCCGAACTGGTGCAGCTACACCTATTTCAAGCCTCACGAGCACGGAACCCTCGTTGTTACGCTCGGCCGTGAGGGATACAACGGCTCGGCGCCCGCCGCGGCGGTGTCGGTCCGCGTCGGGTCGGTGCGGATCGCCAAAAACCAGGCATTGCAGCTCGCACACGTGAAGAACCACATCCACCTCCTCGTCGGAAACAGCAGCACGCACACCCTCCGCATTCCGGTGGAGACCCCCGTACGCGTGGAGGTCCGGACTGCCGACTCGACGCTGATCCCTCCGAGCGCGACCGACAACAGGACACTCGCGGCGCAGATCGGATTCAAGTTCGAGCCGAGCAGCCCGTGAGCCCCCGCCGTCCGTGAACACCGCGCGTCGACGGCGGCGAGCCGGGGGGCGAGACGGGCCTCCGGGTCGAGGTCGCGCGGACCCCGGCAGAGCTCGAAGCGCTCAAACCGGCCTGGGACGAGCTGCCGTGGCAGCGAGAGGAGGCCGTGTACGAGTTCTTCGTCACCCGCCTCCGGACCCGGCCGGACGTGATCGGCCCCTACGTTGCGCTCGTGAGCGCAGGCGGCGCCGCGGTCGGCGGGCTCGTCGGGAGGATCGAGTGGCGGCGGCTGCAGACCGCGCTCGGCTACCGGGTCGTCTACGCGCCCCGCGTCCGCCTCCTCCAGATCGTCGACAGCGGAGTGCTGGCGCCGACCGCGCCCGCTCGCGCCGAGCTCGCCGGGCTCGTCGAGGCGCTGCTCCGAAGCGGCGAGGTCGATGCCGTCGCCTTCCCACCGTTCCCGCTCGGCTCGGAGCTGGAGTCCGCGTTCGGAACGCTCGGCGGGTTCCTCGGCCACCAGCCGCTAATCGCGCCGTGGACTCGCCGCCGGCTCGTCCTCCCCGGCAGCTTCGAGGAGTTCATGAGCTCGCGGAGCCACAAGACCAGGAAGGGCATCCGGCGCGACGCGCGGAAGCTCGACGGAACCTACGGCGAGCGGCTCTCCGTCGAGATCCTGCGCCGGCCCGGCGATCTCGAACGGCTCGTGCACGACTCCGACCGCGTGGCGGGATCGACCTACCAGCGCCGGCTCGGCGCCGGGTTCGCAGACACCGCCGAGCAGCGGGCGGTCGCGCGGATCGGCCTCGAGCACGGCTGGGTGCGGGCGTACCTCCTCTACCTCGACTCCGAGCCCGTCGCCTACTGGCTCTGCACCGTGTTCGGGGACACGATGGTGCTGAGAAACGGCGGGTTCGACGAGACCTACTCCTCCTACCGCACCGGGATCTACTTGCTGATGCGCGTGATCGAGGACGCCTGCTGCGACCCGGGCCTCCGCGTCCTCGATTTCGGCCCCGGCGACGCCGCCTACAAGCAGCAGTTCAGCAACGAGAGCCACGAAGAGCGCAACCTCGTGCTGTTCGCCCCGACGTTCCGCGCACGGAGGATCAACGGCGCTCGAACGGCGATCCTCGGCCCGGCCCGGCTCGCAAGAGAAGCGCTCGACGCCGCGAGACTCACCGACCGAGTCCGCTCGGGCTGGCGCGGCCGCCGCGGTCTGTGAAGGTCTCGACGGCGATCCGCCGCGGGCCGGCGATGCTGCGGTCAGCGTTCCGCGACCTGAAGCACGGCCGGCCGCTCGGCGGCACGATCCGGACACGCTTCGCGCATCTCGGGGCCTTTCACACTACGAACTCCCCGTACGCCGAGCTCGACCGCCTGTTTGCCGGGGTCGAGATCGGCCCGGACGACGTCCTCGTCGATGTCGGCTGCGGCAAGGGGCGCGCGTTGAACTGGTTCCTCGAGCGATATCCCCGGAACCGGATCAAGGGCATCGAGCTCGACCCCGAGGTGTGCAGGAAGACGGCGCGCCGGCTCCGTCGCCGGACGAACGTCACGGTCCTCTGCGGCGATGCCCCGACCCTCCTGCCGCGAGACGGCACGATCTTCTATCTCTTCAACCCGTTCGACGGTGTGGTGATGAACCGCTTCGCGGCGTCGGTGCTCGCCCTCCCGGCTGGAGCGACGATCGTGTACTACAGAGCGCAGTTCGTGGAGCCGTTCCGTACGAACACGCGCTTCACGGTCAGGGAGGTCCACGATCCCCTGCTCAGCCAGCCGGCCGTGATCATCACACTGAGCTGACGACGCCGTCGCGCCTGAGCCGCACGAGGATCCCGGCCCAGGTTGCGGCGAACGCGACGGTGGAGACGAGGACCGCAGCGCCCGCGCCGGTGACGCCCCACTCCTTGCCGAACACGACGATCAGCGAGAGCATCACCACGGTCTCGACGCCATGGGCGACGAGCCGAAGCCCGGGCCGGCCGATCGTCACCGGGAAGGTCTTCGTCCAGCTCAAGACGAGCTGGATCGCGCCCGCGACGACGATCAGGCGCGCCGCCGGGACCGCGGGCAGGTAACGGGGGCCGAGCACGACGCGCACGAGCCACGGAAGCAGGAGGAGCAACGGAACGATCCCGATCGCAGCGATCGCCGATGCCCCCTTCACGTAGCGCCGGATCGCCGCGATCACGACCTGCGGGCGGCCGTGCTCCCAGTCGCGCGTCTGCTCGCTGAGCAGGATCATCCGCAGCGGCGAGGAGAGCGCCGCCAAGCCGGTCTGCGGCATCTGGGCCGCACGGAAGAGACCGACCGAGCGCGAGCTGTGAACGATCCCGAGCGTCAGCGGCGCGACCCAGGTGCGGACGGAGATGAGACCGGTGTAGGCGGCGCTCTGTGCGACAAATCTGACGAGCGGCCGGCGGTCGTCGCCGAGTGGCGCCGGCCGGACGGAAGGGAACCGGCGCAGACCCCAGATCCCGAGGCCGAGGATCGATGCGGTCGTGATCGCCTGTGCGGCGACGACACCGGCGACAGCGGCGGTGACGCCCCACTGCGCCCCGATCGCGATCCCCGCGAGCCGAAGGCCCATCGAGAGGGTCAGCCAGGCGCCGCGAAGGTCGTAGCGGCCGCCGAGGATCAGCGTGGCGGCCGAGATCGACTCGAGCGCCTGGAGCGGCGGCAGGACCGAGGCGACGAGGAGCGGCCGCTCGAGCCCGGCGCCGCCCTTGAAGATCGAGTCTGCGAAAGGGGCGATCGCGATCGTCAGGACCGTCGCCACGAGCGAGGCAGCCACCTCGCAGAGGAAGGCAACGCGGACGAGCCGGTGGAACCGGCCCCAGTCGTTCGCAGCCGCATAGCGGAAGCCGTATTTCACCAGCGCGTCGTCGCTCGTGAGCCATACGACGAGCGCCAGGAAATCTGCTGTCCCGATCACGATCGTGAACCGCCCCGCGCGCACCGGCCCGAGCACGCGCAGGACGACGAGCGAGGCGAGCACGCCGAGGCCGACCGAGGCGTAGACACCGGCGAAGGCGGTCAGCCGCCGCCGGTTCAGGCCGAACGCGGCCAAGAGCCTCAGGGACTCGCGCTACAGAACACGAGGCCCACGCGGTGGGAGAGGGCCATTGCCAGCGGCCCGGTTCGCTCGACGAGGCCGAGCAGCGGCAGGGCGAGCCCCGGAAGCGCCTTGCGCTGAGGCATGAAGAACGGCTTCAGCTCGATCCGGGAGAAGCCGGCCTCGCGCAGGTCGGCGAGCACTGATTCCGACGGGTTGTCCATCTGCCGGAAGTCGAAGACGAACTTCTTCCGCGTAAAGGAGGCGACGTGCCTGAAGAACGCGACTCGATCCTGCGGGTAGTAGAACGCCCGCAGGCACACCGTCGCCTCCGCCGGCTCGAGCGGTGTGTAGTCCTCGAACCGCGCCACGACGAACTCGAGGCCGGGGTGCCGACGCTTCGCCTCGACCACCATCTGCTCGCTCGAGTCGACGCCGACGTAGGCGAGCCCATGGCCGGCGAGGGGGCCCGCCAGGATCCCGTCGCCACAGCCGAGATCGACGATGGTGTCGCCGGGGGAGAGCGCCGGCCCGAGCTCGACGATCGCCTGCGCCCTGCGAACGGCGTAGCCGACCGGGTCCGCGTACTCCCTCTCCGAGAAGCCGGAGGCGAGCCTGTCGTATTTCTCGTTCGAGCTCACAGTGCCCTCAGTCTCTCAGGATGCTTGCGCACGAAACGGAGGATGCCTTTCCAGTGCCACACCGTGCGGCGGGTGAGGAAGCGGCGGTCGGTCTCGGCCTTGTGCTCGTGGCGGACGACCGCCCCGGGAACGTACCACCGCTCCCAGCCCGCGAGCTTCGCCCGGTACTGCAGGTCGATGTCCTCGCCGTAGAGCCGGAAGCCCTCGTCGAGCCCGCCGAGCTCTTCGAGCATCGCGCGCCGCAGGAGCAGGAAGCCGCCGAGCATCCAGTCGGTCTCGACCGGGCCGGTCGGCGGCGCTTCGTCCTGATGAAGGTGGTGCTGCTGGCCGACGAGCCGCCGCAGCGGCGTCCGGCGGACGACTGTCCCCCGGACGGTCGGGAACCGGCGGCGCGAGGGCTGAGGGCTTCCGTCGGGATAGACGAGACGAGGGCCGGCGACGCCGCACCGCGAATGCTCCTCCATGAACGCGCGAAGGACCGCGACAGCGCCGGGCTCGGCGACCGCGTCCGGGTTCGCGATCAGCACGGCGTCGCCGCGAGTGCGTGAGACGCCGAGGTTGACATTGGCCGCAAACCCGAGAGGGCGGTCGTTCTCGAGCGCCCCGCTTCCGAGCGGCGACGAGCCGGGCACGTTCGCGATCACGAGCAGCTCGTCGACCTGTGGCTCGAGCGCCGGTAGCGACTCGGCAAGCTCGGCAGCGTTTCCGTGCGAAACGACGATCGCAGACACCTTCATGCGAGCACTTTCCGGTAGGCCTCGGCCGTGCGACGAGCCGTCTCGGCCCAGGAGAAGAGGGCTGCGCGCGCGATTCCGGCGGCCGAGAGGCGGTCGCGGCCGGCGATCGCCGCGAGGGCCGCGGCACCGAAGTCGCCGTTCTCCGCATAGACGACGGCCTCGCCGCCGACCTCGCGCAGAGCCGGCTCGTCCGCGGCGATCACCGGTGTTCCACTCGCCATCGCCTCCAGGACGGGCAGCCCGAAGCCCTCGAAGCGAGACGGGAGCACGAGCGCCGCCGCCCCGCGGTAGAGCTCTGCGAGCTCGTCCTTCTCGACATACCCCCGCAACTCCGCGCCGCCCGCACGGAGCCTCGAGGCGAGCTCGGGGTCCTTCTCGGGGCCGGCGACGACGAGCGGCAGCTCGACCGCACGGGCGGCGGCGAGGGCGGCCAGCGGGTCCTTGCGCCCCTGGATCGCGCCGACGAAGAGCAGGTAGCCGTCGTGGGCACCGCCCGGCGCGAAGCTCGGATCCACGCCGTTCGGCGTCACGGTCACTCTCGCTTCGGCGATCCCGTAACGGCCGACGAGGTCAGCCTTCGTCCGCTCGGAGACCGTCACCACATGGTCGGCGCGCCGGACGGCACGCGGGACCACCGTGCGGAACGTCATCCGGTCGAGCATGCCCATCGAGGTGTCCTTCGCCTCGAACGAGAGATCGTGCACGGTCACGACCGACCGGCCGCGCCAGCCGAGCGGCAGGGCGTACTGGAAGTGCACGAGCTCGGGCCGCAGCCTCCGGAGGAGCCGCGGCAGCGTGACGGCCATCCTCGCCTCCTGGAAGCGGGCCGAGAGCTCGATCGGCTCGACCCCGGCCGGGATGAGGTCGGGCCGGCGGGTGACGGCTGCGAAGGTGAGCTCAGGCGCGGCTGCGGGCAGCTCGCGGAGCAGGTTTGCGAGGTAGGTCTCGTCGCCCGTCCGCCTCCGGCCGAGGACGTCGGCGTCGATGAGGATCACGCGACCTCCTCGTAGACGGCGCGAGTGGCGGCCGCCACCTCCGTCCAGGAGGCACCGCGGCGCGGCGGCGGCCTGAAGGCGCGCGCGATCCCGTCCCGGATCGAGCCGGTGTCGAGTGGATCGACGAGCACCGCGTCCTCGCCGGCGAGCGCGGCCATCGGGGAGTCGCAGCTCGTGACGACCGGGCAACCGCACGCGAGCGCCTCGGCGACGGGGATCCCGAAGCCCTCGTAGAGAGATGCGTAGACGAGGCAGCGCGCACCGCGGTAGAGCGCCGCGAGCTCCTCGTCGCCGACCTCGCCGAGCCATGTGACGTTCGCCGGCGGCTCGACATTCCCCCAGCCCCGGGCACCGACGATCCGGAGCTCGCCGTCCACGGCCGCTGCGATCCGCGCGAGGTTCTTCCGCGGCTCGAGCGTGCCGACGGCGAGCGCGTAGTCGCCCTCGGCGGCCGGCCCGTCGGGTGTGAAGACCTCCTCGACGGCGTTCGGCACTACCCGGACCTTCGCCTCGGGCACCCCGAGCAGAGCCGAGAGCTCGCCTGCGGTGAACTCCGACACGGCGATGATCCGCGATGCCGCGCGCACCACCTGCGGCACGGCCAGCCGGGAATAGCTCCGGGTCCACCGGTTGAACCACTCAGGATGCCGGAGGACGGCGAGATCGTGGACAGTGACGACGAGGGGAACCTTCGAGCGAAAGGGGCCGCGGAAGGTCGGACAGTGAACGAGATCGGCACCCGAAACGCGAAGCCGCGGGTACCAGAGCGCGTCGGCGGCGACGCTGCGCACGCGCGAGGTCGCGGGAAACGACGTCTCCTTCACCGGCACGTCGAGGTGCGCGAGGAGCCCGCGGAGGTAGCGGGCGGTTCCTGCCCGCGTCTGCCGGAGCGGCGTTGTATCGATCCCTACGAGAATCGCCGGTATCCCTCCAGGAAGAGCTCGCCGGTGCGCTGCCACGAGAACGTGGCGGCGTGCGCGAGGCCGAGAGTGTGCAGCTCGCCCGAGCGTTCGAGCGCGTCGCGGATCGCCTGCGCCATCGCCTCGGGGCTCTCCGGGTCGCAGCGGACGGCGGCGTTGCCCGACGCCTCGTCCAAGGATGGATGGGACGAGGCGACGACCGGCGCGCCGCAGGCCATCGCCTCGGTGATCGGCATTCCGAACCCCTCGAACCGCGAGGGATAGACGACGGCGGCGGCTCCGCGGTAGAGCGCCGCCAGCTCGTCGTCGCCGACCCGCCCGAGCCGGGCGACTCCCGGCCGGTCGAGCTGCGGCTGCGCGCCCCAGCCCGCCCCGCCGACGACTGCAAGCTCGAGCCCGAGGTCGTCGAGCAGCGCGAACGCCTCGACGAGCGTTCCCAGGTTCTTTCGCGGCTCGAGCGTCGCAACAGTCAGGAGGTACGGCTGCGACCGCTCGGCCTTCGGCCCGTCGGGTGTGAACTCGACGCCGATGCCGGGATGGGCGACGACGATCTGCTCTCGGGGGTAGCCGAGCGTGACGGCGGTGTCGTCGGCGGTGAAGGCCGAGTTGGCGAAGATCACGCCGCACGAGCGGGCGGCGTTCGCGTACTTGCGGCCGTGCATGGAACGCGTGCGGCCGGTGACCCATTCGGGAAAGTGGAGGGGGACGAGGTCGTGGATCGTCGTCGCCCGAAGCCCGGCGCTCTGGGGTGGGTACATCCAGTCGGTGAAATGGAGGACGTCGAAGGCTCCGAGGAAGCGCTCGGCCGGCGGGTAACCGAGCCGTGACCACGCTGTGCGCCAGGCGTGGGCGAAGGGCAGCGTGCGAAGGCGGAGCTCGACCGGCATCCCCGCGAGTGCCTCTGGGATCGCACGGCGGCCCGCGGGCGAGGTAGGCGCGAAGGCCAGGACCGAGTCGCCCGCGCGCGCCGCCGCCTCCGCGAGGGCCCCGAGCGAGCCGCGAATGTAGTTGTTCACGCCTGTTCGTTCGTGCGAGAGCGGGGAGACGTCGAAGGCAATCCTCACCGGGGCGGCTGGTAGTTCCACGCGAGGAAGTGAGCCCCGAGCGGCCGCGGGTCGGCCGACCCGGGCAGCACGCGTCCCGGGACGAGCGTCCTTCCCACGGTGAAGACCACAGCACAGCGGTGGTCGGCCGACGGCCTCAGCGGGACGTTCAGCGTCGTCTCCTTGCTGACCGGAATCGTCGCGCGGCCGACGACGCGGTCTCCCTCCGTCGCGACCACGGTCTGCGGCCGCTTGAAGAGCCGGTCGTCGCCCTGCAGCGTCACCGCGAGCGAACCGCCGGTGCACTCGACCCGCTGGTAGCTCGCGGTCTTGCCCGACCAGGTGTCGTTCCGGTAGAGGCCCCCGATGCGCGAGAGGATCACGATCGGCCCGTCTACCCGGTAGAGGCCGATGCCGAGCTGCTTGTCGTCGCCGATCCGGGTGCCGGCAACGTCGGCGGTGCTGCTCGCAAGCACATACTGCGCGTGGACCGGGTGGCCTTCCGTCACGAGGTCGCCGCGGGAGGAGCGATCCGCGACGACTTCCGGCAGCGGGTCGGGTGTAGGCACGCCGTCCACGTCGTAGACCGTCCCGACGCTTCGGTTGAAGAACTCGTTCTCCCACACGGGATAGGGGGTCGGCATCGAAGCCGTCCAGAGGAACGAGACGTTCGCGTTGTGCCCCACCCGGCGGTCGATCCAGTCGGGATGGGCCTCGTGCGTGCCAGCCCAGGACGACCCGAGCGAGGTCTTCTCGATCCCGTGCACGCCGTACTCGACGACGTACGCAGTCACTGCGAAGTACGCGCCGACGAGCGCCGCGAGCACGAGCACGAAGCGGCGCGGGAGAAAGACGAAGAGCGCTGCAGCGGCGAGGCAGACGGCGAGGGCGGCCCACTTGATGTCTCCGAGCGAGACGAGGTGGTCCTGGACCCACCACCACGGAAGCATCGCGAAGGTGTCGGAGACGGCGCTCGTCGTGATCGTCCGGGTGAACGGGATGAAGAACGGCAGGCCGCCGGCGAGCACGGCGGCGACGATCAACACGCCTCGATTGCGTGTAATCAAGCCGTCCACCCCGAGCGCGAGCATCGCGATCAGCGCGAAGGGCGCGAGGTAGAAGAGGTTCCGCTCCTCGATCCGGTCGACCGAGGCCTGGGAGGCGAAGAGGGCGACCTCGACGGTGAGGAACACCGAGATCGTGAGGCTCGCGACGGCGAACGCGCGGCCGGCGGACGTCGAGCTCCGCGGGGCGAACCAGAGCGCGAGGAGCGCGGCGAAGGGGACGACGCCGACGTAGAGGCTGAACTCGGCGACGTGGTAGAGGAGGTAGTGGAGGAAGCCTCGCGAGCGTGTAGCTGCTCGTGGTGGCCGCACGATAGGCACCGAGCAGGCTGAGCGGCGAGCGGCCCCGGGCGATCGTGCCCGCGAGGGCGAGGAGCGCGCCGCCTCCGAGGATCGCGTACAGCGTCGCGAACGGGCGCAGCCCCTGACGCAGCGGCCGCCGCTCGACCAGGGCGAGCAGCACCGGCGCGGCCACGATCGCGGGGATCAGCGCGACCGCTTGCGCACGGGTCTCGAACCCGACGAAGCAGACCGCGAGCAGCACGACCTGACGGCGCCACGTCGGCGTCTCGAGCACCCTGACGAACAGGAACGCCGCCAGCACGAACAGCGGATAGAAGGCGTTCTCCGTCATCAGCATCCCCGTGTAGAGCATCGAAGGGACGAACACGGTGAGCGCCGCGGCGACGAGCGAGAGCCCCGACGGCAGCAGGCGGCGGGCGAGGAAGTACGCGGGAACCGCAGTGAGCGACATCACCACCGAGTCGATGACCTTGGCGGCCCGGTAGGCGTCGGGGATCGCCGCGAAGAGCCGCCAGGCCGGCGCGATCATCATCGGGTACACGAAGCCGTATCCGGTCGAGGGCACTCCGCGCACGAGGAAGTGGCCGTGTGCAGCGAAGCTCTTCGCGAGCTCGGAGTAGACGATCTCGTCGATCATGATCCAGGGGGCCGCGTTCGCCCGCCCGACGGCGATCCAGACGCCGGCCGAGAAGATCACGATCGCGCCGAGCCAAAGGCCCGCCGGCACCGCCACCGCCCGCGTCCGTACGGCGGTCACGGCTCGCTCGATCTTCAGCTCGGTCGAGATATGTGTCACCGGCCGGCCCCCGGTTGAACGCTCATACGATCCCCGCCTCGCGAGCGAGCCGGGCGAGCTCGGCGGGATCGTCGTAGCCGATTGTCGCGGCCTCCTCGGCGATCCGCATCAGTACCGCGTTCGTGACGGCGTCACCGCCCGCTGCTTCCTCGAGAGCCTTCGTATAGCTGGCGGCGACAGCACCGAGGTCGTGCTGGGTGCGGATGTATGCGCGCGCGTTGGCACCGAGCTCGTCTGCGTGGCTCACAGCGAGCTCGAGCGCGGCGGCGATCGTCCGCACCTCGTAGTCGTCGACAGGGATCTTCAGAGCCACGCCGTCCGGGAGCTCCGCGAACCAGCCGACGTCGGAGACGAGCATCGGCTTTCCGAGCGCGAGCCCGCGAATCACGGAGCCGGACGTCTCACCCATCGTCGGGGAGCGCAGGTTCACGAGCACGTCGCAGGCGGCCATCAGCGACTCGAACCTCTGCTCGGAGACGCGGTGCTCCCTGATCAGGGCATCGCCGCCGATCCCGAGCCGCTCGAGGCGGCGGTCGAGATCGAAGCGCTCGGTCGCCTCGCCGACGAGCAGGAGCCGCGCGCCGGGATGTTCCATGCGGAGCAGCGAGAAGGCCTCGAGGAGCGCCGGGATCCGCTTGTTGATGTTCAGGTGGCCGAAGCAGCCGATGAGCGGGTCCCCCTGTAGCGGCCCGGGCGTGACTGCGACCTCGGACCACGCCGGATGCGGGATCCGCCAGACCGGGCCGTCGTACCCGGCCCCGCGGACGCCGCGCTCGACGTAGGCGGAGTGGACGATCAGGCCGGTCGCGAGGTCGAGGATCGTGCCGGTGAGCGGAAAGCGCTCGGGCTGAGTCTCCCAGATCAGCGGTAGGAGGTTGTCGAGCACGCCGAGCCCGATCAGACGGCCGGGGATGCCGAAGTCGCGCTCCATCGCGTCGAGGTAGGCGCGGCCGTCGCCGCGGCCGAGGGTGATCCCGGAGATCAGGTGGTGCAGCACGAGCTCGTGCAGGACGACCACCCCGGGCCGCTTCCTGAGCGCGTCCACGATCCAGCCGTGCGCCTCGGGGTTGTTCCCGATCTGGTAGAGCGAGATGTCGGCGGCGGGCGCGCGTTTTCCCGGCTCGGCGAGGACGATCTCGTCGATCCGCTCGCGGAGCGCGGGCAGGAGCAGCGCCGAATAGTCGGCGATGCCCGAGTGCGAGGGCGGCATCGGTGAGTAGTAGGCAACCTTCATCCCAGCAGCGCCTCGATGCAGGCGTCCCAGGTGATCTTCTCGGCGAGGGCCTTGCCCGCCTCGCCGAGCGCCTTCGCCTCGCCGGGGTGGCCCGCGAGATAGGCGCAGGCCTCGGCGAGGGCGGCCGGCTCGGGCGCGACGACGAGCCCCGTCTCGCGGTCGTGCACGACCTCGAGCGGGCCGCCGGCGTCGAGGGTCGTCACGACGGGCTTGGCCGAGAGAAACGACTCGTACGGGACCATCCCGTAGTCCTCGTCGATGGGCGCGTAGTAGACGGCGAGGCAGCGGGCGTAGAGGTCGGTGAGCTCGTCGCCGTCGACCCGGCCCTTGAACTCGATCTGCCCGTTGAGGCCGGAGGCAAGCCCTTCGAGCCGGCCGCGATCGGGGCCGTCGCCGACGATCACGATCTTCAGCGCGGGGTCGGACGTGGCGGCCTCGATCAGCAGGTCGATCCGCTTGTAGCGGTCGAGCCGGTTCACGGAGAGGACGAAGTCGTCGTAGGCATCGGTGCGGAAGGCGAGCTTCTGCGGCGGCGGCGGCAGCACGGTCGCGTCGAGCCCGGAGTAGCGCTTCAGGCGGTCGGCGACGTTCCCGGAGATCGTGAAGAGCTTCCGCGCCTCGCCCAGCGCGACCCTGTCGAACCGCTCGACGGCGAGCTTCGTCGCCCTGTCCGCGGGCGCCTCCGAGAACTGGCGGAACTCGGTTCGGTCGAAGTCGTAGGCCTGCCGGAACTGGTGCACGAGCCACACGACCTTGTTTCGGTGGCGGATCCCGTACGAGGGGAACTTGGTCGCGATCACGAGCTCGACGGGCTTCGCCGAGTTCCCGTTCACGTCGACGAGCCGCCAGAGGAGCGCCTGGTCGAGCACGTGGGCGCCGCCATCCCAGGCGAACGGGACGGTGACGAGCTCGACCTCGTGACCGCGCAGCCGGAGCTCGTCGGCCAGCTGATCCGCGACGACCTCCGCCCCGCCGTAGACGAACGGAACCTGAGGCCGGCAGACGGCGATCCTCATGAATGCTCGAGCCGGGCGATCCGCTCGTCGAGATCGTCGATCAGCTTCAGGACGGCGTCGTTGAACGCCCGCTGATCGGCAAACGCCGGCTCGACATACCACCGCATCAGACGCCGCAGAACGAGCTTGACGGGCCCGCCCTTCCCGACGAGCGGCCGCTCGGCCGAAACCGCCCAGAGCCGCTCAGCCTGATCCCGCGTCGAAAGCCGTACCTGAGCGGGCGTCACGTCGCTCGCCCGCGGCCCTGCGGCGCGAATCTCCTCCTGCAGCCGCGCGAACATCGCGGCCACGTCTGTCCGCTCCTCGGCCATGGCCGAAGTGTAGGCGGGGCTGGTTACGGAGCGGTAAGCATGGCGACGGTTCAGAGACGAAGGTGGCGAGGTCGGGCCGCGTGTGGTCTGACCCCGCCCATCGGTCTCCACGACGATGGATCCATCGGCTCCCCGCGTCGGGCTCGCAGCAGAGCCGAGGTCAGTCCGAACCGGCCCAGGCGGGGCGACTACGCTGTGGCCATGTCGGGGCTTACAGCCGCTCTCGCAGCCGCGGCGATGGTGATCTTCACGACCGCGGGCGCAGCGGCCGCGGCCACGTCCTACTTCGAGACGCCGTCCGAGAACATCGTCTGCGGGTACCTCTCCGGCGGCGGGCAGACCGAGCTCCAGTGCGGCGTCGTGAGCGGGCTCGTACCGCCCGGGCCGAAGCCGAAAGGGGGCTGCCACGGGATCGACCCCGCGAGCAACCGGCTCGAGCTCTCCCCGACGGGACGGCCCACCGGGTTCTGCTCGGGCGATGCAGGCGTGTTTACGAAGCAGGGCCTCGCGCCGGGGCTCGCCTACGGGCACACCTGGCGCAAGGGCGGCTATACATGCACCTCGACCACGAGCGGGCTCACCTGCAGGAACGACGCCGGGCACGGGTTCTTTCTCAGCCGCGCGAGCTGGCATTCGCTGTAGGAGTGGCTGCAGGGGACTCGACGATCCGGCGTCGCCTGGTCGTGCGCGGGATCGTACAGGGCGTCGGGTACAGGTTCTCTGCCGCGCGGGCCGCGAGCCAGCGGGGGCTCGCGGGATCGGCGGTGAACCAGCCGGACGGCTCCGTGGAGGTGGTCGTCGAAGGGGCTGCCGACGAGGTCGTCTCGATGATCGAGTGGTGCCGTCGCGGACCGCGCGAGGCGGTGGTGGAGAGCGTGCAGGTGATCGTCGAGGAGCCCCAGGGGCTCTCGGGCTTCAGCGCCTGGTAACGGTAGCTCGCGCGCCGCGGATTCGAGCGCAATAGGCTTGCCTGGTGCCGGCGAACTTCCAGCGTTTCCTGCCGATCATCCTGATCGTCTTCGTCCTGATCTTCGTCGTGCCCTCGATCCTGCACCGGCACTCCTCGAAGGGGACGTCGTCGGAGACCCTCTCGAACCAGACGATCGCGACGATGAACGCCGTCGACAAGGCGGAGGTCGCCTTCCGGGCCGCGCACGGCGGGTACACGTCGAACGTGGCCGACCTGCTGGCGCTCGACCACTCGCTGGGCAAGGCGTTCGGCCAGGGGATCGTCGCCTCGGTGAACGCCTCGACGGATCGTCAGACCTACTACGGACAGGTCGCGAGCGTCTACCTCGACCTGGTGCGGGCCCGGAGCGGGAAGAAGGTGCTCGTGAAGAGCTGCCTCGTGGTGAAGTCGGGTTCGGGCGTCGCCTGCCCCACGGCGCCCGCGGCCAAGACGACGAGCACGAGCACGAGCACGACGACGACCACGGGCCAGTAACCCGCCTCCAGCGGGGCCGCCTCGCCCTACGATTGAGGGTGATGCTCGTCGGGCTCACCGCACTCACCTGGGTCATCCTGATCCCTGCGACGATGTGCTGGCCGGTCGCCGGGTTCGTCGTCTACCTCGTCTGGCGCTCGTCCAAGCACCACGAAGAGGCCGCCGACGCCGAGCGCAAGCGGCTCCTCGATGCGGCTGCGGCCGCGCAGGCGGCCCCGGGCCCCGGCGGCCCCGCCGGCTAGAGGACGTCGTGGTCGGGATCGCCCTGCTCACGCTCGTGCCGGGCGAGCTCGGCGGTAGCGAGTCCGCGGCGCGGGAACTGCTGCGCGCGCTCGCCCGCGGCGGCACCTTGCCCTACCGGGTCTATCTCCCACCGGTCGCCCCCGACTCGGCGGAGGGGCTTCCCTCGACGGTCGTCGGCGAGTACCGGCGCGCCCAGTCGATCTCCGCGCGGCTCGCCGCGATGAGCCTCGCGGCGGCCCGCCCCGCGCCGATCGCCAAACGACTGTCCGAGGCCGACGCCGTGCACTACCCGCTCACGATCCGGATCCCGCCCGTCTCGGTGCCGAGCGCGGTCACGTTGCACGACGTCCAGCATCTCGATCTCCCACAGCTCTTCTCGCGGGGCGAGCGTGCCTTCCGCTCGCTCGCCTACCACCGCTCCGCCCGCTCGGCGCGTCTGGTGATCGTGCCGAGCGCGTTCGTCCGCGACCGGGCGATCGAGCTCCTCGGGCTCGCGCCGGGGAAGATCCGCGTCATCCACCACGGGATCGATCACGAGCGGTTCAGCCCCGACGACTCTGCGCGCGAGCCGTTCCTGCTCTACCCCGCCCGGCCCTGGGCCCACAAGAATCACGAGCGGCTGTACGAGGCCTTCGAGCTCGTTCGGCGGGAACGGCCCGGGCTGCGGCTCGTGCTCACCGGCGGCGGTCACGCCGGCGAGACACCCGACGGCGTCGAGGCGCTCGGCAACGTCTCGCTCGACGAGCTCGTTTCGCTCTATCGGCGCGCGGCGGCGCTCGTGTTCCCTTCGCTGTACGAGGGCTTCGGGCTCCCGCCGCTCGAGGCGATGGCCTGCGGCTGCCCGGTCGCCTGCTCGAATGCCGCGTCGCTGCCGCAGGTGTGCGGCGATGCGGCCCGGTACTTCTCCCCCCGGGACGCCGTGGAGATGGCCGCTGCCGTCGCGGAGGTGCTCGACGATCCTGGGCCGTGGGCGGAACGCGGGCTCGCGCGGGCGGCCGGGTTCACGTGGGAGCGTGCGGCGAAGCAGCACGAGGACGTCTACCGCGAGTTGCTCGGCGTAGCCTGACGGCATGTGCGGGGTCTGCGGAATCCTCGGCCGCGATTCGGTCGATCCCTCGCTCGTCGAGGGGATGAACGATGCGATCGTCCACCGAGGGCCCGACCACGGCGCGGTCGCCTCCTACGGCCGCTGCGTCCTCGGCTACCGGAGGCTGTCGATCATCGACCTCGTTACCGGCGACCAGCCCGTCGAGAACGAGAGCGGCGAGGTCTGTGCGGTGTTCAACGGCGAGATCTACAACTTCCGAGAGCTTCGCCGGGAGCTCGAGGCCCGGGGGCACGCGATCCGCGGAACCGGCGACTCGCCGCTGATCCCGCACGCCTACGAGGAGTGGGGGCTCGACTTCGCCGAGCACCTGGAGGGGATGTTCGCGATCGCGCTCTGGGATCGCGCGCGCGAACGGCTGGTCTTGGTGCGCGACCGCCTCGGGAAGAAGCCGCTGCTCTACGCGCGGCTTCGGGACGGCTCGCTCGCATTCGCATCCGAGACGAAGGCACTGCTCCGGCTGCCCTCGCTACCGCGCGAGCTCGACCTCGAGCAGCTCGACGCCTACCTCGCACTGCAGTACGTGCCGCGGTCGGGGTTGAAGGCGGTCGACAAGGTGCCGCCCGGGTCGCTCGTCGTGGCCGAGGGCGGCGGCGTCAGGGTGATGCGCTACTGGCGCCCCGAGCCCGCTTCGGCAGGCGGGGACTGGGTCGGGCGCGTGCGCGAGGAGGTGACCGCTGCGGTGCGTAGGCGGCTCGTCTCGGACGTGCCGCTCGGAGCGCTGCTCTCCGGCGGGCTCGACTCCTCCGTGGTCGTCGCAGCGATGGCGGCCGCCTCGCCGGAGCCCGTGCGCACGTTCACGATCGGGTTCGCCGACCAAGCCTACGACGAGCGGTCCTATGCCCGCGCCGTCGCCGAGCGGTTCGGGACGCAGCACGAGGAGCTCGTGGTCGATCCCTCGCCCGAGCTGCTCGACCGCGTCGCGACCGCGTTCGACGAACCGTTCGGCGACGAGGCGGCGCTGCCGATGCTGCTCGTGTGCGAGCAGACGCGGCGCCACGTGACGGTCGCGCTCGTAGGCGACGGCGGGGACGAGGCCTTCGGGGGCTACGAGCGCTACCGGGCCCACGCGCTCTCCTCCCGCATTCCCCGGCTCGCCGGCGCGGCGGGGAGCGCGGCGCTCGGTGTGATCCCGGCTGCGCGCCGGCAGCCGCGCTCGACGCTCTTCCGCGCGCGCCGCTTCCTCGACGTGGCCGCGCAACCGGAGCGGGACCGCTATGCCCGGCTCGTCGAGGTGTTCCCGCTCGAGCTACGACGCCGGCTCTGGACGGACGAGGCGCTGGCGCACGCCGCCGCGACGATGCTTCCGGACGATCCCGACCTGAGGATCGTCGACATCGAGTCCTACCTGCCGGGCGATCTGCTGCCGAAGAGCGACCTCGCTTCGATGGCCGCCTCGCTCGAGCTCCGCGCGCCGTTCCTCGACCACCGGGTGATCGAGCTCGGCCTCGCGCTGCCGCCCGAGCTCGCCCGCGGGAAGGCGGCGCTGAAGCAGGCCTTTGCCGCCGAGCTTCCACCGGAGATCGCAGGTCGCGGCAAGACGGGATTCGGCGTCCCGCTCGATGCCTGGTTCAGGGGCGAGCTGCGGGCGCGCTCGGAAGAGCTCGTGCTGGCAAGCGCCGACCGCGGGCTCTTCCGCCGGGCCGAGCTGGAACGCCTCCTCCGCGAGCACGCCGAACGCCGCTCGGACCACGGCCACCGCCTCTGGTGCCTCTGCACGCTCGAGCTCTGGCAGCGCCGCTACCTCGACCCGTCGGCACCGGCGCTCGCGGCGGCCTGACTCGCTCCTTCCACGGGCCGGCCTTCAGTCTCGGGGCTGTGGACAGGCCGTCACACGCGCGTTACGACTGTAAAGAGGTCTGGCACCTTTACATGGCGCGGTGAGGATCGGGTCTGAACGGAAGCCGCGAAAACGGCTCCACGAGGCAGGAATCCGGGGCACAGGCTCGCCGCGCTACGTAAAGGGGTCTGACCCCGCTCTTGGTTAGTGCGGCGCGGCTCGCGGGTTCGGATCTCCACAGGCGGCGGCCGGGCCGCGCGAGTTGGCGTAGGCGAATCGTGGTATGACGCCCGAGGGTGTTCGCGCTCGGGCTCATCGCTGCGCTCCTCGCCTCGGCGCTCTTCAACCTCGGGGTCGCGTTGCAGGCGATCGAGGCGCGGAAGGCCCCACGGGAGCTCGGGCTCCGCGTCTCGCTGCTCGAACGGCTGATCAGGCGGCCGATCTGGCTCGCCGGGCTCGCGCTCGGCCTTGTCGGGATCGCGCCGCAGGCGCTCGCGTATTCCCTGGCGCCGTTCGTCGTCGTCCAGACCTCCCTCGTCGCCGGGCTCTTCCTGCTGCTCCTCCTCAGCGTCCGGGTGCTGCACGAGCACGTCGGGATCCTCGACGTCGTCGGGGTCGCAGGGATCATCGCGGGCGTCGCACTCGTCTCGTGGGGCGCACCGGAACACAGTGAGGCGCACCGCTCCGGGGCCGCCGTCGTGGCGGTCGCCGCCGGGCTCGCGGTCGCGGCGATCGGGCCGCTCGCGCTGCGGGGCACGCGCGCCGACCTCGCGATGGTGTCGATCGTCTCGGCCGGCTGCGGCTTTGGGGCGACGAACATCGCGACGAAGCTCCTGAGCGACGATCTCGAACTGGGGAACTACGCGAACGCCGTCGCCTGGGCGGCCTACGGGCTCGCGATGGGGATTGCCGCGACGCTCACCAACATGTCGGCGTTCCAGCGGAGTCCCGCGGCGACCGTGGTGCCGGTGTCGACCGCCGTGCAGACCTTCCTGCCGGTCGTGCTCGCACCGCTCTTTCTGCGCGAAGCCTGGAGCTCGAGCGCGGTCGACGGGGCGCCGACCCTCGCCGGGATCGGGGTAGCCATCGTCGGCACGCTGCTCGTCGCACACGGCGACGCCGTCAGCGACCTCGCCGCGGGCGGCGTCAGCTCGTAGCTCGTCCCGCTACGCCGACTGACGCGCCGCCTCGAGGTAGCGCAGCACCGCGAGCACGCGCCGATGGTCGCCCTCGGCCGGGGCCAGGCGGAGCTTCACGAGGATCGAGGTGACGTGCTTCTCAACCGCGCGCTCGGTCACGAACAGCCGGGCCGCGATCGCCGCGTTCGAGCGGCCCTCCGCCATGAGCGAGAGCACCTCTCGTTCGCGCGGGCTCAGGTCATCGAGCGGGTCGCCGCGCCGCGCCCGGGCGAGGAGCTGGCTCACGACCTCCGGGTCGATCGCAGTGCCGCCGGCGGCGATCCGGTCGATCGCCTCGAGGAAGTCCCGCGTCTCGGTGACGCTGTCCTTCAGCAGGTAGCCGACGCCGCGGGCGTCCCTGGCGAGAAGCTCCCCGGCATACCGCTCCTCGACGTACTGCGAGAGGACGAGCACCGCGAGCTCCGGGCTCCGTTCGCGCAACTCGAGCGCCGCACGGACGCCCTCGTCGGTGAACGTCGGCGGCATCCGGACATCGACGATCGCGACGTCCGGAGCCTCACGCGCGACCACGGCCAGGAGCGCTACGGCGTCGCCTGCGGTGCCGACGACCTCGTGGCCGCGCTCCTCGAGCAGGCGGACGAGGCCGTCGCGAAGCAGCACCGAGTCCTCGGCGATCACGATCCGCACGGGAGCTCCACGATGACGGTCGTGCCGACTCCGGACGGCGAGGCGACCGAGAACGTTCCATCCACGGCGGCTGCACGATCGGCGAGCCCGGCGAGGCCCGAGCCGGTGGGGTCCGCGCCCCCGCAGCCGTCGTCAGCGACCTGGACTCGCAGCACACCTTCGGCAGCCCGGACGTCGACCGACGCAGCCCGCGCCCCGGCGTGCTTCGCGACGTTCGTCAGGGCCTCGGCCACGATGAAGTAGGCGTTGGCCTCGACCGACGCCGGCGGACGTACGGGCACCTCGACGCTGAGCGCGACGGGCACAGGCGAGCGGGCGGCGAGCGCCGAGAGCGCAGCGTCGAGGCCGCGGTCCTCGAGCACTGCAGGGTGGAGGCCGCGCACGAGATCGCGAAGCTCGACGATCGCGCGCTGGGCCTCACCATGGGCCTCACCGACGAGCTCGCGGGCGCCCGCCGGATCCTCGTCGAACTTGTCCAGAGCGAGGCCGAGATCCATCCCGAGCCGGACAAGGCGCTGCTGGGCCCCGTCATGCAGGTCGCGCTCGATGCGGCGGCGCTCGTCGACGGCCGCGTCGACCGAGCGGGCCCGCGTCTCTTGCAGCTGCTCGATCCGCGCATCCTTGGCCGACGCACCGAGGAGCGTGCGGACGAGAACCCCGTCGAGCAGGGCGAAGGGGCGGATGATCCAGGGCGCCGCAAGCATGAGCAGGAGGCCGGCAAGCGAGGCGAGTGCGACCTTCCAGGGGCCGTGCACGTAGGTGCCCGCCCAGATCTCGGGCCCGCCGTGGGGCAGCGCCCACGCGTAGACGGGCAGGAAAAGGGCCGAGAGCGCCGCCGACCAGATCGTGACGGCAATGCTGAAGTTGACGACCCCGACCGGCAGCATCAGCACCAGATATGCCGACGCCTTCCAGTTGCCGACGTCGCGGAACGGGCTGAAGAGCTGCCTCAGGAAGCCCTTTCCGGCCGCCCGCATCGGCGGCGCGACGACGTCGAGTCGAAGCAGTGCGTTCGTGCGCACCCGGTCGAACCACCCGAGCCCGCGGGCCGCGAGGAGCGTTCCCGCAAGGATCGGCACGCCGACGAGCGTGACCAGCAGCCCGGCTCCGGTCGAGAGCCCGGTGACGACCACGGTGAAGCCGACGATCCCGAAGACGAGGTCGAGGAGAAGCTGGGCGGTCTCGCGAAGTGCGCGTGCTGCAGTCTTCATCCGCCGCACTGTAGGCCCGTCGGCCTCATGGCGACAGCCTGCTGCCCAGCGTCCTCGGGTGCGGCTGGCTCTACCCCGAGGAACCGTTCGCAGCCGCGAAGACGGCCGACGGCACGGGCTCGAGGGCCCCGTCGCCGCGGACGTCGAGCCAGTGGCGATAGACCTCCTCGGTCCGTTCGGTGCAGCGGAGCTCCGGGAACCGCTCGATCGCGCGGCGGCGCGCCTCGAGGCCCATCGCGGCCGCGTGCGCGGGGTCGGCTGCCAGTGCCAGCATGGCCGCAGCCAACGACTCGGAGTCGCCGGCCGTCACGAGCAGTCCCGTCTCTCCGTCCCGCACGAGGTCCTCGAGCCCGCCGATCGCCGCTGCGATCACCGGCCGCGCGCGCTCCATCGCCTCGAGCGCGACCATCCCGAACCCCTCGCCGAGCGAGGGAACGACGACCGCCAGCGAATCCTCGACCGCCTGCTGAACGGGCGTCACGTGACCGAGGAAACGAACTGAGCCGTTCAACCCGAGCTCGCGCGAAAGGTCCTTGAGCCCGTGCTCGAGCACCCCGCGGCCCGCGATGTCGAGAGTCGCATCGGGCCGCTCGTCGAGCACCCGCCGGAACGCACGCAGCAGCACGACATGTCCCTTGATCGGGATCAGGCGCCCGATACAGAGGAAGTGGGGCGTCTTGCCGGCGTATGGCTTCGGCTCGGGCCCGGCGGCGATCCCGTAGTGGACGATCTCGAAGTCCGGCTCGGGGAAGCCTTCCGTCTCCGAGAGGTAACGGGCGAGGCCGCGCGAGATCGCGATCTGCCGGTGCGCGAGCGCGCCGATCGTGCGGTCGCCGAGCGCGAAGAGCCGGCCCTCCCGGAACTCGTTGAAACCGTGCTTCGTCGAGAGCCGGATCGGCACCCCGGCGAGCGTCCCGGCCGTCTGGCCGTATGCGTCGGCGTGGACGAGGTGCGTGTGGAGGATCGTCGGCCTGTGATTCACGAGGTAGGAGAGCACCTGCACGAACGTGCTCGGATCGACGTCGGTCTTCATCTCGATCCCGTCGACGGGCACGCCGCCGGCCTCGAGAGCCCGCGCGAACTCCCACGCGCCGGGCTCCTGCTCGTGGAGCATCAGGAACCGGATGTCCCAGCCGTGCTGCACGAGCGCGGGCAGGAGCTGCAGCAGGTGGGCCTCGGAGCCGGAGATCCCGGCGACCTTCTGGACGTGGAGGACGGTCATCGTCTAAGGGTACGTCTCGGAAGCTCTAGAGAAAGTCGAGGTCGCCGAGCTCGAAGTGCGGGCTCGACGGCACGGTGAGCGCGGGGTCGAGCGACTTGCCGAGCAGTGTGAAGCGCCGGTGTGTCGGGAGGTAGCCGGCTCGCATGTAGCGGCCTCGGAGCGACGGCGGTGGCGCCGCGATCAGGGCGTTGCCTCCGGCCGCTCTGCCGGCGTCACCGATGAGAGCTCCCTCGACCGCCGCCAACACGCCGATCCGTCCCCTGCCGCGCACGATCGCATATCCGTCGCCCTGCAGCAGCGCGTACGGAGTCGGCGAGTCGGCGAACCGCCAATTCAGCCATGTGGTATCCCGCAGCACCCGATCGGGCCCTCCGGGCTCGGGAGCCGGCAGGGCCGCGAAGCGCTCGACGCTCCTCGACCGCGGCTTCCCGCTCCAGAGCCGCCACCGCGACCACACGCGAAGGGAGGGCAGCGGTGACCATCCCAGCTTGCCGAGGAACACCGGCGTGGAGGCCGCGTTCGGAACCGTCAGCAGGAGCCGCACGCCGAGCAAGCGCACACGCTCCTCGTTCGCCTCCTCGAGCTCGCGGAAGATCCCGCGCCCCCGGTAGTCGGGATCTGTCGCGACACGTAGCGGCATCCCCACCTCCAGCCTCTCGCCGCCGATCGACATCGAGACGAACGCGATCGCCGCGGTGCCCACCGTCTTGCCGTCCTCCTCGGCGAGGAGGACCGAGGCCGGCCGCACCGGGTTCTCCTCGTAGAACCAGCCGAGCTCCGCGTCGTCCGGCCGCTCGCCCCAGACCCGTTCCATCAACCCCGCGACGTCCGACCGCCTGGACGGGTCGTACTCGACGACCTTCACGCTGTCAGCGGGTCGAGGTGCCGAGCGCCTGGTTGAACAGGCGCCTCGCGTGGGTGCCGGCGACGGTGTCCTTCAGCGAGATCAGGTCGCAGGCGCCCGAGAGCACGAGGTCGAACGTCCGCGCGGGGTAGGGCTCGACGTTGTAGCGCCCGAGCCGGAACGGATTCGTGCCGGTTCCGTTCGCGCGGGAGATCGAGGTGAAGGCGATCTCGTACCCCGCCTGCTTGAGGATCGACTCGTGCACCGGGTGGAAGTGCGCCTCGGAGCCCTTCACGTAGGCGTACGCGCGCACGGGACGGGCGAGCTGCTCCTCGAGCTTCAGCTTCGAGACCGCGATCTCGCGTACCGACTCGTCGAGGGTCACCTCGGCGAGCGGGCGGTGGGCGATCCCGTGCGACTCGACGCGGACGCCCGAGGCGTCGAGCTCGCGCATGAGCCCCCAGTCGAGCGTGGGGTTGCGCATCCCGCGCTCGACGAGATGCGTCTCGTGCGGCAGCGGCGTCTCGTCCTCCATGTAGGCGACCGGGATGAAGATCACCGCGGTGTAGCCGTGCTTCGTGAGCACCGGGACCGCGTTCTCGAGCGTGTCGCGATAGCCGTCGTCGAAGGTGATCAGCACGGCCTTCTCGGGCAGCGGGGAGCCGAGCGTGTAGTGGTCGAGTACGGCGTCGAGGTCGACGACGTTGTAGCCGAGCTCGCCGAGACGGGTGAGCTGCTCGTCGAACTTCCGCACCGGCACCGTCGTCGGGTTGTCCGGAAGGTCGTTGACCTTGTGGTACATGAGGATGCTGAGCGTCTTCTGGGCGTCCGGCTGGAGCCGTAGCGCCGTCGACGTCTCTCCGATCGTGCGGTACAGGGCGTTCTTCACGACCTGCTTTGCCTGCTGTGCGGTCACGGGGCGATTCTATTCGCGGCGCCCGAGGCGCCCGGCGCGGAAGTCCCGGAATCCGGCGAGCACGGCGCCGGCGCCCTCGCGCCGCCGGCTCGAGAGCGCCGCCTGGACGAGGTGGGCCGTGACCAGGACGAAGCGACGCCGCCAGGTCCCCACCGCTCCGAGCGGAGCCGCGCGTTCGGCGACCACGAGCGCGTTTCGGGTCCCGTAGTAGAGGGTCGCGGGCGAGCTCTCGCCGCCCGAGGAGCGCGAGACCTTGTGCCAGATCCGCCCGGCAGGGACCACGTACAGACGGTGACCTGCCGCCCGCGCACGCAACGACCAGTCGGTGTCCTCGTAGTAGGCGAAGAGCCCGGTGTCGAAGTCGCCCACCTCCTCGAAGACCGCCCGCGGTACGAGCATCCCCGCGCCGCAGATCCGGTCGGTCTCCCACACCTCGTCGAACGGCGCGCCCGCCGGCTCGCCGTAGCCGCGCTGCCGCCCGTTGTAGCCCTTCCGCGGGTCGTAGCGCGCGCCCGCGAACCAGATCGTCTCGGACGGCGGGCCGAAGAGGATGAGCGGGCTCAGTGCGCCCGCGTCGGGGCGGCGTGCTGCCTCCTCGAGCAGTGCGCCGAGAAAGCCGGGATCGACCTCGACGTCGTTGTTCAGGATCAGCACCCACTCGGCTTGAAGCTCGAGTGCGCGGCGGATCCCGACGTTGTTTCCCTCCGCGAAGCCGAGATTCGCGTCGTTCACGAGCACCTCGACCTCCGGGAACCCGGCTCGCACCGCCTCGACGGTGCCGTCGCTCGAGGCGTTGTCGACGAGGATCGTGGCGAGCGTCGGCTCCTCGACCGCTGCGAGGGAGCGCAGACAGGCAAGCGTGTCCTCACGGCGATTCCAGGAGAGGACGACGAGTGCGACCGTGCCGGGCGAGGCGGCCAAAGCTAGCCGGCCCGAGCGGCCCGGCCGTCGAGCACGGCATCGAAGCTGCGCCCGGCCGCTACCGGATCCGCCTGGCGGCTCGAGCTCATCTCCCTATCCTCGCGGATCTCTCGCACCCTCGCGGTACGGCGCCGCCACCTCGCGAAGGCGGTGAGCACGCTTCAGCCGAGCCGGCGGAGGTACGACCACGCCCCCGTGAGCCCGGCGGGCCGCCATACGGCAAGCGCGCCCGCATAGAGCACGAAGCCGATGACCGCGCCGGGCACGGCTCCGAGCAGGAGCCCGGCGAGGCCGAATCCGAGCAGAGCCGGCGCCGCACAAGACGCGGCGGCGGCGAGCACGCCCCGCGCGGTCGCGGGGAGCGCATGAAGCGAGGCGAGCAGGACCCCGAGCACGAGCGCGGTCGTCACCGCCATCCCGGCCGCGATCCCGGCAAGCCCGAGCCACGCCGACCCGGCCCACTCGATGAGAACGTGCGCAGCGAGCGCGGCCACGGCGACCAGGGGCAGCCAGCGGGCGCGGCCACGCACGAAGAGAAGCGGGAAGGCAACCGAGAGCGCGATCGAGCAGATCATCCACGGCGCGAGGTAGGCGACGAGCCGTCCGAGCTCGGCCCCGGTGCCGCCGCCGTAGCTCGAGCCGAGCGCGACCTTCGCGACCGCTGCGCCCGCGAGTGCGAACACGCCCGCGGCGCCTGCGACGATCGCGAACGAGACCCACGAGGCGGCGACGACATGGCGCGCCGTCCGGGCGGGCGTGAGCTCGCCGCGCGAAAGCGGCACCGAGGAGACGAGGGCGATCGAAGTCGCCGTGACGGCGACCAGGAGCGAGGCGATCAGGTAGGCGTAGGAGAACGTGGTCGGCCGCCCCGAGCCGAGCCCGCTGGCGAAGCGGTAGCCGATCACGTAGAGCCCCTGGAGCGCGAACGGCAGCGACACTCCTTCGACGAAGATCCGTAGCCGCCGCCCGACCTTTCCGCCGGGCCGTCCGAGCCCGCCGCGCGAGATCACGACCACGAGCGGAACCGCGACCGCGACCGCTCCGTTCAAGGCGAGCCCCCATCCGAACGCCTGCACCCCGTGACCGATGAGGAGCACGATCGCGACGAGTCCCGCGATCCCGCCGGCCGCGTAGCCGAACGCGGCGGTGCCATAGTCATCGAGCGCGGCAAGCGCGCTCGCCGCGATTCCCGCGTACACCTGGGCGGCGGCGGCCGGGATCAGCCACGGCAGCAGGTCGGCCGCGCTCGAACGGGCCTCGCTCCCGCCCGTGAGCAAACCTGCAACCCAGTGCGGTGCCGCAATCGCGACCAGGACGGCCGGCACGAGCGGCACCGCGAGCGCGAGCGACCACGATCCGACCTCGCGGCCGAGGGCACCCGCCGCCCGCGCCCGGGCGAACTCCGGCAGCACGACGACGCGGAGAGCGCTCGCCACGAGCACGATCGCCAGATACAGGGCGTATGCAGCGAAGAAACCGTCCGTCTTCGTGCCGTGGCCGAACTTCCGTGCCAGGAGCGCCCCCGCGAGCCCCGCCGACGCGCTGACGGCCACGGTCGAGAGGCCGGTCAGCAGGCCGCTTCGTACCGCGCTCCGACGGCCTGAATCACTACCCTGCATGGATGCCGGGCGACGATAGCGTCATCTGGTCGGCCGGTGAGCTCGACGCGCTCCGGCTGGACCTGGGAGATGCCTACAGGGGACGAACCTGCCTCGTCACAGGCGCCGACGGCTTCATGGGCTCGCACCTCACCGACGCCCTCCTCGAGCTCGGCGCCGACGTCGTCGCGTTCGTCCGCGCGACCTCCTCGGGCGCGCTCAACAACATCGGCGCGCAGCGGGAGCGCCTCGCCCGGGTCGTCTTCGCCGACCTGACGGACAAGACCTCGATCGACTACCTCGTCCGTGACCTGAAGGAGACCGCGGACAGGCCCTACGTCTTCCACCTCGGCGCGCAGGCTCACGTCGGCGAGTCGTGGCATCGACCGTACGAGACGGTGTTCGCGAACACGGTCGGCACGCTGAACCTGCTGCAGTCGATCGTCGACCACGGGCTCGAGCTCGAGAAGTTCGACACCGCCGGCACCTCGGAGGAGTACGGCAACGTCCGCGAGTCCGTTTCCGACCACCACGACTTCGACGAGAGCGGAGGCCTGATCCTGCACGAGCGCTCGCCGATCAACCCGAAGTCGATCTACGCCACCTCCAAGGTCGCCGCGGACTTCCTCACGATGAACTACTACGACGCCTACGGCGTGCCGGGCGTGGTCACGAGGATGTTCAACAACTACGGCCCCCGACAGAACCCCCGCTACGTCACGGGAACGATCATCACCCAGGCGCTCGAGCGCGACCGCGTCGAGCTCGGCCAGCTCGACCCGCTCCGCGACTTCTGCTTCTGCACCGACGGCGTGCGCGGGCACCTCACCGTCGCGGCGCTCGGAACCCCCGGCGACGTCTACGTGTACGGTCAGGGCGAGAACATCTCGATGGCCGACTGGGCGGCGATGATCCTGCGGGTCGGCGAGGAGAACGGCTTCTGGCCCGCCGGCCGCGAGGTGGCCACATCGAGCGCCCGCTTCCGGCCGGGGGCGAGCGAGGTGATGGCCCTGCGCGTCGGCTACGAGAAGCTGAAGTCGGAGACGGGCTGGACGCCGAAGGTGAGCTGGAGGAGGGCGTCCGGCGTACCATCGCCTGGTATGCCGCAAACCGTGAGCGTTGGCTGGGTCGCGTCGATTGGATGAAGACCAAGTAGCAGAAGTGCTCGAAAGCGTGAGGGGGGGACACCGGATGCGGGACGCCGGATGACGGCGCTGGCTGTGGGCGCGGGGTCGCTCGCGGCCCGGGGAACCGACATCCGGCTCCGGCTCGGCCTCGCCGCAGGCGTTGCCTGCCTCGCCGCCGTCGTCGTCGCGACAGGGGCGGCACGGGCGGGCGGGATCACCGGCTCCCCGAGCCTCCCACCCGGAGACTGGCGCCAGGCGTGGCAGATCTCCCTCGTCGCCGCCTTTGCGTTCTACGCGCTCGGCGCCTGGCTCCTCTGGAGCGTCACCGGCGGCCGGTGGGCCGCGATCGGGATCGCGGCGGCGATCCAGGCGCTGCCGCTGAGCGCGCCACTTCAGCTCTCGGGCGACGCCAACGTGTACGCCTCCATCGCGCGGAGCTCCCACCCCTACAGCACGGGCCCGTTCGGGAGCGTCTACGGCCCGCTCTGGACGATGATCTCGCGCGGTGTCGTCGCGATCGGCCATCCCGAATACGTGTTCCGCCTCATCGGGTTCGCAGCGGTGATGACCGCGATTGCGATCGTCACGCGACTTTCGACGCGCGAGACGATCGCGATCGCCGTGCTCGGGTGGAATCCGCTGCTTGCCTTCCACTTCGCCGGAGGCGGACACAACGATGCAGTAATGATGGCGCTTGCGCTCGGCGGAATCCTGGCTGCGAACCTCGGCCGTCCGCGCCTCGGCGGGGCCGCCTGGGCCGGATCGATCTTCGTGAAGCTGTCGTCCGCGCCGCTCTACCTCCTCTGGGCGATCGAGAGGCGCAGCGAACGGAAGTCGGTCGGCGTGGCGGGCGCAGCGATCGCCGCTGCCGTGCTGGCGGCAGTGTCCTTCGCCGTGTACGGCACGAGCTGGCTCGACATGTTCTCGTCCCTCCACGACGTCGAGCAGGTTCCGGCGCCCTTCGGAATGGTGGGCTGGCTCGTCGACCTCGGTCTCACGAGCGGGCATGCAGTGATCGTCAGCGACGCCCTCGAGCTCGTCGTGCTCGTGGTCTTCGGCCTCCAGGCCCGACGCTCGAAGCTTCGGCTCGGGCTCGCGGCAGGCGTGCTCACACTCGTCGGCCAGAGAATCGAGCCGTGGTATGCGATCTGGGCCGTCTCGTTATCGGCCGCCGACGACGACGACCGCTGGGGCAAGGTGCTTGCGATCGCGTTGACGGGGCTGCTGCTGACCGACGCATTCACGACGATGTTCGATGCGTAGGCTGTCGTTGTGAAGACCATCGTCACCGGCGGCGCAGGGTTCCTCGGCTCGTTCCTCGTCGAGCGCCTGCGGGAGCGCGGCGACGAGGTCGTCGTGCCCCGCCGAGGGGAGTACGACCTCACCCGCTGGGACGACGCGGAGCGGCTCTTCGAGACCGTCCGGCCGGAGTTCGTCTTCCACCTCGCGGCCGAGGTGGGCGGGATCGGCGCGAACCTCGCGAATCCCGGCCGCTACTGGTTCGCGAACCTGACGATGGGCACGAACGTGCTCGAGCTCTCGCGGCTCCACGGCGTGAAGAAGCTCCTCGTCGCAGGCACCGTCTGCGCGTACCCGAAGTTCACGCCGACCCCGTTTCACGAGGATGACCTCTGGAACGGGTACCCGGAGGAGACGAACGCGCCCTACGGCGTCGCGAAGAAATCGGTGCTCGTCGGCGCCCAGGCCTACCGCGAGCAGTACGGGCTCGACAGCGTCTATCTGCTGCCGGCGAATCTCTATGGCCCCCGCGACAACTTCGACCTCGAGACCTCGCACGTCGTGCCTGCGCTGATCCGGAAGATGACCGCCGGAACCGAAGAGATCGTGCTGTGGGGCGACGGGTCGCCGACACGTGAGTTCCTCTACGTCGAGGATGCCGCCGACGCGTTCGTACGCGCGGCCGACGCCTACTCGGGGCCCGCGCCGCTGAACATCGGCACCGGGGTGGAGATCGCGATCAGCGAGCTCGCGGCGACGATCGCGGAGCTGACCGGGTTCGAGGGAGAGATCGTCTGGGACGCCACGATGCCGAACGGGCAGCCGCGTCGCCGCCTCGACACGAGCCGCGCCGAGTCGCTCCTCGGCTGGAAGGCGGAAACGCCGCTGCGCGAGGGGCTCGAGCGAACGATCGCCTGGTACCGCGAGCAGGCGCCGCTTCATGTCCGCGGCTAGCGAAACCGCCCCGGCGCCTCCGACCCGGGTCGCGCGGGTCGCCGAAGGGGCCGGAAGGCTGCTTGGGCGGCTCGATGTGCTGACGGCGCGGATCCGCCCCTCCATGGTGCTCATCCCCCTCGCGGTGCTCGGCTACGGCGTCGCCGCCTGGATCGGATCGAAGGCCGTGCACACGGGATGGCTCTACTACAACTCCGGTGACGGCACGTGGTACTACACGACCGCCTGGATGCTCGCCCACGGCCTGATCCCGATCACCGCGATCGGATACGGCTACCCGCTGGTGCTCGCGCCGTTCGCGCGGATCGGCGGTCCGAACATGGTGTCGGGGCTCCCGTACGTGATCTTGTTCAACGTCCTCGTCCTCGGGCCGATCGCGCTCTGTTGCATGTATGGCCTCGCAAAGGCGATCGCGGGACGGAGGTTCGCCTACCTCGCCTCGGCGCTCTGGGTGATCGGGCCGGTGATCGCGATCCCATACTTCGTGCTCAAGTACCACCGCCCCTACGTCGGGCTCCAGCTCCCGGCCAATCTCGGGCTGACGGCGCTCGCCGACTTCCCCTCGATGGTCTGCGTCCTCGTCTCCGCGTACTTCGCGTTCCGGGCGATCTCGAGCCGCGACGACCTCGACGCGGTCACGGCGGGGCTCGCGGCGGGGCTCGCGCTCGCGGTCAAGCCGGCGAACGCGGCGTTCCTGCCGGCGCCCGCGTTGGCGCTGCTCGTTGCGCGGAGGCCCCGCGCGCTCCTTCTCTTGGCCGGCGGCCTCGTCCCCTCGCTGATCTGCCTCTCGCTCTGGAAATACCGCGGGCTCGGCTACCTCCCGCTGTTCCACGGCAGCCAGGCAGCGCTCGCCGACGGCCCCGGAAAGCCGCAGCTCGTCGGCGGGCTCGATGTCAGCCAGTACCTGCATCGTGTCTCGTGGGGCACGCTCCAGCACAACCTCGACGGGCTCCGGGAGTTCACTTGGAGCAGGCGCCTCATCGAGTGGGCCGTGGTCGCGGGGCTCATCGGCCTGGCCCGGCGCTCGGCTCCCGCCGCGGTGCTGATCGGAGGCTGGCTGGCGTCGTACCTGGTGATCAAGGGAGGAACCGTCGCGAGCGTCTACGGGGGCAGTTTCTTCCGCTACATGGCTCCCGCAATCCCCGCAGCGTTCCTGCTCGTGCTCTCGATCCCGTTGCTGATCCCGATCGCCGGGCGCCGTCTCGCCGCACACGGCGACTTGGTTACCTGGCCCCTCACCACGCGCTCGCGAAAGCTCGTTACCGGGATCTGCGGCTTCCTGGCGATCGCCCCGATCGTGCCGATCCTCGCCTTCAGTCAAGCGGCGGGCGCCTCCACCGCTGACTTCACCGCGAACTCACAGCTGATGCCGGCGAATACGTTCCCGCTCCGCGCGAGCGTTCACGGCGGGTCCGTCACGCTGCGCTGGCCTGACCAGAGCTCCCACGGGGCCCTGGTCAGGTACGCCGTCGTCCGCGGCTATAGCGATCCGCTCTTCTGTTCGAGACCCCCGGGCGGCGCCGAGGTCTGCAGTATCGCGACGGGTGGGACCATCGCCATGACCCACAGGACGACGTTCACGGATGCTCCGCCGTCGGGGAGCTGGACCTACCGCATCGAGGTGATCGCGAGCGTTCCACCTCCCTCGAGCGACCTCATCCTGCTCAGTCGGCCCGCGATGGCGACCGTTCCGAAGCGCTAATCGGTCTCGCCGATCCGCGATTCGAGCAAGGCGACGCGCTGCGCGAGGATCGTGTTCTGGTCCGAGAGCTTCGAGATCACCGTCGAGTAGTGCAGGAGCACGAGGATCACGAAGAGGAGGCCGACAGCGAAGAGCACGGCCGGCGGATAGGTCGAGACGCCGAACCAGCGGGCGATCGTGTTCAGGCCGCCGCGCCACGCGGAGAGCGCGACGAGGACGATGCCCGTCGCAAGCCAGAGGATCGCGTAGCGCTCGCGCAGGCGGCGGGAGCGGATCAGCTCGAACACGACGAGCAGGAGCAGCAGGGAGACGACGGTGGCGGCGATCGAGGTACGGAGCGGGGTCATGCGTCCTCGAGCGGTGCGACGTCGCGGCGGAAGAGGTCGACGAACACGGCGAGCAGCACCTTGATCATGTAGTAGACGGAGCCGAGGGTCCCGATCGAGGAGCGGCCGTGCTCGCGCTCGCGCATCGTCACCGGCACCTCGCGGACGCGGATCCCGCGGCGGAGAGCCATCACGAGCCCCTCGACCTCGGGGTAGTCGCGCGGCAGGTCGGCGGCGAAGAGGGCGATCGTGCGGCGGTTGAGGGCCTGGAAGCCCGAGGTCGTGTCGGTGAGCCGCTCGTGGGCGATCCACGAGACGACGCGGGCAAGCACCCGAATCCCGACGCGGCGGGCCGCGGACGAGCGATAGCCCGTGTTGCCGATGAAGCGCGAGCCGATCGCGAGGTCGGCCTCGCCTGCCGCGACGGGAGCCACGAGCTCACGGAGTTGGCCCGGGTCGTGCTGGCCGTCCCCGTCGAGCCGCACCGCCAGCTCGTAGCCGCCCTCCCAGGCATAGCGGAACCCGGTCTGGACGGCGCCGCCGATCCCGAGGTTGAACGGGAGCCTGACGACATGCGCACCCGCGGCGGCGGCGACCTCCGCGGTGCGGTCGGTCGAGCCGTCCGAGACGACGACGACTTCGAGCTCGGCGTCCTGCGCCTGAAGCTCGGCGAGGAGCCGGCCGATGTTCCGCTCCTCGTTGAAGGCCGGCACGATCGCGATCCGGCGGACCGCGGCGAGGGGCGCGGCGGACACGGCCCCGGCGGCCCCGACCTGGGCAGACACGGGCTCAGCCGACATGCGCCTTGACGTCGAGGTCGAGCAGGTCGAGCACGCGGCGGGCGCGGTGGCGGTATGTGTGCTCGTCGAGCACGCGCTCCCGGGCGCGGCGGCCCATCTCCTCGGCCTGCCCCGGATCGTCGAGAAGGGCGCGGTAGGCGGCTCGAGCCTCGCCGGAGTCGGCCGCGACGATCAGCTCGGAACCGGGCTCGAACCAGCGCTCGATCCCGTTGTACGGGTTCGCGACGATCGCGGCTCCGGCCGCGGCGAGCTCGAACGGACGGCACGACGAGGACGCGTAGACACTCGCGTGCGACCGGCGGGTAAGGCAGAGATTCACCCTGGCCGCCGAGATCGCCCGCGGGAACGCCGGGAATGGAATGTCGCCGAGTAGCCGCGCGGTGCCGGTGTCGCCGAGGAAGTCGTGCCCCCCGAGCGCGAAGTCGAGCTCGGGAAGCTCACGCGACGGCTCGCCGACGAAGGCCTTCATCCACTCCCGCCGGAACTTGTCGCCATAGCCGTAGAAGAAGACGTCGGCCTCCTTCTCGACCGGTTGCGGCGAGAAGAACTCGGGGTCGGCACCCCAGAACACCGCTTCCGCCCGCCGCGCGCCGAGTGCGAGCAGGCTCTCGATCCCGCCCTCGGAGTTCGAGAGGACGAGGTCGTATTCCCCGGGATCGGCGCCGTGGTAGTAGTTGAAGCCCGTGTCCATCCCGCCGAACTCGGGGAGGCTCATCGGCACGTCGCCGTCGTAGAAGACGACCGGGATCCCAAAGCGGGCGCGCAGCGCTTCCGGGATTCCGCGGAAGTGCGCCATCGGGACCGTGAAGACGATCACGGCGTCGGGCCGCTCCTGCTCGACGAGCCGCTCGAGGTGCCGGCGCCAGCGCGGGGTGACGACGCGCCAGATCGCCTCGCGGGTCAGGCGATCGCCCAGCGAGTCGTCGGGCGAGCTCTCGGCGCGGCGGAGATGCCGGTCGCCCTTGACGCGCGCCGCGAGATCGCGCGCCCACGCGTACGACTCGCCCTCTCGGTAAGCCGGATTTGGCGCGCTGCGCCACCACGGCGTCTCGATCGGCCGCCCGCGGTAGGGCGCGACGACGAGCTCGGCGCCCTCGTCGTGGAGGCCCTTCCAGAGCTGCCACCACGCGGGCGTGCAGCCGTAGCGGAAGTCGAGATCGACGGCAGAGGCGACACAGAGCAGCTTGGGCGCGCGCATGGCGCTAAGTGTCGCAGGAGCCGGTTACGGCGCCGTAAGGGCATCCCTCAGTCCGTAGGCTCCGGCCGTGCGGCTCTTCGTTCTCGTCCGGCACGGCCGCTCGCTCCTGAACGTGAGAGGGGTCGTGAACGGCGACCCGCGACACGATCCCGGCTTGGGCCAGGAGGGGCTCGTGCAGGCGAGGGAGCTCGGACGGCAGCTCTCCGGGCTCGCGATCGGCGTGGCGGTCGTCTCGCCGTTCCCGCGTGCGGTTCAGACCGCGGACGCAGCGCTCGCGGGCCGCGAGCTCCCTCGGGTCGTGGATGAAGCGCTCGGCGACGTTAGGATCGGCGAGCTCGACGGGGCGACGCTCGCCGATTACCACCATGCGACGGCTCACGGCGACCGCAACCTGCGGTTTCCGGGCGGGGAGAGCCTGAACGAGGCCGCCCTCCGCTACGCGCAGGCCTTCGAACGGCTTCTCTTCCGGGCCGAGCCGGCCACGCTCGTCGTCACCCACGAATACCCGGTGCGTTACGCCGTGAACGCGGCCGGCGGTGGCGAGTTCGACTCGCCGCTCCACGCGATCCCGAATGCGAGGCCCTACCTCGTCGACGAGGCCGCACTCGGCCGGGCCGTCGCCCGGATCCGCGAGCTTGCGGATCAGTAGGTCTTGTAGGAGGCACGGGAGACGAAGAGACCATGCCCATGGCCGTTCGTGCACGTCACACCCGAGGTCTCCGAGTCGCAGGTGAACGAGCCCTGCTTCCACTTCGTGCCGTAGGCGAGGACGACGTAGTGCGGATGCTCCGTTCCCGGGTCGTAGAGCGTGCCGCCGGTGCACACGATCCCGCCCTTCCTGGTCTGTCCGAGCGAGAAACCCCCCCAGTCGACACCGAACGGCGCCGAGCCGCAGTAGTGGGTGAGCTTCGCCGAGTAGTCCGCCTGCGCGATCGCGCAGTCCAGGGACTCCGGCTTGTCGGTGAGGAGCAGGCAGGTGATGTTCTTCGACGGCGAACGGAAGCCCGGCAGGCTCTTCGCCCGGGCCGCGGCCGGCAATACCAGGAAAAGGGCGAGAAGCGTTGCGGCGAGCGCCAGGCGCAAGCGGCGCGGGGCTAGATCGTCATCGGCTGGACGATCAGCCGGTAGCCGGGCTCTTCGGTGGCCCGGTCGAGGATGTCGACGATCTCGTGATTCGTACCGGGAACGGTGTCGCCGACGAGCGGCGCCCAATCGTCTTCCTCGACGTCGACCTCGCCGATCGAGACGCCCTGCGTGTCGAAGAGATGGATGGCGAGCACGACGGGATGCTATCTGCCCCAGGGTTGACTCGCTCGGCTACGCTGGTAGGAGAGCTGAGCGAGTGTCGGTTGCGCGTCTGCGCCTCCACTGCCCGTTCTTGAGTTTGGCAGAGGAGGTGTTTTTCTATGGCAACTGGAACCGTGAAGTGGTTCAACGATGCGAAGGGGTTCGGATTCATCACTCCCGCCGACGGCGGCAAGGATGTGTTCGTGCATTTCAGCGCTGTCGGCGGTGACGGCTTCAAGTCCCTCGCCGAAGGTGCGAACGTCGAGTTCGAGACCGAAGAGGGTCCGAAGGGCCCGCAGGCAAGAAGCGTCACCCTTGTCTAGCGTCTAGCAAGCCGGGGCGCGTCTTCTGCTCAGCGAAGCGGAGACGCGCCTCTTTCTGTCGACGGGCGCTCAGTACGCCCCGCGCCTGGCGACGACGGCCGGCAGCGTCTTGCCGAGGATCGTGATGTCGAGCCAGAGCGACCAGTTCTCGAGGTAGTAGAAGTCGAGCCGGACGAGGTCGTCGAACGAGAGGTCGCTGCGGCCCGCGATCTGCCAGAGGCCGGTCATCCCGGGAAGGACGTTCGAGCGGCGCCGGTGCCAGGGCTCGAGCTTCGCGTAGTCGCGGAGCGGAAGCGGACGCGGGCCGACGAGCGACATGTTGCCGCGGAGGACGTTGATCACGTTCGGGATCTCGTCGAGCGAGAACCGACGGAGCAGACGCCCGACGGCGGTGACCCGAGGGTCGTCGCGGATCTTGAACAGCGCACCGCTCGCCTCGTTTGCCTGCTCGAGCGCGGCCTGGCGGCCCGCCGCACCCGCGACCATCGTCCGGAACTTCAACATCCGGAAGTTCTCCTCGCCGAGCCCGACCCGCTCGTCCGCGTAGAACACTGGGCCGCGCGAGGTGAGCTTCACGAGCGCCGCGATCACGAGCCAGAACGGCAGGCCGATCACCACGATCAGCGCCGAGACGACGAGGTCGAACGAGCGCTTGAGCGCGAAATCCGCGCCGGCGAAGGTCGGCGGCCGGACGTCGAAGAGCGGTACCGCCTGGCCGGGCACGTACTCGCCGCGCTCGATCAGGAGCTCGGTCGTGCGAGGTGCGATCCGCACGCGCACGCCGCGGCGGTGCGAGACGTCGACGAGTGCGAGCAGCTCCTTCTCGGGCAGGCCGTCGTCGGCGACGATCAGCTCGTCGAGCGCCCCGTCGGCGGCGAGCGCGGCCGACACGGCGGGCCCCGGCTCGACGCCGCCCGCGAACTCGTAGTCGATCCCGCCGCGGCTCGATCCGAGCGTCGCGCGCAGATGCGCGACCTGGCCCGGATCGCCGACGAGCAACACCCGCCGCCGCACCCCGAGCGAGCGCAGGAACACGCCGCTCAGCGTCTCGTAGCTCCACCGCAGCAGGCTGATCGTCGTCGCGACGCAGATCGCGCCCACGATGTAGAGGCCGAAGGTCGTGAAGTGCTGCCCCGTCCCGATCGCGAACGCGAGCGCCAGCACCGCGACGAGGACGACCGAGGAGACGACCTTCCCCGAGCCCTCGCGCAGCTCACGCGGCCCGTAGAGCCGGTTACGCGAGAAGACGAGGAGGAGGAGCAGGATCAGGAACGCGAGCCAGTCGGTCTCCACGTCCCAGAGGAGGTTCCAGAGGATCGGGCTCGGGTCGCGGACGAGCGAGCGGAGCGCGAGGGCGACGTAGAGCCCGACCGTGAGCCCGCTGATGTCGATCACGACGAGAACGAGGATGCTCCCCGCCCGCCTCAGAAAAGCCCGGAGCGGGTTCCGCTGCAGCGCGAAGGGCCGGACCGCTCGCGCGTCCTCGGGCGGTGACGGTGGCGGCAACTTCACGGGGACGCTCATCACGCTGAAGCTTACGACGAGAGCATGATCTCGCCCTTGACGGCCGGCCCGTGGAGCCGGATCACGACCCCGGGCAGCGGCCCCGGATCCCAGCGCCAGGCCACGGGCTCGCCCGCCAGCGTCACGCGGCGCGGCCGGTGGGCGGCGGGAACGAAAAGCTGCACGTTGCGCGGCTGGCCGCTCAGGGCGATGGTGGCGTCGTTCGTCGCGAGGAACCCGGCGCGGCCCGGGTGGGTCAGCTCGTTCACGCCCCACCAGGAATCGGCCACGGTTCGGAGGTTGAACGGCACGACCGCGCGGTCGCGCACGTAGAGCGGGAACTGGTCGAGCGGCGTCTGGCGCGTGAACGAGCGGCCGCCCGCGACCTTCGTGCCGGAATAGAGATCGACCCATGAGCCCGGCGGCAGGTAGACGGTCGGCGTGGTGCCGGGGCCGACGACGGGCGCCGCAAGCAGGTCCGGCCCGACGAGCGTCTCGAAGTTCGCGCGCCAGGCCTTCGCGTCGCCCGGAAACTGGAACGCGAGCGGACGGAGCACCGGCTGACGGCGCTGGAGCAGGCCGTACAGGTAGGGGAAGAGCTCGTAGTGCAGGACCGCGGCCGCCTCGAGGCCGGACATCGCGGCGGCCCCGAGTGTCCACGGGGTCGAGTTGGCGCCGACGCCGCCCACCTCCATCACCGGCGAGACCGCTCCGAACTGCGCCCAGCGCACGAACAGGTCCGGGGTCACGAACGGCGGCCCCTGGTAGCCGCCGATGTCCGATCCCCACGTCGGGAAGCCGCTCATCCCCATCGTCTGCCCGGCCACGATCGCCCGCTGGAGGCCAACCCATACCTCGGGCAGATCGCCGGACCACATTCCCGGCACGACCGCCTGCGAGCCGACCGTGCCGGCGCGGAAGATCGCCGCTGCGCCCTTCGGCAGCGCGTCCATCACCGCGTGCTGGTAGAGCAGAGGGTAGTCGTTCGTGAGCGAAAGACCGACGCTCCGCAGGTCGTTCTCGTCGCCCCGGTCGGCCTTCACGCCGTCGATCCCGAGCGCGACGAGCGCACGGATGCGGCGCTGGAACTCGGCCACCACGGCCGGGTCGCGGAGATCGAGGATCTGCGGGCCGGGGGCCCCGAGCGGCTTGCCGGGGTAGCCCTGCGAGCAGGTCGCCCGCGGCGAGACCCAGAGCATGAAGAGGACGCCGCGGGCGTGTACCTCGTCGATCAGCCCCGCCGGGTCCGGAATCCGCGACTTGTCGAACACGAGGAGCCCGTTGCATGGCTCCCACGGGTTGTCGAGGAGTACCCAGCCAAGCGGGATCCCGGCAGCCTGGAACCGAGTGATGTCCTCGAGGATGTCCTCGGGCCCGTTCACCTGATCCCTCCACTTGATCAACTCGAGCTCAGAGGGCGGCGGCACGACGGGCTGACCCGCGTCGGCCCGGTAGTCAGCGAGCGTCTGGGCGAGCGAGCCGACGTAGAGGTGCTCATGAAGCTCGGAGCCCTGGAGGCAGACCTCCGTGCGCGTGGGGAGCGGCGGGAACGTGCAGGGCGGGTCGTCTGCGATCTGGCAGCCCTCCCCGCCGGGAGAGCCGGCGAAGGCCATCGCCGCCGGGTTCTGGCTCGCGAGCCAGAGCCCCCAGCCCGCGGAGCTCGCGAAGAACGGGATCGGGACGTACGAGCACTGGTAGCCCACCTCGACCCCGAGGATCTGGCCGCGGAGATCGACCGCCTCGTCGTTCTCGCCGCCGCCGAGGAAGTGCTCGTGCGGAACGGCGTCGAACGCGTCGTACACCTGTTGCACACCTGTCCCCGGATGCAGCGTGAGGTCGACGTCGGCGCCGGTTGCAGTCTGCGTCACCTTGACGGTGGCGGTGCGGCGGCCGCCAGGCTCGCTCGTCGCGACCCGGTAGACGTCACCCTGCTTCGAGATGACCTTCGTCAGGAAGTACTGGTCGCCCGTCGAGGCGAGCTGGTAGCGGAGCCTTGCATGCTCGTCCTCGGTCACGACCGTCTTCCCGTCGCGGAGGATCGTGATCCGGAATGGATTCGTGTCGATCTGGACGGAGATCGCCTGCGAGGGGTGATGCGCCGCACCGCACCCCGCGACCGCGGCCAGCGCCGCGGACGCTGCCAGGCGCCGCAGCTTCATCCCGCGCATACGACGTGCCAGGGAACCTCGCGGTCGGCGGTGAGCTCGTCGAGCCCCGCCGGTCGCCGCCGCCGTGCGAGCACCCGCAGCGTCGCGCTGAGCGCGGCGCGCCGACGCCCGTCGAGGAGCTCGTAGTCGTGGAAGTGCACGTGGACGACGGCCGGCAGCCTTGTATGGAGCGAGCGCGCGATCGCGCCGAGGGAGTGTGTCGTCGGCAGCTCGAGCAGCCGCCGGCCGTCGACGAGCCGCACGAAGGCGGGCTGGTCGAGCTCTGCGCGCGGCGAGCCCGGCGGCAGGTAGGCGGGACGCCATGAGGTCGCGGTGCAGTCCACGTAGCCGAGGTCCGCCACCGCCGCCATCACCTCGGAGTCCGTGTACCAGCCGCCCCCGCAGAAGAACCGCGGCTCGAGGCCCTGCTCGCGCAGCCACGCGCCCTCACGTTGCACCCCGCCGGCGGGGTCGGGCCCGGTCGGGCGCGCGTGCGTCGGTGAGGTCCAGTGGATGTGATGGCCGAAAGGGCCGTGTGCCGCCGCCTGTCGGGCGCGCCCGACGAAGGCGCCGAGGTTCTCGCCCTCGGCCGGCGGCCGCATCAGCGAGGCGATCCGAAACCCACCGGGCTTCGCCTCGAGCAGGGCCCGGTAACGGCCCCAGACAAGGTCATCGAGCGGACGCTCGACGTGACACGACACGACCGCGTAGCCTTGAGTACCGGGCATGGTGCGAGATTGGGCGGACTCCTCGGCGTTTGCGCGCCGGGCCTCGAAGTGGCCGAGCGCATGAACGCGGCGATCGTACACACCCGAGCTTGACGAGGACTCGTGCCTATGCGGTCGTGATCGCGGTCTGCGCGCTGCCGCGGATCGTGCTGCTCGTCCACGAGCGGGTCGGGGTGACCCAGAACTTCGAGAAGTCGAAGCTCCTCGCCCAGATGTACGTCGCGAACGGGACGTTCGGCTACCTCCCCGGCCACCCGACCGCGTACACGCAGCCGCTGTACGGCTTCTTCCTGATCCCGATCTTCTGGATCGCCGGGTTCCACTGGTGGTCGTTCGGGACGGCCCAGATCCTCGTCGCGGTCGCGACCTCGCTCTGCGTCTTCGAGACCGGCCGCCGGTTCCTCTCGCTGCGAATCGGCCTCCTCGCCGCCGTGATCGCGACCCTGCAGCCCTATCTCGTCTGGCACGACATCCACGGGAATCGCGAGATCCTCGACCAGCTGATCGGAGCGGCGATGTTCGGGCTGACGCTCCTGGCCGCGAGCCGCCGTTCGATCTGGACAGGGGTCGGACTCGGCGTCGTCGCGGGCCTCGGGGTGCTCTCGAACGCGCGGCTCACGGTGCTGCCGCTCGTGCTCGGCGCCTTCGTCCTCTGGCGTGGCGCCGGCTGGGCAGTGGCCGTCGCGGTACCGCTGCTCGCGGCCGTCACGGTCAGCCCCTGGGTCGTCCGCAACAAGGCCGAGCTCGGGTGCTTCGCGATCACGACCGACGGCCGCGCGCTCTGGAAGGCAAACAACGTGAACACCTACAAGACGCTCGCGAGCGGCCTCTGGCTCGACCAGGTACCCGACGTCCCGCAGCGGCTCGTGAAGCGAATCCCGCCGATGTGGGTGACGCCCGAGACCGCGGGCGCCGAGTGGCGCGAGAACGATCGCGTGATCGACGTGCCTGAATGCGCCCAGCAGTCGGCCTACGAGCACCTGGTCTTCCAGTTCTGGGAGCACCATCCGAGCGAGAAGGCACGACTCGCGGTGCAGGCGACCGGGATGCTCTGGAACCCGCGCGTCGGGATCGAGGGTGCCCAGGAAAGCGGCGTCGACAGCCTCCGAAAGTGGGTCGAGCCGCTCTACACCGTGCCGCTCTTCCTGCTCGCGATTGCCGGCCTCTTCTGCGTTCCGGCCGCGTTCCGTGCGCTCGCGATCATCTTCGTCGTCTACGAGACGGCGGCCGCCTGGGTCTTCGCCGGGACGACGCGCTACCGGGTGCCCTGGGACTTCGTGCTCGCGTTACTCGCTGCGGCCGCGCTCGACCGCGCGTGGAGCTGGTTGCGCGGCCGCAAGCAAGCCGTCGGCCCAGTGGCCGGCGGAGTGGCGGTCGAGCACGACGCTGCGTAGCTCGAGCCCGAGCGCATTCCGGTCGACCTCCGCGAGCTGCCGCAGGCGGTCGGCGAGGCCGGCGGTATCCTCGCGGGCGAAGCGGAGCTCGAGCGGTAGCAAGTCGTCGAACCCGGAGTTCGAAGCGAGTACCGGCATTCCGGTCGCAGCGGCCTCGTAGACGATCTTGTCGAGGGCGCCCTCGCGCATGTTGTTGACGAGGACGTCGCGACTCTCGAGGAAAGCCGGAACGCCGGTATAGGGAATCGGATCGAGCACGGGCACACCGAACGCGCGGAGCCGGTCTGCCTCGGCTCGCTCCTCTGCGGTGCCCGAGGTGCCGCGCACCTCGAACTCGACACCGGCGAGCCTTGCGGCGTGGGCGATCGTCGCGTAGCCCTTGGCAGGCGAGGTGCGGCCGAGCGAGACGGCGCGAAGCGGGCTCGAGGCGGGGCGCTCGAAGTAGCCAAAGGCGTCCGTGTCGATCCCGTGGCCGATCGGAACGACCTTGCCGGAGCGGATCGGGAACGAGCGTCGGTCGACGCTCAGGATCGCGGTCGAGAGCCGCTCGGCCACAACGAGCGTCCGGCTTGGCTTCCAGTGCGTGAACCAGAGGAGCACCGGCACGCGCCTCGGCCGGGCCAGTGGCCCCGCGAGCAGGACGTAGCGCGGGACCATGTGGGCGACGAAGGCGAGCGGGCGCGGGGACAACTCCCGCTCGAGCGCCGCGAGGAAGCGTCGGACACGGCCTGCCTGCGAGGGCGAGCCGAACACGTGGACGCGGCAGTTCTCCGGCAGCGAGCCCTCGACCGCGCGATCGGCGAGGACGACGAGCTCGTCGACCCGTTGGGCGAGTGCCCTCAGCTTCGCGACCGTGGCACCGAGCACCGGGTCGGCCGGATCGACGACCTGCGTCGCGAAGATCAGGCGTCGCGTCACGATGCGACCGCCTTGTCGACGACTGCCCGGACGCGCGCCGCATGATCCTCCGGCGTCGTGATCCATTTCGCCGCAGCTTCGGCGGCGCCGCCGCCGAGTCGCTCCGCGAGCGCGTGGTCGGCCACGATCCGCTCGATCGCGGCGGCGAGGCCCGCGGTGTCGCCGGCGCCGACGAGAAGGCCGTTGACCCCGTCCTCGACGATGTCGGGAATCCCGCCGGCGCGCGTGGCGACGACGGCACGGCCGCGAACGAACGCCTCGATCGCGACGCGCGGAAGCCCTTCCGAGGCCGACGGCAGGAGCAGCGCGCGCGCCGCGTCGATCGCGGCGGCTACCGCCGGTGGATCGAGCCGCCGGTCCCAGGTGCAGCCCTCGAGCTCGAGCTGCTCCGCGAGCTCGGTAAGCGTGCCCGTCCCGATCAGGTGCAGCCGGGCCCCGGGCACGCGGCGGGCGACGATCCGCCAGGCGGCGGCAAGCCCTTCGACGTTCTTGTAGCGCTCGAGCACGCCGACGAAGACGACCGAGGGCGATTCGGGCACCGGTTCGCGGGGACGGTCGACGAACGCGTCGAGATCGACGAACGCCTCGAACTCGGCCGCCGGCTCGACGCCGGCCTCGCGCACGAGCGCGGAGGTGTAGGGCGAGAGCGTGCGGACGGCATCGGCACGGCGAAGGGCCAGACGCCCGAGCGAGTCGGTGAGCGGCGAAACCAGGCGGCGGAGCGGGGAGCCGTAGAGCCGCGTCGCCGTGCGCCAGTCGCCGTGAATCTCGACGACGACACGGGCACCCGCCGGCATCAGTCCGGCGAGGAGGGCCTCGTAGGGGCTCTGAGCCAGGATCACCTCGGCCCGGTGGGCCCGACTAAGCCGCCTCACCCGCAGCGGGAGCAGCAGCCAGAAGAACGGGCCGTCGAGCAGAGGCATGCGGCCTACGAGCTGAAAGGTGCCGTCGTCACGGGCACGCCCGTCGGTCGAGGTCGCGAGCACGCGCAGATCGAGTAGCTCGCCGAGGGCCGCGAATTTTCGGGCGCGCCCCGGCGGGAGCGGCAGCGTGTAGCGCGTCCTCGCGACCATCAGGACACGCGGCTTTCGCGTCGCCTGCGGCGGCGTCCCACTCGACGCTGTCCCATTCGATGGCGTCACGCTCGACCCCGGGCGATCGCGGCGTCGACCACGGCCCGGACGCGTCCGGCGTACTCCTCGGGAGTCGAGACCCAGTGCTCGGATGCCTCGCCGGCTGCGGCCCCAAGGCGCACCGCGAGCTCGTGGTCGGTCGCGATCCGCTCGATCGCGTGGGCGAGGCCCGCGATGTCGCCGAAGTCGACCAGGAGCCCGTTCACGTCGTTCTCGACGATGTCCGGGATGCCGCCCGCGCGCGTGCCGATCACGGCGCGCCCGCGCGCGAAGGCCTCGATCGCAACCCTGGGAAGGCCTTCCGAGGCCGACGGGAGCACGAGAGCGCGCGCCTCGTCGAGCGCGCGGGCGAGGGCCGACGGCTCGAGCCGCCGGTCCCACCTCGCTCCGCCGCGGGCGAGCCCCTCGGCCACGGCCGTGAGTGTTCCCTGGCCGACCACGTGCAGCTCCGCGTCGGGGACCGCAGCCGAGGCGAGGCGCCAGGCCGAGGCGAGCCCCTCGACGTTCTTGTAGCGCTCGAGGACGCCCACGAAGAGCACGCGCGGGTCGGCCGGGACCGGGACGATCTGCTCGCCGAAAGCCGTGAGGTCGGAGTAGGTCGTGAAGACGCCGAGCGGCGTATGCCCGCGCGACTCGAGCATCTCGGCGGTGAATCCGGAGACCGCTCGGTGGCCGTCGGCGTGATCGGCCCCGTACGCCGCGACGGCATTGCTGGCGGGCCGAAGGAGCGCGCGGGCCCGCGAGCCGTAATGGCTCGACCACACGCGCCAGTCGCCGTGCACCTCGGCCACGACGAGCGCAGATGAGCGGGCGAGCGGCACGGCCAGCTCGACGGCCGCGGCCTCGAACACGCTCTCGGCAATCACGACGTCGGGCCGGAACGAGCGCAGCTCGACGGCGACCACCCAAGGCAGCGCGGTATAGAAGCTCGGCCCGTCGAGTGGGCGGCGCGGGATCAGGCGGAAGCGTGCGTCGCGGCCGCTTCCGCTCGCGACGACGCGGAGATCCATCAGTTCGGAGAGCGCATCCCACTTGCGCGCGAGCCCGGGGTCGAGCGGCAGCCGGTAGCGCGTCCGGCCCACGAAGAGCACCCTGGGAGCGATCAACGCGCCGCCGAGATCAGGATCCGCTCCAGCCGCCCGTACACGCGGTCGGGAGCATAGTCGGCGACCGACGGCACGGAGCCCTCGCGGAGCCGCTCGGCGAGGCCGGGCTCCGCGAGAAAACGGCCGATCGCGCTCGCGAGCGAAGCGACGTCTCCGGGCTCCACGATGAGGCCGTTGACGCCGTCCTGCAGCACCTCGGCGACCCCGCCGGTGCGCGTGGCGATCACCGGTGTGCCCACCGCGAGCGACTCGACGACCGTGTGCGGGAAGTTCTCCCACGCCGAGGAGAGGAGCGAGGCGTCGGCGGCTCTGAAGAGCTCCAGCACCTCGCGACGGGGGAGCGCGCCGAGGAAGCGGCCGTAGCCGAAGGCCTCGAGCGCCGCCCGGTCGGGCCCGTCACCTGCGATCACGAGCTCGACCCCGGCGCGCCGAGCGGCCTCGATTCCCACGTCGAGCGACTTCTGCGCGGTGAGGCGACCCGCGAAGACGAGGGTCGGGCCGTCGAAGCCCAAGCCTCTCACGCAGCTCCTCGCGCGGTGCGAGCTCGGGGAGCGGCGGCGCGGGATTGGGAAGCAGCGACACGCGGCCGGGATCGACGCCCCAGCCGACCGCGAGCTCCCGCAAGTAGGCGGATGGGGTCACCACGTGAGCGGCGCGTCGCACGTCGGCGTCGCGGGCGAGCCGCAGCGCAGCGGTCGCGGCGCCCGGGCGCGTCTGGAACTCCTCGAGCGACCCTTGCCGAGCCCCCAGCGGCGAGCGCGCTCGTACGCAGGATCGGCCGTGAGCTTGGTCACGAAGGGCGTCCGCGCGAGCAGGGAACCGAGCGAGGAGCGGCCGAGCATTCCCGTCGTGTAGACGACGTCCGAGCGCCGCGCGAGGGAGCGCAACAGGCGGACGGTCGCGAGATGCCGCACGCCGGGCGGCAGCGCCCGGCTGACCCAGTGCACCGGGTAGCGACTCGCCGCGCGGGCTCGGCGTCGGCGGTGATCGCCACCTCGACCTCGTGCCCGCGCTCCTGCAGGAAGTCCGCCACCTCCGGGGCGTGGGAGGCGGGCCCGCCGACGTCGGGCGGCCAGATCCCCGAGACGACGAGGATCTTCACGGACGGCGACCTCGGCGGCCCAGCCGGCCTTGATCCGGTGCAGCACGATCGACCAGTCGCGCAGAAGACGATGGTCGAGACGAGCATCGCCCCCGCCGCGCCGGTCGCGCCCCACTTCGAGGCGAAGACGAGGAGCAGCGGGATGAAGACCGCGATCTCGATGCCTGGACGACACGCGCAGGCCGGGCCGGCCGATCGAGACGGGGAACGACTTCGTCCACCCCCAGACGAGCTGGAGCGCCGCGGCCACGAGCACGAGCCGGGCCGCGTCGGTTGCGTGGGCGCGGAACGTCGGGCCGTAGGCGAGGCCGATCAGGAACGGCATCACGATCCAGAGGATCGGGACGACGACGACCATCAGCGCGCCGGTGCTCCTGACGTAGCGCCGGTGCATCGCAAGCACGCGGTCGTGCCTTCCGGCCTCGAAATCGCGCGTCTGCTCGGTCAGCATCACGAGCCGTGCCGGCGCGGAGAGCGCGGCGAGCCCTGTCGCCGGCGCCTGTGCGTTACGGAAGTAGCCGGTCTCGACGATCGGCGCAACGACCGGGACAAGCGAGGTTCCGAGCGTCAGCCGCGCCGAGTCGAGCGACGAGGCGAGCGTCGAGGAGACGAGGAAGCTCCGGAGCCGCCTGAAGTCCTCGCCGATCGGCTCGGTCGGCGCGGCCGGGAACCGCCGGAAGGCGAGAATCCCGGCGAGGCTGATCGAGGCGGTCGCGAGCACCTGGGCGACGACCATCCCGATCACGGCGCCGACCACGCCGTACCGGCAGCCGATCGCGAGGCCGATGAGCCGAAGGGCCATCGACAGGGCCAGGAAGCCTCCCCGGATGTCGTAGCGGCCGCGCAGGATGATCGCGCCCGCCGCCACATTCTCGGGCGACTGGGTGAGCGCGATCAGCGAGGCGAAGAGCATCGGCACGACGACCCCGCCCGTGCCCCAGACCACCCTCGAGAACGGCGCGAGCGCGCAGATCACGAGCGCCGCCAGCAGCCCGCCGAGGAGCTTGAACGCGAGCGCGACCTGGAACAGCCGCCGCAACCGCCCCCACTGCTCGCCCTCGACGTAGCGGAAGCCGAACTTCGACGAGCGCCTCCTCGATCGTCAGGTCGAGGAGCTGCTGGAAGAACGTCGAGGCCGCGATGACGGCGGCGAACCGGGCGTACGCGTCGAGGCCGAGCTCGCGCGTCGCGACGATCGTCGCCAGGAACCCGAAGCCGGTCGCAACGTACACCCCGATCGCGGTCGCCGAGCGGCGCCAGATGACACGGGAGCGCACGGGCAAGCCAGTATAGTGGCCGATCTTGACCTTCCGCCTGGGCGCTCGCGACGCACTGCCGCTCGTTGCCGCCGCCGCGATTCCTCTCGTCTTCCTGCACGCCCGCTACCAGGCGCATGTCGCCCTCGGCGGGGTCGACGTGTACGGGTCGGACGTGGCGATCGTGGTGGTGCTGGCCGCCGCCGCCGTGGCCGGGGTGAAGTTCGGCTGGGAGCCGCTCCGGCGCGGCACGGCGCTCTGGGTCGTCTCCGTGCCTCTTCGTCGCGCTCATGTTCGCCTCGTGCTTCTGGCGGCCGCTCGGCGATCTCACGACCCATCTGACGACCGTCGCGAAGTACACCGAGTACGCGCTGCTCGCGCCCGCGGTGGTGCTGCTCTTCCGGCGGCAGATCGACCTCGACCGCTTCCTCGTGGGTGTTCGTCGTCTGGGCCGCCGCCGCCGGGCTCTGGGGCGGGCTGATGTTCCTCGGGATCGTCGACGACCCGGACGGTCCGCGCCCCGGGCAGCGCGAGGTCTCGTTCCTCGGCCACCAGGACCTCGGGTCGTTCACCGGCGCGGCGGTGGCGGTCGGCTTCGCCGCGATCGCGCTCGGCACGCGCCGTCGGCTCGCGCGCGTCGCAGTCGTCGGGGGCGGGATCGGCGTGATCATCGACGCCTCGGTCTTCGCCTTCTTCGGCATGGTGCTTGCCGCGATCGCCGTCGTCCTCGTCGCACGACACGTACGGACGCTGAACCTGGCACGCCTCCTGGCGATCGGCGCGATCCTCGTCGTCGTCGGGAGCGGCGTGTACGTCCTCCGCGGCTCGGACGTCACCAACTACCTGGGCTTCCTCGGGGTCACGGAGCCGAACAAGGCAACCGTGGGCCACGTCGAGACCGGCGAGCAGCGGACGCTGCTGCTCTGGATGGGCTGGCAGATGTGGAAGGACCACCCCGTGCTCGGGGTCGGCATCGACCGGTCGAATACGGGCTTCCAGCCGTACCTCGCGGCACTCAGGCGACGGTTTCCCGGCCAGCCGGCCGAGGCCTACCCGTCCAAGAGAACCCCTGGGGCGTGCAGAACTACTGGCTCGAGCTCGCGTCCGACATGGGCGTGCTGGGGTTCATCCTCGGAGTCTCGACCTTCCTCGTGGGGCTCGTGCTCGCGTTCAAGGGGGTGCCGAGAAACCCGTTCTGCGCCCTCGCTGCGACCGGGTTCATCCTCGTCGCGGCCGGAACCTGGAACGCGATCGGGATCGTCGCCGGGATCCCCCTCGACGCCGTCACCTGGCTCGGGCTCGGCCTCGCCGCGACCGCGATCCCGCTGGCTGCGACGTTGCCGGGAGGGGCCCGAGTATGATTGCGGGCTCCTTGTCGGACAGGTCACTCGCAAGCCCTGTCACGGGTGACGGGCGTACCGGTGACGAGACGCTGACGGCGCCGCCGCTCGAGCGGCTCGGAGCATGGGCGCTCCCCGCCGTCTTCGTGCTCCTCTTCGTCGCGGTGAAGTTCATGCCGGGCGTCACTTCCGGCACCTCGACGGTCAATCTGGCGGACCTCGCGCTGCTCGGCGTGACGATCTGGGCGCTCGTCCGGCTTCGGCGGGAGGGCCTCGGCGGCCCTGCGCGGCTCGCTCTGGCTCTGGGTGGCGATCCTCGCCCTGCTCGCCTATCTCGTCGCGGCCTCGCTCTACCCGACGCTCTCCGATCCGGATTACGCCTGGAAGACGCATCTGGCGACGGCGGTGAAGTTCGCGGAGTACGCGGCGCTCGTCCCGGTGACCGCCGTTCTCGTCCGCAACGAGCACTCGCTGCGGCGGCTGTGGACCGTGGTCGCGATCACGGCGGCCGTCGCCGGAGTGATCGCCGTCGCCCAGTTCTTCGGCCTGCAGATCTTCCAGGCGGCACAGACAGGCACGCGCCAACCCGCGTTCACCGGCATCTCCGTGCTCGGAACGCTGGGCGCGGCCGCGATCGCCGTGGGCTTCGTCGGCGTGATGTGGCCGGGGACGCTCTCGGGACGCGTGATCGCGGCGGGGCTCGTCGGAGGCTCCCTCTCTGCGATCTTCTCGGGCGAGGCCGCGGCCGGGATCTCGATCGCCCTGATCGCCGTCGCCTCGCTGCTCCTCGTACGGGGCAGGGGGAGCGTCACGGTCCGTCAGTACGCGATCGTGATCGGGGTGACGCTCGCTTGCGCCGCCGGCATGCTCACGATCCGCAGCGGCGACATCTCCCAGTTCACGAACACGATCGACAAGAAGGCCAAGGCGGAGAACGTGAACACCTATTCGCAGCGCACGCTGATGCTCTACATCGGGCTGCGGATCTGGGAGGCCCATCCGCTCTTCGGCTCCGGCTGGCAGTCGATCCGCGAGCCGCGGGTCTACTCGCCGTTCCTCGCCGCCGCCCACCGCCGCTTCCCGAATCAGCCGGAGCAGGCGTTCCCCTCGGCCCAGCATCGCTGGGGCGTCGACAACGCCTACATCCAGTCGCTCGCCGAGCTCGGGCTCGCAGGCACGGCCGTGTTCCTCGCGTTCCTCGCCACCGGGGTGGCGATGGGGATCCGCGGCTCCCTCCGCGCGCCGCCGGAAGGCGCCCTGCTCGCACTCACGGGCCTCCTGTGGCTGCTCGTGACGATCGGGATCTGGGCCGGCCAGGGGCTCGTCGCGGGGACGGGCTTCGCAGCGCTGCCGTTCTTCGGGCTCGGGCTGATCGCCGCACAGAGAGCAGCCGGGAGGCCGACCGCGTGACGAAGGTGCTCGTGACGGGCGGCGCCGGGTTCATCGGCTCGAACCTCGCGAAGGCGCTGCGCGAGCGCGGCGACGAGGTTCGCGTCCTCGACAACTTCTCGACGGGCTCGCGCGCGAATCTGGACGGCCTCGGCGTCGAGATCGTCGAGGGCGAGCTCCGCAGCTACGAGCGGGTGCACAACGCGGTGCGCGGCGTCGAGATCGTCTACCACCTCGGCGCCCTCGGCTCCGTTCCGCGCTCCGTGCAGGATCCGCTGACCTCGAGCGCGGTCAACATCGAGGGCACGCTGAACGTGCTGCTCGCCGCCCGCGACGAGGGCGTTCGCCGCGTCGTCTTCTCCTCGTCGACCTCGGTGTACGGGACGGGCGCCCCGCTCCCGACCCGCGAGGACTCGCCGCTCGACCCGATCTCCCCCTACGGCGTGGCGAAGCTCGCGGCCGAGCGCTACTGCAGCGCCTTCTCGCGCGTCTACGACGCATTCGAGACCGTCGTGCTCCGATACTTCAACGTCTTCGGGCCACGCCAGAGCCCGTCGTCGCAGTACGCGGCGGTCGTGCCGCTTTTCATCACGGCGATCGCCGCGGGCCGGCCGGTGACGATCCACGGCGACGGCGAGCAGTCGCGCGACTTCACCTTCGTCGACAACGTCGTCGCGGCCACGATCGCCGCGGCCGACGCCGCAGGAGCAAGCGGTCGCGCGTTCAACGTGGCAGGCGGAGATCCGGCGAGCGTGAACCGCGTTGCCGACACGATCGGCGCGATCCTCCGGAAGCCGGTCGTGAAGGAGTTCACCGCCACGCGGCCGGGAGACATCCGCGACTCGTGGGCCGAGCTCTCGGCCGCACGCGAGGTGCTCGGGTACGAGCCTTCGATCTCGCTCGAGGACGGACTGCGCCGCACGGCCGAGGCACTTCTCGGTTAGCCGAGACGGCCGTTCACGACCGGGTCCGCGTCCTTCGTTTGATCAGTCGCTCGCCGCCATCTCCTCGAACGCGTTGAAGGACGGCTTCTTCTTCCCGCCTGCCGTGATCAGGCCCGACTGCCAGCCGTTGAGGTTCGTGTCGTCCTTCAGCAGGAACCAGAGCATCATGTCCACGCGCGGGTTCCCGCGGGCGATCGCGAAGGCCTGCTTCAGGTAGGCGGCCTGCTTCGCGTAGGACACGCCGAAGAGGGTGTCGGGCGGGTTCGTCTCGTACCCGTACTCGGTGATCCAGATCCGCTTGTTGCCGTAGAGCTTCGTGACGAGGCTGATCAGCGTGTTGAGGTTGCCGAGCTCGACCGACTCGCCCGCGCCGTCGGGTGTGGCGGGCGTCTGCGACGGCTTCCCGTAGTACGGGTGGTGGGCCCAGGCGTCGAAGGTGACGAGGCCGTCTGCCTTCACGGCCCGGAGAAACGAGAGCGGCGAGACGGACGGGCGGCTGCTCGAGGGGTTGTTGTTGCCGCGCGGGGCGGTGGCGCCGCAGGCGACCCGCTCCTGGGCCAGGCCGGTTCCGTGGACGCCGTTGTAGACCGCGTTGCAGATCTTCGCGTAGTTGATCGCGCTCAGCATCACCCACTTCCTGCCGTCGCGCCTGTACTGCGGCTTCAGGAAGACCGGGTTGTTCGGCTCGTTCCACGCGAGCCAGTCGCGCACCTTCGGCAGCTTCTTCCCGTCGGCGACGTAGGTACCGCTGTAGCGGAGCGCGGCGGCGTAGGCGAAAGCGCGGAGCGCCGAGGGATCGAGCGGCGCGACGTTCTGGCCCTTGTCGTGGTTCGCCCAGGCCGGCGTGCCGTAGATCGAGAACACGACCTGGATCCCGGCGGTTTTCAACTGCTCGACGACCGAGTCGTAGGCCGACCAGTCGTAGGCGGGGTCGGCGGGATTGCTCGGGTGGGCCGGCCGGCGGCGCGAGACGCCGAGTTTGCCGCCCCAGTAGAGCGTCATTCGCGCCACCTGCACGTGAAGCTTCTTGTAGAGCGCAACGGTGGTCGCGGTCGGGCCGTAGCGGAGCTGGGCGTCGTCGTAGATCCCGACCTGGAACGAACGCGACTGCGCCGCAGGCTGCGCCGCTCCCGAGACGAGCGCCGCGAGCAGCACGACCGCGGCAACGGCGACAGAGACCCGCATCAGGCCTCGACGGGCTCGCGGCCGAGCGACCGCAGCCAGCGTCTCAGCCCTTCGTCGAGGTCGATCTCGGGCTGCCAGCCGAGGATCTGCGACGCCTTCGTGATGTCGGGCCGCCGCTCCTTCGGGTCATCGGTCGGCAGCGCCTGGAAGACGATCTCGCTCGAGGAGCCGGCGAGCCGGATGCAGGCCTGCGCGAGCTCGAGCATCGTCACCTCGTGGTTCGGGTTGCCAATGTTCACCGGCAGGTGCTCGTCGCTCGTCGCGAGCAGGTAGAGGCCGCGGATCAGGTCGTCCACGTAGCAGAGCGACCGAGTCTGCGAGCCGTCGCCGAACACCGTGATCGGCTTGCCCTCGATCGCCTGGTGCAGAAACGTCACGGTCGCGCGGCCGTCGTTGCGTCTCATCCGAGGCCCGAACGTATTGAAGATCCGGGCAATCGCAGTGTTCACGCCCTGCTGGTTGTGGTAGGCCATCGTCAGCGCCTCCGCGTAGCGCTTGGCCTCGTCGTACACGCCGCGCGGGCCGATCGGGTTCACGTTGCCCCAGTAGGTCTCCGGCTGTGGGTGCACCTGCGGGTCGCCGTAGACCTCGCTGGTGGAGCTGACGAGGAACCGAGCGCGCTTCCACTTCGCGAGCCCGAGCGCATTGTGTGTGCCCTGGGAGCCGACCTTGAGCGTCTGGAGCGGCAGCCGGAGGTAGTCGATCGGGCTGGCCGGGCTCGCCAGGTGGTAGACGAAATCGACCGGCTCGTCGATCCAGATCCCGTCGACGACGTCCTGGTAGACGAACGTGAACCCGGGGTCGCGCAGGTGCTCGATGTTCTCGAGCGAGCCCGTCTCGAGGTTGTCCACGCAGATCACCCGGTGGCCCTTCTCGATCAGGAAGTCGCAGAGGTGCGAGCCGAGGAAGCCGGCGCCGCCGGTGACAACCGATGTCGTCATGGCGCCCATCGTACTGGCGCCCCCGGAACCCACATCAGATCCTCACGAACCGATAACCGGAGCGCGGCCATCGGTGCGCAGCGCCGCGAGCAGGAAGCAGAACGTGGCCACGAGCAGCCCGTTCCTGAGGAGCAGCACCCAGACGCTCCAGTCCTGCCGGCGAAGCCCGAACCGGTCGGCGAGGTACTCGAGTTGGCTGAGCGAGAGCGCCGCGAGGAAGACGAGCGTCCCGTATACGCCGCGGCGGCCGGCCGCCAGCGGCACGAGCGGCACGAGCCAGGTGAGGTACTGCGGCGAGAGCACCTTCCCGAAGACGACGAACCCGGTCACGGCGGCAGCCCAGGCCGTCACGAGGCGCGCGTCGTCGTCGCGGCCGCGCCAGTAGACCCAGGCGACCAGGAGGACGAGAAGGACCGAGACGATGGAGCTGATCACGCCGACCGTGTCGGCGGTGAGGCCGCCGAGGTCGATCGAGCCGGGCTTGCCGTCGATCCAGCCGACGTGGTGGATCCCGAGCTTCGAGAATACGAGCAGGACCGAGGCGCCGAGACTCTCGATCTGCAGGTGACGCCGAAGCTGCGTCCAGAGGCTGTAGCCGACCCCGCCGGGGGCGAGCAGGAAGAACGGAAGGACGAGGACGCCTGCCGCGATCACATAGGCCGCTCCGGCGCCGGCGAGGGAGCGCACCCGCCGCGCCGCGACCGGCACGAGCACGGCCGGATAGAGCTTGATCGCCGTTGCCGCCCCGAGGAGCGCGCCGGTCGCCCGGTCGGAGCCGCGCAGCAGCGTGACGAGAGCGAGCGTCGTCAGGAGTGCGGCGACGGGGTCGTAGCGGTTCAGGAACACGGGGCCCATGCAGACGGGCGCCAGGATGATCGGAGCGAGACGCCACGGGCTCAGATCGAGCCGGGAGACGATCGAGGCCGCGCACAACGTGAACCCGACGCCGCAGGCTGCCATCAGCAGCTTGAAGACGAGCACGTAGTGCGCGTTCCAGATCAGGGCCGGCAGCGCGAACACGGGGATCGCGCCGGGTGGATACTCGACGTAGAAGTCGCGGTAGGGGATCCGGCCGTGCAGGACGAGCGCCCGCCCGTAGCCGGCGTAGGTGCCGACGTCTCCCGGGTAGGCGTGGCTGAAGAGGCCGCCGTAGGCGACGGCGCACGAGAGGACGAAGAGCCCCGAGGCGACTACGGCCGTCCGCTCGGTTCGCCAGCTCGCCACAGCGGCCAACCCTAACGCCGCGACCTATGATCCGCGCCTGTGGTGCCCCCCTCCCAGCGCCCCACCGCCCCGGGCGATCAGGACGAGTCGTCCGATCCGGACCGCTACGCCGCGATCGCCGAGGCTTTCGACACGCTGGCCCGGCGAGGTCCCGCCGGTTCGTCGCGTGGCTACCACGAGCTGATTCGCGCCGTGACCGAGTCGGCCGTCCGGCCGGACGCGTCCGTACTCGAGCTCGGTAGCGGCAGCGGCGATCTCCTCGCTGCACTCGAGCCGAGCGAGGGAGTCGGAGTCGACGTGAGTCACGGAATGGTCGAGCTCGCCCGCGAGCGTCATCCGGAGCTCCGCTTCGTCTTGGCCGCAGGCGAGGACCTCGCGCTCGGGCAGACCTTCGACTACGTCGTCCTCTCCGACGTCCTGCCCTACGTCGACGACCTGCTCGGGCTCTTCAAGTCCGTTGCCGCGCATTCGGACGGGGAGACGAGGATCGTGATCAACTCCTATAGCCAGCTCTGGCGTCCGGCCCTGGCGCTGCTCGAGCTGGTCGGGCTGAAGCGCCGAACGCCGGTTCGCAACTGGCTCACGATCGAGGACGCGCAGAACCTGCTCCAGCTCACGGGCTTGGAGACGGTGACGACGACGCGCCGGATCCTCTTTCCCCTCCGCGTCCCACTGCTCTCGACGTTCCTGAACGGCTTCATCGCGCCACTGCCCGTGATCCGGCACCTTTGTCTGACCTGGTGGATCGTCGCGCGGCGGCGGCCGCCGGACGAGCCCGAGCGGCTCAGCGTCTCGATCGTCGTCCCGGCGAAGAACGAGGCCGGGATGATCGCCCGGATCGTCGAGGAGACGCCGCAGCTCGGGACGGAGAGCGAGCTGATCTTCGTCGAGGGCGGATCGACCGATGGGACACGAGAGGAGATCGAGCGCCAGATCGGGCTTCATCCGGAGCGCGAGATCGTCTATCTGCAACAGACCGGCAAGGGCAAGGGCGACGCGGTGCGCCTCGGGTTCGAGCGCGCCCGCCACGACGTCCTGATCATCCTCGACGCCGACCTCACCGTCCGCCCGCGGGAGCTCCCGGCCTTCGTCGATGCGCTCGCGTGCGGTCGCGCTGAGTTCGTGAACGGCTCCCGGCTCGTCTACGACCTCGAACCGGGAGCGATGCGCTTCCTGAACCTGGTCGGGAACAAGTTCTTCTCTCTCGTTTTCAGCGCGCTGCTCGGCCAGCCGGTGAAGGACACCCTCTGCGGCACGAAGGCACTGAAGCGCAACCGGTACGAGGAGATCGCGGCCGGTCGCTCCTACTTCGGCGACTTCGACCCGTTCGGAGATTTCGACCTGCTACTCGGCGCAACTCGGCTCGGGCTGAAGATCGTCGACGTCCCAGTGCGTTACGGCTCCCGCACCTACGGCGAAACGAAGATCTCGCGGTTCCGCCACGGCCGGTTGCTCTTCCAGATGACCTTCTTCGCCTACCGAAAGCTGAAGATCGGGATCTATGGGCCCGCGTGACCCGCGCCGGCGCTAGACGGGCCGCGCAACGCGGCGGCCCCGCAGGAACTCCAGGCCGGGCGATGCGAGCGCGGCCCCGAGCCACGCGAAGAGGAGCCAGTTCAGGACGTCGTCGGGCTCGACAGCGAGGCCGGTGTACCACGTTGCAAGGCTGGACGGGAGCACGGGCTCGACAGTGCTCAGCCAGAAGGTGACGAGAATCGCCCCGGCCGCCGCTGCGGGCCACGGAACCGGCGCATCGTCGTTCCGGGCCCATGCGAGGAGTTGGGGCACGCACAGGAGCAGGAACACGAGGCGGTAGTCGTAGTTGTTCCCGAACAGATAGGTGCCGAGATAGATCGCCGCTCCCGCCCAGAAGCCGTCGAGGCGCCGCGTGTCGGCGGGTGCCGAACCCCCGCGGCCGGCGAGGACGAGCAAAGCCGCGAGCACGGTCCCGCCCGCGAGGATGAGCACACGGAGGTCGCGGATCTCCGACGAGGTCTTCGCCCACGAGACGGCGTGGGCGTGCAGCGAGAACGGGATCACGCCCGCGCCGAACGAGTTCCGGTAGTCACGCGGGATCACCGCACGCAGCGTGCGGATGTCCGAGAAGGTGGCCGCGGCATAGACCGCGAGCACGGCAAGCGAGGCGCCGAGCGCCGCCCAGCGCCGCCGTTCGCGCAGGAGCATGGCGAGTCCGAGCGCGGGGAAGAGCTTCAGGATCCCCGCGAGCACGATCGGCGCAGCGCCCGCCCATGGCGATCGCCGGACGAGAGCGACGCCGAGCGCCACGAGCGCGAACATCGCGAGGTCGATGTTTCCCCGCTCGACGCCCAGCATCGTCGCGGGCGCGATCAGGAGCGCCCCGTAGAGCGCGCCCTCGTCGAGCGTGAGCCGTCCGGCGATCAGGAGGGCGGCGGCGAAGAAGACCAGTGCCTGCGCGACTCCGAGCTTCGTCGTGTCGCCCGTGCCGAGTCCGAGGAACCCGAGCTTCGTCCAGAGCCGCGGGTAGTTCGCCGGCCGGCCGAGCGGATCGCACGGGTTGTTCGGAAACGCCTCGATCCCGCGGCGCTCGCACGTCCAGCTCGAGGTGATCGACGCCATGTCCTCGAACGAGGTTCGGTGGGCGCTCACGCCGACCCTCGTCCACGGCGTCGAGCCGGTCGCCAGGTCGATCGAGCCGAGGGCCGCGAGATAGACGATGACCATCGCCGCCGCGAGCAGACGCCCGTCGAGCTCGCGAAATGGTCGGCGCATCGCGAGCGAGCCTACATCGGCCCTAACAGCCGGCCGGGGCGTGCTTACCGAACCGGTAGAGGACCACCCCGCCGACCTTGCGGGGTTCTGCGATCCGGTCGAGCGCGGGCCCCCAGGTCGAGACGGCGTTCTCCTCGACAATCGCACCGGTCACCCCCTTCGCCTCGAGGTACGCGCGCAGGAGGGCTGTCTGGTTGGGCACAGGCGAGTAGCCGACCGAGATCTGGGCGAGCGACGGAGGATGCAGGAAGACCGAAGGCGGCGAGGTCTGGAGCCTGCCCCCTGCCATCCGGTAGCGGAACGAGTCAGCCGCCTGCCAGAGCGTTGCGTGACCGCCCTCGCCGATCGGCTCCGGCAGGATGATCTCGTTCGGCGTGAGGCACTGCCGGTAGGCGGCGCTCGTGAAGAACTCGGGAACCGTGTAGCTCGTGCGGAACTCGTGCGAGCCGATGCTCGGGACGAGGAGCAGGACGGTGAGGGCGGGGAGCAGCCAGCGGAGGGTGAGCCGGGTCGTCGCGGTCATCCACAGCGCAACGATCACGGCGCCGACAAGCGAGGCGTACAGCGCGAACCTGACCGGCAGGACGTTGTCGAGGAGCGGAACGAGGTGCGACCCCGCTCCGGGCACCCTGAGGCTTTCGTGGCCGAGCGGCGTCGGGAGCGGGACGACCTTGTGGCCGTCGACGATGAGCTCGGGGCCGAGCGCGAGATATGCCGCGAGTGCGAACGCAACGAGCAGGAACCGACCGCCGGCGGTGCGCCAGCGGCGCCCGGCGTAGAGCGCGACGATCAGGAGCAGCGGTAGGCCGACGAAGACGCCCTGCTCGCTCAAGTTGCCCGGGAAGTGCGTGGCGATGCTGCCGGCCCAGCGCGCGCCCGAGGCCTCGAGGGTCGTCGGGAGCACGAAGTTGAGGAGGTCCGCCGTGTAGCTCTCCGGCGGCTGGAACCCAGCCAGTCGCGGGTACCGCAGCGCGTAGTAGAGGAGCGGCGCGCCGAGCACGGCCGCGACCGCATAGCTTTCCGCGAGCGGCGCGAGCGAGGCGCGGATCGGTCCCCGCAGCGTCGGCGCGACGAGGAAGCCAAGCACGAGCGAGGCGCCAAGCGCCAGCGTCATCGTCAGTGCCAGCTCGGTCGAGGCATAGATCTCGAACGCGACGAGCGGGGCGAGCCTGACGATCACACCAAAGACGTCGAGGTCGCCCTCGAGGCGCAGCAGGACGACGAGCGCCACGAGCGGAACGACGAAGACGGCGGTCAACTGCGGCTGACCGAGCATGTGGCCGACGACGTAGCTCGAGAAGCCGAACAGGTAACCGCCGACGACCGAGGGCCAGAGCTTCCCTGTCAAGTGACGGCAGAGCAGGAACGCTGTCCACGCCGAGACCGCCGGAAGCAGGATCGCGACGAGGTTGTAGGTCGCGACGGGCCCGATCAGCGCGGTCAGCGGCGCGAACACGGTCGCGAGCGCCGGCAGGGTGTTCACCCACGCGAGGTTCACCCCGCTCGGGGCCCAGAGCACCCGTTCGATGAAGGGGTTCTGGAGATGCTCGATCGCGTGGAGCCACCAGGCGAAGCCCCAGATCGGGATCTGCGGGTCGTCCGGCAGCCCGACGTAGTGGCCGCCCGATCCGAACAGGAGCGGAATACCGAAGTAGACAAACGCGATCGCGACGTAGAGGCCGAGAACCGCGAGAACCGCACCGCGCCCGACCGTCGCCCTCCGAGCCGACGTCGGGCCGATCTCCACTAGTTGAGGCGGCGCATCCAGTCCGGCGGAACCTTGCCGGCCGGGCCCGGGACCGGCTGGTCGGCCGGATGCGAATCGGGAGCGGCGAGCTCGGGCCCGTCGTAGTAGCTCTCCTCCGGGAACGACCAGAACCAGTCTTCTCCCGGCTCGAAGCTCTGGACGATCGGATGGCCGCTGGCCGCGGCATGCGCCCTCGCGTGCTGGCTCGGCGAGGAGTCGCAGCAGCCGACGTGGCCGCACTGGGCGCAGCGCCGAAGGTGGAACCACCACCCCGCTCCCTCGCCGGCGAGGCAGTCGGCGCAGCCGGTTCCGCTCGGCGGCACCTCCGGGTCGATTGCCTGCTCGCTCACTGCGGTGAACCGTAGCTGGACGGTCAGCCGCGGCCGAGGCCGGGATCGAGGCCGCTCAGCTTCGCGAGCGGGGCGATCAGCGCGTGCGTGCCCTTCGCCCCGTAGCCCTGCGCGCGCGCCGCGACGTAGAGCTGCTCGGCGAGCGCGAGACCCGGAAGCGCCAGATTCATCCGGCGCGCTTCGGCGAGTGCAATCCCGAGGTCCTTCAGGAAATGGTCGATCTTGAAGCCCGGCTCGAGGTCGCCCTTCAGGATCCTCGGGGCCAGGTTCGAGAGCGCCCACGACCCGGCCGCCCCGCCCGAGATCGTCTCGAGCGCCCGTTCGAGGTCGAGTCCCGCGCCGTAGGCGTAGAGGAGCGCCTCGCAGACGCCGATCATCTTCGAGGCGATCGCGATCTGGTTCATCATCTTCGTGTGCTGCCCCGCGCCCGGGCCGCCCTCATGGACGATCGTCTTCCCGAGCTTCTCGAAGAGCGGCAGCACCCGGTCGAACGCGGTCTCGCTGCCGCCGACCATCACGACGAGCGTCGCGTTCCGCGCGCCGACGTCGCCGCCCGAGACCGGTGCGTCGAGCGATTCGACGGCGCGCTCGTTCGCCGCGGCCGCGATCTCCCCGGCGAGCGTCGGCTCGCTGGTCGTCATGTCGACGATCACGGACCCGGGCGCTGCGGCGCTCAGAATCCCGTCGTCCCCGAGCGTGACCGCGCGGACATCGGCGGGAAAGCCGACGATCGAGAAGATCACGTCCGATCCGGCCGCGACCTCGGCCGGCGAGTCGCACCAGGTCGCTCCGGCAGCCAGGACGGCTTCGGCCGAGGCGCGCGTTCGCGTGAAGACGCGCACGGGATGGCCGGCGGCGAGCAGGTGCCCGCACATGGGGGCGCCCATCACGCCTGTTCCGATCCAGCCGATACGGGTCTCGAGGTCGGTCATGCTTCGAGAGCTTATTCGCGCGTGAGCACGATGCGGCGCGAAGACATAGGATCAGCCGATGGCGAGAGGCCGTAAGAACGGCAAGCTGGACGCGCTGAAGAACGTTCCCCTGTTCTCCGGCATGTCGAAGCGGGACCTCACGGCGCTTGGGAGGTTCGCCGACGAGCTCGACGTGCCGGCCGGGAAGGAGCTGATCGGAGCGAATGAGCCCGGGCGCCAGTTCTTCGTCCTGCTCGAAGGCGAAGCCGCGGTCAGGCGCAACGGACGAAAGGTCAACACCCTCGGCGCTGGTGACTTCTTCGGCGAAATCGCCCTTCTCTCGGACCGGCCGACGACGGCGTCGGTCACGATGACCTCTCCGGGCGTGGTGGTCGTGATCACCCGCGCGAGCTTCAACCGCCTGCTACGCGAGTCACCGCCCCTTCAGCTGAAGGTGCTCGCCGCCGTGGTCGAGCGGCTACCCGGGGACTGACGAATCGCCCAGGGCGAGCGCTCGGGGGGCCTAGCCTTTTTTCTTCTTCTTTCCCTTCTCGTTCTCGTGATGGCCGTTGCGCTCGATCGCATTCTCGAGCGACCGGCGCTCGGCCTTCTTCTGCTGCTTGCGGAGCTTCTTCTTGTGGGCGCCCATGTCTCGCTGATCGTAGTCGGGTATCGGGCTCTTGGGTGGTCGACGTTGTCATGCATCAGGGATGCGGCGGTCTCCTCATTGCGCCTCGGTCACTGAAGACGCGAGAGCAGCTCCGATGCGTCATCGAGCGCGCGCCGGTAGCCGGCACGTTCCAGTGGTCCCCGAGCGCGGGTGACGAAGCTCCGCGCGTCCTGGAAGCGGCGGGCGGCGATGAGAGCGCGCGCCGCGTCAAGCGCTGCGATCGCTGCGTCGACGGCCATGTCGAGCGCTGCGAAGCCGCTTGTCGCCACCTCGAGGATCCGAATCGCCTCGTCGAAGTCTTGCGCAGCGAGCGCGGCAAGCCCATCGAGCCGATCGGAGACCGGGGCCAGGTAGCGGGCGCCGCTCGATGCGCCGATCCCCCGTACGTATGCGGCGAATGCCGGTAGGTCGCTCCAGCGCTCCTCGGAAACGAGGAGGTCGGCTTCGGCGCGAAGGAGGAGCGGCAGGTTGTCCTTGTCGTTTGCCGGGTCGAGAGCCGCCTCCATGCGTTCGCGGGCAGCGGCAAGCTCGCCGCGGTGGATGAGCGTCTGGACGATCTGAGGTGAGAGGTGCGCCGAGATCGAGCCACGTCGTCGCTCGATTCCGTATGCATCCCCGAGCAGCCGATCCGATGCTCGGCGATCGCCCCTTGCCTCGTACACGAACGCAGCGGCCGGCCAGGGCGCAGAGAAGCCGGACGTTGGTGGGTGGGCGCGTTCTCCCAGGCTCGCGACGACGAGGCCGAGCTCAGCGAGGAGTGCATCCCAGTCACCGAGGTAGTAGGAAGCAAGCGCGCTCCACGAGAGTGAGTGGGCTGCGTAGATCGGGCCATCGGAGAGGAGGGTCTCGTACCCCTTGCGACCGACCGCACGCGCTTCGTCGAACGCTCCGAGATACAGGGTGTTCCACGCCGCCACGGCGAAGCTGTCCCCGAGCTCTCCGAGGTCACCCGCGAACGCGGCGATCTCGAGCCGGTGACGGGCTGCGGCCGCGGCATCCTCGTACCGCAGCTGCCGCTGCAGGTTGTGTTGCACCGCGTCGAGTGCGGCGACCGCCAGGTCGGGCCGTCCGAGTCTCTCGGCCATCGCCGCCGCCGCGAGCCCGGTCTCGTGCGCGACGACGGGATCCCGATACTCCCGTGCGGTCTGCGGAAAGGCGTGAGCCCAGAACGACTGGGCGGTCATAAGTCTCACGCGCGCCTCACCGTCGCCGTCGTCGAGCCGCGCCAGCCCCGCCTCGAGATAGGCGACGGCCGCCGCCTCACCCGGAAGCTCGGCGACCGTCCCCGTCCATCTGCACACTACTTCGAGCGCGAGCCCGCACAGCCTTGCGGCCCGCTCGCGCTCGCCCGATCCGGACTCGACGAGGGCGTCGGCCGCTCTGGCGTACGAGGACCAGGCTCCGTCGCCGAAACCGGCATGCTTGAAGCCGTGCCCGAGGGCCTCGAACGCCGTCGCCCGCTCTTCAGCTGTTACCGCAACCTCGAGCGCAGATTCTGCGAGCGACCGCGCTCCGCGGTAGGCAGCCCCACGAAGGGCCACCGTCGACCCCTGGACGAGGAGCTCGAACGTCCGCTCCCGGAGGACCTCGAGCTCGCCGGGATCATAGGAGCGGTCAACGCGCGCGCCGCGGTAGGCCTCCCCGTAGTGATGAGCGAGCAGCCCGACGAACTCTCCGTGCCGATCGCCCGTCGTCTCCTCGATCCAGCTCGCGACGCGCGCGTGCGCGCTCGGCCGGTCGCGGCGGGGGAGCGTCTCGTAGGCCACGTCACGGGTCAGGATGTGGCTGAACGCCAGCTCCTCTTCCCCGAGCAGTGACGATGTCAGTCGTTCCGAGACGAGCTCGCGCTCCTCGAGCCGCCGCAAGTCGGGATCGACCGCCTCCGGATCGCCCACGAGCGCCGTCACCGCTCCCCGCCAGAAGACGCGGCCGACGACAGATGCCTGCTGAAGTGTGTGTTTCTCGCTCGGCTCGAGCAGATCAATCCGGGCAGCGAGGACAGCCTGGACCGTGTCGGGAAGCTCGACGCGCTGGAGGCCGTCCGTCGCTTTCCAGCGCGTTCCCTCGCGAACGATCCTGCCATCGTCGATCAGCTGACGCAGGATCTCCTCGAGGAAGAACGGATTTCCTTCAGCGCGGCTGAGGATGCGAGCCCGGGCGGCGTCAGGCAGCCCGTCTACATCGAGAAGGTGTCCGGCGAGCACGCCGGCGGACTCGGGTGAGAGAGGGCCCAGGGACACGGCCGAGAAGCTTCGGCGTCCACCGCCCCAGGTCGGACGCCCGTCCGTCAGCTCTGGGCGCGCGGGGCAGACGAAGAGGAGCGGGCCCTGGGCCCGCTCGGCGACCTCCTCGAGCAAGTCGAGGAAAACCGGATCGGCCCAGTGGATGTCCTCGACGACCACTACGAGCGGCCCCGCCTCGGCGGCAGCGGAGAGAACAGTCCGCCACGCCTTGTGAAGCTCGGCACGGATCGACGAGGGTTGAAGCCGGGCGAACTCCGTGCTGCCGCCGTCGAGCCCGAGTGTGAAGGCGAGAGCCGCAGCCGTCGCCTGCCGAGTGCGGTCCGGCATCACGCCGAGGAGATCCTCGACGAGCTCGTCGATTCGCCTCAGCACGGTTCCCGCCGGATCGTCGTCGGACACGCCGGCGAGACCCTTGAGGATCTCGGCGAGCGGCCAGTAGGCGATGCCGTCGCCGTAGGAGAGACACGGCCCGACGTAGACTCGCGGAGGATCCGGCGATAACGCGAGGCGCTCGAGCAGTTCGCGGACGAGGCGGCTCTTCCCGACTCCGGGGTCGCCGTAGATCGTGACGAGCTGCGGCCGCCGTTCCGCGACGACACGCTCCTGGAGGCTCAGGAGCAGGTCGAGCTCTTGCTCGCGACCGACCAGAGGAGCGCGAACACCGGGGATGCCGCGGCTCGCCCCGTCCGGCTCTGGTCCGAGCAGCGAGAACGCATGCAAGTGCTCTTCCTTGCCGCGGAGCTGCAGCAGGCCGAGGTCATCGAACCGGAACCCCGGCGCGGCTCGCACCGTGCGCTCGGCGACGAGAGTCTGACCGGGTTCGGCCAGCTGCTCGAGCCGCGCGGCCGCGTTCACGGCCACGCCGGTAACCATGCCCTCTCCCGGCCCGGGGTTGAATGTCGCCACCGCCTCGCCCGTGTTGATCCCCGTGCGAACCTCGATCCTGATCGCGTGGCTCTCCGCGAGCTCATCGTTGAGCTCGACGAGGCGGTCGCGCACTGCAAGCGCGGCGCGGAGAGCTCGAGACGGATCGTCTTCGTGCGCGACGGGAACGCCGAAGACGGCCATTACGGCGTCACCGATGTACTTCTCGACCGTACCGCCTTGCGCCTCGATCACGGACCGTACCGCCCCGAACCACGCGCTCATCACCTCACGGAGCTCCTCGACATCGAGCCGCTCGGCAAGACCGGTGGAGCCCGTGACGTCCACGAAGAGAACCGTCACGATCTTCCGTTCGCCCGCACGAGGAGCCGGCTCGAGGCGTACGCCACATGCAGAGCAGAAGCGAGCATCGCCGGGGTTGTCCTGCCCGCAGCTCGAGCACCTCGCCACCACACAATCCTAGGACAGCCTCGCCACCGCATCCCGCGCTTTCGCCGCAAGCGGTTTGCACCGAAGCTCGCGAGACACGCTGGCCCGCTTCGGCACGGGCCTCCTTCCCCTCAGCGTAGGTCTTTGTTCGACTCCATGTCGAACCACATCGCAAACAGCGTGAACTGGCTTCCCGCGATCAGAAGGAGCGCGACGAGGACGATCGTCGCCGGGGTGATGCCGTGGCCCATGAGCCTCAACACGGTCTCGACGAGGCCGAGCACCAGGCCGAGGCCGGTCATCACGATCCCGAGGAGGTAGAAGAAGACGAGCGGGTGGAAGTCGCGGATCACGTACTTCTCGCGCATGCGCCAGAAGAAGCCCTTGAGGAGCAGCCAGGAGATCCGGGGGACGACCTTCCGGATCCGGATGCCCGAGCGCTCGCCGACGTTGTAGATCGGGCGCGAGGGGACGTCGCGGACACGGGCGTTGATCACGTTCAGGTGCACCAGCAGGTCGTTCGGGAAGCCGTAGCGGGTGTAGATGCGGTCGAGATCGAGGCGCTCGAGCGTGTCTCAGGGAGATCGCGGTGTAGCCGGCCTGCGAGTCGGCGACGTGCCAGTAGCCGGAGGCGATCTTCGTGAGTAGCGACAACACCGCGTTTCCCAGGTAGCGGCTGCGCGGGATCAGCTCCCAGGCGCGCCCGCTGATCAGGCGGTTCGCCTTCGCGTAGTCGACCTCGCCCCGGAGCACGGGGCCGGCGATCGTCTCGAGCTCGGCGGGATCCATCTGGTTGTCGCCTGCCATCACGACGGTGACGTCCATGCGCTCCGCGAGCGCTTGCTTGTAGCCGGTGACGATCGCGGCGCCGACTCCGCCGTTCTGTTCGTGCGAGATCACCTCGACGCGCGGATCGCCGGTGGCGCGGGCGCGCTCGGCGGTGGCGTCGCGGGAGGCGTCGTCGACGACGATGATTCGGTCGACGAAGTCCGGGATCCCGGAGATCGTCGTCGGCGACGAGGGCTCTCCTCGTCGAACGCCGGAACGACGACCCCGACTCGCCGGCCGTCGATCATCCGACGAGGCGGACGCGGACGAGCACCCAGATCGCGCGGAAGCCGTCACGCCACGTGATCTTCTTGCCCTCGTCGTGCGTCCGGCCGTAGTAGGAGATCGGCAGCTCGTAGATCCGGAGCTTTTGGCGACAGACCTTGCCGGTGATCTCGGGCTCGAACCCGAAGCTGTTCTCCCGGAGATCCAGCGACCGGAGCACATCGAGGCGGAAGGCCTTGTATCCCGTCTCCATGTCGGACAGCGTCGTGTTGAAGAGGACGCAAGTGAGCAGCGAGAGGAACCGGTTGCCGACGAGGTGCCAGAACAGGAACGCGCGCTGGGGGCGGCCGCCGCGTAGGCGCGACCCGAAGACGACATCGGCGACGCCGCGGACGATCGGCTCGATCAACTCCGGCACCTCGACGGGGTCGTACTCCATGTCTGCGTCCTGGATCACCCCGATCTCGCCGTCTGCGACGGTGATCGCCGCGCGGATCGCTGCGCCCTTGCCCTGGTTCCGCTGCCGGATCACCGTCGCGCCCGGGGCCTCGGCGATCGCCGCCGTGGCATCGGTCGAGCCGTCGTCGACGACGATCACCTGCGCGTCGAGATCGAGCGCCGCGATCCGCGAGAGCACCTCGCCGATCGTGGCTGCTCGTTGTAGGCGGGGATGAGGAAGGAGACCTTCACGCGTGGCCGATCGTACTCGGCGCCCCCGGACGCCGAATCAGGCCGGGGTCGGGCGCGCCGCGCGCAGGCCGACGACGAGCGCCACGAGCGCCCCGATGAGCAGGCCGATCACAGCGCCGAATAGAACCGCATTCCGGCGCGAGCGGCAACGTCGACTTCAACGCCTTGGGCGGCGGCGGGACGATCTGGGTGGTCTCGACATCCCGGGCGAGGATGAGGTCCTGCTGGTTCGTCGTCTGCGAATCGATCGTCTGGCCGAGCGTGGCCTGCGCCTGCTCGAGTTCACTCACGAGCACGAGCTTGTCGAGCGGCTTGAGTGTCGAACGGGCAGAACGGCGTCCAAAGCCTGAATTTGCCTCTTGAGGGCCCCGATGCGGGCCGTGAAGCTGGCATCTCGTTGCTCGTAGGTCGCAAGCGACGCCGTGACGTAGTTCGACTTCGTCGCGCCCTGGATACCTCGGCGATCGCGGCCGCGGCCTCTTCTGCCCGCTTGGGCTTGTTCAGCTTCACTGTGATCAGGATCAGGATGCTGTTCGTGTTCGTCGTCGACGACGTCCCCGTCTCACTCGACAGTCGACGTCGTTACGTGCCCCCTGAGCTCGCCGCGGGTCATCCCGATCCTCGCCGCAACCTTGTCGAGGGTATCGGCGGAAGTCGCGAGCGACTGGATCGGGCCGGGCTCGACAGGTAGGGAGCACCTGCGAGGTGCCCGCGGGGTTGAACACCTGAGGACGTGCGATCGTGGCGGAGGCGACGTAGTAGGCGGCCCCGCTCACCGAGTAGACACCGCCGATGACACCGCCGACGACAAGACCGGCCACGGCGATCCACCAATATGCGCGCACCGCATCCAGCCAACCCGGAGATCGATGTCGCGCTCGGCGCCCGGATCCGTAGCCACCTGATCGCCGGTCATGCGAGCGGCAGTCTAGTGGCGGCCCATTCCCACTGCGCGCGCAACCCGTCCTCGAGCAGGACCGAGGGCGCCCAGCCGAGCTCGGCCTTGATCCGCGTCGTGTCGGCGCTCGTCCGCCGCTGGTCACCGGCCGCGACCGGGCAGCGCACCACGTCGGCCGTCCGGCCCGAGATCTGCTCGAGCAGCCCGATCGTCTCGTTCAGCGATGCCTCGACGGCACCGCCGACGTTGTAGGTGCCGCTGCCGGCGGTCGCCGCCGCAACGGTGGCGTTGACGATATCCGAGACGTACGTCCACCCCCGGGACTGGTCGCCGTCGCCGTAGAGCTCGAACTGCGATCCCGAAGCGAGGGCGTTGACGATCCGCGTGAAGGCCATGTCCGGCCGCTGCCGGGGGCCGAAGGCGTTGAAGTAGCGCAGGACAACGCAGTCGAGCCCGAACTCGCGCTCGTAGGCGGCCGCGAGCTGCTCGCAGGCGAGCTTCGTGATCCCGTATGGGGAAAGCGGACGCGGGTGGGTCTCCTCGCACGTCGGGAACCGCTCCGCCGCGCCGTAGACCGACGAGGAGGACGCGAAGACAACACGGACGCCGTCGCGCGCAGCGGCCTCGAAGACACGCTGCGAGGCGAGGACGTTGCGGCGAAGGTAGGTGGGGAAGACGTCGCCGAAGCTGCGGACGCCGGGCTGGCCTGCGAGATGGAAGACCGCTCGGTACCCGGCGAAGTCGAGCTCGTCCTCTGCCAGGTCGAGCGTCTGGACCTCGAGGCCGCGCGCGTTCTCTTCCTTGAGCGCGGGATCGTAGTAGTCGGTGAAGCAGTCGATCCCGGTGACGGCGTCGCCCTGTGCGGCAAGAGCCTCGGCCAGATGCGACCCGATGAACCCGGCCGCGCCGGTGACGAGATACTTCATGCACAAGCAGGGTAACGGCGCGGTCAGGCGTTGTGGCCCGGGATCGGTTCGAGCGAGCCGTCGGAGCGCTCGAGGATCACCTGCGAGAAGTACCGGGTCATGATCACGCCCTCCCGGAACTCGCCAAGACGCGGCTCCGGGCGCTCGCCGCGCGCGAGGGCGAGCGCGAGCTCGGGGTAGCCCGAGCCCGCGGCGGTCGGCAGGGGGAAGCCGCCTCCGAAGCGCGGATTGACGTCGGTCACGGGCAGCGAGCCGTCGGGCTCTCGGAAGCACTGGACATTCGCCGGCCCGGCGATTCCCATCGTCTCGGCGACGAGGCGGCCGTGCTCGATCAGGTCGGCGTCCTTGATCGTCATCCCCTTGATCGATTCTCCACCCTTCGACTCGATCATCGTGCGCGGGACGGCGCCGAGGCAGCGCCCCTGGAGGTCCAGAAGACGTCGATCGAGAACTCCTCACCCGTGCAGACCTGCTGGACCATCGACTCCTCGGTCGTCCGGCGCAGGAAGAACTCGAGCTCCTCTCGATCGTCGGCGCGGTAGATGTGGCGCGAGCCGAAGCCGCGGCGCGCCTTCACGAGGACGGGATACGGGATCTCGCCGGGAAGCTCACCCGGAAGCCATGTTCGAGGGCTCGGGATCCCGCTCGACTCGAAGAACCGGCTCGCCCGGTACTTGTCCTCGCAGAGCGAGATCGTCTCCGGCCCGGCCAGGAGCACGAGCGCGCCGAGCGCATCGCGGTGGGCGGCGAGCACGCGGTGGTCGAGGTCCGCCAGCGGGACGATCAGCTCGACTCCATGCTCCTCGACGAGTGCGACGAGGGCGGCCGCGTATCCCGGATCGCCCACGGCCGGCACGGCCGAGCGGATGTCGGCCGCGTAGAGCGCGGGCGCGAGCTCGTTCAGGTCGACGGCGACGGTCGTCGCGCCGGCGGCGCCGAAGGCCTTGACGATGTCAACGCGCTGACCCGCGCAGGTGAAGAGCACCACAGGCACGGGGCGGAACCTACACTCCGCACCATGCGCCGTCCGGTCGAGCCGAAAACCGCGATCGTCACGGGGGCAACCGGGCAGGACGGCTACTACCTCGTGCGGCGCCTGCTCGATGACGACTGGACGGTTCACGCCGCGGTGCGCGACCTCGACGCGGCCGAGGGGGTCTTCGGGATGGAGGAGCGGCTGCACCTGCTTCGCCGCGACATCCGCGACCCGGGCCCGTTGCGGGCGCTCATCGGGGACGTCCGGCCCGAGGAGGTCTACAACCTCGCTGGCGAGAGCAGCGTCAGCGCCTCGTTCGACGACCCGCAGGCGACCTGGGAGTCGAACGCCCACGTCGTCGTCCACCTGCTCGACGCGATCCGACTCGACAGCCCGGCGACGCGCTTCTACCAGGCCTCATCGGGCGAGATGTTCGGCTCGGTGGCCGGCGAGAGCGTGGTCCACGACGAGACCGCCGCGCTGAACCCGCAGAGCCCCTATGCGGCGGCGAAGGCAGCGGCGCACATGCTCTGCCGCAGCTACCGCGAGTCCTACGGGATCCGGATCGCGTGCGGGATCCTCTTCAACCACGAGTCACGGCGCCGCGGCGAAAGGTTCCTTTCGCGGAAGGTCGTCGACCACGTGCGGGAGCTTCGCCTTGGGATCGCCGACTTGCCCCTTTCGTTGGGAAATCTGAAGGCACAGCGTGACTGGGGCTTCGCCCCCGACTACGTGGAGGGAATGCTCTCGATCCTCCGCCAGGCCGAGAGGCGCGAGGTCGCCGACCGGGCCGAGTCCTACCGCGACTACGTGCTCGGCACCGGTGAGCTGCACGCTGTCTGGGAGCTCGCCGACCGCGCGTTCGCGCTCGCGGGGTTCGAGCTCGAGTGGGAGCTCGAAGGCGACGACCCGCTCGGCTGGTCGGCCCGGTTCGCGTCGTCCGGGAGGACGGCCGTCGTGGTCGACCCGGCGTTCATCCGGCCCTCGGACCCGAAGGCGATCGCCGCGAACCCGGGCCGGATCGAGGCCGACCTCGGCTGGAAGCCGCAGCCCGGGCTCGACCGCTTCCTCACGGACATGCTGGAGGTGCCGGCGAATTTCAAGTCGCACTCCGTCTGAAGCAGGGTGGAGTCGGTCCTCCGCCACCTGTCCAGAACGGAGGATTGCGTGCCAGGACGGCAACGTATGGCCATGGTGCTCTCCTTGCATTCGCGTCCTTCGCGCTCCTCCTCGACCAACTCACACCTAATCGTGAAGCGATCGCAGAGATTTGTCCCAGACCCTTCTTAGAGTGTTCAAACCAGAGACCTGGGCCGCTCCGCTTCCGGGTCGTCGAACCGTGAGCGACCTCAAGTGGAGCGCGAGCCGGCGAGCGTCGTCGTTTATCCCGAGGTCGACGGGCCGAACCGGATCGCACAACCGCAGGTCGAGCGGCAGCAATCCCGACTCGTCGATCAGCGACGCAGGCAACTGGACCTGGAAGGAATGGTCGGCTTCGCCATAAGAGAACATCCGGGTGGCAAGCCGCTCCCCGGCCGCGGAGACCCGGACCTCGAGCTGAGGATGATTGGGCGCGACGAGCGGAACGACGCCCAGGACGAGCTCCAGATCCAACCCCGCCACTTCCTCCAGCTCGAGAAGAAGCCGCGCTCGCCCGCCGACCGTCCACACACCCGACACCTCGAGCGCCGACCAACCCTCGCCCAGCATCCCCGACGCCCTCGTCCCTTCCGAAAAGACCACCTCTTCTCCAAGGCGCACCGAGCGGTCGAGCCTGCTCGAGCTGCATGGTGCGAATGAAGATCCCGGTAGTCCGATTGTCGAGTGACCCCTCGAGCGCGAGTGGCGAACGGGGCTCCGCGACGACAAACGTGAGGTCAGCACTCCCATTGGCCAACCGGCGCGACGGAAGACCTACTCGCCACGGTAGTCCGGCGGAGTCCGGCGTCAACGACTGAGCGGCAACACAACTGCCGTTCACGAGTAATTCGACGTTTAACGGTCGGTCCGGTGCGGCACAAACCGGACCGAGCGAAACGATGAGGGCGTACGCCCGTTCGTCGATTCCGGCGAAATCGACGGTGACCGTCGAACGTGACCCTTCGGTCCAAATACCCGCTTCTTCGGGCTGAGCCCAGCCATCGTCGAATCCGCGATAGCTGTCGAGGTCGGCAATCTCGGCGATCTCGCCGGGGCGAAGCCGCAGGCCATTTTCGCCGAGCTCGGCTCTCATTGCCCAACGGATGAGTCGATGCCCGCGCGCGAGAGCCGTCCGGGTGACACCATGGTCTGCGATTGGCTTAATGGCCGCTCGACGGACGCGACAGTGGGTCGTCGTGTAGCTGCAATCGAATTGGGCGAGGACGTATGGCGTCCCAGAAAGCCGACGAGCTATTGACCAGGACGATACGGCGTGGATGCTTCGCCTGCTCGAAGCGTGCTCGCTCGAGCTCCACGAGTCGGTCGAGCGCGGCGAGAGCATGATCGAGACCGGCGGAAATCGTGCGGGAGTTCGCGTCGGTCGAGCTGTGTCAGGGAGGCATCGACGTGTGACACGTCGACGCCGAGATCGACGACGAAGACATCCGCGCGCGTGCAAGCTCGTCGATCGATGCCGTGTCATCGAAGGCTTGCTACGGCCAACGGAGCGCTCGAGCCCAAGGCTCATGCGACCAGATCCCCGAGCATTCGCTGCGAGAATCGGTGTTGGCCCCTAGGTACCCGAACGTCACGTCAGCTGTCGAAACGATGAGTGCATCGGCGATGAAGGGCAGAATATGGCCGGAGTCGTAGGTCAGTGCGAACGGCGACTCGACGTGCGTCCGACGGCGTTCGAGGGCCGGTCGGAATCGCCTCGACCACGGCTGCTGCGCACTGATGTTCGACACGGTCGCGGACCGGCACCTCCTCGAGCGTCACGTCGGCCAGGCCCCAGGTCTCGCTGTTGCGCCACGCAGCTCAGGCTCATCGACCGAGAAGAAAAACCTCACCAGGTCGTTCTCGACCTGCGACCCGTGGTAGACGGTTCGCGTGCGGTTATGGTTGCAGTGGTAGCCGGCAAGATGTTCTTCGAGGACTCTGGATCGACCCGCGGTGGAGCAGCAACCGCCGACTCAGGTTCGAGTCGACGTGATAGCCGTGGAGCATGTTCTCGTCGAAGCCGTCGATCGCCACAGAAGTCCTCGCGAAGGATCAGTTGGAAATCGCCCGGCGCGTCGAAGCGGATCCACTCGTGGCTGATAGTCGGCTCGTCGAGCTGAGTCCTGGACCGAGACGCTCGATCTCGGCCAGTCGCGCGGCGGGGATCGGCTCTCGGCAGCCGTTCCCAGAGCCACTCGGGGAGCTCGAAGCGCGGTAGCCCGTAGAAGCCGTCGGGAAGGTCGCTGCAGATCTCGCTCAGGCTCTCGATCCGGAGGGCGGCACGAAGATCATGTCCGTATTCGTCGAGAGCAACCAGCGATTCGATGGATTGGCGCGTCGCGCCGCCGCGTTTCGGGCGACCGGCTCGAACACGGGCAGGTGGCGTGCGCGCGGCGAACCGCTGCTCGTGAATCGCAGCAGGCACGCGGAGGACGCGGAGAAGTCCCAGGCAGCGCTCCGTCAGCGTGTCGGAGAGCGCCTCGATGAACGTCGGCAGCTCGTCGGGCGTGTTGTAGTCGACGAAGATGATCTCGTCGTCGGGGTCGCGTGAGGACCTCTGCGATGCAGTTCAGGCTGAGGGCGGCGCGCCGGTGGAGGTTGTACCCGTGCGCGTCGTTGCGGCCGTAGAGGATGACGGAGATCACGGGCGTGCGGTCACGGACGTGCAGCGCGCCGCGCGAGCATCAGCCCGATACGACGGCGCGCGAGCGAGACGGTGTGACGCCGCCAGCTCGTCGTAGATCCACGCGTAGGTCTTCTCCAGCCCGACGGCGAGCGGAGTGCTCGGCTCCCAACCGAGTCGCTCACGGATGCGCGTGTTGTCGGAGTTCCGCCCGCGGACGCCCTTCGGCGCGTCGAGGTTGTAGCGCCGCCTCAGCTGCACCCCGGCGATCTCCTCGACGATGTCGACGAGCTGGTTGATCGTCACCAGCTCTGCAGAACCGAGGTTGATCGGCTCGAGGATGTCGCTCTCCATGATCTCCGTCGGTCCCGAACAGGCAGTCGTCGATGTACATGAAACTGCGCGTCTGTTCTCCGTCGCCCCAGATCTCGATCTCGTGCTCGCCGGCGAGCTTCGCCGTGGCGACCTTGCGGCAGATCGCGGCGGGCGCCTTCTCTCGGCCGCCGTCGTAGGTGCCGTGCGGCCCGTAGACATTGTGGTACCGGGCGACGCGCGTCTCGATGCCGAAGTCGTCGTGGAAGTTGCGGCACATGCGCTCCGAGAAGAGCTTCTCCCACCCGTAGCCGTCCTCGGGCATCGCCGGATAGGCGTCCTCCTCGCGCAGCGCGGTCACGTTCGAGACCTGCTGGAGGTCGATGTTGTAGACGCAGGCCGAAGAGGAGAAGAAGTGCCGCTCGACGCCCGCTTCCCTGGCCGCCATGAGGAGGTGCGTGTTGATCAGGACCGAGATCATGCAGGCAGGCCCTGTTCGCCTCGATGAAGCCCATGCCGCCCATGTCGCAGGCGAGGTTGTAGACGTGCGTCGATGCCGCGGACGGCCTCCTGGCACGCCTCGAGCGAGCGAAGGTCGGCCACGCGGTTATCGACGTCCGGAAGCAGCTGGTGCCACTCGTCGAGCGGCTTGATGTCGATCGGCTCGGAAGGTCGTGAAGCCGTTCTCCTGCAGCTGGCGCACGAGCCAGCCGCCGATGAATCCGCCCGCGCCGGCGACCAGAATCGGATCGGTCCGCGAGATGCTTCGGTTCATCGTCATTTGCCTGCCGTCCACGCCTCAGACCGGACTCGACTGCCTCGAGCGCCCGACCGAGTCGGACGATATCGATCGCCGTCGCCGTACTGGCCTCTTCCGGAGAGAAGCCGCCAGCAGTCGATCACGACCGCGCGTTCCCCTTCGCGCTCGGAGCGCGCTCGAGCGGCAGCTCGGCGAACTCTGGCCACGGCGTCGCGATCACGACCACGTCGGATCGCTCGAGCAAATCGGCCACCGACTCCGCCCGGCCCGTGCCAGCTTCGAGGGACGCCAGCGCGGCATCCAGTGCAACCGGATCGTAGACGTAACACCTCGTGGCCTGCCTCCCCGAGGAGGCGGGCGAGCGCAACGCCCGGGCTCTCCTCGATCACACCGGTGTCGGGCTTGTACGACAAGCCGAGAATCCCGACGACCTTTCCGTCCCTCGAGCCGAGACTGCGACGATCCGCGCGAGCCGATCGGTCTGGGCGACGTTGACGGCGTCGGTCGCCTCCGCGAGCAGCGGCTCTGCGCCGAGATCGCGGGCGAGCACGGCGAACGCCTTGTTGTCGCGGGGGAAGCAGGGCCCGCCGTACGCGATCGCTCCACGGAGATACTTCGGCCCGATCCGCGTGTCGAGCCCGAGCGCGTCGGTGACGGTATCGACGTCGGCCCCCGGCAGCCGCTCGCACATGTCCGCGAGCGCGTTCGCGTAGGAGATCTTCATCGTGACGTAGGTGTTCACGGCGATCTTCGTCAGCTCGGCGTTGACCAGGCTCATGCGACGGAACGGCGGGTCGTTCTCGCAGACGCCCCGGTAGAGCCGCTCGAGCACGTCGCCGGCCCGAGGATCCGACTCGCCGATCAGCACCATGTCGGGCTCGAGCATGTCGCGGATCACGTTCCCGAGCGCGATGAACTCGGGGCTGTAGCAGAGACCGAGCGTCTCGCCCACGCGGCGGCCGGACGCACGCTCGAGCGCCGGCACGGATCTCCGACTCGCACGAGCCGGGCATCACGGTGCTCGCGATCACGACCACGTGGTAGTCGTCGTGCGCCGCAAGGCCGCGGCCGATCTCCTCGAGCGCCGCGAGGACGTACTCGTTCGAGAACGCACCGCGCTCGTCCGACGGGGTCGGCACGAGCACGATCGTCGTCTCCGCGCCCGCAGCCGCGCGCGAGGTCGGTCGTCGCGCTGAGCCGTCGCGCGAGGCCGAGACGAGCGCCTGCAGCCCGGCTCCTCGACCGGTGCCCGCCCGTCGTTCAGCAGCCGCACGGCTTCGGGGTTGACGTCGATCCCGAGGACGTCGTTGCCCTTGCTCGCGAGCACCGCGGCGAGCGGCGCGCCGAGCTTGCCGAGTCCGACGACGGCGATCCTCATCTGCTCTAGACCGCCTCCGCGGTGATGAGGAGGTGCCAGCCGAACCGGCGCTCGAAGGCGCGGAAGAGCGCGCTCGGGCATCCACCGAAAGTACGGCTCCTTCACGTAGCGATACTGGACGTAGTCGCGGACGCGGTACGGGAAGACGTGGTCGACACGAGACGTCCTCGACCCGGAAGCCGCTGCGTCTCGACGAGCTCGCGCGCCTCGCGGCGCGTGTACGTGAACGTCACGGGACACCGGTCTGGGCCTCGGAGTGCGTCGCGACGAGCTCGTCCGTCGTTCCAGAAGCGCCACGGCCCTGCGTCGACGACGATCCAGAAGACCTTCCACGAGCGCGGTGGTAGACCATCAGCTTCAGGGTGCCTCCGGGCGCGAGCGAGCGCGCGCATCTCGGCGAGCGCCCGTCGGATGCGGCGTGTGATGGACGACGCCGAACGAATAGACGAGGTCGTACGGCTCGCCCGGCGACGGCCGACGTCAGCTCCTCGGCGTTCGCCTGGACGAACTCGATCCGGTCTGCAACGCCCATCACCTCGGCGCGCTGCTCGCGCGATCCGGAGCGACTCGCCCGAGAGGTCGACGGCGGTGAGCGTCGGCCCCGGCGCGGGCGAAGTTGATCGAGTCGGTGCCGATCCCGCAGCCGACCTCGAGGACGCGCTTGCCTTTCCAACGCTCGAACTCCGCGAAGCCCGGGATGTGCGGCTCGACGAAGTACTTGCGCGCCTCGACCTCGTCGAAGTACTCCCGCGATCCCACCGGCTTCGGCGAGTGGCGGATGTTGCAGGGGCGCGCGTCCCAGTACCGCTGAACGTCGGCGATGGACGCCTGAGTCGCACTACGAACCAGGTTCTGTCCCTCCACTCTTCGTCACCTTCAACAGACTCGCGGCAACGATAGCCAGTCGTCGGGCTGGGTCTCGCCGTAAGGCCCTGTGGGTAACCACCGGGTAGAGCGCCCGCTCCCAACCGCACCGGCAGGCCGGCGTTTCGCGAACTTGGTTCAAATGACGGGTATAAGAACCGCTACCAGAGGCCCAGCCGACTTCGTATAGGCACCTACCCGTTCGGCGCGGGGTAGAAGCAGTCGATGTCTGAGTCGAAGAGGGCACGATACTCGCGGTATTTCACTCTACGGCCGTCGAGTGGGGGTGTCAGCAGATCTAGTAATGCTTCTACGTCGGCGCGTTCTGTGATGATTTCGCGGTGACGCAAGAGAAGCTCGGCGGCGCAGTCGGAGAGGTCGAAGAGCTCCAGGAGCGAGGCGAGCTTCAACAACTTCGTCGGCGAAGGAGACTCACGCCAGACTGCTTCATAGTCTGGTGAGCCCGCATCGCGTAGGTAGAGCGCATCTCCCCAGATCGGCTGGCCGCGAACCGTTTGATACGGCGCTCGATAGACGAAGGGCGCCGGTAGCGCGACGCGCGAGTAGCGGTTGATCGTCAAGCCGAACAGGTGGAATCCCAGCCCCTTGAGGAAACGGTCGATGTTGTGGAAACTGCTCGACGATGCCGCGTCTGAGCCCGTGAAGGGAACCTCTACGACAAGCCCGAGAACGCCGCGCTCTCGGAGTACGGGCTCCGCGGACACGACGACATCCAGGTCGTTCCCGTCCGTGTCCGACTTGATGAAGTCGACATATGTCAGGCCTTCACTGTCGGCAAGCTCGGCGAGGGTCAGCTGCTCGGTCGCCAGGATCTGGTCGCGCCACGTTTCGGTGGCTCGTGTCTCGGGTGTGCGCGAACTCGTGGCGTCGGTCGCGAGGGCATACGCTGCGCTCGTTCGCTCGAACGGTTCGTGATACGCGGCCATGCGCTCGTCGAGTGTTTCAGCCGACTGTCGCAGCGGGTGAGTTGCCGGTACGCCAACGAGCCCCGGCCGATAATGCACTCTGGGATCGGTCTCCTCCCCGTTCAGCCGCTCGCACTCCGCAAGCTGGGGATCGATTCCGACCGCGACGAGGTCGGGGGCAAACTGGCGCCAAACGGGATCGATCCCCAACGCGCAACCCACGTCGACCAACACGAGTGGGTCGTCCGCGAAGACGCGCGCGAGCATAAGGTGGCGAAGCATCCTCGGATTGGGGTTTAGGTTCTCCACTGTCCATCCCGGACGCCGGCACGGGCAACGAGCGCCATGGGTTGGCATCATTACTCGTGCACTCGGCTCCCGCCCGCGGCTCGTTCCGTGGAGCATACGGCCACGCTCGTCAGGCAACCAGGAATCCGCCGCTCAGCGGCCTCTCGTGACGAGGCGCTGGACCGGGCTCGCGCCCGCAAGCCAGTCGTCCCGCTCTTCGCTCGTTTCGGCGCCTCGAGTTCACGATGCCGGCCATGCTGTGCCGTATCCTCTCTCGCCGTGTCGACGATTCGCGAACTGCTCGCCCGAAGGGCTGGAGTCCGGGGCCGACCGAAGGTCAGCGTTCAACTACTCACCTTCAACCACGAGCACTTCGTCGCGCAGGCCCTCGAAAGCATCCTCGACCAGAATGCGAGCTTCGAGTGGGAGATCGTGGTCGGTGACGACGGCTCGACGGACGGCACGGCGGAGATCCTGAAGTCCTACGGCGAGAAGCATCCGGAGCGCATCTTCCTACTGCTCCATCCACAAGGACTGGGCCCGCACGAGCTCAACCTCCAGGGAAACAACAACCTCCTCGCGACCTATCGCGCCTGCCGTGGCGAGTACGTCGCTCTGCTCGACGGCGACGACTACTGGACCGAGGACAACAAGCTGGAGAAGCAGGTGCGCTTCCTCGACACCCATCGCAGCTGTTCGCTGTGCTGTCACGCTGTCGCAGTCGAGTACAGCGGCGAGCGCCGCCGGCATTGGGATCCCGTGATCGGCTTCTCCCGGGGAGAGTTCTGCTCGATCGAGGAACTTCTCCGTCTCGAGACGAAGCCCGAGCTTCCGGTAGCCAGCATGATGATCCGCCGGCGCTCGCTGCCGACGCTCCCGGCCTGGTTCAAAGGCATCTTCCACGGCGACTACGCGATTCAGGTTCTCCTTGCCGAGCGCGGAGACATCGGCTTCCTACCCGACTGCATGGCCGTCCACCGAAAACACGCCGGCGGGGCGTCTCGGATCTTCGACACCGACCCGGACTTCTGCAACGCGATGCTCCTGAAGCTGCACCTCGCGTTGAACGAGCACTTCGAGAACCGCTACGCGTCGATCCTCGATCCGTACATCGAGCACGAGCGGCTCCTTGCAGAGGCCGCCGAGCGATTCTCCATTGCGGACGACCTAAGCACATCGACTGGTGTCGCGCTCGCTCTCGAGGGATTCGTGCCGGACTCGGGTCGTCTCCTTCAGGAAGCGGGCGGCCGCCTCGCAATCGTCACGGCTCCTACACCGTGGGCCTACGGCGCAAGGCTCATGCTCCAGGGAACGAGTAGCGCGGAGGACGCGGAACGTCGCGCGTATGCGATCGTCCGCGTGCGCGTCGAGGGTTCGACAGTCGGAATCGGTATCCTGAACCGCGCCGCCGACCATTTCCTCGACCGGCGTAGCGTCGATCCTTCCGAAGGCACGATCGAGGTCCGTCTGCGGATCCCGGAGCTCCAGGCAGCGGGCGATCTCGTCGTGCAAACGTGGGCCGCCGCCGAGCCAGGCACGGTTCATGTCGAGGCGGTCGAGCTCGTGGTGTTGATGGAGTCGTCGGCGGCCGTCGAGCACGGGTTCGGCTGAAATGAGAATTCGCGCCGCGACCACGGCCCGTTATGGCGGTCCGGATGACGACTGGTATGCCGAGCAGAGATCGTGACGACCTTCGTCCGCTTCCAGCCGCCGTTCGCGAACCATCGGTACGCGCCCCCTTCGCTAAATCGAGAGCGCGTCGAAGGGAGCGTTACCCGGCCGCTCCACGGGAATCTGCTCGCCCCTAGGCGGGAGCTGTACGGCGGCGGCGGTGAATGAAGAGCCTCTGCTCTCCGAGGAGCACAGTCTGACGATGGCCCCCGAGAGGGACGGATGACGTCCACCGTTGCGCCGAAAGAGTCCTTTAGCGAACTGGCGGTCTTCACGGGTCAACCCGCCTTCTCGTCGCCGCTCCATGTCGGCACGCCGCAACGCGTCGGTGTGGACGACTTCATCAACCGAGCGAGGGACATCCTCGACAGCCGCTGGCTCACCAATGACGGCCCGAACGTGAAGGAGTTCGAGCACCGTATTGCGGAGCAACTCGAGGTCGAGCACTGCATCGCCGTGTGCAGCGGAACGATCGCCCTCGAGTTGACGGCCCGCGCCACAGAGCTGACGGGCGAGGTGATCATCCCCTCGTTCACGTTCGTCGCAACGGCGCACGCCCTCCGCTGGCTCGGTCTGACGCCAGTATTCTGTGATGTCGACCCGGACACACATAACCTCGATATCGCTCATCTCGAAGGGCTGATCAACGAGCGCACGAGTGCTATCATCGGTGTTCACCTCTGGGGCCGCCCGGCGTACAGCGTCGAGCTCGAACGTCTCGCCGGTCAACACGGGCTTCGGCTCCTCTTCGATGCAGCGCATGCATTCGGCTGTTCGCATGCCGGGCATCCGGTCGGGGGGCGAGGAGACGCAGAGATCGTCAGTTTCCACGCGACAAAGGTGGTCACCACATTCGAGGGAGGAGCCGTGCTGACGAACGACGACGATCTGGCCGCGCAGATCCGCTTGCTCCGGAACTTCGGATTCGTCGACTACGACGACGTTCGGGCGCTGGGCATCAATGGGAAGCTGCCGGAGATTTCGGCCGCAATGGGCCTGACGACGCTCGGCCACTTCCACGAGACTGTGGCCGTGAACAACCGCAACTACTCTCGCTACCGCGCTGAGCTCGACTCTGTCACCGGCGTCTCCGTGCTCGAGTACGATCGGGCCGAGCGTCAGAACTATCAGTACGTCGTCCTCGAGCTCGATCCCGCCGACTGCCCCCTTTCGCGGGATGACCTGGTGCGCGTACTCCACGCCGAGGGCGTGATCGCACGCCGGTACTTCTACCCGGGAGCGCACAGGATGGAGCCGTATCGCTCGCTTTACCCGGGGCTTGTATTGCCGTCGACGGAGGCGGTCGCCGGCCGGGTGGTCGTCCTTCCCACCGGACAGACGGTCGACGACGTAGCCGTGACAACGATCTCCGCGTTGATCCGGCTCGCCGTTGAGAACGCGGAGAACCTCCCGAGACCGCTCCCGCCCGTCGGGTAGGCTAAGCGATAGGCCTACTCGCGCAGGAGCGGGCGGCGGGCGCGCCCGCACGTTGCGGACGTGCGGATCGTGGCGGCACACTCGAGTCGCGCGGAACGCTCCCTTCCAGCACCTTGTTCACGGTCGAGCAGGGACGGTCGACGATCGTGGCGGTCACGGCGGGGCCTAGCGCTGGGCACGCCGGTCAGTCCGGAGTTGTCGACGGCGACCGGTATACGTAGGTCGTGTACTCGAAGGCGCCATAGTCCTGCCGGAACACGAAATGCGGGCTGATTTCGGCACGCACGAAGGCGGCCATGTCGTCGAAGGGCACGTGGAAGAGGTCTTCTCGCTCCCAGTCGAGGTGCTTGGTCATCACGTTGACCGCGAGACCGCGGCGAGCCATCGAGTAGGCGGCCCGGATCAACCGCTTCGCGTACTCCGACATCTCCGCGTAGTCGACAGCCCCGCGGGAGTTGAGCAGGCCGTTGGCGATCACGTAGTCGAACTGCGGCAGCGGCCCCTCGGCTTCGAGGATGTCGAGCTCCAGGAACCGGGCCTCGGGAAACCGACTCCGTGCGGCCTCGAGGAACGCCGGCGAGATGTCCACGCCGGTGTAGTCGACCTCTATCGCGGTCTGGCCTTGCAGGAAGTCATAGAAGTGGCCGGCACCGCTACCGAGGTCCACCAGCGACACGCCGTTCCCACTCGCGTGGGCGCGGTCCCAACGGAGCAGGTCGAACATCACCTCGTACCGGCCGGCGAACGCGCGGGTCCAACCGACGCCGAGCGGTGTGTCGGGCCCGTGAGCCTCCAGAAACTGCTCGGCGAACGCGGACAACTCGCGCTGGATCTTCTCGGCCATGCCGTGCTCTCCTCCGAAGAAACGCAACGCGGACGTTACTAGTTCTACTACTTTACGCCATCGATCGAACGGGGCACACGTGCGACTTGGGATGATGCAGCCGTACTTCTTTCCGTCAATCGGCTACTTCAGCCTCGTCGAACACGTTGACGTCTTCGTCCTGTTCGATACCGCCCAGTTCATCCGGCACGGATGGGTCGACCGCAACCGGATCCTGAAGCCCGGCGGTGAAGACTGGCAGTACGTGCGCGTCCCGCTCCAGTCGAGCCCTCGTCGACGCCGATCCGGGCCAAGCTGGTCGACGACCGACAGCCATGGCGCGAGCGGTTCCTCGCGCAGGTGGAGCACTACCGCAAGCGCGCTCCACATTTCGACGCCGTGCGCGCAATCATCGCCGACGTGCTCGCAGGGGACCACACGACGATCGCCGACGTCGACCGCGCGGCGTTGCACCGCCTGTGCGCGCACCTGGGCATCCGAACGGAGATTCTCGACTTCTCCACACTGCAGGTTCCGGTTCCCGATGACCCGGGCCCGGGCGAGTGGGCGCTTGCGACCTGCCGGGCGCTGCGGGAGGTAGACCGTTATTGCAATCCGGCGGGGGGCGCTGCGTTGTTCGACTCGGCGAAGTACGCGGACCACGGCGTGCAACTGGAGTTCCTCGAGCAGGAGCTGCGGCCGTACCCACAACTCGCTTCGCCGTTCCTGCCCGCGCTCTCGATCATCGACGTGATGATGTTCAACTCGGTCGACGAGATCCGCGGGATGCTCAACGACGTCCGGCTGTTTCGAGATTCCGCGTCGACGGGCTCGCGTCGAGGCCCGTGAGCGACCGGCGGCACGAAGGACGTTCCGAATCGCCGACGCCACCCGACCGAAGTCGCCACTCATCATCTTCCTCGTCAACGGGAGGCGCGATCGTGCGGTCGGCTAGGATCTCGGTCACGGGCCCTGCGGCTGCGTCGCGGAAGTAGGACTGGCCGTCACTCCCGCACCCGACCAAATCTCGGCTGTCGATGGCCGTCGTGACCAATCGGCCGTGTCGTAGTTTATCGTCATTCACGAACTACGGCCTGCCCGGGGGCACGGCAGTTGGGCCGGTGGCACTGCCCCTTCGTTGGCTCGTGACTGTGAGCATCCCCTGAGGCGAGCAACGATGACGCAAGACTTCCATCTCAAACTTGGCTACATCGAGCGCGCGGAACCACACTACTTCGAAGACGACGAAGACAGCCAGTGGCAGCCGGACGTCTATCCATTGGCGCTCGGACTGCTGGGCGCCTGCGCAGCCTCGAAAGTGATCGACATCGGTTGCGGCAAGGCCGCCAAGTTGAAGCCTTTCTTCGCGGCGAACGTGACGGTCGTGGGCATCGATTACGGCGCCGAACCTCTCGCATTGCCGCGAGCAATACCCGCTGGGCCAATGGCTTGAGGTAGACCTGGAGCGAATAGATGAAGCCATCTGCAACGATCCGCATTTCATCGACCCCGACGGGGCGGTTTTGATCGTCGCGGACGTGATCGAGCATCTGAGGAACCCCTGGCCGCTGTTGCAGGTACTGCGCGACTGGATGAATGCGGCTCGGATTGCCCTCGTTTCCACACCGGAGCGCGACCTTGAATATGGGGCGCAGCATTCCGGTCCGCCGCCGAACGAGGCCCACGTAAGGGAATGGAACCGCACCGAACTCGAGACCCTTCTCAAGGCGGCCGGCCTGAAGGTAATCCACGTCGGCTTGACGCGGGCACACACGAGTCACGTCACACTCCGGACCACACTGGCGGTGATCGGCCGAACGCAATGACGATTGAGCCACGCCCAAAAGGCCACGATCTTCTTGCGAGCCGGACGACCTTACGGGAATGCGAGAGGGAAATGAGAGCACGCCCAGGGGACGTCCAGGGTTCAATGCGGAGATCGTCCAGCCCTTTTGAGGAAGATGCTCATGCGCCAGAAGACCTCGAGGCCGCAAGACTCCGCCGTCCCCCTGCCTGGTCGAGGCTGACGATGACGACGAGCCCGAGCGACTCCATGTACGCGAAGGATGGAGGGCCCATCGTCACCGTCACCATCCCCATCCTCAACGCCGAAAGGTTTCTCGGCGAAGCGATCGAAGGCGTGATTGCGCAGACCTACCCTTTCTGGGAGCTTCTTCTCGTGGAGGACGGATCCACCGACCGGAGCCCGGAGATCGCCAAGCGGTACGCCCGGGGACTGGCCCGGCAAGATCCGGTATCTCGAGCATCCGGGACACGAGAACCGGGGCATGACCGAATCCCGGAACCTGGGACAGAGGAACTCACGGGGCCGGTACATCGCCAGGCTGGATGCCGACGACGTCCTTGGGGCCCACGACCTTCGAGGACAAAGTGCGGATCCTGGAGGCGCATCCCGGCGCCGCGCTCGTATACGGGCCGGTCCAGATGTGGCACACCTGGACGGGAGAGCCGGCCGCCGCCGACTTCACTCAAAAATACACGAGCGCCGTTCCTCTCAACACGATCATCCCCCCGCCGGCCGCCATGCTGGCCTTCCTCAGCAACGAGCAGAACGAACCGGTCGGCGTGTTCGTCCGACGCGAGGCGATCGAGGAAGTGGGCGGCTATACGGACGAGGCCGGCTTTCTCTACGAGGACATGGCTCTGAACGTCAAACTCTTACTCCGATTTCCGGCGATCGCCTGGGACCGAAACTGGTATCGCTACCGACAGCATCCCGACTCGCTTTGCTGGGTCATGAGGTCCCGGAACACCTTCGACGCCGGCCGACTTCGGTTCTTGGAGTGGGTCGGCAAGTACTTCGCCGAAGTCGGCGTGAAAGATCCGGGAAATCTGGGCCGTCCACCAAAAAGCCTTGGAACAACAACTCGAGGTCGTTGGTGCCGGGAATCCTGTCGTCCCCTTCGGTGGCCTGACCGAGGAGCACGGCGTTGAAGATATTGGCCGCGATCTGGGGAGCACCCGGGTGGTCGTCCCGCGCGTGGCCTCACGCCCTTCCTGGGTCGTGGTGGCTTTCGCCGGGCCGGCAGGCCACGACTCCCTGCGTGTCTCCGCCACATCATTGTTTTTGGGCGATTCGGCTCGACGACAACCGTTGCGCTCGCGGTCGTGATCGCCGTGATTCTCCCCTTTGCACCCGCTAGTTGGAGTGAAGGAGCCGTTCTGGGCGAAGCGGCAGTCGTGCAAGCCCTACTTCCCATCGCCCTGGTAGCTAAATACGAGCATCGAGACGTCCAGCCTCGACTTCAGCCCGCTCGTATCCGGCTACGGCGTACCAGCACTGCTGCTATTCCTGCCCTGCGTCGCGGTCGCTGGTCACCGCCTCCTCACCGGGGCTCCACCCTGGCGTCTGAAGGCCGCAGAACGCTCAGTAGACGATGAACGGCAGCCCGGCGAACGCGCAGAGACCGAGCAGGACGAGCGTCACCGGCCACGGCCCGGCCGCGGATCCGGTCGAGCGCATACCCGAAGCCGATGGCCCAGCCGGCGGTGGCGGTGAGCATGTAGGTCGCCTTGAGCAGATCGCCGTCGGGCGTCCAGTAGACGACGGCGAAGTAGAGGTAGCCGGCGATCGCGAGCGGGGGCAGCAGCGCGACGGCGAGCGCCGGCCGCTGCGCGCAACGAGCGGATCGCGAAGCAGAGCCCAGCCGACGAGCGCGACCAGCGTCGGAACGAGCCCGAGGAGCGATTGGAGCACGAGGTGGCGCCGGGCCGTCGTGGCCCGTCACGACTGCATCCGCGGTCGGCGTCCGCGTGCCAGCGCCCAGACCCCGAAGTAGTCGCCCCAGAGCCCGTCGTAGGTCGTCGGGATCCATCGCGTAGTGATGCTTCGCGCGGAAGGCTGCGTGACGATCCCGGGGATCCCGGGCCGAAGTAGAACGCGAGCGAGAGGCCGGCGGGCCTGCGCCGGCTGCGTGAACTGCGGCTGGCCGCCGTAGTTCATGCGCTGGTGGATGTACCACGGCGCCGGGATCAGCGACCGCGAGGACGAGGACGATCGGCGAGCTCCCGGCAGCGCCGGCCGGCGAGCAGCGCGAGCGAAGACCGCGGCAACCGTCGACGAGCGACAGGCCCGCACGAGCTGGCGCGCGCCGAGCGTGACCCCGAGCGCCCAGGCGTAGCGCGGGTCGAGAACGTGCGGACGCAGAGCCAGAGCGCGAGCGTCGAGAGGAGCAGCGACAGCGGCTCCGGATGGAACATCGCCGTCGGTCTCGACCACGACCGGCAGGAAGGCGACGAAGGCCGCCGCTCCGAGCTCGATCCGCCGACGGCCGGGCCAGAGCCGCGGGCGATCGCCGCGACGAGCAGGACCGTCCCGAGCAGGTAGGCGATGTTCAGCACCTGTCCTGCGCGATCGGGATCCCCGAAGCCGAGCTCCTTCGCAGACCCAGTCGACCGAGCCGGCGAGGAAGTAGAAGCCGGGCGGCGTGTAGTACTCGGTCGCCGTGGTCTTGCTCGGATGCGGAGCCGGAGCCCGGGGAAGAGGCCGTCGCGTACGCCATGTGGTCGGCGGCGTCATAGCCGGCTGCCGGTCGGGTAGTGCGCCGCATTCCAGAGCCCGAGCGCAAGCGACGAAGAGGCAGATCGCGGCGAGCGGGAGCCGGCGGTCAGTCAGTCGGCTTCCAGCCACCGGTCTCGCCCTTGTAGGTGCCGCCGAAGAGCGCGAGCGGCGTCCGGAGCAGGATCTTCAGGTCGACGGAGGGCGAGCGGTGCTTGACGTACCAGAGGTCGAGCTCGATCCGCTCGGCCCACGGGAGCGCGGCACGGCCGTGGATCTGCGCCCAGCCCGTGATTCCCGGCTTCACGTCGAGCCGGTGGAGCTGACGCTCGTCGTAGCGGTCGACCTGGTAGCGAAGGGTCGGCCGCGGCCCGATCACCGACATGTCGCCGCGGATCACGTTCCAGAGCTGCGGCAGCTCGTCGATCGACAGGCGCCGCAGCAGCCTCCCGCACGCGTGATGCGCGAGTCGCCCCGGTTGACGGCGTAGCCCGCGCCCATCGTCTCGGCGCCGACGACCATCGTGCGCAGCTTCAGCAGCTCGAAGTCGCGGCCGTTCTTGCCGACCCGTGTCTGGCGGTAGAGCACGGGCCCGCCGTCCTCGAGCTTGACCGCAATCGCCGCGACAGCGAGCAACGGGCTCGCCACGGCGAGGCCGAGCCCGGCGATCGCGCAGTCGAGAGCCCGGTTCAGCGCGTTCCCTCGGCCGCCTGCCACGTCGCCGGAACGCCGCGTCGCAGGTAGTTCCAGAGCGCGACCACGGTCGCCCAGGTCACGAGCACGTAGTACCGGGCGATACCGACGCCGGCGCGCGGCCGCAAGCGAGCAGGAGCTGGCGCGCCGAGCACGACGTCGTAGACCCAGCCCTGCGTCACGAGCGCGAGCGAGGTCGCGAGCAGGACGAGGTGGAGGATCCCGCTCGCGTAGCGCAGATGACGGTGCGAGAGGAGCGCGAGGAGGTAGCCGGGCGGCTGGCGGCGGAGCATCTTGCCGCGGAGGACGATCAGCCAGCAGTGCTCGAACATGCGCACCTTGCGGTGGTATTCGGTCTCGTTCGACGGCGTCGGCTTCTCGCGCGCGACCGCCGCCGGCTCGTAGACGGCGCGGCGCCCGCGCTGGACCATCAGGTAGGGAAGAGACAGGTCGTGGCCGAACCGCGGGTCGACCTCGACGTAGTCGGAGCGGCGCACGGCGTAGATCGAGCCGTTGCCGCCCGTGACCGAGCCGAGCTTGGACTCCGCGGCACGAAGCGCCATCTCGTAGCGCCAGTAGAGGCCCTCCTTGTTCGATCCGTCGGCGGTCTTCGAGCCGCAGCTGGCCGCAAACATAGGCCACGTCGGGGTCGGCGAACGGCTCTACGAGCGCGCGGAGCGCGTCCGGCTCCCAGATCGCGTTCGCATCGGAGAAGGCGACGATCTCGGACTCGGTCTCCCGGACGGCCCTGTCCTGGGCGGCGACCTTGCCGCCGCGCGGGTTGCCGAATCACGCGTGCGCCCGCCGCCTCGGCCAGCTCGTCGGTCCCGTCTGTCGAAGCATCGGAGGTGACGACGATCTCGAGCCGGTCGCGAGGGTAGTCGAGCGCGCAGCAGGTTGGCGATCCGCGCGCTCGATCACGTCGCCTCGTCGTGAGCCGCGACGATCACGGCGACCGCGGCAGGAGCTCCTCGCGGACCGGCCGGCGCCCGGCCGACGCGGCCGGCGGCCTCCGCCACGAGCGGGTACAGGACGTGCGTCCAGGCAAGAGCGCCGGCAGGGACTGCCCAGAACAGGACCTCGACGACGATCACGTCAGCCGCTCCTCGCGCCGGGAGGCGGCTCGCCTCGGCGCCGAGCAGCTCCGGTAGAGCCGATCGACGTCGCGCACGAGCCGATCGACCGAGTAGCGGGCGAGCACGTGCTCGCGGCCGGCAGCTCCGAACTCGTGCCGGAGCCCGGCTGCCGGGCGAGCTCCTCGAGCCTGTCGGCAAACGCCTTCGTGTCACCGGGCGGGACGAGGAAGCCGACCCGGCCGCCGTCGAGCACGTCGACTGCTCCCCCGACGTCTGTCGTGACGACGGCGCAGCCGGCCGCGAGCGCCTCGATCAGCGACACGGGCGTTCCCTCGTTCGCCGAGCTGAGTGCGACGGCATCACTGGCGCGGTAGATCGAGCCGACGTCCCGGCGAAATCCCGTGAAGCGCACCGCTCACGCGACCCCGAGATGCTCGGCGAGCTGCTCGAGGCTCTCACGGTTCGGGCCGTCGCCGACGAGCGCGAGCACTGCGTCGACTCCGCGCCCCCGCAGATCGGCGAAGCGCGAAGCAGGTCGTCGACCCGCTTGATCTCGGTCATCCGGCCGAGCCAGGTGACGAGGAACTGGTCGGCGCTCGACGGAGAGCTCCTCGCGTCAACAGCTCGCGCGCATTCTCCGGGGCGGCGATCCGCTGCTCGAGATCGAGGCCGAGCCGGACGACCACGAACTTCGAGGCGGGCGCGACGCCGAGCTCGACCAGGTCGTCACGCACCTCGGGGCTCACCGCCACGAGCGCGTCCGTGCCGCGCGCGAGGAAGCGCTCGACGCCGAGAAAGACCCTCGACATCAACGGGGGGAAGTATCCGGTGAGAACGTGTCCGTGATAGGTGTGCACCACGACCTCGGGCCGGGCGCTGCCCGCGAGAGCAGCGCCGCCGTGCGGCCGAGCGCGCCGGCCTTGGCGGTGTGCGTGTGGAGCACATCCGGTCGCTGCGAGCGGATCAGCCCGACCAGGCGAACGAGGGCTGCGAGGTCTGCGAGCACCGAGAGGTTTCGCTGCAGCGAGCCGACGTAGAGCGGCTGCACACCGACCTCCGACGCGACGTAGTCCATCGAGCCCTCGTTCGGAGCCGATCCGCCCGGTCACAAGCGTCGTCTCGTAACCGAGCGGCGTAAGGCCTTTCGTCAGATAGGCGACATGGAGCGTCGGCCCACCCACGTTCAGACGTGCGATCACACGGAGGATCTTGATCGCTCCCTCACGGCTCGATGCCTCGAGCACCTCCGCGAGCAATGCGCGGTAGCGCTCCATCGCCACCGTTCGGTTGCCCTCCCGTTCGACGTACTCGCGCCCGTTCCGGCCCAGCTCGACGAGGTCGCCCCTGTCGGCGTGGCAGCGACGGATCGCGGCCGCCAGGAGATCCGGGGAGGCCGGGGGCACGCGGAACCCGCAGTTCGCCGTCTCGACGACATGCGCGGTCTCGCTCTCGGCGTCGACTGCGGCGATCACGGGCCGCCCGACCGCGAGGATCCCGTAGAGACGGCTCGGCACGACATAGCCGGCGAGGCCCGGTGCGAGACCGACCACATGGACGTCGGCACTCGAAAGCGACTCCGAAAGCCGCTCGCGGGGCTGGTAGGGAAGAAAACGGACGTTGTCGAGCACCGAGGCGCTCCGCCAGGCGCATCACCTCGGCGCGCCTCGCGCCGGAGCCGACGATCAGCACCTCGAGATCGTCGAGATCGCGCAGGCGGTTCGCGGCCCGCACGAGCGTGTCGAGATCCTGCGCGTGACCGACGTTGCCGGAATGCATGACGACGAACTTCCCGGTGAGCCCGTTCTCGAGGGCCCAGTCGTTCTCCTTCGGCCTCGGCTCGAGCAGCGACACGTCGACCCAGTTCGGGATCACGCGTATCCGCTCGGGCGGTGCGCCCTTCGCCTCGAGCCGCATCCGCATCGTCTCGCCGATCGCGACGACCCGGTCCGCACGCCGGAGATAGAAGGCCACCGTCCGGCGCAGCGCGCCGACCACGAGCGGGTTTCGCAGCCTCCCGAGCGCGCTCGCGATCTCCGGGAAGACGTCCTCGCAGACGACGATCAGCGGCGTGCGATGCCTGCGGGCCAGGAAGACGGCCGCCGCCCCCAGCATCGGCGGGTCGGTCATGCAGAGGACGACGTCGGTGTCGCCGGCCTTGAGTCCGCGGAGGATCGCGGCGCCCATGAACGTCAGGTAGTTCAGGGCCCGGCCCGGAATGCGGGCCCGGTCGAACGAGGTCGACGGGACCCGCTCGATCGTGACACCGTTTCTGACGATCCGCCGGGCGCGCTGCTCGTCCTCCTGGACCGAGCCCGTGATCACATGGATGTCGTAGTCGGCGCCGAGCGACTCGCAGAGCTCGGTCAGCAGGTGCGCCGTTGCCTCCGGCCCCGGCCAGTAGTACTCGTTGAGGATCAGAAGCCGGGGCCGGTCTCGACTCGAGGGTTCGGCCATCGCCCCAGGCTAGACGAGCGATTCGACGGGGTCGCGGTGCATCGCGCGCGTCCGGTAGCGGCTAACTTCCAGCCGGCTTGCGAATCCTGTTCGCCACTCCCGGCTACTGGCCCTCGACCGCCTTCGGGGGACCGGTGTCGCAGACGCTCGAACTGGCGCGCGGCCTCACAGTGCGGGGTCACACGGTCGAGGTGGTGACGACGAGCCTGGTCGCGCTCGGTCGGCGGCCGAACGCGATGACGCGAACAGCCGATGTCGACGGTGTGACCGTTCACTACCTGGGGACGCCGGCGCGCTACCGCTGGATGGGCGTGACCCCGACGATCCACCGTCGGCTCTCGGCGCTCGAGCGGCCCGACGTGCTCCACGTGTTCGGGTTTCGGGACTTCGTCGGGACGTTCGCGGCCGGCTGGGCCCGCCGGCAGGGGGTTCCGTACCTGTTCGAGGGGCTCGGGATGGTCCGGCCGATGTTGCGCAAGGTGGCTCTCAAACGTGCCGTGGATGTCCACGATCTACCGGCCCGTACTCGACGGTGCTCGGCTGCTCGTCGCCGCCTCCTCGCGCGAGCGCGACGACTACCTCGACGCGGGCCTCGACCCGGGTCGCATCGTCCTCAGGCCGATCGGGTTCCCGGCAGCCGACCCCTCCCCTCGCCCGGCCCGGCGCCCTCCGAGAGCGGCTCGGGCTCGACGCCGCCGTACCGGTCCTGCTCTCGGTGGGCCGGGTCGCGCCCGGAAAGGGGATCGACCTGCTCGTTCGGTCGCTTCCCGACGCTCGAAGGGACACACCTCGCGATCGTCGGTCCGGACGACCGCGGCACCACCGTGCGAGCTGGACGCGGCTGGCGCAGAAGCTCGAGGTGAACGATCGTGTGCACGCCGTCGGGGCGTGGCCAGACCGTCGTTACCTCTGCTCGAGCTCTACGGCGACGCCGACGTGTTCGCGCTCGCCTCCGAGTACGAGAGCTTCGGAGTGGTGGCCGCCGAAGCCGCCGCAGCAGGAGCGGCCTCGGTCGTCACGGATCGGTGCGGGATCGCCGAGCTGCTATCCGAAGACGCTGCGCTCGTCGTTCCCTTCGACCCGGACGCGATTTCCGCGGCGCTCTCGAGACTTTTCGCCGACCCCGCACTTCGCGCCGAGATCGGCTCGCGTGCTCGCGCCGTGGCGGCAGGCTGGTCGTGGGCGCACGTTGCCGAGCTGCAGGAAGGCCTCTACCAGAGAGGCCCTCGGTGGCTGACCTCGCGATCGTCGGCCAGGACCCGGGTTTCGCCGGCGGGCGTGCTGGCGCAGACCGGAGCGCTATGGGACGCGGCCGTCTCGCTTGGCCGCGACCCGGAGCTCCACTACCTTCGCTACCGGCGGCTCGACGACGCGCGACGGAGGGGCCGCACTCCACGGACGCGGCGTGTCGCCCCATCGTTCCCGGACCTCGAGATCGCGAATGTCCTCGCTGCGGCCGCGGTCATCGCGACCCGGATCCGTCGCGCGCCGAGGCGCGGTTCGTCTGTGCGGCAACCGCCTCGAACGGCTTCGGCGCGGTTCTTGCCCGCAAGCCATACGGCTGCTGGGTCAGCACCTCGCTCTCCGACGAGGCTGCGGCTCGCCGACCGCGACTCGGCCGCGTCACGCCGGGTCGCACGTGCCGTGAGCGATCCGGGACTGCGGCTGCTCGAGCGAGCAACGCTGCGGCGAGGCCAGGTGCGGTGGGCGATCTCGCCCGCCTCGCGCCGCGCCGTCGCCGAGGCGGCCGGAGTCCCCGAGTCGACGATCCGGTCGTGCCGATCCCGATCGACACCGTCGAGTTCCGCCCGCTCCCGACGACGAATGGGAGGAGGCCTCGAAGACGCCCGAGCTCGTCTTCGTCGGGACGGGGGGACGACCCGCGCAAGAACCTCCACCTCCTGCTCGAGGCGTTCTCGCTGCTTCGACCGCGCCTCGCCGGGCGCAAGGCTGACGCTCGTCGGCTCGCCGTCCGACGGCCCGGTGCCGGACGGGGTCGACGTGCGCTCGGACAGGTGCCCTCGGTCGCGGATGTGCTTCGCCGTGCGAGCCTGTTCGTGCTTCCTTCGCTTCAGGAGGGGTTCGGGATCGTCGTCGCCGAGGCGCTTGCCTCGGGCGTCCCGGTCCTCGTGACGCCGTGCGGCGGGCCCGGAAGAGCTCGTGCGGGCCTCGCAGCGGCGGCGAGGTGCTCTCCGGCTTCGAGCCGGAGGAGCTCGCGGAGCGGGCGCTCGCGCTGCTGACGCGACGCCGACCGGCTCCGCGAGATGCGCCGCCTCGGCCGCGAGTACGTCGCTCGAGAGCACGACCCGGCCCGGCTGCGGGCGGCGCTCGCGGAGGCTCTCGAAGCGCTCGAACGCTCCCGTCGGGGACGCCTGGCGGCGAGGCGCTCGCGCGACCCCCTCGGCTACGCTCAGGCTCATGTCCTCGGTCTCCTACGCTCCGGCGGAGCCGAGGCGCCGCCCGGGGCGCCTCCGGCACTACCTCCGGATCCTCCAGGTCGTCGCCGGCGTCGAGTTCAAGCTCAAGTACACGGACTCGGCCCTCGGGATCGTCTGGTCGGTGATCAAGCCGCTCTCGTACTTCACGATCCTCTGGATGGTGTTCGGGCGCCTGTTCAAGCTCAGCACCTTCCCGCATTACCCGCTCTTCCTCCTGATCGGGATCGTCTTCTACACGTTCTTCGTCGACGCGACGATGACGTCGATCCCGTCGGTCGTGGCAGCGGGCTCGATGATCCGCAGGATCTCGTTCCCGCGGCCGATCCTGCCCATCTCGACGACGCTGACGGCGATGATCACGTTCGCGATCAACCTCGGCGTGGTCGTCGTCTTCATCGCCGCGAGCGGCATCACGCCGAGCCTGGGCTGGCTGCTCATCCCGCTTCTGCTGCTCGAGCTGTACGCGTTCATCCTCGGCCTCGCGTTCCTGCTCTCGGCGGCGTTCGTCCGCTACCGCGACGTGGGCCAGGTATGGGAGCTCGTCGTCCAGCTGCTCTTCTACGCCTCGCCGATCATGTATCCCGGTCGGGTACCTGCCGCCGTGGTTCCAGACGCTTCGCGTTCCTGAACCCGCTCGTGCAGGTGATCCAGGACGTCCGCGCGCTGGTCGTCGGATCGAATCAGCCGCACGGCACGATCACCTCGGTCTACGGGACCTCGCTCGCGCGTCTCCTGCCGGTCGCGATCGCTTTCTCGTCCTGGCCGGCGGGTACGCGTACTTCCGCCGGCGTGCGCCGCGGTTCGCCGAGGAGGTCTGATGCCGGCGATCGAGGTCAACGGCGTCGGGAAGACGTTCGAGATCCCGCACGACCGGCAGACGTCGCTGAAGGAGCGGTTCCTCCATCCGTTCCACCGAACGACCTACGAGAAGAACGAGGCGCTCAAGGACGTCACGTTCTCGGTCGACCACGGCGAGTGCTTCGGCGATCATCGGCCCGAACGGAAGCGGCAAGAGCACGCTGCTGAAGATGATCGCCGGCATCCACCTGCCGGACCGCGGCAGCGTCGTCGGTCGACGGCCTGATGTCGCCGTTCATCGAGCTCGGCGTCGGCTTCAACCCAGAGCTGAACGCGCGCGACAACGTCCGCGTCAACGCGACGATGCTCGGGCTCTCGCGCCGCGAGCTCGCCGACAAGTTCGACGAGATGATCGAGTTCGCCGAGCTCGGGCGCTTCGTCGACCTGAAGCTGAAGAACTTCTCGTCCGGGATGATCATGCGGCTCGCCTACTCGGTCGCGATCCAGGTCCCGTTCGACATCCTGCTGCTCGACGAGGTGCTCGCGGTCGGCGACCAGTCGTTCCAGGAGAAGTGCTTCGCGACGCTCGACGACATTCGCGCGGCCGGGAAGACGATTCTCTTCGTCAGCCACGACCTCGGCTCGGTGCGCCGCATCTGCGACCGCGCGCTCCTCATTCACAACGGCGTCGTCGCAGGCGCTCGGGCCGGCCGGCGAGGTTGCCGACTCGTACGAAGACCTCGGCGTCCATGCCTGAGGAGGGCGTCAACGTCATCGGATACGTGCACGACCGCTCCGGGCTCGGAGAGATCGCGCGCCTCCTGATCGCGGCGCTCGAGCGTGGCGGCATTCCGCACGCGGTCATGCCCGTCGGCTCGCGAGCCGCTCCGGAGCCGGCTCCGGCCGACGACCCCGCTCTACGACACGAACATCGTCTGCGTCAACGCCGCAGATGCTCCCGGGCCTCGTCGAGACGATGGGCCAGGCGCTGTTCAGGGACCGGCGCACGATCGGCTTCTGGTGGTGGGAGGTCGACCGGCTTCCCGCCGGTCATGGCGCTGGGCGTCACACCTCGTCGACGAGATCTGGGTCGGCAGCGAGCACGTTCGCGCGGCGATCGAGCCGAGCGTGTCGAAGCCGGTGCACGTCTTCCCGGTTCCCGATCGTCCGGCCGACGATCGAGCCGTGTCGAGCAGGCTCGAGTTCGGGCTCCCGGAGGACCGGTTCGCGTTCATCTTCTCGTTCAACTTCTGGAGCGTCTTCGAGCGGAAGAACCCGCTCGGGCTGATCGAGGCGTTCTCCCGGGCGTTCGCGCCCGACGAGGGCCCGATCCTCGTCGCTGAAGACGATCGGCGGGGAGCGATACCGCGGCGCAGCTGCGCGATCTGCACGCAGCCGCAGCGCGCCGCCGGACGTCTTCGTCCTCGAGCAGGAGCTCCCGTCGGCGCGCTACCACGGGCTCGTCGCCGCCTGCGACGCCTACGCCTCGCTCCACCGGGCCGAGGGCTTCGGGCTGACGATCGCGGAGGCGATGGCGCTCGGGAAGCCGGCCGTCGCAACCGGATACTCGGGCAATCTCGAGTTCATGACGGAGACGAACAGCTACCTCGTGCCGTCGAGCCTCGTCGCCGATCCCCGACGGGCTCGAGCCGTACACCGCGGGCGCGCGTCTGGGCGGATCCTGAGCTCGATGCGGCGGCGGCGATCCTGCGCGCGCGTCGTCGAGAGCCCCGAGAGGCGCGGTCGAAGGCCGAGAGGCGCTCTCGGACTTCGCGGGCGAGACACAGCTTCGATGCGGCCGCCGAGTTCGTCCGCCGGCGTCTCGCCGAGCCGTGCCGAGCTCGCGAGATTCCCAGTCGAGCCCGTCGAGCGCGCCGCGTACGAGCTGATGTGGGGGCCCGATCTCGAATCGGCCCGACCGTGGGCGCGCCGGCTCCGGCAGGAGCTGCGACCGTTCCTGCGGCCGTACGTCGATCACCAACGGCAGGTGAGCGCGCTCGTTCTCGAGGCTTTACGAGAGGCCACAAGACCTCACCTCGAGGAATCGAGTGCTGGACATGAGCAGCGTGATACCGATAAGGGTTGATTGCGGCTCGACCTGCACCGGTTTGAACACGGACATCCTCGGTGTCCCGTCAAGGCCAGCCGGGGTGGACCCTGGCCCCGGCCGCAGCTCCGTTCGGCTTCCGTGAGGTTCGCCTTCACCTCGACCCCGGCCGAGTAGTACTCGTCAGAACGAGAAGACGGGACGCTCGCTATCGTGTTCGCCGTGCACGTGGGGCCTCGAGTCAAAGACCGCATCAAGCGGATGTCGCGGCCGGTCGTCAAGCCGGTCTTCGACCGGCTCCGCGTCGACCAGGTGCAGGTCCAGCAGATCGCTCAGCACATGCCCGTCATGCTGAACGCGATCGCGACGCAGAATGCGACCGCGCGCGAGTTCGAGCGTGCGAAGAGCGCCTTCGCCACAGAGCTTGGCGACCAGCGTCGACAGGTGAGCGCGCTCGCGGAGGCCGTCGCACGCCTCGAGGAACGGATCGCAATGATGCGCCAAGAGGTGCTCTATGAGGCGCGCTACGGAGCGGGGACGAAAGGTGTCGTCAAGGTGGAAGCGCGACGCGTCGATCTCGACGCGCTGATCGGAGACGGCCTGCTCCGTATCAACCTCGGCTCCGGGAACGTGCCGCGCGAGGGGTTCGTGAACGTCGATGCCCGCGATCTCGACGGCGTCGACGTCGTCGGCAGACGTTCGCAGCCTCCCGTTCGACGCAGCCACGGTCGAAGATTCTACGCGTCTCATCTCGTGGAGCACTTCCCCCTGGAGGAGCTCCGCCGAGCCGTGTTACCGCACTGGCTCGCGCTGCTGCGGCCGGGCGGTCTGTTGGTCGCAGTCGCACCCGACGGCGACGCGATCGTGCGCGAGACTGCGGCGGGACGGATGCCGTTCCACGACTTCCAGCGCGTTACATTCGGAGACCAGGACTACGACGGCGACTTTCACTTCGCGTTGCACACGCCGGACTGTTCGCAATGCTCCTCGCCGACGTCGGCTTCGTGAACATCGAGATTGTCGAGCGCGGTCGTCAACCTCGGGCTTTGCTGCGAGTTCGAGGTGAAGGGCGAGCGGCCCCCGCCGACGCGTCGGCGGAGAGCGCCCGTAGCGCGCCCGCATCGGTGACGCGCTGATCATGGCGCCAATACGCGTCGCGTTGGTCACGGCATCTGCACGTCCACGATGCGATCTCGTACAGCCTCCTGCTCAAGCTCGAGCTCTTGCGCTCCTTCAAAGCTGCGGAAGAGGACATCGACGTCAACGTGTTCGCGCAGGCGACCACGATGGACGACCCCGCGATTCGCGTGCGGACACTGCAGGAGCTCGTCCTCGATCCGGCTTCTCCTCGTCGAACGTCGTCGTCTACGAGTTCGGCATCGAGTATGACCTGTTCCCGAGTCTCTTTCTCCTGCGCAATGACCAGCGCAGCCTCGGCATCCATCACAACGTCACGCCGCTCGGAGCTCGTCGAGGTCCCCGTGGGCGCAAGGCTTGGTCGAGCGAGGGCTACTCGTGCGCCGCAACCTCGGCGAGCTCGACCATGTCGCATGCGACAGCGAGTTCAACCGGCAGGACCTGCTCGGCTGCGGCCTCCCGCCCGAGCAGCTGAGTGTGCTCCCACTGCCGCCGCGCGTCGCTCTGCCGCGTGTCACCGCTCCCGAGCTGGAGCATCGACCCTGTCGAGCTGCTGTTCGTCGGCCGGTTCGTGCGGGCGAAGGGGATCAACGACCTGCTCGAGGCGGTCGACCTCCTGCGCGCGGAGGGTGAGCGCGGCTTCCGGATGACGCTCGCCGGCAGTCTCCACTTCTCCGAATCCGAGCTGGTCGAGCGCATCGACTCGGCCGACGTCCGACTGGTCCCCGATCCCGACGACGAGACGCTCGAGAGCCTCTATCGTGGCGCGTCGGTGCTCGTCCTGCCCTCCTACCACGAGGGCTACTGCCTCCCGATCCTCGAGGCGTTCCACGCCGGCTGCCAGGTGGTCGCATACGACGCGGCCAACCTCCCGTATATCGTCGGGGGCCTCGGCCAGATGGTCCGGACAGGCGACGTTCGCGGGCTCGCGAGTTCGGTGATGCGGGCGGTCGCGAGCGTTCGCGCCTCATCAGACTCGGAGCACTGCCGTGTCCCGACGGCGAACGGCGATCTGGCTCTCGCAGATTGGCTCATCGCGGTCGAGGCACATCTCGACCGGCACTCGCGCGAGCGCTTCAACCAGACGTTCCTCGACCTCCTCGAGCAGATCGGAGTCAACTTCGACGCCGGCCACGTGGCGGCACGCGCCGCGTGAGAGTCTCCGTAGTCGTCAACACCATCAACCGGGCGGACAGCCTGCAGCGAACGTTGCAGTCGCTGACGCAGCTCGACTATCCCGAGTTCGAGGTCGTCGTCGTCGTCGGACCGACCCAGGACGCCACGATGAGTGTCGTCGGCGTGTATGGCGACGCGATCAAGGTCGGCCGCTGCGACACCGCGAATCTGTCGAGTTCCCGCAACGTCGGCATTTGCATGGCATCCGGTGATCTGGTGGCATTCATCGACGACGACGCCGTTCCGGATCCGCAATGGCTCCGAGACCTCGTCCCCGTCTTCGACGATCCGGAGGTCGCCGCCGCCGGAGGTCCGGTCTACGACGACCGCGGCGTTCTCTATGCGCTGTACTCGCTTGGGGACGTCCACGGCGACGTCGTGGTCTGGAAGGAGGGCGTCAACCCTTCGCGGGTCTTGGCGGCACCGTCGTCGAGTCTGATCGTCTATCCGATCGGTACGAACGCGGTGTTTCGACGAAGCGCCGTCGTTGAGATCGGGGGGTTCGATGAGGAGTTCGAGTACTACCTCGACGAGACCGACGTCTGCCGTCGGCTCATCGACCGTGGCTGGGTCGTCGAAGCGCGCAACGACGGCGTCGTCTACCACGATTTCAAGCCGGGAGCGATGCGCAGCGACGACGGGGTCGCGAGAAACTTCTATCCCGTGCTCAAGAACCGCCTCTATTTTGCCCTACGACACGCGCTCCCGCGCCTCGGACTCGCAGCGGTCGCCGGTCAATACGAGCACACCGTCGATCGGCACCGGGACTACAACCGAGGCTGTGTCAGGCACGGCCTCCTCGATGAGGCGGCGCTCGAGACGTTCGAGCACGACGCGAAGCGAGCCGCGGACGACGGATCGGCCCGCGCGCTGGAAGGGCCCAAGACTAAGCCGCCCGCATGGTTTGAACGGACCGACTCGCGTTTTGTCGACTTCCTCGAAAAGCGGTCGCAGCCGCTCCTGCACATCGCGATCGTCACGCGCGAGTACCTTCCGCTGCAACTGAACGGGATCGCGCGACTGAGTCATGAGCTGGGAACGGCGCTCGCGTCGCGCGGCCACGTCGTGCGCATCCTCACCGAGGGCGTCGACCAGGTCGGGACGCACTACGAGAAGGGCCTCTGGGTCCACCGCGTTGCGGTCCCGCCCGCCGGGACGCTCAGGGACTTCTCTGCGGCCGTCGAGCACGAACTTCGTCGGATCGACTCCGGCCGCACCGTCGATGTCGTCCAGATGCCGAACTGGAATTCGGAAGGGATCGCAGTGCTCGAGGCGGGCGGTTTCACGACAGTCCTCGGCCTTCATACGCCGCTCGCCACGGTGGCGAGGCTCGACCCGCGCATCGACGCAGACGACCCTGGGATCCGCGAGCGCCTCGCGCTTGAGCGCCGCTGCTACGAGGAGGCTACGGCGTACCTCGCCTGCGGCCCGGCGAGCCTCGCGCAGGTCGAGAGCGACTATGCGATCGCGCTCCCGCGCAGACGCGTAGGCTTCGTGCCATTCGGGATCCCCGACCTGCCCGAGCTCGATCCGCTTGTCGTTGCTCCTGGCAACGTGAACGTGTTGTTCGTCGGGAGGCTCGAGGCTAGAAAGGGAGTCGATACGCTCCTCGACGCGGTCGCGCGCCTCCTACCCTTGGTGCCCGATGTCGCGTTCACAATCGTCGGCAACGACCGGATCACGAGCGAGTCGGGCGGTTCATATCGCGAGGAGTTCGAGGCGCTGATGGACCCGGCCCTCCGACGCGATCGCGTGTTCTTCAAGGGCGTCGTCTCAGACAAGGAGCTCGCCCGTTATTACGCCGGCTGCGATATCTTCGTGGCTCCGTCGCGCAGTGAGTCCTTCGGGCTGATCACGCTTGAGGCGATGCGCGAGGGCAAGCCCGTCATCGCCGGCGATGTCGGCGGGATGCGCGAGGTCGTCGAGCACGAAGGAAACGGCCTGCTGGTCCCGCCGGGTGATGCTGCGGCGCTTGCCGACGCGTTGCAACGCCTCATCGAGTCGCCCGAACTGCGCGAGCAGTTTGGACGTCACTCGCGCGAGCTCTTCCTCGACCGCTACACGGCCGACCGGATGGCCGAGGGCTACGAGCGCTTTTGCCTCGAGCTGACAGGCGCGCAGCTGCTGTGAGAAAGCCCGCCGCAGTTGAGGTGCGACAATCCATATGGCTCACCTCTTACGACGCCTGGCGCACCCTGCGGCGCGCGCGGTTGCGCGAGCCGAGCGCCGGCGGCAATGGGTGGAACGCGGTTCGCGACGCGCCTGCGCTCATGCTTCGTCCCGAGCGGGTCGTGCTCCACGCGCTCGTTCGCGGCTTGGCGCCGCGGCGGGTGCTCGAGATCGGCAGCCACATGGGCGGCTCGACGATGATCATCTGCGCCGCACTCGACGAGATCGGAGCCGGCGTCGTCGCGTGCATCGACCCGCGCCCCGTCATCGAGCGGAACGACTGGGACCGCGTCGCGCATCGCGCAACGATGATCCTCGGGACTTCTCCGGAGGCGATAGGGCGAGCCGTCGAGGTGGTCGGTGGCAAGCTCGACTTCGTGCTCCTCGACGGCGATCACGGCTACGATGGCGTATCGCGGGACATCTATGGCGTGCTGCCGCACCTAGAGCGCGGGGCGTACGTCCTCTTCCACGACTCGCACTACTGGCAGATCGAGCATGCGATCGACGAGGCGGTCGCGGACCACTCGAGCCTCGTCGATTGCGGAGTGCTTTCACGCGAGACGGCCGTCGAGGATCGGCTCGAATCTGGCCACGCGGTCGTCTGGGGCGGGCTGAGGCTGCTCCGATTCACGGGCGCGTGAGCGAGTCTCTCCTCAGGCGCGTGTCCCATCGGCTGCCGCCGCCCGTTCGGCGCTTCCTTCGCGAGCAGCTCGCTCGGCTGCGCACGCTGTTCGACCGTCTCGTTCCTGCTGCTGGCCCTTCCGAGCCGGAGATATTTCGTGCAGGCGCGCTCAGCCGCGTGGACGTCTCGGAGCATAACGCAGGGGGCGCGGCACCGAGCTTCGACACAGTCGTGTCTCAGGCCGTCTCCGCGGAGCAGTTCTCCGAGCCTCGCTTCGAGCGTGTCCGCCGCCTGATGTATCCCGGCCCAGTGTCGCTCTCCTGGGGTGCGACGCAGGCCACAATAACCGTGCCGCATCGCAAGCTCTGGGAGTTCTGCTTCATCCTCCGGGCGGCCGAGCAGTACGGGAAACTGGCGCCGGATGGACGGGCGCTCGGCTTCGGCGTCGGCCATGAGCCCATCCCCGCTGCGCTAGCTGCGCAGGGCCTCTCGGTGCTCGCAACGGATCTCGCCGCCGGGGCCGACCTGGCCGCAGGCTGGGCGGCGGCAGGGCAGCACATGTCGGGGCTCGCTGCGCTCTCGCGCCCGGAGCTCGTTCGAGACGACGTGCTCGAGCGCCACGTGCAGACGCGTTTCGTCGACATGAATGAAATTCCCGACGACCTCGGGCGCTTCGACCTGGTCTGGTCCGCTTGCGCCCTCGAGCACCTTGGCAGCCCGAGAGCGGGGCTGGACTTCGTTCTTCGCACGCTCGACCTGCTGGAGCCGGGCGGCGTTGCCGTGCACACGACTGAGCTCGAGCTCACACCGCGCGACACCACCGCGGACTACGGGAACATGGCCGTCTACCGCACGGTCGATCTCGACGACCTGGTCGAGCGAGTCCGACATCTCGGCTTCGAGATGGACACGAACTGGTACGTGTCGATGGATACGCCGGCCGACCGCTGGATCTCGTTGCCGCCCTATCCGCATAATGACCCGGCCCATCTCAAGCTCGTGATTGGCGACTCGGTCTCGACATCAGTCGGGCTCCTGATCAGACGGCCCTCGGAGTGACGTCGCAAGTGGCTGACGCTCGGCTCTCCGCTTGAGAGCGACGGAACGGCCGTCACGCCGCTCAAGACCGGCGAGGTCGGCGTCAGAGTGTGTAAGGCTGAATCCGAATACTTCGCGCCCGAGTGCCGGTCGAAGTCGGAGGAAACCGCTCCGTCGCCGCCGCTCGGGCTCTGGCTTCGCCGACTCGGACTCGCGCCTGGTGATCCGGGAACGGCGAGGGAAACGGGGCCGCTCCGATCCCCGCGAAATATCGCGCACGACGATACGCTCCGAGAACTCGTCTCCGTTGCAATCTCGACCCAGGAGAGCCACCAGCCCCAATCGAAACGAGCCACAATCATCGAAGGTGTTGCCAGCACGCTCCGCACCGGCTCAGGGACTCTGCAAGATCCGGCCCGCCCGTTCCTCTTAAATCCACAGATAGTGAGGCACGCCGGTTTTGACTGAGATGCAGGATCCTCGCGCAGGGCCGACCGACCGAAACCGAAACGTTCACCGCGACGCCCAATGCGCTCGCCTACCGGGAACGGGCGAGATAGATGGCCCGGCTCGATTCGGCTGCTCGAGGTGGGGCTTCGCTGGCCGCCCGAGACATTCATCCAACGGAAGCTCGCCGGGCTTCGCCGCCACGGGGTGCATTCGACCGTCGCCACGGCTTTCTTGGCCGGCGAAGACCGGCGCCCCCGCGTGCCGGGGGTCGAGCTGATCCGCCTCGCCTCGCCGGGCGAGCCGCTTCTCGTTTCGGTCCTGCGGACGTGCCGCGACGCCGTCGCGCTCGGAGTGCGGGACCGGGCGCGGCTGCTCGGGCTCGTTCGGACGACACGGCCGCTCACGCTCTTGCGCGACGTCCTTCCACTCGCGCTTGCCAGGCCCGACGTGCTCCATTTCGAGTGGGAGTCGCAGGCCGTTCGCTACCACCCGGCCGCCGCAGCGCTCGGGCGTCCATTCGTGATGAGCTGCCACGGCTCCGGCGTCAACGTCCACCCCCACGTCGGCCTCGACCACGTCGTCGCCGGCTATGGGGAGGCCTTCGCGAAAGCGGCCGCGGTGCACTGCGTGAGCGAGGCGATCCGAGACGAAGCCGTCGGCTTCGGGCTCGATCCGGCGAAGGCGGTCGTGATCCGCGCCGGGGTCGATTCCCGCTACTTCAGGCCGCGCAAGCGCATGCGGGCCCCAGAGCTGCGCGTGCTCAGCGTCGGAACCGTGCACTGGATCAAGAACTTCGAGGACGGGATCCGGGCGGTGGCGCTCCTTGCCGCCGACGGAATCCCGGTGCGGTACGAGATCGCAGGCGCGGAACCATCGCCCGGAGACGCCGCCAAGCCGAGCGACCGCCCGAAGCTCCTCTATCTGATTCGCGAGCTCGGGCTCGAGGGGCGCGTCGAGCTCCTCGGCGAGCTCTCGCACGAGGAGGTACGCGACCGGATACAGGCAAGCGACGTGCTGCTGCATCCGAGCCTCTCGGAAGGGATCCCGAACTGCGTCCTCGAGGCGATGGCCTGCGAGCTGCCGGTGGTCGTGACCGACTGCGGCGGAATGAGGGAGGCGGTGACGGACGGCGTCGATGGCTTCGTCTGCCCGCCGCGGGACCCAACGCGCTTGCCGGCGCGCTCGGGCGTTTGTGGCAAGACCCGGAGCTCGCGCTGCGGCTCGGAGAGGCCGGGAGGCACCGGATCCTCGCCGAGTTCACGCTCGAGGCCGAAACCGAGGCCTATCTCGACCTCTACCGCCGCGTGCTCGCGGGCGGAGACGCCTTCTCGCGGAACGGCCGGCCGGAGGCGCGTACGATCCCGCCGTGACCGCAATCCTCGGGTTGAACGCGTATCACGGGGATGCGGCGGCGGCGCTCGTCGTCGACGGCGTGCTCGTGGCCGCCGCCGAGGAGGAGCGGTTCAACCGCGTCAAGCACTGCGCCGGCTTCCCTGCGCTCGCGGCGCGCTGGTGCCTGGAGGAGGCCGGGCTCGAGCCGGGCGAGCTCGACCACGTCGCGATCGGGCGCGACCCGCGCGCGAACCTCGGCGCGAAGGTGCGCCGGGTCGCGACCCGGCCGCCGAGCCTCTCGTTATGCGCGCTCGCGGGCCCGCAACGCCTCGCGGGTCGGCGGGTCGAGCGTGCGAACTCGCCGCTCGCGGACGCGCTGGGGGTGCCCGAAGCGTCGCTCCGGGCGGAGCTGCACGCCGGTCGAGCACCACCGCGCCCACGTCGCGAGCGCGTTCTTCGTCTCGCCGTTCGACGAGGCGGCGGTCCTGTCGCTCGACGGGTTCGGCGACTTCGCCTCGACGATGCTCGCTCGCGGGCGCGGGCACGAGATCGAGGTGACGGGGCGGGTGCTCTTCCCGCACTCGCTCGGGATCTTTTACACCGCGGTCACCCAGTGGCTCGGCTTCCCCCACTACGGCGACGAGGGCAAGGTGATGGGCCTCGCGCCCTACGGCGACCCCGAGCGGTATCTGCCCGCGATGCGGCGGATCGCGCTCGCCGAAGGGCGACGCACTTCCGGCTCGCGCTCGAGTATTTCACCCATCACACGCGGGGCGTCGAGATGACCTGGGACGACGGGTCGCCGACCGTCGGACGGATCTTCTCCGACGGCTCGAAGAGGAGCTCGGCCCGGCCGCGGACGGCCGGAGAGGGGCTCGCGACGCGCCACCACGACGTCGCCGCGGCGCTGCAGGCGCGGCTCGAGGAGCTCGTGCTCCACCTCGCCGCTCAGCTGGCCGCAGCGAGCGGCTCGCGCAACCTCTGCCTGGCCGGCGGCGTCGCGCTGAACGCGGTCGCGAACGGCCGGATCCGGCCGGAGACGGCGTTCGAAGAGCTCTACATCCAGCCCGCCGCCGGCGACTCCGGCACCGCGGTCGGCGCCGCCTTCGACGTCTGGCACGAGCACTCGGGCGGCCGCGCGGCTTCGTGATGCGACCACGCCTACACCGGGCCGTCGTACGGCGACGGGAGCGATCGAGGCCGCCTCGAGGCTGCCGGGCGTCGAGGTCGAACGGGTCGACGACGACGCGCTGTTCGAGCTGGTCGCCGAGCGGCTCGCGGCCGGCGACGTGGTCGGCTGGTTCCAGGGGCGGATGGAGCTCGGCCCGCGCGCGCTCGGCAACCGCTCGATCCTCGCCGACCCGCGGCGGCCGGAGATGAAGGACGTGCTGAACGCGCGGGTGAAGCATCGCGAGCCGTTCCGGCCGTTCGCGCCGTCGCGTCCTGGCCGAGGCGGCCGGGAGATGGTTCGAGCAGGACTACACCTCGCCGTTCATGGTCCTCGTCTACCCGGTGCTGCCCGAGCAAGCGGGAGCTCGTGCCGGCGATCACGCACGTCGACGGCAGCGGGCGGCTGCAGACCGTCGAGCGGGGATGCGAACCCGCTCTACCACCGGCTGATCTGCGGAGTTCGAGCGGCGGACCGGAGTGCCGATCCTACTCAACACCTCCTTCAACGAGAGCGAGCCGATCGTGATGAGCCCGGAGCACGCGATCGAGACGTTCCTCAAGACGAGGATCGACCTGCTCGTGCTCGGGAACTACGTCGTGCGCCGTGACGCCTCCGCGTACACCGAGGAGAGCGACTCGGTCGCGGCCGCCCAGGAGTAGGTCTCCTCGGCGACACGCCTCGCGTTCGTGCCCAGCTCCGAGCGAAGCGCGGCGTCGCCGAGCAGCCGCTCGAGCGCGGCACGGAGCGCGGCCACGTCTCGCGGCGGCACGAGCAATCCGGTGACGCCGTCCTGGACCGCGTCGGCCAGGCCGCCGGCCCGCGTCGCGACGACCGGGCGGCCGTGCGCCATCGCCTCGCGGGCGACGACGCCGTACCCCTCGCGCCGCGAGGGCACGCAGACGACGGCGGCGCGCTCGTAGTAGGGGCCGAGCTCCCCGGGCGGCACGAAGCCGACCGCGTCCGGGACCCGGCCGCGCAGCGGCCCGTCGCCGACGACGACGCGCCGCAGCCCGCGGGTCGCCTCTACCAGCTCGAGGATGCCCTTCTCCTCGCTCAGCCGGCCCACGTAGAGGAGGTGCGGCGGCTCGTCCGGCTCTCCAAGCCCGGTCGGCAATACGAGGCCGTTCGGGATCACGCGCACCGAGCGCGCGCCGAGCCTGCGCGCGTCGTCGGCGAGGAAGCCCGAGGCCGCGACGACGACGCGGGCGCGGCGAATGAGCGGCCGGGCGAGCCTCGGAAGCCGCCGTGCGAGCTCCACGTCCGTGCCCCACACCTGGACGACGAGCGGCTTCCGGGTCGCAAGTGCCGGGATCGCCGAGGGAAGCCAGTGGGCGTGCACCACGTCGGCCTGCCGCGAGGCTCGCCGCGCCGCCCGGGCAAAGAGGACGAGGAACAACGGGAGCAGGGCCGCGAGCCACGGACGTGCGCGCAGGTTCTGGGTGATCCCGTCCCCGTAGGCGATCCCGAAGCTCGGGAAGTCGGCGGGCGAGACGACGTCCACCTCGACGCCGTGTGCGCGGAGCGCCTCGACCTGAGCGGCGACGAACGCCCCGGCGACGTCGCCGGGCGACCGCGGGTACGACGTCGTGACGACGCAGACCCGCAACTCAGGTAGTCGCGGGGGCGGCCGCGAGCGCGGGCGCCGCCCGGGCCGCACGCCGCGCCGTCTCCGGCTGCCCGAACACGAGCGGCACCGCCAGGGCAAGAGCGAGGAACACGTAGACGTAATAGAACTGCATCGTCAGGTAGAAGAAGTTCGCGGCGAGCGTCCCGGCGAGCGCGGCGGTCCAGCCCCACGCGAGCGGCCGCACCCGGGCCGCGAGTGGATCCCCGGCGCGGGCGAGCGCGGCCCCGACCCGGCGGCCGACGGCAAGCCGCAGAAACACCCAGAACAGGAAGAGCGCGAAGAGCGCCGTCCCGATAATCCCCGTCTCGACGATCAGCGAGACGTAGAAGGAGTGCGGGCCCCAGTTCGTCTTGCCGGTGACGGCCTGGTAGTAGAGCGAGAAGTTGTTCAGCCCGAGCCCGAGCAGCGGATGGCTGTGCAGGATCTTCGGGATGAAGCTGTAGACCTGGAAGTGCGCCGACTGCGAAGCCCGTCCCGTCTGGATCCGCGAGCGGATCACGACCAGGAAGAAATGGAAGCGCGAGACGAATACGATCGCGAGCACCGCGAGCGCGCCCACGATCGGCGCGATCAGCGCGCGAGACCGAAGGTAGCCGCGGTAGGGAAGGAGCAGTACGAGCGCCCCGACGCCGAGCCCGAGCAGGCCGCTGCGCGAAAGCGTCGCGATCTCGACGATGAGCATGAACGCGATCAGCGCCCCGAGCCTCTGCTTCAGCCAGTGCCCGGTCTCGAGTCGCAAGTACATCGGCGTCAGGACGAGCAGGGGGACGATCAGCATGATCCCGAGGTGGTTCGGGTCGCCGGTCAGGGCGTTCGGCCGGTAGACCGACGAGCCGTTGACCGCGCCGTAGATGTTGATCTGGCTCGCGCCGCCGGTGAGCGGCGAGATCAGCAGCGAGTCGAGGTTCACTCCTGCCTGCGCGGTGACGAGCTGTGCCACACCGTAGGCCGCGTTGAACGCGACCCCGCCGACGAACCAGGCGAGCGAGCGCCAGTAGTAGGCGATCCCGCGCCGCTTGAGCCAGGCGACCCCGAGCGCGAGGAACGTGAAGTGGATCCCGAACTTCACGAAGCCCTTGACGAATTGCGACAACCCGGCAGAGCTGTCGAGGTTGTAGAAGCCGAGCAGGTACACGATCGCGAACACGAGCCCGAACAGCAGCAGCACGGCGCTCGTCCGCGGGAGGGTCGAGCGCGAGGTTACCGCGAAGGCGACGATGAAGGCGATCGCGAGTACGTCCGAGAGCGCGAGCGCCGCACCGAACGCCCAGTGCACCTTCTCGAAGGTGCAGCAGAAGATCGTGGCCAGGAAGAGGAAGCTCGCTACCTTCCTCATTCCTTCCTCTCCAGCGTATGGAGCAGATCGGCCAGCTCCTGCACGCGTGTGCGGCGATCGAGCTTCGTCCGCCACTCGTCGTCGAGCTCGACCGCCTCGAGCTTGCCCTCGCTGAAGCGGTCGCGCATCGCAACCAGCTCGCGGGCGATCCCGTCGATGTCGTCCGGGGCTACGACGACGCCGGCGCCGGTAGCCCTGATGAGCTCCGCCGCGGCGCCGTCGGGGGGCACCACCGCGAGGATCGGGCGCTCGGCCGCGAGGTACTCGAAGACCTTCCCCGAGAGCACGCCCCGGCCGCGCCCGCCGGCCTCGGGGATCAGGAGCAGCAGCGCCTCCGAGTTGCGCTGGAGCTCGAGCGCACGGCTGTGGGAGGCGTAGGGGATCAGCTCCATCCGGTCCATGATGCCGGTCGCCCACTCGCGATCCGACGAACGGAAGTCGCCGACGAAGCGTGCGAGCACGCCGTCGACCTGCGAGAGCGCGGTCAGGAACGGCCGCGGATCGCGCTTGCCGAAGAACGATCCGGCGTGCGTGATCCGGAACTGCTCGCCCGGCCTGTACTCGAAGGACGCGAAGTCCGCGAAGTCCGAGCCGTTCGCAATCGTGACCACCGGCCCGCGCGGGTTGCGGCTGCGCACCTCCTCGGAGATCGCCTCCGAGACGGCAACCGTCGCATCGGCATTCCGCGCCACGAGCGAGGCGACCGCCTGTACGCCCTGTTCCTTCACCCGTACCGACAGGCGCTGCGCGTCGCGATGCGGGTTCGCAACGATCGAGTCGCGGAGGTCGGCGACCCAGCGCGTTCCCGTGGCGCGCTTCACGGCGGCGCCGATGAAGTGCACCGAGGGCGGCGGCGAGGTCGTGATCACGACGTCGATCCCCTCCTCCCGTACGATCCTGATCGCCGCCGGGATCGCCGTGAGGTTGTAGCTCACGTTCTCGTCGGGAAGGAGCAGCCGACGGCCGAAGAGCGAGGCCTGGCGGACGTAGCGTTCGAGGCCCATCGTCCCGTGCAGCTCCTCGGCGGGCTTTCGCCCCTGCGGGCCGATGAACCTCACGCGGTGGACCCAGGCGAGGGTCGGCGGCGGCAGATCGTCGTCGCGATGGATCCATTTCGGATCGTCGGGGGCCAGCACGTGCGTCTCGATCCCGAGCTCCGGCAGGTGGGTCGCGAACTTCAGCGGCCGCTGCACGCCTCCGCCGCCGGCGGGCGGGAAATAAAGTGTGACGAGCAGCACCTTCATGAATTCAGAGGGATGAGCCGGTTGCCCCTCACGGCCCAGCCCGCACCGTACATGCGCGGGATCGCAGGGTCGCCGGTCGCAACCCAACGTGCGACCTGCTTCGCGCGGAGCACCGGGTTGTTGGCCTTCGTGTTCGCGACGTGCGCGATCGGCGCTCCCACGACGTACACGGGTGCGACGGCGGCGATCTCGTAGCTCGCCGGAAGCGAGGCGATCACGACGGAGCCCTTCGGCAGCTTCCTCAGCCGAGCGACCAGCGACGGTGTGAGCGCTGCCTTGTCGGTCGGGTTGAGCGGGCTCCAGTGCGAGAAGCCGTGCCAGGCGACCGGAAGCACGAACAGGAATGCGGCGAGTGCGCCGAGCTTCCACTTCTCGACCGGCCGGCCGCGGGCGAAGATCAGGCCGAGGACGAGCGCGACCGCGCCCCCGATCAGCGCGAACCAGGTGATCGCCGCCGGGCCGCCGTGGCGGAGCCCGTACGCGAAATCGCCCGGCCACTTGCGCTGGAGCAGAAAGCCCGCGACGAAGGCGAGCGGCAACAGGAACGCACGCCGTGTGAGCAACGCGAGGCCGCCGGCAAAGGCGAAGGTGAGCGGCACGAACCCGGCCGCCCGGCGCGACTGCGAGAGCGAGACCGCATTCGAGAAACGCACGAAGAGCTCCGGCACGAGCATCAGCGCTAGTACCGCGACTGCCCCGCCGAGCACGAAGGCGCCCCAGCGGCGGCGCGCCGCAAATCCGGCGAGCGGCACCATCGCGAGCGCGGCAACCGCGACCGCGCCGGTCCGGCCCGGCACGCCTGCGGCGAGCCGGAAGTGATGGACCGACGTCACGACGAGCTGGTTGCCGTAATGGGCAAGCGTCTGCGCCTGGACGGCGGCAGTCGGGTTGACCGACAACGTCTCGTCGACCACGGGCTTCAGCCAGAGCACCGTGAGCCCGACCGGAACGAGAGCCGCCGCGATCGCCGCCCATGAGCGCCGCCACTCCGGCCAGCGGACGAGGGCGTACGCCCCGAGTGGGATCAGCGCGAACAGCGCGTAGGTCGGGTGGACGAGCGCCAGCGTCCCGAACGCGACAGAGACCGTGGCCAGATCGACCCGGCGCCCCGATTCGGCGTAGGTGAAGTAGAGCGCGAACGCCGCCGGCACCATCAGCTGGCGCGACGAGGTGGCGGGGAGCGCAAGCGACGCGTAGGAGCCGCCGTTGCCCGCGGCGAAGCAGAAGATCCCGAGCGACGCCGCGAGCACGCCGAGACCGCCGGCCGCCGAGCCGAACACGGCGAGGCCCGCCTCCCAGGCCACGAGGCAGGCGATCGGCACGAGCACCGAGGCCTCGCGGTGGATCACCACCGACGGATCGAGCCCGGAGACCTTCGCCACGAGCGCCAGGAAGCCGTGCCAGAGCGGGAATGCATACCCGGGATGGAGGCCGCCGTGGGCGAGCTCGTCCACCGAGCGCAGGTGCAGGTGGGAGAGGTCGAGGAGCTTCCTGACGCGGGCCTCGTGGAAGAGCGCGTCTCCGACCACCGCACCCTCGACGTGCCAGAGCGCGATTCCGAGCACTGCCCCGCCCACGAACACCCCGCCGCGGATCAGCCCCGTCGGCTGCGGCTTCTCCCCTTCCGGAGCCGGCACACGGCGGCGGCGGACACCTCTCGACGCGCCGACGAGCGCTGCGACGAGCCCGATCGCTCCGAGGATCGAGACGGCGAGCGAGATCGTCCCGTGCACGGCGAACACGGCCGCCCAGGCGAGAAAGAGGCAGCCGAAGGCCCACGCGAAACCCGGCGAGGTGCCGCGCTGCCCGAGCGCCCACGCGACGAGGTAGCCGGGAAGGAGCACGACCCCCGTCGCGAAGGCGAGCCTCACATACTCGGTGATCATCGAAGCAGCGCCTGCACGTCGCCCGAGGCGAGAAAGCTCGCGGCGTCGCGGTAGGTCCTGCCGCGCTCGCCGCGGAACACGAGCCCCCGGGCGCGTAGGGACCAGAGCAGGAGCAACCGTGCTCGTGCGGCCTCGCTCGGCCCCTTGTGCTTGTCGAGGTAGCGGAGGATCCCGCGGAGGTTCTCGTTGTAGAGCCGGCCGCCGTGCGAGGCGCCGCCGAGATGGACCACCTCGGCGGCCGGCGTGAACCACACCTCCCACCCGGCCTCCCGGAAGCGGGCGAGCCAGTCGGTCTCCTCGCTGAACATGAAGAAGCTCTCGTCGAAGAGCCCGACCTCGTCGATCGCCTCGCGCCGGACGAGGAGCGCGGCGCCCTGGAGGGACTCGACCAGGCGGGCGACGTCGTGCGGGAAGCCGCCGCCGTAGAACGCATTCAGCGCGTCGGTCTTCGGCCCGAGCTTACGCAGGAACAGGTATTCGGTCGCAAGCCGCCAGAGCGTCGGGTCGCCGCGGACCGAGCGCTGGAGCGTGCCGTCCGGGTTCCGGAGGCGCGGCCCGACGGCCGCGGCCCGCGGGTGTGCGTCGGCGAATGCCGCGAGCCGCTCGACCGCGTCGCTCTCGACCCAGGCATCGGAGTTCAGCAGGAACGCGTACCGCCCGCTGCCTTCCCGGATCCCCGTGTTGTTGCCGCCGCCCATCCCACGGTTTTCCTGCTCGATCAGCGTCACACCGGGGAACCGCTCACGCACGAGCGCGGGCGTGCCGTCGGTGGAGCCGTTGTCGACGACGATCGTCTCGTAGCCGGCGACCGAGGCGAGGCAGCGTTCGATGTAGGCCACCGCGTTGAACGTCACGACGACGACCGAGACGCCGTCAACCATCCGCGACCGGAACCGGAGCCCGCCTCGCACCCTCCCACAGGATCACGACGAGGCCCGGCAACGCCAAGAGCAGCGTCATCAGGAAAAAGATGAACCCCGTGGCGAACGCGGCATCGGAGTCGACGCCGATCCGCGTGAGGAAGCTGACGAAGAACGCCTCGCGCACCCCGGCCCCGTTGATCGTGAACGGCACGAGCATCACGAGAAAGAGCAGCGGCCCGAGCACGACGTACGGGCGGAGGCCGAGCTCGACGCCGACGGCCCGGCCGCCCGCCCAGATCGCCGCGATCCGGCAGAGCTGGGCAAGCGTCGTGATCCCGGCGACCGTCAGCAGCGTGCGGGTGTGGTGGCGGTACCCGTGGATCCCCTCGTAGGCGGCACGCACCACCGACTCGATACGCGCGCGCCGCAGGAGCGGCACCGCGCGTCGAAGGTGACGGCGAAGGCGCGCCGAGAAGACGACGAAGCCGGCGGCGATCGTCCCCACGACGAACACCGCCTCGACCCAGAGATAGGGCCCGACCGGGTAGTGGCCGAGCGCGAGCAGGAACCCGACGGCGACGAGCACGAGCGTCACCGCTCCGCCGATCGCGCGCTCGAGCACGACCGACCCGGCGATCGGCGAGCCCTCGCCGGGATGGCGCTTCGTCGTCTCGAAGATCCGAGACGCATCCCCGCCGACGCCCGTCGGGAGCACCTGCCCGACGGCATAGGAGACGAAGTAGGCGCGGGTGAGCCAGAGAAGCGACTCCTCGATCCCCCGGGCGCGGAGCAGGAGCTTCCAGCGGTAGGCCTGTGGCGGCACCGTGATCACGGTGAGGAACGCGGCGAGCGCGAGCCATGCGATGCTCGCGTCCGCCAGCGTGTGGGCGGTCTGCCCGAGATCGATCTTCGAGATGATGTAGGCGGCGGCGAGGCCGGTAACGAGCACCGTCCCGACGATCCGGACCGAGCGGTTCTTCGGGCTCAGCCGGCCGCGGAAGGCAGCCAGGCCTACGTTCGGAGGAGATTTCTCATCTGGCACTCGTGCTCGCGACATCGGCGTGGGCGACGGCCTGCCGGAAGGCGCCGTCAGGAACCCGGCCGGCAGGGAAGCGCCCGTCGGGGACGGCCGGCTGCTCCGCCGTCACGAAGCGTATGCGTTGGGCGGCGGCATCGGCCCGGGCAAGCGCCTCCTCCGGCGTCGCTCCGACGGCAAGGACGGCGCCGGCACGGTCGGACGAGCGCCGGAGCGGCCCGAAGAGGTGGCCGGGGCTGTGATCGAGCCGGGTCGAGATCACGCCCTTCTGGCCGTCGGGGATCTCGACCGACTCGAGCTCCCCGGCCGAGGCGACGAGGAAGCGGGTCGCTGCGGCGGCGACCGACGACCGGAATGCCCCGGCGATCTCGCCCGGGGACAACGGCAGGCCGAGCGCGGAGGCGAGTGCCAGAGCGTTCAGATCGACCCCGGTAACGAGCTCGACGAGCTCCGCGTCGTGGGCGCCGGCGAGCCGAGCCGAGACCTCGATCACCTCGGCTCCTCCGCGGCTCAGCCGGAGCTGGGTGAGAGACGGCCCCTCCTCGATTCCGACGGCGCAGGACCGCACGCCGGGCCACCTCGATCGCCTCGGAGGCATGGAACGAGGGCCAGAGCTGGGCGAGGGGCACCCCGAATGCGGGCTCGGGCGAGGTGAGGCGGTCGACGGCCGCGAGTGGCACGAACTCGCCGGCCGCCGAGAATCCGGTCACCGTCACCTCGGCCCCGTCGACGTACTCCTCGACGAGGATCCCGCTACGGGAAGCCGCGCGCGCGACCTCGAGCGCAGGCTGAAGCTCGGAGGTACGGCGCACGATCGAGAGCCCGCGCCGACGTGTCCGGTCGGCGGCCTTCACGACCAGGGGAAGAGGCAGGTCGATCTCCGCCTCGCCGGCGACGAGCTGCCAGCGGGGCTGGGGCACGCCCGCTGCCTCGAGCGCGGTGCGCTGACGACCCTTGCTCGTCGCGACGATGGCCGTCGCCCCGGAGACCGGATGGCTGAGGCCGAGTTTCTCGGCCACCCGCGCGGCGACGGCAACGGATTCGTCCGTCCCCGGCGCGATCAGCCCGTCGAGCGAGAGCGCCGAGGCGAGACGCTCGATCGCGGTTTCGTCCTCGATCGAGACGATGCAGCGGCGGTCTGCGAAGGCAAAGCCGGGAGCGGCCGGATCCCTGTCGCAAACGGCCGTCCAGATCCGGTGCGCCCGTGCCGCCTCGAGCAGGCCGAGCTGCGCGGTGCCCGCTCCGAGCACGAGCAGGGAACCCACACGATCCGGCGATTTCGCAGCCACCCGGCTCATTGTCACTGCCGGGGGCGACGGCGGACCATGGCGAGGGCGCGGAGACCCGCGCCCTTCGCTCCGCGTCTCGCCTCAGCGCTGGCCGGGCGGAACGCGGTCGAACCGGTAGTTCGCGTCGAGCCGCTTCGTCTCGGCGACGTACCGGGCGATCGCATCGGCTCTTGCCTGCCGGGCCGACGTGCGATGCGCGGCGACACCGTAGTGGGCGTTCGAGGCTGCCGGGGACCCGACCGGGTCGTGCGAGCCTGCGAGAGCCGACGGGGCAAGGCAGACGGCGGCGATCAGTGAAGAAAGGAGGATGCGGGCGGGATGCGACTTGGTCATCTCTGGTGCCTCCTGGGCTTGGGGGATGATCGATGCCCCACCGACGCTACGGCGGGGCCGACTGCGTGTCGTCGACGGCGGATACACAACGCGTGTGCCGGTCGTTACACAACGCCGCGGCCGAGCAGCCCCGGGCTCGCGGGGGCGGCCGCGGGACGCCGCCGCGTCGAGAGCGCGCCGGCAACGAGAAGGCACGTTCCGAGCGCCGCGAGCGCTCCGATCGAGGCGTCGATCCAGCTGAAGCCCGAGCGAGGCGATCCCACCGAGTCCGTGAAGCGCGGCGTGCTCTTCGGCTCGCCCGCGGCCTGCGCCTCGAGCCTCGCGATCTTCGCGTAGGCCAGGGTGAGACCGGGATCCCCGTTGTAGGGAGCGGTGAACGGCGACCCGTTCTTCGCCTCACCCTGAGCGACCGGCGCCGAGGGGGCGGCGAGCGCAGGTGGAGCAAGCCAGACGGCGGCGATCAGCATTGAGACAACGAGGGTGAGGGGACGCGACGTGGTCATCTCCGGGCCTCCTGGGCTCGACGTGGGCAGATGGTCGATGCTCTGCCGACGGTAGGCCCGCTCCACCGCCGCGTCGTTGCCCGCGCTCACGCAGGCTTTGTCACCGCTGTCACACACCGTGCGCGGCGGGGAGCCTGCGCAGGCTCCCCGCCGCTCACCCCGATGCGGTGCTACGCCGCGGCTTCGAGCTCGGGCGCGAGCTCGAGCGCCCGCACCTCGCTCACCCGCCCACGGCGGATGAAGAACGCGGCGACGGCGCCGAGCGCGACGATCGCCGCGCCGACGTAGACGGCATCGCTCGTCCCCTTCACGAACGTGTCGGCGCTCGAGTAGCCGCCGGCGTGCGCGAAGATCGAGGCGAGCACCGCAACGCCGAGCACACCGCCGAGCTCGCGGATCGCGTTGTTCGCGCCGGAGGCCTGACCCTGCTCCACCGGGCGGACGGTCGAGAGGACGACGTTCGCGACCGGCGCGAAGAAGAGCGCCATCCCGGTCCCCGAGACGACGAACGGGAGCACGATGTTGCTGTAGGGCAGGGTCGTCGTCGTGATCGCGGCGATCCACGCGAGGCCGATCGCCTGGAGCGCGAGCCCGGCGGCCATCAGCCGGTGACCGCCGACGCGGTCCGACATCGCGCCGGCGATCGGCGCCACGAGCATCGGCATCGCCGTCCACGGCAGGATCCGGACGCCCGAGGCGAGCGGCGAGTAGCCCTGCACCGTCTGGAAGAACTGGGCGAGCAGGAAGATCGAGCCGAACATCCCGAACGAGAAGAAGAGCGAGGCGAGGTTCGAGAGCGCGAAGGCGCGGTTCTTGAAGAAGCGCATCGGGAGCATCGGCGCCGGCGCGCGCAGCTCCCATGAGACGAACAGGCCCATCACGACGAGCCCGCCGAGGATCGCGCCGAGGATCGCCGGGGAGCTCCAGCCGAGTGCATTTCCCCGGACGAGGCCCCACACGATCCCGAGCAGCCCGATGCCTGCGAGGACGACGCCCGGCAGGTCGAGCCTGTCCCACGGGCCGCGGCTCTCGTCGAGGCGGAGCAGGACGAGGGGGACGAGGACGATGCCGATCGGGACGTTCAGCCAGAAGATCCAGTGCCACGAGCTTCCGGAGACGACGGCGCCCCCGACGAGTGGGCCGAAGGCGACCGCAAGCCCGGTGATCCCGCCCCAGGCCCCGAGGGCAAGGCCGCGCTTCTCGGCCGGCACCGCGGAGGCCAGGATCGTCAGGGTCAGCGGCATCACGATCGCGCCGCCGACGCCCTGGAAGGCACGGGCGATGTCGAGCGCGAGGATCGACGGGGCGAGCGCGGCCGCGGCCGAGGAGACGGTGAAGATCGTGAGACCGATCGCGAGCATCCGCCTCCGGCCGAAGCGGTCGCCGAGTGCGGCACCCGTGAGCAGGAGCACCGCGAAGGTGAGCGTGTAGGCGTTGACTGTCCACTCGAGGCCCGAGAGGCCCGCGCCGAGATCGCGACGGATCACCGGGAGCGCGGTCGTCACGACGAGGTTGTCGAGCGTGACCATGAAGCCCGCGGCCGAGGTGAGCAGGAAGACCCAGAGTAGCTTGTGATTGCTCTGTATTTTGTGACTCATCACTTACCTCCGACTGAAAAAAAGAGTTAACTGTCCTTGCCGAGCGCGTCGCACAGACCCTGTGCCCAGGGCTCGGCTCCGTCGCCGAACTGCCCCATCGAGGCGAACACATTCAGGAGCATCCCGGTTGCGAAGAACCGCCCGACATCCTCCGGCGGGAGGCCCGAGACCCGCTGGGCGTAGGCGACCAGATCGCCGAAGCCCTGGCGGACGACCTCGCGGATCTCCGGGTCGTCGCAGGCGGCGTAGGCCTGCATCTGGGCCCGAAGCCGCACAGAGTCCGTCTGGAGCTGGTTGACGTAGGCCTGCCCCATGGCCTCGAGCGCCTTCGCGCCGCGATGCCCCTCCGCCGCCCGCTGGAACATCTCGAGCATCTCGCGAAAGCATCGTGAGACAACAGCCCTGAAGAGCTCCTTCTTCGTCCCGAAGAGCCGGAACACGTAGGGCTGAGAGATGCCGGCGCGCCGGGCGATGTCCTCGGTCGAGGCCCCGTGGAACCCGCGCTCTGCGAACTCCAGGATGGCCGCGTCGAGGATCTCCTCACGGCGGGCGTCCTTTGTCTTGCGTTCTGTCGAAACCACCACGCCCGATAAGTTAGTGATGACTCACAAGCTTGTCAAGTACCTCGGCGACGCGGTCGAGCTCGGAGTCGGCGAGGCGCGTGTGGAGCGGCAGCGCGAGCGCGGTCTCGAAGGCGTGCGCGGCGCCGGGAAAGGTGCCCTGGTCCGAGTAGGCGGCGAGCAGCGGAAGCGAGAACGTGCCGATCTGGCACTCGATCCCCTGCGCCCGGAGCCCGGCGAGCACCTCGTTGCGGTTCTCGACCTGGACGATGTAGGCCTGCCAGCCGTGGACGTCGCCCACGTCCGCGCCAGGGAGCGTCACCGGCACCTCGGCGAGCCGCTCTGCGTATCCCTCCGCGAGCCTCGCCCTGGTCGCGAGCAGCTCGTCGAGGCGGCGGAGCTGGGGGAGGCCGACCGCGCAGAGGATGTCGGAGAGCCGGTAGTTGAGCCCGGGTGCGGGCATGTCGGCGTCCGCCAGCGAGCGCCAGCCGTGGTTACGGAGCTGGGACATGATCGAGGCGACCTCGTCGTCGTCGGTCGTGATCCCTCCGCCCTCGCCGGTCGTGACGATCTTCCGGGGATGGAAGCTCTGGCAGGCCACGAGGCCGAGCGATCCGCACGGGCGGCCCTTCCGCCTGGCGCCGAGCGCACCGGCCGCGTCCTCGATCACGAGCAGGTCGGGCAGCTCCTCCATCCGCGCGGGGCGGCCGAAGAGGTGAACGGGCATGACCGCTTTCGTCCGGGGCCCGATCTCGATCTTCTCCGGATCGATGTTCATCGTCACGGGGTCGACGTCGACGAGCACCGGGCGGAGGCCCGAGAGCGCGACGACGTTCGCGGTAGCGGGGAAGGTGTAGGCGGGGACGATGACCTCGTCGCCGGGGTCGAGCCCGAGCGCGAGGACTGCGAGATGAAGCGCTGCGGTACCGGAGGAGA